>CAWDNF010000013.1:0-1701317 GCA_963803595.1 uncultured Solirubrobacterales bacterium
CCGCGACGATCGACGTCGAGCTCGAGTTCCGAACCCCGGCGCAACCGGGTGAGAAGCGCCTCATCGCCGATGGCGAGATGCGCTGGATCCTCGACCCCGATGATGTCGTGCACGCCTCGATGCGGATTCTGTAAGCCCGCGCGCATGCGCGCGGGCTCCCGCGGCCGCATGCGGCCGCGGGCGGGCGGGTGCATGCACCCGCCCGATCGTGGGAAGACCCCTAGAAGTAGGGCTGATGGGCGATGCGCAGACACCCGAGCGCGCGCATTGCGCGCTGCCGATTGCCGACCCCGCGGATCTGGTGGGGTTGCGGCGCGCCGTGCGCGAGCGGGCACGGAGACGGGGAATGGCGCAGGACCGAGTGGCCGATCTCGCGCTCGTGGTCGACGAGCTGGCCACGAACACGATCAAGCACTCCCGCGGCCGCGGCACGTTGCGGATCTGGGATGAGCCCGACCGGATCGTGTGCGAGATCGAGGATCCCGGCCACATAACCGATCCGCTTGCGGGCCGGCGGCCTCCCGCCGCGTTCCCGGGTCGTGGCGGGGTCGGGCTGTGGGCGGTCAACCAGCTGTGCGATCTCGTCCAGCTGCGCTCCTCGCGCGAGGGGACCGTCGTCCGGGTCCACATGGCGCTGCGCTGATCGTCAAGATCCCCGCGGTGAGCGCGCTCGAGCGCCAGACGCAGATCTACCTGGGCGGTGTCAGCGGCCGGCGCCCGCGGGTCCCGCTCGATGCGGCGCGGCTCGAGAAGCACGCGGCGCGCTACCTGTCAGACGACGCCTACGCCTACATCGCGGCCGGCGCGGGCAACGAGCGGACGATGTCTGCCAACCGCGCGGCGTTTGACCGCTGGCGGATCGTGCCGCGGATGCTGCGCGACGTCTCGGCCCCCGACACGTCGGTGGAGCTGTTCGGCCGGCGACTCTCCAGCCCACTGCTGCTGGCGCCGATCGGGGTGCTCGAGCTGGCCCACCGCGAGGCCGACGCGGCGGTGGCGCGTGCCGCGCGGGCGACGGGGACGCCGATGATCTTCTCCAACCAGGCCTCGCGCCCGATGGAGGAGGTGGCGCGGGATCCTGGGCGAGAGCCCGCGCTGGTTCCAGCTCTACTGGAGCAAGTCCGACGAGCTCGTGGCGAGCCTCGTGGCGCGGGCCAAGGCGTGCGGGTGCGAGGCGATCGTGGTCACGCTCGATACGACTCTGCTCGGGTGGCGCTCGCGCGACCTCGAGCGTGCCTACCTGCCGTTCCTGCGGGGCAAGGGGATCGCCCAGTACACGAGCGACCCGGTATTCAGGCGCCTGATCGCAGACTGGGCGCCGGGCGGCGGTCCCGCAGCCGGCGCCCAGCCTGGCCGCGCTGCGCACGCTGATCGCGCTGACCCGCGCCTATCCGGGCGGGTTCCTCGACACGCTGCGCTCGGGCCGCGGGCGCGCCGCCGTGCAGCGGTTCGTCGAGCTGTACTCGCGGCCCTCGCTCGAGTGGTCTGAGCTCGGATGGCTGCGCGAGCAAACCGATCTGCCGATCCTGCTCAAAGGGATCCTCCACCCCGACGACGCGCGACGGGCGGTGGAGGCGGGGATCGACGGGATCGTCGTCTCAAACCACGGTGGCCGCCAGGTCGACGGGGCGATCGCTACGCTCGAGGCGCTGCCCGGCGTGGCCGAGGCGGTCGGGGGGCGGATCCCGGTGCTGATGGACTCGGGGATCCGTGGCGGCGCCGACGCGTTCAAGGCGATCGCGCTGGGGGCCAGCGCGGTGCTGATCGGGCGGCCCTACGTGTACGGACTGGCCATCGCGGGCAGCGCCGGCGTGCGCGAGGTGCTCGAGAACTTCCGCGCCGACTTCGAGCTGACGATGGCGCTGGCCGGCTGCGCGAGCGTCGATCAGATCGACGCTTCGACGGTGGTCGCCGGGAGAGCCGCTGCCGGCCAGCTCGAACGCCTCGGCGAGCAGCTCGTAGGAGCGCCGCCGCGCCCGGTGGTCATGGGTGATCGTGACCACGATCACCTCGTCGGCCTGGTAGTCGGCGGCCAGTTGCTCGACCCCGGCTTGGACCGTCTCCGGCGAGCCGACGATCCCGCGGCGGCCGGGGCCGCGGTCGGTGGTGGCGGGGTCGCGGCCCTCGGCGCGGAGGAACTCGATCGCCTTCTCGGGCGGTGGCACCGGGATCAGCTGCCCGCGGCGCAGGAGCGTCAGCGTCATCCGGCTCGAGGACGCCAGGTACTGGGCCTCCTCGTCGGTGGGCGCGCACAGGACCCAGGCGCCTACCGCGGTGCGCGGCGCCTGGAGCTCGCGCGAGGGGGTGAAGCGCTCGCGGTAGAGCGCGGCGATCGGCGCGCCCTCGCGGTTGATGAAGTCGGCGAACGCATAGGGGAGGCCGAGCTCGCCGGCCCAGATCGCGCTCTGGGGCGAGGAGCCGAGCAGCCACACGGCGGGAAGCTCGGGGCGGCCGGGAAGCGATCTGGCGAGGTGGCGGAAGGGATGGTCCTCGGGGAGGTCGTCCTCCAGGTAGCCGAGCAGCTCGGCGAGCTGCTGGGGAAAGGCGTCGGGCGCGGCCTGGCGGCGGTCCTGCTGGAGCGCGAACATCGTCAGCGGGTCGGTGCCGGGGGCGCGGCCGAGGCCGAGGTCGATCCGGCCCGGGTAGAGCGCGGAGAGGACGCGTGAAAGTCTCGGCGACCTTGAGCGGGCTGTAGTGGGGGAGCATCACGCCGCCCGAGCCGACGCGGATCGACTCGGTGGCCGAGGCGATCGGGCCGATCAGCGCCTCGGGGCTGGCGCTGGCCAGCATCGGGCCGCCGTGGTGCTCGGCCACCCAGTAGCGGTGGTAGCCGAGCCGGTCGGCAGCTGGGCCAGGTCGAGCGTGTTGCGCAGCGCGTCGGCGCCGGTGGAGCCCTCCGGGACCGGCGACTGGTCGAGGACCGAGAGGAGCACGCCTCCATGGTAGGAGGCATGCTCGCGACGCCTAGCCCGATCCGGCGGCCTTGGCCACCACGTAGTAGGCGGGGCGCGGGCTGCCGTTGGGGTTGAGCAGGCCCGAGTCCCACGGCACGCTCGCGACCGCCTGCCACTGGTAGTGGTAGATCCGCGCGATCCGCGGGAAGCGCTTGGGCAGCGAGAACAGGTACGTCTCGTCGGCGGCCTGCTTCTGCAGCGACTGGTTAGCGTGTGGCCGTGCCAGTGCCCGCGGCGCACGAGGCCGCTGATCTCGGTCAGCCAGATCGGGCCCGAGACGTCCTTCATCATCACCTGGATCTGGGCGGTCTTGTGCCCCTGGACGTCGTCGTAGGGGTGAAGCGCCCACGCCGCCGGCTTGTAGCGCAGGCCACTGCTCGTAGGCCTTGATCCACGGCCCGAGGTGCTTGGCGTCGAGGATACAGGTCGCCGGCCGCGATCGTGCAGCCCGCGGCAGGCCCCGACGAGCGCGTTGAAGTACGCGGCCGCGAGCTCGCGGCTCGCGGCTGAGCCGGCGGTAGGTCGAAGTCGGGCTCGTTCCACGGGATGTACTGCTTGACCGTGGGGAAGCGGTGGATGAACGCCTTGACCGCCTGGGTGTACTGGGCCGACCGTGGGGATGTAGTTGCCGGCGTTGCCGGCCGGGGCCTGGAAGGAGATCGAGCGGCGAGACCCCGGCGGCCTGGGCGGCCTTGATCCACGCTGGCGGCGCCGTTGATCACGGAGTGGTTCCTGGTCACCGCGGCGTTCCAGGCCACCACGAGCCGGGCCTGCTGGAGGTGGAGCGCCTGGAACCAGGGGCTCGAGAACATCGTCGCGTGTTGTCGGAGATCCCGACGGTCACCGCGCCCGCGCCGGACGGAACGGCGGCCAGCAGGCCGCCGACGCACGAGCAGCGGGCAGGCACGATCTCTGAGCAGGCTTGTGATCGCACGGCGATCTCCCCTGTCAGGCAGGACGGTTTGACGGCTTGGGCCTGGATAGCGCCGCTCGCGCCGGACCCTGCGGCTCATCGCAGCCAGTGCGGCCCGATCCCGGCGATCGCCGCGACCGCCAGCCCCGCGACGAGCAGCGCCCCGGCGCGCCGGGTGTGGGTGAAGGCGAAGGCGGCGAACCACAGCGGCCAGACGGGAAAGCCGCGGGGGGGGCGCTCGGGCCGGGGACGGTGGAGCGCCTTGCGCGCGCGAGCGCACAGCGGCAGCGCGCCCAAGCGCGGCCAGCGCCGGCCAGGGCAGCGCGCCGACCGCGACGCAGGCGACACACGCCAGGTAGAAGCCGACCATCAGCGCCTCGGTCAGCCAGGCGGGCGCGGCGCTCGCCCAGGATCACCGGCAGGGTGCGGACCCCGGCCTGCTCGTCCCACGGGGAGCTTGTCGATGTGCTTGCCCATCAGCACCGCGGTGCACAGCAGGCCGTAGGGGATCGAGGCGGGCCACACCTGCCAGGGGAGGTGCCCGACGGCCGAGTAGTAGGTGCCGGCGATCATCAGCGGCCCCCACACGAGCAGCACGTCGAGCTCGCCCAGCCCGCGCTTCTTCAGCCGCAGCGGCGGCGCGGTGTAGGCGACGTTGAGGAGCACCCCGGCCAGCCCGAACGCGAGCACGAGCGGGCCGCGGGCGATCGTCAGGACGACCATGATCGCCAGGCCGGTGACGGTGACAGCGGCCGCGGCCCGGGTGAGCCCGCGCCGGGTGATCATCCCGGAGAGGATCGGGTGCGGGGCGTAGAGCGCGCGCGGGTACTCGCCGGTGTCGAGGCCGGTGTCGGTGTCGAACAGGTCGTTGAGCAGGTTGTTCGAGACGTGGGCGAGCACGATGCCGACGAAGGCCAGCGCGAACCAGCCGGCGGCGAAGCCGGGGCGGCGGGCCGCCAGCAGGCCGGCCGATGGCGCCCGCGGTGAGCGTCATCGGCAGGACGCCGGCGCGGGTGATCACGAGCCACTTGGAGACGGCGTCGAGCTGGCCCGCCGGCGGGTTGACGGTGGAGAGCGCGTGGCGCCAGCGGGCGAGGGCGGCGGCGGTCGGTGCTCATGGCGTGGCGCCTGCTGTGGACGCAGTCGAGCTGACGGGACGCATCTCACACCGTGCGGGAGCAGCACGGTAGCGCTAGGGTGAAGCGATGGACGTACAGAACGCTCGGCAGGACCGGGGTGCAGGTCACCCCGCTGTGCCTGGGGGCGATGATGTTCGGGGCATGGGGCAACCCCGACCACGAGGACTCGATCCGGATCATCCACCGCGCGCTCGACGCCGGGATCAACTTCATCGACACCGCCGACGTCTACTCGCGCGGCGAGTCCGAGGAGATCGTGGGCAAGGCGCTGGCCGGCGGCAAGCGCGAGAACGTGGTGCTCGCCACCAAGGTCCACGGGACGATGGGCGATGACCCCAACCAGTTCGGCAACTCGCGCCGCTGGATCATCGCGGAGGTCGAGAACAGCCTCCGGCGGCTCGGGACCGACTGGATCGACCTCTACCAGATCCACCGCCCCGAAGCAGGACACCGACATCGAGGAGACGCTCGGGCGCGCTGAGCGATCTCGTCCACGCCGGGAAGGTGCGCTACATCGGGTCCTCGACCTTCCCGCCCAGCCAGATCGTCGAGGCGCAGTGGGCGGCGCAGCGGCGCGGGCTCGAGCGGTTCGTGTGCGAGCAGCCGCCCTACTCGATGCTGGTCCGGGCGGTCGAGGCCGACGTGCTGCCGACCTGCCAGCGCTACGGGATGGGCGTGATCCCGTGGAGCCCGCTGGCCGGCGGGTGGCTGAGCGGCAAGCTGGCGGCTGGGCGCCGAGGACTCCGAAGTCGCGCCGCGCCGGCGAGCTCCCGCAGCGCTACGACCTGTCGATCCCGGGCAACCAGCGCAAGCTCGAGGCGGCCGACGCGCTGGCCAGGCTGGCCGAGGAGGCCGGGATGACGCTGATCGAGATGGCGCTGGCGTTCGTGATCCGCCACCCGGCGGTGACCGCGGCGATCATCGGGCCGCGCACGATGGAGCACCTGGAGTCCCAGCTGCCGGCCGCCGAGGTGACGCTGTCCGACGAGGTGCTCGACCGGATCGACGAGATCGTCCCGCCCGGGTCGAACGTCAACCCGGCCGACGGCGGCTGGCAGAACCCGGCGCTCGCGCCGGCGGGCCAGGAGGCGGCCGGCGTGAGCCAGCCGCGGCGCGAGCAGCCGACGCTCTATACCGTCGGGCACTCGACGCGCTCGTTCGACGAGCTGGTGGCGGCTGCTCGAGGCGGGTGGGGTGACCGAGCTGGTCGACGTGCGGACGGCACCCGGGCTCGCGGCGCCACCCGCAGTTCGCGCGGGCGAGCCTGGCGGCGATGCTGCCCGAGCGAGGGATCGGCTACCGGCACGAGCCGTCGCTCGGCGGCTTCCGGCGCCCGCGTCCCTGAC
Source organism: uncultured Solirubrobacterales bacterium (assembly GCA_963803595.1). GTDB lineage: Bacteria > Actinomycetota > Thermoleophilia > Solirubrobacterales > Solirubrobacteraceae > Palsa-465. Next base: position 6,353 of record CAWDNF010000013.1, read on the forward strand.
TCCCCCAACGCAGGCTGGGAGCACCCAGCCTTCCGCGGCTACGCCGACCACATGGCGGACGCGGACTTCCGCGAGGCGCTCGGCCGGCTCGAGGCGATCGGGCGCGAGCGCTCGACGACCGTCATGTGCGCCGAGGCCCAGTGGTGGCGCTGCCACCGGCGGCTGATCGCCGACGCGCTGACGGTGCGTGGCTGGCGTGTGCTGCACCTCGGGCTGCGCTCCGAGCCGGTGCCGACACGAGCTGACCTCGTTCGCGCTCGTCGGACGCCGAGCGGCACGCCTGACCTACCCGCCGGAGCAGCCCGAGCTCGCCGCCGCAGCGATAGATTGCCCGCTCATGCCAGACCGCGCTGCACTCGTCACCGGGGCCTCGAGGGGCATCGGGCTGGCCATCGCCAGGGCGCTCGGCGAGGAGGGCTACGCGCCTGACGCTGACCGCGCGCAAGCCCGAGACGCTCGAGGCGACCGCGCAGGAGCTGCGGTCGGCCGGCTTCGAGGTCGAGCACCAGGCGGCCAACATGAACGACGAGGAGGCGATCCGCGCGGTCGTCGAGCGCGCACCGCGAGCGCTTCGGCCGGCTCGACGTGCTGGTCAACAACGCGGGGGTCGGGATCGGCGCCACGGCCGGCGAGCAGGTGACCAAGTACGTCGACCTCCAGCTCGACGTCAACCTGCGGGCGATCATCCTGTTCTACCGCGAGTGCCTGGAGATGCTGCGGGCGGCCGGGGCCGAGCACCGCTCGCGCTGGTGATCAACCTGGCCTCGATCGCCGGCAAGTCTCCGCAGCCGTGGCTGTCGGTCTACTCGGCGACCAAGGCCGCCGTACTCGCCTACACCCAGGCGATGAACAAGGAGCTCGGGCCCGACGGGATCAAGTCGGTCGCCTTCGCCCCGGGCTTCGTCGACACCGACATGACCGACTTCGCCAAGGAGCAGGTCGCGGCGGAGGAGATGATCCGGCCCGAGGACCTCGGCGAGGCCGCGCGCTTCCTGCTGCGGCTCTCGCCCGCGGCGGTGGTGCCCGAGATCATCTTCCAGCGGCCTGACGAGACGGTGTGAGCGCCGGCCGGCGGCGCGCTAGCCGTCCCTGGGAGATCGCGATCCCGCCCAGCAGCACCGCGGTCCCGGCCGGCTGGTTCCAGTGCAGCGTCTCGCCGAGCACGATCGCGCCGAGCGCGGTCGAGAACACCGGGATCAGGTAGGTGACGGTCGAGGCGAGCGCGATCCCCTTGGCGCGCACGATCGAGTAGTTGATCGCGAACGCGACGCCGCTGCCCAGCGCGCCGAGCGCGAGCAGGCTGCCGGCGCCGTCGAGCCCGATGTGGAGCGTAGGGGCGCCGGGGCGAGCGGCAGGAACACGGCGAGCATCGCGGTGGCGCAGGCAGCTGGCAGGCGGACAGCACGACGCCGCTCTCGGCGCGGCCCGCCAGGTAGCGCCGCGTGTAGGGGAAGCCCGAGGCCGTAGCAGACCGCCGCGCCGGCGCATCGCCAGGTGGCCGATCAGCGCGCCGCCGCCCAGCCCGCGCCACGGGCCGAGCAGCGTGGCGACGCCGAGGAATCCCAGCCCAAGCCCGGTCAGCCGGTCGGCCGGTCGGACGTTCCTCGCGAATGCCGCCAGCGAGAAGAGCAGCACCCACAGCGGCGTGGTCGCGTTCCACAGGCCGGCGACGATCGAGGAGGTGCGATGCTCGCCGTAGGCGAACAGCGTCCACGGCACGGCGTTGAAGAACACGGCGAGCCACCGCGCAGTGCAGCCAGATCTGCGGCTGGCGCGGGAAGCGCTCGTCGGCGCGGCGCCGACGAGCAGCGCGAGCGTGAGCGCGCCGACGGCGATCCGACGCGAACGCCACCCACAGCGCGGTCCAGTGGCTGGTCGAGGACCTTGATGAACAGGAAGCTGGCGCCCCAGGTCGCCGCCAGCACGAGGAACTGGAGCTGCCAGGGGACGCTAGGCCGGCTGTGGTCATGGCAGTAGCATCGCTCCACCGAGATCAAACGTCGGAGCGGAGGGCAGCGTGACATCCACCTCGAGCGAAGTCGGCCAGCAGGATCCGAGGACCTGGAGGACCTCCTCCTCGTCGAGCGGCCGCTGTGGCTCGAAGGGCCTCCCCACGAGGTGTTCAAGCGCCTGCGCGACGAATGCCCGATCCACTGGACCTCGGAGATCACCGAGTTCCCCGAGGAGGCCGGCTTCTGGTCGATCACGCGCGCCGACGACGTGCACACGGTCAGCCGCGACTTCAAGACCTACTCCTCCGAGCTGGGCGGTGTGGTGCTGGCCAGCCCCGGGTTTCCGATCGAGCTGGCGCGGGCGATGTTCATCGGCATGGACCCGCCAAAGCACGACCGCCTGAAGATGCTCTTCCAGTCCGGGTTCACGCCGAAGCGGATCGCGGCTCACGAGCCGAGGATCCGCGAGATCGTCGCCGAGGCGCTCGACCGGCTCGAGGGCCGGGAGACCGTCGACCTGGTGCATCGATTTCGCCCAGCCCGTCGTCTCGCGCGTGATCGGGAGCTTCATGGGGATCCCGCCGGAGGACGACGCCATGTGGGCGCAGCTGATGAACGCCTCGCTCGGCGCCGGGGACCCGGAGCTCAATCCGGGCGGGCCCGAGGCGATCATGGGCGAGCTGATCCCGAAGATCTTCGAGCGCTGCGGCGAGATGATCGCCGAGCGGCGCGAGAGGCCCACCGACGACCTGACCAGCGTGCTGGTGCACGCCGAGATCGACGGGCAGAAGCTCGAGGAGCACGAGATCGTGATGGGCTTCTTCCTGCTCGTGGCGGCGGGCAACGACTCGACCAAGGCCACCTTCTGCAGCGGCATGCGGGCGCTGATGGAGCGATCCAGACCAGATGAAGCTCGTGCTGGAGGATCCTTCCCTGGTCCCGAGCCTGGTCGAGGAGTCGCTGCGGATGTTCCCGGCGTTTGCCCACTTCCGCCGCACCGCGACATGCGACACCGAGCTGGCCGGACAGAAGATCAAGGAGGGCGACAAGGTCGTGATGTGGTACGTGTCCTCCAACCGCGACGAGACGCGCTTCGAGGATCCCGACCGCTTCGACATCACGCGCAACGCCGAGCACCAGGCGTTCGGCGCGGGTGGGCGGCACTTCTGCCTGGGGACCGCGCTGGCGCGGCTCGAGCTGCGGGTCATGTTCGAGGAGATGCTCGCGCGGTACCAGAGGATCGAGCTGGCCGGCAAGCCGGTCTACGCCGAGTCGGTGTTCATCAACCAGCTGAAGACACTGCCGGTGAGGCTCGGCTGTAGGGTGCCGCTCCAGGGCGAGTACGAGCCGAGCTCGCCCAGTGGGTGCGCGACCAGGTCGCAGGAGATCGAGGGCTCGGGCGGGACTCGGGGGACGCTCGCTGCGCGGGGTGCCCGTTGATCGTCATCACCTCGGTGGCGCGAGCTCGGGCAAGCTGCGCAAGAACCCCGTGATGCGGGTCGAGCACGACGGCGTCTACGCGGCGGTGGCCTCCAAGGGCGGAGCGCCGGAGCATCCCTCCTGGTACCGCAACCTCGTCGAGCACCCGCTGGTCGAGCTCCAGGACGGCACTGCACAAGGGCGACTACAGGGCGCGCGAGCTCGGGCGAGGAGCGCGAGCAGTGGTGGCAGCGCGCGCTCGAGGTGTGGCCCGACTACGCGAGCTACCAGGAGAAGACCGACCGCCAGATCCCGGTGTTCGTGCTCGAGCCGGTGGAGTAAGCCGTGGAATCGGGTGCGCTCATCGTGCCCACGCGGGTAGAAGTCACTGGTGCAGGTCATCGAGGTCTCCTCGTGGCGGGAATTCGACGACGCGGTGGCGCGCGCGAGCTCGGAGGGTCCGCGCGGCGCGCGCGCACACTCCTCGCTCGTCTTCCGGGGCCTGGCGCGCTCCAGCTACTCCAACCGGCACAGCCTGGCCCGGCTCGGCGATGAATCGCACGAGCTCGAACGCCACCTGATCCGCAACTTCCGCAAGTACGCCCACCGCGAGCGCCCGGGGCCGACCTTGTGGGACTGGCTGTCGCTCGCGCAGCACCACGGACTTCCCACCCGGCTCCTGGACTGGACGTTCTCGCCGTTCGTGGCCGCCCATTTCGCAACCGCAACCTCCCCCGACGAGGAGGCGATCGTGTGGGCGGTGGACTGCGCCGCGGCGCACGAGCTGCTTCCCGACGAGCTTCGCCACTCGTTGGACTCCGAGGGAGCGACGGTCTTCACCACCGAGCTCCTGGCAGAACACTCGCCGACGCTCGACGATCTCGACTCGCTGTCCGAGGGCGATCCATTCCTCCTGTTCTTCGAGCCGCCGTCGCTCGACGACAGGATCGTCAACCAATCGGCCGTGCTCTCGACGCTGGCCGACGGCGAGGCGAGCATGGACGACTGGATCGAGCAGCACCCAGATTGCTGTCACGCCTGGACGATCGGGCCGCAGGCCAAGGCCGAGATCAGGGAGCGTCTCGATCAGGGCAACGTGACCGAGCGCGTCCTGATGCCGGGACTGGATGGCCTTGCCACCTGGCTTCGCCGCTATTACGCGCCGGGGCCGGCGGCAGCGGAAGCCGTCGAGGGCGGCGGGGTGATGGCGACCGCGGCCCCCACCGGGACCACTCAGGGCGAACAGGAGTAGGACTCGGCCTCAGGCGTCGAGCCGGTCGACGTTCTGCATCCAGGGCGAGCGGTCGAGCGTCTCCTGCTCGTCGGCCCGGATCACGTGCATGACGGCGTTGATCAGCGCCAGGTGGGTGAATGCCTGGGGGAAGTTGCCCAGCTGGCGGCCGGTCATGCAGTCGACCTCCTCGGCGTAGAGCCCGAGCGGGCTCGAGTAGCCGAGGACGCGCTCGCACATCTGGCGGGCGCGATCGAGCTCGACCGAACTCGCAGAGCGCCGAGACGAGCCAGAAGGAGCAGATCAGGAAGCTTCCCTCGCGGCCGGACAGGCCGTCGTCGGTCTCGTCGGTGCGGTAGCGGAGGATCAGCCCGCCCTCGTCGGCGAGCTCGTCGGCGATCGCGAGCACCGTGTTACGGATCGCGGTCGTCCTCGGGCGGGAGGAAGCGGACGAGCGGCATCAGGAGCAGCGAGGCGTCGAGCGCGTCGGTCTCGTAGTGCTGGACGAACACGCCGCGCTCGATCGAGCCCATGCTCGAGCACGTCGGCGTGGATCTCGTCGGCCGCGGCCTGCCAGCGCTGGGCGTGGTCCCACTCCTCGCGGAGGGTGGCCAGCCGGGCGCCGCGATCGCAGGCCACCCAGCAGAACATCTTCGAAGAGACGAAGTGCTTGGGCTCGCCCCGCACCTCCCAGATGCCGCGGTCCGGCTTGCGCCAGTTGGCGATCGCCATCTCGACCTGGCGCGAGAGGATCGGCCACACCCGCTCGTCGAGCGAGTCGCGCGAGCGGGTGTGGAGGTAGACGGAGTCGAGCAGGGCGCCCCACACGTCGTGCTGGCGCTGCTTGTACGCGTCGTTGCCGATCCGCACCGGCCGCGCACCCTCGTAGCCGGTGAGATGGCCGAGCACGTGCTCGTCGAGCTTGCGCTCGCCGCCGACGCCGTACATGACCTGGAGGTCATCCTCGCCGCCGGCCACGTCGGCGATGAAGTAGAAGAAGTCGTTGGCCTCCCAGTCGAAGCCGAGCGTGTAGAGCGCCCAGAGCATGAACGTCGAGTCGCGGATCCAGCTGTAGCGGTAGTCCCAGTTGCGCTCGCCGTGGGGGGTCTCGGGCAGCGAGGTGGTGGCGGCGGCGAGCAGCGCGCCGGTGGGGGCGAAGGTGAGTCCCTTGAGCGTCAGCGCGCTGCGCTGGAGGTGACTGGCGCCAGGGGTGGTCCGGGAAGTTGCCGCCGTCGAGCCAGTGCTGCCAGTGGTGCGCGGTCCAGACCAGCCGCGCATAGGCCTCGTCGAAGTCCTGGGGTGGCGCGTGCTCGCTCCAGGAGAGCGCGACGTAGATCTGCTCGCCCTCCTTCATCCGGTGGCGCGCGGTGGCGCGGGGACCCTCGAAGCCGAGCCGCAGGTCGGTGCTCAGACGCAGCTCGACGCCCAGCTCCGGGCAGCCGATGGCGCCCTGGTGGTAGCCGGAGGTCGTGTACTCCCACTTGCTGCGGCGCCGTCCGTAGTCGAACGCCGGCTCGCAGTCGAGCGCGATCTCGACCTCGCCGTTGACACAGCGCACGGTTCGCAGCAGCACGTGGTCGGCGTCGTAGTCGGTGGGCGTTCGCCGGTGGCTGTGCGAGCGGTCCTTCTCGTGGTGCCAGGGCCCGATCAGCAGGGCGTCCCGGACTATGACCCAGCCGGCGCCGGTGCCCCAGCTCGTCTCGATCACCATCGTCCCCGGCAGGTAGCGCCGCGAGCTCGGCACGTTGATCCCGACCGGCCCGAGCTTGAACACCCCTGCGCTGCGGTCGAGCATCGCGCCGAACACGCTCGGCGAGTCAACGCGCGGCAAGCACATCCACTCGACGTTGCCGTTGGGGGCGAGCAGGGCGACCGTCTCGCAGTCGGACAGGAACCGTAGTAGGCGATCGGCGGGAACGGGCTGCCGCCCAGCGTGACGTCGGGCGTCGACTCCTGGACGACGGTGGGCATGGCCTCCGGAGGCGCCAGCGGCTCGGCTTGCGCCGGGTCGGCGGTCGCCGAGGGCGAACGCGATGAGCCGTCGACGCCCGGGTTCTGCGAGTCGCCGCCGTTGGGTCCGCTCATCTAGGCAGTATCGCCCCTGAGGGGTTGCGACGCCACAAGTTGGGCGCCCGATTGCAGCGCTTCGTGGCTAGCGGTGGCCGTCGCCGTCGCTGGGGCCGCCGAAGTTGTCGGCGTCGTGATCGTTGCGGCGGCGGACCCTCCGATGGTGCGACCGGTGATGGTGGGCCCGGTGATGCCTGGGGCGGGCCGGTGCCACCGGGACCGGGCCGGCGAGGCCGAGGCCAGCCACGGCCAGGGCAGCACTGAGCAGCGCGCGAAGGCGGTGGGTGAGCATCGGCCCAGCCTATCCACAGCGCGTGCTGTCCGGCGCGGCTTACGGGCGCAATCTGACCGCGGAGGCGAGAGCGCGCACCGCCGCACCCGAGGTGGCGAGCCAGACGGCGAGGGCTATCCAGACCCAGACGTGGGCGAAGTCAGTGATCGCTCGGGTATGGGTGGCCCGGCCGGCGAGGAAGCTGCACGCCGCGTACATCCCGACCGGGAACACGGTCGACCACCGCGCCAGGTCATAGGTCAGGCGCGGTCGCAGCAGCTCGGCGGCGATCAGCACAGGGAGCCAGGCGAGCGTGAGCGCCCATAGCGTCAGCGCGGCCGCCTGGAGTGCCGGCCGGGCGGCGGCCAGCGTATGGATCGCCGTGGCGGCGAGCGTGATGCGGCCGGCGGCGAGCGTCGAGATTGCCAGGGCGCCGCCCGTGATCCAGTGGTCACCGGGGCTCCGGATCAGCTCACGCAGGTCGAAGCGCGCGATCACGAACGCATAGGAGACGAGTCCGAGCACGAACGGGCCGAGCGCGAGGTCGAGCAGCCACGCTGCGTGCTCGTGCGCCGCGAGCGACGCCGCCAGCGTGGCAAGCGACTCCGTGGACACGGTCAACAGCAGCGATTCCCCGCGTGTCGGAGTGCTCCAGTGCGTGAGAACCGGTGCCAGCAGGATCAGCCAGAGAGCCAGCGCCACGACGAGCATCACCGCGCCCGCACCGCTCCAGCCGAGCAGGTTGAGGCGCGTGCCGAGCACGGCGGTAGCGGCCACACCGGTGAGCGCCGCCGGGGAGATCGCCTCGCGGCGCACTCGATCGGGGTCGGCGAGGACCCGCCGCGCGAGCACCAGCCCGAGGGCGAGCCAGACGCCGCCGGCCAGCACGAGCAGGATCCTCGAGAGCGAGATCCGGTGGTCGTCGAAGAGCGCGACCGAGACGATTCCCGTGCCCATCACGACCCCGCCCGACGCGGGCGGAACCGAGTCGAGCAGACGGCGCGCGGTGGCGGCAGCGGGCACGAGAAAAGTGTCGCGGACCAGAGGAGACGGTCATGCTGCGCTTGGGGAGGTTCGTAGGATCAATGCATGAGCGCTGACCGCGGGATGGGAGCCATGCACGGCGCGCCCGGCACGGGCGCGATGCGGTCGCTACGTCGTGCCGAGCGCAAGCCGCCGCCGCTGATGGACCCCACGCGCCATCGCGACACCCACCGGATCCTTGGGCTGTTCAGGCCCTACCGGCTCAGGCTGGCGCAGCGTCCTGGTGCTGATCGTGATCGCCGCCGGCGTCAGCATGGTCAATCCGTTCCTGCTGCGCACCGCGCTTGACACCGGGCTGCTGAAGCACAACGGCACGGTTCTGACCGACACCGTGCTCGGGATGATCGCGGATCGCGATCTTCTCCGGCGCTGCCGGCGTCTGGCAGACGTTCATGTCGAATCAGGTCGGCCAACGGGTGATGCACGACCTGCGGGCGGCCGTCTACCACCACCTCCAGCGGATGTCGCTCGCGTTCTTCACGCGGACGCGGACGGGCGAGGTTCAGTCGCGGATCGCCAACGACATCGGCGGTCTGGAGTCGCGTCGTCACGACGACCGCCACCACGATCGCCTCCAACGCCACCACGGTCCTTGCGGCGCTCGTGGCCATGGCGCTACTCGATTGGCGGCTGGCCATCATTTCGTTGGTGTTCGTGCCGCCATCGGTGTGGATGACGCGCCGGGTTGGCGCCGTGCGGCGACGCATCACCGGCGAGCAGCAGCGGCGGCTGGCCGACATGTCGGCGCTGGTCGCCGAGTCGCTCTCGGTGTCGGGGATCCTGCTCGGCAAGACGATGGGGCGGGGCGACGACCTCGCCGACCGCTTCACCGAGCGAGTCCAGGGGGATCGCCGACCTGGAGGTGCGCTCGCGGATGGCGGGACGCTGGATGATGGCGACGATCCAGTTCACTTTCGCCGCCCAGCCTGCGGTCATCTACTGGCTGGCCGGCCAGAGCTTCGTCGGGCACTCGATCTCGCTGGGCACCGTGGTTGCCTTCACCACGCTGCAGACCCGGCTGCTGTTCCCGATCCAATCGCTGCTCAGCGTCCAGGCCGACATGCAGGCCTCGCTGGCGCTGTTCGACCGGATCTTCGAGTACCTCGACCTGCCGGTCGACATCGTCGAGGCTCCAGCATCCGGTGATCGCTGCGGCCCGAGCGAGGTGCTGGGCGAGGTGCGATTCGAGAACGTGTGGTTCCGCTACCGCACCGAGCACGCTGAGGATCGCCGTGGCGGCGGCGCTGGGCGCTGTCGTGGACCATCAACCTGGTCGGTCCCGGCCGGGACCCGGACCGCCATCGTCGGCGAGACGGGCGCCGGCAAGACGACCCTCGGCTACCTGGTGGCGCGGCTGTACGAGCCCCAGCGAGGGCCGGGTGGAGATCGACGGCGTCGACGTGCGCGAGGCTTCGCTGCGCGTCGCTCGCCGCTACGGTAGGCGTCGTCTCGCAGGAGACGTATCTGTTTCACGCCAGCGTGCGCGAGAACCTGCGCTTCGCGTGCCCGGCGGCGACCGACGAGGAGATCGAGGCGGCCGCGCGGACCGCGCACATCCATGAGCTGATCGCCTCACTTCCCGAGGGCTACGACACGGTCGTCGGCGAGCGGGGCTACCGCTTCTCGGGGGGCGAGAAGCAGCGGATGGCGATCGCGCGGACGATCTTGCGAAACCCGCCGGTGCTCGTGCTCGACGAGGCGACGAGCTCGCTCGACACGCAGACCGAGGCCGCGATCGGGGCCGAGCTCGAGCGAGCTATCGCACGGTCGCACGACGATCGTGATCGCCCACCGGCTCTCGACGGTCCGCGACGCCGACCAGATCGTGGTGCTCGATGCGGGATCGATCGTCGAGCGGGGCACGCACTTCGAGCTGATGGCGCAGGACGGCGTGTACGCAGCGCTCGTGGCGCGCGACGTGACCGAGGAGCCCGTCGGCTAGGGCCGGGCTGCGGAGCGGCGCCGTTGCGGATCGCCACCTGGAACGTCAATTCGCTCAAGCAGCGAGTCCCGCGCCTCTGCCGTGGCTCGATCAGCGCCGGCCCGACGTGGTCTGTCTCCAGGAGACCAAGTGCGAGGACTCCGCCTTCACCGAGCTACTGCAGGACGTGCTGGCCGAACGCGGCTACGAAGCGGCTGTGCACGGGGAGGCGACGTGGAACGGCGTGGCGATCCTGTCGCGTGTCGGCTTGGAGGATGTCGTGCGGGGCATCCCGGGGGCTCCTGGGTTTCCCCACCCCGAGGCGCGAGCGGTGTCGGCGACCTGCAGCGGGGTCCGCGTCGTCTCGGTGTACGTGCCCAACGGGCGGGTCCCCGGATTCCGAGCACTACCACTACAAGCTGGCCTGGCTGGCCGTCGCTGCGGGACATGGTCGCCGACGGTCCGGCGGAGACTGGTCGTGTGCGGCGACATGAACATCGCGCCGAGCCGACGAGGACGTGTTCAACCCGGCGGCTTATGAGGGTCACACGCACGTGACGGCGCCTGAGCGGGCAGCGCTGGCCGGGCTGATGAGCTGGGACTGCACGACATGATCCGCGAACGCTGGCCGGGCGAGCGCGTATTCACCTACTGGGACTACCGAGCCGGGATGTTCCACCAGGACCTGGGAATGCGGATCGACCTGATCCTGGCCTCGGATCCGGTTGCCGGCCGGGTGCAGTGCGGCATGGGTCGACCGGGAGGCGCGCAAGGGCAGCGGGCCGAGCGATCACGCGCCCGTGGTCATGGACCTCGACGAGGCGCCGGACGGAGACGTCGGGCCGGTGGTTCCGCCGCCGTCGAGGCCGGCGCCGCGGGACACCAAGAAGCCGATTCCTCAGGCCGCGATCACGCCGGGCGGCGACTAGTTGTCGCGGTCGCGGTCGCTGTTGCGGTCGCGGTCGCGGTCGCGGTCGCGCGAGGGCTGAACGCGCTTGGGCTCGCCGGGCATCTTTGGGTAGTCGGGCGGATACGGCATATCGCCCTCGCCCCCTTGTACGTCTCGCTCGTACATCTCGAGCAGCGGCTCGAGCGAGTGGGCGATCTCATCGATCGCGGCATGGCGGTCGCCCACCTAGCGAAGCGGGCGGCATGCGTTGCGACGGTGAAGTCCTCAGGCGCGACGCCTGGGGCAGCTCGTCCCAGCTCAGCGGCGCGGAGACCGGCGCGCCGGGCTTGGGCCGGACGCTGTAGGCCGAGGCGATCGTGCGGTCGCGCGCGTTCTGGTTGTAGTCGACGAAGATCCGCTCGCCGCGCTCCTCCTTCCACCACTTGGTCGTCACGCGTCCCGGGCAGGCGCCGCTCGAGCTCGCGCCCGAAGGCGATCGCCGCATGGCGGACGTCGGTGAACGTCCAGCGCGACTCGATCCGGACGTAGATGTGGATGCCCCGCCCGCCCGACGTCTTGGGAAAGCCGACGTAGCCGAGCTCGTCTAGGAGCTTCTCGGCCACCGCGGCGACCCGCACCGCATCGGCGAAGTCCGTACCGGGCTGCGGGTCGAGGTCGAGCCGCAGCTCGTCGGGATGGTCAACGTCGCGGCTTCGCACCGGCCAGGGATGGAAGGTGATCGTGCCCATCTGGGCCGCACCAGCCGACGACGGCGATCTCGGTGGGGCAGATTTCGTCGGCGTGGCGACCCGAGGGAAATTGGATCCGCGCCGTCTCGACGTAGTCCGGCGCTCCGCGCGGGCATCCGCTTCTGGAAGAACGCGTCACCGCCCCCCTTCTCTCGGGTCGAGAGGACGATGCCCGGGTGCACGCCCTTGGGCCAGCGCTCGAGCGTCGTGGGGCGGCGGGAAAGGGCACGCATGATCCCGTCGCCGACCGCGAGGTAGTACTCGACGATGTCGAGCTTGGTCACCGGGCCGGGCGCTCGGTGGCGGGGAAGATCACCCGGTCGGGGTTGGAGACGCGCACCTCGCGGGCGCCGGCCTCGACGGTCGTGGCTTGGCTTGCGGCCATGCCGTGGAGTTCTACTGGCGGCCCGGATCACCACCAAATCACCGGGGCGAGGAGGGAGGTTGCGGATCACGGTCCGTTTGGCTTCCAGCGCGAAGGGTCAGCGCAGGAATCCTTCTCTACCGATGGCGTGATGGCGGCCTCGAGGTGCTGCTGGTCCACCCCGGAGGCCCGATGTGGGCCCGGCGCGACGCTGGCGCGTGGTCGATCCCCAAGGGCGAGCATGCGGCCGACGAGGATCCACTGGCGGCGGCACGGCGCGAGTTCGAGGAGGAGCTGGGGACGCGCCGTGCCGGCCGGGAAGAGCTCAGGACCTGGGCGAGATCCGCCAGAGGTCCGGCAAGCGTGTGCGAGCGTTTGCCCTGGAGGGAGATCTCGATCCGAGCGCTGGTCATCAGCAACACCTGCCAGCTCGAGTGGCCGCCGCACTCGGGAGAGATGATCGAGATCCCCGAGATTGACCGCGCCGGGTGGTTCGAGCTAGCGACCGCCGCCGAGAAGATGCTCGCGGCCCAGCGGCCGCTGCTGGACCGCCTCGGGCCGAGGCGGTGGCATGAGTCCGGCGGAGACGATCGGCCCCACCGCTCATTACACGGGTTACGTGTGGGCGCGCAACGGCCTCTCGCATCCGGAGCTCGAGACGCTCAGGGGCCGTGTGATGTTCGAATCCCTTCAGCCGATCATGCGCATGCGGCGGCTGCTTGCGCCAGGGATCGCTCGAGGAGTACCTGCTGGCTCGCCACCGGGCGATCGACCTGTTGCTCGAACGCGCGATCGAGGAGCACGGCGTCACCCAGGTGATCGAGGTGGCTTGCGGGCTCTCGCCCCGAGGTTGGCGATTTGCCCGGCGCTACGGTGACGGATCGTCTACGTCGAAACGGACCTGCCGGAGATGGCGCAGGCCAGAAGCGCTGTGCGCTCGAGCGGATGGGCAGCCTGTCCGATAGCCACCGAGTCGCGGTGCTCGACGCGCTCGACCGAGGGTGGCCCACTCAGCCTGGACTCGGTCGTCGAGCAGCTTGACGACGACGAGCGGCCTGGCGATCGTCAGCGAAGGGCTAGTTGGCTACCTGCCCCGGGAGGGGACCGAGGCGATGTGGCGCCGCTTTGCCCGCATCCTGGGCCGCTTCAGGGCGGGACGGCACATCTGCCATATGCACCTGCGCGATGTCGACGCACTCCAAGTAGAGACGCTCAGCCTGCTGCTGTCGCTGTTCGTGCGCACGCGCGTGCGAGTCGACTACCGCAACGAGGCAGGAGCTCGAAGAGCTGATGCTCGATTGCGGGTTCGCGGGGCGCGGGTGCACTCCGCGAGCCGGCTGCTCGGCGAGAAACCGGGTGCGGCCACCCGGTTTGCTCACGTGGTCGAGGCGTGGACGTGACGATCGCCGCCACGCTCTACAGCGACCCCGCCTGCCCATGGGCCTATTCGGCCAGCCCGCCACTCCGGGTGATCGAGTGGCGCTACGGAGGCCAGCTCGAATGGCGGCTCGTCCTGGTCGGCCTGACCGAGGACGCCCGCCAGTACGAGGAGCGCGGCTACACGCCGACGCGGGGAGCGCTGGGCCAGGCATGGTTCCGCCGCCGCTATGGGATGCCGTTCTCGGCCGAGGTGAAGCCGTGCCTCAGCGCCACCTCGCGCGCGTGCCGCGTGGTGATCGCCGCGCGCCTCGACCACCCCGGAAGCGAGTGGCGGGTTTTCCGCGCGCTGCAATTCGCCAACTTCACGACGCCGATGCTGCTCGACGACGACGAGCACCTGGACCGTGCGCTCCGGGGCGTGCCGGAGATCGACGCGAGCTCCCTCGTAGGAAGAATCGATGCGCCCGACGTTTGTGAGGCCTACGAGGCCGACAAGGCGGAAACCCGCCTGGCAGCCGGTTCGGCTGCCGAGCTCCAGGGCAAGACGCGGATTAGCGATGGTCCGGTCCGCTACACGCGCTCCGACTGTCGTGTTCGAACGGGACGGGCTGTCGCTGGTGGCGGGAGGCTTCCAGCCGGCCGATGCCTACGACGTACTCGTGGCCAACCTCGACCCATCGCTGCGCCGCCAGGACCCACCTGAGAACCCTGAGCCTCTGCTCGAGCACTTCGCCGACGGCCTCACCACCCAGGAAGTGGCGGCGCTGATGTCAGGCAACAACCAGGCGCCGGACCGCGCGGCGGCCGAAGCGGCATTGATCGAGCTGGTGGCCGCCGGGGTCGCCGAGCGCCGTCAGCTCGGCGACGACGCGCTCTGGAGTCTCAGCCGTCCCGGCGGATCCTGATCGGCAGGCGCTCGAGCTGGTAGATCCCGGCAGGAGTGCCGAACTGGGGCTCGCCGTCTAGCGACAGCATCTCGACGTGCTCGGCGAGGAACGCGATTGCCTCTTCCATCTCGGCGCGAGCGAGGTTACGGCCCACGCAGAAGTGGATGCCCGCACCGAAGGTGAGCACTCGCGCTCCGCCGCGGTCGGCCAAGATGTCGAACTCGGCGGGCTCGACGCCATCGCGGTTGGCGTGCCAGGCCGAGACGAGCATGAGCGTGCCCGGCGGGAAGGTGACTCCCCGGTACTCGATCTCGGTCGTCGTCATTCGCGCCGTGAACGGCGTGATCGGCTCGTAGCGCACCGCTTCATCGATCGTGGCGAGCGCCAGCCCGCGCGGGTCCGAGCGCAGCGCCTCCCACTGCTCGGGGTGCTCGGCGAGGAGCCGCACGGTGTGGGCGAGCTGGCTCTGGCTCGTGTCGACGCCGCCGACGAGCAGGTTCAAGACGAGGTTGCGGAGCTCGTCGTGCGTGAGGCGATCACCAGGGCGGCCACCCGCGCTTGCGACCGGCTGCCCACCGGCCTCGTCTGAGCTGTCGGCCTGGAGCAGCGCGGTGATCAGGTCGTCGCCTGGCTCTGCGCGCCGGCGCTCGATCAGGTCGTCCTCATACTCGTAGAACTCGCTCACTGCCTGCTCGATCTGCGGCCGGTCGTTGACCACGCTCTGGGCGTCGAACTGCCGCTGGATCATGTTCGACCAGTAGTGCAGGCGCGGGGCGTCCTCGAGCGGAGCGCCCATCACCTCGGCGATCACGAGCGACGGATAGGGCTTGGCGAAGTGCTCGACGAAGTCGAAGCGGCCGTCAACCGGGAGGCCGTCGAGCAGCTCGGCCAGAAAACGCTGCATCGCCGGCCGGTAGCGGTCGACGGCCCGGGGCGCCAGCGCGGGGTTGACCAGGTTGCGCAGCCGGCGATGATCCGTGCCCTCGAGCGTGATGATGTTCTTGACGAACTCCTCGTGCAGCGGTCCCTCGGTGATCCCGAACAGCTCCGCGATCATCAGTCCCGGGAAGACCACGTCCTTGCTGCGCAGAAAGAACTCGCCGGCCTCGCGGTCGAGCACGGTGAAACCGAAGGGGTTCGCGCCAAGCCAACCGTCGTAGCCCTCCAGGGCGGCCATCGCCGCGTGGTAGCGCTCACCGCGGAGCTGCGCGTCCGTGTGGTCGAAGCTCGGCAGCTCGAGCTCGGAGGCGACCGGCACGGCGCGAGGTTATTCGATCGCTCAGCGACGCGCCGTCGGCCTATCATCGCTGGCCAGTGCCAAGCCTCGGTCCGCTGCGTCGCCTGCCCGTGGCCCGTCTGCTCGCCGCTGCCGAGCTGGTCGTGCTTGCCCGCGACCATCTCGGCAAGCTCGAGCCGCACGAGCGCCGCCGTGTCCTGGAGCTGCTCCGGCGGGCACGCGGGCGTCCGCGGTCCCTGTCGCTGCGCGAGCGACATGAGCTCGCCCGGCTGGTGCGCAAGGCTCAGCCTCAGGCGTTCGTCCAGGAGGCGGTTCACAAGCTGACCGGGGTTTCACCAGACAAAGCTCGGCGCCTGCGCCGGCGCTAGAGACCCGATGGCGACCCAGGCAACCGAGGACCGCCCGCCGCGTCAGGCCGCCTCCGGATATCGGGCGCCGCGGAGAACGCGCATAGCCTCGGTTACCGGCAAGTCCGAGCTCGCCCTGTTGCTCGGCACGATTGCCTGTGCCGCGCTGATCCCCGTCAAGGTGACGACGGCCTACTCGGGACTCCCGGCTCATCCCCTCGTGCTCCACGTGCCGGTGATCTTGATTCCGGTCCTGATCGCAGGGGTGCTGGCGCGCGTCGTATTGCCGAGACGGGTTGAACGCTTCGAGCTCGCGCTCGGATGGCTGGCCGTAGTCGCGCTTGCCTCGACCGTGCTTACGGCCGGAACGGGGGAGGCGCTGCGCCACGCGCTGCGTCTGGACTCCGGGCAGAGCAGCGAGCTGGCCAGGCTGATCGCCCGTCACGCGCACGCGGCCGCGATTCTGCGCGCTCTGATGTTCGGCCTGACCGCCGTGCTGGTTCTCGATCTAGCCATCTCGCGGGGACGATCGGTCGCCGGGGGGCGGCCACGATCTGGCGCCGGGGAAGAGGCACGATCTGGCGCCGCGGCACAGGGATCCCTCGCCGGGGGCCGGCCAACTTGGCCCGAGCGCCTCCGGAACGCGGCTTGGACGGGGGAGGCGAGAGCCGTGCTGCTGGTCTGGCTGAGCCTGGCCACGGGCTACTTCCTGTTCCACACCGGGGACCTCGGCGCGCGGGCGGTCTGGGCGGGGCGCCTGAGCACCGGAGGATCGACGCCTGCGGCCAGCGCGGCTGTCACCAATTCTCCGGGAGCGAGGTTGTTCGAGTCGAGCGGCTGCGCCAGTTGTCACGCCCTGGCGGCCATCGGCGCCAGCGGCAACGTTGGCGCAAATCTCGATTCGCTGCGGCCGGATGCTGGGACGGTTGCTCTCCTGGTGCGAAACGGCGGGGGCGGGATGCCGTCGTTTGCGGGCACGCTGGCGAGCAGCCAGATCCAGATCATCGCGCACTTCGTCGCTTCGGTGGCCGGCGTATATGGCTCGTCGGTGCCCGTGTTCAAACCGAATGGGACGACCTTGGCCGACTGCGCGCGGAGCAACACGTTCGCCTGCTACGAGCAGGCTTTTGGCAATCTGACCTACCGGCTAGGGCCGAAACGCGCGCTCGCCCTGTACGCGCAGGACATCAATCGAATCTCGACGGTCTCGATCGATTGCCACCGGATCGGTCACGCCATGGGTTCGGCAGCGCTCGTGCGCTTCCGGGGCGACGTGGGCGAGGCGATGGCGCAAGGTTCCGCGCTATGCGGTTCGGGCTACTACCACGGGATCATGGAGCGGGCGCTGTACGGAACCAAGCTCCAGCAGCTTGGACCGGTGGCGCGTCGCCTGTGTTCGAACTCGACCGTGAGCTCCACCCCGTTCCTCGATTACCAGTGCCTGCACGGCCTCGGACATGGTCTGATGATCTACACGGGTGACGATCTGCCGCTGTCGCTGAGGACCTGTGACCAGCTGAGCACGGACTGGGCCCAGATCTCGTGCACCGGCGGGGTGTTCATGGAGAATTTCACGACGTTCTACAAGACCCGCACTCACTGGGTGAGCTCAAAGGATCTGTTCTACCCATGCGACGCCGTCACCGTGCGTTACAAGTACTTCTGCTACGACCTCGTCACTGCGCGGATCCTGCCGCAGCTGCACTGGAACTGGAGCCGGACCGCAGCCGAGTGCTGGCATGCCGAGCGGGCATGGGTCGCGATCTGCTTCCGTTCCTTTGGCCGGGACGCGTGGAGCACGAACGGGCCTAGCGCCACCGCGGCACTCAGGCTGTGCCGCCTGGCGGGAAGCATGCAGCGCGAGTGCGATTTCTCGGCCGCGCTCCAGATCGCCAACGACACGGCCAAGCTGGCTCCGGCTGCGGCGTTCTGCAACCGGACGCCACTCACCATCCAGAGCTACTGCTTCCGGGGGATGGGAGTGACCGCATCGGTGCTCGATCCGAAGGTACCCATGCTGTTCCACGTCTGTCAGCTCTACGCCGGGCGGTACGCGGGCTCGTGCTTGGCCGGGGCCGAGCTGGGAGCGCTCCCGCCCGGGGTGGCGAACGCGCCCCCGACGGGCAAGATCTTCACTCGCGCGTAGAGCTCGCGGCCGAGGGTGGCGCCCCAGCGCGCGAGGGTGGCGCCTCCGCGGGCGAGGGTGGCGCCTCCACGATCACGGGCACGCCGTTGCGCGGCGCCAGCGTGATGCCGCGGAACACCACCTCGTCTGGCTGAGGGTTGGCCGCCCGCAGCGTCACCCGCTCGAGCACGCGGCGCAGCACTAGCCGCATCTCGAGCAGCGCGAAGCTCGCGCCCAGGCAGCGGCGAGTCCCGCCGCCAAACGGGATCCACGTGTAAGTGTCGGGCGGGTCGGCGGCGAGGAAGCGCTCGGGACGGAACGCGAATGGCTCCGGGTAGAGATCGCCGCGGCGGTGGATGACTCGGATCGACGGGTTGATCTCGACGCCCTCGGGGATCACGTAGCCGTTCAGAGCAAACGGGCCGCCCCTGACCACGCGCCCGACGCCGGGAATCACCGGACGGAGGCGGAGCGACTCCTTGACCAGCGCGTCGAGGTACTCGTCGGTCCCGCCGCGCGCTCTTTCGAGCACCGCGGGGGAATGCAGCAGCAGGTCAAACGTCCACGCCAATCCGGTGGCGGTCGTCTCGTGCCCGGCGAGCAGCAGCGTGACGAGCTCGTCGCGGACCTCTTGGTCGCTCAGGCGGTCGCCCTGCTCGTCTTCGGCGCACAAGAGCGCGGAGAAGACATCGGTGCGCTCTTCGAGCCCCGGCTCGGACCGGCGGCGTGCGATTTCCTTGAACAGAAGCTCGTCCACCGCGCGGCGCCGCGCCTCGAACTCCTGGACTGACCGCCCTCCGCCCCGCAGCCGTTCGAGCAGTGCCAGCACGAGCAGTCCGCGCGGCCTGGCGACCGGCTCGACCATCGCGCGGAGCCGCCGCCGGAGCTCCTGCTCCTCGGCGCCCGGGCCGTAGCCGAAGACGGCGCGGATGATCACCCGGAGCGTCATGGCCTGCATGCTCGGGTGGATCGGGAACGGCGAGGCCACCGGCCACGAGTCGATCTCCCGGTCAGCCGCCTCGACGATGGCCGCGGCGTAGTCCTGCATGCGCTCGCCGTGGAAGGCGGGCAGCATCAACCGGCGGTGGCGTAGGTGCTCGGGACCGTCCAGCAGGAGCACCGAGCGCTCGCCCAGCACCGGCCCCAGGAGTGCGTTGGCCTCGCCGGCATGGAGCCGCGCCGGCGCGCCCTGGAAGAGCTGCTTGACGAGCTCTGGCTCGAACACCATGACGAACTGCGAGTCGAACAACGTCCGGAAGGTGACGGCGTCGCCATAGCGGCGCCGGCAGTTCTCGAGGTAGCGCGCGCCGCCCAGGATGAAGCCAGCCGTCTGGACGACACGGGGGGCTCGGGGCCCGGGAGGGAGACGCTCTTGCGCTACGGCCACAGGTACGGTGATCGTCGCATACCGTGCGCGAGAGCTTTCTGATCTTCGGCAGTCCGCTCATCGGCGAGGAGGAGATCGCCGAGGTGGTCGACTCGCTGCGCTCGGGCTGGATCGGCACCGGCCCCAAGGTGGAGCGGTTCGAGCGCATGGTGAGCGAGTACGTCGGTGCTCGCTACTGCCGTTGTCTCTCCTCATGCACGGCGGCGCTCATCCTGGCCCTCCAGGTGCTCGACATCGGGCCTGGCGACGAGGTGATCGTCCCCGCGATGACCTTCGTCGCTTCGGCCAACGCCGTCGAGCACGCCGGCGCGGTCGCCTGTGCTGGTCGACTCGGTTCCCGCCAGCGGGCTGATCGACCTCGACGCGGCCGAGGCGGCGATCACCCCGCGCACCCGGGCGATCATGCCGGTGCACCTGGCGGGCCGCCCGGTCGACCTCGACCGTCTGGCGATCATGCGGGAGCGCCATGGGATCGAGGTGGTCGAGGATGCGGCTCACGCGATCGGGGCGGAATGGCAAGGGAGGCGGATCGGCTCGACCGGCAGCCTCGCGGCGTTCTCGTTCTACGTGACCAAGAACATCACGACGATCGAGGGCGGCGCCCTCCTTACCGAAGATCCCGAGGTGGCGGCCGAGGTCGAGCGGCTGGCGCTGCATGGCCTGAGCCTGGGGGCGTGGCAGCGGTTCTCGGACACGGGCTTCGGCACTACGAGGTGGTGCGCCCGGGCTTCAAATACAACATGACGGATGTGCAGGCCGCCGTCGGCCTGCACCAGCTCGACGCACCTCGACGAGTGGATCGACCGCCGGGCAGAGCTGTGGGAGCGCTACGACGAGCTTCTATCCGGATTGCCTCTCGAGACACCGCCCCCGCCGGAGCCCGGAACCCGCCATGCGCGGCACCTCTACCAGGTGCTCATCTCGTCTCAGCGCACGGGTGGACCGAGACGCGCTGCTCGACGGCCTGACCAGCCGCCAGCATAGGGACCGGCGTCCACTATCGCGGGGTCCACCTGCACCCGTTCTACCGCGACAAGTACGGTCTGGCGCCGAAGTCCTTCCCGGTGGCAACGACGATCTCGGAGCGGACCGTCAGCTTGCCGCTGAGCCCCAAGGTGACCGAGTCAGATCAGGACGACGTGGTGGCGGCTCTGCGCGAGCTGCTCTGAGGGGGCCGGCTCATGCGGGCGCCGGGGCGTGCGAGGTCACGGAAACCGCGCTAGGCGGGCGCCGGCGCCTGCGAGGCGGCGGCCTGGTGACCCAGGTCGGCCAGCGTCAGCTGGTGCGCCGGCGGCTCCTCGAGAACGACGTCGATCGAGCACTTCAGGTCCGCCCCCACGTGCAGCAGTCCGCCCAGCGGGGAGCTGCCGCCATCCCGGATCCTCGTCCATCCGCTCGGTGGCGAGGATCACAGCGGGGGCGGCGGCCAGGTCGCCCGACCTGACCCTGACCGATCCGCGGACGCTGGCGTGATCTAGGTGACGGGCCGCGCCCCCGGTGCCACCCGCCGCTCGCTCGAGCAGGAACAGATCGTGGACTTCCGGGTAGCGCAGGGCCCACAGCTCGCTACCGGAGATCAGGATGCAGTTGAGCGCGAACACCGGCAGATGCTCGGCGATCCAGCGCGCGGCGGCGGCGATGCCCTGACCGACGTCGCCGGTCCGCTGCGCCTCGCGGGTGATCAGCGCGAAGAACCGCTCGGAGTCCGTCTCGCCGTGAACCGATGCCATCGCGGCCCCCAGCTCCGCTTCGAGCTGCCGGGAGATCCTCGATCACGCCGTTGTGGGCGAACAGCCGCCCGTCCTGCTCGAACGGGTGGGTGTTCTCCGGCGTGAGCCCTCCGGTCGAGGCGTAGCGGACGTGGGCGATGAAGGTACGCGAGCACGGCCTCGCGAGCTTGGCAGGCGAACTGCTGGTCCTCGTAGGCGGCGATCGCGCGCTTCTCGACTATCGGGTGACCATGCTCGTCGAAGTACCCGAGGCCCGTGCCATCAGGCTCCCGGCGGCTCTGCCGGGCCATCGAGTCGGGGGCTTCGAGCAGCCAGAAGGTGGCGCTCACGCGCTGCGAGCCACCGCTCATGCCAAACAGGCGGCACATGTCGGGCCGACGGTAATAGATTGCGAGCGCGATGTGAGAGCACGATCGCCAACCGCACGATGATCGAGACGCGCTCGATCGGCCACGCCTTCCGCGCCGGGAATGCTGGCCTTCGACCGGCCCGACAAGGCCGCCGCGATCCTGCGGGCCACCGTCGCGGATGGGTCAGCTGGGAAGCGCCCCGATCGTCTCGGCGATCCGACACGGCGACCGCGTCGGGCTGATCGACGAGCGCGGTCCGCTCACTTTCGCCGAGCTGAATGATCGCTCCGACGCACTGGCCGTGGGGCTGCGGGCGATGGGACTGCGTGAGGGGGAGACCGTCGGGATCCTGTGCCGTAACCACCGCGGGCTTCCTCGACGCGACGTTCGCGGCGGGCAAGGCGGGGGCGCGGATCGTCTTCCTGAACACCGACTTCGCGCGCGCCCCAACTGCGCGACGTCTCGGCGCGCGAGGGGGTCAAGCTGCTCGTCCACGACGAGGAGTTCACCGAGCTGGTCGGGGTCGGTCGAGGCGCCTCGCGCGGCAGGTTGATCGGCTGGACCGACGAGCAGACCGCGGGTCCGACACGCTCGAGGCGCTGATCGCCCGAGCACGCGGGCGAGACCCCGCCGCCGCCGGCGAGCCCTGGCGCCGTCGTGATCCTGACCAGCGGGACCACCGGGACCCCCAAGGGCGCTGCCCGCGAGCACCGGACCTCGTTTCACCCAATCGGCGCGCTGCTCTCAAAGGTTCCCTACCGCTCGCGCGAGAGCACGCTGGTGGCGCCGCCGATGTTCCACGGCGTCGGACTGACCCAGGGGATCCTCTCGATCGTCCTCGGCTGCACCACGATCATGCGGCGCCGCTTTCAACCCCGAGCAGGTGCTCGAAGACATCGCTCGCCACCGTCCCACCGCGCTTGTCGTAGTGCCGGTGATGCTGTCGCGGATCGTCTCGGTGCTCGAGGCCCAGCCGGGCCGCTTCGACACCAGCTCGCTGCGGATCATGTTCGCGTCCGGCTCGCAGCTCGAGGCCGAGCTCGTGCGCCGCACCCAGCGAACGATCGGCGATGTCCTCTACAACTTCTATGCCTCGACCGAGGTCGGGTTGGGCGACGTTCGCCACGCCGGAGGACCTGCGCGCCGCGCCGGGATGCGCCGGGCGCCCGCCCTTCGGGACCGCGCGTGCGACTGTTCGACTCAGATGGCCGCCCGGTCGAGGGCCCGGGACGGGTGGGACGGATCTTCGTCGGCAACGGCTTCGGGTTCGACGGCTACACGGGGGCGGCGGCAAGGAGACGATAGGCGAGCTGATGAGCACGGGCGACGTCGGCCACTTCGACGCCGACGGCCGGCTGTTCGTCGACGGCCGCGACGACGACATGATCGTCTCCGGCGGCGAGAACCTGTTTCCCGGCGAGGTCGAGGAGCTCCTGATAACCCACGAGGCAGTCGACGAGGCAGCCGTGATCGGCGTGCCCGGACGAGGAGTTCGGCCAGCGTCTGGCCGCCTACGTCGTGCTGAGGGATGGGCATGCCCTGTCCGGGGACGAGGTCAAGGAGTTCGTCAAGCGCAACCTGGCCCGCTTCAAGGTGCCGCGCGAGGTCGAGTTCCTCCCTGAGCTCCCGCGCACGCCGACCGGCAAGGTGCTCAAGCGTGACGCTGACGCCAGCGCCACTATGGGCGGTTAATCCGGGTAGCTACCCTTAACGGGTCACGTGAACAGGTTCCTGCGCACAGCCCCCACCCGTCAGCTGCTGACCGCGATCATGGGCGTGATTGCGGTGATCGTCGGCGGGACGGCGATCGCAATCGCCGCTCAGGGCCGCGGGCCCGTGCCACGGCGCGAGCCGCTGGCCCGCGCCATCCACCAGGCGCTGACCGTGCCGGCGGTTCGTACGGTGTCGGCGCGGATCAGCTTCACAAACAATCTGATCGACTCGTCCCAGATCCAAGGCGCAGACCCGCTGATCAGCGGCGCCAGCGGCCGGCTGTGGTACTCGAGCACGGCCGCGGCCTGCGGGTCGAGCTCCAAGGCGACAATGGCGATGCCAACCTCGTCGTCCGGCGGGGATCGTTCTGGGCCTATGACCCGGCCTCGAACACGGTGTACGGGGCAGGCTCCCGGCGGGACGGGCCGGCCAGAGCGCACGAGCGCAGCCCGGCCAAGAACGAAACCGTGCCCAGCGTCACCGAGATCCAGCGCGACTTGCAGCGCGCGATGGCCCACCTGGGGATCTCGGGCGCGATCCCAGGAGACGTGGCGGGTCGGCCGACATACACCATTCGGGTCTCGCCCAAGTCGAGCGGCGGTCTGCTCGGGGCAGCCGAGCTCGCCTGGGACGCGTTCGCGGCGTGCCGCTGCGGGTCGCGGTGTACGCGCGCGGCAACTCCACGCCCGTGCTCTCGCTCCAGGTGACCCACATCTCCTACGGCCAGGTCCCGGCGTCGGTGTTCACGATCTCGCCGCCCAGCGGAGCCAAGGTGGTAGGCGTCTCGCTGCCTGCCTCGACCAAGCACACCGCGGGCAAGCCGAAGCTAGGCCACCTGCCGTTCACTCCGGTGGCCCCTAGCAGGCTGGCCGGCTTCTCGCGCACCTCGATGACCCGGATGGGGGGCGGCGCGCTGGTCGTCTACGGCCGCTACCTGGGCGGGATCGTCGTGCTCGAGCAGGTCGCACGTCCGGGCGCCGTCCAGCTCAGCGCGCCGCGCTCCGGCGACCAGCCAGGGCTCAACCTCCCCACCGTGCAGCTGAACGGCGTGAGCGCCGAGGAGCTCGACACCGCGCTCGGGACGGTCATCCGCTTTGCCCGCGGAGGGGTCGAGTTCACCGTGCTCGGCTCGGTCCCCAAGGCGGTGGCCGAGGCCGCGGCCCGCGGCCTGTGAACCCAGAGGCGCCCGGCAAGGCGCCGCCGGTCGAGGTCCTGAACCCAGAGGTGCCCGGCGAGGCGCCGCCGGTCGAGGTCCGCGGCCTGGTCAAGCGCTACGGGACGCTGACCGCTGTGGACAATGTCAATCTGACCGTCCAGACCGGCGACGTCTACGGCTACCTCGGTCCCAACGGCGCCGGGAAGACGACGTCGCTGCGGATGATGCTGGGGCTGATCCGCCCCAGCGAGGGGACCGTGCGCTTGTTCGGCCGTGATCCGATGGACAGCGTCAGCGCGCTCGAGGGCGTCGCCGGATTCGTCGAGGCGCCGACCTTCTATCCCTATCTTCCAGGCCGCCGCAACCTCGAGCTGCTGGCAGCCTTCGACGGGAACGGCGCACGGGACCGGATCGACAGCGCGCTCGAACTGGTCGAGCTGTCAGACCGCGCGCGCGATCGTGTCGGGTCCTACTCGCACGGGATGCGCCAGCGCCTCGGGATTGCCGCCGCGCTGCTGCGAGACCCCAAGCTGCTGCTGCTCGACGAGCCGACCACCGGGCTTGATCCGGCCGGGATGCGCGACATGCGGCTTCTGGTCAGGCGGCTGGCCGAGCAGGGGATCACGATCATGCTCTCGAGCCACCTGCTGGCCGAGGTCGAGGAGGTGTGCAACCGCGTCGCGATCATCCGCTCCGGCCGGATCGTCTACGAGGGCGAGATCGATACGCTCAAGCACGGAGCCGGGATGACCTACCGGCTGTCGACCACCGACGATGCCAGGGCTCTCGAGGTCTGCCGCAACCAGCCTGGGATCGACAACGTGCAGAACGGCGTCGCAATCTCGTTCACCGCGGACGCCGACGCAGTGGCGGCGCTGTCCCGGGCGCTGGTCGAGTCGGGCGCGTTGATCCGCGTGCTGACTCCGCAGTCAGCCAGCCTCGAGGAGCTGTTCTTCTCCCTCACCGAGGGCGAGGCGGAGCCCGCCCCGGAGGTGGCCGCCGCGTGAATCCCACGACTGCCACGGTGTACCGCTGGGAGCTGGCCAAGCTCCGCCGCCAGAAGCGCACCTACCTGGGGCTCGGGGCGTCGGCCCTGGTCCCGATTCTGTTCGTCGTGGCGATCCACTTCCGCCACCACCCAGGGCATGGGGACTTCGCGTTCTCGAGCTATCTGACGCGCAGCGGACTCGCCGTCCCGCTTGTGATCCTGCTCTTCGGGGCGGTGTGGATGTTCCCGCTCATCACCGCGCTCGTGGCGGGCGACATCGTCGCCTCGGAGGACCACAACGGCACGCTCAAGACGATCCTCACGCGCTCGCTCGAGCGCTGGCAGATCTTCGCCGGCAAGGCGCTGGCCGCGGTGAGCTACGCGATCCTGGCGATCCTGATCGACGGGACGGTGGCGGTCGTCGCCGGATCCATAGAGTCCGGCTTCAACTCCCTTCAGAGCCTGTCGGGGACGATCGTCTCAGCGCCCAAGGCACTCGAGCTGGTCTACGTCAGCCTGCTCGTGTACTTGATCCCGATCCTGACGATCGTCGCGATCGGGTTGTTGCTCTCGACGCTCACCCGCAATAGCGCCGCGGCGATAGTCGGGACGCTGATGATCTCGCTCCTCTTCCAGCTGATCGGGATCCTTCCGGGCCTCGGAGGAACGAAGCCATACCTTCTGAGCACGCAGTTCAATGCCTGGCAGGGTCTCCTGCGAACGCCCATCGACTGGTCGCCGATCATTCGCGCGGCCTGGGTTTGTGCGCTCTACGGGCTGCCGTCACTTGGCGCCGCCTACCTCATCTTCCTGCGTCGTGACGTGGCAGGTGGCTGAAGGCCAGCCAGAGGATTCTCATAGTCCTCTTAGCAGTGGCTGATTTTCTGCCTCGACAGTGAAATCGATGGCCGCTTCAGCAGATCGTGTGGGGTTCCGCGCTCCAGAGACCGGGTGAATCAGGTGAGCTTTCGCCCTTCAGCAAATCGGGTGGGGTTCCCCGCCTTTGGGACGACCGCGGTCGTGGCCGTGGCCGACCCGGGCGCCCTATCCGCCGCGCGGGTCGCGGTCGAGGAGACCGTGGCCGCGTTCGACCTCGCGTGCTCGCGCTTTCGGCCTGATTCCGAGCTGTCGGCTCTCAACGCCGCGGGCGGCCGGCCGGCTCATGTGAGCTCGCTGCTGCTCGACGCGGTCCAGGCCGCCTTGCGCGCCGCGCAGCTGACCGGCGGCGACGTCGATCCCACGGTCGGCCAGGCGCTGATCGCGCTCGGCTACAACCGGGACTTCGCCGAGGTCGCGGCGGCGGCGAGCCACCTCGCAACGCCGCGGCGGTTGGCCAGCGTTCCCGGCTGGCGGACGGTGAAGGTCGACCGCGCGCGCTCGACCGTCTCACTCTCGCCCGGGGTTCTGCTCGACCTCGGCGCCACCGCAAAGGCGCTCGCGGCCGACCGCGCCGCGGAGGCGGCATTTGCCGCCACCGGCACCGGCGTCCTCGTCTCGTTCGGCGGGGACCTGGCGATCGCGGGGCGTGCGCCGGAGGACGGCTGGAGCGTACGGGTGACCGACGACCACCGGGCAGGACCGGACGCTCCCGGGCAGACGATCACACTTCACACCGGGGGTCTCGCGACTTCGAGCACGACGACGCGGAGCTGGCAGAGCCCGGCCGGCCGCGTCCACCATCTGGTCGACCCCGCGACGGGCCGGCCAGCCGACGGAGCCTGGCGCACGGTCAGCGTGGCGGCCGCATCGTGCCTTGACGCCAACATCGCGAGCACGGCAGCGGTGGTCCGCGGCGAGCCCGCGCTGGAGTGGCTCGAGTCGCTCGGCCTGCCGAGCCGGCTGGTGAGCACGGACGGCGCCGTCTGCCACCTTGGCGGCTGGCCCAGCGAGGGGGAGGAGCTCCCTCTGCGTCACCCCTGGGAACCGCACGAGCCGATCCGCCATCCCACGCCAGTCAAAGCCCCGGGATGAGCACCTCCTGGCAGGCGGGACACCCGGGTCTTCCCAGGCTGCTGGCTGGACTCGATCCGTCGGGCGCGCCGATGACGCGGGCCGAGCACGAGCGTGTGCACGGGGCCCAGCCCCGAATCAGCACGCATGAGTTGATCGAGGCAATCGAGCACAGCGGACTGCGAGGACGTGGCGGCGCTGATTTTCCAACCGCGCGCAAGCTGCGGGCCGTCGCGGCCCGCCGCCGGCCCTCGGCGCTCGTCGTCAATGGCTCGGAGACCGAGCCGGCCAGCGGCAAGGACGATCTGCTGCTCTCGCGGATGCCGCATCTCGTCCTCGACGGCGCAATGCTCGCTGCCGAGGCTGTCAAGGCCGCCGAGGTGATCGTGCAGGTCCGTGCCGGTTCGCACGCCGCGGTCGAGGCACTCGAGGGCGCAGTCGCGGTGCGCGAGGACGATCCCGTCCCTGTCCGGCTCCTCGAGGCGGTAGCCGGGTACGTGGCGGGCGAGGAGAGCGCGCTTATCCACCGGCTGAACGGCGGTGTGCCGCTGCCTACCTTTGTGCCCCCTCGCCCGTACGAGCGGGGCTACCGGGGTCGACCGACGCTGATCCAGAACCCGGAGACGCTGGCCCAGGTGGCGCTCGTTGCGCGCTTCGGCGAGCACTGGTACCGCGAGCTCGGCACGGCCTCCGACCCGGGGTCAGCGCTGGTGACGATCTCAGGTGCGGTCGTCGCGCCGGGGGTTTACGAGCTGGCCTTCGGCACGCCGATGGGCGACTTGCTCGAAGCGGCCGGTGGGACGACCGAGCCGTTGCGGGCGCTGCTCGTCGGCGGCTACTTCGGCACTTGGGTCGACGCGCCGCGGATCCTCGCGCTGCGCCTCTCGCGCGAGGACCTGCGGTCGGTGGGGTGCTCGCTCGGCTCGGGCGTGCTGATCGCGCTCGGGAAGAGCGGCTGTGGCCTTCACGAGAGCGCTCGCGTGATCGACTACCTGGCCAGCCAGTCCGCCCGCCAGTGCGGACCCTGCACGTTTGGCCTGCGGGCGATCGCCGACGCGGTGCGCGCGATGGCCGGCGGGCCGACCAGCGGACGCGAGCGCGACCGCGTGCTCCGGTGGTGCGCCGAGGTCCGTGGCCGCGGCGCGTGTCACCACCCCGATGGCGCGATCCGGTTCGTGTCGAGCGCGCTGTCCGTGTTCGCCGAGGAGATCGAATGGCATTCCCACCGGACCTGCCAGGCCCTCCCGGCCGGGCTGCCGCTTCCCGTGGGAGCCCCCATATGAGCCTTCGTCTGAGAGTCAACCCGATCGCCTGCGAGGCGCACGGGATGTGTGCCGAGCTGCTGCCGGAGCTGATCCGCCTCGATGACTGGGGCTACCCGATCCTCGACCAGGAGACAGTTCCGGCCGATCTGGTCGACCTCGCCCGGCGCGCAGTCGACACGTGCCCGACGCTGGCTCTGCTCCTCGAAGAGGAGAACGACCCGAACGCGAGCTAGCCGTCGTCGAGCTGCGCGGGTGGTCCCAACGACCCGAACGCGAGCTAGCCGTCGTCGAGCTGCGCGGGTGGTCCCAGCTCGTTGGGCGGACCGTCGGCGTCCGGCTCGAGCTCGAGCTGCCACCAACCTACGTCGTGCCAATCACCCTGCTTGTAGCCGATCCTGCGATAGATCCCGACGAGCTCGAACCCGCACGCCTCGTGCAGAGCGACGCTGGCCGGGTTGGGCAGCGTGACGCCCCCGCACACCGTGCGCACGCCCTGCCGGGCCAGCAGCTCGAGCAGCATGCCGTAAAGCTCCTTGCCGATGCCCTGACTGCGGTGCTGCGGATCCACGTAGATCGCGACATCAGCCGCCCAGCGGTAGGCGGCGCGCTCGCGGTGAGGGGTGGCATAGGCGTAACCGGCGACGACCCCGTCGTCGGTCTCGGCGATCAGCCACGGATAGCGCGCCGATACGTGCTCGATCCGCCATGTGAACTCCTGCGTGTCGGGAACCACCTCCTCGAAGGAGACGCGCCGTGTCGGCGAC
Organism: uncultured Solirubrobacterales bacterium; assembly: GCA_963803595.1. Lineage (GTDB taxonomy): Bacteria > Actinomycetota > Thermoleophilia > Solirubrobacterales > Solirubrobacteraceae > Palsa-465. The sequence goes on from CAWDNF010000013.1 coordinate 35,539, forward strand.
GAACGGCGCGTAGATCGCGGCGCACGCCTCGGCGTCGAGCAGCGGGGTCGGCGTGACGGATCCGCAAGGGCTCTCAGGCGGCCGCGCCGAGGGGCCCTTCGGCGATCGCCTCTCGTCGCCAGCGGAGCTGCGCCGGGCCCATGATCCGCAGGCTGTGGGGCATGACCGGGGTCAGCCCGCGGGAGACAGTGGCGAGCGCGCGGAACTGCGCCTCGTCGGCCCGGCCCCAGTCGATCCCGAGCCGCTGGCGCAGCTCACGCTCCATCAGCCCGATACCGCCCAGCCAGAGGACCCGACTGGCGGGTAGCCGCAGGGCGCGCCACACGAGCTCGGGCACGGGTACCGGGGGCGGCGGAGCGTTGCGGATCGCGCCGAGCACGCGGTCGACCGACACCGTGCGGGTCAGCTCCTCGCGCGTCATCCGCTCGAAGTAGCGCCTGAAGCCGGCCCAGGTCGGCGGCAGGTCACGCTCGCGCACGCCGATCAACCGGCCGAGCCCGCGGTACTCGGCATAGAAGCGCTCGAGCTCCCGCGGTGAGAGCTGCTTGCCGAAATGACGATGCCCGCGCACGTAGGTCTCGATCAGCGTCGCGTGGACCCACGCGTAGGCGTCGGGCTCGAGCGCCGTGTACGGCGCCGCCATCCTCACGCGTACCGCGGAACGACTTGTGCATCTCGCGCAGGCGGCGCCCGGCGGCGACCGCATCGCGGCCCCCGTAGACGAGCAGGCTGACGTAGTCGATCGTCTTCAGCAGCCGATCCCAGGGCCGGCGCTCGAAGTCGGAGTAGTCCCGCACGCCGGCCCCGACCGTCGGATGGGCGACCTGGAGCAGGAGCGGATACAGCATCACCGCGTACAGCCGTCCGTCGCTGGTGATCTGCCAGCTGACCGAATCCGGTCCGACGAGCAGGCGAGTCGAGCTCTGACTCGGTGGGAAACACGGCTGAGCCCACGCGCGCAGGGTACCCCGGAGCGCGGCCATTTACGATGCGTGCATGACCGGACCGGACCTCTCCGCAATACGCGCATGACCGTGCAGGTTCTCACCGACGAGCAGCGCGCGTTCGTCGAGGCGATCCGCGACTTCGCCCGGCGCGAGTGCGGCACGCGCGAGCAGCGCGACACGCTGACCGACCATGGCCGGGAGACCCACAACCAGGAGATCTACGAGCGGGTGGCCGAGCTCGGCTGGCTGGGGGTGGCGATCCCCGAGGAGTACGGCGGCGTCGGGCGGCGGCGCCGTCGACCTGTGCCTGATGCTCGAGGAGACGACGCGCGGGATGATCCCGATCGGGATCGTCGGGGTGAGCATGATCACCGCCGGAGCCGTCGGGCGGTTCGGCTCCGATGAGCTCAAGCGCGAGCTGCTCGGGGGGATCGTCCGCGGCCGCCCGGAGGCGATCGCGATGTCCGAGCCGGAGGCCGGCTCGGACGTGGGCGCGCTGTCCTGCCGCGCCGAGCGCGCCAACGGCGAGTACGTGATCAACGGCCAGAAGACGTGGATCACCGGCGCCCATGCCGCGGACCACATCCTGCTCGTATGCCGCACGACGCGCAGCGAGAACAAGCACCACGGGATCTCGATGATCTCCGTGCCGCGCGACACGCCCGGGCTCGAGGTGCGGGGGATCGAGACGATGGGCGGGCGCGAGGTCAACGACGTGTTCTTCACCGATTGCCGGGTGCCGGCCGAGCGGCTGGTCGGCATCCAGGACGAGGGCTGGCGCCAGCTGATGGCGGGTCTCAACCACGAGCGGCTGATCATCGCCGCGCAGGCGCTCGGCATGGCCCAGCGGGCGTTCGACGACACGCTGGCCTACGTCAAGGAGCGCAAGCAGTTCGGCCGCCCGATCGGCTCCTTCCAGACACTCAAGCACCGGCTGGCCGACCTGGCCACGGAGATCGAGGCCACCCGGCTGCTCGTGTACGACGTGGCGGCTCGCTCGGACGCCAACCCGGACGTCACGCTCCCGCGCGAGGCGTCGATGGCCAAGCTCAAGGCGACCGAGCTGGCCAAGCGCGTGACGCTCGAGGGCATGCAGATGATGGGCGGCTACGGCTACGCGGTCGAGTACGACATGGAGCGCCAGGTCCGCACCGCGCTGGTCACGCCGATCTACGGCGGGACGAGCGAGATCCAGCGCGAGATCATCTCGCGGACTCTGGGGCTCTGAGCCGTAGGCCCGGATCGGCGCGTCGTAGCCCTTGAGCGCCGGGAGCGCTCAGTAGTAGCGCCGCGGAGCGCGAGCTCGAGCGCCAGCGGACCGAGCGACCCGGTGGGCGTAGCCTCCTCGAGGTCCCCCTCGGAAGCTCCCTGCTCGCGCAGCTGCGCGACGAGCCGGTCGGTGTCCTCCTCCACCTACGTCGCCCGGACGGCGGGCACCACGTCGCGGACGATCGACAGGAAGCCCTGGACGAGCAGCGGTGGATCTGCTCGCGCGTCAACCGCCGGTGCTCGAGCCACTGCACGCTGGCTGCCTCGGCAAATCCCGAGTAGGCCCGCATCGCGGCCCGCAGCTCCTGGGGCGCCTGGCGGCGGGCGGGCGGGCGGGCCCTGCACGGCCTCGATCAGGCGGTCGGCGGCGTGCTCGCGCGCCTGCTCCATGATCGCCTCGATCTCGGGGTCGCGGCCGAGCCCCTGGGCGCCGATGGCCGCCAGCCAGGTACCGCGGTTTCGCTCGAGCATGGTCAGCCAGCGCTCCACGCTGTCGTCGATCGACCGCTTCGATTCCACGCCCCTCGGCGGGCAGCGGGCACCGGGCTCGACGGCGTCTGCATCAGCGTCCGCATGACCTCGAGGTAGAGGTCGCGCTTGGTTCCGAAGTAGTGGTGCAGCAGGCCGCGCGCCACGCCCGCCTCGGCGGCGATGTCGCCGGTGGAGACCGAGGCGTAGGTGCGCTCGGAGAACAGCTTGCGTGCGCAGGAGAGGATCTGCTCGCGGCGCTCGTCGTGCTCGAGCCGCTGCCAGCGCCGTGGCCGGGGAAGCGCTCATGCGCCCACAGTACAGCAGTTGGCACATTGCCAATAAGGGGACCGTGGCTATCGTGAGCCTGTGGGCGACGACGAGATCCGCGGCTCGCGCTGGCGCCGAGCGGCCACGATGACGGGCACGGCGGCCGGGGTCGCGGCGCGGGATGCGACGGCGCGGGTCATGCGCGCCCGCGGCAACGACGAGCGCGCCTCTCGGCAGCAGCTGAAGTCGGCCGAGTCGCTGGTCAAGGTGCTCGGCGGCATGCGCGGCGCCGCGATGAAGGTGGGGCAGACACTCTCGGCGGTCGACCTGGGACTGGTGCCCGAGGAGATCAGACCGCAGTTCCAGGAGATCCTGGCCGCGCTGCAGCAGGACGCCAAGCCGATGTCGTTCAAGGCGATCTCCAAGGTGGTCGAGGACGACCTCGGCGAGCGACTCTCGAACCTGTTCGCCGAGTTCGACGAGGAGCCACTCGCCGCGGCCTCGATCGGCCAGGTCCACCGCGCGCGGCTGCGGGCGCCCACTCGGGCCTGACGGGCGGCAGCCGGCCGGCCGCGAGGTAGCGGTGAAGGTCCAGTACCCGGGGATCACCGAGGCGATCCGCGCCGACATGCAGAACCTTCGGCTGGCGCTCAAGCTGCTCGCGGTGATCGCGCCGGGGATCGACACCGGGCCGATCGCCGAGGAGATCCGTGAGCGAATCGGCCAGGAGCTCGACTACGAGCTAGAGGCCTCAAACCACCGCGCGATGGCCCGCGCCTATCGCGGCCACCCGTTCATCGTCGTGCCCGGGTGGTGACGGAGCTGTGCCGGCACGCGTGTGCTCGTCTCCGAGTTCGTCGAAGGCCAGCGGTTTGCCTGGGCGCGCCAGATCCCGTCCGCCGAGCGCAACCGCTATGCGGAGATCCTGATTCGCTTCTACATCAACGGTCCTCTGCGCCACCGGCTGCTGAACGGCGATCCCCATCCCGGCAACTCGCTGTTCCTCGACGATGGGCGAGTGGCGTTCGTCGACTTCGGGTTCTTCAAGACGCTCTCGGACAGCGAGGTGCGCGAGCTGATCGCCTCGACCCGCGCCACCTACGAGCACGACGCGCAGGCGCTGTTCGAAGTGATCGCGCCGCTCGGAGGACTGCCGCCCGATCCAGCGCTGGCCGAGCCATTCCTCGAGAGCTACGACGCAGTATTCGGGTGGCTGTTGACCGACCATGTGGTGACGGTCGATGGCTCGGCCACCGGGGCGATGATGCGCTCCTACAACAGGCTGCGCAGCTCCGAGCAGTTCAAGTCGATGATCCTGCCCGCCGAGCACTTCGTGATGATGCGAGTGGTGATGCTGCTGATCGGCTTGCTTGGCCAGCTCGAGGCGAGCGGCAACTGGCTCGATCTGACGCGGGAGTGGCTGTGCGGCGAGGAGCCGTGCACCGAGCTCGGCCGTCAGGAGGCCGAGTTCTTCGCCGGGCGACCGTACCCCGCGGTGTAAGGCGACGCGCTCCTCGCGCGGCCCACGCCACGCGCCCTTCCCACGGCCCACGCCACGCGCCCTTCGCGCCCACGGCCACGCGCTTCTCGCGCGGCTACGTCACGCGCCCTAAGTAACTCCCGGACCCCACACGAAGGTGACGACGGCGGCGTCGCGCGAATCGTCGGTCCCGTTGGGAGCGTTCTGGCCGTTCAAGGTGTAGGAGAACGCCTCCCCGTTGGGGCGCCGGACCGTGAAGGTCACCGGCTGGACACCCGAGTTGGTCGCGATGAGGACTGTGTCGCCATCCGGGTTGCGAAATGCGCTGTACTCGAGGCCGCACACAGGCGATGAGCCGCAGGCGGACTGCGGGGGCGAGGCCGAGGTGCCGATCCGGCGCGCGCCACGAGCCACGAAGGCCCCCGCCTGCGCAAACTGCCAGAAGCCTCCGTTGTAGGAGACGCTGCCGCTCGCCGGGTCGATCGTGGTCAGCCCGACGCAGTTCACGCAGCCGCTGCCGATCTTTGGGCCGCCTGCTGGGTCGAGCGCGACGTTCCACATCAGCGCCACCGAGGCCCAGTTGTTCACCGAGCGCAGCAGGGCCTGGATGGGGGACAGCACCGAGATGCCGGTTGAGCACTCGTCCTCGATCACCCCGGCGGCTCCGAACAGCGCGTGGAAGGCACTCATCGACTCGGGCTCACCGAAGTAGCAGTGGTAGGCGATCCCCGCCAGGTCGCCACCGGCCAGCCCCATGAGCGTGGCGGTGTAAGGCTCAGAGCCGGCCCACACGTAGTCGTAGCCGTAGATCCGCGTGTGCAGGCCGGCGTGGCGGAGCGCGGGAGCCAGGTAGTCGTGCACGAACATCGCCTCCTGGTCGGCCGTCAGATAGGCCTGGGGATAATCGGCAGCCGGCTGCTCTGGCTCGTTCTGGGGAGTGATCGCCCAGATCGGGACGCCGGCGGCCCGGTAGGCCCGGATGAACTTGACGAAGTACTGCGCCAGCGCCGGGTAGTACTGCGGTTCGATGACCCCGGGCCCACCGGTGGGAGTGATCCCCAGCATCGAGTCGTTGGCCTTCATCCAAGCTGGCGGGCTCCACGGGTTGGCGATGATCTCGAGGTGGGGGTCGATGGCCAGCGCGTCGCGCAGAAGGGGGAGGATGTAGGCCTCGTCGTGGGCGATCGAGAAGTGGCTCAGCGCCGGGTCTGGCACGCCGCCGTTGTCGTCATAGCTGTACATCCCCGAGGCAGTGAAATCCGCTGAGCCCATCGGCACCCGCATCACGCTGAGACCGGCCGAGCCGGTAGCCGGGTCGGCCTCGAGGAGCCGGTGCAGGACCGTCAGCTGCGTGGCCGCGGGTAGCTTCGAGAGCAGGAAGAGCGAGCTGTCTGTGAACGCGCCGCCGAAGCCGAGGATGCGCTGATAGCGCTCGTGCGGGTCGACGCTCACCGTAACCGAGGCGCCGCTGGCGGCAGAGCCGAACTCGAGGTCGGGCTGGCGGGTCATCTGCGCCGAGGAGCTGTTCTTGGTGAGCCACACCTCGACGGGACCGCCGGCCAGCGCCGGCCCGGCACTAGCCAGGGCAGCGACCAGGGCGAGCACGGTGCCACAGACAAGCTTGCCCATGGGCGTCAGTGTGGCTAGCCGTCGGCGATCTGCCAGCCGAAATTCGGCTGGAAAACAGGTCTCAGCCCGCGCGCCGGCGCCAGGCCAGCATCAGCCCGTCACCCACGCTCAGCAGCACGTTGTCGACGCGCGGGTCCTCCTGGACCGCCCGGGCGAAGGCCCGGATCCCGACGTTGCCCTCGTCAGTCGACTCGGGATCGAGCGCGCCGCCGCCCCGGAACAGGTTGTCGGCGACGATCACCCCGCGCTCGGCGAGCTTGGGCATCACCGCCTCGTAGTAGGCTTGGGGTAGTCGGCCTTCCAGGCGTCGATGTAGACGAGGTCTAACGGGCCGTCGAGCTCACCGATCGTCTGGAGAGCGTCGCCCACGATCAACTCGATCTGTCGCGATCGGGGCTCGAGTCGAAGAGCCCGCGAGCGACTGCGCGCTCTCCACGTCGACCTCGAGGGTCGTGATCCGGCCGCCCGGTGCCAGCGCGGCCGCCATGGCCAGCGCGCCCAGCCCGGTGAAGGTCCCGATCTCGAGCACCCAGCGGGCGCCGCCCACGACGATCAGCGCCTGGAGCAGCCGCGCCTCCGCGCGTGCCGCTCATCATCTGCGGCGAGGACGTGTTGGCCTGAGTCCACGCGGCCACCTCGGCGAGCTGGCCGGTGAAGGGGCTGGTGTTGGCATCCGCGTAGCGGGCCGCCTCGGCTGCGATCGAGCTCGGCCACGAGCTAGGTTTAGCGCACTCACCCGGAGGAGGCCGATGACAGCGATTTCGCACAACTACTCAGAGCCGACGGTGGTTCGCCCTGACTCGTTTCCCATGCGTCTCTACGAGAAGGCCAAGCGCTTGGGCGTCTGGAATCCCGCCGAGATCGATTTCTCCCAGGACCGCGCGGACTGGGAGGGGATGGACGGCGAGAAGCAGAAGGCGATCCTCCGACTGACCGCCCGCTTTCTGGGCGGCGAGGAGGCCGTGACGCTCGATCTCCTGCCCTTGGTGCTCGCCATCGCCCAGTCAGGGCCGGCTCGAGGAGGAGATGTTCCTGACCACCTTCCTGTTCGAGGAGGCCAAGCACACCGACTTCTTCAGCCGCTGGGTACGGGAGGTGGTGGGCGCCCCGGCTCCCGCGGGCTCCCGAGCCCTCGATTCAGCTTTCGAGTCGAGCTCCCGGGCGATGAACGCGTTGCTCGAGGACACATCGCCGGCGACGATCGCCCGCGCATCGACGACCTACAACATGGTCATCGAGGGAGTGCTCGCCGAGACCGGCTACCACAATTACCACCAGTCACTGGCCGTCAACGGGCTGATGCCGGGTCTGTGTGCGGGGCTGGTCAACATCAAGCGCGACGAGTCTCGGCACATCGCCTACGGGGTGTACCTCCTCAGCCGGCTGGTTGCCGAGGACCCGGCCGTGTTCGAGGTGATCGAGGAGCGGATGAACGAGCTGCGGCCGCTGACCGACGAGATCATTCGCTCCGGCTATGAGGCATATCCGGGCGGGGTCAGTCCGTTCGGGCTGCGCGTTGACGAGTTCAGCGAGTTCGCGGCGCGCCAGTTCCGCAAGCGCTTCGAGAGGATCGCCAAGGCCGGGAGAGCACGCTGGCCGAGATCGAGGCCGCGAGTGAGCCGGGCGAGGTCGAGGACCTGCTCGCCGAGGTGTGAGGGGGCGCGTCGAGGCGCTCGGGCGGAGGACGCAGGTGTCCGCTCTCGCCAACCGCCGGGGCCCGGGTGCATGCCGGCCGCTGAGGCCCGGCCGGCCCTACGTGTACATCCCGCGAGAACTGGCCGCCGGTGACGTTGATCACCTGGCCGTGGATGAAGTTGGCCCACGGCGTGCAGAGCAGGAAGATCGCGCTGGCCGCCTCCTGCGGGCTGCCCGGGCGGCCGAGTCGGGATCAGCATCGAGGCCATCCCGCGCAGCTGGTCGGGGATCCCGAGCTGGACCTTCTCGCCGGCGATCTCGGCCACGTTCGACTCGTCCTTGGAGGCCGTCAGGCGCGTCTCGATGTAGCCGAAGGCGACCGCGTTGACGTTGATCTTGAACTGGCCCCATTCCTTGGCCAGCGTCTTGGTCAGCCCGGTGACGGCCGCCTTGCCGGAGGAGTAGTTGGCCTGCCCGGCGTTGCCCATGGTTCCGGAAATCGAGGTCACGTTGACGATCTTGCGGAATACCTCGCGGCCTTCCTCTCGCTCCTTCTTGGCCGGCTCGCGCATGTGGGGCGCGACGGCGCGGCACATCCGGAAGGGCACGATCGAGTGGATGTCGAGCATCTTCTGGAACCATTCGTCGGACATCTTGTGGATCGGCGCGTCGAGCGTGTAGCCGGCGTTGTTGACGAGGATGTCGACCTGGCCCCACTCGTCGATCACCTTCTGGACCAGCTCGTCGGGCACGCCGGGTGCGTGAGATCGCCGCCGAAGACCAGCGTGTCGCCCTCGATTTCTCGCGAAGCGTCTGCTCGGCCACCTCGCCGTCGAGGTCGTTGATCAGGACCTTGGCGCCGTGCTCGGAGAGGATCTCGGCCGTCGCGCGGCCGATGCCGCGGGCCGAGCCGGTCACGATCGCCACCTTGTCCTCCAGGATTGCCATCGATGCTCTGCCTTTCGTGGTCGCTCAGGAAAGCGAGGATCATGCCAGGGGAGCGCCCGCGCCGCCCCGGCGCCCGCGGGAGGTGCAATAGAGTCGGCGCGTCGCGATGAACGCCCGGGAGTGGATCGCCGCCTACGCCGAGAGGCTCGGGAACCGAGCCGCCGTCTGCCGCAGGAGTTCAGCACCCTGCTCGACGTCGCCGGCGAGGCCGCCCACGCCTCCGAGCGAGTGGCCGCGCCGGTCGCGTGCTGGATGGCGGCGCGGGCAGGCGTGGCCCGGATCGGGCGCTCGAGCTGGCCCGGGAGAGTGAGGAGCCGGTGGCTGAGCGCGACTACGACGTGGTCCTGTTCGGGGCGACCGGGTTCACCGGCGCGCTGACCGCCGAGTACCTGGCCGCCCACGCCGACCCCGGCACGCGGTGGGCCTTGGCGGGGCGCAACCGGCCCGAAGCTCGAGGCGCGTGCGAGCGCGCCTGGGTCGAGAGCCACGCCGAGCTTCCGCTGCTCGAGGCGGACGTCGAAGATCGCCGCCTCGATGCGCCAGGTCGCCGAGTCGGCCAAGGTGGTGATCACCACCGTGGGCCCGTACCTCAAGTACGGCGAGCCGCTCGTGGCAGCGTGCGCCGCAGCCGGCACCGACTACGTCGACCTGACCGGCGAGCCCGAGTTCGTCGACCAGATGTGGCTGCGCTACCACGAGCAGGCCGAGCGCTCAGGGAGCGCGGCTCGTCCACTCCTGCGGCTTTGACTCGATCCCCTACGACCTCGGCGTCCTTTTCACGGTCGGCCAGCTGCCCGAGGGCGTGCCGATCGCGGTCGAGGGGTTCATGCGGGCCAAGGGCAGCTTCTCCGGCGGGACCTACCACTCCGGCGATCACCGCGATGGGCCGTCTGCGCCAGAGCCTGCGCGTCGCGCGCGAGCGGCGGGCTCGCGAAAGCCGTCCGAAGGCCGCCGCGTGCGCGGCGTGGCCGGCCACCCCCACAACGAGCCCGACGGCCGGCGGATGGGTGGTCCCGTTTCCCACCATCGATCCCCAGAACGTCCTGCGCTCGGCGCGCGGCGCTCGACCGCTACGGACCCGACTTCAGCTACAGCCACTACCTGGTCGTGGGCAAGCTGCCGGTGATGGCGGGGATGGCGGCCGGCGCGGGCGCGGCGATCGCGCTGGCCCAGCTGCCGCCCACGCGCAAGGCGCTGCTCAAGATCAAGGACCCGGGCGAGGGCCCCTCGCCCGAGCAGCGAGCCCGGTCGTGGTTCCGTGTCCTGTTCCGGGCGCGCGCCGACTGGCCAGGCTGCTGAAGACCGAGGTGAGCGGCGGGGACCCCGGCTACGGCGAGACCTCGAAGATGCTCTCCCAAGCCGCGCTCTGCCTGGCCCACGACGATTTGCCCCAGACAGCGCGGGCCAGCTGACTACGGCGGTCGCGATGGGTCAGCCGCTGATCGATCGTCTGACCCGTGCGGGGATCAAGTTCGAGGTGATCGAGTCCTGAGTGCTTCGCCGCAGGAAACCGTCGAAGTCATAGGCGACGTGTTCGGGCGGCACCCGGGGAGGCGGGCGCTCCACGCCAAGGGCATCCTGCTCGCCGGCACGTTCACCGCGACTCCCGAGGCCGCGCGGCTCACGCGTGCCGCCCACATGCAGGGCGACCCGGTCAAGGTCACGGCCCGATTCTCGAACGGCGTCGGGGAATCCCGATCACCCCGACTACGCGCCAGACCCGCGAGGGCTTGCCGTGAAGATCGTACCTGCCCGACGACTCGCGCACCGACATCGTCGCGAGTATCGACGCCGCTCTTTCCAGTCGAGACCCCGGCGCGTTCGCCGAGCTGATCAAGCGCGCAGAGCGCTCCGTGGCGGTTGCCGGCCTTCCTGATCCGCCATCCGGAGGCGCTCAGGGTGTTCCCCGTTTCGGTCGCCGGCGCTGCGCCCGATTGAGAGCTACGCCTCGATTCCCTACTACGCGATCCACGCCTTCAAATGGATCGACGCCGACGGAGGCGAGCGCCATGTGCGCTACACGCTCCAACCCGAGGCACCGGGGCGCCGGCTCAGCCCTCGCGCGGCCAAGCGGCTCGGCCGCGACTACCTCCAGCCAGGAGATCGAGCAGCGGGTGGCGCAGCGGACCCGTGCGCTTCCGGCTCGAGGTGCAGATCGCCGAGCCCGGCGACGCGGTCGACGACCCGACCAGGGCCTGGCCGAAGGGTCGTCGGCGGGCGCCAGCGGGGACCCTTGAGATCACCGGGCCGGAGACAGAGCGCGAACAGGCGGGCGACGTGCTCGTGTTCGATCCCACCCGCGTGACCGACGGGATCGAGCTCTCCGGCGATCCCGTGCTGCGCTACCGCCGGGAGGCCTACTCCGAGTCGGTCAAGCGGCGGGCGTCGTAATGGCCGGTAGGTGGACGGAAGCCGACATGCCCGACCAGTCGGGCCGCCTGGCCATCATCACCGGCGCGAGCAGCGGACTCGGGCTGATCACCGCTCGCGAGCTGGCGCGGGCCGGTGCGACCGTGGTCCTCGGCCGTGCGCAACCTCGAGAAAGCCGAGCGGGCCACCGCCGACATCCCGGGCGAGCGGCGCCGGCTCGAGCAACTCGACCTCGCCGATCTCGAGTCAGTCCGGGATTTCGCACGCCGTGTGAGCGAGGCCGAGCCGCGGATCGACCTGCTCGATCAACAACGCGGGGGTGATGGCGCCACCCCGCCGGCTGACCAAGGACGGCTTCGAGAGCCAGTTCGGCACCAACCACCTGGGGCACTTCGCGCTCACCGGGCTGCTCCTCGAGCGGCTGCTGGCAGCGCCCGCACCGCGTGTGGTCACGGTGTCGAGTGGGGCGCACCGGATGGGTCGGATCAACTTCGACGACCTGCAGGGCGAGCAGCGCTACATCAGCTGGCTCGCCTATGGCCAGTCGAAGCTGGCCAACCTGATGTTCTGCTTCGAGCTCCAGCGCCGCGCCGGCCAGGCTGGCAGCGAGCTGCGAAGCATGGCGGCCCATCCGGGCTACGCGCGCACGAACCTCCAGTTCGCCGCGCCGCCGGTGTACGAGCGAGCGGTGATGGCGCTGACCAACCTGGTGCTGGCCCAGAGCGCCGAGATGGGAGCGCTGCCCGTCCTCTACGCGGCGACGGTCGAGGATCTTCCCGGCGGCTCGTTCGTCGGGCCCGACGGCTTCCTCGAGCAGCGCGGCTACCCCCACGCGGTGACGGCGGCGGGCAAGGCCTACGACGAGGACGCCTGGCGGCGTCTGTGGGAGGTCTCCGAGGAGCTGACCGGCGTGCACTACGAGTTCAGCGCCACCGCCGCCGCTCGGTGACCGACCTGCGCAGCGACGGGGCCGCCGCGCTCGAATGGGCGGCGCGCTACCTCGAGCGCGTCTGCGGAGCTGCCCGTGCTCGCCCAGGTGGCGCCCGGACGAGGTCAGGGCTCGCCTGCCGGCGAGCGCTCCTGAGGAGCCCGAGCCGTTCGCCCAGCTCCTGCGCGACCTCGACGAGGTGCTGCTCCCCGGGGTCACCCACTGGCAGCACCCCCGCTACTTCGCGTACTTCGCGACGAGCTCATCGGAGCCCGCGATCCTCGCCGAGCTGCTGGCCGCCACGCTCAACTCGGTAGCGATCCTGTGGCGGACCGCCCCGGCCGCCACCGAGCTCGAGGCAGTCGTGCTCGACTGGGTCGCCCAGCTGCTCGGCCTCCCCTCCGGGTGGCACGGCCACATCGAGGACACCGCCTCCACCTCGACGCTCGCCGCGCTGATCGCAGCGCGCAACGCCACCGGCCGGGACTGGGTGGTGTGCTCCGAGCAGGCGCACTCGTCTGTTGACAAGGCGGCGCGGATGCTCGGTATGCGGCTGCGGAAGGTGCCCGTGGACGACGCCTTCCGGATGGATGCAAACGCCATCGGCGATTTGTCCGAGACGGCCGTTACCGTGGCTACCGTTGGTACGACTGCGTCTACTGCAGTCGACCCGGTTGCGGCGATCGCCGACGCGTGTGAGCGCACACACACCTGGCTTCACGTCGACGCCGCCTACGCGGGCTCGGCGATGGTGTGCCCGGAGCTCCGCTGGGCCTTCCAGGGCGTCGAGCGGGCGGACTCATTGGTGGTCAACGCTCACAAGTGGATGCTCACCACGATGGACTGCTCGCTCTTCTGGTGCCGCCGGCCCGAGGCGCTGCGCGACGCCTTCAGCCTGATCCCCGACTACCTGCGCACGCCCGACGCCGAGGACGCGATGTCGCTGAGCGAGTACGGCCCCGCGCTCGGGAGGCGCTTCCGCGCGCTCAAGCTGTGGGCGGTGCTCCGCTGCCACGGCCGCCGCGGGCTACAAGAGCACATCCGCCGCGGCATCGGCCTGGCGGCCGAGTTCGAGCGCTGGGTGGCGGCTGAGACCGGACTGGGAGCTGTGCGCGCCGCGGCCGTTCTCTGTCGTCTGCTTCCGCCTCCAGGGCAGCGACGAGCGAAACCGCGAGCTGCTCGAACGTGTTAACCGCAGCGGGGAGATCTTCATCTCCCATGCCCAGCTGGCCGGCCGCTACGTGCTGCGGCTGGCGATCGGACAGATGAGCACCCGCGAGGAGGATGTAAGGCGAGCGTGGGACGTGCTGAGAAGGGAAGCCTTCGCACTGTGATCCGGCCGATCCTCCTGACGGCGGCCGCGCTGGCGGCCAGCGCCGGTGTGGCGGGCGCCCAGGCCGGGCCGCCGGTCCCCATCCCCTCGGCCGCGGTCCCTCCTCCGCCGTCGTTCGTCGGGCATGTGGCGAGCGCCCAGCCGATCACCGGGGTGCCGGCCATCCCGCGCAACCGGTTCATGGCACCCAACGGCGAATCGGAGATCCACGACGACGGGTGGCAGTCGGATGTCAGCACGTGGGGCGGCCCGCTCGGGCACGCGCCCAAGCAGGTCTCGAGCTACATCCAGCACGACTGCGGCTCGATCACCTTCGACCACCAGGGGCGCGTGATCTCGATCTGCGTCGGGGCGTCCGGGCCAGAGCTGTACATGTTCGACCCCGTAACGCTGGCCACCCTGGCCACCTTCATGCTGCCGCCGCGCCAAAGCGTGCCCAGCAACATCTTCCAGGACTTCACCGGCGGCGGTTACTTCTACCTCGACAACCAGGACCGGATCGTCGCCTCGACCACCACCCACCACATCTACGTGATCGCCGAGACGCCGGGCTCACCGGGGTTCACGCTCGTGCACGACTACGACCTGACGTCGGTCCTCACCTCTTCTGAGAACCTGACCTCGGCGCTGCCCGACTCGAACGGCTTGCTGTGGTTCGTCACCAAGACCGATGGCGTCGTCGGCACGCTCAACTTCCAGACCGGCGCCATCCACACGATGCGGCTGGGCAACGGGACCGCGGATGAGATCGAGAACTCGTTCGCGGTCGATCAGAACGGTGGCGTCTACATCGCCACCACCCACAAGCTCTACCGCTTCGGCGCCGGGCGCAACGGCGTGCCGAAGATCGTCTGGCTCCTCACGTATCCGAACAGCGGGATCCACAAGCCGGGCCAGGTCGACGCCGGAACCGGCACCACCCCGACGGTGATGGCTGGCGGCTACGTCAACATCACCGACAACGCCGACCCGATGGACATCGTCGTCTACCGCACCGCGGCCCACCCCTACCGCATCGTGCACCGCAGGCATCACCACCGCCGTCGCGTGGCGCTGCCCCGCATGGTGTGCAGGGTGCCGATCTTCGCCAAGGGCGCGAGCGCCGACGAGAACTCGATCATCTCGGCCGGGCGGTTCATGATCGCCGAGAACAACTACGGCTACAACGACCCGACCTCGGTCCAGGGCAAGACGACCAGCCCGGGATTCGTGCGGGTCGATCTGAACCGCAACGGCAACGGCTGCCACCGCGTGTGGGTCAACACGACCGAGTCGGCGCCCACCGTGGTCTCCAAGGTCGCACTGGCCTCAGGCCTCGTCTACAGCTACACGCTCGACGACACGAGCGGTGACTGGTACTGGACGGCGCTCGACTTCCGCACCGGCAAGGTCGTCTACCGGATCTATGCCGGCACGGGCCTCGGCTACAACAACAACTACGCCGGGATCTCGATCAGCCCGAGCGGCACGGAGTACCTCGGCAGCCTGGGCGGGATCATGGCGCTGAGAGACGGGTAGGCCGGCGTGCATGCACGCCGGCCCCGGCGGGCGCATGCGCCCGCCGGCAGCCGGATGACGCGGGCGCCGCACACGCAAGCGAGGCTGGATGCCGAGTGTGCGGCAAGCCCGCGGGTGCATGCACCACCCCGAACTACTTCAACTCTGCTGAGGTCTTGCCGAGCAGCTGCCTGGCCACGATCAGGAGCTGGATCTGCTGGGTGCCCTCGAAGATGTCGAGGATCTTGATGTCGCGCGCCCACTTCTCCAGCAGCTCGCCTTCGCCGTAGCCGATCGCCCCAGCCAGCGCCACGCAGCGGAGCGCCACGTCGGTGCCCGTGCGACCCGCCTTGGCTTTGGCCATCGAGGCCTGCAGGGAATTCGGCTTGCGGTTGTCCGCCATCCAGGCCGCCCGGAGCGTGAGCAGGCGCGCCGCCTCCCAATCTGACTCCAGCGAGATGAACTCGGCGGCCGCGGCGTTCTGGGCGTGGAGTGGCCGCGAGTAGTCGATCTCGATCCCGGCCTCGCCGAGCAGCTCGCGCGTTCGCTCCAGGCATGCCCGCGCCACCCCGATCGCCATCCCGGCGACCAGCGGTCGCGTGTTGTCGAATGTCTGCATCACGCCGGCGAAGCCGCCCGCGGGCGCGATCTCGGGACTGCCGAGCAGGTTCTCCTTGGGCACGCGGAGGTTGTCGAGCACGAAGTTCGCGGTGTCCGAGGCCCGGATCCCGAGCTTGTGCTCGAGGCGGTCGAGCTTCAGCCCCGGGTTGTCGCGCTCAACCACGAATGACTTGATCGCCGGGCGGCCCTTGGAGGGATCGAGCGTCGCCCACACCACGACCAGCTCGGCGCGGTCGCCGGCGGTGACGAAGATTTTCTCGCCGTTCAGCACGTACTCCTGCTCGTCCTCGTCCCAGCGCGCGGTTGTGCGGATCGCCGCCGAGTCGGAGCCGGCCTCGGGCTCGGTGATCGCCATCGCCGCCCATTTGCCGCCGAAGCGCTCGAGTTGCTCCTCGTTGGCGACGGCGGCGATCGCTGCCTGTCCGAGCCCCTGGCGCGGCATCGTCAGAAGCAACCCGACGTCGCCCCAGGAGAGCTCGATCAGCCCGAGCAGCGTCGCCATGTTCGAGCCGTTGCGGTTGCCCTCGCGCTGGCCGGCGCTCCCGTTGCCCGAGGGCGTGCCGCCCGAGCCCACCGTGCCGGCGCCGGCGCCGCCGATTCCGCCGCCCTCGTTCATGCCGTCGATGAGAGCGGCCAGCATGTCGAGCTCCTTGGGGTACTCGTGCTCGGCGCGGTCGTACTTGCGCGAGCTGCGCCGGAAGATCTCGATCGCCACTTGATTGGCCTGCGATACGAGCGGTTCGAGTTTCCTGGGGACCTCGAGGTTGATCACAGAAGAAGGCCTCCCTCCATCACCCCGATCGCGCGCAGGTCGCGGTACCAGCGCTCGACCGGGTGCTCTTTGACGTACCCGTGGCCGCCGAGCAGCTGGACCCCGTCCGAGCCGATCTGCGCGCCGCGCTCGGCGCACAGGCGCCTGGCCAGCGACGTCTCCCGGGCAAAGGGCAGTCCCTGGTCGACGCGGCTCGCCGCGCGATAGGTGGCCAGGCGCATGCCGTCGAGCTCGATCGCGATGTTGGCCACGGTGAAGGCGACCGCCTGGCGGTGGGCGATTGGCTCGCCAAACGCCTTGCGCTCCTTGACGTAGGGGATCACGTAGTCGAGCACCGCCTGCCCGGCGCCGACCGCCAGCGCGCACCAGGCGAGACGGGCGAGCGCGATGCAGTTCGAGTACACCTCGGGGTCGCCCCCGCCCAGCAGCGCGGATTCGGGTAGCTTGACCGCCTCGAAGCTCAGCCGGCCGGCGGCGCTGGCGCGGACACCCATCGCTGGCTCGGGCTCGAGGCTGATGCCTGTGGTCCCGGCCTCGAGGATGAACAGCGCCGGGCCGGTGTCATCGAGCCGGGCGGCGACGATGAACAGCTCACCGTCGGCGGCTCGCGGGACGAGCGACTTGGCGCCGTCGAGCACGAACCCGCCGTCGGCTCGGCGGGCGCGGGTGTCGAGCTCGAACGGGTCGAACAGAGGCCGGGGCTCGAGGATCGCAAGCGCCGCCGCCGGCACGTTGTCGGAGACGAAAGGCTCGAGGTAGGTCGACTGCTGGTCGGCGTCGCCCCACAGGCCGAGCGCGGTGGAGACCCCAGCTGGAGCCAGGCAAGCGGCCGCGATCCCCAGGTCCCCCTGGGCCAATGCCTCGCTCATCAGGGCCGAGGTCACCGCCGAGCGCTGCTCGACGGCTCCGCCGAGCTCCTCGGGAACGCCGACCATCGTCAGACCGAGCTCGTTGGCCTGGCCCAGCAGCTCAGGCGGAGCCGCGCAGGCCGCGTCGGCGGCTCCGGCGGCCGGACGCAGGCGGTGCAGCGCGAAGTCGCGGACCGATTCCTGGAGCAGCCGCTGCTCCTCGTCGGGCTCGATGTCGAACAGGTCGCTGCGCCCAGCGCTCGGTTGCCGGGCGGGGCGGGAGCGCCGCTGGGCGGCCGCGAACGTACGCCCAGCGCGGGTGGCGGTCCCGACGGTCGTCTTGGTTGCCGTATGCAGCAGCCGCTCGGTCGGCTCGCGCAGTCCCAGGCGATCGAGCAGGTCGGAGGCAGCCAGTCGGTTCAGCGCGCGCAGCCCGGCGGCCATGCTGCGCTCGGCGAAGTTCTGCTCGGTCGCCATGGCCCGAGGCAGGCTACCCGCTCTTACGCGGCTCTTACGCTGGCCTCGTCATGCTCTCCTCGTGCGCGTGCTGATCGCCGAGGATGAGCGACGCTTGGCTGATGCGATCGCCCGGGGCCTGCGCCGCGAGGGGATGGCGGTCGACCTGGCGCCCGACGGCGCCGACGCGCTGTTCAAGGCCCGAGTCGTCTGCTACGACGTGCTCGTGCTCGACCGCGACCTGCCCGACGTGCACGGTGACGACGTATGCCGGGCGCTGCGCGAGGAGCGTCCGGAGACCGGCATCCTGATGCTGACCGCGGCGGGCGCGCTGAGCGACCTGGTCGAAGGGCTCTCGCTCGGAGCCGACGACTACCTGGCCAAGCCGTTTCGCTTCGCCGAGCTGGTGGCGCGGATCCGCGCCCTCGGACGGCGCTCTGCCCCGAGCCGCCCGCCGGTTCTCCGGTGCGGCGAGATCGCGCTCGACTCCGGCCGGCGCACCGTCAGCCGCGACGGGGCCGAGGTCTCGCTGGCGCGCAAGGAGTTCGCCGTGCTGGAGGCGCTGATGGAGGCAGACGGCGCGGTCGTGTCGGCCGAGCAGCTACTCGAGCGGGTGTGGGACGAGCAGATCGACCCCTTCACGAACGTCGTGCGGATGACGATCATGACGCTCCGGCGCAAGCTCGGCGACCCGCCGGCCGTCGAGACGGTGATCGGGGTCGGGTACCGGATGGCCTGATGCGCTGGCCCAAGCCGACGATCCGACTCCGGCTGACCGCCCTGTACGGGGCGGTATTCCTCGTCACCGGAGCTGTCCTGCTCACGCTCGGCTATCTGCTCGTCCGCCACAACCTCGATGCCCGGCCGGACTTCGCGGGCGTCCGCGTCACCCTCAAGCGGCTTGGGGTTCCGCCCCCCGATGTGTTCACACAGCGGGGAGTCGCCACGCCGCAGGGCATCATCAACTTCCGGCCGGGCTCGCCCGCGCGGCAGGTCGCGGTCGCGGTTCACGAACAGCTTCGCTCGAGCGCGCTTCACCGCCTGCTGGTCGAGTACCTGCTGGCGCTGAGCGCAATGACGCTTATCTCGGTGGCCGCCGGATGGCTGCTGGCCGGACGGGCGTTGCGCCCGCTGCGCCGGATCATCGCCACCGCCCAGCGTGTCTCGGGCGAGAATCTCGGCGAGCGGATCGCGCTGACCGGGCCCGCCGACGAGCTCCGGGAGCTCGCCGACACCTTCGACCTGATGCTGGCGCGGCTCGAGGCCACGTTCCAGAGCCAGCGCCACTTCGTTGCCAACGCCTCGCATGAGCTGCGCACGCCGCTGGCGATCATGCGAACGGAGATCGACGTCGCGCTGGCCGATCCGGGCGGCCAAGCTGAGGAGCTTCGCCGCATGGGCGAGGCGGTCCGCGAATCGATCGACCGCTGCGAGCGGTTGATCGAGGGCCTGCTGACGCTCGCCCGCAGCGAGGCCGCCTCGGGGCGGACGGAGGCCGTCGACCTGGCGGGGCTGTCGGCCGACTGCGTGACGGATCTGCGCGCCAGGGCCGAGGAGGCCGACGTCAGGGTGCTCGCCCGGCTCGACCCGGCCTGGACGACCGGCGAGCCCGCCCTCCTCGAGCGGATGATCGCCAATCTCCTGGACAACGGCATCCGCCACAACGATTCCGGCGGCTGGCTCGAGATCAACACTTCCGGCGGCGGGTCGATGGCCAGGCTCGAGGTGCGAAACGGCGGACCGGTGATCAGCCCCGGCGAAGCCACGGGGCTGACCGAGCCCTTCAGGCGCCTGGGTCGCGGCCAGGGCGGCTTTGGTCTGGGGCTATCGATCGTCTCCTCGGTGGTGATGGCCCACGGCGGGTCGATCGCCATCACCGCGCCTCGCACGGGCGGCCTCGAGGTACGGATCGAGCTCCCGGCCCGGCCCGCTCCCCCGCTCCTAAGAGCTTCCAAAGAATCCGTCGCACTTACGCGAACCTGACAGGGCCAGCCGGTACAACCGCGACGATGAAGCTCACTTTGCTGCTGGCCATCGTTGCCCTGGGGCTCGGGCTTGCCGCCTGCGGCTCCTCCGCGGGCACGTCGAACAACGGCTCGGCCGCCACCGGGGCGAGCAGCAACGCGCGGTACCAGGCGCGCCTCAACCTGGCCAAGTGCCTGCGCCAGCACGGTCTGAACGTTCCCGATCCCTCGCCCGGCGGCGGGGGCGCGTTCGGGAGCGGCGGACCTCCGGGTGGCTTCCGCGCGCTGCGCGACAACCCCAATTTTCAGTCGGCCTTCCAGGCGTGCGCCAAGTACCGCCGCGGTGCGTTCGGGTTCCGCACCCTGTCCCCCTCCCAGCAGGCTCAGTTCCAGCGGGCTCTGGTCAAGTTCGCCGAGTGCATGCGGGCTCACAACATCGACATCCCCGACCCGACCACCGGCTCGGGCGGCGGGTTCCGCATCTTCCGCCAGATCTCGCCGAGCGAGCGCCAGAGCCCGGCCTTCCAGAACGCGCTCAAGGCGTGCGTGACGAACCTGCCCTTCCGCCGCGGCGGACCCGGCGGGGGGCCGGCCGGGGCCCCGCCCGCCGCGACGCCCGGTGCCTAGCGGCCGCAAGCTTCTCGCCCTGGGCGCCGTAGCCGCCGTCGTGGTGGCCGTCGCCGTGATCGTCACGACCAGCGGGGGCAGCTCCAACGCCGGGGCGGCGGCTTCCAAGTCGGCCTCCGGCTCCGCCACCGTGCAGCGCCGCGACCTGGTGGCCACCGACACCGAGTCGGGCACGCTCAGCTACGCCGATCCGCAGACCGTCTACAACCGCCTGAGCGGGACGATCACTTGGCTTCCGGCCGTCGGACGGGTGATCCATCCCGGACAGACCTTGTATGACGTCGATGACGCACCGGTCGTGCTGTTCAACGGCACCACCCCGGCGTTCCGGACGCTCGGCCCCTCGGTGACCGACGGGCCGGATGTCCTCGAGCTCAACCGCGACCTGCTGGCGATGGGTTTCGCCGCCCCGGGATCGATCACCGCCGACGATGTCTGGCAGTCGGGAACCACGACCGCGGTCGAGCGCTGGCAGGCATCGCTGGGGGAGACCGAGACGGGCACGATCGCCCTCGGCCAGGTCGTGTTCCTCCCCGGCCCGCAGCGGGTCACGACGCTCGACACGACGCTCGGCTCGACCGGAGGAGGGGGTGGGGGCGCCGGCTCGGGTTCCTCGAACTCCGGCACCAGTGGATCGTCCGCCGGCGCCAGTGGATCGTCCGCTGGCGCCAGCACCAGCGTGACACCGCGTCCTCAGTTCGTGAGCCTTACGACGACGAAGGCGATCCGGCCGGTGCGCCACAAGCGGCGTAAGCCGCCGAGCTCGACCGCGGCGCTGCTCAGGGCGATGCAGGCGCTCCTCCGGGCCGAGACGGCGCAGCTGCGGGCGGCGCGCGGCTCGTCTTCGGCGGGTGGACGCGGGTTGGGCGCCGCCGGCAAGTCGAGCGGCGGGTCGGGGTCGTCCGCCTCGGGGTCGGGATCGAGCGCCGGCACGGGGGGTGCCAGCACTGGGGGTGCCGGCGCATCGGCGATCATGGGCACGACCTCGACCAAGCTGATCGTGACCGTCGAGCTCGATGCCAGCAAGCAGTCCGAGGCGGTAGTGGGCCAGCCCGTGACGGTCGAGCTTCCCAACGGCGACACGGTGGACGGCAGGATCACGGCGGTCAGCCCGGTCGCTCAGTCGAGCAGCGGCAGCGGATCGGGCTCAGGCTCGGGCGGCGGCAGCGGGAGCAGCAGCTCGAGCGGATCGACGGTCCCTGTAACGGTCACGCCAGCCCGGAAGATCTCCGGCGCGGGACTGGACCAGGCGGCGGTCAGCGTCAACTTCGAGCAGCAGACGGCGAGGAACGTCCTGTCGGTGCCGGTCACGGCACTACTGGCCACCCAGGGCGGCGGGTATGCGGTGCAGGAGGCGGGGGACCCGCACCGGCTCATACCCGTCACCCCGGGCCTGTTCGCCGCCGGCTACGTGCAGATCTCGGGGCCGGGCGTCTACGCCGGGCTCGAGGTCACCGACTCCCAGGGATGAGCGCGCTCGAGCTCCGCGACGTGTGCAAGGAGTATCCGGGCGGCGTGCATGCGCTGCGTGATGTGAGCGTTCGCATCGGGGCAGGGGAGCGGGTCGCCGTGGCCGGGCCGTCGGGGTCAGGCAAGACGACGATGCTGACGATCCTGGGCACACTCGAGCGACCGAGCTCCGGTGCGGTGGCCGTCGCGGGCAGCGACGTGGCCGGCGCCTCAGACGTCGAGCTCGCCGGACTGAGGGCGCACCGGATCGGGTTCGTCTTCCAGGGCTTCCACCTTCAGGACCCGCTGACCGCGCTCGACAACGTCGCCACCGGGATGCTCTACACGGGCGAGCCGCTGCGCGAGCGTCGCGAGGCCGCGCGCGCGGCGCTCGAGCGCGTCGGCTTGGGTCACCGGCTCGATCACCGTCCGCCCCAGCTCTCGGGTGGGGAGAAGCAGCGCGTCGCGATCGCGCGGGCGGTGGCCAAGCGCCCGATGATCATCCTGGCCGACGAGCCGACCGGGAATCTCGACACGCGGTCGGGCGGGGAGGTGATCGACCTGCTGCACGAGCTGGGGCGCGAGGGAGCGACGCTCGTTCTCATCACCCACGATCAGCAGATCGCCCAGACCTTCCCACGGCGTCTGGCGATGCGCGATGGCGAGATCGTCTCCGACGATGGCTGAGGCAGCTCGGCTTCCGAGGATCGCCGAGCCGGCTCGGCTTGCGCCCCACGAGCTGCTCATCGTGGCGGTCCAGGGTCTGCGCACGCGGAGGCTGAGGGCGTCGCTGTCGGCGCTGGGGATCGCGATCGGCATCGGGGCGATGGTCGCGGTGGTGGGCGTGTCGGCCTCGAGCCAGGCCAATCTGTTGGCGCTGATCGACCGGCTGGGGACCAACCTGCTCACGGTCACTCCCGGCCAGACGTTCCTGGGGCAGAACGAGGTCCTCCCGGGCACCTCCACCGGCACGATCCTGCACATGCCGGCGGTCACCAGCGCCGCCGCCGTGTACCAGGTGAGCGGTCCGACCGTGCTGCGCTCCCCGTACGTCCCCTCCACAGAGACCGGGGGGATCGGGGTCGATGCCGCTGATCCCGGGCTGGTCGGAGCGCTCAGCGATCACATGGCCTCAGGCCACTTCATCGACGCCTCCAACCAGAGCTTCCCCACGGTCGTGCTCGGCGCCCAGGCCGCGCAGACGCTCCAGATCGCGAGCGCGACTGGGCACATTCAGCTGTTCATCGGCGGCACGTGGTTCACGGTCGTCGGGATCATGGCGCCGGCGGTTCTCGACTCGACGCTCGACTCCGATGTGTTCATCGGGCTGCCGGTCGCCGAGCGCGTGTTCGGCGTGCAGCCCAATCCGTCCGAGATCTACGTGCGGGCCAACGTGGCCGACGTGACGCGGGTGGCCGGCCTGCTCGCCCCGACCGCCGACCCCCAGAACCCCGACGGAGTCTCGGTGAGCCGTCCGTCCGACGCGCTCGAGGCGCGCGCGGCGGCCAAGGGCCAGTTCACGACGCTGCTCCTGGGGCTCGGCGCTGTCGCGCTTCTCGTCGGGGCGATCGGGATCGCCAACATCATGGTGATCTCGGTGCTCGAGCGCCGCGGCGAGATCGGCCTGCGGCGCGCGCTCGGCGCCACCCGGCGCCACATCTCCTCGCAGTTCCTGGCCGAGTCTGCGCTGCTGGCTGCGCTCGGCGGCGTGGCGGGGCTGGCGGTGGGCGCTCTGGCCACGCTTCTCTACGCGCTGGCCCAGAGCCAACCGTGGGTCGTCCCCCTCTACGCGCTGATCGCTGCGCCGGCGGCGGGGTTTGCCATCGGCGCTGTGGCCGGGCTCTACCCCGCGGCCAAGGCGGCGCGCCTCAGCCCGACGGAGGCACTGCGCTCCACGTAGTCCTGCCCTAGGCCGGCAGAGCTAGTCTCCTGCGCCGTGAGCGAACCTCTCGGCCCTCCGGACGCCCGCGAGCTTCCGCGCTACGCCGGGCCGGAGACGTTCGCCCGGCTGCCGCGGCTCGATCAGGTGGAGCGCGCGGCGGTGGCGATCCTGGGGGCGCCGTTCGACGGCGGCGTCTCCTACCGGCCGGGGGCGCGGTTCGGGCCGGGCGCGGTTCGCGCCGCGTCGAAGCTCCTGCGGCCCTACCACCCGGCTCTCGGGGTGCTGCCGTGGGAGGTCCACCAGATCGCCGACGCCGGCGACGCCCCGATCAACCCGTTCTCGCTCGAGGCCGCCGTGGCGGGGGTCGAGCGGGCGGCGCTCGACGCGCTCGGGCGGGCCGAGCGGGTGGTGACGATCGGCGGCGACCACACGATCGCGCTGCCCCTGCTGAGGGCGGTCAATGCACGGCACGGACGCTGTGCGCTGGTCCACTTCGATGCCCACCTCGATACGTGGGACACCTACTTCGGCGCCGCGTACACCCACGGCACGCCGTTCCGCCGTGCCGCCGAGGAAGGGCTGCTCGACCTCGAGCATTCGCTGCACGTGGGGATCCGGGGGCCGCTTTACTCGCAGCGCGACCTGGCCGACGACGCCGAGCTCGGCTACCACGTGATCTCGACGAGCGAGATCTCGCGGGAGGGGGTGGACGAGGCGCTGCGTCGGCTGCGCGAACGAGTGGGCGAGGTGCCGCTCTACGTGAGCGTCGACATCGACGTGCTCGACCCCGCGCACGCGCCCGGTACGGGCACGCCGGAGCCCGGCGGGCTGACCACACGTGAGCTCCAGGAGCTGCTCCGGGGGCTCGACGGGCTCGTCGTGGCGGGCGCCGACGTGGTCGAGGTCGCGCCGCCCTACGACCACGCGGAGCTGACGGCGCTGGCCGCCGCCCAGGTGGTGTACGAGCTGCTGGCGCTGCTGGCTAGCCGACGATCGTGACGAGCGTATTGCGCGGCGCCTGCGGCGACTGCGGCTAGCGCCCTCCGGTTGCTCGCCGGTGGCAGCGGCAACGCGGTGCGCGCCGCCGCGGGCTCACCACGCGTCGACCATCGGCCGCCGCTTGCCCGGCAGCCGCCACCACTCGCCCGGGTGGTCCTGGACAGCATCGCGATCCAGCGGTGGCTGTCGGCCGGATCGATCACGTCGTCTATCTCGAAGTAGGCGGCCATGTTGATGCCGCTGCCGCGCTCGTAGGCGGCGGCCACCATCGCCTCGATACGCGCGCTCGCGTTCCTCGGGATCCTCGATCGCCTCGAGCTCGCGCCGCATCCCGAGGCGCACGGCGCCTTCGAGCCCCATCCCGCCGAACTCCGAGGTGGGCCACCCGACGCAGAACAGGCCGGCCTTGAAGCCGCCGCCGGCCATCGCCTGGGCGCCGAGGCCGTAGCCCTTGCGCAGCACGATCGTCCCGATCGGGACCTCGAGGTTGGCCCCGGTGTTGAACATGCGTGCGAAGTGACGGACGGTGGCGGTCCGCTCGGCCTGGGGCCCGACCATGAACCCGGGCGTGTCGCACAGGAAGAGGATCGGGAGGGCGAACGCGTCGCAAAGCTGCATGAAGCGCGCCGCCTTGTCGGCGCCGTGGGCATCGATCGCTCCGCCCAGGTGGCTCGGGTCGTTGGCGATCACGCCGAGGGGGTGGCCCTCGTGGCGGGCCAGCGCGGTGACGATCCCGTGTCCGAAGCCTCTGCGTAGCTCGAGGACGTCTTGCAGGAGGGCATCGATCACCTTGCGGACGTCGTAGATGCGCTTTCGGTTGGTGGGGATGAGGTCTCGCAAGACGCTCCGGTCGCGATCCTCTCCCGGCGCGCGGCTCCCCCGGAAATACGACAGGTAGCGCTTGGCCGCCTCGACGGCCTCGCGCGTCGTCCTTGACCCGGAGGTCGACGACGCCGTTGGCGTACTGGATGTCGATCGGGCCTACTGCCTCGGGCTCGTATACGCCCAGCCCGCCACCCTCGATCATCGCCGGCCCGCCCATCCCGATGGACGAGTCCTCGGAGGCGATCACCACGTCGCAGCAGCCGAGCAGCGCCGCGTTGCCGGCGAAGCAGAAACCGGAGGCGATCCCTATGAGTGGCACGAGGCCGCTGAGGCGGGCGAACAGGTGAAACGCGCGGCAGTCGAGCCCGGCGACGTGCGGCCAGTCGACATCACCCGGGCGCCCGCCGCCGCCCTCGGCGAACAGCACGACGGGGAGGCGGCGGTTCTCGGCGACCTCGAACAGGCGGTCCTTCTTGAGGTGGTTTCGCATCCCCTGGGTGCCGGCGAGCACCGTGTAGTCGTAGGACATGGCGACCGTGGGATGGCCGTCGATCTCGCCGACGCCGGCCACCAGGCCGTCCGCCGGGGTGCGCCTGATCAGCTCGTCCTTGTCGCGGCGGGCCTCCTGGGCGGCGAAGATCAGCGGGCCGTACTCGACGAAGGTGCCGGGGTCGAGGAGGTCCTCGAGGTTCTCGCGGGCCGTGCGGCGGTGCTGGTCGTGGCGCTTCTGGGTCGCCTCGGGGCGGGCGGTCGTCCTGGGTGAGCCGTGGCGGTCGAGGACGGCCTGGAGGTCCTGACGGGGCTCTCCGCTGCGCCTGCTGCCCGTCGTCGGCGGCCGGCGCGCGGCCCCGTCGCCTGGCTCGAGCACCGCCAGCATCTGGCCCTCGTCGACCGTCTCGCCGACCTTCACCTCGATTCGGCGGATCACGCCGCCGCGCTGGCGCCACGATCTCGTGCTCCATCTTCATCGCCTCGAGCACGACGACCGCCTCGCCCTGGGCGACCGGCTCGTCGGGCTGGCGGGCGATTGCGATCACCGTCGCCGCGAAAGGGCGGTGACTCGGCGGGCAGGCCGGCGAGTCCGGGTCAGCCCGTGGGCGAGCTGCGCGCGCCGCGGCGAGGATCTCCTCAGGCGAGGCGTTGTCGCTGGCGTCCTGCGCCATGTGCGACCAGGCGACCGTGCCGTCGGGCTCGATCAGCAGCGCCCCGCCGAGCTGGGCGGGGTGTCCGAGCGTGCGCCCCTGCACCTGGCCTGTCTGGCGCGTCGTCGCGATTCCCTTGGCGACGACCTTGGGCCCGAGCAGCTCGGTGAGCGTGGCGATCTTGGCGCCGGCCGCCTTGTAGCTGACCGCGGTGCTCGTCGGCGAGAACCGGGAAGTCGAGGTCCTGGCGGCGGCGGAAGTGCGCGGCGTGGCGAGGCGTGAGCTGGCCGATCAGGACCAGGTTGACGCCCGCCTGGCCTCGAACTCCTCACGGGCGCGGTCCAACTGGACCGCGTGGGCGCGGCAATAAATTCAGCCGTAGTGCCGCAGCCAGACGAGCGCGGCCGGGCTTGGCGCTGCCAGAGATCTCCCAGGCGCACCGCGCGGCCGTCGTGGTCCTGGAGGACGATCTCGGCGAGCTCGTCCGCCCGCTTCGGCGGGTCTGTCTTCTGTCGGCGCGTTGCGGCCCCCAGCACGGGGTTGATGCTACTACTCCCTGCCGATGGCGCCGCCGTTAACGAGCTCCTGTGGACGCCGTCCGATGAGCGTGTTGCGCGGGCCAACCTGAGCCGCTATGTGGCCTGGCTCGGCGAGACGCGCGGGCTGTCGTTTGCCGGCTATGAGGAGCTGTGGCGATGGTCGGTCGATGACCTCGAGGCGTTCTGGTCCTCGATCATCGAGTTCTGCGATGTGCGGTTTGCGTCGACCGGCATCGTGCGTGCTCGGCTCGTCGAAGATGCCGGGGGCGGAGTGGTTCCCAGGCGCGCGGCTGAACTACGCCGAGCACATCTTCCGCGGGCAAGCCGGATTCGGAGGTCGCGATCCGGCACGCCTCCGAGGTGCGGCCGGCGGTCGAGGAGTGGACGTGGGAGCGGCTGCGCGCCGAGACGGCGTTCGTGGCTGCGTGTCTTGCGGTCGCTGCGGCGTCGGGCCTGGCGACCGGGTGGCGGCGTACATGCCGAACATCCCTGAGACCGTGGCCTGCTTCCTGGCGTGCGCGTCGCTCGGGGCGGTCTGGTCCTCGGCGGCGCCCGAGTTCGGCGCCCGCAGCGTGATCGACCGCTTCTCGCAGATCGAGCCCAAGGTGCTGCTGGCCGTCGACGGCTACCGCTACGGGGGACGGGAGTTCGACCGGCGGGCCGAGGTGCAGGCGATCGCCGCCGAGCTGCCTGGGCTGGAGCGAGTGGTGGAGTTCGGCTACCTGTCCGGGCGCGGGTGGGGGGCTTCCGTTGACGCGGTCGGCGATTTACCTCCCCTTCGCGCCACCGCCCCCCATGATTTACCAGAATCCGGATCGCTTGAGTTCGAGCCGGTGCCCTTCGACCACCCCCTGTGGGTTCTCTACAGCTCAGGCACGACCGGCCTGCCCAAGCCGATCGTCCACGGCCACGGCGGGATTCTGATCGAGCAGCTCAAGAAGGGCGTGCTTGCACCTCGACGCCCACGCCGGCGACCGGTTCTTCTGGTTCTCGACGACCGGCTGGATGATGTGGAACTTCCTCGTCGGGGTCCTGCTGACCGAGGCCTCGATCGTCCTGTACGACGGCAATCCGGGCTACCCGGACATGGGCCGGCTGTGGGGCCTGGCGGAGGAGACCGGGATGACGTGCTTGGGGACAAGCGCGGCATTCGTCTCGGGTTGCATGAAGGAGGGGGTGGTCGCTCGGGGCGGCGGGCGGTCGCTGGAAGCGCTCCGCTCGGTGGGCTCGACCGGCTCGCCGCTGTCGCCGGAGGGGTTCCGATGGATCTACGACGAACTCGGACCAGACCTGTGGCTGTTCTCGACCTCGGGTGGGACCGACGTGTGCACGGCTTTCGTCGGCGGGGTGCCGACACTGCCGGTCTACCTGGGCGAGCTCCAGGCGCGGGCCCTTGGCGCGTCGGTCGAGGCGTGGTCGCCCGAGGGGCGGCCACTGGTGGACGAGGTGGGAGAGCTCGTGATCACCAAGCCGATGCCGTCGATGCCGCTCTTCTTCTGGGGCGACCCAGACGGCTCGCGCTACCGCGACGCGTACTTCTCGATGTACCCGGGCGTGTGGCGACACGGGGACTGGCTCGAGATCACCTCGCGCGGGACGGCGATCATCTACGGCCGGTCGGACTCGACGATCAACCGGGGCGGCGTGCGGATGGGCACCTCGGAGATCTATCGGGCTGTGTTGGGCCTCGATGAGGTAGTCGATGCGCTGGCTGTCGATGTGCCGCGGCCCGGCACGGACGGATGGCTGATGCTGTTCGTCGTTCTCCGTGAGGGGCTGTCGCTGGATGACACGCTGCTGGCGGCGATCCGTCGTGCCATCCGAGAGACGTGCTCGCCGCGCCACGTCCCGGATGAGGTTCTGGCGATAGCCGAGGTCCCGCGGACCCTGTCCGGCAAGGTGCTCGAGGTGCCGGTCAAGCGGATCCTGATGGGCGCCCGCGTTGAGGAGGCGGTCTCGCGCGAATCCCTCGCCAATCCCGGGGCGCTGGATTATTTCGTCGAGCTGGGGGAGGGATTCGCGCGCCCAGCGCCTCTTAAGTAGCGTGGTGAAAGTTTGGCCATGGTGGCCAAATAACGACCACGCTGCTCGTGCGTGGCGACCTTGACCGCAGGATTGCCGCCTTGGCGCGGCGCCAGCACGGCTACGTCAGCCGTCGGCAGCTGCTGAAGCTTGGCCTCGGCTCCGATGCAATCTCGCTACCGAACGGAGGTCGGCCGCCTGATCCCCGTCTACACGGGCGTCTACGCCGTCGGCCATCTCCCCACCCACCCGCTGGAAAGGGCGCATGGGGCGCTGCTGGCGTGCGGGCACGGCGCCGTGCTGAGCCACGGCTCGGCGGCAGCCGTATGGGCGATCTTCAGGCGGTGGGAGCTGCCGTTCGAGGTGACCGTGCCCGTCAAACGCTGCCGTCCGGGCATCGCCACGCATCGCGCCCAGCTCACCCGCGACGACATCCGCACCAACCTCGGCATCAAGGTCACCAGCCCAGCCCGAACGGTGCTCGACATCGCGCCGCGGCTAAACGACAAGTCCCTCACCAGGGCGGTCAACGAGCTGCGACTCACCCACCATCTCCGGCTCGAGCAGCTCGGAGAGCTGCTCGAGCGCTACCCCCATAAGGCCGCCGCCGGCCGGCTGCGCCGGTTCACCGCCACGACCCGTGGTCCGACGCGATCGGAATTCGAGGACGCGTTCGGCAGGTTCGTCGATCGCTTCGGGCTGCCGGAGCCGCTGTTCAACGAGAAGGTCGCCGGGCACGAGGTCGACGTGTACTTCCCCGCTCATCGCTTGATCGTCGAGCTCGACGGCTGGGATTACCACTCGAGCCGCCACAGCTTCGCCTCCGACCGGGAACGCGACACGCGGATGCTGGCGCTCGGCATCCCGACCGTCCGCATCACATGGGAGCGGCTCACGACCACGCCCCAGCTCGAGGCCGAGCGGCTGCGCGCGATCCTCGAGCGCCGTGCCGCCTGACACCTCTTATCCCCCTCTCATTGTCGGCTGCTCTACTGGGTAGCCATGAAGACGTTGATGAAATTCCTTCCGATCATCGGGGGCGCCGTCGCCGGCGCGGTGATTGCCCTGGCCGTGGGCTCGGGCGGCGGGACCACCCACTCGACGACCACCGTGCTCCAGAGCTCGAGCGGCGCGACGATCCCGTCTTCGCTCAACGGCGCGCCGGTGCGCGGTCTAAACATCAATCAGATCTACCGGACCGCGGCGCCGGGAGTGGTCGACATCACCGTCACGTCCCAGACGAACAGCGGCTTTCCATTCGGCGGTGGCCAGCAGACGCAAGGCGAGGGCGCGGGGGTCGTATACGACACGAGCGGCGACATCCTCACCGACGAGCACGTGGTGGCGGGCGCTACTGCGGTGAACGTCACGTTCGAGAACGGCAAGAAGGTTGCGGCCAAGGTTCTCGGCACCGACCCCTCGACGGACGTCGCCGTGATCCACGTAAGCGTTCCCTCCTCCCAGCTTCACCCGATCCCATTCGCTGACTCCTCAGCGACGCAGGTGGGCGATCCGGTGGTGGCGATCGGTAGTCCGTTCAGCCTCCCGGAGACCGTCACCCAGGGGATCGTCAGCGCCGTCGCCCGGAGCATCACGGCACCCAACAACTTCACGATCACGGGCGCGATCCAGACCGACGCGGCGATCAACCCAGGTAACTCAGGCGGCCCGCTGCTCGACGCAAGCGGGCACGTGCTGGGGCTGGCCGACCAGATCGAGACAAACAACCAGACTCCGACCGGTCAGGGATCGAGCTCGGGGGTCGGGTTTCGCGATCCCGGCCAACACGGTGGCGCGGATCGCCAGCACGATCATCGCTCGCAAGCCGGTGCGACATGCCTATCGTGGGCGTATTCCTCAACTCGAGCTCGGCGGGCGGGTCCCAGATCAGCTCGGTCCAGGGAGGCTCGCCGGCCGCCAGCGCCGGACTCCGTCCGGGCGACATGGTGACGGCGATCAACGGCAAGACGATCAGCTCGACCCAACAGTTCATCGAGACGGTCGACACCTACGCGCCGGGTCAGACGATCAGCCTGACTGTCAGGCGCAGCGGAAGCACCCTGCACATCAAGCTTAAGCTCGGACTGCGGCCGCAGTCGCAGCCGAACCCCGGATAGCCCCCGGAGGGCGCCGCGCCACGCCGCCCTGGCATGCGCGGCGCCCACCCCCCGCCGCCCTGGCGTGCGCGGCGCCCGCCCCCCGCCTCCCTGGCGTGCGGGGCGCCCGCCCCCGCGTCCCTGGCGTGCGGGGCGCCCGCCCCCGCGTCCCTGGCGTGCGCGGCGCCCACCCCCCGGGCCGGGCGACCCGCGGCGCCCCGGCCCCGATCGCAAGAGCCCCGCTGTCAGCTCGTGACTGTCGCCCACTGCGCGAGCGCGCGCTCCATCAGCTCGCGATGCGCGGAGCGCTCGCCCCCCGGGCGTCGCGTCCAGCGGCCATCAGCGCCGAGCGTCCAGGCGAACGTGTCATCGGCCAGGCAGCGCTCGAGCGTGTCGTCGAGCTCTGAGCGAAGCTCGGGGTCGGTCACCGGCGCGAGCAGCTCGACCCGCGTATCGAGGTTGCGCGGCATCATGTCGGCCGACCCGATGTAGTAGACGCTCTCCTCGCCGCGGTGGAAGGCGTAGACCCGCGAATGCTCGAGGAAGCGGCCGACGACCGAGACGACGTTGATCGTCTCGCTGACCCCGTCGATGCCGGGAATCAGGCAGCAGATACCGCGCACATTCAGGTCGATCGGGACGCCGGCGCGCGACGCGCGGTAGAGCGCTTGTATGCAGCGGCGGTCGACCAATGAGTTGATCTTCATCACGATCCGGCACGGCTTGCCCTCCTCGTACGCGGCGATCGTGCGGTCGATCTGCTCGATCAGCCCCTCGCGCATCGACCCCGGCGCGACGAGGACACAGCGCTCGCGGACGGGATGCCCGTAGCCCGTGAGCGTGTTGAACAGGTTGGCCACCTCGCGTCCCAGCTCCTGATTGGTGGTGAACAGCGCGAAGTCCTCGTAGAGCCGGGCGTTCTTGGCGTGGAAGTTCCCCGTCCCGACCATCACGTAGTTGCGCACTCCTGCCCGCTCGCGGCGAACCACGAGGATCGCCTTGGCGTGTGTCTTGAGCCCGGGTATTCCATGCACCACGTGCGCGCCTGCCTTCTCCAGGGCGCGTGACCACTGAATGTTCAGCCGCTCGTCGAAGCGGGCCTTGAGCTCGACCAGGCATACGGCCTGCTTGCCCTGCTCGGCGGCGCGGATCAACGATGGGACGAGCGCGGAGTCATCCGAGGTCCGGTACACGGTCATCTTTATCGCCAGCACGTCGGGGTCGTCGACCGCCTGCTCGACGAACCGCTCGACGCTCGAAGAGAACGACTGATACGGGTAGTGGACGAGCACGTCGCGCGTGCGCATCGGCGCGAACACATCGGGCTGGTCGTCTGAGTCCGCGCCGCTAGGGGCGAACGCAGGGTGCATCACGGGGGTCCAGTTCGTCTGGCGCAGATCGGCGTGGCCTTCAATCGAGGTGAGCTGCATCAGATCGCTGAGATCGAGGAGCCCATCTACGTCGTACACCTGCAGCTCGTCGACGCCGAGCCACTCGATCAGGCGCGAGCGCAGCGCCGGATCCATGCTCGCGCCGACCTCGAGCCTGACCACCTCGCCGAAGCGCCTGCGCCGCAGCTCGTCCTCTACTGCCTGCAGCAGGTCGTCGGCCTCGTCGTTTACCTCGAAGTCGGCGTCTCGCGTAACGCGGAAGAGGTCGTGGGAGACGATCTCCATCCCGGGGAAGAGCGCGTCCAGGTGGTTGGCGATCACGTCCTCCAGCGGGATGAACGTTGCCCTGGAGATTTCGACGAAGCGCGGCAGGACCTCCTTGGGGACCTTCACGCGCGCGTAGGAGTCGTGGTCGAGCTCGGGGTCGCGGAGGCGCACGATCAGGCTGAGCGACAAGTTCGAGATGTAGGGGAAGGGCCGTCCTGGGCCGATCGCCAGCGGCGTCAGCACCGGGAAGATCTGCTCGCGGAAGTGTCGCTCGATGGCGCCGGGAGAAGCGTCGGCCTCCGAGCAGGAGACGATCCGGATCCCGTTCTCGGCGAGCGCAGGCGCGATCTGGTCCTTGAACTGGCGGGAATGTCGGCGGTCGAGCTCCGTCACCCGCCGCGAGATCTGCTCGAGGGTCTCGGTGGGCGAAAGCCCATCGGGACCGCGGGCGTCAATCCGAGCCTCAACCTGGTCGTGAACGCCGGCCACCCGGATCATGAAGAACTCATCGAGGTTGGTGACGAAGATCGCCAGGAACTTCACGCGCTCGAGCAGCGGCAGCTCCTCGCCCTCGGCGAGCTGAAGCACACGGTCATTGAAGTCGAGCCAAGACAGCTCGCGGCTGGTGAACAGCGAGGGATCGGCAAGCTCTTGCTGTTCAGCCGGCGCCTCCTGGCCGTCAGGGAGCGCCCTAGCCTGTGCCGCGGTGGTCCTGGCCGCGACCGCCGCGCGTGCCTCGTCCTGGCGCGTGGCCGAGGCCGAGGCGCTTGTGCTCATGTGCTGGCCACCGCTGCGTCGGCGGCGGCGATCGCCGCGAGATCCGCCGGACGCAACAGCACGACGAGCTCACCCTTGGCGATTCCGGCAAGGCCGCCCTTTTTCATCCGCGCCTGCGCGCCGGTCAGATCGTGCAGCAGCAGGGAGAACGACGGGTCGTGACCGACGAGCAGCACATTGCCCAGGCCAGTAGTGAGCTCCCGGACGTCGAACGGCTCGCCGCCCAGAGTGGACTCCACCCTGATCTCGATGCCGAGCGGCTCGCACACACGCTCGGCCGTCTGCACAGCGCGAAGCTTTGGGCTGCACAGGCAGATGTCGATGTTCTCGCCGAGCCGCGCTAGTGCCCGGCCGGCCGCCTCGGCCTGGTGGATACCACGTTCGGTGAGCGGCCGCTGGTCGTCGGGCGCCCCATCCGCGGCTTCCGCGTGTCTGAGCAGCCACAGCATTTCGGGAGAACTCTACGCCGTCGGCGCTAATCGGCCGTCAAGCCGCGCTGTCGCCGGCGCTGACCTCGAGCACGCCATCGACGCGCTCCAGGGCCTCGGTGAGGTCGTCGGCGCTGGGCTGGCCGCTGACCTCGAGCGTGACCGCGACGGCGGGTAGACCGAGGACCTGGTTGCCGCGAGGAAGACGCTCCTCTAGGACCGGGAATCCGAGCACCACGACGAGATAGCCGGCCGTGCCGGCCAGCGCCAGGATCGCTGGCCCGGCTCCGCTCGCAGTTCCCACGGCGACTGTCATCCAGACTCCGGCGGCGGTCGTCAGCCCCCTCACCGCGGCGCCGCGGATGAAGATCAGGCCGGCCCCGATGAAGCCGATACCGGAGAGAATCTGAGCGGCCACCCGCGAGGGGTCGAGCGTGACGCCCTTCCCGATCACGTCACCGAAGCCGTACTTGCTGACCAGCATGAACAGAGCCGCCCCGGCCCCCACCAGCGTGTAGGTCCGGAGTCCCGCCGCCTTCTGGCGCCATTCGCGCTCGATGCCGATCAATGCCGAAAGGCCGAATGCGAGTGCGAGCTCACCCATCTGCTTCAGGCCCTGGCCGCTGGGAACGAACACGGCCAGGGACAGCGAATCGTGCACGCTCGGACGCTACCCGGCTTCTGAAATGATCGGACCGTGCCGTACGAGCTGAGCCCCGACGAGAAGCTCACCGACTCGATCCGGCGCTGCGCGCGCGAGCAGGTCGAGCGGGCGGTGGGCGAGCTACGCGAGGGAGTCGACGCGGACCCGGTGGGCGCGATCCACTCCGCGCGCAAGTCGATCAAGAAGGAGCGCGCATTGCTGCGCCTGGCCCGGGCCGGGTTGCCCACCGATCAGCGGAAGGCCGAGAACGCCACACTGCGCGACGCGGCGCGCACGGTCTCGAGGCTCCGAGACGCGGACGTCATGATCGAGACCCTAGAGGCGCTCGCCAAGCGCTACGCCGGCCAGCTGCCCGACTCGGTGTTCGCGGCCATACGAGAGCGTCTGGGCGCCGATCGCGAGACCGCGCACGACCGGGCAGCGAACTCCGAGCTCGTGGTCGAGGTGATCCAGGTGTTCGACGGCGTCGCCGGCCGAGTCGAGCAGTGGGAGATCAAGCTAGGCGGGTGGAAGGCAATTGGGCAAGGGCTCGAGCGCACCTACCGTCAAGGCCGCGCCGCGATGAAGCGAGCAACCCGTGAGCCGTCGGCGGAAAACCTCCACGAGTGGCGTAAGCGGGTCAAGGACCTCTGGTACGACGCGCGCCTGCTGGGGCCCGTGTGTGGACCGATCGCCCGCGGTCAGGCCCTCGAGGCAGAGCACCTGTCAGAACTGCTGGGCGAGGATCACGATCTGGCCATGTTGAGACAGAATCTGGCCCGGATCGCGCGCGAGGTGCCGGTCGATACCGACGCCGTAGCCGCTCTTATCGACCACCGTCGCGACCAGCTTGAGAGCGAGGCGGTCCTGGTGGGCCGTCGTCTGTACGCCGAGCCACCGGCCCTCTTCGTACGCAGGAGCAAGCGACTATGGAAGGCGGGGCGCAAGCGCGCGAGCCTCGCGACCGACGCACGGCCGATTGCGAGCCTCGCGACCGACGCTCAGCCAATCAGGAGGCGCCGGCCGAAGACGCGCTCGAACGCCTCGTCGTCGCCGTAGCGCTCGACGCTCCAGCGCGGTAGCACGAGGTTCTCACCCTCGGCGTCGAGATGGAGATCGACGCCGTCGCCGTTGACACGCAGGCGGGCGCGGATGACGGACTGGTCACGACCGCGCTCGAGATGCTCGGCGAGGCGGACGAGGACCGAGCAGCGAGCCACGAGTGCGTCGTCTCCCTCCCGGGCGAGTGGCTCGACCTCCCCGAGCTTGGGGGGCCCCTTGCGGTGGTAGCGGGTGATCTGGGCGATCAATGCGCGCTCGCGCGGGTCGAAGCCGGGAAGCCCGGCGCTCACGATCAGGTATTGCGAGTGCTTGTGGTGGTCGTCGTAGGAGATCGTCATCCCCACGTCGTGCAGCATCGAGGCGGCCCACAGCAGCTCACCCTCGCCATCGACGGGGTCGAACAGCCCGCCGTCGACGAGCGAATCGAACATCTGGAGGGCGAGCTCCGCGACGTGGTCGACGTGGTGGAGGTCGGACTCGTACTGGATCGCGAGGTTCCTGACCGCGGCGCGGCGGACGTCGTCGAACAGCGGCTCAGATGCCTCAGCGAACAGCTCGCGCTCGAAGAACACGCCCTCGCGCAACCCCGCCTCCGTGGCCTCGATCCCGTCAAAGCCGCCGAGTTCCAGGACCGTGTCGATCGTCACTGCGGCGGCGAGGATGATGTCGCCGCGTCCGCGCTTGATCCCGGGAATGTCGGCGCGCTTGTCCGGGGGCAGGGCGGCGAGCTGGTCGATCAGGTCGCAGAGCGGCGAGCGCCCGAGCACGAAGCCCTGGACCCCGATGTCGGGCTGCTCGGCGGCGCGCTGGGCGGCGGTGGCCAGGTTCCGCACCGCGCCGCCGATTCCCACCAAACGACCGGGATTGGACTGGCCGGTAGCGTGCGCGAGTTCGTCGCGCACGTGATCGCGCAGGCGCGAGAGCTCCTTCTTCTTGGCTGGACCCGGTCCGGGCAGGAACCGCTCGGTCAGCCGCACAGCCCCGAGCGGAAGCGACCAAAGCCTTTCGTCGCGGCGGCGGCGGACGCCGACGAGCTGGAGGCTGCCGCCGCCGATCTCGAGGACGAGGCCGTCCTCGATCGTCGAGGTGTTGACGGCCGCGAGGTATCCGAGCCGGGCCTCGTCCTCCTCGCTGAGGACCTCGATCTGCAGCGCGGTAGCCGCTTGCGCCTGGCTGAGGAACTCCTTGCGGTTGGCTGCGTCGCGGATGGCGCTGGTGGCGACCGCGTAGATGCGATCGGCCGTTATGCCGGCCGAGGTGCAGAAGCGGTCGAATACGGCCAGCGTCTCGAGCCCGCGCGCGACGGCCGGCTCGCCCAGGCTCCCGGTCGCGTCCATGCCGGCGCCAATCCGGACCGTCTCATAGAGCTCATCGGTCTGCTTCCACCAGAGGCCCGGGACGAAGGCATAGACGACCAGGCGCCAGGAGTTCGACCCCAGGTCGATCACCGCCACCTGGCGGTACGGCTCGTCCTGCCGCGCGGCGGCCCGGATGCTGCGCCAGCTCATGGCCCGGGATCATGCGTCCGGCGCCGGACGGGCTCAGGCTCGCGACTCGGCGAGCTCGCGATCGGCACCTGGCTCGCCCTCCCTGTCACCGCCTGGATCGAGCGGACGAGGCGGGGGATCGCCGAGCAGGTAGCGGGTGATGGCGCCGATGAGCAGGATCGTGAGGATGATTGCGCTCGCCGCGCACCACTCGCACACAGCGTGGATCGAGAAGAGCTCTCGGTAGGTCAGGTAGCCACTGAAGCCGACGCCGATCAGCGTCATGCCGAGGGTCGCGAGCCGGGTCTCCTCGCGGTCGCGGATCAGCAGGCTGGCCATGATCCCCACGTAGCCGATCAAGCCAATCAGCGCAACGGGCACGCCGCCCACGTGTGACCACTGTGAAGTCTGAACCTTGAGGCACGACTGTCCCGCCGTACAGGCGGGCTTGATGCCGGCGTAGTGGACGTAGGTCAGATAGATCGCATCAGCCAGCCCGAGGCCGGTCAAGGCGATCATCGCCCGTCGCAGCCGGACGGTCATGACACCTGGTTGATCGCCGACTCGTAACTGCCGTAGTCGAAGTCGCCGACGATCGGCTGTGTGGCGCCCTTGGGCCCGACGATCGTGACTGTCGGGGTGCTGTTGTAGCCCTTGGACGCGGCGAGGTTCTGGTCCTGGTTGACCTGGGCCAGCAGGCTCGGGTTCTGGCTATCAGTGCGCCATTTGGCGTAGTTGAAAGGTGGGGGGATCTGGAGGGCGAGCTGGTCGAGGTAGTTGGGGTTGACGTAGTTGGTCCCCTCGGAGCCCTGCTCGTGGTAGAAGAGCTCGATGTAGTACCAGGCCTTGCCCTGGAGACCGGCGGCCAGGGCGGCTGCCTGCTGGGAGCCGAACATGTTCGCGTCGGGACCGTTGCCGGTCGCGGTCTCGAGCGAGCGGTAGACGAGCTTGACCTTGCCCGACCGGACATCGTTGGAGATCAGCTGGTTCTCGGTACCGAGCGCGAAGTCGCGGCAGATCGGGCACTCGAGATCGCCGAACTCGGTGACGGTCACCTTCGCGTTTGGATTACCAAGCGTCGTGCCGGACTCCGGGATCCCGCTCAGCAGCGAGTTGATCTGCGAGGTGAGCTGGGTTGCCTGACGCCCATGCTTGAGACCGCCCGAGCTCGAGCTGCCGAGCGAGACGGCGATCAGGACCGCCACCACGGCCACCGCGGCGACGACGATGCCCGCGAGCATCCGCACGCGGCGCTGGCGCCGCTCGCGCTCGGCCCGTGCCTGCTCCTCGGCCAGCCGCCGGGCGCGTGCTTCTTCCTTTTGCTTGGTTCGTGAGGCCATCTGAAGGTAGGACGGATCGGCGCTGCCTCCCCACCCCGGAGGATAGAGGACGGTGCTTGTGATCCTGCCGATGGGCGGGAAGCGCGTGAGGGTCCAATGAGCGCGTAAGCGGTCCGAGCATCCTCTGCGCCTACTAGAGTGGAGTGCCAGTAGTGGACGACCGAGGGCAAAACCTCTCCGCGGCGCTAGGCCGCGGGAGTCACCAGCCGGTGCGGATCGCGGTGATCGACCGGGATCCTGGCTTCGACCAGGTGCTGATCAAGCGGCTGAAGGCGCTCGGCTGGGATCAGATCGTGGTCTCGAGTCCGATTACCCCGGAGGCGCTCGTCCGGCGGCGGCTGGGCGCGCTCGTAGTTGACCCGGGGCTGATCGGCGGGGACAGCTGGGAGTATCTCGAACAGGTCTGCAACCGCCTTCCCACCTTGGCCGTCGTCGTCTGCACGGGGCCTTCTTCGGTCGCCCAGCGGGTACGCGGGCTGCGCCTCGGGGTCGATGCGTGGATTACCAAGCCTTGCCATCCCGATGAGCTCATCGGTGTGATCGAGGCCGCGATGCGCCGCCATCGCCGCCATGCGCTCGCCGTCGTCGACCCGCCCGTGACGGCGGGGGAGATCGAGATCCGCCCCGATATGCACCAGGCCTACGTTGGGGAGACCAGCGTCGAGCTCACGGCTCGTGAATACGAGCTTCTTCGCTTGCTCTCGGAGTCAGACCGTGTGCTCCGCCGGGAGGAGATCTACGAGCGGCTATGGGGCTATGCGATGGCCCATGGCGATCGGTCGGTCGACGTGTTCGTCCGTAAGGTCCGGCAGCAAGCTCCGCCGCGCCTCTCCAGGCTGGGAGTACGTCCACACGCATTTCGGGGTCGGCTATCGCTTCGGGCCGGTGCCCGACGTGGCTGATGCGCCGGGGGTAGCCGACGCCAGAGGAGCACCCAGCCCAACCGAGGAGGCCACAGCCCGGGACAAGGCCAAGGCCTCAATACCGTCGGACGACGGGCACGCCGCGGAGGGCTTCACGTTCGCCCTTCCCGAGCGCAGCTAGCGCCCACTACCGCTGCTGGCTCCTGGCTGCCTCTGAGGGCGGATCCGGACGTTTACATCCCGTTCACACAGATGTCCGACCGCCGTGCTCTCCTTACCTCACTCACTACGAAAGGGGATCGGTGGACATGGGCCTCTCTCAAATGCTTGCCCCCAGCGGGCGTGAATATTTCGCCTTATTTGAGAAGGCAGGGGCAAACGTCCTGCGGGCGGCAGACCTGCTCGATCAGCTGCTCAGCACCTATCCGGATCGCAAGGAGCTCGCCACAGAGATCCTGATCTGTGAGCAGGACGGCGATCGGATCACGCATGACCTGATCCACCATCTCAACCACACGTTCGTCACGCCGATCGATCGTGACGACATCTACCGGCTCGCTGGGGCGCTTGACGACATCGTCGATTACATCGAGGAGGTCGCCGACTACCTGGGGCTCTACCGGGTGGAGGCTCCGATGGCTCACGCTCAGCAGATGACCCGGATCCTGCTCGACTCGTGCCGTCAGGTGGCCGATGCGCTGCCGCTGCTGCGGGGGTTCCAGGACATCTCCAAGCACACCATCGAGATCAACCGCTTGGAGAACGAGGGAGACCGGGTTACACGCGAGGCGGTTGCCTCGCTGTTCGACAACGGGATCGACCCGATGGTGGTGATCCGCTGGAAGGACCTCTATGAACGCCTCGAGAACGCGATCGATGCAACGGAAGACGTCGCGAACATCATGGAAGGAATCGTGATCGAGAACCGATGAGCTCGACCAGCTCGGACATCCTGCTCGTCGTCGTTGTTGCGACTGCGCTGTTGTTCGACTTCACCAACGGGTTCCACGACACCGCAAATGTGGTGGCTACCTCGATATCCACGCGCGCGATGGCGCCCCGCGTGGCAGTTGCCTTCGCGGCGCTGCTCAACTTCGCGGGCGCGTTCATCTCGCTCAAGGTGGCGACGACGATCGCGAAGGGCATCGTCTCGACAGGTCAGATCACGATGTCGGTCGTGTTCGCCGGGCTGGTCGGGGCGATCGTCTGGAACCTGATCACCTGGTATCGAGGCCTGCCGTCGAGCTCGTCGCACGCCCTGATCGGAGGCCTCGTTGGGGCAGTTCTGGTGGCCCATGGCTCCTCGGCCGTCCACGGCGCCGGCCTGCTCGGCAAGGTGATCCTTCCTGCTCTGATCTCGCCCACGCTTGCGTTGGTGGTGGCGGGGCTTTCGGTGCTGTTCGCCTACAGGCTGCTGGCCAACCGTCCGCCGGGCTTTGTCAGTCGTGGCTTCCGGCTCGGCCAGGTGCTGTCGAGCGGACTGCTGTCGCTCTCGCACGGGACCAACGACGGGCAGAAGACGATGGGGGTTATAACGCTGGCGCTGGTCGCCCACGGCTCGATCAATGCCGCGCATCTCCATGTGCCGGTGTGGGTGATCGCGTCAGCGGCAACGGCGATGGGCCTGGGCACCTACGCAGGCGGATGGCGGATCATCAAGACGACGGGGATGCGCATCATCAAGATGGATCCCGCCCAGGGATTCGCAGCGCAAGGCGCCGGCGCCGCCGTGATTCTCGCTGTCTCCCATTTCGGCTTCCCGATTTCGACGACACACGTGATCAACGGTGGCGTCATGGGTGCGGGCGCGGCCAGGCGCTTCTCCGCCGTCCGCTGGGGCGTGGCCGGCAACATCGTCATTGCGTGGTTGCTCACGCTCCCGGCGGCAGGGCTCAGCGGCGCCGCGGTGTACGGCATCGCACACGCCATAGGCCATGGCGCGGCGGGCCCCATGGTCATTCTGGTGGGTGGGGTGGCCGCCTCCGCGGGGCTGGCCGTCCGCACCGCGAGGCGCCGGGTATCGGGGATGGTGACGCTGTGACCGCGTTGGCGAGCACAATCATCTCCGGCTCAACCGTGTTGAAGCTGATTGTCGGTGCGTTGGTGGCGGGGCTGGGCGTGATGGTTGCCTTCACGGCGCTGATCTACTGCGCCGAGCGGGCGGTGTCGCTCAGGCGGGCCGACCAGCGCGCCACAGCGCTGCTGTTCCAGGCGGCCTCGGCGATAGCGCTCAGCATGGTCCTGGCGCTGGTCACCTACGGGCTGATCCTCACGATCAGCAAGCCGAAGTAGTTGCATCTTTAGCGCTGAGCGTCACTATGCGGTCTGTGGATTCGCCGTCCCATGACACGCTCGGCGAGCTCGAGCCGCAGGCGCTCGGCGCCCTGGACTTGGTCGTCTTGCAGCTCGACCGAGCGCTGGATGCACTCAGCTATCAGGACGTGGAACTTGCCGGGATGGTGGTGGCCGACGACGACCGGATCGATGGCCGCTACATGGACGTCCACCAGGGGATCCTTTCGCTGCTCGGCAGGACCGTTCCAGCCGCGGAGGATCTCCGCCTGGCGGCCGCTCTTTTGCACGCCCTGCGATCCATCGAGCGGATGGGGGACCAGTGCGTGAACATGGCCAAGCTGGTCGTGCTGTCCGGCCACGAGGTGCCGAAGGACAAGGACATCCTCGACGCGATCGTTCGGATGGGTCAGCGCGCTCGCCAGCAGGTGATCGAGGTCAAGGAGGCGTTCGCCGAGCGCAACGTGGATCTGGCGCGCGACCTCGTCCGCCAGGATGGCGAGATCAACGTTCTCAACCGCAGCATCTTCAAGCGCGCGGTTGAGGTGGGTGACAGCTTTGAGCTCCGCGAGTGGGCGATGTTCATGGTCCTCGTGGCGCGGTGCCTGGAGCGGATCGGCGACAACACCGTAGACATCGCCGAGCAGGTGGTGTTCATCGTCACCGGGTTGTTCCAGGAGCTGGCCGACGCCTCGCATCCGGTCGAGCCGGCGCCGGCGGGCTGGGGCGGCGCGGGGGAGGCCCGGCGCTGGTCGAGCCGGCGCCGGCGGGTTGGGGGGCCCGGGCGCCGGCGGGCTAGGGGTGGCGCGGGCGCCGGCGGGATAGGGGCGGCGCGGGGGCCCGCGCGATAAGGCGCCACGTCGCCGCCGACGCCAGCCGGCGCCGTCCCGGGAGCGCCGGTTATCCTGGCGCTGTGGCGCCAGCCCAGTCAAAGCGGCAGTCGCGCAAGCGGCGCAAACGCGTGGCGCCACGGGCGCCGGCGCCTGCTCAGGCCGCCCCGGCACAGCGCCCGGCAGCCGCTACCCGGCCGCCCCGCGGGCCCGACGGCGCGGTCGCCGCGGTTCTCAAAGCCTCGACCGGTGCGACGTACGGTGAGCGGCCCGAGAGCCCGTTCGGCAGCGTTCCTGTCTCCGAGCTGGCGATCCTGGTTGGCGGGATCGGTGCTCTGGTTGGCCTGATCGCGGGTGAGTCGCTGCCGCTGATCGTCGGGATCGTGGTGTGCGTGCTGGGCGTGCTCGAGTTCACAGTGCGCGAGCACTTCTCCGGCTACCGCTCGCACGCCTCGCTGCTGGCGGCCGTCCCGGCGGTGGCGATCGTGGCGCTGTCGGTGGCAGTCATGGGCACGCCTCGCGATCGCTCGACCCGCGAGCTGATGCTGGCCTCCGCCGTGCCGGTGTTCGGCCTGCTCTTCTGGCTACTGCGTAAGCGCTTCGCGGCTGCTCGACAGGCCCGCATCATCCGTCCGCCTGGTGCCTGAGGCCTCGTCGCGGCTCACCGGCAGCCGCAGCCTGAAAACGGCGCCGCCGTCCGGCGCATTGGCCACCTCGACGGACCCGCCGTGCTGCTCGGCCACCTGCTTGACGATCGCGAGCCCGAGCCCGCTGCCGTGGCTCCCCCGCGCCTCGCTGCCCCGATAGAAGCGATCGAAGACGTGGGGCAGGTCCTGCTCGGCCACGCCGGGGCCGTGGTCGCGCACATGCACCCCGGAAGCATTCGACCGTCACCTCGACCGGCTCGCCGGAATCCGAGTGGAGCGCGGCGTTGTCGAGCAGGTTGTTGACCGCGCGCCCGAGCCGCTCCGGCGTCCCGTCGAGCACCACGGGCTGGGGCCGGAGCTCGAAGCGAACCTGGGGGAAGTTGCGCCGGGCGCGCTCGAGGGACTCTTCGACGATCCGATCGAGCCGCACGCCGTCGACCGGCTCGGTCGTGTCCTCGCCGCGCGCCAGCTCGATCAGGTCTCCTACCAGCGCGGTCAGCTCCTCGGTCTGCTCGACTACGTCGGCGAGCATCCGGCGCCGCTCGCCCTCCTCGAGCTGTTCGTGGGCCAGCAGGAGCTCGAGGTTGGTCCGCAGGCTGGTGATCGGTGTGCGCAGCTCGTGCGAGGCGTCGGCGACAAGCTGGCGCTGTGCACCAACCGACTCATCAAGGGCGGCGCGCGAGGACTCGAGGCGCTCGAGCATCGCGTTGAAGCGCATCGCCAGCTGGCCGACCTCGTCGTCGGCGTGGACGCGGATCCGCGAGGTCAGATCCTCGGTCTCCGAGATGTGCTGCGCGGTGTCGGCCACCTCGGCGAGCGGTGCCAGGACCCGGCGGGCGGCCAGCCGGCCGAGCACCACCGCGAGTCCGATCGCGCCGAGCGCCAGCACCAGCAGGATGATGCGCAGCCGCCGCAGGACGTTGTCGACGCTCGAGAGCGGGCGGGCGAGCTGGATCGCGATCGGCTGGCCGCCGTACATCAGGCGGGGAACATGGAACACGAGCTCTCGCAGGTCACTGCCCGACACGCGTACGTCTGTCATGTACGCGCCCGTCGCACCGGCGGCCACGGCCTGGATGCGGGAATTGACCGGGAGCGGCAGGCTGCCCTGCCTCGGCAGAGGCGTGCCGTCGGCGGTCACCAGCTGGACGTAGGGCGCGGGCCCACCCGCGCTGGCCGAGATCGTGGGCAGCGGCTGGTTGAGCGAAAACGGGTAGCGCTCGATCGTCGAGGCCTGCGCCCGCAGCGCGGTGTCGACCTCGCCGCGCAGCTGGCTGCGTACCTCGAAGTACGCGACCGCGGCCACGAGCACGACCGCGATCGCCACCGCGATGGCAGCCGCCATCCCGACGCGCCGGCGAAGAGTCATCAGTCTCTGAGGATGTACCCCACGCCGCGCACGGTGTGAAGCAGCCGGGGCTCCCCGGCAGCCTCGGTCTTGCGGCGCAGGTAGCC
The DNA here is from genome assembly GCA_963803595.1 of uncultured Solirubrobacterales bacterium. Lineage (GTDB taxonomy): Bacteria > Actinomycetota > Thermoleophilia > Solirubrobacterales > Solirubrobacteraceae > Palsa-465. The sequence continues at coordinate 80,037 of CAWDNF010000013.1, forward strand.
CATGTACACACCCAGCGCGTTCGAGGTAGGGCCGAAGTCATAGCCCCACACGTGCTCGAAGATCTGCGAGCGGGAGAGAACCTGCCGGGGATGGCGCATGAACAGCTCGAGCAGGGAGAACTCCGTCTTGGTCAATTCGATTTCCCTCTCGCCGCGCCGGATCTGGTGGGCCACGGGATCGAGCGCGAGATCGGCGAACACGAGCGTGTCGCTCCCGTCATCCTCATCCGTGCGCCGGAGCAGCGCCCGCAGGCGGGCCTGGAGCTCGCGCAGGGCAAACGGCTTCACCAGGTAGTCATCGGCGCCGATGTCAAGGCCGCTCACCCGGTCGTCGACCGCGTCCCGTGCGGTGAGGATCAGGATCGGCGTGCGGTCGCCGGCGCCCCGCATGCGGCGTGTCACCTCGAGCCCGTCGACGCGGGGCATCATGATGTCGAGCACGACCGCGTCCGGCGGATCGGCCGCGATCGCATCGAGCGCCTCCTGGCCGTCGGAGGCCAGCATCACCTCATAGCTGTCGAGCGTCAGCGCACGCTCGAGCGCCCGCCTGACCGCGGGCTCGTCATCGACCACCAATACACGGGTCACGGGTTAATGATGCTTGTGGCGGCGAAGAAACCGCGAAGAGACCGGCGCCCGACCCATGGGCCGGCCGCCGTAGACGACGCGCCCGCGGGAATCGAAATACGTAAGCCAAGCCACGGTTGGCTGCTGTGAGACGCCTGGCTTGGAGTAGTCGCACACGCCCGTAGCGAACAGCTTCTGAAGCGCCGCCCACTGGGCCGGAGTGAATAACACGTTGTAATCGGAGGCGCGCAACGGCTTCAGCTGGCACTGGTTCTGATCGGTCGTGATCGGCTCTCCGGCCACCGTGCGCGGCGTGCCGTAGACGGGCACCACGGCGGCAGGGCACAGCGAGTGAGAGACGGTGTTGCCGTTGCCGTCAGAGCACTGGTCGGTGATGTCGGCCGGCTTGTCGGCGATCACCTTGGTGGCGAGCGGCCGGCTCGAGTGATCGGCGTAGATCGCTCCGACCCAGCGGTCCATCGCGCGCAGCGCCTGGTCGGTGTATTGGAGGTCGCCGATGATGACCGCGGGTCCCTCCCAGATCACCATGTTGGCGCCGGTGCCGAAGTCGCGTTGCAGCCGCGCGCGCATCGCGAACGCGCGGTAGCTGTCATGGGCAAGGCCGGGGTCGTTGGGGCCGGTCAGGTTGATGATCGGCACCGTGTTCATGTTGTTGCCTTCGTTGATGATCCCCGTCCGGTAGGCGTTGGCGAGCGCCGGCTGGTCGGGCTCGAGCCGCTGCGGCGTCGGGTTCCAGTCGATGTCGAAGCCGCCGACCTTGGTGTTGAGGTCGACGAACTGCGCGGGGCTGATCAGGTGCTGCTCGAGCGCACTCAGTCCGTACTGGACGCCGACGTTGCCGATCGGGAACCCGCCGAAGCCGTGGCCGACGTCGGCCTCCTGCTTGTCCCACACCGAGCGCGCCTGGGGCCCCAGCAGGTTGATCACCCAGTCAAGGAGGCCGCAGCGCACGCCGCCGGGATTGGTCTGGGCGTTGTAGATCTTCGACTGCGGCACGTAGTTGTTGCCGTCGGCGTAGTCGGTGCAGTTGGTGGGGACCGCGAACGGGAAGAACGACTGCGCCGAGAAGGTGGCATCGAAGTTGGAGATCGGTAGGTTCTCGACGCCGGTCCCCTCGACGTCCGCCTCCTGCGCCTGGGTCCACGACGTGGGGTCCGCCTGGGTCGCCTGCGTGAAGTAGTTGCCCAGCGCCTGGTAGTCGACGATCTGCTGGCCGCTCGAGCCCGCGTCGGGGAACGAGCACTGCGGGATCAGCCCCTGGTAGAGACCGGGATAAGCATTCTCCATCCACTGCTCAGCCAGCGACCCGCCGGAGCAGCCGGTCCCGATCGTGTACGCGATCGGGCCGCCGTACTCGTCGATCAGGTGCGCCTTGGCCATCACGATCGACTCGGCCTCGAGCGCCGGATTGCAGTTGGCGGCCGCGTCGTCGAGCGCGGTCGACATCACCGCCATCCCGAGCCCCAGCCCGACGACCGAGCTGTCGGGATATGGGCTCGACGCCCCGAGGGTGCCAGAGATCCCGTCGGCGAACACCGGCTTGGTCACGCCGTAGGTCGCATGGCAGTCGAAGCCGTGCATGATCAGCAACTTGTGGTCCCATTGGCGCTGAGGCGACCACGGCGCCCACGGCTTGCCAGGCTGATAGAGGACGTCCAGGCGGTACTGGTCGCGATCCTCGTAGCCGATCTCCTGGCGGACGATGAAGGGGACCGTCACCCCTTGGTCGGTCGTGGTCATCGACACGTCAGAAGGCGGGTTGCGCGGGTCGTACGGCGCGAGCTGCGTCTTGCCCTGCGGCAGGTACAGGTAGCTGTACTGCGCCGGTTTGTCGCACTTGGCATCGCGCGCGCCCGGCTCACAGGTCCACGGCTCCGGCTGGGGGCCGGCAAAAATCGGCCCGCCGTTCGGATGGTTGGTGATCACGATCCGCGCGCCCCAGCCGCTCCGCAGCACAGCACTGAGCACGTTGCGCCCGTTCTTCAACCCGCGGACCAGGCCTTCGTAGCGCCCGTTGGCCCGCCAGGCGAACCACCGGCTGACGTTGCGGCCGTTCAGCCGCACCACCACGTGCCGCACGCCTGGCGACAGGTCAACCGCCACGAGCGCTTGGCCGCCCGCGACCAGGTCGGCGCGCGAGGAGAGGACCTCGATGCGCGGATAGCGCGCCGACGCCGCGGCAGTCGAGGCGCAGAGCAAAAGCACTGCGAGCGACGCGAGCGCTCCTCTCCACCTCATAGGGGGAGGATAATGCGGCCACGCCCGGGCCCAAGCTCCTCACGCGCGCCTTGCCGATTGCGGCCATCCTGGCCGCGCTGTTCGTGGCACTCGCGGGACCGGCCGCGACGAGCAGCCCGGCGCGGCGCGCAGTCGGCGCGGCGCCCACGCGTCCCCGCACGCTGACGCGCTACTCGCTGGCCCACGGCTGCTACAGGCTGCGCGCCGCCCGGCGGGTGGCCGGTGGCCCGTTCACGATGCAGCCTGCGGCGCTTGCCGTCTACCTCCTCTACACGCGGCAGGGCAACTACCTGAACGGGTCGCTGTCGAGCGGCCCGACGCCCAGCCCGGCGACCGAGTGGCGGGTGGCCGGCAGTGCACGGCGCGGGTTCACGATCCGCAACCTGGGAAGCGGCGCCGGGCTCAAGGTGCGCTTCCTGCGTGCCTCCGGTTGTGCGCCCTATCCCGAGGCGCAGCTCGACGCCACGGGGCAGGTGTTCAAGGGCGCGAGCCCAGAGGCGCAGGTGTCCGGCACGGTCGAGGGCCACGCCCATATCACGGCGTTCGAGTTCTTCGGCGGCGACTGGCACTGCGGACGGCCGTGGAGCCCCTATGGCGCGCCCTACGCGCTGCCGGCGAGCTGCGCCGCCGACCAGCAGGGGACCAACGGCCAGGTCGAGGACTTCCTGGACTGGGGCGGCCAGCCGCGGCCGGAGATGCACGGGTGGCCGACGTTCGTGAACTGGCCGAGCCCCACCGCGCTGGCCGAGGAGGGCGACTACTACACCGGGATCGAGCGCGCATGGAAGGCGGGACTGCGGCTGATGGTGACCAACCTGGTCGACAACGAGGCGCTCTGCTCGATCATGACCACGCGGCACAACCCGTGCAACGACATGGCGGCGGTGCACATCCAGAGCCGCGACCTGTATGCCCTCCAGGACTACATCGATGCCCAATCGGGCGGTCCGGGCAAGGGCTGGTTCCGGATCGTCACCGATCCGTTCCAGGCCCGCCGGGTCATCAACCAGGGCAAGCTCGCGGTGATCGAGGGCATCGAGGTATCGCGGCTGTTCGGCTGCGGTGAGATGAACAACGTGCCGCAATGCGACGACTCTCAGATCGACTCGGGCCTCAAGGAGGTGCACGCGCTCGGCGTCCGCACCTTCTTCCCGATCCACGAGTTCGACAACGCGTTCGGCGGGACCAAGATGATCGCCGGCGCGCAGGGGGCGATCATCAACGCCGGCAACCGCCTGGAGACAGGCAGCTTCTGGACGCTTCAATCCTGCCCCGCCCAGGAGCAGGACGCCGAGCAGTACTCGGTGCCCGCCACCGGCCCACTGGCCCAGCTGATCAACGGCCCGTTCGCCTCGGCGCTCCACGGGACGCCGTTCCCGTGTATTCGCCGGGGCCCCAGTGCAACACCCGCGGCCTGACCAGCCTCGGCGCCTACTTGATCCACAAGATGATCCAGCAGCACTATCTGATCCAGCTCGACCACATGGACTCGAAGACGGCCACCGCGGCGCTCTCGATCGCCGAGTCCGCGCACTACGCCGGGGTCGTCTCGGCTCACTGCTGCTCATCGCCGCAGCTGTTCAGCCGGATCTACGCGGTCGGCGGGTTCGTCAACCCGCCGACCCAGCCGCCCCAATCACTCGTCGTCGTGTGGAAGCGCGACAAGGCGCAGAGCGCCCGCCAGTACACGTTCGGCTTCGGCTGGGGCTCCGACGAGAACGGCCTCGGCGACCAGCCCGGCCCGGCCGGAACCCCGATCTCCTACCCCTTCAAGTCCTATGACGGACGGGTCACGTTCACGCAGGAGCAGTGGGGTCGAGGAGGTTCAACCTCAACAGCGACGGCCTGGCCAACTACGGCATGTACGCCGACTGGCTGCGCGAGCTCCAGCTCGTGGGCGGCAAGCCGGTGATGGCCGACATGTTCCACGGAGCCGAGGCTTACCTCGAGATGTGGGAGCGGGCCTACGGCGTGCCCGGGGAGCGCTGTCGGCCGGCGCCAGGCCTCGGGGCCTCGCTGCGCCTGGGCGACACCACGACGCGCGCGCTCTACCGCGCCGGCCAGCCGCTGTCGAGGCCTGGCCGCACTTACCGCTATTGCGTCAAGGGCGGCGGCCGCACATCGGTTGTCTTCAGCCCGGGCGGGTAGGGCGGTGCTGATCGCGACGACGGCCCGCCGGAGCACGCCGCCGTGGAGGGCCGCCACTACCTGCGTGGCCGCGGCTTCGTCGCGATCGCGGCGCGCTCGGAGCTGCGCAATCCGGCGCGGCTGCGCTCCGACCTGGCCGCCGCCGGCGTGTGACGCCGGACAAGCTCGGCAGCTACCGCTCAAAGCGCGACTTCGAGCAAACGCCCGAGCCGCCGCCTCGGCGCGCGCGCAAGGGCCCAAAGCAGCCTCGCTTCGTCGTCCAGCAGCACCACGCGACGCGGCTGCACTGGGATCTGCGCCTCGAGCACGACGGCGCGCTCGCCTCGTGGGCGATCCCCAACGGCATCCCCAAGGACCCCAAGGACAACCGGCTCGCCGTCCGCACCGAGGACCATCCGCTCGAGTACCTCGATTTCCAAGGGGAGATTCCCAAGGGCCAGTACGGCGCGGGGACGATGACGATCTGGGACCGCGGCACGTTCGAGGTGCACAAGTGGGAGGAGCGAAGGTCGAAGTCACCTTCCGCGGCGAGCGCCTCACGGGGCGCTACGGCCTGTTCCCGATCGGGCGCCGAGGAGGAGGCAACGAGAACGACTGGATGATCCACCGCATGGACCCGCCCGCCCGACCGGGCGCGAGCCGATGCCCGAGCGGCTCGTTCCGATGCTGGCCGGCCGCGGCCAAGCTGCCGCGCGACGAGGAGGGGTGGGCGTTCGAGGTCAAGTGGGATGGCGTGCGCGCGATCGCCTACATCCAGCCCGGGCGCCTGCGCCTGGAGAGCCGCAACCTGAACGAGATCACCGACGCCTACCCCGAGGTGCGTGGGCTGCTCGACCAGCTCGGGATGCGCGAGGCGGTGCTCGACGGGGAAATCGTCGACCTTCGACGAGCGCGGGCAGGCCGAGCTTCGAGCGCCTCCAGCGCCGAATGCACGTCACCTCGCCCTCGGCGGTCAAGCCGGCTGGCCGCGAGCCTGCCGGTCGTCTACGCGATCTTCGACCTGCTCTACCTCGACGGCCACTCGTTGCTGGAGCTGCCCTACCGCGAGCGCCGGGCCGAGCTCGAGCGAGCTCGAGCTGAACGGACCCGCCTGGCGCGTCCCCGTCACTCATCCCGGGGAGGGCTCGGCGCTGCTCGAGGCGACGGCCGAGCAGGGGCTCGAGGGGATCATCGCCAAGCGGCTCGACTCGCGCTACGAGCCCGGACGGCGGACGGGAGCCTGGCTGAAGATCAAGCACACGCTTCGCCAGGAGCTCGTGATCGGCGGGTGGCTGCCGGGCGAGGGCCGGCGGGCCACAGCGGATCGGGGCGCTGCTCATGGGCTACTACGAGGACGGAGCGTTTCGCTACGCCGGGCGGGTCGGGACCGGGTTCACCGAGGCGACGCTCGACGAGCTGGCGGCACGCCTCGACGCCCCTGCCGGCGCAAGACGAGCCCGTTCAAGCGCGGCCCGCGCCTGCCCCGCAACGCCGTGTTCGTCGAGCCGTGCTGGTGGCCGAGATCGAGTTCCGCGAGTGGACGTCCGAGCGGCGTCATGCGGGCTCCGTCCTTCAAGGGGCTGCGCGAGGACAAGTCGCCCCGCGAGGTGGTCTGGAGACGCGATCCGACGGCCGTCGACGCTCCCCGCCGGACTCGCCGCGAGGCGCTGTTCGACGAGGTCGAGCGGCTGCCCGACGGGAGCCTGGCCGTGCTGGTCGACGGCCGGCGCGCTGAAGATCTCCAACTGGGACAAGGTCCTCTACCCGCAGACCGGCTTCACCAAGGGTGACCTGGTCGCCTACTACGCGCGGATCGCGCCCGCCGTGCTGCCCCACCTGCACGACCGGCCGCTGACGCTCAAGCGCTACCCGAACGGCGTCGAGGCCGAGTACTTCTACGAGAAGCAGTCCCCCGCCACCGACCCGAGTGGGTGCAGACGGCGCGCGTCGGGGACATCGAGTACACGCTGGCCCAGGACCGCGCCGACGCTGGTCTGGCTGGCCAACCTGGCCGACATCGAGCTGCACACCTCGCTGTCGCTGGCGCACGCGCCCGAGCGCCCGACGCTGCTGGTGTTCGACCTCGACCCCGGTGCGCCGGCCGGGATCGTCGAGTGCTGCGAGGTGGGGATCGTGCTGCGCGGGCTGTTCGAGCAGCTCGGGGTCGAGAGCTTCGCCAAGACCTCGGGGTCCAAGGGGCTCCAGGTCTACGTCCCGCTCGACGCCGACGCGGTCACCTACGAGCAGACCAAGCCATTCGCCCGGCGGATCGCCGAGCTGCTCGAGGGGCGGATGCCCGAGCTGGTCGTCTCGCGGATGACCAAGCGCCTGCGGCCGGGACGGGTGCTCGTCGACTGGAGCCAGAACGACGTCCACAAGACGACGGTGACCGTGTACTCGGTGCGCGCGCGCGAGCGGCCGACGGTGTCCACCCCGGTGAGCTGGGAGGAGGGTCGGCCTGCCTCGAGCAGCGGGACGAGTCGCTGCTGGCGTTCGATACCGACGAGGTGCTGGCGCGCGTGGCCGAGCAGGGCGACCTGTTCGCGCCGGTCGATCAGCCTGCGGCAGGCACTCCCGTCTATATAAGTTATGCCCGTCTGGTGGCGCTAGATCCGATCACGCTGCGAAACCGGCTGCTTGTCGCCTCTGCGATGTGGAAGGAGACGACCGGCGAGCCGCTGCCGCGGATGGCTCCCGGCGAGCCGGCCGAGCAGATCCAGAGCTTCGAGCTGCAGCTCGTCCAGCGGCTGTGGGATAGCGCGAAGGCCGACAACGCCCGCGAGATCGCCGACCGCACGTGGGACCTCGTCCACGACCGCCCCGACGAGGACCCGGTCAAGCAGCTCGTCGTCCGTGCCACGAGGCGCTGGCGCGGATGACGCGGCTGGGAGATTGAAAGGGGGAGGGGGCCGCGCATGCGCGGCCCCCCGGGTGGGCGCATGCGCCACCCGCCGGCGGTGCATGCACCGCGGGACTACTTCGTGACGACGGGCAGCGCCGGTTCCGCGCGTGCCTCGGGGTTGCGGGGCAGCCCGGCCGCCTCGTAGGCGTCGGCCTCGTCGAGCGTCTCGTGCTCGAGCAGCCCGGCGACCAGCGAGTCGAGGTTGCGAGCGGTGCTCGCGCAGGAGCTCGGCCGACCTCGGCGTGGGCGGACTCGACGATCCGGCGCACCTCCTCGTCGACCAGCCGCTGGGTGGATTCCGAGGTCTCCTGGACGCCGGGCAACAGCGGGCCGGCGCCGTCCGGCAGGCAGCACCGCGATCGGGCCCGATCGCCTCGCTCATGCCCCAGCGACCGACCATCTGGCGCGCGATCCGGGTCAGGTGCTGGATGTCTGACTCGGCGCCCGGTGGTCATGTCGCCGAACACGAGCTCCTCGGCGGCGCGGCCCCCGAGCGCGACCTTGATCTGGGCCAGCAGGTAGCGCTCGTCGAAGTTGAAGCGATCGGCGTCGGGCGCCGAGAAGGTCACCCCGAGCGACTGGCCGCGCGGAATGATCGAGACCTTCCGCACCGGGTCGGCACCTGGGGTGAGCATGCCGACGATCGCGTGGCCGGCCTCGTGATAGGCGGTGCGCCGGCGGTCCTCCTCGGAGAGCATCACCTTGCGCTCGGCGCCCAGCACGATCCGCTCGAGCGCGTCAGAGAAGTCCTGGCGGTCGACCTCGCTTGTGGTCGCGGCGGGCGGCCAGCAGCGCGGCCTCGTTGACCAGGTTGGCCAGGTCGGCGCCCACCATGCCCGGGGTCGAGGACGCGATCGCCCCGAGGTCGACCTCGTCGGCGAGCGGGACCGACCGTGTGTGGACCCGGAGGATCGCCTCGCGGCCGGCCCGGTCGGGCGGCTGGACGACGACGCGGCGGTCGAAGCGGCCCGGCCGCAGCAGCGCCGGGTCGAGGATCTCGGGCCGGTTGGTGGCCCCCAGCACGATCACGCCGGTGCGGGGATCGAAGCCGTCCATCTCGGTGAGGATCTGGTTGAGAGTCTGCTCGCGCTCGTCGTGCCCGCCCGAGATGTTGGCTCCGCCCGGAGGCCCGCGAGCGTCCGACGGCGTCGAGCTCGTCGATGAAGATGATCGCGGGGGCGGCCGCCTTGGCCTGGGCGAACAGGTCGCGCACCCGGCAGGCGCCGACGCCGACGATCATCTCGACGAACTCGGAGGCCGACATCTGGAAGAAGGGCACCTCGGCCTCGCCCGCCACGGCGCGCGCGAGCAGCGTCTTCCCGGTGCCCGGGGCACCCGCTGAGCAGTACGCCGCGCGGGATCTTGCCGCCCAGGCGCACGTACTTCTGAGGGTTCTTGAGGAAGTCGACGATCTCCGAGTAGCTCCTCCTTGGCCTCGTCGATCCCCGCCACGTCGGCGAACGTGACCCGCTCGTCGGAACCCTCGACCCGGCGCGCACGCGAGCGGCCGAACGACATCAAGCCGCCGGCGCCGCCCGCGGCGGCCGCGCGGCGCATCAGCATCACGAACAGCAGCACGAGCAGCAGCGTGGGGCCGAAGCCGAAGATCAGCTCCGAGAGGAACGAGGGGCCGGTGCTCGCCGGATGGGCGTTGATCGTGACGCTGCTTTGACTGCAGCAGCTGCGAAAGCTGGGAGTTGTCGGCGAACGAGGGGACCTGGGTCGAGAACAGCTTCGTCGGCTGTGCCGTCTTGCTGTTCTGGGGGTACTTGACGTCGGTCCGGAACGTGCCCTGGATCGAGTCGCCGGTCGAGGAGATGTCGCGACGTTGCTGGCCGTCACCTGGTTGAGGAAGGTCGGGCTGTAGGGGATCTGCACGCGCGAGGCGGGGCGCTGCGCCTCGTAGGAGATCCACAGGTTTAGCGCCAGCAGCCCGAGCACGAGCGACGACCACGAGCCACCGGCCGCTGGGGCGCGGGGCTGGCTGACCCGGTGTCTGGCGCCCGCCGCGCCCGTCGGGACCTGGGGTGACCCGCCAGCCGGGGAGGGAGGGCCTTGTCCGCTCGGGCGGGCCTCGCTGGTCGTCGAGGCGGGGAGCGCCGCCGGTCCGCTGGCGTCGCGAAGGCTCTTCGGCTCACTTGAGCGATTGTCGCAGGCTGTCTGGTCGGGTCAACGCGGCTCGATCCGCGAGCGGAACGACTCGGCGCCCTCGACCGTCGCGCCGATCGCTCGAGCGCGGTCGGCCAGCCAGCGGTCCGAGGTGACGACGCGGACCGTCGCCGGGACGCGCCTCGGCCTCGAGCAGGCGGACGATCTCGTCGTCGGCGGCGTTCGGCCTGGGGCTGGGGGGCGTGGAGGACGTCGATCACGGTGGAGCGGATCGGCGGCCGCGGCGCGCGCTCGAACACGACCGTGACATCCTCGCCCTCGTGCGCCGCCCAGCGCTCGAGCAGGTCGACCAGCCTGAGCATCGCCGCGTCGCGGTCCTTCCACCAGCGGTCGGGCCGGGACCCGATCACGTTCATCCCGTCGACGAGCCAGCGCATCACGTCGCTCGGCGGTCGGGCGGCCGGCGCTCGCGCTTGCGCTCGGACTGCCGGCGCTTGGCGTCGAGCCGCTCGCGCGCGGCCGAGGTGGGCGGGGTCGTGGCGCGCGCTGTCGCGTCGGCCTCAGGCGTCCAAGGCGCTGGCGCAGGCGCTCCAGCGCCAGCTCGCGGTTGCGCGCCTGGCTGCGTGCGTCCTGGGCGATGGCGGTGACCCGGGGCCCGAGCCGCGCCACACGCGCCGCTTCTGCGCGTCGGTGAGCGCCTCCGAGGCCTCGACGTCGAACGTCGCCTGGACGCGCGAGGCGGTGACGTTGGCGTGCTGGCCCCCGGCCCCGAGGAGCGCGAGGCGCGGATCACGACCTCGGAGAGCGGAATTTGCGCGATGACGACCAATTGGCATGGGGTCGTCCACGTCCGGCGAGCATGCTACGGTGAGCGCCGTTGGGCTCCCCGCATGAGGTCGGCGAGCAAATCAGTTGCGGGCCGCGGGGTTGGCAGAAGTCCTCCGCGGTAGCAGCACAAACACCAAGGAGAACGAATCACATGCCAACCGGAACCGTCAAGTGGTTCAACGACGAGAAGGGCTTCGGCTTCATCGCCGCCGACGAGGGCGGCCGTGACCTGTTCGTCCACCACTCGAACATCAACTCCGACGGCTATCGCTCGCTCGCCGAGGGCAGCCAAGGTGTCCTACGAGGAGGAGCAGGGGCCGAAGGGTCCCAAGGCGATCAACGTCCAGAAGATCTAGGGCGGCGGCGGCCGAACGCGTCCGGCGCGCGGCGCCCGAGGCGGACCGCTGAGCGGTCTGCTTGCCCCAGCGCGCGGCGTGCGCCCCGCCGCCCGGACAGCATGCGGCCGCTGCCGTAGGCCCCTACATTGGTAAGCGCATTAGACGCGAGCAGCTTCGGAGGGCATGAGCAAGACAATCGAAGAGCGCGAGCGAGTCGTCATCCGCTTCGCGGGCGACTCGGGCGACGGCATGCAGCTCGCCGGCACCCGCTTCACCGACGCGACCGCGGTGCTCGGCAACGACCTCGCGACGCTGCCGAACTTCCCCGCCGAGATCCGGGCGCCGGCCGGGACGCTGGCCGGGGTGTCGGCGTTCCAGATCCACTTCGCCTCGCGCGACATCCTCACCCCGGGGGACGCGCCAAACGTGCTGGTGGCGATGAACCCGGCGGCGCTCAAGTCCAACCTGGCCGAGGTCGAGCGCGGCGCGACGATCATCGTCAACGAGGACGCCTTCACCAAGCGCAACCTCGAGAAGGCGGGCTATGAGGCCAATCCGCTCGAGGACGGGTCGCTGGGCGCCTACCGGGTGCACCGCGTGCCGATGACCACGCTGACTACGCGGGCGGTCGAGGAGATCGAGGACGCCTCGACCCGCGACGCCGGGCGGGCCAAGAACTTCTTCGCCCTCGGGCTGTTGTCGTGGCTCTACGGCCGCCCGACCGACGTCACCAAGCGCTGGATGGAGCAGAAGTTCGGTCGGCAAGCCGGCGGTGCTCGAGGCGAACCTGGCCGCGTTCAACGCCGGCTGGTCGTTCGGCGAGACGACCGAGCTGCTCGATGTCCAGTACCGGGTCAAGCCGGCCACCGACGTCAAGCCGGGGACCTACCGCAACATCAACGGGACGACCGCGCTGGCGCTCGGGCTGGTCGCGGCGAGCATCCGCAGCCGGCTGCCGCTGCTGCTGGCCAGCTACCCGATCACCCCCGCATCCGAGCTCCTGCACGAGCTCTCGCGCCACCAGCGACCTCGGCGTGCGGACGATCCAGGCCGAGGACGAGATCGCCGCCGCCGGGATGGCGCTGGGCGCTGCCTTCGGGGGCCGACTCGGGGTGACCGCGACGAGCGGCCCGGGGCTCGACCTGAAGGCCGAGACGATCGGGCTGGCCGTGGCGCTCGAGCTGCCGATGATCGTCGTCGACGTGCAGCGGGCCGGGCCGTCGACCGGCATGCCGACCAAGACCGAGCAATCTGACCTGTTGAGCGCGCTCTACGGGCGCCACGGCGAGTCGCCGCTGCCGGTGATCGCGCCCAGCACGCCCGGCCGGTTGCTTCCAGACCGGGTTCGAGGCCGTGCGGATCGCGGTCCGCTACCGGACGCCGGTGATCGTCCTGTCCGACACGTTCCTCGCCTCATCCTCTGAGCCGTGGCTGATCCCCGACGTCGCCGAGCTGCCCGGGATCGAGCCCGACTTTGCCGTGGCGCCGGCCGACGGCGAGCCGTTCCTGCCCTACGTTCGCGACGAGCAGCTCGCGCGGCCCTGGGCGGTGCCGGGGACGCAAGGGTCTCCAGCACCGGATCGGCGGACTCGAGAAGGCGGACGTCACCGGCAACATCTCCTACGAGGCGGCCAACCACGAGCTGATGACCGAGCTGCGCGCCGCCAAGGTGGCCGGGATCGCGCGTGACGTACCGCCGCTCGAGGTCGACGGCGACTCGGACGCGCAGCTGCTCGTGCTCGGGTGGGGATCGAGCGAGGGCGCGATCCGCGCCGGAGCGCGGCGGGCGCGCGAGGCGGGCCACAAGGTGGCCACGGCGCATCTGCACCACCTCAATCCGCTGCCCTCGAACACGGGCGAGGTGCTGCGATCCTTCGAGCGGGTGCTCGTGCCGGAGATGAACAGCGGCCAGCTCGCCCAGGTGCTGCGGGCGCGCTACCTGGTCGATGTCGAGTCGCTGTGCAAGGTGCAGGGCCTGCCGCTGTATGCCGGCGAGATCCATCAGGCGATCGAGGAGCGGCGTATGACCGACGTGGTACGCACGGCAACGGCGGCGCGCCCGAGGCCCTGACCAAGGCCGACTTCCAGTCAGACCAGGAGACGCGCTGGTGCCCCGGGTGCGGGGACTACGCGGTGCTGTCCGCGGTCCAGCAGTTCATGCCCGAGCTGGGGATCCCGCCCGAGCGGATCGTGTTCATCACCGGCATCGGGTGCGCCGGGCGGTTTGCCTACTACATGGACACCTACGGGATGCACGGCATCCACGGCCGGGCGCCCGCGCTGGCTACCGGTCTGGCGGCCGCCCGCGATGACCTCTCGATCTGGGTGGTGACCGGAGACGGCGATGCGCTGTCGATCGGCGGCAACCACCTGATCCACGCGCTGCGGCGCAACGTGCCGGTCAAGATCCTGCTGTTCAACAACCAGATCTACGGGCTGACCAAGGGCCAGGCCTCGCCGACCTCGGGGATCGGCAAGATCACCAAGTCAACGCCGTTCGGGGTGGCCGACCAGCCGTTCAACCCGGTGGCGCTGGCGCTGGGCGCCGAGGCGAGCTTCGTGGCGCGGACGATCGACCGCGACAAGCGCCATCTGAGCGAGGTGCTGCGGGCCGCCGCCGCAGCACGAAGGCGCGGCGCTGATCGAGATCTACCAGAACTGCCCGGTGTTCAACGACGGCGCGTTCGCGGCGCTGACCGAGAAGGAGACCAAGGAGCTCAACCAGATCCGGCTCGAGGCCGGCCAGCCGATCCGGTTCGGTCCCGACGGCGAGCGCGGCGTGGCGCGGGCGGCCGACGGCGGGCTGGAGATCGTCCGGGTGGCGGACGTCGGCGAGGACGCGTTGCTCGTCCACGATCCGGGGCGGCGGGATCCGGCCTGGCCTTCGCGCTGGCGACGCTGGCGCCGGATCCCACGGCGCCGACGCCGATCGGGATCTTCCGACAGGTGCAGCGCCCGGCGTACTTCCGCGGCGCGCCCGTGGGTGACGGAACCGGGGACCGAGGCCGAGCTCGGCGAGCTGCTGCACGGCGGCGACACCTGGACGGCGCGTGGCCTAGTGGCGGGGGCTCGCGACGACCGGGTGCGGACTACGCCTGGGTGGGGTGCGCACACCGGACATCGAGCTGCTGTGGTGGGAGGGCTGTCCCTCGACACCGCGGGCGATCGCTGAGCTGCGCTCGGCGCTCGATGAGCTCGGGCTGGGCGACGCCGAGGTGCGCGTGCGCGAGGTGAGGACCGAGGAGGAGGCGGCGGGGCTGGGATTCGTCGGCTCGCCGACGATCCTGGTCGACGGCGCCGACATCTCTCCCCGCGCCGGACGAGCCCGTCGGGCTCGCCTGTCGCGTGTTTCGGCGCCGCGACGGCCGCGTCTCGCCCACCCCCGACCCCGACGACCTGCGCGACGCGCTCCGGCGCGCCGCCGCCCGCCAGGAGGTGAGTTCACGTTGACCTTGAGCATCGGCGACCCGATCCCCGACTTCTCGCTCCCCGCGACCGACGGCGCGAGCCACGCCGCCCTCGACGGAGACGCTTCGGCCACCGTCGTCGTCTTCACCTGCAACCACTGCCCCTACGCACTCGCCTGGCAGGAGCGGCTCGAGCAGGTCGCGCGCGACTACGCGCAGCGCGGCGTGCGGATGCTCGCGATCAACCCCAACGACGTCAGAGCGCTACCCGCGCGACTCGTTCGAGGCGATGAAGGAGCGCTTGGCGCGCGAGGATTGGCCGATGCCCTACCTGCGCGATGAGACGCAGGAGGTGGCCCGCAGCTTCGCCGCCCAGACGACGCCCGACGTGTTCGTGTTCGGTCCCGACGGCAGGCTGGCCTACCGCGGCGCACCGGATGCCGACTACGAAGACCCGTCTCTGAACGCGGGCTGGCTGCGCGCTGCGCTCGACGCCGTGCTGGACGGCGGCTCGCCCGAGCAGGCAGAGACGCGCCCGGTCGGGTGCTCGATCAAGTGGAAGGGCTAGTGGTCGCGGGCTTCGCGCCCGCGGGCTTCTCGCCGGGGGAGCTCGTGCTCCGCCACGTAGCCGCCGCCGGGCTCGAGCGGGAGCCCGGCCGCGTCCCAGTCGAGTAGACCGCCCGCCATGTTGTGGGCGTCGTAGCCGGCTCGCGCGAGCGCCTCGGTCGCCATCCCCGAGCGCGCACCGCTGCGGCAGTAGAAGACGACGGGCCGGTCGCGGTCGATTGCCTCGGCCGAGGTGGGGAGGTCCATCAGCCGGATGTGCAGCGAGCCGGCGATCCGACCCGCCTCGCGCTCGTGGTTCTCGCGCACGTCGATCAGCTGGATCGCGTCGCGACCGAGCAGCTCGGCGACCTGTTGGGGGGAGTAGTCCTCGGCCACAGCTCGAGCGTAGCCTGGCTCACGCCGCGGCTAGCATCCGACGCGATGTCCGCCCTGGCCGAGCTCTACACGATTCCGCAGGAGCACCTGGACTTCCGCGACACGATCAGACAGATCGCGCAGGAGCGGATCGCGCCCCGGGCCGCCGAGATCGACGAGAAGGCCGAGTACCCCCACGACCTGCGCGAGGTACTCGCCGAGCACGACGTGCTGGGGCTGCCGTTCGACACCGAGCACGGCGGCACCGGTACCGGTGCGCTGATGCTCAACATGGCGGTCGAGGAGATCGCCAAGATGTGCGCGTCGACGGCGCTGATCCTGATGGTTCAGGAGTTGGGGACGCTCCCGATCAAGCTGTTCGGGACCGACGAGCAGAAGGAGCGCTTCCTGCCCCGCTGCGCCAGCGGCGAGTGGTCGCCGGCTTTTGCGCTGTCGGAGCCGGATGCGGGATCGGACCCCGGCGGGATGCGGACGCGAGCCCGCGAAGATGGCGGCGAGTGGGTGATCGACGGCACCAAGAACTGGATCACGAACCTCGGCATCGCCGACTTCTACATCGTGTTCGCGGTCACCGATCCGGATGCGAGTCACTCGCATGGGATCAGCGCTTTCGTCGTCGAGGCCGACCGTCCCGGTTTCTCCGTCGGCAAGCTCGAGCACAAGCTGGGGATCCGCGGCTCCCCCACCGGCCAGCCGATCTTCGACGGCGTGCGGGTGCCGGGCGAGAACCTGATCGGCAATGTGGGCGAGGGCTTCAAGGTCGCGATGGCGACGCTCGACCGGTCGCGGCTGGGGGTGGCCGCCCAGGCGCTCGGCATCGCCCAGGGTGCGACCGACTACGCAGCCTCGTACGCCCGGGAGCGCCGGCAGTTCGGCCAGCCGATCAACTCGTTCCAGGCGATCCAGTTCAAGCTGGCCGACATGGAGACCCAGTGCGCGGCGGCGCGCGAGCTGCTCTACCAGGCTTGCGCGCGGGTGGACCGCGGCGCCGCTGACATCGGCAAGTACTCGGCGATGGCGAAGCTGTTCTGCTCGGACGTCGCGATGAGCGTGACGGTCGAGGCGGTGCAGGTCCTCGGCGGCTACGGCTATGTCAAGGAGTACCCGGTCGAGCGGATGCTGCGCGATGCCAAGATCACCCAGATCTACGAGGGGACCAACGAGATCCAGCGCCTCGTCATCGCCCGGACGATGAGGTAGCGGGTGCCGCGCCGCTCCACCAACGTTCGCATCGCGCTGGCCGCGGCGGTCGCGCTGTGCGTCGGGCTGACGGCTATCGCGCTGATGGCCGGCTTCAGCGACAACACGGGGCTGCGGCTGCTCGAGGGGATTGCGGTGTTCGGAGCCGGTGCCGCGATGGTGGGCGGCGCGGCCGTAATCGTGATGATCCGGCTGGCCGGCTGGCGCGACCCCGAATCAGAGGAGGAGTTCGAGGCGCTCGTCGAGCGCTCCGAACGGCTGGCCGCCGAGGATCTGTGGGACGAAGCGAGGACGACTACGACGAGGAGGGGGACGAGGACGACGATGACGAGGGCTATTTCGATCTCCACAACGAGGAGGACTTCAGGGCCCTCGTCCGCTCGGCGGTGGATGACCTGCCGCTCGAGTTCCACCGCGCGCTCGAGCACGTAGCGATCGTGGTATCTGACGGTGGCCGGCGACGGCGGGCGTACGGGCTCTACGAGGGGGACACGGCGGCGCATGACCACTTCCACGACCGGATTGTGATCTTCCGCGACACGTTGCTGCGCGACTTCGGCCACGACCCCGAACTGCTCAAGGCCCAGGTGACGCGGACCGTCCGCCACGAGCTGGCGCACCACCTCGGCTGGAACGAGCGGGGCGTGCGCGGCCTGGGACTGTGATGATCGTCATGACACCGGCGGCCGGCGAGGCCGAGATCGAGGCCGTAAAGGCGCGGCTCGAATCGCTCGGGAACCTGCACGTGCTGGTGATGCCCGGCGAGCTGACGACCGCCATCGGCGCGATCGGCGATCCCGAGGGCGTGGCCGAGCTCGGGCTCGAGGGAATGCCGGGCGTCGACCGGGTGGTGCCGATCTCGCGTCCTTACAAGCTTGCCTCCTCCGAGCTCGCCCACCACGAGCCGACCGTTCTCGACGTGGCCGGGCGGAAGGTGGGCGGAGGAGAGACGTTCTGCCTGATCGCCGGTCCGTGCACCGTGGAGTCGCGCGAGCAGACGCTAGGTGTCGCCCGCACGGTGGCCGAGGCGGGTGCGTCGATGCTGCGCGGCGGGGCGTTCAAGCCGCGGACCTCGCCGTTCGCCTTCAAGGGGCTGGGGGGCGCGGCGCTCGAGATCCTGATCGAGGCGCGGGCCGAGACAGGGCTTCCGATCGTGACCGAGCTGCTCGACGCCCAGCACGCGGAGCTCGTGGCGGAGTGCGCCGACGTGATTCAGATCGGCGCTCGCAACATGCAGAACTACACGCTGCTGGAGGTAGCGGGCCAGCTCGGCAAGCCGGTGCTCATCAAGCGCAGCTTCTCCTCGACGGTCGAGGAGCTGTTGATGGCGGCCGACTACGTGCTCAAGGAGGGCAATGAGGCGGTGATGCTGTGCGAGCGCGGGATCCGCACGTTCGAGACCGCAACCCGCTTCACGCTCGACCTGAGCGCCGTGCCGTGGCTCAAGCTCCACACCCACCTGCCCGTAATCGTCGACCCGAGCCACGCGGCGGGCGACCGGCGGCTGGTCGGGCCGCTGTCGCGGGCGGCGGCCGCGGCAGGGGCGGATGGGCTGATCGTCGAGGTGGCGCCCGATCCCGAGACGGCGGTGTGCGACGGCCCGCAGCAATTGGCGGCGGGCGATTTCGCCAGTTACGCGCGCGACGTGGCGGCCCACGCGAAGCTGACGGGAAAGCGGCTCGCGTAGCATCCCGGGCGGCCGCCGCGGGCGCGGCGGCGACGCCCCCCACCACGAAAACCAGGAGCGCGAATGCCAGAGGCAGTGATCGTCGACGCCATCAGAACCCCGATCGGGCGGGCCGTGAAGGGCTCGCTCAAGACAGTGCGCGCCGATGAGCTGGCCGCGATCCCGCTCAGGGCGCTCCAGGAGCGAAATCCCGAGGTTGACTTCTCGGAGACAGTCGACGTCCTGATGGGGGCGGCCTCGAGCGTGGGTGAGCAGGGCTACAACGTCGGGCGCAACGCCTCGCTGCTGGCCGGCATCGACCACCACGTGCCGGGCTGCACGGTCAACCGCTTCTGCGCCTCGTCGCTTCAGACGATCCGGATGGCCTTCCACGCGGTCAAGGCCGGCGAGGGCGACCAGTACATCGCCGCCGGGGTCGAGGCAGTGTCCCGGGCGGGGCTGGGCGCGGGAATGATGGAGGAGGCCAGGCACCCCAGGCTGAACGGCTCCGACGGGTCGCTCTACGACGTCTACATCCCGATGGGGATGACGGCCGAGAACGTTGCCGAGCGCTGCCACGTCACGCGCGAGCAGCAAGACGAGTGGGCGGTGATCTCCCAGAACCGTGCGGTGCAGGCACGCGACTCAGGCCATTTCGATCCCGAGATCGTGCCGGTGACCGTGCCCGCCCACAAGGACGTCGACAAGGAGGGCAACGAGCTCGACGTGCCGGAGACCGTGGTGAGCAAGGACGACGGCCCACGTCCTGGGACGACGATGGATGTGCTGGCCACGCTCAAGCCGGCGTTCAAGGAGGACGGGACCGTGACGGCAGGCAACTCGTGTCCCCTGAACGATGGGGCGGCGGCCGTCTTGATCATGTCCGACGAGAAGGCCAAGCGGCTCGGCGTCAAGCCCAGGGCCCGGATTCTCGCCTCGACCGTGGCCGCGATCCGCCCCGAGATCATGGGGCTCGGCCCGATCCCCGCCATCCAGGCCCTGCTCGAGGAGAGCGGCTTCAAGATCGACGACGTCGACATCGTCGAGATCAACGAGGCGTTCGCCGCCCAGATCGTGCCCTGCCAGGAGGAGCTCGGGATCCCTGAGGAGAAGCTCAACCCGTTCGGGGGAGCGATCGCGCTCGGTCACCCGTTCGGGATGACGGGAGCGCGGATCATGACCACGCTGCTCAACGGGTTGGACGCGCTCGACGGGACCTACGGGATCGAGTCGATGTGCGTGGCCGGCGGGATGGGCCAGGCAATCCTCGTAGAGCGGCTCTCCTGAGCCTCGGCTCTAGACCGGGACGGGCTCTCCCACGTGGAAGCCCTGCGCGTAGTCGACGCCGTGCTTGCGCAGCAGCTGGATCGTCTCGTCGTCGGCCACCGACTCGGCGACGGTCTTGATCTCGAGCGCCTGCGCGACGTCGACGATCGCGCTGCACCATGTGCTCGTCGACCTTGCTGCGCGGCAGGTTGTGGATGAACTCGCCGTCGAGCTTGAGGTAGTCCACCGGGAGGTGCTTGAGGTAGTAGAACGAGCCGAAGCCGGTGCCGAAGTCATCGAGCGCGAGGCTGCAGCCGAGCCTGGTCACGCCCTCTGCGAACCGCGAGGCCTCGGGCATGTTGGCGATCGCCGCCGTCTCGGTGACCTCGAAGATCAGCCGCGAGGGGTCGACCCGGTCCGGTCGAGCTCGTCCTCGATCAGCGCCGAGCAGGTCGCGGTCACCGGCCACGGTGTCGCCCGAGAGGTTGACCCCGACCGCCTCGGCCGAGCCGACGCCGTCCTCGGCGATCAGGGAGATCGCCCGGCTAACCACCCAGTGGTCGACGGCATGGATCAGGCCGTGACGCTCTGCGGTGGGCAGGAACGCGCCGGGCAGCGATCAGTCGCTCGTGCCCGTCCTTCATCCGCAGCAGCAGCTCGCCGCGGTTCGAGCTGCGCCAGTCGACAGGTCGAGGATCGGCTGGAGGTGGAGCACGAAGCGGTCGCACTCGAGGGCCTCGCGGATCCGCTCTGACCACGGCTGGCGGACCAGCGCGCGCGCCTGGCGGCCCTCCCGCGGCGAAAAGACCGTGACGCGGCCGCGTCCGGCGGACTTGGAGGCGTACATCGCGAGGTCGGCGTAGACCATCACGTCGTCGGCGCGTCACCTCGTCGGACGTGGAAGGTCGACACGCCGATGCTCGCCTGCACCTGTAGCGGCTTGCCGCCAAAAATCGGGCGGCAGGCATGCAGCGCCGCGAGCAGGTCGTCGGCGTGCGGCGGGCGTCCGTCGGGATCGATCTCGGTGAGCAGCACGCCGAACTCGTCGCCGCCCAGCCGGGCCACGAGGTCGGTCGCCCGGAAGCGGCGCTCGATGGTCGCCGCGACCTCGATCGAGGACCGCGTCGCCCGCGGCGTGCCCGGCGGAGTCGTTGATCGCCTTGAAGTTGTCGAGATCGATGCTGCAGCATCGCGCCGGCCGCGTCGTAGCGACGCGGCGCGGGCGAGCTCGCGCTTGAGCTCCTCCTCGAAGCGTCGCCGGTTGAACAGCCCGGTCAGCTGGTCGTGGTCGGCCAGGTAGCGCAGCCGCTGCTCGTAGCGGCGGCGCTCGGTGATGTCGCGAGCGATGACGGAGGCCGAGACGACTCTGCCGTTGGCGTCTTTGACCGGCGAGACGGTCAGCGACACGGTGATCCTGCGGCCGTCCTTGCGGATCCGCTCGGTCTCGAGCTGGCGGATCGACTCCCCGGCGAACACGCGGCGGAGGATCTCTTGCTGCTGGCCGTGCAGCTCGGGGGGCTCGATGATCCCGATCGAGTTGACCGATCGCCTCCTCGGCGCTGTAGCCGTATAGCTGCTGGGCGCCGCGGTTCCAGCTCGTGATCGTCCCGTCGCCGCTCTTGGTCAGGATCGCGTCATCGGAGGAGTCGACCACCCGGCTGAGGAGCTCGCGCGCCTCCCGGGCTTCAACCTCCTGGGTTACGTCGGCGCTGGTTCCCACCAGGGTCACCGGCCGGCCGCGCTCATCGAACCTCACCGCGCCGCGCGTGCGGATCATGCGCTGCACCCCGTCTAAGCGGTTGATGCGGAACTCGAGCACGAACGGATCCCGGTCGTGGCAAGCCTGCTCGAGCCTCTCCTCGACCAACCCTCGATCCTCGGGATGTACGCGCTCCATCAGCAGCTCGCGGCTGACGGGCATGCCGTCAGGGACGCCGTAGATGCGGCACAGGCCAGGGGAGTAGATGGCCGCGCCGGTGCGCAGGTCACGCTCGAACGCACCGTTGCCCAGCGCGTCCTCGGCTCGAGCACGGAGCGCATCGAGATCAGTGGGTGCCCCCCTTGCTGTCTGCCGGTCCGTGGCCATCAGGGCGAGGCTCTCCATAATTGGTACCTACGCGGCTAGAAAGGGGTTAAGACGCCTACTTAACGTACCCGGATACGAAAGTCAGCCCGCAATTTGCGCGATTCGCCGGGCGGGCTCAAACCGGCTTGGGAATTGGCTGAGGCGTGCCGAGGTGAAAGCCCTGTGCGAAGTCGACCGCGTGGGTGCGCAGCAAATCGATCGTCTCGTCGTCGGTCACCGCCTCCGCCACCGTCTGGATCCCGAGGCTTCGCGCCAGCCCGACGATCGTCCTCACCACGTGCTCGTCGATCGTTGAGCGCGGGAGGTTCTGGATGAACTCGCCGTCGAGCTTGACGAAGCGGACCGGGAGGTGCTTGAGGTATTTGAACGAGGCGAAGCCGGTTCCGAAGTCGTCGAGGGCGAGGCTGCACCCCATCGCGATCAGGCCGCGCGTGAAGGCCAGCGCATCGGGCATGTTGGCGATCGCTGCGGTCTCGGTCACCTCGAAGATGAGGCGGGAGGGGTCGGCTGCCGTGCGCGTGAGCTCGCGCTTGATCAGGTCGAGCATCTGCGGGTCGCCGACCACGGTGTCGCCGGAGAGGTTGACGCTGACGGGAGCAAGCTCGTCCGCCGGAAACGCCGCGATCAGCTCGATTGCCCGCTTGACTACCCAGCGGTCGATCTGGTGGATCAACCCGACGCGTTCGGCGGTGGGTAGGAAGGAACCCGGGGCGATCAGCTGCCCGGCCTCGTCGCGCATCCTCAGGAGCAGCTCACCATGGCTGACGGCTCCGCTCGCCAGGTCGATGATCGGCTGGAGGTGCAGGACGAAGGCGTCCTCCTCGAGTGCCTGTCGAATCCGGTCTGACCACGGTTCTCTGGCCATCGACCTGGCGATCCGACCCTGCTCGGGCGAGTAGACGACGACGCGGTCGCGCCCCTGAGACTTGGCGGCGTACATCGCGAGATCGGCGTGGATCAGCAGCTCGTCGGCTGTCATCTCGCCGTCGCGGTACGGAGCCACGCCGATGCTCGCGGTGACGTGCAGCGGCTTGCCGTCGATCAGGGGGCGAGCCGCCTCGACGGCGTTGCGCAGGTCCTCGGCAGCGCTCCGCGCCTCCGCTGGGCCGGCGCCCGGTAGGAGTGCGGCGAATTCGTCGCCGCCGAGCCGTCCGATGACGTCGGTGCTCCGTAGCCTGCCTCGGATTACTCCCGCTACGTTGCCCAGCACCGCATCGCCGGCGGCGTGGCCGGACGTGTCGTTGATCATCTTGAAGCGGTCGATATCGAGAACGATCAGGGCCCCGTCGGCGCCCGCGCGGGCGGCCCGAGCCAGCTCGCGTCGGATCTCGTCGTCGAACCTGCAGCGATTGAACAGTCCGGTCAGTTGATCGTGGTCGGCCAGATATCGCAGGCGCTGCGCCTCGCCGCGCTGGGCCGCGACGTCGCGTGCGATCACTGCCGCTGAGATGATCGTGCCGCTCGGGTCGCGGACGGGGCAAACGCTCAGGGAGACATCGATGACCGTGCCGTCCCTGCGAACCCGCTCAGTCTCGAGGTGGTCGATCGACTCTCCGGCGAAGACCCGGCGCAGGATCTCGCGCTGCTCGCCGGCGCGGTTGGGGGGTGCGATCAAGTCTGACTGCGAGCCGATCGCCTCCCCCTCGCTGTAGCCGTACAAGCGCTCGGCGGCGAGGTTCCAGGTGGTGATCGTTCCATCGGCGGCGTTGGTGATGATCGCCTCCTCAGAGGAGTCGATCACATAGCTGAGGACCTCGCGGGCGGAGCGCGCCTGCGCCGCCTCGGTTACGTCCTGGACTGTGCCGATCAGCTTTCCCGGACCGCCCGTGGCCGTCTCGAGCCTGAGACCCCGCACGCGGAGCGTCCGGAAGGCTCCGTCGAGGCGGGCGATCCGCACCTCGAGGCTGAACGGAGTAGCCGCCTCGGTGGCCCGGCGCAGCGCATGCTCGATCGTCTGCCGGTCGTCGGGATGCACGAGCTCGAGCAGGTCATGGCTCGAGATCTCGCTCTCAGGTGCCGAGGCGAGGATGCGCTGCAGGCCGGTCGAGCAGCGGAGCTCGCCCGTGGCCAGGTCGCACTCGAAGCTTCCGGCGGCGAACGCCTGCTCGGCTTCGGCGAGAAGGCTCCCTTGGGGTGAAAGGAGGGCCTCTGGTGCGAGAGGGGCCTCTGGCGCGAGAAGGGCCTCTGGCGCCTCTGGCGCGAGGAGGGCCTCTGGCGCGAGAGGGGCTTCTGGCGCGAGGAGGGCCTCAGGCGCCTCGAGGGCTTCTGGCGCCTCTGGCGCGAGGACGGCCTCTGGCGCGCTCCGACGCGCGCCCCCAGCGGGCGCCGAGGGATCAGCGGCCCGTCGGCCTCGTGCGAGCAACCCGCCCAATCTACGGATGATCGGGCCCATGCGCTCAGTATTACTAAATTCTGGAGTGTTGCCCCTCAAGTTCGTCCGTTTTTCGTCACCCCCGGGCGGCGTCCTGCCGCGGGCGTTCAGCATCCTGCCGCCGGGCGTTCACGTTCACGCGGACGCGCGCGCGGGGGGAACGGGGTGCGGCGCGCCTGCTCGGTGGCCGTGTCTCAAGTACCGGCCGAGCCCCAGCTACTTCGGCGTAGACCGGCCGGGCCCCAGCAGCTACTTCGGCGCCATCCTCAGCGCGCCGTCGAGACGGATCGTCTCGCCGTTGAGCATCTCGTTCTCGACGATGTGAGCCACGAGTGCCGCGAACTCATTGGGCTGGCCGAGCCGCGAGGGGAACGGGATCGCGTTGGCCAGCGCCTGGCGGTTCTCCTCCGGCAGCGCGCCGAGCAGAGGCGTGTCGAACGTTCCGGGCGCGATCGTGCACACGCGGACGCCCGCCACCGCGAGGTCGCGGGCGGCGGGCAGCGTCATCCCGACGATCCCGCCTTTGGAGGCCGAGTAGCTCACCTGCCCGATCTGCCCGTCGAAGGCGGCAATCGAGGCGGTGTTCACGCACACCCCCCGCTCACCACCGTCAACCGGGTCCTGGGCGACCATCGCGGCGGCGGCCAGCCTCAGCACGTTGAACGTGCCGATGAGATTCACGCGGATCACTGTCTCGAAGGGTTGGAGCGTGTGCGGTCCGCGCCGGCCGGCCACACGCTCGGCCCATCCGATCCCGGCACAGCAGACGCTGACGCGGAGCCCGGCGGGGGACGCGGCTGCTGCGTCGACCGCCGCCTGCACGCTGTCGGGGTCGATGACATCGGCGCGGACAAATGTGCAGCGCTCGCCGAGCTCATCGGCCAGCGCCTGCCCGCGCTCCTCGTTGAGGTCGGCGATCAGAACGTGGGCGCCGCCGGCGTGCAGCCGCCGCGTCGTCGCCTCACCGAGTCCCGAGGCTCCGCCCGCGATCAGCGCTCCGCTGCCGTCGATCCGCATGAGACGGAACCCTATCGGCGGCTCGCCAGCACGAGCGCGAAGAGCTCCTCAGGATCGGTATACCAGTGCTCGACCCGGAGGCCCGCCGCGCGTAGGTCGACCTCGACGCGCGGACGGGTGAATTTGGCGCTGATCTCGGTGCGGAGCTCCTCTTCGGCCGCGAACTCGACGGCCAGTCCAAGCTTGTCGATTACCACCATTTGGGGTTGCTCGGCACGAAGTCGCATCTCGATCCATTCGTGGCGGCGGTCAAAGAAAGCCACGTGTTTGAACTCGTCGGGGCGAAAGTCCCCATCCAGCTCGCGGTTGATCACCGATAGCACGTTGCGGTTGAACTCGGCGGTGATGCCGAGCGAGTCGTTGTAGGCCGCCTCGAGGACCTCGAGATCCTTGACCAGGTCGACACCCAGCAGGAAGAGGTCATCGTCCACTAGCAGCCCCGCGATCTCTTTGAGCAAGCGCCGACGAGTGCCGGGCGGGAAGTTGCCAATCGTGCCGCCCAGCAGGGCGACGAGTCGGGGCCGATCTCCGTTGCGCGGGATGCCCTCGAGATGCCGCTCGAAGTCCGCCACGAGGCCGTGAACCCGCAGCCTCGGGTGCTCGGCCACCAGCTGCGCGGCGGCCTCACGGAGCGCTTGCTCGGAGACGTCGACCGGGACGTAGCTGGCCAGCGTCCGGGCGCCGGCCATCGCCCGGATCAGGATGCGCGCCTTTTGCGCCGAGCCTGAGCCCAGCTCGAGGAGCTCCTGGGCTCCGTTGGCGGCGACTATCTCCGGCGCCCAGCGCTCGAGGATCGCCCGCTCTGTGCGGGTCTGGTAGTACTCGGGCAACTCGCAGATCTGCTCGAACAGCTCGGAGCCGCGCGCGTCGTAGAAGTGCTTGGGCGGAAGCTCCTTGAACGGCCGGGTCAGGCCGTCGAGCACGTCGTAGGCAAGCACGCGTTCGTCGCTCTCAGCCAGAAACGAGCTGATCGTGACGGCATCGGAGTCCAGCAGCTGCTTCACGAGTCCCTCGCGATCCGGAGGCCCGCGAATATCTGGCGTCGCTGCGGGTGGTCCCAGTTGCGGAAGGTTGGCGTCGCGATGCGCGCCCGGGTCGCCCATGAGCCGCCGCGCAGCACGCGGTAGCCGCTGGCGAAGAACGGCTCGGAGTACTCGCGGTAGGGAAACGCGCTGAAGCCGGGGTAGGGCGCGAACTCCGAGGCGGTCCACTCCCAGACGTCGCCCACCATCCCCAGGCAGCCGTACGGCGAGGCTCCCTCCGGGCAAGCATCAGCGGGTGCCGTACCGCCGCTCAGCTGGTCCACATTGGCGTGGACGCCAGGCCTGGGCGGTTCGTTCCCCCAGGGGTATGCCCTCGACTCCTGGGCCTCCTGGTCCCAGGTCGCCGCCTTCTCCCACTCGTGCTCGGTGGGCAGGCGCGCGCCGTGAGCGCGGGCGAAGGCATCGGCCTCGAACCAGGACACGTGGACGACGGGCCGGCCGGGGTGGAGCGGCTCGAGCCTTCCGAGCCGCCACTCCGCGGCATGGTCTGCCGTCCAGCCGCGGGGGCGGGTGATGTCGTACTGCTCCTTCCACGCCCAGCCCTCGTCTGACCACCACTCACGCCGCTCGTAGCCGCCGCCCTCGACGAAAGTGAGGTACGTGGCGTTGGTGATCGGGCTCTGTCCGATCGCGTAGTGGCGCACGTCGGTGCGGTGCCTGGGCCGCTCGTTGTCGTAGGCAAAACCGTCCGGCGCGGCGCCGATCAGGCAGGGCCCGCCACGGACATCGATCATCTCCAGGCCGGTGGGAGCCGGGCGGTCCCGGCCCGTCGAGGCGATCGGGAAGGCGGACGCGCCGTTGTCGGCCCGACCGGCCGAGGCGGTCGGGGAGGCGGATGCGTCGTTGTCGGCCCGACCGGCGGCCGGCACCTCTAGCCCTGCCAGCTCGAGGGTCTGGAGCATCGTCTCGTTGTGCTGGTGCTCGTGGCGGAGAACCATCTCGGGCAAGCCCCCGTCGCCAACGCCCCGCTCGTCGATCACCTCGAGCGTCCGCGCGCGCACCTCGCGGAGGTACTGCAGGGCATCGCCGGTGGGCAGGAAGGGAAGCTCACCGCGCTCGGCCCGGGGGGTCTCCATTGCGTCGTATACCTCGACGAGATCCTGGCGCAGCAGCGGCCGGCCGCCGTAGCGGTGAACGAGCCACAGGTCCTCAAATGCGGCGATGTGGCCGAGGTCCCACGCCAGCGGGCTCATCAGCGGCGAGTGGACGCGCTCGAGCTCCTCCTCGCCGAGCCCCGCGACCAGGAACAGTGTGCGCTCGCGTGCTTCGGTCAGCGCTTCGACGAGCGCCGCAGCGGTCCCGGTCACGGGCTCATTGTTTCAGTCCATACCGCACGTAGACCGTGCCGGCCCGCTCCAGTAACCAAAGCGTCATCAATTCGGCCGGCTCGGGGAGCTCGGGACCTGAGGTGATCGTGGGGCCCGCGCCTCCCCCTGTGAGCTTGGGGGCCAGCGTTAGAAAGAGCTCATCGACGACCCGGTCATAGAGCAGCGAGCTGAACAGGCGCGGCCCGCCCTCGCAGAGCAAGAGCTCGATGCCCCAATCCCCGCGCAGCCGCCGCAGCACACCGGCCAGCGAGACATCCTCGGGATCGAGCGAGACGATCTCGACCTGGGCTTTGACGCCGTCGAGGCTCACCTCGGTGGCGGTGAACAGCAGCACGCGCGCCTCGGGCTCGCCGAACAACGGTATGTCGAGAGGAAGGTCGCCCGTCCGCGTGACGATGCAGGCCAGGGGTTCGGCGCTGCGGCCGCAGGCCAGGCGGCGCTCCCGGCGCTCGGGGCGCCCGAGGATCCGCCCGTAGCGCTCGATGCGGAGTGTCTGCGTTCCGACGAGCACTGCATCGGCGCGCTCGCGCAAGCCATGGAACAACGCGTGGTCGCCCTCGTCGCCAAGCGCCCCCGAGCGGCCCTGGAATGTCGCGCGTCCGTCGGCGCTCGAGATGAAGTTGACGATCGTGTAAGGACGATCCGTCCGTCCCTCCAAGTCGGCCTCGAGCGCACCGAGCAGGTCCTCGACGGAGACCGTGTCGGAGTCCGGAAGAAGCTGGCGGAACTCCAAGGCCCCGAACCTAGCAGTCATAGCCTGGGGGCCTCAAAGCGGTTAGGCTCCGCGCCGACGTGGATCTGCGGGCGCTCAATCGAGGCGAGGTGATCGCCACCGTCGGGGGCGTCCTGCTCGGGATCTCGATCTTCCTGGCCTGGTATTCGCTTGGCAACCAGTACGCCCATATCCACAGCTGCGGCCACCCACCCCGCGTCACGTCCTGCACGGGCTGGGAGTCGCTGTCATTTGTGCGCTACCTGCTCCTGCTCGGAGCTATTGCGCCGATCATCCTGGCGTGGGTGATCGTCCGCGGTCACGCGCTGGCCTGGCCGCGCGGGGAGATGACGGCGGTGGTGGCCGTGGTCGCTCTGATCCTCATCTTGTTCATGGGGGTCATCGATCATCCCGGCTCGCCGCACGACGAGATCAGCGTCGACTACGGCTGGTGGATTGCCCTGGTGGGCGCGCTCCTAATGCTCGCCGGGGCCGTCTGGCGCTCGCAGGAGAGCTCACCGCGACGTAAGCCTCCCGGCGTTTTGTGAAAAACGGACAGCCACCGGACCGGCCAGACCGCAACCTGGCGCTCGAGCTCGTGCGAGTCACGGAGGCCGCCGCGCTGGCGGCGGCGCGGATGATCGGGCGCGGCGACAAAGAGGGAGCCGACCAGGCGGCGGTCGACGCGATGCGGCACGTGCTCGAATCGGTGTCGATGGATGGCGTGGTGGTGATCGGAGAGGGGGAGAAGGACAAGGCGCCGATGCTCTACAACGGCGAGCCGATAGGCGATGGAACCCCACCGCAGGTGGACGTCGCGGTCGACCCTCTAGAGGGCACTCGGCTGACGGCGCTCGGAATGCCCAACGCCGTCTCCGTGATCGCGCTCGCCGAGCGGGGCACGATGTTCGACCCGGGCCCGTGCGTGTATATGGAGAAGATCGCCGGCGGTCCCGAGATCGCCGACCTGCTCGACCTCGATCGGGCGCTACCCAAGACGCTGGCGCTGATCGCCGAGCGCAAGCAGATCGACATCCGCGACGTGATGGTCGTGATGCTCGACCGGGAGCGCCACCACGAGGCGATGGACCAGGTGCGCGAGGCGGGAGCGCGCGTGCGGCTGATCACGGATGGCGACGTAGCCGGGGCGCTGCTTGCCGTCTCGGACAACACGCCGGTTGACCTGCTGTGGGGTATCGGCGGGACGCCGGAAGGCGTCATCTCGGCAGCCGCGATCAAGTGCATCGGTGGACAGCTGCTGGGCCGGCTGTGGCCGCGCGACGACTCAGAGCGCCGGGCGGCGCAGGACGCCGGCTACGACATCGAGCGCGTGCTGAGGTGTGATGACCTGGTCGCGGGCGACGATGTGTTCTTCTCAGCCACGGGGGTGACCGACGGCGATGTCCTTCAGGGTGTCCGCTACCAGGGTGGACGCGGGGCAAGCACCGAGTCGCTCGTGATGCGCTCGCGGTCAGGCACGGTACGACGGATCTCGGCGCGGCACGACCGCAGCAAGCTGCGTGAACTGACCGGCGTCCGCTACGGCTGATCGCGGACGGCGGGCGCTTGCGCGGGCGCGGCACGTGCCCGGAGCGCGCGCAGTCGGCCGACCTTGGAACGGGCCAGGTCGAGCTTGGCCAGCGAGCGCAGGAAGGCGTGCGTCACCAGCACGTGGATCGACGACTGGGTGGCCTCATAAACGGGCGTCGAGAAGCTGACCGCGATCGCGGGGTAGAAGTTGGCGACCTCGAGCTCGATCCTCACCTTGGCGAGCTCGGAGCCGTTGCCGTCAGCCAGGCGGCGGACGTCGAGGGCCAGGAACCCGCAGCCGCGACCCCGCCGCGCCACGAGCAGACCATCGCGGATCTGCCACGTCACCTTGCCGTGGTCGGACTCGATCAGGTACGCGGGTGCCTCGAAGCGAAGCAGGGTCAGCGGGCGGAAGAGCAGGACGACGCGCCGGTCATCAGGGCTGTAGACGACCCGGATCAGCCCCAGCGTGACGCGCGAGAGGAAGCGCCAGTACGTGCGCGCCAGGTTCTCGAGGTTCTCGGCCGACCAGAGGCGGTCAAGCGAGGCACGAGCGAGGGTGAGCTCGGCCGACTGGACGGAGCGGACCGCTCCGTCCTGGGCGATCACCGTCGAACGCGGCGGCGAGACGATCGCCGCCTGAGCAGGCAGCGAGCGGGTTCGCCTCCGGCGGCGAGCGACGAGCAGTGCACCCAACCCGGCGAGCAGCGCGACGACCGCGGTCACGCCGCGACTTTAGTCAGTGCAGCAGCGGCTCGATAGCCACCAGGCTGCCGGGTGGCAGCACGCCCTCGCCCGGCGGGGATCATCGCCAGCGCGTCGGCCCCGACCAGTGAGGTGATTTGATGCGAGGACTGCGGGCCATTGAGGATCGCCACGGCGTTGCCTCCGTCGAGCGCGAGGCGGACGCGCAAGGCCTGCTCACGGGCCGGGTTTCGTCTGACCTCGCCTCCCAGCGACGCCTGCCGGGGCCCTGCCACGGGCTGGGCGGCGCCCTGGAGCGCGGCCATCGCCGGGGCGGCGAACAGCGAGAAGGTCACAGCAGCCGATACCGGGTTGCCCGGGCAGCCCGAACACGAGCTTCTCATCTCGTGACCCCGACCCAGGTTGGCTTGCCCGGCTGGAGTGCAACGCCCCACAGCAGCTCGCGCACGCCGAGGTCGGCGAGCGCCGGCTTGACGTGGTCATGGGGGCCGACCGAGACGCCACCCGCGACCACGACGACGTCCGCGTCTTCGAGGCCTGCGCCAAGCCTGTCTCGGGTAGCTGCGCGGTTCATCCGCCAGCCGCCCGCCTGGGTCCGCGCTCGCGCCCGCCGTCTGCGCCAGGGCGACCAGCATCGGCGCGTTCGAGTCGTAGATCTCGCCCGGTCCGAGTTCGGCCCCCGGGTCGCGCAGCTCGTCACCTGTCGTGAGCACTGCGAGGCGGGGCCTCGCCCCGACGGCGAGCTCGCTCGCGCCGGCGCTGACTGCGGTCGCCAGCTCGGCCGCGCCCAGCCGGCTCCCGCTGCGCAGCACGACCTCGCCGGCGCGCATCACCTCGCCCGCAGCGCGGACGTGATCGCCCTCGCTCACCGCGCGGGTGCAGCACGATCTGCTCCCCTTCCTGCTCGACGTCCTCCTGACGGATCACGGCACTCGCGCCAGACGGCAGCTGGGCCCCGGTCGAGATCCGGATCGCGGCGCCGTCGCCGAGCGCCTGGCGCTCGGGGTGCCCGCCCGCGACTCGCCGACGACGATCAGAGAGCGGCCGGCGGGTCCCGGGCGCCACCGCGTAGCCGTCCATCGCCGAGGCGCTGAATGGCGGCATCTGCCGCGCGCTGACCACGTCCAAGACGAGGTAGCGGCCGAACGACTGGGACACGGGAACGGTCTCGGAACCGAGAGGGTGGATCGCGGCGAGCACACGCTCGCGGGCTTCGGCGACGGAGATCAACGCCATGCTCCTTATTCTGGCCGCACCGGTTGATACAAGCCGACAATGCAGCAGGGTCTGCCCCGCCGCCGGCGCCCGAGGCCACTGCCCGATGCCCCGATCGACCGCCTGCTGGCGCGCTCGAGCGAGCTGGCGGGAGGATGGCTGATCGCGCTCGTCGAGGACCTGCCGCTCGAGGAGACTCCGCGCATCCATCTCAGCGACCTCGCCGCGGAAGGTCCGGCGCTGTGTGATGCGGTGGTGCGCGCGATCGCCGACGACGACGAGCTCCAGCTGCTCGCTGCCGGCGGAGCGGGCGAGCGGCTCGCGGCGCGGGCCGGCCAGATTGCTGGGGCCGGCGCGCCTGAGACGATCTCGGGGGCGGTGGACTGTCTGCGCGGGGTGATCTGGAGCGCCCTGCGCGAGAGCTTCGCCGATCCCTCGCCGGACCAGCTGTTCGACCTGGGCGAGCGCCTCGCGCTGGTTGGGGAGCTCGTGCGGGCGGCTGCCTTGCGGGCGTGGGCGGGCTCGGGGGAGCTGTCGGTCGCGCGCCGGGAGGTGGCTGAACGCGGTGGCGGGGATCGCCTGGAGGATGCCCGGACCCAGACCGTGCGCCCCGGCGCCGCGCGGCCCGGCGCCGCGCGCGGCGGGGCCGGGCGGGGCGAGGCGGCGCGCGGCGAGGAGTGGGACGAGGCAGCCTGGGAGCAGAGACTGTCCGACTGGGTCGCGCGCGCGAAGGAGCAAGAGCTCGGCCCTGGCCCTGCTGGTCGTGGAGCTCGAGGACGTCGACCGTATGCTGGCCATCGCCGCGCCTGAGGAAGTCGTCACCGTGCTCGAGTCCTTCGAGACCGCGTTACGGGCGACCGCGGGCGAGAAGGGGGAGGTGCTCGTCGATGGGGGGCGGGCTTGGGTGATCATGCCCGGTCTCTCGCGGGCTCGCGCCTGGGGACTGGCCGCGCGGCTCTCCTCGGCCGTGTCGGCGGCTCAGCGGTGGCGAGGCGCGCCGCTCAAGGCGTCAGTTGGGCTCGCGGTACTGGGCCAGAACGGCGACGACGCCCCCGGATTGATCGCCGCCGCCGAGCAAGCGCGATTCGCCGCCCAGGCCAGCGGCATCGGTCCAGCGGGCTGAGGCTGTACTCACCGGCGCGCGGCGCGGTCCGGCCTGCGTGGAGGCAGATGCGATTAGCTCTGCCGCGGGAGGGAAACCGCGCCGATCCGTGCCGTACCTCTGATGCCCAGAGCGCGGCCGGTGGCCTCGGTCAGGTCCCAATCCACGCCGCGCGTATAGGGACCGCGGTCGATCACCGGGACGACAATCATCCGCCCGCCGTAATAGACCGCAACCCTTGTGCCGCAGGGGAGGGTGCGGTTGGCCACGCCGAGCGTCTTGCGGCGGAGAACCGCGCCGCACGCCGTGCGGTGGCCGTAGAAGCCCGGCCCGTACTGGGTGGCCGTGGCCGGACGGTAGATGATCACGGTCACGGTCGGCCAGAGCCGCCGCCGTGGACCCTCCCTGCGCGTGGGAGACCACGGCGCGGAATGCGAACTGCCCGATGTGATCGACGTGCCAG
This sequence comes from uncultured Solirubrobacterales bacterium, assembly GCA_963803595.1. Lineage (GTDB taxonomy): Bacteria > Actinomycetota > Thermoleophilia > Solirubrobacterales > Solirubrobacteraceae > Palsa-465. The sequence continues at coordinate 113,220 of CAWDNF010000013.1, forward strand.
GAGGCCGAGAACGAGCCGTCGCGCTGCACGGTGGCCTGTGCGGTGGAAGTCCAGACCCCGTTCGTCTGACGCCCCTCGCGCTCGATCTCGACCGCCTGGCCGGCCCGCCGCGCTCGAAGCGGTGCCCTTGAACAGCAGCTCACGAGACAGGAAACCGGATTGTGACGTCGTGAGGGTGACGCCATTCGAACTCGATGTGACGGACTGGTTAGCCGGCTCCGCGCTCTGCCCGTGGCCTGGCTCGAGCCCGCCTCCGCCAGAGTGCTCGCCACCGGAGGGGCCGCCCCCGCCCGACGAGCTCCCGCCACCCGGCGAGGTTCCGCCGCCGCCGTCCGCCCAGCCGATTGCCGGCAGGGCCAGCGCGACCAGGCAGATGCATACGAGGGCTGATATGGCGCGGCGCGTCATCACTGTGTAAGCGTTGGGGGTGCTCGGGGGTCGCCTACCGGGTGAGCTGACGGGCTCGCGCTATCTCGCGCTACGGCCCCGACTGGGACCGATTCGCCCCTGCGGCAGACATCGTCTACCGCAAGTGGTTCCCCGGCCGACCTTCCGCGGACGGAGGGTCGCTCGGCTGGACGGCGGCAGTATACGTAACCGGGCCCGGACGGAGAGAGCTGTCAGCGGAAGCGCGATGGACCAGCGCGACGCATCCGCGGAATTTCCGCAAAGCCTGAAACGGATTCGCTGCTCGAGCGTTAAGTGTCAGACCAGGCTGCCGAAGAGTTCAGCAATGACCGGCGATCGCCTGAGCACCTTGCCGATGGCCCGCACGATCTCTACTTCAAAAGATGAAGTACCTATACTGCGCCTGACCGGCGGGTTCTGGTCGGCTGTACGTTGCCCTTGCCGGGCCTCTCCCCTCGTCTCGCGCGCCGCCACGGCGTCGGATGCTCGACCCGAAGGATCACATGTCAGTAGCTGAGCTCCAGGAACTGGAAGAGATCAAGTCCCTTCTGAATCGCGGCCAGCAGCTCGGCGTGCTCACCTACGCCGAGATCGCCGGAGCCATCTCCGAGCTCGATCTCGATGAGGCCGACGTCGAGGAGCTGCACGGCTTCCTCGAGCGCGCCGAGATCGAGCTCGTCGAGGAGCTCGACCCCGCGATCGCCGCCGCGGATCTCGAGCGGGCGCCCGACAAGCGCGGGCGGCGCAAGCCGAAGACCGCGCTCGACCTCAAGCCCGACATGACGACCGATTCCCTGCAGCTGTTCCTCAAGGACATCGGCAAGGTCCGGCTGCTCACCGCCCAGGAGGAGGTCGACCTGGCCAAGCGGATCGAGCGCGGCGACCTCGACGCCAAGCAGAAGATGGTCGAGTCGAACCTCCGGCTCGTCGTCTCGATCGCCAAGAACTACCGCAACCAGGGCCTGCCCTTCCTCGACCTGATCCAGGAGGGGACGCTCGGGCTGGTGCGCGCGGCCGAGAAGTTCGACTACCGCAAGGGCTTCAAGTTCTCGACCTACGCCACGTGGTGGATCCGCCAGGCGATCGCGCGGGCGCTGGCCGACAAGGCCCGCACGATCCGGATCCCGGTGCACGTCGTCGAGAAGCTCAACAAGATCGGCCGGGCCGAGCGCAAGCTCGTCACCGAGCTCGGTCGCGAGCCAACCGCCGAGGAGATCGCCGAGGTGACCGGGATCGAGCCTGAGGAGGTCGAGTCGATCAAGCGCTCGGCGCAGGCGCCCGTGTCCCTCGAGAAGCCGGTCGGCGACGAGGAGGAATCCGAGTTCGGCCAGTTCATCGCCGACGAGCGCGCCGAGTCCCCGTACGAGCGCGCGGCCGAGATCCTCACCAAGGAGGCACTGCGCGAGGCGCTGGAGAACTTGTCGCTATCGCGAGCGGCGCGTGCTCGAGCTCCGCTACGGGCTAGGCGGGGAGCACCCGCGCACGCTCGACGAGGTGGGCCGCACGTTCAACGTCACGCGCGAGCGCATCCGGCAGATCGAGAACCAGTCGCTCAAGAAGCTTCAGTCGCTGGCCGAGGCGCAGAAGCTCCGCGACGTCGCCTGAGCGGACGCGCGCAGTAGTCAGCGGCGCGCGCAGTACTCAGCCGAGCCCAGTACTCAGCCGAGCGCGGTGAAACGGACCGAGCCCGACACGCAGCGGTCGCGGTTGGAGTAGCTGCACGGTGACGCTCGCGCTGCCCTTGACCCGCTTGCGCGAGCTGAAGTGACCCTCTGAGCGTGAAGCGCGCGGTGGCTTTGACGGTGCCGGCCGAAGCTCTGCTTCTCTGCGAAGCGCAGCACGAACCTCCCTTTGTGGATCCGGGCTGAGGCCTCGCCGTGGCGTGGGTCGATGTCTCGGCGAACGAGTGCCGCCTTGGGCGTGCACGTGGTCTTCAGATAGAAGATGGGATGAACGATGCGCTTGCCTGTGGCCGAGACGTCGAACGAGATCGTCTTGCCCTGGCGCGTGTTGCCGGAGTAGTGAGCGCCCGGTATCGGCGTTGGCGGCCAGGGCCAGGCTGGCGGTGAGGCCGGTGGCCAGGACGGCGACGATCGCGGCGGCGGGTGTCGTAGGCATGGCCGGCTGGATGCTATCCGCCGTGCGCGCTTAGGTTCTCCGGCAGCGTTCAAGCCGTCTGGGCTACCGCCGATATGACCCGGGATGCTCGATCTGCGAGAAGTGCTCGAGCTCGTCGTTGGCCTCGGACGGCTCTGATGTGCATTTGAAAGTAGGTGCGCCGCCGATGGCGCGCGTCCACGGCAAGCTGTTCCCGCTCGAGGAGTACGAGCGGATCAAGCCCAAGCGAGCCCGAGGACATGCTGCGCGGGATGCTCAGCGACCGCCATCCCGAGAAGCTCAACGAGTTCGAGCGCGACAACGAGGTCGACTTCGCCTTCGCGCTGCCTGGGCTCTCGCGCTTCCGCGTCAACGGCTTCAGGCAGCGTGGATCTGTCTCGATCGCGATCCGGATCGTCCCGTTCGAGATCCGCACCGTGGACGAGCTGGGGTTGCCGGCGGTCGTCACCACGCTGGCCGACGAGGAGCGAGGGCTGATCCTGCTGACCGGGACCACCGGCTCCGGTAAGTCCACCACGCTGGCGGCGATGATCGATCACATCAACCGGACCAAGCCGCGCCACATCGTGACGATCGAGGATCCGATCGAGTACCTGCACGCCGACAACCAGTCGATCATCAATCAGCGAGAGGTCGGAATGGACACCGACTCGTTCGCCCACGCCATGCGGCGAGTCCTGCGCCAGGACCCCGACGTGATCCTGATCGGCGAGATGCGCGACCAGGAGACGGTCCGGACCGCGCTGTCGGCGGCCGAGACGGGCCACCTCGTGCTCTCGACGGTCCACACGCTCGACGCGGCCGAGAGCGTCAACCGGATCATCGACTTCTTCCCCATGCACGAGCAGAGCCAGGCCCGCGCGATGCTGGCCGGCACGCTCAAGGGCGTGATCTCCCAGCGGCTGCGTGCCCACAGTCGGATGGCAAGGGCCGCGTCGCGGCCTGCGAGATCCTGCGGGCCACCGGCCGCGCGCGGGACATGATCATGGATCCCGACCAGACGGCCAGGCTCCGCGAGGTGATCTTCGAGGGCTCCTTCTACGGGATGCAGACCTTCGACCAGGCGCTGCTCAAGCACGTCAAGGACGGGCGTCGTGGCGCTCGACGATGCGCTGCGGATGGCCTCCAGCCCCCACGACTTCAAGCTGCTGCTCGCCGTCCGACGGACGCACCGCCACGACGATGGACGACGTGGCCGACGTCTATGGGTCACTGCCCTCCGAGCCCTCGGAGAACGGTCACGACCGGGCGCCGGTGTCAACTGGCGGTTCCGGAGTCTCATCGGCGCCGCCCCGCTAGAGCGCGCGGGCCTTCATCGGCGCCGCCCGCTAGGGCGCACCGGCCTGCCCTGCCATGCCGGCCGCTAACCGCAGCCCGCGCACCGGGCAGAGGATGCCCGCCATGCCTCGCTTCACTTGCTGAAGCATTGCGCTAAATCGGGCATTCTGATGGCCTCAGATCGGACCTGCCCCGTATGCAGAACCGCCGAGATCGTGTGCGGCAAATGGACGCTGCTCGTGATCCGTGATCTGGCCGAGGGCCGGTCGCGCTTCTGTGAGCTCGAGCGCTCGCTCAAGGGGATCAGCCCGCGCACGCTGTCGCTGCGCCTGCGGGCGCTCGAGGAGGAGGGAATCGTCGAGCGCCAGACATATCCCGAGGTGCCTCCGCGCGTCGAGTACGCGCTGACCGAGAAGGGGCGGGCGCTCGTCCCACTGATCGAGAGCATGCGCGCCTACGGCCGCGAGTGGCTCGATTGCTCCCGAAGCAGGCGACGAGCTCCGCGCTCGCTGCGCGCCAGCCGGCCGTCGCCGCCGCCTGACCAGGTGTCCGATGCGTATCTCGGTGGCGGCCGACGAGCTGACCGGCATCGCGTCAGCAGCTGCCCGATGAGCTGCGCCGCCGTGGACATGAGCCGATCCTTCACGGCGCCTACGCGGAGGCGAGCGCGACGACTGGGCGTGGGCCAGCGAGGCGGCAGCACGTGACGTGGCCGAGGGTCGCGCCGACCAGGCGGTGGTGGCCTGCTGGACCGGAACCGGGGCCTCGATCGCGGCCAACAAGGTGCCCGGGGTGCGTGCGGCGCTCTGCCTGGACGCGCCCACAGCCGAAGGCGCGCGGCGCTGGAACGACGCCAACGTGCTCGCGCTCAGCCTGCGGCTCACCTCGGCGCGCCGAGCTCGAGCGAGATCCTCGACGCTTGGCTCGGCTCGCCGAGCCGCGAGCGAGAACGAAGGGATGCCGAGAACATCGCTCACCTGAGCGAGATCGAACGCTCGCGCTGACCTGCAAGCCGCGATTCGCCGGGGAGGATCGCGGCTCGGCGAGGCGAATCGGCCGACGTGCGCGACCGCAACCTGCACGCCAGCGCTCGAGGCTTCACCATGGATGCCGCCGCCGCGCTGGCCGCCGAGACGGCGGGCGGCGCCGAGATCCCGTTCGAGGTGATCGAGAGCAGCGGACGCCGGGGCAGCGTGCCGCTCTACTGCTATCGGCCCCTGACCAGCGTCATTCATCGAGCGAGCGAGGAGCTCTTCTCTCGTGCCTGCCGACGTACTCACCCGCCGTTCGGGCGCTCGGCGGCCTCGAGGCCAGCGGCCTGTATCTGATCCAGCGGGGCGAGACGCGCGTACCCGCGCGAGCCGCGCGAGCGCGCCGACGCGGCGCTGCGGGCCTTCCTGCGGCGAGTGTTCGACGAGCGCAGCGAGTTCGAGTTCGATCCCGCCGCGCTTCGAGCTGGCCTACCAGGAGCTCGAGCTGGCGCTGTTCGAGGGCCGGCAGTCTGGAGACGGTGATCGCACCCGATCCTCGGGGTCGCGTTCGACCCCTCGACGCCGGAGATGGCGCTGGGCGACGGACTCGCGCTGGTGCGAGGCGACAAGCTCCCCGATGCACCGCCCGAGGCGGTGTGGGGAGACGGCGAGGAGCCTCATGTGCTGGTCGGTGTTCACGCTGGCCGTCGAGGGCTCAGGCGGCCATTCCGTCATCTCGCTGGCCCGGGCGCGGTTCCGGCGGGTCCTGACCGCGCTGCGCCTGTTCGAGCGGGCGGCTATGCGCTGGGCCCGCTCGGCCTGGACCCGAACGACTCGGGAGCGTGGCGGACGGTCCCGCTTGGATCGAGCGGGCGTCCCAGGATGCTCACCCTGATCCCGCCGCGCCAGGAGGATGAGCTGCGGGCCTTCTGCAACCTGGTAGCCCGCCGCGCGCCCAGCTCCGGCGAGGTGGCTTGGGCGCTGGCGCGGTTCGAGATGGGGTGCGAGCGGCTCGCACCGTTCGAGGCGCTCACCGACTATCTGTCGGCGCTGCAGGGCGATGCTCGAGCCGGAAGGACCGGCCAGCGGTCGTCTCGCCCAGCGGCTGGCCGATGCTGTGCGCAAGCGCCTGAGGACCGGGCCGCGATGGCCGAGCGCACCGCGCGCGCGATCTCCCTCGAGCGCGCGGTGATCGCCGGACTTGCCTCGGCGGAGCGCAGCGCCGGGGCCGACGGGCTCGTGGCCGAGATGGCCGAGCACCTCCGAGCGCTGCTGCGCGACGTGCTGTGCGGCCATCTCGACAGCGATCTGGTGGGATCGCCGACGGCTCTGCTGCGAGCGACGCGGCCAGGCTGCCGAGCCGCACCGAGCCGATTCCGGCGCGCCGAGCCCGGTGCAGGACGAGCCCACCGATCGCGAGTACCCTTTGCCTCAGGCCGCTCCCTACTCGGCCCCCGTGGGGGCCGGGAGTGTCATGCCCACCAGGCACGACATGTAAGTCCTGGGGCTCGTAAGAAGTCAGGGGGAGCGCGACCTTCGAGGCGAGCGGGCGATGCCCGCTCGCCTCTTATTGCCGAGCTAAGGGGCGCAGCCCGCGGCCTTGTTGCGGTTGGCGGAGCTGCGGGTACCCCAGACTTGATGCCCACTGAACCTGCGCCCGTCACCCTTTCCCAAGCCGTGCACCGCGCGGTCGAGGTCTGCGAGGGCTCATCGAGCGAATCGCTCGATGAGCTGCTCGTGCGCTTCGAGGACGCCGACGAGCCGATCTCGGGGGTGGGCGATGTGGAGCGGCGCCTCGACGACGCGCTCGGTCCGCCGGTGGCCGGCGAGGACGACCCAGCGGTGGCGATGGCGCGCGCTGTCATCGTCTATCTGGCCCACCGCCGCGATGAGATCGATGCCGACCCGGTCGAGCTGCTCACGCTCGCGGCTAGGGCAGAGTTCGCGGGCGACCCGCCTGAGCACGTCGCCAACTGGCTGGCCCAGCAGGGAATCGCGGCCTGACCGGGGAGGCAGCGCAGGGCTCGAGGGCGCCTAAAGCGGGGAGGCCGCGCAGGGGCTGGAGGGCGCGTCGAGGGAGGAGGCCCGCAGAGATATCCTGCCTGCGTGGCTGCGAGCACCCCCGTGCAGGTGCCGGCCGTGCACCCAGCGTGTCGCGACATCCCGCGTGTAGGCGACCACGGCTTCGAGGAGCTCTGCCACCTGGTCACCGAACGCGATCCCGACACTGCTTTGTGCGGTAGGGACGTCGCGGGCTATCCGTGGAATCCGCCCTGGCCACTGTGCGAGGCGTGCCTGGCCATCTCCCGGGGAGAGATGAACTGAGCGAGCTCACATGTGTCGTGGAGATCCCCAAGGGGAGCCGCAACAAGTACGAGTGGGACCCGGTGCTGGGCGGCGTGAAGCTCGACCGGTTCGTCTCGGCATCGGTCGTCTACCCCACCGACTACGGCTTCGTTCCGGACACCCTGATGCCCGACGGCGACGCACTCGACGTGCTCGTGTGCGTCTCGGAGCCAACCTTCCCCGGCTGCATTGTCCACACCCGTCCGGTGGGGCTGTTCAAGATGGCTGATGAGAAGGGGGACGACGATCACGTCGTGTGTGTGCCACTGACCGATCCGGGCTGGAACCACATCGAGGACGTCGACGAGCTCCCGGCCCAGCTGCGGGCCGAGATCTCGCACTTCTTCGCGGTCTACAAGGACCTCGAGCAAGACCGGTGGTCGGAGGTCAGGGGGTGGGGTGACCGCGCCGCCGCCCTCGAGACGATCGAGGAGGCGCGCGAGCGATTTGCCGGGCGCGAGCGCGGCTGAGCATTCCAGGCGCCGAATGTTCCACGTCGAGCTTCGCCAGTTCCCCCACCAGGGACGGTCGTTCAATCTCGACCGCGAACAGCTCGAGCAGCGGATCCTGGGGCCGTGGCTGCGTGGCGAGTTAGTCGAAGTCCAGGACCGGCGCTGGGCGCCGCACAAAGCCAAGCTGACGATCTATGAGAGCCGCGCGCTCGAGATCGAGGAGATCGGCCTCGGCCGGGGGTGGGCCAACGTCACGCGCATCGGCACCGAGGTCACCCGACAGCTCCTGGCGCAGGCGCACTCACGTGCGCACACCCGACATCGAGGAGCTCAAGCGGGTCCTGGCGGCGAGGGCGGCCCGGTCACCGCTGACCATGGCAGACCTACGCGAGGTTGCGGCCGGGGCGCCCGGCGCCGATGTGCAATCCGCCGTGTGGCAGCTGCTCCAGGAGGGCGGGCTCACGCTGGTGGCCGCCGAGGAGCGCTAGGCCACCACGCCCGCGATCAGCCGGTCACGCTCCCGCTGGGAACCGAACAGATAGCCGTGCATCTGGACGAGACCGGCCAGGTCGTGAACGTCGTCATCGAGCTGTGGAACGAGCAGCGTGGGCGCCCCCCCGAGCTCGTCCTTCAGCCTGGCTAGGTTCCGTTCGTCGCGCGCCGCCAGCAGGTGGTAATCGCGGAAGTTCTGCGCGACACGCTCGGCGAGGTCGCGCGGTAGAAGCGGGTCCAGCGCCCGGCGCACGTTGCGCGGCTGGCGGACGCCAATGAGGTCGTGGTGGACCCGGTTGACGACCACGGCGCTGAACGGCAGGCCGCTCTCCCGGAGGGTCCGGTGAAACCAGATTGCCTCGTCGATGGGCTCGCCCTGGGCCGAAGTGACGAGCATGAAGGCGGTGCTTGGCGCGCGGAGAAGCGCCTCGACCTGCCTGGCCCGCGCACTGAAGTCGGCCGTCATCCCGGCCAGCAGCTCGAAGAACGTTCCGAGGTCGGTCACGAGGTCGACACCTGTCACCCGGCGCAGGGCGCCGAGCAGCGGTGTGGCGCCTCGCCCCAGCACGCGCATGCCTAGCCCAGTCGGCAGTGTGAGCGCCTTCAGCGCGCGGCCCTCGAGGAATGCGCTCAGGCGCTGCGGGGCGTCCAGGAAGTCGACCGCGTTGCGGGCGGGGGGCGTGTCGAGCACGAGGAAGTCGAAGTCGTGCTCGCGATCGAGCTCGTAGAGCTTGGCGATTGCCGTGAACTCCTGCGAGCCGGACACGGCGGTTGAGAGCTCCTGGTAGACACGATTGGCCTTGATCTGCGCGGCTCGTTCCGGGTCGGGTGCGAGTCGCTCAATCAACTCGTCGAACGTCCGCTTGGGATCGAGCATCATCGCCCAGAGCTCGCCCTGCACCGCCAGGCCGCTGCTGGCCAGGAGCTCGTCGGCGACGCGGTGAGGCTCGTTGTCGAGGCTCTCGAGCCCCAGCGCGTTGGCTAGCCGCTTGGCCGGGTCTATCGTCACCACCGCGACCTTGGCCCCCTGGGCGGCCAGGCCGAGCGCGATCGTCGCCGATGTCGTCGTCTTGCCCACGCCGCCCGCGCCGGCGCACACGCACACGCGCTTGCCCTCCAGAAGCGAGGCAATGCTCACAACTGGCTGCCTAGTTCGTCGGCCAGCCTCTGGACTTCGGTCCCGTCCAATTGATCGGCAAACACGTAGGGGAGCTCGACGAGGTTTCCGTTGAGCCCCTGGCGCAGGCGCGCGACCTGCTCCCGCTGGGCTCGCGCGCGGGCGTGCTCGGAGAGCGCTGCCTTGAGCGCGGATCCGGCCACCCGGGAGCGGGTGCTGGCCGAGCGCGGCTCGGAGATCCTCGAGCTCGGCGTCGGCGAACCGCTCGGGATACAGCGCGTTGAGGACCACAAGGTCGAGCCCAAGCCCGTCGCGCTCGAGCGATTCCTTCAACGCGAGCGTTTCGGCGATCGGCATCTCCTCGGGCGTCGCGGCGGCCACGACCCCCGTGACGCTCCGGTCGGCGATCGTCGCAGCGATGGTTCCCGCCTGATGGGCGATCGGCCCGACCCGGGCGATGTCGGCGAACGTCCTCGGCGTGCGCAGAAGGCCGACCCCGTGACCCGTGGCCGGGGCGTCGACGATCACCAAGTCATAGGCAGCCGCGCCCGTCGTGCGCCGCTCGCGCTGTGCCAGCTCCCACACCTTTCCGATGCTGAGCAGCTCGCGCATCCCCGGCGTCGCCATCGCGAAGACTGCAAACAGCCGGCTCGAGCCGAGGGCGTGGCCAAGCGCTCCCAGCTTCAGCTTCAGGTACTCGTCCATCGCGTGCTGGGGGTCGATCGAGATCGTGAATAGGCCAGGTGCCAGCTCCGACTCCTGGAAGTGCTCGCCGCCATGGCCGAACAGGCGCTGGACGCGCTCCTGGCTCGCCAGCTCGGCGACGATCGTGCGCTGGCCGCGCCGGGCGGCGACCAGGCCCAGCGCCACCGCCACGGTCGATTTGCCGACACCCCCCTTGCCGGTGACGAAGATCAGCCGCTTCTCGAGGAGGGAGGGCACCGGCGCCCGAGGGTAGTAGGCGGCCGAACTCCACGACCTGGGGCAGCGTGGTCATTTTTTGGCCACTATGGCCAAAGATCGACCAAGCTTCCCGGGGAGCGGGGAAATCGCAGGCCCCGATGCGGAGGATTCCGCCCTCCGCCTGCGAATACACCCGCGTATGAGCCCCCCCACGCATCGGGCCACCCCCGCCCAGAGGAGCCTCCTGTGAGCAAGGTGATCGCGTTCGCCAACCAGAAGGGTGGCGTCGCCAAGACCACGACAACGCTGAACCTCGCCGTGGCCTTTGTCGAGGAGGGCCACCGCGTGCTGTGCGTAGACATGGACCCGCAGGGCAACCTGACCATGTCGCAGGGCATCGACCCCGACACGCTCGAGAAGTCGATGTACGACGTGCTCGTGCACCAGATCTCGATCCGGGAGGTGATCCGCAAGCGCGAGGTGGACATTGCGTGCGCTTCGATCGACCTGGCCGGCGCGGAGATTGCGATGGCCGCGATGATCGGCCGCGAGCGCTCGCTCCAGAAGGCGCTCAAGGAGGTCGACGAGGACTACGACTTCGTGTTCATCGACACGCCGCCGAGCCTGGGGCTGTTGACGATCAACGCGCTCACGTCCGCACATAAAGTCATCGTCCCTGTCCAGTGCGAATATCTTTCGATGCGCGGTCTGGTCCAGCTCCAGAACACGCTTGCGATGATCCGTGAGAACCTCAACCCCGACGTCGACATCGAAGGGATCCTGCCCACGATGATCGACACTCGGACGCTTCATGCCAAAGAGGCGATCGAGCTGCTGGAGGAGAACTTCGGCGACCGAGTCTTCGCCTCGCGAATCCGCAAGACGATCCGGTTTGCCGAGGCGCCGGTGAAGGGAATGTCAGTCCTCAAATACGACCCGGATGGAGTGGCGGCCCATGCCTACAGGCAGCTCGCCAAGGAGGTCCTCGCAAATGCCAAGCGGTAAGCGCGCAAGCCTGCGTGAAGGCCCGCTGGCGGACCTGTTCCGCAAGACCAGCCAGGAGGGGCCACGGGAACCGAGCACTCCGCCACCGCCCTCGCCCCCTCAGCAGGATCCGCCCGCTGCCACTGCCCCGCCGCCCCCCGCGACGGAGCGAGCACCGGACACGGCCCCGCTGGGCGAGCCTGAAGAGCGCCACATTCTTACCCCCCAGGAGCGGCTCCGCCACGCGTTCTCCTCCGACCTTCCGCAGAACTTGATGGAGCGCGCCGGGCCGACGGCGTCAATCCCCGAGCCCGACCCGTTTGCGCGCCCCGAGCGGCTGGCCGACGCGTACGCACCCGTCGCACCTTCGACCGGCCGGCCCGTGATCCGCGTCGTGGGGGTGGGCGGCGCCGGGGTCAACGCTGTCAACCGGATGGTGGAGGCCGAGGTCGAGGGCGTCGAGTTCCTCGCCATCAACACCGACCTCCAGTCGCTCCAGCTCTCGGCGGCCCACGAAACGCTTCACATCGGCGACTCGGTGACCAAGGGGCTCGGGTCGGGCTCTGACCCGCAGCTCGGCGCGCAGGCGGCACGCGAGGAGTACGACCGGATCAAGGCAATCCTCCGCGGCTCGGACATGGTGTTCATCGCCGCCGGGGCGGGAGGCGGCACAGGCACCGGAGCCGCCCCGATCGTCGCCCACATCGCGCGCGAGCTCGGAGCGCTCACGGTCGGCATCGTCACGCGCCCCTTCCAGTTCGAAGGCTCGCGCCGGCGCGACCAGGCCGAGGCGGGAATCGCCGCCCTGTCCGAGGAAGTCGACACGCTGATCGTCGTGCCCAACAACCGGCTGCTCTCGGTGCTCGACAAGAACACCTCGATGGTCGAGGCGTTTCATGTCGCCGACGACGTCCTGCGCCAGGGCGTGCAGGGCATCTCCGATCTCGTCACGCTGCCCGGCCTTATCAACCTCGATTTCGCCGATGTGCGGACGATCATGTCGAGCGCGGGAAATGCGCTCCTCGGGATCGGAATGGGGACAGGCGAGCGCCGCGCGATCGATGCCGCCGAAGCGGCCGTCGCGTCGCCCCTGCTCGAGACGAGCATGGAGGGCGCGCGGTCGATCCTCCTCTCGATCACCGGCGGGCGCGATCTTTCGCTGTGGGAGGTCAACGAGGCGGCCAAGGCCGTGGCCGAAGCCGCCCACCCGGACGCCAACATCATCTTCGGCGCGATGATCGATGAGAAGCTCGACGAGCAGGTGTGGGTCACCGTGGTCGCGACCGGGTTCGGCGAGCGCCGGCCACGGTCCAGGCGCGAGTCAGAGCATCCCGCTGCGCCGGAGCTCTCCGCGCGTTCCGAGCTGCGCGAGCCGGGCGGTGAGCCGCGCGTCAGCCGTGTGCGGGAGCGGCCCCTGCGGCCCGGCTCCACGTTGGACGTTCCGGAATTCCTCCCGCGCAGGTAGCACGCGAACGAATCGCGGCCTAGGCTGGCCGCATGCCGCAGTCCCAGCTCGGCTTCGTAGCCGCCGGCCACGCGGTCAGCGTGCAGGCCGGGGCCGACGCGCTGCGCTCCGGCGGTAACGCGGTCGACGCAGCGGTGGCAGCTGTGCTGGCGGCCACCGCGGCCGAGCCACTACTGACTGCCCTCGGCGCCGGCGGGTACATGCTCATCGTCCCGCCCGGGGCTCGGCCCGTGCTGCTCGACTTCTTCGTCGAGGCACCCGGCCGGGGCGCCGATCCGAGCGACCGCGCCGAGCTCGTTCCGGTGACGATCTCGTTCGGCGACGCGGTGCAGGTGTTCAATATCGGCGCTGCCTCGGTGGGTACCTACGGCCTGCCTGCCGGGATGCACGAGGCATCCGCGCGGTTTGGCCGCTTGTCGCTCTCCGAGCTTGCCGCGCCGGCGGCCCGGCTGGCCAGGGACGGGGTGAGGGTCAGCGCCCAGCAGGCGTACCTGTTCGAGATCCTCGAGGGGATCATCACCTCGACCCCCGAGTGCAGCCAGCTGTTCGCGCCCGATGGGCGGCCGCTGGCCGAGGGCGACGTAGTGCGTCAGCCGGAGCTGGCAGACGGGCTCGAGCGTCTCGGCGAGGAGGGGCCGCGGCCGTTCTACGAGGGCGACATCGCGGATGCTGTGGTCAGCTGGGTGTCCGAGCGCGGCGGCATGCTGACGCCCCAAGACCTGGCGGCGTACGAGGTGATCGAGCGTGAGCCCGTCCGGGTCGGCTACCGGGGGAGGGAGGTCCTCACCAACCCACCGCCGTCCGCCGGCGGGATCCTGATCGCACGTGCTTTGGGCTGGCTCGACCGGGACGGCAGCCGGCCCGACGTCGAGCGGATCGTCGAGGTGATGGAGCGAACGCAGAGCGAACGAACGCCCGAGTTCCTCGCCGGGTTGGACGATCCCGAGTTCGTGCGGCGGTTCCTCGGACCGACCCTCGGTTCAACCACTCACGTCGCTGCGCTCGACAGCGAGGGCTGGGCATGCTCGGTCACGACCTCAGACGGGTCGTGCTCAGGGATCGTCGTGCCCGGCACGGGCATACACCTGAACAACATGCTGGGCGAGCAGGACCTCAACCCGCTCGGTTTCCACCGCCATCCTCCCGGCCGCCGGCTCCCGAGCATGATGGCGCCGACGGTGGTCCTGCGCGACGGCAGACCCGAGCTTGTGCTGGGTAGCGCGGGGTCGAACCGGATCCGCTCAGCGATCCTCCAGACGATCATTCGCGTGATCGACGACGGTCTGCGGGCAGGCGAGGCGGTGCGGGCGCCCCGCGTGCACTTCGAGGACGGGGTCGTCTATTCGGAGCCGGGAGTCGACACGACCGCGCTCGAGGCGGCCGCCCGTCCGATCGCGCGCTTCCGAGAGCTCAATCTGTTCTTCGGCGGAGTGCAAGCGGTCGAGCGAGACAGCCATGGGCGGCTCTGGGGAGGCGGAGATCCGCGCCGGGGCGGCGCAGCGGTAAGCGTCGACGGATGAGGCGGCGAGCTCAGCGGCTCGCGCTGCGCGCCGCACTGGCCGCGCTCGGGACCGCGGGATTCGCCGGCTGCGGGCTGAGCGTCCAGGCGCCCGACCTGTTCCTGCTCACGCGCAGCGGGCCTGGCGGGAAGCTCACGCTGCTCGTCAACGACGGCGGGACGATTCGATGCGACGGAGGCCCAGCTCGCCATCTGGCCGGCCCGCTGCTCCTCACCGCGCGGGATCTGACGCTCTCGCTCGACGGCGACGCCAAACGGTCGCTCCGGATCGCCTCGTCACAGGCCAGTGTGTTCCGGTACACCGTCCGCCTTCAGGACGGCACGATCTCGTTTCCCGACACGGCGGGTCGCCGCCGCTCCGAACTGGCCAGAGTGGAGCTGTTCGCGGTGCAGGCGGCGCAGCAGGCATGCAGGCGTGCGGGCTGAACCCTGAGCGAGCGCTTAGGTCCCACTCGCTAGCCTGCCCGCTTCGTGCTTGCGCTGGCCAGCTCCCTGATCAGCAGCTTCCAGGCTGTCGTCCTGGGCGTCCTACAGGGCGCCACCGAGCTCTTCCCGGTCTCCAGCCTGGGGCACACGGTGATCTTCCCCAACCTGTTCGGCTGGCACAACATCGTCCACTGGCAGTCTCAGCCCGAGTCACCCTGGCTGGCCTTCGTGGTGATGCTTCACGTGGGAAGCGCCGTGGGCCTGCTGATCTATTTCTGGCGCGATTGGGTGGCGATCATCGCCGGCTTCTTCCGCTCACTGTGGCGGCGCCGGATCGAGACGCCGACCGAGCGCCTTGCGTGGCTGATCGTCACCGCGACGATTCCGGTGGGCATCCTCGGATTGCTGCTCGAGCACCCCGTGCGGGTGGCGCTGGCCAAGCCGCTGGCCGCCTCGATCTTCCTGGTCGTCAACGGCTTCCTCCTGTTGAGTGGCGAGTACTACCGAAGGCGCGCCGCGGTCCGTCAGACGGCAGAGGAGCAGGCCCAGACGCCCGACGGGCCGACCCGGCGGCTTGACACGCTCAACTACACCGAGGCCGGGATCATCGGCACCGCCCAGACGTCGGCCCTGATCGCCGGGATCAGCCGCGACGGCGTCGTGATGACCGCGGGGCTGGGCCGCGGGATGAACCACAGCGACGCGGCGCGCTTCGCCTTCCTGCTCGCCACGCCGCCAATCTTTGCCGCGGGAATCTTGAAGTTCGGCGACCTGACGGGGCGCATTCACCTCGGCAGCAGCTATGCCAACACGCATGCTGCGCACGACCTTCGAGTCGCCGCCCTGCTCGCGGCGGTCTTCGCTGCGATCACAGCTGTCTTCACAGTCCACTTCCTGACCCGCTACTTCCGCACCCGCACGCTGATTCCGTTCGCGGCCTACTGCCTGCTGTTCGGGACGGCGATGATCGCCTACAACGCCTAGCGGGACTAGGTTCCGAAGCGGACCTTGCCGTTGGAGCGCGCCCGCTCTTGCGCGCGCTCGACGAGGTCGAGCCGCTTGGCTGCCGCGTGGAGAAGCCGGATGACGAGGCGCAGGCGCGCGTTCTCCGAGCGCAGGTCCAGCAGGCCTTGCTTGGCGTCGGGGCCGAAATCGATCGTGGCCGCCATGCCGTAGGCATCGAGCTCGGCCAAGTCGCCCTGCGCCGGTTCCTCGTCGGTGGCCCGCCGCACGAGCTCGGCGTACGCCGCGTGGGCTTGGGACGCCAGCTCGGAGTCGACCTCCTCCGGCCGGTCCTCCAGGAACTCGACGACTCCGGCGGGATAGGCGAGGTGGCGCTGGCGCTCTAGGACTCGGAACGGCCTTGTGCCGCGGGTGAGCAGGTTCATCCGGCCGTCCTCCATCCGCTCGAGCACGCGGTCCACGGCGCAGGCACAGCCGACCTCGCGCAGGCCTTCGTCAGACAGCCACACGATCCCGAACTCCTTCTCGTCCCGCAGGCACTCGTCCATCATCGTCTTGTAGCGATCCTCGAAGATGTGAAGCGGGACCAGCTCGCCCGGCAGTGCCACGATCCCGAGCGGGAAGAGAGGGAAGTCGCGCTCTAGGCGGTCGGCCATCCGTGGATGAGTCTAGGCCGCTGGCCCGCCCGGTCCGCAGCGCCGCGCGGCCGCCCGACGCCGGCCGACACGCCCCCATCCCAGGCCCGCCGACACGCCCCCGCCCGACGCCGGCCGGCACGCCCCCGCCCCAGGCGCGCCGAATCGCCCCTGCCCCGACCCGCCTCCAGCGGCTATCCCTTGCGAGCGGCGAGCAGAAGGTTGTAGAAGATGGCGGGAGGCAGCCTCGGCTCGAGCAGGTGCTCGTCAACCCGCTGCAGCACCAGATAGCCATGGAAGGCGTACTGGCGCCAGAGCATTGGCACCTGCCGAGGATCGGCGCTTGCCTCGAGCGCCCGGTTGAACCAGCCGAACCAGTTCGCAACGAGTTCCTCGCCGCGCACCTTGGTGTCCACGAAGCCGGCGCGCCGGGCGAGCGCGACGAGGTCACCGGGAGCAAACGCGTGGATGTCGACCAGGCGCTCGAGCCCGTGGTCCTCGGCGGCTTCACGGCTGGCGGCTGCCGGTGAAGCAGCCCCCGCGCGCAAGGCGGCTCGCCACACGGGTGCCACGAGCTGCGCGCCGCGCTTGGGAAGCCCGGCGATCCGGTCGCCTACTCGCGAGGGCTCACCCGCGAACACGATTCGTCCCCCGGGTCGCAGCACGCGGAAGAACTCGTGAAAGCCGCGGTCGAGATCGGGCAGGTGGTGGAGCACGGCGTGCCCGAGCACGAGATCGAAGGACTCGTCCGAGAAGGGCAGCGACTCGGCGTCGGCGCGCGCCGCGCGGACCTCGAGGCCGAGCCGCGCCGCGTTGGTGGCCAGCGTCCTGACCATCCCCGGCGAGATGTCGGTGCAGGTGGCCTCGCCCACGACTCCCGCCTGGAGCAGGTTGAGGCTGAAGTAGCCGGTGCCGGCGCCGATCTCGAGCGAGCGCTCGAAGCCGCGGTCCAGCTCGGCGCCGAGTGCCTTGCGCAGCTTGCCCAAGACCTGCGCCTGACCGACCGGGCCGAAGTCGATACCCCACTTCGTGTCGTAGGTCGAGGCCGCGACGTCGTGGTAGCGAGTGTTGACGTCACGGATCTCGTCCGCGCTGCGAAGCGCCTGCATGGCGGCGCCCACATTACCCTCTCGCTCGGCCATGAACTTGTATCTCCAACAGGGTCAGCCGCCGGGCGTGCCACCCCTCGAGCTGACCGGCGAGCGGACACTGCCCGACGTGCCGGCAGAGAACTACTGGTACCGGCGGCACCTCGCGGTCTACGAGTGGATCGGCGCGCGCGTCGCCGGGTTACGGGTGCTCGACATGGCCTGCGGCGAGGGCTACGGCTCTGAGGTGCTTTGGCGCTCGGCGGCCAGCGTCGTCGGCGTCGACGCCAACCCCGAGGCGTTCGAGCACGCGCGACTGCGCTACGCGCGCCAGGGGCTTTCGTTCGAGCGAGGGATGGTCGAGAACTGGGGTCAGCCGGGAAGCTTCGACGCTGTTGTCTTCCTCCAGACGATCGAGCACGTGCAGGATCCGGTGGCCGTGCTCGGCCACTTCAGATCGTTGCTCGCGCCCAAGGGGGTGGCCTACGTCTCGACGCCCAACGTGCTGACCCTGGCCCCCCGCGGCCGGCGACGCTCCGGTAACCCGTGGCACATCCGCGAGTACCGGGCCGAGGAGTTCGAGCGGCTCTGCAGCTCGGTGTTCGCAGAGGTTCGGCTGCTGGGCCTCTTTCACGCCCGCAAGCTCTGGGTTCATGCAGCCGCGTTGTCGCTCGGGTGGGACCGGGTCCACCGCGCTCTGGGCATCACGAGCCGGTTCTACGACCGGTTCACGCCGGCCATCTCGTCTGCCGATTTCGCGCTTCGCTCCGGGCCGCGACTCGACCGGGCGTTCGACTTTCTGGCCGTCTGCCGCGGGTAACGACTGCACGCCATGAGCTGACCGCACATGAGCTTCGTTCGCCGCTTCGAGAACCGCGTCTTCGGCAGCCTCCGCGATACACACGCGGGCGACGTAGTGAAGGCTGAAGCCGGCGCCTGGAGCACCGCGAGCCTGCGCGGCCACAAGTACTGCCTGCTCACGAGCTACCGCTCGAGCGGGAAGCCGGTGAGCACGCCTGTCTGGTTCGGGATCGAGGCCGGAAGGCTCTATATCCGCAGCGGTGCGGAGGACGGCAAGGTCAAGCGGATCCGCCGCAACCCTGACGTGCTGGTCGCTCCGTGCACAGCCCGCGGCCGTCCGCTGGGCAGCCCGATGAAGGGCGCGGCTCGGATTCTCGAGCCCGACGAGGAAGCACACGCCGAGGCGGTCCTCCGAGCGAGCTACGGCCTCGGCCGGAGGCTCTACCGGCTGGTGCGCCACCGGATCAGCATCACTTACCTCGAGGTCTCCGATTCGCAGCGCTAGGGGGTCGGGCCGGGTTCCGGCGTGTCGGCCCGGCGAGTTGGCGCTCGTCCTCCACACCCATATGCCGTACGTCGAGGGGTTCGGCACCTGGCCGTTCGGCGAGGAGTGGCTGTGGGAGGCGATCGCCAGCTCGTACCTCCCGCTTCTCAACCTCCTCGAGCGGGCCCCGATCACTCTCTCGCTGACGCCCGTGCTGTGCGACCAGCTGGAGGCGCGGGGGTCCGTCGAGCGTTGCATCGAGTTTCTCGAAGAGATCCGTCCTGAGTCCCACCGGCTCGACATCGAGGCGCTGCGCAAGACGGGCCAGCTAGCCCAGGCCGAGGAGCTCGAGCGCTCGGCCGACGAGTACGCCGCGGCTGCGCGCCGGCTTCGCGAGCTACCCGGCAGCTTGCTCGCGGAGCTGGGCGAGCACGCGACGTGGACCTCGGCGGCGACGCACGCGATCCTCCCTCTGTTGGCCAGCGACAGCGGGATCGCGCTCCAGGTGAGAAGTGGGATCGCGTCGCATCGCCGGCGCCTCGGCGCCTGGCGGGGCGGTTTCTGGCTCCCGGAGTGCGCCTATGCCCCCTGGCTCGACGAGGGGCTCGAGCAGGCGGGCGTCCGTCATACGTGTGTCGAGCTGACCCGCATCTACGGCCTCGGCGATGAACGGCATCTTGGCCCGATCGCCACCGAGGCGGGACCTGTGCTGTGGCCGATCGACCGAGCAACGATCTCGCTGGTGTGGAGCGAGCGGGGTTATCCGTCGGCCGGGGTGTATCGCAACTACCACCGACGGACCGAGCACGACCACCGCATCTGGGCCAACGACGGGCGGCCCTACGACCACGCCGCTGCACTGCGGCTGGCCGCCGAGCAGGCCCGAGATTTCGTCCGACGGGTGCTCGCGCGCGTCGGGGCCGGTGGCGTCTGCGTGTGCGCGCTCGACACAGAGCTCCTGGGACATTGGTGGTACGAGGGCGTGCATTGGCTGGTGGCGGTCGTCGAGGAGGCAGCGCGCCAGGGTCTTCGCTTGGCGACACTCGACGACGCACTCGAGCAACACGAGCCCGCGCGCACGACGGGCGATCTTCCGGCTTCGAGCTGGGGTGAAGGCGAGGACCTGCGGACGTGGAGCGGGCCGCAGGTGGCCGATCTGGCGTGGCAGGCGCGCACGGCCGAGCTAAGGGCGCTGGCGCGGGGGCGCCGGCCCGGGGAGCGTGCGCTCAGGGAGCTGCTGGCCCTGCAATCGAGCGACTGGGCGTTCCTCGTCACCCGCGCCACCGCGGGCCGCTATCCGCGCGAGCGCGCGGCGGCGCACGCCCAGGCGTTCGGTATGGCGCTCGACAGGCCAGCCGAACTCGAGGCGATGGTGCGAAACCTGGCCCCCGATCTCGCCGGCTGGACCGGCTAGCCCCAGCGGAACGTCTTGGGCGCCTCGCGCATTCGGATCACGCGCGCGGGAATCCCAGCCACGACGGCATTGTCGGGCACGTCGCTCGTCACGACCGCGCTGGTGCCGATCACGGAGTTCTCGCCGATGTTCACCCCGCGCAGGATGCACGCTCCGTACCCGATCCAGACGTTATGGCCGATGTCGACGTCGCGCTTGTAGATCCCCTGGAGCCGGACCGGCCGCTCGACTTCGACCATGCCGTGGTCGAAGTCGATCATCATCACGCGGTCGGCGATGATGCACTCGCGGCCGATCGAGACGTGCTGAAAGGCCGAGATCGTGCACTCCTGACCGAGGACCGACTTGGCCCCGATCGAGACCTCGCCCTCGTGTACGCGCACCTTGGTCCCGTGCCCGATCCACGACCAGCGCCCCAGCCGCAGCGTCGCGTTGGCACCGATCTCGAACTTGACGCCGGGACAGACGAAGCAAACCCCGTCGGTGACGAGCCGTCCGCGCCAGCGGAGCTTGAGCCACCGCCAGCGCACGATCAGGCGCAGGTAGCCGGGACTCAGCATCCGGTGTCGCAGCGCGAAGCGCACGAACGTGAGCGGCCCGCCGTGGAGCGGAGGCGGCCCCGCCCGCACCGCCAAGGGCCTTTCGATCCCGGCCACGGGCCTCTCGAGCAGCAGTGGCGTCCGCGCGGCCACGGGAAGATCGTACGGGCTGCGATGATCTCTCGTCCCCATGGCGGAAGGCGAAAACTCGCTGGCAAAGCGACTGCTTTCGGGCGATAAGCGCGCGCTGGCGCGAGGAATCTCGCTGGTCGAGAACGACGATCCGCGCGGCTGGGAGCTCGTGCGCGAGGTCTACTCGGAGACGGGCCGCGCGACGGTGCTCGGATTCACCGGTCCCCCTGGAGTCGGCAAGTCGACACTGCTCGGCGCCCTGACGAAGCTTGAGCGGGGTCGTGGCAAGAGCGTCGCTGTGCTGTCGATCGATCCGACCTCGCCCTTCACTCAAGGAGCCCTGCTCGGCGACCGCATCCGGCTGGCCGACCACTTCCTCGACCCTGGGGTGTTCATCCGCTCGATGGCCAACCGCGGCGCGCTCGGCGGTCTCAGCGAGGCGGCGCTCCAGGCTGCGCTTCTCATGGACGCCTCAGGTCGCGACCTCGTGCTGCTCGAGACAGTCGGGGTCGGGCAGGCCGAGGTCGACATCATCGACCATGCCGACAGCGTGGTGCTGGTGCTCATGCCGGGCTCAGGCGACTCCATCCAGGCCCTCAAAGCTGGGGTGATGGAGATCCCCGACATCATCGTGGTCAACAAAGCCGACCATCCGCTCACTGACACGATGGTCCGCGAGATCAAAGGCGTCCTGGCCCTCGGCTCGCGAGAGGCGTGGCAGGTGCCGATCGTCCGCACCGAGGCGGTCCGCGGCGAGGGGATCGAGGAGCTCTCCGAGAAGCTCGACGAGCACCATGCCCACATCGAGGCCGAGGGCACGCTGATGGCGCGGCGGCGACGAAACCTGATGAACGAGGTGCTTGCCATCGCGACCTTTCGCATGCGCCGCGAGCTCGAGGGCTCGCTCGCCGCTGACCCGGAGGTGCAGGAGCTGCTCAACCGGGTCGTCTCGCGTGAAATCGACCCGGCAAGCGCGGCGACCACGATCCTGGAGAGCGCCGGAGCTCAGAACGCGTCCGGCTCCGGGGACGGCCGGCATCCGGCCGGCCGTCAGGCGCCCAGCTGACGCGCGATCACCAGCTGCTGGATCTCGTCGGTGCCCTCGCCGATCGTGAGGATCTTGGCGTCGCGGTAGAAGCGGCACACCGGGTACTCCTCGATGTAGCCGTAGCCGCCGTGGATTTGCACCGCTTCCTCGGCGGCGCGGACGGCGAGGCGGCCGCTCTTGAGCTTGGCCTGGGCGGCGGTCAGCGTGAAGTTGCGCCCGGAATCCTTCTCGAGCGCCGCCTTGTAGACGAGCAGACGCGTTGCCTCGATCTCGGTTGAGATGTCGGCCAGCTTGGCCTGGATCGCCTGGAAGCTCGAGATCGGATGGCCGAAGGCGCGTCGCTCACGCGCGTAGGCGAGCGCTTGATCGAGTGCTCCCTGCGCGAGTCCCACGCCCATCGCCGCGACGCCGATCCGCCCGATGTCGAGCACCCGGAGGAACTGTCGCAGCCCGGCGCCACGCTCGCCGATGAGGTTCTCGGCGGGGACACGGCAGTCGTCGAACGCCAGCGGCCGCGTATCCGAGGCGTTCCAGCCCATCTTGCGGTACGGCGCGCCTTGTTCGTAGCCGGGGGTGCCGTTGGGGACGAGGAGGTTCGAGATCTCGCGCGCGCCGCCCGAGCCGTTCCCGGTGACCGCCGTGATCACGACGAGCGCCGAGATGTCGGTGCCGGCGTTGGTGATGAACTGCTTGGCGCCGTTGATCACCCACTCTCCGTCCTCGAGCACCGCTCGCGTGCGCGTGTTCCCGGCATCCGAGCCGGCCTCGGGCTCGGTGAGCCCGAATGCCCCGAGTCGCTCGCCGGCGCACAGCGGGGGCAACCAGTCGGCCTTCTGCTCCTCGGATCCGAACAGGTAGATCGGCTGGGTCCCGAGAGAGGTGTGGGCGCACAGCGTGATCGCGACCGAGGAGTCGATCCGCGCCAGCTCCTCCACCACGACGGCGTAGGCGAGCGACGTTCCGCCGGCGCCGCCGTACTCCTCGGGGAAGGGGATCCCCATCAGGTCGAGCTCGCCGAGGCGGCGCACGATCTCGTACGGGAAGCTCTTGGTCCGGTCGAGCTCCTCGGCCACGGGCGCGATCTCCTTCTCGGCGAACTCGCGAACCGTCGCGCGCAGGAGCCGGACGTCCTCAGGCAGGTCGAAGTCCATCGATTGGAGATTGTGGCCTGATGGGCGGGCCGCATGCGGCCCGCCCCCGGCGGGTGCATGCACCCGCCGGGGGGTCGGTGCATGCACCGACCCGTGGACGATACGATCGCCGGCGATGGATCGCGCTAGGGGCAGACGGTGCGGCGAGGCCTGCTGATCGCACTGGTGGCGGGCGCGTTGGCGGCGCTGGGAGCCGCCCCGGCACAAGCCTTCATGGCCTACACGGGCGAGGTATCGCCCGGGCTCTCGACGGCCACCGTCTACGGCTACCTCGACACGAGCAACCTCGCCACCCAATGGGTGTTCGCCTACGGGCCGACCACGAGCTACGGCTACTGGAGCTCGCCCGGGACGATAAGCGCGGGGCAGGGCACGGTGATGGTGGCCGCGCAGCTCACGGGCCTGAGGCCGGGAGCGCTCTACCACTACCGCCTGGTTGCCGTACCGGTCGTATCGTCACGGCCGCTGGCAGCGTGGGTGACGATCGGAAGCGATCAGTGGTTCCGCACGCGGCGCGTGCAGTTCAGCCAGCGGAGGCCGCGCTCGCGAGCGCGACCTCGACGAGCAAGCGCACACCGAAGCCGGTAGCACCCTTGCCCCGCAGGTAGGAGCGCGGCACGTCGTATGCCGTCCCGGCGATGTCGAGGTGCGCCCACGGCAGACCTCCCGCGAAGTGGCGCAGCAGCTCCGCAGCGGTGATCGCCTGTGCCTCGCGGCGCTCGGCGCGATTGGTCAGCTGGGCGTAGCGGCCCTTGACCATCTGCGCGTATTCGTCCCCCAGCGGAAGCTGCCAAACCCGCTCACCGGTGCGCTCGCCGCACGCGAGTATCAGTTGCGCCCAGCCGTCGTCGTTGCTCATCAGCCCGGCGTAGAGCGACCCGAGCGCGGTAACTATCGCTCCCGTAAGCGTCGCGATGTCGAGGAGGCGGTCGGCCCCGAGCTGGCGAGCGAACGACAGGCAGTCGGCCAGCACGAGCCTCCCCTCGGCGTCGGGGTTCTCGATCTCGATCGTCGTACCGTCGAGCGCGCGGACGATGTCCCCGGGCTTGACCGCCCTACCGCTGGGAAGGTTCTCGGTCGCTCCGACGATCCCGAGCACGCGCACCGGCGCCCTCAGCTCGGCGAGCGCGCCGACGGCCTCGATCACGGCAGCTCCGCCCGCCATGTCGAACTTCATCTCGTGCATCGAGGCATTCGCCTTGAGCGCGAGCCCGCCCGAATCGAAGGTCACCGCCTTGCCCAGCATCGCGAGGCGCGGCGCATGCTCGGAGTCTGGCCCCTCGTAGCTGAGCCTGATCAGCTGCGCCTCCTGGGCGGATCCCTGGGCGACGGCGGCAAATGCCCGCATCCCATAAGAGCGGATCTGCTCCTCGTCCAGGACCTCGACGCCGACGCCCTCGCGGCGGGCGGCGAGCTCGCGCGCGTAGTCGGCGAGGGCGGCCGGCGGAAGGTCGTTGCCGGGCGTGTTGCCCAGATCGCGCGCACGGTTCTGGGCCTCGGCGAGGACTGCGGCGCGGTAGACGGTGTCGGACAGGTCCTCGCCGGAGTGGATGACGAGCCGCTCGACCAGGACGCGGTCGCGCGGCGGCAGGTAGTGCTCGAATCGGTAGGCGTGAAGGAGCGTGCCCTGAACGAGCGCCTCGGCGATCTCGGCTCCGCAGCCTGGGGGAAGCGCCCAGCACAGCTCATCGGCCGACAGCTCAGCGGCGCGAGTGTGGGCTGCTGCCGCCGCCCGGCGGGCAGCCTCGGGGTCAAAGCGGCTTCGATCACCCAGCCCCACCAGGAGATAGCGGCGACCCTCGCGGTGGGCGATCGTCAAGTGGCCAAGACGGGGGCGGGCCTCGCCCGCATCGATCAGGTCGCGCAGCGCGCCGTCGGCTGGGTCGGCGGGTAGCCCCTCGTCGCGGAAGAAGCCCACCGCGATCGTGTCGGCACCCGAGGCGTGCAGGTCCTCGGTGCTCGCCTCCACACGCACGGCTCCGGACGCTACCAGTGACTACGCTTAATCGGTCCTTCGACCCTGGAGCTGCCTTCCGATGCCCAAGACCGTGATCCTGTCCGCCGCCAGAACGCCCGTCGGAAAGCTCGGCGGCGGCCTGTCGACCCTAGACGCGATCGAGCTCGGTGCGACGGCGATCAAGGCTGCGCTCGAGCGGGCCGAGGTGGCGCCCGACGATGTGCAGCACGTGGTGATGGGCCAAGTGCTCCAGGCCGGCCAAGGTCAGATCCCCTCGCGCCAGGCGCAAATCAAGGCGGGGATCCCCAAGGAGGTCTCCTCGGAGACGATCAACAAGGTGTGCGCATCGGGAATCCGGGCCGCCTGCCTGCTCGACAACGCGATCAGGGCCGGTGACCTCGAGGTCGGCGTGGGCGGCGGCATGGAGTCGATGTCGAAGGCCCCCTACCTGCTCAAGGAGGCGCGCTTCGGCTTCCGGATGGGCGACGCCAAGGCGCTCGACGCGATGGTCCACGACGGGCTGACCAACCCGTTCTCCGGCAAGCAGATGTTCGTGGAGGCGACCGAGGTGGGCGACGAGCTCGAGATGACACGGGCCGACATGGATCGCTGGGCGCTCCGCTCGCACGAGCTTGCGATCAAGGCGACCGACGAGGGCCGGCTGCCCGAGGAGATCGTGCCGGTCACGATCTCCTCAAAGAAGGGCGACACGACGGTCGAGGTCGACGAGGGGCCGCGGCGCGATACCTCGCTCGAGAAGCTCGCGGCGTCTGCCCGGCCTGGTCGGCAAGGAAGGCTCGCACACAGCGGGCAACTCACCGGGCGTCAACGACGGGGCCGGCGCGCTGGTTCTGGCCAGCGACGAATGGGCCAAGAGCAACGGGCGCCAGGCGCTGGCGACGATCGTCACCCACGCCCAGGTCGCCGACGACTTCCCCTACCTGGCCCGCACGCCGGCCAACGCCGCCAAGAAGGCGCTCGAGCAGGCAGGGTTGAAGATCGAGGACATCGACCTGTGGGAGATCAACGAGGCGTTCGCCTCGGTGGCGCTCAACTCGATCCGGATGCTCGGGATCGACGAGGATCGCGTCAACGTCAACGGCGGCGCGGTTGCCCTCGGCCACCCGATCGGTGCCTCGGGCGCCCGGATCCTCGGGTCGCTGGTGCTCGAGCTGCGCCGGCGCGGCGGGGGACTGGGCTGCGCGGCGATCTGCTCGGGCGGCGGCCAGGGCGATGCGGTGATCGTGGAGGTGAACGGGGGCTGAGCAGCCCGATGAGTCGCGCGCGCGCAATCCGGCGAAGCCGGATGCCGAGCGCGCGGCTGGCGCAAGCGCCGCCGACGCGCCGGGCGGTCCGGCCGCCGCCTTCTTCGATCTCGACCGCACGCTGATGGAGGGCTCGTCGGCCTTTCAGTTCGGGCGGGCGGCGTATCGCGCCGGGTTGCTCAGCCGCCGGCGGCTGGTGGCCGACGCCTGGGCGAACTTGCGCTTCCGGCTGCGGGGGGCAAGCGACGAGTCGACCCACGCGCTGCGCGACCGGATTTCCCGCTCGCTGAAGGGCGTGCGCGTGCAGGACATGGAGCGCCTCGGCGCGCCCGTCCTGGCCGGAGTGCTGCCGCGCGTCTATCCGGAGGTGCTGGCGATCGCCCACCAGCACCAGGACGCGGGGCGGCAGGTGTTCATCACGACAGCGGCATCGCAGGAGCTGGCGGACATCCTGGCCCAGGTGATGGCGCTCGACGGCGGGATCGGGTCGGAGTTCTCGGAGGTACGCGACGGCGTCTACACCGGCGAGCCATCGGGTCTATTCATCTACGGACCTGACAAGGCGAGGGCGATCGAGCGCCTGGCCCGCGAGCGTGGCTTTGACCTTGCTAGCTCCTACGCCTACACCGACTCGGCCTCCGATCTGCCCATGCTGCGGCTGGTCGGGCATCCGGTGGCGGTCAACCCGGATCGGGAGCTCCTGCGGGTGGCCCGCAAGGAGGGCTGGGACGTGATGCGGACCGACCGGCTGGGCAGGCGGCTGAAGGCGTTGGCGGGGGTGGGGGCGGCGGCGGCGGCCGGCGCGCTGGCGAGCACGACGCTCTTCCGGCGACGGCCACGGCGCACCTACACTCCCCTCAGCAGATGGCGATCCATCCCAAGGCTTCGGATGTAGAGCGCTGGGAGCGCGAGCGCTTCGCCGCGACGCCCGAGCGGGACGCGCCGTTCTCGACGATCTCGGGAGAGCCGATCCACCCGCTCTACACCGAGCGGGATCTGCCGGCCGATCCGGACGACGCGATCGGGCTGCCCGGTGAATATCCGTACACGCGCGGGGTCTACCCCTCCATGTATCGCGGCCGGCTCTGGACGATGCGCCAGTTCGCCGGCTTCGGAACGGCCAAGGAAACCAACCGCCGCTTCCGTTACCTGCTCGACCACGGGCAGACCGGGCTCTCGACCGCGTTCGACATGCCCTCGCTGATGGGCCACGACTCCGACCACCCGCGCTCGCTGGGGGAGGTGGGACGGGAAGGGGTGGCGGTCGACACGCTCGAGGACATGGAGACACTGTTCGGCGGCATCCCGCTCGATCGTGTGAGCGTCTCGATGACGATCAACGCACCGGCGGCGATCATGCTCGCGTTCTACGTCGTGGCGGCCGAGCGCCAGGGGGTGGCAGCCGAGCAGCTGTCGGGCACGATCCAGACCGACATCCTCAAGGAGTACATCGCCCAGAAGGAATGGTGCTTCCCGGTCGATCCCGCGATGCGCCTGGTGACCGACATGATCGAGTGGTGCGCAGGGCACATGCCGCGCTGGCACCCGGTCTCGATCTCCGGCTACCACATCCGGGAGGCGGGGTCGACGGCGGCTCAGGAGCTGGCGTTCACGTTGAAGGACGGCTTGACCTACGTGGAGCACGCGGTCGCCCGCGGCCTCGACGTCGACGAGTTCGCCCCGCGGCTGAGCTTCTTCTTCAACGCGCACATCGACTTCTTCGAAGAGATCGCCAAGTACCGCGCCGCCCGGCGAATCTGGGCGCGGGAGCTGCGCGACACGTTCGGAGCGCGCGAGGAGCGCTCGCTGCTGATGCGCTTCCACACCCAGACGGCGGGCGTGTCACTGACGGCGCAGCAGCCGCTCAACAACATCGTGCGCACCGCGATCGAGGCGCTGGCCGGCGTGCTCGGCGGGACGCAGTCGCTTCACACCAACAGCTTCGACGAGGCGCTTGCGCTGCCGACCGAGGAGGCGGTGCGGGTGGCATTGCGCACGCAGCAGATCATCGCCGAGGAGACAGGGGTGGCCAACACAATCGACCCGCTGGGCGGCTCCTACTTCGTGGAGGCGCTGACCGACCGCATGGAGGAGCTCTGTTACGAGTACTTCGCCAAGATCGACGAGCTGGGCGGGATGGTCGAGGCCGTCAAACAGGGCTTCCCGCAGCGTGAGATCGCCGATGCCGCCTTCCGCTACCAGCGCGAGCTCGAGTCAGGCGAGCGCATGCTGGTCGGGGTGAATGGCTATACGGAGGGGGACGACGACGGGCCGCCGATTCTGAGGATCGATCCGGGGTTCGAGGCCGAGCAGGTGCAGAGGGTCCGGGCCCTGCGGGAGCGGCGCGACCCGGCCTCGGTCGAGTCCGCGCTCGAGCGGCTGGAGGAGGCGGCGCGCGACCCCCACGAGAACCTGATGCCGCTGCTGCTCGAGTGCGCGCGTGCCGAGGCAACCGAAGGGGAGATGGTGCAGACGCTTCAGCGGGTGTTCGGCACATACACGGAATCTCCGGCGTTCTAAACTCCCGCCGCCGCTGCCGCACCCTGCGCCCGGCAGCGCTACGCATCAATGTCCCCCTCTTCCGAGAAGAAGATCCGCGTCGTCGTGGCGAAGCCAGGCCTCGACGGTCACGACCGCGGAGCCAAGATCATCGCCCGTGCACTGCGCGATGCGGGGATGGAGGTCATCTACACCGGCCTCCACCAGACGCCCGAGCAGATCGTCGAGACGGTGATCCAAGAGGACGCCGACGCGGTCGGGCTCTCGATCCTCTCGGGCGCGCACATGACGCTCGTGCCGAAGGTGATGGAGCTGCTGCACGGGCAGGGCGTCGACGACGTGGTCGTCACCGTGGGGGGAACGATCCCCTCCGATGACGTCGAGGAGCTGAAGTCGCTCGGCGTGGCGGAGGTGTTCACCCCGGGCGCGCCGACCCAGGAGGCAGTCGAGTTCATTCGGGGGGCGGTGGCGGAGCGGGCGCGGGAGGAAGCGTGAGCGGGCTCTTCCGGGGGGAGTGCGCCTGGGCCGGCGCCCGCGGCGGCGGCACACCCGGGCACGGCGCGCGCGGCCGCGGGAGGGAGCACTGATTGACTAGTCAGTCAACGGGTATATTTCAGCTGGCCTTTATGCGGGTCGCTCCGGCCGCGAGGCGCAGAGGCGCCCCTCCGGGCCGGCGGCCGCACACACTGCTTAGGAGGACCACTTGAAGATTTGCGTCCTGGTCAAAGAGGTCCCAGACGCCGCCGTGGACAAGCGGATCGATCCGTCGACGGGGCGGCTGGACCGCGGAGGCGAGAAGAACCTCAACCCGTACGACACGCATGCCATCGAGGCCGCAATGCAGCTACGTGAGGGCGGGAACGTCGAGGTGGACGAGATCGTGGCCGTGACGATGGGTCCCGAGTCGGCTGTCCGCGCGCTTCACAAGGCGGTCTCGCTCGGGGCCGACCGATCGCTGCACCTGACCGATTCGTCGCTCGCCGGCTCCGACGTCGCCGCCACGGGCTACGCGCTCTCCAAGGCGCTCGAGAAGGAGTCCCCCGACCTGGTCCTGCTCGGCCAGCAGTCTGACGACGGCGAGTGCTACACGATCGGCGCCGTCGTGGCCGACCACATGAAGATGCCCTCGCTCACCCAGGTGATCAAGATCGACGTGCAGGACGGTGGCCTTCGCTGCGAGCGCCAGGCCGAGTACGGCTACGACACCGTCCAGGTCAACCTGCCCGCGGTGATCTCGGTCGGTGATGCGATCAACGAGCCCCGCTACCCATCGCTCAAGGCGATCATGGGCGCGCGCAAGAAGCCGCTCGAGACCGTGGGCGCGGGTGACATCGGGATCGATTCGTCGATGGTCGGCGAGGAAGGCTCGCAGGTCGACTGCGGGGACTTCCACGACCCCGAGGCCAAGGCGGCGGGCCAGATCATCGAGGACGAGGACACCAACGAGACGGTCGAGAAGATCGTCGCCTGGCTGGAAGAAAGGAAGTTGATCTAGCGATGGCCGACATCCTCACCTACGTCCTCCACTACCAGGGTGAGTTCAACAAGAACTCGCTGGGTGCCGTGTCCGAGGCCGCTGCGCGCGCCAAGGAGATCGGCGGGGAAGCCCACGCTGTCGTCCTGGGCGGCGATGAAAGCCTGTCTCAAGATCTGTGCCAGTCGCTCGGCGCCTATGGCGCCACCAAGGTGTTCCGGGCGCGCGGCGACGAGGGGTTGGCTCAGCCGGTCGTCGACGCGATGGCACAGGTGATCGAAGAGCACGGTCACCAGTACGCGTTGTTCGGCGGCGGCCTCCTCGGCTTCGAGATCGGCGCCGGACTGGCTGCCCGCCTGCAGGCTGGCGTGACGATGGAGGTGGTCGCTGTCCGCGCGGAGGACGGCAAGCTCGTGGCGGAGCGCCCGATCCTCCAGGATTCCAAGCTCTCCGTCTCTCGCTACAAGGACAAGGGGATCATCATCGGGCGCATCAACGCGTTCGAGGCGCGGACCGTGGACGGCGGCTCCGGTGATGCAGAAATCGTCGACGTCGACGTCCAGTTCTCGGAGTGGTCAAACCAGGCCAAGATGGTCCAGCGGGGCGAGCAGCGTGGCGCCGACGTCGACATCGAGGGCGCCGACATCCTCGTGGCCGGCGGGCGCGGCCTCGGCAAGGCCGAGGGCTTCGAGCTGATGGAGGAGCTGGCCAAGGCGTTCGGCGGCAACAGTGCCGTGGCCGCCACGCGCGCCGTGGTCGACGCCGGCTGGTACCCCTATGCCGCACAGATCGGGCAGACCGGCAAAACAGTGGCGCCGAAGCTCTACCTGGCGGCCGGAATCTCCGGCGCCATCCAGCACAAGGTCGGGATGCAGTCCTCGGAGAACATTGTCGCGATCAACAAGGACGCCAACGCACCGATCTTCGAGTTCTCCGACCTCGGAATAGTGGGCGACCTGAACAAGATCGTGCCCAAGCTGACCGAGGCGATCAAGGCAAAGAGAGGCAGCTGATGTCCTCGGCGAACGGAAACCGCCCGGCGCCCAGCGAGTTCCCCCCACCTGTCGACTCCGTCAAGGAGTTCGTCAAGCGCGAGCTCGATCCCGAGGACGAGCGCATCGAGGTCGGCGTGGTGATCGTCGGCGGAGGGACGGCGGGACTGGCAACCGCCAACCGGCTCCTCCAGCTGTTGGGCGACGACCCCGAGCTGATGGAGCGCTTGGGCGAGGTGCCGGTGGCCGTCGTCGAGAAGGCCAAGGTGTGTGGCGGTCACTCGCTCTCCGGCGCGGTCATGCGGCCGGCGCCTCTTCAGGAGCTGTTCCCTGACATGACGCGTGAGGACTGGCGGTCGGAGCGCTTCGCCTTCGGCGAGGTGACCAAGGAGGCTGTCTACGCGATGCCCAACGGATCTCTCGCGCTTCGGGTCCCCACGCCCCCCAACTTCAAGAACCACGGCAACGAGATCGTTTCGGTCTCTGCGTTGGCCCGCTTCCAGCAGCGTAAGGCGGAGGAAGGAGGCGCTTACGTGCTCACCGAGACCTCGGCGACGCAGCTGATCGTCGAAGACGGGCGGGTCGTCGGCGTGCGCTCGGGCGACAAAGGGCGGGGCAAGGACGGCGAGCCGCTGTCGAACTTCGAGCCGGGCACCGATATCAAGGCGCAGGTGACCGTCCTCGCCGAGGGATGCTGGGGACATCTGACCGGCGCGGCGATCAAAGAGTTCTCGCTGGCCGAAGGGCGCGAGCCTCAGGTGTGGGAGCTCGGCGTCAAGGAGATCTGGAAGGTCCCCAAGCCGCTCGACCGCGTGATCCACACGCTCGGGCCCTGGCCGGTCAAGCTGGCCAAGAAGTACGGCCAGATCGGGGGAACCTGGCTGTACCCGATGAAGGACGAGAAATCAGGCGACGACCTCGTCTCGATCGGCTTTGTGATCGACCTCGACTACCGCGACGCCACCACCTCGGCACACGACCTGCTTCAGCTGTGGAAGACGCACCCGCTGGTGCGCGGGATTCTCGAGGGCGGCGAGCGGGTGGGGTGGGGCGCCAAGGCGTTGCCGGGAGGCGGCTACTGGTCGATGCCCAAGCTCTCGATGCCGGGCGCCCTGCTGGTGGGCGACGCCGGCGGGATGGTCGACACAGCCGCGCTGAAGGGTGTGCACCACTGCATCAGGTCGGGCATGCTGGCGGGCGAGGCGATCTACAACCAGCTCAAAGGGGAGGGTGAGCTGTCGGCCTACGAGGAGGCAATCGAGAAGAGCTCGGTAGGCCAGGAGCTCTACCAGGTGCGCAACGTGCGCCAGCCGTTCTCCAAGGGGTTCATCCAGGGCGCACCGATGTCCGGCCTGGCCATCGTCACCAAGGGCAAGATCCCGCCGGGCCGGATGGAGTGGCATCGCAACGACCAGGAGCCGATGTTCATCGGCGACACCAAGGAGAGCTACGTCAAGCCGGACGGCAAGTACACATTCGACAAGCTCTCCAGCGTCTTCATCTCTGGCAACGCGACACGGGATGACGCACCCAACCACATCCGGGTGCGCAAGAACGTCCCGCGCGAGATCGCCGAGACATGGCAGTGGATGTGCCCGGCCGGGGTGTATGAGATCCCGGAGGACGCTCCACCGGAGGGGCCGGTCGACGTGATCGTCAACTACACCAACTGCGTGCAGTGCGGGGCGATCACCGCCAAGGGCGGCCGGCTGACCCCGCCCGAAGGCGGCGACGGGCCGCTCTATCAGCTGACCTGACGGAACTTCACGCGTTGCGCGCTGTTATCGAAGTGTGCGACGTGTCTTACTAGGTCTGGCCCTGCCGCTCATCACGGTTGCCGGGGCGAGCGCCGACTCGCAGCGCCGGGCTTCTCTGGAGCAGTTCGCCTGCCATTCCGCGTCGGTCGCGCTGAACCGTGCGGTCTCGATCACCGCTGTGATGCGAGCCAGGACGGGTCTCCCGCGACTCGAGCTCGAGTTCGAGCTGAAGCGCAAGCGACCGCGGGCCGGGCGGTGGGAGCCGGTCAAGCAAGGCGACCTAGGCCAATGGATCTCGCCCAGCGACCCGACTCTCGGTCAGCGCCAGGACGATGTCTGGAGGTTCGACAAGCAAGTCGTGAACCTGGCGGCGCCCGCGGTCTACCGCTTCAAGGTGCGCTTCAGATGGAGTGGGAGCGAGCGCCAGTCGGAGGTCACGCTGTTCAGTCGCCGGTGCGTGCAGAGCCGCGGCTAAACTGGATCTCGATGAAGGCCGATATCCATCCTGAGTACGTCGACGCTCACGTTCGCTGTACCTGTGGCAACGAGTTCACGACGCGCTCGACCAAGCCCGAGATACATGTCGAGATCTGTTCCGCCTGCCACCCGTTCTACACCGGCAAGCAGAAGCTCGTTGACACCGGCGGACGCGTCGAGCGATTCCAGCGCCGAGTCGCCAAGGGGCGGCGAACGGTGCGCACCTCCACGGGCGCTTAGCCCGACACGCGATGGCGGCGGGGGGGCAGCAAGGCGAGCTGACCGCGTCGCGTGATGCGCCCGTTGGGGGCCAGGCCGTGCTCGAGGGCGTGATGATGCGGGGCGTCTCGACCTGGGCTGTCGCCGTGCGCAAGCCGGCGCCGGACGGCGCGGACCAAGACTCCGGCGCGATCGAGGTACAGAGCTTTCCGCTCGTGGCGCTGACCAAGCGCCGTCGGATCTACCGGCGTCCGATCGTTCGCGGCGTCGCCGCGCTGATCGAGTCACTGACGATCGGGCTCAAGGCGCTCAGCATCTCGGCCAACGCGCAGCTGGCCGAGGAGGAACAGACGGAGATCTCCCCGGCAGCCTGGGCCACGACGATGATCGTTGCGGTCGCCTTCGCCGTGGCGCTGTTCTTCGTGGTGCCCGTCGGGCTGACCAGCCTGATCCGGCACCAGCTGCACTCCTCGGTCGCCTTCTGGGCGGTCGAGGGTGTGGTCCGAACGGCGATCTTCCTCGCCTACCTCGTGCTCCTTTCGCGCATCAAGGACATGGCACGCGTGCTCGAGTACCACGGCGCCGAGCACAAGGTGATCTCGTGCTTCGAGGCCGCGGACGAGCTCGTGCCCGAGCGGGCAAAGCTCTACTCGCGCCTGCATCCCCGTTGCGGAACAAGCTTCCTGCTCGTCGTGATGATCGTGTCCATCTTCGTGTTCGCGCCGATCGGATTGCCCGCGTGGTGGATCCTCGTGATCACGCGAGTCGTCGGCGTCCCGCTGGTGGCCGGGCTGTCCTTCGAGCTGATCAAGTGGGCGGGGCGCAACCGCAGCCAGCGCTGGGTCCAAGCCGTGATGTGGCCGGGCATGCAGCTCCAGCGCCTGACCACACGCGAGCCGGACGAGAGCCAGCTCGCTGTGGCGATCGCCGCGCTGAAGGCGGTACTCGACGTCGAGGGCGACTCGATCGCCCGCGGAGAGCTGGTAGGACTCGAGGTGGTTGCGTAGGCTTCCCGCTGTGGTTGCGCGGAAGCTGAGGATCGTGATCGTCGGGGCCGGGGTGGGCGGGATCGCCGCCGCCATCGAGCTGTGTCGCCACGGCCATTCGGACGTGACGCTGCTCGAGCGCGGGCCGCGGCTGGGCGGGACGTGGCTCTACAACACCTACCCGAACTGCACCTGCGATGTCCCGAGCCATCTGTACTCGTTCTCATTCGCCCAGAGGCGCGACTGGTCGCGCCTGTGCTCGCCGCAGGATGAGATCCTCCACTACCTCGACGCGGTCGCCCGTGAGCACGGGATCGACGAGCTCGTGGTGCCCGAGACCGACGTCTCCTCCTGCGAGTGGAACGAGCAAGCGCGCGAGTGGACCGTGGCGAGCGCCGACGGCCGCAGCTGGTGCGCGGATGCCGTGATCCTGGCCACCGGGCAGCTCCACCAGCCCGCGCTGCCGCGGCTCGAAGGAGCCGAGCAGTTCGCCGGCAGGAGCTTCCACTCGGCCCGCTGGGACCACGGTTATGACTTCGAAGGCAAGAGGGTGGCGGTGATCGGGACGGGCGCGAGCGCGATCCAGTTCGTCCCACGGATCGCCGAGCAGGTGGGGCAGCTGTACGTCTATCAGCGGACGGGTAACTGGTTCCTGCCACGCCGCAACCGACCGTACCCGTGGCTCTTGCGGAAGCTGATCGAGCTCGTGCCGGGGCTCCAGGCTCTCCGGCGGGCGTACATCTACTACTACGCGGAGTTGCTGACCTTGATGATCCGCCACCCGCGAACCTGGGGGCGGATCGGCCAACTGAACTCGACGCTGCACATGCGCCGCCAGCTCAAGGATCTGGAGGTGCGACGCAAGGCCTGGCCCGACTACACCTTCGGCTGCAAGCGGATCCTGTTCAGCTCGGATTACCTGCCGGCGCTGCAGCGCCCCAACGTCGAGCTCATCACGGACCGGATCGAGCGCCTGACCGAGAACGGGATCAGCACCGCAGACGGCGAGGAGCGACAGGTCGACTGCCTCATCTACGCGACCGGCTTCCGAACGACCGAGTTCATGTTCCCGATGGAGGTGGCCGGGCGCGATGGCGCAACCCTGCGCCAGGCGTGGGCGGATGGGCCGCACGCGCACCTGGGGATCGCGGTCCCGGGGTTCCCGTCGCTGTTCTTGATGTATGGGCCCAACACGAACACCTCGGGCGGGTCGATCATCTTCTACGAGGAGATGCAGGCCCACTACATCCGCCAGGCACTCGACCTGGTGCGTGCTCAGGAGGCGGCGGCGATCGAGGTGCGCGCCGAGGTCGAGGCGGCCTCCGACCGGGAGCTCCAGGAGCGGTTCAAGGGCACGGCCTGGACGGCGTGCAACTCGTGGTACCGCAACCAGAACGGCCGGATCGTGGCCAACTGGCCGGGCTACATGCGTGAGTACGCCGAACGGGTGCGCGTGCTCGATCCCGGCGAGTACGAGCTGGTTCCCGCGCCCGTGCACGAGCCGGCCTCGCCGGTCGCCGCGTAGCCGCCTAGACCGCGCGGAAACTAGTCAAAAAGCGCCACTGGGCGGCGCGACCCCGGGTGAGCGCTTTGGCGGCTATGCCCACCTCCTGCACGATCCCGTGGCGCACCTTGAGTACGGCGGCGGCCAACGCGCCCGGCGCGACGTACCAGTAGTTGAGGCCGATGTGGAACGGCTTCTCGAGGTGCAGGCGACGGGCGACGCGAGCGACGCGGGCGCCGGGGCGGACTCCGTCGAGCGCGTAGTGACGGTTCGCGGTGAGGGCGAGCACGACCCGGCCAAGGAAGGCCCGGCGCACGCGAGGCGGATAGCCGCGCAGGAGCCGCCGTGACCCGTAGCCGAGTCGGATGCCCCACCCGCCACGCAGACAGAAGTTGTCAAAGCCGTAGTGGGTGACCTCGAACGGACGCAGGATCTGGCGTGCTCGGGTCCGGGTGAGGCCGAGCGCGAACGGACCGAGCTGGGTATCGAAGATCGTGCCCGTAGGCGGCGAGCAGCCGAGCTTGACGGGCGCCGCGGCGGCGGCCACAGCCCAGTTGGCGGCGGCACCGGCAGTGGTGGGCAGGTCGAATACCACAAGGCCGTTGCTGACGGAGTGGGGAACCTGGTGGCCGTTGGCAAACGTGAGCAGCCTGCTCAGGGTGACGCCGGGGGGTGGAGCGACGCGCATGACGAGCGTCCCTCCTTGCACCGGGCCGGATGTAGCCGCGCAGCAGACGTGGCCGTTGTGCGACGCCCACGTCCGGGAAGCGGACGTTGAAGGTGCTCATCGGAAAGTGCGGCGTGATGTCGAAGCCGGCCTCGGTGGCGGTGACGCCGGCGAGGTTGATCGCGTTCATCACCATCCACGTCGGCTGCTCGGTGATCTCGCCTTCATAGCTCGTGCCGAGTCCGTTGCCGCAATAGTCGGGATGGCTCGAGTAGTAGGCGTAGCAGACATCGTCGATCGAGATCGTGCCATCCCAGTGGTCGGGCCACAGCGTCGCGTGGTTGGCCAGCGTGTTGCGCACGTACTCGCTCCAGGCCAGGTCGCGGGCGCCTGGGACCGCGGCGTCCAGCTTCCCGTAGGCCCATGTGAGCCAGCCGTTGAGGTCGAACCAGACGCCACCCGGCCACTCGTCGGCGCCCTGCGAGGGGGGAGTTTGGGAGGAGCTGGTTGAAGATGTCGGGGGTGGGGCCGTTCTCGGGCAGCGGCCCCTTCTCGGTGACACCGGGATCGGCTCGCGCCGGCACCTGAGCTGTGCCGAACCTGGCCGGGCCGCCAAGCGAGGACGGGGCGCCGACGCCGTCGAGGAAGCGGCGGATGTTCGCCACCAGCGTGTTGGCCTGCGACGGGCTTGGGGCGCCTGCCAGGATCGCCCACGGCTGGGGCTCCTCGAAGATCACTCCCTTACCTACCTGGGTGTTTCCCGAGTAGCCGCGCGAGTACCACCCGCCGCCGGTCCACTGCGCCCGCATCGTCGCCAGGTCCTGCGTCCCGGCGGCGCGAAGCTGCGCGGCGAATGCCGGGTCGCCGCGCAGGTCGGCCAGCTCGGCCAGCTGGGGCAGTGCGTAGGCGTTTTGTGCGGTGACGAGCATCGACTCGGTCAGCTGCTCGAACTCGGTCGAGAAGTCATTCCAGTCGCCGGTCGAACCGGCCAGGTAGCCGCCGTGGGGTCCGAGCATCGACTGCTCGTGCTGAAAGGCGACCTTGAGGTGCTCCCAGATCGTGGCCTTGTCCTGGCCCTGGGTGTCGAAGTAGGGGATCTGCGTGTCGAAGAACTTCGTGTCGCGCGTCCCGAGGCCGTAGGCGCCGGCGGCGAGCAGCAGCCAGAAGTCGAGGTCGTCCGAAGTGCCGAGATCGACCCGCTGGCACAGCGGCCCCATCCCGTAAGGGTTCTGGGCAGCAGGTGGCGGCGGCTGGAGGCCGACGGCGTATTCCAGGATCTCCCGGGCCAGCTCTGGGTCGGAATAGATCATCGGCAGGATGTAGTGGAGCCAGCTGCGGTAGCCGAGGTTGGCGCCGTCTGAGTACTCGTAGTAGCCGCCCTGAGTGATCGTGTGGTGGCCGCACACCTCCTCGTACACCGTGGCTGAGCGCAGCAGGTAGGCGTCCCAGGTCGAGCTCTCTGCGTGACCCAGCGGTACGACGGGCCGAAGTCGGCCTTGGGCAGGTAGCTGGCCCATTCGCGCTCGCTCGTCTCGAACGGGTGGGCAGCGCGTCGGTAGCCGCTGACGAGGCCGGTGATCTGGTCCGGGTGAGCCATGCCGTAGACGTAGCGGAGCGTGGTGGACTGCCCGGGTTTGAGGATCAGGGCGGCGCGAAACGCGAACAGCACGTCGCCCGCCTGGCCGTCGGGGGTGGAGGACGTGAGCGTGTCGCTGAGATGGTCGGCCGCCACCTCCTGGGGGAGGCGCGGGTTCCCGAGCCGAAGAACGTCTTGACCGAGGTCTCGTATTCAGCGACCGGGCCTTCGAGGGGGGCGGCGAAGATGCTCAGCGGGCTCGTGTCCGCTTCCTGCGTTCCCGTCTGGGCGACGGACAGGGTGTCGGTCTGCTGATTCCAGGTCGGCGCGTTCATCCCGAGGTTGCGCTGGAAGCCGAGTGTCTGGTAGTAGGGGTTGACGTCCCAGTACTCGAACCACGACACGGGCAGCGTCGAGTGGCTGATGTTGCGCAGCGTGACGTCGTGCAGGAGCACCGGGTCGTCGCCGAACGGCGCGTAGACGGTGTCCGAGACGTCGATTCCATCGGCCACCAGGTGGCGGCGGTCGTAACCGACGCCGAACTGGCGCGTGTAGACGGCGCCGGCCGGCCGGTCGAGGTACATCGTGCTGGCGACCCGCCCGGCGACGTTGAGGTACCCCCAGCCGCCCGCGTAGTGGTGGCTCGCGGGCTGGTAGAGGTTGGCCCACTGCGGCAGCCGGTCCTGGCTCCAGAACTGCGTGTAGCCGTCGTTGTAAGCCATGCCCTTGATGTGATCGTTGCCGAGCTGGTGCTGGGCCTGGGTTCCGCCTGCGAGCTCGGGCTGCTTGGCGATCGGATCGGTGGCCTCATCGATCTCGTAGCTGTAGAAAGGCAGCCCGAACGTGTCGACGCCCCACCGGCCGAAGTGGCCGCTGCCGTACGTGGAGCTGAGGTCAGAAGGCGAGGTGTCGCCGGACAGGGGCGGCGGACCAGCCGGACCGCGAGACGTGCGTGCACTGTGTGCTCCCGCGACCGCGGGGAAGTCAGCCAGCGAGACGAGCGCCACCAGCGGCAGGAGCGCCACGACGACCAGCGTGAGCATGAGCGCACGGGCTCCCGCGCCGCGCCATCTCCTCCATGAGGTAATCGATACGCGCTCTATGAGAACTCCTCGGCTGCTCATGCCTCGGTCGCCAAGGTTAGAGTACATTAACGTATTTATAGATGCGGGTGCGAGCTAAACCCGGACGCATGAGGCTGTCGCGAGTGGCGGCGGTGGCACTCGTCGCCCCTGCAATCTGCGGCCTGGCCGCCGCCGGTCCGGCGGTTGCCGCCCCGGCCAGCACGGAGGGACCTGGCTGCAACCCCGCCTGGCCTGTCTTGGCGATGCGCGATGGCGTGGCGATCTCGCTTCCCAGCTCGGTCAGCCCGCCGGTCGCCTGCGCAGTGCAGACCGGATACCCGAGCTCGGAGTCATCCCTGGCGGTCACCGGCAACGGGACCATCGTCTACTCCCCAGCCGAGACCGAGAACTCGATGGTCAGATCGCCTGACGGGGGTGCGACCTGGAGCCTCACCTATCCGGCGGTCGAGCAGCCGACCTCGTTCTGGAACACGGTCGATCCGTTCGTGATCGCGGACCGCCGGACCGGCCGATTGTTCTGGTCACACGCCACCGGGCCTGTGCGCAACGAAGGCGGTCTCCCACAGGGATCGGGGTTCTACCTGGCGGCCGCCTACGGGTTCCAGGTCTTCAACTCGAGCGACAACGGATACAGCTGGCAGACCGCCGACTACTCCACCGCACCGACCGGTGATTGGGAAAAGCTCGCCATAGGACCCGCTCCGCCAGCATCGACAGGGGCCGCGCAACCGACTGGCTACCGGGACGTGGTCTACCTGTGTGCCAACTCGCCGGCCGAGGTGACCGGTCCGGGACGGCTGTGCTACCGGTCGCTCGATGGAGGCGCCACCTTCTCACCGATCGGGTACATGTCACCGACGGCGAGCAATCCACAGGACGTCTGCCCGCCGCTCAACTTCAACGTCGGCGTCGTGGACCGCCAGGGGAGGTTCTACACGCCCGCGGATTGTCAGCGGGCGGCCTATGTGGTCATCACCACAGACGAGGGCTCGAGCTACAAGTGGGTGCCGATCCCGGGGGCGCCGACGAGCGGCCCGGACGGCGGGCCCCTCGTGGAGCTCGCGGTGGACGACTCGGGGGTCTTGTACGCGGCATGGCCCGCCCACGGAAAGCTGTATATGGAGGTCTCGCGTGATCAGGCCCGGCACTGGAGCACCCCGCTGGTCGTCAGTGCGCCCGGCGTCCATCAGATCGACCACCCCTGGCTCGCCGCGGGCGCGGCCGGGAATGTCGCCGTCACCTACTACGCCAGCCCCGGCGCTTCGGACAAGCTCCTCAACCTGTACGTCACGCAGACCAAGGACGCGCTTGATCCCCAGCCCTTGTTCTACTCGGGGGTCCTCAACGACCCATCCCACCCGATCTACCACGACTACGGCCTGACCGGCGGCTCGCCCCGAGTCGATTTCATCGGGGGTGAATACGACGCCATGGGCACCGCTTTCTGGGTGGGCGCCGTCAAGCAGCTCGGTCCGGTCGACTCGGCCGGGGACATTCCCACCACGGGGTACGTCGGGCGGCTTGTCTTCCGTGCCGCGACGCCGACCACGAGCCGACGCGTTTGCCCGTTGCCGAGTGGCAGATTGGCTGGGGCACGGCTGGGCCCGCTGAGGCTCGGCTTCACCCGCGCCCACGCACGTCGGCTGCTGAGCCGCTACCAGGTCACCTACAACTCGATGGACAACTTCTGTCTGTCCGGGCGCTGGGGAATCCGAGTTGGCTATCCGTCGCCCAAGCTGCTGGCCGGCCTACCGGCGCGCCAGCGGGGCGCCCTGAGGGGGAGGATCGTGCTGGTGCTGAGCGCCAATGGCTATTACTCGCTGCGCGGCGTCCGCCACGGTACGGATGTCAGCGCTGCGGCGAGGAGGCTCCACCTGGAAGCGCCGTTGCACATCGGGCTCAACTGGTGGTACGTCGTGCCCGGCGCCCGCGCGGATGGCGTGCTCAAGGTCCGCCGCGGCGTAGTCCAGGAGGTGGGCATCGCCGACGGGCGCCTCACCCAAAACCGACAAGCCCAGCGGCGTTTCTTCACCAGCTTCAACCGCGGCTAGAAGAGGTGCGATGACGTCCGGGCACATGATCGACCGGTTCGACGAAGAGCTCGACCTCGAGCCGAGCCATGCGCTTTCCAGACCTCTCCCGCGGGGCCGCCACAAGCTTTCCACCGAGGCTGTTCGGGCAAGTCAACGCGCCCGCCTGCTCCGCGCGATGCTCGAGAGCGTGGCTGACCGCGGCTACGACGCCACCACCGTGCCGGAGGTCGTGGCTGCCGCGCGTGTCTCTCGCAGCGCCTACTACGCGCTGTTTGAGGACAAACTCGCCTGCTTCCTGGCGCTCTGCGAAGAGCTGGTTGACCAGCTGATCGAGGTCACATTCAAGCCCGCGGGCGCGGCCGATTGGGAGACCGCATTACGGGAAGGAACGCGCCGCTACCTCGAGTGGTGGGGCCGGCGGCCGCGCTTGTCTCGCGCCTTTCTGATCGAGCTGCCGACCGCCGGTCCAGCCGGGCTCGAGCTCCGCGAACGGGCCTTCGAGCGCTTCCGCAAGCAATTCGATGGTCTGGCCAGGTTGGCCAGGCGGCAGGAGCCGGGGCTCTCGCCACTCCGGCCAACGGCGATCCGGCTGCTCGTCGGCGCGGTGACCCAACTGGTGGCGGAGGAGGTCGCGGCGGGACGGACCGCGAGCTTGCTAGATCTCGAGGACGATGTCATCTGGCTCGTGACCCGTCTGATCGCCGAGCGCCCATGATCCCGCCGACCTACCTTCGGACGCTCGCCCTCGTGGCATCGTCCGCTCTGCAAGTCAGCGTGTTCGCCTTGTCGGCGCACGCCGCCCCGCCCCCGCTTTCAGCCGACTCGAGCCCCGTCAACATTGCCTCGACCTACGGAAGCGGGAACTTCGGCCAGTGGGCTGTCGACAGTTGGGGGCTCCCGGCCTACGACTACACGATCGACGAGGAATCCAACCCGATCGCCAAGCAGCCTGAGCTGAGCGGGGCGGTGGACGCCTGGAGCCAGCTCGGGAACGACCACATCGTCGCCGACGCGTTCAACCACGGCTACGTGCAGCTGTGGAGCCAGGACCGCCTGTATCAGTGGATGAACTACTACGACGCATCCCACCAGCACTACGCGGGAGGGTTCGGATACCTCAACGTGGGCGGCAAGGTGACTCTCGACGCTGTACGACGATCGTCCGGCTGGCGCCACGCACCCAGCGGCAGTTCGGCGTCGGCTACTACGCCAAGTAGACCACCGTCTCCGGGAATCTCCGAGAAGGACGCGGTCTACGCCCCGTTCGGCGACGACTCGCTCCTGCTGCACGACGTGACGATCACCAACACCAGCTCCGTCACCAGGTCAGGGTCCTACTTCGAGTACTGGGACGTCAACCCCGAGGTGATCGCGGCGGGCAACGCCGTCCCGCGCGGCTACGGCTCACCGGTCTGGGACCCGGCAACGAGGACCCTGTCGGTGGCCCAGCTTCCCGACGACGTCGACACCGCAGCCGCTGACCATCTTTGCCAGCGCGCTGAGCGCACCCGTCTCGGCCTACGACACGGACACCAGCGCGTTCTTCGGCTCGGGAACCCGGGCGCGATCCGGCGGCGGTGCAGGCCGGCAAGCTGACCGATTCGATCGCTCCGCCGGACGCCAACGGCGTCGCAGGGAACAGCGATGCTCGCCTTCCAGTCCCCGTTCACGCTGGCGCCGGGGCAGAGCGTCACGTTCCGCTACGCCTACGGCTACGCGCACCCTGACAAGGTGGCGGGGCTGATCGCGACATACCGAGATCAGGCCGATCCCCTGCAAGCCAGCGAGCAGAGCTGGAAGGCGTGGTTGCCCAAGGTCGATCTCGGGCCGCGCTACGCGTGGCTCTCCCGCGAGCTCGAGTGGGACGCCTACACGCTTCGCTCCGACGCCACCTACGACGAGATGTGCGGCTACCACATCCTCTCCCAGGGCGGCTACTACCAGTACTGGTTCGCCTTCCAGGGCGCCTTCCGCGACCCGCTTCAGCACATGCTGCCGATGATCTGGTCAGACCCCTGGCTGGCCCGCCAGGTGATCGAGTACTCAGCCCACGAGCAGCCGCAGGGCGGCGGCGCGGTCCCCTACGCGCTGATCTCAGGCTGCCGACGCTACGACCTCGGCACGTCGGACGACCTCGACCTCTGGCTGCTGTGGTCCGCCGCCGAGTACGTGCTGGCGACGCGGGACTACGGATTTCTTGAACACGCAGGTCCCCTACTACGAGGGCACCGGCTCGGGGACGCTCTGGCAGCACCTCAAGCTGGCCTTCCAGCACCAGGAGAACGTCGGTGGGGCTGGGCCCGCACCAGGAGTACGTGACGGGAGCGACCGGCGATTGGAACGACTTCTCCAGCGAGTTCAACCAGATGACCGAGTCCGACCTGGTCACCGCCCAGGCCGCGTACATCTACCCGCGCCTGGCGCTGGTGGCCGACCACGTGGGCGACACCACGTTCGCCTCCCAGCTCCAGGCGGCCGCCGCCCGTGATCTGGCGACGGTCAAGGGCCAGTGGGTGTCCGCGTGGCTGGTTTGCCCGCGGCTACTCCGGAGCCCGCCAGTTCGGCGTCGGGATCGATGTTCTCCGAGCCGCAGCCCTGGGCGCTGCTGGCCGGCGCGGCCAGCGCAATCGCAGGCGACCAAGGTCGTGGCCAACTACCGCCGCTACCTGGTGGGGGTGGGGGCGCCCCACGGTCCGACCAAGATTGGCGCGGCACTCGCCCCCGGCTCGTCGGACCCGGGCGCCAGCGAGCAGACCGAGCCGCCGGTCAACGGCAGCACGGAGTGGCCGGGAGGCTCGTGGTACGCGGTCGACGGGTGGTGGACCTGGGCGCTGGCCGAGCTCGACGGGACGGTTCCCAGCGCGGCGCGCCTACGCCTGGGACGAGTTCACCCGCAACACGCTCGCCGCTCACGCCAGGGCCTTCCCGGACCACTGGGATGGGGTGATCTCGGTCGATGACGAATGCGCCGCCTACTACCAGTCGCCCAACTTCGGGCTGCGGGATCGGGCTGGCCACGGGCTAGGGGGTCCTGCCCGGCTACGACACGCAGATCATGCACCAGCCGGCCTACAGCCTGTTCGACCTGCTCAAGCTGACTGGGCTCGACGCCACGGACAGCGGGTACACGATCGACCCCGCATCTCCCGATGGCTACCTTCAGCGTGCGTTTCCCCGATGTGGGCGTCGCCCAGGCGCCCGGCATGATCCGCGGCTACGTCCGCCCAGTGCAGGGCGGGACGCTCGTGATGCGGGTCGCGCCGCCTCCGGGGAGTCGGCTTGACCGGGTGGTGAGCTTTGCCGATGGGCGGCTGGTGTCTCATTCGATCCAAGACGGGCTGGTTGTCTTCGAGCTGCCGACTGTGGCCGGTCGCGCCGCGGATTGGGCGCTGACGGCCTCTTCCAGGCCTGTCAAGCTCGGCTGCTCGCCGCCCACTGGCGCGATCTCCGGAATC
Organism: uncultured Solirubrobacterales bacterium; assembly: GCA_963803595.1. Lineage (GTDB taxonomy): Bacteria > Actinomycetota > Thermoleophilia > Solirubrobacterales > Solirubrobacteraceae > Palsa-465. Next base: position 157,900 of record CAWDNF010000013.1, read on the forward strand.
CAGCTGGGGCCATTCTCGCTGGGTCTCACACGATCTCGCGCGCGCAGGACTCTCAAGCCATTCAGCGTGACTCATTACGGCTTTGACAACTTCTGCCTGCACGGCGGCTGGGGAATCCGGCTCGGGTACGGCTCACGTGCGCTCCTGCGTCACTACCCGGGCTTCGGTCAGGCGAGCGTTCCTCGGGCGGGTGGTGATCGCGCTGAGCGCCAACCGTCACTATGCGCTCGAGGGTGTGCGACCCGGGGCTCGGGTAGCAGCGATCGCCAGGCGCCTACATCTGGGCCGGCCGTTCCACATCGGCCTGAACTACTGGTACATCGCGCCCGGCAGGGAGGCCAACGGCGTGCTCAAGGTCCGCCACCACACCGTTCAGGAAGTTGGGATCGCTGCCAAGGCCCTGACCGCCGACCGGATCGTCGACTGGCGCTTGCTGACCAGCTTCCACGCTGCCTGAGCTCGGTGAGGCCCGCTGCCCGGCGACAGCGGAGCGCGGGCCTAAACTCGAATCGAGATGATCGACGAACTCGTCTCCCAGATCGAGGCACGGTTTGCCGCGCTCGAATCGGATCTCGCCAACCCGGAGGTGATCGCCGACCGCGAACGATTCCGGGGGGCGAATCAGGCCTACCGGCAGCTCGAGCCGGCGGCCAAGTTGGCGGCCGAATACCGCCTCGCCGCGGACGATGCCGCGGGCGCGCAAGAGCTCTTGGCCGAGGACGGTGACGATCCCGAGCTGCGCTCGCTGCTCGAGTCCTCACGCGAGCGGATGGCCGAGCTCGAGGAGCAGATCCGGCTCGCGATGGTCGAACGCGATCCCAACGACGACAAGAACGTGATCGTCGAGATCCGGCCTGGCGCGGGCGGCGACGAAGCCGGCCTGTGGGGCGGCGATCTCTACCGGATGCTGAGCCGCTACGCCGAGCGCCGGGGGTTCACGCGTCGAACCGCTCGCGATGGGTGACGGCTCGTATACGTTCGCGGTCAAAGGCGAAGGCGCCTACTCGGTGCTCAAGTTCGAGGGCGGCACGCACCGCGTCCAGCGCGTGCCGGAAACCGAGTCCCAGGGCCGCATCCACACCTCTACCGCCACTGTGGCAGTCCTCCCTGAGGCTGACGACGTGGAGGTCGAGATCGATCCGGGCGACTTGCAAATCGACGTCTATCGCAGTACCGGGCCAGGAGGCCAGTCGGTCAACACAACCGATTCCGCGGTGCGGATCACGCACCAGCCGACCGGCATCGTCGTCTCGATGCAGGACGAGAAATCCCAGCTGCAGAACCGCGAGCGCGCAATGCGCGTGCTGCGGGCGCGGCTCTACGAGCGTGCGCTCGCCGAGCAGCAGGCCGAGCTCGCCGCCTCGCGCCAGGCTCAGGTTGGGTCGGGCGAGCGGGCGGAGAAAATCCGCACCTACAACTTCCCGGAGAAGCGCGTAAAGGACCACCGGATCAACCTGCTCGTGCACAACCTCGACGAGATCCTGATGGGAGAGCTCGATGAGCTGACGGGAGCGCTGCAGGACGACGAGAAGCGCCGGAAGCTCCAGGAGCAGGCCGGTGAGTGAGGCCGCGGTCGCCTGCCCGGTCCGCGACCTGCTGCGCGATGCCCGTGAGCGGCTCGCCGCCGAGGGGGTCGACACGCCATCGCTCGACGCCGAGCTGCTGCTCGCGCACGCGCTGGGGCTGCGCCGCGACCGCCTGCTGATCGATCCGCCGGCGACGCTCAGGCCGCCGGAGCTGGCGCGGTTCGAAGGGCTCCTGCAGCGGCGGCTGGCGCGGGAGCCGGTGGCCTACATCCTCGGCTTCAAGCACTTCCGCTGGATCAACCTCACGGTCGACCGCCGCGTCTTGATCCCGCGGCCAGAAACCGAGTTGCTGGTCGAGATCGGGATTGCGCTGCCCAGCGGCTCGCGCGTTGTCGACGTGGGCACGGGCAGCGGCGCGGTGGCCCTGGCGCTCAAGTTCGAGCGCCCCGAGCTCGAGATCTGGGCGACCGACATCAGCGCCCACGCTCTGGCCGTGGCTCGCCAGAATGCCGAGCAGCTGGGGCTCGACGTGCGCTTTGAGTGGGGGGACCTGCTGGACGGCGTCGAGCCGCCGATCGACGCGGTGCTGGCCAACCTGCCGTACGTCGTCGATGGAACCCAGCTCGAGCCCGAGATCTCCCGCTACGAGCCGCAGGAGGCGCTGTTCGCGGGCCCGGACGGACTGGCGGTGATCAGACGGCTCGTCGAGCAGGCGCCGGCCAAGGGCGTCTCGCTGCTGGCACTCGAGCTCGGCCCGGGACAGGCGCGGCTGACCGTCGAGCTGCTCCACGCCGGCGGGTTCCGCACCGAGGTCTATCGCGACCTCGCGGGCCACGAGCGGGTGGTCGTCGGCCGCGCGTGAGTGTCAGCCACTCGGACGAGTTCGAGCGCTGCATCGCGTCAGGCGGGGTAGCGGTGTTCCCCTCGGACACGGTGTACGGGCTCGCCTGCGATCCGACGAGCCCCGCGGCCGTCCAGCGCCTGTATGGGCTCAAGCGACGGGAGCTCGGCAAGCCCTCGGCGGTCATGTTCTTCTCGCTGGGCGCCGCCCTCCCGCAGCTGGCGCTCGGCCCGCGCACCCGTGCGGCGGTCGAGCGCCTGCTCCCTGGCGGGGTCACCTTCGTCCTGCCCAACCCCGACGGGCGCTTTGCGCTAGCGGCCGGCGAGGGCGCGGGTGGCCTCGGGGTGCGGGTACCCGACCTCCCGATATTGGCCGGCGTCGCGTGTCCGGTGCTCCAGTCGAGCGCCAACCTGGCGGGAGGCCCTGATCCGCGGAGGCTCGACGATGTCCCGAGCGAGATCCGTGCGGGCGCTGATCTCGTAATCGACGGCGGCGAGCTTCCCGGCACGCCGTCGACTGTTGTCGACGTGCGCCGCTACGAGCAAGACGGCTCGTGGGTGCTCCTCCGCGCCGGGGCGGTCTCCGAACAGGAGCTCGCCGCTGCGCTCGATTGGCAGTTCGACTTCGACCCGAGCAGCTACGAGGAGGAGATCAAAGCCGAGGTGGCCGGCTACGACACGCTCCAGCAGAGGCTGGTGGCGGCAAGCGGCGACGGTGCGCAGCGGATCCTCGAGCTTGGGACCGGCACGGGAGTGACCGCCGCGCTGCTGCTCGAGCACCACCCGGGCTCATTCCTGGTGGGCGTGGACGAAAGACAAGACATGCTCGATGTCGCTCGATCACGCCTCCCCGGGGGCCGCGTCGAGCTGCGAGTCGCGCGGCTACAGGATGAGCTGCCGCCTGGGCCGTTCGAGCTGGTGGCGAGCGCGCTGGCGATCCACCACCTCGATGCCGGCGAGAAGGCAGGGCTGTTTGCTCGTGTGCGCCAGGTGCTTGCGCCGGGAGGCCGGATCGTGATCGGCGACGTCGTGGCGCCGATCGATCCCAACCAAGCGCGCGTCCCACTGACCCCCGGATATGACAAGCCGAGCAGCGCCGCCGACCAGCTCCAGTGGCTGGCGGTGGCCGGATTGGAGCCCGCGCTCATCTGGGAGGAGGGCGACCTGGCGGTGCTGGTCGGAACCGCCCCCGCCGCTGGTATCGTCGGCTGACGATGAGCACCGAGCTCCCGGCTGACTTCTTCAACCGCCCCCTGGGCGAGGTCGATCCCGAGATCGCGGAGGTGCTCGAGCTAGAGCTCGAGCGCCAGCAGCGGACACTCGAGATGATCGCCTCGGAGAACTTCGCGCCGATCTCGGTGCTCGAGTGCCAGGGCTCCGTCCTCAACAACAAGTACGCCGAGGGATATCCCGGGAAGCGCTACTACGGAGGGTGCGAATACATCGACATCGCCGAGCAGCTGGCGATCGACCGGGCCAAGGAGCTGTTCGGGGCAGAACACGCCAACGTGCAACCACATTCGGGAGCCCAGGCCAACGCCGCCGCCTATCAAGCGCTGATGGAGCCGGGCGACACGCTGATGGGGATGGAGCTCGCGCACGGCGGCCACCTGACCCATGGCATGAAGATCAACTTCTCGGGCCGGCTGTACAACATCGCGGCCTACCAGGTCGATCGCGAGACGAGCCGGATCGACATGGACGAGGTCGCTCGCCTAGCCCAGGAGCACCGGCCGAAGGTGCTCCTCGCCGGGTGGTCGGCCTACCCCCGGTTCCTCGACTTCGAGCGCTTCAAGGAGATAGCCGACGAAGTGGGCGCCTACCTGGTGGTCGACATGGCCCACTTCGCCGGCATGGTCGCCGCCGGGCTCCATCCCAACCCGATCCCGTACGCCGACGTGGTCACGACCACGATCCACAAGACGATCGGCGGCGGCCGGGGCGGAATGATCCTGTGTAGAGCGGAGCTGGCCAAGCAGATCGACTCCGCGGTTTTCCCCGGCCAGCAGGGCGGGCCGCTCGAGCACATCATCGCCGGCAAGGCGGTTGCCCTGCGAATCGCCGCCTCGGAACCGTTCCGGGAGCGCCAGGAGCGCACGCTGGCCGGGGCCCGCGCGGTGGCCGAGGAGCTGCTCGGCGCCGGCGCCGGGGTCAACGTCCTGACCGGCGGGACGGACGTGCATCTGGTGCTGGTCGACCTGCGCGAGTCCGAGCTCGACGGCAAGCAGGCCGAGGACCGCCTCGCCTCGATCGGGATCACCGTCAACCGCAACGCGGTTCCGTTCGATCCGCGCCCACCGGCCGTCTCGAGCGGGCTGCGGCTGGGGACGCCCGCTCTCGCCACCCGAGGGCTCGGTCTGGATGACTTCATCGAGGCCGGCAAGGTGCTGGCCGAAGCGCTGAGCGCACCCGACTTCGAGGCACGCCGGAGCGAGCTGGCCGAGCGTTCGGCCCAGATCGCCGAGCGCTACCCGCTGTACGCGCGCTTCGGCGCCGCAGCGGCCGTCTAGCGGCGGCCGCGCGCTAGCCAGCCCCCGGGGCTGCGATCCTTCGCGGCGCATGCAGTACGCCCACGCAGCCCTGGCGTTCGCGGTTGCGGCGGTGCTCGCCGCGGGGCTGACTCCGCTGGCGGCGCGGCTGGCTTGGCGGATGGGGGCGATCGACCGGCCGAGCGACCGCGGACTGGCGGAGGGCGAGCGGCCGCGACTGGGCGGTCTGGCGATCCTCGCCGGCGCGCTCGTCGCGTTCCTGATCTGGATCCCGGCGATCATCCACCTGCCTCACACCGCGCACGCGCTGCGCGGCGAGGTCGGCACGGTTCACACCTGGACGATTCTCGCGGGAGCGGGCGTCATCGTGCTCGTCGGGACGATCGACGACATCCGCGAGCTACACCCGCTGCCCAAGCTCGTCGGGCAGATCATCGCGGCGGTGATCGTGGTCGAGGGTGGGGCCGTCGTGACCGATGTGACGCTCCCGTTCGTCGGATCGCTGCAGTTTCCTCACGAGGGCGGGACGCTCACCGTGATCTGGCTGGTCGGGATGATGAACGTCGTCAACCTGTCCGACGGCGTCGACGGACTGGCCGCCGGGCTGTGCGCGATCGACGGCGTCGCCTTTGCGGTGATCGCCTTCGACCTCCAGGTGAGCGGCGCGGCCATCCTGGCCGCGCTGACGGCTGGGGCCGCGATCGGCTTCCTGCTCCACAACTTCCCACCCGCGCGCGTCTTCATGGGCGACTCCGGCGCCAACCTGCTCGGCTACCTGCTGGGGGTGGCCTCCGTGATCGGCTCGCTCAAGACCAACGTCTTCGTCGCTCTCGTCGTTCCGCTCGTGATCCTCGCCGTGCCGTTCCTCGACACGGGGTTTGTGATCGCCAAGCGGCTCAAGTACCGGCGCAAGCCGTGGATCGCGGACGCCAACCACTTTCACCATCGCATGGCCCGGATCGGCTTCAGCCAGCGCAAGACGGTGGCTTATCTGTACGCCTGGTCGTGCCTGCTGGCCGGCGTCGCCGTGGCGCTCCGCTTCGTCCCCTACGTCGATCGTAAGCCGCCCTACCACCTGCATCCGGGCTGGCTGGCCGTGATGGTGGCGCTCGGGGTGCTGGCGGTCGCCGCCAGCGTGTATCTCGTGTACGTGCTCGAGATCCTCAAGTTCAGATCGTTCCGCGCACGGCAGCTCAAGCAGCTCGATCCCGAGACCGCCGAGCACGTGATCGAGGACCGGGTCCGCGAGGAGTTCGAGACCGGCGAGTTCGAGAGGGTGCAATGACCCGGCTCGAGCGGGGCCTGCTGGCCGCGGTAGCGGTGGCGACCGCGGCGGCTGGCGTGCTGCGATATGCCCACGGCGTCTCGCAGGTGGTGGCGTTCGTGTTCGCCACGCTCGCCCTCGCCGGGCTGGCCTGGATCGTGTCGTTCGCCACCGAGCAGGTCGGCAGTCACTTCGGCGCGCCGATCACGGGGTTCCTGCAGTCGACGCTCGGCAACCTGCCCGAGTTCTTCGTCGTGATCTTTGCTCTGAACGCAGGGCAGCTGATCGTGGCGCAGACGGCGATCGTCGGCTCGATTCTGGTCAACGCGCTGCTTGTGCTGGGGCTTGTGATCGCGGCCGGAGCGGCGCGCGAGCCGACGCGGTTGATGCGCTTCAGCCCAAAGCTTCCCAACGACACTGCGACGCTGCTCTTGAGCGCGACCTTCATCATCGTGCTGATCGCGCTGACCGACGCATCGCACGACGTCGCGAGCCGGCACGCGAAGACGATCTCGATCGTCGGGTCCTGCGCGCTGCTCGCCGTATACGGGGCGTGGGCCTGGAGCTACCTGCGCTCAGACGAGGGGCCGGCCGCGGGGATCGGCGCGCCGCGGATGTCGACGGCCGCCGCGGCGGTGCTTCTGCTGGTGGCGGGCGCCGCGTCGGCCTTCGTCTCCGACTGGTTCGTCCACGCCCTTCAGCCGACGATCCAGACGCTCCACATCACACGTGCCTTTGCCGGGCTGGTAATCGTGGCGATCGCGGGTAACGCGGTGGAGAACGTGACCGGGATCGTGATGGCCTGGAAGGGCCATTCCGATCTGGCCATCTCAGTAGTCAAGAACTCGGTCGCCCAGATCGCGGCGTTCCTCTATCCCCTGCTCGTGCTGGTGTCGTTGCTCACCGCGACCACGCTCACCTTCTCGCTGGCGCCGGTCTACGTGGGGGCGCTGTTCGGCACCGCGGTGATCGTCTGGCAGGTCACGGGCGACGGGGAGGCGACGATCTTCGAAGGCGCGGCACTTGTCGCGGCGTTCGTGATCCTGGCCACCGTGGCGGCGTTCGAGAGCTAGCTATCGTGGCCGGGGTGGTCACCCGGAGCTCCTACGGTGTTGACCGCCGCGCGATGGCGGTCCTGTCCGCCGGGCACCTGTTCACCGACGTGGCCCAGGGGTCGGTTCCGGCGCTGCTGCTGTTCCTGAAGAGTCACGACCATCTCAACTACGCGTCGCTGTCGGCGCTCGTGCTGGCGGCGACGATCTCGAGCAGCGTCATCCAGCCCCTGTTCGGCCACCTGTCCGACCGCCGCTCGTGGCCCTGGCTGATGCCGCTGGGGCCCGGATTGGGCGGACTCGGGATCGCGCTGGTGGGAATCGCTCCCAGCTACGGGCTGATCTTCGGCGCCGTGCTGCTGAGCGGCGTGGGGGTGGCCGCCTTCCACCCCGAGGGCTCGCGCTTTGCCAACTATGTCTCGGGCGAGCGGCGCGCGAGCGGGATGAGCCTGTTCAGCGTCGGGGGCAACCTTGGCTTCGCACTCGGCCCGCTGCTCGTGACCCCACTCGTGCTGGCCTTCGGCCTGCACGGCACGCTGTTCGTGCTCGTCCCCACCTGGGCGATGGCCGCGGTGCTCGCGTTCGAGCTGCGCCATCTACGCGGCTTCCGACGCGACGTCGTCGGCGGGCGCGTGGAGCGCAGCGAGGAGCAGGCCGCCTGGGGGCCGTTCGTGGTCCTGGCCGGCGTGATCGCGCTGCGGTCGTTCATCTACTTCGGCCTGGTCACGTTCATCCCGCTCTACTTCGTCCACGTGTTGCACACCGGTAAGACGCTTGGCAACAGCGCGCTGACCGCGATGCTCCTGGGGGGCGCGGTCGGGACCCTGATCGGCGGGCCGCTGGCCGACCGCTTCGGCCGCCGCGCCGTGCTGATCGGCTCGATGGTCGTACTGCCACCGCTGGTCGTCGTCTTCCTGCTCGCCGGCCCGGCGCTCGCGGTGGCTATCGCCGCCGTGGCCGGGGCGGCCACGATCGCCACCTTCGCGGTCACGATCGTGATGGGTCAGGAGTATCTGCCGGGGAGGATCGGGGTCTCGGCCGGGGTGACCATCGGTCTCTCGATTGGACTGGGCGGGCTGGGCGCCCCGCTGCTCGGCCTGCTGGCCGACGCCCATGGCTTGCGCGCGGTGTTCGAGACGATCGCAGGGCTGCCGCTGCTCGCCCTGCTGCTCGCGCTGGCCCTTCCCGCGGGAGGGTCGCGCGTCTTCTCAGCGCGAAAATTCCGGCGCGAACGCCGGGAACTTCGCGCTACCGAGCAGATGCCGTAGCGCGCTGGCCGTGCGCGGGTAGCGCGAGAGGCGGAACGGGCCCGTTGGGTTGACGCCCTCGTTGTAGATCAGCATCCGCACCCGGCGGTGGGAGGCGACCCAGCCGTAGAGCTGATCGACGAAGCCCGGGTCATCCGCCGTCTCCCCGACCGCGTACTCGCCGAACACGAACGGGAGTCCCGGGTAGGCGTTGTAGAACGTATCCAGGCCGCGGAAGTTGGGCGCGAAGGAATAGAAGTCGGTGCCGACCCAGTCGACCCAGCGCCGGCCCGGCCAGTATTCACCGGGCTCGTTGCCCGCCACGGCGGGATCGCCGGGAGCGACCTGCGGCACCCACAGCATCGCGACCTTGGCCACCGGGAGGTCGGAGCTGGCGTGCAGGCGCGGCAACCCTAGGTGGCGAAGGACGCCATCGATGTGAGGCAGGCTTCCACCGCGCATGATCAGCGTCACCCGCCGCCACGCCTGTCGGTAGGCGGTGGGGGAGTGCGACGCTCCGCGCGAGCTTCCGTTGGCGTTGTATGCCGCGTAGGCATTCCAGTAGCCGTCCATCTCGGCCATCAGCCGTACGTAGGTGATCTCGTGGCTCTGCGCGATCGAGCGCTGGAGCGCGATCAACCAGGCATCACCCCGCCCCGCGGCGAGCTGGGCCGGGGTGATCATCTCCCGGTTTCCGTAGCGCGTGTTGATCATGATCATCAAGCGTGAGCGGTTCTCCTGGGCTCCGCTGACGATCCCGGGGATCCACTGTCCCCAAGCGAGGAACGCCTGCACTACCGCCGGATGCTTCCCGACCGCCTTCGCATAGGACCCGGGCGCCACGCCGGCCATCCCCTGGAAGATCTTGCCCGGGGGCGGGAGATAGGGGTGGGCTGCGGCGCTGGCGGCAGGCAAAAGTCCCGCCAGTGCGCACACCCACGTAACCAGCCCGGCGCGGAGCGGTACTCTGGAGGTAAGAAGCGATGGCCGCCTGCCACCCATGGATCCAGGTATCGGGCAGGGGGCGTCGAACCTAATTCCTGACCGTCGTTTCTGGGTCTCATGTCCAGGCTTTCGAGAAAGCTCCCTGTCCTGGCTGCGCTCGCCGCAGCGCTGACCGGCGTGGTCAACGTCGCCTCGGCGCTGACGCCCAACATCCGATGGCGAGGGCACCTGCTGCTGGCATTCGAGCCAGTCGAGGCGATGCGTCTGTTCCACGCGCTCGCGCTCCCGGCCGGCGCCGCGCTTGTCCTGGTCGCCCCGTATTTGCTCAAGCGGCGCCGCCGGGCTTGGCAGATGGCGCTCGCGCTGATGCTGGCGCTCGGCCTATTCAATCTCCTCAAAGGCCTCGACTTCGAGGAGACCGCGATCAGCTGGGGGACCGCTGCGATCCTGCTCGTGGGACGCCCCCAGTTCACCGTCCGCCACGATCCGATCACGCCGCATTCAGCGGTTTGGCGGGTGCTGCTGCTGGGGCTTGCCGGGCTTGCCTTCGCGGTGCTGGCGGCGTGGAGCTCGCAACCCGACGTGGTGCAGGCGGTCGCGATCGCGACGCTCTTGGCGATCGCTTACACGATCTTCAGGCCGCTCGCTGTGCCCCGTGCACTGCCCAGCACGCCGCTCCGTCACCTGGCGGCAGATCTCGTGCGCGCCCACGGCTCGGACACGCTGTCGTTCTTCAAGTTGCGGACCGATAAGCACTACTTCTTTTCCCAGGACCGCAGGGCGTTCGTCGGCTACCGGATCGAGAACGGCGTCCTCCTGCTGTCCGGCGATCCGGTCGGTCCGCCCGATGCGCTGAGGGCGCTCCTGGCGCAGCTGCGCGGGTTTGCCGAGGTCCGGGGGCTGAAGCTCGGCGCGGTGGGGGCCAGTGAGCGGCTCAAGCCGCTCTACGAGGAGCTCGGACTGAAGACGATCTACCTGGGCGACGAGGCGGTCATCGACCTGCAGAAGTTCTCGCTCGAGGGACGCCCGATCCGCAAGGTCCGCCAGTCGGTCACCCGGCTGCGCAAGGCCGGCTACAGCGCCCAGCTGCACCCCGTGGCCGAGCTGGATGACGCCACGCTCGGCCGGGTAGAGCGGGTGATAGAGCGGGGGCGCCAGGGGGCACCCGAGCGTGGCTTCTCGATGACGATGGACTCCGTGTCCGGCCGCCACTGCGAGGAGACGCTGGTCGTCCTGGCCCTCGATGGCGAGGGGGCCATCCGAGGGGTGCTCCACTTCGTCCCCTGCTACGGGCGCAAGGCCATGTCGCTCTCGTTCATGCGCCGCGACCCAGAGACTCCCAATGGGCTTACCGAGTTTCTCGTGGCGAGCGCCGCCGAGCTCCTGCGCGAGCGGGAGATCGAGGAGCTGTCGCTCAATTTCGCCACGTTCGCCAGGTGGATGCACAGCCCCTCGCGCTGGTACGAGCGCTCCCTGGGCAAGCTGGTGGCGCTGGCCAACCCCTTCTTTCAGATCGAGAGCCTCTACCGGTTCAACGCGAAGTTCTTTCCGCGCTGGGAGCCCCGGTACCTCGTGTACGAAGGCGCCCTCGGCCTGCCCCGGGCGGGGCTGGCAGCGATGTGGGCCGAGGGGCAGCTGCCCAAGCCGCGGCTGCGGTCACGCTGGGCTGCTCGGGGTGGCCTCGGCCTGGCCCGGAGCGGCCTCACAGCCTCCCGCTGAGAGCCGTAACCAAGGCGCAACAAAGCGCCTGGAACGGTACTGTTGCCCCGGGCGCCGCACCCGCTTCCGTGCCGGTGCCCTCGCCGCCTCTCAGAACTCCTGCTTGGCTTGAACAGCGCTCGCCGACACCATGACAAATGGCCGTCCCCCTGTTTCCGGGAAAGACGTGGCCGGCGCGGGAGCGCTGATGATGTCGGTCAACCTGATGTGCGCGGGCGCCGGGGCGGGGTTGGGCGCCCTGATCGGGGCGACGGTGCCGCTCATGCTCCTGGGGTTCGGGATCGGGTTCTTCGCGGGGATCTATGTTGTCGCTAAGCGCTTCCGTGCCCTCTGAGAAACCAGTTGCACTCGTCATCTACTTCGACGTGGTGCTAGTGGTGGTGGCCGCGCCGATCATGATCGTGATCGGCGCCTCGGCGGCGGGCTACGCGATCGGAGGCGGGGCATGGGTCGCGCTGCGCGCTGCCGGCGTGCTGATGGAACGGGCGCTGGTCCAGCGAGCCGGGTCCGCGGGGGCGCCGCGCGTTGAGATCAGCGCCCGCCTCGGCTACATGCTGGGGAGGCTCTTCCTGCTCGCGCTGGCGGTGATCCTGGCGCGCACGAGCTCGGGCCGCGACGCGGGCCTGACCGCGCTCGTCGTGATCGTGGTCGCCTTCACGATCCAGCTCGCGATCTCGGCGATCGCCCGGCCCGGGAGGACGGCGTGAGCAGCGGCGCCGTCCCGCCGACGGGCATGAGCAACACCAGGAAGCTCCTGTGGTCGCTGGCCGGGGTCTGGCTGGGCGGGACGATCATCCTGGTCGCCGCGCTCGGCTTCGGCCACAAGAACTCGAGCTTCCAGATCCAGAACGAGTTCAAGCTCATCAACTGGGTTCACCTCGGCGTCCTGAGCATCAACCGGGCCGTCGTCTACCTGCTGATCGCGTCGATTCTCACCACGCTCACGATGGTCTGGATCTCGCGCCGCATGCAGGCGCGCCCCAACCGGGTCCAGACCGCCGTCGAAGTGCTCTACTCGCTGATGCGCGACAACATCGCCCGCGGCAACATGCCCGACTCACTGGCCCGGCGCTGGTTCCCCTTCCTCGGCGCCCTGTTCCTGTTCCTGTGGTGGTCGAACCTGATCGGCTACCTACCGCTACCTACCAACAGCGAGCAGAAGTTCAACCTGTTCGGGGCGCACATCCCGTCGTTTGCGCTCTACGCGGCGACCGCCAACATCTCGGTCCCGCTCGCCCTGGCCCTGGTGGTGTTCGTGCTCTTCAACTGGGAGGGGTTCCGCACCCAGGGCCCGATCGGCTACGTGAAGAGCCTGATCCCGGCAGGTGTCAGCGGGCCGATGCTGTTCCTGATCTTCCCGCTCGAGGTGATCTCCACGTTCATGCGCCTGATCTCGCTAACCGTTCGGTTGTTCGCCAACATCCTGGCCGGCCACATGATCATCCTGTTCATGGCCGGCGGCCTGGCGGTGATCCTAGGGCTGTCGTTCCTGGGTTGGGCACTGCTGCCGTTCGGGATCCTGGTCTACATCTTCGAGCTCGGTCTGATCGCGACACTTCAGGCCTTCATCTTCGCGACGCTCGGCGCCATCTACATAGCCGGCGCCGCCACCCACCACTAGTGCTAAAGGAGCTGAACTGAAGTGCTTACACACATCCTCTCGTTTGCGGCGAGTTCGGGCCTCACCAAGGGCTTCGGGATCGGCGTCGGCGGCGGCCTCGGGGCGGTCGGCGCGGGCGTCGGGATCGGCATCATCTTCGGCAAGGTGATCGAGTCGGTCACCCGCCAGCCCGAGATGCGCGATGAGATCACGAGCATCCAGTGGCTGGGCTTCGCCCTCACCGAAGCCTGCTTCTTCTACGGCCTGGTTGCCGGGCTGCTCTCCTACGTCCTGACCTAGAGGTTCCCCCAGATGACCGTCCTCGCTTCCAGCGGCTCGTTCCTGATCTCGCCCAACGTCGGCCTGATGGTCTGGACGCTGCTCCTGTTCGGGATATCAATGGTGATCCTGGCCCGGGTCGCGTTCCCGCGCATCTCGCAGGCGCTCGATCGCCGGCAGCAGGCGATCGAGGAATCCATCGAGACGGCTGAGGAGACGCGACGCAAGGCCGACGAGCTGCTCGAGGAGTACAGGGCGCGGCTGACCGAAGCGCGCCGGCAGGCCGAGGAGATCGTCGAGCGGGCCCGCAAGGCGGGCGAGACACACGAGCGGACGTCCGAGGAGGAAGCCCGGGCGCGCGCCGAGGAGCTGTTGCAGCGCGCACGGCGAGAAGTCGATGCCGAGCTGCGCCGTGCCATCCAGGAGATCCGCCAGGAGGTCGCCGACCTGACGGTGATGGCGACCGAGAAGGTCACCCGTAAGGTCCTCTCGCAGGACGACCAGCGCCGCCTGGTCGAGGAGACGCTCAGCGAGCTCGACTTCGCCTCACTCACCGCGGGGGGCGAGGAGTAGTGGAAGAGATCGCCGAGGTCTACGCAAGGGCGCTGTTCGAGGCGGCCAAGGACCGCGAGGCTTTCGATGCGGTGCGCGACCAGCTCGACGAGTTCAGTGACGCGGTCTCCGATAACCGCGACATGATGCTGTTCCTGTTCTCGCCCTATTTCTCGACCGAGGAAAAGAAGGAGGCGCTGCACCGCGCGGTCGTGGACGCCGAGCCGATCTTCATGAACTTCCTCGAGGCGCTGCTCGAGCGCCACCGCATGCCCGCGATCTTCCGGATCAGGGCCCGGTTCGACCAGCTCTGGGAGGAGGACCACAAGTTCCTCCCTGTCGAGGTGACGACGGCGGTGAAGCTCGACGAGAGCACGATCCGGGAGATCGGCGAGCGCGTGGGGGAGCAGACCGGCCGCCAGGTGGAGCTCTCGAGCGACGTCGATCCGGGAATCCTGGGGGGATCGTCCTGCGCGTCGGCAACTTCATCCTCGATGCGTCGATCCGTAACCGCCTTGAACAACTTCGCAAGCAAGTCGCGCAGGCGTAGCTACGCTCGCGCCGCCAAGGAGCCCCCTACGTGCAGATCAAACCTGACGAAATCACCTCAATCCTCCGCAGCCGGATCGAAGGCCTCGACACGGACGGCGCTGACTTGACCGAAGTCGGCACGGTCCTCTCGCTGGCCGACGGCATCTGCCGCATCCACGGCCTGGAGAACTGCATGTCGTTCGAGATGCTCGACCTTCCCCACGACGTGACCGGCTTGGCGCTGAACCTCGAATCAGACAACGTCGGCGCCGTGCTGTTCGGCGAGTGGGAGGAGATCGAGGAGGGCGACACGGTCAAGCGGACCAAGCGCCTGCTCGACATCCCCGTCGGCGAGGAGCTGCTGGGGAGAATCGTCGACCCGCTCGGAAACCCGCTCGACGGCAAGGGCGAGATCCACACCTCGGAAACGCGGCCGGCTGAGCACAAGGCGCCGGGCGTGGTGCTCCGCCAGCCGGTGAAGGAGCCGATGCTGACGGGGCTCAAGGCGATCGACTCGATGATCCCGATCGGGCGCGGCCAGCGCGAGCTGATCATCGGCGACCGCCAGACGGGCAAGACCGCGATCGCGGTCGACACGATCATCAACAACAAGGACCGCGACCTCGTCTGCGTCTACGTGGCGATCGGGCAACGCAAGTCGACGGTCGTCGCCCTGGCCAAGGCCCTCGAGGACAACGGGGCGATGGACAACACGATCATCGTGATGGCCGCCGCCGACGAGGCCGCACCGATCAAGTTCCTCGCCCCGTATGCCGGTTGCGCGATGGCCGAGTACTTCCTCTATGACGGCCGCGCTGCCCTGGCCGTGTACGACGATTTGAGCGCGCATGCCAAGGCCTACCGGCAGATGTCGCTGCTCCTGCGCCGGCCGCCGGGACGCGAGGCGTACCCGGGTGACGTCTTCTATCTGCACTCGCGGCTGCTCGAGCGAGCCGTCAAGCTCGCCGATGACGTGATCGACCCGCGTACCGGCGAGAAGATGCCGGGGGGCGGATCACTCACCGCCCTGCCCGTGATCGAGACCCAGGCCGGCGATGTCTCGGCCTACATCCCGACGAACGTGATCTCGATCACCGACGGACAGATCTATTTGCAGCCCGAGCTCTTCCGGTCAGGCGTGCGGCCGGCGATCAACGTCGGCATCTCGGTCTCCCGGGTGGGCGGCAACGCCCAGATCACCCCGATGCGCAAAGTGGCCGGACGGCTCAAGCTCGACCTCTCGCAATACCGGGAGCTCGAGGCGTTCGCCCAGTTCGGCTCAGAGCTGGATCCCGAGACCCAACGCACGCTGGCCCGTGGGGAGCGATTGGTCAAGACGCTCAACCAGGGCGAGCGCCAGCCGCTGCCCGCCGAGGACCAGGTGGTCCAGATCTACGCCGCCACCAACGGATATCTGGACCGGATCGCGGTCGACAAGGTCGAGCGGTTTCTGGCCGAGCTCACCGAGTCGGTGCGCGGCAACGAGCCCGAGCTCTTGAAGAAGGTCGCCGGGGGCGACTGGAGCGATGAGACCGAGCAGGCCGTGGACGAGGCGGTGAAGACGTTTGCCGAGGACTTCGGGTATGACCTCGACGAGGAAGGTCATCCGCTCGAGGACGACGAGACCAAGGCCGCCTAGCGCGGCGCGATCGCCATGCCCCAGTCTCAGCGGGACGTCCGCAACCGGATCGGCGCGGTCAAGAACATCCAGAAGATCACGCGCGCCATGGAGATGGTCGCCGCGGCGCGGCTGCGTCGTGCCGAGCAGCGGATCGAAGCGCTTCGCCCCTACGCCGACGCCATCCGGCGCATGACCAGGCAGGCGGCGCAGGCAGCCGGCGCGGTTCCTCGCCTCCCGATCCTCCAGGAGCACGATCAGGTCTCGAACGTCGGCCTGCTGCTGGTTGCCGGGGACCGCGGTCTGGCCGGCGCCTTCAACTCCAACATCGTGCGCACAGGCGTCGCGGCCGGGCGCGAGCACTCGGGCGAGGGACGCCAAGCCGTGTTCTTCGCCTCCGGGCGTCGGCCCGCCTCCTCGCTCACCTTCCGTGGCTTCGAGCCGGCCGACAGCTTCACCGGGTTCACCGACAGACCGTCTTATGCCGATGCGCGGCGGATCGCCGAGCGGCTCATGGCGGCCTACGTCGATGGCGAGCTCGACCTGGTCGAGATCTTCTACAACCGCTACATCTCGCCCCTCTCCCAGGTCGTAACCCGCGAGACGCTGCTCCCCCTCCAGCAGGCGACGGTGCTCGAGGACGACGGGGCGGACGAGGAGGAGGAATCCGGCCGCCACGAGCATCGAGCGCTCGTCGAGTACGAGCCAGATCCTGAACAGATCCTGGGTCGTCTCGTGCCGGACTACGTCGAGATTTCGATCTACAGGGCGCTGCTCGAGTCGACGGCCTCCGAACACGGAGCCCGCATGACCGCGATGCGCAATGCCAGCCAGAACGCCAGCACGCTGATCGACGACTTGACCCTGGAGATGAACCGGGCGCGCCAGGCGGAGATCACCCAGGAGATCATGGAAGTCGTGGCCGGAGCCGAGGGGCTGGCCGGATAGCCCCTAGACTGCAGACAACATGGCACTAACAGAAGAGGAACGCACGGCAGACAGGGGCGATGGCAGCCAGGAGCGGAACATCGGCCGGATCGAGGAGATCCAGGGTGTCGTGATCGAGGCCGTGTTCCCCGACGCACTGCCCGAGATCTACCACGCGATCATCGTCAAACGTCCCGACATCATGCGGGCGGAGGAGGACGTCGACCCCGCCGCGGCGCGCGACGAATACCTCGTCTGCGAGGTCCAGCAGCATCTGGGCGATGACCGGGTACGTGCCGTGGCGATGGACACGACCGACGGCCTTTCCCGCGGAACCGAGGTGATCGACACCGGCGCCCCGATCACTGTTCCGGTCGGCCGGGCCACGCTGGGACGGATCTTCAACCTGCTGGGGGAGCCGATCGATCTCGGAGACGACCTTCCTGAGGACACCGAGCGTTGGCCGATCCACCGTTCCGCGCCGAGCGTCGAGGATCTCATCCCGACCGCCGAGATGTTCGAGACCGGGATCAAGGTGATCGACCTGATCGCGCCCTACGCCAAGGGCGGCAAAGTCGGCCTGTTCGGCGGCGCGGGGGTGGGAAAGACCGTGATCATCCAGGAGCTGATCCGCAACCTGGCCGAGGAGCACGAGGGACTGTCGGCCTTTTGCGGGGTTGGCGAGCGATCGCGCGAGGGCAACGACCTGTGGCTGGAGATGAAGGAGTCAGGCGTCCTCGAGAAGACGATGCTCGTGTTCGGGCAGATGAACGAGCCTCCGGGCGCCCGCATGCGGGTGGCGCTCTCCGGGCTGACGATGGCCGAATACCTGCGCGACGAGGAGGGCCAGGACGTCCTTCTGTTCATCGACAACATTTTCCGCTTCGTCCAGGCCGGCTCCGAGGTCTCGGCGCTGCTCGGTCGCATGCCCTCGCAGGTCGGCTACCAGCCGACGCTCGAATCGGAGATGGGCGAGCTCCAGGAGCGGATCACCTCGACGCGCAAGGGGTCGGTGACCAGCATCCAGGCGATCTATGTGCCCGCCGACGATCTCACCGACCCGGCTCCGGCGTCGGTGTTCGCGCACCTCAACGCGACGACGACGCTGTCGCGCTCGATCGCCGAGAAGGGCATCTATCCCGCGGTCGACCCGCTCGACTCGACCTCGACGATCCTCAAGGCGGAGATCCTCGGCGAGGAGCACTTCCGCGTGGCCAACGAGGTCAAAGCGGTGCTCCAGCGCTATCGCGAGCTTCAGGACATCATTGCGATCCTCGGGATCGACGAGCTCTCAGACGAGGACAAGGTGACCGTGGCGCGGGCTCGGAAGATCGAGCGCTTCCTCTCCCAGCCCTTCCACGTCGCCGAGCAGTTCACCGGGACTCCCGGCGTCTACGTGAAGGTCGAGGACACGATCCGCGGCTTCGACGAGATCCTCCAGGGCAAGCACGACGACCTCCCGGAGCGAGCCTTCTTCATGAAGGGGACGATCGACGACGTGGTCAGGGACGCTCGTGGGGGGAGCGATGATGGCGACGAATCGGACTCCGGAGACGAGCAGGAGGCGGCCGAGGACTCGGGCGACGACGGCGAGGAGTCGCGGGCTGGCGGCGAGGAGTCGCGGGCTGGCGGCGAGGAGGAGGAGTCGGAGGGCGCGGAGCCCGCTGAGGTCACGCAGGGCTGATGGCCCACGAGAAGTTCCGGGTCGAGGTCCTGACCCCGGAGGGCAAGGTGTTCGATGACGAGGTCGAGATGGTCTCGACCAAGACGAGCATCGGGTCGATCGGCATCCTCGCCCACCACGAACCACTGCTCGCGATGCTCGACCCCACCGAGCTGCGGCTCTACCGCAGCGAATCCGACGTCGTGAGCTTCGCCCAGGCCGAGGGGTATCTGCAGGTGGCCGAGAACAGCGCGCTGCTGCTGGTAGAGGAGGCTCATCCGCCCGATCAGCTCGATGTCGGGCAGCTGCGCGAGCGCTTGAAGCAGGCTGAGGAGGATCTGCGGGCAGCCGAAGACGATTCCGAGCGCCGGCGCCTGGCTGAGCGCGACAAACGCCGCTGGGAGCAGTTCATCCAGATCGCTGAGGGCGGCTAACGGAGCGCGGCCGGCTCCGCCGGCACCTCGGGCGAAGCTCGGGTGCCGCCGGAGACGGACGCGCGCAGGCCTATCCTGATCGGGGTGGTTGACGAGCGTGTCCTGGCCGAACGCCTGATCCGTTACGACACCTCGCGGCCGGAGGAGATCGTCGCCGCCGCAGGATTCGTCAGGGGATGGCTCGAATCAAGGGACATCCGAGTAGATGAGCATGACTTCGGAGGCCTCCCGGTCCTGATCGCCGAAGTCGGACCCCAGGACGGCGCAGACGCTCCGACCGTCGTCTTCCACGGCCACCTCGACGTTGTTCCGGCCCGGCCTGAGCAACTCGAGCCGCGGGTTGAGGGCGATCGGCTGTTCGGCCGGGGCGCCTACGACATGAAGGCCGGGCTGGCGGCGATGATGTGCGCGCTCAAGGACGTGGAGCAGCAGGAGCGAGTCCGGGTCCGGCTTGTCTGCGTCACCGACGAGGAGTCGGAGGAGCTCGACTCGCGCTCTACCGACGAAGTGGTGAGGCTGGGGCTGGGCGGTGATTTTGCGATCACCGGCGAGCCGACCGACCTGCGGGTCGGGGTCGAGGCCAAAGGGGTGCTGGCGATGCGGATCGAGGTCCACGGCCGGGCCGCGCACAGTTCGACTCCGTGGCGGGGAGACAACGCGGTGCTCAAGGCGATTGACGTGTTCCGGGCGATCGAGTCGCTTCCGTTCTCGCGGGAATCCAGCGAGCTGTTCGACCGGCCTTCGATCAACCTCGGCCGCATCAACGGAGGCGATGCCCTCAACAAGGTCCCCGACGAGTGCACGATGGCGGTCGACGTCCGCTATCTGCCCGGTCAGGACCCGCAGGAGATCCTGCGCCAGGTAGGCGAGATCGGGGACATCGACATCACCCGCACCTTCATCCATCCGCCGGTCAGCGTGCCGCGCACCGATCCTTTCGTGCGGGCGCTGTGCGCCGCGGTGTCGCGCTTCGTGGCGGGCGAGCGGATCAGCGTCGGGCGGGACGGAGCTTCCGATGCCGCGGCGTTCCTCGCCGCGGGGATCCCCGCGGTCGAGTTCGGCCCCGAGGGGGCTGGCCACCACGGCCCCGAGGAATGGGTATCGCTGGCTTCGCTGGCTCGCTACCGCCGGGTCCTGGGCGACTTCGTCCGTGCCCTCCCGCTTCACCTCGAGGGAACCGACAGCTCGGCCACCGGCCTGCGTGCGATCGAGGGCGGATTGGCTTGAGCGTCATCCCGCGCTCGCGGCGCGGGGCGCTCGGGCGCTTTGCGCTCGGGGCGGTGATCGTGATCACGTTCACCGCCGCCACGACGGCCGTGGCGGGGCTGCTGCAGTTCAAGCAGCTCGCCAAGGAGATCTCGCAGACCCCGGCGCTCAAGCACGCGGACGTGACGATCCCCGATCCGGGCAACCCCGAGACGCTGCTTCTCATCGGCTCCGATCACCGCGCGGGCACCCCCTGGCGCTCGGCCAACACGGACACGATGATGCTGGTCAGACTCGACCCCGCCTCGACGACGATCAACCTGCTGTCGGTCCCGCGTGACCTCGAGGTCCAGCTGGGTCCCGGCGGAGGAACCGGCCGGCTGAACGCCGCCTACTCGATCGGCGGCCCGAACCTGCTCGTGCGCATCCTCTCTTCGCAGGTCTTTCCCGGGCTCAAGGTCAACCACATCATCGACGTCAACTTCGGTGGGTTCGAGGCGCTCGTCAACGCCCTCGGCTGCGTCTACGTCGATGTCGACCACCGCTACTACAACAACACCGCGTACACGGACTATTCGAGCATCGACATCCAACCCGGCTATCAGAAGCTGTGCGGCTCGAATGCGCTGGCCTTCGTGCGCTTCCGCCACACCGACTCGGACATCGTGCGCAACGCCCGCCAGCAGGATTTCCTGCGCTGGGTCAAGGACGAGTTCAACGCCAACTACCTGATCTCGCACCGCGACACGCTGATGCGGATCTTCGGCAAGCACACCCAGACCGACGCGGATTTGCACTCAGTCGACGGGCTGATCAACCTGTTCAACCTGGTGGCGTTCTCCGCCGGTCACACCGTCAAGCAGGTCCCCTTCCCGGCCATCCTGGAGCCGTGCGGCGGCGGGCCACCGGCAGGCGGCATTGCGATCGGCGGCTCACCGTGCTACGTGACCGCCGAGCCGCTGGCCGAGCAGCACGCTTTCAGGCAGTTCATGGCCCCGACGCTCGTGGCCTCAACCCCGCCGGCGACGCCTGCCGCCCCCGGCCCCAGGGCCCGATCGGCGGCTGCCAATCTGATCGCGGACTCGTCTGACGGCCAGGCCCAGGTGAATGCAGTGGGTAGGGTCGGCTTGGCGGTCTATTACCCGAAGCTCATCGCGAGCGGGTCGCGCTATTGCCTGGGGGCGATCGGGAACTGCCCGGTCGAGGTGGCGAGTCCCGGCTCCTATCCGCGCGCGTATCTGATCCACGATCGCAGCGGCTTGTCCCACGCCTCCTACCGGATGACGCTGGAGCTCAACCCGGCGCTCGGCCAGTACTACGGCGTCCAGGGCACGACCTGGCAGAGCCCGCCGATCCTGGCGCACCCGGCCGGGACCAAGCTGGTGGCGGGCAAGCAGCTCCTCCTCTATGCCAACGGCGGCAAGCTGAACCTGGTGGCCTGGCGGACGCCCGCGGCGGTGTACTGGATCTCGAACACGCTGAACGACTCGCTGTCCAATCAGCAGATGATCGGGATCGCGGCGTCGATGACGCGCTGAGTACCCTCTCGCCCCGATGCCTGCCCAGCGTGAACCGATCGCCGTGATCGGCACCGGATACGTAGGTCTCGTCACCGCCGCCGGCTTCGCTGAGCTGGGGAGCGAGGTGCGGTGCGTCGACATCGACGCCGACAAGATCGCCACGCTGAGTCGGGGCGAGATCCCGATCTACGAGCCCGGCTTGGCCGAGGCGGTAGCCCGCAATCGCGAGCGTCTGCACTTCTCGACCGAGCTGGGCGAGGCGCTCGAGCACGCGCGGCTTCTCTTCGTGGCGGTCGGCACGCCGCCGACCTACTCGGGCGATGCCGACCTCTCGGCGGTCGACGCCGTCGTGTCCTCGATGCCGCGCTCGGATCGCCACGCGCTCGTGATGAAGTCGACCGTGCCCGTGGGCACGGGCGCATCGATCAAGCGGATCTTCCGCGAGCAGGGCAAGGAGGGCTTCGCCTACGTCTCATGTCCCGAGTTCCTCAAAGAGGGCTCAGCGCTGCCCGACTTCATGAAGCCCGACCGCGTGGTCGTCGGCGACGACGGCGACTGGGCGGGCGACGCCGTGGTCGAGCTCTACGCGCCGCTGGGGGCTCCCCTCGTCCGCACCGACGTCGCGAGCGCCGAGATGATCAAGCTCGCGGCCAACGCCTTCCTCGCCACGAAGATCTCGTTCATCAACGAGATCGCCAACGTGTGCGAAGTGACCGGAGCGGACGTAGTCGAGGTTGCCCGAGGGGTTGGCCTCGACCGTCGCATCGGAAGCTATTTCCTGAAGCCAGGTCTCGGCTACGGCGGGAGCTGCTTTCCCAAGGACGTCGCCGCCCTCAAGCAGCTGGCCGGGAATTCGGGCTACCACTTCCAGCTCCTGACTGCGGTGATCGAGGTCAACGAGCTTCAGAAGCGCCGCGTGATCGGCAAGCTCCAGAAGCATCTCGGCTCACTCGTCGGCAAGCGCGTCGGGCTGCTTGGACTGGCCTTCAAGCCTGATACCGATGACATGCGAGAGGCGTCCTCGCTCGTGCTGGCCGCTCGCCTCCAGGCCGACGGTGCCGCGGTCAATGCATACGACCCGGTGGCCGAGGAGCAGGCACGCACTCTGATGGTCGGAGTGGGGTTCGCCGACTCGTCGCTGTCGGCGGTGGAGGGCGCCGATGCGGTGGTGGTGGTCACCGAATGGCCGGAGTTCACCGAGCTCGACTGGCATGCCGTCGCCGAGCGGATGGCGGGCCGCCTCGTGGTCGACGGACGCAACTGCCTTGACCCGAAAGCGGTGACGGCGGCCGGACTCGAGTATGAGGGCGTCGGGCGGCCCAACGGCGGTATCGTGCCGGATGTGGCGGGGGAGGAAAGATGACCGCAGCCACCGCACTTGACCGCGGCACGATCGACGCGATAGACGAGGCCGGCCAGCTCGGCGACATCATCGACCTGCCGAAGCATCTCCGCGATGCCCTGTGGCGGGTCGAGTCGGCCAAGCTGCAGTCGCACGACTGCCCCGGAGGCCTGATCGTCGCCGGGATGGGCGGCTCGGCGATCGGCGGTGCGCTGGCTCGCGCCGCCCTCGGCGACCGGGCGATGAGACCGATCGTCGTGATACGAGGCTACGGGCTGCCCTCCTGGACCACGCCGGAGACGATGGTGCTCTGCTCGAGCTACTCGGGCAATACCGAAGAGACGCTGGCCGCCTACGAGGCCGCCGGTGCGCTCGGCGCCCGCCGGGTCGTTGCCACCACGGGCGGCAAGCTGGCCGAGGCGGCCCGCGAGGACCACGTGCCCGTGGTTGGACTTCCCGGCGGCTTCCAGCCCCGCGCCGCTGTCGCATACTCGGTCGTCGTGGCGCTCGAGGTTGCCGCCCTGTGCGGCGCCGGCGAGCGGCTGCACTCGGAGATCGATGTGGCGGCGGCGCGCACCGAGGAGCTGATTGCCAATTGGATCCCCGGCGGCGTCCACGACGACGAACCCAAGGAGCTGGCACGCGGCCTCCATGGGACGATCCCGCAGATCGCCGGCTCGGGCCTGACGGCGCCGATCGCATATCGCTGGAAGACGCAGATCAACGAGAACGCCAAGTCGCCCGCCTTCTGCCACGAGCTCCCGGAGCTCGACCACAACGAGATCATGGGATGGCAGGCCGCCGCCGAGTTGGGGCGGTTCAGCGCGGTGTTCCTGGACGACTCCGATCTGCATCCCCGCATCCGCCAGCGGATCGAGCTGACCCGCGGCTTGATCGCTCCCGACGCCGCCGCCACGTTCAGGATCGAGAGCGTCGGCGACACGGCGATCGAGCGGATGCTCTCGCTGGTCGTCCTCGGGGATCTGGTCTCGATCTACCTCGCTGTGCTGCGGGGCGTGGATCCGACGCCGGTGGCGACGATGGACTCTCTGAAGAGTGCGCTGGCCGGCGGCTAGCGCCGCGCCTCAGCGAATCTCGATACCGCGCTGCTGATAGAGGCGCCGGTCGGCGGCCTCGAGCAGCTCGTCGACGTCCTCGCCGTCCTCAGGGAACAGTGCAACACCCACGGTGAGGTCCCAAGGCGTAGAGAACCCGAGAGCGCGCTGATGGCTGGCCACCTGGCCGCGGACGCGCTGGACGACGCGAGCGACGCCGTCGGTCGACTGCTCGGGCAGGAGCACGGCGAGCTCGTCGCCGCCGATCCGCCCGACGATGTCGTGCGCGCGGGCTGACTCGCCGAGCATCGCCGCCACATCCTTGAGCAGCCGGTCGCCGGCTCGATGGCCGTGGCTGTCGTTGACCGCCTTGAGCCCGCGGACGTCGACGAAGGCCAGTGCGAGCGGCCGGCCGTAGCGCCTGGCCCGGTCGAGCTCGCGCTTGAAGGCGTCAACGAAACCACGGCGGTTGAGGATCCCGGTCAGGGAATCGGTCAACGCGGCCGCGCTGACCTCCGCCGCCACCGCCGTCTGCCTCCGTGCCACGAGTGACGAGCGCCAAGCCGCCACCGCGGCCACCGCTGCCATCAGCAGGAGCCCGCCGAGGGCAAACCAGATGCCGGTGGGGATCGAGGTGATGAAGCGCTCGATCACCGTCCCCGTGCCGACGGGCTGGCTGGCCCCGCGATGGTGCCCGAGCGCCGCCGTGACCCGGTTGACCTGGCTGACCTGAACCGCGCGATGCAGGCGGCTCCCAGGAGCCAGCCGGGTCGTGCCCGGGGCCAGCGCCCCGGTGACCCTGGGGTGGGCTGTGGTGGTACCGCCGGCGCCCTGCCCGACCTGCAGCGCGCCGTTCGGGCTCGTCACGTTCAGCGATCCGACGAAGGTGCTCCCGGGACCGACCCCCGGAGTTGAGACCCGAGGAGCGTGCGGTGGCCGCACCGACGGGGTCGACGGGGTTCCGATGGGCGAAGCCGGGTTGGACGCGGACGGAGCGCTCACCGGGGTTGACGGTGTAGGCGTCGATCGGGGCGTACTCGGCGTCGACGGATTGCTCGGGCTGGAGGCGGTGCCTTGGCTCGACGGAGTGCTCGGCGTCGAGGAGGAGCCCGTGGTTCCCGCCGAGTTGGAGGATGCATTCTGGCTGCCATTGTCCGAGCTCGCGCACTGGTCGCGGCACCGGGTTCTGCCCGAGGCAAAGCACGAGTTCCGACATTGCTGGCTCCCGCCTGCGCAATCCTCGTCGCAGCCTTGGTCGCCGCGGCGGTTGCCGTGGCCGCGGTCGCCGTGGTGGCCGCCCTGGTCGTTGCCGCCCTGGTAGTTGCCGCCCTGATCGTTGCCGCCCTGGTGGCCGCCCTGATCGCTGCCGCCCTGGTGGCCGCCCTGATCGCTGCCGCCCTGGTGGCCGCCCTGATCGTTGCCGCCCTGGTGGCCGCCCTGATCGCTGCCGCCCTGGTAGTTGCCGCCCTGGCCGTTGCCCCACTGATCGCCACCCTGGTGACCGTTCCCGCCATCGTTGGCTCCCTGGTAATTGGCTCCCTGGGCGTTGCCCCCCTGGTCGCAGCCGCCATCGCACGCGATCCTGGCAGCGGTCACGCCGCTCGTTGCAGCGCCTTCCCGGAAGTTCCGGGCGCCGGCGTGACGCCGGGTCGCCGCGGGCTTGCGGTGGGCAGCCGCCCGGACGGGGTGGGCGACGGGCTGGGTGCCGGTCCCCAGAGCCGCGGAGGGTTTGAAGCCATGGACGACCTGCAGGCGCCGGCCGGCGTGAGCGCGGTGCACGGCGCCGACTCCCGGGTGCCCGAAGCGACGCGCGTGGTGGGCGACGACGAGGCCAACGGCCGGGTGCGCCGCCCGCGCGGCACGATGGTGGGCGCTGGCGTGCCCGATCATGTGGGCAAACGCCGCCACGGCCCCCACACTGAGGCCTATGCAGAGCGCGGTAACCGCGCAGATCAAGGTGCGCCGCTTAGTCAGAGTGCCCTTCCGTTTGCTGGAGTGCAAGCCCGGCCGATTCAGCTCCCCGGCTTCAGAAACACTTTTCCTCCGGGGAAAGGGGTCATAATCTTACGTCGCTCCGGAATCTAGCGCTAGGCGGGTGGCGTGTGTCACTGGATGGACGAATCTCATACGCCGCCGCACCCCGCAGCCAAACCTTGACACGATCGTGGTAACGTTTGCCGCCACGGATGGAAGGCCTGACGATCAACGAGGCGGCCCGCACCACCGGCTGGTCGGCGCGGATGCTGCGCTATGTCGAGCGAACCGGGCTCGTGAGCCCGCGCCGCTCCTCGTCCGGTTATCGGCTCTACGGCCCGGCTGAGCTCCAGCGCCTGCGCACTCTGAAGGAGCTCCTGGCGGATTTCGACATCGGGCTGTCCGACATCGCCTTCGCGGCCCGGATGCGCTCGAGCGAACCACTCCACCAAGCGGTGCAGAGCTGGCTCGAGACCGAGGCGCGACGTCCTGAGGACGTGAGCGCGGCCGACTGGCTGCGCTTTGAGCAGGAGAAGCACGAGCGACTGCTGGCCGCCGCCTGAACGGCGGCGAGCCCTGACACAGCGGAGGAACCATGAGCACGACCGCCGACCATGCCCCGAGCGCCACCACGATTGACTTCAAGGTCGCCGACCTGGGGTTGCACGAGTTTGGGCGCAACGAGATCCGCCTGGCCGAGCACGAGATGCCGGGCTTGATGGCCACTCGCGAGGAGTTCGCCGAGAGCCAGCCACTGAAGGGCGCCCGGATCACGGGCTCCCTGCACATGACGGTCCAGACGGCGGTGCTGATCGAGACGCTGGTGGCGCTCGGCGCCGAGGTCCGCTGGTGCTCGTGCAACATCTTCTCGACCCAGGACCATGCTGCCGCCGCGGTGGTCGTCGGTCCGGACGGCACGCCCGACGAGCCACGCGGCGTCTCGGTCTACGCCTGGAAAGGCGAGTCGCTCGAGGAGTACTGGTGGTGTGCCGAGCGCGCGCTGTTGTGGCGGGCGCCCAGCCAGGACGGCTCGGTCGGCGAGGGCCCCAACATGATCCTCGACGACGGCGGGGACGCCACGCTGCTCGTGCACAAGGGCGCCGAGTTCGAGCGTGCGGGCGCCGTGCCCGAGAAAACGGCTGCCGACTCCGAGGAGTACGGGATCATCCTCGAGCTGTTGCGGCGCTCGCTCGACGAGGACCCGCAGCGGTGGACGAAGATCGCCGGCCAGATCAAAGGTGTCACCGAAGAGACGACGACCGGGGTGCACCGTCTCTACCAGTTCGCGCAGCAGGGCGAGCTCTTGTTCCCGGCGATCAACGTCAACGACTCGGTGACCAAGTCGAAGTTCGACAATAAGTACGGCTGCCGCCATTCGCTGATCGACGGGATCAACCGGGCCACCGACGTCCTGATCGGGGGCAAGCTCGCGGTCGTGTGCGGCTACGGCGACGTCGGCAAGGGATGCTGTGAGTCGTTGCGCGGGCAGCGCGCGCGGGTGGTGGTGACCGAGATCGACCCGATCTGCGCGCTCCAGGCGGCGATGGACGGCTACCAGGTGCTGCGGCTCGAGGACGTCGTCGAGACCGGCGACATCTTCATCACCGCGACGGGCAACCGCGACGTGATCACCGCCGAGCACATGGCGCGGATGAAGCACCAGGCGATCGTCGGCAACATCGGGCACTTCGACAACGAGATCGACATGGCCGGTCTGCAGCGCGTGGAGGGCATCCGCCGCATCACGATCAAGCCGCAGGTCGACGAGTGGGTGTTCGGAGACGGCCACTCGGTGATCGTGCTCTCGGAGGGTCGCCTGCTCAACCTCGGCAACGCGACGGGCCACCCGAGCTTCGTGATGTCGAACTCGTTTACCAACCAGGTGATCGCCCAGATCGAGCTCTACACCCACACCGACTTCTACGAGAAGCAGGTCTACACGCTGCCCAAGCACCTCGACGAGAAGGTGGCCAGGTTGCACCTCGGCGCCCTGGGCGCCCGGTTGACCGAGCTGGAGCCCGACCAGGCCGAGTACATCGGGGTGCCGGTCGAGGGTCCCTACAAGCCGGACCACTACAGGTACTGAGAATGGGCGGCGCGCATGCGCGCCGCCCCCGGCGGGCGCATGCGCCCGCCGGCCGGCCGGTGCATGCACCGGCCGGAACACCACAGGACGGCTCGGCCCGGATCGCGTGGGCCGCCCAGCAGATGCCGGTGCTGGGCCAAGTCCGCGAGCGCTTCCAGCACGAGCGGCCGCTGGACGGCCTCCGGATCGGCGCTTGCCTGCACGTCACCGCCGAGACCGCCAACCTGCTTCTGACGCTGGCGGCCGGGGGCGCCGAGCCGGCGCTCTGCTCGGCCAACCCGCTCTCCACGCAGGACGAGGTGGCGGCCGCGCTGGTCGGGGACCACGAGCTCTCGGTATGGGCGGCGTACGGCGAGAGCGCTGCCAGCTACGTCGATCACGTCCGCGCGGTCCTCGCGACGGCTCCACAGATCACGATCGACGACGGCGCCGATCTGATGGTCACGGCGCACGAGCTTGGCGAGCCGGCGCTGTCGGGCCTGATCGGCGGCACCGAAGAGACGACGAGCGGACTCGTCCGCCTGCGGCGCCTCGAGCTCGACGGCAAGCTCCTGCGGCCGGTGCTGGCGGTCAACGAGGCGCGCACCGAGCGCGCGCTCAACGACCGCCACGGCACCGGCCAGTCGGCGCTCGACGGGATCGTGCGCGCCAGCAACGTGCTGCTCGCCGGGCACACGCTGGTCGTGGTGGGCTATGGATGGGCCGGGATGGGTGTGGCCGAGCGGGCTCGCGGGGCGGGCGCCGCGGTGATCGTCTGCGAGATCGATCCGCTGCGAGCGCTCGCCGCCCGCATGGCCGGCTACGAGGTGATGCCGGCGCTCGAGGCGGCCGAGCGGGGCGACGTGTTCGTGACGGTCACCGGCTCGCGGCGGGTTCTGCGCCGCGAGCACTTCGAGCGGATGAAGGACGGCGCGCTGCTGGCCAACGCCGGGCATTTCGACGTCGAGCTCGACCTCGAGGCGCTCGGAGAGCTGGCCGAGGAGCTGACGCCGGTGCGGCCGCTGGTCGACCAGTACCGGCTCGCCGATGGGCGGAGGCTCAACCTCCTGGCCCAGGGCAGGGTCGTCAACCTGGCGGCCGCCGAGGGCCATCCCGCCTCGGTCATGGATGTGTCGTTCGCGCTCCAGGCGCTGTGCGTCGAGGAGCTGGCGCGCTGCGGCGAGGAGCTCGAGCCGCGAGTCCATCCAATCTCCGCGTCCATCGATGAAGAGGTGGCCCACCTCAAGCTCTCGGCGCTCGGGGTGCGGATCGACGAGCCGACCCCCGAGCAGGAGGACTACCGGGAGTCTTGGACCTAGCTGCCGCCGTCTGAAATTATGGGCGCGTGGCGACGACGACGCGAACCAGGGTCGCCCGAGGTGGGATCGACCTGGGTGGCACGAAGATCGAGGCGGTCGTGGTCGATGGACGCAACAACGTTCTCGGCTCGGCCCGTCGGCCGACTCCGCGCGCGGGCGGCCCACCCGATGTCGCCGCCGCGATGGTCGAGGCGATCGTCGCCGCTTGCCAGGCGGCAGGTTTCGATCCCGCCGCGCTGCGCGGCGTAGGGGTCGGGTCGCCCGGCATCGTCGATGAGGACTCGGGCACGGTGTCGAGCGCGCGCAACCTGCCGGGGTGGAACGGGGCGTTTGCCCTGGGCCAGGCGCTGGCCGTGCAGCTCGGCACGCCGGTCCAGGTCGGCAACGACGTACAGGTCGCGACCGAGGCCGAGTTCCACCTGGGGGCGGCCAAGGAGTTCGCCTCGCTGCTCGGGGTGTTCTGGGGCACCGGCGTCGGCGGCGGGCTGATCCTCGACGGCAAGCCGTGGCTCGGGCGCGGCGGGGCGGGCGAGATCGGGCACATGGTGATCGAACGCGATGGCCGGCCGTGCCCGTGCGGGCGGCGCGGCTGCATGGAGGCCTACGCGGGCCGGGCCGCGATGGAGGCCCGCGCCCGCAAGAAGCACGAAAAAGGACGCCACACGGTCCTCTTCAAGCTGATGGAGGAGCGCGGGCGTGACAGGCTGACGAGCGCCATCTGGGCGCATGCTCTCGAGGCGGAGGACAAGCTTGCCGAGGAGATCATCGACGATGCCATCTCGGCGCTGGGGGCGGGGGTGGCCTCCGCGGTCAACCTGCTCGACGTCGAGGCTGTGGTGATCGGCGGTGGCCTCGGCGTGCGTTTCGGCGAGCCGTTCGTACGCCGGATCGGCAAGGCGATGCAGCCTCACCTGTTCAACGATGATCACCCGCCGGAGCTCCGCGTCGCGGCCCTCGGCGACCTGGGGGGAGCCATCGGCGCCGCGCTGCTCGCGCGGCGCGCCGGTAGATGACTCGGGCGATCCGCCGGCCCGGCGGCGCCGCGGCGGGCTGTCGACAAACGTCCGGGCGGCGAATAGTCTGCAGGGCAGCACGTCCAATCCGCCAACCTAGGAGGTCGGCCGATGCGCATCGAGGTGAAGGGGCGCAATCTGCCCGTTTCCGACGAGCTCAGGGAGCACGTGGCCAAGCGCTTCCACAAGGTGGAGCGGCAGGTCTCGGAACTGGCCGAGCTCGAGGTCGAGGTCTTCGAGGAGCGCAACCCCCGCGTGGCGGACTCCCAGATCGCCGAGGCGACGCTTCATCTCAAGGGCGTCACCCTGCGTGCCCGCGACGCATCGCCTGACATCGTGCACTCGATCAACATGTGCGCCGACGAGCTCGCCAAGCAGGTCAAGCGCCACCGCGACAAGCGCCGCAAGCGGCGCGAGTCACGGGCGGCGGCGGCCGGCGGCGGGGCCCGTGAGGGCATGCCCGGATCGATCGAGGGCGGCCCGATGGCCGGAGGCACGGCGCCCGCCGGCTGATGCGCCCACGTCTGCGGTGGCTCCTAGCCGCCTGTCTCGCGATCGCCGCGGTCCCGGCGGCGGTTGCTGCCGTGTCCGCGCCAGCGGGCCGGACGAGCCCTCCCGCCAGGGCGGTGGCTGCCGCCGGCGGCCTGCGCGTCAGCGGTAACCGGCTCATGTACGGGTCGGCCCGCGTTCAGCTGCGCGGCGTCAATCGCTCCGGGCTCGAGACCCAGTGCATCTGGAACTCCGGGTTCTTCCAGAGCCCCCAGCCGGATGACGTCGACAGCACAGCGATGATCGCGGCGATGCTGCGCTGGGACATCAACGTCGTGCGGGTACCGCTCAACGAGGACTGCTGGCTGGGAGTGCAGGCGCCGCGACAGTACTCAGGGGCCAGATACCGGCGGATCGTTAGGGGCTACGTGCGGGCACTCGAGCGCGCCCACCTTTTCGTGATCCTCGACCTGCACTGGGCAGCTCCAGGCCGGGCACGGGCGCTGGGCGAGATCCCGATGCCCGACCGCGATCATGCGCCGGCCTTCTGGCATTCCGTCGCGCGGATGTTCCGAGGCGACGGGAAGCTGATCTTCGACCTGTTCAACGAGCCGTACGGCATCAGCTGGGCGTGCTGGCTACACGGCTGCCGTGTCCACCCGAACGGCGGCCTGGGCACATATCAGGCGGCCGGCATGCAGGAGCTCGTCCACGCCGTCCGCTCGGCCGGCGCGCGCCAGCCGCTGATGTTGGGCGGACTCGGGTTCTCGCTCGACCTGAGCGGTTGGCTCTCGCACGAGCCGAACGACCCGGCGCACCAGCTGATCGCCGCCGAGCACACCTATGGCGGTCCGCCCGTGATCTGCGACCGAGCCTGTCAGCGCGCGATCCTGCTGACCCAAAGGCGCGTGCCGGTCGTGATCGGGGAGCTCGGGGAGGGCGACTGCGCGACCTCCTACATCGACGGCATGATGCGTTTCGCCGACGCACATGGGATCGGCTATCTGGGGTGGGCCTGGGACCTCGGCGGCGGTTGGAAGTGCTACGGCGGACAGGCGATGATCAGCGACTGGGAGGGCGATCCAACGCCTTACGGGGCGGGCTTTCGCGACCACTTCAGGGCACGCGGAACGCCTTATAGACCCGGTTAGGGCCGCTGCTAGGCTAGCCCCATGTCCATCCTGGACCGCGCGCTTCGCATGGGCGAGGCGAAGAAGTTCAAGTCTTATGAACAGCGCGTCGGTCGGATCAATGGCTTCGAGCCCGAGCTCGAGCACTACACCGACGAGGAGCTCCTGGAAGCGGTCGACACGCTCCGCGAGCGCGCGCGCGAGCGGCGAGAGTCTCGACGATCTGATGTACGAGTGCTTCGCGCTGGTGCGCGAGGCGGGGAGGCGCACGATGGGCATGCGCCACTTCGACGTGCAGCTGATCGGCGGCATGGTCCTGCACGACGGCGCGATCGCCGAGATGAGGACCGGCGAGGGAAAGACGCTGACGGCCACGCTGGCGGTCGTACTCAATTCGTTGGCCGGGCGCGGCGTCCACCTCGTGACAGTCAACGACTACCTGGCCCGCCGCGACGCGATGTGGATGAAGCCGATCTACGACATGCTCGGCGTGTCGGTCGGCGTGCTCCAGAACATGCAGCCCTACGAGGAGAAGCGCGACGCCTACGCCGCCGACGTCACGTACGGGACGAACTCCGAGTTCGGGTTCGACTACCTGCGCGACAACATGGCCACGACGCTCGAGGAGAAGGTCCAGCACGGCGGCCGTCCCAAGCCCGAGGAGGGCAAGTCGCCCTACCACACCTACGCGATCGTCGACGAGGTCGACAACATCCTGATCGACGAGGCGCGCACGCCGCTGATCATCTCCGGCGCCCCCGAGCAGGCGGCCGACCTGTACGTCAAGTTCGCGCGGCTGGCCGCCCAGCTCGAGCCGGGCAAGACGCCCGAGGGCATGGATCCGCGGACGAAGAAGGAGTTCGTGGCCGACTTCGACTACGAGTTCGACGAGAAGCACAAGACCGTGTCGGTCACCGAGCGGGGCGTGGCCAAGGCCGAGCGGTTCCTGGGGATCGACCATCTCTACCGGGCCGAGAACGGCCATCTGGTCAACCACCTGATCCAGGCGCTGAAGGCCGAGTCGCTGTTTCAAGCGCGGCGAGGACTACGAGGTGATCGAGGGCGAGGTCAAGATCGTCGACGAGTTCACCGGCCGGATCCTCGAGGGCCGCCGCTGGTCGGAGGGACTGCACCAGGCGGTCGAGGCCAAGGAGGGCGTCGCGATCCAGGAGGAGAACCAGACGCTGGCCACGATCACGCTCCAGAACTACTTCCGCATGTACGACAAGCTCGCCGGCATGACCGGCACCGCGCTGACCGAGGCGAACGAGTTCATGAAGATCTACAAGCTGCCGGTCGTCGAGATCCCCACCAACCGGCCGATGGTCCGCAAGGACTACAACGACCAGGTGTTCAAGACCAAGGACGGCAAGTGGGGCGCGGTGATCCGGGAGATCGAAGCCCGCCACGAGCCGGCCAGCCGGTGCTGGTGGGAACGATCTCGGTCGAGGTCTCAGAGCTCCTGTCGGATCAGCCTGAAGCGCAAGGGGATCGCCCATACGGTGCTGAACGCCAAGCCCGAGCACGCCGAGCGCGAGGGCGAGACGATCGCCGAGGCCGGCGCGCCCGGGGCGGTCACGATCGCCACCAACATGGCCGGCCGCGGTGTCGACATCAAGCTGGGCGGGAACCCGGAGCATCTGGCGCAGCTCGAGGTGGCCAAGCGCGGGCTCGGCGCCGGGCGAGAGCGCTACGAGGAGCAGTACGCCAAGGTGCTGCCCGGGATCGAGGCGCGGGTGGAGGAACAGCGCGAGAAGGTGCTCGAGGCGGGCGGCCTCTTCATCCTCGGTACCGAGCGCCACGAGTCGCGCCGGATCGACAACCAGCTGCGCGGGCGCTCGGGCCGCCAGGGCGACCCCGGCGAGTCGCGCTTCTTCCTCTCGGCCCAGGATGACCTCGTGCGGCTGTTCGCGGGCGACCGCATCTACAAGATCCTCGACCGGCTCGGCACGACCGACGACGAGGGCAACGAGGAGCCGATCGAGCACGGGATGCTCTCCAAGCAGATCGAGAAGGCGCAGCGCAAGGTCGAGGAGCAGCACTTCCTGATGCGCAAGCACACGCTCGAGTACGACGACGTGCTCAACCAGCAGAGCGAGGTGATCTACAGCTACCGCGACGAGATCCTCGAGGGACGCGACATGAGCGAGGCGGCGCGCGAGGAGATCGGCAGGCTGATCGAGAGCCTCGTCCAGGAGTACACGGCCGGCGAGTTCATCGAGGACTGGGACGTCGAGGGGCTGATCCGCCGGGCGCAGGAGCTGTTGCCCGGCAGCTCGGAGGTCGCGGAGATCGACCCCGACACGGCGGATCGCGAGGAGCTCGTCGCAGGTGATCCAGGAGGAGGCCGCGCGCTCTACGAGCGCCGCGAGCAGGAGCTGGGCGAGGAGCTGATGCGCGAGGTCGAGCGCTTTCTCCTGCTTCAGATCATCGACCAGCGCTGGCGCGAGCACCTCTACGACATGGACTACCTGCGCGAGGGCATCCACCTGCGCGGGTTCGCCCAGATCGAGCCGCTCGTGGCGTACAAGAACGAGGCCTTCACGCTCTTCCAGGACCTGATGAACTCGATCTGGGCCGACTTTGCGCAGATGATCTTCCACGTCGAGGTGACGCCGTTGGGGCCGGACGGGCAGCCGATGCAGGCGCCGGCTCAGAGCCGGCCGAGCCCGGCCGCGAGCTCGGCGACCGGCGGTGGACGGGTGACGTACTCGGGGGGCGGGGTGGCCGCCGGCGCGGGCGCGATAGCGCGGCTGCCGCGGGCGACGCCGCGGCGGCGGGCAACGGCGGCGATCCGCAGGAGCTCGTACCTGTCGTCGAGCAGCGGCGGGTCGATCAGGCCGACCAGGTCGGGTCGCAACGACCCGTGCTGGTGCGGGACTGGCAAGAAGTTCAAGAAGTGCCACGGGGCGTGAGGGCGCGTCCCCGCTCGCGTGGGCGCGGCTTGCGGCCACCGTCGGTCATTCGGGAAGATCTGGCGCCTCCCGGCGTCTGACTTTTCGTGTACAGCCGTGTCCTGCGCCTCGCCGCCCTGCCCATCACCGCGTCGCTCGCCCTTCTCGTTCCTTCAGCTACGGCGGCCAGCTCGCAGACGTTTCGTGACTGCTCGTTCTCGGGCGGGATCGATCCTGACTACGTCCAGCTGCTCGGGGCGACGACGGGCTCGGACGGAACGCTGGTCGTCGCGCCCGGGACGAACCTTCAGGTCAAGGCCTCCGAATCCTCGGATCCCGGTGACCAGAACGGGCACGACACACTCGATCTGCGCGTCAGCTCATCAGGCATCGGGGACCAGAAAGCCTCGGGCGCAGGCGTGGGACACGTCACGCTCGACGTCCCGCTTCAGTCCGAGACCCCGGGCCGGAGCTACACGATCTCCTGGGCCGCGACGTTCGACAACGGCAACCACCACTGCCCGGGATCACAGACGCCACAGAACGCGACGCCAAAGCCGTTCGTGGTCAAGATTGCGGCGGGGCGCCACCACGACCACCACGACCACGACGACGACCACGACAACCGCGCACCGCAAGCACCGCCGCTCTCGCTGTCGCCGGCACCACAAGCATCGCGCGGCTTGCCGGCACACGCACCGCCGCTAAAGGGCGGCCGACACGGTTTGGCGCGGTGCGCGGCCGGGCGGGGCGCGTGGCCCGGCGGGGCGGGGGCGCGGCGCGGCGGGGCGGGGGGCGCGGGGCGCGGCGGGGCGCGGAAAACCTAC
Source organism: uncultured Solirubrobacterales bacterium (assembly GCA_963803595.1). GTDB lineage: Bacteria > Actinomycetota > Thermoleophilia > Solirubrobacterales > Solirubrobacteraceae > Palsa-465. The sequence continues at coordinate 193,420 of CAWDNF010000013.1, forward strand.
CTCGCCTGTCCGCTCGTCGCGGGCGGGCCACCTTTTCGTCGTATGGCGACGAAACGACGACGCGGCTTCGCCGCCATACCGACCGAGTCGCATTTTTCGACGCTGGCCGGCGCGCTTTCAGGCCTACCATTCGCGGCCGTGGAGGGCACCTCAGGGCATACGAGTCTCAGACCAGCAGCGCGAGCATGCCGTGCAGCAGCTTCGCGAGCACTTCGCCGCCGGCCGGCTGACCCAGGACGAGTTCGACGAGCGCGTGCAGGCGGCCTACGTCGCGCGCACCGAGCCCGAGCTGGACGCGCTGCTCGGCGACCTGCCGCGCCTGCCCGGTCAGCGCGCCCAGCAGAGGGCCGAACTGGCCGAGCGCCGCAGCCACCTGCGGCGGCGCCTCGTGCAGGAGACGGGCGGGGGGCTCGGGCTGTTCGCCGTGTGTGTCGCGATCTGGGTCGCGTCCGGGGCCAACGGAGCCTTCTGGCCGATCTGGGTCGCGATCTTCCCGCTCCTCACGCTGGTCCGCAACGGCTGGCGGCTCTACGGCCCCTACCCCGAGCTCGACCGTGTCGAGCGCGAGCTCGAGCGGCGCGCCCGGCACGGTCACCGCCGCCGGCACCACCACCGGGGCCGGTACGAGGCCACCGGCGCCGGTGCTAGCCACCGGCGCTGGTACTAGGGCCACCGGCGCCCCGGCGCGCCGCCTGTCAGCCCCGGCTCGCCGCCTGTCAGCCCTGCTTCAGGTACCGGACGTGCTCGGGCTCGATCACGAACTTGATCCGCTGCTCGCCAGGCTGGCGGTACGGATACTCGTCCTGACCGATGTACTTCTTGGTCAGAGCGTTGATGTGTTCGTCGGCGCCGTCCTGGTTGGCCGAGGCGGTACCCCGGATCTCCACGTAGTGGTATGGATTCCCGGCCTCGTAAACCAGGACGGTGACGCGCGGGTCGCGCTCGAGGTTTGTCGGCCACAGCCGCCCGATCGCGCTGTTGACCGCCACGCCGCCGTTCTCGGTGCCGATCCAGATGATCGTGTTGTGGATCGACCCGTCGGCGTTGTGCGTCGAGATGACCGCGTAGTTGGGTCCCTCGAGCAGCTCGCGCGGGCCTGGGTCATTGAGATTTGTCATGCCTTTTCAGCTACCCCTACTGCTACGGTTGCTATCGATGGCCAGCACGCATGCCGAGCCGCTCTCCCAGCGCCTCGCGGCGATCCGCGAGCAGCTCAAGCTGCTTGCGGATTACCTTTGACCCTGACCAGCTGACCGAGCGCGTCGCGGCGCTCGAAGCCCAGATGGGCGAGCCGGGCTTTTGGGAGGACCAGGAGCGGGCGGCTCAGATCGGCACCGAGCACGCTCGGGCCAGCAAGCGGCTGGCGCTCTACCGCGAGCTCGAGCGCGACGTCGATGACCTCGAGCCGCTCGCCGAGCTGGCCGAGGAGGATCCCGAGATCGCCTCCGAGCTCGAGGATCAGCTGCGCTCGGTGCAGGAACGGCTCGATGCAGTCGAGGAGCAGCGGCTGTTTTCCGGTCGCTACGACTCGGGCGACGCGCTGGTGACGATCAACGCCGGGGCGGGGGGGACCGACGCCCAGGACTGGGCCGAGATGGTCCTGCGGATGGAGATGCGCTGGGCGGAGAAGCGCGGCTTCGACGTCGAGCTGCTCGAGGTCTCGCCGGGGGAGGAGGCCGGGATCAAGTCCGCCACGTTCCTCGTGCGCGGCGAGAACGTCTACGGTCTCTACGCAAGCGAGAAAGGCGTTCATCGCCTCGTCCGGCTCTCGCCGTTCGATGCCGCCCACCGTCGCCAGACGAGCTTTGCGGGCGTAGAGGTCTCGCCGGTGGTGGACGCGATCGACGAGGTCGAGATCGAGGACGATGACCTTCAGATTGACACCTACCGCGCCAGTGGTGCGGGCGGCCAGCACGTCAACAAGACCGACTCGGCGGTTCGGATCACGCACAAGCCGACCGGGATCGTCGTCCAATGTCAGAACGAGCGCTCGCAGTCATCCAACAAGGCGGAGGCGATGACGATGCTGCGCTCCAAGCTGCTCGAGCTCGAGGAGCGCAAGCGTCGTGAGGAGATCGCGCGCGAGAAGGGCGAGGCCCAGGACGTCAACTTCGGCTCGCAGATCCGCTCCTATGTGCTTCATCCCTACACGATGGTCAAGGACCATCGCACCGGCTTCGAGGCGGGCGACGCCGAACGGGTGCTGGCGGGCGATCTCGATGGCTTCGCTCGCGCCTATCTGCACAGGGCGGCCAAGCCTTGACCGACGTTCCCTCGCGGGGGGATCCGCCGCCCACCGCGCAGCCGACGGCCCCCTATCTGGAGGCCGTCACCGCCTACGGCTTCCGTGGCTCGACGAGGTTCCATGTCCCAGGCCACAAGGGCGGCGAGGGGGCGGATCCCGGGCTGCGCTCGGCGCTCGGCGACCGTGCGCTGCTGCTCGACGTTCCCCAGGACATCGAGGGCATCGACATAGGTCCCACGCCCACGCCCTACGAGCGAGCCGAGGCACTCGCCGCCCAAGCCTACGGCGCCGCGCGCACGTGGTTTCTCACCAACGGCGCCACCCAGGGAAACCACGCGCTGTGCCTGGCCCTGGCTCAGTCCGGAACGCGGATAGTCGTTCAGCGCAACTCCCACGCCAGCCTGATCGACGGGCTGATCCTGAGCGGCGGAACCCCGGCCTGGGTCGCCCCGGAGTACGACACCGAGCTGGGGATGGCCCACACCGTCACGCCGGGGTCACTCGCCCGAGCGCTCGAGGGCAGTCCCGAGGTCAGCGCGGTATTCATCGTCTCTCCGACCTACTACGGGATGGCCGCCGACGTCGAGGGCTGTGCCGAGGTCGCGCACGCGGCGGGCGCGGCGCTCGTCGTGGACAACGCGTGGGGAGCCCACTTCGGCTTCCACGCGCGGCTGCCCGCCTCGCCGCTCGAGCTGGGGGCCGACGCGATGCTCGCCTCGACGCACAAGATCGTCGGAAGCCTCACGCAGTCGGCCATGCTCCACGTCGCCCCCAGCGGGCGCGTCGACGTCGCCGCCGTGGCCCGGGCGGTACGCCTCGTGCGCTCGACAAGCCCGAGTGCGCTGCTGTTCGCCTCGCTCGACGCGGCTCGGCGGCAGCTGGCGATTCACGGCGAGGCGTTGCTCGACCGCACGATCCGGGCCGCCGGACAGGCGAGACGCGCCATCGACGCAGTGCCGGGGTGCGTGACTCTCGACGAGGAGATGGTTGGGCGCGCGGGGGTGATCGGCTGGGACCCACTCCGCATCGTGGTTGACGTCCGGGGAACCGGCTGCACGGGATACGAGGTCGCGGCAGCCCTGCGCGGTACCTACGACATCTACGTCGAGCTCGCCACCCACGCGACGCTCGTGCTCGTCCTCGGCCTGGCCGAGCCGGTCGAACAGCTGGACCGGCTGGCCCACGACTTCGCCGAGACGGTCAAGCGGATCGCGCGACCGGGACAGATCCCGGCCATCTCGCGGCCGCCGGCGGCGTTCGAGCACGAGACGGCGATCTCTCCCCGCGAGGCATTCCTAGGACCCGGCGAGACGATCGCCGTGGACGACGCCGTGGGGCGGATCTCCGCCGAGAGCATCGCGGGCTACCCGCCCGGGATCCCGGCTCTGCTACCCGGCGAGCGGATCAGCGCAGAGGTGATCGCCTACCTGCGCGAGCTCACTCGGGTCGGCGCGCGGCTGCACGGAGCGGCCGATCCGAGCTTCGGCACGGTGCGGGTCGTCGTGGAGGCCCGACCGTAGGACCCGCGTGGGGGTCGGAACAGCGCGACGAGGGGAAGGAGCCCGACGAGAAGCGCTGAGCTCGGCTAGCTGGCGGCCCCACCCGGCCGGCGCGCCGGCGGGATCCGCCAGTACTCCTTGACGTCGTCGGCCAGCCAGTCGGGCAAGGGCAGCCGGAGCTGGCCCGCGATCGCCACGGCGAACGGGTCGTAGCTCGCGCGCAGGTCGTGCAGCCGGCGCTCGGCCTCCTCGCTGGCTCGACTGTGAAGGCCGCTGTCCTCGAGCCTCGCGCGCAGGTCCTCGAGCATCTGTGAGGTCAGTCGGTCCCGCGTGCCCGGGGTGGGGTCGGTGCGGATCCCGCGTGGGTTGAATACCCAGGCCAGATCGGACAGCGCGTGGCGGCCGATCCGGAAGGTGATCTCGGCCGCCTCGATCGCCTCGTCCGGTCCATAGGCGATCGCGTACGAGCTGGCGTCGACCACCGTGGTGAGCGCAGCCACCCAGTTCTGGTTGACGTGCTGGGAGCGGAAGTAGCCGAGGATCGGATAGCTGAGGTGAGTCTCCATCAGCTCCGCTGTCCAGCTCTCCCACTCGCGCAGGTACTCGTCGAGCTCGGGCCAGCCACCCCGGAGCGCCGATCGCTCGAGCAGAGCCCCCACGGTGGGCGGGCTGCCGGCCCGGGGATCGAGCCGTGACACCGCCGTCTCCCGGCGCGAGAAGGCCTGGAAGAGCGCGGGCAGGTAGCCGATCGTGATGCCGAGAATGGCCAGCCCGGTGCCGGCCTGGAGCACCTGCATCGCCTTGGCGAAACCGCTGACCGGGAGGAAGGGGGTCGACGCGCTGGCGAACGCGGCGGCGCTGAAGTAGAGGTAATCGCCGAAATCGGCGCGGCGCAGCGGCCCCAGGTGGCTGGAGGTCGCCCAGTAGAGGGCGCCGTAGCCGAGGATGATCCCGCCGCTCAGCATCACGACGATGAAGAGCAAGCCGAAGGGCCCGAACACGCCCAGCGCGGTGTCTCCCGCCGGACCGCGTAGCCGCCCGGCCAGGGAGCGGTAAGGCACCCACAGCGCCCGCAGCAGCGCGCGGGCGATGCGCGGATCGCGCTTGACGCGCCGGGGCAGCAAGAACGCGCTGAAGAACTCCGCCAGCATCAGCACGATCAGCGCTGCCCCGACGATCCCGGCGAGCGGATGCACTCCCAGAGAGTCGCACGCGGCGGCGATCCCCGGCGCCGTGGCAACCGGGGATCGCCGCTACGCGGTTACGGCTTGAAGCGGTACACCGCTCCTAGACTGGTCGCGCCACTCGCGATCCGGGCCACGTACACCCAGCCTTTGTAGGCACCGAGACCGACGACGTTGCTCCCCTTGGGGAAGCCCGAGAGCTCCACGCGAGCCTTGCCACCGCCGAGCGGGATCGAGACCACACGTGCCGGCGTGCCCGCCCCGAACTCGGAGATGTAGAGCCGTCCGCCGAGGATCGCGAGCCCCATCGCGTCAGTGTGGGGCGCGAAGCGCTGGAACGGCTTGGCGTACTTCTTGCACGCGCTCGCCTTCTTCCAGTTGCACTTGGGGAACCCGTAGTTCTGACCCGGCCTGATCCGGAGGACGAAGTCCGGCGGGTTCAGCTTCGCCGGGGAATCCTGCCCCAGATCGCTGACGTACGGCTGGGACGAGCCGGCCGGGAAAGCGAACTGCCAGGGCTGGCGGATGCCACGGGCGACCACCTTGACATTCTTGCCCGCCCCGGTCATCGACAGGACGTCGTACTGATAGGGCGCCTTGGCCGGACCATGGTCGTTCGCCTGCCCGACATCGACGCCCGTGTACAGCCGGCCGTCGGCACCGAAGGCGAGGCCGTTGAAACCGGGGAAGCCCTTCGGCGCGGTGTAGATCGTCTTGCGCTTGGTGAACGTCGCGCCGTTCCAGCCGCTCCAGGCCTGGATAGCTGACGCCGTCTTTGTGATGTAACCGCCGACGTAGAGCGTCCCTTTGTGCCACGTGATGCCGAACGAGGCAGCTGGTGATCCGGGCAGCTTCACCGCGTGCCCGGCCTTGACGATGTACACCCCGCCGACGCCCGGCGCTTGGCTGGGCAGCGTGCCGTCGCTGAAGAACACCTGGCCGCCGCCGAAGGCGAACGAGGTCGGCGTGGCAACGGCCGACGCCACGAGCTGGGCCGACTTGCCCTTCCGCGTCTTGGGCGCGCTCGGGCCCGCTGCCGAAGCCGCAGCGGAAGCCAGGCCAACTGCCAGGCCGAGCACGCACATCAACTTGAGTACACGTGAATGCATTGAATCCTCCTCTAGAGCGTGTTCCCCCCGGGAACGAGCGCGCGGCTTCCCCCGGGCACACCGCGAACCAGTCGCACAGCCTACCCGTATGCTCGCGCTCTTGAATCCCGAGCTCGTTCGCGACGTCGTCACCCGGGCGCTGGCCGAGGACATCGGCCCGGGCGATATAACCACCGAAGCGACCGTGCCGGCCGACGCCCGCGCCCGTGCGGCAATCACACAGAAGGCCGAGGGTGTGATCTTCGGGCTCGAGCTGGCCGAGGAGGCGTTCCGCTCGCTCGATCCGGCGATGCAGTTCATGCGGCGGGTGCAGGAAGGCGCGTGGCGAGAGGGCGGGCTGGTGCTCGAGCTCGAGGGTTCGGCTCGCGCGATCCTCACCGCCGAGCGCACCGCACTGAACCTCATGGCGCGGCTCTCGGGCGTGGCGACAATGGCAGCCCGCGCGGCTCGCGCCGTCGAGGGGACGGGCGCGACGATCCTCGACACCCGCAAGACGACCCCCGGCCTCCGGGCACTCGAGAAGGCAGCCGTCGCAGCCGGCGGCGCCACCAACCACCGGGCCGGGCTCTACGACGCCGTACTGATCAAGGAGAACCACGCCGCGATCGCCGGCGGAGTCGGCCGCGCCGTCCGGCTCGCCCGCGCTCACTCTCCGAACCTGCCGCTCGAGGTCGAATGCCGGAGCCTGGCCGAAGTCAACGAGGCGCTGGAGGCGGGCGCCCCCCGCATCCTGCTCGACAACATGACGACGGATGAGCTGCGCCAAGCCGTGGTTCACGTGGGGGGGCGAGCGGAGCTAGAGGCGAGCGGCGGCCTGACGCTCCAGACGCTGCGGGAAACCGCGCAGACCGGCCTACAATTCATCTCGGTGGGGGCACTGACGCACAGTGCACCTGCCTTAGACCTCTCCCTGATCCTCGAGCCGCTTCCATGAATCTGCCGGTCCTCGGCGCGCCCGACGCACCCTTGATGCTGGAGAACATCCCCGCCCTCCAGGAGGAGGTGCGGGCGCTGACCCGCAAGCACGACGCGGTGATCCTGGCCCACAACTACCAGCTGCCCGAGGTCCAGGACGTAGCCGACTACGTCGGTGACTCGCTCGGCCTCTCCCAGCAGGCGGCGCGCGCCGAGGCAGAGAGGATCGTTTTCTGCGGTGTGCACTTCATGGCCGAGACCGCATCGATCCTCTGCCCGGACAAGCGTGTGCTGATCCCTGATCCCGACGCGGGCTGTTCCCTGGCTGACTCGATCACTGCCGAGCAGCTGCGCGAGTGGAAGTCCCGGCATCCCGGCGCGATCGTCGTCATGTACGTCAACACGAGCGCCGAGGTGAAGGCCGAGACCGACTACTGCTGCACGTCGGCTAACGCTGTCGCGGTCGTCGAGCACATCCGCCGCGAGCACGGCGATGACACCGAGATTCTGTTCGGCCCGGACATGTTCCTTGGCGCGTATGTCGAGAAGACGCTTGGACGTCCGATGCACGTGTGGGACGGCGAGTGCCACGTCCACGCCGGGATCCGGCCCGACGACATCGCAGCCGTGCGCGCCGCCCATCCGGGGGCCGACTTCCTGATCCACCCCGAGTGCGGCTGCTCGACGAGCGTCATGGAGTACGTCGCCGCGGGAGACGTGGACGCGCAGGGAGTTCACATGCTCTCGACCGGCGGCATGCTCGGCTACGCGCGCGATCGCGCCTCCGAGATGCGCGCCGGCCACACCGCGATCGTGGCGACCGAGACGGGGATGCTTCACCCGCTGCGCCAAGTGGCCCCGCACATCGAATTCGTCGCCGCCAACGAGGCCGCGCACTGCCGTTTCATGAAGATGATCACGCTGCCCAAGCTCCGCGATGCGCTGCGCGACGGCGTCCACGAGGTGAGGGTTCCGCCCGATGTCGCCAAGCGAGCCCGCGCGGCGATCGAGCGGATGGTCGCGATCAGCTAGGAGCGCGCGGCCGGGGGGCACGCCGCCAGGGTCACGCCGCAGCCAGGGTCACGCCGCAGCCAGGGTCACGCCGCAGCCAGCTCCTCCGCGGTATGCGGGCCGACGCACGCGACGGCCAGCTCGGCACTGACCCCGGCCGCCACCTCGGCCACCTCCGACGTTTCGATCCCGTCGAGCAGAGCAATCGATGCGTCGGGGTCGACGTCTTCGCCGTAGACGATTGCCTGCTGGGCGCCGTAGCGAGCCACCGCGCCGGTGTTCTCGAACGCGATCGTCCGGGCGCCCGCAGCGAACGCGCGGGCGCGCTCCACCTCCTCCTCGCGCGGGCCATCCTGGCGCAGCTCGGTCACGATCTCCCTCATTCGCGAGTAAGCCTCGAGCAGGCGGTCGGACTGAAGGCCCGCAGAGATCTGCACGATCGGCACATCGGAGTAGGCATGCGCGATCGAGTGAACGGAGTAGGCCAGCCCGCGCCGCTCGCGTATCTCGTCGAACAGGCGCGAGGCCATCGAGCCGCCGAGCACGGTGGAGTAGATCTGAAGCGCCGCGCGCTGCCGCGCGTTGGTCGGGTCGATCGACGAGCGGTAGGACATCCGCAGGTGCGACTGATTGGAATCTCGCTCGCGGACGAGGATGCGCGGTTCGAGATCGGGGGCCGGCTCGTAGGGCTCGGGCTCTGGCGTCTGCGGGAAGCGGCCGAACAGCTCGCATAGCTCGCTATCGGCCCCCTGCACCGCGTCGAGGTTTCCAACCAGGAAAGCGCGGGCCCGCGTGGGGGCCCAGCGGCGAGCGCGGAAGGTGAGAATCCCCTCGCGCGTGAACGCGTCGCGGATGTGCTCGGCCGGGCCGAGCACGGGGCGGCCGAGGGGATGGTCGCCGAACGCGGCCTCGTCGATCAGGTGCTCGGCTACCACCGAGGGCTGGTCATCGGCACGTGCGATCTCCTGGACCACGACACCGCGCTCGCGGTCGAGCTCGGCTGGGTCGATCCGCGGCCGCGCTACGAAATCCGTGAGGAGGTCGGCAGCCTCGAGCCCGCGCTCGGCGCGCGCGGTGATGTGGAAGGCAACCAGGTCGTGGCTCGTATACGCGTTCAGGACCGCGCCGATGCCCTCTGCGCCTTCGTTGATCTCCTTGTGGGTCGGATACTTCTCGCCTCCCTTGAACACGAGGTGCTCCAGGAAGTGGGCCATGCCGTTCTCCTCCGGACGCTCGGTGCGAGCACCGGCGTCGAATGCGACGAGGATCGTGATCGCGCGGGTGCCGGCGATCGGAACGCGGTGCAGCGGAAGTCCGTTGGGCAGCGGTTGCATGGCGATTGCGGCCACAGGGCAAAGATAAACGCCCCGGCATTGCGAACTCGCTGCAAATTGCCTTGCAGGCCGGCGACCGCGCGACTTCCGGCCAGCCTGCCCAGTACCCTGCCCCGGACCCCGTGCCCAAGCCGGACTCGAGTCAAAGGACCCGTGCGCGCTCCGGTGCTGCCGCCGGCGGCACGCGCACGCCTGCACCCGTGGTGGCCCCGCGGGGAAGTCGACTCGTGCGCCCGCCGGCCGCCAATCCGCCCGTGATCGAGTTCCGGGGCGTCACCAAGCGCTACTCGAGCGGTGACCGCGGACTGGACCAGGCGACCTTCGCCGTCAGCAAAGGATCTTTCGTGTTCCTCGTCGGTTCGACCGGATCCGGCAAGTCAACCGTGATGCGGCTGCTGATCAAGGAGATCGAGCCGACGGAAGGCACGATCCGCGTGGCGGGCCACGACCTCGAGGAGATCACGCGCAAGCGGGTCCCGTTCTACCGGCGCAACATCGGCGTGGTGTTCCAGGACTTCAAGCTGCTGCCGAGCCGCACCGTCTATGAGAATGTCGCCTACGCGCTCCAGGTCACCGGCGGTACGCGCAAGGAGATCCGCTCCAAGGTCCCGGACATCCTCCGGCTCACCGGGCTCTCCACGAAGCTCCACAACTACCCAGATCAGCTTTCAGGCGGCGAGCAGCAGCGCGTCTCGATCGCCCGCGCATTCGTCAACCATCCCCCGCTCCTGCTGGCCGACGAGCCGACCGGGAACCTCGACCCCGAGACGAGCATCGACATCATGAGGTTGCTCTACCGGATCAATCGGACCGGGACGACCGTGCTCGTGGCCACCCACGACCACACGATGGTCGACAAGATGCGCCGACGCGTGCTCGAGCTATCGCACGGACGAATCATCCGCGACGAGGCGGCCGGTCTCTATACCGGGGATGAGAGCACGCGCGAGTTCGCGCGGCGGATGCGGGCTCCCTCGGTCCGACCCCCAGGGGTCTACGCCGAGCCCCTGGAGGCTGAACCGCTCGATCCCGAGGAGGTCTGAGCGTGCGGCTGACGTTCTTCCTGCGCGAGGCGACGCGCGCGATGCGACGCAACGCCGCCCCCAGCTTCGCCGCCCTCGCCACGGTGCTGGTCACGATGCTGGTGGTCGGCGTGTTCATCCCCGCGGTCGAGGTGACCAATGACGCAGCCAACACGGTACGGGGCAGGCTGATCGTCGACGTCTACATGCGGACGACGGCGACGACGACCGACGAGTCTCGGGTGCGGGCAGAGATCCTCCGTGTTCCCCACGTCCGGGCGGTGCAGTTCGAGTCCAAGGACCAGGCACTTACGCAGGAGCAGAAGCAGGATCCGAGCGGCGGCTGGGCCCTGCTTGCCTCCAACCCGCTGCCCGACACCTTCCACGTGATCCCGGACAACCCATCCAACGTGCTGGCGATCAGCTCCGCGCTGACCCGCGGCGGGAGCGGCGGCGGGATGATCGACGGCGCCATTCAGAGCGTCTCGAACAAGAAGGACTACACGAGGAAGGCGCTGGAGCTCACCTCGGCGGTCAAGTGGGGTGGTCTCGCCTTCGCGGCGCTGCTCACGATCGCATCGATCCTCCTCATCGCCAACACGATCCGCCTGTCGCTCTACGCGCGCCGGCGCGAGGTCGAGGTGATGAAGCTGGTGGGGGCTACAGACTGGTTCATCCGCTGGCCGTTCGTCATCGAGGGCGTGATCGTCGGCGCCGCCGGAGGCTTCATGGCCATCGTCGTGCTCGGAATAACCAAGGTGGCGCTGCTCGACCCGTTGTTCTCAGGCTGGTCGCTGGTCAGCCAAATCAGAACCATCCCGTTCCCGGCGCTCGTCGCGATTCTCTTGTTCGCCAGCGCGGCTGTCTCGTCGCTCGGCTCGGGTCTCTCGCTGCGCCGCTTCCTGCGGGTCTAGTCCTCACTGCCGCGGTCTGGAGCCGGGCGGGCAGCCGTCCGGCGCTGGAGCCGGGGCGGATGGCCGGGCTGCCGCGGCTACTCTGATCTGCGATGACTCAAAGACCTTCGTCCGGCGCGCGGATCGCATTGCGCGTGGTGGTCCTGGTGCTCGTCCTCCTGGCCGGCGTCTGGCTCGGAGGTCATCCCGACTGGCTTCCCTCGCCGATTCGCAGCGCGTTCGTCTCCGACTCCGGGGGACGCGTTGTCAACGAGGTGCTCGACACACTCAGCCGCGACTACTACCGGTCCGTGAATCGCTCCTCGCTCGTCGACAAGGGCTTGAGCGCGATCATCGCAAGCCTCCATGATCCCTACTCGCATTACTACGACGCCGCCGCCTATCGGTCGTTTCTGGGGCAATCCAACCCGCATCTGAGCGGGATCGGGATCGATGTCCTCCCGGAGTCCTCAGGTCTGCGCGTGATCGACGTGTTCCCGGACTCTCCCGCCGCTCGCGCGGGGCTGGCCCACGGCGATCTGATCGTCAAGGTCGGTGCCGTGTCGCTGGCCGGCCGCACCGGCGATTTTGCGCAGAAGCTGATCCGCGGCCCGGCGGGCACGCACGTGGAGCTGACCATCGCTCAGGGGAGCGCCGTGCGGCGGCTGACGATCGTGCGCGCGAATGTCCAGATCCCAGTCGCCAGGGGGACCATCCTCCACTACCACGGTCTCGACCTCGGATACCTCCAGCTGACGGCATTCACTAGCGGCAGCGGCGACGAGTTGCGCTCAGACACCGAGCGGGTCCTCCACCACGGCGCGCGGGCCCTGATCCTCGACTTGCGCGACAACGGAGGCGGCCTCCTCGACGAGGCGATCAACGTGGCTTCGGTCTTCATACCTGACGGGACGATCGTGACCACCCGCGGCCGTAGCCAGCCCACCCAGGTATATACGGCCAAGGGAGGCGCGATCTCCACGAAGATCCCCGTGGTCGCACTCGTCAACCGCGACACTGCCTCGGCAGCGGAGATCGTCACCGCCGCCCTACAGGACCGGGGACGAGCGAGAATCGTCGGCACGCGGACATACGGCAAGGGGGTGTTCCAGGAGATCGAGCCGCTGCCTGGTGGTGGCGCGCTCGACATCACCGTCGGTGAGTACTTCACGCCGAACGGCCGCAACCTCGGCGGCGGCGGTGTCCGCCAGGGGGCCGGGGTCAAGCCAAACGTGTACGTCGCCGAGAACCCGAGCTCCCGGCGCGATCCCGTTTTGGCGGCGGGCGAGCGAACCGTCGCCGCCGAAGTCAAGTGACCGGGGGGGGCGCGAGCACGCCCGCCGGGGCGCGCGTCGCGGTGCTCGAGCGGCGGGGTAAGTTCCTCGTCGCCGAGCCGTTCTTCGGTTCCGGCCCTCGGCTCGCCGTCACGCGTGACCGACAGGCGGCGGTGGGGGATCTCGTCATCGTCCGGCAGGCGGCCGGACGCAACGGGCGGCCTCGCGGGCGAGCCACCGTCGCGCGGCGGATCGGCCGTCCGGACATCGCACGTGACGTGATCGAGGGTCTGATGGTGGACCGTGGGCTTCGGCGGTCGTTCGATCCGGCGGTTGAGCACGATGCGCGGGAGTCGGCGAGCTCGGTCGACCTGCGCGGGGTGGCCGGCCGGCGCGATCTCCGCTCGCTCCCGACGTTCACCATCGACCCGATCACCGCGCGCGACTTCGACGACGCCGTCTCGGGGGAGCGGCAGGCCGACGGCACGCGGCGCGTCTGGGTTCACATCGCCGACGTGTCCGAGTTTGCCGCCCCGCGCTCGCTGGTCGACCGCGAGGCCTATCGGCGGGGGACGAGCGTGTATGTCCCGGGCGCGGTCGAGCCGATGCTTCCGGAGGCCCTCTCCAATCACGCCTGCTCGCTCGTCCCAGGCCAGGACCGCCTGGCTGTGACGGTTGAGATGGTGGTAGACGGCGACCGCGTCGTCTCGAGCGCCTTTCATCGCTCTGTGATCCGGTCCGACGCGCGCCTGGATTACGACCGTGTCGATCGGATCTTCGCTGGGCGAGAGCGGGCAGAGGAGCCATGGGGCGAGCCGCTGTCGGCCGCGCGGGCAGCAGCAGGCGCCCTGGCGGCAAGACGCGCCGCCCATGCCGCGCTGTCGCTCGAATCGTCCGAGCCCGAGTTCGAGTTCGACCACGAGGGCAACGTGATCGGACTCGTGAACTCCGAGCAGACCGAATCACATGGCTTGATCGAGCAGCTGATGATCGCCGCCAACGAGCAGGTCGCGGGGTGGCTCGAGGTACGCAAGATCCCTGCGCTCTACCGCGTCCACGAGGCGCCGGATGGGGTGGCGGCGGAACGACTGATCGAGCAGTTGGCCTCGCTCGGGGTCCCGACTCCTCCCCTGCCGCGTGGTCACATGACCCCGCAGCAGGCGGCCGAGATCGTGGGGGAGGCCTCGCAGCTGGTCCAGCGGTGGGTCGTAAGGACGGGGCGAGGACGTCGCGCGCTCACGAGCCTCGTGCTCCGCTCGCTCAAGCAGGCTTATTACGACCACCGCAACCTGGGCCACGCCGGCCTTCGCTCCTCCCGCTACTGCCACTTCACCTCCCCGATTCGGCGCTACCCGGATCTCATCTGCCACCGGGGGCTGCTCTCGGCGGTGACCGGCGAGATGCCGGCGCCGGACTCCTCGTTCGTGGTGGCAGCCGGCCCCTGGACTTCGGCTCGCGAGCGCGAGGCGATGTCGATCGAGCGCGACGCCGACGACATCGCTCGCTGCTTCCTGCTCGAACACGAGCTGTTCGGATCGCCGCAGGGCTTGGAGCGCAGCTTTGACGGCGAGGTGGTGGGGGTGATCGGCGCCGGGGCGTTCGTAGCGTTCGGAGACGATTTCCGGTTCGAGGGAATGCTCCCGGTGCGGCGGATGCGCGGTGATTGGTGGGAGCTGAACGAGCAGGCGACGATGCTGGTCGGAGCCCATACCGGCTCGGCGATCCGGCTCGGCGATCCGGTTCGTGTCAGGGTCGATGCGATCGACGCTCCGCGAGGGCGGGTCGACCTCGTGCCCGCCGATCACGCGATCGAGGCGGCGAGCTAGCCGGTGGCCAAGGGAGGCAAGCGCAAGGCCGCATCAGGCGACGTCGCCACCAACCGCCAGGCGTCGTTCAAGTACAACCTGCTTGAGCGGTTCGAGTGCGGGATGGCGTTGACGGGTACCGAAGTGAAGTCGCTGCGCGAGGGCGGAGTGCAGTTGAAGGACGCCTACGCGACGGTCCGCGACGGCGAGGTTTGGCTTTTGGGCATGTACATCGCGCCCTACGGCCCGGCCTCGCGGGAGAACCATGATCCCGAGCGGCCCCGCAAGCTGCTCCTGCATCGACACGAGATCGAACGGCTGATCGGGCGGACGCGCGAGCGCGGGCTCACGCTCGTCCCCACGCGGGTCTACTTCGCCGCCCCTGGTTCCCGGGCCAAGGTCGAGGTCGCGCTGGCGCGGGGCAAGGACACCTACGACAAGCGCGAGACGATCCGCAAGCGAGAGGTCGCCCGCGAAGTGCAGCGCGAGCTGCGTGATGCGCGCCGATGAGTAGCCGGAGCACCCGCCGGGTACACCGAGCAAATGACAATCGGAACCTCAATCGTGTTGATCGCCATCGGCGCGATCCTCAAATGGGCTGTCACAGCGACGGTCAGCGGCTTTGACATTCACACCGCAGGCACCGTCGTGTTCATCGTGGGCCTGGTCGGATTGGCTCTTGCCGTGCTCTACACGTTCTGGTGGGCAGAGCGCAGCCGTGCCTACGAGGACCCACGGCTGGTGCATCGTCCACCGCCCCCTGCGCCGTAACGATTAGCCAAACGTCCGCGTCAGCGCGGTGGCGTGCATGCCGACGACGAGCAGCGCGATCAGCGCGATGTAGACGGCTGCGGTCAGCGCGCGATCGAGGGGCCGCACGCGGTAGTAGGCCTGTTGCTGCGGACCACCGGCACGGCGAAGCCGCCACCGCTTGAGCGTCTCATAGCCGGCGAAGACGAGGATCAGCAGAATCACCGGGTTGGGGAATATGAAGGCGAGCGGGACCATCGCTGCCAGCCCCAGGAACCACATCCACGGCGCCATCGCCGCCATCGCGCGGCCGCCGTCGAGCGGGACGACTGGCAGCAGGTTGAACAGGTTGAGGAAGAATCCGGTGAAGGCGAGAGCGCGCCACAGATCGTTGCCAGTCGCGTGCCAGATGAGGATGCAGACGGCCGCGCCGAGGCTCCCGAGGACGGGGCCGGCTAACCCGACCCGGGCTTCCGCCGCCGCGTTGTCGCCCAGCGAGCGGGCACTGATCACGGCGCCCAGGAATGGGATGAACATCGGTGCGCTGGCTTTGATCCCCTCGCGCCGGAGCGCGATCACGTGGCCCATCTCGTGGACGAACAGGAGCACGATGAACCCCGCGGCAAACGGCAAGCCGAACACGAAGCTGTAAGCCGCGAGCGACACGAGCATCGTCCCCACCGTGGTGAGCAGCTTCAGCTTGGGCAGGAAGAGCAGGATGGCCTTGAACTTGGCCAGCAGCGCAGCGAGGGCGGCAAGCGCCGCGCCCAGACGCTGACGCGCTCCGGTGCGTTGCCCCGGCTGCTTGGTACGCGGTAGGTCGGGCGGCCGATCCTCGGTCGGGGGGACTTGCAGCGGCGGGGGTTGCAGCGGCGGGGGTTGCAGCGGCGGGGCCGGGCCGGGCGTCGTCGCCCAGGGCGAAGTTGGTTCCATCTCTAACGATTGTCGCAGGGTGGCTGGCGTTTTCCGGCAGCTCTTACGTGCCTTTTCGGCGCGGACCGCCCGCGGCGGCTACCACCGAAGAGCGGACCGAGGCCTCTATACTCGACTTGTACATAACCCCCGGGGACGACTGGCTTCGACGTGGTCGGTTCGTGGGGGTGGTTGCGAGTCGAGGTCCCGGGAGGCCTCGTTAAACACCCGGAAAACAATAAGTGCGGACACGCACACCTATGACCTCGGTCTGGCTGCTTAGTCAGTAGACCGAGATGTCGTCTCGGCCTTCGCTCGCCTGCGGCGGAGAACCGGGATCAACTAGCAGGCTAACCCGGACCGGAGCGCTCCGGCCGACCCGGGGACAGCTTTAGGAGCTGGCCCTCAGCAACCCGGCCGGCGAGGCGAGCCGAGGGCGAGATCAGAGCGCCGGCTACGCTCGTAGACGCCACTTCACACGCGATCGCGGACGCGGGTTCAATTCCCGCCGTCTCCACCTTTGCAAAGAATTCGAACCGCCCTCCGCACCAGCGGGGGGCGTTTCGATTAATGCCAGAGCATCGAGGCTCGTGACGGCTCGGTAGAAGGGGCGGCCGATGTCCGGGGCGACGATCTCCATGCGGATCGGGCCGAGGAGATTTCTGAGCACCTGAGCTGACCGGGCAGTGCGCTGCTCGAGCACGTCCTGGAGAGTGCCGAGCCGGTCCCAAATCCACTCGACTGGCGGCGTACGGAAAACCTTCTCCCGGCTGCGGCGCAGACCGTCAACCTCGGCGACGAGCGTTCCCACCCGCCGCTCCGCTCGACCAGTGCCTTTGCGAGGGCGTCGCTCCGCGGCCCTCACCGATGAAGTCGAGGAAGTTGGCCAGCCGGCGCCGCTCCGCGGAAAGCTCGGCCTCCTTCAGCTTCAGAGTGTCCGGTCTGGGCGATTCCGAAGGAGATGTTCTCGACGCAATAAAGGAGCGGATCTCGGAGCCGGAGCAGACGGCCAGACCTCCTGGGTTCCGGCGCAGAACCGCGGCGGGTCGGAGCGGAGCCTCGCAATCTCTCCTGCGACGCGGTCGATGGTCGCCTGAGAAACCGCGCTTCCCATTGCCGCCAGGCCAGCTGCGGTGCATCTGCTTGCGGCGTTCCCGCACTGCCTCCCATAGCTGTGCCGGGACGATTCGTAGCTCCCGGCGATCGGCTGTGCGCCGGAGGTCGCCACGCGGATGCGCGCGTTCCGCGCTGAGCGGGACGCTCGCCCAACGTGCTCGTGATGCCTATGCAACCATCAAAGCGGAACTCCGGTGGCGTGGTCCATCCTCATCGAAGTACCCGCGCGAAGCCCTGCTGGAAGGCGTGCCTACCCCCCGTGTGGAGGATCTCGCCGTGGCCGGGCAGAACTCGATCGAAGTCCCATTCGAGGATCCGCTCGAGCGAGCGCCGCACAGCCCTTCGGTCACGAACCAGCCCGAGGATCCGGCACTCAGTCGTAGTGCCAATGCGTTGGCGGACGCGACCCTGCGCTGCAAGGCGGGTGATGAGCGGAGCGAAGTTGCAGCACAAATCGCCGGTGATCAGCGTGCGCGTCGTGGGGTGAAAGAACTCGATCTCGTTCAGTCGACGCCACCCCTCGAATTCGGTCTGATCGAGATCGTCGCGCCATTCGGGCTCCGGCACGCCTGAGAGCTGACCGTCGAATTGCAGGTCCTTGCGCTTGCGCTCAAGGCCGGGGGCGGCGAACAGCTTGACCTGCGGGTAGGCGTCCCGGTACTGCTCCATGTAGAGGTGGCCATGGAGCTCGCTGGCGGCAACGACGAAACGCACCTCGCCGAGCGGGTCAAGGGCCGCGCGCAGCTCGGCGCTCAGACTGGCCGGCGAATGGATCAGCAATCCGCCTCCCGCGAGCCGAATGACGGCCATCCGCCGGCCCACCTCGAAGCCGAGATAGCGAAGCGGCTGCTCGGTGATCCACAGCTCGGGCGCGATCTCAGAAAGGGTGGTCGTCCTCACGAGGCCTATGCGAATACTCGCAGTCGCCCGGAGCAGCGCGACACCGTAGTGCGTTTCGAAGTGGACCAATGCGGCCACGAGGAAGCGGAAGCCGCGGCCGAGAACGAGCGCCCCTCCTGCCCGCACTTTGCGGGTCGCTCAGCCCCGGCCAGGAGATGCCCGTCGTGGCACGAAAGCAGGCGGCCACCGCTTGAGGAGATCTCAGCGGGGCCGGGGCTTCCGCATTGCCGGATTGCGAGAGTGGCCCTCGGCTCTGCTCCTCGTCGTCCCAAGCGATCACCTCGTGAGCCACCTAGCGGGCTAACGCTCACACAGGGCGAAGCGGGCGCCCTGCTACTGGCGACTGATCGCCTTGTCCTGAACGCCGGCCGTGTCCCGAGCAGGCTCTGCCGCAGAAAGCGAGAGCCATGCTCATGGGCGCTTCGGGAGCTGGCGTGTAAAGGAGCCAGACGCAGAAAGGCCCGCCGTAGCGGGCCTCTCAAGCGTCAGTCCGAGTTTCAGCTCGGCGTGACCTACAGCGTTACGGGCGGTGTGCGGTAACCGGTCTGACCCTGGGGGGTGTCGTAACCGCGGTCGGTGCCGTCGAACTGGACCGTCTGGCCGGTCCCACCGGGATACCAGCCGTCGTAGCTGGCGCTCCCGTCCGGGTTCGTGACACCACTACCAACGCCCCCCGGATTGAAGTTCGGCGGATCGCCCGCCGGGTCCGTGAGGTAGTAGAGGCAGCGGACCTGGAAATCGAAGACGTGGCTCGGGGCCAGCGTTCCCGGCGACCAGTCTGCATGCACGTGAACATCGGCTCCGTTCTCGTACCAGTACACCGTCCCGATCTGCGGGCCCGTGCTGTCGCCGTAAAAGCAGGCCCCGCCGCCACCGACAACCCGATTCAACGGTACCGATCCGTGCGGCGGGCACACTGGCGCTGCGCTTACGGACGACGTCGTGCTCGTGGACTGGGGGGCAGTGACCGCCACCCCGTTGCTGTTGTAGGTCCCGCGATGCGCCGAATATGTAGTGGTCGTCGTGTACGTCGTGGTCGTCGTGGTGCAGCCGGTACGGACGTCAGGATCCGAGGTGCTCGAGCCTGTCGGCACCGGCTGTCCAACGTACGCGCAGGTGGTCACACCGTGCGCGAACGTGCAATTGCTCGGACCTTCCGGCCCAGTCGGCGCCGCCAAGGCGGTGCCCGTGCATGCCAGGGCGAAAACCCCAGCAGTGATCAGTACAGCGATCCTCCGCCACGAAGGCTCCATCGTGGACCCCCTCTGAGGCCACCTGCGCAGCCTCATGCTCGTTTGAAGGCGGCCTCAGAATGCCCCGAAATCGCCCCTCTTTGAATTGGCGACGCGAAACCTACTCGCCGGACGCTGATTGGTAAATAGTCCGAACGGACCCAACTTGAGGGTCCGCTCGGACCTGGGCAGGTCCGAGCGGACTATGCTCCGCCGTAAGCGTTGGGCCGGGGAGGCTATACACCGCGAACGGCAGGGAATCGATGTCTTTTCAGGAGCGCTGGACCCGCGAGCGGCGCCGCTCAGAGCGGATCACGGGCGTCGTTGTCGACGAGGATGGGCTGGCTCGCACCGGGGTCTGCCACGCGCTGAGCGAAGCGGGGATCGAGGTGCTGGCCGACACCGGCAGCGATCAGCACGCGATTGAGCTGGTCACCGACCTGCGGCCGGACGTCGTGCTGATCGACCTCAGCGTAAGCGCAGGACGAGGCCTGTACGCGATCGAGCAGATCGCGCTGCTCGCCCCCACCTCCCGCGTGCTCGTGCTCACCCGCACCGAACAAAACCAAGTCGTGGAAGCAATCATCGCCGGCGCCAGCGGCTACATCCTCAAGAGCCTGCCCCCCCGCAATTATCCAAGCCGTCCATGCCACCGCCGAGGGAGAAGCTGTCTTGTCCTCCCAAATCGCCGGAAAGCTCCTGCAGCGCATCCGCGAACGCGACATCCCGATCACCGCCACCAACAAATCCGCCGGCGATGCGATCCGAGCCGTCCTGACCGAACGCGAGCTTGACATCTTCAGCCGCCTGGCCAGCGGCGCCAGCAACCAACAAATCGGAGAAGACCTCGACCTCAGCACCAACACCATCCGCAACCACATCGCCAGCATCCTCACCAAACTGCACGTCGACAACCGCATTCAAGCCGCCGCCCAAGCCATCCGCGCCGGGATCTCTTAGCACCTTAACCGGCACGCTCCCACGTCGCGACGCCGGAGCGGACGTTGGCTGATGCTTCCCAAGTCCCCGGACCCCCGATGACGATCAGCTTCGCCTGAGTTCCGCTCCGAGAATCTGGACAGTATGCGCGGCAACACGAGGCGACCCGACGATCGTTCGGCTTGGCCGCTCTGCTCGAGTCTGGCTGCTGCATCGCGGGCGGAACACTTACCTCGATGAAGACGTCGAGCGTTCTGACAAGGACGAGGACCGACGATCTCGCCTTCGGCGCAGGCATGAGCGCTGCTTCGCCAGGCGCTGCACTACAGCCGGGCGTGTTCGACTTCGCTAGCGGAACGGACGACGAGGTGTTGGCGCCGGTGGAAAACTGACCCCCCTCCGCCGGTTGAGATTTGACCCCCCTCGGTCGTGGGCGGAGCGTCCGGGGTGATGGCGAGCCTGGCTCGGTCATGTCACCGAGACCGGGAGAAGGGTTGTGCTGGACGTGGAGCGGTGGGCCGAGCTGCGCAGGGAACACTTCGTCCGTGGGGTCTCGATCAAGGAGTTGATGCGCCGGACTGGGTTGGCGCGCAACACGATTCGGGTTGCGTTGCGCTCGGAGGCGCCGCCGGCGTTTCGGTGCCCGGAGCGCCCGTCGAAGGTCGATCCGTTCAAGGAGGAGATCCACGAGCTCCTCAGGCACGACCCGCGGTTGACCGGGGTGCGGGTCCGTGAGCTGATCGAGCCGCTTGGGTTCGACGGGGGCAAGTCGATCGTCGATGACTACTTGCGCGAGGTCCGGCCGCTGTTTTTGAAGGCGCGCACACATCAGCGGACGGTCTATCGCCCCGGCGAGGTCTGCCAGTGGGATCTGTGGGAGACCTCAGCGCCGGTTCCGGTCGGTCACGGGCAGTCGCGGCGCGCGTGGGTGGTGGTCGCGTGCCTGGGGTACTCGCGCGCGGGGGCGGGCGCGTTGATCTTCTCCAAGGAGGCGCCGGACGTGCTGTGGGGCATGACCCGCTGCTTGTGGTCCTTCGGGGCGTTGCCGGAGCTGATGGTGTGGGACCGCGAGGGGTGTTTGCACGCCGGCGCCGGGCGCCCGACCGACGCGTATGCGGCGTTCTGCGGCCAGCTGCCCGTCGGCTGGCTGTTCTGTCAGCCGGCCGATCCGCAGGCGAAGGGTGCGGTCGAGCGGCTGCAGGGCTATTTGGAGACGAACTTCGAGCCGGGCCGGCGGTTCGCGAACGAGCTCGATCTCCAGCTGCAGCTCGATGCCTGGTTTGAGAAGGCCAACGGTCGGACGCACAAGACGCTTCGCTGCCGCCCGGTCGACCGCCTCGTCGAGGAGCGCGAGGTGATGCGCTCGCTGCCCGATCGGGCGCCCGACGTCGACCGCCGCCTTGTGGTCAGGGTGCCGCCGGACCCGCATCTGCGCGTCGACACCAACGACTACTCGCTCGACCCCAACCTGGTCGGGCGCCGCGTCGAGGTCCGGGTCAGCCAGCGGGAAATCACCGCGGTCGCGCTCGACACCGGCGAGCTCGCGTGCCGCCACGAGCGGAGCTTCGCCAAGCACCGCACGATCACCGCGCTCGATCACGCCCGCGCGCTCAGGGAGCGCCGCGGGGAACCACAGCGCGAGCTCGAGGTGGAGATCCGGCCACTCTCGGCCTATGACGCGCTGACCGCATGACCCGCACCGCCGAGCTCACGCACCTGTTCCGCGAGCTCAAAGCACCCGCCGCGGCCAGAGCGCTACCGAAGCTCGCTGACCGGGCCCGGACCGAGGAGTGGAGCTTCGAACGGTTCGCCGAAGCGCTGCTCTCCACCGAGGTCTCCGCCCGCGAGGCGCACGGCGGCGAAGGACGGATCAAGTTCGCCCGCTTCCCCGCGCGCAAAACGCTCGAGGAGTTCGACTTCACCTTCCAGCGATCGGTCAAAAAAACCGTGATCGAACACCTCGGCCAGCTCGACTTCCTCCACGCGCGCGAGAACGTGATCCTGCTCGGGCCGCCAGGAACCGGGAAAACGCACTTGGCGATCGCGTTAGGGATCCGCGCCTGCCTCGCTGGCCAGCGGGTGATCTTCAAGACCGCCACCGAATGGGTCGCGCTGCTCGCCGACACCCAACGCCAGGGCCGGCTCGACGACGAGCTCAAACGCCTCGAGCGCTACCCGCTGCTGATCTGCGACGAAGTCGGATACATCCCATTCGACCCGCAAGCCGCGAACCTCATGTTCATGCTCGTCTCCCGCCGCTACGAACGCGCCAGCCTGATCGTCACCTCCAACAAGCCCTTCGGCGCCTGGGGCGAGATCTTCGGCGACGAGATCACCGCCGCCGCGATGGTCGACCGCCTCGTGCACCACGCCGAGATCCTCTCCCTCAAAGGCGACAGCTACCGCCTCAAAGACCGGGACCTCGGCCGCGTCACGCCGGCCGAAAACTAGGCCACCCCGGCTATAGCTTCGCTAGCAAAGCTACACCCCGCCGAAGACGCGGCCGGCGGCATCTCACTCCGCTCGCCTACGGCTCGCTCCGCGAGAAGCCGCCGCAACCCCAGGGGGGTCAATTCTCGACCGGCGCTAAAGGGTCAATTCTCAACCGGCCTTGACAACGAGGAGAAGGCCACGACCTCAGGCCTGGACCCTCGACCTCTCCCGCATTGCGCCGGCCGAGCGGCGGTCCCCAAATCCGCGCGAACCTGGAACCGCCTGACTGGTGCCCGGATGCTCGCCGTGGCGAGAGAGGAGGTCTTGCCGTGGTCGCCGCGACCGAGCACCCTTCTAGCTCGCGCCGACCGTGTCGGTTTGCTTGGTCGTCGTGTGTTAGGCGGCGGTGCGGAGTTGACCTTCGACTCTCGACCTGTCGGGCTGCCGCTGCTCGTCACTAGCGCTCGCGCCGCCCACGACCGGGGGAGGGATGCACGTCGGATGCGGGTCGGCCTCGGTGACGGTTGGCCCTGAGTGCGATCTGTAAGTCAGGAACGCGTCGATCGTGATGCCCGCCGCGAGTGGTAGTCCCACGGCGGTTGCGGCGGCCGGAGGGGTGGGCAGGGGCTGGTTCCAGTCGAGGGTCGCGGTGATCGTGCCCCCGAGCAGGCCGCTTCGAGCGAGATCGATCGCAGCGCGCAGTCGAGCGCGGGTGGTTCCGGGTCCCGGCACCACGTCAGGTAGTCGCCTGCGGTGATGCCGTCGAGTCTCAGCGTCAGGATCTGGAGTGGCATGGCGTGCCCGTTCTGTCCGGGCTTGGTGGCCGCTTGGCGGGGTCAGGCGGCGCGGGGCGGGGCGGGGGTGAGGCCGTGGCGGCGCATCACCTCGCCGAGCGCGGCTAGGTCGGGCGGGCCGCCGGCGCCGGCGGCGAGGACCTCGGCGATCTCGCGGAAATAGCCCGGCCCGAACAGCGCCGGAGTCGCGATCGCCAGGAACGTCGCGTCGACGTCGCCGCGGTTCTGGAACCCATGGCTCTGCCCGCGCCGCACGCACACCGCCTCGCCCGGCCCGACATCGAGCGTCTCGCTGTCGATCGTCCAGGTCGTGGTGCCCTGAAGCCCGTAGATCGTCTCCTCGAAGCCGTCGTGACTGTGGGGAACAGGCATGTGCGAGTTGGCTGGGACGTAGCACTCGAACACCGATGCGCTGCCGTTCGAGTCCGCGGGCTCGACCAGGAAGCGCACGCCGAGCGCACCCACCGAGATCGTGTCGTTGTCCATGGTCTTGTACATGCTGGCTCCTTTCGGGGAAACCATTGAGTCAAGCGACTTGACCAGTGTATACTGAGCGCGTGAGTCTGTCAAGTGCCTTTACTCAACCCGATGTTGGGCCTACACCGCCGCCGCCGCTGATCGGGGCGCTGTTGCGAGTCCCCTGGGAGACGGTACGCGAGCGAATGCTCGCCGGCCTGCACGACCGCGGCTTCACCGACCTCGTCGCAGCGCACGTTGACGTGTGGCGGTACCCGGGCCCCGAGAACCAGCGACCTGTGGATCTCGCGACCCAGACGCGCATGACCAAGCAGGCGCTCAACTACCTGCTCGGCCAGCTCGAGCAACTCGGATACCTGACCCGCGAAACCGACAGCAACGACCAACGCTCCAAGCGCATTCGCCTCACCCCCAGAGGCCATGCTGCAACCAAAGCAATCTACGAAATCGTCCAAGACGTCGAAACCGAATGGGAACAGCAACTGGGACCCCGAAAGTTCGGCCAGCTACGCCGCCTGCTCACGGAGCTCTACACGATCACCTCGCCAACGAACGACCCGGCATAAAGCGAAAAACACCAGCACGAGCAGAACCTGCCGATGGCGTAGCGGCCACTCGGATCCTCCCAGGCCGCGCTCGGGAGCATTCGCAGTGTCTCGCTCCTGCTCTCCGACATAGCCAAAAGACCCAGCCCAAGCCCATGCCCGCGACGAAACGAATGCAGGGGCCAGGGTCCACGCTGGTCCTGGTCGCGCTTCTCGCCAATCTCGAGGCTCGCGGCGCCGATCCGAAACTGTCGGCGAGCCGGCCATCCGATCGTCGCCAACGCGATGGCGCGTCCCGCGGGCTCCACGGCTGTGGAAGCGATCGCCCGCGGGATGCTCGGTTTCGGCGCGGAGCGGGACCGTGGCCGCTGCGGCTCAGGTTCTGAATCCTGGGCTCAGCGAGCACGCAACGACGCGAACGCGTTGCGGATATCGGCGGCGAGCAACGCCGGTTCGGCGAGCGCCGGGAAGTGGCCTCCGCGCTCGTGCTCGCGCCAATCGCTGACCGTGTAGAAGCGCTCAGCGAGCTCCCGTGGCGGTTTGGGAAACGGGACCTGTTCGCCGCCGAAGATCGAGATCGCGGTTGGCGTCGGTGCCGGGTCACCCGGTGGCAGGTGCGCTTCGGGGTGGCGGGAAAATGCCCAGTACGGCAGCAGCGAGCTTGCGATCGTTCCGGTTGCCCAGTACAGCGTCAGCGTGTCTAGCATCCGTTCGCGTGTCAACGCCGGCGAGCCGTCCGCGAGCATGCTGCTCCAAGCGACGAGCTTCTCGCCGACCCACGCAGCGAGGCCGGCCGGGCTGTCGGAGAGTGCGGCAGCCAACGTCGCGGGCTTGGTGGAGTGCTCATGCATATAGCCGCCTTCACGGCGATTCCAGTCGGCGACTTCCCGGGCGAAGCGCTGTTCTTTGTGGCTGCCCTCGACACTGCGCGGGAGGGTAAGCCCGGGTGTCGCGAGGTGGATCCCGAGCACGGCGTCTTGGTGGTCACGCGCGAGCCACCCGGTCACCCCTGCGCCAAGGTCGCTGCCGTGCGCTACGAACTGCTCGTGGCCGAGGGCATTCATCATCTGCCGCCACAACCTGGCGGTCTCGCGGCTTGAGAGCGCGCTTGGCGTTGTGTCGCTGAAGCCGAAGCCGGGGAGCGACGGTGTGACGACAATAAACGCGTCGTCGGGATCCGCTCCCTGGCTTGCCGGGTGGGTGAGTAGCGGTACGAGCTCGGCGTACTCCAGAAATGAGCCGGGCCAGCCATGGGTAAGCACGAGCGGCAGCGGGTTGGGGCCCACGCCCGGGGTTTGGACGAGATGGATCGACAAGCCGTCGAGTTCGACGTGGCGGTGCTCCATGCGGTCGAGCCGTGTCTGGAGCCCAGCAGGCTCGTATCGCTGCCAGTCGGCGAGCAGCTCAGTCAGCCACGCGTGCGAGAGGCCGTGATCCCAATCGTCGCCGAGCGGCGGGCCGAACTGAGCGTCATCAAGCCGAGCCCTCAGACGGTCGAGCGCCAATGGGTCAAGGGCGATTTCGGCTCGGATCTCCACGGGCCAATGGGCAGGCTACTCGTCGCCGAGCAGGCGCAACGGATCCCTGTGCACCGAGACGCACCCGCCTTCGTGCCGACGCAAGAGCCGATCTGTTGAGAGACGCGCTCCTCGCCAATACGAGGCCCACTACCCAGGACGAACTCGAACGTCGGTCGGTCGCCAAAGGGGTCGTGCGAAGTGAGCCGGCTGGCAGATCGAAGCGATCGCGCGTGACCGCCGAAGCGCTCCCAACCGGGTTCTACTCCTCGCGCGCGGCGCTCAGAGGTTCAACGAGTACAGCCGTGCTGTCTTTCCAGCTGGCGCCGGTACGCGCGCTTCTGCGCCACCGTGGCATTGGAGTGGTGCCTAGCCCACTGGATATACGCACGCTGACACCGAGCGCGGCTCCAGTGCGCCCCAGCCACCGCCTGACCAGGTACCAGAAGCCCCCCGAGCACGATGGCGACTGCTGCCGATAGCACTGCGATCCGCGTACGAGCAATTGACATCCAGCTCTCCTCCTTTATCACGTCCGCTTGCCTGAAACCCTCTTCTAACTCTCTGTCATGACGCCGAAGCCCGGTCCACGGGGGATGCTACATCTCGCGTGTCCGGCGACAACTGCTTTCACTATCTGGACGATGTCGGATCGCACGAGCCCTTCGGCGACGACAGGAAGGTCAGCGCGCTCGTGATCGGCGCGTCGCCATTCCGATCGTGAGCGCTTGGGCCCGTCAGATGGCAAGAGCGATCGCCCGTGTCAGGCGCGCTTCCGCGCAAGGCGGGACCCGCGCGTTGCGGTGCTGTATGCGCAGTTGGCGTGGAAGCAGGTCTCAGCGCTGTCGCGGTCGCGTCAGTCTGAATCGTGCTCGTTGCCAGCGATGGTCTTCCAATGCGGACGCTCGTAGTGGTCGATCGTGACTCTTAACCCAAGGTTTTCACCGAATGCCAGAGCCCGAAGGAGGTGGTTCAGGACCGGCTCGGCAGTCATCTGGAGCGAATTGCTGACCTTCAGCCAGCCGGACCCATACGGGGTAATAGCGCTCGACGATTCGGTCACCCCGGAAGACGACGCAATAGCTGTCATTGGCATTCCTCATTTGCGGAACCTCGGCTGCGAGCACTACTTCGGGTCGGTCGCAGCTTAGGAGCCGCGCCACGCCGGCGCCGTCATCATGCGAGCGAATCCCCCCGGAGCTCCCCTCGTCGCAGGTCAGCGCGGTCTTGGGACTGGTCGGTCGGCCGCTGCTCGTCGGATCCATCGCAGCAGGAACGCGAAAGCGATCAGACCTGCGCCCACAACGAGTCCCGTAGGCGACCACCAACGACCTGCGTGCGCGCCCGATGTGGCCGGGCGCGGGGCCGGGCGGATCGGCTGTGCGGCGCCGGACCGTTGGCCGGCGAAACTGCTGGCCCCCGAGAGTGCCGCCTTCGTCAGGCGGAGTTGCGTGAGCGCGACAGCTACCGCTCGCAGTCCGGCCGCCGCACGCGGTGGACCCGGTACCAAATCCCCGTGCGGAACTGGTCGAGATTGACGCCATAGCTCAGGAACTTGCTTTCGCGTGCGCCAGCGACGATCCCAGTGATGTAGCCGTTCGAGAACTCGAGTCGGAGGAATGGTGTGCCCAAGCGCGGAGCGTGAGTTCTTGCAGGCCGCTTCGCGGGGTCGTAATAGAACTTGGCAAGCTCGCTGAGCACGGATTGGCTTCTGATCTCGACGCAGCGCGTTGCGCTACAGATGCTGAGATCGCCGGGCCTGAACTCTTTGGCGACTGCGCTGGAAACGGCGAGCGATGCGACGAGGACCGCGGCCGCCAGGATACGTCCCACGATCAGGAACTTACGAGCTTCACGTCGATGATCGCCTGCTTTGGCTGATTGCACAGGATCGCCTTGACCGGAACTGGGTTAGATCAGTCTGCCACCGGCGCCGTTTCTGTCTACAGGACTGCCAATACGGAACGGGTCAAGGAGCATCAACGGCATCGAGCGAGACTTGCGCACACCCGACGAAGCAGCTGCTCGCCCAGCCGGGGAGAACGCCCTCCCATTCGCCACGGGAAATTCGGTATTCGGATACCGATTGCCCACGCTCGCTCACCCGCCTCCGCTGAGCAGGGCGCTCGTCAACGTGCTCGCCTGCGCGTGCTTGGAACCCCGAACCGGTCATGGTCCGCTGGTCATTCCCCTGATCTCGGGGAATGGTCCAGCCTCATCGAAGCAGCCGCGCGAAGCCCTCCTCGAAGGCGTCCCTACCCCCCGTGTGGATGATCTCGCCGTGGCCGAGCAGGACTCGCTCGAAGTCCCATTCGAGGATCCGCTCGAGCGAGCGCCGCACAGCCCCGCGGTCGCGAAGAATCCCAAGGATCCGGCACTCGGTCGGAGGGCCAAGACGTTGGCGCATGCGACCCTGCGCCACAAGGCGGGTGACGAGCCGGCCGAAGTTGCAGGAAAGGTCGCCCGTGATGAGCGTGCGCGTCTTGGAATGAAAAAACTCGATCTCGTTCAGTCGACGCCATCCCTCGAATGCCACCTGATCGAGATCGTCGCGCCATTCGGGCTCGGGCACGCCCGACAGCAGAGCGTCGAAGTGCAGGTCCTTGCGCTTGCGCTCGAGCCCCGGGGCGGCGAACAGCTTGACCCGCGGGTAGGCGTCCCGGTACTGCTCCATGTAGAGATGGCCGTGGAGCTCGCTGGCGGGAATGACGAAGCGCACCTCGCCGAGCTGGTCAAGCGCCGCGCGCAGCTCGGTGCTCAGACTGGTCGGGGAGTGGACGAGCAATCCGCCGCCCGCCAGCCGAACGACCGCCATCCGCCGGCCCACCTCAAAGCCGAGATAGCGAAGCGGCTGCTCGACGATCCAGAGCTCGGGGGCGATCTCAGACAGCAACGGAGCTGCGAGTGCTATCGGTCGGCGTGTCCAAGTGGGGTTGAGTCTTGATCTGTGGTGACGCAGCGTGCGTTCGGCCCGAGGACGGGGTCCTCCAGGACGTCGTCAATCAGTGCCTTGGAGCCGCCGATGCAGCTCCAGTCGTCATCCCAGAGCGTCGAGAGCAGCCAGGCGTGGTCCTCGGGAAACATCACGTCCGGCAACTCGGTGCTCTTCCAGTTGCTCTGCCCGCCGGGCACGGGGCGCCACGTAGCGGCCTGGTCAGGCCCGGCAAGCACCAGCACGTAGTGCCAACCCGTGTAGAGCATCACCATGGGTGCGTCCCAGAAGACGATGTCGCTCGCGCCCGTGTCGAGATATCCAAGCCACCACGGCAACTGCGCAGCATGTCGGCGCAGCACCTCGACCAGCGCGAGGTCCTGCCGGCGCTCGACACGCACATCCCGGGGCCCATCTGGCCCCTCCGGGTGCACCAGCGTCGCATAGTCGGCGAAGTCCGGCGGGATCGCTCCGGTAATCCGTCGACGGTTCCCGGTCCGGTCGCTCATCCACTCAACGTCAGCCTGGCTACCGATGCGCCACGCGATCCCGTCCTTGACTCGCGTCTGAACCCCGTCAGCCACGGTCGGGATGCTAAGCGGCGATGACCTTGCGGCCCCCAGCGAAGCTGGACCGAACCGTCGCGACCGCCGGGCGGGTTGACGCCGCGGGGCGGTCGCTCCACCGCGCGAACGGCGCACTGGGCTGGAGGATCTCTGCCTTATTGCGCGACGCAAGCTGAAGACCGAGCACCGTGTGGCGTCGCTCGGACCTGCGCCGCGGGTGGTTAGCCGTTCGGGTGTTCGCCTGATGCGAGCGCTTCGAGCTCGGCGATGCCCTGGCGCGCCGCGGAGTCTTCGAGCATGCGCGCACCGAGCCGTCGTGCGGCGTCGCGGAAACAAGCGCGTCGACGGGCTCGCGCTCGAGCGCCGCGCGGGTGTCGCGCGCGTAAGCCGCCGCGGGCCCCATGACCACACGGTCGCGGGCGCGAGCGAAGGCGCCGAGCGGCGTACGCGCCTCCCAATCGCGGATCAGGTCCTCGGTCCGATCGGAGCGGTTCGGGGCGCTCGCGAACGGCTCGAAGCGACAGCCGGCGGCGGCGACGTCCGCCGCGAGGCAGTCCTCTGTGAGCACGCGCACGTCATGTCCCCGCTCGACCAACCCGCTGGCGAGCTCAAGCTGTGGCGCGACATTGCCGCCCCCATCCCAGAGGACGAACAAGAAGCGCCGACACGCCGATCCATGGACTGAACTCAAACTTGGCGAGCGTACTCTCGGTATCGATCATGCGTGTCACCGTGAAGTCCGGCTCGCAGCCGGTCGCACTCGGGCTCGCCGCGCTCGTGCTGGTGCTGGCGGTCGCGTACGTTATCGAGGCCGTCTCGCTGTCGGGCGACAGCAACTTCAACGTCGCGGACTCGGTGAGCAACGTTGTCCTGCCGCTGGCGTTCGGCGCAGTCGGGCTGGTGGTCGCCCGCCGGCAGCCGAGCAACACGATCGGGTGGCTGTTGCTCGGCGCCGCCGTCGAATTGATGCTGAGCAGCGTCGCAACGGCTTATGCGGCGCTCGTATATCCCTTCGGGCACCGAGGGCTGCCGTTCGGTCGCTTGGCGATCCTGGGCGGGCTGCTGTGGGCGCCGACGATCGCGTTCGCTCCGTTGGCGATGCTGTTGTTTCCCGACGGGCGGCTGCAGTCACAGCGATGGCGGTGGGTCATGCGCTCGTATCTGGTAGTCGCAGGGTTGTGGATCGCGTGCTTCTACGTGGTCGCTGTTCACGTGCTCGTCGGCACTCGGGTTGCGGTCAACCTAGCGGGCGACCTGACGGCCCAGGACAACCCGGCTCGCGGCCTTGCGCTGGTGATGTCAGACGTCGAGATCGTGCTTCAGATCGTGCTCGCGGTCTTCTGGCTGTCGATGATCGGGCGGCTGGCGGTGAGTTTCCAGCGCGCAGTGGGCGAGCGTCGCG
This sequence comes from uncultured Solirubrobacterales bacterium, assembly GCA_963803595.1. Lineage (GTDB taxonomy): Bacteria > Actinomycetota > Thermoleophilia > Solirubrobacterales > Solirubrobacteraceae > Palsa-465. The sequence goes on from CAWDNF010000013.1 coordinate 224,226, forward strand.
AGCAGCTGAAGTGGCTCCTCTTGGGTGCGGCGGTCACGATGGTCGCGACCGCGTTCGTGATCTTTTTTGGGTCGTCGTCCTCTCCGGCGGCGCAGACGGTGGCGAGCGTGGGTGGTGCTGCGGCCACGGCGCTGCCGATCTGCATCGGAGTCGCGATCCTGCGCTACCGGCTGTTCGAGATCGATCGGCTGATCAGCCGAACGCTCGCCTACGCGATCCTCAGCGGGCTGCTGGCCGGTGCGTTCCTGGCGGTCGTCGCGCTTAGCACTGAGGTGCTGCCGCTGTCCTCGCGGGTCGGGGTCGCAGCGGCGACACTCGCGGCCGCAGCGCTGTTCAACCCGCTGCGTGTGCGGGTCCAGCGGATGGTCGACCGTCGCTTTAACCGCGCTCGCTATGACGCCGAGACGATCGTCGCGGAGTTCGCAGCGAGCGTGCGCGACGCCGTCGAGCTGGAGGTGATCCGCGGCGAGCTGCTCCGCGCCGTCAGGCGCGCGGTGGAGCCGGCGCACGTCTCGCTGTGGATCTCGGGAAGCCGTTCGCGGGATGCCCGTGCTGACGGACAGCTACCACTCGAGCACGTCCCAGACCCCGGGGTAGAGGGCGTCTCCCTCGGACCCGATCGCCGCCAGGATCGAGACAGCCCGCTCTAGCTCGGCGCTCGCGCCTTCGTGGCGCCCCGCCGTGTGCAGGACGTCTGCGAGGTTGTTGCGCAGCGCCGCCTCGCGGTGTTTGTCTCCCTGCGCGGCGCACAATGAGAGCGCCTCGCCCAGCTGTTCCTCTGCGTGCCCGAGCTCGCCGGCGCCGGCGAGCGCACGGGCGAGGTTGTTGAGCGCCGCGATCCGGACCGTCGGATCGACGAGCTCGCTGGAGAGCTCGAGGCTACGCTCGAGATGCTCCCGGCCGCAGCCGAGCAGACCGAGAATGTTGTGCGCCTGTGCGGCCGGGCCGTCCGCCCCGACCTGCTCCGCCACCGCGAGTGCTTGCAGAGCAAGCGTGCGGGCTTCATCGAGCCGGCCGTGGCGCCACGCGATCCGGCTGAGGTCCGACCGCACGGCGGCCGGGTCGGCCCCGAGCGCCAGCGCCTGCTGATAGTGGCGCTCGGCGCGCTGCCAGTCTCCGCGCCGCTCGTGGATCCCGCCCAGCTTGTGCTCGAGCCGACCGGGGTGCGGTTGCGGGCAGTGCGCGGCGGCGGTGTCGTAGGCGACGAGCGCGCCACGGTACTCGCCGCGTAGCGTTAGCAGATCCCCGAGCGCCTCGTGCAGCAGGGATGGGTTGGGGTGGCCGAGCGCGAGCGCCGTCTCGTAGTGCGCCATCGCTTCGGCGCCGGCCCCGAGCGTTCGTGCGCGGTCACCGGCGGCAGCATGGGCGGCAGCAGCCGGCGGATCCTGTCCCGCCAGCTCGTAGTGGCGGGCGAAGACCGCCGGTTCGGCGCGCCGCGCGCGGAGCGCGTCCCCGATCCGGCGATGCAGCGCGCGCCGCCGCGCCGGACCGAGGCGCTCCTCCGCCACCGCCCGCAGTCGCTCGTGCCCGAACTCGTACGCGTCCTCGTGGGCGTTGACAAGGCCGCGTGCGACCAGTTCCTCGAGCGCGAGGGCAATCTCGTCCTCGGGGCGCCCGCTCGCCGCTTGGATGGTGCCGGGGTCGAACGTGCGGCCGATCAGCGCGGCGGCGCCGAGCACTTGCGCCGCCGCTTCGCTTGCCGCGTCGAGTCGCGCCTCGATCGCCTCTCGGACACCGCCCGAGGGCTGCTCCGGACGCCCGTGCCGGAGCAGCTCGGCCACGAACACGGCCAGGCCCTCGCTGTCACGGAAGACCTCGTCCCCCGCGGCCTCGTCGAGGCCCATCTCCAGGGCGAGATCGATGATGTACTCGCGGCGCAGCCTGGCGAGCGCGACCCGCTGCGCTCTCTCCGTGAGGGAGGCATAGCGGCGCTCCGGATCGGGCTCGTCGGTCCGGCGCGTGCACAGCAGCAACAGCCGGCGACCGCGCAGGCGCCGGGCGAGATACGCGAGTGCATCGAGCGAGGCTGTGTCGCACCACTGCAGATCGTCGACGAACACGACCACGCCTTCGCCGGGCGAAGCCCCAGCGATCACGTCGCAGGCCGATTCGAGGAACCGCAGGCGCGCTCCCGGCTGCTCGAGGTCGCCGGCAGGCGCCGCCCCGAGCGCTGGCAGCAGCCGCGCGAGCTCGTCCCGGAGCGTCGGCGCGAGCGGCTCGCCGCGGCCGGCGATCGCGGCTTGCAGCAGCTGCGCGAGCGCGCCGTACGCGAGGCCACGCTCGCCGGCGTGCGCTCGAGCGACGATCACCCGTGCGCCTCGCCGTGCGAACCCGCCGATCGCCTCGGCGGCGAGCCGGGTCTTGCCGACTCCCGACTCCCCCTCGATCACGATCGCCGCGCCGTCGTCGACGATCGCGTCGAACGCCTCAGTCAAACCGCGCAGCTCGACGGCACGCCCGACCAGCGGCAGCTCGCCCACTTCCGCGGGCGGCGGCCGCTCGATGTCAGCAGAGACGACAATCCCGGTGCTGATCGCGTCGTACGCCGCAGTCGTCGCGCCCAGCGGTGCGACGGCGAGCTCGCGGTCGAGCACACGCACGCACTCGCGGTATTGCGCGATCGCGTCACCGCGCCTGCCAGCAGCCCCGTACAGCTCGATCAGTCGCCGGTGCGTCGGCTCGTGGAGCGGGTCGAGACCCAGCCGTTGACGCGCCAGCGCGACCGCATCGTCAAAGCGCCCGGCGTCGGTGAACAGGTCGACCACGCGGTCAAGCAGCGCCGCGCGCTCGCGCCGGATTGCGTCGGCGAAGTCGCGCTGCCAGTCGTCGAACGCCGGGCTGTCGCGCAGGGCGAACCCAGCGAGCAGGTCATCGCGATGGAGCTCGCAAGCCTCGATCAGAGCCGCGAGGTCTGCGGCCGGGTCGCGTGCGACGCGCCGGAACGCCGCGAGATCGAACCAGGCGTCCTCCAGATCGAGCGCGATCGAGTCGCGGTCGCTGACGACGCGCCCGTCGCCAAGCGCGGCACGGAGCGTCGAGAGCGTGCGGCGCAGCGTGTTGCGCGATTGGTCGGTGGGGGCGTCGGGCCACAGCAGGTTCGCTACGACGGCCCGGGAGTGGGCATGGCCGGTGACCGCCAGGAACGCAAGCAGCCCGATCGCCTTGCGCGTGTCGACCGACCACGGCGCGCCGTCCACCACGACGAGCGGCGTTCCCAAGAGCCAGATCGACAGCGATTGCACCGACCAAGCATCCCACTACGCGCTACGGCACGGCCGGTTCTCGGCCAGCCGTAACGGTTTCGGAACGGTGGCCGCGTACAACTGCGATCAGCAGGTTCCTCAAACCTTGGAGGTTCGAATGATCAGTCGTCGCTTTGTCCAGTTCGGCGGTGCTGTCGGAATTGCCGCCGTCGTCGTCCTCCTCGGGGCCGTGTTCGCCGCGAGCGACTCGCTCAGCAGCAGCTCGAGCGCAGCCCAGATCTCCAGCTACCTGACCAGCCATCGCACCGGCGTTCTCACCCAGACCGCGCTGACGGTGCTCGGGAGCGCGCTGATGCTCTGGTTCGCCGCCACGCTCGGCCGCATGCTTGACGCGCGCGACCAACACAGCCCGCTCGGGATGATCGTCCTCGCCGCCGGGGCCGCGATGGCCGCGATCGCGTCGTTCGACGGGATCACGCTGAGCGCGCTCGTGTTCGTCTCGGGGCGGGGCGGGCTGACGGATCCGGCCCTCACGCGGACCTTCTTCGACCTGCAGAACGGGCTGATCATGCCCGGCGCGTTCGGCTGCATAGCCGCAGTGCTGCTCACGGCGATCGGGGCGGGGGCAGTGCGTCGGGTGTTCGCAGCCGCCTGGCTGGGCTGGCTGAGCTTCGTGCTCGCCGCGCTCGCGCTCGCCGGCAGCATGATCGGTCTGACGAGCGTGACCGGTGGCACGTCGGCGCTCGGGTATTCCCCGGCGCTCGGGGCCTCGGTCGTCGTGTTGATCGCCAGTGTGTTCATGCTGCGCGACAACGTGACCGCCACCGAGCTTGCCCCGGCCAGGATGACCGCCCCCGCGGCGAGCTAGTGTCGGGACGTGCCCCCGCGGAAGATCCGCAAAGTTCTGCTGCGAACGCCAGCGGCCGACGCGGGGCGCTCCCCCGCCCCGCCGAAAGCCGCCACGCCCGCCGCGGAGGCGGCTCCGATCGAGATCGCTCCGGACGACCCGATCCTGGTCCACCTGCGCCGGGCGCTCGGGGGGGTTGAGCTGGCAAAGCTCGAGCTCGACTCTCCAGCGCTCGACGCCCTGATTGCGAGTGGCGTGGCGCTGGTGGTCCCGCTGGTCTCCAACGATCAGCTGATCGGCGTGCTGAGCGTCGGCCCTCGCCTCTCGGGCCAGGAGTACTCCACCCAGGACCGCCGCCTGCTCGAGACGCTGACCGCGCACGCGACGCCGGCCGTCCGCGTCGGCCAGCTGGTGCGCGAGCAGCAGACGGAGGTCAGGGCGCGGGGGAGGCTGGAGCAGGAGCTGGAAGTGGCGCGGCTGATCCAGCAGAGCTTCCTGCCCGAGCGGGCTCCCGAGCTCGCAGGTTGGCAGCTCGCGGCGTGCTACCGCCCCGCACGTGCGGTCGGCGGCGACTTCTACGACTTCATCGAGCTCCCCCGTGGGCTTATCGGGCTCGTGATCGGAGACGTGACCGACAAGGGTGTCCCCGCCGCGATGGTCATGGCCTCCACCAGGAGCCTGGTGCGCGCAAGCGCCCAGCGGCTCATCGACCCGTCCGCGGTCCTTGCGCAGGCGAACGACAACCTGTGCCCAGACATCCCCCCGAACATGTTCGCTACCTGCTTCTACGCAGTGCTCGACCCCGCGAGCGGGCGGCTGCGCTACGCGAACGCGGGCCACAACCTGCCGCTCGTTCAAAGCGGTGAGGAGACCCTCGAGCTGCGCGCAACCGGCATGCCACTCGGCTTGATGCCCGCGATGCGATACGACGAGCTCGAGACGACCCTCGGTCTCGGGGCGCAAATGCTGCTCTACAGCGACGGGCTGGTCGAGGCACACGACTCCGAGCGTGAGATGTTCGGGACCCGTCGCATCACCGGCCTGCTCGCGACGGCCCCGGCGCCACAGCCGCTGATCGACGAGCTGTTGCTCGCGCTCGATCGGTTCACCGGCGCAGTGCACGAGCAGGAGGACGACATAACGCTCGTCTGCCTGCAGCACAGCCCCGTACGGCGGGCCGATGTGCTCGCCGACTTCACCCTCGCGAGCGCGCCCGGCAACGAGCGCTCGGCGATTACGCGAGTGGCGGACGCGGTCGCGCCGCTGGAGCTGCCGGCGAGGCAGCTCCAGCGGCTGAAGACCGCCACCGGCGAGGCGACAATGAACGCGATCGAGCACGGCAACCGCAACGATCCCAGCCTCGCCCTGCGGATCGTGGTCGCAGCCTCCGACGCGCAGCTCGTGGTGCGGATCACCGACCATGGCGGGGACCGCCCGGTCCCCGCGCCGCAGCCGCCGAACGTTGCAGCCAAGCTCGAGGGGCGCGAGTCGGCCCGCGGCTGGGGGCTGTTTCTGATCGAGCAGATGGTCGACGGAATCCGGCACGAACACCACTCTGAGCAGCACACGCTCGAGCTTCAACTGCGCCTAGAAAGAGGCGACTGTGTCTGACGCGAGCTTTGCGGCGACCGCGAGCAAGCTCCCGGACGTGACGGTGATCGAGCTGCACGGCGACCTCGACGGCGGGGCGAGGGAGGCGCTCGCCGCCGCGTACGACGACTCGGGCACCACTGCGGCGCTGCGACTCGACTTCGGGCGCATCACCTACATCGACTCGACCGGCATCGCCCTGATCGTCGAACTGCTCGCACGCGCCCGCACCGACGGCCGACCGGTCACCGCCAGCGGACTGTCCGAGCACTACCGCGAGATCTTCCAGATCACCCGGCTGACCGACTTCATCACGATCCTCGCGCCCGAGCAGCCGCCGGGTCCAGCGGAGCGGCAAGACCAACGGTGACCGACCCGCCGCCGACGCCGCTCACAGTCCGCTCCGCCGCCGCGGGCGTGAGTGTGATCGAGATCGCGGGCGAGCTGACGAGGCAATCCGAGCCCGCGCTCCGGGACGCGTACGCACGGGCCGCCAACGGCGCGAGGGCTATCGTGCTCGCGTTCGGAAACCTCGAGTACATGAACTCGAGCGGGATCGGGCTGGTGGTGACGCTGCTCGTGCGCGCCAGAACGGGCGGCCAACAACTGCTGGCCTGCGGACTGAACGAGCACTACCGCCACATCTTCGAGCTCACCCGCCTGGACGAAGCAATTCCAATCCACGAAACCGAGCACGCAGCGGTCGCGGCGGCGACAACTCGCTGAAGGCCACCCGCCAACGACATCGCTCTCGCCACTCCTCGCCGATCCAAGAACTGATCGGTGGACCGAAGGGCGAATTCGCTCGCGCTCGGGACGACCAGGAGCGCTGCGCCTATCGCTGGGATCCGAAGCGCTCCTACCATGAGCGATCAAGAGGCCATGTCGGAAACCCACGATTGCGGCCGCGATGCGGCGGCCTACGTGCTCGGCGCGCTCGATCCGGCCGAGGCGGAGGCGTTTCGCCGGCATCTTCAGCAGTGCGCACTGTGCCGCGATGAAGTCGACGCCCTCGGAGGGGTCGTCCAGGCGCTGCCGATGGCGGCCTCGCAGCTTCAACCTCCGACGCGTCTGCGCAGGCGCGTCATGCGGGCGATCAGGGACGAGCCGAAGCCATCCGCCGCGTCCCGGCCGCGCAAGCTGAGACGGCCGGCTCCCCGACCCGCCCTCGCCGCCCTCCTCGCCGCCGGCGCGGTGGCCGGTGCGATCATAGGCGGGGTGGAGCTCTCCACCGGGGGCACGAGCGGCCGCGTTATCGAGGGTCAGGTATCAGGGATCTCCGGAAGCGCCGAGATACGTCTCATCGGTGGCCACGGCGAGTTGATCGTCCGCCACCTGACGCCGCCCCCGGTCGATGATGTATATGAGGTGTGGTTGAGGGCCACCGGCGCAAAGCCGGTTCCCGCCAGAGTGCTCTTCACCGTCAACAGAGCGGGCGCGGCGGAGGTAAGCCTTCCGGCGACCCTCCGTGGGGTCAGTCAAGTGATGGTCACGCCCGAGCCCAGCGGCGGCAGCCCGATCCCGACCCACTCCCCGGTGATCATTGCTTCGCTGAGCTGACGGTCGCCTCAGCGATCCGGGCCGACTGAGATCACGAGCACCTTCAGCAAAGAATTCGTTTCCGGCCATCGCAGAACCCCAGTCCATACGGAGTGCCGTCCGATCCGCTCAGGTTTGTCATCATTGCGCCGAGGAGGCGGGACCCTGGCGGGAGGAGAATGATGAAGCTGTATTTGCGTGGTCGTGCGGTCCCGACTGGGGTTTGTATCCGAGGCAGGTGGCTCGGCCGGCTTGTAGCGCTCGCGAGCGTGTGTGCGTGCTCGGCGGGCGTTATGGCGACGACCGCCGCCGCGAGGTCGTCGCTTCCCACCGTCTCCTCAGGCGCCCGACCCGGTCCGGCGCTCCTGTACGCCGGGCCAGCGGACGTGCCGCAGCTTGAGAACACGGGGATCTGGCGCGCTTCACCGATTCTCGTGTCAGGGGCCGAGGTCTACTCGGACGGTGAGTTCCTCTATCAGGACTTCCTCTACGACGATCACGGCGGCGCGGGAACGCCGGATCCCAACGACCCGTTCAACCCGGTCGCCAACCTGTTCTCACCTGATCACGGGACCCTCAGCTACCCGACCAACACCGCCGTCTACGGCAACAACGCCGCCGACCTCGTCGAGTTCCGGGTCAAGCCGCAGACCAGCGCGACGGCGTTTCGAGTCACGTTGAACACGATGCTCGACCCGAACGTGGCGGCGTTCACGGTCGCGCTCGGCGACTCCTCGAGCGAGTACCCGTGGCCGTTCATGGCGGGCGTCACCTCGCCAGCGCAGTACTTCCTCACGGTCCACGGCAGCACGGGCGTCCTGACCAACGCGGCGACCAGCGCAGTCTTGAACCCGGCGCCGACCGTCACCGTCGACTCGACGCGACGCCAGATCCAGGTCCTCGTCCCGCACGCGGCGTGGAACCCCGGACGCTCGATCGTGCGCATGGAAATGGGCACCGGTCTGTGGGACACGACCAACAGCCACTATCTCGTACCGGGCCCGACAGCGAGTGCCACCCAGCCGGGCGGCGCGAGCTCTGACGGTGAGGCGATCTTCAATCTCGCGTTCCGCACCAACGAGCCCATCCCGAAGATCTACCAGCCCGGGGTGGCCAACACCATCGCCGAGGGTGGCGTCCTGGTCAAGGAAGACGGCTCGTGGTGGCGTGAGCGCGACCAGGCCGACGCGTTGGCCAACGGCGATGTCTCGCAGTTCAACGCCGAGGTCGACTTCTCCAAGCTGCTGGACAACGTCACCGATGACTCTGGTGTGCCCAAGACCGGTGACATCGACCGGATCTACGCGTCGCGCTTCGAGCTTGGGCAGGGCGTCGACTACAACGACACCTGCCTGGCGGGCTCGACGGCCGCGACGGTGTGCACCGGTCGCTATCTCGGCCAGCTGCAGCCATACGCGCTGTACGTACCGAACAAGCCGGTCCCGGCCAAGGGCTTTGGCCTGGTGATCGCGATGCACGGCCTGTCGGCCAACTACAACGAGTACCTCGGCAGCCACAACGCCTCGCAGATGGCGATGCGAGGCACCGGCTCGATCTTCGCCTCACCCGAGGGCCGCGGCCCGGACGGCAGCTGGGCCAACTACGCCGAGGCCGACGTGTTCGAGATGTGGAACGACATCGCACGGCACTACCGGCTGAACCCCGCTGAGACCGACATCACCGGTTACTCGATGGGTGGCGGCGGCACCTACAGCCTCGGGAGCCAGTGGCCGGACCTGTGGGCGCGTGCGTTCCCGATCGTCGGCCCGCCGACCTCGGCGGGCTCGTTCAAGAACTTCCGCAACATCCCGGTGCTCGCGTGGTACGGCCAGAACGACGAGCTCGTCGGGCCGGAAGACAGCGAACAGGCCTTCCAGAACGCCCTGGCGGCTGGCATCCGTTACGACCACTGGTTGTTCACGCCCGCCGGTCACATCACCGAGGGCAACAACGACCAGTACGCCCCGGCGGCCGCGTTCTTCGGCGATGCCACGGTCGACATCAACCCTTCCCATGTCACCTACTACTACGACCCCAGCACCGATGATCCGGTGCTTGGCCCCGCCGACCATGCCTATTGGCTCTCCGGGATCAAGCTGCGGAGCACCGGGAGCCCTGGAACTCTCGACGTGCGCTCGCTGGCCGGCGGATACGGAGACCCGCCTGTCGAGCCGCTCCAGATCGGCTATCACGTGCTCAACGGAGGATCGCATGGCCCGCTCCCCTACCAGGAACGGAAGATCAGCTGGGGTACGGCGCCCAGGGAGGCGGCGTCCGACACGCTCGTCATCAACGCCACCAACGTGAGCGCGGTGACGATCGCGGCCAACCGCGCGGGCGTCAGCTGCTCGGCCAAGCTGCAGGTGACGAGCGACGGGCCGCTCAAGGTGAGCTTCACTGGCTGTAACACGCCATTGACCCAGCCGGGCTGCCCGGCTGCAACAGGGCGCTTGCGGGGGAAGACGCTCGGCCTGGCTCGGCTCGGCATGACCCACGCCCAGGTGCACCGTCGCTACCGCTTCAGCTCGGACCGCGGCAAGCGCTTCGAGGATTTCTTCTGCGTCGCGCCCGTGGGGGTGCGCGTCGGTTACGCCTCACCGCGTCTGCTCCGCGGGCTCAGCCGTTCTCTCCGCGTCCGCTACCGCGGTCGCGTGGTGTGGATCTCTACATCTGATCGGATCTATTCAGCGCGGGGCGTACGTCCTGGCGCGCGGCTCAGCCGCGCCCGGCGCCAGCTGCACCTCGGCCCCGGGATCCACGTCGGGCTCAACTGGTGGTACTTCGGGCCCGCGAGCGACGCGCGCGTCTTGGTCAAGGTGCGCCATGGGGTGGTGGAGGAGCTCGGGATCGCTGTGGGTGCGCTCACCACGACGCGCGCTGAGCAGCGACGCTTCGTGCACAGCTTCAGCTAGATGATTGGTTCCACGCGCTTCGGCGACATAAGCGTGCCGCTGATGACTCATTGAAGATGACTCCGTTCAATGCCCAGTAAGACGGTCTCCGACAAGCGCGTACTGGTCACGGGTGCGGCGAGCGGAATCGGGCGCGCGACCGCCATCGCCTGTGCCCGCAAGGGCGCGCGCCTGATCCTCACCGACATCAACGGTCCGTCGCTGGACGCCGTCGCCGCAGAGATTCGGGCCGACGGCCGACCGGTCGAATATGTGGAAGCACTGGATATCTCAGACCACGAGGCAGTCGCGGGGATGGCCGACCATGTCCACTCGGCACACGGCAGCGTCGACATCGTGCTGAACATCGCCGGCATCGCGATCTGGGGCACCGTCGACACGCTCTCGCACGATCAATGGCGGCGGGCTGTGGACGTCAACCTCATGGGCCCGATCCACGTCATCGAGTCATTCCTTCCCGCAATGATCGCTGCCGGCCGCGGCGGCCACCTGGTCAACGTGTCCTCCGCCGCCGGACTGCTCGGGCTTCCGTGGCATGCGCCCTACAGTGCGACGAAGTTTGGCCTGCGCGGAATATCGGAGGTTCTGCGGTTCGACCTGCGCCGGCACGACATCGGGGTCTCACTCGTCTGTCCCGGTGCGGTCAATACCGGGCTGGTGGACACAGTGGAGATCGCGGGCGTCAACCGGAACGACCCCGTGATCCAGCGGTGGACGGCGCGGTTTCGCAAAGGAGCCGTTACCCCTCAAGTCGCCGCTGAGAAGATCATTGACGGAATCGAACGCAACCGCTACTGGGTCTACACATCCCGGGACATTCAAGTGGCCCACCTACTCCAGCGCTGGTTCGAGCCCGGCTACGTGATCGTCATGCGGCTAGCCAACAATCGATTCACCGCGATCGCGCAACGCGCACGCTGAGCCCCTGCCGCCAGCCATGGCCGGGCCTTTCCTGCGCGTCAAGCCGCGCGCTGATTCACATGTGCCGCGCCGCTCGCCGCCCCGACGATCCCCACATACCAGTCCGCGAGTTGCTCGCGCGTGACCTGCGGGTTGGTCAGCCACCAGTTGGCCAGGGATTCGCCTGCGCCGACGATCGCGTGCGCGATCGCGTCGGTCGCCGGGCGGGTCATGGTACGTCGCGTCGGCGCATCGGTCTCGAGCATCCGGCGGACGGCCGCCACGATCTGTCCGCGCAGCTGGGCGACTTCGTCGGCCAGTGGACGGCTCGATGCGACCTCGCGGAACAGCACCGTCCAGCCGTCGCGGTGCTCCTCGACGAAGCGGAGAAACTCGAGGATCCTTGCCCGGAGCAGGTCGACCGGACGCATGCCTGGGGCGCCGGCATTGACCAGCCTGTCGAGGAGCTCGTTGCCCTCGCGATCGATGTAGGCGACGTATAGCCCTTCCTTGGAGCCGAAGTAGGCGTAGAGCATCGGCTTCGAGACATCGGCCAGCTGGGCGATCTCGTCCATCGAGGCGGTGTGGTAGCCGCCCCGGGCGAAGACCGCGCCGGCGACTTCGAGCATCAGCTGTTCGCGCTGGGCTCTCGGCATCCCGCGCGTACCCGCCTTGCGTGGGCGCGGGGCGGTGCGAAGGGGACTGGTCACGTCTGGTGGCAAGCTTGGATTAGGACGCTACCGTGTGGGATATTACCGGGCAGTAGGCCGCTCGTGCTCGAGTCGATACCTGGGAGACAAGTACATGCCTGAGAAGGGCGCGCCGCCGAACGTCCACCCGATCCAGCGCCGAGTCATGCGGGCACTGGAGGCGCTGAGCACCCCGCTTCTGCCGGGCGATTACCTCGAGATGATCAACCCGCTCTGGTCGACGCGAGAGCTGCGCGGGCGGATCGAGGAAGTCAGGCCTGAGACGGCGACCGCGGCCACGATTCTGATCAGACCCGGCTACAGCTGGCCTGGTCACAAGCCCGGCCAGTTCGTGCGTATCGGCCTCGACATCGATGGCGTGCGGCACTGGCGCGCCTACTCGCTGACCTCGGAGCCCTGGCGCGAAGACGGCTTGATCAGCATCACCCCAAAGCGGGTGGATGCCGGAAAGGTTTCGCCCTACCTGGTCGGCAAGGCCAAACCGGGGACGATCGTCACGCTCAGCATGGTCGAGGGCAATTTCGTGCTTCCGGAGGAGCCGCCGGCCAAGCTGCTCCTGATCAGCGCGGGCAGCGGAATCACCCCGATCATGAGCATGCTCCGATATCTCGATCACTTCGACGAGCTCCACGATGTCGTCCTGCTCCACTCGGCGCGCCGCGACGACGAGGTGATCTTCGGCGATGAGATCCGCGAGCTCGCGCGCCGGCAAGATGGGTTTCGGCTCCACGAGCAGCTGACGGCTGAGCAGGGGCGGATCGGTCCCGCTGATCTCGACCGACTCTGCCCGGACTGGCGGGAGCGCGAAGCGTACGTGTCGGGCCCTGGGGAGATGCTCGATGCCTTCACCGAGCGCTGGCGCTCGGAGGGCGATTGCGACAGGCTTCACCTCGAGCGCTTCCAGCCCAAGCTCGGGTTGGGCCAGGCGGGCGAAGGGGAAGGAGGGGCGATCAAGTTCGTGATGTCCGGCTGTGAGGCCGAGTCGGATGGGCACAAGCCGATACTCGTAGCCGGGGAGGAGGCGGGGCTCGACCTTCCCTACGGCTGCCGTGAGGGGATCTGTCATACGTGTGTCGGCGAGTTGCGATCGGGCCGGGTGCGCGACCTCCGCAACGGCAAGGTTTATGGGCAGGAGGGAGAGATGATCAGGACGTGCATCAGCGCGCCTGAGGGACCAGTCGAGATCGACCTGTAAGGGAGAACAAATGGCAACCACCACCGAAAGCCGCAACGGCCGTGTCGCGACAAGCGAGCCGGAGAGTCCGCTGCGGCGGCTGAGCGAGGAGCAGATCGAGCAACTGGGGCGAGAGCTCGACGAGCTGCACGAGCAGATCAGAGACGACCTGGGCGACCGCGACTCGCGCTACATCCGTTCGGTGATCGCCTTGCAGCGCCGGCTCGCGCTGTTTGGCCGCCTCGAGCTGATCGCTTCGCGGTGGCGCATCCCGTGGACGGTCGGAGCCGTAACGCTCGGTCTGGCCAAGATCCTCGAGAACATGGAGATCGGGCACAACGTGCTCCACGGCCAGTGGGACTGGATGAACGATCCCGTCATCAATTCCCGGGCATGGGATTGGGACACAGCCTCGACGGCGGAGGCTTGGCGCCACTCGCACAACTACGTCCATCACACATTCACCAACATCCTCGGCAAGGACCGGGACCTCGGCTACGAGATCATGCGGATCGACCCGCATCAGAAGTGGCATCCGGTGTATCTCTTCCAGCCGCTCTACAACGTCCTGCTGATGGCGCTGTTCGAATGGGGCGTGGCGGTACACGATCTCGACTTCACCGCGATCCGGGCAGGCGAGAAGAGCATCAAGCAGGTGCGCAAGGAGGTGAGAGGGATCCTTGGCAAGGCGCGAACTCAGATCCAGAAGGACTACGCCGCCTGGCCGCTGATGAGCGGGCTGGTGATGACCGCGCTGGACGCCGCGCTGCTCGCACTCAAGGCCCGCCAGCAGCAGAGCCGGCGTGCGCGGATCCAGGCGCGCGTCGAGCTGACTGCGCGCAAGCTGCGTCGCCAGCCGACCGGTACCGGGGCGCTGGTCCGCCAGCTCGTCGCACGCCGATCCTTCCGCGAGCCATTCCGCCGCACGCTGACGGCCGACCTCGTGGCCAACGTGATCCGCAACGTGTGGTCCTACGCGATCATCTTCTGCGGTCACTTCCCTGATCAGACCTACACGTTCACCGAGGAGGAGACCGACAACGAGTCCCGCGGCGGCTGGTACGTACGGCAGCTCACCGGCGCGGCCAACATCGACGGCGGCCCGCTGTTCCACGTGCTGAGCGGCAACCTCGGCTACCAGGTCGAGCACCACCTGTTTCCCGACATGCCGAGCACCCGCTACGGCGAGATCGCGCCCAAGGTGCGCGAGATCTGCGCCCGCTACGGGCTGCCCTACAACTCAGGTCCGCTGAGCAAGCAGCTGGGCATGGTGCAGCGGACGATCATCCGCCTCGCCTTCCCGGGCGGGAAGCCACGGCCCAAGCCCGGCGCCTACGAGGGACCGCTGGTCCGCGGCAAGGGCGAGCGCGATGTGCTGGGGGTGACGGCTAGCGCGCGCTGAGTCGGGGCCACGTGACCGGCCCATGGCTAGTCCGGGAGGAGTGGGACCCATGGGCCGGGGTCGCGGCCGACGAGTACGCCGCGCGTGATCGCCGCCGACCCGTAACGCTCGCGGATCGTGTCGAGTGCGGCGTCGAGGTCGCGGGCGCGGTTGAACGGAAGCGTCAGCTGGAGACCGAGCTCGTCACTGAGGTTGGTGAGGGCAACCCCGATCAGTGTCAGCCCCCGGCGCTCGATCTCGGGCTGCGACGCGGCCAGCAGGGCGTGAGCGGCGGCGAGGATCGTCATCGTGCTCGCGGTCGGCTCCCGCATCGTGTACGAGCGCGTGGCGCGGGAGAAGTCCGTGAAGCGCATCCGCAGGACGACCGTCCGGCAGACCCGCTTGGCCGTCCGGAGACGCCGCGTCACCCGGTCGACGAGCACGATCAGAGTCGCGGCGATCTCGTCCCGGGGGCGCGGGCGAGAGCCGAGCGCACGCTGAGCGCCGATCGAGCGCCGGCGTGGCCGCCGGTGGACGGGCCGGGGATCGCGGTTGTGGGCCAGCGCGTGGAGATGCCGTCCGCTCGCGCGCCCGAGCATCGCAACGAGCGTCGCCTCGTCGAGCTCAGCCACCCGGCCGACGGTGGTGATCCCGCGGCGGCGGAGCTTGGCGGCGGTCACGCCCCCCACGCCCCACAGCCGCTCGACCGCAAGCGGGTGCAGGAACTCGAGCTCGGTGTCTGGCTCGACCAGCAACAGGCCGTCTGGCTTGGCCGCCGCGCTTGCCACCTTGGCCAGGAATTTCGTCCGCGCGATCCCGACGGTGATCGGAAGTCCGACCTCCTCGCGCACTTCCCGGCGCAACCGTGTGGCGATCTGTACCGGCGTGCCCGAGATGTGCTCGAGCCCCCGCACGTCGAGGAACGCCTCGTCGATCGAGAGCGCCTGGACGAGGGGCGCTGTGCGCTCGAACACCTCGAAAACCGCTCGGCTGGCTTCGCTGTAGGCCGCCATGCGCGGGGGAACGACCACCGCGTGCGGACATAGCCGGCGGGCCTGGCTGCCTCCCATGGCTGTCCTCACGCCGAGCGCCTTGGCCTCGTAGGATGCGGCGAGGACGACGCCGCCCCCCACGATCACCGGCCGCCCGCGCAAGCGGGCATCGTCCCGCTGCTCGACCGATGCGTAGAAGGAATCGAGATCAGCGTGCAAGATCGTCGCCCCGGACACGAACAGATGTTCGTGGTGAGCGCGGACAGATGGCCAACCTCGCGCGCTGACTCTGAGTGGCGGCAGGAGTTACGCGGTGGGCGCCGCCGGGTACTGGGCGCTCATGCCCGAGTCCGAATCAGAGCGCGAGTTACCGCCCCAGGAACAGGAGCGTCCGGGTCACGAGGGCGAGATGACGCCCGAGCCTCAGGACGAGATGCGCGGCTACCGAGGCAGTGGCAAGCTCGAGGGGAAGGTCGCGCTCATCACGGGAGGCGACTCCGGGATCGGAAGAGCGGTGGCGTGTGCCTTCGCCAAGGAGGGTGCCGACGTCGCGATCGCCTACCTGAGCGAGCACGAGGATGCCGCACACACAGAGAAGCTCGTGCAGGCCGAGGGCCGGAAGGCGATCACGCTGGCGTGCGACGTTCGCCGCGAGGACGAGTGCCGTCGGATCGTTACCGAGACCGTGGAGCAGCTCGGGTCACTGGACGTCCTCGTCAACCACGTCGGCACGCAAACCCCGGTAGATGCCTTCGAGGAGATCTCCACCGACCAGTGGGACGGCACGTTCAAGACAAACGTCTACAGCTACTTCTGGACGACCAAGGCCGCGCTCGAGCACATGGGGGAGGGTGGATCGATCATCAACACCGGATCGGTCAACGGGATCCGCGGCAACGGATCGCTGATCGACTACGCAGCGACCAAGGGCGCCGTGCACGTGCTGACCTTCTCGCTCGCCCAAGCGCTGATCGAGCGCGGGATCCGCGTCAACTGCGTCGCTCCCGGACCGGTGTGGACACCCCTGATTCCGGCGACCTTCCCTCCGGAGAAGGTGGAGAAGTTCGGCCAGCAGGTGCCGATGGGGCGTGCCGCGCAGCCCGACGAGATCGCGCCGTCGTACGTGTTCTTCGCCTCCAACGAGCTCTCGAGCTACTACACCGGAGAGGTGCTGGCGCCAGTTGGCGGCGAGACGCATCCGGGCTGAGCGGCGTGTCGCTGCTCGACATCTACCTCAATGACCACCTCGCCGGAGCTATGGCCCGCAGTTGAGCTCGCGCGGCGGTCGGCCGCCAGCAACCGAGGGACTCGGTACGGGGAGGCGCTCAGCCGGCTGGCTCAGGAAATCGAGGAGGATCAGGTCGCGCTGCGGCGGGTGCTGGGTGAGCTTGGGGTCGGGAGGGACCGCATCAAGCTCATTGCCGCGTGGACGGCCGAAAAGTTCGGGCGGCTCAAGCTCAACGGATCGCTGCTCGCCTACTCGCCCCTCAGCCGCGTGGTGGAGCTCGAGGTCCTGATTCTCGGTGTCGAGGGGAAGCTTCTCCTGTGGCAGGCGCTGGCCGAGGTCAAACCGGTCGCCGAGCGGCTCGGCAGCTTCGACATCGACGAATTGATCCGCGGGGCACGCTCTCAGCTGCGACGCCTTCGGCGTGAGCGGTTGCGGGCAGCGGCCGAAGCGCTCGGATAGCTACGCGTTGCCGGCGACGGAAGTGCCGAGCACAGTGACAACCGCCAGCGGCAGGATCCACCAAGCGCTGACGCCGGCACCCGCGACCAGCGCTGTCACTCCGAGGGCGATCGCCACGACGGCCGCGATCCGCCAGTCGTCACCGATCACGAAGTCCCACACAAAGCGGACGAATGCCTTCAGGCGCGTCATGCCCGGACCGGGGAGGCGCGGCGGCGGCGCAGCGCCGTGACAAGCATCAGCGATGCGATCAGCGTGGCCGGGATGATCGCGAGCAGGGCCGCGTCCTCGCCGGGCCAGTGCGCGCCGGCGCCTTCGGCGCCCCAGAACGTCCCGAACGAGGTGAGCATCACGCCCACGACGAATTTCATCGTGTTCTCCGGCACGCGAGAAAGCGGGGCGTGGATGACTAGCCCCGCGGCCGCGACCGCGAGCACCGCCACAGCGGCCGCGGCCGCGGCCAGCGAGACGTCGTGCTGGTTGGCGCCGAAGGTGAGCACGATGAACACGACCTCGAGGCCCTCGAGCAGCACGCCCTTGAATGCGATCGTGAACGTGTAGGGGTCGAGCCCCGGCCCGACGGCGCCCGCCGCGGCGGCGGCCGCGCGCTCCTCGGAATAGGCGGCCGCCTCGTTACGTGTCGGCTTGAGTCCGGCGGCGCGGAGGATTGCCTTGCGCAGCCATTGCAGACCAAAGATCAGGAGCAGTGCGCCGACCACCACCCGCAGCGCGTTGATCGGCAAGGCTGTGAGGGTGGGGCCGAGCGCTGCGGTAAGCGCCGCCAGCACGAGCACCGCCACCCCCACGCCGGTCAAAGCCGAGCGCCAGCTGCGCGTCAGGCCGACCGCCAGCACGATCGTCAGAGCCTCGACCGCCTCGACGGCACAGGCCAGGAAGACCGATATGGCGAGGCCGACTTGCGTGCCCGACACGGATGTCAGGTTGACATATGCGCGTGATGGCGCCGCGCGTGATGGTGCCGCCTGCGCGCGCGCCGCGATCTGTGCTTGGCCGGCTTGGGCGGGCTAAGCGGATCCGGCCACACGCTCGCCGGGAGTCGGAGCGCCCAGAAGCCGCTGGCGGCGTCCGTGTACCAGACCTCGCGCCGCGGGGCGTAGAACGCGGGTTTGGACATCGCGGTGTCGCTCGCCTTGTTGCCGTTGACGTAAGAGGCCTTGGGCGGCGAGACGAAATAGGCGACCTCGCGTGGGTGGTATGGGTTCTGGATGTTGAAGATCCGCAAGCCCGAGTTGATGAACGAGCAGGCGACGATCTCAGGGTCGACCTCTCGGGGTATCGCGCAGTAGTGGGCCGCATACCCGACTTGGGCCTCGTTGCCGCCGATTCCTCCCGGGTCGTTGTCGGCAGCCGTCCGGTAGGGCGGGTTGTTGACCTGAAGCCGGATGTTCGCGATCACCCTCGGATGTGCCTCATCGTCGATATCGATGATCCGCGCCGCGCCAACGGTGTCCGCGGGCACCGCGGTGTCAAACCGGAATGCGAACTCGTCGAACTCGAGTAGATAGTGGTGGCCGTTGATGGTCATCGGCGCCGAGTTCTGTGGAATCGTCACGCGTTGCCAGGTCAGCCGGCTCACCTCGCGCACCTGAGGGCTCGCCTTGCGCGCCTGGATCTGGCTGATGTCCAGTGTGGTGAGGTCGCCGTCGAGCGAGTCGGCGGCGTAGAACCGATCGCCATCGTCGCTGACGCTGCCGCCATGGGAGTACTCGTTGCCCTCCCAGATCGTGCGCGGGTGCCTCGGGTCCGACACATCGACCGCTGCGATCCCCTCGCCGCCACCGGTGACCCAGAACGTGCGGCCGTCGGGCGAGAAGGCGCTCTCGTGTCCAAACCGGGCAGCTCGGTAGGTGGCGTCGAGGACGGGGTGGCGGCAGTCCTGGCTCACCGAGTAGATCGACATCAGCCCTGGATAGCTGGTTGGGTTGCCGAGGTCGGCGGCGAGCAGGCCGCGCTTAGGGTTCAGGTAGAGCGACTCGTGCGGCGAGAGCATCGGCAACGTCGTCAGGTCGTCGGTGAGCATGGGGTGGCTTGGGTTCGACATGTCGAGCACGTACACGCCCTTTGATGGCGGCCCGGTCAGGCTGAGCGCGTCCATCGGATACAGCAAGGTCGTGTCATAGAAGGCGCATAGGTGTCCTTGCTCGTCGGTATAGCTCCACACCTTGTAACCACCCGAGCTCGCGTAGTGGCCGATCACCGCCACGTTGCAGGTCCAGCCGTGCGCAGCCTGGGGCGAGTCGATGGCCGACGCCGGGACGCGGCCCTGGACTCCCGGCAAGGGGTGGGAACCGCGGCGGCAGTCGGCGCGCGGGACGGCGGCGTATGACGGCTCCGGCGGCTCCTGCTCGGGCGCGGCGCCCGGAGTCTCGTAGCCCGGGATCGCGCCGAGTGCGGTGTTGAGATCGTTGAGTGGAATCCGCGGCGGGGGAGGCGAGGCGCCGAACGCGCCGCCAACGGCCAGAAATGCGCCGATGGGCACCACCAATGCGATCAACGCCACCAAGCGGTGGCGCCGCACCAACCTGACCACCGTCATGGCCTCCCGCTCTCTGACCTCGCCATCTTGTCGTAGTTAACCGCTGCGGGCGGGAACCGCTTTCATCGGGATGGCCCCGAGGGTCAGGCCTCGGGTCTCAACCGGGTCCCAACTCCTCAGAGATGCTGCAAGCTGACGCCTCTGCGGGATCGAAGCGCGAGAAGATCGAAGCGAGCAGCGCGACCTCCTCGTCGGAGAGATGCTCGAAGAAGCGCCGCTGGACAGCCGAGAAATGGCTGCACTGCGCGCGCTTTACGAGGTCGAGCCCAGCCCGTGTGAGCTGACCGTCGACGGCTCGCGCATCCTCGCTGACGGCGCGCCGCCGCACGAGGCCCCGAGCTTCCAGCGAGTCCATGATCCGCGAGATCCGGCTGAGGCTCAGACCACAGGCGGAAGCCAGGGCGGAAAGCCGAAGGCTGTGCCCTGACGCGGCAGCCAGCCGGCCGAGCACTTCCAGCGAACTCAGAGTCAGGCCGTGCTCAGACTCGAGCTCGGCGTCGAGGGCGCGCGTGAGGCGCTTGTAGGTCCCGAGGAGGCCGATCCACGCATCGGAATGGACCTCGGACCACCGGGCTAGTCCATCCTTGCCCAGCACATAACCGCATTTCTGGGAGGCTTCTCTGCTCACGTCAGACATATGCTTGCGCTAGCAATTATAGCCCCGCTCGACGATGCTGAAGGAGGATCCTCAGATGCCGGATCAGATCATCACAGAGGTGCAGGACGCCGTGCTCACGATCACGCTGAACCGGCCGGATCGGCTCAACGCGTGGACCCAGACGATGGCGCGCGAGCTGATCGAAGCCTTCGACGCCGCCGACGCAGACGATGAGGTGCGGGTGATCATCGTCACGGGTGCGGGGCGGGCGTTCTGTGCAGGTGCCGATCTCGAGCGAGGGGGAGAGACGTTCGATGCGCGGGCACGCGCGGCGGATTCCGGCGGAACGCCGAGGCTGGCCAGCATCGCGACAACGGCGGTCAGTTCACGTTGCGGATCTTCGAGTCGACCAAGCCGGTGATCGCTGCGGTCAACGGCGCGGCGGTCGGAGTGGGCGCGACGATGACGCTTCCGATGGACATACGGCTGGCGTCGGAGAACGCCCGCTTCGGGTTCGTGTTCGTCCGGCGGGGAATTGTTCCGGAGGCTGCCTCGAGCTGGTTCCTCCCGCGGGTCGTGGGGATCAGCCAGGCGGTGGAGTGGGTCAGCACCGGACGCGTGTTCTCCGCACAGGAGGCGCTCGACGGCGGACTCGTGCGGAGCGTTCATCCGCCCGACGAGCTCCTCGGCGCGGCGCAGGAGCTGGCGCGTGAGATCGTGGAGAACACGGCGCCCGTCTCGGTCGCGCTGGCGCGCCGGATGATGTGGACGATGCTGGGGGCCGACCACCCGATGGTCGCCCACCGGTCCGACTCGCGCGCGATGGTGATCCGCGGGCAGTCGGCCGATGTCGTCGAGGGAGTCACCTCGTTTCTGGAGAAACGCCCGGCTCGCTTCACCGACCGGGTGAGCGACGGCTTGCCCGATGTCCTGCCCGACTGGGCGGTCCAGGAATTCGCCTAGGGTCGCCGGCGGGTCGGTCACCTCATCCTCCCCAGCAGTGACGCGGCCCGGTGGGACGCGCTAGACTAATGCTTGCCGGCAAGCAAGTATTTCATGGCGCACCAGACGATCAGCTCCACGACTTTCGATCCCGAGACCGCGACGCGGTTGCGGACCGCGATCGGGAGGCTGTCGCGGCAACTGCGCACGACCGCCTCCGCCCGCGAGGCTGGGCTGAGTCCGACCAGCGTCTCGGTCCTGCTGAGCGTCGTGCGGCGTGGTCCCGCGACGCTGTCGGACCTGGCCGAGTCGGAGGGGATCAACCCGACGATGCTCTCGCGCGTGGTCGCTGGTCTGGCGGAGCGGGGTCTGATCGAGCGAGCGAATGACCACGACGATCGCCGCGTAGCCTGGATCAGCAACACGTCCTCAGGCCGTCGGCTGGCCGAGCGGATCAGGCGCGAGCGCACCGAGGCGATCAACGTGGCGCTCGGCGGGGTCTCGCAGAGGGAACGACGCAAGCTCGAAGCCGCGCTCCCGGCGCTCGAGTCGCTGGCTACCGAGCTCTCCGAGCGTCGCCCGTGACGCGCGACAAGCGGGCGGCAGGATGACTCGCGTTCCACGCATGTGGCGAGCCTGGATGGCGGGCGCACGCCAAGTCCGAGCCCTGACCTTCGCCGCGCTCTCGGTCCCCAACTATCGCCGCTACTACAGCGGGCAAGCGATCTCGCTGATCGGCACCTGGATGCAGATGACAGCGCAGGCGTGGCTCGTGCTCACGCTCACGCACTCGAGCACCGCGCTCGGCGTGGTGATCGCGCTGCAGACGCTTCCCGTGCTGCTGCTGGCTCCGTACGGCGGGGTTATTGCCGATCGGGTCAACAAGCGAAAGCTGATGATCGGGCTGCAGAGCGCGATGGGCGTTCAGGCGCTCGTGCTCGGGGTGCTGACCGTCACGGGCGTCGTGCGGGTGTGGGAGGTGGGAGCGCTCGCCGCGCTGCTCGGGCTCAACAACGCCTTCGAGAACCCGGCTCGCCAGTCGTTCATGCTCGAGTTGGTCGGCGCCAAGCATCTGCGGAACGCGGTGACGCTCAACTCGGTGCTGGTCAACGTCGCGCGGACGGTCGGGCCGGCGGTGGCCGGGATCCTGATTGCGACCGTCGGCGATGGCGTCTGCTTCCTGGCCAACTCAGCGAGCTTCGTCGCGGTCGTCTTCTCGCTCGTGACGATGGACGGAAGCGCCCTTGACCCCACCAAGCCGGCGCCCCGCGCCCGCGGTCAGCTGCGCGAAGGCCTGCGGTACGTGCGCTCGCGGCCCGAGCTCCCGTGCCGCTGCTGATGATGGGAGTGGCCGGCTGCCTGACCTACGAGTTCCAGGTGACGCTGCCCGTGATGGCCAGCCGTGGGCTGGGAGCGGGGGCCACCGGCTTCGGATTCATGACGGCGTCGATGGGAATCGGAGCGGTGTGCGGCGGGCTGCTCGTGGCGGCCAAAGGCAAGACCGGACTGCGGCCGCTGGTCCTGGCTGCATCGGTGTTCGGCGTCGCGGTGGGCCTGGCGGCGGTCGCGCCGAGCCTGGACTTCGAGCTGGTCGCGCTGGCGTTCGCCGGCGCGGCGAGCATCTCGTTCATGTCGACGGGCAACTCGACACTCCAGCTCTCAGCCGCGCCCGAGATGCGTGGGCGCGTGATGGCGCTTTGGTTCGTCGCCTTTCAGGGCTCAACGCCGATCGGCGGGCCGATCGTCGGCTGGTTGATGGAGCTCCTCGGTGCCCGCGCCGGTCTCGGACTCGGCGCGGTGACCTGCGCCGCGGTCGCGCTCGGTGGGCTGTTCGCCCTGCGGCGGGCCGGTCGGGACACCCACAAGGCGTCCATCAGCGTGGAGCCGCTCACCGGGTGATCCGGCGCGCCCACGACGAAGGCGCTGCTCAGGGAAGGAACGAGGAGCGTGGGCGTCCTCTGTTTGACAGGCCCAAGCATTCATGGGAGGTTGCGACGATGAGACGGATCTGGAGCGTCCTGCTGGCAGCGGTGACGGTCGCCGGAATCGCGAGTGCCGTGGCGGTCGCGCGCGCCAGCAAGCCGGTCGTTCAGCTGCGAATGACGAGCCTCGGCAAGGTCCTCGTCAACTCGAGGGGCTTCACCGTCTACGCCTTCACCCGCGATGGGCGCAAATCCGATCGATGCGTCTCGATTAAGGGCTGCCTCTCGACGTGGCCCCCGGTCACGACACCGGCAAGGCGGTCGGCGGACCTGGCATCAAGTCCTCACTGCTCGGGACGACCACCCTCAAGCACGGCGTGAAGCAGGTCACGTACGCGGGACATCCTCTTTACACCTACACAGGCGACAGCGGACCCGGGCAGACCTCCTACGTAAACGTCAAGCAGTTCGGCGGGCGTTGGCCGGCGCTCAATGCGGCGGGCAATGAGGTGAAGTAGGGCGCCCGTCCGTCGGCTGGGCGCGGTCGGCACCGTCCGGATATCGCGCCGTCCGCCCTCCGGGCGACTCGGCGCGGTCACGCCGCGACCCGCAGGCTCGAAATCGGCGGGCGCTCGACCGCCGCCTCGGGAGGTGGGACGCGCAAGCGTCCCTCACGCGCCAGTCGCGTGCTCACCGCCTCGAGGACCGCGGAGGCCATCGGACTCAGGTCGCGCAGCGGCTGGTGGTGCGTTCTGGCGAACCTCGAGGTCGACCTGGGCCAACCCGGCAAGGCCGACCATCGGTAGGCGTCCAGCAGCAGCGCGATGTCGACGCCGTAACCGGTGACGAAGGGCACGCGTTCGAGCAGCTCCCGGCGGGCCGCGATCTCACCCGCCAGCGGTTGCTCGAAACCCGGTCAGCTCGGGATAGAACAGCGCCAGCAGCGGGCGCGCCGTGAGCTCGGTGACCCTTCCGCCGCCGTCGGGAACCGTCATCGCGCCGATCCGCAGTGGCCGTCGGTAGAAGCCCTTCACGAACGAGACTCCGCCTCGGCAGACCAGCGGCCCGAGCAGGCCGCAGACGTAGTGCGGGCCGAGCCGTTCGGTGTCGGCGTCCAGGAAGCAGACCAGCTCGCCTTCGAAGGACACTCATCGCGCGCCACAAGGCGTCGCCCTTGCCCGAGCACCGGGCCGAGCTCCGGGCATCAGCCTGGCCTGGGCGTGGACCTCGGCGCCCAGCCGGCCCGCGATCTCGGCGGTCCCGTCGGTCGAGTCGTCGACGACCACGAGCTGATCGATGACGCCTCTGCTCGCGAAGCGGAAGCAGCGCCTCGAGGATCGGGCCGATCGTCCGGGCCTCGTTGCGAGCGGGAAGGCAGACGAGACACGGTCGCCTCGCGCTGGGCGGCCAGCCGCACGGGGGGGAAGTCGCGAGTGGTGGAAGGTTGCTGCGAGACCATGCTGAGCGCGGAGTCATGCCACTGGGCGCGCGGTGCGGATCCGTCGCGTCACGGTCTCGGTCCAGCTCGGAATCGCCGAACCGCTCGCGCACGGCCGTAGCACTGGCTTCGTGGTCGTAGGCGACCCGCCGGTGCTCGACGCGGCCATCGTCGTGGACCAGCGCATAGGCCGCGCGCGGGTCGCCGTCGAAGGGCATGCCGACGCTGCCTGGGTTGACTGAGCTCGATCCCGTGCGGGACTCGGCGGGCGAAGGGGAGATGCGTGTGGCCGAAGACCACCCGCGGCTCGCGGACTCCGGCCAGGAGCTCGTCCTCGTCGTCGGCTGGCTGGGGCAGAAACGAGCGCATGTCCGAGACCGGCGAGGCGTGGCAGTAGCGGGCGCCGTCGATGGACCGCCTGCTCGGGCAGTTCGGCCAGCTCGGTCACGATCCTCGCCGGGAGCTCCCGCAGGCTGGCCACGGCGCCTGCCAGGACCGGGTTGTCCGGGCGCCGGATCGGTCCTCGGCCGCCTCGCGCTCGCAGTTGCCGCGGATCCAGGCGACCGTCTCGAGCTCGCGCAGGCAGTGCCACGGTCTCGGCCGGCCAGGCGCCGAACAGCGCGTAGTCGCCACCCAGCAGGAACCGCTCGGCGCCGGCGCCGCCGGCGTCCTCGAGCACCGCCTCGAGGGCCGGCAGGTTGCCGTGGACGTCGTAGAGCAGGGCGAGGGGCGCCATGGCTAGCTCCGGCGCTGCTCCCAGCTGAAGCCGCGCACGGCGAGCGCTACGCCGAGCACGCGTCCAGGCGCGATCACGCCCAGGGCGCTGATGTTCGTGCCAGGCCGGTGCCCTTGACCATCGCGCCCGAGAGGCCATCGATCAGATGCGTGAGGGGGAGCGACCTGGGCGACGCCGCGGATGAACCCGGGCGCGTGGTGGGCGTCGTAGAAGACGCCAGAGATCAGGATCACGGGCAGGAACACGGCATTGACGTAGGCCGAGGGCGGACTCGAAGTTGGGAATCACATGCGAGAGGGCCACGCCGAGCGAGGCGAAGCAGACCACGCCGGCGGCGACGAAGAGCGACCAGCTCGCCCCAGTCGCGCGGCCATCCCGTCCCGAAGAAGAGGCGGCCGGCCACGGTGATGATCGCGATCTGAAGCGCCGTGTTGGTGACCGCGTTACCCGCGATCCCGGCCAGGTAGGAGATCCCGGGCATCGGGGTGCCGCGGATCCGCTTGAGCACCCCCTGCTCGCGCAGGAAGGTCATGTTGTAGGCCAGCGCGGTGAACGTGGTCGACATCACGCTCATCCCGGCGATGCCCGGGCACGATCACGTTGAGGTCGTGCTGGTTGCCATGGAGGATCGCTCCGAACAGGGCCAGGAACAGCAGCGGCAGCAGGAAGTTGAAGAACGCCGCGCTCGGGTTGCGCCAGAACAGGCGGCGCTCGAGGCGGTACTGGCGCCAGGCCAGGACGGCGAACTCAGCCAACCGGCGACCTCCTGCGGCTCGGTGCGCCGGCGGTCAGCTCGAGGTAGACGTCCTCGAGCGTTGGGCGCGTCACGGTCAGGCCCTCGAGGCGCTCGCCGCGAGCCAGCGCCGCGCTCGTCAGCTCGTGCAGCAGCGCTGGTCGGGTCGTCGGTCTCGTGCTCGACGAGCTCTCCGCCGCCGTCGTGGTAGGCGACCCGGTAGCGCGCCGCGCCGTCGCAGCGCGCCGAGGTCGCGGGGCGCGCCCTCGACGATGATCCGCCCGTCCTTGATGATCGCCACCCGATCGGCCAGCGCTGCGCCTCCTCCAGGTAGTGGGTCGTCAGCAGGACGGTCTTGCCGAGATCCTTGAGCGAGCTGATCGTCTCCCAGGCGTTGCGCCGAGCGGCGGGGTCGAAGCCGGTGGTCGGCTCGTCGAGAAAGATCAGCTCGGGGTCGCCGACGAGGGCCAGCGCCAGGTCGAGCCGGCGCAGCTGGCCGCCTGAAAGCGTCCGGGCCATGGCGTCCTCCTTGCCCTCCAGCCCGGTCAGGGCGATCACCTCATCGACATCACGCGGGTGCGGGTACATCGCGGCGAAGTGGACGAGGGCCTCCCGTACGCGGATATGCCGGTAGAGGCCCGTGCTCTGAAGGACGATCCCGATCCGCTCGCGCAGCGCGCGCGGGCGCTCGCCCGGGTCGTACCCCAGCACGGCGACCTGCCCGCGCGTCCGTGGCCGGTAGCCCTCCAGGATCTCGACGGTTGTCGTCTTCCCGGCGCCGTTGGGGCCCAGGAGTCCGAAGATCTCGCCGCGGCGGACGGCGAAGTCGATCCCCCGTACGGCTTCGAAATCGCCATAGGACTTGCGCAGGCCCCGCACCTCGATGGCCAGATCTGACATCGCTCCGATGATGCCAACAGTAGAGTCCGGCCAGGGGAGTTATTGGTGCGCGGGGCCTGCATCGACATCGGCTCGAACACGACGCGACTCCTTGTCGCCGACTGCGATCGGCGACCGTCTGACGCCTGTAGAGCAGGAGCGGGTCTTCACCCACATCGCCCGGGGCATCAGCCACGACGGGTCGATCGGCAGCGAGAAGATCGACGGAGGTGGCAGGCGTGGTGGCGGCTCAGCTGCGGCGGGCCGAGGAGCTCGGGGCGCGCCAGATCCGAGCTGTTGCCACGGCAGCGATCCGGCGGGCGGCCAACAGCGCTGCGCTGGCCGACGCAGTGGAGGCGTGCTGCGGACTGAAGCTCGAGATCCTGTCGGGCGAAGAGGAGGCCCGGCTTGCCTTCGTCGGCGCGTGCAACGCACTGCTGACGGCGCGAGCCCGGGACCTTGGGGGTCGTCGACGTGGGCGGCGGGTCGTGCGAGCTGGCTGTGGGGCAGGCGCCGGATCGGGTCGATTGGAGCGCGTCGTTCGCCTCGGGTCCAGTGACCTGACCGAGGAGTTCTTGGCTTCAGACCCGCCGGCGCTCGCCGAAGTGGCGGCCGCGCGCTCTTACCTTGCGGGCACGTTTGGCGGGCTCGAGGTGCCGACCCCGGCGAAGGCCGTAGCGGTGGGTGGGAGCGCGACGTCGCTGGGCCGGGTGGCTGGCCGGCTGCTCGATGCTCCCGCGTTTCGGCGCGCCCTTCTGTTGCTGGGGAGCGACTCAGCGAGCGAGGTCGCCCGGCGCTTCGAGCTCGCTGCCGAACGCGTCAGGCTGCTCCCGGCGGGGTTGCTGATCCTGGAGTCGGTCTCGCAGCGGTTCGACCGGCCGCTGATCGTCGGCGGCGGAGGGGTCCGCGAGGCAGTACTGCTCGAGGCTTGCTGTGGGTAGGAAGGTCCTGATGCGGGCCAAGGACGCTGTGACGATCACGCCGTATCGCGACGGTCCGCTCCTGGTTCGTGGTGACGCGACGGTTGTGGAGCTCGGACGGGGTCGCGCTCAGCTGCGACCGTGACCCGATCGCTCTGTGCCGCTGCGGACGCTCGCGGATCAAGCCGTTCTGCGACGGGACCCACAAGCTGATCGGGTTCCGCGCGGCCGGGGGTGTCGAGGACGCCGCGCGCGGCCGGGCCGGGGCCGGCAGGTTCGGTGACGGGGTGCTCCCGCAGTGACGTCCTTCCCGCTCGCCAGCAATCGAGGACGTGGCCGGCCCAGCGGCCGTCGAGCAGGCTGAGCGCCTCGGCGCCCCACAGGAGCCGGCGGCAGGTCTCGGGATCCTGCCGCACAAGGCCACCCGCCAGGTCCACCGCCGCCACGTTCTCGTGCACGGCGTCCGCCTCCACGTGCTCATCGAAGAACAGCGTCGCGTCGCCGTCGAGCCCGAGTCGCCGAAGCCCGTCGCCGTAACGCCGGTTGGGGACCGACGAAGTCATCTCGAACACCGCCAGGTGGCCAACGATCGCCGGCAGCAGCCGGCGATGCAGCCCGCATAGCGACATCAGGTTCACGGTGGCCAGCGTGACTCCGGGGATGCGATCGAGGTAGGCGCCGTATTCAGCGCTCAGCCCGGTGGCTCGCATCGCCCTGGCGAACAGTTCGGCGTGGACCCACTCGGTCCGCCCACGGCCGTACTCGTCGGTCTGGATCTCGATCAGTGCCGCCTTAGGCGGTCCGTGAAGGCGGGGAATCGCCCACGAATGCGGGTCGGCCTCCTTGAGCTGGTAGGCGGAGCGGTGGATCAGGAACTCGCGCACCTCGTCCAGCGTCGCGTGCGATTGGACGTAGCGCGAGAGTGGTGGACCGTCGCGCTCGGCTATCTCTCGCAGCGCGAGGTCGAGCTCATCGGCCGCGACCGCCTCGTCCCGCAGGGGGACCCCGGACGCCAGCGCCGATTCGAAGGCGTCTTCGAGGACGGAGCGGAAGGCGAGCAGCGAGGGCTCCCACTCCCAGCCCGCCGCCACACCCGGCAGCCCCCGGTAATGAAGCTCGTAGCAGAGATAGAGCGCGAGCTGGAGATCCTCGTCGCCCAACGGATCGGCAATGGAGGGTGGCTCCGGGACCGGCATACGGTGGGGCGCCAGCACCAGCGCCTCCGTCAGCTGCTCGCTGAGCGGACCCCGCGGAGGGGGAATCGTGTCCATGCGGGGCTTTAGCTACCCGGCGAGGGGCGCCAGGAAGCGCTCGCACAGCCATCGCGCGAGGCCGAGAACGCCGTGCTCGGAGGCGGCCTCGTGTTGGCGCATCGCGCCGTTTCGCTCCACGAGCTGACGGGCGATGGCAAGCTCGCGTGACGCGCCGGCGCGCGCGGCGGTCGGCTCGAGCTCGTTGATCAGTTCGTGCAAGAGCTCGCGCGTGCTGCGCGGCTGGCCGGTCCGGAGATCGAACAACTCGCCGTCGACCCCGTACCGGCAGGCCGACCAACGGTTCTCCGCGATCCGCCAGCTCGGGACCTGAGGCAACCGCTCTCCGGCCACGCGGCGCTCGGACAGCCAGGCGACGAGCGCCTGGGCGACGGCTGCGACTGCGGAGGCCTCGTCCACCGTGGTCTGTCCATCCGGGACCCGGAACTCGAGCGTGCCGAAGCGACGGTGAGGACGCAGCTCCCACCACCATGCCCCGGGCGAAAAGCGACCTGAGACCTGGCCCCAGCGGAGCGCGTCGTGGAACTCCTCCCAGGAGCCAATCCTTGGAGGGACCCCCTGGCGGGGGAGGAGCTCGCAGAGCTTCGGCCGAACCGACGCCAGCCCCGTGTCCCGCCCTTCGTAAAAGGGAGCGTTGGCCGCCAGCGCCGCCAGCAAGGGGAGGTAGCCGCGGGCGGCGTTGTAAACGGCGAGCGCGAGCTCGGCGTCGCCAACCGCCACGTGTACCTGGAGGGCGCACACCAGCTGGCGCCGGGCAACCGGCGCGTATTCGCGGAGCGTGTGGCTGTAGCGCTCCAGCCGGTTGAGCTCACCGGCACCCGGGCTGAACGGGTGGGCACCGGCCGACGCCAGCACACCGATCGGCGCGGCTCGCCGCGCCAGCTCGCTGCGAGCGGCATGGAGCTCCCGAGCCGCTGCCTTCACGGTGGGCGCAGGTGTCGTGACGATCTCGAGGTGGGCCGCGGGAAGCTCGGGCTTGAAGCTGTCATCGCTGAGCACGAGTTCGAGTACCTCCGGACCACGCGGCAGGAGCTCGAAGCTGGTCGCGTCGAGCAGCATCACCTCGTCCTCGATCCCGACGGTCAGGGCGTCGGCCCCGTCGAACGCGGCGCGTAGCTCCTCGACGGACGGGACGCTCTCGTCGGCCGACGAGCTCACGGTTTGTCCGCCCCCGCCGCCGGATAGCCCTGCGGCGCGTGAGGGTGTTGCGGGTACCAGGCGTGTTTCAGCCGATCAGCGACAGCTGGATGCTTGCCCGCGTCCTGCGGGACGAGGCGCCCGGCCCCGGGAGCGCCGTCCTCGACCTGTGCACGGGTAGCGGCGTGCTCGCCGTGACGGCGGCGCTGCTTGGATCCGATGTGGTTGCCGTGGACGTCTCGCGCAGGGCGCTTCTCTCGGCGCGGCTCAACGCGGCCATCAACGCCGTCAACATCTCCGTCCGGAGAGGCGACTTGTTCGCGCCGGTAGCCGGCGAGCGCTTCGACGTGATCGTGAGCAACCCGCCCTACGTCCCCTCCCCGAGCGGCGAGCTTCCCCGGCGCGGTCCGGCGCGGGCGTGGGAGGCGGGTCCGCGCGGGCGTGCCTTCCTGGACCGGGTTTGCGCTGGCGTGGCTGACCATCTGAGGCCGGGCGGGGTGCTGTTGCTCGTCCACTCGGCTGTGTGCGGAGAGCGCGAGTCGATCGAGACGCTGCGCGCTGGCGGGCTGCACGCCGAGGTCGTCTTGCGTCACGTCGGCAAGCTCGGCCCGCTGATGCGCGAGCGGGAGCCGTGGCTGCGCGCGAGCGGCCTGCTCACGCGCGAGGAGGATGAAGTAATCGTGGTGAGGGCCCAGAGCTAGGAGGCGGCTACCAGCCGCCTCGCCAGTCGATGCTCGCCGCGCGCCGGCGGGCGGCGTCCAGCTTGGCGTGCTTGCGCTTGTCCAGGCGCCACTGGAGGAGCGATAAAAGGATGATGATCGTGGGGAAGAACGCGATCACGATGTACATCGAGTAGGTGATCGTTCGGTCGTTGGTTTCGCCATACCAACCCTCGCCGGCGTAGGCCCGGGCGAGCGCTTCGGGTGCCAGTGCGAGCACGACAACGGACATCGCCAGCAGCGTCGCGAGGATCCGGGCGCGCCTCATCGGGGCCGTGATTCTACGCCGCGGCCACGCTGCGAGCGCTCGAAACGGCTTCGAGCGCTGCGAGCAGGGCCGGGTTGTAGTCGCCGGCCCGTGTGACGATCTCCATGTGCCGGATCGGGGCCTCGAACACGTCGGCCTTCGCGGCTGCCGCGAGGTCGCGCTGCTTACGTGGCGAGACGGCGTCGTCGCGTGTGGTGAGCACGACCGCGACAGGCGCCTGAACTCCTCCCAGCCACGGCCGGGAGTCGAACCGGCCCAGCTCGCGCCCCGCCTCGGCCAGATCGCTCGCCGAGTGGCGCATCATCTCCGACTGAAGCCAGGCCGTCCGCTCGTTCTCCGGGATCCCGACCCGCCTGAGTCCGGCGCGCCATGTCGCCCTCGGGAAGAGCGAGAGCGAAAGGCCCATCAAGCCCATGGCTCGCCACACCCGCCGCGTCTCGCGGTCCTGCCAGTGCTGGGCGGTTCCGCTGAGGACGAGGCCGGCGACGACATCGGGGTGGTCGCGCGCCACCAGCTGGGCGATCGCGCCGCCCATCGAGTAGCCAACCACGAGGGCGGGCGCCAGCTCGAGCGTGCGCAGCACGCCGGCGGCGTCGGCGGCGCAGTCGGCGAGGCGGAACGGTCCGAGCGGCCGCACCCCGCGGCCATGGCCGCGGTGATCGACGGCCAGAACCCGGTAGCCGGCCCCGGCGAGGTCGTCGTATGCGCCGCCCCAGTTGAGATCGGCACTCGCCATCCAGCCATGCAGGAGCATCACCACCGGTCCGTCCCCGCCGGTGTCGCGCAGGAACATCTCGCCGCGCCCGGGCACGATCACCGTGCGTGCCGGCGGCGGTTCGAACCAGGGCTCAGGCGGCCAGGGAGGCTCTCGCATGAGCCCGAATCCTACCCGCCTACCATGGCCTCAAATGGCCGTGGTGATCGCGTCAGACCTCGGAAAGGACATCGACGGCGAGCCGTTCCTGCGCGGGATCTCGTTCAAGCTCGAGCGCCGGGACCGGATGACGCTGTCGGGGCGCAACGGCGCCGGCAAGACCACCTTGTTGCGGATGCTGGCCGGCGAGGCCTCAATCGACTCAGGTGAGCTGGTGCTGGCAAAGGGCGTACGGGTGGCGCTCCACGACCAGCGTCCGCCGCGGGAGCGATCGCTGTCCCTGCGCGACTACGTCCTGTCCGGCGCGCGGGAGCTGGTCGCGATCGAGCAAGAGCTGGCCTCGCTCGAACAGGCGATGGCGGCCGGGTCGCACGACGCGACCACGTTGTCGCGCTACGCGCAGGCCCAGGCCCGCCTCGAGCACGCCGGCGGCTACACCTGGCGGGAGCGAGCGCTCGCCACGCTGCACGCGCTGGGCTTTCGCGACGGGGCGGACCTCGATCGGCCGCTGGCGACGTTCTCCGGTGGCGAGCTGACCCGCGCCTCGCTGGGGCGGGCGCTGGCCGGTGACCCGGACCTGCTGCTGCTCGACGAGCCAACCAACCATCTAGACATCGCGTCGCTCGAATGGCTCGAGCAGCACCTGATCTCGCTCGACGCGGCCGTCGTTCTCGTCGCGCACGATCGGTGGTTTCTCGAAGCCGTCGGTACCTCGGTCTTGGAGCTGGACGCCGGACGGGGCAGGTTCTTCGCCGGGCCATGGCACGCCTGGCGCAAGGAAAAGGCGGCCCGCGAGCTAGCGCTGGGGCGGGCGATCGAGCGCCAGCAGGCCGAGATCGAGCGGCTCGAACGGTTCGTCACCCGCTTCCGGGCCGGGACACGCGCCCGGCAGGCTCAGTCGCGGGTCAAGCAGCTCGATCGGATGGAGCGAATCGAGCGCGCGCCAACGGACGGCAAGCCGCTGAAGTTTGCGTTCAAGCCGCCGGCCAGGTCGGGGCGGGTCGTGTTCGAGCTCGAGGGCGGCCGGGTGAGGGCCGGTGAGCGTCTGCTGCTCGAAGGTGCCGAACTGTGGCTCGAACGCGGAGAGCACGTGTCGGTGGTCGGTCCCAACGGCGCGGGCAAGACGACGCTGATCGAGACGCTGGCCGGGCGCCGTGAGCTCGACGCGGGCCGGCTCCGCACCGGCCACAACGTCAAGCTCGGCTACCTGTCTCAGCACGCCGACGAGCTGTTGGTGGGCGGGGCGCGAACGGTGCTCGAAGCCTGCCAGCACGCCACCGGCCTGACCCCGGGACCCGCGCGGGCGCTGCTCGGCCGCTTCCTGTTCTCAGGCGATGAGGCGGAGAAGCCGCTCGAGGTGCTGTCCGGTGGCGAGCGGCGGCGGCTGTCGCTGGCGATCCTCGTGGCGGGCGGTGCCAACGTCCTCGTCCTCGATGAGCCCACCAACCATCTCGACCTCGAGAGCCGAGAGGCGCTGGAGGAGGCGCTGCGGGAGTTCCCGGGCTCGCTTCTGCTCGTCTCCCACGATCGCGCGCTGCTCGATTCGGTGGGGACTCGTACGGTCGCGTTCGAGGACGGCGCGCTCGAGAGCCACGTGGGTGGCTGGGCTGAGTACGTGCGCGTGCGGGAGGAGCGTAAGGGACGCGCCGAGCCCCGGCCCGCCAAAGCGCCGCGGCCTCGCAGGCGGGCGACGCGGCCGCCTGCGCGGGCGGTGGGGAGCGACCGCCGACTCGAGCAGGAGATCGAGGCTGCGGAGGCTGCACTCCGCGAGTTGGAGCACGAGCTGTCGGATCCGGCGGCATGGGCGACCGCCGAGCGGAGCGCCGATTCGAGCGCCCGCCATGCGGCCGCCAAGCGCACGGTCGACGAGCTCTACGAGCGGTGGGAAAGCGTGTCGAGCGAGGCGTAACCTTGGTGCAGCGTGCCTGTGAAAACGCTCCGTAACGTCGCGATCATCCTGGTGATCGCGGCCCTGGTCGTGGTCGTGCCGGGCGGTGGGACCGGAGCCAGCGTCGCGCTTCAGGCGGCATCGCTGGCCTTCCTCGCCACGCTGGGTTGGTTCGCCTCGGTCATGTACCGCCAGCACCGCCTGGCGCTCTACTCGTTGGGGGACGCGCGCCGTGCGATCCTCTACGCCGCGCTGGCCGTCGCCACGCTGACGCTGACCGCGACGGCCCGGATGTGGACCTCGGGCGGTCTGGCCTCCGTGGCCTGGGTCGTGCTGCTCGGCGCCTCGGTGTACGCGGTCGTCACGGTGCTCTGGAGCGCGCGCAGGTACTAACCGGGCGGCGGGTTACTGTTCCCGCCGCAACCGAGCAAAGGAGCGCGCATGCCACTCAGTCGCAAGCTGGTCGTGGAGTTCATCGGGATGTTCATCTTCGTCTTCACGGTCGGCATGGCCACCGAGAAGACGACAGGCGCGGGAGTCCTCGCCCCGCTGGCGATCGGCTTCGTGCTCATGGTGCTGGTGTTCGCCGGCGGGCACATCTCGGGCGCGCACTACAACCCCGCCGTCTCCACCGCGGTCCTGATCCGCGGCAAGATGACCGCCCCCGAATGGGTGGCATACGTGATCACGCAGCTCGTCGCTGCGGTACCGGCCGGGTTGCTCGTGCGCGCGATCGGCCATCCGGAATCAGCCGCGGCCGTCGCCAGCATCGGCAAGATCCTCGTGGTTGAGTTCATCTTCACGTTCGCGCTCGCCTATACCGTGCTGAACGTGGCCACCGCACGTGGCACCGAAGGCAACTCGTTCTACGGCCTGGCCATCGGGGGGATCGTGGTGGCCGGTGCCTTTGCGGTTGGAGGTATCTCGGGCGCTGCGTTCAACCCTGCGATTGCGCTGGGGGCGAGCGTCAGTGGCTTGTTCAAGTGGAGCCACTACTGGATCTACGTTCTTGCGCCCATATGCGGAGCGGCTCTGGCCGCGGCCGCGTTCCTCTACACGCAGGTCGGCGAGAAGCCTGAAGGCGACATCGAGGCGGCTCGGACGGGCGGAGCCCCGGACGCGCTCCCCTAGCGGCCGGTGGCGCGCAGCCCTCGTGAGCGGACCGGCGCGTGGCTTCAGGCCGCCGGTGCGGCCGGTCTGTTCGGGTCGCTGTTTCTCACCTGGAGCCACCAGTATCCGAGCATGGTCCTGTCGCGGCCGAGCGTCTCGACGGCGCTCGTCGGCGTACCACGCGACGCCAGCGCCTGGCAGGTCTATGCCGTAGTCGACGTCCTGTTGGCGCTGTTGGCGGGCGCACTCGTCGTGTCGGTGGCGCTGGGGGCCCGCTGGCGGCCGCTGCTGGTGTTGTTCGCCGCGGTTGCGCTTGCCTTCGCTGCTCATGCGCTGGCGGCGCCGCCGACGAATGGGGTCGATCTCGTGGTGCCCGGAAGTGGGCGGTATCTGGCGCGCGCAGCCACCGCCGGACCGGGGGAGATTGTGGCGATCGTCGCGCTGGCAGTGGCCATCGTCGGCATGCTGACGGCGCCTCCATGAGCGGGCCTATCCTCGATCGGGCCCATGTCGATCACCTCGGCTGACAAGCGCCGCGAGCTGCCCGACGAGCCAGGCGTATACCTGTTCCGCGACGCGCGCGGGCGGGTGCTGTACGTCGGAAAGGCCAAGTCGATCCGCAAGCGCGTGGCCTCGCACTTCTCGAATCCCTCCACGCGCGGTGGCAAGGATCTGGTGCACCAAATCGACCAGATCGAGGCCTTGGTCGTCCACACCGAGGCCGAGGCGCTGCTCGCCGAGCAGAACTTCATCAAGCAGTACAAGCCACGCTTCAACATCCGGCTGCGCGACGACAAGTCCTACCCGTACATCGCGATCTCGCTGGACGAGGACTTTCCCCGCGTGTACTTCACCCGTGAGCGCCATCGACGGGACCGGGCGTACTTCGGGCCCTACTCGAACGCCAAGCGGGTGCGTTCAACGCTCGAGGTGCTGGGCAAGGTGTTCATGTTCCGCAGCTGCGAGGGACAGACCCCAGGGCGGCGGTCCGGGTCGCCTTGCCTGGACTACTACATCAAGCGGTGCGAGGCGCCTTGCGTCGGCTACGTCACGCGCGAGCGATACCGCGAGGCGATCGACGGCGTGATCGACTTCCTCTCCGGGCGCTACCGGGAGATCGAGCGCTCGCTCGAGGCGTCGATGCGCACGGCTGCCGCCGAGCAGCGGTTCGAGGACGCAGCACGCGAGCGCAATAGGTTGCGTGCGGTTCGCTCTCTGCTCGAGCGCCAGCGCGTGGCCAACGAGGCGGTGGGAACGCTTGATGCGATCGCGGTGGCGCTGGACTCCGAGGGCGAGCTTGCCAGCGGCGAGGCCAACGCCCAGGTGTTCCAGGTCCGCGACGGGGTCCTCTCGGATCGCCAGAGCTTCTACCTCGACAACGCCCCCGGAGGCAGCGTGGCCGAGGTCGCCGAGGCGTTCATCCTCCAGTACTACTCGAGCGCGATGATGATCCCACCGCTCCTGATCGTGCAGCGGGAAGTGGGCACGGCTTCTCAGGTGCTCGCCGAGGCGCTCGCCTCACGTCGGGGCGGCGCGGTCGAGATCCGGCCGGCCGAGCGAGGCGACAAACGGCGGATTCTCGAGCTCGCCGAGCGCAACGCGCGGCTGGCTCTCGATCAGGAGCGGTTGCGGTCAGAGCGCCGTCGCCAGCAGCGCGTTGAGGCACTCGACGCGCTTCAGGAGGCCCTGGGGCTGGACACGATCCCGCTGCGGATCGAGTGCTTCGACATCTCGACGCTGATGGGCACGAACACGGTGGCGTCGATGGTCGTGTTCGAGGGCGGCGCGCCGAAGAAGTCCGACTACCGGCGGTTCCGGGTGAGGGGCGTGACGCTCGACGACTTCGGAGCGATGGAGGAGATCCTCGGCCGACGCCTGGCCCAGTGGGAGCGCCAACACGATCTCTCTCCCCACGACAAAGAGTACGACGCCTCGTTCGCTGCGCTGCCGAACCTGATCGTGATCGACGGCGGCCGCGGCCAGCTCTCGGCGGGGCTCCGGGCGCTCGGCGGCTTCCGCGAGCGTGGGGTGATGGTCGTGGCGCTGGCCAAGCGGATCGAGGAGGTGTTCATCCCGGGGCGGCCGGCGCCGTTGCTGCTGGCCCACGACACCGTGGCGTTGCAGCTGCTCCAGCGGGTGCGCGACGAGGCCCACCGGTTCGCGATCACCCACCACCGATCGCGGCGCGACCGCGCGTTGACGGCGTCTGTGCTGGACGAGCTACCGGGGGTGGGCCCCGCGCGCAAGCGGGCGCTGCTGGGATGGTTCGGGTCGCCCGAGGCCTTGCTCTCGGCATCCCGGGAGGAGCTCGAGGCGGTGCCGGGCATCCCGGGCAAGCTCGCCCGCGATCTCTACCGGGAGCTCCACAAGACGGGGGTCTAGCGGCTGGTCAGGCGCAGGAGCTCCTCGATCGTCGCGGCGCGCTGGTGGGGGGCGAGCTGCTCCGCTGAGTAGCGGATCGCGGTCAGGCCGGCGGCGCGCAGCGCCATCTCCTTGGCGCGGTCCCGCTTGAGCTGCGCGGGGGTGTGATGGTTGCCGTAGCCGTCGAGCTCGACCGCGAGTCCTGCTTCGCGCCACAGCGCGTCGACCTCCCAGCCCGCGACTCTGACGTTTACATCGGGGAGCGGGAGGTCGTGCTGCTCGCATAGCTCGAGCAGGAGCGCCTCGAGACCGCTCTTGGTGTGAGCGAGCTGGGGCCGGTGGGCCTCGAGGGCGGCGCGGAGGTTGTTGGTGCCAGGCCGGCCACGCCCGAGCTCGGCCTCGACTGCTTCGAGGTCGAGCAGGCCCTGGTAGTCGGCGCTGGCGAGTGCCTTGCGGACCGTGCGCAGCGGTTCCGTCACCGCGAGGTCGAGATAGGTCTGGGGAAGCGCGGTGGTTGCAAGGCCCTTGTGGAGGATGCGCTCGACTTGTCGGCGACCGTGGATCTTGATGCCGGGGAGGGAGCGGGGCTGGCGGGGCGTGCTGACGTGGATGTTGCGGGGCTGCTGTTCGAGAAGGCCCAGCCACCACGCGGCCGTTGCGTGGCTCAGGGCCGCACCCGGGCCGGCATAGAGCAGAGCCGCGGCCAGGTCGCCCTCGACACTCGGGGCGTGGTGGCCAACCGAATAGACGCGGGGAAGCGTCGGGAAGAGGTAACCGGCCCCTACCCAATGATGCACTGTTTTCCGGTTGATCCCTAGTGGGGGAAGTTGCCACGACGCAACGTGTCCGCGCTGGCGTTCAGCCAGCGCTGCCAGGCGAAGTTTGCGACCGGCGTTCCCTATAGCTCGACATTCGTCACAGGTCTCGCCCATGGCAGCAGTTTGGCCGCGCCCCCTGCTCCGGAACAAGGCGCGGTGGTTCCAACTCTGCGTCGTTATTGCGTCAGAAGCAGCGCGCTGGCGGGGGGGACCATGATCGTGTACTCGCCGAGCACCGGGCTGACCGTCTGGGTCTGCGGCGGCCCCAGCGTGCCCGAGCGCGTCGAGTCGCCGAAGCTCTGGCCGCCGAGCGTGACGCCGTCCGTCGCGTCGGCGCTCGGCGCCTGGAGCCATTCGATCCGCCCCTGCTTGCTGAAGCCGGCGACCTGGAGGCGCAGTTCGTAGGTGCTGGCGGGATCTTTGTTGATCACCACGACGCGGGTGCGGAACTGCGGGTCGCGGGTCGCCCACACCTTGAGCGGACCGTCTGACGAAGTGCTCGTCTGCAGGAGCTGCGCGCCCGGCGCGAACGCCTGGGCGAACATCAGCATGCCGTAGTACTCGGGGTGGACGAAGGCGCTCCAGCCCGACTGGTCGTGGCTGAAAGTGAACAGCTCATAGGCGGCGTGGGGCAGGGAGTGCACATTCACCCCGTCCACCCCCGCCTGGGCGAGGTTGAAGAACGTGTCGAGCACCCACAGGGCGGCGGCGAACGTGTTGCTGACGCCCGGCCGGCCGGAGCACGAGGCCGAGTTCATCTCGTCGAGCCGGAACTGGATCCCCTTTGCGTGGGCGTAGCTGACGTAGGGCGCCACGGCCTGGGCGACCCCTCGCGAGGAGGAGTCCTCGAGCAGAGCGGGGATCGTGGCGTAGCCGGGCTGGTCGGGGTTCTGGATGCAGGCGCGCAGCGGGTAGCGGTGGACGGTCAGCAGCCCGAGCCCTGGCTCGTTGGCGATGAACTTGGGCAGGCCGCTGAGCCAGCCGAGCTCGGCGAAGGCGGGCCCGGCGACGGGATAGGCGGGGAGAGCGGCTCGCCACAGCGCGAACTGGCGGATGAAGCGATCGAGCGACCACCGACTGCCCCGCGCAAACACCCAGCGGCCTGAGCGGCTGCGATACCACGGGAACATGTGGTAGACGTCGGGTTCGTTGCCGATCTCGAAGGCGGCGAGATAGCGCGAGCCGATCCCGCCGAGCAAGGCCTGGGCCTCGGCGGCGGCGAGCGCCGGGCGGTCGCCCGCCAGGTTCACGCCCATGATCAAGCGTGCCCCCAGCGCCTGGGCCAGCGAGGCCGTGGTGCGCAGCCAGTCCGGCGTAAGGTCGTAGCGGATCCCGGCGGGCGGCACCGTTCCGCCGAGCGGCCACCACGTCGCATCGGCGCTGTTTCCGCCGATCCGAAGCACCGGCGTCTGGCCGGGGGCGAGGTTGCGCAGCAGCGCGACGAGGACCGGGTTGACGGCGTTTGGGTCGCGCCCTGTGTACGCCTGGAGCCCCGTGTACTCGAGCGACACCCCGACGAACCCCTGCGGCAGCGGGTTCCCCGTCGCCTGCCCGCCGACGCTGGCCGTGACGACCGGGTCGTCGGCCGTCGCGACGGCCCGACCGGGGTCGAAGTCCACCAGGGCGCTCGCCGCGACGGCGAGCAGGGCCACGATGAGCAGAGCGAAGCCGAAGTTCCGGGGTGGAGGCCTCAGCACCCGCCGATCGTGCCACACGGCACCCCCGTAGGCCGGTGGCTGGTGTGGCCCCGGGCTAGCGCGGATCCGCGCGGCGCGGCATGCCCCGCCCCCCGTGGCTGCGCGCTCGTCCGCGCAGCGCGTCAAGCTTTGCTCATGGAGAGCATGTCCGCGGATGAGCTCGAAGCGGCCGAGGGCACCGGCCTGGGCAGCGCGCTCACCGACCTCGTGATCATCACCGGATTCTCAGGCGCGGGCAAGTCGACGGCGATGGCGGCCTTCGAGGACGAGGGGTACTTCTGCGTCGACAACCTGCCCTCGGAGATGATCCGCACACTGGTCGAGCTTTTCATGCACGAGGGCTCGAAGGTCGAGCGGGCGGCCGTCGTGTCCGATGTCCGCGGTGGCAGCTATTTCGATGGGCTGAGCGCGATCCTCGACGACCTGCGGGAGCACGGCATCAGCCACCGTGTGCTGTTCCTCGATGCCTCCGACGACGCGCTGATGACGCGCTACAAGGAGACACGGCGCCGTCACCCGCTGGCTCCCAGCGGAAGCGTGGCCGACGGGATCGCGCGGGAGCGGGAGCTGGTCGGCCCGCTCCGTCACCAGTCGGACGTCGTGATCGACACGACCGGGCTGACGGCCGCGATGCTGAGGCGCAAGCTGGCGGACGAGATGCTCCCCACCCGCACACCCGGGCGGCTGGCGGTGACGTTTCAGAGCTTCGGCTTCAAGTACGGCCCACCGCGGGACCCGGATCTCCTCTTCGACGTTCGGTTCCTGCCCAACCCCCACTACGAGCCAGAGCTTCGCCCCCTGACCGGAGACGACCCGCGCGTGATCGACTTCATCAACCGCGAGGGGGAGCTCGACGCCTTCTACGAGC
This sequence comes from uncultured Solirubrobacterales bacterium, assembly GCA_963803595.1. Lineage (GTDB taxonomy): Bacteria > Actinomycetota > Thermoleophilia > Solirubrobacterales > Solirubrobacteraceae > Palsa-465. Next base: position 264,897 of record CAWDNF010000013.1, read on the forward strand.
GGCTGCACCCGCTGCTCGACTTTCTCTTCCCGCAATACCTGGCCGAGGGGAAGGCCCACCTCGTCGTCGGCATCGGCTGCACCGGTGGCCGTCATCGCTCGGTGGCGATCGCCCAGCATCTCGCGGCGCGCTACGGCCGGGCCCAGGAGTACCTGATCGAGGTTGCCCACCGCGACATCGAGAAACCGGTGTGATCGACCACATCGGATTCGAGGTCTCCGACCTGGCGCGCTCGGCGAGGTTCTACGACGCCGTGTTCAAGGCCCTCGGCTCGCGCAGGCTGATCGACTCAGAGCACGCGGTTGCCTACGGGACCGACACGCCGGTCGTCTGGATCGTGATGCGCGGCCGGCCAAGCGCGCCTGGCTACGGGCACGTGGCGCTACAGGCCAATGGCAAGGCGGCCGTCGACGCGGCGCACGCCGGCGGCCTGGCCAACGGAGGACGCGACGACGGCCCGCCGGGCCGCCGGTCGCAGTACGGACCCCGCTACTACGCCGCCTACATGCTCGACCCCGACGGCCTCAGGGTCGAGGTTGTCAGCAACCGCTAGCGGCTAGCCTTCAAGGGCCGACGGACGGCGCTGTCCGGTCGGCGTTCGTGTTTCTTGGCAGAAGGGAGTGTCGCGCGCATGCCGGTACGTGTCGGGATAAACGGGTTCGGTCGGATTGGCCGGAACGTCTTCCGGGCCGCGCATGAAAGCGGCGCCGACATCGAGTGGCTGGCCGTCAACGACCTGGTCGATCCGCCGACGATCGCCCATCTGCTCAAGTACGACTCCAACTACGGCCCGTTTCCCGGCAGCGTCGAGGCGACGCCCGGCGGTGTCAAGGTCGACGGCAAGGAGCTCCGCGTGCTGGCCGAGCGTGATCCAGCCGACCTGCCCTGGCAGGAGCTCGGCGCCGAGGTCGTGATCGAGTCGACGGGCCTGTTCACCGATCGCGAGAACGCGGCCAAGCACCTCGACGCGGGCGCCCAGAAGGTCGTGATCTCGGCTCCGGCCACCGACCCGGACGTCACGGTCGCTCTGGGAGTCAATTTCCCCGACGCCTATGACCGCGACAGCCACCACGTGATCTCGAACGCGTCGTGCACGACCAACTGTCTGGCGCCGATCGCCAAGGTGCTGCATGAGGCGGTGGGGATCAGGCACGGCTTGATGACCACGATCCACGCCTACACGGCCGACCAGCGGCTCCAGGACATGCCGCATCGCGATTTGCGCCGGGCACGGGCGGCCGCGATCAACCTGATCCCCGCCTCGACCGGGGCTGCCAAGGCGATCGGGCTCGTGATCCCAGAGCTCAACGGCAAGCTCCACGGCTTTGCCGTGCGTGCCCCGGTCCCCACGGGAAGCGTGGTCGATCTCACTGTCGAGGCCGAGCGGGAGACGACGGTCGAGGAGGTCAACGCGGCGCTCAAGGCGGCTGCGGACTCCGGACCGCTCCAGGGCCTGCTCGCCTACACCGAGGATCCGATCGTCTCGACCGACATCGTCGGCAACTCGGCATCCTCGATCCTCGACGCCCAGCTGACGGCGGTGATGGACGGGACGATGGTGAAGCTCGTCTCCTGGTATGACAACGAGTGGGGCTACTCGAATCGGATCGTGGAGCTGGTTCAGAGGCTGCTTTGAGGACGCTCGATGAGCTGGGCGAGCTCGCCGGCAAGCGAGTGCTCGCCCGGGTGGACTTCAACGTACCGTTGCAGCAGGGGCGCGTCGCCGACGACACCCGAATTCGGGCGGCGCTGCCGACGATCGAAGAGCTGCTCGGCCACGGCGCCCGGCTGATCCTCGTCTCCCATCTGGGCCGTCCCAAAGATCGTGAGCCCGAGCTCTCGATGCGGCCAGTGGCCGACCGCCTGGCCGAGCTGAGCGGCGTGGACGTGACGCTGGCTCCCGGCGTCGTAGGGGAGGAGGTACGTGCCTTCGCCGACCGGCTCACACCGGGCAACGTCCTGATGCTCGAGAACGTCCGCTACGAGCCGGGCGAGACCAAGAACGACGCCGAGCTGGCACGAGCCCTGGCCGAGCTGGCCGATGTCTACGTCGACGACGCCTTCGGCGCCGCCCACCGCGCCCACGCCTCGACCGAGGGCGTCGCCCAGCTGATCGCCGAGCACGCCGCGGGTCGGCTGCTCGAGCGCGAGGTCGGGACGCTGTCGAAGCTTCTCGAGACGCCCGAGCGACCTCTCGTCGCCGTCCTCGGTGGCGCGAAGGTGAGCGACAAGATCCTCGTGATCGAGCGCTTCCAGACGGTGGCCGACGCGATCCTGATCGGCGGCGCGATGTGCTTCCCTTTCCTCGCCGCGCAAGGCCACTCGGTCGGAAACTCGCTGTGCGACCGAGATGACGTGGCGCTGGCCTGCAAGGCGCTCGAGCGCTCCGAGGAGGGCGGCGCCGCGCTCGAGCTCCCCGTCGACCTGGTGGTTGCCGAGCGGATGGCGCAGGACGCCGTCGCGCAGGCGATCGACGGCGTCGAGGTCCCGGAGGGGCTGATGGGGCTCGACATCGGACCGCGGACGGCCGAGGCATACACGAACCGGATCGCGTCGGCGGGCACCGTGTTCTGGAACGGGCCGATGGGTGCGTTCGAGCTCGCGCCGTTTGCCGCCGGCACGCGGGCCGTCGCACAGGCGGTCGCCGGCGCCCCGGGTACCACGGTCGTCGGCGGCGGTGATTCGGCCGCGGCGCTGGCCGAGTTCGGGCTGACCAGCCAGGTGACGCATCTCTCGACGGGCGGGGGCGCCGCCCTCGAGCTGCTCGAGGGCAAGTCGCTGCCGGGCGTGGAGGCCTTGGGGTGAGCGTCTCCGGGGGCCGGCGCCCGCTGATCGCGGGCAACTGGAAGATGCACAAGACGATCGCCGAGGCGGAGGAGTTCGTCGCCGCGCTGCTGCCTCGCGTGTCGACGGCCGAGGGCGTCGACGTCGGCATCTGCCCACCGTTCACCGCGCTCGGGGCGATGATCGACTCGACGCGCGGCTCGCGTGTCGAGGTCTACGCGCAGAACATGCACTACGAGGCTCAGGGCGCCTTTACGGGTGAGATCTCGGCCCCGATGCTCACCGAGGTCGGGGTCCATGGTGTGATCCTCGGGCACTCGGAGCGCCGCGAGCTGTTCGGTGAGGTGGATCGCGCGCTCTGCCTCAAGGTTGTCGCCGCGCTCGAGGCCGGACTCGTCCCGATCCTGTGCGTGGGGGAGACCGAAGACGAGCGCGAGGCGGGCGACACCGAGCGCAAGCTCCGCCACCAAGTGCAGGAGGACCTGGCCAAGGTCGCTACGGAGCGGCTCGCTGAGGTGGTGATCGCCTACGAGCCGATCTGGGCGATCGGGACGGGCCGTGTGGCCACCGAGGACCAGGCCCAGGAGGCGATCGCCTTCGTGCGGGCACTGGTGGCCGACCGCTCGCCCGAGCAGGCTGAGCGCATCCGCATCCTCTACGGAGGCAGCGTCAACCCCGAGAATGCCCCCACCCTCCTGGCGCTGCCCGATGTCGACGGGGCACTGGTCGGAGGGGCGAGCCTCGACGCCGAGTCGTTCGCTGCGCTCGTCGCGGCCGCCGGCTGACCGGCGATGCCGATCGCGCCGGGTCCCGCGTCGCTGCCGGCTCCGGCGGCCGCGCTGATCGTGCTCGACGGCTGGGGACTCGCTCCGGCCGGTCCCGGCAACGCCGTCTCGCAGGCCCGCACCCCGGTCTTCGACGAACTGTGGTCGGCCTACCCGCACACCGAGCTGCGGGCGGGCGGCTCGGCGGTCGGGCTGCCGGAGGGCCAGATGGGGAACTCCGAGGTCGGCCATCTGAACCTCGGCGCGGGGGCGGTCGTGCTCCAGGACCTCACGCGGATCGATCTCGCGGTGCAGCGGGGTGAGCTTGCGAGCAATCAGGTGCTGCGCGACGCCTACCGAGGCGCCGAGCGGGTCCACCTGCTGGGGCTCGTTTCCGAGGGTGGCGTGCACTCGGGGTTCGGGCACCTCGAGGCGCTGATCCGGCTGGGCGCCGAGCTCGGCACGCCGGATCTCGTGCTGCACGCGTTCACCGACGGCCGCGACACGCTCCCAACCTCAGGCGCCGGCTACCTCGAGCAGGTTGAGACATGGATGGCGCAGGCGCAGCTGGGCCGGGTCGGCTCAGTCGTCGGCCGGTACTACGCGATGGATCGCGACCGGCGGTGGGAGCGGGTCCAGCGCGCCTATGACCTGCTCGTGCACGGGCAGGCCGAGCACCAGGCGGCCACCGGCTCAGAGGCGATCCGTGGCGCGTACGAGCGGGGCGAGACCGACGAGTTCATTACTCCGATCGCCGTCGGCGAGGAGGCGCGCATCAGGCCCGGCGACTCCGTGTTCGCGTTCAACTTCAGGCCCGATCGGATGCGCGAGATCACGCGTGCCCTGGCCGAGCCCGGGTTCGGGGATCCCGGCTTCGACCGCCGCGGAGCCGAGCCGGTGGCGCGCTACGCGACGATGACCGAGTACGAGGAGGGCTGGCCCTACCCGGTCGCCTTCGGACCCGAGCGCCCCGCGACGACGCTTCCAGCCGTCCTGGCCGCGCGCGGGCTGCGTCAGCTGCACGTCGCCGAGACCGAGAAATACGCGCACGTCACGTACTTCTTCGGCGGCGGCGAGGAGCGCGAGCTGGCGGGCGAGCGCCGGGAGCTCGTGCCGTCCCCCCGCGACGTCCCGACCTACGATCACAAGCCACAGATGAGCGCGCCGGAGGCCGCATCGGCGTTCGTGTCGGCCTGGCGCGAGGGGCGCCCCGAGTTCGGGATCATCAACTTCGCCAACGCCGACATGGTCGGCCACACCGGGGTGATCGAGGCCGCCGTGGCCGCCGTCGAGGCGGTCGACGAGTGCCTGGGGGAGGTGGTCGAGGCCGTCCACGCGACCGGAGGCGTGTGCGTGATCACGGCCGATCACGGCAACGCCGACAACATGCTCGAGCCCGACGGCAGTCCGAACACCGCCCACTCGCTCAACCCGGTTCCCCTGATCCTCACCGTGGGGACGGGAGGGGGACGGGTCAGCCTGCGCGAGGGCGGGATCCTGGCCGACGTCGCGCCGACCCTGCTCGACACGCTCGGGATCCCCCTGCCGGCCGAGATGACCTGCGCTTCGCTGATTGAGGAATAGAGGGGGTGGGGGGCGCGCATGCGCGCCCCCGGGGGTCGGCACATGTGCCGACCCCTCCGGCGGGTGCATGCACCCGCCGGGGCCGGTCCGCATGCGGACCGGCCACCTCGTTTTGGCCCTGGAACCGGAAACGCCTGCCCGGCTAGAGAAAGACTTGACAAATATCGACTTAGATTTCATAATGATCGACACAAGAGTTTTAGACCCATGGAGGTTGACATGGCACTTATCCGCTGGGAGCCGGCCCGTGAGCTGGCGACCCTCCAGAACGAGATGAACCGTCTGTTCGGGACCTTCTTCGAGGATCCCGCGCGGGGCGGCGCGACGGGGCAGACGCTTCGCCGGTGGATTCCGGCGATGGACCTGGTCGAGACCGAGAACGACTTCATCCTCCGAGCTGACCTGCCCGGACTGACAGAAGGTGACGTGAACATCGAGCTCGAGGACAACGTCCTGACGATCTCGGGCGAGCGCAAGGCCGAGCACGAGGAGCGCAAGGAGGGCTACTACCGCGTCGAGCGGGCCTTCGGCAACTTCTCGCGGTCGCTGACGCTGCCCGAAGGCGTCGATCCCGACAAGGTCAAGGCGCGTTTCGATCGCGGCGTGCTCGAGGTCACGGTGCCCAAGCCCGAGCAGCGCAAGCCGCGCAAGGTGACGATCTCCGCCGGCGGCGGACAGAACAAGACGATCGAGGGCTCGGAGCACACCGGGACCGAGTCGGCGGCCGAGAGCACCAACAGTGCAGATCCCGTAGGCGCCGGCGCTTAGGGCGGCGCCTGGCAACTGGCCGCCGGGCCGCTCGGAGGGTCGGCGGCCGGTCGCTCTGTGGTGAGTAGGGTCCGGGCCGGTGTTCTCGGTCCGGACCCGTTCGCCTGACAGCCTGGCGCGCACCGGGACGCTCCACCTGGCCCACGCCGAGGTGCGGACGCCGGCTTTCGTGCCGCTGGCGACCAAGGGAGCGGTCCGCACGCTCGAGCCGCGCGATCTGGTCGCGCTCGGCTACGAGCTGATCCTGGGCAACACCTTCCACCTGTTCCTGGCCCCGGGGGCCGAGGTCGTTCGCGAGCTCGGCGGCCTCCACAGGTTCATGCGCTGGGAGCGGGCGATCATCACCGACTCGGGGGGCTTTCAGATTTTTTCCATGGGCCACGGGGGCGTGGCCGACGAGCTCAAGGGCCGGGGCCACGCCGGGCGCGAAGGCGTGATCCTCGCGATCGAGGAGGCCGGCGTTCGGTTCAGGTCCTATCTCGACGGCCGCGAAAGGTTCCTGGGGCCCGAGACCTCGATGGAGGTACAGGCCGCCCTGGGATCGGACATCGCGCTCGTCCTCGACGAGTGCACGCCGTTTCACGTCTCGCGCGACTACACCGCGCAGTCGATGGCGCGTACCCACCGCTGGCTCGAGCGTTGCCTGGACTGGCACGAGCGGCACGGTCCGCCAGGCCAGGTCGTGTATGGAATCGTCCAGGGCGGCGTCGAGCACGATCTCCGGCTCGAATCGACACAGGCCGTCGCCGGCAGCCGTGCCCCCGGCATCGCGATAGGGGGATCGCTGGGCAAGGACAAGCAGCAGATGCACGAGGTCGTGGGCTGGGCGACGGCCGAGCTCGAGCGGCGCGCGCCCGAGCGTCCGCGCCACCTGCTGGGAATCGGTGACGTCGATGACCTGATCGCCGGGGTGGAGCTAGGGATAGACACCTTCGACTGTGCCCTCCCGACCCGCCTCGGCCGCCACGGCGTCGCGCTCGTGCCCGATCCGGCTGCGCGCTGGCGGCTCGACCTCGTCAAGAGCGGAGCGCGAGGCGACCCCCGGCCGATCCTTGACGGCTGCCGATGCCCCACCTGTGCGGCCGGCCATTCGCGGGCGTACATCCACCATCTTCTTCACGCTCGCGAGCTCACCGCACTTCGCCTGGTGACGCTTCACAACTTGAGCTATGTCGCGAGCCTGATGGCCGATCTGCGCGGGGCGGTCGACGACGGACGCTTGTCTGAGCGCGCCGCGGCGCTCCGGGCCGGGCAGCCGCCTATTTCGTGTACTGGTTGATCAGGCTCTGGAACTTGTTGTAGCCGTCTTGGAAGTCCTTGGCGATCGTCTTGACCGGCTTGATCGTTGACGAGGTGTCGTTGGCGATCACGATCCCGACGGCGAGGGCGACGATCAGCGCGAGGAGCAGGGCGACGAGCATGAAGAAACGCCGGGCGGCTCGGCGCGCGGCGCCCGGGCGGCGCTCGGGGGCCGCGTAGGCCCCCGCGGGGTAGGGGCCCGTCGGCTGCGGGCGGGGCGGGACCCGCCTGACCGGGCGCATCCCGGAGACGGTGGCCGGGCTGGCCGGACCGTTGCGCGCCACGAGCCGGGTCGCCGTCGTCGGGCTCTCCTGCTGGGGGATCACCCGCGTGGCCGCGGCGGTGCTCGGAGTGGGGGGGACTGCGCCGGCCAGCGGGTCAACGCCCCGCATCCCGGCCTTGAGGGCCTTGCCGAAGCTGAGCGCGTCGCCGAAGCGGTTCTCCTGCTCGAGCGCGAGTCCGATCGCGATCGCCCGGGCCAGCTCCCTTGGCACCTGTGGATTTATCTCGTCGAGCAGCTCGGGCGCCTCCCGCTGCTGCTTGAGGGCGAGCTCAGACAGCGACGAGGCCTCGTACGGGAGGCGGCCGGAGAGGAGCTGGTAGGCGACGACCGCGAGCGAGTAGATGTCGGCGCGGGGGCCTGCCTCCTCGCCGCGGGCCTGCTCGGGGGCGAGGTAAGCCGCGGTGCCAAGCACCGACCCGACCTGGGTGATGCTCGACTGGTCGGTGGCGCGGGCGATGCCGAAGTCGGCCAGCTTGACCACGTCGGCCTCGGACACGAGCAGGTTGCCCGGCTTGACGTCCCGGTGCACCACGCCGTGGCGATGCGCGTAGTCGAGCCCGCGGCATGCCTGGGCGATGATCTCGACCGCCTCGTCGAGATCGAGGTGGCCGTGATCGCGCAGGAGCTCGGCGCACGACTGACCTGGCACGTGCTCCATCACGATGAACTGCTGGTGCTGGCGCTCGTCGAGGCCGAAGTCGAACACCTGGACGATGTTGGGGTGCACGAGACGGGCGGCGGACAGCGCTTCGCGGCGGAAGCGCGACACGAACGTCGCGTCGTCGGCCAGGTGCTCGGCCAGCAGCTTGAGCGCGACGTGGCGCTCGAGCCGCACGTCGAACGCGAGATGGACAGTGGACATGCCGCCGACTCCGAGGCGGCCCTCGATCCGGTAGCGCCCGGCGATTGTCGTGTGGTCGTTCATGGTCCGCTGCCCCCGCCGGTTACCGCTGCGCCCCCGTTCGATGCCGTACTGGTACTACCCGCCGGGCCGGTCCCGGTTGCAGGCACGGTGCTCGTCACGGTCGAGGTGGAGGTGCTCGTGCTGGGAGAGCTCGTGGATACGGTGCTCGACGACGTCGAGGAGGTGCTCCTGGTCGCGGTGGAGGTGGTGCTCGAGCTCGTCGAGGTCTGGCTGCACTGGACCTGCGCCAGCCGAGAGACGGTGGACGCGGCCTGACTCAGGTTCGACTGGACCGTGCTGTTGACCGTAGATGGCAGATGCACTACGGCGTTCTCGAGCTTTCCGCTCGCGTTGACCGCCTGAGCGCAGTTGTGCCTGGCGACGGCGGCCGAGACCGAGCCGAGGTTGTTTGAGAGCGTGGCCGCCTGGTTGCCTGAGAGCAAGCCTGAGCCGCCGCCGCAGGCAGCGAGACACGAGACGGCGAAGCCCAGTCCGCCGGCGAGGAGCGCGCGGGGCAGTGTAGCGCATCCGCGGCCTGACTTTACTGACCGTAGGAGAGGCGTTCGGCGAGGGAATCCGGCAGCCGGGCGGCCCGGATCGCCGCCGCGGCTCCGTCGATGTCGTACTCGGTGCGGCGGTAGGTCGCCGTCCAGGCGTCGAGATCGAGCTCGAGCCATGCGGCCCGGGGATCCCCGTCGCGCGGCTGGCCAACGCTCCCTGGGTTGATCAGCCACTCGCCATCCTGGAGGTCGAGCTCCTCGCCGTCGTCCCGCGTCTCGCCCGTCGCCGGCTCGCCGAATTGGCGCCGGAAGGACAGCGCCACGTGCGAGTGGCCGATCAGGCACACGCGGTGAGCCTGGGCGTCGAAGCACAGGTCGGCCTGAAGCGCCGAGAGCACGTACTCCCAGACGGGGTCGCGGGGGCTGGCGTGGTAGAGCCCTACCTCCTCGTCGAGCGCTGTCGGGCTGAGCCTGTCCAGGTACTCCATCGTCTCACCCGTGATCGTCTGCTTGGTCCATCGGGCGGCGAGGGCGGCACCCCGGGAGAACTGCGCGAGGTCGAGCTCGCCGCGCACGACCAGGTCGTGGTTGCCGGCCAGGCAGATCGCGGCGTGCCGGCGCGCCAGCTCGACGCAGGCATCTGGCTCGGCGCCGTAGCCGACGAGATCGCCCAGGCACCACATCTCGGCGCACTCGGACCCTTCGACCTCGTCCAGGACTGCTTCGAACGCGTGACGGTTGCCGTGAATGTCGGACACGATTGCCACCCGCATGGCCGCTAAGTCTCCCGCCTTGGTGTGACGCAGGGCAGCCGGGGCTCAGCGTGAGGCCGCGCGGCGGCCCGACTACTCGTCGCCGGCCGGGCCGGTTTCAGTGGACCCGCCGTACTCCGGCGGGCCGGTTTCAGTGGACCCGCCGTACTCGGGCGGGCCGGCCTCAGATGATCCGCCGTACTCGGGCAGGTTCTTGATCCCCTCCCGCGTCTCCCACTTGGAGTAGTTGTCCTGCATCGCGTCGATCAGCTCGCGCATGAACCGCGCCGAGAGGTTGATCCGAGACACGACGACGCCCGGGATCTCCTCGTCCTCGACCTCGTGATCCACCCGCGCGAAGGTGATCGTGAACTCGTAATCGGAGTGGCTGACGTTCGCGAAGTTGGCGTAAGCACCGGCCATGATCTCCGGGGAGAAGTGGATGTTGATGCGGCGCTCGGCCCTGTCGGGGTCGTCCATCGAGCCCGTAGTATCACCGATCGTGCGCCTTCTGGTCGTCGCCGTCGGCAGGCTGCGCCCTCCCTTCGCCGACGATGTCCAGCACTACCAGAAGCTGCTGGCCGGCCATGTCAGGCTCGAGATGGTCGAGGTTCGCGAGGATGAGCAGGTCAGGCGCAGAATCCCCCAGCGGACCTTCGTCGCGCTGCTCGACCGCGGAGGCGAGATGCTCGATTCGGTGGGACTGAGCCGATTCCTCGAGAAGCGCCGCCGCTCGGGCCGGAATCTGTGCTTCGTGATCGGCGGCCCCTACGGGCTCGAGCTCGATGACGTCGACTGCCGTATCTCGCTGGGATCGATCACGCTGCCCCACCAGCTCGCGCGCGTCGTGTTGCTCGAACAGCTGTACCGCGCCCACAAGATCCTGGCCGGCGAGCCCTACCACTACTGAGCGGCGCAGGTACGCTCTTCTGCGCCTGGTGACCGTGGCCGAGTCTCCATAGTGATGGCGAGCGCGGGGTGACCGGGCCGCTCAGCGAACTCGAGCGGCGCGTCCGCACAGCGGCCAGCGCGGTGGCACCTTCGAACGGCACCGCGCTCAGCCAGATGCGGCTCGAGCGCGCACCCAACGAGGAGCTCGGCGACTACTCGACCAACGTGGCGATGCTCCTGGCCCCGGTGCTCGGGTCGCCCCCGCGCGACGTCGCGCAGCGCATCTGCCAGGAGGTCAGGTCAGCTCTCGGGGCGGATCTCGACCGGGTCGAGGTGGCCGGACCAGGCTTCGTCAACCTGTTCATGTCGGGCGCCTGGCATCGCCACGCGCTGGCGCAGGTGCTCGCGGCCCGTGAGGGCTACGGGTCAGGTGGGGCGGCGGCGCCCGAGCGGGTACTGATCGAGTTCGTCTCCGCCAACCCGACGGGCCCGCTCGTCGCGGCGAGCGGCCGTCATGCCGCCTATGGCGACGCGCTGGCCCGGATCCTCGCCCACCACGGCCACCACGTCACGCGCGAGTACTACTTCAACGACGCCGGCGGTCAGGTCAGGCTGCTGGGGGCCTCCGTGCGGGCCCGCGCCCGCGGCGAGGACGTGCCCGAGGGCGGCTATCAGGGTGAGTACGTGCTCGAGCTGGCGCAGGAGATCCCGAGGTCTGCCGAACGCGAGGCGGACGACCTGGCCGGGGAGGCAGTCGAGCGCCTGCTGACCGAGATCAAGACGACGCTCGAGCGCTACGGCGTGCGCTACGACTCGTTCTTCAGCGAGCGGACCCTGCACGAAGGAGACCCCAGCGCGCTCGACCGCGCGCTGGCCGCGCTCGATCAGGCGGGCCACCTCTACCGCTCGGAGGGAGCGGTGTGGCTGCGAACCACGAGCTTTGGCGACGACAAGGACCGGGTCGTGGTCCGCACGGGCGGCGAGCCCACGTATCTGGCCGGCGACGTCGCCTATCTCCAGAACAAGCGAGAGCGCGGCTTCGAGCGTCAGCTGCTGCCGGTGGGATCAGATCATCACGCCTATGTGCGCGAGCTCAAGGCGGCGATGGCGGCGCTGGGGGGTGAGCCCGAGACGGTCGAGGTCCCCCTGATCCAGTTCGTCCATCTCGTTCACGCCGGCGAGGCGTTCGCGATGTCCAAACGGCGGGGCGACTTCGTCACGCTCGATGACCTGCTCGACGCGATCGGCGTCGACGCGACGCGCTTCTTCATGCTCCAGCGCTCGCACGACCGAACGATCGATCTCGACCTCGAGCTGGCGGCGAAGGAGTCGGCGGAGAACCCGGTCTACTACGTCCAGTACGCCCACGCCCGGATCGCCTCGATGCTTCGGCGGCTGAGCGAGGAGCGCGTGGCCGAGGCGATCGGAACCGAGTCGCTGTGGTCCGAGGGCGAGCTCGAGCCGCCCGAGCGGTCGCTGATCAAGAAGCTTCTCGCGTTCCCGTCCGAGGTGGCCGAGGCCGCCGACCGGCGGGCGCCCCACCGCATCACCGGCTATGCGCTTGAGCTGGCGCGCGAGTTCACGGCGTTCTACGAGGCATGCCGGGTGGTGGGGGCGACCCCGGCCGGCGTCGAAGCGCTGCGGGTCGCCTTGTCGGCCGCCACCCAGCGCACGATCGCGCTGTCGCTGGGGCTGCTCGGGGTGAGCGCGCCTGACTCGATGTAGAGGGGCGTCGTGGCGGGGGCGAGTGGAGCGCGGCGTGCTCAGCCCCCGAACCGGCTGAGCTCCTCCTCGAGCCGGCGGGTGTCGGCGGGGGCGAGCGACGGTGGGGCGGTGGTCGGCGTTTCCTTGGGAGATCGGCGGCGCCAGCGGGGCAGCACGACGGCGAGGATCACGAGGCCGAGGGCGACGATCGCCGGCGGCAGCACGTAGACCGTGAGGTTGAAGCCGCGAGCCGGAGGCCGGCCGAGGACCGCCGTGCCGTACTGGGCGACGAGCTCGCGCTCGATCTGCGGCTTATCTAGGCCCTGGGCGATCAGCTTGCGGATGTACGCGCGCTCCGCGTAGGCCTGGGGCGATTGGGCCACGGCGAGTGATTCGCGGCACGAGACGCACATCACGTCGTTCTCGAGGTCGGTGAGCGAGGCGCGGGTCGCGGCGGCTGCGGGTTGGGGCGCTCCCACTGCCACCACGGCCAGCGCGAGGAGGATCAGGCGCCGGGGCCTCATGCCGGGTCCCCGAGCACGCGGGCGACGGTCTGCGCCAGCCAGTTGCCGACCAGCTGCTCGCGGCGCACGGCGGCGATGCGTCCCCGGCGGTCGATCACGAACGTCTCGGGCACGCCTGTCGTGCCGAATCCGCGCACGAAGTTGCCGCTGACGTCGCGCACGACCGGGTAGCTGATGTGCTCCTGGTGCACGAAGCTCTCCGAGTCGCTCGAGTTGTCCAGGTAGGTAACACCGAGGACCGTGGCGTTGTGTGAGGCGAGGAGGTGCTGCTCGCGCTCGAGGATCGGCGCCTCGGCCCGGCACGGGTCACACCACGACGCGAACACGTTGACGACCACGACCTTGCCGCGCAGGTCGCTGAGGCTCTCGTGGGCCGAGGACCCCAGGACGGGCAGGCTCATGGCGGCGCCCGGTGCCGGCGGGCGAATCCCGCGCGCCAGCGAGGAATCGATCGAGCTGTTCGCCTTCTGCGAGCTCACGCCGAAGACGAGCAGCGCGAGCAGCGCGGCGGCGACCACCAGCACCACGCCCGGTATCAGCGATCCGCGCATCGCGCCTTAGGTTATTGGCCGCGTTTGCTCGGCTTCGCCGGTCGGGGGTCCGGCGACGCAGGTGGACTTCAACTTCGGCGACGTGCGTGGCGCAGGCGGGGCGTTCATAACCACGCCACCGACGTGTCCTGGCTCCGGCATCTGGACCTCGGAGATCTCGTCCACGCTCGCCGACGGTCACACCTACACCGCAAGCAGCACCACGCCCTGTGCCAAGCGGCCTGGTCGCGAGCCGGTCGGGCAGCGGCAGCGCCGCCGGCGCGGCCGCGGCCGCCACCACCGGGCCGGGGTCGGCCGCCACCGCCGGGCCGGGGTCGGCCGCCACCGCCGGGCCTGGGTCGGCCGCCACCGCCGCTGATACCTTGAGTGGGCGCGATGGTTGAGCTGAGCGTCGTGGTCCCGGTGTACGGCTGCAGGGAGGGGCTGCGGGCTCTCTACGACCGGGTGACGAAGACGCTCGACTCGCTGACCTCCGCGTACGAGATCGTGCTGGTCGACGACGGAAGCCCTGACGGCGCGTGGGATGTGCTGTCGGAGCTGGCGATCACCGATCCCCACGTCCGGGCAATCCGTCTGTCTCGAAACTTCGGCCAGCACGCCGCGATCACCGCCGGCCTTGCATACAGCAATGCGCGCTTCACGGTGGTCATGGACTGCGACCTTCAGGATCCGCCGGAAGAGATCCCGCGTCTGTATTCAAATGCCCTTGCCGGCTACGACGTCGTTCTGACGCGGCGTCCCCGTCGCCGTCAGCCTCTGCTGAGGCGGATCTCGGGAAGCTTCTACTTCCGCGTTCGGAAGGCTCTCGTGGGCGGAGGGCTGGAAAACAACATGCCCAACCTCTCGATGCTCTCGCGGAAGGTGGTCGACGCCTACCTCAGGCTCGGCGAGCTCAACCGTCAGTACCTGCTGATCGTCGACTGGCTGGGGTTCCGTCACACGGTGGTCGACATCGAGCAGGACGAACGCTACGTGGGGACGAGCTCGTACACGTGGGGCACGTTGCTGCGTGTGGCCCTCGATGGGATCTTCTTCCAGTCGACCCAAGTCCTGCGCTGGATCGTCTACGCGGGCGGCGCGATTTTCACGTGCGGACTGGGCCTGGTCGTGTATCTGATCGTCGCCGCGCTGACCGGGGACCACATATCCCAGGTAGCCGCCATCGCGACGCTGCTGTCCCTGCTCGTCGGGGTGATGACCGTGGCGGCCGGGGTGACTGCGCTGTATGTCGGCAAGATCTTCGACCAGGTCAAAGGCCGGCCCCTGTATGTGGTCGACACAGAGATCGTGGGTGGCGCCGAACGTGTCGTTCACTCCCAACCCGACCACCCAGGGGCGACGATGTGGCGCACCCTCCGAACGGTCGCCCCGACCGAGCCCGATGAGTGACGCCCCGTTGGCCGCGGCCTAAAATCGCCTCGGCGCGGACGTAGCTCAGTTGGTAGAGCGTCGGCTTCCCAAGCCGAAGGTCGCGGGTTCGAGACCCGTCGTCCGCTTGGAGGAAAGGCGCTGGAAATCGGGCCTTCCAGTTCGTTGACCAGATAGGGGCGGTAGCGGGCAACTGTTGCGGGCAACGGTCCGCCTCTTGAGAGCTTGCGATCCGGCGGCTCTGGACGATCTTCATGATCGAGCGCTCCCTTGCCGGGACGGCATCAGCTTGCAATCTCGTGACCGGCTCCCTCGTCCGCCGCGACAATCGGAAGGTACGGCGACGACGGGCGTGGTGTCGCTGTCCGTGGTGGTCTCGCCGCCCACGGTCACAGGCTGCGACCGCTGTCGGGTACGCGTCAGCGCGCGGCGCGTTCACGGGAGGATTCGGCACGAGAGCGCGCGGAAGGCTCGGCAGGACTCTCGATCTGCGGATTGGGGCTGCCGGGCGCGTTGGCTGTGTCTCCCGGCGTGAGGGTGTGCCACGTGGCTCGCAATTTAGACGTCCAGTCGTGGATATAGGTGGGCTAGACGAGACCAATGCCATTGGATCCTCAGTCTGCCTACAATTTCGGTATATAGGCCCCGCTTGCCGACGATCGAGATTTCCGTAGTGCGGCTGAGAAACCGGACTAAGATGCCTATCCTGCTACTACCTTCCAAGCGCGCACTGTTGGCGCGCTGTGGTGAAAGCGCCTGCTACGAGCGATTAGCCCTGCTAAGCGCTCATAAATACGCTTAGATAATATAACACGTAAAATCTACCGTATTGTTCCGATGGAAGGCTAAACTCCGATATCGCAGCTTTCGGACGTGGGTATCGGCGCCGAAGCCTCACAGACGTGTTTGCTGTGATTGGTGCTGTGGAGCGACCTGGCGTGGGCAGCACCTCGGCCGACGCCGGATCATCTAGGCCGAGGCCGCTGGCGGCGCGTCCGCCTTGGGTGGGGTGCTAGAGCCCGCTCGTAACTATGTCCGGAGGGTCCTATACTGTCATCTCGGTCGAGGGATCGCGATGAGAGGACGAGTAATGGCATCTGGACGTGAAGTACTTGAAGCAGCTATGAAGGACGTGGAAGATGCGAGGATTCCTGTCGAACTACGGCCGATCGCGCTGTGGAAGGCGATCGACCTCCGCGCTGGAATTGGTGCTGTGGAGCTACCTGGCGTGGGCAGTACCTCGACCGGCGCCGGATCGTCCAGGTCGCAGCAGGGAGCACCGACCGGCGCCGCCGGAGCGACCCCGGGGGATTCGCTGGCATCGATCGCACACCGCCTCGGGCTCGACCGAGCGACGGTCGGGGAGGTCTTCACGGTCCAAGGTGGCGAGCCGGAACTCATCGTCCCCGTGGGAAAGCTTCCCTCCAAGGTTGCGGCGGCTACCAAGGAGATCGCCCTGCTGATAGCTGGTGGGCGCCAAGCCGCCGGCGTCGAGGAGTGGACCTCGTGGGACATCGTCCGCGCTGTGTGCACCGACTACAAGCGGATCGACTCGACGAACTTCGCCAAGACCATCCGGGAGATGGACGACGTCTTCAACTTCCGCAGGGACAGCGAGCGAAAGGTCTCGGTGAAGCTAGCCAGGCCAGGATGGGACCGGCTCGCTGAGGCGATCCGCCGCCTTGGAGGTGAGTGATGGACGAGAAGGCGATAGCAGACGTGTTGACCCGCGCCGTGGCAGTCGTCGATGCTGCAGACGTCCCCAATGACCTGCGCGAGGCGGCGTACACCGCCGCCGTCCAGCTGCTGGCCTCAGGGCAGCCGGACACAGCCGCTCCGCGCGGCGTGCAGCCTCCCTCGAGCGCCGGTGCGGCCGGGGCCGATGGCGACCTGATAGGCAGGATCGCCTCGGGGTTGGGCCTCGACCGGCGCCCGGCCGGCAACCTCTTAGCCGAGAAGGACGGCGCCCCGGAGTTGATCATCAAAGCGAGCAAGCTGCCGCAGACGAAGGCCGCGGCAGCGCACGACATAGCGCTGCTCGTCATGGCCTCGCGCCAGCTTGGCGGTGTCGATGACTACACCGATCCTGAGGTGCTGCGTGACGCGGTGAAGCGCTACGGCAAGTTCGACCAAGGCAACTTCGGGAAGCACATGAAGGCGCTCGACAACTACATCATCACCAGCGGCAAGGGGAAGGCGGCCAAGAGGAAGCTCACCCAGCCTGGGCTAGAGGCCGCCTCCGACCTCGCCCGCGCGTATCTCGAGGAGTCGTGACCCCGTGACTCCGCCGAACGCCCTGATCCCCGCGCAAGCACTGGCTCAGCTGCCGTCAGGGCTGCGCAAGGACCTGCTTGACGCGTTCGGGGAGATCGCCCGAAACTACGCAGAGGGCAGATGGGAGCCCGCGGAGCTCAACGGCGGCAAGCTATCCGAAGCGGCGTACACGGTCTGCGCGGGCCTCGCGAGCGGAACGATGCCGGCGAAGGCGGAAAAGCCGAAGAACATGGTCGACGCCTGCAAGCAGTTGGAGAAGGCGACCAGCACGCCGCGCTCCATCCGCATCCAGATCCCCCGGATGATCATGGCGCTCTACGAGATACGCAACAACCGGAGCGTTGGGCATGTTGGTGGCGATGTCGATCCCAACCATATGGACGCGGTCTGCGTCCTGCAGATGGCCAAGTGGGTTATGGCCGAACTCATCCGTGTGCTCCACCAGATGCCCGTAGATGAGGCGTCGGAGCTAGTCGAGGCGCTCGTCGAGCGCGAGGTTCCGCTGGTGTGGAAAGTGGGCGACCAGAAGCGCGTCCTCGATCCCAAGATGAAGATGAAGGACAAGACTCTCCTCCTGCTGCACGGGAGCCTCGGTGCCGTGCTTGAGACGGACCTCACGAGCTGGGTGGAGCATTCGAACCCGTCCGTCTACCGGCGAGACGTCTTGAGGCCCGCCCACAGAGCAAGACTGCTTGAGTACGACGAGGACGAGCGGACAGTGACGCTTTCGCCGGTTGGCGTCGCGTACGTCGAGGAGACGCTGCTCCATACGGCCTAGACGTCACCCTCCAGCGACGCTCGCTAAGTCCCCCCGCTGTGAACCGAGCTCGGGCGAGAATCGCTGTGAGCAGCTGGAGCATCATGGCCACCGAGCGCTCGCCCAGCTTCGGAACCGGCGGTGCGGTCGGATCGGTTCAGACACGCCCGCCGCACTGCAAGCCTGAGTGACGTGGCCGTGGTGCCGACTAGACCTACCGGCTTGTGCGGGAGCAAGCGGATGTCATCACGCGACTAGCCTTGCGGGAAAGGAGCGGTCTTGCTCAGCACGCGCCCGCGTCACTGTCATCGCGTGATTGCGATGTACCGACACGGTGTGACGGATGGATTGAGCGGGATCCTGTCCGCGATCGGCTGTGGTTGGCTCGTCCGGCCGGTGGTTTATCGCGTCGCGCCACGGTCGCTGCGGTCACCACGATCGCCATGGGCGCGACGCGAACGCCCGCGTTTAGCGACGCCATCCTGACGTCGCTAAACGCGGCCAGATGATCCCCGGGTCGGGGGAATCGCTCGATCGAGATGATCAGAATCGAGATCGCGATCAGGCAGCGTCGCGGCGTTTGCGGCGCGTTCGACCCCGAGCGGACTGTCGGGCGGCCCAGCGCTCGATCTCTGGCCGAAGCCAAAGCTTCACCCGGCCCTTGCCCAGATCGAACACGGGCCGTGGCATGTCGTGATAGCGCTGCTGGTACTGGAGGACGGTGTTGCGGTGCGCGAGGCCGAGGATTTCGGCCACGCCCTGGGTGTCGAGCAAGTCCTCCGTCGCGACGCGCGGTGTCACAAACATGAGCTTACATCGTTAGGCGGATACGTCCGAGCCACTTGATAGCGTAACGATGTAAGCAATGAGCAAGCGGCCCCGGCGGCGCTGACACACCCCGGGGCCTGGCCGGACCTAACTAGGAGGTGCCGACGATGGCAGCCTACGCCAGACCCATCACGGAATCAGCCGAGACGATCCCGGCGCCGCACGGAAGCGGATTCCTCACACGCGACGAGGTGATGACCGCGCGGGAGGTAGCGGACTTGCTCCGGATGCCGACCTCGACCGTCTACGAGCTCGCCAGGCGCGGCGTGCTTCCGGCAAGCCGGCTCGGACGCACCTGGCGGTTCCTGCGGCCGCGGCTCGAGGAGCTGCTCGCTGGCTGAGCTGGGGCGGCGGTCAGGCCGCGGTGGGGAGGACTTCGGAGAACTCTTCCGGGGGGACGTGAGCTTCAGGGAATGTGATCTTGAGCTCGCCATCCAGCTCGAGCAGGTGGCGGAGGCTGACGATCACCATCCCGATGATGTTGCCCGCCGCGTCGAAGTCGACGGCGTGTCCCTCGGGCGTCGCGTCAGTTTCGGCTGGGATCTGCGGCTCGCCTACGCTGAGGTACAGCACATCGCCCGCCTCGTCGTACGAGTGATTGTCGAATTCAATACCGGCGATCTTGATCATTGATCCCTCACAGGATTCCTACGCTGGATGAATGCGGTTACGACCACCGCTGGATCCGAATTGAAGTCTACGACGACGGTCATCCACCGGACCTTCTCTGTCACGCGTCGCAGATAGAACCGTTCGCGGCCGACGATCCTGTCTTTTTGGCGGTGATCCGGGGCTTCGATCGCAGCCAGGATCAGGTGCAGATCCTCAAGGAGCTCCGGTCGCCTGATTTCGATGTGATGCCAGCTCAGCTCGGTGAACTCGATAACGCGGCCATCCGGATCAGTGATCGTCTGTGGCAGCCTGGGCTCGGTCATGCCGCGGCGAGCGACACGCCTGACAACGCGCGCGTGAAGCGCTCCGCCAGCTCGCCCGCCGGCCGGGCATGTAGGTAGCGCTCGGTGGTCGAGAGGCGCGAGTGGCCCATGGCGGCCTTGACGCTCGGGAGGTCGATCCCGCCTGCGACCAGCAGTGAGCCATAGGTGTGTCGGAGGTCATGGAAACGCAGCGGCTCGAGGCCGGCCGCGTCACGCGCGCGCTCGAAGCGGCGGCGGAGCGCCGACGGATCGAGGCGACGGCCGAGCCGGTTTGCGAATACGTAGTCATCCAGGCCCGTGAATTCGCCACGGCGGCTCAGTCGATCCAGTGCGGCGGCGGCCTGGTCCGGTAAAGGGACTTCACGCGCTCGGCGGCTCTTCGTCGAGCGAAGCTCTGTCTCAGCCGAGAGGCTCCGGCGCACGACGATTTTGTGGCCGGCGAAGTCGACGTCGCGCCAGCGGAGCGCCACCAGCTCACCACGGCGGAGACCGGCGTAGGCCGCGACGCGGATGAGCTCCGCGTCCTGGGCATCTTCGATTGCTCGAGCATCGATCCCCGAGGAGCTCAGCGCTGGCCGCCTCGGATCGCGGTGCGCTCCGCCAGCCAGCGCCCGGGCGAGTGCTTCGACCTGCTCTGGCGAGTAGAACGCAACGGGAGCTGTGTCTGGCTCACGGCGACGGTCGGCGTGCTTGGCCGGGTTGCTTGGCAAGCCATAGGTGCTCGGCCGCATGCCATAGTTGAAGATCGCGCAGATGAGCTGACGCGCCTTGTTCACCGTGCGAGGAGCGACACCGGTGGCGGCGATGGAGCGAAGCAGGTCCTCGATCTCGCGCGTCGTCACCTGGCGGGCCGGACGATCGCCGAGGGTGGCCATGAAAAGCCCGCGGGCCGCACCGCTGCCCCGACGATGTGCCTGCCCGGGCTCGGCCAGCTGGCTGCGGTAGTCGCGCAGCGTCGACGGCTTGGCGCCCTGGATGTCCTCGAGCCAGTGCACGTAGTCGCGCGCCAGCTCGCGGAAGGTCACGCCGCGCCGGCGGCGCTCGTGAGCGTCCCGCTCGAGCAGTGTCTGCTCCGCGTCGTGCTCGCGGATCAGCTCGAGCATCCGAGCGGCGGCCTGCGCCTCAGTCAGCATCCCCTCCGGCGGGCGGCCGCGCTTGAGCCGCCAGCCGCCGGCGCCATCCGGCTCCGCCCATGCGCGACCGAGCGCCCGGATCACGGGCTGCCCGTGCCGCGACCACTTGGCGTACCAGAAGCAGCCGGAGGCGCGCTCGCGGATGAACGGACGGGCGCTGGTGGCGGGGCTCATGGAGGCAACGTACACCTCGGATCGGACGGACCGTCTGTCCGGGCAACGGTCCAAATCGTTGCCCGCCGGGCAACGGTCGCGGGCAACCTTCCTGGTCAGATCAGCCGCAAAACCGCCACTTTCCGCCGACTGAATCGCCCGTAACTACGGGAACCAGACACCCTGCTTCCGCTTCCCAAGCCGAAGGTCGCGGGTTCGAGACCCGTCGTCCGCTTGGAGGAAAGGCCTGGAATTCGGGCTTTTCTGGTTGTGGGGGCCGGAAAGCCTCCTGGAACTGGTGAGGTTGTGGTTTAGGTGTGGGGCCCAGCTATGCGGCGGCCGCGGTCGGGGTATGGCGTGCGGAGATGTCGTGCAGGTAGGAGGCGACGATTCCGCGGTGGACAAGGCGTCGCCGGCGGGCGAACCTGCGCTCGGGGTCTGAGCGCCGCTCGCGGCGGGCGGTTGGCGGGGCTAGGGTGCGAGGGCGGGAGATGATGGTTGTCATGCTGCTTGGTGCTCCAATTCGAAATCGGCGAGGGCGGGGGTGGGGTCGTCGTCTGCGAGCTGAAGCTCGGGCCGCACGCTGCGGGGAGTGAGCAGCGAGAACGCCAGCAGGATGGCTGCTGCCATAGCTCCAGCGGCGACGAGGAACGCGAGGTGATAGCCGCTGATCAGCGAGGTGGTGAGCCCGTGGTGGGAGGACAGAAGCGATTTGGTGTGGTTGGTCGCTACGGTGCTGAGCACGGCCAGCCCGAGCGCGCCGCCGATCTGCTGTGAGACGTTTGTGATGCCGGAGCCAAGCCCGGCGTCGGCGGCTGGTACGTCTTCCATCGCGAGGGTCAGCAGCGGCATGAACGCGTTGCCAATGCCGAGGCCGAGCGCGAAGTTGGCGAGGAAGATCGTCGGGAAGTACGCGGTGTGCGGTTCGACTGTGCTGAACAGGTAGAGCCCGGTGACAGCGATAGCCATCCCCGTCGTCAGCACGGCCAGCGGCCCGAAGCGCCTCACCAGCGCCGCCGTGATTCCTCTCGATAGGACAGCGACGGTCAGCGTCCACGGCAGGAACGCCGCGCCGGTCTGCAGCGCGCTGTAGTGGCGGACGTGCTCGAGATACAGCGTCCCGAGGAAGAAGGTCGAGTACATGCCGGTCACGAGCAGGCCTCTGACCAGGCTGGCGTTGACCAGTCCGCGGAGGCGGAGGATCCGCAGCGGCATGATCGGGTTCTTGATCCTGGCCTCGAGCGCGAGGAAGGCGGCCATCAGCGCGGCGGCGAGCCCGCTGAAGCCGAGTACCGTGGAGGACACCCAGCCGTGGTTGGTGGCCTCGATGATCGCGTAGATCGCGCTCATCAGTGACGCGGTCACAAGCAGCGACCCGAGCCAATCGACTCCGTGTCTGAGCCCGGGCCCGCGGTCGCCACGGATCAGCGCATTACCGAGAAGGAACGCGGCGGCCCCGATTGGGAGGTTTACGAAGAACACCCAGTGCCAGCTGAGCGTCTGGGTGAGCAAGCCGCCGGCCAGGAGTCCTAGCGAGCCGCCGGCGACCGAGACGAACACGTAGGCGCTCATCGCGCGGGCACGGTCGGCGGGCTGGGGGAACTCGGTGACGATGATCGCGAGGATCACGGAGGCCTGCGCGGCGGCGCCGATGCCCTGCACGAAGCGGGCGCCGATCAGCAGTCCTTGGCTTGGTGCGATTCCGCACAGCAGCGAGGCGAGGGTGAAGACCGTGAGGCCGGCGAGGAAGACGCGCTTGCGCCCGGCGAGGTCGCCGAGGCGGCCGGCCAGCAGCAGCAGGCTGCCGAAGGTGACGAGGAACGCGTTTACGACCCAGCTCAGGTTCGCCTGGCTGAAGTGCAGTTCCCGCTGGATCGAGGGCAGCGCGACGTTCACGATCGTGACGTCGAGCACGATCATCAGCTGCGCCAAGCAGACCACCGCTAGCGTTACCCAGCGGCGGCGGCCGGAGGAGAGAGAAGAAACCGATGTGAGGTTCATGAAGTCCAGACGTATTGGCGTTGACATTGGGGCTAAACTGGAGGGCACCTCCGAAATATCTGGAGGCACCCTCCGAAACTATACGGAGGGGTCCTCCGTTTGTCAAGGAAGTCTGATGAGCACTACCGAGACACCCACCGAACTGCTGATCGCCAGGCCCAAGCGCGCCGACGCGCGACGCAACTACGAGAAGGTCATGGCCGCCGCGCGGGAGGCGTTTGCGGAGGGTGGGGAAGCGACGTCGCTGGAGGAGATCGCGCGCCGCGCCGGGGTCGGGATCGGGACGCTTTACCGCCACTTCCCCAATCGCCAGGCGCTGGTTGAGGCGCTGTACGTAAACGAGGTCGAGGAGGTCTCGCGCTCCGCCGAGCAACTCGGCGAGCTCGACCCGTGGGAGGCGCTCAACCGCTGGTTCGAGCGCCTGATCGGTTACCTCGCCACCAAGCGGGCGCTCGCGGCCGAGCTCACGAACTACCTCGACAAGGACGCGCCCCTGTTCCAGGCCTGCCGCACATCGCTGTTTGCCGCCGGCGAACCACTGCTAAAGCGCGCCCAGGACGCCGGCATGGTCCGGCGCGATGTCGATTTTTCCGATGTCATGCACATGGTCATCGGAATCACCAAGATCCCGAGCGCCGACCCTAAGCAGATCGAGCACATCCTGCGGATCGCGCTCGACGGCTTGCGCTACAGCCCAAAACGCTAAGCGCCCGGCAACCGGCGAGCGACCGTCCCCGCTTCACCATTCCGCGCGCTCGGCGTCCTCGCCACGGCGTATTCGTCGCGACGATCGGGTCGGGCTCGCAGTCGCGCATCCCGCGCAAGGCAGGGCTCTGCGGGCAGCGGTTGACGTGCTTGTAGCGGGAGTAGAGCAGGACTGCTTGGTAGGTGCAGGGTGTCCATGGTCCAGGTTCGAGCCGGTCGACGATCTGTCGTACCAGAGGAGCGGCATCGTCGGCTGTCAGGTTCTTCGCGCGGCACGTGTCTAGGAGGTATGCATGTCACCTATCTCGTTATCACGATCCTGGCGGCGGTCGCGAACGGCTACGCCGCCTCGTTGAACTTCGTCGGTGCCGAGTCGGTCAAGGTCGTCGCTGACCGGGTGCAGGTCTCGCGACGATGGATGGTCCCGCTCGGCACGCTGTTGGCCTCCGGCGCGGTCGGGCTTCTAACGGGCTTTGCCCTACCGGCGCCGGGGACGGCTGCGGCGATCGGCCTCGTCGTGTACTTCATCTGCGCTGTGACCGCTCACCTACGAGTCCGCGACCGCCAGATCAGCGGAGCCGTGTTCTTCTTGGTCCTAGCGGCGGCGGCCCTGACCGCCAGCGTCGGCTACCACAACCACTGGTGACCGATTTGATCCCGGGAGCGGGGAACTGACGATGGACGAGCGCGAGTGGCTGACCGAACGCTTCGAGCAGCACAGACCGCATCTCCGCGCGGTCGCCTACCGGATGCTCGGATCAGTCAGCGAATCCGACGATGCCCTTCAGGAGGCATGGCTGCGAATTCGGGACCAGGATCCCGCGACCGTTGAGAACATGCAGGCCTGGCTGACGACGGTCGTCGGTCGGGTGTGTCTGAACATGCTGCGCTCCCGCAGAGCGCGACGTGAGGAGCTCTCGGTGTGCGTCCCGGATCCTGTGGTCAGCTTCGAGGAGGATGACCTCGAACACGAGGCGCTTCTGGCCGAGTCTGTGGGTCTGGCGCTGCTCGTGGTGCTCGAAGCGCTAACCCCCGCCGAGCGACTCGCGTTCGTGCTGCACGACGTGTTCGGCGTGCCGTTCGCCGACATCGCCACCGCGCTCGACCGCTCCGAAGCCGCCGCCCAGCAGCTCGCCAGCCGCGCCCGCCGGCGCGTGCGGAACTCGCCGGAGCCCGACCGGGACCTCGCGCAGGAGAGACGCATCGTCGATGCGTTCTTTGCGGCCTCGCGCGATGGCGACTTCGATGCCCTGCTGGAGGGGCTCGACCCCGCCGTCGAACTGAGGATCGATGGCGGCGTCCTGCGCGCAGACGCCTCACTCATGCTGCACGGCGCGGACTCTGTGGCTACGCACACGGCCACCTACTCGAAGCTCTACCCATTCGTCAGACCCGCGCTCGTGAACGGCACCGCCGGGGCCGTGGTGGCGCCCCCCGGCCGCGTGTTCTCGGTGATGGCCTTCACCGTTGCGAACGGGAAGATCGCCCAGATCGATGTTCTCCTCGACCCGGATCGTCTGCAACAGCTCGATCTCAGCATCCCGCCGACCGCGGGCAAACATCGTTGATCCCAAGCGAGCTTCCCGCGCTCAGCAGGACGGAGCCCGCGCATGGTGGGGAGGCTCGTCACTGAACGAAAGCGGGGCTCTGGCCTGCAATGCTGGATTCGGCGGGATGCACAGCCGATTGGTTCTGGGCAGCCGGCGTGAGTGTTTCCGCGCGTTGCGGGTCCGTCGGCGCCGCTGCCCGGAGACGCGAATGCCGGCAAAGCATGAACTCGGGTGGCGCGCTCGAGCACGGAAAGCAGGTGTCCCTGTGGCCGATTCCGCAGCGGACGCGCTGCGCTCCCCCCGTTCGGCCCGGTTGGTGGCCTAGGCGGAGGGAGCGGACTGCTTACCGCAAGCTGACCTTCCGGGGGCTCAGTGCGGCGCGAGCTGGTGCACTTCTGGCCGGTGGATCGTCTGCTTCTTGATGTGGTCGAACTCGTAGAACTTGCCCGGGCCCTTGCCCTTCTTCCCGAATCCGAAGCCGGCACTCTCGAGTAGAGCCACGGCCTTGTTGATGTCGGTGAAGTAGTGCGTTGATCCGGAGGCGAATGCCTGGTCGTTGCCCGGCTTACCGAGTGACTGCAGGGCGAGCGCGCGGTGCACCGACTCGATCCCCATGATCTCGGCCGCGTAGCGGGCGAACGTGCCCTTGCCGGCGTTGCCGAACGCGGTGACACCGATCTGGTATGCGTTGACGAACACCCCGTCGCCGAACACCAGGCCCGAGAGCAGGTTGTGCTGGTTGTGGAACAGTGCGTCGGGGATCCAGATCTTCTTCGTCACGGGCTTGGCGCCGAGGGCCTTGGTGAGGACGTTGTAGTGGTCGAGCTCCTGGTAGGCGGCGTCGAGCACGTTGCGATGAGTCACCTTGCTGGAGAAATGGACCTTCTGCGCCCCGACGGTGTTGACGATCGTGGCCAGTACTTCAGCCGTTGCGGCAACGTTGAGGATCGTCTGGGCGTCGTTGGCGGCCATCGCGGTCGCGGGAAGCGAGAGCAGCCCGAGTCCGCCCAGTGCTCCCGCCGCACCGGCGACGAACTTACGCCGCGTCGCCGCCGACTCCCCGGCGAAACCGCGGTCGATTGACGCGTACACCTCGTTTACGTGTTCTGACAAGAGATTCTCCCGTTGTCGAGGGTTTTTGATTACTGCTCGCCTAGTACGGAACGGAAGGGGGTTTGGATCACGAGTTCCCGGGGGGCACATCACCGCGGTGATCCACCCGGCACCTCAGTCCGTATTGGTCGTGTAGCCCGGCATAGGTATCCCGGGCCCCGACCAAGGAGACCCAATGAGTCAGCATGCGAATACGGAAACCGGGCCGCCGTCCGGTGGCGTGGTGCAGGAGCTGGCGCGCGACGACGTCGAGCGCAAGAAGTTCCTCAAGAACGCGGGGAAGATGATGGGCACCGGCGCCGCCGCGACCGGACTCGCGGCGTTCATCGCCGCGTGTGGCGGCAGTTCTTCGACCTCGTCGGGCTCCGGGAGCTCGTTAGGCTCGTCCAGCTCGTCGGCCTCGACCGGCGCCGCGTCGACGACGGCCAGCGCGCCGTCCGCCTCCGGCGACCTCGGGATTGTCAATTACGCGCTCACTCTCGAGTACCTGGAGGCGCAGTTCTACGACAAGGTGATCGCCAGCGGGTTCTTCCACGGCTCAACGCTCGCGACGCTCAAGGGCTTCGGCGCCGAGGAACACGCGCACGTGGCCGTGCTCAAGCAGGCAGCCGCGAGCCTGGGTACCCCGGCCAGTGAGCCCACTGGCAAGTTCCCAATTCACGATGCGGCACAGGTCACCAAGCTGGCGGCCACGGTCGAGAACCTGGGCGCTTCGGCGTATCTCGGTCAGGCGGGAAGGATCAAGAGCAAGGAGATCCTCGCCGCCGCGCTCTCGATCCACACGATCGAGGCACGTCACGCGGCGACGCTCAACACCCTGCTGAAGATGACCCCCACCCCCGACGGGGCATTCGCCAAGCCGATGACGATGGGTCAGGTTCTGGCCGCCGTCAAGCCATTCATCGCCTAGCCCTTATTTCGACTTGCAGAGAGGAACACGAAACCAGATGACACATTCCGAGATCACCAGCCCTGAGCTGGGTGCCGTTGAAGTTCACGGTATGAGTCGCGCGAGCTTCATCTTGCGCGGGGCGATGACCGCCGGCGCCGTGTATGGCGCCACCGCGGTCGGCCCGTACGTTGGCAACGCGTTGGCGGCATCAGGAAGTGGGGACATCGACATCCTCAACTTCGCTCTCACGCTCGAATACCTGGAAACCGACTTCTACGCCCACAAGGCCAAGAATGTCGGGCTCAGTGGAGAGGCCAAGTCGCTTGCGGCCTTGATCGCCGGGCACGAGCAACAGCACGTGGACGCGCTGGTCAAGGCCATCAAAGGTGCCGGGGGGACTCCGGTGAAGAAACCGACGTTCACCTTCCCGGTCAGCGACCAGGCAAGCTTCCTGAAGCTGGCCTACGTGCTGGAGAACACCGGCGTCGGCGCTTACAACGGTGCCGGTCCGTCGCTGAAGACCCCGGCCTACTTGGCGGCGGCCGGATCGATCGTCCAGGTCGAAGCGCGTCATGCTGCCGCGATCGCGCTGCTCGTCGGTAAAGCCATCACCCCCGATGGCGCATTCGACAGGCCGCAGTCAAAGTCGCAGGTGCTGGCCAAGGCAGGTTCGCTCATCAAGAAGGCCTGAGCGAATTGTCCGCAGGCGTTGATGGCGTGACCCGGGTGGGTATCTCTCCTCCTCGGACCGGGTCGCGCCGCGCCTGCGGACCTGACCTAACCCTGAAACGACCGAGGATGTTCCGATCTCGCCACCTGGAGTTGCGATCTCTCGCCGATGAAGAGCTCATGCCGCTCGTCGCTGACGGCGACGCGCGCGCGTTCGAGGTGGTGTTCGATCGTCACGGCGGACCGGCGTTCTCGCTGGCCTACCACATGTGCGGGCGGCGAGCGACGGCCGAGGACGTCGTCCAGGAGGCTTTCCTCTCGTTGTGGCGTACCGGGGCGCGGTATGACCGAACGCGCGGTAGCGTTCGCTCATGGATTCTGGGAGTCGTCCACAATCGCGCGGTCGACGCCTTCCGGAGCGGTGCCGTGAGGGCCGGCCGCGACGTGAGCGACGACAGCATCGCCGAGCGGATGGCCGCCCCCGATCGCACCGAAGCCCAGGTCGCGAGACGCGATGAGGCCAGGGAGCTACGGGCCGCCCTCGCCGGGCTCCCGGCCGAGCAGCGAAAGGTGATCGAGCTCGCGTACTTCAGCGGCTTTACCCACACCGAGATCGCCGTAATGCTCGAGCTGCCGGCCGGAACCGTGAAAGGGCGGATGCGGCTTGGACTGGCGAAGATGCGTCTGGCCTTAAGTGATCCGAGCGAGGTTGCCGTATGAACACGGGCGACTTCACCTCCGAGACCCACGACTGCGGCCGCGACCCGGCCGTCTATGTGCTCGGTGCCCTCGAGCCCGCGGAGGCCGAGGACTTTCGCCGGCATCTCGACAGCTGCGCCGTCTGCCGGGATGAGGTCGCCGCCTTCAGACAGGTTGTCGACGCGCTGCCGATGGCCGCTCCCCAGCAGCCCGCCCCGCGTGAGCTGCGCCGCCGCATCATGCGTGACGTGCGATCCGAACCGGGCGGTCGAGCTCGGCGCGCGAGCTCCGTGTGGCCCGCTTGGGCGCGCTTGGTGTCCCGGCCGGCGCTGGCTACGGGTCTGGCGGCGGCGCTGGCGGCGCTCGCGGTCGTCGGAGGGATAGAGCTTGGATCCGCAGGCTCGAGGCCGGCGAAGGTGATCCAGGCGGCGGTGACCGGCGTGCCCGGGAGCGCCCGGCTGCGGATCGCCGGCGGCCGGGCGGAGCTGATCGTGAGCCGTCTCCCCCCGCCCCCGGCCGGACGCATCTACGAAGTTTGGGTCAAGCGCGGTCATCAACCACCGGCGCCGACTCGCGCGTTGTTCAGCGTCACCGCCTCGGGCACGGCCGACGTTGGCGTGCCCGGGAACCTACGCGGCGTGAACACGATCATGGTCACCCAGGAGCCAGCCGGCGGCAGCCTCGTCCCCACGCATCCGCCGGTGATCGTCGCTCGATTGACGTGAGAGTGATCCGAAATGGGCCGGCGCCCGTAACAGGATCAGTCATCCACATCGATCGGAGAAAACATGGGACTCGACAATCCACTTCACATCGCCTTCCTGCTCGTCATCCTGCTCCTCGTCTTCGGGGCCAAGCGGCTGCCTGAGCTCGGGCGCTCGCTGGGAACCGGTATGCGCGGCTTCAAGGAATCGATCAGCGGCGAGCACGGTTCGATCGCCCACGTCGAGGAAGCTTCCGCCACCCCCACCACGACCTCCAGTCTTCCCACAACCGAGACCGTCGTCGAGCCCTCCTCCGTCCGCCCCGTCGCCTAGCACCTATACAGCGCCGACCGGGACGCCAGACCGATGCAGGTCGCAGCCGCAATCAGGAGTGTCTCTCACGACGAACAGTTGAGCGTCGTCAGCCACCTTGACGAGCTTCGGACTCGGTTGCTCGCGTCGCTGGCTGCGCTCAGCGTGGCTTTCGGTTTCTGCTTCTGGCAGAACCACGCGCTCCTGCATCTGATCGACAGCCCGCTCGCGCACCAGACCCAGCAGCAGGTGCGCGACGGGCACGGGCCACTAGGCGCCACCTATCAGGTGCAGCGCAGCGCGCGGGACATCGCCGTGCAGCTGCACGCCGTCGTCGGCGTCCTCGGAGCGTCTTCCCCCCATCAGAGCACCGCGGTGAAGGGGGCCCTCGCCCGTGTCGGCGCCGGCCTCAACCGTGACATCGCACGACTCTCAGCCCCGCCCCGCGGTGACCGTCCAGTGACGCTCGGGATCGGCGAGCCCCTCACGACGACCGTCACCGTCTCGGCGATCTTCGCACTCATCCTGTCCCTCCCGGTGCTCCTGCTTCAGGCCTACGGGTTTCTGATGCCGGCCTTCGACCCGGAGCAGCGCCGCCAGATGCGGCCGCTGATCCTGGCCATCCCGGCGCTGTTCATAACCGGCGTGGCATTCGGTTATGTCGTGGTGCTTCCCGCTGCCGTGCATTTCTTCCAGAACTTCAACAGCGCCCAGTTCAACGTGCTCGTGCAGGCCAGCCAGTACTACAAGTTCGCGGCCACCACGATCCTCGCGATGGGTCTGCTGTTCCAGGTGCCGGTCGGGATCCTCGCCATCACGCGTGCCGGCCTGATAACGCCACAGCGACTGCGCCGCAGCCGCCGCTACGCGGTCGGCGCCTGCGCGCTCGTGGCCGCCGTGCTCCCCGGCGACGCGATCACGATGCTGCTCGAGACCGTGCCGCTGTATCTCCTGTTCGAGGTCGGCGTGCTCCTCGCATCGATCGCCGAGCGCCGGGCGCGGACGCGGGCGCGTCGGGACGCTGCTAGGTCAGATCCGGGGCTGGGCGAGAGCACGGCGTGAATCGGCCTGTCGGGGACGTCGCCGCTGCCGACGACGAGGTGCACTTTCGTCGCGACCGCCAGCGTCGTACATCCATCCAAGACGCTTCCCGAGGAGGTAACCGCTTTCGATCCGCCGCGCATGGTCGTCCCGCAGACCCGCTATGCGCTCAACTCACGTCTCTCGCCCTGGGTCGCGAGAGACGTGCTCCTCGCCAGAAGCAAGTCTCGGCGCGCGAGCTTTGTCGCGACAATGGAGCGGTTGCGGGCGACGTCTAAAGGTCGTCCTCGAGTCGCTCCTGTTCGAAGACGCGTTGGATTGCGGGGCGGGCCTTGATTGATCGGTAATGGTTGCCGAGGGCGGGGGCGTCCCACCACCGGTGCTCGAGCCGGCGGCCCCAGCGGGTGAGCATGAACAGGAACAGGTCGGCGCCGGTCAACCGCTCGCCGAGCAGGTAGGGGCCATCGGCCAGCGCCGTTGCAGGTAGCCCGAAGCAACAACGTGAGGTACGTTGAACTCATGGACATCCTGGGGCTCGACCACGTTCAGGTCGCCGCGCCGAGAGGGTGCGAGCGGGAGGCTCGCCACTTCTTCGGCGACCTGCTCGGCCTGCCGGAGATAAGCAAGCCTGAGGCGTTACGCGCCCGTGGCGGAGTGTGGTTCCGGGTGGGTGAGCACCAACTGCATATTGGGGTGGACGAATCCTTCGTACCTGCACTGAAGTCCCATCCAGCATTACGTGTCGCACCAGAAAGACTCGAGGCACTCGCGCAGCGGCTCGGTAGCGCTGGTACAAAGGTCACGTGGGACCAGTCGCTGCCCGGTAGTCGTCGTTTCTACACCGAGGATCCTTGGGGCAATCGGATCGAGCTGATTTCGACGGAGTAAAGACACCGCAGGTCGGAGCGGGCCGCGGTTTTCGGAAGGATCGAGAGGCAGCGGTCTCGAGCAAGCGGGGGCGGGTGGCCGCAGCCACCCGCGACCGGTGTACGGGGCGCGTTCACGAGGATTCGGTAATCCGGTATCCGACGTTGGGGACGGTCTGGATCGGCGGCGGTTGGCCGACTTTGCGCCGTAGTCGGCTGATGGTGACGTGGACGGTGTTGGTGAAGGGGTCGACGTTCTCGTCCCATACCTGCGGCACATGGATAAAGGGTCGATCACTCCGGCTGGGCTTGAGGAAGCCGGAAGTCTCGGCTTTTCGCTTCCAGCTTCTGTTGCGAGCGGTAAGCTGGCTCCAGAGGTCGTGGATTACGCTCGCCGGATCCCGGTGGTGGCGCTGGCGCTGGCAGCCGGGATCGCGATGGCGGGGGCGACGTCCGGGGGCCAGCCGCCTTTGCCTTGCGGACCGGTTACCGCCTGCCCTACTAGTACGACCTCGACCTCAAGCTCGAGCTCGACCACCACGACCGGTGGTGCTCCCGCGAGGGCTGACCCCGGGGCGCAGTACGACGGTCGTTCTGAGGACTTCGGCTATCTCGCTTCGATTGTGGTTAACGGCCAGGGAAATGGACTGAAGTCCTTTGTGTTTGGGTTCAAGCATGGGACTTGCAGCGACGGGGGCCACTACGGGAGTGGGGTGGGCGGGTCCGGCCGCGACGCAACGATCGACGCACAGGGCCGACTCGTCGAGAGTGCCTTTTATCCTCGGGCGTTCTGGTTCAACCGTCACCGACGGCGGGTGAAGGGTCATGAGCGGATCAGCTTCGCTCTGCAGTTCAACGCCGACCAGGTGACCGGTTCGCTGCGCGACGAGTTCGATTCGCGCGGTCTTCACTGCTCCAGCGGGCCGGTTAGCTTCAGCGCCTTCAGGGACGGCTCGCCGAACGCGCCGCTGAAGACCTCGACGATCGAGACCGGCAGCTATACGGGCAGCACGGTCTTCATCGGCAAAGACGACACGTATGGGCGCTCGGTCGTGCACGTTTTCCTGCCTCTGAGAGTCGTCGCCTCGCTCAGCATCGGCTGGCAGGCAAGCTGCGCAAATGGCTACACCTACGGCGAGACCTCGAGGTTCAGAGACCTACCGTTGGAGGGCGATCGCTTTGGCGCGGCGGGACATGATTTCTTGCCCCGCAACAAGCATGGGCTGTATGCCCGCGACCGCTACCGCCTATCCGGCTCGTTCCTAAACAACGGGATTTATCGCGACGTCGTGAACTGGCACTACTCGATCACGATCTACCGTAGGGGCCGCAGGGTCGGTCGTTGCACCACGCATAGCCTTCGCTACGTCGGCGTCGGCCCCCCGTATCAGCAGTGATCGAGCGCTGCCCTCGCTGCTAAGCCGTTCGGAATCAGCGTCTCACGACGGCGGATACACGCGACCAGGCAGTCGACTTCGCCGGAAGGCAATCGCCGCCCAGACGAGCTCGGCGACTCCGAATGGCCAGGCTGTAGCGATGAACGCGTAGGCACTCGAGAGCACGCAACCAAGGGCGAAACCGAGAATGAACGGCTTGCCTCGCGGCTCGAGGGCGTACATCAGGATCGTGAACGTAACCGCGCCGGCGCCGTATAGCCCAAGCATGTCGGGTTGCTCAGACGACCGTGGGCTCCTGTGCCGAGAGCTCGCCGACCGCCCTCTCGAACCGAGGGCGTCGAGCCTCGATGCGGGCGTCGAGGCGCTCCCAGGGTTTGCACGTGGTGATCACGCGGCGACGGAGGAGCAGACTCGGGATCGCTCCCACCTCTGGGCATCCTCGGTATCCCGTCGCTGCGGCAACCAGGTGCGAGGCGCCGAGCCACAGGCCGCTCGCGGCGAGCGGCGCGCGCACGAGGCCGGGAACGCCAGCTTTGCTCAGCAGCGCGAGAGGCCATTCGTATAGGACGCCCACCTGGGCGATGAACAGCAGGCCGGCGAGCGCCCGCGCGCTCCGTGCTCTGCCGCTCAACTGTGCCTGGACTGGTGTGTCGGCCTGGTCCGCCAGGCCTCGACAGCACCCGATCTGTCTCATTCGTCGACCTCCTTTGGGTTTGACCGACGTCAACCTAGGACCTAAAGTGCACTTCAAGTCAAGGTGATCGATGGCGATTGACACATGTAGCTGGCCAATCGGGGAGCTCGCCCGGCGTGCCGGGCTCAATCCATCCGCGATCCGCTACTACGAGAGCCGCGGCCTGCTTCCCCAAGCCGAGCGCGTTGGCGGCAAGCGCCGCTACGGCCAATCGGCGCTGACCCGGCTGATGGTCATCGAGCTGGCGCGGCGAGCCGGTTTCACGCTGGCCGAGACCCGCACGCTGCTCACGGGCTTCTCCCCTCGTACCCCGCCTTCGAAGCGCTGGCAGGCGCTCGCGCACCGCAAGCTGTCGGAGGTCGAGGGGTTGATCGCACGAGCCAACGAGATGAAGCAGCTACTGCAACAGGGACTCGATTGCGACTGCCTGAGCCTCGATGACTGCGAGGTGTACCTCGCCATCGACCGATCGGAGCCGAACTTGGCCGATGCAGAGGAGATACCCGGTGCTTGACCACATGGGATTCGCAGCGAGGGACTACGAGCGCAGCAAGTCGTTCTACGAGCAGGCCCTCGCTCCGCTCGGACTCAGCCTCATCAAGGAGCCTATGGGTGCCGCCGCCGGTTTCGGCAGAGACGGGCACGCCTCGTTCTGGATCGAGGCGCAGGGCCGCCCCGTGGAGGGCAGGCTCCACATTGCCTTCACCGCCGACAGCCGCGAGATCGTCGACGCTTTCTACGCTGCTGCCCGAGCAGCAGGCGCGACCGACAACGGCGCGCCGTCGGTGCGAACGATGTACCACCCGAGTTATTACGGCGGGTATGTCCTCGATCCCGACGGCAACAACATCGAAGCCGTGTGCCACAAAGCGGGCGATTAGTCACGACAATCCGGCCAGGTGCACGCAGCCCCGGTCCCTGCGTCCCCTGCCGGCCGGCCTTGAGGAGATGTCATGAGGGCCCCACATCCCAGCTACCAGACCGATAGCCGCGTCGACGACTACATCGATCGGCTCCCGGGCTGGCAGCAAGCGATCTGCCGTGAGCTGCGCGACCTGATCCACGCCGCCGACCCTGAGATCAGCGAGGCCATCAAGCGATCCGTTCAGCCCTACTTCGTGCTCGAGGGCAACGTGTGCGCGCTGCTCGCCGCCAAGAACCACGTCAACCTGTTCCTCTACGACGGCGGGATCGTCCCCGACCCCGAAGGCATCATCACCGCCGGCCACGAGAACGAGACCGCCCGGATGATCTCGTTCTATGAAGGCGACACGATCAACACTCCGGCCCTGACTGCGATGCTCCAAGAGATCATCGCCAACACTCGCGCCGGGGGATGGCGAAAGCTCAAGCGCGACACGCTGCGCTGACCTACGCGGGCCCGTATCTGCCGGTGCGCTCGCGGTGCTTGCATCCCGGCCAGCAGCAGGGGCGGCGCTGGCCTTCCTCCAGCTCCTCCTGGGTACGGCGAATGCGGCGAGCCCGGGTGGCCTCCTGCTTGGCATCCTCGACCCAGCATATGAACTCGTTGCGGGCTAACGGCGTGATGTCCTTCCAAGCATGGAGTGCCACGGAGTTTGCGATCAGCGCCTCACGCAAATCCGCGGGCAATCTATGCACCACCCCGCCGGGAAGTCTCTCGCCGCTCACAGGCCCATGCTAGTAAGGCGGCGTCAAGCGCTCTTCAACCGCCGGCTCGACCGCGACGGAGCCGCGTGGGATTAGGACGCGAGATCGCGGTGCCTGCCCCGGACAGCCCGACCGGCGGGAGGCTGGCGCTGCTCGTCTGCCACCTGGATGACGGAGGGCTACCGCCACACGCCTGCAAACGCGCGCAACGCGCGCTTCGGGCGGCGGGACACGAGTTCGACAAGATCATCGCCGCTCGCGGTGTGCTGTTTGGCCTGTTTACAACCGGGCGCCGCCCGAACCTCAAACGACTGACCGGGCAGGAGCAGCTCCCAGTCCTTCGCCTGCCGGACGGCACCACGATCGACGGGAGCGCGAACATCATCTCGTGGGCCAACGAGCATTCGCCCACAAGCGGCGGATGAGTTGGCATCGGCTGAATGGTTTTCGGCGGCCTGTCACGATGCATCTGTGGAGGACGTTGTAACGCGCTACCGAGCAGCGTCGGAGGCGAACGACATCGGCGCGCTGGCCGAGCTGCTCGAACCCGACGCCGAGTTGATCTCTCCGCTGTCTGGCCGGATGGTGTTCCGCGGCAAGGACGATGTACGCCTCCTGCTGACTGCCGTGTACGGCAGTCTGAGAGGATGGCGTTGGCACGAAGAGCTGGGCGACGGCACGCTGCGGATGGTCGTCGGAGACGGCAGGGTCGGGCCGTTCAAGCTTGGAGACGCAATGCTCTTCGAGCTCTCCAACCAGGGCAAAATTCAGCGCATTCGCCCGCATCTGCGTCCCTGGCTCGGACTGACCGCGTTCACGGTGCTGGTCGGGCCGCGGCTCGCTCGACATCCGGGAGTCGTGCTGCGCTCGCTGCGCGGACCGCGCTGAGAGTGGGCGAGCGAAGCCCGGGGCTTCCGCGCTGCGGGCCGCAGCGTCCAATCGTCCGCTTTGGGGTACTTGCAATTCATGATCTCTGCGATCTTCAGCGTCATCCTGATGGTGCTCGGGCTCATCCTCGACATAGTCACCCTCCCATTCCGCATCCTGTTCGCGCTGCTGGGCGGGGCCGAGTTTGAGTTTCGGCGGTTCAGTCGGGTCTAGGCGTCCGGCCCCGCGTCCGCCACCTGATCGATTGCGCGGAGTTGGTCAGCCGCCAGTCAAGGACGAGCTGGATCCTCGGCGAGTGCTCGACGGCGCGTGCGGCGCCGGACGCCAGCCAGGAGGGGCGGTGAGTACCAGGCGGGCGCCTCGCCGGCCATGAAACGCTCGATATCGGGGGTCTGAGGACGGGCTCCGCCCAGCGCGTAGAGGACTACGGCCAGGGTGGCGCCGCCAATCGCCAGCCCGAGGCCGATCCAGAGAGCGGTGTCCGAGCCGGTCGTCGGACTGCCTCCCACCGTGGCGGCGAAGTGCGCGAACACCGGCGCGATCATGAAAGCGGCCACCGCGCGGAGGAGCTCGACGATCGCGAACACGCGCTGGAGGCTCTGGGAGGGGAGCGAGAGGCCGGCCACGAACAGAGCCGGCGCCACCGTCGCGCCGAGGCCGAGCCCGGTCAAGCCCGACCCGATCAAAGTAAGCGTCTGTGTGGGAGGTGTCTGGATCCGGAAAACGCCGATCCCACAGGCGAGCAATGTCATCCCGGCCAGCGGCAGATAGTGCATCTGGCGCTTGTCGATCACCGCGCCGAGCGCGAAGGCGGTGAGAATCGCGCCGCCTAGCTCGGGTAGGTAGAGCAGTCCGAGGTGCAGAGGTCCATAGCGGCCGGCGAGCTCGCTTGCGGTCAGCGCGGTGGCCGACACCGAGGCCGCCGCAGCGAACAGGGCGACAGTGATTCCGGCCACGGGCATCGTGCTCGTCAACATGCTGCGGATCGTCAGAAGGGGCCGACGGCTTCGGTACTGGCTGACGATCAAGGCAACAATCAAAGCCAGCCCGGCGGCGAGCGGCGCCAGCGTGTTCGGCCCGACGAAGCGGTGGGTGAGGAGCTCTGAGGCTCCATAGAACGCCGCCACGGAGCCGGCTGCCGCCAGCACGATTGCGAGCGGCGCGAAGGGGACGGTCGGATCGGCCGGCGGCGCGTCCTCGAAGGTCAACAGCGAGAGGACAAGCGCAGCCAACGAGATCCCTGCGACGACGAAGAAGAGCGGCCGCCAGGCATGAGCACTGGCCTGAATGCCCCCCATCGTTGGGCCCAGCGCGACCGCGCCGAAGATGCAGATGTTCATGATCATCGCCGTCTCGCGGAACTTGCTGGTGCCAAACCCGAGGGCGAGCGGCGGCACCGCCGCGATCAGGAGCAGGCTGGTGCAAAGCCCCTGGAGGACGTGACCAGCGATGAACATCGCCGGGTTTTGGGCCGCCGCCGCGAGGAAGGAGCCGATCACCAACACCCCGGCGTAGATGACCATCATCCGGCGCTGGGGCAGATGCTGGGCCAGCGCGACAGCCAGCACGGTCCCGACCGCGTATCCGGCATTGGCCATCCCGGAGCCGAGGCTCATTTCCTGGAGGCTCATGTGGAGCTGACGGGCGATGATCGGCGTGAGCGGCTGGAGCGCCGCCGAGAGCGCGAGGAAGGGCACGAGCGCGAAGATGACCATCGCGGCCGCGGCGGCGTACCGGTCAGCCAGGGGACCGCGTCGCATCAGCGCGCGGCCTCGCGGGGCCGGTAACCGGGGCGGGGATCGTCTGCGCCGGGGCGCGCGGGTATGCGGTCAGCCATCAATACTCGGGAGTTGCTTCAGGGATACGGGCAGGCCATCGGCACGGCGCCAGGTCCGTGAACTCCGGACAGGTCGTGCGTCGGCCGCACCCGGCTCGGCCTACCCATCTCAGTCAAGCAGGTCGCTGCGTTGGCCTACTGGCCTAGAGCGTATGTCCTGATGTCGCCATCCAGCGCGGTCTGGGAGCTGTACTGACCGGTGTGGACGTCGATGACCTTCCCGCTTCGGTCGATGAAGATGGTTGTGGGTAGGCCCTCGATCCGGGCCAGCGAGGTCAGACTGCTGGTGCTTGTCTGGTAGCTGGGATAGCTGACCGAATGCTCTTGCAGGAAGCTCCTGGCGTCGCCGGCCGAATCGTCGGTGTCGGCACCGAGGAACGCCACGCGCGTGCCATAGCGGTGGGAGGCGGAGGCGAACAGCGAAAACTCGCTCCGGCAGGGGACACACCAGGAGGCCCAGGCGTTGATGACGATCGGATAGCCCTGGAGCGCTCGGAGCCTTGCGGTCAGCAGCGACCCGGAACCGAGCAGCTCGCTCGCCTGCGCCTGCAGGGCCGCAAGCGCTGCGGGAGACCCGGTGACCGCCGGGGCTCCAGCCCCGGTCGGATAGGCCTTTGGCGCATGGGCCAATGCAGAGCGAACGTGTCGGATCAGCGAGGAGCGGCTGGGCCAGCCGAGCACGCTTACGTCGTAGTACCAGAGGAACTGACCGGAAGCCGAGATCAACACGAGCCAGGGCTGATCCTGGACGCGGTAGCCGTCGGCGACCCGGCCGCTTCGATCGATCCCCACCGGGTAGGACAGCGGCTCCGGAAGGCTTCGCAGAAAGCGTGGCAGAGCGCTTGGAGAGGGCTCCACGCTTGCCTCATCGATCGAGATCAGAGACGGGAGGTTGCTCGCGACGGCTGTCGCCTGATAGCCATTCAGTGCGTCGAGGTGGGAAGCGAGGTCCGTGACCTCCGTCGCCCAGGTTCCGAAGAACAGGAAGAGATGTGCCGATTTACCGGGCCCGAGATGGACCTGCCCGCCACCAGCCGTAGGCAGCGTCACCGCGGTCCCTGGGTCGATGAACTGGACCTCCGCATAGGACACGCTGGAGCGGACCTTGGGGTGACCGGACAGGAGCGAGGCGGCGGACTGCGCCAGCTCGTGTCCCAGCTGATCGACGCTCGAGAAAGCCATCTGCGTCATGAAGAGCCGGGATAGCCGACCACGCTGATCGATCACGTAGAGCGCCGGCGTGTGGTCGACCTGACCATGCAGAAGCTGGGCCCCGATCCCATACTCCCGCCACACCCGCTTCAACTGCGGCAGTGACCCCGTGAGGAAGTGCCACTGGTGCATCATCTGATGCGCCTCGGAGTACGCACGCACGTACTTGACTCCCGTGGCGGTTGGGTTAGCGGCCACGCCTAACAGCTGAACGTGAGACCCGGCTGCCCCCAGCAACGCCTTGGCCTCCACCATTGCGGTCGTCGTCAGCGGGCACACCGTCGTGCAAACGGGGTCGTTGAACGCCACGATGACGACTTTCCCGCGGAACGAATGGAGCGACACCCGCCGCCCGAACTGGTCGGTCAGCGTGAAATCCGGCGCCGGCTGCGACAGGGGGGTCCCGGGATCCAGCACCGGATTTGCCATCGCCGCGTTGGCCGGGGAGCTGCCCGAGGGTGATTGCGATCCGATCACCGCCGCCCCCGCCAGCAGCCCGGCCGCTAGTGCGACCACCAGGACGATCGCGATTGTGGCCCTCAGGCGCGGCCCACTCATCGGCGCCGGCGGGCTCCGGCCGTTGCCTGGCTGCTCAAGCGGTTACTCGACACCCGGTCAATTGTTGCGCGTGCCCGTGAGCCATCGCCTAGTCCCCGGTCGGGCACGAGCAACTTGAGTCGATATGGCGCTCGCGCCGGGCAAGCGCTAGAAAGGAGAGTGCGCTGTGGTCGATCGCTGGCCCTCCCTGAACTACTCGGATTGGACTGCGACCTGCGACACCCTGCATGCCCATACCCAGGTCCTGGGCAAGCTCGCCGTGGCGCTCGCGCCGCCGGAGCCCCAGCTCCAGCACGCCGCACTGCGGCTGACGGTACGTGGATGGGAGACGCTTCCGCTTCCTGCCCCTGACGGGTCCGGAGCTCTGGTCGTCACTCTCGACCTGCACTCTCACGAGGCACTGATCGAGCACAGCGGAGGCGCAAGCCGGCGGATCGCGCTGACCCCCGACCGCCCGGTCGCTTCGGTCACGCGGGAGGTGCTGGACGCCGTTGCGGCGCTCGCCGGTCCCGTCGAAATCGATCCGACACCCCAGGAGGTGGCGTGGACCGTGGCGCTTGACGAAGACACCGAGCACGCGACATACGACCGCGAGGCGGTGGCCTCGTACTTCGCTGCTGCGACACGAGCTGCGCTCGTACTGGCCGCATTCCGCGCCCCGTATCGCGGACGCGCGACTCCGGTCAACGCGTGGTGGGGGTCGTTCGACCTGGCCGCGAATCTGTTCTCAGGCGACCCAGCCGAGCCTCCGGCCAACGACTTCATCATGCGCAACGCGATGGACTCCCAAGAGGTGGCGGTCGGCTGGTGGCCTGGGGACCAGAGATACGCCAAGGCGGCGTTCTACGCCTACGCCCATCCGGCGCCCGAGGGATTTGCCGGCGCACGCCTGACGCCTGCCGCGGCGCGCTGGGAGGAGAGCGTGGGCGAATACTTGCTCGACTGGGACGACGTCGTCTCGAGCTCCGATCCGCATGGCGGTGCGCTCGAGTTCGCGCGCTCGGCATTCGCGCACGCCTGCGCTGTGTGCGGGTGGGATCCAGCGCTGCTGGCCAGCTCCCAGGGTGACCCGCCGCCGGTCAGGTGAGCGACACCGGGGCCTCGGCGAGGCCAGCGGGGGCTTCAGTCCACTCGCGAATGGCGCCGTCCTGGCCGAGAACTACGGCGAGGCCCTGCCGGACGCTCGGCGGCGCCGGATCTGCGCGATGATCCTCCTATGGCCTCCGAGCCGGGAGCTGTCGAGGACGTGCTTCGCGAGCTCGGGGTGCCCGAGGAGGCGATCGAGCGCGCCGGGGAGCGCGGCGACCCGCTCAGCGCCTTCTTCGAAACGCTGCCCCTGCGCGGCGCCGAGGACAGGACGGTGAGCCCACTCGAGATCGAAGCTGGCGGAGGCATGCCGGTGGCGCAGTCACAGGAATTGATGCGCGCCTTCGGGCTGCCCGCGCCCGAGGCCGACGAGCCCGCCTTCACCCCGCAAGAGGCGGAAGCCCTCACCGAGCTGTGGCGCCAGCAGGACGTATGGCCGTTCGAGCTTGGAATCCAGATCGCCAGGCTTTATGGACGGCTGCTGGCCCGGATCGGACAGGCATCTGTCCAGCAGTGGTTCAGAGTTGCCGGGCCCAGGCTGCGTGAGGCCCACTCCGACGAGCGCGAGCAGGCGGTCGCCGCCGCCGACTCGTTTGACCGGTTGCTACCGGTCGCCGATGCTCTGCTGACCGGGGTGCACCGCCGCTGGGTTGAGCGCGAGGCGGCGCAGGTCGCCGTGAGGGCAGCCGAGTCCGGAGTCACCGCGGGGTTGATGAGCGGCATCGCCGAGGTCTCGATCCTCTTCTGCGACCTGAAGGACTTCACCGCGTTCGCCGACCGCCAGGGGGACGGCGCCGCAGTCCGGATCATCGACGAGTTCGCCAACGCCGTGATGCGTGAACGGGGCGAGGAGGCCGGCCTGACGAAACTGCTCGGCGACGGCTTCATGCTCGTGTATCCCGAGCCCGAAGCCGCCGTTCGGGCCGCGATCCGGATC
Organism: uncultured Solirubrobacterales bacterium; assembly: GCA_963803595.1. GTDB lineage: Bacteria > Actinomycetota > Thermoleophilia > Solirubrobacterales > Solirubrobacteraceae > Palsa-465. The sequence continues at coordinate 306,443 of CAWDNF010000013.1, forward strand.
ATGTCCGCGATGCGCCGGCCCAACTCGCCCGGCATCCACGCCAGTGTCCACCACGGCCCGGCGATCCCCCGCGAGGGGGACTACTTCGGGGCCGCGGTCAATCTGGCGGCGCGGCTGCTCGCCCTCGCCGAGCGCGATGAACTACTCGTTAGCGCCCCGGTCGCTGAGCGCTGCAGTCAATTCCCATGGGAGCACTGCGGCAGCGAGCGGGTGCGCGGCGTCTCCGAGGAGATCGAGGTCTTCCGGCTGCAGGCGTAGCTGACCGCTTCGTTTAGCCGAGGCGTGCAACGGATCCGCGGCCTCCCTCCGATTGGAGTGGGGCGGCTGAGAACCACCGTGCGGTCGGCACCCAAGGCAACCTCAGCAGCCCGGAGCCGTGACGCGACCGGCGGAAGGCTCGTAGTCCTCGGCGAACGACTGCTGACAGCCCTCGGAGCAGAAGAAGTACGTCCTCGTGCCCACGCGCGTGCTGCGGGCCCGTCCGCGATCGACTGTCATCCCGCACACCGGGTCCTTTGCCCCTCGGCGGGCCGTGAGGGCAAACAGGAGGCAGAATACGAGCAGCCCAACGAGGTTCAGGGCGAGCTTGTAGTTGACCGCCAGCGAACCGAAGACGTCGCCCCGCGTGGGCCGGTGCCCACTCGGAATCAGACCGAGCGCGGAGAACGCCAAGTCGACGGCGAGCGCTGCAAGCACCATCGTCACGAACAGCAGCGCGGTCAGCCGCAGGGCAAATCCGCTCCCGTAGTACTTGCGGTAGATGACAACGATCGGGAGCACGATCAGGTCGGCGAAGATGAACGCCATGACGCCGGCGAAGCTGATTCCGCCGCTCCACAGGACGGCGGCCAGGGGGACGTTGCCGACCGAGCAGACGAAGCTCAGTACCGCGATCACTGGTCCGATGAACGCGCCCCACAGCGTGCGAAGCACCGCAGGGGAACCGGTCAGGAACAGGCCGTGGAGGAAGTGGTTGCTGATCTGACCGGCGAATCCAGCCAGGAGAAAGCCGATCGTGATCTCTCGCCAAAGCATCCGCCAGTCGCCGCGGAAGTTGTGGGCGACGTCCGACCAGGACCCGAGGCTGGTCAGCCGCCGGCGCCAGCCGGTCGCCTGGCCGGCGGCGTGGTGCTCGTGGCCGGCGGCTGCATTCTGCGCGTGCTCGAGCGCGGTTTCCTCGACTCCGCGCGGAACGAACGTCCGCAGCAGTAGCCCGACGAGCGCGATCATCACGATCCCGCCCAGGTACTCGGCGAGCGTGAACTGCCAGCCGATCAGGACCCACAGGACGAGTCCGAGCTCCCAGACGAGATTCGTCGAGGCGAGCTGGAAGACGATCGCCGAGGCGGCCGACGCACCCTTCTGGAAAAGGCTCTTGGCGATCGCCACGGCGGCGTAAGAGCAGGACGAGGAGGCGGCCCCCAGTGCCGTCGCGCGCGCCAGCGGTGCCACTCCGCTCCCGGCCATGGCACGCTCGATCCGCGCGCGCGGGACCCAGGCCTGGACGATGGCGGAGATGAAGAACCCGAGCACGAGCGCCCACCACACCTCCCACGCCATCAGGAAGGCGTCGCGGAACCCGTGCCAGACCACGCTCATGACGCGCGATGGAGGGCGAGGGGCGCAGGGTGCAAGGCGAGGGGCGCAGTGTGCGAGGCGAGACGCCGATTGGTGTGAGCCGAGTAATCGGCGGCGTAGGCGATGAAGGCTGCGGCCAGCACGGCGGCGCCGAGAAGCATCCGCGGTGAGCTCAGCTCGCTGTGGCGAACCGTCACCAGCAGGGCCAGCAGCGCCAGGGGATCGACGTACTTCTGCCAAGGAAAGCGGATCACCAGCGTCGAGGCCAGGAAGCAGGCGGCGAAGGCCAGCGCCGAGCCACGATGAGGTGCGCGGCCGATTCGCAGCCACAGAACCGCGCCGCCGAGCGGCGCCAGCACCCAGAAGAGCAGTGAGCTCCCACCGATGTCGGGCAGCTTCCGCGCCGCGCTCCACAGCGCGCCGGCGGCATGGGCGCCAGGTGAGGCGGGCCACACGGCGAGCAGCACGGCTGCGCCGATCGCCGCTGCCGTCGGCCCGGCCGGCGGGCGCCACCATCGCGACCGTCGGCGCAGCTCGGCGAGTGTCACAGGAGCGAACAGGACCGCGCCGTAGAGCCCGAGAGTAGCCAGCGTCAGCTCGGCGGTCGGGACCTCGAGTCCGGTCGCGCCCGCCCGGGCCGAACACAGCCCGCATGAGCTGGGGTCTCCTCCGGGCGGCACGAGGCCGTGCCAGTTGAGGAACAGCAGTCCGGCCGGCAGCGCAGCCAGCGCTACGAGGCCGCTGGCGAGCAACCGCTCAGAGACCGGGCGCGAGCCGGCCGGCATCCAGGCGTACAAGAGGCAGACTGCGAACAGGAACGCGGTGCTCTGCCGCGTGAGAACGGCCGCCCCCGCGCACAGGCAACCGACCAGGAAAGCCCCGGTGCGCCCGTGCCCGCGGAAGTGCTCGAAGCGCTCCAGCGCGAGCACCGTGAAGAGCAGTGCAAGGTTGTCGGTCATGAGCCGGAAGGCGTAGCCGAACACGTACGGCGAGAGTGCAAAGAGGAGCGCGAGCGCGATCGCGCAGCGTCGTTCGATGCCGAGCCGACGGTGGAGCAGCCTCCACACGGCGAGGACCAGGAGATAAGAGATCAGCACCTCGAGCAGGCGCAGGCGCCACAGCTCAAAGCCGACGACCTTGCCGGCGTAGGCCATCAAAAGATGGAAGAGCGGAGTCTGCGCGGCGTGATAGCTGTGCAGGTCGGGGAAGGGGAGCTGACGGGCGAACCGGAGGATCGTCGGGTACTGGTAGATCGTCTCGTCGGACCCGTGGAAGATGCTCAAGGTCGCTGTCGTGCCGCGCAGGGCTGCGACACCGATCAGGAACGGGATCGCCAGCACGAGGGGCCCCAGCCATCGTGACTCAGGCCGCCGTGCGCCGAACCGGGCGTCGCCGGCCGCGCGGCGAGCGCTCACGCGGCCGGGGGGAGGGTGGAGCGAGGTCATTGCTCTAGCAAGGTTGACAGCGCAAGCATTCCTGCTATATTTGGTTGCGCTAACAAGCAACTTCCCTTTGACCTCAGGAGACAAGCAAGATGAGCATCACAGAGACGCAAGTCGTACCGACCGGGACGTGGACGGTCGACCGGGTTCACTCGACAGTGGGCTTCGCGGTCAAGTACATAGCCGGGACATTCCAGGGCTCATTCGCGGACTTCGACGCAGAGCTGCGCGACGGAACCATCAGTGGCGCTGCCCAGGTCTCGAGCATCTCGGTCAAGGATCCCAATCTAGAGGCCCATCTCCAGGCCCCGGACTTCTTCGACGCCGAGCGCCATCCGACGCTCGCATTCCGCTCGAACGACATCCGTCGGGAAGGGGACGAGCTGACGATCGACGGCGAGATCACGCTCAGGGGCCACACCGAGCCAGTCGAGATCAAGGGCAGGATCAACGGCCCGATCAACGACCCCTACGGCGGGGAGCGCTTCGGACTCGAACTCGAGGCGACGATCGACCGCACGGCGTTCGGCATCAGCTGGAACAACGCCCTGCCGAGCGGCGAGCCGGCCCTGTCCGACGAGGTAACGCTGACGGCCGATCTCCAGTTCTCCAAGCAGGCGTAAATGAAGGTTCTCGGAATCAGCGGGAGCCTTCGACGGGACTCTTACAACACCAGCCTGCTGCGAGCGGCCGGGGAGATGTTCGCGGACGCAGGCTCGAATTCTCGATCTACGAGGACCTGAAGGCCGTCCCCCCGTATGACGAGGACGACGACCGCCGGCCCGGTCCCCCGGCAGTCGAGTCCGTGAGGCAAGTCGTCCGGGAAGTCGGCGCGATCTTCTTTGCCACGCCCGAGTACAACCACTCGATACCGGGGCAGCTGAAGAACGTCGTGGACTGGCTGTCGCGCCCCGTCGGCAGTAGTGCCATCTCGGGTAAGCCGGTCGCGGTGATCGGAGCCAGCACCGGGATGTTCGGCGCCGTATGGGCCCAGGCCGAGCTGCGCAAGGTGCTGGCCGCCTCAGGCGCCCGAGTGGTCGAGGGTGAGGTGGCGGTTGGACACGCCCACACGCGCTTCGACGCAGATGGACGCCTGATTGATCCAAATCTGATCGAGCAGGTGGGGGCGGTGGTCGACGCGCTGATCGCTCAGATCGATCCGCTCGAGGAGCCGCTTGCGGCGTGAGGCTCTTCCCTCGCCCAGGACGGCCCGCGGCGTGAGGCTCTTCCCTCGCCCAGGACGGCCCGCGGCGTGAGGCTCTTCCCTCGCCCAGGACGGCCCCGCCCGATCAGGGCCGGTCCGTCCGGGTCTTCGTCTGCAGGCGCCTATGCCTAAGCGGCGACTTGGCGATTGGCGCGCGCGACGTGCCAGCGCACCGAGCCGTTCGTGAACAGCGACTCGAGCCCATCCGGTGGCGTCGGCCGCAGGAAGTAGAAGCCCTGTCCGATAGGGCAGCCGAGCTTGCGGAGCTCCTCGAGTTGCGTATCGGTCTCGATGCCTTCCGCTACGAGGGCGAGGCCGAGCGAGTCGGCAAGCGTGATCATCGCCTTGACGGCGGCCGCGTCGTAGACGCTCTCGCCCAAGCCCGCGATGAAGGATCGGTCGATCTTGATCACGTCGATCGGCGGCAGCTCCCGGATCTGGCTGAGTGAGGAGAACCCGACGCCGAAGTCATCCAACGCGATCTGCACACGACCGGATTTGATCGAATCGAGATTTGAGCGCGCCACCTTCGAATCGTTGATCACCGCGCTTTCGGTGATCTCGAGGCACAGACAAGCCGGGTCGAGACGAGCGCCGGCCAAGGCCTCCTCCACGATCTTGGGCAGCTCCGGGAGGGAGAGCTGGCGGCGCGAGACGTTGACTGCGACGCGCACGTCGTTGGGGAGCATGCCGCTCTGCTGCCAGGTCGCGAGCTGCACGCACGCGGTCCGCAGGACCCACTCGCCGATGGGAACGATCAATCCACTCGCCTCGGCGGCCGGGATGAACTCATTGGGCGGGACGAGCCCGCGGATCGGGTGAACCCAGCGCACGAGTGCTTCGAGCCCCGTGATGCAGTTCTCGCGCAGGTCGATCGTGGGCTGGTAATGGATGCAGAGCTGTTCATCGCGCAACGCACGCCGGAGCTCGTTCTCGGTGGCGAACGCGCTCGGCTTCAGGCGGACCGCGGGGTCGAAAAGCTCGAAGCGGGCGCGGCCCTGTTGCTTGGCGTTGTAGAGAGCGCTGTCGGCATCCTGTAGCACCAGCTCGGCCGCGCTGCCCTGGTTGTCGCTGAGCCGGATCCCCACGCTGGCGGTGAGGTAGAACTCGGCTCCGTCGTGGGTGAACGGCTCTTCGAAGCAGGCAAGCACGCGCTCGGCGATTGTGCGGGCGTGTTCGGCACGCTTAAGCTCACACAGGATCGTGAACTCGTCGCCTCCCAACCGCGCGACCGTGTCGTGCTTGCGGCTTGCCTCGCGGAGGCGGCTTCCGGTCTCGATCAGCACCTCGTCCCCGACCTTGTGTCCCATGGCGTCGTTGACGAGCTTGAAGCGATCGAGGTCGACGAACAGCACCGCCACGCGATCGCCGCTCCGCTCGGCGCGGGCCAAGGCCTGGTCGAGCCTGTCGAGGAACAGGGCGCGGTTGGGGAGCCCTGTCAGCGGATCGTGCATGGCGCGATGCGCGAGTTCCTCTTGGAGGCTCCGCCGCTGGGTTACGTCCTCCATGTGGGCGATGAAGTAGCGCACCGAGCCGTCCGCGGCCTGAACCGTGGCCAAGCCCAGATGCGCCCACACCTCGTGACCATCGCGGTGGATGAAGCGCTTCTCGGTCTCGTAGGTGGCGGCGGCGCCTGCGAGGAGCGCCTTGTGGATCTCGATGGCTTTGTGGGGCTCATCGGGGTGGGTGATCGCCTTGAAGTCGAGGGACAGGAGCTCTTGGCGGCTGTAGCCCAAGATCTGGCACATGGCTCGGTTGACGCTTGCGAAGCGGCCATCCGGAGTCACGAGCGCCATCCCCGATGCCCCGCTTTCGAACGCGAGCTGAAACTGCTCGGGCGTGTCGGGCTCCGGGCGGGCGGTCTCCGGCTCCCGGCTCGAGGTGTCCTTCTTGCTTACCGGAGACTTGCCACGCGGCAGCGCGTCGCGGAGCCGAAACCGGGCACGCGACGGAGGTCGCGGCGTCGCCGCGATCTCGGGCTCGACCGGGGCCGGAGCCCGCGGTGGAGGTGTCGAAACTGTGCCGATACCGGTGGTTCTGATCCGATATGAATCGGCAGCGGACGGTGGGGACTTGACCTGCGCCGCTCGCGGCCCGGCGCGCGAGGATCGCCGATCAGTGCGAGTGGCCGGGGCCCACGAGCACGAGCGACGTCGTCAGCAACAGCACGACGCCCAGGGCGACCGCAGCGCGGTCGATGAGATCGCGGGACTTCGACGGACGAGACGATCGGAGCCGGCCGGCGATCAGGCAGGCCAGGACGAGCTCGTTGGCCGTCGCGGTCACGTCCAGCGTGCCGATCGCCTCAGGCGTCCAGGGATCGGGCCCAATGGGAAGCCCGGTCGTCCGCGAGAAGCCCCAGAGCAGGGCGATAAGGAGACTCGCCACAGCTCCCGCGAGGAGCAGCCGCCGGCTGCCGGTCCGGTACGCCGCGATCGACCACGCGACCTGGGCGGGGGCGAGCAGCGCGAAGAAGATGGCATAGAGCCCGTACTCGTGGACGTGCTCGACTGCGGCCAGCACGTGGATGAGGCCGGCTCCTGAGGCCAGACCGGAGATCAGGAGCAGGCGGTCATCCGCACGGACCCTGCGCCCCACATCTCCAGCCGCCGCGGACCTAGGCAGCAAGACGGTCACGCGCTCGCTCGAGCCGCCAACGCTCAGCCCCTCCTGCGAAGAGCGGCTCGAGCTCTGACGCCGGCGCTGGCTTCTGGAAATAGAAGCCTTGTCCCACCGGACATCCCAGCCGGCACAGCTCCTCGAGCTGGGCTTGGTTCTCCACCCCCTCGGCCACCACCGTCAGCCCGAGTGAGTCGGCCAGCGTGATCACGGCCTTGATGGCGGCCGTGTCGTAGCGATTCTCGCCAAGGCCGGCGATGAACGAGCGGTCGACCTTGATCACGTCGACGGGCGGGAGATCCCGAATGTGGCTGAGTGAGGAGAAGCCGACTCCGAAGTCGTCGAGTGCAATCTGCACTCCGCTTGCCTTGATCGCATCGAGATTCGCGAGCGCCAGCTGAGGGTCGTGGATCACGGCGCTTTCGGTGATCTCGAGGCAGAGCAGCGTGGGGTCGAGCTCGGCGTCGGCCAACGCCTCGGTCACGATCTGCGGCAGCTCAGGAAGCGAGAGCTGGCGGCCGGACACGTTCACCGCCACGCGGATGTCGGCGGGTAGAACCCCGCTGCGCTGCCAAGAGGCGAGTTGGGCGCAGGCCATGCGCAGAACCCAGCCGCCGATCGGGACGATCAGCCCGCTGGCCTCCGCGGCGGGGATGAACTCACCCGGCGCCACGAGCCCTCGCTCTGGATGCATCCAGCGCACGAGCGCCTCGAGCCCCGTGATGTGCCGGCCGGTGAGGTCGACGGTGGGCTGATAGTGGATCCGCAGCTGCTCGTCGCGTAGCGCGTGGCGCAGGTCGCTCTCGGTGGCAAGCGCGCTCTGCCCCGAGCGCGCCGCCGGATCGAACACCTCGAACCGCGCACGGCCGTGCTGCTTGGCGGAGTAGAGCGCGCTGTCGGCGTCTCGGAGCAGTATCTCGGCCGTGCTGGTCGATGCGTCGCTCACCCGGATGCCCACGCTCGCCGTGAGATGGAAGTCGTGGCCGTCGTGCACGAAAGGCTCCTCGAAGCAGGTGAGCACGCGGTCTGCGAGTAAACCCGCATCCTCGCCGCTTCGGATCTCGCACAGGATCGTGAACTCATCGCCTCCCAGCCGGGCGACCGTGTCGTGCTTGCGGCTGGCTCCCCGGAGCCTGCGTCCGGTCTCGATCAACACCTCGTCGCCGACGCTGTGGCCCATGGCGTCGTTGACGAGCTTGAAGCGGTCGAGGTCGACGAACAGGACAGCGACGCACTCTTCGTGCCGTTCGGCGCGGGCCAGCGCGAGCTCGAGGCGGTCGATGAACAGTGCGCGGTTGGGCAGTCCGGTGAGCGCGTCGTGGAGGGTCCGATGGGCGAGCTCGTCCTGGAAGCGGCGGCGCTGAGTGACATCCTGCGTCTGGGCGATGAAGTAGCGGACCGAGCCGTCCTCGGCGCGGACGGTCGCCACGCCGAGGTGCACCCAAACGGGATGCCCGTCGCGGTGGATGTAGCGCTTCTCGGTTTCGTAGCGGTCGGCGGCACCCGACACGAGTGCCTCCAACTGCCTCATCGACGGCGGGCGGTCATCGGGGTGGGTGATCGTTTGGAAGCTCAGGGACAGGAGCTCCTGCTCGCTGTACCCAGTGATCTGACACAGGGCCCCGTTGACGCTCAGGAAGCGGCCATTCGTCCCGACCAGCGCCATCCCGGACACCCCGCCCTCGAAAGCGAGCCTGAAGCGAGCCGCCGTCTCCTGCTCGCGGCGATGGGCATCCTGCATGCTGGCTCTCATGACCTCGTTGAGCCGCCAGGTGATGACGCTTGCCGTGACCGCGCCGAGCACGAAGCCCGCGTGGATCAGCGCCCACAACCATGGATTGCCGCCGTGGTCATAGACCGAGTGGGGCGAGATTGCGCCCAGTGCGCCGTGCTCGACCACGACGTAGGCAACCGCCAGCCCGAACGGCAGCCAGTCCTCGTACAGCGCCAGCAGCGCGATCATCACGAAGAAGTGAAAGTGCGCCTCGATCCGGCCGTGCCACGCGGCGACGAGAACGGCGGACGCGGTAAGCAGCCCGAACACGACAGCCACCGACCTGGCCCGTCGGCTGACCTGCGAGGAGGAGCCGACCACGCCAGCGGAGCCAGAGAAGGATGAGGAGCGCGCGGTGGCGGGCGGCCCATGCTTCGGCAGGAAGCGTCCTTCCGCGCGGCAGCGTGTCGCGCAGGCGCCGCCAGGCGTGCGCGGGGTCGCGCAGCCAACGGCGGATCCGGATCGCCGCGGCGACCCGAGTTCCCCTGAGTCCTGTCCTACCACCCATCCCGATAGCGCCAGCTCTGTTGATCTGACAAGAATCGGCAACGGGTGTTACGGACTTGACCGCGGAGGCCCGGCCCCGTGGCCTGGCAGGAGCTACGCGGCTGACCGCGGAGGCCCGGCCCCGGGCGGGCGCTACGCGGCGGCTGCTGCGCTGGGCTGCTGCGACTCGATCCAGCGCTCCAGCTCGGGGCCGCTCTCGAAGGTCGAGATCATGGCGTAGCGCGTGTGCGCGCCGTTGTGGTAGCCGCCGTGCCACAACCACTGCGAGTCGACGACCGCCTGCTGATAGCGCGGCAGCGGGATCTGGTGCTCGGTCGAGCGATCGAACTCGTCCTGGCGCACGACCAGTCGGCTCGAATCATCCTGGGTCAGCTCGAGCCAGACGCGCACCGCCCAGCCGTTGCTCTCGGGATTGAGGTTGTTGTTGTTGTCCAGGTGAAGACCCCAGAGGCACTCCCGCAGCGAGTTGGGGGTCATGCGCAACAGCTGGACCTTGCCGAAGCGAGCCCCGACCGACTCGAGCCATTTGATCAGTGTGGGGCATTTCTCAGCGTTCGGGGTCCACTCGCGGTCGAGGTCGCACTTGCCGTAGTTGCCGAACGCACCGAGCTCGATTTGGCCGGTGGCAGACGTGATCGGGGCGAAGTAGGTGTTGGGGTCAGTGGGGTAGGTGGTGTACTCCAGGCTCTCGTACTCGACGGCCGGGATCTCGGGACCTTCGTAGTGCTTCAGTGACAACCAGCCGCCGTTTGCCTCGAGCTTGGGCATCCTGTAGTGCGGCGTGTCACGGCGGGGGATCGGCGGAACGGGACGCACGCCTGTGAGACGCAGGATCCGCTTGGTGTATTCGTTCTTAAACGAGTCAACGATGGCCATGCTCCGATTCAGTCCTTTCCGCTCAGGGGCGTGCGCATGCTAGTAGGGTGAGGACATCGACAACGCCTGAACGTTAGGAGGAGAAATGCCGCAGGCCAGGAGGGGTGGAAGTCGCAGGACGAGCTCGGGTGGAGGATCTCGCAGCGGACGTTCGAGCAGCTCCCGTTCGACGGCCTCACGCAGCACCGGACGCAAGACGTCGGCAAAGTCGAGCTCGACGCGCAAGGCTTCAGGCCGGTCAACGGCGAGCCGCGGGCGCACCACCCGCGGTCGTACCACCTCGACGCGGGCACGATCGACGGGCCGCGCCGCCGATGCCCGGGTGGATGCGGTCGCCCAGCGGGTGCGGCGGCTGAACGACCGGATCATCGAAGCCGGCAAGGACGCGGGCGAGGCAACGCTGACCAGCTACGAGCGAGCGCTCAAGGCGATTGCGACCACGATCGAGAAGGGCCCCGGATCGAGCGACATCGAATGGGTCTCGAACCTTGCCACCGCCCAGGCAAAGTTCATCCGCGACCTGACGACGTCGTGGGCAAAGACCGCGAGGCGGGCGCTGAAGTAGCGCCCCGCCCGACATGGGCCGGTCGGCTGGGAACGTCCTGACCCGGACACCTCGCCAGATGTGATTGCACCCCCCCTTGACGTGGGTATAAGTTTCGCCGCGAGGAGAATGGGTTGAACCGCTACGCCATGCGCGTTCTGGGTTTGGTCGCCGGTATCGCTGCGTTCTGCGTCGGCGTCGCGCTCTATGTTGGTCTCTACCTGACCAGCGCTCCGCCATCGGCGGCTGCTGTGAACACGCCGTCAGGCCCGCACCTCTACCTGGCCACTGTCGCGGCAGCGGAGGGAACGGATGCCCATCCCACGTGGGTGTCGTACTACGCGGTGGACGCCAATTCCCGTAATTGGCGCCACGCGACCACCTACTTGGTGCCTGCGCACTCGATCGTCCACGTGACGATCTATCAATACGACTCGCAGACAGGGCTACGCAACGAATTCATCGGACAGGCCCGCGGCACCGTGGGCGGTGTTTTCTCGCTCGACGGCAAGACGGTCGAGTCGATCGACCCGAGCACCGCCTCGCACGTGTTCGCGATCCCTGAGATGGATGTCTCGGTTCCGCTCGAGGGCGTGAGTAGCGACGCCAAGAACCCGTGCTCGAACGCGCCCTGCAGCCTGCAGACAGCGCACCACACGATCGAGTTCGCTTTCCGCACGCCCGGTCCCGGCCTCTACCGCTGGCAGTGCTTCGTGCCGTGCGCAGCAGGGTGGATTCAGGGGCTAGGCGGCCCGATGCAGACGGTCGGATACATGGACGGGTTCATCAAGGTCGTATGAGGCGCCGCACCGCGTGAGCGACGTCAACCACTTTCGCCGGGTGGCGTTGATCTGGCTCGTTTGCAGCGTCATCGCGACGCCCCTGATCGTGATCTTTTTTGCCCCCACGGTGCCGCCGGGGCAGGGGTCGGTCCAGGCATCCGGACAAGTGCTCGACAACACGGTCCTGTTCGCGCTCTCGACGCCGATCGCACTGGCCGTGCTGGTGTACTTCGCCTATGCGTTCGTCGTCTTCCGTGAGCGCGAGCCGGCGGTGGTGGCGGACGGCCCGGCGATCCGCGGCCATGCCGGGGTTCAGCTGTGGTGGATGATCATCACGACGACCATCGTCCTGTTCCTGGCCAGCTATGCCAGTTATCGCACGTTCGTCGACGGCGCCGGCGGTGGCCAGGGACCGACCCCGGCGTCGGTCCCCGTGCCCAAGGGCCAGCATGCCCTCCAGGTGCAGGTGATCGCCCAGCAGTGGGAGTTCACCTACCGCTATCCCCAGTACGGCGGCGTCGAGACCTCGAAGTTGGAGCTACCCGCCTACACGATCGTCGAGTTCCACGTCACCTCGCTTGACGTCGTGCACTCGTTCTGGGCCTACCAGCTGGGGGTCAAGGCCGACGCCAACCCGAACGTCGACAACGTCGCCTTCGTCAAGACCAGGGGCCCTCTCCGCGTCGACATCCACTGTGCCGAGCTGTGCGGTGTCTGGCACGGGTACATGTTCGACACCGGCCACGTGGTCACCGGCGCCCAGTTCGCCAGCTGGATCAAGCAGCAGCAGCAGCGGTTCGCGCCGATCGCAAAGTCGCTGCCGCCCTACAACCTGACCTACAACCCCGCCCCGACAAGGAGAGGTGGATGACAGCGATCGCAGTCAGTCCGGCCGTCCGGCCCCCGCTGTGGCGACGGCTGATCGGCTTCAATCTCCTGACCGCGGTCATCCTCGGAATCGGGGGATGGTTCCTCGGCTACTGGATCGGTTCGCTGATCCACGCCCACAGCCTCAGGTACACCTCGCTCACGGCGGGCCAGAACGACGTCGAGATCCTGCTGGGCTACCTGTTCGGAGTATTCGGGTTCCTGATCGGTCTCGGCTTTGCCAATTACCCCGTGCGCCGCATGCTCGGCCATCCTCCAACGCTCGCCGAGCACGAGGACGTGGGCGAGGGGATCGGGCGCTACTTCCGCCTGTGCACCGACCACAAGGTCGTCGGCATGCAGTACCTCGTCGGGATCGGCTTCTTCTTCCTGGTTGGCGGCCTGAACGCGATGCTGATCCGTACCGAGCTGCTCTCCCCCCACCACCACGTGTTCGGCCCCAACCAGTACCTGACCCTGGTCGGCGAGCACGGCGCATTGATGATGGGGATGATCACTTCGGGAATCCTGGGTCCGTTCGCCAACTACTTCGTCCCGCTGATGATCGGGGCGCGGAGGATGGCCTTCCCCCGAATCGAGTCGTTCACGTTCTGGCTGCTGATGGCGGCGGGCGTGATCCTGATCACCACGGTCTTCTTCGGCGGCTTCCAGACCGGGTGGACTGGCTACAACCCGCTCGGCGACCAGGGCGTCGCCGGCTACGACGCCTACATCGGTTTCTTCGCGCTGGTGGGGATCTCGATGACCCTGCTCGGGTTCAACCTCCTGGCCACGATCGTGGTCATGCGGGCGCCGGGGATGACGTGGTCGCGGCTGCCGATCTTCGTCTGGGGGGTGTTCGCCACCGCGGCCCTGATGATGCTGGCGGCGCCGATGCTCGTGGCGACGTTGCTCATGGCGGCGCTTGACCGCACGGCCCAGTCGGCTTTCTTCATCGCCGGCGTGGGGGGGAGCAACTATCTGTACGAGAACCTGTTCTGGTTCTTCGGCCATCCCGAGGTCTACATCGTCGCGCTGCCTGGCTTCGGGATTGTGCTCGAAATGCTGCCGGTATTCAGCCGCAAGCCGTTGTGGGGATACCGGGTGGCTGTGTCGGGGATGCTCGGGGTAGGGCTGCTGAGCTTCTTCGTCTGGCAGCACCATCTGTTCGTGAGCGGAATCAACGCGGACGTGCGCCCGTTCTACATGCTGGCCACCGAGCTGATCTCGCTGCCGACAGGCTTCATCTTCCTTTGCGCGATGGGAACCGTTTGGCGTGGGCGAATACGTTTCACGGTGCCGATGTGGTTCTGCATTGGCTGGATCTTCAACTTCCTGTTCGGGGGGATCTCCGGCGTGTTCCTCTCGGCCGTCCCCAGCGACGTCACGACGCACGGCAGCTTCTTCACGATGGCGCACTTCCACTACACGATCATGGGCGGCCTGGTGTTCACGATGTTCGCCGCGATCTACTACTGGGTGCCGAAGATGACGGGGCTGAGGCTCAACGAGCGGCTGGGGAAGATCCATTTCTGGCTCTTGTTCATCGCCTTCAACTCGACCTTCGGGCCCTTGTTTGCGGTCGGGTTCCTGGGCCAGCCGCGCCGCGTGGTCACCTATCCCTTCCATCTGCAGACGCTCAACGACTGGGTCTCGATCTCCGCGTACGTGATCGGGATCTCGATGATCGTGTTCCTCGTCAACGTGATCTGGTCGCTGCTCTTCGTGCGCGAGCCAGAGGTGGACAACCCGTGGAACTCGAAGTCGGCGGAGTGGCAGCTGCCCTCGCCGGTACCAGTACACGACTTCGAGCGAATGCCGGTGTTCGCCGACGATCCCTACCCCTACGGTGAGCCGCTGCCAACGCCAGCGCTGGCCCCAGCGCCCGCGGGCGGACAGGTCTAGAGAGCGATGGAAGCCCGCAGCGCGCCTGAGCCCTACCTCGAGCCCGAGCCGGCGACCTGGCAGCCGCGCGTCATGTGGTCCAGCGGCCGCTTGCTGGCCGGCGCGATCACGTTCTTCTTCATCTCGTTCGTGTTCGCCTACTTCTACCTGCGCTCACTCGACCTGAACAAGAACTGGAAGATCGGCCACCACGTCAACCCCTCGATCGGGCTCGGAATCGCCATCACGGTGGCGCTCGTAGTAAGTGCCGTGCTGCTGCGGATCGCGGCCCGCCGGCCGCCCGAGAGCCTGCCGCTGATCGTTGCCTCGCTGCTGCTGGCGCTCCTGGCGGTGGCCCTGCAAGGCGTCGAATACACGACGCTCGGCTTCGGTGCGGCAAGCGGTGGTTACGCAAGCGTGTACATCGGGTGGACGGCTTTCTATGCAGTGTTCGCCCTGGCGTGCGCGATCTGGATCGAGATCGAGGCCGCGACCGTGCGGCGGGCACGACGAGAGGGCTGGGGTGCACTGGGCGCCGAGGTCGGCGGCGCGGGTCTGGAGACCTGCTCGTTCTTCTGGGGCTACTACGTGCTGTTCGGGGTGCTCGCGTTCGTCATCCTCTACCTGGTCTGAGGCGATGCAGCTAGGGGCGTGGTCGATCGATTCGTCCGTGGCCTATGTCGTCGTGGCGGGGGGCCTGTACTCGCTCGGGGGCCGGCGCGCAAGCTTCCAGCCTCGGCGGTTGCAGACCGCTTCGTTCTTCGCCGGGCTGGGTGTGATCGCACTGGCGCTTTACTCGCCGATCGACTACTACGCCGAAACCCTGTTCTGGGTTCACATGCTCCAGCACGTCCTGCTGCTGACCGCCGCGCCGCCGCTGATCCTGCTGGGGCGACCCTGGCCGCGGATGTGGCGGGCGCTGCCAATCGGGCTACGCACGACGGTAGGACGCGCGCTGGCCAGATCGGGCGTCGCCGCGCCCTTGCGCGCCGTGGCCCGGCCGCTGCCGGCCTGGGTACTTTTCAACGGCTGCATCGTGGCCTGGCACATCCCGGCGCTCTACAACGCCACGCTGAGCTCGGATGCCATCCACCAGCTCGAGCACGCCATGTTCTTCTTCACCGGGCTCTTGTTCTGGGCGCGGGTGATCGATCCCGGACCACTGCGCCCGAGGCTGCACTGGCCGCTGCGGATCGCCTACGTCACCGGCGCGATGGTCGTCGGCTTCGGCCTGGCCCTGACCCTCGTGCTGGCACCGCATCCGCTCTATGCGCATTACGCGTCCCTGATCCAGCGCCCGGGTGGGCTGACGGCGCTCGACGACCAGCAGATCGCGGGCGGGATGATGTGGGTCCCGGGGTCGATCTCCTACGCGGTCGCCGCGTTGATCGGGTTCTATCGCTGGCTCGAGCCCCAGAGCCGGACTCCTCCGTCAGACCCTGTGGCCATCCTCGAACCGGAAACTCCGACGCCTCCGCCTCAGCCGGTGCTCAGTGCCTGAGCTATGAAAGGAGAGTCCTACTGATCGTCTATGCCAACCACTTCCTGGCCGGCTCGCTGATCACGCTTCTCATCCCGGGTTGCGTGTTTATCGTGATCGCGGGGTGGTACACGTACTCGGTCCTGCGTCTCGCGGCGGTGCGGCGCGAGGGCACTCCAGAAGTTCCGGGGCCCTCCCAGCCGCCCTCCGCGGGGATCACCGCCGAGGGCGACCGCGACCGCACCGCGGGATAACACTGCGCCAGGCACCTGAAGCCGAGGACAAGAGCTCTCTCATTTTTGTCCGTCGCGCCACGGGGTAGATGGTCCATAACCCCCAAGCTAAGGAGCTAGTGAGAATGACCGTCGTCGAATTCATCGTGGCAGGCGTGTTTGCCCTCGGCGTTGTCATCTTGATCGTGACTCGCTTCAGCTGGAGCATCGCGACTCAGCACCGGGATCACGGCGCGAGGGCGGCGGGGCCGCTGGCTCGCCGTCAGATCTGGTCAAGCCGGCGCCCCCGGCCGCATGCCGGCCCGGTCAATCCCGACGCGATTCCCGAGGCGCCGATCGCTGGCCAGCCTTCGGACCTCTCGGCGGGAATCCCGCCGGAGAGCTAGAACCCCGCTCCGACTACTCGTAGCCGGCGAAGTGAGCCTGCCGGGCGCGCGCCGCCCGGCGGAGCCTGATCCTGGGCCACAGCCTGACATTGAGCCTGCCGGACGCGAGCCGCCCGGCAGGCTCTTAGCAACCTCATAGGCAATTTGTAGATCGCCCTTGCGCGGCTGTCCGAGGCTTCATACATCCCCGAAGACAAGGAGCTGACATGGAACTCGTGATCATCCTCAACGCTTTGCTGGCCCTCCTGGTACTCGTCGCGCTGGTCGGACTTCATGCCTGGGCGATCTTGACCGCGTCTACCTCGCGCGGGGCGAGCCTGGAGCAGCGGCCAGCTGAGCTGCTACCTCTACACAGCGCCTACAGGTTGTCCGAGGCCAAGGAGGCTGCCTGACAGATCGCGCCAGGCTCGCGTGGAGCTCTCGAGGGCTGCGCCTCCACAGGAGGCGTGGCCCTCTACCAGGCCTGGGTGCGCCCGCAGTGCGGGCACCCGACCGACGTCGTCACCGACGCCTGGAATGCCTGGCCGCAGCTGCAGGTGTAGAGCGCTTGGTCCTGCGATGGGCCGCCTTGACGGCGTGAGCGCGGCGCAGGTGCCGCTTCAGACGGCTGGCTGCGGCGCCGGCCGAGCCGGTGGCGGCGGCTCTCGAAGGTGCTCGCGAAGGCTCTGACCATGATCTCCTATCGGAAGTAACGCCGACGGTATTTATTTGTTTCGCCCGATCGGTCGCCTTTCCTGGTCCGTAACCTGACGCTAAAGCGCAGGGAGGCCGGGTGGCGGTGAGTGCCGGGGGGACTGGAAGCCGCGATCTTGCTGGCGAGGTGCCACGCCTCCCCTTGCTGGACGAGGTGCCACGCCTTGTGTGGGAAAATCGTGCTGAGTGGATCCTGCTCGCAAGCGCGCCATCCGCCTCACGGTTGCCCTTGCCGCCGCCGTGCTCCTCGCTTCTGCGCTCGTTTATGTGAGCTTCGCGACGGGACGCGACGAGCTCACGGCGGGGCAGCTGCTGCGTAGGGCAAGACCGGGACGGTCCTACATCCTGGCCGGCACCGTCCTCACCGGGTCGGTGCGCCACGACGGTACGGCGCTCCTGTTCCGTGTGCGGGACCCGAAGCTGAGGCTGTCGGTCCCGGTCCGCTACACGGGCGCTGTTCCCGACCCCTTCCGGGCGGGACGAGGCGTGCTGGTGACCGTCCACGAGGACGCCTCGTCGACCGGGATGTTCATCGGCGAGCAGAACAGCCTCACGACCAAGTGCCCGTCCAAGTACCAGGCGGCAAGCGGCTCATACTCGTGAGCCGCGCACGGGTCAGCTAGATGGCTCCTGTCGGTCGCGCCCTCCTGCTCGTGGCGCTGGTCGTGGCGCTCTACGGGATCGGCGCTTCGATCTACGGGGCCCGCACACAGTCGGCGGCCTGGATCGACTCCGGCCGGCGCGCCGTTTACGCGCTGGCCGCGGTCACGACGATCGCCTGGGTGATCCTCGAGGCGGCATTCCTGCGCAACGACTTCTCCTTCAACGTGGTCGCCGCCCACTCCTCGACCACGACCCCAACGTTCTACAAGCTGGCGGCGCCGTGGTCATCGCAGGAGGGATCGCTGCTGCTCTGGGTCTGGCTGCTCTCGCTGTGGTCCAGCCTGATCCTGTTCGTGACCCGGCGACGGGTACGGGAGATCGCTCCTTATGCCACGGCGGTTCTGATGGGTTTCGCGGTGTTCTTCACGTCGTTGGCGGCGTTTTGGGCCAACCCATTTCAGACCACGGCGACCCCTCCGAGCGAAGGCGCCGGGCTCGACCCGCTGCTGCTTCACCCCAGCATGATGATCCACCCCCCGATGCTCTACTCGGGATACACGCTGCTGGCGATCCCGTTCTCGTTCGCGGTGGGCGCGCTTATCACGGGGCGGCTGGGGAGCGAGTGGACCTCGCACATCCGGCGGTTCGGGCTGGCGGCGTGGCTGTTCCTCGGCATCGGAATCGTGCTGGGCGCCCGGTGGTCATACACCGAGCTCGGGTGGGGCGGGTACTGGGCCTGGGATCCGGTGGAGAACGCGGCGCTGATGCCGTGGCTGTGCACGACGGCGTTCATCCACTCGGTGATGATCCAGGAGAAGCGCGGGATGCTCAAAGTCTGGAACGTCTCGCTGGTGCTGGCCTCAGGCACACTCGCGATCCTCGGCACGTTCCTGGTCCGCTCTGGGATCCTCGACTCGATCCACGCGTTCGGTGCGTCGACCCTCGGGGTGCCATTCGTGCTCCTGCTCGCGGTGATGGTGTTCGGATCGATCGCGCTGGTGCTGCGTCGCCGCCGCGAGCTGCGGACCGAGGCGCGGATCGATTCGCTGTTGTCACGGGAGGCGGTGTTCCTGCTGCAGAACCTCGTGCTGGTGGCGATGGTGTTCGTGATCTTTTGGATCACCTTCTTCCCGCTGATCTCCGAGGCGATCACCGGAACCAAGGTGTCGGTCGGGCCTCCCGCCTTCCGCCCGTTCATCGTGCCGCTCGCGCTGGTTCTCGTGGGGCTGGCCGGGATAGGACCCCTCATCGCCTGGCGACGGGTGACGGCGGCCAACCTGCGGCGGAACTTCATGCTGCCGGTACTGGTCGGCGTGGCGACCCTCGGGGTGCTGCTGGCACAGGGCGACGGATCGAAGCCGTTCGCGCTGATCCTCTTCGCGCTCGCCGCGTTCGTGCTGGCGAGCGTCGCCCAGGAGCTATGGCGCGGCGCGGGCGCGCGCCGCGCGATGACCCACGAAGCGCCGCCGCTGGCGCTCCTCCGGCTGATCCGGCGCAATCGCCGGCGCTACGGCGGCTACATCGTGCACGCCGGCCTGGCCGTGCTGCTGATCGGCGTGGCGGCCTCATCGTCCTTCCAGCACTCGCGCGACGTGGTGCTCAAACCCGGCCAGCAGGTGACGCTCGCGGGATACAGCTTCCGCTATGTCCGCCCCACCGTCGCGGCCAGCTCCCAGAAGCTGTCGTTCGGCGCGGTCCTCGCGGTGAGCCGGCACGGCAAGCGGGTCACGACGCTACGGACGGCCCGCGGCTTCTACCCCTCGCAGGATCCGGGGATGGGCGTGATCGGGCGGTTCTTCAATGGCGAGGCGGACAGCAACGTCGGACTCCAGGCAGGCCTGACGCACGACCTCTGGACCGTCGTCAACCCCGACTTGACGCCGCTTCAGCCCTACATCACCCGCGGCGACCGGCTGTTCGCCGCCGCCCTGCCTCAGGCCATGCGGCGGGTCAGCCGGCTGGGAGCCAGCCAGGCGCAGGCTGCGCTGGGGCCGCTCTGGCAGTACCGCGACCGCGCGATCGTCGGGATTGCGGCGCGCTTCGTAAGCCATCCGTGGCCGGTTGACTTCCTGCTCATCGTCGACCCGCTCGTGCTGTGGATCTGGATCGGAGCCCTGATCATCGCGGGCGGTGGGCTGATAGCGCTGTGGCCGATTCCGAGCTTGGCACGCGGGCGCGTGCGCGCCCGCGCCCGGGCGCGCACCGCCACCGCGCCCGGCGTGACCCCGGCGCGGGAGCCGGCCTAAGCCATGGACTTCTTGATCGTGCTAGCCATCCTGGCCGCCGTCGTCGTGTTCGTCACCGGTCCCCTGCGGAGTGTCCGGGTCGCCTCCGTACCCGGTCCTGCCGAGCGCGAGCTGGGCGAGCTCGAGGCTGCGCGCGAGGCGAAATATCGGGAAATCCGCGACGCCGAGCTCGACCACCGTACGGGCAAGCTGTCCGACGAGGACTACGAGGCGATCGATCGCTCGCTGCGGGCCGAGGCGATCGAGATCCTGCACGCGCTCGATACCATCGCCAAGCCATGACCACTGTGCTCGGCGTCGTCCAGGTCTTCCTGTGCGTGATCCTGGTGTTCCTGGTGCTCATGCACTCGGGCAAGGACTCGGGACTCTCCGGCGCCTTCGGCGTCGGGACCGGGGCGGGGCCATTCGGGGGCGGGTCGCTGGTCGAACGGAACCTCAATCGCTGGACGATCGTGTTCGCGGTGCTGTTCACGATCAACACGATCATTCTCATCAAGATTTCGTAGGGCTGACCTCCGCGCGTCCCCGTCACCACTTGACGTGGGGGCCCAAGCGGGTCAGCGCCTGCCGCACCTCGCCCGAGCCAAGCGGGACGGGGACGCCCGGCGGCCCCACGGCTGTCTCATTCGCCCTCAAGCTCGGTCTGCGTCCACGGACGCGCCAGCTCATTCTCAGCATGCCGGGCGGCGTTCGCCCGCCGGTCGAGAGCCACGAGCCGGCGAGGATCAGGAGAAGGCCGGCGACGGCGCCTGCGCCGGGGTGTTCGCCGAGCAGGGAGACGCCGAGGCCCACGGCGATCACCGGGTTGACGTAGGTGATCACCGAGGCGCGGCTCGTGCCCGCCTCGCGGATCAGGATCATGAAGATCACGAACGCGGCGGCGGTGCACAGGAGCCCGAGCGCAGCGACGGCAGCCAGAGCCCCCACGCCCGGCGCCGCGCTCGGCGGATCGAGTGCCGCGGCCGGGGCGAGCAGGAGCGCGGCGATGCCCAGGCTGGCGCCCATCGTCGCCGCTGGGTCGAGCCGGGCCAGGCGGTGCTTGATCACCATCGGCCCCAGGG
Organism: uncultured Solirubrobacterales bacterium; assembly: GCA_963803595.1. Classification (GTDB taxonomy): domain Bacteria; phylum Actinomycetota; class Thermoleophilia; order Solirubrobacterales; family Solirubrobacteraceae; genus Palsa-465. The sequence goes on from CAWDNF010000013.1 coordinate 327,222, forward strand.
CATAGCCGACGGCCGCGATCATGATCATTCCGGAGCCGAGGAGCTCCGAGGCATTGCCCGCCACGTCCACCCCCATCAGGAGAACGACGCCTCCGAATCCGATCATCAGCCCCACCGCTCGGGCCCGCGTCGGACGCTCGGCATGGTCGAAGCGGCTGGCCAGGACAGCGAGGATCAGCGGTACCGAGGCGATCACGATCGCTGCCAATGACGAGCTGACGCGCTGCTCGCCGGCGGCGATCAGCGGGAAGGGGATCGCCACCTCGACGACGGCGTAGAGGACAAGCCAACGCCAGCGGCCGGCCAGGCTGCGCAGCCGTCCAGTCCGCCAGGCGAACCCGAGCAGGACCAGCGCGGCGAGCGCCACCCGGCCCCACGCCAGGTCTGGGGCGGTGATCCCGGCGCGGACGGCGATCCGGATCAGGAGGTAGGGCACGCCCCAGATGAGGGACATGGCGGCGAAGGCGAGCCAGGCGCGTCGGGTCACGCAAGCCAATATGACAGGCGCCGCACGGCGCTTTGGGAGCACGCCGGAGGGGTCAATATGCCGCGGCGTACAACTCGCGCAGCTCGATCTCATCCGCAGCCGGCGGCGTGAGGTGGAGCTCGGGCCGGACGGAAGCCTCGCGGGCGCAGCGATCGAGGTCCGCCTCGGAGACGCCGGCATCGCGTAGGTGCGAGACGCCTCCCGCGTCGCGGAAACGCTCGGCCCAGGTGACGAGATCCTCTCCCAGCTCGCGGTCGATCGCCGCGAGGTATCCGTCGGGGAAGCGTGCCCGGAGCGCCCTCAACGAGTGCGGAAGCATGATCGCATTCGCAGCGCCGTGCCCGACCGGGGTGAAACGAGCCAGCGTCTGCGAGACCACGTGGTGCAGTCCGTATCCAGTCGAGCCGATCACGTAGCCGGCGAGCAGCGCGCCGAGGGCCAACGAGTCGCGGTCCGAGGTGCCGGTGCCGGTGGTGAGCAGCCGGACCGCCTCCTGTCCGGCCAGCCGCGCCACCGGATTGGACAGTGGGGTCAGCGGCCCCTCCGCGGCATGTCCGAGGGCATTGGCCGCGCTGCGGGCAAGCTCGTCTGGCGGCTGCGAGGCCGACAGGGCCGGGTCGTTTGACGACGATCGCGGGGCGGACGCGCGGCCTGCGGGCAGGATCGACGCCCGCGGCATGGCGATGGACAGCGGTCATCTCGGCGCCGGACAGCGTCGTCGGAATCGCGGCCACTCGCCGCGGAGGGTCCGCGGCGGCCAGCGCCTTGGCCGTGTCGATCACCCGGCCACCTCCCAAGGCCACCAACAGCTCACCGTCGACCCGTGGGCGCAGCTCCGCCGCAAGCTCGTCCACGCGACCGGCATCCACGTGATGGACCGCTTCGGCCGCGTCGACGAGCTCAGTCAGGGCCTCTTCCCCGCGGGGCGTGGTCAGGAGCACATACGGGGAGTCGAGCAGGTCGCCCACGGTCTCGGCGCTGTCTCTCCCGAAGACGATCAGGCGCTCGCCGTCTTGCCAGCGAAACGGGGTGAGCGCTGCGCCGGGACCGGACGCGTCGCTCAGAGCTGCCCCTGCTCGCCGAGTTGCTCGACCAGCCGAAGCAGGTCGAGTGGACTGAAGGGCTTGGTCAGGAAGAGGTCGGCGCCGGCCTCCTCGGCTCGCGACTCGACGCCGTCGCCGTGCGCCGCGGTCAGCATCACGATCGTCGCCTCGCTCGTGTCCGTGCCCTCGCGGATCTGGCGGCAGGCTTCGATCCCGTCCATGCCCGGCATGTCGACGTCGAGGAACACGAGCGCCGGACGCTCGCGCCGCGCGACCTCGAGCGCCTCGGCCCCGTCGGCTGCCTCGTGCAGCACGAAGCGACGCTCGTCCTCCAGGGTGGTCGAGATCAGCTTGCGGATGAACTGGTCGTCGTCGACGATCAGCACGCCGCTTGGCATCAGCCGATCTCCTTGGCGATGGCCACGAAGACTTCGTCGGGGATCCGGTTGAATGCCTCGATCACGGCCGGATCGAAGTGGGTTCCGGAGTCGGCTGTGATCATTTCACGTGCCTCGACGATCTCTGACGGTTCTCTGTATGGCCGACGGGTGGTGAGCGCGTCAAGCACATCCGCGACGGCGAAGATCCGCGCCTCGAGCGGGATCTCCTCCCCGGTCAGCCCCTCGGGATAACCGGTTCCATCCCAGTGCTCGTGGTGGTGGCGGATGATGTTCACCGCGCTCGAAAGGAACGCGATGCCGCGGATGATCTCGACCCCACCGCCGGGGATGCTCCCGCATCAATGCGCGCCTCGGCGTTGCTCAGCGGTTCGGGCTTGTAGCAGGATCGCGTCGGAAACAGCCACCTTGCCGATGTCGTGCAGGAGGAAGCCGAACTCGAGCTCGTCGCTTGCCGCAAGCCCGTACTCCTGAGCGATCGCCATCCCGTAGGCCGCGACTCGCTCCGCGTGCTTCCCGGTGTACGCGTCGCGAGCCTCGACCGCATTGGACAGGGCCCGCACGGTCGCGGCGTAGGACTCACGCAGCTCCTGGGCGCGCTGGCGCTCCTGCTTGAACGTCTCGCGCAGGTCAGCGGCGTAGCGCTCGAGCTGGTGCTCCTTTTCGGCAGCCTCCTGGTCGCGCTGCTCGAGCGCGCGCTGGAGGCGCTCGATCTCTTCTCTCGGGGGGGTCAGCTTCGTCGCGGACCGACATGGCCGCCAGCCTACTCGGTGGTCCCGCTGGTCTCCGGCGGGGAGGAAACCCGGCCGCGCTGGAGCGCGGCGAGCACCGCCGCCGCCGCCTGCTGAACAGGAACGACCTCGAGCCCCAGCCGGTCGATGCCCGGTGGGGCGGTGGCATGTCTGCGTCGAGCACGAGGATCGCCGCTCGGCGCAGCCGCCGGCCTCGCAGGTCGATGGCTTGCAGCACGGCCTGCGGATTGCGCACGCCCATGTCGACGAGCGCGATCTCGAACCGGCGCTCGGCGCACACACGAGCCGCCGCCGCGCCGGTCAGCTCCCATTGGTGCTCTATCCCGAGGTCGTCGAGCGCCGAGGAGAGCACCGGCTTGAGCTCCTCGCGTCCGACTACGAGGACCCGCGAGCGGCCGGCCTGGACTGCCGCGGCCAGCACGCTGCGCAGCTCATCGGCATCGATCGGCTTGGCCACCACCCACTCGCCGGCCAGCTCGCGGTGGGAGGCGAACACCGACACGAACACGATCGGGAGTCGCCCGCAGGGCAGGATCGGCGCGGATCTCCTTGAGCATCTGGAAGCCGTCCATGTGGGGCATCAGAACGTCGAGCGTGATCGCATCGACGACCGAATCGCGCAGCGATCGCGAGCGCGCGCTCGCCGGTCGTGGCGATCTCCGTCCTGACGCCCAGCGGCTCGAGCTGGCCCGCGATCAGCTCGGCGATCTCCCGCTCGTCGTCGATCACGAGGACTCGCCGCCCGCGGATCGCATCGAGCATGGCCGTCGGAGCGGCCTCGCTGGACGGCGGCTGGCAGGAGCACGCGGAACGTCGTGCCCGCGGCCGGGCTCGGACTCTCGACCTCGACGCGGCCGTCCTGGAGCTCGACCAGCGATTTGACGATCGATAGCCCTAGTCCGGTTCCTACGCTGGCGCCTCCGCCGTCGCGCGCGCGGTAGAAGCGATCGAACACCCGCTCGACCTGCTCCGGGGTCATGCCGACGCCGGAGTCGCGCACCTCGACGCGGACCCAAGCGCGTTCGGACTCGACCACCGCCTCGATGGCTCCCTCCTCCGCGGTGTAGAGATGGGCATTGGTCAGCAGATTGGCGATGATCTGGCGCACGCGGGCGGGATCGGCCATGGCGAGCGGAACCGTGGGTGCCACTCGCACGCTCAGGTGCTGGTGCTTGTCGTCGATCTGGGGGCGCATCAGCTCTGCCACCTCGCGCACTGCCTCGCCCACATCGATCGGGCGCCGCCTGATTTCGACGCGGTCGGCCTCGATCCGCGCCACATCGAGCAGGTCGTTGACGAGCTCGGTCAGCCGCTCGGTCGACTTGAGGATGATCTCGACGAACTCGCGCTGGCGCTCGGTCATCGACTCAGGCGAGCGGTGCAGCAGCTCGACGAAACCTTTGATCGATGTCAGCGGACTGCGCAATTCGTGTGAAGCGGTGGCCACGAACTCGCTCTTGGCGCGTTCGAGCCGAGCGCGCTCGGTCATGTCCCTGACCGTCCATACCGCCCCGTCGGACTCGCTCCCAAGGCTGGCCGCGGTCACGGCCAGGGTTCGGTCCAGATGCTCGATCGTCACCTCGCCCTGGCGGGCGGCATCGAGCGGCGGCAGCGGACTCTCCGGACCATCGACGGCCGAGCCAACGACGAGCTCGGGGACCAGCTCCCCGGCACGGGGATTGACGGCGGCAACCCGGTTCGAGGCGGGCTCGGTGACGATCAGAGCGTCGCCGAGGCTCTCAATTGTCACCGCCAGTCGCCGGTGCTCTGACTCGAGCCGTCCGTGCGCGCGGTCGAGCTCGGTGGCCATCGCGTTGAAGGCACTGCCGAGCTCGCGGAGATCGGACGGGCCACCAGGACTCACCCTGCGGTCGAGATCGCCGCCGGCCAGTGCGCGAGTCGCTGACACGAGTTCGTCGAGCGGCCGGCGCATCGCGCCGACCAGGCCCGAGACGAGCGCCAGCGCGGCCAGCAGGGCGAGCAGCCCGGCGATCGCGACGATCAGGATCGCCCGCCGCGACCGTGAGCGAGCGGTGGCGCGAGCGCTCCGCTGCCGGGCCCGCTGATGAGCCTGCACAAGCGCCGCGAATCCCCGGGCCTGGCTCAGCTGGCCGAGCGGCGCGCCGGCGGCTGCCGGCCGGCCGCTCGCGGCGAGGCCGGCGGCGCGGGTCTCCGCCGCCGTCTGAGCTGCCACGAGGCGGGCGCTCGGCAGATCGTCCGCGGCCTCCTGGCGCGCGGCGGCTGCGGCCGCGGCGAACGCGCTAGCGACCTGCGACCGGGCGGTCGCGCCGGAGGCGCCGCGATCGTCACGAAGCACCTCCTCCTGGGCGATCCCCAAGGTCAGCAGGTTGGCCGAGGCGCTCGCCAGCGACGAGCTCGAGGCAAGCGTGTCGTCGTAGTGCTGACGGGCGCCGTACAGGCTGGCCATCCCAACCACCGCCACGACAAGTAGGACGACCGTGAGCCCCACGAGCGCCAGGCGAAGCGAGCGAGCGATCGGTAGGCGCTGCATGCGGGACACCCCTCCTGGCGCTGATCGTATCGTCCGTCGACCACGGATAAGATGAGCGGCATGGTCCTGGCGCGAGCATGGCGGCGGCGCCTTTACGGAGGGGTTCTGACGGCGGCTCTCGTGCCGGCTGCTCTTCTGGCCGCACTCGCGACACTGGCTGTCTCAGGAGGCTTTGGTCAGCTCGGCGCGCTAGCCCAGGCGCTGTCGGGTCCGCCGACCCCGCGGCTCGCGCCGGCCGCGAGCTCGCGGCCCCCATCGGCTCGCTTGCTGGCGACGGTGTCGGCCGCGGCGCCGGCGGCTGCCGCCGCGCCGACTACTAGCAGGGTGCCTATCGCGTTGCTCCGCACGACTCACCCGGCCCCCCTGTCCTCACGCCCGCGGCCGGTCGGACCGCCGGGCTCGCGTCCGAGCCGGCCGAGCTCCCCGCCGCAGCCCGTGCACCATCAGCCGCCCCCCGGGCCAGCGCCGCATCCGACGCTCATCGACGGGATCGTCAGCGCCGGGACGTCGGTCACGAGCCAGCTCCCCGCTCCGGCTGGCCCAGTGGCCACGAAGACGCTTCAGACGGTCGGATCTACGGTCGACAAGGTCATTCCCCCACTTCCGCTCTCGCACCATTGAGGGTCGGTAGCGCCGCGGTGAGGCTCTCTTTAGCGCTGCGGGGGGCGCTGGCCGCCGTCTCGATTGGAGTCGTCGCGTGCGGGGCACATGGAGTCAGCGGGACCGGTGCCGAGCCGTCGGGCGCCTTCACCGCCCGGGTGCCGAGTGGCGACTGGCAGCGCTTCGATTACGACGCGGAGCGCTCGGGCGTCGGACCGGCCACCGGCATCACTCCCGGCGATCTACACCTGTTACGCGCGCGCGTAGTGCATCTCGACGGCACCGTTGATTCCTCGGTGATCGAGCTTCACGCCATCGAGGTCCGCAAGCGGCGCCGAGACGTGGCTGTGGTGACGACCACCTACGGCAAGACGATCGCGGTTGACGCCCGCACCGGGGCGCGGCTGTGGGAGTACACGCCGGGCGACTACCGCGCTTACGCCGGAAGCGCGCAGATCACGAACGCGACCCCGATCGCCGATCCCGACCGCCGGTTCGTGTACACGGCGAGCCCGGGCGGCTTCATCCACAAGCTCGCGCTGGGCTCAGGTCGCCAAGTGTGGGCCACGCGGGTCACCTACGACCCGACCCGCGAGAAGCTCGGCACCGCGCTCAACATCAGCGGTGGCAATCTCATCATCACGACCGGTGGCTACGACGGCGATGCTCCTACCTACGAGGGTCACGTGGTGTCGATCGACCGTGGCAGTGGGCGGCTCGCCGCGGTCTGGAACGCCGAGTGCTCTGATCGCCGTCAGCTGCTACGGCCACCCAGTTCGTGCCGCGCCGACACCACGTTTGGCGGCTCGGCAATCTGGGCGCGGGCAGGTGCCGTGGTCGAGCCGGGGGGGAGTCGGATCCTCGTCGCGACAGGCAACGGCCCGTTCAACGGCTCAACGAACTGGGGCGACAGTGTGCTCGAGCTGAGTGCCGGCTCGCTGCAGCTCTTGCACAACTGGACCCCCATAGACCAGGCAGCGCTCAACTCCGGGGACACCGACCTGGGCAGCACGGCACCGGCGCTCCTGCCCTCCTACCGCGGCTACCGCCTGGCCGTCCAGGGCGGCAAGGACGGAAAGCTCCACGTCCTGAACCTGAACCGGCTGAACGGTACGAGCGGCGGAGCCGGGGGGCGGTTGGGGGGCGAGGTTCAGGACATCGACTCACCCGGGGGCGGGGGCGTGTTCACAGCGCCTGTCGTGTGGTCACACGGCGGCCGAACCTACGTCTTCGTCGCCGACGACTCGGGTACCGGCGCGTATGTGCTGACGGGTGGGAGACATCCGCGCTTGACACCCGCCTGGCACCACGGCACCGCCGGAACCAGCCCGGTACTGGCCGGCGGGCTCCTCTACGTCTATGACGAGCAGGGGGGATCGCTCCGGATCTACCTGCCGGTGCGCGGGCGCCAGATTGGATCGCTGCGGGCGGCGAGCGGCCACTGGAACAGCCCGATCGCGGTCGGCGGCCGCGTGTTCCTGCCCACCGGCAACGCCAATGACCACGCCACGAGCGGCCAGCTGATCATCTGGCACCTGCCGGGGCACTGAGCACGTGTCCGAGCAGATTGCGCGTCATCTCGACCAGACGGGGGTCGGGGGCTCGGGGAGCATCGGGAGACGCGCTCGGCACGGGGGCGAGGCCGAGCTCCCATCCGAGCGTGCCGCTGCTGAACACGATCGCGCCTGACCTGGCCGTATAGAGGGTTGTCTCGGCCAGGTTCTGGCCCGGCCCCGGTTGGGGCTCGCCCGGCGCCGCCGGCATACACGGTGCAGCGCCGTAGCCGATCAGCTGGGTGCCGGGCGGCGTGAGGCTCGTGGGCATGTCGAGCTCATAGCCGACGATGCCGGGGATTGCGGTGGTCCCGTCGATACCGGTGTGGGCAAACAGCCAGCTCGGCTTGAGTCCCGGGGCGGCATGCCACGCGTAGTAGCGATAGGTCGGCGGGCCGGGCTGGCTCAGGCGCGGGGCGATGCAGCCCAGATAGGCCGAGCCCGCGAGCGACGCCCCACCTCCAGGGAACGGCCCGGTCGGGTCGGCCCGGTCGGGATCGAGGGCGGCATGCTCCTTGAAGCCGACGATCACCTGGCCGTGCGCGGCGTACCGGATCCGCCAGGCGAGCGTGTCCGAGCTCAGGAAGAGCAGGGCCGTCCCTCGATCGCGCGCGGTGGCGAAGGCACGGGCCTGGCGCGCTGACCAGTACTCGGAGTGCCCGAAATCGATCACGGCCCGGACGCCGCGAAGCTGGCCGGGATCGGCGTCCACCGACTCGCTCGTCGTGTAGGACACCGGATAGCCATAGCGCTCGAGAAAGTGCACCATCGCAACGTCGCGGGCGAAGAACTGGCCCGCGCCGGTCACGCTGTCATATGGCCGGTCGTAGGAGACCTCGACGCCCTGCGTGGTGCCGGTGATCCCGACGCGATCCTGTCCTCCCGGGTAGAGGCTGTCGCCGCCCCATGCGTTGTACGCCTCGTACGTCGAGGTGGGGAGCTCGGCCAGGAGCGGCTCGGGATGAGCCGCGCGGACCACGAACAGGCAATCGCTCTCGCCGGTCGATGCCGAGAGCCTGACGATGTAGACGCCGCTCGGAAGCGCCGGCGGGACCCGGAAGCTGAGGGTGGGGTGCCAGCGACACTCGGTCAGCCCGGTTTCGAAGTCGTGCGGGCACTGCGGCTGTCGCACGGTGGCGAGCGGCACCGAGTCGAGCACCTCCCGGCCGCCGCGGCCGCCGTACCAGCCCATCCGGAAGATCCGGATCTGGATCCTCGCGCTGCCGGGCGCGCTCGCGTAGATCGTCTCGATCTGACCCGGCGAGACGGCCTCGGCGGCCACGTAGCCCGAGACGCCTCCCCGGGCCAGGCCGCCAACGTCCGACGGCGGTCCTGGCAGCCGCCACGCCGAGGTCCCCGGGTGGCTGTTCTCAGCCGACACGCTCGGCGCAGGGCGGTTGGCGGCCAGGCGCCACGTGTACGGGACGCGAGGAGCCTGGCCCGGGCGCACGGCGTGCGGCGAGGAGCGGTGGCCCGACCCACAGCCGGCGAGGACCAAGCATGCGACCAGCAGTGCCACACCCAGCGAGCCCCGCGACATGATCTGAGCGTAACCATGTAGAACACGCGGTATGGGCACGATCCGAAGCGGCGGGCGGAGCTTCACGAGCGAGGAGCTGGCCGAGCGCGGCGCCCGCACCGCGACCGCGTTCGAGAGCCTTGGCATCGGAAGCGGTGACGGCGTGGCCATTTACCTGCGCAACGACATCGCGTTCTACGAGGCCGCGCTTGGAGCCAGCGCCATCGGCGCGTATCCGGTCGCCGTCAACTGGCACTACACGCCGGACGAGGCTCGGTACGTGTTCGAAGACTCGGAAGCCAAGGCGGTCGTTATCCACGCCGACCTGCTCGACGGCGTCCGCGATGTCATTCCAGATGGCGTTCCGGTCCTCGTGGTGGCGACCCCCCCGGAGATCCTCGAGGCCTATGGGGTCCCGCAGGACCGAGGCCAGGTGGCGGCCGGCAAGACCGATTGGTCGGCGTGGATCGAGAGCTTCGAGCCCAGGGAGGGTGAGCCGAGCGGCACGACGTTGTCGATCATCTACACCTCGGGAACCACGGGGCACCCCAAGGGCGTCAAGCGACCGGCCTACACACCCGAGGAGATGGAGCGGCTGACCCAGATCCTCTCGATCATCTTCGGACTCGGTTACTTCCCGGACCCGGGACAGATCGTCACCGCGGTCGTCGGCCCGATCTATCACTCGGCTCCCAACACGCACGCGATGTTCTGCTACCGCGCCGGCGCGAGCATCCATCTGATGCCGCGCTTCGACCCCGAGGCCCTGCTCGCGCTGATCGAACGCGAACGGATCACTCACCTTCACCTCGTGCCGATCATGTTCGAGCGACTGCTCAAGCTGCCGGCGGCCGTGCGCGAGCGCTACGACGCGTCCTCGCTGTGCTTCGTGATCCACGCGGCAGCGCCATGCTCTGAGGCCACCAAGCGCGCGATGATCGACTGGTGGGGACCAGTGATCCATGAGTATTACGGCTCGACCGAGATCGGTCCGGTCACGTTCCTGACCGCCGAGGAGTGGCTCGAGCATCCCGGATCGGTGGGTCGTCCGATGGACGGCGCGCTCGTGCGAGTGCTGGGCGATGAGGGGGAAGCGCTCGAGGTCAACCAGATCGGCGAGGTGGCGGCGGCGCACGACGGCATGGCCGACTTCACATACCACCGCGATGAGGCCAAGCGCCGAGCTGCCGATCGCGAAGGCCTGTTCGCGCCCGGCGACATCGGCTACTTCGACGACGACGGTTATCTGTACCTGTGCGACCGGAAGATCGACATGATCATCTCGGGTGGGGTCAACATCTACCCCGCGCAGATCGAGGCGGTGCTGAGTGAGCTGCCCGGAGTGGCGGATTGCGCGGTGTTCGGGATCCCCGACGATGAGTTCGGTGAGGCCGTTCACGCCGTGATACAGCTCAGGCCCGGGGAGGAGCTGACCGAGGATCAGGTGAAGAAGTTCTTGCGCAGTCGCGTGGCCGGCTACAGCCTCCCGCGGCGCGTGGAGTTCCGTGACGAGCTGCCACGCGAAGATTCGGGGAAGATCTTCAAGCGCAAGCTGCGCGAGCCGTTCTGGGCCGGAACGGGGCGCTCGATCTAGGCGCTCTGTGGCGAGCGGCATCGAGCTCTATCTCTTCACCAGCGGGACGCTGGCGCTGGGCGGCGTCGAAGTGCCCGTCCCGTTCTACCTGATTCGTCACCCCCGAGGCACGGCTCTGGTCGACGGCGGAAACCCGCTCGCGGTGGCGCGCGATCCGCGCGAGCACTGGGGTCAGCTGGCCGACCTGTTCACGGTTTGCATGTCCGAGGAGGATCACTGCGTCGCCCAGCTCACGAAGCTCGGGGTGCCACCGGACGCAATCTCGTATGTCGTGCAAACCCATCTGCACATCGACCACACCGGCGCGCTCGGACACTTCCCCGACGCATCGGTCGTAGTTCATCGTCGCGAGCTCGAAGCCGCACGCTCGGCGGACTCGCCTGAAGCGTCGGGCTACGTTCGCCGGGACTACGAGCGGCCGCTGAACTGGGCGCCGGTGGAAGGCGAGCACGATCTGTTCGGCGACGGCACGATCAGCCTGATCGAGACCCCCGGCCACTCGGCAGGCCACATGTCGCTGCTCCTACAGCTCGGCGACCTGGGTCCGGTGCTGCTGACCGCGGACGCCGCCGACAATCGAGCCCAGTGGGAGGGGCGCGCCCATCCGCGTGCCCTTCACTCGCGTGAGGAGGCGACCCGCTCGCTCGAGGTGCTCCGTGCGCTCGCGCGCAAAACAGGCGCAAAAGTCATCTTCGGCCACGACCCGGAGAACTGGTCGGGGCTGAAGCACGCGCCGGAGAGCTACACGTAAAGCCGGGGTGCTCATGGGCGCGCCGTAAAGCAGCGCGCCTCATGGGCGCGCCGTCGCACCGCCGTCGACCGCGATCACCGAGCCGGTCGTGTAGCTCGAGGCCTCAGAAGCCAGGTAGAGGGCCGCGCCGACGATCTCCCGGGGCTGTCCGCCGCGCTGGAGCGGGATCGTCTCGCGCGCCCGCTGCTCGAACGCCTCCATGTCCCAGGCCCTCGAGATGTCGGTGAGGAAGGGTCCCGGCAAGATTGCGTTGACCCGGACTTTGGGCGCGAACGCACGGGCCATTCCGATCGTGATCGCGCCCAGTGCGGCCTTCGCCGCCGCGTACGGAAGCTCGACCGGGGTGGGGGAGACGGCGGCCACGCTCGACACGTTGATGATCGAGCCACCGTCCCCAGCGGCCATCCGGGTGCCGATCAGTGCCGAGAGCCGGAACGCGCCCTTGAGGTTCACCGCGATCACCTTGTCGAACAGCTCCTCGCTGACCTCGGCGAGCGACGGATAGAGAGGCGACGAGCCGGCGTTGTTGACGAGCACGTCAACCCGTCCGAGCTCGCGGTACACGCGGTCGACGAGTTCATCGCACTTCTCCCAGTGGCCGACGTGGCAGGCCAGACCGAGCGTCCGCGCCCCGGTCGTCTCGGCGATCTCGCGCGCGGCTTGCAGACAGGCGTCTTTCTTGCGACTGGCGATCGCGACATCCGCGCCGCGTTGGGCGAGCTCACCCGCGATCGCGCGGCCCAGGCCGCGGCTTCCGCCAGTGATCAGCGCGACCTTGTCATGGAGATCGAACATGGCTCGCATCCTTGCGCATGGCAAGACAGAGGGCCCGCTCGAGGCGGGCCCTCGGGGTCACCTCGTTCTAGATGAACGCTCTTTCTAGATCAACCGCACGTGTTGCTGTGCCCGGCGGAATTGGGTCCGTCCTCGGGACCATCCTTGCTCGGAGGCGGTGCGTTGCCAGAGCACGCTGCGTCGTGGCCGACCTGGTTGTTGGAGACGTCGATGTAGGCGGGCCCGCCATCCGCGCCCGTCGCTGTGTTGCCGCTCACGGTCAGGTCATGGCCGATCGTGTTGTTGCCGACGTCGAGACGGGCCGGGTGGTTGTTGGTGACGATCAGGTCGTGGCCGACCGAGTCGGGCGCACTCACGGCAGCGCTGCAGAACGACTCAGCCCCGGTGTCTCCCACGTCGATCTCGTCGAACGTGACGGTGCCGGAGATCGAAAGGTCGTGGCCGACGCTCGTGTCGCACAAGTCGTAGCCGATCCCGTTGCTTCCGTCAGAGCCGGAGATAGCCAGGTCATGTCCGATCTTCACCGGGCCAGGAGGTCCGGAGAATGCGCCGGTCGACAGTGCCTGCGGAGCGTTGGCGGTCAGGTCGTGGCCGATCGTCGTGTTGGCGACGGCGAGGTTTGAGTTCTGCTCCGCGATCACGTCGTGGGTCACGGTCGCGCCGTTGAGCAGGCAGAGCCCGTTAGGCGGAACGATCACGTCCTTGTAGGTGCCCGACGCCGCCGTTGGATTGTTCTGGTCGGTGTTGCACACGAACGTCTTGTTGCTATCTGCGCTCGATGTGGCCGGCAACGCAACCAACAGTCCGGCCACAATGAGACCTGGCGCGATGAAGCGCCGGATCGAGCTGTGCATCAGGAAACCCCCTCGGTAGTGAGCCTTTTCACCTGTACCGACAGCCTGGTTTGCGCCCCGGAGCTGCGGTCCAGTTTCCGGTGCGCAGCTTACCGGGTTTCGATGTGGCGGGGGCGGGCGACGCGCAGCTTGTCCGCGACCATCTCGCGCAGCTCGGCCGCCAGTTCGTCGAGCCGATCATCGAGCTTGCCGCCTCGAATCGCGGCGGCAAGCTCGGCATCGCTTTCGAAGCCCAGCCGGGACAGGCGCTCCTGGTGACGCTCGGCTTGCTCGGGCCCGAGTCGCAGCTCGCGCTCGACGATTGCCAGCACGTTTGAGGCCACCTTCAGGTGGTAGCGAAGGCGGCCCTCGAGCTCCGGCTCGATCTCGGTGTTCAGGAACTCGCGCACGGCCTCGAGGAGCGCCGCAGCGTTGGGCGGATCGTGGGGGGCACTCACGGAGTGGGCACCCGCTCGAGCGCGCTCAGCGCGTCCCACTCCTGCTCGCAAGCCCGGCGGCCGATCGCCGCGAGCTCAACCGAGCGCGTGGCTCCCGTCAGGTGCCGTGAGGCCTGGACGTGGCAGAGAACGCCCCACCAGGCGGTGCCGGCTATCTGCCACCACAGGAGCTCCTGGCGCGTGACCCGGTCACCGCCGGCCGCTTCATAGGCGTCGAGCAGCTGGTCGTACTCGCCGACGCCGGCCACGGGGAGCTGCCCACCGAAGCGCCACGCTGGCACGCACAGGTAGCCGAGATCCTCGAGCGGATCGCCGAGATGGACGAGCTCCCAGTCGAGCACCGCATTGATCCCGCGCTCGTCGACCAGCAGGTTGCCCAGCCGGAAGTCGCCGTGCACGAGCGACGGAGGCCTCGCCGCAGGCCGCGTCAACTCGAGCCGCCGGACGATGAGCTCAAACGTGGGATGGCGCTCGGGAAGCGAATCGAGGATGGTCCGGCAGCGCTCGATTGGGTCGGGGCGGGGCAGGGGCGGTAGCTGGTCGGCGTCGATCGCATGCAGGCGCGCCAAAATCTCGCCACACTGGCCGGCCAGCCCCTCGCGGGCGCGCGCGTAACGATCGTCTCGCATCAGCCGCTGCGGCAGGGACTCCCCGCCGAGCGCCTCGAGCACGAGCCCGGGCATACCTAGCCGCTCGCCAGTGGTAAACGAGGCCAGCACGCGTGCCACCGGCACTCCCGCCTCCGCGGCCGCTCGGAGCACGGCGGTCTCGATGCCGGCATCGGCTCGGTCCGACCCGCGGGGCAGGAGCTGGAGGATCCTCGTCGCCCCTGCCGCCGTCGTCACGCGCCAGGTCTCCCGCGAGGCGCCGGAGGACAACCGGGTGAGCTCTGTTATCTCCTCGCCGAGGGCGTCGCTCAGCGCTTCCTGCAACACGCCTCTACGCCTTGGCCGGAGAGCGCTGCCCAAACCCGAAAAGGCTCCGAGCGATATTCCTGATCTGTATCTCCTCCGAGCCTTCGGTGATCCGGTAGCGGCGGTGGTGGCGGTAGATGTGCTCGAACGGCATCGTGCGGGTGTACCCGATGCCGCCGTGAACCTGGATCGCCCGATCCGCCGCCTCGCACACGAGCCGGTTGCTGCGGAAGTTGCACATCGAGATCCGGTCGGATACCGCCTGGCCGCCTTGCTCGTCCATCTGAGCCGCGGTCTCACCGATCAGCTCGCGGAGCAGCGCGCAGTCGGTGTGGAGCTCGACCAGCGGCCACTGGATTGCCTGGTTGACGGCAAGCGGCTTGCCGAACACGACGCGGTCGCGCGCGTAGGCGACGCTTCGGTCCACGCAGAATTGGGCGGCACCGAGGCTCGACGCTGCCTGCCGGATGCGGTTCTCGTGCACGAACAGCATGGCCGCGGCCAGTCCGTGGCCCTCTTCGCCGACGATCGCCGAGGAAGGCACGCGGACCCCGTTGAGCGCGACCTCCGAATGGTCGGAGGGCATGTTGAATGTCCAATGGTGGTAGAGGACCTCGAAGCCCGGGGCGTCGGTGGGGACGAGAAACGCCGTGATCCCCCGTGGCTCGCCGGCCTGACCCGAGGTCCGGGCGAACACGATGTCGTATTGCGCCACGTGCATGCCCGTGTTGAAGCGCTTGGCGCCGTCGATGACCCAGTCGTCGCCGTCGCGCTTGGCGCGGGTCTCGAGCCAGGTTGCATCGCTGCCGTGTGCGGGCTCGGTCAGTCCAAAACCGCACGCGATCTCGTGGCGGATCAACGGCTCGATCAGCTCCTTCTGCTCGGCTGAGCCCAACGCCTGCAGCACAAGCACGATCGGGAAGTTCCCCACGCACGAGGTCTCGGTCTGCAGATCGGAGTGCAGGCCAAGCGGCTTGTTGGCCAGGTGCTCGCGAATCGCTGCCATCTCGAAGTTGGTTCCGTCTGAGCCGCCAAGCTCGGCGGGCAGGGCGAAGCGGTAGAGCTCCGGCCGCATCGGCGCGCCGGGTCATCTCGAGCAGAAGCTCCTCCCACTCGCGGGTCGGCGCCCCGCCGTTGTCCACGTCGGTCCGAGCGAATTCGCGCCGGTAGTCGAAGTACTGCGGGTGCTCCTCCTGGAGTGGGGCCAACTCCTCGGCGATGAAGGCATCGATGCGCGCGAGCAGGGCGGCGATGTCCCGTGGCAGCGTCATCGGCGATCGACGAGCCTATAGGCTGCGCCGCCGATGAACCACGGCATCACCGCGTATGCCGCCTATCTGCCGCGCTACAGGCTGGGGGAGGACTCCGGGGCGGCGGGACGGATCGTCGCTTCCTACGACGAGGATTCGACGACGATGGCGGTGGAGGTCGCAAGACGGGCGGCCGGCGAGCTCCGCCCGGCGGCGATCTACTTCGGGACGACGACGCCGCCCTACCTCGACAAGACCAACGCGACCGCGATCCACGCGGCGCTCGACATCGGCCACGAGGGCCTCGCGGTCGACATGGCGGGGTCGGCCCGCTCGTCGGCTGGTGCGTTCGGGACCGCGGCGGCGGCAGGCGGGCTGGCCGTCATGTCCGATGTCGTCACAGGTCTTCCTTCGTCACCCGACGAGCGTTCCGGGGCCGATGGCGCCGCGGCATTCCTGTTCGGTCCCGCCGAGGACGCTGCGGTCGAGATCGTGGCGGGGGCGTCGGCCAGCGCCGAGTTCCTCGACCGCTGGCGGCTGCCGGGCGAGAAGGCGAGCCACCAGTGGGAGGAGCGATTCGGGCTCGAGCTGTACATGCCGCTCATCAGGGATGTCGCCGCGCGGGCGCTCGGCTTCGCTGGGCTCGAGGGGACCGACCGGATCGTCGTGTCATCGCCCCACGCCCGCGCCGCAGCGACCGCGGCGAGGGAGCTCGGCGCGTCCTCTGGAGGGCTCGGCTCCTCCTCCGGAGGGCTCGGCCGAGCCGGAGCCGCCGATCTCGGGCTGCGGTTGGCGGCGGCGCTCGATGAGGCGAGCCCGGGCGAGACGATCCTCGTGGTCTCCGCCGTCGACGGTGCCGACGCGCTCGTGCTGCGGGTCCGGGACGGGATCGCGCAAGCCCGCCGGTCGCCCGCGGTCAGCGAGTTGATCGCCGGCGGGCATGACGTGAGCTACCCGCAATACCTGGTTTGGCGGGGTCTGCTGGAGCGCGAGCCGCCGCGGCGGCCCGAGCCGGAGCGACCCGCTGCCCCACCGGCCGCCCGGGCAGAGGCTTGGAAGTTTGCCTTCGTAGGCAGCGCGTGCGTAGCGTGCGGCCACGTGCACGTACCGCCTCGGCGGGTGTGCGTGAACTGCGGGGCGGTCGATCAGATGGAGCGCCGCCCGCTGTCTGATCGGCTGGGCACAGTTGCCACCTACACGGTTGACCGGCTGGCGTTCTCGCCCTCGCCGCCGATGATCGACGCTGTGGTTGACTTTGACGGTGGTGGCCGCTACACGCTCGAGGTCGCTGACGCCGCACCGGATGAGGTCGAGATCGGGACGCGAGTGGAGCTCACGTTCCGCCGGCTCTACACGACAGGCGGCGTGCACAACTACTTCTGGAAGGTGAGGCCCATCTGATGGCATCCCACGGGATCAAGGACAAGGTGGCGATCGTCGGGATGGGCTGCACGCGCTTTGGCGAGCGTTGGGAGAACTCGGCCGAGGACATGCTGGTCGACGCGACCCAGGAGTGCTTTGCCTCGACTCCCTCGATCGCCAAGGAGGACGTCGACGCCTACTGGCTGGGCACGCTGAGCTCGGGTCAGTCAGGGCTCGTGCTGAGCCAGCCACTGGGGCATCGACTACAAGCCCGTCACCCGGGTCGAGAACTTCTGCGCGACTGGCTCCGAGGCGTTTCGCAATGCGTGCTACGCGGTTGCGTCGGGCGCTTACGACATCGTCATGGCGGTGGGGGTCGAGAAGCTCAAGGACTCGGGCTACTCGGGCCTCGTGACCAGCGGGCGAGGGGCAGGCGACGGAACCGATCCGAGCGCCACCCAGACCGCGCCGGCTGCCTTCTCGCTGCTCGATCCGGCGTACTGCAAGAAATACGACGTCGATCCTCAAGACATGCGGGATGCGATGACCCACGTGGCTTGGAAGAACCACGCCAACGGGTCCAAGAACCCACGCGCGCAGTTCCAGTCCGAGGTCCCCAAGGAGAAGATCGCCGCCGCGGCTGGCAAGGTGGCCGGCCGGCTCGGGGTGTTCGACTGCTCAGGCGTCTCGGACGGCGCGGCCTGCGCGCTGATCGTGCGGGCCGAGGACGCCCACGACTACACCGCCCGCCCGATGTACGTGAAGGCACTGTCGATGGTGGCGGGCCCGGCCAGTGGACCGATCGATCCCTCCTACGACTACACGACCTTCCACGAGGTCACACGGTGCGCGGCCGACGCCTATCAGCAGGCCGGAATTGAGCATCCACGGGAGCAGATCTCGCTCGCCGAGGTCCACGACTGCTTCACCCCGACCGAGCTCGTGCTGATGGAGGACCTGGGGTTCTCGGAGCGGGGCGCAGCCTGGCGCGACGAGCTCGAGGGCGCGTTCAACCTCGAAGGAGACCTTCCGGTCAATCCGGATGGCGGTCTGAAGTCGTTCGGGCACCCGATCGGGGCGAGCGGGCTACGGATGCTGTTCGAGTGCTGGCTCCAGTTCCGCAGCGAGGCTGGTCCGCGACAGCTAGCTGAGCCGCGCCTGGCGATGACGCACAACCTCGGGGGGCGACCGGGGGGTTGCGTGTCGTTCATCTCGATTGTCGGGGCCGAGCCCGACTGAGAGAGCGGGCGGAACGTTCCAAGCTGAGCGGTGTTAATCCTTCGGAGACGAAGGAAACTCCGGTTTTATGCATATCAGCCGCACGCTGGCCATAGAGTCCGTTGGGCGCGAACGTTCGTTCGACAAATAGCACTTCGATCGCTATAATTCGATACACATCGAACTATGGTTGGAATGGAGACGGAACTGGAAACGTTTGACAGACAGGATCGTGACGGCAAGCCCCGGCGGCGTGGCGACAGCCACCGTCTGCCTGGGCGCCCGGTTCGCGCTGCGGCCGCCAACGCGCGGCAGAAGCGGCGCGCGACACATCGGGCCCTCACAGACACTTCGGAGCTCCAGGCAGCGACGGTCAGCGACTCGCTGGCTCTGTTCCTTCGCAGCGCCCGTCAGCACCCCCTGCTGACGGCCGGCGAGGAGATCGAGCTGGCCAAGCGCATCGAGCGCGGCGATCTGGAGGCCAAGGAGAAGATGATCAATTCGAACCTGCGGCTGGTCGTCTCGCAAGCACGGCGCTACCAGGGCCACGGGCTCTCGATGGAGGACCTCGTTCAGGAAGGGATGCTGGGGCTCATCCGCGCGGTCGAGAAGTTCGACTGGCGGCGTGGGTTCAAGTTCTCGACCTATGGAACTCTCTGGATCAGGCAGGCCATCCAGCGTGGCCTGCAGAACCATGGCCGAACGATCCGAGTGCCTGTGCACGTCGCACAGCGCCAGGTGAAGGTGCGCAAGCTCGAGTCGGAGCTCAGCACCAAGCTCGGGCGCGAGCCGACCGACGAGGAGCTGGCCGCGGTGGCCGAGCTGCCGCTCGACGAAGTGATCGAGCTGCGCGAGCTCAACCGCGCGCTGACCAGCCTCGACCAGCCGATCGGCGATGACGGCGAGACCGCATTCGGAGACCTGCTGGCCTCAGACCGGCCGAGCCCGATGGAAGAGGTCGCCGTCGCTGATCGCGACCGCACCGTCAGCGCCGTGGTCGGCGAGCTACCCGAGACCGAGCGCGAGGTGATCAGGCTGCGCTTCGGCTTGGCCGGCGAGGAGCCTATGACCTTGCGGCAGGCGGGCAAGGAGCTCGGGATCAGCACCGAGCGAGCCCGTCAGCTCGAAGAGCAGGGTCTCAGGCGGCTGGCGGCCAGCCACGAGCTGGCCTCGCTACGCGAAGCCGCCTAAGGCAGCGCTGCCCGCCTAAAAGCGGTAGAACCACGACGCAGTGACTGACGCCGCGCCCTCCTTCGAAACGATTATTTACGCGGTCGACGGGCCCGTCGCCACGATAAGCCTCAACCGGCCAGAGCGGCTCAACACGATCGTCCCGCCGATGCCGGATGAGGTCGAGCAGGCGGTCGGTCAAGCTACCCGCGATTCCGAGGTCAAGGTGATCGTCGTCCGCGGGGTGGGACGGGCATTTTGCGCGGGCTATGACTTCGGAGGCGGCTTTCACCACTGGGACGAGATCGTTGGCGCCGACGGCGAATGGGATCCCGGAAAGGACTTTGTGTTCGGCACCGCGCCGGAGCTCTCGCCCACCCAGAAGCTCCTCAGCGTGTGGCGCTGCCCCAAGCCGGTGATCGCGCAGGTCCACGGATGGTGCGTGGGCGGCGGCAGCGACTTTGCGCTAAGCGCCGACCTGGTGATTGCCAGTGAGGACGCGGTGATCGGGACGCCTTACAGCCGCCTGTGGGGCTGCTACCTGTCTGGAATGTGGATCTACCGGCTCGGCCTGGCGCGCGCCAAGTACCACGCGCTCACCGGCCGTCCGCTGACGGGATCGCAGGCGGCGCAGATCGAGTTGATCAACCAGGCGGTGCCGTTCGCCCAGCTCGAGGAGACCGTGGCGCGGCTGGCGCACGAGCTGGCGGCGATTCCCGCCTCGCAGCTGGCGGCGATGAAGCTCGTCGTCAACCAGGCATACGAGCGCATGGGCCTGGGGGCGACGCAGGTGCTCGGGCCGATCCTCGACGGGCTGATGCGCAACACGCCCGAGGCAATCGAGTTCATTGAGACGGCTGCTACGGAAGGGGTACGCGCCGTCATCGAGCGGCGCGACGGTCCCTTCCAGGACTACAGCCAGGCCCCGCCCGCACTCCAGCCCGACCCCAGCCACGTGATCGTCCTCTGAGGCTGCATGGTCTCCGCGATCGCACGACGCATACCGGTGCTGGTCGTCGTGGTGGGCGCACTGGTGGGGACAGCCGCACTCGGCGCCTCGACCACCCGGCGGCCCGCCTATTGCCCGCTTGGTCCCGGTCCCGCCCACCCTGACTGGGCGTTCCACGTCGGCTCCCAGGTGGAAGGACGGAGGGGGACATATGCCCATGGTCACGGGACGGTGTCCGGCGATCGGGCCAGAGGGCAGATGTGCCAGGTCGACCGCAGCGGTCCCGGCCCCGACCGGCAGATCACCGCGGAGCCCACCAGCGGGCGGATAACGAGCGGCAAGCGAGTGTTCGTGGGCGGCGTCGAAGGAAACCTGCTCGAGATGCCGATCCGCATCGCCAGCAGCACCGACCCGAGATGTCCGAGGGAAGCTCGCGGCACCGCGACGCTGTTTGCCAGCTTTAACGGGGCGCACAAGGACACCGTGCGCCTCAGCTTCGGCAAGGCGTGCCGAGACCACAACCACTTCTACCACGGCCCCCAGGTCGTGGTCATCGTTCCGAAGTGATCGCCAAGCCCTCGCCGGCCCTGCCTCCCGACTTCGAGCCGCTGACCGCGAGCCCGTTCTCGGAGCTGATCGGTCCGCTGTACATCAACCAGGCCGGGCCCGCGCCGATCGTCGGGGTCAACGTCGGCCCCGAGCACGCCAATCGCCGTGGACGCGCCCACGGCGGGCTGCTCATGACGATCGCGGACATCGCGCTGAGCCGCGCCGTGTTTGCCCAGCTCCCACCTGGCGCGACGATGGCGACCGCCGACCTGCACATCGCGTTCCTGGAGGGGGTGGCGCCAGGCTCATGGCTCGAGGCGGTTCCCACCGTGGAGCGCACCGGACGCTCGCTTATCCACGCCAGCTGCGAGATCCGGGCCGGCGGCTCGGCCGTCGCCAAGGTGCTGGCGACGTTCGCGGTCCGGCTGGCCGGGTTGGACTAGCAAGCGCGGTCTCTCCGCGCTCGCGCAAGGCTGACCGAAACCTAGGTCCGGTCAGGAAGGGCCGGTACCGCCCGTTGGGGGAGCGGAGCTCGAACCGCCCGATGGGCCGGGCGGGGCCGGTGGCTTGGGAGCGGGCCGCTTGGGAGCGGGCCGCTTGGGAGCCGGCGGCTTCGGCGCGGATGGCTTGCTCGGCGTCCTCGTGGTCTTGGTCGGCGAGGCCGTCTTGGTTGTCCTGGTGGCCGTCGTCTTGTGGACGGTTGTCGTCCCGGGCTTGGTCGCCGGCGTGGCCTTCTTCTTCGTCGTGCCCTCAGCCTTCGGCGCGGTCAGCTCGAACCGCCCTTGCACACCAAGTGAGATGAGAAAGCGGGCGAACGAGACACCGGCAGCCGTAACCTCGCCCTCGTGGTAGCCGGTGGTGGATTGGGCGAGCGTCGCGCCGTCGGCGGCCGCCCACCCCATCTCGATACAGGATCCCTTCGTGGCGTAGGTCGCGACCGGGTCTCCGGCGCTCAGCTGCTGTCCCACCTTCGGAAGGTGGGTGATCTGCTCCGCCACGTAGACGTAGCGGCCGGCATAGGGCCCGCTCGTCAGCTGGTACCAGATGAAGGGCTGGTTGGCATACCAGTCTTTCTCGATCCCTACGACCACACCGTTGCCCACCGCGGCGATCGGGTCGCCCGCGCTCAGGCACACGTCGACGCCCATGTCGGTCCGCCCGACCGAGTAGTTCGCGGTGGGGAAGGGGTTGACGTAGGGTCCGCTCGCGGTGGCAGCGCCCGCGCCGAGGAGCGCGAACATGCCTGCGAGCAGCGCAGGACGCGCAAATCTCAGACCTGCCATGACGGCGGTATCGGGCGGCGTCTAAAGGCGCCCCCAACCTCACACCATTATCTGGACCAATGTCGCGCCCAAACAGGGCTTCTGACTATCCCTTCCTCGCCCTTTCGGTCGGAGCGCGCCGTCGGCGAACTTTGGCGCTCCACATGACATATAGACATGTAGAACGCCATCGTTCGAAAGAAACCGCGTCATGCGGCGCGGGCGGTGCCCAGGCGGCCGCACGGCCGACACCGCCGCGAAGCCCGCGCGCCTGCACGCCCGATGCCCCGCGGCGCCCGCGCGCCGCGATGCCCCGCGGCGCCCGCGCGCCCTGGCGCGGTCGCGACGCCCCCGCACCCCGCCCCTCACCCCCCGCTCAGCTGCACCGCCTTCACGATCAGCAGCGCGAGCGCGACGACCATGTAGCCCCCTAGCGCCGTCATCGCGATGTGGCGGGTGCGCGACCACGCCGGGCGGGAGAGCAGAGCCGCCGGGGGCATCGTCCACCGTTCCTTTGGGACGGCCCGGACCGCCTCCTCCTCGACGCCTGGGTCCGCCGGTCCGCTCTTCAGCGCCTGGATCCCCATCAGCGCGAGCCCGGCGAGAAGCGCGATGCCTCCGCCGATCGCGAGACTAGAGACCTTGATCGACGGGAACAGCGTGCTGGTCGTGAGAATCAGGGACAGGACGATGAGAATTCCGACCACCAGCCCGGCAAACGCCCTCAGCCATGGCGGGTTGGCCCACGGCCCCAGGACCTCGCGATCGTTGCAGAGCATGAGCAGGAACAGCGTCGTCATCGGCAACACGATTCCGCACAGCGCCTGGACCGCCTCGGTGATCACGCCGAGGGGTGCGCCCGGGATCAGCACGATCGCCGCCGCGGCGAGGATCAGACCGCTGAACGCCGTGTAGAAGCCCTTGGCCTGGCGGAAGCTGCGGTGCAAAGACCCTCGTACGCCGGTCACGTCACCGATCACGTACGAGCTGGCCAGCGTCACCGCACCCGCGCCGATCAGCGACGCGTTGAGCAGCACGATCGCGAAGAACGTTGCGCCGACCGAGCCGATCGTGTGATCCAGCCCGCGGGCCACGCCGCCCGCGTCGGTGAAGTGGCCCAGGTAGCCAGTGCCTTGGAAGGCGAAGGCGGTGATCGACATGAGGGCGCCGGCCGCGACGACGACGACCACCGCCCCGAGGAACGTGTCCGCGCGCTCGTAGTTGATCCATCGCGGCGTGATCCGCTTGTCGACGATGTTCGACTGCTGGAAGAACAGCTGCCACGGCGCGACCGTTGTGCCCACGATCGCGATGATCAGAAGCACCGCTGCGGATGTCGCTCCCCCGTGGATGCCCGGAACGAAGAAGTGGTGCCCGACCTGGCCCCACTTGGGGTGGGCGAGGAAGAACAACGGGAACACGAGCAGGTTGGCGAACACGAACAGGAACATCGAGCGCTCCCACAGCCGAAAGCTCCCGCTGGCAGTGATCGCGACCAGGCCGACGGCGGCGACGGGGACCGAGACGTACTGCGATACCCCGAGATAGGACAAGGCGAGGCTGACTCCGATGAACTCTGTGACGATGATCAAGAAGTTCTGGAGAAACAGGAAGCTCGCCTCGAACCAGCCCCACCGCCGGCCAAACCGCTCGATGATCAACCGGGCGTGCCCGATGCCGGTCACCGCGCCCAGCCTGACGATCATTTCCTGGTTGACCACGAGCACCGGCACGAGCAGGAGAAGCACCCAGAGCAGGCTCGGGCCGTAGTTCTGGCCGGCCTGCGCGTACGTGGAGACGCCGCCGGCATCGTTGTCGCCCACCATCACGATCAGCCCCGGGCCGACGATCGCCAGCAGCGCCAGCAGTCGCGAGCGAAGGCCGCGATGCCCTTCCTCGTGCTGGTGGATCGTGCCGAAGGCCCCCTTGATCTCGCCCGTCTCGGCGGGCTCGGACAGAGAGTGCTCGCGCGGGACGGTCGAGCCAGCGGAACGGAGGCCAGTAGGGCCCGTGGTCGGGTTGCTCGCCATCTGCTCGACCTCCTTTCTACCCGCGCGAAGGACGCGGCGGGCCGGAGGTCAGGCCGGGCGGCTCAGTGGCCGCGGGCCGGTGTGACCCTCACGGTGCACCGCCGCGAGCTGCTACTTCGCGGTCGCTCGCCGTCTGAATGCTCGGTCGGATCACTCACGATCCTGAGCCTATCAGCGCCCCGCGCGGGCCCGACCGGCGGGTCGGCGCCCGCCGCCTACCGGCCTCTCAGTCGCGTGCGGCCCCCGCCCGGCGGCGCCACTCCTCGGGAACCAGGAGCTCGAGCACGTCGTCGACGGCGATGATCCCGACCGGCCGCCCGTGTCCGTCGATCACCGGCAGCGCGATCAGGTTGTAGTCGGTCATCAGCATCGCGACGTCGGGCAGGTCTGTCTCGACGCCCACGGCCGGGGTGGCCGACTCGATCAGCTCACCCAGGCTTTGGCTCTCCTGGGCCCGGATCAGCTCGGTCAGCGTCACCGTCCCGGACAGCTCGCCCTTGTCGTCGGTGACGAACACGATCGAGGCCGGCTGCGGGCCGAGGTCGCTGGCCTGGACGCGATCCAGCGCCTCGCGTACGGTGGCCGTGGAGGGTGCCGAGACGAAGTCCGGGTTCATCAGGCCACCCGCCGTCGATGGGTTGTAGCCGAGCAGCGTCATGACCTTTCGCTGCTTGGCGAACGGGAGCAGGTTGAGGATCGGCATGCGGCGCTCCTGCTCGAGCTCGAGGAGGAGGTCGGCCGCGTCGTCGGGCTCCATCCGCGCCAGCACGTTCGCTACCTCCTGATCGGAGCGCTCGCGCAGGAACTCGACCTGGTGCTCATCATCGAGCTCCTCGAACACATCGGCCTCGAGCTCCTTGTCCTCTCCGACCGCGGCGAGAATCTCCTCGCCCTCCTCGTGTGAGGCGGCTTCGACGAGGTCGGCGATCTGCGCCGGATGAAGCCGCGCCAGGCGCGGGCGCCGGAGCTTCAGCCGCGAGGTGGGCACGTGCCCGACCAGTGGCTCGAGCTTGTCCCATTCGATGAACTGCGCGTGGTCGGTGTCGTGGCCCCGGAAGCGGCGTGGCAACAGTCGCCACAGACGCGGCCTGAGGCTCGGATCGATCCCGGCGACACGCCACCGGCCGGCATCGCATACGAGCTCGACCTCGCGTGCCTTGACCAGCCGGGCCGTTTCGACGTTGATCAGGCTTCGATCGAGCAGATCGCCTCGCAGCAGGATCTCGCCCGGCCGGCGCTCGAACTGCGCCAGGTTGAGCGTGGTCGTCCTCGTCCGGGCCGCCGCGCGCTCGAGCCGCTCGAGCTGGTCGATCGGCACGAACAACGACCGGCCTCCGATTTGCGACTTGAGCCCGATCACGGGCGGCGGCCCCTCGTCGTGGTCAAGCCGCGCGACGACGTCCTCGATCCGTCCAAGGCGCTCGCCTGAGGAATCGAGGAGAGGACTGCCCGCCAGCGACGATAAGTGAACGACGTCTTCGGCCATGCCGGCTTGACGCAGAGCGTAGCCCACCGGGATGTCGGGATGGGAGCGCTGGTTGGTTTTGCCGGGTCACCGGCCGGGGCAGGCCGACGGCATGGAAGCCTCGGCCAAGCCGCCACGAATCCGCTCGGAGGCGCCGATGCTCCCGCGCGACGCGTTCTTCGCGGCCGGCGGGTTCGTCGAGGGCGCGACCGACCCGACGCTCGAGAAGCTGCGGGCGGTGGCGGAATAAAAAGGCCGGCCCGCATGCGGGCCGGCCCCGGCGGCGCATGCGCCGCCGGAAGGGTCGGCACATGTGCCGACCCTCGGGGGGCGCACATGTGCGCCCCCCAACCTCTAGAGCTGCATCGCCTTGACCGTGAGGAACTCCTCGAGGCCGTGGCGACCGAGCTCGCGCCCGTGGCCTGATTGCTTGTAGCCGCCAAACGGGGCGAGGGGGTTGAACACGCCGCCGTTGATCTCGACCTGGCCGGTTCGCAGCCGGCGCGCGACGCGCTGCGCGCGCTCCTCGTCGCCCGACCAAACCCCGCCGGCCAGCCCGTAGGAGGTGGCGTTGGCCAGACGGACCGCGTCCTCCTCGTCGTCGTAGGGCATGATCGCGAGCACCGGCCCAAAGATCTCCTCCTGGGCGATCGCCATGTTCTCGGTGACCTCGCTGAACACGGTGGGGGAGACGAAGTAGCCGGTGTCGAGCCCCTCGGGAGCCTCGGCACCGCCGGTGACGAGCTTGGCGCCCTCCTCGATTCCCTTCTCGATGTAGGACCGCACGCGCTCGCGCTGGGTCTCTGAGACGATCGGCCCGAGCACAGTGCCCTCCTCGAACGGGTTGCCGACCTTGTAGGCCTCGGCGGTCTGGCGCGCGATCTCCTCTACGACCGGGAGCTGGTCGCGGGGGACGAGCATCCGCGTCAGCGCGCTGCACGTCTGCCCGGAGTTCAGGTAGCACTTCTGGATCCCGTCGACGACCGCGGTCTGAAGATCTGCGTCGTCGAGGATCACGTTTGGCGACTTGCCGCCCAGCTCGAGCGCCACGCGCTTGATCGTCTGGGCGGCGTTGGCCGCCACCTGCTTGCCGGCTCGGGTCGAGCCGGTGAACGAGATCATGTCGATGTCGGGGTGGGCGCTCATCGCCTCGCCGACCACCGGCCCGTAACCGCACACGAGGTTGAACACGCCGCCCGGGAGGCCGACTTCCTCGATCGCCTCGGCCAGGATGAACGCGTTGAGCGGCGTCACCTCGCTCGGCTTGAGCACGACCGTGCAGCCGGCCGTCAGCGCTGGAGCGACCTTGGCGCAGATCTGGTGCAGGGGATAGTTCCACGGGGTGATCGCGCCGACGACGCCGACCGGCTCGCGGACGACGAGCGAGTTGCCGATCCGCTCCTCCCAGTGCACCTCGTCGACGAGCTGGGGCTGGCTCGAGAAGCTCATCACCGGCAGCCCGGCCTGGATCGCCTGCGAGAGGCCGATCGGCATCCCCATCTCGTGGCTGATCAGCGTCGCGATCTCCTCCTGGCGGGCATAGAGGGAAGCGCCGACGGCGGCACACGCCTCGGCTCGGTCCTGCACCGGGACCTGGCTCCAGACCTCGAACGCGGCACGTGCCGCGGCGACCGCGGTGTCGACGTCCTCCGGCGTGCCCTCGGGCACGCTCCCGATCACCTGCTCGGTGGTGGGATCGATCACCTCGATCTTGCCGTTGCCCGCGGGCGCCGCCCACTGGCCGCCGATGAAGAACGAGCGTGCGCTCGAGCGTCTTGGTGTCCGTAACGGTGCTCATCTAGGCCTCCTGAAGTGCTGGGTCGAGTGTCACGCCGGCGGACTTGGCCAGGTTCTTCGCGGTCCGGTGGGCCAGCGCCATGATCGTGATCATCGGGTTGGTGCCCGAGGCGGTGGGGAACGCCGAGGCGTCGCCGATCCACACGCCCGGGGTGTCGTGGAGCTCGCCGGAGGGGCTGGCCACGCTGGTGGCGGGGTCGAGCCCCATGCGGGCGGTCCCCATCTGGTGGGCGGAGAACAGGCGCATCCCGCCGGCGCGCAGCGGGAATCCGGCTGACTCGCGCGATGTAGGCGTCGAGATCGTCACCGCGGTTCCAGACCGGGTTCTGGGCTGCCAAGCACGGTGATCTGGCGGGCGCCGGCCGCCACGTGGCAGTGGATCTGGGCCTCGATCGAGCGGCGGATGACCGCCTGATCGGCGGGGTCGCGCAGCGCGTAGGTCGGCTGGGCCATGCCGGCGGCGTCAAGCGTTACCGCGCCGTTCTCATCGCCTCGGTCGCGGATCAGCCCGACCGTGGTGGCGACGTCCGTGAAGTCCTGCATCGCCTGCTTGTGCTGAGCCGCGGTGAACCAGGGAACGGCCGAGGCGGCAAGGCCCGTCGTGTACTGGACGCCCTCGATCAGGAACCCGTAGCCGTCTTCGAGGGCGGCGAACTCGTCGATCAGGCCGGTCTGCGGCGCGCCCCACCACGCCTGGATCGGCTCGCCGTAGGCGGCGAATACGGCGTTGGAGGGGTGAAGACGCAGGTGGCGCCCCGCCGCCGGACCGCCGATGCCGGAGCGCAGCAGGACGCCCGGGGTCTCGAGTGCGCCGGCGGCGAGCACCACTTGGGGCGCCTTGACGGTGAGGCGAGCGCCGGTGGCGGGGGAGAGGCCGGTCACGCCTGCGGCGCGAGGGTGGGCGGGACCCCGTCCAGGAGCACCCGCTCGACGAAGCAGCCGGTGACGATCTGCGCTCCCGCCGCCGCAGCGTCCGGCAGGTAGGTCTTCATCGTCGACTGCTTTGAGCCCGATTGGTCGCCGAAGCCCATGTAGCCGGCGCTGGTCGGGTCATAGCTCGAGCGCTCGGCGTTGCGGAAGATCGTCTTGAACGACCAGCCGAGCGCCTCGGCGCCGCGCTTCATCATCTCGTGGGGCTTGTTGAGGTCAGAGCACTCGTCGTTGACCGAAAGCCGCTCCCAGACCGCGTCGAGGTGGCGATCGAAGTCGTCGGCGATGTCGATGAGGCCGTGCTGCGCGGCCCACTCCTCGCGCACCCACGGCTTGGTGCGCAGGCTGTTGGTCCAGTTGACGACCGTGCCGCCGCCCAGGCACGAGCCGGCCTGAAGCGTGACGTTGAGGTCCGCGGTCGGGGTGGGGCCGCCGCGCCAGTAGAGGTTCTGCCATGCCCACAGCTCGTACTGGTTGAAGTCGGCCTCACTGAAGTACTGGCCGGCCTCGACGATCACGACCGAGGCGCCGCGGCCCGCGAGCTCGGCGGCGACCACGGCTCCGCCCGCGCCCGAGCCGACGACCACCACGTCGGCGTCGAGCTCGGTGTCGGCTGTGAGCGCAAGCGGTTCGAGCGGCTTTGGCTCCTGCGGCGGGGCGGAGATCGGGCCGGGATAGCCGAGCAGGTCCCAGCATGGGTTGCGACCCGTGGCGGGGTCGGGGGCACCGTAGTGGAGCAGGAGGGTGAGACCCGTGAGTGCCGCGATCCCGGCGGCGGCGTCGGGCGAGGCGAGCGAGGCGTTGCGCAGCAGCTGCTCGCGCGAGGGTTGCGAGGCTTTCGTTAGCCCCTGGGCGGCCAGTGCGTCGAGGAGCTGACCCATGCCGGCCTGCTGCTCGGGCGGGAGCATGCCCAGCATTTGCGCGGCCTGCTCGGGTACGCCGTAGGAGGATGCCGAGCGTGCCCAATGGCCGTGCGGATCCGGCACGTGCTCGATCGCCGGGACGACCGTGTCGCACACCGCGCGCAGCGCCTCGAGCCGTGAACCGCTGAACACCGACTGCTCGCTCATCTGGGTCTCCTGTCTTCTACTCCCCGGACTCGTACTTGAACGAAATGCCGAGGCGGACGCGGAAGCTCACCAGCTTGCCGTTCTCGATCGTGACGTCTTGCCGGATGACCTCGCCCACGCGCAGGTCGCGGACCGTCTTGGCCGCGGTCTCGACGGCGTTGCGGGCAGCCGCGGCAAACGATTCCGAACTGGTGCCGATAACCTCGGTCACCCTGTAGACGCTCTCGGCCATGTTTCCTCCCGGGGTTGGTGGTGGGTTCAGGTGGAGTCTCTCACCGCGAGGCTCGCGGTGTCTACGCTTGTCGTATGGCCGGCTGTTCGCACCTGGACGAGATCGAGGTGTTCGAGCTTCCCCAGAGCGTCGCCGGATGCGAGGACTGTCTGCGCGACGGCGGCGTCTGGCTGCACTTGCGGATCTGTCTTGCCTGTGGGCACGTCGGATGCTGCGATGACTCGCCCAACCGGCACGCGACCGCCCATCACCACTCAAGCGGCCACGCGCTGATCCGCTCGCTCGAGCCCGGCGAGGACTGGAGCTGGTGCTATTTCGACGAGCTGGGAATGCGGATCCCTGAAATCTGGGGCCAGACGCGGATCCCGCCGTCGCCGATGCTGGTCGGCTGAAGCGCCTCGGCTAGCCCTCGAGCGTGTCGAACACCTCGTACACGCCCGAGACGTGCTCGTGCTCGACGAACGCGGACATGGCGTCGACACGCTGGTTCTCCTGGGCGTCGGCCTCCTCGCGCCAGCGGCGATAGTCCTCGACGCTCATGTCGAACAGCCCGAACGAGATCACCTCGTCCTCATCGCGGATGTTGCGCGCGTGGTAGGCCTGGCGAAGGCCCGGCGGGGGCTCGCTGCCCGGGTCCCAGGCGTTGCGGAACTGCTCCCAGGCACCTGACTTCAGGCGGCGGGCGGTGAACATCACGATCATCTGGACCTCCTCGTGGCTGGCGTGAGCGCGACCTTATCCGGGGAGCCGTCGCGGTGCGCTCGGGATAGGATCGCGGCGCCGTGAGCGAGTCGCCAATCGAGCAGCTGATCGACGCGATCGACAAGCTCGATCTCGAGAGGGCGATGGCGCTCGTGGCTCCCGGCGTCCGCTTCATGGCCTTCGACGGTCGCCGGGCAGAAGGTGCTGGCGCCGTGCGCGTGCTCCTCGGCTCGACCTTCGCCATGCTCCGCTCGACCTCGCACCGGATCACCGCTCAATGGCATGTCGACGAGGCGTGGATCGCCGAGGTCGACGCCACGTACGAGCTGAGGGACTGGATGCTGATCAAGGACCTCCCGCGTGTGTACGTGGTCAAGACGGGGCCCGAGGGGCTGACCGCGGTCCGCGTGTACGGCGCGCACGAGCATCCGCTCGACGAGCACCGCACGGGCGAAGAGGGCATGTGGGTCGGCGGGCGGCTGATCCCGCCGCTCTGAGGCCGCCGGCTGTATGGGCGTCGCCGCGGTCATCTTCGACCTCGACGGGGTGCTGATCGACTCAGAAGACGTCTGGGATTCGGCCCGACGTCAGGTGGCGCTCGCGAACGGCGGACGCTGGACGCCCCGTGCCACCCGGGCCATGATCGGGATGAGCTCGACCGAGTGGTCGAGCTACATGCACGACGAGCTGGGCGTGTCGCTTGCGCCAGGGGCGATATCGGGTGCGGTGGTGGCGAAGCTCGAGGGCCTCTACAAGAAGCGCGTCCCGGTCCTGCCCGGGGCGGTTGAGGCGGTCGGCCGGCTTGGCAAGCGCTATCGCTTGGGACTGGCCTCGTCCGCCAACCGCGAACTCATCGATCTCGTCCTCGATCTCCTGGGCCTGGCCGAGTGCTTCGCTGCGGCGGTGTCCTCCGAGGAAGTCGCGCACGGCAAGCCTGCGCCCGACGTCTACCTGGAGGCCGCTCGACGAGTCGGCGCCGACGCGTCCCGGTGTGTGGCGTTGAGGATTCCGCGAACGGGATCCGAAGCGCCGCTGCCGCGGGCATGGCGGTGGTGGTCCTGCCCAACCGCCAGTTCCCGCCCGACCGAGATGCGCTGGCGCTGGCGGGCGAAGTGCTCAGATCGCTGGCCGAGCTGACCCCGGAGGTGGTTAGCCGAGCAGCTCGAGATTGAGCGACGAGGGCGTGGCCGACGAGCGCTCGATCGTGTACATGCCCCCGGATAGGGTCGGGAGCGCTTCCGGGAGCGGCGTGAGGTGGGGGGTATCGGTGGTGGAGAGCGTGAGGCGGAGCCTGTCGCCCGCGCCGATCGTCGCCAGCGTGGGGAAGATCTCGATCTGATACTCGGTGACGGTGCCGGGGCTCACCGGCCGCGCCGACGCCCTCGTATACGGGTGGTAGGGCAGCAGCATCACGCCGCGTGCCGTCCACGACCGGCTGCGATCAACGGCACGCAGCGATCCCAGCAGGGCGCCCTCGGTCAGCGGATATGAAGCACCGCTCGGCGTGACGTCCTCGAGCTCGGCGACGAGTTCGGTGTCGCGCGTCGAGGCGCTGGCGTAGATCGTCGCGGTGACTGGTCCTGCCACGGCCATCGGGCGGGGGAAGGGAGCGGTCGTGTAGCTGGTCGTCCAGGGGCCTGACTGCGAGGTCTGGTTGTCGTCGGCGCACGGCGCCAGCAGGCCGGCCGAGTGGGCGGGGATCGAGATGCCGCCCATCGACCACTGGTCGATCGGCCGGTCGCACGGACTGCCCGACTCGCTCCAGGTCAGCGTGTCGCTCGAGGCCACCCGCGGCGGCCGCGCGCTCATGAGCGTGCCGCCGGCGCCGAGATAGAGCCGGGTTGGCTTGGCGCCGGTGAACGGATAGGCGGCAGTCTCGTCGAATCGCCCGGTTCCGAGGTCGTAGTAGTGAAGCGGCGTCGGGGTGCGCGCCATCCCGGTTCGCTCGTGCTTGAGCCATGTGTCGAACCACTCGAGCTCGAGGGGGTCGACGACCACGCTCGAGCCGTTGAGGTGCTCCCACGGGCCGTCGATCAGCTGGTATCGCCCGGTGGTGCGCTGGTGGGGGAGCATCGGCGCCGTCGGGCTGCGGTGATCCCACGCGTTCTGCAGCTCTGCGTAGTTGATCGGCTCGCCGCGCTGGAAGATGTCGAACTCGCCACCCACCAGGTAGGCCGGGATCTGATTGGCAACGACCCGCTTGATCACGTTCTGGGGGTTGCGGGCCTGCCAGTAGGACTCGTCGTAGGCCTCGTCGCCGCCGGTCAGGATGTTCAGGGTGGTGCCCGCGTGGTAATTCGCGAGCCCGTTGGCGTGGTCTTCTTCGATCGAGGCCAGATCGGAGAGGAGCGCCGGATCGCTGAGCGTGTCGGTGATGGGGTTGCTCGTGTTGGTGCCAGCGGTGAGCCCGAGGTAGGCCTCGCCGAACTCGAAGTCGACCAAGCCGCCCATGAACGAGGTGTCGCGGTAGAGGTCGTTGCCGGTTACCATCGGGAAGATCGCCTTCAGCGGCGAGTGAGGGCCGACGGCGCCGGCCAGCAGCATCTGGTCGATCCCTAGGTACGACGGCCCATAGGTGCCCACGCGTCCGTCGGAGTGGGGGAGATGCGCGGCCCAATTGAGGACCCGCTTGGCGTCCTGCTGCTGGATCGGATCGAAGATCCCCCAGCTGCCGCCCGAGTCGCCCGTGCCCCGAACGTCCTCGACCACCTCGATGTAGCCCCGCTGGGCCAGATAGTTGTCGGCACCGCCGGTGGCGGCGCCGGCCGACGGGGAGGCCGCCGAGCCCGGAGTGCTCGAGCCGCCCTGGCCCTTGCCGTATGGCGTCATCGTCAAAAGAACCGGGAACGGGCCCTTGGCGGGCGCGCCCGACGCCATCGTCGGGTAGATCTCGTTGACCCTGATCGTCGTCCCGCCCGCGCCCGCGATCGGGATGTCGTTGATCGACGCCGTCCCGTAGATCGCCTTCTCAGGCTTCCAATCGCTACCGCGGATCGCGCTTGCGGCTACGACGCTCGTCGGCAGCTGCGGGTCGAGCCCCACCAGGCTCGCGGGAGCCGATTCGACGGCCGGGGCGCCGGGCGGGGGTGCGGGTGCCGGCGCCGCCGCGCTCAGGCTCGCGCAGACGAGCAGCGCGACGGCGAGGCCGATCGCGAGCGCACACCTGAGGATCCAAGAAAAGCTGTTTCTACGCATGGCCTAGAGCTGCCATTCAAGCAACGCAGCCGTGCGCGGTTTCTTACGAGGTTGCCTTAGGCGGTTGCCGACCGCGGGCGGACGGATGGCGCGACGGTGGCGGACCGCGTGGGGCCTTCCGGTGGGGTGGGTCGCAACGGCGGGGGGCCATGTGGGCCCGCGCCCGCCGTTGGACAGCCGACTAGAGCGCTTGGACGTTCGTGGCGGCCGGGCCCTTAGGGCCCTGCTCTGCGTCGTAGCTCACCTTCGCGCCCTCGGCAAGCGACTTGAAGCCGTTGCCTTGGATCGCGGTGTGGTGCACGAACAGATCCTTGCCGGAGTCATCGGGTGTGATGAATCCAAAGCCCTTGTCATCGTTGAACCACTTCACGGTTCCTGTTGCCATCGTGTCCTCCAAGGTATGTGCACTGCGAGACGCGGAGGGTGCAACGAGGCAACACAACTGCGAAAACGCGAGCACTGCTTTTGGCCGAGCATAGGCTCGACCCCTAGGACCAGTCTAGCGATCCAGGAGCAGAGCGCCTGCCCGCACGCAGCGGGCTAGCGGCGATCCTCTTGGCGACGTAGTCGAATCTTCTCCTGCTCGCGCTCGGCGCGACGCTTGCGTGCCTCATTCTGCACCTGCTCGTTGCGCTGCGCGATCTCCTTCTTGATCGCGCTGAACGCCGCGTCCGACGTCGATCTCCCTGGCCCAGGTTCGTGAGACTCGTTGGTCACTGGCCGCACACTCCTCGTCGCTCCCTACGAAAGATGGACCACAGGACGGATGCGAGAGCGAGACACCGAGCGGTGGAGACGGCCTCTCCATTGTATGCGTGAGCCGGACTCAGGCCGGCGTGGCCGGGGCGGGGGGGTCGCGGGGGTCGCGGGGGTGCTCAGCCCTTAGCGGCTGAGAACGCGATTGGTCAGCCCTCGGCGGCTGAGAACCCGACTGGGTCAGCCCTTGGCGGCTGAGAACCCGACGAGGCGTCCACGCTCTTCGTCGTAGAGCTTGAGCCTCAGCGTCCGGATCCCGTCCCAAAGCGACAGCGTCGGCACGTCATGAAAGACGGGGTTGTCGTCGTGGGCACGCTGGAGGTTGTAGTTGGGAATCCGGGGGTTGATGTGGTGCACGTGGTGAAGCCCGATGTTCCCCGTGAAGAACTGGAGGATCCGTGGGAGCTTCAGGTACGAGCTTCCGCGCAACGCGGAGTTGGCGTAGCTCCAGTCCTCGTGGCGCTCCCAATACACGTCCTCGAACTGGTGCTGGACGTAGAACAGCCATACCCCGGCCGCCCCGGCCAGCATGGCGGCGGGGAGCTGAACGAGAAGTACCGCGCTCCAGCCGATCAGAACGCACAAACCACCTACGAGCGCCGCTAACGCGATATCGGTGAAGATGATCTCGCGCCAGTAGCGCCGGCGTGCCCACTTGGGGACCAGCCGAGGTTGCAGCAGCAAGGCCCACAGCGGCCCGAACACGAGCAGCACGACGGGATTTCGAAGGAGCCGGTACCCGAGCCGGCCTCGCGCGGAACGGGCGCGGTATTCGTTCACGGTGAGCGTTTCCACGTCGCCCATGCCACGTTGATCCAGATCGCCCGCAGTTGCGTGGTGCACCGCATGCTCGTGGCGCCAGCTGCCAAACGGCGAGAAGACGAGGAACGCGCAAGCCATGCCGACGTACTTGTTCGCGGCACGACTTGGCAAGAACGAGCCGTGCGCGCAATCGTGGAACACGATGAACGTGCGAACCAGAAAGCCGGCCGCCGGAATGGCAAGCGCCAGCACCAGCCAGTGAGAGAACTGGAGCAGCTCGTACATGGCGCCAACCAGCGCGAGGTAAGGCAGAGCCGAGGTCGCGAGGTCGAACACACCGCGCCGGACAGATGGCTGCGCGTAGGTGGCCAGCCGCTCGCGCCAGAAGGAGGTCGGAAGCGTCTCGCTCAGAGTTCAGCCCCCGCGGCGCCGCGGCCATCCCCCCGCCGCGGCGCCGCTCCCGGCCCCCCGCATCCGCCACAAGCCGGCGAGGGGGAGGTACGCCCTCGCGTCAGCGCAGTGTCTGCGTTCGCTGCGGTTGCCGGTGTTTGCGGATGCCAGTGTGTGTGCATGAACAGATCGGTCGCGGTCACAAGACCACTCGTGACGGACCGGGGCCGGCGGCCGAGCATGCGACCGTCCTGTTCGTTCCGTGCTTCCGCGTACAACCTTTTGGGCCAGCTGACGCCAACTCCGCGAGGTCGTTGCGTAAAGCATAGCGCCGCCGTGGTCGGTTCGCGTCGTTCGCACCGGTGCTCTTGCCTCTCTCGGCCCGCGTGCATCCACAGCGACTCCGCGATCGAGGGCTTTCTGCTCGCGCAGACCCGCTCGCAGCCGAGTGCGACTCGCGCCCGATTGACGGCGCCAGAGGGCTCGCTGTAGCCTCCCGTGCCGACAGGGTTGGCGAGGCCCACGAGCCCGCCGGCCAGGTCAGTAACTGCGCCCCGGACGGTCGAGACCTCACGGGCCTCGCCGGACAAAGGAGCAACTGGATGGAGAACCGTAGAGGAGTCCAGGACGCGCCCGCTCAGCTCGCAGGCGGGCGACTGCTGGCACAGATCTCAAACAGCATCGTCGCGATCCTGCGCGACCACTACGGCCGCGGTCCGATGAAGGCCAAGACGTATGCGCTCGACGACATCATCGTCGTCGTGATGCGGGGCAGCGGCTTCACCGCGCTCGAGCAGACGATCATGGACAGCGGCCAGCCGGGCCGTGTGATTGCCATGCGAGAGGAATTCCAGGCCGTGATGGCCCAGCGCTACAAGGAGACGATCGAGGAACTCACCGGACGCAAGGTGGTGGCGTTCCTATCCCAGGCCCACGTCGATCCCGACATCACGGTCGAGATGTTTTTTATCGACGGGCACCTGCCCGGCTTCGGCGCCGTCGAGGTGATCGACGCGGAGTGAGCGAGGCTGCGGGCCGCGCGGGGCCTGGCGGGGGCGCCGCGCGGGCCGTGCGCCGGGAGCGCTCGAGCCGCTCCGCCGCCCGAGTGCGCCCGAGAGGACTCGAACCTCCACGGGAGTTGTCTCCCACAAGGCCCTCAACCGGATTCGGCTTGTGTAGGTGCTTCTGCCGGCGTCAGATGCGTCCAATTTGCGGGGTTTCGAAGACGCTCTGGAAGGGTCAGACGGAGCGGATGTTGCCACAGTGTTGCCACGCATCTGGCGCAGGTGGCCGGGATACCATCGCGCTTGATGACGTGGGCCGAGGTCATTGAGGAGATCGGTTCGCCCTCGGCGCGGGCGGTGCCCAAGGACTCGAGGGTGGTGCTGTTCGGCTCCCACGCATGTGGCCAGGCTGACGACGGGGCCGATTAGGGCGTGCTGGTGATCGAGCCGGCGGTCGACGACGCCGCAAAGGAGTGATCGGAACTTGGCGACCTGCTGGTGCCGATCGATGTGGTGGTGGTTGACCGCGGTGCGCGGGGGCCGCGTCCTTGCTGACACCTGAGGATATCGAGGTCGCAGAGCTGCTCGGCAAGGCCCAATCGGACCTGTCGGCCGCGCGCGTGGTCGCTGCCGACGCAGATCAGCAGGCTGCCGACGCAGATCAGCAGGACGATGTTGTTGGTTTCCACGCCCAGCAGGCGGTGAAAGTCCTTAAAGGCGGTCCTGGCCGCGGCTTCGAGATCCCCCTCACGCATGATCTCGGCCTCCTCTCTCGGCTGGTCAGTCGTGGGTCGGAAGAGCTCCCGGATGAGCTCGCCGTCGTGAAGCTAACTCCCTGGGCGGTAGCTACTCGCTACGACGACATTGACGCGACCCTCGACCGGGAGCCGGCGATCAACATCGGTGAGAAGAGCGTGAGCTGGGCCCGGGACCAGGTCCAGCACGTCAATCGTGCATCCTCCAAATGAGTTGTACCCGCCGACGGAGAGGCGGTGTCAAAATCGCAGAACGCAACGAGCGACCGTCTGGGCCTGCCAGCTACAGCGCTGATGGATGCATTAGTAGCTGCCGCAGGGTGCGCCGAGCACGATGCGGGTCGTGCTATGAGCTCGCACCCGTCTCGCCTTGTCGCTGATGCACCGGGCCTCGAACCAAAACCCATCAGGGCTGAGTTTGAAGTCGTAGCGGCCTGGTTTGAGAACGAACCGGAAATGAGCATTGGTCCGTCGCACAGCGTGCTGACCAACGCGGCGACCCGCGGCATCGAATACCTTCACAACGGCGTCGCCGTGATACGCATAGAACTCAACTTTTCCGATTACGGTGCCCTTGGGTGGATCGCGATCTGCAGGTCGTGAAAGCGCGGCAGACCCTACCCAGCACCAGACCAGGCAAATGGCGATCGTGGCGGCGAACGTGCGTGTGAACGCTCGAAGGATGCTATTGGTCTTTCGTAACGGCGCCAAGACTTGTGAGATCTGGGAGCTGGTTCCCGATTCCGAAATCCGTTAGGTCTCCTGTGGACGAATTCAGGACCAACGTCAAGGTGGATCCGCTCGGTGCCGGCGCGCCCGGCGGCCGCGGCGCGTTGTCGGCGATGAAGTGACCGCGCATCACGATCACATAGACGCCCTCGCTTCCTGGCACCTCATCGTCGGACAGCGCGTATACCGCCCGCTCACGGGTACTGGCGACATGCTCGATGGAGCTTGGTTCTAGGTCGCCCATACCAGCTGCGAACTGATGCGCTATCTGGCTGATTTGCGCCTCGGTGAGGTTCGCCCCGGTGCGGGACGGCGCGCCCGCTGGCCCGGTCGGACCAGCGTTGGATGAAGCAACCGGATCCGGCGGATTTAGGAGCGCCGGCGGGGGCGCGGGAGCTGACCCAAAGCAGGAGGGGGACTCGCCCGAGTAGTCTTGCAACCAGTTGTTGGGGCTTGCCCATTGCGCGTACGGGGGCTTGGACTGCGAACGGTCGGCGCCCGGCTGGCTCGAGTCGCTCCAGCCTGTGTGCCAGATACCACCCGCGTCCTCCCACGACAGGCTTGACTGCTGCGAACACGCCGTGGCTGCGTGTGAGTCCTTCTCAGTACCTGTCCTGATCAGCCCGGCGCGCATAGGGTAGTTGGTCAACTTATAGCGGTAGGGGCCGAGGTTTACGACCCAATCCCTGCTGTCGGCCTCATAGATCGCGTCGCCGTAGTACGTGCTGGGCGAGGCCGAGCCGAACAGATGCCCGTAGTAGTTGTCGGTACGCTGGGCGCCGAAGAAGAACACAAAGCTTGTGCCACTGACGAGCTGACACCTATTTGGGCCGATTATGTTCTTGCAGAACGAGCCCGAGAACAGACCAGCCTCAATGAAGCGCAGACCTGCTGCCGTCGGGTTTACGATCCACAGGTCGTTGTCGATGAAGCTCTGCTGGCCTTGGGGGGCGCTGGCAGCTGTGAGTGCGGAGGACTCAATGTTTTCGTCTACGCCCAGGAACTGCGAGCCGTACAGGCATGCCTCGCCGTAAGCGTGAACGCCCTTCGGGCTGCAGTGAAGGTGCTTATAAACGGCCGTCGACGCGGCGGGGGGCACCGCCGCCTGGACGGCTGATTCTGCCTCTTGGAGTATGGGCACGATAATTGGTGCGATAGTCTGAGTCACAGTCTGGACCGCCGAGGCCAAGATGCTGTGTGTGCTGTTTAGCGTTGGCGCGGCAGCAGTGCAGAGTGTTTGTCCGGGTGAGGGGGAAGGCGGGTTACTCCCGAGCTGCTGCGCTGTGCACGCGGCGTCAGAGGTGACGGGTGCGATCGCGTCATGAACGGTGTTCAGTGTGGGCGCTGTGGCTTGGCAGATCGGCTGTCCGGCACTGGGTGCAGGGGGGTTGCTGCTGAGCTGGAACGCCGTGCAGGCTGCATCAGCTAGCGCGGAAGCAGCCGCGTCGTGAACTGTGTTCAGCGTGGGGGCCGCGGCTTGGCAGACGGTCTGTCCTTGTGAGGGGGCGGGCGGGTTGGCACCGAGCTGCTGCAGGGTGCACTGGGCGTCCCTTTTTTCCTGCAACCCGGCTTGAATGCCGTTCGCGGCGTCTTGGCAGATCGGATCATTGGTGGGGGTGGTGCCGCCGCTTGAGATCTGCGATTGGGCACAGCCCGCCTCTTGCTGCGCGTACGCGACTTCCGCTTGAAGCTCGGCTACGGCCTGGTTGGCGAGGGCTTCTGCTTCGCCAAGGAGCGGTGTTAGTTGGTTGAGCGCGTCTTGGAGGTATTGCTCGACGATTGGTATTGCACTGGCCTCGTCGGGGATCGTGTAGAAGGTGGCGCCGGGGGCGTAGCAGGCAAGCCAGTCCGGGGTTTGGCCGACTGCGCAATCAGTTCCGAAGTAGTCCCAGTGCTGGCCGCCATAGCCGACGTCGCCGATGTCAAGCCACGTGCCGTCGACGACCTGCTTGGGGTAGGTCGTACCGCTGCCGGCGGGCCCAAGATAGTCGCCGGCGGCAGACGGCGATCCGCCGCAGAAGCAGCCGTTGTCAAACGAGATGCCGTTGGGCTGGCCCCATTCAAGGATGTAGCGGTTGGAATGCACGGTGTCGTTGAAGTACATGATCGGCTGACCGAACGCACGCACGTGTGGGTTTGGGCTGTCGCCGCAGCCGTCCTCGGCGCCCATCACAACGTTGTCGGGATTGCCGGAGCCGTCCGCGTCGGCGCTCGTTGCCAAAAAGCAGGCGATGTAGGAGGGTCTGCCTTGGTAGGTCGCGTGACCGGCGACCCACTCCAGGCTCGTCACCACCGGAAAGCCCAAGCAGCAGGAGTTGATCGCGGTTTGTGGCTTGGGTAGCTGCACCGTCGGCGCCGGAGGTATCGGCGGACTGCCCGGCGTGGGGCAGATCAGCTTTGGCGTGTGGCCGCTCGGATCCGGGGTCTGCTGGCCGTCGCTGCACCACTTCGCGATCCACATCTCCGGCGTATCCAAATGCTGGCCACCCGGGCCGACATACCCCTGCGAATCGACCGTCGCAGGTCCCGGACTGTCCTGAGGCTGACTGCCCCCAGGGCTCGGCAGACCCGAGATCCCAGACGCCTTGGCTTTCGAACTGCGATCACTCCGCAGCATCAGCTTCATCAGCGTGTGCTCGAAAGCCACCGGGTCTGACAACGTCATACCAGCGGCGATCTCCGCCTGAAGATGACCGATGGTGTGGACCAGCCGAGCGAGCATGCTGGCCGCCCGTGACCCTGCACCAACGTGAGCCTGGACCATCGAAGCGGCTGCCTGCGCGGCGTTGAGGAGCGGAGCGGCCTCGGCCAACGTGGCGCGCAAAGCACTGCCCTTCTCTCGCGTGGCCTCGATGAGAAGAGGACGCGCTCGCGCGACAAAGCACTGCCCTTCTCTCGCGTGGCCTCGATGAGAAGAGGACGCGCTCGCGCGAGCTTGGCATCGCTGATCTTCAGCTCGTGGGTGAGCCCGGCCGCAAGCCGCAATGACGACGGCCTCGCTGCGTCGGCTCGGGCAACCGCGTGAAGCTGACCAAGCCCGACCACCGAACACGCCCCGACCGTCACAAGCACGCAGAACACGCGTGCAACCCAAGCCCACCTACCCATCAACCCCATGCCGCTCCGCCCTTCCTGACGAATGCTTGCCCTCGCGAGCCCCAGCGCCGGATGCGCTCCTGAGGCATGCAACGTGCCCGAGCGCCAAAACTTTCGAAACGCGCCGCCCCAGGCCAGCTAGCGCCACGCCGGCCGCCACCCGTACGCACTGAACCCAGGACAGTCTCTGCAGCGGTCGGGTTCTCGCGCACGGGTCGGCGTAGGTCCTCCGCTGCCACTGACGCTTCGGCAGCACACGGTCGTACTTGACTGCTCCGTCCTGCCATACCCGCCGGCGGGGAAGGCGCAGATCGCCCCGGCGGCTGGGGACAGGACTTCCGCTACCCCGCCGCCCGGCTTGGCAGGGTCCTTTTCATAGCCGCCCGAGGGGTCGGCAGGGCCGGGCCGGAGTCCATCGCTAGGTGCAGCGGGAGTGTCGGAGGATCTGTGTAGGCATGACCGAAAGCGAGCGTCATGCCTTCAACTCAAGAATCCAGTTCAGTTCCAGTTCCAGTTCCTGAACCGTCGGGCGTAGAGAGTCGTTTAGCTGGGGAGGCGACGGCTCCGGCTGGAATCCTTGACCGGGTGCCGGACGATCTCCGTGGAAAGCTGCCGGACGAGCTCGTCGACGAGCTGCTTCAAGGGGCGAGGACCGAGGGGGAGATCTTCGGGCCCGGCGGGCTGTTCTCGCAGTTGACCAAGCGGCTG
The DNA here is from genome assembly GCA_963803595.1 of uncultured Solirubrobacterales bacterium. Lineage (GTDB taxonomy): Bacteria > Actinomycetota > Thermoleophilia > Solirubrobacterales > Solirubrobacteraceae > Palsa-465. Next base: position 368,812 of record CAWDNF010000013.1, read on the forward strand.
GTGGAGCGGGCGATGGAGGTCGAGCTGACCGACCACCTGGGCTATGAGCCGCACCGGGAGCCGCCAGGCGGCGCGGGCAACACGCGCAACGGGTCGACGCCGAAGACGCTTGTGAGCGACCACGGGCCGGTTGACATCAAGACTCCGCGGGATCGTGACGGGAGCTTTGAGCCGAAGATCGTGAGAAAGCGCCAGCGGCGCTTTGAGGGCTTCGACGAGAAGATCCTGGCTCTCTACGCCCGGGGCATGTCGACTCGGGATATCACCGCCCATCTGCGGGAGCTCTACGGCGTCGATGTGAGCCCGGATCTGGTCAGCCAGGTCACCGACGCGGTTCTAGAAGACGTCAAGGCGTGGCAGCAGCGGCCGTTGGATGACCTCTACCCGGTGCTGTTCCTGGACGCGTTCGTGGTCAAGGTTCGCGACGGCGGGTGGGTTCAGCGCAAGGCTTGTTACCTGGCTTTGGCGATCACCATGGAAGGCCGGCGCGAGGTGCTGGGCATGTGGTTCCAACAGACCGAGGGCGCCAAGTTCTGGATGCAGGTCCTCTCAGAGCTCAAGCACCGCGGTGTGCAGGACATCCTGATCTGCTGCGTCGACGGGCTGAAGGGGTTCCCGGAGGCGGTCGAGGCGATCTTCCCACAGACGATCGTTCAGACGTGCATCGTGCATCTGATCCGCACCAGCCTGAAGTACGTGCCCCGCCGCCAATACGACCAAGTGACCAAGGACCTCAAGCCGATCTACACCGCGGCGGATGTCGACCAAGCCCGGGAGGCGCTCGAGGCGTTCGACCAGAAGTGGGGCCAGCAGCTCTCACCCGTCGTGAAGGCGTGGCGGGAGAACTGGGAGTACGTGATCCCGTTCCTGGCCTTCCCGCCGGACGTCAGGCGGGTGATCTACACCACGAATCCCATAGAGGCTTTGAACCGCCAGCTGCGCAAAGCGATCAAGACCAAAGGACATTTCCCCAACGAGGAGGCCGCCAAGAAACTGATCTACCTAGCCATCATGAACGCCACCCCCAAGTGGACCAAGGTCGCCGGCTGGACGAAAGCCCTCCTGGCGTTCAAGATCCAGTTCGGAGACCGACTACCCGACTAACCGCCTACACAGTTAATCCGACACCCTCGGTGCAGCGCGAACTACATCAATAAGTCCGCGAAAAGTGCGCGAAACGGCGCGCACTTCTTGCTGTGGCGCCACGCGCGCCGAGCCGCGTGGTTACTGGGTTTTCGCCGTCCGCTGGTACGCGCCGCCGAGCCGGACCACCCACCCTCCACGTTGTTTCGTGCGGGTGGTCCGGCTCGGGCTGCTCAGTGACGGGCGACGTGGTGCTGGGGAGGGGGCTCGGCGCGGGTGGCGCAGTCCCAGTGAGCGACACCGGAGGGCGATGCGGGGGGAGATTGATCGGTGGGTGGTCCTGGATCAGGCTGCGTCAGCTGACTGCTGGCGGGCGTCGATGTCGTCTGCGAGTTGCCAGGCGGCGGAGGACAGGCCGTGGAACGCCTGGGCGATTGCCTGGACGCTCACACCGGTGCGGGCGGAGCTCAGCGCCGCGACTGCCGCATCGAACCGCTCCCAGGAGCTGACCGGTGCCAGCGATTCGCGCCACGGCGCGGGACGAAGCTCGCGAGGTGGCAACCACGGCGGGCCAGGCCGCCAACCGAACCCCTCCTCCGCCGCATGGCCGTAGGCGACGGCCTCCTGGGCCGCTGCGTCGGCTAACAGGCGCAGGCGGCGGGAGAACCCAGGGTCGGGCGGCGGGGTGGCGTGCCCCCGGATCGCTTCCTCCCATCGGCCCTCTGCCAGCTCGAGCTGCTCCTTGACCTGGTCAATGCCCACGGGGTGCCACCAGGTGTTTGCGGAACGACGGATCCTCCGAGGGCTCGGACAGTGCGTCGTCCGAGTTGGACCCCGAGACGAACGCGTCCAAGTCCGGCCGGCGAATCATCCACCGCCGCGGCCCCGCTTTGGATGCCCGCAGAGCGCCGCTGGTGATCCAGCGGCGGACGGTCACGACCGTCACCTTCAGCTCGGCGGCCACCTCGGCGGGAGTTAGGAGTTCCTGGTCGGGGGGAGCCATAGCGATCGAGAAGTATTGTAAAGTATTGTTATAGACTCTAACACTCACTAATCCGCCACTTTGGAGATTCTGAAACCCAACGACGTCGCTGAGTGGCTCGCCGTGTCGCGGGCATGGGTCTACGACGCCGCGAAGACCGGCAGGATCCCCTCGATTCGCATCGGTGGCGAGGATGGCCCGTTGCGATTCGTCCGCGAAGATGTCGAGCACTGGCTCGACGAAGCACGCTCGGAGTGGAGGCTGGCGCGACCGCGGCGGAGGACAGGGCTGCGCGCCCGGTCCGAAAAGCGCCGGGGGCCGACACACGATGAGCTGACGGTGCTGCCCGGACAGCAGTCGCTCCCGTAGCCGGCGCGCTAGATCGCCAAGCGCGCGGCACGAGCGATCGCTTCCTCTGTCGCCACGGCTCCGGCGGCGAGCACGTGTCGCTCGAGGTGCCCGTAGTAACGCTCAGTGGTGCTGATGTCGGCATGTCCGAGCTGCCGTTGCACGTACATGAGCGAGTTTCCGGCGGCGAGCCAGGCAGCGGCGGCCGTATGGCGAAGGGCGTGCAGCGGCATGTCACGCAGCGCTGCGTCCTGTAGGGCCTGCTTGTGCCAGTCCCGCGAGACCGTCGTCCGGTCGAATGATTGGCCGACTCCCGCGCTCTGCCACCGGCCCTGGCTGCGTTTACGGCCGCGCTCCGGCATCACGAACAGGTAGCTGTCCGTGTCCGAGAGCCATCCGCTAGCTCTGCCCGGCAGGCGAGGAGATCGCGCAGCACAGTCGACAGCGCAGGACCGATCTCGACCGAGCGAAATCGATCGGACTTGGTCGACCCGATTGCATCTTTCTTTCGCGAGCGATAGACGACGATCGTCCCGCCGGTGTGCTCGAGCTCGAGGTCGCCGAGCCGCAGCCCGAGCGCCTCGGAGATTCGGAGTCCGCTGCCGATCAGCAGCTCGGCCAGCGGCCGGTACAGATCCGAGCAAGCGTCGAGGTAACGCGGGATCTCATCGAGCCGCAGGTACTCCCGCTCGATGTGGGCGGGCGGAAGTCTCTGGACACGGAGCGCAGGATTGGACGCGATCAGTCCGTCCTGGACAGCGTCGTTCAAACAGACCACGAGCGTGCCCAGGGCATTGTTCACCGTCTTCGCCGCCAGCTCTCCCGCCTCGACGGCTCCGGCGAGGTCAGCGACGAAATCGCGGATCTCCTCGACGGATAGCTCGCCGAGGGACCGGGCGCCGAACGCGGGCACGAGCCGTTTCCGGCCGTTGATCTCATAACCGGTCCACGTGCCTGGCTCGAGGTAGGGCTTCCGCCGCGCCAACCACCGCTCCCAGTAGCCGGCAAAGCTCTCCCGCGAGTGCCGGACCTCACCACGCTCGACCTGCTCGATGAGCCGGCGGCGCGCGTCACGGGCGGCACGCTCGCTGGTGAAGCCGCGCTTGGAGGTCTGGGCGCCGTCGCTGCGCCGATACACGAACCGCCAGCGGACGCCGTCGGTGGTGCGATACGAGTACACGCCGCCGCCACGACCATGACGGGCTGTGTCGGTGCGGCGGGCGGCGGGGGAGACCTCGACGATTGCTTCATCGAAAGCGCGGGCGGCCTCCTCGGACGGTAAGCGGCGTGCGCAGCGACGTCCCGAAGCGTCACGCCAGCGCACCACCCAGCCGCCGCGGTGATGACGCACGCTCATGCGTACCCCCGACGTGTTGCCAGATGGACGTACGGAATGGACGTATTTGCCACGTGGCAACAGTACGTCCACCATCGGACGAAACATCTGTCTAGCCACAGACCCCCGAAAGCCCCCGCCCGCGGGGCTGTCCAATGCGCCCGAGAGGACTCGAACCTCCACGGGAGTTGTCTCCCACAAGGCCCTCAACCTTGCGCGTCTACCAATTCCGCCACAGGCGCGTGGGGCGCCAGTATAGACCTGGCAGTCGGGCCTACTCCGTTCGTGCGGGCCGAGCCGCCACCCTTGATTCCGTCCGTCAGCCCCGCTACCTTTCCGAACATGTGTTCGACGTACTGGCACCACGGCCCACACGAGCAAGGAGCGAACGGATGGACCTGACCAAGCGTCAACAGGAGATCTTCGACTTCATCAAGCGCTACTCGGCGAAGTACGGATACCCGCCGACGGTGCGTGACATCGGCAAGGCAGTTGGTCTTGCCTCGTCCTCTACGGTGCACGCCCATCTGTCCAACCTCGAGCGGATCGGGCTCCTGCGCCGCGACCCGTCAAAGCCCCGCGCGATCGAGTTGCTCGATCGGGCCGCGGCGGGGATGCGGAACCTCGTACGCCCCGGCCTGCCCCTCGTCGGGCACGTCGCGGCGGGACAGCCGATCCTCGCCGAGGAGAACATCGAGGAGTACATCCAGACGCCCGGCGTGGCCGGCGGCGAGGACGGCGCCTACCTATTGCGGGTCCGCGGAGACTCGATGAAGAACATCGGGATGCTGGAAGGGGACCTCGTCGTGATCAAGCCACAGGACGAGGCCGAGGACGGCGACGTGGTGGTCGCGCTCATTGGCGAGGAGGCGACCGTGAAGCGCTTCTTCAAGGAGTCAGACCACGTTCGACTTCAGCCCGAGAACGAGGCGATGGACCCAATCCGTAGCCGAGATGTCCGTGTCCTGGGCAAGGTGGTAGGGCTGATGCGGAGCATGTCGTAGTGTCGATGCTCGCCGTGGCAGAGAGGTCGCGGGAACGGCTCGGCGACGAGCCGACGCTTGCGACCGTGGTGGGTGCGCTCTGGGAGGAGCTTCAGGCTGGGCGACCGGTCGCCTGCCCGATGTGCCACGGCGAGATGGCACCCCGCTACGGGCAGCACGCCCACCCATCGCTGGGGCGCTGCCGGGAGTGCGGGGCAGCGCTCAGCTGAACGCGGTCAGGGAGGACGGGGCTGCGCTGAGCTGAAGGCAGCCAGGGAGGAGAGGGCAGCGGGCCGCGCCGCCCGACTCCCGGCCGGCCCGCGCCGGTGGGCCTCTGGCCGTCTATCCTTCTCTGTGCAGACTGAACAGTCGCGGAGGTGAGGAACCTTCGAGGAAAGTCCGGACATCACAGGGCAAGGTGGTCGGTAACGCCGACCCGGGGAAACCCGCGGGAAAGTGCCACAGAAATGACACCGCCTAAGCCTGGGGCTGCTGCAGCGTCCCGGGCCGGTAAGGGTGAAATGGTGCGGTAAGAGCGCACCGGCGTCGCGGTGACGCGGCGGCCAGGCAAACCCCACCTGATGCTAGGCCAAGCAGGACCGTTCGTAGGTGGCCCGCCAAGGTCCGGGTAGGCCGCACAGATGGATGGCTGTTCTCGACAGAATCCGGCTTACAGGTCTGCTAAGGGAAGCCCCGCTCCGGCGGGGCTTTCTATTCGGCCTGGCGTTTTCGTTTTGGGGGGCTCCAGGACGTCCGGACGGATCGCTGTCGGCGCCGGTGGAAAACTCACCCCCCTCTGCCGGTTGAAATTGCACCCCCTTTGAGGCGTGGGCGGAGGCGTCCGGGGGCGGGTTGACCCTGGCTCGATCGTTGTCGATCGAGTCTGGGAGAAGGGTGTGCTTGACGTGGAGCGGTGGGCCGAGTTGCGCCGGGAGCATTTCGTTCGCCAGGTGCCGATCAAGGAGCTCGCCCGGCGTTATGGGATCGATCGCAACACGGTGAGGCGTGCGCTGCGCTCGGATCGGCCGCCGCGGTATGTGCGGCCGCCGCGGCCGTCGAAGCTGGATCCGTTCAAGGACGAGATCCACGAGCTGCTCCGACGCGACCCGTCGCTGACGGGGGTGAGGGTCCGCGAGCTGATCGAGCCGCTGGGGTTCGACGGCGGCAAGTCGATCGTCGATGACTATCTGCGCGAGGTGCGGCCGCTGTTCGAGAAGCGCCGCACCTATCAGCGCACGATCTATCGCCCCGGCGAGCTCTGCCAGTTCGATCTGTGGGAGCCGAGCGCGTGGGTGCCGGTCGGTCACGGCCAGACGCGGCGTGCGTGGGTGGTGGTCGCGTGCCTTGGCTATTCGCGCGCGGGTGCGGGGGCGCTGGTGTTCAGCAAGGAGGCGCCGGACGTGCTGTGGGGGATGACGCGCTGCTTGTGGTCGCTGGGCGGCATTCCCGGCGTGCTGGTGTGGGACCGGGAAGGGTGCTTGCACGCCAACGCCGGCCATCCGACCGACGTCTATGCGGCGTTCTGCGGGCGGCTGCGGGTCGATTGGCACTTCTGCGAGCCGGCCGACCCGGAGGCCAAGGGTGCCGTGGAGCGGCTGCAGGGATACATGGAGACCAACTTCGAACCGGGGCGCCGGTTCGCCAACGAGCTCGACTTCCAGCTGCAGCTTGACCACTGGTTTGAGAAGGCCAACGCCCGGACGCACAAGACGCTTCGCTGCCGGCCGGTCGACCGCCTGATCGAAGAGCGTCACGCGATGCGGCCGCTGCCCGAGCGAGAGCCCGACGTGGACCGCCGGTGGGTGACTCGGGTGCCGGCGGACCCAATGCTGCGCTTTGACACCAACGACTACTCGCTTGACCCCAGTCTGGTTGGCCGCAGGGTCGAGGTTCGCGTCTCCCAGCGCGAAATCACCGCGGTGGCGCTCGACAGCGGCGAGCTGGCATGCCGGCACGAGCGCAGCTTCGCCAAGCACCGCACGATCACCGCGCTCGAACACGCCCGCGCGCTCAAAGACCGCCGCGGCCAGCCGGAGCGCCCCTTGGAGGTGCAGGTCCGCCCGCTCGCCGCCTATGACGCCCTGACCGCATGACCCAGACCGGCGAGCTGACTCACCTGTTCAGAGAGCTAAAGGCGCCCGCGGCCGCGAGGGCGCTGCCCAAGCTCGCCGATCGCGCCCGCTCCGAGGAATGGTCATATGAGCGCTTCGCCCAGGCGCTGCTCTCGACCGAGGTTCTCGCGCGCGAGGCGCACGGCGGCGAGGGCCGGATCAAGTCCGCCCGGTTCCCCGCCCGCAAAACATTGGAGGAGTTCGACTTCACCTTCCAGCGCAGCGTGAGAAAACTGTGATCGAGCACCTCGGCCAGCTCGACTTCCTCCACGCGCGAGAAAACGTGATCCTCCTCGGACCGCCCGGCACCGGCAAAACGCACCTCGCGATCGCGCTCGGGATCCGCGCCTGCCTCGCCGGCCAGCGGGTGATCTTCAAGACCGCCACCGAATGGGTCGCCCTCTTGGCCGACCAACAACGCCAAGGCCGGCTCGACGACGAGCTCAAACGCCTCGAGCGCTACCCACTGCTGATCTGCGACGAAGTCGGATACATCCCCTTCGACCCGCAGGCCGCGAACCTCATGTTCATGCTCGTCTCCCGCCGCTACGAACGCGCCAGCCTGATCGTCACCTCCAACAAGCCCTTCGGCGCCTGGGGCGAGATCTTCGGCGACGAGATCACCGCCGCCGCGATGGTCGACCGGCTCGTGCACCACGCCGAAATCCTCAGCCTCAAAGGCGACAGCTACCGCCTCAAAGACCGCGACCTCGGCCGCGTCGCGCCGGTCGAAAACTGACCCACCCCGACCCGCCGGCATTCCGCTGCTCTAACCGACAAAGCAGCGGAATCACGTTCCCGACCGACGTTGCTTCGCTAGCAAAGCTACGTCCACCAACGCCGCGCCGGCGGCATCTCGCTCCGCTCGCCTACGGCTCGCTCCACGAGAAGCCGCCCCACCACCTGGCCTACTTTTCAACCGGCGCCCACCGAGGGGGTGCATTTTCAACCGGCGCAAAAGGGTGCGAATTCAACCGGCCTTGACAATCGCCCTGGCCGGCCGCATCGTCCATATTTCGTCCCCAGTGTTTCGCCTCGGTTAGCTCTGCCTTGCGAATGAGCGATGGCCCGCGCTAGCCTCGCGCGCGGACGGGCAGGTCCACGCGTCCCGTCGGTCACTCTGGTGCCCGAAAGGCGCTCGGCCGGGACCTATCCGTCGGTAGCGGCAGACGAACAGGACGGGAGGAAGATGCGCGCACAGACAGGACGCACGGGAATCGGCCGATTGCGGGCGATCACACGGCACCACGGGTCCACCCGGCGAAGGATCGGCGCCGCAATCGCGCTCTCGCTCGCCGCGTTGCTCACCGCCTCGGTCGCCGCCGCTGCCGTGAGCGCGGCCAGCGGTGCGAATGTCCGCCTGGGAGCGGCACGCGTCCTGAACGGAACGGTTCCGCGCGCGACGGCTATATCGCGCTATCTCGGCGCACTCGACCCCGCGAAGCGCATCCGCGTCGCGCTCCCCTTCGTGCTGCACAACCGGGCCGCGATGAATCGCTACGTCTCGAGTGAGTACCAGCCGGGCAGCTCCGACTTCCACGCGTTCCTCAGTCCGCGTCAGTTCGGAGAGCGCTTCGGTGCCTCGAGCGCGCAGATCGCGCGGGCCGTTGACGCGCTGCGGAGGCTCGGCCTCACCGCCGGTTCGGTAGGCGCCAACCGCCTCTACCTGCCAGCGACCGGGACTGTCGCCGCGCTGGAGCACGCATTCGGCGTCAAGCTGGGCAGCTTCCGCCTGCCGACCGGTCGGACTTTCTATGCGAACACACGCAACATCACGCTGCCAGCTGGGCTGAACGGGATCGTCAGCGGCGTAGTAGGGCTCGACTCGAGCGGCGCGCCGCAGTCGCAGATCAGGCGTGGCTCGGCCAGCGCGGTGGCCACGGCGCTGGCTCGGCTGCGCGCGCGCGCCGCGATCGCGCAGCCGGTGGGGCAGAACGGTGGCGCGACCCCCTGTCCCCAGGCCGTGGCCGGCGGCGGGTACACCGCGCCCCAGTTTGCCGACGCCTACGACTTCAACGGGCTCTACGCCAAGGGCCTGCACGGCGAGGGGATGAGTGCGGCGCTCGTCGAGTTCGACGACTTCCACGACTCCAACGTCTCGACGATGGAGTCCTGCTACGGGATCAAGACGCCAGTCGCGCATCGTCTGGTGGACGGCGGAACTGGCGGGACTCCGGCCGGGGGCGAGGCCGAGGACATGCTCGACATCACCACGATGCTGGAGATGGCTCCGACCCTCTCGCACCTCTACGTCTACCTGGCGCCGATCACGGGCGGCGGAGCACTGCTCGACCAGGGTGTGGCTGAGATCGACCTCTACAACGCGTTCGTGACGGACGACGTAGCTTCCGTTCTCTCCTCCTCGTGGGGCAACTGCGAGGAGTTCCAAAGTCAGGCCGCCGATCAGTTGTTCGCGGTCGTGGCGGAGGAGGCGGCCGCCCAGGGCCAGCAGATCCTCCAAGCGGCGGGGGACAGCGGCGCGATCGACTGCCGCTACACGATCGCTCCGACCGACGGCAGCATCAGCGTGATGCAGGAAGCCGCCACCCCGTGGGTGACCGGCGTCGGCGGGACCGACCTGCCCGAGTCGGCTACGACGGGAGCGGCGCCCACCCGCTACGAGGACACCTGGAACGATGGCGGCGCGGGGGGCGGCGGCCAGAGCGTGGTCTGGAACATGCCGAGCTGGCAGTCCGCTTACCTCGCGGCGACGAGCGACAGCCCAATGGGTCTTCTCACCTCGAGCCAGGCGGCGACCGCGTGCGGGGCGCCGGCCGGGACGCTCTGCCGCCTCGTGCCCGACATCGCGATGGACGCCGACCCGGATGCCGGTGCCGTCGGGCGCGAGTCCAATCCCCAGTTCCCCAACCCGTCCGATCCGACCGACGTGGGCTCGCCGGGATTCTCGATGTACTGCGGCACGCCGAACTGCGCCTTCTCGACACTGGTCGGAGGTCCGCCGCCTCCGAGCCCGCCACCGGCCGGAACCGGAGGCTGGTTCCCGATCGGCGGCACCAGCGCGGCCACTCCGCTCGCCGCGGCGGCGGTGGTCCTGTGGGACCAGGAGGCCAAAAAGCTCGGTCTCGGCGGCGTTGGTTTCATCAACCCGTCGCTCTACCGCGTCGCCGCCGATAAGTCGGCCTATGCGCGCGACTTCCACGACATCACCACCGACTCCAACGACGCCCAATACGACTCGAGCGACTGCCCAGCGGGGTGCAACCCGAACCACCTCTACCAGGCGGGCGCCGGATACGACATGGCGAGCGGGCTCGGGTCGATCGACGCCGCCAACCTCGGCGCTGATCTGATCAGGCAGAGCGAGCAAGTCGAGGTGACGCCGAGCACGGTGGCGATGTACGGCTATCTGGGAGGACCGACGACCACGCGGCCCGTCTCGGTCACCGGCGGCGCCCACGGCTCGAGCTACACGGCGAAGAGCGACTCCTCGTGGCTGCATGTGACAGCGTCGGGCAAAGTCCCCGGGAGCCTGTCCTGGCACGTCGACCCCAAAGGCCTCTCGGGCGGAACTCGGACGGGCAGGATCACGGTCACGGAGGCCGGCGGCAGCACCGCGACGCTGACCGTCGTCTACCAGGTGACGCCACGCGCCACCCTGACCGTCACGCCGGGCTCGCTCGGCTTCGCCGAAAACGCGGTTGACTCGAGCGGCAACTCAGCCACGCCGACGTGCAGCAACAACGTAGACGGAAAGTCGGGCACGCTGTGGAACGACGAGCTCAAGAACTCGCTTCCGCTGGACAACGGTTCGGATCCGACGCCGGTCGACCCCAACAGTCGGAAGACCCTCGACATCAGCAACACCGGCCCGGGGGGCAGCGTGCTGCACTGGCAGGCATTCTTCTACACCTATACGAGCAGCTGGCTGACCGAAGACCTCTATCCCGGCGCCAGCAGCTCGAATACGCCGGGCGCCACTGGCGCGCAGACCAACTTCCAGACAGCGCCGTCACAGCCGCTCGTCTCAACCGAAGGCTCGCTGAGCGGGGGCGTCGGGCCGTACGGGCTGAAGCTGGCGTCGATCGCCAACGCCAACGCGGCCGGCGGCTACCCGCGACTGGATCAGGGCACCTACTACGGCACCGTGCAGGTCAAGGATCTCGCTGACCCCACGAACATCGTGACGGTCCCGGTGACGCTCGTGCTCGGCAGCGGCCATGGAACACCGACGATCGCTCCGGCGCCGAAGTCGGTGTCGGTGACGCTCGCGGCCGACAAGACGACGACTGTGACGGTCCACTTGAGCGACTCCTCGGGCGTCTGCGGCTACGCCTACAGCCTGGCGAGCAACCAGCCGTGGGCGACGGTGGGAGCCGATCTGTTCTCGGGGGTCGTCTCGGTGCCGGCCGCGACGACTCCACCCAGCCCAACCGACACAGGAGGGGGCAACGGCGTCACCCCGGTCACGATCAACACGGCTGGCATGAACCCCGGCACCTATACGGCGAAGTTGAAGGTCAACTCCCAGAACGCCGACTCATCGCCGACGGTCGTACCGATCAAGCTGACGATCCCGGGCGTGTCGATCACCCCCGGTGGCTGCACCCTCAAGCGCAAGCGGCTCGCCTTCGTGCTCCATCCGCCGCATCACGCGCGGGTCATCCAGGCATGGGTGTACGTCAACGGACACCTGTACAAACGCTTCCGCGGTCATGCGCTCCACAAGCTGACGTTTGCGCCCCCCAAGCGGAAGCGTTACTCGCTGATGATCGTCACGAGGCTGAGCGATGGCGAGCAGTGGCGGCGCACGGGCATCCAGCAAGGGTGCAAATCACTCCACGTGAAGATCAGACAGATTCATATCGCGAGACACCGCAAGAAGGGGAATCGCAGGAAGCGGCGCTGAGGATGGATTAGGCGCGGCACGAGGCGCTGAGGATGGATTAGGCGCGCCACGCGGCGCTGAGGGTGGGTTAGCGCAGGATCGTGAAACCGCGGCCGCACCCGATCTGCGCCTCGCTCTCCCGGAACGACGAAAAGTCGCACCCTTGCGCCTCGCAGCGTTCAGGGCGGAACCAGCGTTCAGCGCGGAACCGGCGCTCCGGCGAGCGCCAGAAGGGCTCCCGCCGCGCCGCTGGCCACGAGCGTGAGCACGATCCCTCGCCTGAGGAGCAGGAGCGCAATCGCCGCCAGGGCGAGGAGTACCGCCTGCCACAGCTCTGTGATCGCACCGGCGAGTGGGACTGCCGCGCCGAAGATAGCCCCAATCGCGGCCGGTCCGGCGCCGGCCAGGAAGCGCTGGGCGCGGGGCGCCTCCCGTAGGCGCAAGAAGCGCCCACCCCCCGCCATCACCATCAGGAACGAGGGAAGAAACGCGATCCCGGCGGCTAGGACGCCGCCCCCCACGCCTCGGGCGGCGTAGCCCACGGCGGCGACCGTCGACACCACTGGGCCCGGCGTAACCTGGCCGAGGGCCACGGCGGTGGCAAACCCAGTGGTGGTCATCCAGTGGTATGTATGTACGGCATCGTGCTGGATCAGCGGCACGATCACGAAGCCACCGCCGAACGACAGCGCGCCGACCTTGACCGCTACCCAGGCCAGAGCGCCGAGACCGCCCGCGTGGATCGCCATCATCGGAAGCGCGAGAGACCCCGCCGCGCGGCGGCTGCGAGGGATCGAGCCTCGGAACAGCTCGAGCGCGCCGCAGGCGATGAGCACCAGCACGAGGTAGGAGCCGAGCCGAGCGGCAAACGCGGCTCCCAGCGCCAGGTAGAGGAACCAGCGCAGACGGCGTCCCTCGCCGGCGGCGCGGTGATGGCTCGGTCGCGCCAGGCCGAGACCGGCCCGCACCGCAACTGCCGCAACCGCGGCCCCAGCCCCCGCCCCCGCTCCACGCACCCAGGTCGGCGGACTGTGCGCGAGGAAGATTGCCGAGAGCGCGAGCATCAAGACCACCGCGGGCGCGATGAACCCAACGCCCCCGATGACCGCTCCTGCCTGGCCCCCCAGCCGCTGAGCGCAGAAGATGGCGAGCTGGGTCGAGGCGGGGCCGGGGAGCATGTTGCAGGCGGCTATCGCGTCCTCGAACTCGCGCTCGTCGAGCCGCTCTGGGCGGACGACCAGCCGTCGCAAGAGGTCGATGTGGGCCGGCGGACCGCCGAAGCCGGTTACTCCGATGCGGCCCCACTGGCGCGCGATCAGCGTCAGCCTCGCGTCCACGGCGCTCAGCCCACCGTCGGGACTCCCGCGCCGCGACTCGGCGCATCGCACGCTTCCGGCCGCCGCGGCGAGTTCCGCGCGGCGACGCGGCGCATCAAACGCTTCCCGCCGACGCGGCGACGCGGCGCAGCGCCTCGCCATCGAGGCGATGCATGACCCAATCGCCTAGCGGCTTGGCCTTGAGCTTGGCGTAGAAGTCGAGCGCCGGCGTGTTCCAGTCGAGCGCGGCCCACTCGAGGCGGGCGCAGCCGCGGGCGACGGCCACCGAGGCGATGTGCGCCAGAAGCGCTCCGCCCACCCCGGCGCGGCGGTGGCGCGGCGGGACGTAGAGATCCTCCAGCCACAGCCCAGGTCGGCATTCCCAGGTCGAGAACGTGCCGTGGAAGAGCGCGAAGCCCACAGGCTCGCCGGCCAGCTCCGCGATCACAGCCTCGGCACTAGGACGTGGTCCGAACAGCGCGTCGTGCAGAAGCTCCGGCGTGCCGGTGACCTCCTCGGGTGCCCGCTCGTATTCGGCCAGCTCGTTGATCAGCGAGAAGATCAGCTCGACGTCGGAGGCTTCGGCGACACGGATCACGGGAGGGGCGCTCAAGGGACGTCGGAGGCTTCGGCGACACGGATCACGGGGGCGGCGCTCAAGGGGCGCGACGATAGCCAAAGGCGTGGCGGTGGCGGCCCGGCTGCGCGAAGATGTCCCGCGCGATGCCGCTCTTGCCGCAGAGGATCATCCGTCCGGCGGGCCGCCTGGGGGCCGCGGCCCAGAACGCCCTCGAGGTGGCGCGGTTTGGCGGCCTCAGCACCGACGAGGAGGCCTCGCCGTACGAGATAGCCGTCGAGCGAGGGGTCTACCGGCTGCGCCACTACTACCCGGAGAATCGAGCCGGCGGCCCGCCGATCGTGCTCGTGCCGCCGATGATGCTCGCCGCCGAGGTCTATGACGTCGCTCCCAGCACGAGCGCGGTCTCGATCCTGCGCGACCTCGGCGTCGACCCCTGGGTGGTCGACTTCGGAGCGCCTGAGCACGAGGCAGGCGGGCTCGAACGGACGCTGACCGACCACGTGCTGGCGGTCTCAGACGCGATCGACCATGTCCGCGCCAGCAGCGGAAAGGACATTCATCTCGCCGGCTACTCGCAGGGCGGGATGTTCTGTTACCAGACAGCCGCCTTCCGGCGCAGCAAGGGGATCTGCTCGCTCGTCACCTTCGGCTCGCCGGTCGACACCCGGCACGGGATGCCGCTCGGCTTGCCCGAGCAGCTGGCCGGCGAGGCGGCCGACTTGCTGGCCGATCTCTTCCGTGGGATGGCTCTGCCCGCCTGGGCCAGCCGCACCGGGTTCCGCTTGCTCGACCCGGTCAAGTCGCTGCGCAGCCGGATCGAGTTCATCCTCCAGCTCCATGACCGTGAGGCGCTGCTGCCGCGCGAGCGCCAGCGCCGCTTCCTGGAGGGCGAGGGGTGGGTCGCGTGGCCCGGCCCGGCGATGGCCGACTTCCTGCGCCAGTTCGTGGCCCACAACCGGATGCTGGAAGGCGGGTTCGTGATCGAGGGCCGGCTCGTGACGCTGGCCGACATCGCCTGCCCGATCCTGTCCGTAGTCGGGACGGTCGACCAGATCGCCCCGGCGGCCGGCGTACGGGCGGTACGCCACGCCGCACCGAGGGCCGAGGTCTACGAGCTGGCTCTCAGCGCCGGGCACTTCGGGCTCGTGGTTGGATCGACGGCGGCCAGCCAGAGCTGGCCGGTGGTCGCCCAGTGGGTTCGCTGGCGAGCCGGCGAGGCAGAGCGGCCCGGAGATGTCACCGAGCTCTCGGAGGAGAGCGCGCTCGAGCTGGGCGGGCTGCGGCGCAACCGCCTGACCTATCCCCTCCAGCTGGCGAGCGGGGTCGGGGTGGGCGCTGCGCGCTCGCTGACCAGAACCGGCGAGCGGGCCATGCGCAGCGTGCGCGAGCTTGCGCGCGAGGCGGCCGGGCAGCTGCCCAGGCTGGCGCGGCTCGAGCAGATCCAGCCGAGCACTCGCATCTCCCTCGGCCTGCTCCTCGAAGAGCGCCGTCGGCGCGCGCCGGACGACGTGCTGTTCCTGTTCGAGGACCGCGCGTACAGCGCCCGCGACGTGGCGGAGCGGATCGACAACGTCGTGCGCGGATTGATCGAGATCGGGGTCCGTCAGGGTGAGCACGTAGGCGTGCTGATGGGGCCGCGGCCGACAGCGCTGGCGCTGATCGCCGCGCTGAGTCGTCTCGGCGCGGTCGCTGTGCTCATGCGCCCCGACGGCGACCTGGGGCGCGAGGCCCGGCTCGGGCAGATCGAGCGGATCATCGCCGAGCCCGAGTCCGCCGCGCTGGCCGCCGGGCTGGGCGAGGTTCACACGTTCGTTCTGGGCGGCGGGGGAGGCCCACGCGATCTCGGCCTGCCGTTGGTGCTCGACATGGAGCAGATCGATCCGGCCAAGGTCTCGCTTCCGCGCTGGTATCGCTCGAACCCGGGCCGAGCGTCAGACGTCGCGTTCATCCTCTTCACCGGCTCGGGCGAGACGACGCGGATGAGCCGGATCACCAACCGGCGGTGGGCGCTGTCGGCGTTCGGCACCGCCTCCTCGGCGGCGTTGTCCGACAACGACACCGTGTACAGCGTCACCCCGCCCTACCACCCCTCCGGGCTGATGACGACGATCGGCGGCGCGATCGCGGGTGGCGCGCGGCTGGCCCTGGCCCGCAACTTCGACCCATCGACCTTCTGGGAGGAGGTCAGGCGCTACGGCGTGACGATCGCCTCCTACACGTGGACCCTGCTCCACGATCTGGTTGAGGCGCCGCCCCATCCCGGAGAGCGGCACCACCCCGTCCGGCTCTTCATCGGCTCAGGAATGCCGCGGAGCCTGTGGCGCCGGGTGGAGGATCGCTTTACGCCCGCGCGGGTGCTCGAGTTCTATGCCTCGACCGAGGCGGGCGCGATCCTCGTCAACCTGCGCGACCTAAAGCGCGGCGCACTGGGGCGGCCGCTCCCAGGTAGCGCCGAGGTGCGACTGGCGCGCTATGACCTCGAGGCCGGGGGCCTCGTGGTCCGCCGTGACGGGTTCGCGGAGGAGTGCGCGGCGGAAGAGGTCGGGATGCTGCTGGCCCGGGTCAGCCCGAGCGAGCCACTGAGCGTCGTGCCGTTGCGCGGAGTGTTCTCGGCTGGTGACTCGTGGCTGGTCACCGGTGATCTCTTCCGGCGTGACGCCGACGGTGACTTCTGGAGGGTCGATGCAGTCTCCGAGGTGATCGACACCCCGGATGGACACGTGTTCAGCACGCCGATCCGCGACGCGCTCGGCGAGCTCCCGGCGGTCGACCTAGCGGTCGCCTACGGAGTCGCGCTCGAGCGCTCGGACAAGCAGATCGCGCTGGCGGCGGTGACGCTGCGCGGTGAACGGGAGCTCTCGCCACAGGAGATAGGGCGGGTGCTGTCCGCGCTCGAGCCGACGCAGCGCCCGGTCGTCGTCCATATCGTCGACGAGATCCCCGTGACGACGTGGTACCGCCCCATCACCCAGCCGCTCCGCGAGGCGGGGCTGCCCGAACCGGGCGAAACCCCCCGCGCGTGGTACCGCGATGCCTCCGGCGAGACCTACCGCCCGCTGACAGCGAGCGCAAGACGGCGCCTGCTAGGGCGGACCAAGCGCGCGCCTAGCACGAGCAAGCCGTCCCCGGACGGCGCACGGCGCAAGCCAGCTCGCAAGCGCGCCAAGGCCGCCTCGTGAGCTGAAGCCCGAGCCGCCTACGTCTGCCGGGCGAGCGTCCGACCGGTCGACACGGTCAGCCACACCGTCTTCCCTTTCCCCTCGCGGGGCTCGACCCCCCAGTCGTCTGACAGCAGGTCGACGATCTGAAGGCCCCGCCCCGTCGGCTCGTCTGGAGCAGGCGAGCGCATCTCGGGGCTGCCAGGCGCGTCGTCGCCCACCTCGACGCGGATCTCGTCCTCCGAGCGGACGATCGCGAGCTCGAATGTCGTCCTTGCGTGCTGAACGCTGTTGGTGGCGAGCTCGGAGACCATCAGCGCGATCGGTTCGAGTGCCTCCTGGGAGAGGTCGGCCAGGGTCTGCGCGGCGAACTGCCGCGCGGCTCGCACGGAGGCGGGTTCGGCTCGGAAGCTCTGCGTTCGTCTCATGTCAGGCGGAGCGTCTCGGTCAGCCCCATGCTCTCTACCACGCGGCGCACGAGCTGCGAGGCGCCACGGACCTCTAGCTCGCCGATCGCCGTGCTCCACTGCACCAAGCGCGCGATCGCCGAGCTGTCGGCGAAGCTGACCCCCGCGATGTCGAGGATCAGCTTGTGGGGATCGGAGGCGATGATCGGCCGCACCGCCTCGTCGAGCCGGTCGATGGTGGCAATGTCGAGTTCCCCTCGTACGTTCACTACCGGTGGTCCTCCAAAGTCAGCGTGCACCGCGATCTCGATCGCCGGCTCAGATCCGTTCAGCTCGTCCATCGGAGCCCGACGATCGCGGTGTCGTCCCTGGCGGGCGGGCTGCGCAGCTCGCTGAGGATCCGGTTGAGCAGCTCGGGCAGGCCGGAATGGTTTTCTCCTATCGCGACGCGCTGCAGGCGCGCCAGCCCCTGGTCGATGTGCTCGTTCTTGCGTTCGACCAGGCCGTCGGTGAACGCCAGCAGCGTGGCATTCGCAGGCACCGAGATCGTCGTCGACTCATACCGAGCACTCTTCTCGACGCCGATCGGCACTCCTACCTTGCCGTTGACATACTGCCCGCGCCCGTCGGCGATCAGCAGCGCCGGCAGATGACCTGCGCTGGCCAACGTGAGCCGGCGGGCATCGAGTTCGAGCACAGCGCAGAGCACGGTCGCGAGCTGACCGGACTCGGCGATGCTCAGCAGCTGAGACAGCTTGAACAGGATGGTCGCTGGATCGTCCTCCTGGACGGCGTAGGCGTGGATGGCAAAGCGCAATGAGGCCATCGTCGAGGCAGCTCGCAGCCCTCGCCCGGAGACGTCGCCCACCGCGATCAGCACCGAATGCTCGCTGACAGGGATCACGTCGTACCAGTCGCCGCCGATCTCCATCCCAGCCTCGCCCGCCAGGTATCGGGCGTCGGTCTCGAGGCCCGCGACCTGGGGCAGCGCGTCGGGCAGCAGGGCGTGCTGAAGCGCAACGGCGATCTCGCGCTGCTCGGCATAGAGCCAGCGGTTCTCGGCCGCCACCCTCTCGAGCTCACCGGCCAGGTGCTCGGCGTGCCGGCGCCGCTGAACGAGGCGGGAGATCAGCGCGGCGGCGAGCAGCGTCAACACGATGCCGGCTAGCGCGATGATCAAGGGAAGCCTCTGCGTGAGGCTCCCGGAGAGCGGATGGCGTGCCGAGGAGACCAGCGTGAACTCGTCGTTGCCGAACGGAACGATCACCATGGAGCGCGGCCCGGACAGGGGGAGACCTGGCGCTGTCCTCACCAGCAGGTCCCGCGGGCGGGGCGAGCGGCCGAGATAGATCGCGAAGTTCAAATCGGAGAACGGCGCACCCGCTTTGACCGGCTCGATGCGGTGGACGGGGAGTGCGCTCTCGCCGTACGCCACGTAGTTGCCCGAGGTTGTCGAGCTGCTGAAGGCATAGCCGAGGCGGGGCTGCGGGGCGGTGAGCAGGTTGACCATCGAGAGTTTGGCCAGGTGAGCGGATCCCGGCAGAAACGCGCTCGCGGCCGTGAGGCTGAGCTCAGGCCTCAGGCCAACCGTTGTCTTCGGTCCCGCCGCGATGTTCCCCAGCCGCCACAGCGACACCGAGACGAACGGCTGGGTCTGAAGCATCCCTACGTAGGGTTTGATGAAGGCGCGAAACTTACGGCTGTTGCCATGGGTTGCGTTGGCGAGCGCAGCCGCCGAGGCGAGTGGCGTCTGGATCGCGGGCAACGAGGCGGTGAGGAGCGACTCGGCTTCCCGTGTGCGGAGGTTGAGGAGGCGCTTTTCGTTGCGCGTGTAGACCGAATGGGAGAAGAGCACAAGGACGGCAGTCACCGCCAGTCCGATCAGGACTACGGCGAGCGCGATCCAGTACGACCTGACACCGCTCCTCGTGACAGGAGGGTGTTCTGGCTCCGCAGCGCCCTCACTTGCGGTCACGCGCACAAGCTAGCGCGGCGCCGTGCAAGAGCGAATTGCACAGCCCGGCTGGGTCAGGAATTGCACCGCCGGTGCGCGCTCAATCTTCCGGCAGGGTCTCGCCCGAGTAGAGCTTGATCACCTTCACCGTGCCCGCAGGAGCAGCGTTGATGCAGAGCTCGCATAGCACGCACTCGTCGAGGTTCTCCTCGACGATCTGAACGTGCCCGCCGTGGTCGGCGAAGATGTCCACGGGGCAGACCTCGGCCAGCTTGGCCGCCAGCGCCGGGTCATCGGCCGCCGCGGGATCAACCTCGAGCTGGATGTAGAGGCCGTCGAGCGCGCGCTCCTCGGTGCTCAAACGGCTACTCCCATCTTGTCCTTGACGATCCCGGGGATCTCCGAGATCTCCTCGGCGACGACGATCCCGGCCTCGGCCAGACGCGCGATCTTCTCGCTCGCGGTGTCCTCCTTGCCCTCGACGATCGTGCCCGCGTGGCCGAAGCTCATGCCGGGCATCTCGTCCATGAACCGGCCGGCCATGAAGGCGACGATCGGCAGCCGCGAGTCGTTCTCGGTCACGTGCCTCGCCAGCTCGGCCTCCATCCTGCCGCCGGGCTCTGTGTAGATCACGATCGCGCGTGTCTGCTCGTCGGCCTCGAACAGCGGCATCAGCTCGGCGTAGGTCGAGCCGATGATCGCGTCGCCTCCGATCGACACAGCCGTCGACTGGCCGAGGCCGGCGGCGGTCAGCGTCGAGGACATCTCGGTGGTCATCCCGCCGCTGCGGCTGATCACGCCAACCGCGCCGGGGGTGTACGACTTGGCTGCATCCTTGGCCGGACCGCCGATTCCGCCCATCTTGATCACGTCGGGAACGATGATCCCCAGGCAGTTGGGCCCGATGATCCGGGCGCCCCGATAGGAGGCCAGCTCGACCATCTCAGCCACGTCCCGGCGAGGGATCCGCTCGGTGACGATCACCACGAGCTTGACGCCGTTCTCGATCGCCTCGAATACCGCGTCCTTGGTAAATGCGGGGGGGACGGTGACGACCGACCCGTCGATCGGGCCTCCGTGGTGCTCGACGGCCTGAGCCACCGTGTCGAACACAGGCACGCCGTGGACGTCTCGTCCCTTCCGTCCGGGGGTGACGCCGCCCACGATCTTCGCGCCCCTGCCGTAGTCGAGGCACTCGCGCGTCAGGTTGACGGCCTCGCGGCCCGTGATGCCCTGGACGATGAAGGTCGTGTTCTCGTCGATCAGGATCGACATCAGGCCGGGGCCTCTCCGGTTGTGGCGGCCGGCTCCTCGGTTCGCGCGGCGCCCCCACCCTGGATCTTCTCGACCGCCCGCTGCGCCGCCTCGTGCAACGAGACTCTGCGGTCGGCGTACTCGACGCCGTAGCGCTCGAGCAGCTTGAAGCCTTCTTCCTCCCAGGCGCCGGGGATGCGGAAGATCGCGATCTTCTCGGCTGGGTCATAGCCGAGCTCGAGGCAGGCTTTGATCACCCCGCGGGCCACGATGTCCACGCGGGTGTTGGAGACGATCGACATCATCACCGCGATCTTGTCCACCCCGGGCTTGGTGAGGACGAGCTTGGCCAGGCCCTTGGCCTTGCGCACCGAGGGGTTGCCGCCGATCTCGCAGTAGTTGGCCGGCTTGCCTCCGTGGGCGCGCACGGCGTCGAATAGCGTGAGTGACCCGCCTCCGGCGCCGATGACCAGCCCCAGGTTGCCGTCGAACTCGGTGACATTGCCGGCCACGCCGCGGTGGTCCTGGGCGTCCACCTGCTCGCCTGCCAGCTCAAAAGGAGTGGGTTCGCGCGCCTGGCGGGTCTCCTCGTCACCCACGCCGAGCTCGTGCAAGAGGGCCTTGTGGCGTGGCCGCGCCTCGTTCTCGATCTCCATGTGGGCGTCGAGCGCGACGAACGAACCGTCCTCGAGCTCGCCCAGGGGATTGATCTCGGCCAGCGTCATGTCGTACTCAAGGAACAGCCGCGCGAGCTTGGCGAGGATCGGCGTAAGCCGGGTGAGCGCCGACCCGCTGACCCCCAGCGAGGCGATCAGCTGCTTGGCTTGCCAGTCCTGAAACGGGGTCAGCGTGGAGAAGTGGGTCCGCGCCACGTGCTCGGGGTGCTGCTCGGCCACCTCCTCGATGTCGATGCCGCCCATGTCCGAGAACAGCATCACGGGTCGCTTGCGGATCCCGTCCCATACCACGCCCGCGTAGTACTCGTGCTTGACCGCGGCGCGTGAGTCGACGAGCACGCCCCGGGGCATGTGCCCGCCAATCTCCAGCTCGAGCACGTGCTTGGCGTGGCCCTCGGCCTCCTCGGGGGTATCGGCGAACTGGACCCCGCCCGCCTTCATCCTCCCCCCGGTCAGGACCTGGGACTTGATCACGACTGGCCCGGCGATGTCCTGCGCGATCTTGCGGGCCTCCTCCGGCGATTTGGCGAAACCGTGCTTGGTCACGGGGATGCCCGCCTTGGCCACGATGGCCCGCGACTCGTACTCGAAGAACCGCATGGACGGCGCGGGAGGGTAGCGAACCGTGGTCTCAGGGCCCAGGCGGGCCGTCGGTGGGCGATACTGACTGCGATGAGGGCGGTCGCCTGCAAGCAGGCTCAGCTCGAGGTCGTAGAGCAGCCGGATCCCGATCCGGGTCCCGGGCAAGTCCGCCTCGAGGTGCTGCGCTGCGGGATCTGCGGGTCGGACCTGCATGCCCGCCACGGAGTTGACCAGTGGGCCGAACTGGCGGCTCGCATCGGCTATGAGCGGTTTGCGCGTTCCGACCAGGCGATCATCTTTGGTCACGAGTTCAGCGGGGAGGTAGCCGAGTACGGCTCCGGTTGCCGCCGGGCTCTGCCCAGCGGCACCCCGGTGGTGGCGCTGCCGTTGCTGCGATCCGCGGGACATGTCGACACGATCGGCCTTTCGCCCCACGCTCCGGGCGCCTACGCCGAGCAGGTGCTCGTCCAGGAGTCGATGATGCTCGCGGTGCCGAACGGGCTCAGGCCCGAGGTGGCGGCGTTGACGGAGCCGCTGGCCGTCGCCTGGCACGCCGTGCGGCGCGGTGAGGTTTCCAAGCGCGACGTCGCGATCGTGATCGGCTGCGGGCCCATCGGTCTGGCCGTGATCCTGATGCTGAAGGCCAAGGGCGTCAGGGCCGTGGTGGCCAGCGATTACGCGCCGGGTCGGCGGGCGCTGGCCGTCGCCTGCGGCGCCGACGTCGTGATCGATCCGGGTGGCGAGTCCCCGTTCAGCGCCGCCGCAGAGCGGGGCGAGCATCTTCTCGACGCGCCGGCCGCGTTTGCGCTGGTCATGGACACGCGCGAAAAGCTCGGCCGGCTGCCAGTGGGCTGGTGGCATCTGTGGCGCCTGGGGGAGACGCTGGGGGCGGGGCCCAAGCACCCTGTGATCTTCGAGTGCGTCGGGCTCCCCGGAGTCATCGAGAGCATCATCGACGGTGCCCCGCTGCTGTCGCGAGTTGTCGTCGTCGGCGTGTGCGTGGGCGAGGATCGCTTCACCCCGGCGATGGCGATCAACAAGGAGATCGACCTGCGGTTCGTGCTGGGCTACAGCCCGCTCGAGTTCCGCGACACGCTGCACATGCTGGGCGAGGGCAAGGTCGAGCCGCAGCCGCTCATCACCGGCACGGTCGGGCTGGACGGCGTCGCGCCGGCGTTCGACGCGCTGGCTCAGCCGGACGGCCACGCCAAGATCCTGGTTGATCCGCGCAGCCCGGCCGCTGGGCCTCCAGCGCCGCCGTCCGCTTAGCCGCCGCGTAGCGTGGTCGCTTTTTGGCCACTGTGGCCAAATTTTCACCACGCTGCCAAACCGCACTAAATCACTTGACTCTGTGCTATACATCGGCACCAGCGAACCGCAGAATTTTGATCGACGATGCATGAAAGGCGTATGGATGCATGAAAGGCGTATGGATGCATGAAAGGCGTATGCATGGCACCTAAGACAAAGCTGAGGCTGGCCGCGTTCGGCCTTGTGGCGATCCTCGGAGCTTTAGGGCTCGCCGGCTGCGGCGGGTCGTCTGACACGACGGCGAGCGCAGCCTCGAAGCAGTCCTCAGATCCCGGAAAGTCTGGCCCGCAGCTGGCGCTCGTGGCGTACTCGACGCCGAAGAAGGCCTATGACGCGCTGGTCTCCGCCTACGGACGGACCTCGGCGGGCGCCGGAGTGTCGTTCGCCCAGTCGTTCGGCGCATCCGGCGCGCAGAGCCGCGCGGTGGCAGCCGGCCAGCCGGCCGACGTCGTGGCCTTCTCGACGACGCCTGACATCACCCGCCTGGTCAAGGCCGGCATCGTCCGGGCGAGCTGGGACGCCAACCCACACATGGGCATCGTCACCGACTCCGTCGTCGTGCTCGTCGTCCGCAAGGGCAATCCCAAGCACATCACCGGCTGGGACGACCTCGTCAAGCCCGGCATCGACGTGATCACACCGAACCCCTCAACGTCGGGCAGCGCGCGCTGGAACATCCTCGCGGCCTATGGCTCGCAGCTGAAGGAGGGCAAGTCCCCGGCCCAGGCGCTCGCCTACGTGCGGACGCTGCTGACCAAGCGCGTCAGCGTCCAGGACCCGAGTGGGAGCACCGCGATGCAGACGTTCACCGGCGGCAAGGGTGACGTCCTGCTCTCCTATGAGAGCGAGGCGATCTCGGCCGAGAAGGCCGGCGAGCCGATCCAGTACATCGTCCCCCGGCAGGACATCCTGATCCAGACGCCGGTTGCGGTGACTGCGAACGCCTCGCACCGCGCGGCAGCGCAGCAGTTCGTCAACTGGCTGTGGTCGCCGGCGGCACAGACGATCTGGGCCAAGAAGGGCTACCGGCCCGTGGTGGCGTCCGTGGCGAGCAAGTTCGCCAGCAAGTTCCCGACGCCGCCTGCGCTCTTCACGATCTCCTTCCTGGGGGGCTGGAGCAAGGTCAGCAAGGTGTTCTTTGCGCCCTCGACTGGCCTGATCACGAAGATCGAGGTGGCCGCGGGGGTGCCGACTGCCTCCAGCTGACGTAGCGGTCCCGCATGCGCCGGGATGGGGGTCGGCTCGCCGGCGTGCGCGGGATGCCGGCCGAGGGGGTCTCGGTCTCGGCGTAGCCACGCTCTACATGAGCGTGATCGTGTTGATCCCGCTGGCCGCCGTCGTGGCCAAATCCGCCTCGCAGGGCCTAGGCGCCTTCCGGTCATCGATCACGACCGGCGAGGCCCCAACCGCTCTGCTCGTGACGCTGCTGGCCTCGCTCGTCGTCGCCATCGTCGGCGCGGTCATGGGCACGCTCGTCGCCTGGGTGCTCGTCCGCGATTCGTTTCCCGGCCAGCGGCTGGTCAGCTCGCTGATCGACCTGCCGTTCGCGCTGCCGACAATCGTCGCGGGGCTGACCCTGGTGGCGCTGTACGGACCGCGCAGCCCGTTCGGCATCGACCTCGCCTATACGCGTGGCGCGGTCGCGCTTGCGATGCTGTTCGTGACGCTCCCCTTCGTGGTGCGCTCCGTCCAGCCCGTGCTCCTCGAGCTCGACCCCGAGGTGGAGGAGGCCGCGGCCTCCCTGGGGGCATCGAGCCTGACCACCTTCCGTCGGATTGTCGTGCCCTCGCTGCGGCCGGCGATTCTGTCCGGCGCCGGCTTGGCCTTCGCCCGGGCTGTGGGCGAGTTCGGAGCGCTCGTGCTGATCTCCGGCAAGGTCCCGGTCGCGAGCATCGTGATCTACGCCGACGTGGAGGCCGATGCGCCGCAGGCCGCGGCATCGATGTCGGTCGTGCTGCTCGCCGTCGCGCTGCTCGTGCTGTTCGCGCTGCGCCGGTTCGGAGACTCCGGTGGCCGTTAGCCGCAGTGCCAGGCTCTCGCTGCGGACCGTGGCGCTCCTCTACCTGGCCGTCCTGCTGCTGGCGCCACTGGCCGTGGTCCTGGAACGGACCTTCGAGCATGGGCTGGGCACCGCCTGGGGCTGGATGACCACGCCCGCCGCCACGAGCGCATTCTGGCTGACCGTGCTGATCGCGGCGATCGCAGTCCCGCTCAACACGATCTTCGGCGTTGGCTGTGCGCTCCTGCTGGTCCGCGGAAAAGCTCGCGGCCGGAAGCTGCTGGATGCTCTGATCGACCTGCCGTTCGTCGTCTCGCCGGTGATCGTTGGCCTGGCCCTGATCCTCGTCTACGGCCAGGGCGGGTGGTTCGGCGACTGGTTCCTTCGCCACGGCATCCGGATCATCTACGCCGTCCCCGGCATGGTGATCGCCACCGTCTTCGTCTCGCTTCCCTTCGTGGTACGCGAGGTGGCGCCCGTGCTGGTCGAAGTGGGCGATGAGCAGGAACAGGCGGCGGCCACCCTGGGGGCTTCCCGGTGGCAGACGTTCTGGCGGGTAACGCTCCCCTCGATCCGCTGGGGCGTGGCCTACGGCGTCGTACTGACGACAGCGCGTGCCCTGGGCGAGATCGGCGCGGTCCTGGTCGTCTCCTCCAACGTCGCCGGCTCCACCCTCACTCTGCCCCTGCTCGTCTACCAACGAAGCCAGGACTTCGGCAGCGCGGCGCAGACCAGCACGTATGCCGCCGCAACCGAGCTGATCGTTCTGTCGCTCTTCGTGCTCGTGGGCATGACTCTGCTCACCGGCCGACGGCGGGTGGCCAGGTGAGCATCGACGCCAACGACGTGAGCAAGCGCTTCGGCGAATTCGAAGCGCTGCGGTCGGTCGCCCTCACCGTGCAGGAGGGTTCACTCACCGCGCTGCTGGGCCCGAGCGGATCTGGCAAATCGACGCTGCTCAGGATCGTCGCGGGGCTCGAGCAACCCGACACGGGCCGAGTGCTGATCGACGGTCAGGACGTCACCACAACCCCACCGCAGCGCCGGGGGATCGGCTTCGTCTTCCAGCACTACGCGGCGTTCACGCACATGACGGTGCGGGACAACGTCGCCTTCGGGCTGCGGATCCGCCAGCGGCCCAAACCCGAGATCCGCGCCCGGGTCGACGAGCTGCTCGCGCTGGTCGGT
Source organism: uncultured Solirubrobacterales bacterium (assembly GCA_963803595.1). Classification (GTDB taxonomy): domain Bacteria; phylum Actinomycetota; class Thermoleophilia; order Solirubrobacterales; family Solirubrobacteraceae; genus Palsa-465. The sequence continues at coordinate 394,927 of CAWDNF010000013.1, forward strand.
CTCACGCAGTGGTCAGAGCAGCGACCCGATCAGCTCTCCGGTGGGCAGCGCCAGCGGATGGCGCTGGCCCGGGCGCTGGCCGTCGCGCCCCGCGTGCTGCTCCTCGACGAGCCCTTTGGGGCACTTGACGCCAACGTCCGAACCGAGCTGCGGCGGTGGCTGCGCCGGCTCCACGACGAGCAGGGTGTGACGACGGTGCTCGTCACCCACGATCAGGAAGAGGCGATGGAGGTGGCGGACACGATCGCGGTCCTCAACGAGGGCCGGATCGAGCAGGTCGGCTCGCCGCGCGAGGTCTACGACCGGCCGGTCAACGACTTCGTGATGGGGTTCCTGGGGCCGGCAGTGCGGCTCGACGGTCGGCTGGTCCGCCCACACGACGTCGCGATCTCGCTCGTCCCCTCCGAGGACAGCCGCGAGGCGCTCATCAGGCGGGTCGTTCACCTCGGGTTCGAGGTGCGGGTCGAGCTCGACCTGCCGGATGGGATGCCGGGGCGCGCCCAGCTCACGCGCGCGCAGGCCGAGGAGCTCGAACTGGCTCGCGGCGACATCGTCTACGTACGGGTACCTGTGGCGCAGGGCGAGACGCCGGGCGGCGTTCCGCTCAGCGCGTGACCCACGCCTCGGGGTCGTCGGCCAGCTTGTCGATCCTGGCCGGCAGCCTGCCGCCCGCCAGGTCGGCCAGCGTGACCTTCTCGACCACCTCGCGCAGGTTGTGGCGGACCGCGATCCACACGCGCAGCAGGGCGGTCGCCGCGCCCTCGTAGGTCGCCTCCTCAGGCGGGCCGCCGCGGACGCTGGCCAGCGGCCCCTCCACCGCGCGGATCACGTCGGCGACGGTTATCTGGGCGGGCGGCTTGGCCAGGCGAAAGCCTCCTTCGGCTCCACGCTGGCTGCGCACCAGGCCGGCGTGGCGCAGCTCGCCCAGGATGTTCTCGAGGAAGTTGACCGGGATCCCCTGAGCGGTGGCGATCCGCTCGGCCTTGACGGGACGCTCGTCGGAGGCGGCCGCGAGCTCGGCGGCCGCCCTGACCGCGTAGTCAGCCTTGGCGGAGATCCTCACGCGCCAGCCTCAGGCGACCGGGTTGGTCAGGCCGCCTCGGCTGGCGGCTCATTGAAGCCATAGGCCTGGGCCAGCTCGGGGTCGCGGCGGGCCAGCATCTCGGCCAGCGAGACCATCACCTTGCACTGCTTCCAGGTCGCGTCGTCCTGCATCTTGCCGTCGATCATGTGCACGCCGCGGCCGTCGGGGATCGCCTCGAGCACCTTCTTGGCGAACCGGACCTCTTCGGGATCGGGGCTGAAGACGCGCTTGGCGATCTCGATCTGGACGGGATGCAGTGACCAGGCCCCCACACAGCCGAGCAGGAACGCCGCGCGGAACTGGGTCTCGCAGCCCAGCGTGTCGCGGATGTCGCCGTAGGGACCGTAGAAGGGGAGGAGCCCGGCCGATGTGCAGGCATCGACCATCCGTGCGATCGAGTAATGCCAGGGGTCCTGCTGGGCGGTGGCCCGGGGCTTCTCCGGGTCCTCGGAATCGGGGTCCTCGATCACCCGGTAGCCCGGGTGGCCGCCCCCGACGCGTGTCGTCTTCATCCGCCGGGAGGCCGCCAGGTCGGCGGGACCGAAGCTCATCCCCTGCATGCGCGGGCTGGCCGTGGCGATCTCCTCGAGGTTGACCACGCCGAGCCCGGTTTCGAGGATCGCGTGGATCAGGATCGGGCGCTCGAGGCCGGCCTTGGCCTCGAGCTGGGCCAGCAGCCGGTCGACGTAGTGGATGTCCCACGGCCCCTCGACCTTGGGGATCATCATCACGTCGAGCTTGTCGCCGATCTCGGTGACGACCGTCGTGATGTCGTCGAGCACCCAGGGCGATTCGAGGCTGTTGACGCGGGTCCACAGCTGGGTCTCTCCGAGCTCCATGTCCTTGCCCACCCGCACGAGGCCCTCGCGCGCCGCCTCCTTGCGCTCGACCGGAATCGCGTCCTCCAGGTTGCCGAGCAGGATGTCGACGGTGGGGGCGATCTCGGGGACCTTGGCCACCATCTTCTCGTTGGAGAAGTCCAGGAAATGGATCATCCGGGAGGGCTTGAACGGGATCTCGAGCACCGGCGCGGGGGCACCGATTGCGAGCGGCTTGGCGAAATCACGGGGGTTGCGCATGCCGTGAACAGTAGTGCGGTGTCCGGGTCGGTGCATGCACCGACCCGCCGGCCGCGCATGCGCGGCCGGGAGCGCGGCGCATGCGCCGCGCTCTTCCTGGCATCCTCAAGGCATGACAGCGACCAGAACGTCGAGACCGAGCAGGCGGCCAGGGAGGCCTCGGGCGCCCACCCCTACGGGCGCTACCTCGAGGAGTTCGAGGTCGGGGCCGTGTACAAGCACTGGCCGGCCAAGACCGTGACCGAGGCAGACGACCACCTGTTCTGCCTGCTGACGATGAACCACCACCCGCTGCACATCAACGACGTCTATGCCGCGCAGTCCCAGCAGGGCCGCAACGTCGTCGTGGGACCGCTCGTCTACAGCCTGGCGCTGGGCATGACCGTCTCGGACGTATCGGGCAAGGCGATCGCCAACCTGGCCACCGAGGAGCTCAGCCATCCCAGCGCCGCTGTTCCACGGCGACACCCTGTACGTCGAATCCGAGGTGCTCGAGGTCAAGCCCTCGCGCTCAAAGCCCGACCGGGGAACGGTCAAGGTCCACACCCGGGCCTACAACCAGGACGGGGTGCTGGTGGCGGAGTTCAAGCGCGTCGTGCTCGTGCCGCGCCGGGAGCCGGGCGAGCCCGGCTCTGACTCGGCAGGCGGCCTCAGAGGCCGGCGAATCGTCCGAAGCCGACGTCGATAGGCCGATTCCCATACCCGCCTGGAGTCAATCCGGCTCCTCGGCGGGTAGGCTTGCAGCGCCCAAACACCCCAAGGAGCAGCTAGAAAACATGGCGCATACCGCACCGAAGCACCAGGCGAGGACCAACCACGCAGGCCTGCAGGCGTGGGTAGAGGAGGTAGCCGCGCTCACCACGCCCGACGAGATCCACTGGTGCGACGGGTCGGCCGAGGAGTACGACCAGCTGGCGCAGACCTGGTCGACGCGGGCACCTTCCAGCAGCTGTCTGAGGCCAAGCGGCCCGAACTCCTACCTGGCGCTCTCTGACCCGGCCGACGTAGCGCGGGTCGAGGACCGGACGTTCATCTGCGCGGACGAAGGAGTCCGACGCCGGGCCCGACCAACAACTGGCGCGACCCCGACGAGATGCGCGCGACGCTGACCGAGCTGTTCCGCGGCTCGATGCGCGGGCGGACGATGTACGTGGTGCCGTTCTCGATGGGTCCGCTGGGGTCGCCGATCTCCTACATCGGCGTGCAGCTCACCGACTCGCCGTACGTCGCGGTCTCGATGCGGATCATGACCCGGATGGGCCAGGCGGCGCTCGACGTGCTCGGCGAGGACGGGGATTTCGTTCCCTGCCTGCACTCGGTGGGCGCGCCGCTTGGCCGACGGGGCGCAGGACGTGCCTTGGCCGTGTAACGCCGACAACAAGTACATCGTCCATTTCCCCGAGACGCGGGAGATCTGGTCGTTCGGCTCCGGCTATGGCGGCAACGCGCTGCTCGGCAAGAAGTGCTTCGCGCTGCGGATCGCCTCGGTGATGGCGCGCGACGAGGGCTGGCTGGCCGAGCACATGCTGATCCTCAAGCTCACCTCGCCCGAGGGGGAGTCGAAGTACATCGCGGGGGCGTTCCCCAGCGCGTGCGGCAAGACCAACCTGGCGATGATGATCCCCACGCTCGAGGGCTGGAAGGTGGAGACGATCGGCGACGACATCGCCTGGATGAAGTTCGGCTCGGACGGCCGGCTCTACGCGGTCAACCCCGAGTCCGGCTTCTTCGGCGTGGCGCCCGGGACCGGGGCGCGCACGAACCCCAACGCGATCGACATGCTCTCGCGCAACGCGGTGTTCACCAACTGCGCGCGGACCGACGACGGCGACGTCTGGTGGGAGGGGCTGACCGGCGAGCCGCCGGATCACGCGATCGACTGGCGCGGCAACGAGTGGACGCCCGAGTCAGACGCCCGGCCGCGCACCCAACGCGCGCTTCACCGTCGCGATCGAGCAGTGTCCCTCGATCGCGCCCGAGTGGGATGACCCGGCCGGCGTGCCGATCGACGCGATGCTGCTCGGCGGGCGGCGCAGCTCGGTGGTGCCGCTCGTCCACGAGGCTCGCGACTGGGAGCACGGCGTATTCCTCGGCGCGACGATGGCCTCCGAGAAGACCGCGGCGGCGACCGGGAACGGTGGGCGAGCTGCGCTTTGACCCGATGGCGATGCTGCCGTTCTGCGGCTACCACATGGGCGACTACTTCGGCCACTGGCTCGAGATCGGCCGCCGGAAGGGCGCCCAGCTGCCGCGGATCTTCTACGTCAACTGGTTCCGCAAGGGCGAGGACGGGAAGTTTCTGTGGCCCGGGTTCGGCGAGAACTCGCGCGTCCTGGCCTGGATCTTCCGCCGCTGCGAGGGCGACGGCCGAGGCGGTCGAGACTCCGATCGGGCTCGTTCCGCCGGTGGGCGAAGGCGGGAATCGACACCGCCGGTCTGGACGTGAGCCCGGAGACGATGGCCGAAGCTGCTCGAGGTCGATCCCGAGCTGTTTCAGGGCCCAGCTGCCCCAGGTGCACGAGCACTTCGCGCGGTTCGGCGATCGGCTGCCCGACGAGCTGCGCGCGCAGCTCGACGCGCTCGAGGAGCGGCTCGGGCAGTCGCTAGGGGGCACGCGGCGCGCCTAGGCTGCGGCAATGGCGCTGCCCTTCATCCCCTCCGATGCCGCGCTGCTCGCGCTCCAGGCTGGAGTGGTCGCGGCGCCCCGCCCGGTCCGGCGGCCGGTCTGGATGGCGCGATGCGGGTCGGGTGGGCGGCGTCCCGGTCGCGCTCGATCGTCGGTGGTCATCTTCGCGATCCGCTTTCTGTCCGACACCGCCATCGGCGCTGAGCGATCTGGCACTGGTGGCGGTGCCTCCGCTGGCCGCTCTGGCGCTCGGATGGGCCGTGCGCGGCGCGGTTCCGGTTGCCGGCACCGGCGCAGCGGCGCTGTTCGCGGTGGCCTGGGCGGCTCACAAGACGCTGGCCGGCGAGGCGGCGGCGGCGCTCCTCTCGGCGCTCAGCTGCGTCACCCTGGGCGTGCTGCTCGCCTCGGTCACGCCGCCACGCTGGCTGAAGCTGGGGATCCTCGCGATGGCGGCCGCCGATACTTGGCTCGTGGTCTCCGACCTGCTCCAGGCGCCGAACGCCACGCTCGTCGCCGCCCATCCGCCCGGGTGGGCTGCCACGGCTTCAGAGCGAGATCTTCGGCTCGGTGACGATGGGCTACGGCGACCTGTTCGTGGCGGGCTGCTGGGAGCCCTGCTGCGCCGCGCGACCGCGCCGCCAGCTGGCGGCTGCTGCGCTCACGCTCGTGATCGCCGGCGCTGTTCGACCTGCTGTTCCTGGCCGTGGACGAGCTGCCGGCGACGGTGCCGGTAGCGCTGGCCTTGATCGCGATCGAGGCCTGGCGCGCGGCTCAGTGCTGGCCGTCGGCGCTCGCCGCCGGCGGCCGCGACTCCTCGGCGAGCGAGGTGATCGTGAGCGCGCCGCGCGCCGCCTCCTCGAGCACCTGGGTCGCCTCCTCGCTCGAGCGTGCGTAGAGCTCGACCAGCAGGTGCACGACGATCCGGTCCTCGTCGTGCTTGTGGAAGCGCACGTGGGTGAAGAACTCCCGCGTCCCGTGATCGCCGAAGGCGGCGTAGGAGAGCGCGTCGCCGGCCTCCGGCCCCGAGCAGGTCTCGACGTCGTCGGCGTCAACGGTCACCGTGCAGGAGGCCACCCATGGCGTGCCGGCGATCATCCGCTCCCAGCGATCCTCGATCGGCTCGACGCGGCCGTTGTGGAAGCCGAGATGGGGCTGGTCGTGCATGCATTCCAGGCACTGCACGACCGCCTCCTGCATCTCGTCGACCACCTCGCCCCGCTCGCCGCTGTCGGGATCGATCCGGTGGATGCCCTCGTAGTGAACCTGAACCTCGAGGTTCTGAGACCAGCAGCGGTAGCAGCGCAGCCAGCTCTTGACCGACGTGGAGCCCTCCATCCGAGTTGATTCTACGATGGCGCGTGTGAGCGCGCCCGTCGGCGTGGTGCTGGCCGGTGGGGCCGGCCGGCGGATCGGGGGGAGCCAAGGCGGTGGCCGAGCTCGGGGGCCGGCCGCTGATCTCCTATCCGGTGGAGGCCGTCGGGGCGGCTCTGGGGGCTGTGACGTGGTGGCGAAGATCGACTCCGAGCTGCCCAGCCTGGCCGGACGTTCCGGTGTGGATCGAGCACCGGCAGCCCACGCCACCCGATCGCCGGGATCGTCCATGCGCTCGGAGCGGGCGGACGGGCGCCCGGTGATGGTCTGCGCCGCCGACATGCCGTTCGTGACGGCCGAGCTGATCCGGGAGATCGCCGACGCCGATCCGGCCGGGGCGCCGGCTGTGGTCGCGTGGCGGCGACGGCATGCTTCAGCCGCTGCTGGGCTGCTATGCCCAGAGGCGCGCGAGGGCTGGCCGGCGCGCTGCTGCGCGAGGCCTGGCCGGCGCGCTGCCGCGCGAGGGGCTGGCCGGCGCGCTGGCGCGCGAGGCAGGCTCACCGAGGCGGTGGCCGAGCTCGGGCCGCGCCTCTACGAGGTCGCGGACCCCGATGCGCTGTTCAACGTCAATTCGCCCGAAGACCTGCTGGTCGGCCGCGGCGATCGACTGGACCGGCCGAAGGCCGCCTAGCCGAAGGTGAAGTCGTAGGCGCTGACGCCGGGTGGGACCTCGACGGTGAGCGAGTGGAACTGGTCGCCGGCAGCGAGACCAGCGAGTAGAGCCGCTGCCCGGTGACCGTCACGGAGCCGTGGTGGACATCGGCTCCCGCGTCGGCGGCTGCGATCGGACGGCCGTCGAGCAGAACGCGCACCCGGCGGGGCCGGTTGCCGGCCGAGGTCAGGACGAGATAGACGTGCTGGGCCTGGAAGCCCGGCCTCGATCTGCGCCCCCGGCTGCAGCGGGGTGGCCGATTCGGTCGGTGACGTCCCAGATGGCCGCGCAGCGCGAACTCGTTGAGCGCCGGATGCCCGACGCCGCGGTAGAAGCCGGGCGCCCTTGGCCGGGGGCTGGGCAAAGCCCTGCGCACGCTGGTCGTCCAGATAGGTCTCGGGCGTGGCCAGGTGGGAGGATGGGAGGATCGCGTGGGCGCTGGGCCGGCGCGGCAGCTGCCTGACCCCGGCCTGTAGAGGAGCTCGCGGACGGCGGCCTCGCTCTGTCGGTAGTCGCCCTCGCCGAAGTGGGTATGGCGCACCTGGCCGCGGGCGTCGATCAGGTACTCGGCCGGCCAGTACTGGTTGCTGTAGGCGTTCCAGGTGCCGTAGTCGTTGTCCTGGACCACCGGATAGCGCAGGCCGTCGGAGCGGATGGCCTCCAGCACGTTGCCCGCTTGCTGCTCGAAGGTGAACTCCGGCGTCTCGACGCCGACGATCTCGAGGCCGTAGGGGTGGTAGGTGGCGTAGAGGCCCTTGAGGAAAGGGAGCGTGCGGATGCAGTTGATGCACGTGTAGGTCCAGAAGTCGACGAGCACGACATGGCCGCGCGAGCCTGGCCAGGCTGAGCGGATGCCCGCCCGGCGTGTTGAACCAGCGCTGGGTAGCGACGAAATCTGGCGCGTGTCCCAAAGCGGGAAGCGAGGGGGTCTTGACCCCAGGAATGCCCGCGCCGGCCGGAACGGTCGGCGGCATCGGCTTGGTGGAGGCCTCCCTGACCGCGAAGCGAGAGCGCGGGCGCAGCGAGGCGAGGCGGTTCTGGACCGCGCTCGAGTTCTCGAGCGACCGGGTGGGGTCGACGAGGATCGCGGGAAGGCCGGCGTCGCGGGCCAGCGTCTCCTCGAAGCGGACATCGAGGTTGAAGGCCATCACCACCGCGGTGGCCAGCATCACCACGGCCAGCGTGCGCTCGACCACGCGCCCGCGAGCCACTCGCCTGATCCGGCCGATCACGGCACGGCCGCCCAGGCCATAGAGCAGCATCACAGCGCTGAGGCCAGCGGCGTAAGCGAGCGCGACGAGCACGATCCGGGCCGAGGGGCCGCTCGAGGCGCTGACCGCGGTGACGGCCGCGAGGATCGGGCCCGCACAAGGGGCGCAGACGAAGCCGAGCGCCGCGCCGACCCCGAGACCGGACCAGAAGCCGCTACCGCGCGAGCGCGGACCGAACCTGGCCGAGTCTCGACAGCGGGGCCTCGATGCGGGCCGCCACGTCGCCGAACAGCATCGCCGCGCCGAAGCCCACGAGCACGACGATTGCCACGTCACGCGCGGCGCCGCTCGCCAGTCCGACGCCTTTGACGAGCTGGGCCAGCGCGACGATCGCCACGGTGAAGGACAGCGCGAGCCCGAGCACGATGCCGAGCGGGCGGCGGCGTCCTCCCACCGCGCTGGCCGACAGCAGCGCGGGCACGACGGGGAGCACGCACGGCGTGATCGCGGTGCCGGCGCCCGCCAGGAGCGCGAACAGCATCAGCAGGAGCATCTGGGGCTAATGATGCCGGACTGGAGGAATTCTTCCGTCAGCCGCCGATCGCGGTTCCGTCAGCCGCCGATGGCGGACATCGTCCGCTCGGGCTGGATGAATCCCGGCTCGCCCACGTGGTGCTTGAGCTCCTTGCGCCACACGGCCCGGCGAATGATCTGCTCGAGCTCGGCGTCGGTCGGCGCCGGTGCGCAGCGGCCCTCGCAGGTCGGTCTCGTTCAGCGAGAACAGGCAGGTGCGAAGGCGCCCGTCGGCGGTCAGCCGGATCCGGTTGCAGTCGGCACAGAACGGCTCGGAGACCGGGTTGATGAAGCCGATCTTGCCGCGCCCGTCGGCGAAGCGGAAGACTCGGGCGGTGGCGCTCGGCTCGCGGGGCTCGGGCTCGAGCGGGTAGTGCTCCTCGATCAGCGCCCGGATCTCCGCACCGGTGAGAACCTGGTCGGGCGTCCAAGCGTGGTCGGCGTCGAGCGGCATGAACTCGATGAAGCGAACCTCATACGGGCTGGGCCTGGCCAGCTCGGCGAAGGGAAGCACCTCGTCCTCGGTGAACCCGCGGATCGCGACGGCGTTGACCTTGATCGGGTGGGCCTCGGGAAAACGGGCCAGGTGTGCGAGACCCCGCAGCACCTGGGGCAGCGCGTCGCGGCGGGTGAGCTGGTAGAAGCGGTCGCGCTGGAGCGAGTCGACCGAGACGTTGAAGCGGTCGACGCCGGCCTGGACCAGTGCCTGCGCATCGCGCTCCAGGAGGAATCCGTTGGTCGTGACCGCGAGCTCGCGAACGTCCTCGAGCTCCGCGAGCATCGCGACAAGCCGCGGGAAATCGCGCCTGACCAGAGGCTCGCCACCTGTCAGCCTCACGTCGCGGACCCCCATCGCGGCGAACGCCCTGACGAGCCTGGTGATCTCCTCGAAGGTCAGGATGTCCTGGCGTTCGAGCCACGGCAAGCCTTCCGCCGGCATGCAGTACTGGCAGCGGAAGTTGCAGCGGTCGGTGACCGAGACGCGGAGATCCTCGATCAGCCGGCCGTGACCGTCGCGGAGGGGCTCGAGCGGCACGAGATCAAGGCTACAGTTCGCTCGTGCGGGCCTGGGCGATTGCGGCGGGGGGGGCGGTGGCGATCGCCATTGCGCTGATTCTGACCAGCGGTCAATCTCCCAGCGAACAGGTCGAAGCCAAGGTCCAGGAGCTGGCGCATGCGATGGCACATCGCGACTACGCGACGATCTGCCGCGATGTGCTCGCCCGGCCGCTGGTCACCCGGCTCAGTCTGTACGGCGCCCCATGCTCGCAGACGCTGTCCCTGGCGCTCCACGCCGTGCGAAACCCCGTGGTGAGCATCGGCAGGGTGACGATCAACGGACCGTACGCCTCGGTGGTGACGCTCACCGTGGCGACCGGTCAGAGGGCGGCTCTTTCGAGGATCGAGCTGCTCGACACCGACAACGGATGGCGGATCACCTCGCTGGCCTCGCCGCTCACGCCGCCGCGGAGGCCCTGAGCACTTTGCCGCCGCTCACGCGGCCGCGGAGGCCCTGAGCACGGAACTTTGGCGCTCCACATGTCGATATGACATGTGGAGCGCCATCGTTCGGAGCTTCAGCCGTTGCTCAGCGTCAGTCGGTGCTCAAGAGGCCAAAGGCGACCATGTCCTGCGGCCCGCCCTTGCCGCGGATGTAGGAGCGAAGCAGCGCCTCGCGCGTGAAGCCGCCACGCTCGGCCACTCCCTGAGAAGCTGGGTTGCCGTCGGCCGCGAACAGGTCGATGCGCTCAAGCCCGAGCGTCTCGAAGCCCCAGTGGCAGATCAACCGCAGCGCCCGCGTGGCGTGCCGCTGGCGACGGGCCTCGCGCGCGGTCCAGTATCCGACCTCGCCGCGCCGGTGTGGCCAGGCAAACCGCATCAGCGAGATCGACCCGAGCAGGGGCCCGCCGAGTTCGCCAGCGGGCACGATCGCAAACGGCGCCATCGTCCCGGCCGCGATCGCGTCGTGGCGGAAGAGCATGTAGGCGCGGGCATCGTCCATCGTGTAGTTGAGGGGAACGCTGGTCCAGCGCGGAATCTCGGGGTCCTGGCAGGCCGCGACGATCGCCGGGAGATCGGAGTCTCGCCAAGCGCGAAGCGCCGTCGTGCCCTCGACGAGCGGATCGGCGGGGAGCACGATCTTGGTCAACGCGTCGCCACCCGCTGCTCGAGGGCCTCGACCAGCCTTGTAACGTCGAGCTTGGGGTCGAGCTCGGCGAGCCAGTGCTCCGCCTCGCGCCGGCCGCCCAGCGCCCGCAGCCCGCGCTCGCCGTGCTCGGCGACGAAATCGGCCAGCGCATGCATCCTGCGCGCGCCGGCACGACGGGCCGGCAGGTCGAGCGATTCCCGATGGTGGTCGAGAGCCTGGACGAGCTCGTCGATCCCATGCGGCGGCGCGAGCGACGAGACCGCGATCACTCCGGTGTGGTCGGCCCCGAGGGCACGCAGCGCGGAGCGCAGGTCCGCCACCGCGCGGCTGGCGATCCGGCCGAGGTCGGATTTGGTCACGACCAGCACGTCGGGCACCTCCATGATCCCGGCCTTGAGGAACTGGAGAACGTCGCCCGACCCCGGCTGCACGACGACGGCCACGGTATCGGCAACGTCCGCCACCTCGGTCTCTGACTGCCCGACGCCGACTGTCTCGATCACGACGACATCGAAGGCGACGGCCAGCGTGGCCGCCGCCGCGCGGGTGGCGGGCGCCAGTCCGCCGAGCCGGTTTCCCGCGGCGGTCGAGCGGACGAACACTTGACGGTCGGCGGGGTCGACGTCGATGCGGGCGCGGTCGCCCAGGAGGGCGCCGCCCGAGCGCCGCGAGCTGGGGTCAACGGCGAGGACCGCGACTGAGCGGCCCAGCTCGCGCCACTGGGCGACGAGCCTCGAGAGGAGGGCCGACTTTCCGACTCCGGGAGGACCGGTCACCCCCACCACGTGTCCCGCTGCCTCGCCCCCCAGCGCGGCGGGGGAGAGGGCTTGCAGCAGCTCGCGGGACTGCGCGTGCGAATCGGCCGCGCGCGATTCGAGGAGGTTGAGCACGGCGGGTGCGGCAAGGAGATCCTTGCTGCACAGCCGGCGCGCCAGCTCGAGGCCGTCCTGGGGGCTGTCGCTCAAGCGGTTGCGGCGATGCCGTTGCGCTCGGCCACCAGGGCCACGATGTCGCGCATCATCCCGTTCAGATCCCAGTCCTTGGGCGTGTACACAGCGGAGACGCCGAGCTCGCGGAGCGCGTCGGCGTCGGCATCCGGGATGATGCCCCCCACGACAACTGGCACCTCGCCCACGCCGGCCTCGCGCATCGCGTCGAGGACGGCGGGTATCAGCTCACGGTGCGAGCCCGAGAGGATCGACAGGCCCACCGCGTGCACCCCCTCCTGGGCGGCGGAATTGGCGATCTGCGAGGGCGTCATCCGGATGCCCTCGTAGACGACGTCCATGCCGGCGTCGCGCGCCCGCACCGCGATCTGCTCGGCGCCGTTGGAATGACCATCGAGGCCGGGCTTGCCGACCAGGAACTTGAGACGGCGCCCGAGTGCCTCGCTCACCTGCTCGACTTCGTCGCGTAGCTCGGCGACCTGCTCGCTGGGCAGAGCCGCCGCCTCGCCCACGCCGGTCGGGGCGCGGTATTCACCGAACACCTCGCGCAGCGTGCCTGCCCACTCGCCGGTCGTGACACCGGCCCGGGCGGCTTGGATCGTGGCCGGCATGACGTTCTCGTGCTCTGAGCGCGCCACCCGGGCCAGCTCGGCGAGCGCCTCGTCGACAGCGCCCTGGTCGCGCTCAGAGCGCCAGCGCTCGACGGCGGCGCACTGTTCGGCCTCGACCTCGGGATCGACGACGAGGATCCCGCCGTCCGCGGTGAGCGGTGAGGGCTCGGTGGAGGTGAAGCGGTTCATCCCGACCATGGTCAGCTCTCCGGACTCGATCCGCCGCCAGCGCTCGCGGTGCGACTCGACCAGCGAGGCCTTCATGTAGTCGACCGCGTCGACCGCGCCTCCCAGCTCACGCACACGTTCCATCTCATCCTGCGCGCCTTCCAGCAGCTCGGCCACCAGCCCGTCCATGACCTTCGATCCTTCGAAGATGTCGGGGTACTCGAGCAGATCGGTTTCGTAGGCGAGGATCTGCTGGAGGCGCAGCGACCACTGCTGATCCCACGGCCGCGGTAGGCCGAGCGCCTCGTTCCAGGCGGGGAGCTGGATGGCGCGGGCGCGGGCGCTTCGCCCGAGCGTGACCGCAAGGGCCTCCAGCGCGATGCGGTAGACGTTGTTCTCAGGCTGCGCCTCGGTGAGACCGAGCGAATTGACCTGGACGCCGTAGCGGAAGCGCCGCTGCTTGGGATCCTCGACGCCGTAGCGGGTGCGGCCCAGCTCGTCCCAGATCCGGGCCATCGCGCGCAGCTTGGCGTGCTCCTCGATGAAGCGCACGCCGGCGTTGACAAAGAAGGAGATGCGCGCGAACACGCTGCCCATCAAGTCCTGGTCCACGCGTTCGCGGACGGCGTCGAGCACGGCGATCGCGTTGCTCATCGCGTAGGCGATCTCCTGCACCGGCGTGGCGCCCGCCTCCTGGAGGTGATAGGAGCAGATGTTGATCGGGTTCCACTTCGGGATGTGGGTGACCGTGTAGGCGATCGTGTCGGCGATCAGCCGCATGCTCGGGCCGGGCGGGAAGGCGTAGGTACCGCGGGAGAGGTACTCCTTGAGGATGTCGTTCTGGGTCGTTCCCTGGAGCTGCTCCTGGGCGACGCCGTGCTCCTCGGCGGTGACGATGTAGAGCGCCAGCAGCCACGCCGCGGTGGCGTTGATCGTCATCGAGGTATTCATCTCATCGAGAGGGATCCCGTCGAGCAGGGTCCGCATGTCGCCGCGATGGGCGATCGAAACGCCGACCTTGCCGACCTCGCCGCGGGCGAGCTCGTGGTCGGGGTCATAGCCGGTCTGGGTGGGGAGGTCGAAGGCGACCGAGAGCCCGGTCTGGCCCTTGGCCAGGTTGCGGCGGTAGAGCTCGTTGGAGCGCCGGGCATCCGAATGGCCGGCGTAGGTGCGCATCAGCCACGGCCGGTCGCGTTCGGGAAGGTGCGGCAGAGGGGTTTTCCGCCATGCAGATAGGCTACCCCGGGATGATCTCGATCGCGGTCGTTGGCGCCGGATTTGGGGGCGTCGGGGCGACCACGATGCTGCGGCGGGCCGGATACGAGGACGTGACGGTGTTCGAGCGGGCGCCCCGCGTCGGGCGGCGTGTGGCATCACAACACCTATCCGGGTGCGGCGTGCGACGTTCCCTCGCACCTCTACGAGTTCTCGTTTGCGCCCAATCCTCGGTGGTCTGAGCGCTACGCGCCGCAGGCCGAGATCCAGGAGTACCTGGAGGATGTCGCGCGTCGGTTCGGCGTGCTGGAGCGGATCAGGACAGGGGTCGAGGTCACGCGCGCGAGCTGGGACTCCGAGCGGGCCAAGTGGACGCTCGAGACGAGCGCCGGCGAGCACGAGGCAGACGTCCTGCTGACCGCCTGCGGGCAGCTTTCGGTGCCGAAGATCCCGCCGATCCCCGGATTGGACTCGTTTCCGGGCCCGGCGTTCCACACCGCGCAGTGGCGCCACGACGTGCCGCTGGAGGGCAAGCGGGTGGCGGTGATCGGCACGGGCTGCAGCGCGATCCAGGTCGTCCCGGCGATCCAGCCGATCGTCGCCCACCTCGACGTCTACCAGCGCTCGCCGGGGTGGACGTTCCCGAGGATGGACTTCGCCTACAGCGAGCGCGGCAAGCGGCTGTTCGAGCGCTACCCGGTGATCCAACGGCTCGACCGACAGGCGAACTTCGCGTTCCACGAGCTGGGGGCGGCGGCGATGACCAGCCGGCCATGGCTGCTGGCGCCGTTCCGGGCGATCGGCCGCTCGCAGATCAACAAGGCGATCACGGACCCCGAGCTCCGCCACAAGGTCACGCCCCGGGATGAGATCGGGTGCAAGCGCGTGATGCTGACCGACGACTGGTATCCCGCGCTGACGCAGCCCAACGTCGAGCTCGTGAGCGACCGGATCGAGTCAGATAACGGCGCGTGGCGTGCGGACGGCGGGCGGGATCACGCGGCCCGCCGATGTGCTCGTACTGGCGACCGGCTTCGCCACCCATGGCTTCGTCGCGCCGATGGAGATCGCCGGGCGGGGAGGGCGGACGCTGGCCGAGGAGTGGTCGGAGGTTCCCCGGGCCTACCTAGGGCTTAGCGTGCCGGGATTCCCGAACATGTTCCTGCTCTACGGGCCCAACACCAACGGGGGCACCGGCTCGGTCATTTACACGATCGAAGCTGGCGTCACGCACGTGATCGGTGCTCTGCGGGCGCTGGAGCGCAGCGGGGCGCGGAGCGTCGAGGTGCGCCGCGAGGTCGCGGATGGCTTCGATCGCGATCTCCGTGCCGCGCTGGCTCGGACCGTCTGGCACACCGGGTGCACGAGCTGGTATCTCGACGAGAACGGTAACGACCCCAACCAGTGGCCCTGGCGTTGGAGCACGTACCGCAGGCGGACGGCCACACTCGCCCCTGGCGCCTACGAGCTCGGCGAACCGGCGCTCGAGCCGGTGCTGGCCGCCTGACTTCGCCGCGGCGATGGAGATCATCGACGTCCGGCATCTGGGGCGCGAGCGGGTGATCGGATGCTGGCGCGTGGGCGATGTGCTGATCGACCCAGGACCGTCGTCGTGTCTGCCTGCGCTTCTGGGCGCGCTGGGCGAGCGTCGTCCGCGCGCGCTCCTGCTCACCCACATCCACCTCGACCACGCGGGCGCGAGCGGTTCGCTCGTGGCGCGCTGGCCCGAGCTAGAGGTTTACGTGCACAGCCGCGGGGTGCCTCACCTGATCGACCCTTCGAGGCTCCTGGCGAGCGCCGAGCGGCTCTATGGCGAGGAGATGGAGCGCCTGTGGGGCGAGGTCGTCCCGCTTCCTGAGGCCAACGTCCGGGCGCTCGACGGGGGCGAATCGATCCTCGACGGTGCGTTCGAGGTCGCCTACACGCCTGGGCACGCCTCACACCACGTGAGCTATCTCCATCGCGGAACTGCCTTCGTGGGCGACACGGGTGGCGTGCGGATCAGGCCCGGATCGCTCGTCGTGCCGCCGACCCCACCGCCCGACATCGACCTCGAGGCCTGGCACGCGTCGATCGAGCTGATCCGCTCGTGGAGACCGGAGCGGCTGGCCTTCACGCACTTCGGAGCCACCTCGGAGGTAGGGGTACAGCTCGATGAGCTCTCGCGTCGACTCGATGATTGGGCGGTGCGCGCGCGGGACTCGGATGAGGCTGAGTTCATCGCGGCGGTCGAAGCAGAGGTCACGGAGGGAGCGGAGCCGGGACGCGCCACCCGCTTACTTCCAGGCCGCTCCTCCCGAGCAGCTCTACGCCGGGCTGAAGCGGTACTGGCGCAAGCGGGCTGACAAGCAGGCCGCGGATGCCGCTGTATCGTGAGCGGCGATGTCCCAGACGGTTGAGCTACCTCGGGTTGGGGGCCCAGGGGGCGGCGTCGGAGGGCCTTGGCGGGTGATCGTCCTCAACGACGACTTCAACACGTTCGACCACGTCGCCGAGACGCTCTCGATGGTGTGATCCCGGGCTTGACGCTGGCCGATGGCTACCGGTTGGCCGACACGATCCACAACACGGGTCAGGCGATCGTGTGGAGCGGACCCCGCGAGGATGCCCAGCAGTACTGGGATCGGCTCGACGCCGCCGGACTGACGATGGCGCCGCTCGAGAGGGCTAAGCCGGGCCGGCGCACCGGCTTGGCGCTCGCGCGGGCGGCCTCGTCGGCAGCGAGCAGCTTGGCCCGCTGCCGCTCCGGGCTCACGCGCACGACGTTCCAGACCAGGCCGAGCTTCTCGAACAGGGCGATCAGCCAGTCCGGTCGGGTCGGCCAGGCGCTCCCACCAGCGCAGGCCGTGGAAGGCCGAGGTGGGGAAGGCGTGGTGGTTGTGGTGCCACGCCTCGCCCATCGAGAGCGGCGCCAGCCAGAACACGTTGCGCGACTCGTCCTCGATATCGAAGCGCTTGCGTCCGAAGAAGTGGCAGATCGAGTTGATCGACCAGGTGACGTGGTGCAGCAGGAACACGCGGACGAACCCGCCCCACAGCAGGCGGTGAGGGCGGCGCCGAGGCCGCCGCCGACGATCCAGCCGAGCGCGAACGGGATCGCGAAGCTGACCAGGACCCACAGCCCGAACAGCTTGTCGATCACGCGCAGCGCGCGGTCCTTGACCAGGTCGGCGGCGAAGCGGTCGCGATCGGCGGTGCCAACGGTCTCGAACAGCCAGCCGACATGGGCGTGCCAGAGCCCCTTTACGCCTCCCCAGAAGCCCGGCCCGGCCAGATGGGGCGAATGGGGATCGCCTTCCTGGTCGGTGAACGCATGGTGCTTGCGGTGATCGGCCACCCAGGTGATGACCGATCCCTCGACGGCCATGGAGCCGATCATGGCGACGATGGCGCGGAACGCTCGGAGGCCTCGAAAGCGCGGTGGGTGAACATCCGGTGATAGCCCAGCGTCACGCCGAGGCAGGTGATCACGTAAAGGCCGACCATCAGCCCGAGCTCGAGCGGGCCGATCGCCCGGTTCCACAGGAGCGCGATAGCGGCGATCAGTCCCACGAGGGGCAGTGGGACGCCGATCAGGTTGATGATCTTGTGGGGCGGGACATGCGTCTCTTCAGCTACGGCCTGCGACGGCGGTGGTTACGTTTGTGCGACAGCGTGGTCACGCGGCAGCGCCCTCCGGTTCGGGCTCCGGGGCCGGCTCGGGCGCGAGCTCCACCGCCGGGCCGAGCGCTCCGGCGGCGATCTCCTCGTACCAGAGTAGGTTGACCGGGATCTGGTAGTGCCTCGAGTTGCGCCGGCGGAACTCGATCATCTCGGGGCCGTCCCAGTAGCGATACCAGTCGGCCTTGTTCTCGAACCAGGCCATCTGGGTGATCACGTAGCGGTCATCCTGCGAGCGATGAACGGAGTACTGGGTCGCTCCGTAGCGGAGCGCTACCTTGGCGGCGAGGGCGCACCTCGGCGGCCAGCGCCGTCCTGGCGCAGAACCGTGGCGTACCACTCGACGTGCATCACGCCGCCCGCCATCAGACGCCGACCTCCGCATAGATCGCGCCCGGGCCATCGGCGGTCTTGCCCTGGCCGGTCTCGGTGGCGCCGACCAGGATCGAGATCTTGCCCAGATGCTTGTTCTCGAGCATCAGCTGGTGTGCCTCAGGAACCCCCTCGAAGCCCATGGTCCGCCACAGCACGGGGCGGATCTTGCCCTGCTCGATCAGCTGGTTTGCCTTCATGCACTCATAGGCGTTGGCGAAATGCGAGCCGATGATCTGCTTCTGGCGCATCCACAGATGCCGGACGTCGAAGTCGAGGTTGTAGCCGGTGGTGCCCGCGCAGATCACGACCTTCCCGAACGGCCGAACGCAGAACACCGACGTCGGGAAGGTGGCCTTTCCGACGTGCTCGAACACGATGTCGGGCGGCTCGCCGAGGATCTCCTTGACCGCCTTGGCGAAACGGCGGGACTCCGCGAAGCGGGCCTTCTCCTCCTCGGGCGTCTCGTCGCCGCGCCGCATCATTCCCGCGTACTCGTTGCGGTTGATGTAGCCGGTCGCGCCGAGGTCCATGCAGAGCTTGCCCTTCTCATCGGAGGAGACGACCGCCACCACTCGGCGCCGGCCGCCTTGACAGAGCTGGATCGCGAACACCCCGAGGCCGCCCGCGCCTCCCCAGATCAGTACCCGATGGCCGGCCTGAAGCTTGCACTGGTCGATCAGCATCCGATAGGCGGTGAAGTAGACGAGGCCGTAGGAGGCGGCCTCCTCCCAGGTCAGGTTCTGGGGGCGGGGGAGGAGCTGCTGAGCCTGGACCTTGGTGAACTGGGCGAAGGAGCCCCAGGTCGTCTCATAGCCCCAGATCAGCTGCGACGGCGCGGCGAGCGGATCGAGACCGTGGACCTCGGGATCCTCATAGGAGGCCATGTTGCAGTGGATGATCACCTCGTCGCCCGGCTTCCAGCGGGTCACGCCCTCGCCGACCTTCCAGACGACGCCAGAAGCATCCGAACCGCCGATGTGGTGGCCCCACTGGGGGTGGTCGCCATAGGGGAACACCGATACCGGCTTGCCCTGGGCGGCCCACACGTTGTTGTAGTTGACCCCGGCCGCCATCACCCGGACGATCACCTCGAAGGCGCCCGGCGCGGGGACCTCGATCTCCTCGAGCTGGAAAGCGTCCATCGGCTCGCCTTCGCGCTCCTGGCGGATGACCCAGGCGGCCATCGTAGCGGGCAGCTCGCCGGGCTCGGTGTCGACCTGCGCTACTTGGTTGATGTCAACGGCCACGGCCGTGATCGTACCCGGGCCAGCCGCTTGTGGTACTTCAGGCGGCTCAAGCGACCGAGAGCTCGGGCGCGGCGGACGCTTCGGCGGCATCCTCAGGCCCGCGCACGATCTCGGGTTCGTCGGCCACCGTGCGGCGGATCAGCATCCAGGCGATCAGCGCGGCGCAGGCGGCCACCGAGCCGCCGACGATCAGGCCGTCGCCGAGCGCGGAGACAAATGCGTGCTCGACCGCGCGGACGACCGCCACCGGGGCATGACTGCCCTGCACCCCTCCGTCGCCGAGCGAGCTGACGATCTTGGCGCGCATCGCAGCGGGAATCTGCGGCAGGCTCTGGTCGATCTTCGCGCCACCGATCGTCGTGATCAGCGCGCCCATCACGGCGACCCCGAATGTCCCGCCCACCATCCGGCTCATCGAGAGCGTTCCGGACGCCACGCCCGCCTTGGTGCGATCGACGGCGTTCATCGCGGCCGTGCTCATGGGGGACATCACGAGGCCGATGCCGATGCCCATCAGGACGAAGCCGGGCAGGAGCCAGGTGTAGCTCGTGTGAACGTCGAGGCCTGACTGAAAGAAGAGCGCTGCGGAGACGAGCAGCAGTCCGAGTGTCATCAGCGGGCGGGAGCCGACGCGGTCGGCCAGCCGGCCGGCGAGCGGGCCCATGATGATGATCACGACCGTCGAGGGCAGGAAGCGGAGGCCGGCCTGGAGCGGCGAGAAGTGCAGGATGTTCTGCATGTAGAGGGCGAGGAAGAAGAACTGCGCCAGCATCGCGAAGGAGACGATGAAGCCCACCATGTTCGCCCCGAGGAAGGTCCGCGAGGCGAAGAACCTGAAGTTGACCATCGGCGCCTCGGAGCGCCGCTCGATCAGCACGAACGCGACCAGCGCCACGAACGCGAACAGCAGCAGTCCGACGACCCGCGCCGACCCCCAATGCCAGGTGTTCCCCTCCACGAGCGCCAGCACGAGGGCGGTCAGGCCGAGCGTGATCGCAGCTACGCCCGGGAGATCCACCTTGCGCGTCACGCTCTCGTCGCGAGACTCCCGGGTGGCAAACAGCGTCACCGCGACCGCGGCCAGCGCAATCGGCGGGTTGATGAAGAAGATCGCCCGCCAGCTCACATCCTGGGTGAGAAACCCGCCCACCACCGGGCCGATGGCGAGCGCCAGCGCGCTGACGCCGGCCCAGGTCCCGATCGCCATCCCGCGCTGCCTCGGCGGGAAGGTCTGGGTGATGATCGAGAGCGTCCCAGGCATCATGAACGCCGACCCGATGCCCTGGACGGCGCGGAAGGCGACGAGCAGCTTGTCGCTCGGCGCGAGCCCGATAGCCGCGCTCGCGGCGCCGAACACCACTACGCCGAACAGGAACATCCGGCGCCGGCCGAAGATGTCTCCCAGCCGGCCTCCGGTGACGAGCAGGACCGCGAAGGTCAGCGTGTAGGCATTGACCGTCCACTCCAGCGAGGAGAGCGTGGCGTGCAGATCGCGCTGGATCGAGGGCAGCGCGACGTTCACGACCGTGTTGTCCAGCATGATCATGAACAGCGCGAAGCACATCGCTCCGAGCGTCCACCAGCGCGAGTTGTGCTCGGTCACGAGGCGGTGGCGATGGCGAAGGATCCGCTCGGTCATGGGACCGTCTCATCGTATTGCGCGTTTGCCAGCTGGCTCCCGCCATGACGGCGCAGCCACGGCGTGACCGCCGGATCCGGTCTACGGCGTCAGCAGTTGATTGCTCGCGCTCGGTCTCTGCGGGCCGATGTGGAGAAGCGCGGGCTGGATCTTGCCTGGCAGCGCCGACTGAGCCTGCGACGAGGAGCCGTTGCTGGTCTCGACCACGTACTCACCGGGGTCTGAGAAGTCGACCGTGACCTGAGCGGTCGCCTGGGGGCTGATCGGGCCTGTGTCGGCGAGCGGCGTGGCGGCCGACTGGCCGGCGGGGAGGATCGTCAGCGACTCCGAATTGCTCGCCTGGTTGGTGACGATGAAGACGACCGGTCCAGCGCCCACCGAGGTCGGAGAGACGGATACTCGCTGGTCGTTTATATAGACGGTCAGGTTGACCGGGCTAGGGGGGCGGGGCCGGTCGGCGAAGTGACTCCCTCCGCCGCCACACCCGCCGGCGAGAGCGCCAGCCAGCATCAGAGTCCCGGTCGTGATTCGTCTCATCCTGAGCCTGGCTCTCCTCTCCAAGGGAGACGAACCCTAGTAGACGTCGCATAATCGCGCGAGTCGAAAATCAGGCAGTTGCGCCCGTGAGCAGCTTGCGCTTGCGCTCGAGGCGGCGCAGCTCCCGCTGGAGCTCGCCCCAGGACTCGGGCTCCGCGCGCTCATACTCCTCGCCTTCGAGGCCGTTCAGCCGCTCGGTATAGGCCCGCCAAGCCTGGTAGGTGTCGAGATCCAGCTCGCGAAACTTCTCGGCGACATGGGCGACCGCGGTCACTGAAGACTCCTTCGAACTCGAGATGTGACGATCCTACCCGCGGGACCGGTCGTAAACCAGAGTCGTGTCGGGCTGGCGCAAAGGCAGATGCACGACGTCCGGCCGTCGGCGTATCACGCATGGTGTGCTCGATCTCCAGCAGCCGATCGCGGATGCCGAGTTGCTCGTCATCGATGCCGAGACCAACGGCCTGGGGGGAGAGGCGTGCGAGCCGATCGAGTTCGGAACGGTCCTCGTCGGGGGCGGTGAGCTGCACGACCGGTGGGAGTCGCTCGTGCGCCCAAGTGCGCCGATCCGCCGGGTGATCCGGCGGCTCACTGGGATCACCCAGGAGATGCTCGACGATGCGCCGCGGCTCGAGGAAGTACTGCCCGCGCTCGCCGAGCGGCTCGAGGGCCGGGTGCTCGTGGCCCACAACGCGGCGTTCGACCGGCGGGTCTTGCGTCAATCGTTCCAGCGCGTCGGCCTGGAGTGGCCGGATCCGCCGACGCTCTGCACGGCTGCGCTGGCCCGGGCGCTACTCCCGCTCCAGCGCGAGCGGCGGCTTGGTGCTCTGGCCGATGCTCTGGGCATCGAGGTGCGCGTCGCCCATCGTGCGCTACCCGACGCCGAGACCTGCGCAAGCGTGCTGTGCGCGCTGTTCGGGAGGCTGTGCGCCAATGCCGCCACCGTGGGAGAGGCGGTTTTGCTGCTACGGCCGCGGCGCCCCCGCCGTCCGGGCGTCCGCAAGCGGTCGATGACCCACGTGCCCCGTCCGCAGCTCGACTTCTCCGAGCTCCCGCGTGACCCGGGCGTCTACCTGTTTCGCGATCCGGCGGGCAGGCCGCTCTACGTTGGGAAGTCGGTCTCGATCCGGAGCCGGGCGCGGGCCCATTTCGCTCCGTCGATGCCGAGCGCCGATTGGACGCCGCACGCCAGCGTGGTCGACTACCGGCCGACGTGCTCGGAGCTGGGTGCGCTTGTCCTCGAGAACCGTCTGATCAAGGAGCTGGCGCCGCCGGGGAACATCCGACTCACGCGCCACGACGACCGGCTCGTCTACATCCGCTGCCGCCTCGACATCGCCTTCCCGATCCTCGAGGTGGCGCCCGTTCCGGCCAGCGGTTACGCGGTCACGATCGGCCCCGTGCGGGGACGTGCGCTGGCGCGCGAGCTGGTCGAACAGCTCGACTCGCTGTTCGGCCTGCGCCACTGCGGGCGCCGGCTGCCGCGGCGCGAGCATCCGTCGGTCTACGGCCAGATGGGCCGCTGTCTCTCGCCGTGCCTGGGCGACCTCGACCCCAACCTCTACCGGCGCCGGCTCGACGGCGCGCTGCGCCTGTTCCTGGGCGACGGCGTCCAGGCGCTGCTCCGGCACGTCGAGGCCGAGATGCGTGCGGCGGCTACCCAGCAGCTGTATGAGCGCGCCGCCTGGCTACGGCGGCGCCTGGGCCGGCTGAGGGTGATCCTGGGGCGGCTCGAAGGCGTGCTCGAGGCGACGCACGCCCGGCCGCGCCTGCTGCTGGCGCCCCATCCGACCGATGCGTCGCGGCACGACGCGTTCTGGCTCGTCGCCGGCCGGCTGCTCGACTGGGGCGAGCTACCGCAGGATTTGGATGAGGTGTGGGAGCGGACGCGTCTCACAGTCGCCCGTGGAGGCCGGCTCGAGGTAGGGGCGCACGTCCCGCCCGACGAGATCGACGAGGTCAGGATCCTCGCCTCATATCTCGCCTCGCACCCCCGGATCGACCAGCTCGCTCTCGAGCCGCTGCCCTCGCGCGAGGCGCTCGGACGGTTCCTGGCGGGCGCCGGGTCACGTGAACGGCAGCGTGAGGCGGGCGCCGGGTCAAGCGAACGGCAGCGCCACGACCTCGGCCTCGGTACCCGCCTCCCCGAGGGAAACGGTCGCGCCGAGCTCGACCTCGCGGCGGACGAGCGCCAGCCCGATCGGGCCGAGGCGCGGTGAGACCGCGACGCTCCCTAGCCGGCCGACCTCGCGGCCGCCCTGCCGGAGCGGTGCTCCCGTCGGCTCCGGCGTGGTGAGGCGCAGACCGCGCAGGTGACGGTTCGGCTTGCCACGGTAGTGGAGCCTCGCCACGGTCTCCTGACCGACGTAACAGCCCTTGGTAAACGAGACGGCGCGTTCGTTGAGCCCCGCCTCCTGTGGAATCACGGTCTCGTCGAGGTCAAGGCCGAAACGGGGGCGGCCGAGCTCGATCCGCACGCACTCGATGGCGTCCTCGGCGACCGGGATGGCGCCGGCCTCGATCAGCGCCGCCCGCAGCTCCTCGGTTCTCGCTGAGTCGACGAGCAGGTCGATCCCGAGCTCGGTGCGGATCGCCCGCGCCGGGATCCCGCTCAGCTCGGTCCTCCGGTGGTCGTGCTCGGGGGCGGCTCGAATGTCCGGGGCGCCGATCAGCTCGGCCGACCGGGGACCGGCCAGCGTGAGCAGGCCGCGTTCCAGCGTGCGCTTGTGAAGCTCGGCCTGAAAGCCGATCATCGCGCGCCGGAGAGTGTTGAAGAGCCCCTGGAGGCTCGCGCGCTCGGTGTCGAGCAGCAGCTCCTCATCGGTCCGGAGGATCCGGAGGTCGGCGAGCATCTTGCCCTTGGGGGTGAGCAGGGCGGCATAGCAGCCTTGGCCCGGGGCGAGCGCCTCGACGTCGTTGGTCACCTGGCCCTGGAGGAATTCGGCCGCCTCGCGGCCAGACAGCGCGAGCTTCCCGCGCTCTGAGCGGTCGATCAGCCCCGCCTCCTGGGTGACGACGTCGTAGTCGGTAGCCAGAGCCATACGCCCAGTATGGGGGCGGGGACGGAAAACCTGTTGGCCTGGGCAAAGACCGCGCCCATATCGCGGCCTTCTCGACCATGTTGCACCGAAACCGAGATTTAGGCATGCCATAATCCCGAGATCATGGCCGCGCGGGACGCAGTTAGCTCGGCGATCGAGGATTACGCCAAGGCGATCTACGCGCTGGAGCGCCGCGGCGCGCGATCGGTGACGACCAACGCGCTCGCCGACCGCCTGGGGGTGACCCCGGCGTCGGCGTCGGGGATGGTCAAGCGCCTGGGCGAGCTGGGACTGGTCGAGCACCGTCCATACCACGGTGTCTCGCTCACCGACGCCGGTATGCGGGTGGCGCTCGAGGTGATCCGCCACCACCGCCTGCTCGAGCTTTACCTGGTCGAGAACCTGGGTGTGCCGTGGGATCGGGTGCACCAGGAGGCCGAGGTGCTCGAACACGTGCTCTCCGACGAGCTCGAAGAGCTGATCGCGGCCGCGCTGGGCAACCCGACTCACGACCCGCACGGCGACCCGATCCCGACCCGGGAGCTGACCATCGAGGAGGGAGCGACGCGGAGCCTTCAGTCGCTGCGTCCAGGCGATCGCGGCCGTTTCACCCGCGTTTCGGATTCCGAGCCGGCGATGCTGCGGTTCCTGGCCGAACGCGGGATTGCGCCGGGCGACGAGCTCGAGGTCGTCGACAAGCAGCCGTTCGACGGCCCGCTGTACGTTCGGTTTGGCCAGCAGGTCCAGGTGCTCGGCGGCGAGCTGGCGACTGCGATGCGGGTGGAGATGGCCACGGGATGACGGCCACCGCCGAGCAGGCCAGGATCTCGCCCACTGGGCTGCGCCACGAGGACGAGGACCGCTCAGCGGATCGCACTCGCGTCTTCCGGGCGCGCTACCGGCATCGGCGCTGGCTTCTCCTGTGGCTGTTGATCGGCCCCGGCATGCTCGCCATGCTCGGCGAGAACGACGGCCCGAGCATGCTCTCGTACGCCACGACAGGCGCGACGTACGGGCTCGGGACCTTCCTCCCGTTCACGCTTCTGACCTTCGCCATGGCTGTCGTTTGCCAGGAGATGTGCATGCGGATCGGGTCTGTCACGCACCGGGGATACGGCGAGTTGGTCCTCCAGCGCTTCGGGCGGGTGTGGGGCTACTTCAATGCTGGCGACCTCGTGGTCACGAACCTGGTCACGCTGGTGGCGGAATTTGTCGCCATCCGCGTCGGGCTGGCCTACTTCGGGCTCTCGGCGGGGGTGGCCGCGGCCCTCGGGCTGGTGCTCGTGTTGTTCACGATCAGCGGTGGCCGATATTGGCGCTGGGAGCGGGTCGTGCTGGGGATGGCGGTGTTCAACGGCCTGTTTCTGGTGGCGGCGATCGCCGCCCGCCCTGACTGGGGCAATGTCGGCCACGCCCTCGTCACCGCCTCGCCGTTCCCGCACGGAAGCCTGCGGACGCTGCTGCTGCTCGTGGCGTCGACGATCGGAGCGACCGTAACGCCGTGGATGATCTTCTTTCAGCAGAGTGCTTCAGCCGACAAGGGCCTGACGCCCGATGATGTCCGCTTCGGGCGGCTCGACACGATTGCGGGTGCAGTGCTAGCGGCGCTGTTCGGATGCGGCGCGATGATTGCGGGGGCAGTACTGGCGACCCACGGCGGCCTCGGGATCCGCGGCCTGCTCTGCGGCGGACTTCCCGGACGCGCTCGAGCGTGTGTCCGGCCACGCCCTGGGCACGCTGTTTGCACTGGGTCTGATCGAGGCCGGCGCGGTGGCCGTCCTTACCATCTCGGCCAGCACCGGCTACGCCGCGGCCGAGTCGCTCGGGATGCCGCACAGCATGAACTACCCCACGCGCAGCGCGCCGTCTTCTATGGCGCCAACCTGGGAGCCGCCGCAATCGCCGCGGCGATCATCCTCATCCCGGGAGCGCCGCTCCTTTCGATCGCATTGAACGCGAACGTCCTCGCCACCGTGCTGCTGCCAGTCGCGCTCGTGTTCGTCATCCTGCTGGCCAACGACCGCGAGCTGATGGGGCGTTTCACCAACGGGCGCATGCACAACTGGGTGGCCGGGGCGGTCGTGCTGGTCGTGTCGCTCAGCGGAACCGCGTACGCGATCGTGGCCTTCCTCGAGACCTTGCACGTTCTCTAGCCATGCCAAGCTCGAGAGCCTCTCCTTCCCAATTACCTCGAAGCCGATCAGGTTGCCGATCAGGCCGAGCGTCCGCTCCCCCGGCGCCGCTCAGCGAACGGGCCACAATCGCGCTCTGGGCGCTGCGTGTCTTCGTGGTGGTGTTGGGTTTGATGGTGGTGTACGTGTTCGTGTCGCAGCTGCCAGCTAGGCTCAGGGCTCGCTGATGGGCCTGGCCGAGACTTTCACCCAGATCGTCGAATCGCTCCCCGACGACTGGACCGACCTCGAGCTCGATCTGCGGATCTTCGATGAGCGCCGCTACGTGGATGCCGCGGTTCTGCTCGTCATGTGCAACGCGCAGCCCTACTCCAAGCACGACTGGCACTGGCGGCTGCTGGTCGCCCATCGGTTCGGCCACGCCGCGGCCGGCCCTACGGTCCATGCCGCGCTCAGCTGCTCGACGACGCGGGGATCGACGGCGAGCTGGCGGTCGAGAGGTGAGAGCGGGGCGGGCCGAGAGTCGTGCAGATGTGGGGGCGGCCCGAGTCGGTGCGCCAGGAGTTCACCCGCCTGCGCGCGCAGTAGGTGGCGCGGCGTAGTCGCGTTCATCCCAGATCTGCTGTTCGGGTCGGGCGTCCAATCCGCTCTGAGGAGCGCCGGGCACGAGGTCGAGCTGGTCAGCGAGCTCGGGCGGCGGATCGAGGCCGACGTGCTGGTCGTGGACCTCACTCGGATGCCAACGAGCGGATCGAAACGGCACGGCCGGCATGGTGGGCGCAAGCTCGCCTTCTACTCACACGTCGAGGGCGACGTCCGTCGGCTTGCCGATGGAGGCAGGGTTCGACCTGGTGGTGCCGCGCTCGACGGATGGCGCGCGAGGGCCGCCGCGCTCGTGACGAAGCTCGGGTCGAACATCGCGTGAACGTCGGGGCGACGCGTGACGACTGCCGAAACGCAGCTCCCAGCGTGCCCATGCGGCGAGCACGGATCGGATCGAGCGCGCCGGGTCCGGAACGTCGACGGGGACGCCGAAGGCGGGCAGCAGCGCCCGCAGCTCCGCGCCCACCAGAGCGGGATCCAGCCCGGGCACCCGTGCCTCGAGCTCGGCTGCCGCGGTGGCCGGGTGGTCGATGGCGAAGTAGTAGCCGCGCACGAGCGCGCGGACGACCGCGCGCGACCACGGAGGAGCGGCTGCCGTGAGGGTAGACTGCGCGTCGCGCACAGCACGAGCTCCGGGTAGGCCGGAGCGCCGTATTCCTCGACCCGGAAGACGTGGAAGCCGGGCACGCGGTGAGCGGACCGTCACTCCCTCGTCGTTCCAGAACGCGGTGGCCGCCGAGACGCTTCCGGCGAGCAGGTCGGGCACCGCGTTGAAGCCGATCGTGACGAGCCTCAC
This sequence comes from uncultured Solirubrobacterales bacterium, assembly GCA_963803595.1. GTDB lineage: Bacteria > Actinomycetota > Thermoleophilia > Solirubrobacterales > Solirubrobacteraceae > Palsa-465. The sequence continues at coordinate 422,643 of CAWDNF010000013.1, forward strand.
GCGGGCGGGGTCGCCGCCGGCGCCGGCGACGACAGAGTCGAGGACGGCGCGGTCGCTCGGGCAAGCCCGTCACTCCGACCGTCTGTGCCGACGAGCTTGCTCGGTGACGTGATCTGCGGCGCTGCGATCACCGCGGCGAGCGGGCGCTCGACGATCGCCATGATCCCGACGATGTCGGCGCCGCGTGCCCGGGCGATCGCGAGGTCGTGGATGTCGAGGATCGCGAATGTCGCCCGGCCGGTCTCGAGCAGCTTGATCGAGTCGGTCGAGCAGTCGGCGCCACGACGCGCAGGCGGACGCCCGCCGCTCGGTCGTATCCGTGGGCCAGCGCGGCGTAGATCCCGGCGTGGACGGCGTTGGGCGTGAAGTCGAGCACCAGCGTGGCGGTGCGAAGCGAGCTTCGGCCCGCAGCCGGCCGAGGGCGGAGCCGAGCGAAGACGAGCGCCGCCAGGAGGGCGAAGCGGCGTCCGTAGAATGGACCGCGGGCATGCGCCGCCGGGTCACGTTCAGCCGGAATTTCACGCTGTCGCTTTCGCGGACCTGCCGCTGCTACTGCAAGTACTGCGCGTTTGCCACGCACCAGGCGCACCTGTATGCGCCGGAAGAGGTGCTGCGCATCCTCGATCACGCGGCCAAGCGCAACGTCAAGGAACTGCTCGTGCTCACGGGCGAGAAGCCCGAGCACAACGCGGAGGTGGCGGAGCGCCTGCATCGCTACGGGCACGAGGATTTCACGTCGTACGTCGCGTGGACGTGCGAGCAGTGCGCTCGAGCGAGGGCTGCTTCCGCACACCAACCTAGGCGTGCTGGAGGCGGACGAGCTTCGCCGGCTGCGCGACGTGACGGCCTCCCAAGGGCTGATGCTCGAGTCGATCAACCCAGATCTGGTCGTCCATCAGGGCTCGCCGAGCAAGCATCCGCAGCGCCGGCTGGAGACGATCGCGGCGGCCGGGCGCGCTGAAGATCCCGTTCACGACCGGGATCCTCGTCGGCATTGGGGAAAGCGAGGAGGAGCGGGTCTCGGCACTCGAGCGCTTGGGGGCCGTGCACGCCGAGCACGGGCACATCCAGGAGGTGATCCTCCAGAACTTCGTGCCCCACCAGAGCTACTACGGGCGCGAGCCGATGGAGATCGCTCATGCCGCCACGAGGCAGTACTGGCGGACCGGAGTGTGGTCGGGGCCGCGGCTCGACGTCCCCGCGTGGGCCTGCGAGGTCACGGTGGCGGACATGGAGCGGCTCGTGGGGCACGCGCGGCGACTGCTGCCCGGTGTCGGGATCCAGGTCCCACCCAACCTTTCCGATTGGTGGCCCCAGCTCGTGCGGGCGGGGGCGACCGACCTCGGCGGGCTGTCGGCCAATGGCGACCACATCTCACCGGAGCACCCCTTCCCATCCCCATCGGCCGTCCGGCGGCAACTCGCCGCAGACGGCGTCGCCCTGACCGAGCGGCTGTGCGTGTACCCGGAGTACATCGAGCCCGAATGGCTGTCGAAGCCGGTGCTGGATGTGATCAAGCGGCGCTTCTGGTCGTTCATCCCGCGGCGTGGCTCGGGTCGTCGCGCCGCGCCGTTCTTGCTCTCCGACGAGTTGTCGCCGCAGGCCATCGCCGAGGGGCGGGAGGGCAAGACGCTCAGCCCGCAAGAGCTGACAGCGCTGTTCAGCGAGCGTCGTCCCCAGGTGATCGAGGAGCTACGCGCCGCGGCCGACGAGCTTCGCAGCGAGCTGGCGGGCGACACAGTGACGTTCGTCGTCAACCGCAACATCAACGTCTCCAACATCTGCGTGGTCGGTTGCGCGTTCTGCGGCTTCGGTCAGTCGCGGCGCTCGCCGGACGCCTACGAGCACTCCGAGGAGGAGTTCGTGCGGCGCGTGAACGAGGCGATCGAGTTCGGGGCAACCGAGATCTGCATGCAGTCCGGGATCCATCCCGACTGGGGCCTCGAGGACTACGAGAAGTGGCTGCGGGTGGCCAAAGAGAGTTGCGCCCGACATCCATTTGCACGCCTACTCGCCGATGGAGGTTGCGCACATGTGCGACGTGAGCGGGCTCTCGGCGCGCGCGGTGTTCGACCGGCTGCGCGAGGCGGGGCTCGGCTCGACCCCCGGGACGGCGGCGGAGGTCCTGCACGACGGCGTGAGGGAGCGGATCTCGCCCAACAAGCTTCCCGTCGACCGCTGGGTCGAGATCATCGAGGCCTCGCACGCGGAAGGGATCCGCTCCACGGCGACGGTGATGTTCGGTCACATCGAAGAGCCGTGGGAGCTGGCCGAGCACATGCGTGTGGTGCGTGAGCTCCAAGAGCGGACCGGGGGCATCACCGAGTTCGTGCCGCTCTCCTTCATCCCGTTCCACACGCTGCTCGGACGCACGCACGGTGTTCAAGGAGATCTCTGCCACGGAGAACCTCAAGCACACCGCGGTGTTCCGACTGGCCCTGGGCCGGTCGATCAGCAACCTCCAGGCCAGCTGGGTGAAGATGGGGCTCGAGGCGGCCACCGAGTCGCTGCGCTGGGGTGTCAACGACCTGGGGGGCACGCTGATGGAGGAGTCGATCTCTCGCATGGCCGGCAGCTACCACGGGGTCCGGCTCGAGCCGTCGGACTTCGTGGCGGCCGCGCATCGCGCCGGGCGCCCCGCTGCCGAGCGGACGACGCTGTATGAGATCCGGCGGCGGTATGGAATGAGCTCGGTGGCGGCCTGAATGCGGTCGGCGATATGACCACTTCGCCGATCCTGTTCGCCGGGGTCGAGCCGCTCGAGGTGTTCGTCGAGCTGCTGGCCGAGCATCGACGTCGGCACTTCTTCGACCGAGTTCTACGACCGGATCTGCGAGGCGATCTGCCGGCTGACGACGATGCGCCGAGCCGGGATCTTCATGGCCGACCAGGACCACGGTCGGGTGCGCGCGGTAGGTGCGCACGGGATCGAGTTCTCGCAGCTGGCAGCGCTCCGGCCCACACTTGTGAACACCCCGATCGCCCAGCGCGCACTGCTCGAGGACCGCGTGGTCGTCGTCTCGGAGGAGATCGAGAAGCAGGTACCTCCCGAGTACGCCGAGGTGCTGGGGATCACCACGCTGGTGTGCACGCCGCTGAGCGCCGCGGGACGAGCCTACGGTGTGATCTGCGCCGACCGGGGCGGCGGGCGGTTCGAGCTCTCGGACGGAGAGCGACACCTGCTCTGGACGCTGGGTAAGACTGCCGCGCTCGTGGCTGCCGCCCGGAACGTCACCCACCAGCAGGAGCGAACCAGGCGCCTGGCCGAGCGACTCGAGCTGGCCCGCGAGGTGCACGAGCAGGTGCTCCAGCGGCTGTTCGGAGTCTCGCTTGCCCTGAGCGCCGAGCAGCCGCTCGAGGCAGAGCAGCGAGAGCGCTGCCTGGTCGAGATGCAGGAGGCGCTGGCCGACCTGCGCAAGGCGCTCGAGCGCCCACTCGCCCCGATCCCGCCGGAGACAGGAACCACGCTGGCCGAGGAGCTCGAGCGCATCCGCCGCTCGTCATGGTTCGCCGTGGACGTCGACTGGCGCGGCGATTTCGCGGTGCCGACCGATCTCGAGCCGCTGGCCCAGTCCGTGCTGGCCGAAGCGCTCCGCAACGTCTCCAAGCATGCCCGCCCGACACGCGTCGAGGTGGCGGTCGCGCGTGATATGGACACGTTCACGCTCGAGGTGCGCAACGACGGCGTGCGGAACGGCGGACAGGCTGCCGGAGCAAGCGGGGGGATGGGGCTGCGGCTGGCCGCCTTCGAGGCACGCCAGCACGAGGGAATCGTCCAGTCCGGCCCTGAGCCGCCCGACTGCTGGCGGGTCGCGCTGATCGTCAACCTGGCGGGTGACCGGCGCTGAGCACGCGGACGGGCCCGGTGGCAAGCGAACCCGCGGCAAGACGGCTCAGGGTGATGGTCGTCGACGACCACGACGTCGTTCACTGGGGCTTTCGCGTGCTGCTGGCGGGCCAGCCTTGGGTCGAGCGGTGTAGCTCGGCGCGCACGGCGGAGGAGGCACTTTCACTGGCGCGCCGGCTGCGCCCGGACGTGGCGCTGGTCGACCTCTTTTTGGCCGGTGAGTCGGGGGCTGAGCTGTGTCGGGCGATTCGCGATGCCTCACCGCGGACCCGCGTGCTCTTGATATCGGGCGCGGGGCGCCTGACTCCGTCAGCCGCGCGCGCCGCCGGAGCGTCGGGCTTCATCTCCAAGGACCAGAGCGCTGGCGAGGTGGTGGCGGCCGTCAAAGCGGTCGCCGCAGGCGGGGCAGACGTTCGTCCCCCGCCGCGATCAGCCTGAGCCGCCCCTCACCGACCGCGAGCGCGAGGTGCTCGGAAGGATCGCGAGCGGGTCGACCAACCGCGAGATCGCGCAGGCGCTGTTCCTGTCCCCTCACACGGTCAAGGAGCACACCAGCGCGCTCTATCGCAAGCTCGGAGTGCGCAACCGCGCCGAAGCGGTTCAGCGCGCGCAACGGCTCGGGCTGCTCGACTAGTGTTCGGCCTGTGAGCTCGACGCAATCACTGACCGGCAAGCGCGTGTTGGTCACCGGCGCCGCACGCGGCATCGGCGCGGCGCTGGCTGAGCGCCTCGCGGGGCTGGGAGCCCGTCTGGCACTCGTCGGGCTCGAGCCCGACCGGATGCATGAGGTAGCCGCGCGCTGCGGCGAGGGCACCTTCGTGGCCGAGTGTGATGTGTCGAGCTTCGAGCAGGTGACGAGCGCGGTGGACGGCGCCGCCGAGGCGCTTGGTGGGCTTGACGTCGTCGTCGCAAACGCCGGAATCGCCACCGGCGGGCCACTTCGCCTTCAGGACAGGCGCACATGGGAGCGCGTGATCGAGATCAACCTGCTTGGGGTGATGTACACAGATCGCGCGGCGCTGCCTCACCTCGAGCGCAGCCGGGGATACCTCCTGAACATCTCCTCGAGCGCCGCCGCCTTCCGGGCGCCCGGACTGAGCGCGTACTGCGCGGCCAAGGCTGGGGTCGAGGCGATGAGCGACTGCATCCGGGTCGAGCTGGGCCCGCACGGCGTCGACGTCGGCGTCGCGTACTTCCTGTTCCTTGACACCGACATGGTGCGCGATGCGGAGCGAGAGCTGCCCGGCGGAGACCGGCGCGACCGCCTGCCCAACTTTCTGTCCCGCACCTATCCGCTTGCGCCCGCGATCGACGAGCTGGTGGCGGCGATCGGACAACGTCGCCGCCGGGTGGCTTACCCGAAGTGGTTCTTGCGGGCGCTTCCCTTGCGGCACGCGTTCGCCTCCGGCTGCTCGAGCGCGTGGCGGCAAAGGAGGTCCTCGAGGCCGAGCGTGACTATGAGCAGCGGATTGCCGAGCTCGGCGCGAGCGCGGCAGCGGCCACCGAGCGCACCCGGGAGTTGGCGGGCCTTTAGGGGCGCCGCATCGCCCGTTCGATCACGGGCAGCTTGACCGCGTGCGGGATATAGCGGCTGGCGAGCATCGCCGCGCGCATCGGCAAACCGGGGATTACGACGCGACTGCCTGACTCCAGGCCCTTGATTCCCGCTCGGGCGACGTCGCGCGGCGAGACCAGCGCCGGGCGCGGAAACGCCTGCTCGAACGAGCGGCGGCCTCCCACTTTCCAGCCGGCATCCGTCCAGAAGTCGGTCTCGACCGGGCCCGGACAGAGGGCGGTCACCGTCACGCCTTGCCCCGACACCTCCTGGTGGACGGCTTCGGAGAACGTCAGCACATAGGCCTTGGCCGCCGAATATCCGGCGGCGTGGGGAAGCGGCTGCATCGCAGCGGTCGAGGCGACATTGAGGATCGCCCCGCGGCGGCGCTTGACCATCTCCGCCAGGAAGGCCGAAGTCAGCGCCACGACCGCCTCGACGAGAACCCTGACCTGCTCGAGCTCGCGGCCCGGATCGGCTTGCGCGAACGGGCCGCCGGTGGCAAAGCCGGCGTTGTTGATCAGCACCTCGACGCGCAAGCCGAGGCCATCGATCTGCCCTGGGAGGCGGCCGCGCGGTGAGGGCTTGCCGAGGTCGCACGCGATCGTCTCGGCGCGCACGCCGTGCTCTGAGCGAAGCTCCTCGGCGAGCTCCTCCAGCCGCGGCTTGCGCCGGGCGACCAGCACGAGATTGTGGCCGCGCGAGGCAAGCTCGCGGGCCATCTCGGAGCCGATGCCGGCCGAGGCGCCGGTGACCAACGCGGCGGATGAGCGACTCGGCTTGGGAAGCGCCATCGGCGGGGAAGCCTACCTCCCCCCGAACGGGGGGAGTTTGGTTATCGCCTCTGTACCGGGTCTAAGAGACGTGAGTAGATCAACTCGATGCCCCTCACCGCGATCTTGTTCCCCGGTCAGGGCAGCCAGTCGCCGGACATGCGCGAGACGGTGGCGCCGCGCCCGGCCGGATCTACTCGAGGCAGCCATCGGGGTCGTCGGCGAGGACCCGTTCGAGCGCGTTGAGGAGGGAACGATGTTCGCCCAGCCGGCGATCTTCTGCGCGAGCCTGGCGAGCTGGGCCGAGCTCGGCCGGCCGATCGGGCGACTTCATGGCGGGTCATTCGCTCGGCGAGCTCGGCGCGCTGGTGGCCGCGGGGTGCCTTGATGAGCGCGACGGCCTCGAGCTGGTGGCCCTGCGCGGGCGTCTGATGCAACGCGCCGGCGAGGGCGGGATGCTCGCCCTGCTCGGACCGGGCGCCGCCGAGCACGCCGAGGAGCTCGCCGAGGCCCACGGGTTGGCCGTCGCCAACGACAACTGCCCGAGCCAGGTCGTGCTGTCCGGCCGGCGCGAGCGTCTGCCCGGCGTGGCGGATGCCGCCAAGGAGCTCGGGATCCGGGCGATGGACGTGCCGGTCACGGGGGCCTTCCATTCGCCGCTGATGGAGCCGGCGGTGCCCGAGTTTCGGGCCGCGCTCGATCGGATCGAGTTCAGCGTCAGGGGTGGTTCCGGTGATGAGCGCGGTGGTTGCGGGGCCGTTCGACGACTTCCGGCTACGGTTGGCCCAGGCGCTGACGATGCCCGTGCGGTGGCGCGAGACGCTGCTCGAGCTGCGACGGATGGGAGCCGAGCGTTATCTGGAGGTGGGGCCAGGGCGCGTGCTCACAGGCCTCGTGAAGCGCACGCTGTCCGGAGTCGAGCTCGCCCATGCTTGAGTCGGCGGCTCTTCCCACCGGATTCCGTGCACCCAACAGCGTCTCTTCTGCCGCTTTTCATTCTGTCGCCATCGCTTTACCAGAAGGCCGGCTAACCAATGCCGAGCTGGCGCGGCGCCTTGGCGTGGACGAGGAGTGGATCGTCTCGCGGACCGGCGTACGCGAGCGCCCTGTGGCGGCATCCGGCGAGCGGCTGGCCGACTACGCGGCGCGGGCCGGCCGGGCGGCGATCGAGCAGGCGCGGGTCGAACCGGAGCGGGTGGATCTGGTGATCGCCGCGACGATGACGGCCGATGAGCTGACACCCAACACGGCGCCGCTCGTTGCCCACGCGCTCGGCGCACACCGAGCTGGGGGGTTCGACGTCGGAGCGGCTTGCACCGCGTTCCTGACCGGTGTATCGCTGGCCGCGGCCCAGATAGAGACGGGGCGCTGCCGCTACGTGCTCGTGATCGGGGCCGACTTCATCACGCGGATCACCAACTGGGATGACCACAAGACAGCGCCGCTGTTCGGCGATGCGGCGGGGGCGGCGCTGATCGGCCCGGGCGGCGAGGGGCTGGGTGCGATCGGCCCGGTCGTGCTCGGCACAGACGGCTCGAATCCCGAGGCGATCATCATCACCCACGAGGAGCGAACGCTCCACATGGACGGGCCCGAGGTGTACCGGAACGCGGTCGCTCGGATGTCCGAGTCGACGCGCCGCGCGGTCGAGCAGGCCGGACTGAGCCTGGAGGAGATCGACCTGTTCGTCTACCACCAGGCCAACGCACGGATCACCAAGGCACTCGGCGAACGTCTGGGAGTTGCCTCTGACCGGGTGGTCGACTGCATCGAGTACCTGGGCAACTCGTCGGCGGCGACACTTCCGCTCGGCCTCGACTTTGCGCGTCGCGACGGACGGCTGCGCCCAGGGGCCCGGGTCGTGCTGGGCGCCTTTGGGGCAGGTTTCACCTGGGGCGCGACGGTGATCGAGTGGGGCGAGCCGGCCGATGCCTGATCCCACCGAGGGCTGCGTACTCTTTCTCGCCTCGGAGGAGGCGGGTTACCTAGCCGGCGCGATGCCTTCAGTGGGTGAAGGCCTCGCCGCCTGATCCGAGCAAGGTCTCTCGAGGAAAAGGAGCAGCGATGCCAGCAGTAACCACAGAGCAGGTCGAAACGCGAGTGGTCGAGACGCTCGCGAGCTTTGGTCCCAAGGCCGACCAGATCACTCGCAACTCGACCTTCGAGGAGCTCGACATCGACTCGCTCGACCTCGTCGAGCTGGCACAGGTAGTCGAGGACGAGTACGGCGTGGTCCTCAAAGGCGAGGACATGAAGGAGCTGAAGACAGTCGGCGACGCTATCGACCTGATCGCCAGCCGCGCGGAATAGGAGACGGTGCCGGGTGAGAAGGCGGGTTGTCATCACTGGGCTTGGCGCCGTCACGCCGCTTGGCGTCGGCGCCAGCCGGCTGCACGAGGGCTGGGCGGCCGGCGAATGCGGGATCGCCGATCGAGCTGGCGCGTGCCGTGACTTCGCTCCGGATGAGCACCTGTCGGTCAAAGAGGTGCGGCGACTCGATCGCTTCTCCCAGTTCGCGCTGGTGGCGGCGGGAGAGGCGGTGGCTCAGGCCGGCTGGAACGGTGAGGCGCCCTACGACCCGCTGCGCGTCGGATGCGTGATCGCGAGCGGCATCGGCGGGCAGGAGACGATCGAAGCCCAGCTCGAGGTGCTCCGCGAACGAGGCCCGAGGATGGTCTCGCCGCTGGGGATCCCTCAATACATGCCCAACGCGGCGGCCGCCGCCGTCTCGATGAAGTACCACCTGCAGGGACAGACCTACGGCGTCGTCTCCGCGTGCTCGGGTGGCGCCCACGCGCTTGGATCCGCGCTGCGCATGATCCAGTACGGGGACGCCGATGCGGTTGTCGCGGGCGGTTCTGAGGCGACGCTGACCCCGTTTGCGTTCGCGTGCTTCGACGCGATGCAGGCGCTGTCGCCCACCGGCGTCAGCCGGCCGTTCGATGCGCGGCGCGATGGCTTCGTGATGGGAGAGGGCGCCGGCGTGCTGGTGCTCGAGGAGGCGGACGCAGCGCAGGCACGTGGCGCGACGATCCTCGCCGAGCTGGCAGGTTACGGATCGACGGCCGATGCCTACCACCTCACCGCCCCCGAGCCGAGTGGCGCGCCGGCTGCCCGAGCGATCGAGTTTGCTCTGTCTGACGCCGGCATCGTTCCGGAGGAGGTCCAATACGTCAACGCCCATGGAACCTCCACGGAGCTCAACGACGCGGCGGAGACGGCAGCGCTCAAAACCGCGCTCGGCCCCGAGCGCGCTGGGCATATCCCCGTCTCCTCGACCAAGTCGGCCATCGGCCACCTGCTGGGCGCGGCCGGGGCCGTCGAGGCCATCGCTACCGTCGAGACCCTGCGGACGCGGATCGTCCCGCCGACTCTCGGCTACGAGGTGCCCGACCCAGAGCTCGACCTCGACTACGTGCCGACCGAGTCGAGACCGTTGATCGTGCCCGACGGCGAGCCACCGGTGGCGATATCCAACTCGTTCGCCTTCGGGGGGCACAACGTGACGCTGGTCATAAAGGGAGCACCGGAATGAGCGTCACGGCCCCGCAGCGACGGGGTGGGCGGCTGGCCCCGCTCGAGCGAGTCGAGCTGCTGTGCGATCCCGGCAGCCTCCGGGTTTTCCGCTCACACGTCTTGTCCGACCGGCTCGGCCCGCACGCTCGCCCCGGCGACGGCGTCGTGGGAGCCACGGGAACTGTCGAGGGGCGACCGATCGCCTGCTACGCGCAGGACGGGACGTACCTCGGTGGTTCACTCGGCGAGCGCCACGCCGACACGATCGTCCGGGTACTCCAGACGGCCGCGCGCGCACGGGTCCCCGTCGTGGCGTTCGTCGAGTCAGGCGGCGCGCGGATGCAGGAGGGCACGGCAGCGCTCGCCGGGTACGGACGAATCTTCCGCGAGAGCGTGGGCCTGACCGGCGTTGTGCCCCAGATCTCGATCGTGTCCGGCGCCTCTGCGGGAGGCGGCGCGTACTCGCCGGCGCTGACCGATCTCATCTTGATGACCGAGGACGCTGCAATGTTCCTGACTGGTCCCGGCATCGTCCGGGAGGCGCTCGGCGAGGACATCGAGGCATCCGCCCTAGGGGGTCCCCGCATCCACGAGCGAAACGGCGTCTGCCACCTCGTCGCTGCCGACGAGAGCGCGGCTGCCCGCCAGGTCCGCGAGCTGCTCGGATACCTCCCGTCGTGCGCGGGTGCCCCTGCACCGCGCGTCCCGGCGCGCGCTCCGCAGCTGGCCGATCCCGGGAAGCTTGTCCCCGGCGAGCCTCGGCGCGTCTATGACGTGCGCGATCCGTTGCGTGCGATCGTGGACGATGACTCGCTGGTAGAGCTGTGTCCGCGCTGGGCTCGCAATGTTGTCACCGCGCTCGCCCGTCTCGATGGCCGGGCAGTGGCGATCGTCGCCAACCAGCCGCGGCACCTCGGTGGCGTGCTCGACGCGGCCGCATCCGAGAAGGCGGCTCGGTTCATCGGCTTCTGCGATGCCTTCGGTCTGCCGCTACTCGCGTTCGTCGACACGCCCGGGTTCATGCCGGGCTCGAGGCAGGAGCAGGCGGGCGTGATCCGGCATGGCGCCTCGCTTGTGCGTGCCTTCGCGGCGGCCAAGGTGCCGAAGCTGACGCTCGTGATGCGCAAGGCGTACGGCGGCGCCTACATCACGATGAACTCGCGGGACCTCGGGGCTGACCTCGTACTGGCCTGGCCCGACGCCGAGCTCGGGATCATGAGCGCCCACGGCGCGGTGGGGATCGTTCACCGCCGCGAGTTGCGAGCGGCCGCCGACGCCGAGGCTAAGCGCCTGCGCTTGGCCGAGGCCTATGCGGAGGAGCATCTCGGCGCGCATACCGCGGCAGCCGCCGGCTTCGTGGACGAGATCATCGCGCCGGCGGCGAGCCGCGCGCGCCTGATCGGCGCGCTCAGCACGTTCGCCGGCGCGGGGAACCACGCGTGATCCTGGCCGGCAAGCGGCTCCTGATCACCGGCGTCATCACCAAGGACTCGATCGCGTTCCACGCCGCCCAGGAGGCTCAGCGCGAGGGCGCGGAAGTGGTCCTGACGAGCTTCGGGCGGGTGAGGAGCCTGACCGAGCGCGCTGCGAAGCGGCTAGCCCAGCCGGCCGAGGTGCTCGAGCTGGACGTCAACCGGGAGGAGGACCTGAGGGGCGTGGCGGCCTCCGTGCGCGAGCGCTGGGGCGGAGTGGATGGGGTTCTGCACGCCATCGCTTTCGCGCCCGAGGATGCGATCGGAGGGCGCTTCATGACCGCCCCGCCCGAGAGCGCAATCGAGGCGTTCCGGACAAGCGCCTACTCACTCAAGGCACTCGCGGGCGCGCTGGCGCCGCTCATGGCCGCCGGCGGGAGCATCGTCGGGTTGGACTTCGACGCGTCGGTGGCGTGGCCGATCTACGACTGGATGGGCGTAGCCAAGGCGGCGCTCGAGTCCGTCTGCCGCTACCTGGCGCGCGACCTGGGTCCGCTCGGAATCCGTGTGAATCTCGTCTCCGCCGGGCCGCTAGGGACGGTGGCTGCGCGGGGTATCCCCGGGTTCGAGCAGCTGGCTGGGCTCTGGCCGCGCCAGGCGCCACTCGGATGGGACATCGAGGATCCCGGCCCGGTGGCGAGTGCGATCTGCATGCTGCTGTCTGACTACTCGCGCGCCATCACCGGCGAGATCGTGCATGTCGATGGCGGCTTTCACGCGGTGGGCGCGCCGGGCGATAGCCCCCTAGGCTGAGGTCGTGGAGCAGTGGCTCACCAGCGAGCGCAACGTCCGAACGTGCGCGATGCTCGGTGCGGTCGCGATCGCTTTCTCGAGCATCCTCGTGCGGCTCAGCCACGCGAGTCCCTCGACCGCCGCGATCTTCCGCTGTGCCTATGCCCTCCCGCTGCTCGGCTTGCTGGCGTGGCTCGAGGATCGTCGCTTCGGGCGGCGATCGTGGCCCGAGCGGCGCGTGGCGGTCTTCTCCGGGGTGTTCTTCGGAGCGGATCTGATCCTCTGGCACCACTCGATCGGCGACATCGGCGCCGGGCTCGCGACCGTCGTGGCCAACATTCAGGTCGTGCTCGTGCCGCTCGTCGCCTGGTTCTGGCTCTCCGAGCGGCCCGGTAGGCAACTGCTCGCCGCGCTGCCTCTGGCCGCGCTGGGTGTCGTGCTGATCTCGGGTGTCATGGAGCACGGTGCCTACGGGCACAACCCGACGCGGGGGACGCTCTTTGGCTTGGCGGCCGGCATCGCCTACGTCGGCTTCCTGCTGCTGTTGCGCCGGGGAGGAGCCGATCTGCGAAGGCCGGCGGGGCCGCTTTTCGACGCGACCGCCGTCGCCACGGTCGTGTGTGTCGCAGCTGGTGCGGTGATCGGCGACGCGCGGCTCGTACCGAGCTGGCCGAGCGCGGGCTGGCTCGTGGTGCTGGCGCTCACTTCGCAGGTCATCGGGTGGCTCTTGATCACAGTCTCGCTGCCTCGCCTGCCCGCGGCGCTGACCTCGCTCTTGCTGATGGTCCAGCCGGTCGGCTCGGTCGTCTTGGCGGCGATCATCTTCGGCGAGAGCCCGAGCGCGCTTCAGGTCGGCGGCGTCGTGCTCGTGCTCGCCGCGCTGGCTACCGCGACGCTATCTGAACAGGTCTTGGGCCTCTGGGCGTACCAGCGCGGCCGCTCCTGGGCCGTCGTCCGCGCGGACGTGGCGGCCCGCGCCGGTGAGGATCACCACCGGCTGTGAGGAGTCCTTGCGCCTGGCGAGGTCTGCCGCCGCAGCCAGCTGGTCGGCGACCGCAATCCACGTCGCCCTGAGCGGCCGCCCCAGCGCGTCCCGCGACCCGCGCCAGTCCTCGAGCGGATCGATTCCCGCGCAGCCGATCGCCACGTCGCATTGTCCGTGGCGCCATGCCCGGCCGAACGAGTCGGTGATCAGCACAGCGGGCGCCACCCCCGTTAGCTCGCGGAGGCGCCGGCGCAACCTGCGTGCCGACGCGTCGGGGTCGGCCGGGAGGAGAACAACGATGTCGTCTCCCGGGACGTTCGAGGCATCGACTCCGGCATTGGCGCAAACGAACCCGTGGCGGGTCACCGCGATCAGCACACCGTGGGAGGCGCGTAGCACCTCGCGTGATTCGTCGAGCACGACCTGCACCTGACGGGGATCCTTGCCAAGCTCGCCCGCCAGCTTCCGGGCCTGTTCGCTGGGCTCGACGTCTCCGAGCGAGCGGGTCCGTCCTTCGGCCTTCGAGATTGCCTTGTGGGCGACCACGACGACGTCGCCGGCGTCGAGCTCGATGCCGGTGGTGGTGATCAGGCCTGCCAGGTCGTCGCCGACTGAGATCTCCGGCAGGCCGTCGAGCGGGCGCGCGCTCAGCACCGCGCGAGCAGTTCGAGCGTGTGGCGCGCGCGACCGTGGATGGGCGCCAGCGACTCGAGGTCCTCGACAGTGTCGATGTCGAGTGCCAGGGAGGGGACGTCTCTCACCTCGCCGTAGAGACCGTGCTCCTGCGCAGCGGCACGATGCCTTGCGCAGCTGCCGGGGCCGAAGGACGGCGGCATCGCGTCGGGTGGAGTGAGTAGCAGCGCATTGGTGCCCGTGCCGTGGCGGTCGGGGACGACGATCACGCTGGGCGCGGGGCGTTCCACGGACAACAGCTCGTCGAGCTCGAGCGGATCGAGGACCGGGCAATCTCCGGGAACCAGCAGCACGCGCTCGGCTCCTGTTTTCAGGACGGCTGCGACTCCGATCGCGGCCGCGGCGTTGTGCCCGGCCTCGGTGTCGGCCAATGTTTGCGCACCGGCCGCGGCCGCGAGCTCCTGCGCCCGCCGATCGGCACTCACGACGAGCACGTCCTCGAGTCCCTCAGTCTCGGCGAGAGCCGAGAGCACGTCGCGCAGCATCGCCTCGGCCAGTGACCGGCGCAGGCCGGGCGCGAGGTCGTCGCGCAGGCGCTGCTTCGCGTGGGAGAAGCTCTTGACCGGAAGGACCGCGAGCGTGCGCATCGCTCCAGCAAACGCTATTGCAGGCTCAGGGCAAAGCGCAGCGTCTCGGCCGCAAGACGCCGGCGACCCTCCGGGCCGTCCATGAGTACATCGGCGAGGTGAACGGCGAGTGCGTCGGTCGGCTCGTCGGCCACGAGCCCATCGGTCGGCTCGTCGGCCACGAGCCCGTCGATCACGCCGGCGTAGAACGCGGCGATGCCGCTGCTCGACATCGGCCTGCCCGCCCAGCGCAGGAACGGCTCGGTCGGCCCTTTGACGACCGCCCCACGCACGAGCGGGCTGACGGCGACGACCGGCGCACTTGTATCGCGCAGCGCCTGGCGGAACCCGGGGAGAGCCAGGATTGGCGCGATTGAGATGACCGGATTCGAAGGCCCGATGATGATCGCCTGCGCGGAGGCGATCGCTGTGAGCGCCTCGCCAGTCGGCGATGCGGCGGCCGCGCCTCTGAGCTCCACGTCCTCTACGGGGCCCTCGCCGCCGGCCCGGATCATGAACTCCTGGAAGGGCCACCAGCGATCCTGGGCGAAGACTCGCGTGCGCACCGGTTGATCGCTCATCGGCAGCACCAGCGCCCCCACGCCGAGCGCCAGGCTGATCTCGCGGTGGGCCTCGGTCAGCGTCGCACCTGTCCGCAACCTGGCCGCCCGGTGAAGACCGATCGCCAGGTCGCGGTCGCCGAGGTTGAACCAGATCTCCTCTCCCAACTCGGCGAGCGCGGCCATGACGTTGAACGTGTCACCGGCGATCCCCCATCCACGCTCATCGATGCGGTCGGCCAGCCACAGGGTCACCAGGTCGGGGTCCGGTGAGACGTAGGCGCCGTAGATCTCGATGTCGTCGGCGGTGTTGGCGATCACGACGAGCTCGCGATCGCCGACCACATCGAGCATTCCGCGCGCAAGCTTGGCCCCTCCTGTGCCTCCGGCGAGGACTACGACGGGACGTTGACCGGGCCGCTGCGCCGCGACGACGGGCGCCGCTTCACTCAAGGCCGGTGATCTTGATCCCCGCCTTCACCTTGTGACGCACGTTGATCGAGATGAGCAGTGGGGTCAGGTGCTCGACGATACGCGCCATCTCCAGCGGCCCACAGTCGACCGGACGCAGCCCTTCGACCGCGTCGACGAGCTTGCAAAGACGCTCCTTGTCCTCACGTCGGTCGCCGCAGATCAGCACGTCTTCGTCGAGCTGGTGGCTGAGATCGGAAAGCAGGGCGGCGCTCACAGTGTGGAAGGCCGACAGCACGCGGACTCCATCGGGCGCCATCTCCTCGGCCTGCTGGGCGGCTGAGCCCTGCCACACGCCGAGGGTGCGCGTGGCTTTCCCGCTCACCGCCGCGGCGAGTGGGACCGTGGCATCCACGAGCAGCTGTCCGGCGCGGAGCGCTCCCCTGAGATTGGTCAGATTCTCGGACTGGTTGCGAAACGGCACGCTGAGGATCACGAGCTCGGCCTGCTGGACCGCTTCGGCGTTCTCCAATCCCGCGAAGGAGCCATTGGGCACGGCTGCTGATGCCCGCTGCATGGCCTCCCGCGCGCGGCCTGCGTCGCGCGAGCCGATCACGATTGGGATGCCGGCAGCTCCGAAGCGGACGGCGAGGCCAAAGCCGAGCGCGCCGGTGGCGCCGACGATCGTGACGGGGCCCTCAGCCAAGCGGCTGAGTGTAAGGTTCGCCCGCGATGGGGGATGCGCTCGAGGTGGGCATCGAGGCCGCGCACGAATTCGAGGTCGAGGGGCCGCTTCTCACCGACGTGGGAGGGACGCTCGGTTTCTCGGTGCTCTCTACGCCAGGCATGATCGCGATGATGGAGCGCACTGCTTCCCAGCTGGTGTATCCACGGCTTCCGCAGGGCAAGGCGACGGTTGGGTTCGAAGTGTGCGTCAAGCACGTTGCGGGTGCCGCGGAAGGAACTCGCTGTACGGCACGCGCACGCCTGGAGGAGATCGTCGACTCCCGCAAGCTCCGCTTCTCGGTCGAAGTCGTGGCCGACGACGGGCGGACGATTGGGGTCGGGATGCACGAGCGGAGGATGATCGACGCTGGCTCGAGCTAGAGAATCGCGGTCGCTGAGAGCTACGCGATCGTGGCCACCGAGCGCCACGAGATCGGTGGCGCTGGCCGCGGCCGGCCTCCTCGGCGCGGTCCTCCTGGGGGCTTTTCTGAGCCCAGGTGGAGCGGGAGCGGCGTCGGCGGGCGTGCCGCTCAAGGTCGCCGCGGCGTCGCTTTCCCAGAACAGTTGGCAGCTTGTCTGGCGCGTCGGGCTGAGCACGCCTTTCTCACCCTCGGAGCTGGCCCGCGACGGTCGCACGCTGTGCTTGCTGCTCGAGCGCACCCGCGGGGGGCAGGCCACGGGCGACATCTGCATCACCGGGTCTGCTCGTGGCTCGCGCACACCGCGGCTGAAGGACGAGAACGCCGCCGGCCGGGGCCGTCTCCTGCCTGCCACCGTGAGGCGTTCGAGCTCGCGCGAGCTGACGGCGCGCTTCGCCCTGGCTGCAGCCAGGATCGCCTATCGGCCGCTGCGCTGGCAGGTGATCAGCACGCTGGCAGGCCACGCGTGCGCTCCGCCGCAACCTGGGGGGCGGCCGTGCTTCAGCGTGTTTCCTCGCAAGCCGGCGCTCCTTCGCCTCCATCGCCCGGTGCTGGCGGGCTGCGTACCGCGCGGGCCGAGCTGGGTTTTCCACGGCCCGACGCACGTGCGCGAGATCGCGCTCACGTTCGACGATGGCCCGTGGTATGACACACCGCAGGTCCTGAGCGTGCTCGAGCGCGAACGCGTCGTGGCGACGTTCTTTCAGATCGGCGAGCAGGTAGCGCAGTACGGGGGGCACGGAATCGAGCGGCGGATGCTCGCGGACGGCGACATGATCGGAGACCACACGTGGAACCACAGGGACGTGGCGGGCGGAGGGGCGTTCGCTGCCGAGGAGATTGTGAGGGCGGCACAGACGATCGGCGGCGCGAGCGGCGGATTCAAACCTTGTCTGTTCCGTGCGCCCTACGGCGCCGTCAGCTCCGCGCTGCTGCGAGTGGCCCGGGGGCTTGGGTTCGCCACCATCCAGTGGGACATCGACCCACGTGACTGGGCTCGACCTGGCGTCTCGGCGATCTACGACAACGTGATCAGCCACGCGCACGATGGCGGGATCGTGGAGATGCACGACGGCGGGGGTGATCGCTCGGAGACGATCGCGGCCCTGCCGCATCTGATCGGGACGCTTCGCCGCGAGGGCTACCGCTTCGTCACCGTCACACAGCTGCTCGGCTATCGCCTTCTCTACCGGTGATCGGCGATTCATAGAATCGCCCTGGTGAGCGAGCTCCCGCAAAGCGTGCACATCCGCGAGGTCGGGCCGCGTGACGGGTTCCAGAACGAGCCCGAAGTGATCCCGACGGCCGATAAGGTGCGCCTGATCGAGTTGCTAGGTGAGACTGGGCTGCGTCGCATCGAGGTGACGAGCTTCGTCAGGCCCGACGTGATCCCGCAGCTGGCCGACGCCGAGCAGGTCCTGGAGGAGGTCAAGCTGGCCGATCTGATCTCGGTCAGTGTGCTGATCCCCAATGAGCGCGGGCTCGAGCGTGCGCTCGCACACCGGGCTCGCTTTCACGAGGTAAACGGGTTCTTGTCCGCATCCGAGACCCATAATCAGAAGAACGTCGGGCGCTCGATCGATGAGTCGCTCGTCGGCCTGCGGCGGATGTTCAGCACCGCCCGCCGCGAGGGGCTGCGGTGCGAGGGGGTGATCTCGACCTCGTTTGGTTGCCCGTACGAGGGCTCGGTGCCCGTCGCGAGGGTGCTCGAGATAGCGCAGGAACTCGCCGAGGCCGGCTGCGAGGAGCTCGCCTTCGGGGACACAACCGGTATGGCCAACCCGCGTCAGGTCGAGGAGTTCGTGTCCGCTGCCCACCAGGCGCTTCCGGGCGTCGAGCTGACCGCCCACTTCCACAACACGCGGGGACAGGGTCTCGCCAACGTGCTGGCAGCGCTGCAGGCGGGCATCGCGAGCTTCGAGTCATCGTTTGGCGAGCTGGGCGGGTGTCCAGTCCCTCCCGGAGCGACCGGGAACATCGCGACCGAGGATCTCGTTTCGATGCTCGAGGAGATGGGGATCGAGACCGGCATCGACCTGGCCGCGCTAGTCGAGGCGGCGCGGGAGGCCCAGCGGTTGCTCGGCCGGTCACTCGGCAGCCACGTGCTGTCGGCCGGCCCGGTGCGGTGGGACGCGTGACGGACGTCGATCACACCGACGCGCTGGGCGAGGCGGTTGGTCGCGCGGTTGCCGGCGGCCCCGAGCGCCACCGCGAGAAGGCGCTGACCCAGAGCAAGCTGCCCGTCCGTGATCGCGTCGCTCGGCTGCTCGACCCGGGCTCGTTCTCCGAGGAGGGGCAGCTGGCGAGCTGGGAGCAGGACAGCCTCGGCGCCGACGGTGTCGTGACCGGCCTTGGGCTGATCGGCGGGCGGCCCGTGGCCGTGATGGCCAACGATCCGACAGTCAAGGCCGGTTCGTGGGGACCCAAGACCGTCGAGAAGATCCTTCGCATCCAGGAGCGCGCGCTGTCGCTGCGGACGCCTCTGGTCTACCTAGTCGACTCGGCGGGTGCCCGGATCAACGAGCAGGTGCAGATGTTCCCCGGCCGTCGCCATGCAGGCCGCATCTTCTTCAACCAGGTCCGGCTATCAGGCGTTGTGCCGCAGGTGTGCGTCCTGTTTGGGCCCAGCGCAGCCGGGGGTGCGTACATCCCGGCGTTCTGCGACGTCGTGATCATGCGTGAGGGAAACGCGTCGATGTACCTCGGGTCGCCTCGGATGGCCGAGATGGTGATCGGCGAGAAGGTCACGCTCGAGGAGATGGGTGGAGCTCGCATGCACACCTCGGTAAGCGGGTGCGGCCATGCCCTGGTTTCCAGCGACGAGGATGGGATCGACTTCGCTCGGCGCTACCTCGACTATTTCCCGAGCACCTGCACGGGGGTGCCGCCTCAGGCACCTCCCGCGCCACCCGCCTCCGAGCGCACGATCGACGAGTTGATCCCGCAGGACGAGAACAAGCCGTTCGACATGCGCGAGCTGATCGACGCGGTGGTCGACGCCGAATCGTTCCTGGAGATCCACGAGCGCTGGGCACGTGAGGTGATCGTGGGGTTCGCACGGCTCGACGGAGAGGTGACCGGGGTGGTCGCCAACCAGCCGAAGGTCAAAGGCGGGGTGCTGTTCGTCGACTCCGCCGACAAGTGCGCGCGGTTCATCTGGACGTGCAACGCCTTCAACATTCCGCTTCTCTTTCTGGCCGACGTGCCGGGCTTCATGATCGGGACCCAGGTAGAGCGCCAAGGGATCATTCGCCACGGCGCCAAGATGATCAGCGCAGTCTCAGAGGCAACCGTTCCGAAGCTCTCTGTGATCGTCCGAAAGGCCTACGGCGCCGGGTTGTATGCAATGGCGGGACCCGCATTCGATCCAGACTGCTGTATCGCGCTGCCAACCGCCTCGATCGCGGTGATGGGTCCCCAGGCCGCGATCAACGCTGTGTATTACAACCAGCTTCAGGCGATTGAGGACGAGGCAGAGCGCGCGACAAGGACCGAGGAGCTGCGAGAGGCATACGCGCACGACATCGACATCCTCCACCTGGCATCCGAGCTGGTGGTGGACGAAATCGTCGAGCCGGCCCGGTTGCGAGATGAGCTGATCCGCCGCTTCAGGCTGGCGGCGACCAAACACCGCGAGTGGCCTGAGAAGAACAACCCGGTCACGCCGGTGTAGCCAGGGTTACCGCTAGGGGCATAGCTCGAGGTCGCGCGCCACGCGCCTCCGCGGCGGCGGCCACGACCTCCCGATGTTCAGGTCTCGGCCAGGGCCGCGTCGATGGCGTCGACGAGCAGCAGACCGAACTGAAGCGCGGCGTCGGCGGCCGCTGGATCGAGCGCGTCGGCCGTGTCGCCTGCCTGGTGTGAGCGAGGAGCGAGCCCGCCATCGTCGAGGCATCCGATCGCGATCGTCGGTAGTCGGGCCGTGCGCGCGCGGACCGCGGGAGTTGCGCCGCGGCCGTCGTAACGCTTGGCGGCGAGGTAGGCCGCACCGCCGGCGACTTCGGCCGCCAAGCGTCTGAGGCGCTGGCTGTAGAGCACCGGCCAAAGCGGACCGTCGCTTCGCCACCAGCGGACCCGGCCAGCCGCGCAGGGAGCGACTCCGATGACCGCGGTCGCTGCCGAAGGGAGCTCTCGCCTGTGGATGCGCAGGTAACGCCGCAGGCCGACCCCGCCGCCGTCTCCGGCACCCGTCAGCACGACTTCGGTGCGCACCCGGCTGTGCCGGGCAACATCGAGCGCACGCGCGAGCGCGAGGACGACCCCGACGCCCGTGCCGTTGTCGCCCGCGGCGGGAGAGAACCTGGAGCTCGCGAGCTCGAGGAGCAGCGCGAGCCCGATCACGAGTCCCACGGTTGGCGGCAGTTGCGCGA
Organism: uncultured Solirubrobacterales bacterium; assembly: GCA_963803595.1. Classification (GTDB taxonomy): domain Bacteria; phylum Actinomycetota; class Thermoleophilia; order Solirubrobacterales; family Solirubrobacteraceae; genus Palsa-465. The sequence continues at coordinate 443,268 of CAWDNF010000013.1, forward strand.
CGCCAATCACCTTGCTGTTGTGCCCTTCCAGCCGGAGGATGGCGATCACCTCGAGCCAGACGATCGCGATCGCGAGCCATCCGATCCAGCCGACCGTCAGTCGGCCAAGGAATCGACGGACAGCGACCACGGGCCGCCGCAGCACGTCGCGGTAGACCAGTCCGGTCCGGCCGGCGTCGTAGTTCGCTGTGAGGATCAGGCGAAGCTGGGCCGGCACACCGCCCGAGGCGAGCGCCACGACGTTCTGGCTGGCGCGCTCAGGGGTCAAGCGGCGGCCTGGCGAGACGCCCGTCAGCTCGTCCGCCACGACGAACACGAGCGCGGCCAGCAGGAGCGCGCCGCCCACCCGCGGGGCGGACACCGACGTCAGGCTTCCCGCAATCGCGAGGCCGGTGTGCCAGGAATGAGCTAGTGCCCAGTTAGGACGGCACCAGAAGGTCTCGATCGTCACGGCGCGGCCGCCACGGCGAAGCTCGGCCGCCAGCCACTGCGCCGCCCGTCGTTCGGAGTCAGTTCCAGCGCCCCGGTTGCGAAACCTCTCCAGGGACCCGGCAATCTGCGGCGCTTGCATTGGGCGCTGATAATCGCATCCGTGTCACCGCAGGCTGACAGTGCGGAACGGGAGCTGCTCGAGGTTGCGATCGAGGCGGCGCGGGCTGCCGGCCGAGAGCTGAGTGCCCGCTTTGGCCAGCGCGCGAGCGGGGTGCAGACGAAGACGACGCCGACCGATCTCGTCTCCGACGCAGATGTGGCGGCGGAGTCCGTGATCCGGGATGTCCTCGCCAGGCGGCGTCCCCGCGACGCGGTCCTCGGCGAAGAAGGCGGCCTCGGCGAGCAGGATGGCGACGGTGAACAAGGCGGCCGCGGCGAGCAAGGCGGCCGCGGCGGACGAGGTGGCGCGAGCGCTGACGGCGACCTGCTCTGGCTGGTCGATCCGCTCGACGGCACCGTGAACTACCTGTTCGGGATCCCAGCCTTCGCGGTAAGCATCGCGTGCGAGGATGAGGCCGGGGCGGTGGCGGGAGTGGTGCTCGACCCGGTCCGCGACGAGTGCTTCGGCGCGACACGGTCAGGGAAGCCGACCTTGAACGGTCGGTCGATCGAAGCCTCCTCGACTGCGGAGCTCGCGATCGCGATGGTGGCAACGGGGTTCGGCTACGACTCGGCCGTCCGGGCTCGCCAGGCCGAGGTCGTGGCGCGTGTGCTACCGCAGGGTGCGCGACATTCGCCGGGTGGGAGCCGCCGCCCTCGATCTCGCCTGGACGGCATGCGGGCGCTTCGATGCGTACTACGAGCGAGGCGTCCAGCGCTGGGATGTCGCGGCGGGCTCGCTGATCGCGCGGCGGGCTGGGCTGGAGGTCCGCGAGCTGCCGGCCACTCGCGACGATGCACGCGGGGATAGTTGCCGCCCCGGCCGGGCTGCTCAACGAGCTGGTGGCACTTGTCGAGCTGTGAGGCCGCTTACCTTGGCCTGAGCGCGGCGGTGGCGGAACGGCAGACGCGGTGGACTCAAAATCCATTGTCCGAGAGGACGTGTGGGTTCGAATCCCACCCGCCGCATGGCGAAAGCCGAGCAAACGGGCGGCTTTTGCGAGAGCGCGGTACCAGTCTGGTACCAAGTTCGTGCTCGGACGTGAGCGACTCCCTCAATCGCGGTCAGAGTGCCGCAACGCGAGGAGCTCGGAAGCGAGCCGCCTCCGCGGGCTGGCGGGGTCGCGGGCGATGGGATGGTCGCCGAAGACGTCGCAGGCTCGGTGGACGTGTCGGCGGCGAAAGCGATCAGCTATCGAGCTGCGCGATTTTCCGTGCTGGACAGACCGTCGGCTGCACCCCGGCTGCGCGCGCCAGAGGACTACTTGGCCCGGGGCTTGGCGGTTGTGGTAGGTCGGTACCGCACGTTCACCGCGGACGCGGGATCGCCCTCTCCAACCCGGTCGAGGCGGATCGGCTCACCGTCGGGGTTGTCGTAGAGCCGGATGCCCTCGCCGAGCAGGATCGGCGCGATGTGCAGGTCGATCTCGTCGATCAGTTCCAGCTCGAGCAGCTGACGGCCGATGGTCGGCGAGAACACTTCGAGATTCTTGCCGCCAGCGGCCTTCAGCCCGATCCGCACAGCCTCGGCCGGCCCACAGCTCAAGAACGTCACATCGTCGGCGGGGGTCGCGTCCTCTGGGTGGTGTGTGAGCACGAAGATCGGTCCCTTCCACGCGCCGCCGTACGGGCGACTATCGCCGATGGCGGCGTCCCAGCCGTCTCGACCCCCCAGGATGGCGCCCGTAGTCTCGATGTACTCGGCGTGCAGGCCAGGGCGGACCGAGACCCCGGTCATCCAGTTCATCTCGTGGTGCGGGCCCGCCACGAATCCGTCGAGCGACATCAGGAAGTGCCAGAGCACTTTTCCGCCCGCGGTCTGCGGCTGTGTATCGATCATTTGGTGCCTCGCGTCCTGGGCTTCAACTCCATCGCACGGTAAGACTCGCGGCGAGGCGTGAACTCATCGACGCGCGAACCGCGTGCGGGCGGCATAACCCGTTGCGGCGCGAGCGGTCGTCCGAGGTCGCGATTGCTTTGGCCTGGAGACCCGCCGTCGTGGGTACGACCGCTATGGCGACCGCGCGGTCGTCCGAGCGGGGTACAGTCCGCCGTGCGTTTGTCGCGGCCGAATCGGCGGTCGGTTCGTGACGAAGCAGAGGATGTTCGAAGATAGAGAGGAGTGCGAGATATGGCCCGGGTACATGAGCTCGTCGACGGGATCTACAGGATCTGCACAACTGTCCAGCTTCCGGACACCGAGTTTCAGTTCAATCAGTTCTTAATCGATGACGAGCGCCCCGCGCTCATCCACACGGGGATGTACGGGCTGTACGAGGGCGTCCGTGACGGGGTCGCGGAAGTGCTCGATCCCGGCAAGCTTGAGTACGTGATCCTGCTCCACTTCGAGGCCGATGAGAACGGCGGCATGGACCGCTTCCTGGATGGAGCGCCGGACTCGACGCTCGCTTGTAGCGCGTTGAGCTCCATCTTGAACTTGAACGGTTGGAACTACTCCGGGCGCGTCGAGGGCCACACCGAGGGCGAGGTGGTCGATCTCGGCAAGCACAAGCTGCGCTGGCTGGAGACGCCGCACGTGCATCACTGGGACTCGATGATGCTGTTCGACGAGACCACTAAGAGCGTGTTTCCATCGGACCTCTTCATCCAGCCCGGCGACCAGCCGCCAGTGGTGACCGAGAATCTCGGCAGCGCGATGTGCGAGTACTACCGCCAGATAGGGATCTTCGCCCACGATCAGCCGGTGAGGGACGTCGTCGACCGTATCGAGGCCCTTGACCCCGATTGGATCCACGGCATGCATGGCGGGAGCCTTGCGCGGGAGACAATCCCCTACTTCATAGACGTGCTACGCGAGGAGTCGGTCGGCTATCAGGGCAAGCTGTTCGGTCGAGACGTCGTGCCCGGATAGAGCCGTCATCTCGAAAGTGCAGCGCGGAATGCGGGCCACGCTGCGGACAATTGCATTCGTCGTCCCGACGGCGCCAAGGCGGGCGATCGCATCGGCGACGGAGCGTTCGCACCGAAACCTGCTGTTGGCGACGAGCAGGTGGCCTCACCCGGATGGGCGAAAGCCCTGCTCTACCGTCGACGCGGTATTCCGCAGTTACGGAATGGAGTAACGACCGCCGGTGCCGGGGTGGGACCTGGAAACCCCGAGCGGTTCTCTTGGTGAAACCACATGGACAGGCTGCTCGGCAAGCAGCGCGGCAGAATCTGAATGAGGACGCCCGATGGGTGAGATTGCCGATTGGTGGAGGCCGGAAGGCTCGTCAAGGCCGCTGTCACGACCAATGCCATCGGGGCGGGGCGGGGGCCGTCACGGTAAGGGACAATTGACGCTGCGACCCGGTCTTGGACCGTCTGGCTCAGCGCAAGGTTGGTGACGAAGTCGAGGAGCCGGTCTTCGGCTGGGGGTTGGGACTCGCAAGCTAAACTGGCTCTGTTGAGGGAGAGACGAAGCCGCGGGGATTGGGAAGCGGTCTGATAAGGCTGGGATCCGCGACGGCGCTTGCTTGCGCGTTGATGGCTCTTGGGGCCGTGTACGCCTCGGCGGCGGCGGCACAAACGTGGTTCGTACGCGCTGCCGCAAGCGGGGTGGGGGACGGGTCGACGCAGAGCCCGTTCCGAACTTTGGCGGCGGTGGAGCGGGCGGCAGGGCCCGGGGACACGATCATGGTGCTCCCTAGCCCATCCACCGCACCTCCGCTCGGCGGTGGGATTACGCTGAAGACGGGACAGAAGCTGATCGGCGCCGGGACGTCGGTGATCGGAGTGTCCACGTCTGCCCCGGCGCCGCGGATCACCAACACCACATCGACCGACAACGGCGGCAACGCGGTCGTCCTAGCCGACGGTGCGGAGGTTTCCAACATCGCGGTCGTTGGCGCCTATCTCGGTGGGATCTATGGCTCGAACGTCAAGGGTGTGAGCATCCACGGCAACGACGTGAGCGGCACCAATACGTCGTGCACGACCGGCTTCGTCGTCCAGCCCTTCGTCCTGCCCACCGGCGACCCGGGGGTGGGGGTGCCGTTCAGTCAGGGGCTATCCAACGGATGGGCTGCGATCATGGTCGACGAGAACCACGCAACGACGAGCGTCTCGATCGACGGCAACTTCGTCCACGACGCGAGCTGCACCGACGGGATCGATGTCCGTGCGTCGGGCACCGCCGACCTCACCGCGCAAGTCGGCGGCAACACGCTCTCCCGCTTACGCCAAGACCCCAGCAAGCAATCGGAGCTTGCGATCGGGATGCAGGCCACCGACACCTCCCGTCTCGCCGCGGAGGTCGACCACAACACCGAGACCTACATCGGCACTGCGACCGTCGGAGATTTCGGCGAGGCAGACTCCGAGGGCGTGTTCGAGAACACCGCCGGGCGCTCGCATCTGGTGGAGCACGTGGACCACAACACCTTCGCGCACGGCCTCGGCCACATCTCGGCGAACTGCATCGAGATGGCCGAGAGCAACGGCACACCAAGCGAGGAGATGACCGTCACCAACAGCACCTGCAACTACGTCGTGGGCGACATCCTCGAAGCCGCCAATCTCGCAAACGGAACGCTATCTCTCAGCGTCGATCACGTCGAAGCCTCCCACTCCACGTTCGTCGGCGCCCAAGCTCAGGAGCCGATCCTGCCCGGCGACGACGGCGACTGCTTGCTCGAAGTGGCATCGGGCTCCGGCAGCACGACCAGCGTGACCATCCACAACTCCCAATTCACCGACTGCGTCGCCGATGGCCTCGGTGAGGTCAGCAACGTCGTTACTGGGACCGGCCCCACAAAGAGCGTCAGCTTCGACATCGAGAACAGCCGAATCGCCGACAACCAGCTCAGCAACCTGCGCGTCAAGAACGCCACCGTGGTTCAGCACCTCAATGGCAAGATCCAGGACGCCGACCTCAGCAGCCAATCCGCCGGAACGCCCGTGGTCCTCGAGAATCCGTATGACGTGGACACCGCGGGTACCCACATCGACCTCGGTGGCGGAAGTCTCGGCAGCAAAGGCCACAACTGCATCTACGGCGGTGCGCAAACTGACGCGACCACCCAGAACTACAGCCTCGACGCCAAGCAGGACTGGTGGGGCAGCCCAAACGGCCCGGCGCCCGGCAGAACGCTGGCGATCGGCGGCACGATCGCCTACAACCCGGTCCTGACGAATGCCAGTTGCGGCCCCACGACTCCACCCGGTCCCACGCCCAACCGTGGCCACAACCCGGGCTGCCCCTACGCCACCGGCCGCCTGCGCGGCAAGACGCTCGGCCTGGTGCGGCTCGGGATGACCCGTGCGCAGGCCCGCCGCGCCTACAAGCACAACTCCGATCGCGGCAAGCGCTACGAGGACTTCTTCTGCCTGACCCCGATCGGGGTGCGCGTCGGCTACGCCTCGCCCAAACTGCTAAAGACGCTACCTGCTGGTCAGCGCGCGCACGTGCAGGGACGGGTGGTGTGGGCCTCCACCTCCAACCGCTTCTACTCGCTGCACGGCGTTCGCCCGGGCGCGCGGCTAGCAGTGGCCGCGCGACGACTGCGGATCGGCCACGGGTTCCACGTCGGCCTGAACTGGTGGTACTTCGCACCGAATGGCTCCTCCACAGCGCTGCTCAAAGTTCGCCACGGGATCGCCGAGGAGATCGGGATCGCCGAAAAGACACTGACCGGAGACCGACGAGCCCATCTCGCCTTCATCAAGAGCTTCTCCTGAGCCGAGAATGGGATCGACGACGCTCGCCAGCCGTCCCGACGATCACCTCACGACCCCGCCAGAGACGACTCCCACGGACTCCAAGCGACCGCTACCAGCCAGCGGCCGCCTCCAGGGCTGAGTGAATACAGCTTGAGGAGGAAGAGCGCCGAATATGGCGCGACCTCCTTTTCGACTGGGCCGCGACTCTAGACTGCGCCAGCGACTCCCCCGCTGAGCGCGGACACGAGGGGCCAGGGCCGCCGAGGTCCGAGCCGTACCGTCAGCCCGGTTGGCGCTTGAGCGGACGGCCAGCGGGCGCGGTTGAGGCTGTCCCCAGAGAATTGCCGATCCGGCAGGTCGGGTGGTCGCGAAACGGGGCCTCACAGCTTGGTCGCCAGTAGGCCGACGGCGAGCAGTACGGCCGCTATCCAGAGGGCCGACAGGGCGCCTTCGAGTGGCTCGGCGAGGCGTGCCTTGGTCAAGTGCACCGTGGTCCCATCGGTGAGCCGTTGCTTTCCCGTCACCGCTGTCGTGCGCCGTCGGAGCTCGCGTACGGGCGTACTCAGGCGGCGCTGAGCGGCGCTCAGCAGGCAGCACGCGGCCGCGACCAACACGCCCGCGGGGCGGATCGTGAGCGTCTGCGCGAAGTAGCCGGTGAACGCTGGGAAGCCGCCCCAGGCAAGCGCGAACCAGACATCGGTGTGTACGCGCCCTCCGGCGAGCTCGAGGTTGTATGCGGGTACGAACACGGCTCCGAGCAGTACCAGCGGGGCAAGCAGCGGCGAGACGACGATCGCGCCGCTGACGCCAATCACAACGGCGCCCACCAGCCCCGCCACGGCCAGCCCGATCAGCGTGCGGCGCCGCAGCGCGGTCCGGAGCGGACGTCCATTTAGCTCATCGAGCGCGTGGGCGCTGACGCCGACCGCCAGGAAAAACGCGGCTAGCGTCGCGCCCAGCCGGCCGGCATGAACGGTTGGCGCGGCGGCCGCGCCGAGCGCCACGTAGCTCAGGTGCCACGCCGTGTAAGGCGGATGAAGCAGCGTGACGAGATCGCGCCAGCCGCCGCGCGCCAGGGCATAGAAGGCCGGACGGTCGAGCCTACGGCGCTCGGTTGCCATTCCTCACGCCACACATCACGACGCCGGCCCCGAAGCTCATCAGGCGGAGCTGCACCTCCCCGATCCCGGCCGCCTCCCACAGCCGCGCGAGGTCCGGTTCGAGCGCGTGCAGCTCCTCGATGCTCGGCCCGAGGAAGCGCCCAACCCTGACCCATGCCGGGGACACGAGCCGGCCCAACAGCGGCAGCCCGACGCGGGTGTGGACGCGCCACAGCGCGCGCAACGGGGCGGCGCGCGGAACTCCGAACTCGAGCATCCCGATCCGGCCGGCCGGCTTGACCACGCGCGCAAGCTCGCGCATCGTCGCCTCGCGGTCGTCGACGTAGCGCAACAAGTAGGTGAACGTCAGCCCGTCAAAAACAGCGTCATCGAACGGAAGCCGCTCGGCCTCACCGCGGACGAGACTGACCTGCGCAGCGAGGCCGGGCTCCCTCTGCACGCGCACGCGAGCCGCGGACAACATCTCCTCGCTCTGGTCAAGCGCGACAACCTCACACGCCGAGCGGCGCGCCAGCGCCACCGCCACCATGCCAGTGCCGGTCGCGACATCAAGCAGACGCTCGCCAGGCTGCGGGTCGATCGCCTGCACGAGCGCGCGGCGCCAACGCGGATCCTGGCCGAAACTCAGTAATGCGCCCATGCGGTCGTAATGCCGCGGGAGACCTTCGAACAGCGCGAGCGCGTGGCTCTTGCGAGGGGACGGATTGCCGGCGACCGTCATGCGATCATTGTCGCGCCACCTGCGACGCCCGGCCAAAGCAGGTCCCCTCGAAGGATGCGAGGACCTGAATCTCCGCAATTACAAGGCCAGTGCCGGGACGAATGCTCGACCACGGAGTGATTGCGCCGCGGCTGCAGGTCCTCTACGAGTGGTCCGCGGCGGAACTCGTGGCTCTCTACAGAGCCCCAGCGGGGAGACTTGACATGGCCACAATGGCACCACTGGACCTGGTCACGGGAGCGTTCAGCTACGCCGGCTCGCATATCGCGCGACACCTATTGGACGCCGGCCGTCGGGTCAGGACCCTGAGCTTTCATCCGAGCCGCCCCCACCCGCTGCAGACCAGCGTCGAAGCCCTCCCGTATCAGTTTCATGATCCGGACGCGCTGGCTCGCGGTCTTGAGGGAGTCAGCACGCTCTACAACACCTACTGGGTCCGCTTCGACCACGGATACACGAGCTTCGAGCAGGCGATCGAGCGCTCGCGCGCCCTGTTCACCGCCGCTCAGCGGGCAGGGGTGGAACGGATCGTGCACCTCAGCATCACCAATCCGTCGATCAGCTCGCCGCTGCCGTATTTCCGTGGCAAGGCGCTCGTCGAGGACGCGCTCGCCCAGGCAGGAATGCCGTACTCGATCGTCAGGCCGACCTGGATCTTTGGCGGCGATCACGACGTGCTGGTCAACAACATCGCCTGGATCCTGCGCCACATGCCAGTGTTCACAGTGCCCGGAACCGGCGCCTACCCAGTCCAACCGGTCCATGTCGAGGATCTCGCCAGCATCTGCACCGACGCGGCGCGAGCCGACGCGAACCCGGTAATCGATGCAGCCGGACCGGAGACCATGGCGTTTGACGACCTCGTGGCGCGCATCCGAAACGCCACCGGCGCCCATGCACTCATCCTCCATGTGCCGCCTCCGATAATGGGACTCGCGGCCCGCGCGCTCGGACTCCTCGTGCGCGACGTCCTTCTTACTCCCGATGAGATCGACGGCCTAATGGCCGGACTGCTCGTGTCAGATGAGCCGCCACTTGGGAAGATCGCGTTCAGCGAGTGGCTCGACCACAACAGCGGATCGGTCGGGCGCACATACGCGAACGAGCTCCGACGCCACTTCACATCCGAAAGGGGGATGCGGTCTGAGCCGCTCCGGACGCCCCGGCCCCGGTGACCAGACGAGTGCTTTGCGAGTACCTCTTCCCCCGCCGAGCGCAGACCCGATAAGCGCGGAACTCGAGAAGGAATGCGTTGTGGCGCTCGCTGGAGCGGCGAGCCTGGTTGTCGAGGAGCCGGACGGACAGGGCTCTGAGCTATCTGAACCGTGTGGCGATCGAGGTAACTGTGGCGCGGGAGTAAGGATGAATATCCGCTCATGCAATGATATGAGCATGAGCCACGGTGCTGACGGCGAGCTGACGTTCCTCTCGGCTGACACCGCACGGTCCGTCGCGGAGACCATGCAGGCGCTTGCAACGCCCAGCCGGGTAAGGATTCTCAGCCGACTGGGCGCCGGTCCCTGCTCGGTGGGTGAGCTGGCCCAGGAGATCGGGATGGAGCAGTCCGCGGTCTCCCAGCAGCTTCGCGTTCTCCGCCACCTCGGCCTGGTGGTGGGGGAGCGTGACGGGCGACAGGTTATCTACGCGCTTTACGACGACCACGTCCGGGCGCTGCTCAGCGAGGCCGTGTCGCATACCGAGCACCTGCGCCTCGGTCTCGCCGCCAGACCCGCCGAGCAGGCGCTGACGGCGTGAGCAGCAATGGTCCAGCGCTGCTCGCCGCGGCGGCGGGCGTGGGATTCGGGCACGCGATCCTGCCCGATCACTGGGTGCCGCTGGCGGTACTCGGCCGCACCCGCCGCTATCCGCTCTCCAGGGTCGCGCGTCTCTCGGGCCTGGCCGGACTGGCGCACGTGCTGGTCTCGATCATCCTCGGCGCGGTCATCATCGCCGTCGGTTTGCAGTTCCGTTCCGCGATCCAGAGCGCACAAGGCACGATCATCGGCTGGATCCTGATCGCCACCGGCATCGGGTTCGCTGTCCTGGAGCTAACAGGCCACGGGCACACGCACGAGCACCAGCACGGCGACCACGAAGGTCATGCCGAGCCGCGGCGCGGTGTTTCCGGTCTCGCGGCGGTGATGGTCCCATTCGGCGCCGCGGCGTCCCCCGACCTGACGATCCTCCCTGTGTTCCTAGCCGCCACGACCGCAGGCGTCGCGACCGCGGTCGGATCCCTGGCGGTCTTCGCCGGCGTCACGATCGGGACGATCGTCGGGCTGACGCTCGCGGCGACCCGCGGCGGCTATCAGATCCGCGGGCAGTGGCTCGAGCGATGGGGCAACGTATTCACGGCTCTCGTGCTCGTCATCATCGGTCTGCTCGTGCTCACCGGAACCATCTAACGAAAGCGCCGCAGTCATCGGATCGTGGTGGCATCGCGCGAAGTGGCACTTCTCTGCTGATCTGTGATCGTCAAGCTCCTCGCGCTCGTGCTCCCGCTGGGCCTCGACACGTTCGCGATCGCGGCCGCAATCGGGATGATCGGCGTGAGCGCCCCGTCACGCCGGCGCATCTCCGTGTTGTTCACCAGCTTCGAAGCCGGGATGCCGCTAATCGGACTCGCGCTCGGCGCACCGCTCGGCCACGCAATCGGCGCAGCTGCCGACTACGTCGCAATCGGCGTCCTCATCGCGTTCGGCACCTACACCCTCACGGCAAAGGAAGACGACGAACGGCTCGCTGAACTCATCCAGATGAAGGGCCTGGGCGCGATCGCGTTAGGGGTCAGCATCAGCCTCGACGAACTCGCGATCGGCTTCACGCTCGGGCTGCTCCACATCTCCGCGGCGCTCGTGATCGCGCTCATCGCCAGCCAGACGCTCATCGTGACCCAGCTCGGACTACGCCTCGGCAGCCGGATCAGCGAGCGGACCCGCGAAGGCGCCGAACGACTCGCCGGGACGGCACTAACCGCACTGGGGCTCGTCCTCTTGGCCGAGAAGCTGCTCAGCTGACCCGACACATACCTCACGACTCCTGCTCTGCTGGCGACACGAACCCGCCGACGAACTCGACCAGCGACCTGAGTTGCGCGGAAGGCGCGCATAGCGGCGGACAAGCGCTTTCACGAATCGAGGCCTCCAAGGGGGACGAGTGCAACGGCGACGACGCGTGTTGAATCGCGGGCATGCCTATGACTCTTGTGTTTGCCCCGTACAGACATTCCATTGCGATCCGAATGTCCATCGCCGATGTGGTCCCGGCTTGAAGTAGACAACATCCGATACGCCGGTCGACAGTGGCACCGACCCAGGCCGAAGGCGTGCAGCGAGACGCTGCAGTAATAGCTGGTACCAATCTCGGTACCAAGTTGAGCGAAACCGAGAGCAACTCAGACCAACTCATCCCAATAAACATCGGGCCATAGCGACCCCATCAACCCGTCTTCCCGGCTTCGAATCCCACCCGCCGCATGCGGTCCTGTTTTGCCCTGAGTTCTAGTAACGCATACCGGCGGATGCGAGCGCTCCGGTGTGCCGCGGCGGGCACTGCCGCGCTTGCGCTGGCCGGCTGTGGGTCGGGGCGCACAGCGACCCGACCCAGTCAGAACACCATCGCAAGGAGAACGACCCAAACCACGACGTGTGCGCGCCGTAGCGGTTTCGAGCTCAGCCTTGTACGGGACCGAGGCGGACGACCCACCCCCATCGGGGCAGCCAATTGGTTCGCCGGACACGGCGGCATCCGGGGCATCCCTCGAAGCGGATGGAGGCTGACCGACCAGCACCGGAGTGGCGCCACGCTGGCCTCCCACCAGACCGTGCTACATGCTGTCCAGGGCAGCGACGGAAGCTGGCAGGTCGATAGCGGCTACACCTGCACCTCCAGCTGACGTCGGAACCGTCTAGGCCGGGGCCGGCTCAGGCGGCGGCGGCCCGGAGGGCCGGTAGCCTCGCCGGCGGGCCTCGTCGATCGGTACCTCGAGCTCGACATTCCAGCCCTGGCGGAAGCCAAGCATCGCGAAGAAGATGAGCAGCGCTTGGACGGGGATCAGAAGGACGGTGATCGTGCCCAGGAAGTCCGGGCTGAGTCCTGTGCCGCCGAAAAGGCTCTTGGCCGGCGCGAATCCGAAGTGGCTGCGGTCAAACCAGCTTGTCCCGGCCGCACCCGTGCCCGCGACCACGGCCATGATCAGGAGCAGGAGAGCCAGCACGGCGAGAATCGGCAGCAGCCCGCGGGCCCAGCGCGAGCCGATGTAGAAGGCAACGATCAGGTACGCCGCACACCACACGAAGTTGATCGGCTTCATGCCCTGCAGCTTCGACCAGCCTCCGATCGTCAGGATGAGCATCAGGCCCACCGAGATGAGCGCGATCAGGATCACGATCGCCTTGATCGTCTGCGAGGCGGCCTTCTCCCGGTTGGGGTAGATGACCGTGTATCCGGGGGTGACCGTTCTCCCCTGCGGCACGTCGCGGAACATACAAGCTCGCGGGCCACTGTGCGGCAGTTCTCAGCCTAAAATCGACCCTCCGCGCGGGCGTGGCGGAATTGGAAGACGCGCAAGGTTTAGGTCCTTGTGGGCGAAAGCCCGTGGGGGTTCGAGTCCCTCCGCCCGCATGAAGCTGCTCCGGCTCGGCGTCGCTCGATACGTCCAGCGGCACAGCAAGGCACCCGGTCCCGTCTCGTCATAATGCTGGTGGTCAGGCCCCTAGGGTGGGTGCGCGACTGTGCGTCGCTTTACAGGGGAGTGAGATAATGGCTATTCGGGCGGTCTCCAAAACCGTGAATCCGGGTTCGAATCCCGGCTCCCCTGCTTGAAATCCCACACCGTCTACCGGACCTTCCGCACCGAGCAGCGGCGAGAGTTCGTCCGGATCACGGAGGACGTGGAGGAGGCGGTGCGGGAGGCCGGCATCGCCGAGGGAATGGCGCTCGTGTCGGCGATGCACATCACTGCCGGCGTTTGGATCAACGACGACGAGCCGGGGATCCAGGGCGACGCGTTGGAGTGGCTGGACAAGGTCGCGCCACCGAGCTGGCAGGAGCCGGCCAACGAGGTCGCGCGCGAGCTGCTGCCTGATCCCGGCGACTACCGACATCACCGCGGAGGAGAGGACAACGGCGACGCCCATCTGAAGAACCTGCTCGTGCACCACCAGGTGATCGTGCCGGTAACGAATGGGCAACTCGACCTGGGTCCCTGGCAGCAGATCTTCTACTGCGAATTCGACGGTCGGCCGATCCAAGCGCCTCTTGATAAAGGTGATGGGGGAGTGAGCTCGGTGGTCTTCGCGGCCGACGCGCTCGCCGGTCGCGTTGCGCTCGTAACCGGGGGAGGCACCAACCTGGGCAAGGCGGCGGCTGCCGAGCTCGCGCGCTGCGGGGCGAACGTCGTAATCGTCGGGCGTAGGGAGGAGGTGCTCGCGGAGGCGGCGAGCGAGATTGGTCCGCGCTGCTCGCCAGTGGCCGGCGATATCCGATCGCGTGAAGGAGCCGAGGCGATCGTCCGCGCATGTCTCGAGCGGCACGGCAAGCTCCACTTCGTCCTCAACAACGCCGGCGGCCAGTACTTCGTTCCGGCGGAGGCGATTGCCACCAAGGGATGGCGAGCGGTGCAGCGGCTGAACGTCGAAGGAACGCTCGCGATGTGCCACGCCGCGTACGAGCTCGCGATGCAGCCTGCCGGACGGGGCACGATCGTCAACGTCACTGTCTCGCCGCACCACGGGATGCCGGCGATGGCGCATACAGGCGTCGCTCGCGCCGCTGTCGAGGCCCTGACCCGCGAGCTCGCTGAGAATTGGGCGCCCAACGGGGTCACCGTGAGCGCGATCGCCCTTGGTCGCTTCGCGACTGAGTCGCTGCGAAAGTACCCGGCCGAGCTGTGGCGGCGCGCGGGACAATCGGTGCCGCTTCAACGGCTGGGAACGCTCGAGGAGTACGGCTGGCTGGTCGCACTGCTGGCGTCGGAGCTCGGTCGCTCGTTCGCCGGGAGTGTGGTCACGCTCGATGGAGCGCTCGACAACTGGCCCGGGGTGTGGCCGCCTCCCGACCTGACACGAGACGGCGAGGTTCCAATCGAGGAGCGCCGCCCAGTTCCTGGCGGCTGAGCCGGGCTACGATTACAAAGCTCACCGCGGGCGAGGTGTTAACGGTTTGCACAAGAGCCTTCCAAGCTCTGGGAGCCGGTTCGAGTCCGGTCGCCCGCTCTGAAAGCGCAGGATTGCCGGGAGACGCCCGCGGCTGACCTCGAGACGCTGCGCTAGCCCCCTACCCCGGGCAGAATCGGGTGGCAGACGGGCGCCACGGAATGCCGAGGATCGAGCGCATTGAGCATGTCGCGTAAGGCGATCGAGTCGTATTGGGATGCCAGATGATCGACGCCGTCCAGCGCACACTCGTTTTGCAGCAGGATGTTGTGTACGTGGGGGCCGGAGAGGAACTGCGACTGGTAGGGCGTGATGATCTCGTCGTAGCGAGTCGCGATCACCGTGTAGCCGATCCCTGGGACGGTGTCGCCGTTGCCGTTGAGCTTCTGCATGAACGGTGATCCTGCGCCCTGTTCGCCGCAGGGTGCGCAGGTCGCGCTGACTGCGGGCGCAAGACCTGCCTCCCGAATCAGCGTCCCAATCCCGTAGAGCGTGGTGCCGTGGTTGAGCGGCGAGATCTGGACGAGGTCGTGCGTCTTGGCTGCTCCTCCTAGGAACTCCAGGTAGTAGCGAGCGATCACGCCACCCTCGGAGTGACTTACGAGGTCGACGGTGGCCACGCCGGTGGCGGTGGTCACCTGGTTGACGAAGCTCGCCAGGCCCGCCGCGGCCGGCTCGATCGCCTCCTGACCCTGGGAGCTGAAGTCATAGGTGAACACGCAGTAGCCGTTGTTTGCGAGAAGCGGCGCGGCGGCCTGCCAGTCGCGGGCGGCACTGCCCGAGAGACCCGGGACGAGCACAACGGGTCGCGGATGCTCGGCCGTGGGGCGGCAGCCCCAGATGTTCGCGCCAGGGGGTGTCGGGTATACGACCGACTCGGCGAGTCCTGCCGGGAAGTTGTAGATCACCGGGTAGGTGCTGGCTTGGGCGACAGCGCTGATCGAGAGGACCGCGGTGAAGACCGCGATGAGCGTGGCTGCCGCGTGCCGCAGCCTCGCGCCAGGAGGATGTGTTGAGCGATCGATGAACCGGTCTGGTTGCGCTGGCTCGGGATACGACGATGTGGGACGCATGTGCCTCCTCCCGCTTGAGGATGACGATGGCCCACAGATTATTGCCACCACGGCAATAACGCAAACGAGAACCGTCGTCGTCGGGGGGCAACGTGATCGCACTTACCGGTCCCAGCACGGGCGTCATGGGCATCCGGCTAAGGAGATCGTCGCCTTGTGGCCTGCTGGCGGCCCTCCCGTGACGGCACCGGCCGCAGGGTCAATGTCCGCGTCCACACTTCGAACAGGTTGTCGAGGATCGTCTGAATGTTCGCCTTGGGGTTGTTGACGACCTGATCGAACAGGGCAAACAGGTTCATGCCCACGAGCACGCGGGCGATGCCGTCGATCTCCTGCATGGGCTCTGCTCGACCCGCGTCGATCTCGGCGCGAATCTTGGCCGCGAAAGCCGCGGCCACCGGGTCGTTGAACCGCCGCCAAAGCCGTGCGGCCCGAGGGTCGTGCGCCGAGGCCTCGAAGAGCGCTCGCATCGGAGCCCCCTCCTTTTTGGCGATCTCGGCCACTGCGGCAAACGCGGCACGACCGGCGTTGAGGACGTCTTGGTTCTCGAGAAACAGCCGGTTGGCCTCGTCGAGGCGGGCGCGGAGCTCCTGAAATAGCCGTTCCAGCAGCTCATAGCGGTCGCTGAAGTACACATAGAAGGACTTCCGGGAGAGCGTTGTCCCCGCCATGATCTGATCGATCGTCAGCTCGTGTAGAGCCTTGGTGCGGAGTAAACGGCGCGCCGAGGCGAGGATCTCGGCCTCTGCCTGCTCAGGTCGGCGGCGTCGCCGCCCGGCTCGGGCGTCCGGCATTGCCCGCAGCTTAGTGCCGCTGGTCGTCCGCTGGTCGTGCCGACCGGCCAGTGACCGTCGTATCATCCGACCAACCACGGGGAGTGGCGCAGCCTGGTAGCGCACCCGGCTGGGGGCCGGGCGGTCGCAGGTTCAAATCCTGTCTCCCCGACTGACGAAAAGGCCCGCTTAGACGCGTGACCTCGGAGCGACCGCGGCGCGCCCAGGTCTTCCGGTCGGCTCGAGCGCTTCCCGCGAGCGTTGCGAGTCGATCGATCCTCCGAACGCGGCCGTCGGGCGACCCCGGATACCGGGCTTCACCGAGAAGATCCGTCCCGCGTCGGGCTCCGAGGCCAGCTGCTCCGGTGTCAAACCCTCGCGCGCGGTGGTGATGAATAGCGTCGATAGGTCGTGTCCGCCGAAGCAGCAGCTGGTAGGTCTGCTCGTTGGAACGTCGACTACCCCGAGGAGGCGTCCCTTGGGACTGAAACGGCGGATTTGGCCGCCATCCCAGATCGCTACCCAGATGCAGTCGTGCTCATCCACAGCCAGTCCGTCGGGCACTCCGTCGTCTGGATCGATCTCGATGAGGGTTCTCCGCCCGCCGATCGCACCCGTTTCGAGGTCGTAATCGAACGCGTCGACGGTCCCGGCGCCGCTGTCGACGAACCACATCGTCCGGTTGTCGGCGCTCCAACCGATCCCGTTCGAGACAGTAATGCCGCCCAGTACCCGGCGCACAGACAGGTCCGGGCTCAGGCAGTACAGCGATCCCGCCCCCGGCCGGTTGTCGTAAGCCATGCTCCCGGCCCAGAACCGACCCGCGGCGTCGCAAGCGCCATCGTTCATCCGCATCTCGCTCCCGCGGCCAGCTTCTGGGCGCAGCACCCACGATAGGGTCCCGTCCTCTCCCATGAGCGCAAAGCCGGTTCCGGCGGCGATGACCCAGCCACGGCCGGCGGCGGGGACCGCAGCACCGAGGTGGCAGCCCACGTCGAGGACGGCAACGAGGTCCAGCCGATCGGCCTCGACGCGCGCCCGGTACAGCCGGCCGGCAAGAATGTCGACCCAGGAAAGCTCGTGGCGCGCCGGATCCCACACCGGACCTTCACCAAGCTCGGCGATTGCCTCGCAGCAACGGGCCGCGCTCAACGAGTAGGCAGGGTCACCCATCCCCGGTGGAGATCCTGCGCGGCAGCCCCTGAGGCTCGCCGTTGGTTGACTGACTGGATCCCAGGTCGAGAGCCATCTTGGCCGTGGTGCCGCCGTCCACGTAAACCGTCTGCCCGGTGATGAACTCCGCCTGGGGTGAACAGAGGAAGGCGACGACCGGCGCGACGTCGGCCGGGTAGCCGACGCGGCCCCACGGCACGGCGCGGTTACCGATCTCGGTCGTGTAATCGGGGTTCTTGAAGTAGCGTGGGACTTCGATCAGGCCCGGGCCGACGGCGTTGACGCGAACCCGCGCGGGGGCGAGCTCGACCGCCAGCTGTCTGGTCAGCGCGTTGATCGCGCCCTTGGTCGCGGCGTAGACGGCGTGCCCGCCGAGGAGCGCCGCGTGGGCGTGCACCGAGGTGACGTTGACGATCGCTCCGCCTCCCGCGCGGCACATCCAGGCAACGGCCGCCTTGGTGCAAAAGAAAGCGCCGCGGACGTTGAGGTCGAAAAGGTCATTGAAGGTGGCCTGGTCTGTTTCGAGGAGGTCCACCGAAACCGTCTTGCCGGCGTTGTTGACGAGGATGTCGAGGCCGGCCAGGCACTCGGCTGACTCCGTGACGACACGCTCGCACTCGTCGACCGTCCGGAGGTCACCGCGAACGGCGTCCTCGCGGCCGAGCAGGCGCAACGTCTCACTCGGGTCGCTGGTCGCGGTGTGGACGACGACCTGCGCCCCGCGAGCAGCGAGCTCCACCGCGATCGCCTGGCCGATCCCGCCACCGGCACCCGTGACCAGCGCCCGTCGTCCGGAAAGGTCGCGGTCTTGCGGGTCGGGTTGACCGGCCGCCACGGCTGGCACTCAACTCCGCGCGTTGCGCACTGAGCGCAGGATGGCGTCGCGGCGCTCCCATCCCGGCCGGAAGAGATCGAAATGGACCGGCCTCGGTGGGTGTTCCGCCACAGCGTCCCAGTCGATCCTCACACCGAGTCCCGGCTCGCTCGGCAGCGGAAAGCATCCGTCCTCGGCGCTGACGCGGGGCCCGCCGCGGATCACGTCGGCGATCCACGGATCTGCGAAGTCGTTGAAATGTTCGAGGCTCTTGAAGTTGGGCGTGCACGCTCCGACGTGGAGCGCGGCGGCCGTGCCGATCGGGCCGCCCACGTTGTGGGGGGCAAGCAGCACGTAGTGGCTCTCCGCCGTGGCCGCCAGCTTGCGCGTCTCGAGGATGCCGCCGAAATGCGAGACGTCAGGCTGAACGATGTCCGCCGCCTGCAGCTCAAACAGCTCCCGGAACTCCAGCCGGGAGTGGATCCGCTCGCCGGTGGCGATTGGAATGTTCGTGCGCTTGGCCACGTTGGCCAGCGCCTTGAGGTTCTCCGGCGGGACCGGCTCCTCGATCCACGAGGGCGAGAACCGCTCCAGGTCGCGAGCGATCGCCACCGCCGCCGCCGGGACAAACCGGCCGTGCATCTCGATCATGATCTCGACGTCCTGACCCACTGCGTCGCGGACCGCCTCCACCAGTTCGACCGACAACCGTTTCTCCGCTGGCTCGAGCTCCCAGGTCCCGCAACCGAACGGGTCGAACTTCAGCGCGCGATACCCGCGCTGGACGACTCGCCGGGCCGCGTCGGCAAATTCCTCCGGGGTGCGCTCGACCGTGTACCAGCCGTTCGCATAAGCCTTGACGCGATGACGGACGCGGCCGCCGAGCAGGCGGTAAACCGGCTGCTCCAGCGCTTTGCCGATGATGTCCCAGCACGCCATCTCGACCGCCGCGCACGCCGACATCCCGACCTCGCCCGCGCGCTCGTAATCTCGCCGCACGAACCGCTCGACCAGCAACTCGACCTCGAACGGATCGCGTCCGACGATGTGCCGAGTCTCCGCATCGGCGAGATATCCGAGCAGCGCCTGCGTGTTGTTCGGCATGCGGACCTCGCCCACGCCAGTGAGACCGGCATCAGTTTCGAGCTCAACCAGCGTGAGCTGACGCCAAGGCGTCCCCACCACTCCGGTTCGCATCGACGTGATCCGCATCGTCAGCTCCTTCGCAGCAGTTGGTAAGGCTGAGCGTCGGCCGCCACAGTGCGAATCTATCAGATAGGTTGATTGCTTTGGGCTACACTTCGCTGCGTGGCCAGCGAAGAAGTGCGCGACAACGGCGCGCCCGCGACGGCCGGCGCAATCGAGGCACTCGAGCGCATCGTGCTCGAGGAGCGCCAGCCTGGCGACTTCGTCCCGTCCGAGGCGGAACTGTCGGCCGCGTTGGGCGTCAGCCGCCTGACGGTTCGCGAGGCGACGCGTGCATTGGAGGCCCGCGGGCTCATCGAGGTTCGCAAGGGCCGTCGCCCGCGTGTGCTCGCGCCCAATGGCGCGATGGTGGGCGAGTACTTGCGGATGGCCGTGCGGCGTGATCCGCTGGCCCTGTTCGAGCTCGCCGAGGTCCGCCGAGCGCTTGAGGTCCACATCGCAGAGCTCGCCGCCGTCCGGGCCTCCCGGTCCTCGATCGCGGCGATCCAGTCTGCGATCGACGACATGCGGGAGAACCTCGAGGAACAGGACCGCTTCCACGAGGCCGACATCCGCTTCCACGAAGCCCTCGCTGACGCCACTGGCAACAAGATGCTCACGCAGCTGATCGAGCAGCTCGCCGAGCCGCTAAGGATCAGCCGCCAATACTCCTACCAGGGGCACCTCCGCCGCAAGGAGCCCCTGGACGTGGTCGTAGAGGCCCACCAGTCGATCCTCGACCGGGTCATCGCCCGCGATCCAGCCGGTGCTGCAGAAGCGATGAGGCAGCACCTGCGGGCCACCGAGCAGGACCTAAAGGCCGCGCTCCGCCAGTCCTAGGAGCCACCCGGCGGGGCCGGGGCGGCGGGCTGACGAGCTCGACGGCAGCTGATTGACATCCCAGCGACCTATCAGATATGTTTCGAAGCGCAGTGTGCGGGAGATGACGGCTGCCTACGACTTTTCAGACCGCGTTGCGCTGATAACCGGAGGTGCCCGGGGTATCGGCGCGGCGACGGCTGGTCTGCTCCGGGCAGGTGGCGCCAAGGTCGCCGTGTTCGATCTGGCGCCGGAGCGGAGCGCATCCGATTTGGCGCTCGCCGGCGACGTGACGCGGTCGCCGGATCTCGATCAGGCGGTGACGCGGGTCGAGACGGAGCTCGGCCGGCTCGACATCCTCGTGTGCTCCGCCGGGGTGAGCGGCGATTCGCTGCCCACGGTGGAGGTGAGCGACGAGGAGTGGCGCCGGGTGTACGCCGTCAACGTCGATGGCGTGTTCTTCGCCAACCGGGTCGCGTTGAAGAGCATGCTTCCGCGCGGCTACGGGCGGATCGTCAACGTCGCCTCGATCGCCGGCAAGGAGGGCAACCCGATGGCCGCTGCCTACTCCTCGAGCAAGGCCGCCGTGATCGCGATGACCAAGTCGATCGGCAAAGACGTCGCCGGCAGCGGCGTGCTCGTCAACTGCGTGGCGCCGGCGGTGATCGAGACGCCGATGCTGGCCGACATGAGCCAGGAGCACATCGACTACATGGTCTCGCGCATCCCGCTCGGGCGCGTGGGCAAGCCCGAGGAGGTAGCCCGGCTGATCGCCTGGCTGTGCTCCGCGGAGATGTCGTTCTCGACCGGGGCGTGCTTCGACGCGTCCGGTGGCCGTGCCGTCTACTGAGAACAACTGGGTGACTCGGCGCCAGGCGCTGCAGGGCGGCGCGCTGGCGTTTGGCGCGCTGGCGCTCGAAGCCGACCCTGCCGCGGCAAGGCGCCGGCGCGACAAGACGCGATTGCTTGCCGGCAGGTCAGAGGTCTCGTTTGACGAGGGATGGCTATTCCTTCGTGGCGACCCGGCCGGGGTCCAAGCGCCGTCGTTCGATGACACCTCGTGGCGCAAGCTCGACCTACCGCATGATTGGCGAATCGAGGACCTGCCGTACGCGACCTCGGATGACGGCGGCGCGACGGGCGATCCGTCCGCGTTCGCGTTCGAGACCGACCCCGCGGTTGTGGCGAGCGCGCCGCGGCCGATCGGCCCGTTCGATCCCGATGCTGACCCGAAGCCGAACACGCCCCTCGGCGGCGAACGGGGCCAGGGGTTCACGGTCTCGGCAGTGGGCTGGTATCGCAAGCACTTCGCCGTTCCAGGGCTCGCCCGCGACGAGTCCGAGACGGAGCCCGACGGAGACGAGCAGCGGATCGAGCTTCGGTTCGACGGCGTGTACCAGAACGCGGACTTCTGGCTCAATGGCAACCACCTCGGGTTTCACCCCAATGGCTATACGTCGTTCGCGTTTGACCTCACGCGATACGTGAACCGCCGCGGCAACAACGTGCTCGCGGTGCGGGTCAACTGCACGGGGGAGACGAGCCGCTGGTACTCCGGGTCCGGCATCTACCGGCACACCTGGCTGACCGTCACGAGCCCGGTGAGAATCCCGTTGTGGGGCGTCTACGTCACGACGCCAAGCGTCAGCCGACAGCAGGCGAGTGTGCATGCCGAGGTGGCCGTCGAGAACAAGCGTGCGGCCCGCACGGCCTGTCACGTGCTGGTGACGATCTTGGACAGCCGCGGGAGAGCGGTCGTCAAGCGCCGTTCGGCGGCGACGGCGCTCGCGCCGGGGGAGGCTAGGACGTTCAAGCTCGACGCCGTGGTGAGGCGGCCCGCGCTGTGGTCCCCGGATGCCCCGACGCTCTACCGCGTCCGCGCCGAGGTCATCGTCGATGGGACGGTGGTCGACTCGACCACGACTCCATTCGGGCTCCGCTCGCTGGCGTGGAACGGCAAGCAGGGGTTTCTCCTCAACGGCAAGCCGATCAAGTTCCTTGGCGCCTGCATTCACCATGACCACGGTGCGTTGGGGGCGGTTGCGCTGGATCGCTCCGAGGAGCGGAAGATCGAGATCCTCAAGGCGGCCGGGTTCAACGCCATCCGCGCGTCTCACAACCCCCGCTCGCCGGCGATGCTGGACGCGTGCGACCGCCTGGGAATGCTGGTGTGGGACGAGTTCAGCGACATGTGGGACCAGAGCAAGACGCCCGACGACTACAGCAAGTACTTTCCGCAGTACTGGCAGCAGGACCTCGGCAGCATGGTTCTGCGCGACCGCAACCACCCGAGTGTGGTCATCTGGTCGCTGGGCAACGAGGTCTCGGACTCCAACAATTACGGCCCGCGCCTGGCGGCGCTGGTCCGCTCCTTGGACAGGACGCGGCCGATCACGGTCGGCGGCACGCTCAACTCGTCGGTGTGGGAGTACGTCGATATCGGCGACGTCCACTACGCGGTGGGGGTCACAGACACCGGCAGTGCCGATTACAGCTCGCAGCACGCGGGCCACGAGGACAAGCCGATGTCGCAGAGCGAGGACTTCATCGCGTCCTTCTACGACGACTGGAAGTTCGCCCAGGACACGCCGTGGGCGATCGGCAACTGGATCTGGGCCGGGTGGGATTACATCGGCGAGGCGGGCACGGGCGCGCCGGCGTTCGCCCCTCCAGACCAGCAGGACGCGGCCACCGCCTACAGCCTCGGCGGCGTCGCAGGCGCGCTCCCCTACCCCTGGTATATGGCCTTCTGCGGCGATATCGACCTGATCGGGCAGCGCAAGCCCCAGAACTACTGGCGGCAGGTGGTCTACGGCCTCAGCCCGATCGAGATGGCCGTCGAGCGCCCGCCGCCCCCGGGCACCGAGCAGTATCCCGCCACCTGGTCCTACTACGACGAGCTCCAGTCGTGGACGTGGAACGTGCTTCCCACCCAGTCTATGACCGTGCGTGTCTACACCAGCGGCGACCGCGTCGACCTCATCCTGAACGGCCAAAAACTCGCCACCAACGCCCTGACTGAGGCCGACAAGCGAACCACGACCTTCAGCGTCACCTACGCCCCCGGGGCGCTCACCGCCATCGCCTACAAGGACGGCAGCGAGATTGGACGCCGGACGTTCGTAACGACAGGAGCGCCGGCAGCTCTCCGTCTCACCTCTGACGTCCCCTCGCTGACAACGGGCCGCGAGGAGCTCGCCCACGTCCTGCTCGAGGTGGTCGACAGTCAAGGGCGGCGGGTCCCCGACGCGGTGGAGAAGGTCGACTTCTCGCTCGAGGGTGCGGGGACGCTCGCCGGGGTTGCGAACGGCAACCCGATCAACGTCGACAGCTTCAAGCGGCCCCGCCGGTGGACGTGGCACGGCCAGGCGCTGGCAATCCTGCGGCCGGCCAAGACCGCTGGCACGCTGACGCTCACCGCGAGCGCCCAAGGGCTACAGCCAGCGACGCTCAGGCTGCCGGTCGCCGCCCCGAAGGTGGCGCACCCGCGTCATCACAACAAGCTGCACCACCATCCAACCGACCACAAGAAGCGCCGCCATCCTGCGTTCACGGCCTCGCTGGGGAGCGGCTCAGCGCTCGTTCTCGCCATGTCGGCCGCACTGCTCAGGCGACGGATGCAACACGCCGGCTCGCGCTCGACCGATCCGGCTGAACCCCTGGGGACGAGCTGATGGGGAGAAGTATCCGCCTCAGGCTGTTCAGCCCGCTTGTCTGCCTCGCGCTGGTCGCCCTGCTCGGCGGTGCGCCGCTTGCGATCGCTGGATCACCGCAGGCTGAGCATGGTCGACGCTTGGCTTCGCGGGCGGCATCTGTGGCGTGCGACGTTCCTCAGTGGGTCGGCGCGTGGACGGCCGACAAGGCGCTTAGTTCAAACCAGCCCAGCTTCGGTGATCGCACGCATCCCTTCTTCAACGACCAGACGCTGCGGATGATCGTCTCGCCGCACTACGCTGGCACCAGCCTTCGTCTGCGGTTCACGAACCGTTTCGGCAGCTCGCCGGTCACGTTCGATGACGTGCGGGTGGGGCTCGAGCAGGGAAATGGCGCCGACGTGGTCGCCGGCAGCAGCCGTCCGGTGATCTTCGCGGGATCGGGGTCGGTGACGATCCCGGCCGGGTCGCTGATCGGGAGCGACCCGGTGCGCTTTTCCGTCACGCCGTTCAGGCACCTGGCAATCAGCTTCCACGTCGTCGGCGGCCCGGTCGCGTTGGACACCCATCCAGAGCCCGACCAGACCTCGTTCCTCACCTCATCAGGGTCGGGCGCGCACAGCGACGATGCCAGCGGCGCGGCGTTTTCCGACACCACCAGCTCGGAGTACGTAGTCGACGAGCTCGACGTGCTCGCCTCAGGCCCGGTGGACACTGTGGCCACGTTGGGGGACTCCATCACCGACGGCACGCAATCGACTCCCGGCGCGGACGCCCGCTGGCCGGACGACCTGCAGCGCCGGATGCTCGCCGCCCACCTGCGCATGACCGTCCTGAATGCCGGGATCGGCGGCAACATGATCTCCGCGGACTTCCCGCTGGCCGGCCCGTCGGGCGCCTCGCGCTTTCAGTACGACGTGGGGTCGCGGCCGGCGGTGAGCGACGTGATTGTGCTGGAGGGAATCAACGACATCGGGTTCTACGATGCCCCCGCGCAGCAGATCGAGGACGCGCTGACCAACGTTGCCGAGCAGGCGCACCAAGCCGGCTACCACATCAGCGTCGCGACGCTGACCCCGTACAAGGGGTTCCCCTACTGGACGCCGCAGGGCGAGCAGACCCGTGAGCAGGTCAACGCCTGGATCCGTCACCAGCACGTCTTCGACCACGTGATCGACTTCGAGCGCGTACTCGAGGACCCCGCCGATCCGCAGCAGATGAACCCCAAGTACAAGACCGACGGCGTCCACCCCAACGACGCCGGCTACCGGGCGATGGCCGACGCGATCGACCTCTCGATCCTGCACCCGGCCACCTGCCGGCCCGCCGGCTCGCACCGAACCGGGCGCAAGAGGTCGCGCCGCAAGCCGAAGGTACGGCCGAGCGGACGGCACCGCGCCCGTCGATCCCACGGCGCCGGGGACGGCGATGATTCCCGAGCAGGAGAAGAACACGGTGCATGAGAAGCCGTGTCTCGCGATCGGCCGTTTCGGCGTGCGGCACCGACCGCGGTTTCTCGCCCTTTCGCTGTCGGCCGTGCTCGCAGCGGCCGGTGTTGTGGCGGCTGTTTCTCCGGGCGCCGCGACGGCGGCGTCGCAGAGTCATCGCCCGGCATTGGATCCGTTGAATCCCAGGATGCTCGTGGATCCGCCGATGTCGGTGCGACCGAAGTTTCGGTGGTGGTGGACTTCGCCGCTCGACCCGAGCGAGGTATCCGCCGAGCTGAACGCGATCGCCAACCAGGGGTTCGGCGGCGTGGAGATCACTTTCGATACCGGCTCATGGGCAACGCAGGCTGAGCGCCAGGCGCTCGCTACTGCCCTGCGCACAGCGCGCTCGCGAAAGCTCGAGCTAGATATGACCATGGGGGCGGCTTGGCCCGTGACGACGCCGAACACAGGCGGCGAGCCGGCTAGCCCGAACCACTCGCAAGAGCTGATGTACGGGACCACCAGCGTCGTGGGACCGGGGAGCTATGTAGTGCCTGTGCCTCAGGCGCAGGATCACAACCTGTATGAGGGTGGAGGGTTCACGGCTGGGATCTCGCCGCCCGCGTATACGAAACTGGTGGCGGTGACAGCCGCGCGGGTGGTGCAGGAAGGCACTCCCGTCCTCTACACCGCGCCTGCGGTCCCTTATCAGCCGCTCGCGCCGAGCGCACCGGTCAAGTCGACTGTCCTGGATCCCTCCTCGGTCGTCGATCTGACTGCGAAGGTGAACTCGCAAGGGCTGGTGAGCTTCAGCCCGCCAGCGCCCGGGCACTGGATCATCTTCGGGCTGTGGGAGCGGCCGACGCACCAGAACGTGATGAACCATCTCAACGCGGCTGCCGCCCGTGCCGCAACATCGTTTCTCGATGCCAACCAGCTCGGGTCCGAGAACCAGAGCTCCCTGATCCCGGGTTCGGAGTTCTTCGAGGACTCGCTGGAGCTGTTCTACGACGACGGGATTCCGTGGACCGATTCGCTGCTCAGCGCTTTCAAGCGCCACTGGGGCTACGATCTCGTCGCCTTCATCCCGGCGCTGTTCATCCAGGACGAGTACAACGTGCCCGGATTCGCGTACCGGTACGGCATGTCGGGGCAGCTTCCCGCTCCCGACTTCGAGTTCTCGGGTGGCGTTGGGCGGCGGGTCTGGCATGACTTCATGCAGACGCTCACCGATCTGTACATCCACAACCATTTGGACGTGTTCGCGGCTTGGGCGCGTACTCACCGGATGCGCTTCCGCGTGCAGGCCGCGTACGGCTCGCCGTTCGATGTGATCGCGTCCCATCGAGCCGTCGTGGAGGCTGGTGGGATCGCCGACACCGAAACTCGCGCTGCTTGCGACCCCGCTACCCCCGCCGAGCCCGACTGGCGTTACGCCTTGGATTTCTATCGGTTGAATGTCGGCGGCAGCGAGCAAGGGGGCAGCAACGAGGTCGATCTCGAATTAGACGGCACGGACGGTCGTGACTACCTCGTCTCCTTGAGCGAATACAAGGCGCTGATGGACAAGGCGTGGGCCGCCGGCGTGACCACGCCCGTCGTTCACGGTTTTGCCTATCAGCCGCCCGGAACGGCGTGGCCCGGCCGCGACCAGTTCGTCGGCGCCGTCGCGCAGAGCTGGAACCAGCGCTACTTCCCGGAGTGGCCGATGTGGCACGACCTCGCCAACTACTGGGCGCGCGGCACGCTCGTGCTGCGCGCGGGGCACCCCGTGCAGGACATCGCGATCTACCGTGACGGCTCCCCCTCGCAGAACACCGCGATCGACATTGCCACCACCGCGCTTTGGTATGAGGTCGGTCCCGAGCTCCCCCTCCCGATCTTCACCCAGCCAGACGGCGGCCACGACGTCACCGAAGCGGCAGCCAACAATTGCCCGCCGCCGCTGTTCGACGGACAATCGCTCGAACAAGCCGGGTACACCTACCAGTTCATCGACCCGCAAGGACTGCTGGATCCCCGCGCGCCAGGTACTGGGGTGCTGTTCCCCAAGGGCCCCTCATACCGCGTCCTGGTCATCGAGCAGAGCGCGATGCCCGGGTCAGCCGCCCAGGCCCTCGCCCGCGACGTCAGGCGCGGCCTGGCGGTCGTGATCGTAGGCGCCCCGCCCAGCCACGGCACGAGCAACGCCGATCCCGCCCAGGAGGACGCGCAGGTCGTCCACGCGTTCAAGCAAATCCTGCACTCGCCGCGCTCACGGGTGGTGGCCAGCGAGGCCGACGTGCTACAGGCCATCAGGAGCCTCGGGATTCAGCCCTCAGCGCGGTGGTCGCAGCCGGTACCGCTGTACGCGCAGCTGCGCCACACCTCACAAGCCGACTACTGGTATCTATGGAACGCCGCCACCAAGCCGATCTCGCTCGCCGCGTCGTTCGCCGCCCGCGGGCTCCCCGAGTGGCTCGACCTCTGGACAGGCGCGATCACCCCGGTGGCACAGTACTCAACCCCACGCGGCCGCATCGACGTCCCGCTCGTGCTCCGCGGCGGTGAGACGCGGGTGATCGCCTTCGTGCGAGAGCGCTCCCGGACTCCGGTTCACGCGGTCGCCACCAACGCCGAGCAGCTCACCGTTCACGGCCGGCAACTGATCATCCAAGACTTGAGAAGCGGTGGCAGCAGGTTCGTGAAGTTCAGCAACGGCACCCGCCGCACTGTCACGCTGCCAAAACTGCCGCCCCCCATCTCGCCCCGCTCCTGGACGCTGCAGGTCGTCAAATCCCAACCCTCATCGACCGGAGCCAACGTCGAGGTCCAGCTCACCCAGCTGCAGGACTGGCGCCAAATCCCGCAGCTCAAGAACGCCTCCGGCACAGGCACCTACACCACCACGGTCAACCTCCCAGCAAGCTGGACAGCACCTGACCGCGGCGTGCTGCTGGATCTCGGCACCATCTGGGGATCGGTCAACGTCTACGTCAACGGCCGGCGCGCCACTCGGCAGGCCACACCCGACCAGCGATACGACCAGGTCGGGTTGCAAACCCCACCGACGATCGGGGGCGCGGACATCACACACCTCCTGCGCCCCGGCCAGAACACGATCCAAGTCGTTCTCGCCACAACCCTGCGCAACACCGTCGAAGCGGCACGCGAACAGGGCAACACCAACGGAGGAATAGCCGCCCTCGGCGCAACCCAACCCTATGGCCTGATAGGGCCGGTCCTGCTGCGGCCTTACGGACAGGCAACGGTGGCCATCCCCAGAGCCCCGTCGCGCCCCAGACCGGGCGTGCTCTGCCAAGACCCGGTGGACCATGACCACGACCGCGATCCAGGAGCCCGCTCGCGGCCTACGGCACGACCGTGTCCCGGAATGGACACTGATGTGCGCGGCCCGCGGGCAGGAGCCAACCGATGAGTACGCGCACAGGTTCAAGACCGGTGAAGACTGCGCACGAGAAGACCGTACGTGGTCGCATCGGCGGCCCCCCGACGGGTGTGCTCGCTCTGCTCGCGGCGATGCTTCTTCTCGTGCCGGCGGCTGAAGCGCGCACCTCCGTCCGGTGGCTCGCTGGATGGGGAGCCGCGATGCAGACCGGCTCGGCCAACAGTTCCGCCGAGACCACCTATCGGGTCATCGCGCGGGTGTCGATCTCCCCTCTACGACCTCGACGAGCCCGGGGCAGGGGCGGGAGTGGAGTGTGAGTGCGCCCTCAACCGAGCGATCGGAAAGATGCGCGGATCAGTGAACCACTGAAACCATACCTGCCCACAACGAAGACTGAAATGATCGCCGTTCGGACTGTTCGGACAACGCGAAGCTCTCGCCCGTCGCTGCGGCGTTTGGTCCTCGTGTCCGTGCTCAGCTTCCTCTCGTTGGCCGGGGCCGCTGGTATGGCACTCGCTGGTACGGTTTCGTTTTCGGTGCCCTCAGCGGCGTTTGTCCGTCCGCTGGGGCGCCCGATCCCGCCCGTTCCCAAGTGCTCGAAGTCTGACTCGGCGCAGTATCCAGTGGACTGCGCGTTGCAGGCCGGCGCTGCTGCATACCCCGGTCTCGGCGTTCCGATGGGGGGTGTGGGTGCCGGGAACTTCATGATCAACCAGGCTGGCACGTTCGGACCCTGGACCTTCGGAGACGACTCCTTGCCCGAGCATCGGATCCTCAGTCAGGCCGCCTTTCACATCCGCACGCAGAGCTCAGGCTCAACTGTGCAGACCAAAACGCTGGCGGTAAACAGCAGCTTCGGGTCAGTGCTCTCGGCCTGGAACACGCTCAACCCGGGGCAGGGGACCTACTCCGCGCTATATCCGTTTGGCTGGATCCACTACAAGGGCCTGGCAACCGGCGTGTCGATGCGCTTCTGGTCACCGATTGTGGCGCGCAGCGACTACTACACCTCGATGCCCGTCGCCTACTTCGACCTGCGGCTGACCAACCCCAGGTCGGTGACGCAGCACGTCTCGACGATGTTCACCTTCCCCAATGCGGCCGAGCACGCCGGCAGCACATACCAGGGCCCGGCCGTGGTTCGCACCGGCCTGTCGAGCAGCTATCGGTTCGATCGGCGCAGCGACATCGCCGGAGTGACGCTGGCCTCCTCGAACCCAACGACCACCGCTGATGCGAAGGACTCCGAATGGACGATCGCAGTGAAGCCGCAGCGGGGCCAGAAGGTCTCCTACACGACCTCGTGGAACGCCGCCGGTGACGGCGGCGATGTCTACGCGCCGTTCAAGGCGAAGGGTGCCCTACCGGACAAGCGCCTCGACACCTCTGCCTCGGCTGGTGCGGTGGCGGTCGCCACGGTACTCGCGCCGCACCATTCGACGGTCGTGCGGTTCATTCTCTCCTGGGACTTCCCCCAGGAGACTTATGGCTCGTCCGCCAACACAGTGTGGATGCGCCGCTACACCGACTTCTTCGGCGCCCGCGAGACCTCGGCCAACAACTACATCGCAGGTAGCTACCGATTCCACCAGGCCTTCCACATCGCCGACCGGCTGCTGGCAGAGCACGATCAGGCACTGGCCGCGGTGAACCGCTGGTGGCTGCCGATCGCGACCAACCCAGCCTATCCGGCGTGGCTGCGAACCGCCGCGCTGAACGAGCTCTACTACGTAACGTGGGGACAAAGCTTCTGGGAGGGCGGGTTCGTCAGCACCTCGGACTCTTACACGAACGGAGGCCCGCGAATTGGCTCACAGGTCCCCGGCACCCACCTCTTCTTCAATGTCGAAGGGGGGAACTACAACGACGCGAACTGCTGGGACTGCTACGCGTACGCCTACCAGGCGACCCAGCAGCTCTTCCCAGATATGGCGCGCGACCTGATCAGGGGGTGGACCTCGATGATCCTCGGGAACCCCGCCGGCTTCACGCCGCACGACGCCGGCGGCGCAGATCCCTGGATCCAGTGGGCCAACACCTTTCAGCCCTCGTCCGTCCCGGCTTCCTACCCGGCCGCGTACGCCGACGAGGAGGCGAAATACATATATGTCGCCTATAGCTACTACCGCGCCACCCACGATGCAGCATTTCTCCGCTTCACCTACCCCGCGATGCTCAAGACGTTCCAGTACATAGAGGCGCACGTCCCGCCCGGCGATCACCTGCCGGTCGACCCACCCGCACAGACCGACACCTACGACGGCTGGGAGATGGTCGGCCACGGCATCTACAACTCCGAGCTCTACCTGCTGGCCGAGCAGGTCATGATCGCCGCGACCCGCGATGCGCTCACGTTGGGCGTCCCCAAGGCCACCAGCGCCGAGCTTCAGGCCCTCAGGACCGAGCTGCCGCGATCGCAGTCGACGTTCGAGAGCGATTTCTGGGACCCGCTCCCGTCGCCGATCGGGCCGCACTACACGATCGACACAGGCTCGCCTGAATACGGCAAAGGGATCATGGCCGACGCGCTGTTTGCACAGCACATCGCCGAGGATCTGGGGCTGCCAGACCTCGTCAACCCGAGGCGCATCATCGCCCATCTTGAGACCGCGTACCCGCTCCTGACCCAGTTCACAGACAGCACAGGCCACGTCACCGGCGCAGCAAACGGAGTCAACGACCTGGGGAGCGAGATCAGAACGAGCGCGACCGAAGGCAACGAGGTTTGGGTCGGAACGACCTGGATGCTCGCCGCAACGCTCTACCACGAGGGTGTGCGGTTCCACAACCCCGCGCTGAAGGCGGATGCGCTCGTGCTCGGCAAAGACCTCTACTACCAGATCTACGACAACCTCTCCAACGGCTTCGCCTTCGGCGAGCCCGAGGCCTACGGTGTCACCAGCCCCAGCGCCTACCGTGACACCTCATACCTCCGACCTCGCGCCGTGTGGGAGCTCCTCACCGAGATCGAGCCAGTGCACATCCCAAATGCACGGCCCGAGCACACGCGAACCTCCAGGCGACGGCGCATCCAAAGTACAAGAGAGCGACCGGGAGGGTGAGCGTTTCGGCGCTTTGACCGGGCGAAGGATCGCCAAGGACTTGCCGTGCCAGGTCCAGCGCTCGGACCGTCTCGAGCCTGCAGCCCTGAGAATCAGCCTCAGATGTACGTGTACGTCAGTGTCTCGCGCAGTCAGCGCTATGGCGAGGCGCTGCAGACGTCAATTAGGTCCGGGTGCGACCGCGAGGGCCGCTGTGACGATGCAACCGGGCCTGCTGGCGTCGTGTATGCCGCGGTCGGCCGGAAGCTCCGCACGGCCCTGGACAAGTCCGAGCTCACTGATCGGATCGACGCCGCCGCTTGCCGTCAGCTGATCCGGGCTCGGCAGCTCACACGGAACCTCGAGCCCCGCGTATGCATACGAGACCGCCGACGGGACCCCACCCGCGACGAAGCCGCGCCACATGTCCCCCCCGACGGTCGAGGGAGCCCTGGATTCATTGGGTGCCGGGCTTGACTTGAGCGCGGTGCCCATCAGCACCTCGTTCATGCCGAGATAGGCCTGCCCCTGCAAACCCACCACACCGTTGGAGCCCGGAAAGCTTGTGAGCGACGTAGTCGATCACCTCGACCGGGTCGGCATTCGCCCGCGGCTCCAACGGTATGAACTGGGGCTGACCGCCCGACGCCACGTCCCGCGCACGCCGAAGTGGCCGGCGCCGTCAAACCGCCGGTAGCGGGTCATGGAGCCATGGCCAAGCTCATAGCTAATCGTCCGGACGCCCATCCAGCGAGCGGGCCGCGCACGAGCAGATCGCCGCCGTCTCCTCACGATTCCTCGCTCGGCCGCGCCGCAGGGCCCAGGAGCCAACTGCACGCTTCAGGCTCCGCGTCCGACTGCGTGTCAGGTAGGAATGGTCATGACCGCGGGGCGGCGGCACCGGGGTCAAGGCGATCGTCGGTGAGATGCTGGTGTCGCCGGAGCAGGGTCGCCATCATGGCGATCAGCAACATGGCCGGGTCCCCCTGCGATTGCGGAAGATGGCGTTCGAGCCCGGGTGCGCCGTGGCGCTTATGACGCTTGTGGTGGTGCTGCTTGCGGGGGGACGGCGGCGGGTTGGCCTCCAAGGTCACCGGGAGACTGATGGTTGCCGATTGCAGGCCGGGCGAGCTGGCGGTGAGCGTCAGCGTGCCCGGCTGCTTGGCGGAACGGAGGATCGCCAGCGCTTGGCCGTGGTAGGTGTAGCGGTGAGGGCGCTTGAAACTGTCGACGTTGTGGGGGTTGGCGTTGGCGGCGCCGGCCAGCTCTCCTGCGCCCGAGACGGCGAAGGAGACCGGCACGACGGCATCGGGCACCGAGCCGGCCCTGGCTGTCGAGAACCTGCACGAGCGCATGCGCCAACTCGTCACGACCGGTTGTCAGCTTGGCCGTGTCCACCGTCAGCTCGAGTTTGGCCGGCGCACCGACGGTTTCGAGAGTCTTGCGGCCTAGCTCCTGTCCTGCCTTGTAAGCGATTGCGGTGAGCGTCCCGGGCGTGTAAGGGACGGTGAACACGGTCTCGCGCTTGTCGGCATCGGCGAGCGAGTTGGTCGCGATCACGCTCCCGTTGAGCAGCAGTTTTACGCTGTCGCCTGAGGTGTAGACGCGGACCTTCATCGGCTGGTCCGTGCGGCACGTTCCAGGTCCAGCTCTGCAGCTCGTCGTAGTAGCCCCAGGTCGAGATCTGACCCTCAGGATCCTGCTCGGTGCCAGGAGGCGGCGGCCGCTCGACCATCATCTCGAGAACGCTGAGCCCCCACACCACCGAGCGCCAGTAGGACTGTGGCTTGCGCTGGCCGATCAGGTCGACATCGCCGCAGTAGGACATGTACCACGGATAGGGGGCAAGCCCGAAGTAGATAGCTCCCAGCCCCATAAACCGTCCCGCCTGGGCCGACCCCGACCGGCGATAGCGGCGGTGCACCGATCGCGGCCTCGCCGATGTAGTCCCACGCCGTCCACACCATGCTGCCCGGCAAACCACGAGTTGTCCTCGACGTTCTTCCAGTCGTCATAGATCTCGCCGGGATAGGTCTCGCTCTCGGTGCACGCCTTCTGGGAAGCGGAGCTGTTGCTCGGCTCGCTGTAGTGCGTGTCGAGCACGTCCTCCACGCAGGCGGGCCGGGGTTTCCGCCGGCGGTGATCGGCCGAGTCGCTGTCCAGCGATTGAACGAGCGCCTTCATCCGCGGGCCGTAGCCATTGGGATCCTTGGAGATCTCGTTGCCCAGCGACCAGATCACGACGCACGCGCGGTTGCGGTCGCGCATGATCATGCTCGTCAGGTCCTGCTGCCAGTACTGCCGTGAAGTGCTTGCTGTAGTCGTCTGACCCTGCCTTCTGGACATCCCACATGTCGGCGAACTCATCCCAGACGAGCATGCCGAGCTTGTCGCAGGCGTCCAGGAAGGCTGGGCTGGGAGGGTTGTGCGAGGTGCGGATGCAGTTGAAACCCGAGGTCCTTGAGGGTCTGCACCCGTCGCTCCTCGGAGCGATACAGAGAGACCGACCCGAGCGCCCCGTTGTCATGGTGACAGCAGCCGCCGCGAAGCTTCACCTGCTTGCCGTTGAGCTCGAACCCCATCTGCCCGTTCCACACGAGCGAGCGGATCCCGAACGTCTCCGTCACCGTGTCGACGGTCTTGCCGGCGACGAGCACCTCAACCCGAGCGCGGTATAGGTCAGGGTCTCGGGCGACCACAGCCGGGGCGAGCTGACCGGGATGCTCGAGCCGTGTAGCTGCCGGTTTGTCCGGCGTCGAGCTGCTGAGGCCTCGATCTGCAGAGAGCGACCTCCCGCCCATCGGGATCCAGCACCGCCACTCGCACCAATGCCCGCATCGGCCGTGGCCTGGTGGTTCGCCACCGGGACCTCGATGCGCACGAGCAGATCGTGGTCGCACTGACCGACGGGTGTTGTCACGTACACCCCCCACAGCGGGATCCGGACCGGCCCGGTGATCGTCAGCCAGGTGTGGCGATAGATCCCCGATCCCGAATACCAGCGGCTGTTCTGACCGCTGTTGTTGACACGCACCGCCAGCACGTTCTCGTGACCCACAGGGTTCAGGTACGACGTCACATCGAATGCAAACGACGTGTAGCCGTAGGGATGAAAGCCCAGATGCTGGCCGTTCAGCCAGAAGTCCGCGTCCTGGTAGACGCCGTCGAAACGCAGCTCCACCCGCTGCTCATCGCCGTCAAGACGCGCCTCCGCGCTCGTCGCGCACAAGCCCAGGCACTTTGAAGTGCTTGCGATACCAGCCGACCCCGCCAACCGTATAGCCAGTGTTCCTCGCCCCGATGCTGCTCTTGTCAAACGGACCGATCACCTGCGGCGCATCTGTCACCATCGATGGGTCGGTGAGGACAGCAAACGTGGAGGGATCAGAGGTCGCCCCTCCGTCCGTAGACGTGGCATAGGGCAGATCCTCGATGCTCCAATCGTGGGGAACATCGAGCTCGCGCCACGAGCTGTCGTCAAACCCCGGCGCCTGCGCGCCGCTCACATCGCCGCGGTGAAACAGCCATCCCAGGTCGAAAGACTCCTCATGCCGCCCCGCCGGAAGCACCCCCGCACGCTCGTGCTTTCGCGCCCGCGCCGCAGCGGGATCGACCTCCACCGCCGCCAGCGACCCCACCGCCACCGCGCCCGCCTGCACGGCCTCACGACGCGTTAGTCGCGCGATTTCCGGACCGTCACCAAACCCTGCCGGGCCATCGAACACCACGTCCTGCCGCTCCTTCTAATGCCGCCAACCCAGATGTTGTGAACGATAACATGGCCCCTCCAGGTCGGAGAACGTCCGCCAGGGTGCACAGGTCGTCACCCGTGAACGTCCGTCTGGGGTCGTCGAGATCGAACGCTGCGCCTCCCGCAGCTCCTTGACGCCGGTCGCATAGGCCGGCCATGGAAGCTTCACCGGCGGGATTCTGTCCGCGCTGGTTTGCGTGAGGCTGCTCATCGCGCAGAGAACAGGTCGAGCGGTATCGAATCCGCCATCGCCTTCAGCCCGAGCGGGTTGGGATGCAGCTGATCCCCCACGTTGTAGATCGGGTTCCAGAGGTCCGGATCGGCGGGGTTGGCGACCACCGAGGCGAAGTCGATCACCCCGTCGAACCGGCCGGCGTGCGCGGTGATCCAGCTGTTGACCTGGTCGCGGACGGCCGCGTTGGTCGTGTAACCGGTCCCGTACGCGACCGAGCCATAGCACGGCGTCAGCGTGGCGATCAGCACGCGGATCCCCCGGGCGTGAGCGTCAGACAGAATCCTCTCGTAGGCCGCGGTGATGTGGGCCGCATCGACGCCGGTTCCGACATCGTTGATGCCCTCGAACAGGATCACGGTGGAGACGTTGGGCTCGGCGAAGACGTCGCGGGCGTCGCGGGTGTCGCCCGCCGCCCCCTGGCTGGTGTTGCCACCCCGATCGTTGGAAACGTCGTTGCCGGAGATGCCGGCGTTGACGACGCTGAAGCGCTGTCCACCGGCCGCGACGGCCAACCGCTGGTCCAGGAGGTCTGGCCAGCGCATGTTGCTGTCGGGGATCTCGATGCAGCAGTCGGTGATCGAGTCCCCGAGCGCCACCACCGTGCTCACTCGTCTCGGCGCGACGACGTCGACGCCGGTGAGGTAGGTCCAGGCGAGGAACGACGGGCTGGTGAACCCGGAGCCGGTCGGGTCGCTGGCCTGATCGCCGCCGCCCGATGGCGTCTGGTAGGAGGTCGTCATACCCATCTGGTGGGCGGTGGCGGTGGCGTAGGTTCCAGGCACGTAGAAGCTGACGGTGAGCCAGGCGTTGCCGGGCACCTGCAGATGGATGGGCAGGCTGTAGGCGTCCTGCCCGGCGGGGATCGTCAGCTGTCCGCCGGTCGCGAAGCGCACGGAGCGCAGGGTGGTGGCATCGACCGACGGGCCGGGCACGTCCTGCGTCGGCAGCGCCACGGTCACGTCGGAGAGCGTCAGCGGGGTCGTGCCGTAAGCGTTGGAGAAGCGCAGCCTCAGCAGCGAGCCGCCGATGCTCGTGTGCACCAGCAACCGGAAGCTCTGGTTGCTGACGCTGAACACACCGGACTCCGGCGCCCCCTCCCACGCCCCCACCCAGTGCGGAGCGGGTGCGGCCGCCGGCGACGAGCAGCGTTTGGCGAGGCGCCGCTCAGCGCGCTGGTACGCGGCCGACTCGCGGTGCTCCGCGCGCTTGCTCCAGTGCCGCTCCTCTCGTTTGAGGCGGGCGCAGGTCATCGCGCCGGAGCGAGGTCCGCGACGGCGGTGGGCGGCGTCCGCGGGGGCGACGAACGCCGCCAGGGCCAGGACCGCAGCCAGCGCGCCGGTGCCGGTCACCGAGGCTCGGGTTCCTGAGCGCCGTTCTCCCCTGCCAATTCGCATCATTTCTAGACATCCCTCCAGCTGCCCAACTTATCAGATAACACCGGACCAGTATATCGGTGTCGCGGCTTGACCATAGGGAAACGATAGCCTAAGATATCTGATACCCACGAAGCCGGTGGGATATTGAGCGAGCGGGATGGCAGAAGGAGAACGGTGGCGCCGGTAGGCAGGGGGTTCGAGGCGATGAGCATCGCGCACGACCCGCATTTCCCGCTGACGCTCGACGCCTGCCACCCGCCGGGAACGGTGTCAGCGGCCGGCTACCGACCGTCGTCAGATGGCTGGAATCGTCTTCTTGGGGGGTACTCGTGATCCGACATGGGAGTACTCGCCGCGAGGTGCTGCTTCGGACGGGCGGCGGGCTGTTGGGCGCCGCCTTTGGATCGCAGCTGGAGTTCGTGGAGCAGGCGCTGGCGAGCGAGGCGATGGATGCGTCCTTGCCTTCGACGCCGTCGAACGTCGGCTTCAACGCGTTCCACGCTCCGACGGGCGCTTACGCGACATTCATCCTTGGTCGCCCGGGGGCCTCGGGCGGATTGGCAATGGAGCTGAAGGCGCCGGCTAACCAGGATGTGTTTGTGGGCGTGGGGGACACTTCCGGCTTCCGCGCTTTGCCGTTCTTCACCCCACAGAGCGGGGACCCCAGCGTGATCGAGCTGGCGACGGTGCAGCGCGACTA
The DNA here is from genome assembly GCA_963803595.1 of uncultured Solirubrobacterales bacterium. Lineage (GTDB taxonomy): Bacteria > Actinomycetota > Thermoleophilia > Solirubrobacterales > Solirubrobacteraceae > Palsa-465. Next base: position 480,928 of record CAWDNF010000013.1, read on the forward strand.
TCGCGTGGCGACCGATGACTGGTCGGCGGAGGACCTGGACGTGAGGATCCTTTCTCCGGCGGGGGCCGTGCCCGAGCCCGGCCGCGCGAGTGTGGAGGAGATGCGTGACGGACTGCTGCCGGCGGTTCTGATGAGCGTCACGGTGGACAACCGCGCCGGCAGGACGCCGCGCCGGGGATTATTCGGGCTGCGGCTGCCCAGCAGCTCGACGCCGTCGAGCTCTTCACCTACGATCACGGCGGCTAGCACCGGCACTCCGCGCTTCCTATATGACGACGGCAGCGGCCGAACCGTCGGCGTCTATTGCGCCGATGCCGGTGCCACCGCGGCGGCCGGCTCGGACGTGCAGGCGGCGAGCACGGGCGCTGCGGGCGGCGAGGGGAGCGTCGGCATGCTCCGCCTCGACGTTCCCGCCGGCCGGCAGGTTACGTTTCGCGTTGCCATCGCCTTCTGGCATGCGGGCAGCGTGGTGACCGATCAGGTGCCCGATGGATTCGCCGCGTCCTTCTGGTACACGACCCTGTTCAACAGCGTCGACGCCGTCGCCGCGTACGCGCTGGCCAACTACGACCGGTTGGCCGCTCTCTGGCAGGCTCAGAACGGGCTGTTCGATCACGCGGAGCTCTCCCGCGACCAGCGCTTCCAACTCGTTCACGCGGTGCGCAGCTACTTCGGCAACACCGCTCTGCTGTCCGTCGCCGGCGCCCCGATGTGGGTGGTGCTGGAGGGCGAGTACGCCAACCTCAATACGTTCGATCTCACGGTCGATCACGTGTTCTTCGAGCTGCGAAACAACCCCTGGACCGTCCGCAACGAGCTCGACTGGTTCCTGCAGCGCTGGAGCTACACCGACCACACCAACGCGATCGTCACCGAGACCAACACGCCGACCGTCATCGTCTACCAGCCCGGGGCCACCGTCCACAGTCCGACTCCGGAACCCGGCGGGATCAGCGTCACCCATGACATGGGCTCATGGCCGACGTTCGCTGCCGCGGGAACGTCCAACTACGAAAAGCCCGGGATGGCCGCCGTCTCTTCGTTCATGACCGCTGAGGAGCTGACCAACTGGACGCTGAGCGCGCTGGCCTACATCGCTCAGACCGCAGACCAGCAGTGGACCAAGGCGCACCTACAGACCCTCGAGGATTGCCTGACCAGCCTTGTCAACCGCGATGACTACCGTCCGGCCAAGCGCGACGGGGTCATGTCGATGGAGACCGACCGCGAAGGGCCCAACGGACGCGAGATCACCACCTATGATGCGCTCGACCCGTCCCTAGGCCAGGCCAGGCATTCCGCCTACCTCACCGGCAAGCAATGGGCGGCCTACGTCTGCCTTGCCAAGCTCTTCGACACCTACGGCCGCGCCGAGCAAGCCAGCATCGCGCGACTCCAAGCAAGGCGCGCCGCTGAGTCGATCGTCGCCGCCGCCAAAGCGAGCGGCTTCATCCCGGCGCTGCTACCTGCTGATGGCGAGCCGGCCAGCACCTCCCGCGTCATCCCCGCCGTCGAGGGGCTCCTCTTCCCCCTCTACGCCGGGGCCCCGGAGGCCCTCAGCCGAACCGGCGACTACAGCGCTCTGCTGGCTACGATGAAGCACCACCTCGCGAGCATCCTGACCACGGGGCAATGCCTGTTCTCCGACGGCGGCTGGAAGCTCTCCTCCACCAGCGACAACAGCTGGCTGAGCAAGGTCTATCTCGGCCAGCACATCTACCGGCGCATCCTCGGTCTGCCATGGGACGTCGCGCAGGAGAAGGCCGACGCCACACACGTCAGCTGGCTCACGGGGTCAACGCCATCACCCGCGGGCTTTGGCTCCTACGGCGCCGACTACTGGGCGTGGAGCGATCAGTTCATCTCCGGCGAGGTATCCGGCTCGCGCTACTACCCCCGCGGCGTCACCGGGATTCTGTGGCTCGAAGAGCACCCAGCCACGGCGAGCCTTTCGCCGAAGCCGGCTGCTGTTGGGAGACGTCCTTCGGCGTGGCGCACCGTCACCCTCCGGCTCAGGCCGCCCCGACACCAGCGTATCGTCTGGGTCCGCGTGTTCGTTAATGGCCGCCACGTCGAGACCCAACACGGCAGTTCGATCAAGTACATCAGGCTGAAGCTTCCCCGGGGCCGGTCCTCTGTCGTGAGAGTGACCGCCCGAACCAACCGAGGTCGAAGGCTTCACCTTATGCGGCGTTTCCACTGAGATCTGTGAAGAACCTTGACAAGCAGGTTGAACTGGGGGCACCAAATGCGGCGAGGTGACGAGCCCGGCCGAGACGAACAGCCGCCGGTGGATGCGAGTGGAGGCCTCGATCCCGAGGCGACACTGACACGGCGTGAGGCACTGCGGGCGGGTGCCGGTGCAGCAGCTCTGGTTACTCTGGAAGCGGATCCTGCGCGGGCGCGGATTGAGCCGAAGGTGCGCGCGGCGTCGGTTCCGGGGGGGCGCTGGGAGTCGTCGTTCGATGAAGACTGGCGGTTTCTCCTCGGTGATCCGAGTGGGGCGGAGGCGCCGTCGTTTGACGACAGCGGTTGGCGGAAGCTCGACGTTCCGCATGACTGGCAGGCCGAGGATCTTCCGTACGCGACCTCAGACGACGGCGGCGCTACGACTGACCCCGCCGGCTGGGCCTGGAGGACCGATCCCTCGGCAGACGGCGTGGCGCCGTCGCCGATCGGCGCCTTTGACGCCAATGCCGAGGGAACCGCCGGGGTAGGTCTGTTCAACTCAGGAGGGCGCAGCCAGGGATGGACTGTTACCGGGGTCGGCTGGTATCGCAAGCATTTCACCGTTCCCGCATTCATTCCCGACGAGCCTGACAGGCAGCCCGACGGCGATGACCAGCGGATTGAGCTGCGCTTCGATGGCGTGTATCAGGACGCTGATTTCTGGCTCAACGGGACGCACCTGGGCTTCCATCCCAACGGGTATGTCTCATTCGCGTTTGACATCACGCCGTATCTGAAGCCGAGGGGGCAGGAGAACGTGCTCGCGGTGCGGGTGAACACGAGCGGGCAGACCAGCCGCTGGTACGCCGGATCCGGGATCTACCGGCACACATGGCTGACAGTGAGAGGCCCGGTTCATATCCCGCTGTGGGGCGTCTATGTCACCACCCCGCAGGCCAACCAGGCACGTTCTGTCGTGCACGCGGAAGTTGAGGTGACGAACTTCGCCGGTCGGCTGCCGGCGAAGTTGCGGGTTAGCGTGGTAGACGCCCATGGCCGGAAGATCGCGTCGCGGACGACGGCCGCCAGAACGATCGCATCAGGAGCCACGCGCACCTTCGCCGCCGACATCACCGTCCGCAACGCGGCGCTGTGGTCTCCCGACTCGCCGACTCTCTACACCGCCCGCGCCGAGGTACTGGTGGGGGGGAAGGTGGTGGACACACTCGACACGAAGTTCGGGATCCGATCGCTGGTGTTCAACGGCAAGGACGGGTTCCTGCTCAACGGCAACCGCTTCGTCGTCAAGGGCGGGAACATCCACCACGATCACGGCCCGCTGGGATCGGTCGCGCTTGGCCGCGCCGAGGAGCGCAAGATCGAGATCCTCAAGGCGGCCGGGTTCAACGCGATGCGCACGGCGCACAACCCGCGCTCGCCGCTGATGCTCGACGCTTGCGACCGCCTCGGGATCCTGGTGTGGAACGAGTTCAGCGACATGTGGGACAGCTCGAAGGGCGGATCGAACGACTACAGCAAGTACTTCAACCAGTGGTGGCAGCGCGACCTCGCCGCGATGGTCCGCCGCGACCGCAACCACCCGAGCGTGACCATCTGGTCGATCGGCAACGAGATCGAGCATGGGCGGCACAACGGCCGCTCACGCGAAGCTAGGAAAGGAGATGGCTGACCTCGTCCGCTCGCTCGACCACACGAGGCCGGTCTCTCAGGGAGGCGCCGCGGGCATCGGCTCTCCGGCTCCGAACGATCCGTCGTGGAGCCTATCTCGACGTCGGTGACGTCCACGGCGTCCCCGATACCAGCTCGCTGCATGCCGCGCACCCGGATAAGGCAATCAGCCAGAGCGAGGACGACGCCAGCCTGATCTACGCGTCCTGGAAGGCCGAGGCGGACCCATGGTTCGTTGGCTCGTGGGTGTGGGCAGCGTGGGACTACATCGGCGAGGCTGGGTTCGCCACACCGATCGCACCGCCGGGGGCCGAACAGGCGGCCAAGGAGGAGGAGACGGCGGCGCTCGTGGGCGGGGTCGGCTACCCGTGGATCCTGGACTTCCAGTGCGACATCGATCTGATCGGCCAGCGAAAGCCCCAGAACTACTACCGCGCCGTTGTACACGGCCTCAGCGCGATCGAGATGATGGTCGAGCGACCACCACCACCCGGAACCCAGCAGTACGCCGAAGCAATGGTCGTGGTATGACGAGCTGCCCAGCTGGACCTGGGACGTGGCCGCTGGCCATGCGATGACCGTGCACGTCTACACCTCCGGTGACACCGTCCGGCTGCTCCTCAACGGGAGCCAGATCGCGACCAACACTCTCACTGCTGCCGACGAACGCAAGACGACGTTCACCGTCCCCTATGCGTCGGGCGAGCTCGCCGCGGTCGCAACCAAGAACGGCCAGGAGATTGGGCGGCGGACTCTCACGACAACGGGCGCGCCCGCCGCGCTGCGGCTCACCAGCGATGTCGAGGCGCTCACCACCGGACGCGATGATCTGGCGCACGTCTTGGTCGAGGTGCTCGATAGCGGGGGCCAGCGCGTCCCGGATGCCGTGGTGAAGGTCTCATTCAAGGTGAGCGGGGCCGGCGAGCTCGCCGGCGTCGCCAACGCGAATCCGCACAATGTCGACAGCTTCAAGCGTCCTCGTCGTTGGACCTGGCACGGACAGGCACTGGCGATCCTGCGACCGGCCAAGGCGCCAGGGCCGGTCACGCTGATGGCAACCGCTCAGGGATTGGCGCCGGCGACGCTAACGCTTCCGGTGCGCCCGGTAGTGCCACAGACGCAGCAACAACACCACCACCACAAGCGCCGGCGTCGGCGACGGGCACTTTCGCTCGAGTCTCTCGGGTGGGAGCCGATGCTGATCGCCGGGCTCTTGGGCGCAGTACTGAAGCGACGCATCCAGAACCGGGAGGACCAGGGAGCGTGAGGCAGGTTCTTACGGTGGCGGGCTTCGCTGTCAGGCTGGTAGCGGCTCGCGGCGAGCGAGGCACTTGTACCGAGCGCCCGCCTATCTCAGCTGTGGCGCCGGCGCGTTCGCGGCGAGATCTCGGCGCGCGTCGTCAGCGGCAGGTCGCTGACTAGGTCCGCGCTGCCCACCCACACCCGGCGCGGGACCGCTGCGGTCACCCATGCCCTATTTGGTCATGTCCCAGTACTGGGACGCGCAGCGGTTCCCGCCCTCACACGGTCGGCTGCCGGGGGTCCGGCCGGTGTTGTCTGGTCACTGGACAACGACCACCGTGGACCCGGTCACGCCGCCTACCGTGACGTTGATCGTGGCGACCCCGGTGGCGACCGCTTTCATCACCCCACCGCTGCTCACCGTGGCGACAGCGGGGTTGCTGCTGCTGTAGCTGACCTTTGCGTTGGCGAGATCCACGAACGACTGGTCGTTGTTAACCGCCTCGACGATGCTATCCGCGGGTGCGTGGCGCTGCTCGAGCTGCGCCGTGGTGTCAGGCGCGATCCACGGGTTCTTGCCGGCCAGGTCCAGGGTGTCTCCCAGGCTGAAGATGACCTGGTCGGGCTGGACGGTGACGTATTTGACCTGCGGTGTCATCGACCCGGTTACGCTGATCGTTTTGCTGGCTGCCCGTTGGCCCGCGGCGGTCGAAAGCTCAAACCGCCACCGGCCATCGGGAACGACCTCCTTGAACTGCTGCTCGTCCCAGCGGCTGAGGCCCGCAACGCTGATCGTGAGCGTTATCTGCTGGGTCTGGCCGGGGCGTAGGACGCGGGTCTTCTGGAAGCCGACCAGCTGGCGGATCGGGAGCGCGAGCTGGGGGTTGGTGAAGCGAGGTGCGGCATACACCTGGGGCACCGTTGCCCCCGCCATCCCTCCGGTATTGGTCACGGCGAAGCTCACCCGCACCGTCCCGTTCGCCGATATCCGCCGCGCCGGGCGCACGGTGAAGCGCGAGTACCTAAACGTCGTGTAGCTCAGCCCGTAGCCGAACGGATAGCTCGGCTTGCCGGTGAAGTACATGTAGGTGCGGCCTAGGCCGCCAGTCTGGGCTGGCGTCAGCCCGTAGTTGGAGATCGGCGGCAACTGAGAGTTGTCGTGGAACCAGGTGAAGTCGAGATGTCCGCTCGGGTCCTGCTTGCCGAACAGCACGTCCGCCAGCGCGTTGCCTTGCTCCTCGCCGTTGTAGCCGCTGTAGACGATCGCCGGGAAGTAGTTTTCCACGTCGTCGATCGTCACCGGGAACGCGGCCTGAATGGCCAGGACCATGCGCCGGTTCCCCACCGCAGCCACCTGCCTGATCAGCGAGTCGTAATTGCCTGGCATCGCGATGCTCTTGGCATCGGAGCCCTCTTGGGCGACGTTGAGGTCGGTGCCGACGAACACGACGACGAGGTCGGCGCTCTTGATGGCGTCGAGCGTGCTGGCGGAGCATTGCGCCGCGGTCGTCGCGGTGGTCGAGGTTTTGCAGGAGTCGTAGGTGACGGTCGCCTTGGGGTTGGCCGTCTTCATCGCGCTGGTGATCCCCTGCACCGCGGTGACCTGTGTGTCGGGGCTGCCGGAGTAGCCGCCGAGGGTGACTGTGTTCGCCAGGTCACCCACGATGACCACGTGGTCCAGCTGGTCCGCGTTCGCCGGCAGGAGCCGGATCGGCATGGGCCTCTCCAGCCGCGCTCGATGCTTGGCCTGCCGCCGGTACCGGGCCCGCGCATCCAGGTCGGAGCGGGTGCACAGGTTCGGCGTGCTCCGCGGGTCGGCGGGGTCACGATCGCCGTCGTTGTCTGCCGGATCGTTGCAGGCGTATACGCGCGCGTTCTTGAGCAGCACGATGTCCTGATCGGCCTGCTTGCGCGCCAACGCGGTGTGCGCCGGGCTCTCGATCGCCGCCTTGGTGATCCGGGTCCAGGCCACTCTGTCCCGCGGGTCGAACTCGCCGGTGGCCATCCGCTCGGCGAACATGTGCACGAGCGCCGTGTCGAGCACGCCCGCGCTGAGCGCTCCACCCGAGATCGCCTCCTCGATGCTGGCCACGTTGGACTCCGGGCCCAGGCAGTTGACGTCGGTGCCAGCTCGCAGCCCGTACGCCTCCGCGCCGGACGGAGCCGACACGTGCTGCCCGGTTACCGTGCTAACCCAATAGACACTGGTCCCGCTGGTGCCCACGCTCGTCCAGCCCGGAGGCGCCCAGTAGTGGCCGCCCGGTCCGGACACGACGGGGTCCGTCCACACCGACGTGATCGCCTGGCAGTCTGATGAGACGTAGCCGCCGAAGCCATACGTCCGCTGCGCCAGCTCGTTGAGCGTGTATGTGTCCAGCGGGCTCGGCGTGCCGTTGATCTCGTTGTAGGACGACATCAAGCCAGCCACGTGCGCATCCTCGATCAGGCTCGCGAACTGTTTGGTGTAGTAGTCGCGGACGTTGGCGTCGGTCGCGTCGGAGCTGCCTGTTGTCCGGTCGGCCTCCTCGGTGTTGAGCGCGTAATGCTTGGCCACGCCGATCGTCTTCAGATACGGCGTCAGCGGCCGACCGCTCATGCTTTCGCCCTGCGCACCATCCACGTAGGCGCCGGCCATCCGGCCGACGAGATACGGATCCTCGCCGAACGCCTCGTTGTTGCGCCCCCAGCGCGGATCACGCATCAAGTTGACGTTTGGGGCATAGAACGACAGCGACCCATAGTCGTCCTTCGAGGGACCGAGGTTGTTCGGCGAATTCCCCCACAGCGACGGATCAAGGTAGCCACGCGCCTCGTCGGAGATCGCCGTCGTCTCTTGATAGGTCAGACCAGGATCCCACGACATCGTGGCCGCCTGATTGGTCGGAAAGCTTGTCGCCTTGGGCCGCTGGCTATTGAAGAAGCAGTTCGGCTGCTGTCCGCACACCATGCTCCCCCACAGCGTGTTCACGCCGTGCTGATACTCGTTCCACCACGCATACGTCTGTACACCGAGACGCGGGATCGGCGCAGCCCAGTTGCTCGACAGCTCCTCCGCCTTCTCGGCAGGCGTCATCTGCGACACCAGATCAGCGGCACGCTCGACAAAGGAATAGTGCGTGTCGAGATAGATCGGCAGCGCACTGGCCGAGCCAGCGCCTGCGCCGGCGATGCATACGGCCAGCCCCGATGCCGCAGCCGCTGTGCACAGCCAACTGCAACCGTGATGACGCAAGACACCTCCCTGCCCGGAGACCTAGGGCAGCAAGATATCAGATAGGTTTTGTCTGTCAAGGCAGTGGTGGAGGCCACAGCTTCCGACCTATCCTTTGACAGGGACGAAACCGATCTGATATCTTTGGGTGCGTGTCGTCGCCAGGCAGGGCAGGATGTGCGTCACGTGCGGACGAAGGTGCATCGGGACGGCGCGAGTCCCGCACAGGCGAGTTGCGGTTCGACTCGCTTCTGCTCGCAGCCTGCGCGGCGCTTTCGCGGCGACACCGGCGTCATCGCCAGGGGCTGGTCAGCGCCAAGTCAGGGACAACGGTGGGATTGACATGCGCAGGGTCGGATCCCTGGAATTGACGGAGACTGGCGCCGGGCGTTCACGACGAGAACCGGCTGCTGGGTGGCCGAGGCTCGCCGCTTGCCTAGTCTCGGCGATCGCGATTCTGTGTGTGACGATGGGGTCATCGCCGGCCGGGGCCGATCTGCGGATCGATCCGCTGCACAGCGCTGCCGCGTTCCACAGTCCCCCGGTTGATTTCCGCCCGAAGTTCCGCTGGTGGTGGGGCTCGCCGCTTGACCCGAAGGAGATCAGCGACGAGGTGAATGCGATGGGGGATGCCGGCTTCCGTGGTGGGGAGATCGCGTTCTTCGGTGATTGGGGGACACCGACGGAGCAGGCGGGGTTGACCGCGGCGCTGGCGGTGGCACACAAGCGCGGGATGTCGTTGGATGAGACGTTGGGGAAGGCGTGGCCGGTGACCACTCCGAACACGGGCGGCGATCAGAGCAGCCTCAACCACGCCCAGGAAATGATGTACGGCGCGATGAATCTCACCGGTCCGGGTAGCTGGACGGTGGCGCCGCCGCAGCCGCAGGATCACAACATCCATGTCACGGTTCCCGCTGGGTTCGTGCCCGTGGTGGGGCAGGTCAAGGCGAAACTGGTGGCCGTGACGGCGGCGCGCGTGCTTCAGGAGGGGACTCAGGTCGTGTATCCCTCGCCGCAGCCTCCCTATGTGGCGACGTCGCCGACGGCGCCCGCGGTATCGACGGTGCTCGATCCCTCTTCGGTGGTGGATCTGACCTCGAAGGTCGACGCGAGCGGGATGGTGCACTTCAGCACCTCGACTCCTGGTCACTGGATCATTTTCGCCTTCTGGCAGCGGCCCACGGCGCAGAAAGTGATGGATCACCTGCGGGCGCAGGCGACAACGGCCGCGACCGAGTACATCGATCAGCACCAGATCGGTCCGGCCAATCTCCGGTCGCTGATTCCGGGGTCCTATTTCTTCGAGGATTCGCTGGAGCTGACGTTCAACGGCGTGCCGTGGACCGAGGGCTTTTTGAGCGAGTTCAAGCGATTGCGTGGCTATGACCTGGCGCCGTATGCGCCCGCGCTGTTCATCCAGGACGACTACAGCGTGCCCGGTTATAGCCAGGGCAGCCAGCCGAACGCGGACTATGAGTTTCCCGGCGGGATTGGTGCGCGCGTCCGCCACGACTTCCTGCAGACGTTGACCGACCTTTATCGCATGAACCACCTGGGCGGATTCGCGCGGTGGGCGCGTACGCATGGGATGAAGTTCCGTGCCCAGCCCTACACCTCGTTCTTCGACCCTTCGGCGGCCTCGCTGACGCTGGCGTCGATCGGTGCCGGAGCGGACACGGAGACCTTGGGTGGTGGCGACCCGTCGACGCCTGGGAGCACGACGTGGCGGGCGGCGATGGACTTCTACCGGATCATCGTCGGCGGCAGCGATCAGGGTGGTGGCGATGAGGTGAGCATCGAGTTGGGTGCCGAGGCGACCCGTGACTACATGGTCTCGCTGAGTGAGTACAAGGGGATGATGGACAAGCTGTGGGCGTCCGGGGGGACCACGCCGGTGATCCATGGGTTTGCCTATCAGGAGCCTGGCGCGAAGTGGCCGGGCACCGATTACATGTTCAACGCGGTCTCGCAGAGCTGGAACCAGCGCTGGTACCCCGAATGGCCGCTGTGGCGGCGGCTGGCCGACTACTGGAGCCGCGGGAACATGGTGCTGCGCGCAGGCCGCCCGCTCGTCGATGTCGCCGTGTACCGCGACGGCCAGTACGCTGCGCCGATCGTCTTGTTCGACGGCACCAACCTCGAGCAGGCGGGTTACACCTACGAGTTCATTGGCCAGAACGCGCTCGAGGATCCACTCGCGATCGGCAACGGGGTGCTGTTTCAAAAGGCGCCGTCCTACCGGGCGCTCGTCGTTCATCAGACGCCGATGGCCGGTGCGGCGGCGCAGGCGCTGGCGCGTGCTTCAGCGCGGGGGCTGGCGGTCGTGGTCGTTGGTGCGCCACCGAGCCGTGGGGTCAGCTACAGCGATGCCGCGCAGGAGGACAAGCAGGTCAAGCAAGCATTCCGCAAGATCCTCGCCTCACCGCACACGCGCGTCGTTAGCACGGACTCCGAGGTGCTTGGCGCCTTGCGCAGCCTGGGGATCGTGCCGGGTGTGTCCTTTTCAAAGCCGGTGACGGTCTGGTCGCGGCGGCGCCAAACGCCGAAGACCGATTATTGGTACCTGTGGAATGGTGGCACCCTGCCTGTCAGTTTCACGGCCTCGTTTCGGACCATCGGAGTGCCGAGAACGCTCGATTTGTGGACGGGGGCGATCAACCGGGTGGCGAAATACACAACGAGCCCGGGCGAAGTGAACATCCCGCTCGCGCTGCGACCGGGTGAGACGCGCGTGTACGCGTTCGCGCGCGGGTCCAGGCAGCCGGTTCACGTGGTGGCATCGAACGTGCCGGTGGTCCGGGTGAGCGGCCGCCGGTTCGAGCTCGACGACGTGACCGGCGGTGGAACACGGTTCGCCAGGTTGAGCAATGGTCAATACCGCCAGTTCGCGTTCGCCCCACTACCGGCGCCGATCTCGCCCACCGCCTGGCACCTCCACGTGCATCGCTCCCAGCCGGAATCCACCAACACCGACCAGGACTTCCAGCTTACGACGCTCGAGGACTGGCGCAACATCCAGGGGCTCCAGTACTCCTCGGGCACCGGCACGTACACCACGACGGTCGACGTGCCGAGCGCGTGGCTATCGCGCAGTCGCGGGGTTGAGCTCGACCTTGGCACGATCTGGGGTTCGTTCCAGGCCTACGTGAACGCCAAGCTGGCGACCCCCCAGGCGACCACCGACCAGCAGTTCGACGCCTCGTGGCTGGCTGTCCCTCCGAGTATCGCCCCGGTTGACATCACCCGGCTGCTGCACCCCGGCACAAACCAGATCACGGTCGTGCTGGCCACCACGCTGAAGAACGCGGTAGTAGGAGAAGCGCTCAAGGGCAACCCGGCCGGTGGCGCCGGCGCCGCGCCGACCACCCAGCCATACGGTCTCAAAGGCCCGGTACTGCTGCGCCCGTTCGACCGCGTCTACCTCACCGCGCGGGCTGGACGGCGGGCGCACGTGAGGCGAGCTAGTCGTCGATCGACCCGCGCTTCGAAACCACATTCAAGTCCCCGAGAAGGATGACGTTGCGAGAGGGCAGGGAGGTGTCGCCTGGTGTGACGATGCCGGCCTCGTAGGCGAGCACGACCGCCTGGACTCTGTCGCGCAGCCCGAGCTTCATCAGGATCCGGGTCACGTGCGTCTTGACCGTCGTCTCGCCGACGATTAGCTGGGTGGCGATCTCGCTATTGGTCATCCCGGTTGCGAGCAGACGGAAGACCTCGAGGTCGCGGGGGGTCAGCTCGTCGATCCCGCGCGGATGTACGTCCCGCCGCTGCTGGAGGCGTTTGGCCTTGCCAAACTCGAGCACAACCCGCGCAGCAACCGTATGCGCGCCCGGAGCGGATAGCCCTGGCGGTCATCTCGGCTCCCAGCGACCTGGAACGGGGCGGAGGCTCCAGCAGACGGCCCTACTGGCCGCAATCGCCTCGATGAAGGCCATACCGGCACCGCCCGCCAAGCCCGCCAACCGACCGAAGGCCTCCTCCGGTCACTCCTCGGCAAATTGACGAGCGTCTCGCCCGGAGTCCTACTCTTGCGCGGGATCGCAGGAGAGCTGCGCGTCGGCCCTCGGAGACGTTGGACACATGCGATAGTCGGAGCGGACGCATAAGTATAATCTAGTGGACATATGACGGAGCTATCCTTGCTTGCTGAAGAACTTGGTGTTAGTGAGCGGACACTGCGCCGGGCGGTGAACGAGGAAACCCTTCGTGCGGCGAGGCCGACGTCTGGGAACCTCCGGCTGTCATTCTCGGAGCGACGGTACGTTCGGCGTGCGTGGCGGTTGATCTCCGCGTTGCGCGCTGTACTGCGCACCGAGAAGAATGTTCGCTTTGCGCTGCTGTTTGGGTCAGCGGCGAGAGGAACCGATACGACGGCGAGCGATGTTGACGTGCTCGTGCAGATGCGCGAGTCGAGCTTGGAGAGGATCGTCGACCTCGGTGCCAAGCTCAGCGCGATGGTTGGCCGCCGAGTCGACGTCGTGCGGCTTGAGGACATGGAGTGCGAGCCGTCGTTGCTCGCCGATCTCATTGCGGAGGGCCGGGTGCTCGTCGATCGCGAGGGGCAATGGGCGCGTTTACGCCAGCGTGAGGGCACGCTGCGGCAGCGCGGTCGTGTGGAGGACGTCCGGAGTGCGCAGGCCGCGCTCGTTGGGGTCGACCGCCTCGCCGCGGCTGAGTGATGGCCGAGCGAACGCCGCGCAAGGTGAACCGCCAGCGGTGGCGTCGTGAAATCGTCCGATACCTCGGAGACTTCCCGCGGCAGTACGCCGCGCTGGAGAACGCAATGGGCGCGTTCGGCGATGACTTCGAGCTGACCGAGTTCAAGCACGCCTTCGACACCGCCGACGACATGGACGCCTACAACCGGGTCCAGGCGGTCGAGCGGGCAGTCGGGCGCGTCCAGAACTACGTCGCTGATCTCGCCGAAGCCGGAGCCAAGCTCGCACAGTTACCCCGCCCGCCACTGGAAGGCCAGACTTCCCGCGCTGAGCAGGCGTTCGAGGCTCTGCGCGCAGGCGGGATCATCGACCGCGGCCTATGCCGGCGGCTGGTGCAGGCGCAAGCTGCCAGGACACGGATCGAGCACAGCTACGTCCAGACCCCGGCCGGCGACGTCCATCGTGCGACGACGCTCGTGCGCGACGCTGCCCGCCAGTTCATCGGCGCCTATCGAGCCTGGATCGGGCCGTATCTCGAGCCGGCTGACAACTGACCGGCGAGGTCCCTGTGTGGATCGCGTTGGGAATCCTGTCTCTCCGATGGGCCAAGAGCCCAGCTGACTTGCGACCACTGACGCTCGCTCGGCGCGCGTGGAGGTCGCGGCGACGCAGCCGGCGGTCATGGCGTTAGCTCATCCCGTGAACCCCGGGGAGAGTCGGCGCCGCGTGCGGGCCCACCCGGCGGCGATGTCCCGCCTTGTGTGCGACGAGCGCAACGGCCGGATCGGCGGCGAAGTCATAGCGGCCGAGGTGGATGCCGAGCGACCCCCCGCGGCGATCGCCCCAGGCGGCGTACAGGAACCTGGCCCCGAGTGTCACTGACGAGGCATCATCTGCTGCGAGTTGGTTGACGGGCCCTGGCGAGTGCCCGCTGCTCAGCTGGATAGACCGCGCGAAAGAGCCGTTTCCGGTGGGGCTCACCGCTGCCCATGTCGCATAGGTGCCGTCGCTGTAAGTGGTTCGCCAGATCGCCCCGAGCGCTCCGCTGGGCCCGTAAGCGATCCACGGGTCATAGCGCTTTACGCCACCCGGCTCGCCGAGCCGCGCCGGCACCGTCCATCGCAATCCCCAATCCGAAGTCACGTACACGAGCAGGCGCGTCTGGGCCTGGTCGAACACCATCACCGCATAGCGGCCAGGGCGCGATGGATCGGCGGTGATGTATGGCTGGAACAGCAGCGAGGCGTCGGTCGTGGTGATCGAGTTCGGTGTCACGGTCGCCGGTGTCGGATGCTGCCTCCACTGGCGGCCGCCGTCACTGCTGGTCTCGAACACAACACACCAGTCACAGCCACGAGCCGAGGCGACGTACGCAGTTGCCAGGACGCCGTGGCCGGCGACCGGCCCGCCTGAGAACCCTCCGGTCCCAGCCGCTGGGTACCTCTCTGTGTCCATCGGGGCGAAGGAGGACCACGTACGGCCACCGTCGGGCGAGCTCGACACGTACTGGCGTCCGCATTGAAACACGGGGTTGACGAGAATCGTGCTGCGACAGCCGATCTCACCGAGCTCCCATGGGATCGTGAGTCCCCCGCCGCTTGCGTCGTCGTGGTCGGTGAACGAGACGTAGAGCTCCCCCGTGTTCGTGTCTGAAGTCAGCCACGGACGATCGCAGCCGATCACCTGGGGGCCGGGCGCCTGGTCACTCGGCGAGATGGCGTCGGGACCAGCGGGCTGGGGAGAGTCGCACCCTGCTTCGCGCACCGCGACCGTGCCGCCCGGAATGGGCGAGGCCAGCTGCGTCTGGGCGGCGACCTCGCCGACCCAGTTGCCCACCGTGCTCCACGTGTTCCCTGCGTCCGCGGAGACGTGGACCTGCCCGTCGAGCGAGGAGTAGACGAACGTACCGTCCGGTTGCACCGCCAGCACGTTGTCCCCCGGGTTGGGGAGCGCGTGCCGGGCGAAGTGGAGGCCGCCGTCGTGGCTCACGGATACGCCGCTGTTGTTCTCGCCGATGACGACATCAGCCGGGTCGAGCGGATCGACCTCGACCTCCGGCTCACCGAGCCCGGTGCCGGGGTCAGCCGCGACGTCGATCACGAGCGATTGCCGCGCGGCTCGCGCGGGCGCCGGCGTGGGCAAGCCCAACGACGCGAAGATCACCGCCGCTGCAACCACGCCAGCAAGCAGCACCAGCGGTACCCTCCCCGAGGTTCCCCTGTCTGGCGAAAACACCAGAAACGATCACAACAAAACTGAGCTGCTTTGTCAAGCCGGAGGCCGCACCCGGTGTGCGTCCTGCTTGACACGGCATTCGCCACCTGCTGTGATTGTTTATGTTCGTTCAGGTTCGGGAGAGGACGTCTTATGAGTGCAGTCGGAGGCCCCGGCCGATCGACCGGGGGCCCCCAACCGCGTCGAATCACGCGACGGCGGATGCTCGGGGAGACGGGTGGTCTGCTCGCCGCGACCTCGGCGCTGCCATCGCTGCTCAAGCCGGCAAGTGCCGCCGCGCTCGGCGTGGGCTCAGGACCGCTGGCTTCGCCAAACGAGTTCCTCGACCCTCCGGTGGCTTACCGCCCCCGTTGGCGCTGGTGGTGGGGCGAGCCATACGTGCAGCAGGAGTTCCTCGACGAGATCGCCGCGTTCGCGGCGGCCGGGTTCAGCGCTGCTGAGATCTCGTTCACGAACACGATCGCGGGCCAGGCCGTGGCCGAGACCACAGGTCAGGGGGGCGTCGCCGCCTGGGGCACGAGTGACCAGCGACAGATGCTCACGGCCTCGTTGCAGGCGGCCAAGGCCCATGGGATCCACATCGACCAGACGCTCGGCTACGGCTGGCCGGTACGAACCCCGAGCACAGGCGCCGGGACTCCATACACCCAACAGGAGCTGATGTACGGTCGCACGGACCTCGCCGGTCCGCAGTCGTTCACTGGCCAGGTGCCGTACCCGATCGGCGACTCGACCAACTCCAAGCACGCGACGCTGTTCGCAGTCACCGCGGCAAAGGTGATCAAGGCCGGGCCGGCGGTGACCGCGGCCGGGACCCCTCCCGCGAGCTCCACGATCCTCGATCCCAGCTCGTTCGTCGAGCTCACCACCCTGGCCCGGGGCTCCGGGCCGGCGGTCATCAGCTGGGACGTGCCCGAAGGGGACTGGATCCTGTTCGGATTCTGGAGTCGAGTCAGCGGTGAGGACACGGCATACGCGACGACCGCGACCCTCCCGGGACCGATCGTGCTCGGAACGCCGATGGACTACTTCAACCCGGCTGCCGCCAGGGCGGCCCTCGGTGACATCGACTCAGACCAGATCGGGAGCTCGAACTTCGCCCTGCTTCCCGGGACCAACCAGTTCTACTTCGAGGATTCGCTGGAGAACACGTGGATCGAGCTGCCGTGGACAGCCAACATGGCCGCGGAGTTCCAGCAGCGCCAGGGATACGACCTGCGCAAATGGCTGCCGCTGGCGTTCGTCCAGGGCAAGTATCACTACTGGGTGCCGCCGGTGATGCCCCCGGCGGACTTCGACCTTCCGGACGGTGGCGGTGATCGTGTGCGTCACGATTTCGACCAGACGGTCACCGGCATGTACATCGACTACCACATCCTTCCGTTCCAGGAGTGGGCGGAGGGCCACGGCGGCCGATTCCGTAGCCAGGTCGCCTATGGCCTCGCGCTCGACGTGACCCGGAGCGCGCGGGCGATCACCACTGCAGGCGGTCTGGCCGAGGACGAGACGCTCAACGCCGGCGACGATGCGCCGCTCACGATCAAGGAGCTCAACTGGCGCTTTGCGATGGACCACTATCGCTCGCTGGTCAGCGGCGCCCATCAGACCGGCGAGACGATGGTCACCGACGAGCTCGGCGCCGTTCTGACAGCCGATGTCAAGCAGATGTTCCTCACCTACTACCTCGACCTCATGGACAAGCAGTGGTCGGCCGGGATCACCCGGCCGATCATCCATGGCTACTCCTACTCACCGCCACAAGCCCCGTGGCCGGGGCGGGACCAGTGGCTCGGCATCGTGGCCGAGAGCTGGAACTTCCGCACGTTCCCGGAGTGGCGCCACATCCACCGCCTCGCGGAATACTGGGCACGCGGGTCGATGGTCCTCGAGCAGGGTCAGCCGCTGAGCGACATCGCGATCTACCGCGACGGCTTCGTCACGACGCAGGCGGGGCCGCCGCCGGGCACGGCCAAGCCGTTCTTCGACGGCGAGCCGCTCGAGCACGCCGGCTATCGCTACGGCTACATCGACCCGGTGGGGCTGACCGACCCTCGCGCCGCCGGACGCGACGTGCTTTACCCGCGAACCGCCGCCTATCGCGCGCTGATCGTCGACGAGCGCGCGCTCCCGGGCGCCGTCGCGGAGGCGATCCTGGCGGCGGTCAGACGCGGGCTCGCGGTCGTGTTCGTCTCCCCCGCGCCGAGCAGGGGCGCGAGCTACCGCTCGCCCGCAGCCGAGGACGCCCAGGTGAGCGCGGCGATCGGGCAGGCGGTCCGCTCTCGCCGGGTGCGGGTCGTCGAGCGCCAGTCCGACGTCCTGACTGCGCTGCGCTCGCTCGGTGTCCAGCCCGATGCGAGGTGGTCAAAGCCGGTGCCCGTCTACAGCCAACACCGCCGCTTCTCAGGCGCCGATTACTTCTATCTCTGGAACGCCGATCAGCGAGAGCACCGCTTCGCCGCGGCGTTCGCAACAACCGGCACGCCGTACGAGCTCGACCTCTGGTCGGGTGCCATCACGCCAATTGCGCGCTTCGTCTCGGCGCGGGGCAGGGTCGAGATCCCGTTCCTGCTGGGCCCCAACGAGAACCGCGTGATCGCGTTCCGCAGGCGCCGGCGCCCCCGCCTCCATGTCACGAGCCCGCCGGACGGTTCCCACGACGTCGCCTACCGCAATGGACAGCTCGAGCTGCGCAGCACCTCGCGCCACCCAAGCACCGTACGGGTACGGCTGAGCAACGGACGGGTGCGCGCAGTCCGCTTCAGGGGCCTCCCACAGCCGATTCGCCCCGGCCGCTGGAACTTGCACGTCGACGAGATGGGGCCGAACGGGACCACGCCGCACGACCTCGTGCTCAACCAACTTCTCGACTGGCGCTCGATCAGCGCGATTGCCCACGCTTCCGGCGTCGGCGCGTACCGAACGACCCTCGAGGTCCCGGGCGGGTGGCTGGCGAGCGACCGCGGAGCCTATCTCGAGCTCGGCGCCACGTTCGGCTCGATGCAGGCGTCCCTCAACGGTGCTCTCGTCGCTCCCGACATCCGCCAGAGCCGGCGGTTTGACGTGTCGCATCTCCTCCGGGCTGGGGCCAACCAGCTGCAGGTGGTGATCGCTACGACCCTGGCCAACGAGCTCCTGTACCAGATCCAGAACGGTGATCCGTCGGCGGCGGCGAGCGGCAGTCCGGCCACCGTCAAGCCGCAGACCTACGGGCTGCTCGGCCCGGTGCTGCTGATTCCCTATGCGAGGCGCAGAATCGTGGCCTGATCGCGGTCGGCGGTCAGGTCTGTCGGGGCTCGAGCGGGCTGACCGCGACGTCCAGTCCAGCACAACGCGCAGCTCAATGTCAGACCACAACCGATCAGAACCGGTCAGCCTGACCGGCGTCGATCGCGCAAGGCGCCCGGCAAAATCTCACACTTGACACGACGATCGCGGTCTGTTTTGATCGCTTCTGTTCGACCCTGGTGAGACGGGGCCGGCAATGCGAGGGATGGTTGAGGAGACAAGAGCGCATAGCGGCGGGTCGATGCTGGCGGAATCACGGCGGAACGCGATCGTCGAGATTCTGCGGTCGGAGGGCGAGGTGACGGTCGCGATGGTCGAGTCGCGCTTCGGGGTCTCGACCATGACGGCGCGGCGCGATCTGGCGTTGCTGGCGCGGCGCGGTCTGGCACAGCGGACACACGGTGGGGCGATCCAACCGCGAATATCGCGGCCGGAGACTTCCTTCAGCGAACGGCTCGATAGCCATGCCGAGGCCAAGGCGGCCCTGGCGCGTGAGGCGGTGGCGCTGCTGGGCACGCGGGAGACCGTCTTCCTCGACTCCTCGAGCACGAGCTACTTCGTGGCGCGGCGGATCCTCGAGCTCGGGCTCGAGGTAACCCTCTTGACCAACAGCCTTCCCGTGATGCACCTGGTCGCCAGTCAGGCGCCGCCCAATATCGAACTGGTCGCCGTGGGGGGGTCGCTGCGGACGCTCACGCAATCGTTCGTCGGACCGCGTGCCGTCGAGTTGGTCCGCGGACACTTCGCTGACCGGACGTTCCTCAGCGTCAAGACGCTCACACCGACGGGAGCGCTGGCAGACGCCGATCCGATGGAGGCCGAGGTGAAGCGGTCCATGATCGCTCATGCATCCGAGGCTGTGGTCTTGATCGACAGCTCAAAGCTGACGGGACGGGGGCTTGTGGCGATCGCGCCGGCGTCCGAGGCCGCGCTCGTGCTGGCGTACGGCGTTCGAGAGCGCGACCTCGCGCCGCTGCGGTCGACCGGGGTTAGGGTCCAAATCGTCCAGGGGACGCGCGGTGGAGCCTGACCGCGTCTGTCCTCGATCAGCAGCAACAACCGGGCATACGCCAGTGGCGGTGCACAACTCAGACTCCCAGGAGGAGATTTGTCGTATGAGAGAGGTTATGAGTAGCCGGACGCGTGGCCGGGCGTTTCGCCGGTCGCTGATCGGCGTCGCCGGGATGATCGTGCTAGCGCTGGTGCTCGCCGCCTGCGGGTCGAGCTCGAAAAAGAGCAACACCGGCGCCAAGTCGACACCAAGCTCATCGTCGAGCTCGAGCGGCGGGCTCAAGACAGGATTGAACGTTTATGTGATCCCGAAGAACCTCGGGAACAACTACTTCACGGTGGCTGACAGCGTGAAGACAGGCGGCGCGCTGGCGGCGCTCAAGGAGCTCGGGGAGAACGGAACCGAGACCAGTGGGTCGGCGGCCACTTCCGCCTCTCAGCTTCCGGCAATCCAGGCAGCGATCTCCAAGGGAGCCAACGTGCTGATCGTGTCGGGTACGGATCCCACGGCACTGTGCCCGACCCTGAAGCGAGCGATGTCGCAGGGCATCACCGTCGTCACCTACGACTCAGACGCCCCGACCTGCCGCCAGCTGTTCGTCAACCAGGCATCGACGGCTCAGATCGGAACCAGCGAGGTGGACGTCCTGGCCAAGGAGATCCACGACCAAGGACAGATCGCGATCGTCTCGGCCGCAGCCTCGGCGACGAACCAGAACGCCTGGATCGGCTACATGAAGCAGGAGCTCAAGAAGTACCCGAAGATGCAGCTCGTGTCGACTGTCTACGGCAACGACGATCCCACGACGGCTACCCAAGTCACCAGTGGGCTGCTCCAGCATTATCCGCACCTCGCCGGGATCATCTCCCCGACCACGGTTGGGATCGCGGCGGCAGCCGGCGTGTTGGACACCGCGCAGTACCGCGGAAAGGTGCAGCTGACAGGCTTGGGTACGCCGCTATCGCTGAAGAAGTTCGTCGACGACGGCACGATCAAGGCCTTCGAACTGTGGGATCCGGCCAAGCTCGGCTATCTAGCCGCGTACGCCGCGGTGAACGTCGCCTCGAAGAAGCTGACTCCTTCCTCAGGTGCGACGTTCACCGCTGGCAAGCTCGGCAGCTATACGGTCGGCGCGGACAGCACCGTCGTGCTCGGACCGCCGCTGGTGTTCACCAAGGCAAACATCAACCAGTTCAGCTTCTAGAACGACCGTAAGGAGTAACTAGAGACCGGCTCGGTCGCCCGTCGGCGGGCGACCGAGCCGCCTTAGCAGTCATGGTCACGACGACATCAGATGCGGGCGCACCGGCGGGCGCGGAGCAGCGCCCGCCGGTCGTGTCCCTCGTGCAGGCGACCAAGGCGTTCGCCGGCGTCCACGCGCTCGAGAACGTCTCGATTGATCTGTATCCCGGCGAGGCCCACGGGCTGGTCGGCGAGAACGGCGCCGGGAAGTCGACGCTGGTAAAGATCCTCGGTGGGGCGCACCAGCCCGACTCGGGCGCGCTGATCGTGCGGGGTGAGCCGGTGCTCCTGCACGGGCCTGGTGATGCCAGTGACCGCGGGATCGCTGTGATCTACCAGGAGCCCACGCTGTTTCCCGATCTGTCGGTCGCCGAGAACGTGTTCATCGGCTGCCAGCCGTTGCGCAGCGGCCGCCGGATCGACTCGCGGGCAATGGACCGTGAGGTCGAGACGATCTTCGAGCGTCTCGGCGTGCGGATCGATCCCGACCGGATCGCCCGCGGGCTCTCGATTGCCGAACAGCAATTGGTCGAGATCGCCAAGGCGCTCAGCCGCGACGCCAGGGTGCTGATCATGGACGAGCCCACTGCGGCGCTTTCGCCGGTCGAGGCCAAGCGCCTGTTCGGCGTGGTCGAGTCGTTGCGTGCCGAGGGAGCCGCCGTCGTGTTCATCTCCCACCGGCTCGAGGAGGTGTTTGCGCTGTGCCAGCGAGTAACAGTGCTCCGCGACGGCAAACTGATCCTCTCGCAGCCGCTCGAGGGATTGACCAGCGACGACCTGGTACGCGCGATGGTGGGTCGGGAGCTGCTGGCCGAGAAGCACGAGTCCCACCTGCCGGGAGAAGTCGTGCTCGAGGTCAGCCGGCTCACCCGGGAGGGCGTGTTCCTCGACGTTTCGTTCGAGGTCCGGAAAGGTGAGGTAGTGGCACTGGCGGGGTTAGTTGGATCGGGGCGAAGCGAGGTGGCACGAGCGATCTTCGGCATCGACCGCTATGACGCGGGAGCGGTTGCCGTCGGTGGCCAGCCCCTGCGCAAGGGGTCGCCGAGCGCGGCGATGCGGGCCGGGGTGGGTTTCGTGCCCGAGGACCGCCGTCAGCAGGGACTGGTGATGGAGATGTCGGTGGCTCGCAACATCGCGCTCGCTTCGCTGGCCAGCCTGCGCAAGCTCGGGCTCATCTTTGGCCGCACCGAGCGGAATTTCGGCGTCGAATGGGCCAAGCGGCTTCAGGTGAAGTACGGAAGGGTCTCGAGCCCCGTCTCACAGTTGTCGGGAGGCAACCAGCAGAAGGTCGTGCTGGCCAAGTGGCTGGCCCGCCAGCCAAAGCTCCTGATCGTGGACGAGCCGACCCGCGGTATCGACGTCGGGACCAAATCCGAGGTGCACCGGTTGATCAGCTCACTGGCCCGGGAGGGGATCGCGGTTCTGGTGATCTCCTCGGAGCTGCCCGAGGTGCTTACGCTGGCAGACCGCGTCCTGGTCATGCGCGAGGGCCGGCTGGTCGCGCACATGTCTCGCGTCGAGGCCAGTGAGGAGGCGATAGTTGCCGCCGGCACCGGTCAGCCAGAGGCCGCCCACGAGGGAGCCTCTCTGTGACGGCGACGGCGCAGTCCGAAGGGCCGCTTTCCGCCGAGGCGCAAACACCCGGGGCGCTGGGCAACCCACGCCGGCTGGTGGACCTGGTGCTGCGGGCCCGCACGCTCGGGATCGTGGTGATTCTGGCTCTGTTCGTGGTGGCTACGACGCTCGACCAATCGAGCTTTCTGAGCAGCTCGAACATCCGCTTCATCCTGGCCACGACAACCATCTACGCGCTGGTGGCGATTGGCGAGACGTTCGTGGTGCTGACGCGCAACGTCGATTTGTCGGTCGGATCGGTAGTGGGGCTCTCGGCCTACATCTCGGCCAACATGTTCCAGTCCCACCACGGCTTCCCGGTGCCGCTGGCGTTCCTGGTCGGGCTGGGCGTGGGGCTGGGCTGCGGACTGGTCAACGGAATCGTCACCGCCGTCGGGCGCGTCCCAAGCCTCGTGGTCACGCTGGCCACGCTCTACATCTTCCGCGGGCTCGACACGAAGATCGTTGGCTCAGGGCAGGTGGTCGCCAACTCGCTGCCGAACTCGTTCATCAACATCTTCCACGCCACGATCGCGGGCATCCCGGATCTGGCGATCGTTACCGTGGTGGCGGTCGCGATCGCGTGGTACTACCTGCGCTCCTACCGGTCAGGCCGCGAGCTGTATGCGATCGGATCTGATCCCGACGCCGCCCGGCTGGCCGGAATCCCGATCGCCAAACGCGTGTTCTTCGCGTTCGTGTTCAGTGGCGCGCTCGCTGGGCTGGCCGGCGTGATCTGGGCCACTCAGTACAACACGATCGACGCGACAGCCGCCAGCGGGCTCGAGCTTCAGATCATCGCCGCGGTGGTGGTCGGCGGCGTCGCGATCTTCGGCGGGAGCGGCTCCGTGGTCGGCGCCGCGCTGGGCGCGCTCCTGCTGCAGACGATCAACGTAGCGCTGAACGTGCTCGGTGTGCCGTCGCTGTGGACGGAAGCGATCGCGGGGTTCTTGTTGATCGTCGCGATCTCGCTGGACCGTGGGATCCAGCTGCGGCTCGCTGCTGCGCTACGGAAACGGAGGACGCATCTTGGCGCCTGAGGCCGGACCGTCCACCCGCAGGCTGCCGGGACGCGAGCAGCTGCGGCCGTTTGTGCACTGGAACTTGGCGCTGGTAGTGGCGCTGATCGCCGTGTTCGTGCTCGGAAACTCGATCTCCGGTCAGTTTCTGAGCAATTACAACCTGTTCTCCACCGGCGTCAATATCGGTGACCTGGCGATCATGGCGCTGCCGATGACGCTGATCATCATCACAGGCGAGATCGATCTGTCGGTGGCTTCGATTCTGGCGTTGTCGGCCGAGCTGATGGGCGATTTGTGGATCCACCACTGGTCGATGGGCGCGATCTTCCTCGTGGTACTCCTGATGGGCGCAGTGGCCGGCCTGATCAACGGGCTGCTGGTGACCCGGGCCGGGCTTCCGTCGCTGGCGGTGACGATCGGGACCCTGACGCTCTACCGCGGCTTGGCGAATGTCGTGCTCGGCCCGGTTTCCGTCTCGAACTTCCCGTCGAGCTACACGAATGTCGGGGTCAACGGGTTCCTCGGAATCCCGTGGCTGTCCGATTCGGTGGCGGCGTTCGTCGTCCTGGCGCTGATCACCGGCCTCGTCCTGCGCATGACGTCCTTCGGCCGCTCGCTGTACGCCATCGGCCTCAACCAGGAGGCGGCCTTCCATGCCGGCATCCGCGTCAAGCGGATCAAGCTGGGGCTGTTCGTGCTCTCCGGCGTGGTGTGCGCGGCGGTCGGCATGCTGTACGCGTTCGAGCTCTCCTCGGCGAGCGAGAACATCGGCATCGGCTTCGAGCTTCAGGTCGTGACGATCGTGCTGCTCGGCGGCGTGTCGATCTTCGGCGGCAAGGGGTCGATCCTCGGCGTGGCGTTGGCCGCGTTCATCTACGCGCTGTTGCGCAGTGGCCTGCTGCTGACGAGCTCGTTCGACGAGAACGACTTCCAGCTCGTCACCGGCGGGCTGCTGATCCTGTCCGTCCTGATCCCCAACGCCACCGCGTTTCTCCAGCGCGGCCGCGAGCTGGTGCGACGCCGGCGGGCCCAGGGGCTGCTGGGAGCGACCGGGGCTACGAACTTTGGGTCGGAGGTGCGCGATGGCTGAGGTCCGCCATGTCGCCGCCGTAGACCTGGGGGCCAGCAGCGGACGCGTCGTCCTCGGCCGCCTGAGTGCAGAGCGCGTCGAGCTCGAGGTCGTGCGCCGCTTCGAGAACCGGCCGCTCCGGCTTCCCGACGGGCTGCACTGGAACTTGCCGACGCTGTTCGAGGAGACGCTCGATGGGCTGGCGGCCGCGGCCGCTGCCGCCGATGGACCGCTCGAGAGCGTCGGAGTCGACAGCTGGGGGTGTGATTACGCGATTGCTCGACGCCGCGGGCCGGTTGCTCGGGCTCCCATTCCACTACCGCGACGAGCGCACCAGCGACGAGGTGGTGAGCCGTACCCATGAGCTTGTGTCGCGGCGGGAGCTTTACCGCCGCACCGGGATCCAGACGATGCCTATCAACACGATCTTCCAGCTGCGGGCGGAGGCCCAGGGAGCTGCGGTTTCGGTGGCCGAGCGCATCGCGCTGATACCGGATCTGTTCGCGCTGTGGCTGAGCGGAGCGCTGGCCAACGAGCTCACTGCCGCGTCGACCACCGGGTTGCTCGAGGCTGGCAGCGGCCAGTGGGCGACCGACCTGATCGCGCGGCTGCGCCTGCCCCTGCGTCCGTTCACGGGAGAGGTCGTGACGCCTGGCCTGGCGCTGGGTAGCGTGCTGACTGGCCATGACCGAGCCGGGGGCGCAGTGGGAACCCCAGTCCACACGGTGACGGGACACGACACGGCAGCGGCGTTCGCGGCGGCACCGATCAAGGGCGCGCACTGCGCGATCCTCTCCTCGGGAACCTGGTCGCTGCTGGGGGTCGAGCTCGATGAGCCGCGGCTGACCGAGGCCGCCGCCGCGGCCAACCTGACCAACGAGCGCGGGCTGGAGGGAACCGTGCGGCTGCTGCGCAACGTCATGGGTCTATGGCTGCTCGAGGAGAGCCGGCGAGCCTGGACGCGCGGCGGCGAGGAGGTGCCGCTGGCCGGGCTGCAGGAGTTGGCTGGCGCGGCCCGGGCCGACATCCCCCTGTTCGATCCCGACGACCCGTCATTGCTGCGGCCGGGCACCGACATGCCTCAGCGGATCAGCGCGCTGTGTACCGCCGCAGGGCAGCCCGCGCCAAGCGGGCGCGGCGAGATGGCGCGCTCGATCCTGGCCTCGCTGGCATGCAAGTACCGGATCGTGCTCGAGCAGCTCGAGGCCGTGTCCGGGCACCGGGTCGAGATCGTCCACGTGGTGGGTGGCGGCGCGCGTAACCAGCTGCTCTGTCAGCTGACCGCCGACGTCTGTCGGCGCCCGCTGGTGGCAGGACCGGTCGAGGCCACGGCGCTGGGCAATGTGCTGGTGCAGGGCATTGCCCTGGGAGAGCTGGCTGGGCTGCACGACGTGCGTGAACTCTCGTCCCGCTCGATTCTGCTGGCCAGGTATGAGCCGGGCGCTTCCGGTGCCACCGCAGAGCTGTTCCACCGTTGGCTCGACGTGACGGCTGGCGGGCAGACCCTGAGGACGACTGCGTAGAGGGAGGAGTGGTGGAGCAAATCGAAACGGCTCTGTCGGCATTCGAGGTCGAGACCCCATCGTGGGGCTACGGCGACTCGGGCACCCGGTTCGCGGTCTTCGCACAGCCGGGCCGGCCCCGCGACGTGTACGAGAAGATCGAGGACGCGGCCGAGGTCCACCGGCTGACCGGCACCGCACCCGCGGTCGCTTTGCACTTCCCGTGGGACGCCGTGGAGGACTACGGCGAGCTGCGCGCGCGGCTCGATGCGCATGGCCTGCGGGTGGGCGCAGTCAACCCGAACCTGTTCCAGGACCCCGACTATCGCCTCGGCTCGGTGACCAATCCGGACGCCGGCATCCGCGACAAGGCGCTGGAGCATTTGCTCGACTGCGTGCGGATCGCCCAGGAGCTCGGTTCCACCGCCCAGTCCCTGTGGCTGGCCGACGGCACGAACTACGCCGGCCAGGACGATCTGCGCCAGCGGCGACGGAGGCTCGAGGGCGCTCTGGCCGAGTTGTACGCCGCGCTCCCCCCGAGCAGGAGCTGCTGATCGAGTACAAGCTGTTCGAGCCGGCCTTCTACGCCACCGACATCGCGGATTGGGGATCGGCGCTGCTGCTCTGTCAGCGCCTGGGCGAGCGGGCTCGGGTGCTGGTCGATCTCGGACACCACGCCCACGGGGTCAACGTCGAGCAGATCGTCGCCATCCTGGCTGCCGCTGAGCGGCTCGGCGGATTTCACTTCAACAACCGCAAATACGCCGACGACGACCTGATCGTCGGGTCGATCAACCCGTTCGAGCTGTTCTTGATCTTCGCCGAGCTGGCTGCCACCGGAGGGCCGCTGCCGAGACTGACGATCGATCAGTCGCACAACATCGAGCCAAAGGTGGAGGCGATGGTGCTCAGCGTGGTCACCCTTCAGGAGGCCTACGCCAAGTCGCTGTTAATCGATCGCACTGCGCTGATCGAGGCGCAGGCAGCGGGCGATGTGCTTGGCGCGCACGAGGTGCTCCTCGACGCCTACAACACCGACGTGAGGCCTGTATGCGCCAAGGCGCGGGCCGCGCTGGGCGCCAGCCCCGACCCGGTGGCCGAACTGCGCAGCTCTGGCTACCTCGAGCGCGTGGCGGGCGAGCGGGCCGAGGTGCGGGCAGCGGAGGCGGCTCGATGAGAGTGCTAGACCAGATCGTCGCCACCGTCCGCAGCGAATGGGACGAGCAAAGGGCGGCTCAGGCCACGAGCACGCTGGAGGAGGTGCTGCTTGCCTCGCATCTGCTGGGCGCAAACCGCGCGCTGGCCAACTACGGTGGCGGCAACACATCAGCCAAGGGCAGGGCCATGGATCACACAGGCGCCGAGGTGCGAGCCATCTGGGTCAAGGGCTCGGGTAGTGACCTGGCGACGATGACGGCCCGGGATTTCACTCCGCTTCGCCTGGACGAGGTCGATCCTCTGTCCGGGCGGGAGGAGATGAGCGACGAGGAGATGGTGGCCTACCTGGCGCGCTGCCAGCTCGATCCCGCGGCGCCGCGCTCGTCGATCGAGACGCTGCTGCACGCGTTCATACCAGCTGGCCACGTCCACCACACCCATCCCGATGCGATCAACGTGCTGGCCTGCGCGCGCGACGGCCGTGAGCTGATCGCCGAGTGCTTCGGCGAGGAGGCAGCCTGGATCGAGTACATTCGCCCGGGATTCACGCTGGCCAAGCAGGTGGGGGAGGCGGTGCGTTCCAACCCCCAACTGCGTCTCGTAGTGCTAGCCAAGCATGGGCTCGTGGTGTGGGGCGACTCGGCACGCGAGGCCTACGAGCAGACAGTGGCGGTGTGCAACCAGGCAGCCCACTTCGCCAACCGCCGGGCTGGACCCAGCCCGCGCTTCGGTGGCGACGCGGGCACCGGGTTGGACGACGCCGAACGGCGGGCGCTGTTGCTGGAGGTGCTGCCGATGCTGAGAGGCGCTGTGTCCAGCCGTCGGGCGAAGATCGTGATCGCCGACACTTCGCCCGCCGTGCGCGAGCTGGTCGACTCACGCCACGGGGCCGCGGTGGCGCGAGTTGGCGCGGCATGCCCCGACCACCTCGTGCACACCAAGCGGGTGCCGATGTGGGTCGATTACGACCCGGCAAGCGACGCTCTGGAGGAGCTGCAGGAGCGGATCCGCGCCGCCACCGCTGCATACCGAGACGATTACGAGCGATACTTCGAGCGCAACGCCGGGGCAGAGGACGCGATGGCCGACCCTGACCCGCGCGTCGTGCTGATTGAAAACGTCGGCATGGTCACCGTGGGAACGACGCTCAAGGCGGCCGGGGTCTCACGGGATCTCTACCACCGCGCGATCGAGGTGATGGCGGGAGCCAGCACGGTGTCGGAGTTCGTGTCTCTGGACGAGGCCGAGAGCTTTGCCGTGGAGTATTGGCCGCTTGAGCTCTACAAGCTTTCTCTGGCGCCGCCGCCGGGGGAGCTCCAGGGCAAGGTCGCGCTGGTGACCGGCGCCGCCGGGGGCATCGGGCGTGCGGTCGTGGACGTCCTGGCTCGTGCCGGGGCGGCGGTGGTGGCGTTCGACTTGGATGGGACCGGCGCTGACGACGCCGTGGCGGCGCTGGGCGCCAACGGCGTCGGCGTCCAGGGCGACGTGACCTCGGAGGTTTCGGTGGCGTCCGCCTTCGCCGGTGCGATCGAGGCCTATGGCGGGATCGACATAGTTGTCTCGAATGCCGGGATCGCGTCCAGCGCGCCCGTGACCGGGACGACACTCGCCGAGTGGGAGCGCAACCAGTCGGTGCTCGGCACGGGGTACTTCCTGGTGGCGCGCGAGGCATTCCGGCTGATGGAGGCACAGGGCAGCGGAGGGTCCATCATCTTCGTCGCGTCGAAGAACTCGCTCGTCGCGGGGTCCAATGCGTCAGCGTATTCGACCGCCAAGGCGGCCGAGCTTCACCTGGCACGCTGCCTGGCTGCCGAGGGAGGAGCCGCGGGCATCCGGGTCAACACCGTGAACCCGGATGCGGTGCTGCAAGGCTCACGCATCTGGGAGTCCTCCTGGCGGGAGGAGCGGGCGTCGGCCTATGGCATCGAGCCCGGCGAGCTCGAGGAGCACTACCGCAAGCGCACCGTGCTAGGCGTGAACGTGCTGCCCGAGGACATCGCGCAGGCCGTCCTGTACTTCACGTCCGAGGCGCGGTCTGGCAAGAGCACCGGAAACATCCTGAACGTAGATGGCGGGGTCACGGCGGCGTTCCCGAGATAACAGCTGCCCGCCTTATCGAATCAGCGGGAGGTTTGAGCAATGTTGAGAAGGTCAATCAAGGTGGTCGCGGCCCTCGCGGCAAGCGTGTGCATGCTGCTCTGGGTCCCTGCGGCGGGCGTGGCCGATATGCCGGGACCGGCCCATCACTACCCGGTCGTCCGGATCGGCGACCCCAGCCTGCCCGACCATACGATCCTCCGCCCGGCAGATCTCGCGTCGGTCGACTATCGGCTGCCGATCGTCGCCTGGGGCAACGGAGGCTGCCGGGACTCGAACGAGGAGTTCCACTACTTCCTCACCCATTTCGCGGCATACGGCTACTTCATCGTCGCTGACGGGCCGCCGCAGAACCCCTACAACCCAGGCGAGCTCACCGGCCTGCTGCACCCCCAGCCGCAGAAGCTGATCGCGGCGATCAATTGGGCGATCAAGCAAAACGCCGACCCCGCGAGCCCCTACTACGAGCGGCTTGACCCAAACCGAATCGCGGTGATGGGGCAGTCGTGCGGGGGGTGGGAAACGGTTGACGCCAGCAGCGATCCGCGGGTCACCACCAGCATCGACTGGGATTGCGGCCAGGACCCCTACAACCCGTCTGGCGTCACCAAGCTCCACGCTCCGATCCTCTACGCGTACGGGGGCCTGAGCGACTACTGCAACGGCGACGTGCTCTCCACTTACGAGGCCACATCGGTGCCGACGGTCTTGGCCGACAACGCGCCGGCTGGTCACACAGGCATGTGGGACAACCCGAGCCCACCCGCCCAGCCCCCTGGGCCTTACCAAAACGATCCGCTGCTGGTAGGCAGCGAGTGGCTGGGCTTCACGCTGTATGGCCAGCCGAGCGCCCGGGCGTTCTTCCTGGGTCGTGATTGCGGGCTCTGCCAGCGGCCCAACTGGAGCGTCCAATCGAAGAACTGGAGTAGTTACAAGGGTGCGCCGTCGGAGTCGTGGTCGACCACCCGTTCGGGATCAAGCACACACAAGCGCCAGCAACACCGTAAGCACCACCGGTGTCGCCGGAGGCGGAGGCGCTGATGCGACCGGCTCTGTTCATCGCGGCGGTCATAGCGGTCCTGGGGATCGCTGGCAGTGCGGTCGGTCGCGCTCGCCACGAGCACCGCGCTGGCGTCGGCACGCTGGCGCGGACGCTTTCTCGGCATGCGATCCCGGCTGACAACAGCTGGCGGAGCTACGACGAGGCGCCCAGCGACTCGCTGGTGACTCCGGTTCGCGTGGTGCGGGTGTCAGGTGAGGTGACGAACCCCGATGCCCTTGTTCATCCCAGCCCCGGCAGCACCACGACCCTCACCTACTCCCCTGGTGGACCGGCGCCGCAGGTGGTCCTCGATTACGGCAAGGAGATCGCCGGCTTTGCCACGTTCGATGTCGCCTCCACGACCGGCACCACAGTGCGTGCTGCCTACTCGGAGGCGCTGGCCAACATGTCGCCGACAGGCGACAAGGCGGTGACGCCGGCGCCGTTCGCGTCCGGCAACGGGAATCGATACGACGACTTCCCGCTGCCCGCGTCGGGCACGGTGACCGCCTCGATCATCCAGGGCGGCCAGCGCTACGAGCTGCTGACCCTCGAATCCCCGGGCACCGTCGCACTGCACAGCGCAGGGTTCGACTTCACGCCGCTGCGCGCAACGCCCGCGGTCATTCCGGGTCATTTTCTCTCGAGCGACCAGGTACTGAACCGTGTCTGGTGGGCCGGCGCGTACACGTTGAACCTGAACGAGCTGACGCCAGGCACGACTGTCCTTCCGGGTGCGGTCAACCAGCTGCGCTTGATCATGGATGGCGCCAAGCGCGATCGGGCGATCTGGAGCGGTGACCATCTGATCTCCGACCAGACGGACTACTACACCTCCGATCCGCGCTACGTGCGGGACTCGCTGGACCTGTTCGGCACACACCCAGCCAGCGGTGCAGGCGAGCTCCAGCCCACGACCGGCAGGAGTCCCAGTCCGGGCCGCTCCCGGGTGCATGCACGCCGAACCCCCAGATCCAAAACGAATGCGTCTACCTGGTCGGCGAGTTACTCGATCGTGTTCGTCCCTGCGCTGTACCAGTACTACCTGCACACGGGGGACAGCGCATTCGTGCGGCAGATGTGGCAGTCGGTGATCCGACAGATGGCCTGGGACGCCCAGCAGGTGGACTCGAACGGCCTGTTCTCAGTGCAGACCGGTGCCGGCGCGTCGGCTCGCCCACCCGGCTGGCGACGATGCCGATTGGGACCTCGAGAACGTCCCCGGCGAGCTGACATACGTCAACTCGCTGTACGAGGAGGCGCTGGCGATGCGGCGAAGTCTGGCGCCGGTGGCAGGGGACGCCTCGATGGCCGCGGCTGGCTTCATGGGGCGGCTGCGATCAAGGCCGCCGTCAAAGCCAAGCTGTGGGACGCGAAGACCGGCGTCTATGACGCCAGCACAACCGAGCGCGGCTCGGTTGTGCAGGACGCAAACGTGACTGCGATCCTGGCCGGGATTCCGACGCGCGCCCGTGCTCGGGAGATCGTGACCGGTGCTGCAACGGGCGCTCAAGAGCCGATAGGCGCGCTCAACGTGGGCAGCCCGGTGCCCTCCAACTATAGCCAGATGATCTCGCCATTCATGGGGAGCTTCAACGTGTTCGCCGACTTCGCAGCCGGCGATGAGGCCGCGGCGCTGTCGCTGATCCGGACGGAGTGGGGGTGGATGGTGAGCCTGGATCCGGGCGGCGTCGACTGGGAGCGGATCGAGCTCGACGGCACGATCAACGCGATGGACAGCGCTGCGCATGCGTGGTCGACCGGACCGACGGCGGCGCTGTCGGAGTACGTGCTCGGGGTGGTCCGACTGCCCCTGGATATCGCGTTGGACGATCGTCCCCGAGCCCGGCGACTTGCACTGGGCGCAGGGGGTGGTGCCCACCCCGCAGGGTCCGATCACCGTCCGCTGGCGCAAGAACAACGCCGACCATGACCGCGACGTCGACTCGTTCGTGCTGACGATCTCCACCCCGCGCGGTACGACCGGAACCGTGGCGGTGCCGCTGCTCGGAGGGCGGCGGGTGATCGCCGAGGACGGGCGGGTGGTGCACGGACATGTGGCTGGCAGGTATGCCCGGTTCGGCGCCGGGCCGGGGACGCACACGTATGCCTGGTCGTGCGGGCGGTGTTGAGGACGGCTCCACACGGACGGCCGTGCCAGCGGCGCGGCTTCACCGGCTGACGGCCGCGCCCGACGGCGATGGACGTCTCGCTGTTTGTCACCTGCGTGACCGACACGCTGTTCCCGGACACCGGGAAGGCGATCGTCGGCGTGCTCGAGCGGCTCGGCCACCAGGTGCGGTTCCCCGTCGAGCAGACGTGCTGCGGGCAGATGCACGTGAACTCAGGCTACGTGGAGCAGGCGCTGGGGCTGGTGGAGCGGATGATCGGGGTGTTCGCCGACGCCGAGGCGGTCGTTTCGCCCTCGGCATCGTGCACCGCACTGGTGCGTGAGCACTACCCGGAGCTGGCCGAGCGGGCGGGCAAACCGGGGCTGGCGGATGAAGCGCGCGCGCTGGCCAAGCGGACCTACGAGCTGTCCGAATTCCTGATCGACGTGTTGGCGGTTGAGGACGTGGGAGCCGTGTTCCCGCACCGAGTCGCCTACCACCCGAGCTGTCATGGGCTGCGGATGCTCGGCCTGGGGATAGACCGGTGCGGCTCCTGCGGGCCGTGAGCGGGATCGAGTTGGTCGAGCTGGCGGCCGCCGAGGAGTGCTGCGGCTTCGGCGGCACGTTCGCGGTCAAGAACGCAGAGGTGTCAGCCGCGATGCTGGCTGACAAGCTCCAGCACCTCGTGCGGTCGGGCGCCGAGGTGTGCGTGGCCACCGACAATTCCTGCCTGATGCACATCGGGGGCGGCGCAATGCGCCAGGGCCTGCCGTTGGGGGCCGTACACCTCGCCGAGGTGCTGGCGGCCACATGACCGCCACCGGGTTTCCTGCCGCAGCGCATCGCGAGCTCCAGGACGCGCGGCTGCGCGCGAACCTGGAACGCGCCACCTCGGTGATCCGAGGCAAGCGCGCCGCGGCGGTGGCTGAGCTGGCGGACTGGGACGAGCTGCGCGATGCCGGAGCGGCGATCAAGGCGCGCGCCCTGGCCAATCTTCCCGAGCAGCTCGAACGGCTCGAGTCCCAGGTCCAGGCCGCCGGAGGAAACGTCCACTGGGCGGCCGAGGCCGAGGAGGCAAACCAGATCGTCGTAGACATCGCGCGCCGGCACCGGGCCGAGGAGGTGGTCAAGGTCAAGTCGATGGCCACCGAGGAGATCGGGCTCAACCGGGCCCTGGCGGCCAGCGCAATCCGGCCAGTCGAGACCGACCTGGCCGAGCTGATCGTGCAGCTGGCCGGCGACCGGCCCTCACACATCCTGGTGCCGGCCGTCCATTACGGCCGGGAGCAGATCCGGGAGCTGTTCGAGCGGACGATCGCCGTTGGCCGGACGCTGCCGGACGAGCCGCAGGCGCTGGCCGAGGTGGCCCGCTCATACTTGCGCGAGCGGTTCCTGTCGGCGAAGGTCGCCGTGAGCGGCGCCAACTTCGCCGTGGCGCAGACCGGAACCGTCTGCGTCGTCGAGTCGGAGGGCAACGGGCGCTTCTGCCTCACGCTCCCGGAAGTCCTGATCACGGTGATGGGGATCGAGAAGCTGATCGGGGAGTGGCGCGACCTCGAGGTGATGCTTCAGCTGCTGCCACGGTCCTCTACCGGCGAGCGGATGAACCCGTACACGTCGCTGTGGACGGGGGTCCATCCGGGCGACGGGCCGAAGGAATTTCATCTCGTGCTGCTCGACGCCGGCCGCACGCGCGTGCTGGCCGACGAGTCCGGGCGGGATGCCTTGCGCTGCATCCGCTGCTCGGCCTGCCTGAACGTGTGCCCGGTGTATTCCCGCACGGGCGGGCACGCCTACCAGTCGGTCTACCCGGGACCGATCGGCGCGATCCTCTCACCCCAGCTGTTCGGCTTCGAGGCGGCAGGCACGCTGCCGTGGGCATCCTCGCTGTGCGGCGCCTGCTACGAGGTGTGCCCGGTCAAGATCGACATCCCCTCGATCCTGGTACACCTGCGCGACCAGGTGGTGCACGAGCGAGGCGGCGTGGGGGCCGAGGCGGTGGCGATGAAAGCGCTGGCCCGGGCGTTCGGATCCCGGCGAAGCTACGAGAGGGCGCAGCGCCTGGCCCACCTCGGTCGCGGCGCGCTGGGCCGGTGGCGGGCGGGCCCGCTCGCCGGCTGGACGTCCGTGCGTGAGCTCCCGCCTGTCCCCAAGCAGAGCTTTCGCCAGTGGTGGGCCGAACGCCCGTGAGCAGCTCGCGCGAGCAGATCCTGGCTCGCGCCCGGGCGGCGGTGTCAGCCCAGCGCGTCCTGCCCGAGGTGCCCCGTCAGTACCGGCGAGACCGGGACGGTGAGCTGGAGCGCTTGGAGCAGCGGTTGCGGGAGTACGGCGCGCACGTGCGCGAGACCATCGCCGACGCGCTGACGGCACACGGGGTGCGGCGCGTGGGGGTTGCCCCTGGCCTCGAGCTTGATCTGCCGGTGGAGCTAGTCGTCGATGACCCGCCGTTGCCGGTCGAGGTGCTCGATTGTCTCGACGGCGTGATCACAGGCTGCGCGCTGGCCATCGCCGAGACGGGGACGATCGTGCTGGACGGCGGGCCGCTGTCGGGCCGCCGCGCCCTGTCGCTCGTGCCCGACCTGCACATATGCCTGGTGGCGCCTGATCAGGTGGTGTCTTCTGTGCCTGAGGCCATCGCCGTGTTGGTGGAGCGTGGACTGCACACCGCGCCCCTGACGTTCGTCTCCGGACCCTCGGCCACCTCCGACATCGGGTTCGAGCGGGTCGAGGGCGTCCACGGCCCGCGCCGGCTCGAGGTGGTCATCGCCGGGCGTTAGCGTGGCGGTGGCGGTGGCGGTGCCGGTGGGCGCGGTGGCGGTGGCGCGAACGCGACGGTGCACCACCCACCACCTCCGCGAACGTGTCCGACCCGGTCACGTGTGAGAACACGATCCGTCCGCCGATCTCCCGGGCAGCCCACCGGTGCCTCGCCGACCCTCGCGACCACACGACGTGGCCGTCCTCGGCGATCGTGATCGAGCGGCCGAGTTCAGGAATGGAAACCGTACCGGTCGTTCCATGCGGCGCCGAGACGGTGAGATGGAAGCTGCTGCCGCGAGCGCCGATCTGCCAGCGTGAAACTATCGGACCTGCGGGCGTCGGCACCTGCCCCTGAGCCCAGGACAAGCCGCCGGTCTTAGGTGCGACGGTCCAGGCGTGATAGCCAGGGCTGGTTGGCTGGACTCCGAGCACATAGCTGGAAAGCGCCGAGACGGGCGCTGTGGCCCAGCCATGGGCCAAGCTGGCGTTGCTGTCGGTGATCTGGCCGTTCTCCCCAAGCTTCTCCCACAGCGTTCCTGTGTAGAAGGGACCGCTCGGCTTGACCATCTGCGCCCACATGAGCTTCATCAGCGCCAGCGCATCCGCGGTGTCGCCGCTGGCAAAGCGCGCGTCGAGCTCATAGCCGGTGATGAACGGGCTGATGATCGTCGAGTAGTTCGCATCGCTGCTGTAGGGCTCGGGACCGTAGGCGCCCCAGAGGTGACCCTTGAGGTAGGCGAGGATCCCTAGGGCGCGAGCCGGCGGAGCCACGCCAAAGACGAGCGCCTGGGTGTTGGCGTCCTGCGGCACCGCGGTGGCCGGATGCGTCGGCGTTGTGGCACTCGACGGCGAGAAGATGCTCACTCCCTCGTCGTTGTCCGAGCTCGACAGCTGGTAGACGCCGAGGCTCTGGTTGAACAGGTGGGAGTTGATCGCGCTCTTCAGCGCCGCGGCCTGAGACGCCCAGCTGGCGGCGTCCGCCTTCCAGCTCGCGGCAGCCGAGTTGGCCGGATCGTGCGCTGCCAGCTGGTCAGCCAGCCAGCTGCCGTCGGCGACGGCTTCGTAATTCAGCATGTTGGTCGCCGTCACGGCGCCGCCCTGCATCGAGTTGCCGCCCTTGCTCCCGTCGTAGAAATCCCAGTCCATGCCTGATGCGGTGGACAGGCCGGTGCTCGGATCGATCGACGCCTGGTTGTAGGCCAGCTCGTTCTTCATCACCTGGTACTGCGATTCGGCGAACGCCGTGTCGCCCGAGTACAGGTAGTACTCGGCCAGGTTGATCGGGTAGTACATCGAGTACGTGGGCGAGTAGAACGAGCACGTGACCGGGGAATTCGGGTAGGCGATCCAGTCACTGATCTGTCCGCACACCGAGCCGTCGGACACCGGCGCGGAGCCGAAGCCGCCGATGGCGTACTTGATGTAGTCAGAGCCCCCGGCCCCGAAGCCGAGGCTGTCGAACATCGTGCGGCCCTCGACCGACAGGTCGCCGCTCCACGGTCGACGGTCGCGCTTGGCGCCATCCAGGATGGTGGGCGCGTGGCTGCACGTCGTGGCGCTGCTGCACACCGCTGCGGTCGGGACGGCATCGGTCTGGGCGGTGTAGACGCCATCGAACCAGATGCGGTTCAGGGTGTCGTCGCTGGAGAGAAAATGGCCCTGATAGGACGCGGCGCCGAGGTTGTTGAACTTCACGGTCATGCCAGCGCCTGACAGCGCGATGGTGCCGGGAGTGGTGAGCGCGATCGCCTCGTAGCGCTCGCCGCCCTGCACCTGGGTGACGGCGTTGCCCACCGTGGTCCCGGCCGAGGAGGCGGTCAATGTGAAGTCGTCGGCCCGGTTGTTGTCGGTTCCCACCCCGTTGTTGCCGTTCGCGTCCCCCACGACGTTCGTGCTCTCCGTGGCGCCGCCCGGAACGACCGGCTGCGGCGAGGAGCCCAGCAGGTACTGCTCGACTTCGCTGTACCCGGCTCGCATCGTCACCGACGAGGCACTCGGTCCGGGCGTGACCGAGGCGACCTTGAAGAAGGGCAGCCCGCCGACCTCTCTGCCGTAGTCGAGCACCACCGTCGGCGGCGGCTGGCCGGCGACAGCGGTGAGGGTTGTCACTCCGGATCCTCTCACCAGCGCATTCGGGTTGGTGACGGCGCCCGTCGCCTTTACGGCGACCGGCTGTAGCGTTGTTGCGCCCGTGGCTTCGACGTAGCTCTTCCAGGCAGGGTTGGCGGCGATCGGCCGGCGCGAAAGCGCCTTCGCTCTGTGGGCGGCACCGCTGTGGCTGTGTGCGGCGGCGGGGGCGGCGGCGACGATCATGATCGCGGCAAACCCCACGCTGCCGAGGGCCGTCCGGCGAACCCTGTTCATCTGCGTGCATCCTTCGGAAGAGCTCCCCGGTGCTCGCCCGCAGCGATGAGGCGCAGCTTCCGGCCGTCGCTCAGGCGGATCAGCGCGGGTCCGTCCGTCGTGATGTCGTACGCGAACGTCCTGTCGGTGAGGCAGGTGGCGCGGGCATCGATCCTGAGCGACGCGACGTTGGAAAGGGTGCCGGTGAGCCGAGTTGCCAGAGGCAGGGCTCGCAGACCGATCTGCTCACGGTAGAAGCTGACCCAGGGAACCGGATCGGTGCCCGCCCCGTTCCCGGTGGCGGTCCTGGGAACGCTTCCTCCGCATGCTTGCGAGGTGAGGTCGACGCTTTCCCACGCGTGACCCGTTTGTCGTCCGCGGATGGCGGAGACCCAGTACGCGCGGTCGTGGGCTATCCCGAGTTTTGGGCTGTCGAGGTAGGTCTCGGTGCGGTACGTGACCCGCGGCGGATCCTGGACAATAGTGAGATTCATTGTGTAGGCGGCTTCCTTGCGCCAGTCGTCCAGGAGCGCGTAGGTCAGATGCTCGCCAGCCGGGTGCAGGTAGAAGGTGAAGATGTCGTCGCTGGCCGCGTAGGCCTGCTCGAGCGGGAGCGAGTCAGGAAGCGGCTGGATCTCATCACCACCCGAGTAGAGCAGCGCCGCTGGGACGCGGCGGAGGTTGCCGAGGATGTCCGGTATCGAGGCGTCGTTGGTGGGCGCCGAGGCGTTCGTGACGGGTCCCGCGCCGACCTCGTTGTTCGGAGCCGATGACCACGTGACTACGCCGGCGAACAGCTGAGGGAACATCGCGGCTATCCGTTGGGCGACGAATCCGCCCGATGAGTACCCGCTGGCGAACACCCGGCTGCGATCGATCGGGTAGCTGCGCTCGACATCGGCCAGCACGTCGAGCTCATCACGCTCGGAGTAATCGTCGCTCCAGCCGAACGGGCCTCGGTCGCTGGGGCCAACCAGGATGCGGTCCAGGTCCTCGCTGAAGACCTTCTCCATTCCGGGCTGGTTGATCAGCGCCGGGAAGTTCGAGGAGTTCCCGTGGTAGACGAACTGGAGGCCGAACGGGCCGGGATGGTGTGGTATGTAGATCGCGTACGGGAGGTAGCGCCCGAGCAGCGTGTAGTGCTCCTGTCCCCGCCCGGGCACACCAGTGGTGTTGTAGCCGCCCGGCGGGATCACGAAGCGGGATGTGTAGACCCGCTCGTGGAGTCCGGGTCCAACCGGCGCGATCCGCGTCGCGTGGTGGCGGAGGTCAGCCGTTCTGACGGTGAAGGCGAACTGTGAGATGTCTCCTGACTTGAGCGCGGCCGCCTGGTCATCCTCGAACCACAGCCCTCCGCCGCTCAAATCGCTCTTGTCGATGAACCGTGCCTGCTCATCTGGGCCGCGGAACGCAACATTCAACACCTTCCCGGTGGAGGCAAGCGCGGTGGCGGCCTGGATCTGCCAGGTCGGCCCGGGTGGGGCGGGCACCGATCCGGTGATCACGGGGTTGCCAGGAGCGCCGCTCCGCAGGACGATCAGCTTGTCCCACCCGCGGCTGGCGACCTGGAGCGGTGCCCAGTTCCCGCCCCTGTCGTCGCCGTCACCGTCGCCGATTGTGATCCCCAACAGCGTCGACCGTGGGGTCACGAGATCGTTCAGCACCGCTCGGATCAGCAGCCGGTGCCGCACGAGCCGCAGCTGGAGGCTGACCAGGTCTGCGCTGTTGATGTCGGTCTGGTTGGTATCGGCGCCGGCCGACGGTGCAAGCGATCCATTGGCGAACAGCTGGCCTTGATTGGCGCCGTAGTCGTCGTAGAGGTAGTCGTGGTAGACGATCGTGCCGCTGCAGAGGTCGGTGGTTCCGGCCACCCAGGACTTGGGGTTCAGGCATGAATCGGCCTGGGCGCTCGCCGGGAGGATGCAGGCAACGGCAAGCGCCAGTCCATGCACTGCGGGCCACCGACCGATCCTTCTGGGTTTCCGCACTCTCGTCCCCTGCCTCATGGTCAGGTCATTGACTGAAACCGGTAAGTGCCGGAGCCCACCAGGAGCTCCAGATATGAGCCCTGAGCTCCCACGACCGTGACGCCGCGTACCCTCCCCACGGGCCGGCGGGCCTCAGTCACAGAGGTGGCGCTCGCAGCGGGGACGAACACGGACGCGTGTGAACCGACCGGGACCTGCACCACGAGACGAAATCTGTTTGCCACCCGGCTCCAGCTGGAGCTCACACGCCCTAGCGGCGAGGTCTCGTAAGCCGAGGCCGAGGCGAGATCACCCACCGGGTATGGCTTGATCTGGACCGTTCTGAAGCTGGGAGACGTCGCCTGGATCCCGGCGACATCCTCAAACAGCCAGTCATCCACGGTTCCCATGAACGCGTGATCGCGAGAGCGTGCCGACATACATGTCGCGTCGTCCCACGTCTCCCACATGGTGGTGGCGCCGCACTCCAGGAACCAGTGGCCCCATCCGGGCGCCGTCGGGTTGGTCACGACCCTGAACGCCTCGCCTCCGTGGCCGCCCTCGGTCAAAGACGGGAGGATGTATTTGCTCCCGGCCGCTCCGGTGGACAGGCGATCGCCCTTGGAAGCGGCATCGGCAGCCAAGCCGGCGGCGACCGCCTCCCGCTCCTGCCTGGGCGCTAGCCCGAATGCCAGACCGACCGCGTTGGCCGTCTGGTCGTACCCGAGACAGACCACGGTTGAGCCCGGGGTAGGGATGGCCTCGCACTCCGGGGTGACGCCAAACGGCCCGCCGACCGCCGAGGACTGCGTCCCTGGCGGATCCTTGTACTGGTGGGTTGAGGCGTCGTAGAACTTCGCATTGACAGCCGCTTGGATGCTGGCGGCCAGCTGGTCGTACTTGACCGCGTCAGCCGTGTTGCCGATCGCGGCTGCCATCTGTGCTAGGTCCTTGGCCTCGCGGTAGAGGAACATGCTGCCGATCAGCTGGCTCGAGGGGGGATTCCCGTCGGCGGGAACAGACCAGTCGCCGAACGTGGTGCCCGTGTAGATGTCGTTACTTGACGCGATCTGAGACTCAAGGAGATTCATATAGGCCGCCATGTGGCTGTAGTCGCGTCGGACAACGGCGAGATCGTCGTAGGCCATGAACATGTCGTATTCGATCATCAAGAACTCGCCGCCCCATAGGGGGTCGATGCCACTGTCGATGCTTGTGTTGGGCGTGGGCACTCTCCAGCCGATGTTGCCGTTGCTGTATTGAGAGTCGTCGAAGTTCTGCATCGTGTGGTCGTAGTAGGACTCCGCACCAAAGTTGTCGATTGCCGAAGTTGAGTAGTAGCCCAGGTCTCCGGTCCAACCGCCCTTCTCGTATGTCGGGGTGTCACTGCCGTAGGAGTACTGGTTGTTGAGGATCGTGTTGACCATCGCCACGTGCATGGCGTTCAGTAGCGAGCTCGAGCTGTGGAAGTCACCAGTTGGTGGAAGCGCCGTATGCGCGACCACTCCAGTGATCGAGAGGATCTGCGGAAGCGGGGTGGAGGAGGCCGAGGAAGGCGGGGAGGGAGCTGGAGTCCCGGTCACCGGGACGCTGTTCGAGGCGCTTGGCGGGGTGGTTGTCACCTCCACGTAGCGGTAGCCCTTCCAGCCGTAGCGCGGCTCATCGGTTTCTGATCCGCCACCCTTGAGCACGTACACGTCAGTCTGCCCGGCGCTGCCGTTGCCCTCGCTCTGGACGGTGCCATCGGAGTTCAGCTTCTCCGAGTACTCGATGTACACGGTCGTGCCTGCGGCGCCGCGGAGCGTGATCCGCGTCCAACCTGATGTGGTGACCCGGAAGTCGTACACCTTCGCGCTCGCGTTCGGCTGGGTGACGGCGGCGGGGTGGATCTTCGCGGTCTCCAAGATCGGCG
Source organism: uncultured Solirubrobacterales bacterium (assembly GCA_963803595.1). Classification (GTDB taxonomy): domain Bacteria; phylum Actinomycetota; class Thermoleophilia; order Solirubrobacterales; family Solirubrobacteraceae; genus Palsa-465. The sequence goes on from CAWDNF010000013.1 coordinate 522,271, forward strand.
GGATCAGCTGAGCGCGCAGCACCCCGGCGGGTGCGGAGACCGCGGAGGCAGTGGCCCAGCCACGGTCGTGGTAGCCCGGTCGGTTCCATCCTGGCTTCTCCAACCGAGCGTCATACGTCTCGGCCGCTGGAGACTCGACGGTGGTCGGACCCGTTGCCACCTTCCACCTCGTATCGCTCGTAATGCGAGTCAGTGCACCGTTTGCGTACCGGATGTCAAGCTCGAGCTTGAGCTTGGGTTGCGTCGGCTGCCACACCTCACCACTGCTCGGATAGTCGTCGGCTCCGCCGGCATAGAACCCGTGGCCGAGGCTCAGACCGACGGCATTGGTTCTGCCGGCCCGCACAAGTCGAGTGACGTCGTAGGTCGTGTAGTCGACCGACTTGTTAAAGGCGGTGAATGCCGTGTCGAGGAAGTGATTGCTTACTGAGTGACCATTGACGTACGCGTACGGGTAGCTGAGGCCCGCAACGTATAGACGCGCGCGGCTGATGCACCGATTGCGCGAGTGGCAGCGCGGCAGCGAAAAGTCCTTACGGAAGTAGAGCTCGCCCTTGCTCGCGCTGCCTTGCTGTGAGTCGGGGTATTGACCGATCCAGCTTCCCTGGAACTGGAGCGGGCTCAGGAAGGCAGTCTCGAACCACGCGGGTCGGCTCCACGAGGACACACCGCCGTGGTTGTCCCACACCCGGACCTGCCAGTAATAGCGCGTCCGCGGCCGAAGCGGTTGCCCGCCATAGGGCACGTCAAAGGACTGCGCTGCGTGGACACGCTCGGTGTTCCAGACGAGCTGGTGGCCGCGCAGCAGATCCTTGTTGAGGATGGCTACGCGGATCTGGTAGGCGGTCTGCGAGATTCCCCGGCCCCTCGAGGTGATCACCCACCCAAGCAAGGGCTGGCTCGAGTCGATCCCCAAGGGATCAGCGATGTGGTCAGCAGTCAGCGAGCCCACGTGGGGCCGGGCCCCCAGCAGCTGGTGCTTGTTGTGCGCGCGGGCGCCCTGCGCTGCGCCTGGGACCACCAGGAGGGTGGCCGTGATCGCGGCGAGAGCTCGCATCACCAGGCGTAGGCGTGGATCCCGGGGCTGGACCGGAAGCGGACGTGGGTGCCGTTGCTCGATGCGCTCGCCCCGTTCACCGTACGGCGGCCGTTCCACACCACCCTGCCCTCGCAAGCGATCACCCTCCGAGCGCCGACGCGCGCTTCATCAGCCGATCCCGACCGTCGTGGGATCGCCGCCGGCCGCCGGAAACACCTCCAGCGGCCCAAGCGGCAGATCGAGGTAGGAGGGGGTCTGCCCGCCGTCCTTGATCGTGTACAGGCCTCCCGCCAGCCCCTGAAGCTGCGGGGCGGTTGGCGTGAGGACCGCGTTCTGACTCGAGAGCACAAGCTGGAGTGCGTGACCCGGCTGCACGCTCCACATCCGCGGCAGCATCTCGATGTCGTAGCGGACGACCGCCCCGGTGGGGACCGCAGCGACGCTCGTCGAGGTGAACGGGTGGTCGGGCAGGATCACGCGGCCGGCGTCGTCGGTCCAGTTGCGCGAGACGTCCTCCGCTCGCATGGCCCCGTCGAGCGTGCCATCCACTTCGGCCAGCGGAACCGTCGCTGACGTCGTCCCGTCCGGCGCCACGTCATTGAGCGTGGCCACCAGCTCCACATCTGGCGCGGTCGAGGATGCGTAGATCGTGGCCTCGACGGGGCCGGCCAGGGTGGCTCCGTTTGCAAACGGCTTGGTGGTGTAGGTGAGGCTTTGGTTGGGTCCCCAGGTCAGGCTGTCGCTTCCCGCGCTAGGCAAGGCCGGACCCAGCCCGCCGCCGGAAGCGAGGTAGTACGGCGTGTAATGGCGGGTCATCGGGTATGAGCTGTGCGGCACGCTGACCCAGGCACTACTGCCATCTCCCTCCTGCATCAACATGGTCTGGCCTTTGCTGGCCACACCGTTGTCGATGTGCTTGAGCCAGTGGTCGTACCACTGCAGCTCGTAGGGCAGGTAGTACTGGTAGTCGCCGTCGGTGTAGCTGTCGCTGTAGACGATCTGGAAGCGGCGGTCCGGGGACCAGCTTGGATCCATCGGCGCCCACGGCGAGCCGCCATGCGCGACGCTCTGAAGTGCCGCATACGTGCGCAGCGAATCCGAGGCAAAGAAGTCGCCGGGGCCGCTGGTGATCAGCACCGGGATACCCGCCCTGACGATGGCGCGGACGTCATGGATCGGGTCGCGGGCCTGCCACCACTGGTCGTCGTAGGCCATAAAGCCGCCCGAGTAGACGTTCTGGAGCGCCTGCGCGTGGTACTCGGCGTCGGCACTGCGGTCTGCTGCCACGGTCGCGAGGTGTACCGCGTCGGCGCCTCCGGGAGCCGCGACCTGGTCGACGGGCGGAAGCTCGCTCCACGCCTCGATCCCCTGGTAGGCGGGCCAAAACGCGCCCGGGAACCCGCCCATGAAGAACGGCCGGTTGTAGCCGAAGGCGCCTGAGGAGGCGGGGGCGATCGCCTTCACGGGCGTGCCGGGCATGAGCAGGCCACCCACCATCAGCTGGTTCATCCCGCGGTAGGACATCCCGACCAGCCCGACGATGCCATTTGATCCATCGAGGCGATGGGCGACGTAGTGGATCAGCTCGACGTCGTCGCGGCTCTGCTGCGGATCCCAGATCGAGTAGGTGCCAGCCGAGCGGCCGGTGCCACGTGCGTCGAGCTCAACCCCGATGTACCCATGCGTGGCGAAGTAACGGAGGATCGCGTCGTCTGAGCCATCCTTGGGCACGGTGCTGTTGCCGTCCCACATCCCGTAGGGCGTCATGTCTACGAGCACCGGGAAGGTGCCGGGGGCACGCCCACCGGTCGCCAATTCGGTCGGGTAGTAGACGCTGCCCACGAGCTCGGTCCCGTCGGAGGTCCTGAACGGGAAGTTGACGATCTCCTCGACGCCGTACTTCGGCGCTGGCGGTGTCCACGCTGACGCGGTCGGCGCGCCGGCCAGGATGCAGGCGAACACTGCCCCGATGGCCAGCAACCGGCTCTGCATGCTTGGATCTCCCTTGTTCATGGGGTGTGGCCCCCGCCCTCCAGGCGAAGGCGCGTGCATCGGGGCGACTGCGACCCTGTTTTGAGCGTTAAGGCTCTCCTCCCGCACAAAAACGACCTGGAACGCTCAAAGCTAAACATGATCGTAACTGCATGTCAACTGGCAACCGAGCCGTCGGGAGCGCCTGCCGCGGCCACGGCTACGCCGGGCTGAAGCTGCTCGCGCCAGAGCCGACAGTGAATATGGCCCGCCCGTCCCGGATGCCGATGAAGCGCGGGGCGCCTGGGCCGGCGGCGCGGTAGTGCGCCCCGAGTGCGTCAGGGATCGAGACGACGGCGGCGACGTTGTCTGGCAGCACGACGCGGACGGCGTAGCGGCCTGAGGCGACGCGCCAGCTCACCGATACCGGTCCGCGCTCGGTCCACTCGGTTCCGGATGCAGAGCTGGGCCCAGCCGCCGGAGGCGCGATCTGAATCTTGGCCGCGCCCGGGCTGGTCGCGGTCAGGCCCAGCGCGCCCCGAAGGATCCCCACGACCCCAACCGAGCCCCAGCCGTGCGAGAAGCTGTCGCTCGAGCTCTGCTGAATGGCAGCTCCGGTGCAGCTGCTGGTGTCGTCGCCCGGCGAGCCGCCCGGCGCGTCGCAGCCGGGATCCCACTGCTCCCACATGAGCGTGCCTCCCTCGGCCAGGATCTTGGCCGGACCGTCCGCGTTCGGGTCCGTGAGCACGCTGACCAGGACATCCGGCCGGTTGACCGCGATCAGCGCCTGTTCGAGCTGCCCCAGGTCCATCGGGCCTTGCCTCATCCCTTGCCCGGCGATGTAGCGGCCGATCGCTCCGTACGTCGAAGCCGGGGCTACACCGTAGGCGACGGCGAAGCTCTGATCGTGCTCGGATGCGTGGCCGATCTGATTGTCGGTTCCTGGGAGCAGGCCGTCGTCGTAAAGCCCTGTGCCCGACTCGATCAGACGGCCGTTGATGGCACGCACGAGGTTCGTCAGCTGCGCCGAATAGCGCGCGGCATCGCTCGCGTGCCCGAGCGCCCGGGCCGCGTCAGCCGCCGCCCGAAACGCCTCGACAGCGCGCATGTTCACCACCGTGTCCACCCCCGCGTTGAGCACTGTTGTGTCGTAGCGCATGGGCGGCGGCCAATCCACGATTCCATACTGATAGGAGCCCTGTCCGGGAAATAGCGACTCCCCGGGAACCCCCTGGCCGCCTCCGGCCAACTGATACACAAGCCCGGCATCGCCGCCGCTGGTGGCGATGCTGCTCTTGACGTAGGAGGCGATCCGCTGGAGCGTGGGATAGGCGAGCGCCAGCGTCTGGCGGTCGCCAGTAAGCATGTAGTAGCGCCACACCCACTCCGAGAATCCTTCGGTGAAGTCCGGGATGTCGCGCTTGCCATCGCCGTCGGGATAGACGGCGTTGAGGTCGCCGTACTGCGGTCCGGGAGCCAGCCAGTAGCGCCGCTGGGAGAAGATGAAGTTCTGGATCGCCTCGCGGGTGAGCATCCGCTCATCCAGCGCCTCCATTCCCGCCATCGACTCATCGATGGTGTCCATCAGGAACTGCCCGTCCTGGCGATCGGGCGAGTCGTTGAACTCCTCCTGGCCGGCGTACAGCGCGGCGCGCTGCATGAGTGAGAAGACCGCGTTCAGGGTGGAGTTGCTGCTGGTGAAAGTTGCCGCTCGCCTGGCCGGAGCATTCTCATGCGTGGCCAGCACCCAGATCTGAGATGGATCGAGCGTCTCGCGTGCGCCGGCGATCTGCAGGTAGCGGAACCCCTCGCCAACGAAGAAGTTGGTGGTCTGAGCTCCAGTCGCCTCCGTGTAGTAGAAGTGCAGGTTGGTGTCCTGAGTGTCCAGCGTGCTGATGCCCGCGCGCGATCCTTCTACCCAAACGCCGACGGCGTGCGAGCTGCCAAGTGGGCGGTTGAGCGTGACGGCTCCACCCGCGCTGCAAGCCTGGCCGCCGGGAGCCTCGGAGACGATCGTCCGCCGCTCGGGATGGCCGGCACCGTAGCCGTCGGCGGGGGCATCGAGGGTGATCGGTTCGCCGACGCTGAAGTCACATAGGCTGGCCAGCGTGATGACTGTGCTGCCCGCAGGTGCGGGCGCCAGCAGCGTGGTGTTGTTGAGCCGGTAGCTGGCCAGCAGGTCGACCTGATTCCCGGCCACGCCGTGGTTGAAGCGCACGACCGGGATTCCCACCAGCCCGGTCCCGAAGTCGGCGGTGACCATACCGTCGGCCAGCCGGCGAACCGACACCGGGTGGACAACCGTGTAGGACAGAGATGACTGCATCGGGATCAGGTGCGTAAAGCCGCAGGGGGAGCCGGCGCTCAGGTAGTTGGCACAGCTCGATGGCTTGGGGAGGGGATGGGAGCCCATTGGCGTGGCCTGAACCCAGGCGCCAGAGGGCCGATATCCGACCATGTCCCAGCCGACGAGCGCGAGCCGGCGATCGAGATGCTCGACGTAGGTCCCGGCGTTCTCGCCGCTGCGCACCGTCGGGTTCGCGTTGACCTCCTCCGCATCCTTGGCGACCTGCCAACCCGGGCCGGACACGAACGTGTCCGAGCGGCCGTGCGCATAGTCGACCAGGACCTTGACCAGCAGCCCGGACGGGCCGTTCTCGGAGACGACGCCATCGCTGCGCGGATGAGCAAAGGCCAGCGGATGCTCGAGCGAGACAGTGTTGCCGCTGATCGAAGAGATCGTCACGACCTCGAAGCTCGAGGAGCCGGGTGCGCCGAGCGCCAGGTTCTCTCGAGCGGTGTATCCGGTGACGCTGGCCAGCTGGAGGGTCGTCTGCCCGCGCTGGGCGGCGGCGGCCAGCGAGGTCGCATAGGGAACCGGCCCCTCCATCCGCGGCTCTCCCTCGGTCGTCGGCCATGAGGCGTACAGAACGCCGATGGCCAGGGCTCTGGCCGCCTTGCCGCGGGCACGCTGGGCGGCGCGCACCAGCCCGGTGATGTCCTCGGCGTCGTAATAGGTCTCGCCGGGCGCCTGGTAGTCGTACTGGGTGTCGACGACGTGCCCGTTGAGCTGCAGTTGCCAGATGCCCTCGGCGGCGATGTAGGCGCGGGCCCGGATCACGCGGCCGCGGCCGCGGCTCAGCGTGACCTGTCGGCGCGCCAGCGTGTAATCGATGATCGAGTCGTTGCCGATCGTGAGGCGGCGGATCCACTGAGCGCCGGACCAATCGTGGTCGCTCAGCGCGACGTCGAAGCTCGCCAGCCGCGCCCAACGGCTGCGTTCACGCTGGCGGTCCCAGGTGCGCACCGTCCAGCGGTATTGATGGCCGTCGCGCAGCCGGCGCCCGCGGTAGGGGACGTAGGACTGAGCGGAGCTGTGCACCCTCCCGCTGTCCCACACTCGCCGCCCGGTCAGAGCATCGACCACTCGGAGCTCGTAGGCGGTCTGGATCTCGTCGCCTGAGCCATCGCGCGGAAGCCAGCCGAATGTGAGCGGCGTGCCGGCGTCGAGGGGCCGGGAGCGGCCATCGGTGACGAGGTCGGCCGCGGAGCGGGGACGGCCTCGTGCCGGGTGCGGGAGGTGAGCCGTTGCGCTAGCCGCTACGACCATGGCCGTAGCGATCGTCAGTCCCGTCGCAAGGATCCGGCTGATCCGATCAGCCCCAGGCAAAGGTGTGCGCCCCCGTGAGTCCCCCGAACTCGACAGCTCCTGCGCGCGCTATGGCCTGCACGCCCGCGAGCGGTCTACCGCGGCGCCACACGACGCGTCCGTCCAGCGCGATCGTGCGAGGCGTTCTTCCCGCGCAGAAGCGCTCAGCGGCGGCCGCGATCAGCTGATGTCCCGCGCAGCGGCCGTCGGCGTTTGCTTCAACCGGCGCACCGCCACGCCCGACTCGAGCAGGATGCGCAGCTCGTCCTGCTCGGTCCCGTGGGCGATCACCAGCGACAGCTCCGACGCGGGGGCAATCGCATTCAATCCGCGGGCGGTCAGCTTCGAGCGGTCGATCAGCAGGACGGGGTGGCTGGCCTGCGCAATCATCATTCGCTTGACTTCGGCCTCGAGCGGATCTGCGTCGGTGAGCACGCCGGTAGGGCTGAGCGCCTTGATGCTCAGGAACGTGTGGTCGACGAAGTGGCCCTGGATCGTCCGCACCGCATAAGGCCCGACGAAGGACTGGGTGAGCGGCCGCAGCAGGCCGCCCACGGCTACCAGTTCCACATTGGGAGGCGCCTGAGCGCCCACGAGCTGCATTACGGGCAGGCTGTTGGTGAGCACCGTGGTCTCGATCCCCGCCTCCAGGAGCTGGCGGGCCACGAAGTAGCTCGTGGTCGAGGAGTCCAGGAACACCGTGTCGCGGGGTGACAGGAGCTCGACCGCAGCGCGCGCCAGCTCCAGCTTGGCGTCGGGAGCCGTTCCCAGCCGCTGAGCGAACGAGTCTTCGTGCGCAGAGATCGACGGGATCACCGCGCCGCCGTGAGTGCGCTGGGCCAGCCCGCGGCGAGCCAGCTCGGCGAGGTCGCGTCGCGCGGTCATCGAGGAGACGCCTAGCTTGCTCTGGACCTCGGCGACGCTTACGGCGCCGCTGGCTCGCAGCATGTCGAGGATCGCCGTCCGGCGTGACTCCGCCAGCAGCGGCTCTCCGTTGTGCTCTCTCCTCGTGGTCATGGTGCCGGGCGGATCGCCCGCATCCGATCAAAACAGAACACCAACATTTCGTCAAGCTAGGTCGGCTCGGACCCACATAGGGTTGCCACGCCAGGCCTGGTCGTTCTCTACCAGGTTGCTGCTGGTCGAATTCCCGGCATAATCAGCCTGGTCTAAGCAGGATCGCTCAGGAACTACAGGTTGGCAGCGGGAGGAACAGGTTGACGGGAGTGTTGCGGCGGATCGTGTGCTCGATCCCGCTCGCCGTAATACTGGTGGTGGTGCCGGGCTCGAACGCGTGGGCGCATCGGGCCCGCAGCAGGACCGTGCGGTTTTCGCCCGGCGGGCTATCGCTGGTTTCGCCATCCGTGGCTCGGGCCGCTGCCCAGCGCTACAGCTTCGCACCCGGGTCACGAACGGTTCATCCGATCGCCGTCGGCAAGACGAGCGGCACCGTGGCTGCACCTAGGGCCGCTCTGTCCGGGCGGGTGACCACGCTCACCGGCGCGAAGTCAGAGGTGATCTACGACTTCGGCCGCGACGTGGGCGGCTTCATGTCGCTGCACTTCGCCGGGGCCAGCGACGCCCACCAGACGCTTGGGATGGCATTCTCAGAGTCCTCTCAGTTTGCCGGTCCGGCCAGCGACGCCTCGGGAGGCGAGAACACCGGCAACGACGGCTATGTGAGCGTGCCCGTGGGCGGGGCCGGCAGCTACACCGTGCCGACTCGTTACCTGCGGGGCGGCTTTCGCTACCTGACCCTGTTCATGGTCAGCGGGGGATCGGTCAAGCTGAACGGAGTTTCCCTGCACTTCACGGCTGCTCCCGACCTGGCGCGGCCGAACGTCTACCCGGACTACTTCATCTCGAGCGATGCGCTGCTCAACCGGATCTGGTACGCCGGGGCCTACACGGTCGAGCTCGACACGATCCCGCCCGACGAGGCCCGCACGGGATCGGCGCCCCCCGGAGGTGGGTGGGACGACTCCGCCAGCGTCGGTCAACCGGGGTCGGTTCTCACCGACGGCGCCAAGCGCGACCGAACGATCTGGCCGGGCGATTTTGTGATCGCGATCCCGACGGATTACGCATCGCTCGACGACCTGGCTTCAGTGAAGCGTTCGCTTGACGCCCTCTACGACGATCAGGATCCGGACGGCGCGCTGCCGTACGCGGGGCCGCCGCTCAACTTCCCGGGTGAGCTGTCTGACGCATACCACCTCGACACGCTGATCGACACCGCCGACTACTACATGGAGAGCGGCGACAAGGGGTGGCTCGACGGTCACTGGACGCAGTACGCGCGTGCCGTGGCGTACGCCATTGGGAAGACCGATCCGGCCACCGGGCTGTTCGTCGTGAGCGGGCCGGCCGACTGGGCCCGGTCCGATCAAGGTGGGCCCAACCTCGAAGCCAACGCGCTCATGTACAGGGTGCTGACCACCTGCCAGTCGCTGGCACAGGCTGAAGCCGACAGCACGCTGGCTACGTTGTGTGCGCAGCGAGCGGCACGGCTCAAGTCGAGCGTCTACCAGCTTTTGTGGGATCCGTCAGCCGGTGCGTACAAGGACGATCCGGGTGGCAGCACCACTCCGCCGACGGTGCTCTACCCCCAGGACGGCAATGCGCTGGCGGTGTGGTTCGGCCTCACCCAGTCGCATGCCCAGGACGTGGGCATCCTGGCGCACCTCAAGAAGAACTGGACCTCGATCGGGGCGATCACTCCGGAGTGGGACAGCGGCAAGGGCATCCATCCGTTCCCCGGTGGCATGGAGGTCGACGCGCGGTTCACCGCCGGCGACGACGACGACGCGTTAGCGCTGATCCGCACCGAATGGGGCTACATGCTGCGCAGTCCGCTCGGAACGGGGAGCACCTTTTGGGAGGGCTACCACACCGACGGGAACATGGCCGGCTACTACAACGGGGCCTATCCCGCCAGCTACACCAGCCTCGCCCATGGATGGTCCACCGGCCCAACCGCCGCGCTGAGCAACTTCGTGCTGGGCATCACGCCCGCGGTCCCGGGTGGCGCGGTCGTGCAGGTGGTCCCGCATGCAGGCACGCTCTCGTATGCGATCGGATGCCTGACCACGATTCACGGGCCGGTGGACGTCGAATGGAGGCATTCCCAGGCTGGGTTCATTCTCCACGTGGGAGCGCCATCAGGCGTTGCGATACAGACCGTGGGCATTCCGCTGTTCGGCGCTCCGCGTCGGATCTTCGTCAACGGCAAGCTGGCCTGGGACGGGCACGGCCTGGTCACGGGCACCGGGGTCGCTTCGGCCGCGCAGGTCGGCGCCTACGTGTACCTGCGCGGCCTGAGTGCCGGACATGCCACGTTCGTCTGGCGTTCGGCCGGCCGTCGGCCGACGCGTCGAGGTTCTAAGGGAGGAATGTGATGCGATCACTCGGCTTCCGGTAGCGGTTGCGCTGGTCCTGAGCGCTCTGATGCTGTTCGGGGCGGGGACGTCAGCCGCAGCTTCGTGTCCCCGGATGAACACGACTCTTCCGGCCGCGGCGCGCGCCCACGACCTGTTGGCTGCAATGAGCCTGGGTGACAAGCCCCGCTAATCGCGGGGTTTTTGCTTGGTGAGGAGGACGCTCGACCGGCAGAGCGGGTGCACGCGCGTGTCGTCCGCTGGGGAAAAGGTCCGGACGCCCCGCTGGGCGCAGAGGAGTGGCGTGGGCGACGTGTCTAGGCGGAGGGCGGCGGTGGCGCGTGGGTGATCATGCCTAGCTCCCGCTCGACCGCCGCCATTCGCTCGGCGCTGACGCGGGGTCCATCCGGTGGGGGCGGCAGCCACGGCCACTGCGCAGGCTCGCCAAGAGCTCGAAACATCTCCTCGATCCCGGCTGGGGTGGAGAGGAACAGGCCACGGGCAACATCAGATTCAACACGGAACGTGTGCGGGATGCCTCCGGGGGCGAACACGACGGCGCCGGGCCCACAACGCTGTGCATACTCCGCGACCCATGGCGGCCGTTCGCCGCGGTCGGCCTCGGAGAGTTCACGCTCGACCACCCATGCTGTGAGCTCGCCTTCGAGCACGAACACCGTCTCATCCTGCGGATGAGAATGAAGTGGAGGAGCAGCACCTCGTGGCAGCACACTTTCGATCAGCGCAAAGCGGCCGGCGGTCTGCCTGCCGTCGAGCAAGATCCGCTGAACCGTGCCGAGGAACCACAGCGGCTCGACACCCTCTGTGACCACCTGCGGGCTCGCACTCAGCTCCGACGCCATCGATCCCGGCTATTCGGAGAGCCTGCCCGCCCGAATCCGGGCAGCGAGCTCGGCGGAGTCGTCTCGTATGACCTTGCCGTCTTTGAACTCGATCGCGGGCAGCAGCCGCTGACCAGTCTTTTGCATCAGTTCGTCGCGCCTGCTGCGGCTCATCGAGTGCTTTACGAGCTCATACTCGATGCCAGCCTCATCAAGCGCTTTTTGCACTCGCCAACAAGGGTGGGCGTCGACCCTCAAGAACGTGAGCCTGCAGCAGTGCAGCTTGATTGGATCAGCGGGCATGACTCCGAGCGCAGCTCGATCTTATACGCACGACAGGTCCCCCTGGACGACGCCTGAGAGCCGTCGGACCTCGAGCGCCACAAGACCACTACTTCAGCGAGTAGCTAGCGTTGCGTCGGTGCTGGTCATCCGACTACAACCAGGCAGGGTGGTGGTGATGCTCGCCAACGGTACGGTGAGCGTGCTGACGCTCGCGCCTGAGGGCTGATCGTGCGCCCCTGGGTGGTCGGACACGCGAGCTGGGTACGCGCCCGCTGGTCGGTGTGGCTCGCCGTCCTTGGCGCGGCTGTGCTGTTTCTGTTTTGCGCCGCGATTGGCGATGCGCTTACTCGCGGTCATGCCCCGGGTGCACGTCGTCTCTCCCTTTACGCGGTGATCCGCCGAACGGAGGGCGGTTTTCCGCACATCGAGGCGCGTTCCTGGAAGGGCCTCGGCTACGGCTTCGGGTATGCGTTCGCCCAGGACGACCTGTGCACGATGGCTGAGGACTACGTGACGGTCGACGCCCAGCGCTCGCGCTACTTCGGCCCCAACGGCAGCTATTCGCAGCCGGGTAACGGCACGACGCCGAACAATCTCGACTCGGACCTGTTCTGGCAGCAGATCATCGACTCGCATGTGATCGACAAGCTGCTGGCCGTCCGCAGCGGGCCGAGTGCCCTGGCGCCGCAGCTGCGCCAGGGCGTCGAGGGCTACGTCGAGGGCTATAACCGCTACCTGGAAAGGGTTGGTGGTTCCGCTGGCGTGCCCGACCGGCGCTGCCGCGGGAAGGCGTGGGTCCACCCGATCACGGTTGCCGAGGCCTACCGCCGCTTCTACCAGCTCGTGGAGCTCGCGAGCGGCGGGGTGCTCATCGACGGGATCGCGCAGGCCCAGCCGCCAACGCCGTCGGTGCCGGTCCTGGGGGCCGGTGAGCTGGCCCACCCCGAGGCGATGGGCCGCGCCCTGTCTGCCGGGGTCGCGTCGGTGCACGGAGGGGAGGCGGGATCGAATGCGGTCGCGATCGGGTCGGCAGGCACGCGCAACCACCATGGGCTGCTACTCGGCAATCCGCACTTCTCGTGGGCCGGGGATGAGCGTTTCTACGAGATGCAGCTCACCATCCCGGGAAAGCTCGACGTCTCCGGAATGACGTTCTTCGGAGTGCCGATCGTGCTGATCGGCCACACGATGTCGATGGCCTGGAGCCACACGGTCTCGACCGCGTTCCGCTTCACGCCATACCAGCTCAGCTTGGTGCCGGGCGACCCGACCAGCTACCTGGAGGACGGCAAGCCCGTGGAGATGACCAGCCGCAGGGTGACGGTGCAAACGCTCCAGCCCGACGGGTCGCTGAAGCCGTACTCCCGCACGCTGTATTCGACCCGCTACGGCCCCGTGTTCAACTCCCTCGCCGGGATCCCGCTGCCATGGACGCCTACCACCGCCTTCACGATGCGCGATGCCAACGCTGACAACTTCCGCGTCTTCAATCATTTCTTCTACACCGATATGGCGCAGTCGACCCAGCAGGAGTACGAGATCCTCAAGAGGTACGAGGGGATCCCATGGGTGAACACTATCGTCGACGACCGCGGCGGCCACGCCCTTTACGCCGACATCGGTTCGATCCCTCATGTGACCAACGCGGAGGCACAGCGGTGCGACACCGCGGTGGGTGCGGCCACGTTCGTCGACGCGGGATTGCCGATCCTCGACGGCTCACGCACGAGCTGCGACTGGGGCACCGACCGCGACTCGGTCGAACCCGGTCTGTTCGGGGCAAGCAACGAGCCGCACCTGTTCCGCTCGGACTACGTCACGAACTCCAACGACAGCTACTGGCTGAGCAACCCCCATCAGCCGCTGACCGGCTATGCCCGGATCATCGGCACCGAGAACACGGCCCGGACCCTGCGCACCCGGATCGGGCTGATCGAGACCGATGCGCGGGTCCACGGCACAGACCATCTCGGACCGCCGGGGTTCATGCTGCGGGACATGGAGAACATGGATCTCAACGACCTGTCGTATGCAGGCCAGCTGACGCGAGATGGGCTAGTTGCTATGTGCCGCCAGCTCCAGAGTGGGAGCGGCGAGGCACCCACCTCGAGTGGTGCGCCGGTGCCGATCGGGGACGCCTGCGACGTCCTCGCCCACTGGGATCTCCACGCAAACGTCGACTCACGCGGCGAGATTCTGTTCCGCCAGTTCTGGGCGCACGCGTGTGGGCCGTTCCCCGATCCCACTTGCTCCAACCCGGATGTCTGGAGTCACCCCTACAGCTCGAGCGATCCGGTGCACACCCCCGACGGGCTGAACACGAGCGACCCGACTGTGCGCACCGCGCTTGGCGATGCGATCCAGGATCTCGAGGGCGCGCACATTCCGCTCGACGCCCCGGTGGGATCGACGCAATACGTCCAGACCTCGACTGGTCGGATCCCGATCCCCGGCGGCCCCGCCGACCCCAACGGGATCTTCAACGCGATCATCCAGACGTTCACCCCCGGTACTGGCTATGGGCCAATCTGGATCGGCTCCTCCTTCATCCAGATCGTCTCCTGGGGCAAGGGCCGCTGCCCGATCGCGCGCAACATCCTCACTTACTCGGAGTCGGACAACCCCGGCTCCCCGCACCACTTCGATCAGACCCGGCTCTTCAGCAAGAAGCGGTGGCTGGTCGACCGTTTCTGCAGGTCGGCGATCCAGGCCTCACCCGCGCTCCAGACCACCGCGCTAGACGGGGCACGCATCACGGCCGAGCCTCGCCGCAGACGCCACCGAGCGACGCGTCGGACTCCGGCCCGGATCAAGGCGCATCCACGATGAGGCCCAGGCGGGCGAGGTTGGCGACGGCTGCGGTGGCGGCCGGCCTGGCGCTGCTGGGGTCGTCGTTGCTGGGCGCCGTGCTTGCAGGGAACGCGGTGGCCGCGCCTGAGTATCTGTGCAACGTGCCGATCACGATGAGCGACGGCGTCGTTTTGCGCGCCAATGTGTTTCTGCCCGCAGCGAGTGGGCGATTCCCGACGGTGTTGACCGTGACCGGCTACAACAAGGATCCCTCTACGCCGCCCTATTGCGTGCCAGGCGCCGGCGGCGGCGGCTGAGGATCCGAACATGATCCCAGCGGGCTACGCGGTGATGGTGCTCGATGACCGCGGCACGGGCGCCAGCGGCGGCCAATGGGACTCCTGGGGGGCGCGTACCCAGCAGGACTATCAGGAGGTGCTCGACTGGATCCAGCGCCAGCCCTGGTCGAACGGATCGGTGGGGGACTATGGCGGCTCCTACATGGCGATCACCTCGTTGCTGGTGGCCGAGGCCGACGCGCGAGCGCGTGGCCGAGGGCAAGCCGCGGGCGGTGAAGGCGGTGTGGGCGGTTGCGCCGATGGCCGACGCCTATCGGGACGTGACTTTCCACGGCGGTGCTGTCGATTCTGGCTTCATCCCGTTGTGGCTGGGGCTGACGACGGCGGACTAGCGACACGCCTCCCTCGACTCTGGTCAGCGATCCCGACGAGCGCCCTGAACACCTACCCAGGGCATCTGGCCGATACCTTCCAGTTCGCCGGCGAGAAGCTGCTGTCCGCGGCCGACCGGCGGAGATGACGGCCTACGACGGCCCCTTCTACCGGCTTCGCTCTCCGGTGACGCGGATCGCGTCGCTGCGGATCCCGGTCGATGTGGCAGGGCGGCTGGTGGGACCTCTTCCAGCGGGGCGAGCCGCGTGCTGTACGAGAAGATGGTCAACTCGCCCGACAAGGTGTGGTTCCAGACGCCGAACTACCACTCGGAGACCGATCCATCCGTGTGGGCGCAGATGGGGATCGGCACCGAGGAGCAGGTGGGCCTGCGGTGGTTCGCCCACTGGCTCAAGGGCGAGAGCAACGGGATCCAGAAGCCTGCCGCCACCTCAACCTATACACGATGGGGGTCCGGCCGCTGGGAGCACCCCTCGACCTGGCCGCTTGCCAAACACCCGCTACACGCCGTACTACCTGGCCGGCGGCCGGTCGGGCTCGGCGCAGAGCCTCAACGACGGCACGCTCTCGACCACGAAGCCGGCGGCTCCCGGCGGCGACACCGAGCCGCTGCTGCCCGCCTCGAGTCCCTGCTCGCGGATGACCGCGCAGTGGACCGCCGGGATCGCCGCGCGGCTCCTGCGAAACCGACACGTCCACTTACGAGGCGAGCTCGCTCACCTACACCACGCCAGCGCTGAAGCAGCGACACCGAGGTGACAGGGCCGATCGTCGCCCATATCTGGGCGGAGTTGAACGGGGCCAGCGACGCGACGCTGGTCGCGGTGCTCTCCGACGTCAACCCGCAGGGGCAGTCAAACCAGCTCACCGCCGGGTACCTGCTGGCCAGCCAGCACGGCGCTCGACCCCAAGCTCTCGACCTACGCGCACGGGGTGATGATCCGTCCCTGGCATCCGTTCACCAAGGCCTCTCAGCGGCCGGTGACGCCCAATGACCCCGAGCTGTATGAGATCGAGATCTACCCGACCTCGAACGTGTTCAAGGCCGGCGACCGGATCCGGTTGACGATCGCGACCGCGAACACGCCCGGCACCTCACGCCGGCATCGGATGCCGCGAACGAGACCGGCGGCCAGCTGCGGATCCTGCGCGGGCCGACCTACGACTCCTATGTCCTGCTTCCGGTGATCCCCGCCGGGTCGGTCCCCAGGGGCGGATGCCCACTGGCCACGGGCCGGCTCGCCGGCACCCGGCTCGGGCCCGTCAGATTGGGGGTGACGCCGTCGCCAGGCGCGCCGCGCGTTCGTCAAGAGCTCGGACCGGGGCAAGCGCTACGAGGACTTCTTCTGCCTGATGCCGATCGGCATAAGGGTCGGCTACGCCTCGCCGAAGCTGCTGCGTACCCTCAGCCCGGCGCAGCATGCACGGCTGGCGCGGGCGGGTGGTGTGGGTGTCCACCGCCAATCCGTTCTACTCGCTGCGGGGCGTCCGCCCCGGCGTCGCGCCTGAGCAGCGCGAGCCGCCAGCTGCGGCTCGGCCGTGGCTTCCACGTCGGCCTGAACTGGTGGTACTTCGGGTCGGCGGGCTCCGCGAAGGCCCTGGTCAAGGTGCGACATGGGATCGTCGAGGAGGTTGGGGATAGCCGCCAAGTCGCTGACACGAGGCCGCACCGCCCAGCGCCGCTTCATCACGAGCTTCTCGTGAGCGGTGGTCGTTCTGTGGCCGGCCTCGGCGCGCGTCCGGCGGCGATGAGGATCCGGCGCCCGGTCTTGTCAGCTGTGGTGGTCGCGGCCTTCCTGGCGCCGATCGCGCCTCCCATCGCGCTCGCGCGGGCTGGCGGCTATCCGGTGATCCATGTGCTCTCGACCCGCGCCGATCTCGTCTCCGGCGAGCAGGCGCTCGTGTCGGTGACGATGCCCGATCGCGCTGCCCCGCATCGGGTGACGATGTGGATGAACGGTAGGCGGGTCAAGCGTGAGTTCGCGCGGAGCACTAACGGCAGCTACGAGGGGCTGCTGAGGGGCATGCGCGTCGGCAAGAACGTGCTGACCGCCGTGCTCCCCGGCGGTCGCGGCGCGCGGATCACGATCACCGACCATCCGCTTCAGGGGCCGGTGTTCGCTGGGCCGCAGCCGGAGCCGTGGACGTGCGAGCCCGGCGCGGTGAACAAGAAGACGTGCTTCAAGCCGATCGCCTACAGCTACTGTCCGTCACCTAGCGCTCTTGGCGACCTTCCGCACTGGGTCCCGCTCTAAAGGCTCATCTGGCGAGATCACTACCGCGCGCTTGGGGAGCTGACAAGCGGCGGCCGAGAATCCGTCAGATCGCCGCCACGGCCATCCCTAGGCTGAAAACCTGGAAGCACCAGCTCGATCCTCGTTCCCTGGGCCGGGCGTGGCAGGTCGGTGGCGCGGACTCGGCCGGCGTGAGCCTCGGCTACCGCACGAGCGATTGCAAGTCCGAGTCCCGCGCCTCCCGCCGCGCGGTTGCGCGCCCTGTCGGTGCGGTGGAAGCGCTCGAACACGCGCTCGCGCTCCTCTAAGGGGATCCCTGGTCCATCGTCGGTCACGACAAAGCGGATCGCGTCGGTTCCGGCATGCTCGACCTCGAGGCGTACGAGCCCGGTGTCCTCGGCGGTGTGCTCGACCGCGTTGCGCACGAGGTTCCGCAGCGCCTGGGCCAGCCGATCCGGGTCGGCGAGCAGCGTGCCTTCGGGGACGGGGCCGAGTTCGAATCGTCGCTGCGCCGTCACGGTGGTGCCGTCCCATAGGTTGGCGACGAACGAGCTGAGATCGATCGGTTCAAGGCGGAGGAAGTCGATCTGCTCAGCCTTGGCCAGGAGCAGCAAGTCCTCGACCAGGCGAGTCATCCGCGCGATCTCTGCCTCCATCAAGGCCTCCACCCGGCGCAGTTCCGCCTCGGGCGGGTTGTGTTGGGCGGCCAAAACCTCGAGCTGACCCCGCATCACGGTCAGGGGCGTTCGCAGCTCGTGCGAGGCGTCGGCGACGAACTCACGCTGGCTGCGAAACGCGGCTTGTAGCCGGTCGAGCATGTGGTTGAACGCCTCACCAAGGACTCGCAACTCGTCGTGGCGCCGGGCGGCGACGTCCATTCGCGGCGCCAGATCGCCCGCGTCGACCCGGGCGGCGAGCGAGGCCATCCGCCGGAGCGGCGCGGATACGCGTGCGCCGGCGAGATAAGAGGCGATCAGCGCCAGCGCCAAGATGATCACCCCGGCGAGGAGGAACGCGCGCGCCATGCCGTGCTGGGCACGCTCAACCGCGTACAGCGGCTCGCCCGCCCCCGCGATCACCCGGAACGTGCCGAGCGAGACCTCCCGCTCGTGGATGCGCATCTCCCCGACATCTGGGATTCGCATGACCGAGTCGCCGAGCCTGGGCGTCAGGAGCCGGCGACCCAACTCGTTCTCGGTGATCTGCTGGCCGAGACTTTCCCCCTCCTCGGGGGAAGCGGTACCGAAAACCTCCGGATGGTTGCTGACCGTGGCCCGTCCAGGGATCAGCACGAACAACAATGTCGAGCTCGCAGTGTATGGCTGCGCCCGCAGGTAGCTTTGGCTGGCAGCCGCGATTTGAGCACGCGATTCACCCGCGAGCGGGCGGACCGCTTGCGCGAGCTGGCCGGTGTCGTTGGCGATGTCGCGGCCGATCTGGCTGCGAAGCTGGGTGCCGGTGTCGCTGTAGACGACGAGGAAGATCGCGCCGGCCGAGACGAGCATCACCCCCGCCACCCAGGCTGTGAGTCGCCAGCGCAGTCCTGCCGGGAGCAGCCTTCTAATCATCGGCATCGAGCCGGTACCCCACAGAGCGGACCGTGACGATGCCAGCCGTCGAGCTGCCGTTGCTCAGCTTGCGGCGCAAGTAACCGACGTACACGTCGACGATGTTGGTGCCTGGGTCATGGTCCGAGCCCCAGACAGCCCGGAGGATCTGTTGGCGCGAGACGACACGGCCTCGGTTTCGCATCAGGTAGACCAGAAGTTCGAATTCGGTCGTCGACAGGCGAACTGACTGGCCAGCCCGGCGGACCTGCCGCGAGAGCAGATCGACCTCGATCTCGCCGGAGGTCATCTTTGTGGTCGCGGTGTGAGACGCGGCGCGGAGCTGGGCGCGGATTCTCGCAGTGAGCTCTTGGAGCGAGAACGGCTTTACGAGATAGTCCACCGCCCCGGAGTCGAGGCCGGCGACGCGGTCCTCGATCTCGCCCCGCGCGGTGAGCATGATGACTGGCAGGGTCGGTTTGGCTTCCCGCAGCTGGGCGAGCACGTCGAGGCCGCTGCGGCCGGGAAGCATCATGTCGAGTATCACTAGGTCGATGTGTTCGCCAAGGGCTACGTCGGCGCCACTGATGCCGTCGAGCGCGGCGCGGACCACGAAGCCGTCGGCCTCGAGCCCGCGCTCGAGAAAGTCGACGATCCCTGGCTCATCCTCGATTACGAGAATCACTTCGGGCATGGATGACCCAGGGCGATGATAAAGACGCAAGTACGCTCCCCGACGGGCTGAAAGCTTTCTCATCGAGTCCTGAGCACAACTTCAAGCTCGCGAAGAACGCTGCTCGCATGCAGCCGGCCGAGCACGTCGATGACCGGCTGGGCAGGGCAGCCGCGCGGGTACCGCGATCCGGCCGTGCACGCTGCCTCCCGGCTCTGAGCCTCCTGAACTGCTGATGCGGCTGCTCGCCCCGGTCGTCGTAGGCTCGACGGGCGTTGTTTTCGCAAGCGGCATCCTGCTGCTGGTCGTTGGGCCACGCGGACGCGATCAGTACCTGCTGCTGCACAAGGCGAGCTTCGTGGTATGGCTTGGCGCCACAGCAGCGCACGTTCTCGGGCGCCTGCCCACGATGGCGCGCGCCCTTGCCGGCGCGCGGTCGGACGGGGAGCTTTCGGGCTCCGCGCCGGGGGCGGCGGGGCGCTGGATCGCGCTTGTCGGGGCGCTCGTAGGCGGGCTCGTGCTTGCTGTAGCTCTGGTCCCCCATTTTGCGCTCTGGACCGCGCGCGGCATGCTGGCGCATCATGTCCACTGATCGGGAATCTGCCGACGGGTGATGAGGGCGGCGGCGACCACGGGCTGGATGGTGGCTCTCGCCACGATCGTCGTCGGCTGCGGCGGAACCGCCCCTGCCAAGCGCGACAAGATTCGCCGTACGGCTCGCGATGCCCAGCGACAGCCAGCGGTGGCCACCGATCCAGTACTCGCTCGCCTAGGCCTGCCACCGCTCCACAGCTCCGGGCCGCTCCCTGGCTACCTGATGATCGCCGACCGGGACAACAACCGGATCATCATCGTCAACCCGCACAAACAGATCGTGTGGCGGTTCCCGCAGCCCGGTTCGCTCCGGCCCGGCCAGTCGTTCGCCGGTCCCGACGACGCGTTCCTGTCCGCTGACAGGCGCGACATCGTCACCAATGAGGAGTTCTCGGACACGATCGCAGTCCTGACGCTCACTCGCCGGCCCCGGATCGTCTGGGCCTACGGCCACCAGGACGTGCAGGGCAGCTCTCCCGGTTATCTGGCCCATCCCGACGACGCCTACCTGATCGCCAACGGCCAGGTTCAGGTTGCCGACATCATCAACTGTCGCGTGCTGTGGCTGAACCGAGCCAGACGGATCCTTCGCTCGCTAGGCAGCGCGGGCGACTGCGCCCACGACCCGCCCCGCGCGCTGCTGGAGCCCAACGGCGACACGCCGCTGCCGGACGGCGGCGTGCTGGTCACCGAGATCGGCGGCTGGATCGACCGCTTCACGGCCTCGGGGAGGCTGATGTGGTCGATCAAAGCACCGACCGACTACCCCTCAGACGCACAGCTGCTGCCGGACGGAAACGTGCTCGTGGCCGGCTTCAACACTCCGGGGCGGATCGACATCCTCACCCCAAGCGGGAGGATCGTGTGGACCTACGGTCCATCGTCCGGCTCGGGAGCGCTCGACCGTCCCTCACTCGCGGTGCAGTTGCCCAACGGAATGATTGCCGCGACAGATGACTGGCACCACCGGGTCGTGGTGATCGACCGCAAGACCAGGCGGATCGTCTGGCAGTACGGCCATGACGACTGCCCGGGCAGCGCCCCGGGCTACCTGCGCAAGCCGGACGGCCTCCAGCTTCTGCCTTGAGGATGCTCGGCGAGCCGCTCAGCGCTCGCTCATGACGCGAGAGGTGCCGGATACGTCGCCGCTGCGAAGAGGAGCCGGTGAGCGCTCAGCGCAGGTAGACGGCGAAGAAGTCGCGGTCGTCCGGGGTCAGGTAGCGGTAGGGAGAGCGCTGCATGTTGGCTAATAGGTTGGCCGGCGAACGGGCTCCGGGGTAGCGGTAGGTGATGAAGCTCGGCCAGTAGGCGTTGATGTCGAGTTCCATCGCGCGCACAGCGCCGGCGTGGACGAGGATCTGTGCCAGCGAGCCCACCGTCTGGTAATTGGCGGCGGCGTAGATCAGGTTGCCGTGCCTGTCGACGCCGAGTCCCGAACGCCACACCCGGATGGCGTTGCCGAGCGTCGCGCCCCACTCAGGTCCGTCAGAGAGGTTCGGATTCGCGTGGCCCCGGTCGACGATCAGCGGCAGGTCTTGCCGCGCGTAGTTCACATCCGGGCCGGCCTGTGGCCCTCCGGTCCAGTCGATCACGTCGATCCGTCCGCTGCGGTAGCGGACGATCGTTGCGGTGCCGTCGTGCATAGGCGCATAGGTATGACCACCGTCGACAAAGCCCCCTCCGGAGTCGGCCAGCTTGAATCCGCTGTTGAACGTCGCCACCAGCGTGGAGCGTTTGCCGGGCGGCACCTCCATTGGCCCCCGTGAGGGCATCGCCACAGCCGGCTCGTCGCGCCCGGGATAGAGCCAGGTCGAGGTCCGTGTGTGGTCGATCCATGCGACGCCCGCTACGAGCTGGGGGTAGCTGGGATCTGGGCGGAAACTCGTGATCAGCACCGGCGGATGTCTTCCTCCGTCGGCGAAGGTGGCGTGCCAGGTTCCCTCGGCGGGGAGAGCCGGATGGATGACTGGTGCGATGGGCGGGGGGCGGTAGTAGCTGACAGCGTGGCGGGTGAGAACCGCCGGCGCCGTCACACCCGCCTGGTGGGGAAGGCTGCGAAGCGCCGGACCGCCCTTCGCGGGGGCGTTCAGCGAGTAGTAGAGGTTTTCAACGTAGTTGACCAAGCCCCGAGCTCCATGGTCGCGCAGCCACTCGACCGTTCGGATGCCAAGGCTCGAGTTCGACGGTTGTGCCATCGACGCGGCGTAGGAGCCGAGCGCCGGCACAAACGCGATCAGGGCGGCCATCGCAGCGATCCGGCGAGCGCGGCGACCTCGGCTAGGCGGGTTGTCAGGTGGGACCTGCGAGATCCGCCGGAGCGGCTGTCTGGCCTGCTCCGGGGCTCGGCTGGGGGCGAGCATTGGCCAGATAGGTTCGAGCTCGGGGCCGAGAAGAAGCTAAAGAGATCGTGAAAGAGCCCTCATCTGCCCCACAGCTTCGGTTGAGAGACGGCACGTAGGTTGCCCTCGATGCCGTCGATTCGCGGAGGCGCGTTGCTGCCCGACCCGTACCGCGCGGCGGTGCCGCTAGATGCGGATGAGCCCGCTCGCGCGACGGCCGTCGTGATCGGCGATTCGGCGATGTCCCTCCTTCCCATGGCGCGGCGAGGTCGCCTGCGTGCGGTGTTGGCAACGATCCGGCCCCGCCAGTGGATCAAGAACGGGCTGGTGATCGCCGCGGCCGGTGCCGCCGGCGCACTCGGCCACGATGACGTTCCGGTCCGCGTGGCGCTCGCGTGTGTGGCGTTCTGTCTGCTCGCCTCGGGCATCTACGCGATCAATGACGTCCGCGACGCCGAGGAGGACCGATTGCATCCGCGCAAGTGCCGGCGCCCCGTCGCGGCAGGCGAGCTGAGCGCCGCTGCGGCCGTCGGGCTTGGGCTGGCCCTGCTGGCGAGCGGTCTGGCCTTGTGTGCGCTGGTGCGTCCACTGCTGGTGGGCGTCGGCGGCGGATACGTCGCGCTGACCGTGAGCTACACGCTCCTCTGGCGACATATCGTGATTCTCGACGTGATCGCCGTAGGCGGCGGGTTCGTCCTGCGCGCGGTGGCCGGCGGCGTCGCGGCGCCGGTGTCGCTTTCCCGCTGGTTCCTGCTCGTGATCAGCGCGGCGGCAGTCTTGGTTGCGGGCGGCAAGCGCTACGCCGAGTTGCGGCGAGCCGACAGCGAACGCGGCTCACGCCGCCGCGTTCTACACACCTACGATCCGTGGCTGCTGCGGCTGATCATGCTCGGCAGCGGCGCCGTCGCGCTGCTCGCCTACATCGTGTGGGCGCTCCAGCTTCCCGCCGCCGGCGGCGTGCCATGGCGACCGCTGACGATCGCGCCTTTCGCCGCCTGCCTGCTCCGCTACGGTGCACTCGTGCGCACCGGAGCCGGGGAAGCCCCCGAGGAGCTCGTCCTCGTCGACCAGCCGCTGCAACTGTCCGGAATGGTATGGCTCGTGCTCTTCGCACTGAGCGTGAATGCCGCCAGCTGAGCAGACGCTGACCACGACGTCGACCGCGCCCCGGCGGGAGCTGGTGCGCGGCTGGGGCCGCGGGGAGGAAGCTTCGATGCTCGTGGTGCGACCTGCCGCGCTCGATGAGTTGACGTCGGCGCTGGCGGTCGCCAGGAAGACGGCCGGTGCAAGCTCGAGGGGCGCGATTGCTCGGGGGATGGGTCGTAGCTACGGAGATGCTGCGCAGCTGAGAGACGGCGTTGCCCTCCAGGTGACAGGGCTGAAGGACTTTGAGGTGGATCACGAGGAGGGGGTCGTCTGTGCTCAGGGCGGCGCGACGATCGGAGAGCTCCTGGCGGCGCTCGTGCCCGCCGGCTGGATGGTTCCCGTGGTCCCGGGCACCCAGCACGTGACGGTCGGCGGCGCGATCGCCAGCGACATCCACGGCAAGAACCACGGAGCCGCCGGCACGCTCGGCAGCCACGTACGTTCGCTGGGGTTGCTCGCCGCAACGGGTGAGCTGCTCGAGCTGCATCCGCAGGAGGAGCTGTTCCAAGCGACCGTCGGGGGCATGGGATTGACCGGGGTGATCGTGTGGGCGCGGGTTGGGCTGCGGGCGGTGTGCAGCCCGCTGCTGTCGGTGGACACCGATCGGGTGCGGGACCTCGACGATGCGCTGGCGGTCCTGTCCGCGCCGGGCGGGCCACACCGCGTGGCTTGGCTGGACCTGCTGGGCTCACCGGTCGGCCGCGGCATCGTCACCCGGGCCCAGCACCTGGAGGAACCGCGACGTCAGGACGCCCAGCCGGCGCGCTCCAGCGTGACGCCCCGATTCGAGGTCCCCGAGCGCTGGCCCGGCGGCCTGCTCCGCCCGGAGCTCGTGCGGGCCTACAACGAGTTTCGCTTCCGCCGAACAGCTCGGCACGAGCGCGGCCGTATCCAGAGCATCGGCTCGCACATGTTCCCGCTCGATGGCCTCGAGGCATGGCCGCGGCTCTACGGCAAGCGCGGCTTCGTTCAGTACCAGTTGGTCGTCCCCTACTCCGCCGAGAATGTGCTCTTAGCGGTGATCGAGCGCCTGCGTCGGGCCCGCGTCCCGTGTTTCCTGGCGGTACTCAAGGACTTCGGCCCGGTGAACCAGGCGCCGCTTTCGTTCCCGATCGCGGGCTGGACGCTCGCCTTGGACCTGCCAGGCGGGGCGGATGGTCTGTATGCGGCGCTCGAGGAGTGCGATCAACTGGTCGCCGCGGTCGGGGGCCGGGTTTACCTGACCAAGGACGCGCGCCTTCGCCCGGAGTCGGTGCATGCGATGTATCCGAGACTGGCCGAATGGCAGGCCGTGCGCGATCGCAGCGACCCGGATGGGGTTTGGTGCTCAGACCTGGGGCTGCGCACGGGGCTGGTGAGGACGTGAGCGTGAAGAGAGATGGCGACGCGGCAGGTCTGCTGCTCGTGGGCGGGAACTCGGAGATTGGCGTCGCGATCGTGCGACGGCTAGCCCACGACCGACCCGTCCGCCCCTATCTACTCGGCCGCGACCAAGACCGTCTGGCGATCACCCTGTCGACCCTCGAGGACGCCGGTTGCGAGCGGGGAGAGCTGGACATCGTCGATGCCGATGACCTAGCCGCCCACGAAAGCGCGATCGCTCGGGCATTCGATCGGGTCGGTCGGTTCGACGTCGTGGTGATCGCGATCGGAATCCTCGGCGCCCAGGACGGGCTTGACGCCGACCTCGAGGAAGCGCTCGAGGTGATGCGGATCAACTTCCTGGGATGTGGCTCGCTGCTGCTGAGGTGCCTACGGCGGCTGCGGGAACAGGGCTCCGGGAAGCTGGTGGTCCTCTCCAGCGTCGCCGCCGAGCGGCCCCGGCGCGCGAACGCGATTTACGGCGCCGCCAAGACGGGGCTCGACGCATTGGCGCAGGGGCTGGCTGACGCGACCGCGCGCGACGGCATCCGGGTGCTGGTGGTGCGCCCGGGATTCGTCAATACCAAGATGACTGCCGGGCTTACCCCGGCGCCGTTCGCGACCACGCCCGAGGCCGTCGCCGAAGCGACCGTGCGAGCCCTCGACGGCAGCGCCCACACGGTTTGGGTGCCAGGCCGGCTCCGGCTGATCTTCTTGGTCCTGCGGCACCTTCCACGCGCCCTGTACAGGAGGCTGCCGCTGTGAGCCGGAACGCGCTGCGCATCGACGCCGGGATCGCGGCGGTCCTGGCCGTGCTCGCGCTGATCGTGGCTCCCGGGCTGGCGGTCGTCGCGATTCTGGCGATCCTTGTTCTCGTGATTGTCGCCGGGAGCTTGATCGCGTCGCAGCGGCGGGCCCGCGGTAGGCGAACTGGGCGAGGGAGCCGGAGACGGCCCTCGCGCCGTCGGCCTGTTCCGCGCGACTGATCGCTCTAGCGGCCGACGACGGCGAAGAAGTCGCGGCTCCACGGCTCGAGGAACTGCCCCGGATCCCCTGCGAGAGCGACCGAGCTTTGTGCTGAAGTGAAGCGATGCGCTTTCGGCATATGCCTGCGCTCGCAGCGATCGCGCTAGTGCTGGGCTCGTGCGGGTCTGGCGGATCTCAGCATGGAGGCAGCGCCTACGAGATCCCCGGCGTGGGCAGCGCTCACCCGCAGGTGGTCGAGCCGAGCGCCGGTGCAGCGGCGCAAGCCGGCGCGGCTCCGGCCGTAGGTGGGACTCCGGTCGGTGACCCCTACGCCCATGCCCCCTCGTTGGCCCAGGTCAAGCGGGAGCTGAAGATCGAGAAGCAGATCGCCAAGGAGCTCAATTCCCTTGGGGTGGGGCAGGGCTTTGTGTTCCCCATTGCGCCTCTCGCGGTTGTCGAGCCGCCCAGCACATGGTCACCAGATCAGGGCGTCGACATCTCCACCGTGGGAGCGGCGTGCGGCAACGCCGCGGTTGAGTTCGCGGTGACGAACGGGACGATCGTGCAGGAGGGCATCTCCGGTTTCGGCCCCTACGCTCCCGTGCTGCAGGTCGCCGGGGGGCCTCTCAACGGGCGCTATATCTACTACGGCCACGCTGCGCCGGACCTGGTACCGGTGGGAAGCGTGGTCAGCGCAGGACAGCCGATCGCTGAGGTCGGCTGCGGTGATGTCGGGATTTCAACCGGACCGCATCTCGAGATTGGCATCAGCGCCGTCAACGGCCCCACGTGCTGCCCCGGCTACCAAGTGACTTCCCCCGCAATGGAGGGCTTACTCCGGCGGATCTACGCCGCATCGACAGGCCTCGGTTAGACGTCGGGTCGAGGTCCACCAACATCGGGCGGCAGGCGCGGTACTGTTTGGCCGGGGCGCGGCAGGCGTCCACAGTTGCCGGTCGGCGTTCCATGGCGCCGGCCACGAGCGGGAGGTAGAACGTGCAAAGGATTGGTTTGTCTCGGCTCCTGACAGGGGCTGGCTGTGCGGTGCTGCTAGCCGCTGGTGCGGTTAGCGTTGCCTCGGCCACTTCGTCACGCGCGCGGACGAGGATCTCGGCGTCCCATCTGGTCCAGATCCGGGTCCTCTCGACCCGCGCGGACCTCGTATCGGGGGGAGAGGCGCTCACGCAGATCGTGCTGCCGCGTGGCGCCAATCCCGCCAGGGTTCGGATCACCGTTGGCCACAGAAACGTGGCGGGCCAGTTCGCGCTCCGCGCCAACGGGAAGTTCGAGGGGCTGCTGACCGGTCTCGCGGTGGGGCGCAACGTGCTTACCGCGTCGCTCCCGAGCGGCTACGGCGCTCGGCTCACGATCACCGACCACGCGATCGGCGGTCCAGTCTTCTCGGGCCCCGAGATCCAGCCGTGGCAGTGCCAGCCGGGCGCGAAGGACAGCCAGTGCGATCAGCCTGCGACGATCGCCTACTACTACGTGCCAGCCGGGCAGGGGAGCGGCGGCTCGAACACGGCGGGCTCCTCATCGGGCGCCTTCCAGCCCTATGACCCCAGCAACCCGCCGCCCAGCTCGGCGATTGCCACGACCACGACCACGAACGGCGTGACTGTGCCGTTCATCATCCGCCAGGAGACGGGCTACATGGACCGCGATCAGTACGCGGTGGCGACGCTCTGGCAGCCCGGCAAGCCGTGGCAGCCATGGGCACCCCAGGCTCAGTACAACGGGCGCCTGGTGATCATGCACGGCGCGAGCTGCGACACGACCTATGGAACCGGGACGGCGCCGAGCGTCCAGGACCAGAAGGTGCTCGGCGGCGGTTTCATCGTGATGTCGACCGCGCTCGACAACGCCGGACACAACTGCAACATCCTCACCGAGGCCGAGTCACTCGAGATGGCCAAGGAGTGGGTGATCGACCACTATGGCGAGATCAAGTGGACGATCGGCTCGGGCTGCTCCGGCGGCTCGCTGGTGCAGCAGCAGGTGGCCAATGCCTTCCCTGGCATCTACCAGGGCATCACGCCACAGTGCAGCTTCACCGACGCCTGGTCATCGGCGATGGAGTACGAGGACTACTACATGCTCCTCAACTACTGGAAGACCAAGGATCAGCAGGACGGTTGGGGCCCGACCCAGATCCAAGCCGTGATCGAGCACCCCAACCCCGGCAATCCGGTCACGTTCACCACCGTGATCCCCAACTCAGGGGTAGCCGATCGAGCCAACTGCCCCGACGTCCCGCAGTCCAAGGAGTGGAGTCAGAGCAACCCCCACGGCGTGCGCTGCACGCTCGAGGACTACATGGTCAACCTGTTCGGGCGCTACCCGCAGACCGGCTACGCGATGCCCGCGTTCGACAACACGGGCATCCAGTACGGGCTCGACGCGCTGCGCACGGGGGCGATTACTCCGCAGCAGTTCGCCGATCTCAACGCCCACCTCGGCGGGATCGACGTGAACGGGCACCTCGCGAGCGTGCGGAGCCTGGCGCCGACGCTCGCACTGGAGCGCGCCTACCGAGACGGCGCCGTCGACACCGCCTCGAACCTGAACGACGTGGCGATCATCGACCTGCGCGGGCCCGACCCCGGCGCCTTCCACGACGTCTACCGCACGTATGCGATGCGCGACCGGCTGCTTCGGAACTTCCGCACCGCCGCCAACCAGGTCCTGTGGCAGGGTCCGGTCCCGCTGGTCGGCGACGCGAGTTTCGCGGATGCCGCCATCTATGCCGAGGACGGATGGCTGGCCAAGGTGTACGCCGACCACCGCAAGATCTCGCTGGCTCAGAAGATCGTCCAGGACAAGCCCGATACGGTGGCCGACCGCTGCACCGATGGCAACGGCCACGACGTCCCGTTCTACACCTGCGAGGAGACCGTCCAGCAGTACGGCACGCCGCGTTTCGGCGCCGATGAGCCAAAGACCGACGACGTGTTGAAGTGTCAGCTCAAGCCGCTGAACCGCGCCGACTATCCGGTCACGTTCACCGATGCGCAGTGGAAGGAGCTCGAGCAGGCGTTCCCAACCGGTGTCTGTGACTACTCCAAGCCAGGCGTGGGACAGGGGCCCACTCACCCGTGGATGACCTACCAGTCAGACGCGGCCGGGAGGCACGTCATCTACGGCGGGCGGCCGATGGGGCCGGCGCCGGTCTCGGTCCCGTTCGGGCCCAGCGGGCACGCCAAGCGGCGGGCCGTGCACCGAACCCGAGCTCATACGAGGCTCAGGCGCAGCGCACCTAGCGACGAGGTCTAGAGCTAGCCGGCGCCCCGCTGCGCGGGCGCCCGGCTCCAACCCGGATTGCGGTGCCGGCCTAACCGCACTAGCGCAACGAAAGTACTTCGCGAACCGCCCGCTCCGCGGTCTCGGCACACGCCTGCAAGCCGCCGCTGGCGTTTCCTGTTCCGCGAGGCGCGGCTGGCCGACGAGCACGCCTATGAGGAGTGGGAGTCGCTGTGGAGCGACGACAGCGTCTACTGGGTGCCCGCGGGCGACGACGACGCCGACCCAGAGACGACGATCTCGATCATCTACGACAACCGGTCACGTATCGGGCTGCGCGTCAAGCAGCTCGAGACCGGCAAGCGGCACGCCCAGACGCCTCCCTCGCGAGTCCGCCGAGCGACCTCCAACGTCGAGATCCTGGACGACGACAGGACCGAGCTCGTCGCGGGCGCGAACTTCGCCCTGGTCGAGTCGCTACGAGTACACGCTGCGCCGGGAGGGCGAGAGCTTCCAGATGGCCCGCAAGAAAGTGATGCTGGTCAACAACGACCGCGAGCTCTGGACGCTCGCGTTCCTGATCTGATGGCAGAGCGGGCGCGCGGTCCCGAATCGGTCGGACACGTGCACAGCGAGTTCGCCTCGGTCGAGGTCAGTGTCGACCACGACGGTCACGACCCGCGGCTCCGGATCGAGGACGTCAAGGCCGGCCACGTCGGATACCTCGACGCGCTCGAGCTCGAGACGCTCGCCTGGCTGCCACCCGGAGGCCTGGAGAAGGCGCTCGACCCTTCGTATGTTCGCTGGCGTGAGCCGGAGTGAGCGCGCAGATCACGCGGGCACCAACCGCTAGTGTTTCTGGGATGTGCCGCAACATCCGCACTCTTTACAACTTTGATCCGCCCGCCACCGAGGAAGAGATCCGCGCAGCCGCGCTCCAGTACGTTCGCAAGGTCAGCGGTTTCCACAAACCGTCACGCGCCAACCAGGCGGCGTTCGAGGACGCGGTCGACACTGTCGCGCAGGCCTCATCCGAGCTGCTGGCCCAATTGAGCACAACGGCGGCGCCCAAGAACCGCGAGGCGGAGGCCGCCAAGGCCAGGGCCCGGGCGGCCGAGCGCTTCGCAGCCTAGAATCGCCCGGCGACCCGGGCCGGAAAGGGCGGCTACCCCTGTAGCACGGTGTCTACTGCCCGTAGTAGGCCTCAGGCCCGTGCTTTCGCTGGAAGTGCTTTGTCCTCAGCAGGTCGTCTAGCGGGCCAGCGGCCGGATCGAGGAGCACCGTGAGCAGCGCCATCCTCGCCACCTTCTCGAGGCTGATCGCGTTCTCCACAGCCTTGGCCGGGTCTGGGCCCCAGCAGAACGGAGCATGCCGTCGCACCAGCGCGCAGGGAAGTTGCTCGGGGCCGAGCGGCGTAACCGCTTCGACGAGCGAGTTCCCGGTGGCGCCCTCGTAGTCTGTTGTCACCTCGTCCTCGGTGAGCGCTCGTGTCACCGGGATCGGGTGGGCGCTCAAGTCGGCGTGTGTGGTGCCGAGCAGCGGGATCTCGCGCTCGGCCTGCGCCCATGCTGTGGCCCATGTGGAGTGAGAGTGGACGACGCCCCCGATCCCGTCGAACGCGCGGTACAGCGCCAGGTGCGTCGGCGTATCAGTCGATGGCTTGCGCGTCCCTGAGACAACCGCGCCCTCGAGATCCACGACAACGATGTCGGCAGCCGTCATCTCCGGGTAGCCGACTCCGCTTGGCTTGATCGCGACTACGCCGGCTTGGCGATCGATACCGCTCACGTTGCCCCACGTGAGCGTGACGAGCCCCGAAGCGGGAAGCGCCCGGTTGGCCACAAGAACCTCGTTGATCAGCGACGCGCTCATCGAAGCCTGTCTAGATGACAGCGCACTCGATGTCGAGCAGCTCGGCGAAGCGCTGCCAGCGCGTGGTGTGCTCCCCGAGGTTGGTCACGAAGTGATGCGGACCTCCGAGTCCCAGCCACTCGTCCATGAACGTCTCCATGCCAGCCTCGGGACGGAAGTGGAAGTAGTGCATCTCCACCTTGGGCAGCTCAGGCGTGTCCAGCACCTGTCCCCGGCCTACGATCAGCCGGTAGTACTCCCCTTCGATTGCCACCAGCGCGGCCGTGGTGGCGGGACCCGGTTCCGCCGAGAACACCGGTGTGGGCGGATTGTCGAGCCGGCCGATTCCGAGTTCGCGGTCGATTAGCCGGACAGGACGGTCCTGGCGCGCGATCTTCCAGTTGCCTTCACCCATGTGGCTAATCAGCACCGAATCGAGATCCCAATCCATCGCATACATCTCGCTGAAGTGCGCATCGCCGATCATCGTCTGCGCAGCGACCATCAGCGAGGCGGTGTTCGTGTCGCCTTCCGCGGCGTAGCCGTACCCATCGGCCATCAGGTCCGAGGCGGCGAGCAGCGGGAGCTGCTGGAAGCGGCCGTCGCCGCCAATCGAGTCGAAGTGGAACGAGAACGCCCGGTAGTCACGCTCCTCGAGCATCGCTCGGATCGCGAGCTCGAGCTGCGCGGCATGGACGTGCCGCTCCCGGGGGAGATTGGGATCGATCTCGAAGTGCTCGGCGTGCCGCCCGAGAAGAGCATCGACTTCGTCGTTTGAAACCGACGCCAGACGGCGCACTAGTCCGCCGAGATCCTCGGCCACGACAGTCGGCCCGACCCGCCGTAGAAGTGCCGGGGGGTCGGACAGGATGTCGCCCATCCCGTTCATCGGATAGCCGAGCAGCGCGATCCGCGTGTCGCGTAGCGCCGTCACGGCCTGGGCCGCGCGGGCCCAGTGCTCGAAGCGCTCGGCAAACTGCGGCGAGCTCCACTCGCCGGTGATGACCGAGAACGGGATGCCCGCACGGACGAGCGCGTTGGCCTGGTCCTGGGCTCCGTGGATGCCCTGGTTGTAGGTGAGACTGTCCATGCCCCACTCCTCTGTTACGGCGCGGTCGGGCTGGATGTTGGCCAGCACCAGCGGCACCTTGGTCTGCGTGAGGGCCCGGACCGTCCGCATCGCGGGCCCGTAGGTGAGCATCACGATCATGATCCCGTCGACGTCCTCAGCCAATAGCTCGCGGGTGATCGTCTCGACGTCGTCGCGGTTGCGCGCCGGGCGGCTGAACACGACGTCCGCCGCTGGCGAGAGCCGCTGGGCCACCGAGGCCGCGTACTCGGCCTGGTGCTGGGTGATCCCCGGGATCATGTCGTCGTAGAGCTCCTGCATGATCCCGAGCAGGCCGATCCGAGGCTTTGTCTGGACCGGCGCCGTGGCGGTCATTCGTGTCTCCTCTCGGTTACGCGGATTCGTTTGAGGCCGTGGAGCAGCTCTACGTGCCTGCGCCCGAGCAGCTCGTAGAGCTCGCGGAAGATCTCGTACACCTGGTCGTAGATTCGGGTGGCCGCGGCATTCGGTCGATAGGTGCGAGCCAGCTCGGGTCGGAGGGCGGCGATCGCCTCACTGATATTCGTGTAGACGCCCGCGGCTAGGGCGCCGAACAGCGCCGATCCCCGAGCCGGAATCTCTTCTGAGCCGGGCAGGTGGACGTTGAGGCCGGTGATGTCCGCCAGCAGCTGCATCAGGAGCGGGCTGCGCTGGGCGATCCCGCCAACGGCGACGATCTCTTCGATGCCGAGCCCATGCTCTGCGAAGTTGTCGATGATCCGCTTGCTGCCGAACGCGATCGACTCGAGCAGCGCTCGGTAGACGTGATCCGGCGTGTTGTGGAGCGTGAGCCCACAGATCACTCCGCTTAGATCAGCGTCGGCCAGGATCGTACGGTTGCCGTTCCACCACGGGAGTGCCGAGATCCCGGTCTCGCCAGGCTCGAGCAGCGCGGCGCGCCCCTCGAGCACCGCAAAGCCGCCAGCACCGCCAGCGCCAAGCGTGTTGACGAACCACGCAAGCATGTCGCCGACGGCAGCCTGCCCTGCCTCATAGCCGTAGAGACCGGGGAGGATCCCGTCCTGGACGACGCCGGTGATGCCAGGCAGTCGGATCTCGTCAGGGTGGACGATCATCTCGCAGGTCGAGGTGCCCACCACGGGGACGTAGATCCCCGGGCGCTCGACTCCGGCACCCGGGAAGCACACAAACGCGTCGACGTTTCCGACCGCAACGGTGACTGCGTCGGTGAGCCCGATGCGCGCAGCCACGTCGGGCCGAACAACTCCGGCTCGGGTTCCGAGCGGGACAAAGGTCTCACCCAGCTTCTCGGCGGGGCGGTCGAAGCCTGGGTAAGCGGCCGCGAAGTAGTCCGAGGGTGGGAGCCCGTCGATGGGCGACCAAAGCGCCTTGAACCCTGCGGTGGATGTCTGCCGGAGCTCGGTTCCGGTGAGCCACCAGACAATCCAGTCGGCTGCTTCCAGAAAGCGATCCGCCGCGTCATACACACCCCGGTCCTCAAGCCAGAGCTCGATCAGCTTGGGGAAATACCACTCGGACGAGATGCGACTTCCATAGCGATCGAGCCAGCGCTCTTCGCGCTCGAGCGCGACCTCGTTGAGGCGATCGGCGACATGCTGAGCGGAGTGGTGCTTCCACAGCTTGGGCCAGGCATGACGCCGCTCCCGCCAACCGTTGAGCGTGCACAAAGGAACCCCCTCGGCCGTGGTGGGGAGCACCGTGCACGAGGTGAAGTCGATGCCGATACCAACCACCTGGTCGGAGCTCACGCCGTCCTTGGCGAGTGCCTCCGGAATCCCACGCTCCAGTACAGCGATCCAGTCATCGGGGTCCTGGAGCGCCCAGTCGGGGGAGAGGTTCCCCGGTGGTGGGCAGCGTGCGATCGATAACGCCGCTTGGGTACGAGACGACGATCGAGGCCCGCTCGCTCCCGTTCGCCAGCTCGAGCAACAGCACCCGTCCGGACTCGGTCCCAAAGTCGACGCCGACGGCGTATTTCGTGTTAGCGCTCACGGCACGTCGGCGTTCTCAACATCGAGAGGCGGCACGTTAGCGCTAACACGCCCGTGACGACAGCCATTACGCTTTGGGTGTGAACGCGCACGCCGACGGCGGCAAGGCGGCTACCGCGGCGGGCGGCAACCGCCGCCGCCGGGGCCCGGCAATGGGCGACGTGGCAAAGCTGGCCGGCGTCTCGCATCAGACGGTCTCACGCGTGATCAACGAGAGCACGCACGTGACCCCACAAACGCGAGCGCGCGTTCTCGATGCGATGCAGACGCTTGGCTATCGGCCCAACTCGATCGCCCGCGCGCTTGTGACCGGGCGCTCGAAGACCGTGGGGGTGGTCAGCTTCGACACGACTCTGCACGGTCCGGCCTCGACGATGTTCGGAATCGAGCGCGCCGCCCACCGCGCGGGGTACTTCACGAGTACGATCAGCCTCCAATCGCTCGATCGTCCGTCGATCGATGCCGCGGTCACGAGGCTTGCCAGCCAGGGTGTGGATGGGATCCTCGTGATCGCTGCCGAGCTGACCGCTGTGAACGCGCTGCCCGATCTGCCGGGCGAGCTGCCCGTCGTGGCCGTCGAGGCGGGGCCTGAGCGCGGAGTGCCGGTCGTCGCTATCGACCAGTACGCCGGGGCCGCTGCCGCAACCCATCACCTGTTGGAGCTCGGCCATCGCACCGTTTTTCACATCGCCGGCCCGGGGGACTGGCAGGAAGCGGAGCTACGATTCACGGGTTGGCGGGAAACGCTGCTCGAGGCCGGGGCCGAGATGCATCCGGCGCTCACGGGCGACTGGAGCCCGGGCTCGGGCTACCAGCTCGGACGTAGCCTGATCGAGGCCCAAGATGTGACCGCGATCTTCGTGGCCAACGACCAGATGGCGCTTGGGGTGCTGCGCGCGCTCCACGAGGCCGGCCGGCGTGTCCCGGATGACGTGAGCATCGTCGGCTTCGATGACATCCCCGAGGCAGCGTTCTTCACGCCGCCGCTGACCACCGTGCGCCAGGACTTCCTCGAGATGGGGGAACGGAGTCTTCAGCTGCTCCTGAAGGCGCTCGAGCACGGCCAGCGCGAGGAGCGGAGGGAGCTGATCACGCCAGAGCTCGTTCTGCGTGAGAGCACCGGTTCACCGCCCGCGTAGGGCGACTCAGCGCCGCCGTGGTATCGGCCAGGCGCGCTCCGGCGATTGCGGGGACGAAATTAGGCCAAACAAGCTTTCCGATACCCACGGGCGACATTAGCCTCCGCATCCCAATCGACGGGAGGGGTTTGCGGTGAGTACGCACAGATCTGCCTGGAATCATGGTCACGACGATATGGCCACGGAGTTCCCGCTCGCGTCCCGGAGCGGACCTGGGTCTCTGCGGGTGCTCATGACCCGGCTGGCGATCGTGGCGTGCGGCGCCAGCGCGGCGTTTGCCGCGATCGCTCCGGCGAGCGCCGCCGCGGCGTCGAGCCGCTGGCTGGTCGGATTTGCCAAGGAGTCTGTCGATCCTCGCCCCTGTCCGCCTTCGACTCCGAATGCCCCGTGCGACCTGAACTCCAATTTCCACCTTGGCGGATTCGGCCTCGGTCCAACCCGGGTCTCTGCAGGTCCGCTCGTCGACGAAGACGGGACAACTGAGCACATCTACGCCCGGGCGATGGCGATCAGCAACCGCCGTGGCCAGACCCTGCTGCTGGCAGACCTCGAGAACCAGGGGACGTTTGCCGCCTACAAGCAGGGACCCTACGGGCTGTACGACATCCGCGAGCAGGTCTCGCACGACACCGGCGTTCCCGTCGACTCGATCGTGGTCAACAGCGATCACAGCCACGCCGGGCCAGACCTGATCGGGCTGTGGGGCGGAGTCCCGGTCAGCTACCTACAGCTTGTCCACGATCAGGCGGTCAGGGCGCTGGACGAGGCGTACGCGAAACGTGTTCCGGCCACCTTGCTTGTCGGAACCGACACGCCGGTGATGCCCACCCCCGCTGCCGGCGGGTACGTCCCGGGGACCGCCACGCCAGGCGAGTACTTCGACCACAGTCAGTTCGGGGTCGACACGGGCCCGATCACCACCGCCCAGCAGCAGGGAGCCCCGGTTCCCAGCCCGCCGGCTGGCGCTCCGAATGGCGGCACCGGCTATCGCGACGACCTGGTGGACACCCAGCTGCGGGTGCTTCAGGCCTATGACCTCCTTGGGCATCCGCTGGGCACGCTGATCAACTACGCCGCCCACGCCGACGTCATGGGCAGCGGGAACCTGTTCTACTCGGCCGATTGGCCGGGGACCGTGGCCCGCGCTACCGAGCTCGCGCTGGGCGAGCCCGTGGCGGTGACCATGCCGGCCGACGTCGGACGCACCCAGCCCCCGCGCCCGAACAGCGATCCGAAGTGCGGAAGCCCCGGCCATCCCAGCTGTGACCTCGACAAGCTCACGACCTGGACGCGGCTGTTCACCCCCTGGGTGCTTCAGGCGGTGAGCAGCGCAGTGCCGGTGCAGGGCACGGCCATCAAGAGCCGGGAGATCTTCACCCGCGAGGTAGTGACCAACCCGGCCCTGTTCGGCGTCACCTACAGCGGTGAGGTCCCGGCGCGGGGCTATGGGGCCTACCGGTCTGCCACGCCGCCATGGATGAGCGGCGACGTGCTCGGGACGTTTGTCTCGGTACATCGAGTCGGCGACCTCCTCCTCACCGCCAACCCCGGCGAGGCGTACCCGGACATCCGCTTTGGGCTGCTGAACGAGGTGACGGGCATGCAGGCCGCGTTCACGTTCGGCTTGGCCAACGACCAGCTCGGGTATCTGATCGCGCCGGCCAGCGAGTACGCGTGGATCACCTACAGCAACCCGGGCAACGACAACTCGTTCTTCAACGTGAGCCCGAACTACGGAGACCACGACTACTGCACCCAGGTGAGCGGGGCCGAGCAGATCGGGTTCCAGCCGATCCCAGGCAGCCCGAGCCCGTATGGCCCCGACGCGGATCAGCCGGTCTGCCCAGCGCTGACCGCGACCGACCTGGTGCCCCAAGGCGCCTCGCCCCAGCAGCCCTGGCCGTTCGGGGACGGCATCGACACCGGCTCACCGCCAGTGTCCCCCTAGGCCGGCCGGGAGGGTCGGTGTCCGGAGGGGACGCACTGGCACGCGGGGCGGCCTGCGCTGCGGTGCTGCTGGGGCTGACGATCGCCCCGGCAAACGCGTTGGCTGTGTGGGCCCCGCCGCCGCGTCCGATCGTGCTACCCACCGGACAGGTTGCCCACCTGGCCGGCTCCTATCAGCCGTTGATGGCGTTTCCGACCGGGGTTGCG
Organism: uncultured Solirubrobacterales bacterium; assembly: GCA_963803595.1. GTDB lineage: Bacteria > Actinomycetota > Thermoleophilia > Solirubrobacterales > Solirubrobacteraceae > Palsa-465. The sequence goes on from CAWDNF010000013.1 coordinate 559,242, forward strand.
GTCTCGCCTGACGGTCGGACGCTTGTAACCATCTCCGGCGGTCCTGTCACTACGGGTGAGAACGGCGCCCCGACAATGGCGATCGACGTGTTCGACGCGGCCACCGGAGCGCTCGAGCAGAAGTTCCAGGAAGTCGACGCCTTCCAGTCGGTCGCCTACTCCCCCAGCGGGACCGATGTGTACGCCGCTGGAGGCGGTGGGGGCGCTATCGAGGACTTCGCCGTCAAGCCGGGTGGGCTGCTGTCCGCTCCGACCGCCATGCCGGTGTCCGGTTGCTCGTTTGTGTCGGGATTCGGGCTCGATGCGCGCGGCGAGACGTTGTGGGCCGCGTGTCCGGATGACAACCGCTTGGTGGAGATGTCGCTGCTCTCAGGCACGCCGCTGGCCAGCGTGACCGTGCCCCACCCCGATCAGGTGGCCGTCTCTGGCGGCACCGTGTATGCGACCGACTGGAAGGGCGATACCGTCGCCGCTGTCGATACCGCGACCGGCGCGGCCAACCAGATAACGGTCGGAGCCCAGCCCGAGGGGATCGTGGCCCTGTCAGACGGACGAGTGGTGGTCGCCGACTCGGGCGACGCCACCCTGGCCACGCTTGACCCTGGGTCGAGCACACCGACGTTCAGCAGCGTAGCCATGGTCGGATACGGCACCGACTCGCCCAGCATGCTCGCGCCCGGACCCGGTGGCCGGCTCTACGTCACCCTGGCCCACGACAACGCGGTGGCGGCGCTCGCCACCGATCCGGCAAGCCCCGACCACTGGCACGTCCAAGGGCTGATCGGCACCGGCTGGTATCCGACGGCACTCGCGCTCTCAGCGACCGGCAGGCTGCTTTACGCGGTCAGCGCTCGTGGCTTGGGCCACAGCGCCGCTGCCACGCTGCCGTTCTACAGCCCGGACCCCGCCGCGCTGGCGGTCGATGGCGCCTACGCGACCGTCGGGACCCTCCAGCGGATCGAGCTCCCAAGCCGCCCCGGGCTCAAGGTCGATACACGGCGGGCAGAGGCATCGCTGCATCCCTGGCGGCCAACCGGCAGCAGCCCGCTGACCGCCGGACCCCAGGGCCCGATCAAGCACATCATCTACATCACGCGGGAAAACAAGCTCTACGACACTGACCTGGGCGACCTTCGCCCTGGGCCCGGCGCCGCCCTGGCGGTGTTCGGCCAGACAGTGACGCCCAACCTGCACGAGTTGGTGCGCCGCTACGTAGATGCGACGTCGTTCTATTACCCAGCTCACGAGAGCACGGTGGGACACATGTGGGAGGACGCAGGCGGTCCCAGCGACGTCTACGAGCGTGAGGTGACCGAGAACTACCTCGACAGCAGCTGGAGTGACCAGGCCAACTACCCCAGCGCAGGGCTGCTGGTGGACCAGGCGCTGAACGCCGGTCTGAGCGTGCGCACCTACAACGAGGAGACCGCCCAGCAGTCGGGCCTGCTTCCGGCGGAGTACCAGGCGCCGACCTCGGTGTTTCGCAACTACGACCTCAGCTACCCCGACACCCAGCGCGAGCAGGGTTGGGAGAGCGAGTTCGACCAGTTTGTGGCCCACGATTGCAGCGGCGAGCTAGGCGTCACTTACGGCATCGACTGCCAGCTGCCGTCACTCGAGTACGTCTATCTGGGCGAGGACCACACCACGGTCGAGGACAAGCCCGGGTACCCCACGATCGAGGCACAGGTGGCCGACAACGACTACGCCACCGCCCGCCTGGTGCAGGCGGTCTCGCACAGCCCCTACTGGAGCTCCACCCTGATCGTGATCGTCGAGGATGACCCGCAGGGCACTGGCGACCACGTCAGCGCCTATCGGGGCTTGGTGGCGCTGGCCAGCCCGTGGGTCAAGCGCGGCTACACCACGAATGTGCATTACCAATGGAGCTCGGTCGTCGCCGCCATCGATCGGATTCTCGGGCTGGCCCCGATCAGCGACTACGTAGCCGTGGCCAGACCGCTCGACGACGCGTTCACCTGGCAGTCCGACTTCACCCCGTTCACCGCCGATCCCTCGGGTGTCACCCTGTACCCGTTCACCCCGCTGCCGGGGTAACCAGCCTGATCACCGTGCAGCGCGAGCAGATGCAGACCGGCGGCAGGAGACGGATCCGCGGGTTGTGGCTTCTGTGCTGCCTGGTCGCGATCGCGGTCGCACTCGTGGCGGCGCCCGGCGCGGGCGCCGAGCGCGCAGTCCAGGGGCTGGGCGCTTCTTCTCGGGGCTGACCGGGCTCGCGGCCGTCTGATCAGCAGCTGACTGGGCCGGATGGCGCCGGCCGCGCGCCGGGCTCCTGGCTGGGCAGGCTCTGCGAGGTCGGCTTCGGCGAGGCGCTCATCTCGACCTCCTCGGTCGCGCACTCGGGATGCTGTGTCGGCAGCCACGGTGTCGCGGGCGGGAGCTGGGGCGGGGTGGGCGCGGGGGAAGCGAAGTTGAACGCCGCGGTCAGGTCCCCGGCAATCGAGCGCCGCCAAGCGGTCAAGTTCGGCACCTCCGCGCCAAACCGCGCCTCGATGAACTGAAGTGGCGAGGTGTGGTCGAAGGTGTCGCGGCAGACGAACCCGCCCTGGCTGAACGGCGAGACGACCAGCATCGGCACGCGGAAGCCCAAGCCGATCGGGGTGCTGCCGACGAACTCGCCGCTCGTCCCCGCAGGAGGTGTGGGCGGCGGGACGTGATCGAAGTAGCCGCCGTTCTCGTCGTGGGTCCAGAAGAGCGCCGTCTTGGCCCAGGAAACCGGGTTGGCGGTGAGCGCGGCGATCACCTCCTGGAGCGCGAACTGGCCCTGCACCGGGGGGGCGGAGGGATGCTCGTCATCGACCACCGAGGTGAGCACCCAGCTGACCTGCGGGAGCTGCCCGGCGGCGGCGTCGGCGAGGAAGTCCTCGTAGGTGTGGCCGAACACCGCCTCGCTGTAGGTGGGCTGGTAGCCCGCGTTGCCCGGGTAGAACTGCTTGAACAGGACCAGCGGGTTCTCCTCGTAGTCGGCGTCCGGGCTGCTGTAGGCGGTCCAGCTGACGCCGGCCGCGGTCAGGCGCTCCGGATAGGTCGTCCAGCTGAACGGAATCGAGCGTGGATCCCAGGAGATCGTCCCGGTGTCCGGCCCGCCGGCCACCCCGGCAGGGTCGAGCCACGCGCTCACCGAGTAGAGCCGGTTGGGCGTGGTGGGCCCCAGCACCGAGCAGTGATAGCCGTCGCACAGGGTGAAGGCATCGGCGACCGCGTAGTAGTAGGGCAGGTCGGCCCGCGTGTAGTAGCCCATGAAGCTCCAGTCGCTATCGCCGGCATGGGCAGGCCCCCAGGCGTCCATCGCGCCGCCGTCCCAGGCCTGATGCTGCGGGGCCCAGGCGTGAGTGGGATCGGGCGTACACTCGCCTGCGCCGCTCGAGCTGGCGTCCAGGTGGTAGGGGAGGATCTGCCCGACCGGCGGCACGCTCGTGTTGTTGGCGAACACCTGCGAGAACACCCCCGGCAGGGCGGCGGGATCGGCGAAGCCGCGCGCCGGCGGGTAGGTGCCGAAGTAATGGTCGAAGCTCCGGTTCTCCTGGATCACGATGACGATGTGATCGATGTCGCTCAGTCGCCGGCATGGCGCGGCCGCAGACGCGCTCCGCGCCAGCCACCCTGGCACGGCCGCCGCACCGAGCACGCCCGCGGCGCCTAGCAGTAGCTGGCGGCGGTCGATCCCCGGCGTGCGGTCGCCAGCGGCGAGCATCGCCGTCTGCTCCGGGCCCGCCTGAAAACTGACGGCGCTGCGATTCACTCCCTGCACTCCCGCGCTATCTCCCCGCCGGCAAGCGCTTTCATCGCCCGCCGGACGAGTGGATTCTCTCACCGGCCGTCCTCCTCAGCGGGCGGAAAACGGCCAATCTCTCGGCGGAGCGTCCGCGGCCAGATCGAGCGCTTCGATCGCTTGCGCCTGGCCGACGGCGTCCTCACGTCCGAGCAGCGGATCCGCCTCGCCGAGGATCGCCGCTGAGAGGTTTTCTGCCTCGAGTCCGTACGAATCGGCCCGCGGCACCTCGATCAACTCCACGCTGCTGTCGCGTCGGAGCTCGATCACCGGCTTGCGGCAGTGCCAGGGGTCGTCGAGGAAGAGGCTGCCCTCATCCCCGACAACCTCGAGCTCATCGCGAGGGGTGAGCGAAAGGCCACAATCGAAATGTGCCAGTACCTCATCGGGCATCTGCATCACGCCGGTGAACGAAATATCGACGCCATCGCCTCCGAGCACCTGAAACCCGGCCACCCGTTCAGGCTCGCCGGCGAGCAGCCGCGTCCCACTGACGCAGTAGCATCCGACGTCCATCAACGCACCGCCGTCCAGCTCACGGGATAGCCGGACGTCGGCCGGGTCGCGCGCGACGAAGCTGAATGCGGTCCGGATCAGACGCAGCGAGCCGATCGCGCGCTCGCGCACCAGCTCGACCACCCGATGCGTCTGTGGGTTGTGGCGATACATGAAAGCTTCCATCAGGAGCCGTCCCTCGCGTTCGGCGACGTCGAAGACGCGCTCAACCTCGGAGGCGCGGCGGCTCAGCGGCTTCTCACAAGCACGTGCTTGCCCGCCTCCAGTGCTCGCACGCTCCACTCGACATGCATCGAGTTCGGTAGCGGGATGTAGACGGCGTCGATCTCAGGATCTGCGAGCAGTGCGTCGTAGCTGCCATGCGCGCGCGCGATTCCCTCCTGCTGGGCGAAGCTCTCCGCGCGGGCGCGCTCGCGGCTCGCGACCGCGATGACCTCCACCCCCTCGGCCTGACGAGCGCCGGCCAGGAACAGCCGGTTGATGTTGGCCGTTGACAGGATTCCCCACTTGACCGGCACTAAGCGCAGCCTAGTCAGGCGTGTGTGAGGATGTCCTGATGGAACACCGTCACGTGCAGCGCCTGGGGCGGGACATCAGCGTGATCGGTCTGGGGACGTGGCAGCTCGGCGCCGACTGGGGCGATGTCGACCAGGGGACGCGCGCGCGACGCTCGAGACGGCTGTCGAGGAAGGGATCACGTTCTTTGACACGGCCGATGTGTACGGCGACGGTCGCAGCGAGCAGTTCTGCGGCGAGCTCCGCCGGCGCCATCCAGCCATCTCCATCGCCACCAAGCTGGGTCGGCGCGCCGACCAGGTGCCAGCGAACTACAACGCCGCGAACTTCCGCGCCTGGACCGAGCGATCGATGCACAACCTCGGCGTTCAGCGGATCGATCTCGAGCAGCTTCACTCGCCGCCCGAGGGCGTCTACCACGACGAGTCCGTATTCGAGGCGCTCGACCAGCTTTTGGAGCAAGGTGTAATCAGCGCTTATGGCGTCTCCGTGGAGACCTGCGCCCAAGCGCTGGCCGCGGTCGCGCGGCCAGGCCTCGCGACCGTCCAGATCATCCTCAACTGCCTTCGCCTGAAACCCCTCGACGAGGTGCTCCCGGCCGCACGAGAGGCGGGTGTCGGGATCATCGCCCGGGTGCCGCTCGCCAGCGGGCTGCTCTCAGGGCGCTACGACGAGAACACGACGTTCCCGGAGAACGACCATCGCAACTTCAACCGCAACGGCGAGGCGTTTGACGTGGGGGAGACGTTCGCGGGCGTGCCGTTCGAGGTCGGCCTTGACGCCGTGCGGGAGCTCAAGGAGCTCGTGGACGAGGGGATGACGCTCGCTCAGTTCGCATTGCGCTGGGTGATCGACCAACCCGGGGTCAGCACGGTCATCCCAGGAGCCCGCAATCCACAGCAGGTGCGCGACAACGTAGGCGCAGCGTCACTCCCACCGCTTCGCCCCGAGCAGCTGGCCGGTGTACGTGAGGTCTACGACCGACTGATCCGGCCCCACGTGCACGCTCGCTGGTAGCACGCAGCGATCACGCCGCCGCGCCAGCCGCCGCGCCCCCGTTCCCCTGCTCGGCCAGCCGTGCGCGGCGGTACTGCTCGACGACGATCTCGTTCAACTCGTCGACAGAGGTCTCGTTGGTGGGCTTGTCGAGCGAGATGACCCCGTCCTGGATCAGGCTGACTCGATCGCAGATGGCGAAGACGTGGACGTAGTTGTGCAGGATTGTGATGATCGAGACGTCGCCGTCCTCCTTGAGGCGTCCGATCAGGTCGAGGATCGCCGCGCCCTCTTTGGCGCCCATCGCCGCCAGCGGTTCGTCCAGCAGGATGATGTCCGCGTCGCTCGAGACGGTGCGAGCCACCGCGATCGCCTGCCGCTGTCCCCCCGACAGGCGAGCGACCGGGACATCCAGGCGGGGGATGTTGATCCCAATCTGGTCGAGCGCCTTACGGGTCTCGCGACGCATGAGCGCATTTGAGAGGAACGGCAGTGGCCTGAGGGTCCGCTCGCGGCGCAGGAACATGTTCTGGTAGACGTTGAGCTGGCCCACCAGGGCCAGGTCCTGGTAGACCGTCTCGATCCCTTGCGCGCGAGCGTCGTCGACGCTCTTTGGCGCGTACTCCTCGTCTTTTACCCACAGCTTGCCTGAGTCGGGCTTGTGGAAGCCCGCCAAGATCTTGACGAGCGTCGACTTGCCGGCGCCGTTGTCGCCCAGCAGCCCGAGCACCTCACCTTTGCGAAGGTGGAGGTTGATGTCACGGAGGGCGGTGATCGGCCCAAAGCGCTTTGACACGTGCTCCATCCGCAGCACGTCATCGGGAGCGCTGGACGGTCCGACGATCTTCTCGCCGGCGAAGGCCTCAGGCACGGCCTGACCTCAGTCGCACGCGTCTCACCAGCACGTAGATCGTCATCGCGATGATGACGGCGATCCCGATGTAGAGGTCCTCGTAGGTGGCGCTGACGCCCTTGGCGGTCAGGCCATTCTCGAGAATTCCGATGAACAACGCCCCCAGCAGCGCTCCGATCACGGTTCCCTCTCCGCCGGTCATCAGCGTGCCGCCGATGATGACCGCGGCAACGGCGTACAGCAGAAACTGGTTCGAGCCGGAGGGATCCGGGGTGATGCTGGAGGTCCGGACCGACTCGAGCATGCCGGCGAACCCGGCTGTCGCGGCACAAAGCACGAAGTTGCGGACGATCACGAACCGGGTGTGGATGCCGGCCTCGGCAGCTCCCAGCCGATTTCCCCCCGTTGCCACCGTGTAGATCCCCCAGCGGGTCATGCTGAGGACGACCTGGAGGATGCCCGCGAGCGCCAGCGCCCAGATCAGCTCCGAGTAGGTGCCCTGCCCAAACACCTTTGTGAACGTGCCAACGTGCAGCCCGCTGATCGAGGCGCCGGGAGTCGTGACCTGCTGTGAATGGGTGAGGATCAGCGCGAGCCCGTCGATGAAGAACAGCATCGCGAGCGTCGCCACGAACGAGGGCATTCCCACGTAGGCGGTGAATATCCCGCTGACCCCACCCAGTACGGAGGCTACGAGGAGGGCCAGGATCAGGCTGGGGAGGAGCGGAATGCCGGCCGTGTTGAATTTCCAGTAGAGGATCGGGGTGAACAGGTAATGCGCCCCGATCGAGAGGTCGATCTCCCCGAGCGTCATCACGAACACCTCGCCGACTGCCATGATCGCCAGGAAGCAGAAGTAAGGCAGCAGCGACTTGAAGTTGGCGTAGGTCAGGTAGTTGCTGGTCGTGATCGCGAAGTAAGCGAACGTGACCAGGATCACGACGATGATGCTGGCCTCGCGAAGGGTGAGGACCCGTTGCACGAGCCCCATGCCGGAGCTCTGCAGGGCCCGACCCCGGCTTGGAGCCGGGCCCTCAGGTGAAGCGCTGGCCGCCCGCTCGTCAGAGGCGACAGACATGCCTACAACCTACCTCCGCGGTCCAACCGACGTATCAGGACTTCTGAACGCCTGCCGCGGTGCCGGTCCCCTCATATCGGCTCTTGGTCGAGCTGTACGGAAGGATCGTCGTCTTGTCGAGGAACTTCAGACCTGTATCGACATCGGCGATGCCGCTCAAGTGGTCGGAGGCGTTGTAGAGATAGAGTTCCAGAATCGGCAGGAAACCCTGGAGGTAGGGCTGCTGGTCGATCGTGAAGTCGATCTGCCCGGCGGCCAGGAGCTGCTCGGTGATCGGGGTGAGGTCATAGCCACCACCCTTCCAGCCCTTGGCCCGAGGCCCTGCTTCTGGATCGTCTGAGCCACGGCCTGGGTCGAGCCGGCGTCGACGGCGAACATGCCCTTGGCGCTCGGCGTGGCTCGTGGCCCACGAGTTGATCACGGTCAGCTCGGCGGGAACCGCGGCTCCGGTTGCCACGACGTCGGGCTTGATCGACGGATGGGTGGCGAGCGTCGCCTTCGCGCCATCGATGCGGGGCTGGATGTTTGCCGCGCCCGGGGTGGCGATGAACAGGGCGATCTGGCCTCCGCCCGGCAGAAGGCTGGCGATGTGCTGGCCCATCTGCTGGCCGGACACGAAGAGGTCCTGTCCGATGTAGGCCAGGCGGCCGGACTGTGGCTCATCGGCGTTGTAGGCGACGACGGGGATCCCGGCGCTCAGCGCTGACTGAACGGGGCTGTTGAAGGCCTTGGGATCGATCAGCGAGCTGGCGATGCCGTCGGCCTTCGAGGACACGGCGCTGTTGATCGCGTTGACCATCTCCGTGACGCTGCTCGTCGCCGAGCCGGTCCAGGTGTAGGAGCATCCGAACAGCTTGCAGGCGTCTGCCGCCCCGCTTCTGGGTCGGCGTGAAGAACACGTTGGTGGTCACGTGGTTGACCATCACGAAGTGGTAGCTCTTGCCAGTCCCGAAGATGCCACTCGAGGCACCGCCGCTCGCGCTCGCACTCGGCGTCTTCTTGGACGAGCCGCAAGCTTCAAGGACCATCGCCGCGATACCGGCCGCGCCACCGGTCAGAGCGGTGCGGCGCGTCAGCTGCCGCCAGTTCTTGAACGGGCTTTCCTCCTCGTGACGTTCGTCCCACTCGAGACGCTCGATCGCGTCGCCAAAGTAGTCCGTCTGCGACATCTCGCTCCCTCCTCTGTGCTCGCTAATTGAGGGGCCAGCGACCGGTGGCCCCTTGTCCGATGTGAACGTTCTCACACTCGTAGTACCGCTGTCCATCAAACCTAACCACACCGCAACCATCGGCGGCAACTTTGCCTCCCGACGGCTTAGCCACGAAGTCGCACGGCGCGAGTCTATGCGGGTGGGATTGTCCGTGTCAAGGACAAAGCCAGGCTGAACATGGGGGGGCCTTGCTCCGGAGTCCTGACAAAGCTATGGTGGCGCCGTGGATCGCTCGCCTAGCTCGCTCGAGACGCTCCGGCAGACCAACCGGCTGCGGGTGATGGCGGTCCTTCAACAACGCGGTCACGCGAGCCGAGCCGACATCGCCCGCGCATCCGGTCTGTCCCGAACGACCGTGTCGAGCCTCGTGGCCGAGCTGCTCGAAGAGGAAGTGGCGGTCGAGCGCTCGGACTGGGACAAGCGGGCGCCCTCGCCCGACGGCGGCCGACCGGCCACGCTCCTCACACTCGACCCATCGTCGGGAGCCTTCCTGGGGATCGACTTCGCCCACGACTCCGTGCGCGTCGTGCTGGTCGATCGCAGCGGTGAGCTGGTCGCCGAAGGCGGCGATGCTCATGAGGTCGATCATCATCCCGAGGGCGCACTGCGTCTGGCGATCCGGACGGGCGAGCGCCTGGTAAAAGAAGCCGAGGTCGCCGAGGGCCAGGGTTCTGGGAGTGGGCGCGGCGATCGCGGCACCGTTACGCGCGGCCCACCCGATGCAGTTCGCCTCGGAGCGGATCTTCGCCGGCTGGAACGCGCTCGACCTCGAAGAGCGGCTCGCCTGTCGATTCACGTGTCCGGTGCATCTCGGCAACGACGCCAACCTCGGGGCTCTGGCAGAGACGGTTTTTGGTGCCGGGGTGGGCAGCGACAACAGCCTCTATGTGATGCTGTCCGCCGGGGTTGGCTTGGGCCTCTGGCTGCGTGGCCAGCTCTATACCGGGGCTACCGGTACGGCCGGCGAACTCGGGCACGTGGTGGTTGACCCGGAGGTCAGGTCTGTCGCTGCGGCAACCGGGGATGTCTCGAGACCGTGGCCGGGCTCGGTGCGCTGATCGAGGCGCTCCGCTACGCGCGCGGCGGGGAGCTGAGCGCAGCCGACCTACTCGATCTGGTCACCCGAGGAGACCGCGGGGCCAGCGGACTGCTCGCCGATGCCGGCCGCGCGGTGGGACGAGCGCTGGCCGGGCTGTGCAGCGTGCTCGACCCCGACCTCGTGATCATCGGGGGCGAGCTCGCTGGGGCAGGCGACGTGTTATTGGACGGGATCCGGGAAGTGATCGACCGCGAGGCGTCGACCGCTGCCGGCCGCTCGTATGCGGTGGTGCCCGGACGGCTGGGCGCGCGGGCAGAGGCACTCGGCGCCGCCGCCTTGGCGATGGACAGCGAGTCGCGCCAGATGCTGGCCGGCGCGGCCGTTCCCGCGAGCACGGGTCAGGCTGCGTAGACGATGCCGGTTTTCGGCCTCGACATAGGAACCTCCGCGGCCAAGGGCATCGCGCTCGGGGAGGACGGGGAAGTCCTGGCCCGGGCGGGCGCCGGCTACCCGTTGCTGACCCCCCATCCGGGGTGGACCGAGCAGGATCCCGACGCATGGTGGCGCGCGGCGTCCCAGGTGATCGGGCAGCTCGAAGGCGAGGTCGGTGCCCCTCGTGGGATCGGACTCGGGGGTCAGATGCACGGACTCGTTGCCCTTGATCGCGTCGGTCAGCCGCTCCGGCCGGCGATCCTCTGGAACGACCAGCGCACGGCGGAGGAGACGCGCGAGATCGAGAGCATCGTCGGGCTGGACGAGGTCATCCGCTTGACGGGCAACCGCCCGCTGACCGGGTTCACGGCGCCAAAGCTTCTGTGGCTCCGCCGGCACGAGCCAGACATCTATGAGCGCATCGAATCAATCCTGCTGCCGAAGGACTACGTGCGACTGCGGCTGTGCGGCGAGCGGGCTAGCGACGTCTCCGATGCAAGCGGGACGTTGTTGTTCGATACCGGTACACGGGATTGGAGCGAGGCCATGTGCCGACTGCTCGAGGTGCCGCCGGACTGGCTTCCGTCTGCGTACGAATCGGCCGAGACAACCGGTGTGACGGCTGCCGGAGTTCCGGTAGCCGCCGGCGCAGGCGATCAGGCCGCTGGCGCCCTGGGGGTTGGAGTCGACCACCCCGGGCCAGTGTCGGTGGTGCTCGGTACCTCGGGCGTGGTGTTCGCGATGCTCGAACGTTTCGCTCCGGATCCCGAGGGGCGTACCCACACGTTCTGCCACAGCGTGCCGGGGAGCTGGCACGCGATGGGCGTGATGCTGTCGGCCGCAGGATCCCTTCAGTGGCTGCGGGAAACAATTGCCCCCGGCGCGAGCTTCGACGAGCTGCTGGCCGAGGCAGAGCGCTCCCCCGCAGGAGCCGAGGGGCTCATCTTTCTCCCCTACCTAGCCGGAGAGCGCACGCCCTACTTCGACGCACGCGCCCGTGGCTCGCTGGTCGGCCTCACGCTCAGACACGACCGGCCGATGATCGTCAGAGCAGTCATGGAAGGTGTGGCTTTTGGGCTACGCGATTGTCTCGACGTCCTCCTGGACGCCGGTATCCCCGCGACGTCAGGGTTCGCCTCCGGCGGTGGTGCTCGCAGCGAGCTGTGGCTGAAGATCGTCGCGACGGTGCTTGGTATTCCGATATCTCGGACGGCTGTGGATGAGGGAGCAGCGTTCGGTGCGGCGCTCCTCGGTGGAATCGCCGGCGGTGTTTGGCGGGATACCGCCGAGGCAGTCGGGGCAGCAGTGAGAACCACGGACACGATCGAGCCCGAGCCTGTATGGAGCGACGTCTACGCCGCTGCACTCGCGAAGTTCCGGGCGCTCTATCCGGCGATCCGGGAAGCCACTTCGTCAACCAATCCGATCTGGGAGGAGAGCGTTCGATGACCATCGAGACAGCTACCGGCATATCCGACGCGGGGTCGGCTCGCAAACAGCACCACTTCACTTTTGGCCTTTGGACGGTCGGTAATCCAGGCCGCGACCCCTTCGGCGAGCCAACGCGCGAGCGCCCCGACCCGATTGAGAGCGTTCACAAGCTGGCCGAGATCGGCACGTGGGGCATCTCCTTGCACGACGAAGATCTGGTGCCGTGGGGCTCGTCCGCTGCCGAGCGCGACCGGATCGTCGCGCGGTTCAAAGAGGCCCTCGCGCAGACCGGGCTACACGTAGGGATGGCTACCACCAACCTGTTCACTCAGCCGGTGTTCAAGGACGGCGCCTTTACGTCAAACGACCGCGGTGTACGCCGTGCGGCGATCGGGAAAGCGATGCGCTCGATCGACCTAGGCGCTGAGCTCGGCGCGCACGTCTACGTGTTCTGGGGCGGCAGGGAAGGAACGGAAGCCGGTGTGGCCAAGGACCCGCGGGCCGCGCTCGAGCGTTACCGCGAGGCGATCGACGTGCTCTCGGATTACGTCGTGGAGCAGGGCTACGAGCTGCGCTTTGCGATCGAGCCCAAGCCCAACGAGCCGCGCGGCGACATCTTCCTGCCGACCATCGGGCATGCGCTGCATTTCATTACGACGTTGAGACGTCCTGAGATGGTGGGGGTCAACCCCGAGGTGGCCCACGAGACGATGGCCGGGCTGTCGTTCGTGCACGGTGTCGGTCAGGCGCTGTGGGCGGGCAAGCTGTTCCACATCGACTTGAACGCGCAGCGAATCGGTCGCTACGACCAGGACTTTCGCTTCGGCGCCGAGGACCTCAAGGAGGCGTTCCTGCTCGTCAGGTTGCTCGAGCACGCCGGCTATGACGGGCCGCTGCACTTCGACGCGCATTCCTATCGCTCGGAGAACGACGAGGGCGTGTGGGACTTTGCGCGCGGCTGCATGCGGACATACCAGGCGCTGGTCGAGCGGGTGCGCCACTTCGACGCCCTGCCCGAGGTACACGAGGCGCTTGCGGCCGCCTCGACGCCGGAGCTCGGGCAGCCGACGTGCGCGGGCGTGGGGGAGGCCGACGCGCTTAAGGCCGAGGTGGACGGGCTGGACGCCCTGGCCGAGCGCGGTTACTTCAACGAGGCGCTCGACCAGCTGCTCGTCGAGGTGCTGTTGGGGCTTCGCTGACGCGGATCGAGAAGCGAGCCGTGAACGGGTCCTGCGGGCCGGCGAACCGAAGTCCGAGCCCGGTTCGCAGCGCGTTGGTGGGGGCGGTCATCGGCTCCAGTGACAAGACTGGTGCGTCGAGTGGCGCGAATATCTGGGCGCTTGCGAATCCGAGCTCGTGGATCACGTCGATGGCGCCGTGATCAGCGTGCAGCGATAGGGATGAGCCGTCGCTGATCCCAACGTAGTTGTTGTCGAGGTGGCGCCTCCCGATGCGGACGTGTCCGGTGGGCTCGGTCCGGCGGGAGCCAGTCGGAAGGCCGAGATCGTCGAGAGCAACGCGATCCCGGCGAGGCAGCACCAGCTCGGCATCAGCCGAGCGCTCGAAGCGGAAGTACGTGTGCCAGCCGAACGCGACGGGGACGTGGACATCCTCCGTGCAGGTGACGGTGGTCTCGACAGCCAGGTGAGATTGCTTCACCAGCTCGAGCGTGACGTCGACGCGATGTGGGAACGGGAACGCCTTGACAGATGGCGCGCTCAGTTGCGCATGGCAGCGGGTTGCGCCGACGCGCTCGACATTCCAGCCGCTCTCTGACGCGAGGCCGTGGATAGGAAGGCCGTTGGAATCGCGGGAGACGGTTCTGTCGTCGGCATCAAAGATCAGCGCTCGGTGGTGGGCTGACCGCGCTCCGGGGCCGAGCCGGTTTGCCCATGGATGCAGGAGCGTGATGCCGGCCCGAGCTCCATGCACTCGGTAGCTCGCCGGTAGGGCGTCGGGGGCCACAAGCAACTCGTCGCCTCGATGGCGCAACGACGCGATAGTCAGGAGAGGTCCGCCAAGAACAGAGGCGGACAGGTTCCCCGACGTGATTTCAGCTCTCACATCCGGCTATTGCACAACGACGACGGTCGAGCCGGTGACGCCGTTGACAGTGACGTTGATGGTGGCCACGCCGGCGGCGACGGCTTGCACGACCCCGGTGCTACTCACCGTCGCGACGCTCGGGCGATCGCTGCTGTAGCTGACCTGGGCTCTTGAAAGGTCAACCAACGACTGGTCGTTGTTGACCGCCTCGATGATGTTGTCGCCAGGAGCGTGGGGCTGCTCGAGCTGGGCGTTGGTGTCAGGTGCGATCCACGGGTTCTTGTCGCTCAGATTCAACGTCTGGCCGACCTGGAAGACGACTTGATCGGGTTGGACCGTCACGTACTTGACGCGGGGGATGATCGCGCCGATGACCTGGATCATCTTTGCCTCGACAGTATTTCCGGCCGCCGCTGCGAGCTCCAAGCGCCAGCGACCGTCGGGGACGACCTCCTTCAGTTGCTGCTCGTCCCAGCGGCTCAGATCGGCGAGGTTGACCGTAATGGTGATCCGCTGTGTCTGTCCTAGGCGCAGCACACGCGTCTTCTGGAAGCCCACCAGTTGTCTGTGCGGAAGCGCCAGGGCGGGATCTGCAAGCCTCGGTGCGGCGTAGAGCTGCGGCACCGCTGCGCCGGCCGTCCTACCTGTGTTGGTGACGCTGAAGCTCACCCTGACGGTGCCATTTGCCCAGACGCGCCGCCCGGGCGTGACACTGAGGTGTGAGTACTTGAAGTGCGTGTAACTGAGGCCATAGCCGAACGGGTAGGTGGGCTTGCCGGTGAAGTACATGTACGTGCGGCCCAGTCCGCCGGTCTGGCCAGGGGTGAGGCCGTAGTTGCCGATCGGCGGCAGCTGCGCGTTGTCCTTGAACCAGGTGAAGTCGAGGTGTCCGCTCGGATCCTGCTTGTCAAACAGGACGTCGGCCAGTGCGTTGCCCTGCTCCTCGCCGTTGTAGGCGCTGTAGACGATGGCTGGGAAGTAGCGCTGCACGTCGTAGATCGTCACCGGCAGCGCCGCCTGGATGGCCAGCACCATTCGGCGGTTCCCCACCGCCGCGACCTGATGGATCATCGAGTCGTAGTTGCCCGGCATCGCGATGCTCTTGGCGTCCGAGCCCTCGGCGGCGACGTTCAGATCCGTTCCCACGAACACGATCACCAGATCCGCGCTCTTGATCGCGTCGATGGTGCCGCCCGCGCACGAGGCAGGCTTGGTGGCTGTAGTCGAGGTGCCGCAGGCATCAAAGGTCACCGTCGCACCCGGGTTGGCCGCCTTGACCGCTCTGGTGATGCCCTGGACCGCACTGACCTGCGTGTCGGGGTTGCCCGAGTAGCCGCCCAGGGTGACGGCGCCGGCGAGGTTGCCGACGATCACCACGCTGCGGAGCTTGGCCGGGTCCGCTGGCAGGAGGGTCGTTTGCGACGAGGGCGGCTCTCGGCGCATACGGCGGTGCTTATGGCGACGCCCGCGAGCTCCGTCGCGATCCGGCCTCGTACACAGGTGGGGGGTTGCGACCGGGGCGGCAGGATCGTGGTCGCCATCGTGGTCGGCCGGGTCCTGGCAGCGGTAGATGGGTGCGTTCTTCAGCAGGACGATGTCGTGGTCAGCGATCCTCCGTGCCAGCTCTGTGTGGGCGGCGCTCTCTATCTGGGCCTTGGCGATCTTGGTCCAGGCGACCTGGCTCGCGGGGTCAAACTCCCCCGTCGCTATGCGGTCGGTGAACATGTGCACCAGCGCGGTGTCGAGCACTCCTTGGCTGAGCACATGGGCGTCGATCGCCTCCTGGATGCTCTCCGCGTTGGCCTCAGGGCCGATGCAGTCGACGTCGGTTCCCGCCCGCAGCGTGTAAGCCTCACCGCCGGCGGGAGCCGAGACGCTCTGTCCCGTGGTGGGGTTCGTCCACGCCGCGGTGGTGCCGTTGTCTCCCACGGCCGTCCAGCCGGGAGGCACCCAGTCATGCCCGAACCCGGACGGCCCCCAGGTCACGGTGTTGGCCAGGCAGTCCGAGGAGACGTAGCCGGCAAACCCGTAGGTGCGCTGCGCCAGCTCGTTCAGCGTATAGGTATCGGCTGGCGAAGGCGTCTCGTTGATCCCGTTGTAGGAGCTCATAAGCCCGGCCACGTGCGCGGTCTCGATCACGCTCTGGAACTGGCGCGTGTAGTAGTCACGGATGTTGGCGTCGGTGGTGTCCGAGGAGCCGTTCATGCGGTCCGCCTCCTCGGTGTTGAGCGCGTAGTGCTTCGCGACCGCGATTGTCTTCAGGTACGGGGTGAGCGGCTTACCGCTCATCGTCTCGCCCTGAGCGCCTTCGACGTAGCCATCAGCCATCTGGCCCACCAGGAACGGGTCCTCCCCAAACGCCTCGTTGTTGCGGCCCCAGCGCGGGTCGCGCATCAGGTTGATGTTGGGCGCGTAGAACGACAGCGACCCGTAGTCGTTCTTGGATGGCCCGATGTTGTTATTTGCATTGCCCCATAGCGACTTGTCCAGGAAGCCCCGAGTCTCATCCGAGATGGCAGTCGTCTCCTCATAGGTCAGCTGCGGATCCCAGGTCATCGTGGTCGCCTGGTTGGTGGGAAAGCTGGTGGCACGGAGGCCCGCACTGTTGAACCACTCGGTCCCCAGGGGACACGTCGCGCTGCCGCAGGCGAAGTTGTCGTCGAGCACGTTGACCCCGTGCTGGAACTCATTCCACCATGCGTAAGGCTGGACCCCGAGGCGCGGGATCGGCGCCGCGTAATTGCTTGGCAGCTGGGAAGCCTTCTCGGCCAACGTCATCTGTGCCACCAGGTCTGCCGCGCGCTCGGCGAACGAATAGTGGGTGTCCAGGTAGATGGGGGTGCCGGCGAGGGCTGAGGAGGCAGTCGCTGCGCATGTGAAGGACGCCACCAGGGCGAGGACGGCTGTGCTCGTGCGCGGTAGGGAGCAAAGACGCCGTCTCACGACTCAAACCTCCCGTCCAAACAACGCCCTCGCTGCGCGTGCGGTTCGCACGAACAGCGGGTTTGCAATGCCGATCCCCCGAACGACTCCGCGGCGCACTTCGAGCACGCCCCTCGCCGACTTTCCGGCTAGGAGGTACCAGCTCGTGGCACCAACGCGGAACGGCCGCCCGAGGTGGAGGCGGCGAGCGGCGCTGGCCAGGCGAGCTCCGGGTCGCACGCCGCGGAGCGAGTAGTACCGGTTAGAGGTGAGGATCAGCACGACGCGACCGGCGATGCGCCGGCGCCTCCCAGTCGAGAGGCCGCGAAGCAGTCGTCCCGAGGCGTAGCCGACGCGGATCCGGTTCTGCCTGGCGCAGTTCGCGTGACGGCGCACCTGGGCGCGCGTCATCCCGAGCCGGACCGGCCCCAGTGAGCGGCCGCGCGGGAGGCTGGCGCCCATCGCGCACACGGCAGCCGTAGGTCGCCAAGCCTCGAGCGGGAGCTGCGTCGAGGAGTCGATCGCCGGGGTGATCGTGACCGAGACGCTGGCGCCAGGAGCAGCTGCGAGCTCGACCCAGGGGGCGGTGGGTGCGGAGACCAGCTTCGCGCCGGTCGCCTGCACGTGGTAGCCGTGCGGGTACTTGCGCCGCGGCACAAAGATCTGGGTAAGCGCGCCCGAGGAAAGCCGGGCGCCCGGGACAGCCGTGGCCTGGTAGGTGAGGGTCATCGTGTCGGTCGAGCGGTCGAACGCGTAGCTGCCCGGCGTCCCGGCGATCGCCTGCGGGTAGGGGACGACGATCGCATCGAGCTTGGCCTGCTTGGCGTTGGACTCCGACCCTGGCTTGGTGTCGTCGAGGAGCAGGCCTTCGGTGGGGCACCCCGCCGGATCCTTGGTGTAGTAGGCCCAGATCGTCCACGAGAGGAAGCTGTGGTCCATCAGGTCGACCATCCGCTGGTTCTCGTCGTTGGCGTCCGAGCAGCTCCACTCGCCGACGATCGAGGGCACGTTCAGGCTGTCGGCGTAGGCGATGAAGTTTCCGACCCCGTGCTGGTCGTCCGACGCGCACCCCGCGTCCGCCGGCGACTCGCCCGTCGCCGATTGGGTTATCGGACAGTAATAGTGGAAGGTGAACGCGGTCAGGGGATCGCTGAACTTCGGCAGCGAGGGCTGAGCGATTCCGTTCTGGGCGATTCCCTCCGGGAAGATGACGTGGCGGTCACTCGTCGACCGAATACCGGCGATCTCCCGCTGGTAGAACGCCGCCAGCTGGCCTGACTCAAACGACGGGCAGGGGGTGAATGGCGCACAGCCGGTCTTGGTGCCCGCATACGGCTCGTTGAACGGATCCCACCCGTACACATTGGCCGAGCCCGGACTGGCATCGAGCATCCGGACGACATGGCGCCAGGCGTTGACGAAATGCGTCTGGATCCCTACTCCGTCGGGAGCGGGAGCGTTGTCCCAGAAGTTCTGGAAGTTGTCGAGGAAGTTGCTCCCGATCGTGGCCCATCCGGGCGCTCCATCGCCACCGTTGCCATCCCGCCAGCCGTCCTGATGGAAGTCGATCAGCGTTCGGATTCCATACCGGGCGAGCAGCTCGTTGAAAGCAGCCATGTGGGCGATGTACGCGTCGTTGTACTTGCCCGGCTGTGGCTCCACCCCTGCCCAGATGAACCCCGTGCGAGTTGCGGTGAAGCCCTCGTTGGCGAGGAACCGAGCGTCCTGCTCGGCGAACCGGTACGGATAGAACGGCGAGTCCTTGTCCATGATGTCTACGCCGTGGAAGATCACGACCCGTCCCTGATCGTCGACCATCCACTTGCCGACGCGGGTCAGCGGAGCGGTGATCGGGGCGCCACTCACAGGCGCGCGCAGTGCGGGAGCCGCCGGGTTGGCGCCTGCCGCGGGACCCACGATCGCGAGCGCGGTGACCGCCGCGAGCGTGATCCGCCTGCTAGGCCGAGCGTGCACCGACATGCCCTCGTCGTGCATGGCCGTCGAAGTCGGGTCGCCGGCAGAGATGCTTCGTCGTCCGAGGAGCGGCGGGGTCGTGGTCGCCGTCGTGGTCGGCCGGGTCGACGCACCGTGCGCGCCGTGGGGCGGGCGCGGGCTCGAGCGTTCCCACATAGCCGGTCGTCGGCACAACGCTGCTGGCGTCCGGGGGCCCGAGCTGCTTGACGACACCGGCCCACAAGCGGCCGGAGCTGTCGTACGTGACGCCGACGTAGTCGGCCCTGGGTGTGTCGCTGAATGCGTAGTTCTCGAAGATCGGGTGTGCTGGGTCGTTGAGCACCCCGGCATCGAGCAACGGCCGGGCGGACAGCGCGTCGTTCGTCTCGACGAGGTAGGCGCTCAGCGCCTTGGCCGAGGTGCTCGTCGACCCGTAGTAGACGATTCCCACATGCCCAGCCGGCCCAGCGGCAAGCGCCGGCAGCGTGATCGCGTGCACGCCGGGGACGGCCACAGACACCGGCCGACTCCAGTGCCTGCCTCCGTCCCGGGAGCTGGCGAGCTCGAGCCCCGTGCCGGTCGTCCACAGTGCGTAAAGGTTGTCCGCGTAGTCGATCGCCAGCTGCAGCGGCGAGCTGAGCCCGCTGGATCCTGGCGCGCCTGTGATCGGGTACCACGACCAGGTCGCCGCCTCGTCGTGAGTGACCGCGACCCAGGAGCCGTGGCTGCAGCTCTGCGGCTGGTAGAAGCTCCCGTCGTTGCCGACACCACCGCCTGCGCCGCCGGCCAGGACGGGGCAGACGTCAGTGGGCGAAGAGCTCGTGGGAAAGACATAGGCGATCAGCGAGAAAGTCCGCCCGCCGTCGAGCGAGCGGTAGCAGTCGCGGCCCGGGCCGCTGACTTCGAACGGCGCGTTGGCGCACATGTAGACGACATCCGGGTAGCCGCTGGGCCGGGGGGCGCCCGCTGCCGGCGGCCCTACGTAGATCTTCTCCCAGTCGCCCGTGAACTCGTGCTGGTCGTCGGCGGTCACCCAGCTGCGACCGTCGTCGGGTGTCGAATAGACCTGGAAGCCGTGGGCGTAGGCGGCGGCGGTAGGAGCCTGCCAGCCGAGGGGCGACTCATCGACGAGGATCGGAGCGGTGCGAAGGTCGCCGGTGGCGCGCACCCAGAACAGCCGCCCCGTCCGCCGATCGGCGATCACATACGGGTCAACGGTGTTCCAGAGTGACGTGTACTGCATCTGCGGGGGGTAGATGAGACTCCACGACGCCCCGTCGTCGGTCGAGCGTGCTAACGAGTTCTCGGTCTGGGCCGGGGAGAAGAAGAGGGCCCCGCCGGCGGTGGAGGCGATTGTGGTCTCAGAGGTCGGGTACCCGATCGACGTTGCGCATGCGATGGGCAGCCGGCCCGCCTCCTTCACTCTCGCGCCACCTGCGTAGTAGGCGATCACCGGCCAGCTGCGGTGGCAGCCAACCGGGCGCCTCCCAGCGGCCGATGCCGGGGCTGCGATCAACGCCGTGGAGATGGGAATCGCCAGCAGCCGAGCAATCGTGCGGAGGGTCCGGTGGCTCACGAGAAGCTCCGGAAGAAGACCGAGGCCTCGTGCCGACTCGACCCGAACACCGAGTCGGTGATCCCGATCTCTTGGATCACCCCGTGGCGGACCTTCAGGACCCCGAGCGTCGAGGCGCGCGGAACGAGGTACCAAGTGTTGAGGCCTACCCGGTAGGGGCGGCTGACGTGGAGGCGGCGCGCCGCGCGGGCCAAGCGCGTGCCGGCCCGCACACCCCGCAACTCGTACCGGCGCGAGGAGGTGAGGATCAGGATCACCCGCCCGCCGAGCCTCGCCCGCTGGGCTCGGGAGACGGTCTTCAACAGCTTGGGTGACGGGTAGGCCACGCGGATCCCGTTGTCGCCGGTGCAGAAGAAGTCCATGTAGTCGCGGCCTCGCAACGACACCCGGGTGAAGCGCTTGCGCGCCTGCGCCCGTGTCATCCCGAGCCGGACCGGCCCCAGCGAGCGCCCGGCCAGTCCGCCCGCCGGCGCCGCGCACGAGTAGGTGCCGCCGAGCGTGGACAGCGGGAGATCGGGTAGAGCGTCCGCGCTTCCCACCCACACGGTCCGCTGGCCGGCAGCGGTCACCCAGGCCTGCTTGGTGGTGTCCCAGTACTCAAACGCGCGGCGGTTGCCCCAGCCGTCGATGTCTGATCCTGGACCGAGGTGGATTGTGACGCGCGCCGTCTGGCCCGGCCGCAGCGAGAGCCGGTCAAACCCGCCCAGCGCGCGCACCGCCTGCTGGACCCCGGTCGGCACGCTCCGGGTAGGCCCGAGGTACACCTGCGGCACCGCCACGCCCGCCGCCCGGCCGGCGTTGGTCACGCTGAAGCTCACATTCAGCCCGGCGCCGGCCGGCTTCACCCCGAGGCCCGAATAGCGGAACCTCATGTACGAGAGCCCCCATCCGAACGGGAACAGCGGCGTGATCCCCTCCTTGTCGAAGAACCGGTAGCCGACGAAGATGCCCTCGGTCCAGTCGACGAACGGGCCGTTTGAGGTCGGAGTCCCGGTCAGCCGTTCTGGGTGGGTGCCGGTTGAGTCGCCTGGATAGAGCGGCTTGGTCTCGTTGTAGCCGAAGATCGTGTCGCTCAGTTGTTTCGGCCAGGTGCTCGTCAGGTGTCCACTCGGGTCGGCCACGCCCAGCAGGAGGCGGGCCGTAGCGGTGCCGCCTTCGCTGCCGGGATACCCGGCCTGCAACACGGACCTGACCCTCGAAATCCATGGCATCAGCGTCGCAACGTCGAAGTTGGTGACCAGCACGGTGTTGCGACTCGCGCTCGACATCTCTTCGATCAGCTGGGTAGGGGCGGCGTCGAGCTGGTTGACGGTGCCCGAGATCAGCGTGTTCTCACTCACGCATGTGCAGTCGGCGAACACGACCACCTTGGCGGCTCGCTTGGCCGCGGCGATCGCGGCGGCCCGATCGCCCGCGCCCCGGGAATAGGCGAACCGGAAGCTCGGTAGCGCCGAACCTGGCTCGCGCAGGTGGTACGTGTCGGGCGCGAACGACGACGGCGCCGTCCAGGTGATCTGGATCTGATGGAGCCCCGGGCTCAGGGTCCCGGCGTGGTAGAGGCAGTTGGCCAGCCCGCGCTCTGTGTAGCCCGACATAGTCGGGTTGGTCGGGATCGCGGCGAGAGTGCTGGGGGAGGAGCTGAGCGTCTCGCTGGTCATCGACTGACCTGTCCCTGCATTCGATGCCAGGCTGAAGCTCGGTGTCCCTGAACCCGTGCAGGACGGCGGCGTGACGTTGCCCGCCGCGTTGCCGCTGGGGGTCGCGATGCTGTAGCTGGGGACGCTGAACTGAAAGCGGAACGTGTAGTCGTCGGACGCCGGCACGTCGATGTAGCCGCTCCACGTGTAGGTCTTGCCGAACTCGAGCTGCCCATGGCCAGAAATCGAGGTGAAGTCGACCTGGCGGTCGATCTTCGGTGATCCCGAACCGCTCGTCAGCTCGAGCCCGTCGCCGATCTTCGAGCCATCGCTCGACAGCGCCGCCTGCGGCACCGGCTCGCCATCGTCGTCCATGTACGGGACGAAGGTGATCTTCGATCTTCGAGGGGCGAACTGCCTGAGCTGCTCAAGGGGGCTGATCGCGTCGCGATCGACGTAGCCGTCCGCCTGCTCGGGCCCGGGATCGGCGGGCATGTACTCGGCCGACTCGCCGACCACCAGCACTCCGCGGCGGAGGTCGCCCCGCGTCAGCGGCAGCGCTCCGCGGGAATTCTTCAGCAGCACCGACCCCTCCTCGGAGGCGCGCTCGGATACCGCGCCATCCGCGGTCTTCATGGCTCCAGTGAGGCCGGCCTGGGTCCCGCCTTGGGGGGTGATCGGGTGCGAAGGGCTCAGGTAGTTCGAGTTTCCGTCCGCGTGACCAAGCAGGTGGAAGCGCTCCTCCTGGTAGAGGATCCGCGCCAGCGCCAGGTTGAACGTCTGAAGCGGAACCGCGCCCGACTCAACCGCCGCCACGAGCGGCGGGCCGTAGAAGTCGTTGGTCGGCATCTCCTGGTCGGTACCGCTGTTCATCGCTTGCACGGTCGAATCCATCGCGAAGTCGTAGTCGCTGGCGAAGAACCCCTGCCACTTCCACATGCCATGGGCGACGTAGTTCTTGAGCTCGTTGTCGCAGGAGAAGGCTCCGCCGGGCGGCGAGAGCTGGCTCGGCACCCCGCCACTGACACTCGGTGCCGGGACCAACTCGTAGCGCGCGTAGGAGCACATCATCGATGCCGACTCCCCTGGCTTGGGGAGCACTCCGCTGCCTGACGTCCCGTACTCGTAGGGCGGCAGGTAGAGCTCCTGGGCGGCCTGATCCTGGACCCGGGAGTCGTCGGCTTGGAATTGCCCGTTGTAGAGCGCGAAATGCTTGATCTGGGCCATCAGCCCCTTGCTCTGGATGCCGTTGACCTCGGCGGCGGCCAGCGTGCCATCCTGGAAGGGGTCCTCGCCGAAGATCGTCAGATCGCGCCCCCAGTCTGGGATCCGCAGGAGGTCGGCCTGCGGCGCGTAGAGGCCGGTGATCCCCAGCCAGCGTCCCTCACGCCCTTCGACCTGGCCCCATGTGTTCAGCACCCTTGGGTCCCAAGAGGAGGCCATGGCTACGCGCATCGGCGGCGCGGTCGTCTGCCTGACCTGGTTCCCCGACTCGACATTGACCCCCTGGGCGTCTGACCAGCAGAGCGGCGAGATGGCGGGGTTGGTTCCAGTCGGCGCGTTGTTTCCCCCGATCGTCGTGCATGTCTCCGAGTTTGAGAGCAGCGGCACGGTGGCGATCCCGTGCATGATCTCGGCGGCGTTCATCAGCTCGCTGGGAGTCGGCGGGTTGTCCGGCTCGAGCTGAGCGATGAGCGACTTGACCACCGGCGTGAACGGAGCGCCGGGATCGGTCGGCGGCGAAGTACCGGGCGCGGGGAGAGGTGCGGCGAGCGAGTAGGGAATTGGATCCGCCGACACTGCCGTAGCGCCGAGCAGGGGCGCGGCGGCCCCAAGAACCAGGAGAAAGATGCGCCTGAGCTTCACGGTTCGCGCCGCCTCAGCCGGCTTCCGCTAGGAGAAGCTGCGCAGGAAGATCATCGCCTCGCGTTGGGACCGTCCGAACTGCGGATAGGTGATCCCGATCTCCTCGATCACTCCGTGTCGGACCTTGAGGACCCCGAGCACCGAGCCATCAGGAACGAGATACCAAGTGTTGAGCCCGACCCGGTAGGGACGGCTGACGTGGAGGCGTCGTGCGACCTTGGCCAGGCGGGCTGTCGGCGGCACGCCGCGCAGCGTGTAGTCGCGGCTCGAGGTGAGAGCGAGGATCGCCCGCCCGCGTAGCCGGCGCTGGAGCGCCCTGGACAAGCTCCGCAACAGCTTTGGCGAGGGATACCCGACCCGAATCCCGTTGTCGCCGGTGCAGAAGAAGTCCATGTACCGCCGTCCGCGCAGCGAGAACCGCGCGAACTGCCTCCTCGTCTGCGTCCGCGTCATGCCGAGGCGAACAGGCCCGAGCGTGCGACCGCGCAGGGATCCGCTCTTGCTACACGCCACGAGCTGGCGCGCGGACGGCAGCCGAACCGCGGCCGCCGCTCCGGGGCACCGAGCGCCGTTCACGGCCAGGATCTTGCGGGCCACGACGTCGCGCTCGTTGTGCGCGAGCGCGAGCGTGTAGCAACCGCGCGAGGCGGTCCACGCATGCGTCGTCGTGTTCCACCACGATAGGGCGCGCGCGTCGATCGGCAGCGTCACGCGCGTGGAGGCCCCAGGGTTGAGCGTCACCCGCTGGAAGCCCTTGAGCTGCCACGGCGGCTCACCGGTGGAGGCCGGGTCGCCAACGTAGAGCTGGGGTACGTCCGCGCCTTTGCGGGCGCCGCTGTTGGTGACCTTGAAGGTGACCGTCGCCAACGACCCGCCGGCGCCGGCGCGAAGCCGAATACCGGAGTAGTCAAACGTCGTGTAGTCGAGCCCGAAGCCGAACGGGAAGAGCGGCGCGATGCGCTTGGCGTCATACCAGCGGTAGCCGACCAGGAGGCCCTCGCTGTACTTGGCGTGGGGGCCGACGCTGTCGCCGGGCTGGTTGACGCCCGGATACTGCGCCGTGGTCTGGGTGGGCAAGTCCTTCTGCGCCGCGGGGAACGTCTCGGTCAGGCGGCCCGACGGATCGACGTCGCCGAAGAGGAGCGCGGCGATCGCGTTGCCGTCCTCCTGGCCCGGGTACCAGGCTTCGAACAGCCCCTTGATCTGGTTTACCCACGGCATCAGCACCGGGCCGCCGGTGTCGAGCACTACAACGGTGTTGGGGTTGGCCGCCGCCACCTGTGAGATCAGCGCGTTCTGGTCCACCGTCTGCGGCGTGCAGCCGCCTAGCGTGCAGGTGCCGCCGGTCAGCGTCAGGCTCGAGCGGTCGATCCCCTCGCTCTCTGAGTCGCCGACGAACACGAGGGCGGTGCTGGCCGCCTTTGCTGCGGCCACCGCGTCCGCCATCGACGTGCCGTCGGCATAGAGCACGGTGTCGCCGTCGGCGCCCGCGCGCTGGGTGATCGCCTGCTGCGGGCTGACGACCGCCGGCGTGACGCCCGCCTCCGGGATGTGGCCGCTGCCTTGGCCGTTGTACTCATTCTCGGCACCGGTCTGGCCGGCAGCGGGTCCGATAACCGCGAGCGTCTTGCCCTGGCCCGTGATCGGGAGAATGTGGTCCTGGTTCTTGAGCAGCACGGTGCCTTCCTCGGAGATGCGGCGCGCCATCTCGACGTGATCAGGGGTCGAGACCGGAGCGCTGTAGGCCTGTGGCTGAGCCGCCGGCGGGTGGTCGAAGATTCCGACCCAGAACATCGCGCGCAGGATCCGGAGCACCATGTCATTCAGCGTGCCCATCGGCACCTGGCCGCTTTGCACCGCAGTCTGGAGAGCCGAGCCGTAGTAGGTGCCGGGGGTGACGTTCATCTCCATGTCGAGCCCGGCCTTGGCCGAGGCGACTGTCGAGTGGGTCGCGCCCCAGTCGGACATGACGAACCCCTGGAAGCCAAATTGGTTGTCGAGAATGCCGAGCGTCATCGGGTTCTGGCAGGAGTAGACGTCGTTGATGCGGTTGTAAGAGCACATCACCGAGCCCGTGTGGCCTTGCTTGACCGCCGCCTCGTATTGCGGCTCGTAGATCTCCTCCAGGGTGCGCTCGTCGATGTCGGAGGAGACCGTCATGCGGTTGGTCTCCTGGCTGTTCGTCAAGTAATGCTTGACCGTCGCGATCACGTGCTCTGACTGGACGCCGCGCACGATCGCGGCGGCGGCCTGCCCCGCCAGGTACGGATCCTCGCTCCCATACTCCCAATTGCGTCCGTTCATCGGCACCCGATCCGTTTCGATGCCGGGGGCCAGCCACACGTCGATGCCCTTCTCCCACGCCTCGCGCCCGACCGCGGCTCCGAAGTCGTACTGAAGCGCGGGGTCCCAGCTCGCTGCCTGCGAGATCGGGGCTGGGAAGGCTGTCGTGGCGGTCTGCCCGTCGCCCACGCCCTGGCCGGCGTCGTTGAGGACGAGATCCGGGACACACAGGCTGGGAATGGCCGGGATCCAGCCAGCCGCGCCGTAGCGGTAGTCGAGCGGGTACTGCTGATGGACCATCGCGATCTTGTCCGAGAGGCTCATCGCGCCCAGCAGCATGCGTGCCCGGGTGTCCGGGGACAACGATGAGTTCATCCACGGGCACGACGCTGCGCGCGCTCGAGGGACCCCGCCGAGCGGTGCGAGCGCCAGCAGGATCGTGGCCGCCGCGACTCCCGCGGCGAGGTATCGCGCGATTCGCATCGCTTTCCTCCCAAGCAACCTGGACCGGATGGTTTGGGTTGTACGCCACACCCGCCAGTTTTGTCAAGTACGAGCAATGGACGAGATGGCGGCGGCGCCAAGTCGCGGGCGCAAGGGGCGATTTTGGTCAGCACTGGAAAAGCATCCGGTCACCTGGATAGATTATTTCTTGGTATGGAGGAAACACTTGGTCGCAAACAGCGCTTGGTGCTGCAAGCGTTCAGGCGCCACGGCCCGCTCACGCGGGCCGAGGCAGCCGAGCTGACCGGCCTATCCCGGTCGGGCGTCCATGTGCTGACCTCGGAGCTCGTGCAGGAAGGTCTGCTCCACGAGGTCGTTGACCGAGTGGCCGTCGGGCGCGGGCGCCCCGCCCGCTCCTTTGCTTATACGGGGCAGGGCGGCCACGTGTTGGCGATCGCGTTCGAGCACGACCGCCTCCGGGTGGCGGTGGCCGATCTCAGCGGGGCGATCCTCGACGAGGTCACCGAAGCGGGCGACGTAGACCGGGATCCCGACGGCGCGCTGCGGGCGGGGGCGCACGCCGCGAGAGCGTTGCTTGGACCTCGAGGCGGAGCACCGCGCGAGGCGCTGGCCGCGGTCGCGGCGCTGCCCGGACCGATCGACGCTCGCAAGGGCACGATCGGGTCGTTCTCGATCCTGCGCGGCTGGTCCGACGCCAATCCGATCGCACAGCTCAGCGCGATGCTCGGGGTCCGCACGGTGATCGACAACGACGCGAATCTCGCCGGCTACGCCGAGGCGACGCAGGGCGCCGGAGCGGGCTGCGACGACCTCCTCTACGTCAAGGCCTCGATCGGCGTCGGCGCCGGATTGATCCTGGGCGGTCGCATCTACCGCGGCGCCGCTGGCATGGCCGGGGAGATCGGTCACGTGACGATCGATCCCGCCGGAAAGATCTGTCGCTGCGGCAGCAAGGGCTGCGTGGAGACCGTGGCCGGGACAGGCGGCATCGTCGCGGCGCTCGCCGACACGCACGGACACGCGGCGACGATCGAGGAGCTGATCGCGCTCGCTCGGGCCTCGGATGCCGCGGCGGAACGCGCGCTCGCCGAGGCTGGCACCGCACTGGGACGCGCAATCGGAGAAGTGAGCAACGTCCTCAACCCGTCGCTGGTCGTCATCGGCGGCGAGCTGGCCGCCGCCGGCGAGCTCGTGCTCGAGCCACTGCGCCGCTCGCTGCGCCAGTCCGCGATGCAGGTGATCGGCAACGCGCTCGAGGTTAGGGCGGGGCAGCTGGGATCGCGGGCCGAGCTGCTCGGAGCGGCTGCCCTGGCCGCCGCCGTCGTGCACGAGGACGAGCGGGAAGTCGTCGCCTAGCGCGCCCTTGTGCCTAGCGGGCGGTTGTGCCTAGCGGGCAGTTGTGCCTAGCGGGCGCTTGCGTCTAGCGGGCGGCCTACGAGGATGCGCTGACCGGTGCGGGATCGGTCGCGTGCGTCTCGTCCCCAATCACCGGACCGAACGACACCCGCAGAAGGGCCCCGCCACCCTCTGCGTTGCTCGCCTCGGCAGAGCCGCCATGCGACTCCGCCGCCTGCTTGACGATGGCCAGACCGAGTCCTGATCCCGGCATCCGGCGAGCTGTCTCCGCCCGATAGAAGCGATCGAACACGTGCGGGAGGTCGCCTTCGGCGAACCCCGGGCCGCTGTCGCGGACGGTGAGGGTCCCGGCGCGCAGGCTGACATCGACCGTCCCGTCCTCCGGGCTCCATTTGCGGGCGTTGTCGATCACGTTGGTCACGGCTCGGCTCACGCGTTCGGCGACGCCTCTGACGACCGTCGGCTCGAGCTCGAGGTTGAAATGCAGGCCCGGCGCGCGCCGCTGGGCGCGGGCCACGGCGTCGTGCACGATTGTGTCGAGCTCGATCGGCTCGGCTTGGGGGCTCGGTGCCGAACCGCGCGCCAGCTCGACGACGTCGGCGACGATCTGGGTCAGGTCGTCGAGCTCGGCCAGGATCGAGCCCTGAAGCCCGTGGCGCTCATGGTCAGGAAGCCTGGCCGCATCGAGGAAGATCTGGATGTTGCTGCGCAACGACGCGATCGGCGTGCGTAACTCGTGGGAGGCGTCTGCCACCAGATGGCGCTGTGCCTCGATCGAGCGCTCGAGTGCGTCTAGCGTGTGGTTGAAGCTCGCCGCCAGGCGGCGGAGCTCGGCGGCCCCGGTCTCCTCGAGCCGGGTGGGGCGCTCCAGCGTGCTCGTGACACGCTCCGTCTGGCCGACGAAGCGCTCGATCGGGGACAGGGCGGAGCGGGAGATGATGGTTCCGAGCAGCAGCGCCAGGAGCACCCCGCCGCCGATCAGGAGCGCGTAGGGGAGCACGAGCCCGTTGAGTACCGCGTCCTGGCTGGTGAGCGGCAGGGCGACCTGGACGACGTGGTGGTCGGGGGCGTCCCAGGCGCTGTAGATCTCGTAATGGGTGTCGTTTACGTGAGCATCCGAGAACGCGCTGCCCGATCTGCCGTGCGCGATGCTGAGCACGCGTTGCGTGACGGGCAGCACAACGCCCGAGCTGAACGCGACTGTTCCAGCCGGCCGGATCACTTGGAAGAGGCCTGTTGGTCCTCCCGGCTCCTGTGGTTCCGGGACCAAGAAGCTGCTCCCGGGCCCCTGACCGTGCGTGGCTTGGCCGGCGTTCGGACCCTCATCTCGGTTGTGAGGCTGGAGGAAGCGCTGCGCTCTGGCCCGGAGCTCGGTTCTTACCTCCCCCATCAGGTGCGAGCGGGTGCTCGCGTAGCCGATCGCCGCGATCGCCACCGCCACGGCGGCGACCGCCACGGCCGCCGCGATCGCGATCCGCCGTCGCAGGCTCACGGGTGCACCGTCACGCTAGGGCTCCCGGAGCACGTACCCCACACCGTGCACTGTCTGGATCAGCCGGCGCTCGCCCTCGGATTCGAGCTTGCGCCGCAGATAGCCGATGTACACGCGCAGCGCATTGCCTCCCGGGCCGAAGTCATAGCCCCAAACCCGGTCGTAGATGAGCTCCGAGGAGAGGACACGGCGGGGGTTCAGCATCAGAAGCTCGAGCAGCTGGTACTCCGTGCGCGTGAGCTCGACCTCGCGTCCGCCGATCCGAGCCGCGTGGGCGTCCGGGTCGAGCTCGAGCTCGCCGAACCGCAGCACGCGCCCGTCGGTGCCGTCAACGTGCCGGCGCATGATCGCCTTGAGTCTCGCCTGGAGCTCACGCACGTCATATGGCTTGACGAGGTAGTCGTCGGCGCCGGCCTCGAGCCCGTCAACGCGGTCGTCAACCGCGGCCCGGGCCGTCAGCATCAGGATCGGCGTGCGGTTGCCCGACGTCCGGAGCGTCTTGCACACCTGGATCCCGTCGATGTCGGGGAGACCGAGGTCGAGCACGATCGCATCCGGGACGTCCCGCTGGGCGTGAAGCAGCCCCTGCTCGCCGCTCTCGGCCTGTACCACCTCGTAGCCGCCGAGCAACAGGGCCCGGCGGACGGCGGCCCGGACGGCGTCGTCGTCCTCGATCACCAAGATCCGCATGGCTTCACCTCCGACGCCATCGAGGGCATGGTTCCAGAATCGAGGGGCGGCCTGTGATGGGCGTGTGACGGATGTAAGGAGCATGTATGAAGCCGGTGGGGGCGTAGGACAGGACGTCTGTTCGATCCCACGCGGCAGCGCACCAGAATCGAGTGCGTTTTGTCGAGGGAAAGCGCGGGGGCGGGCGCAAAAACATGAGAGGGGGCTGGGACGGCTGGCCCTCGGGGCCGGGTGGAGCAACGATGAAGCGCAAACTGATCATCTTCTTATTGACGTGCTGGGTGCCGCTGGGGCTGCCGGCGACGGCTGGCGCCGCGCCGAGCTCGGTGGCTGGCAAGGTCGTCTTGGTCGGGGGCTACTCGTTCACGGTCCAGACACCGGGCAAGCCGCTCGGGGTCATCAACGCTTTGACCCAGGCCGCCGACCGGGTGACCCGGAGCGACTACCCGTATGTGTACGGGGGCGGCCATGCCCAGGTCGGAGTCGCCAGCGTGGGCATCAAGGGGCCCGGGTACAACGGCAAGCGGATCGGCTTCGATTGCTCGGGCTCGGTTGCGGCGGTGCTCGCCGGAGGCGGTCTGTGGCCGGCTGGGGCAGGGGTGCCCAACGACGCAGGCATCGTCTCGGAACTGCTCAGCAAGCGGGTGATCGCTCCCGGGGCCGGGTCTGGTCCGGTCGAAGTGACGCTCTACGACCACCCCGGCTATCACATCTTCATGAACATCGACGGCCGCTTCTTCGGGACCTCGGATGGGGGTGGGGGCGGCAACCCGCGAGGCGGCGCTGGGTGGCTCGACGACGGCGCGCCCGATGCCTCCAGCCGCGCCTACAAGCGCTATCACGTGGTGCCATCGGCACTCCGGCAGGACACCGACGCCGCCCACAGCGTGACCTTTGCACGCGCGCCTGATCTGGCCGGGCTTCAAGTCGGCGACGAGGTGCGGGTCAACTACCGCGACACCAAGCGTGGGGTTCTCGTGGCGACGGCGATCGCCTACCCGGGCGCGATCACCGCCTTAGGGGTGGTCAGCGCGATCGCCGCGGACGACAGCGCGTTCACCCTGACCACGGGCGGCGGGACCACGCTCTCGCTGACCGCGGCCGGCATCCAGGACGAGATCCACGGGCTTGCGGTCGGAGACACCGTCCGGGTCACATATACAAAAGGCGCGAGCGGCTTGGTCGCCCGTTCGGCGGCGATCGTCGCGGCACCGGCGCCGAGCAGCACATCAGGACCACAAAGCCCCTAGCAACGGAGCCCCCGATTCACCGTAATCTCGGGGCGCGGGCGAGCCTGAGGTCGCCCCGGCCCGTCGATATCCGGACGATCGGGCAGAATGATCTGGACAGAGGTCCGGCCTCTGGGGAGCGATTGAGAGTGGACGTCAGTCCTAACGTCAGATGGCAAGAGGGCAGGATCTCGCGTGCGCAGCGCTGGCAGGCGCTGGATGCGCATGGCGCGACGATCTGGCTGACCGGCCTGCCCGCGTCTGGAAAGTCGACGATTGGGGCGGCGGTGGAGGAGCGCCTCGTCGAGGACGGCCGCTGGGCCTACCTGCTCGACGGCGACAACCTCCGGCACGGGATTTGCGGCGATCTGGGCTTCAGCGCGACCGATCGCGACAAGAACGTGCGCCGGGTCGGTGACGTGGCGCAGCTATTCGCGGACTGCGGGGCAATCGCAGTCGTGGCGCTGATCTCGCCACAGGCCGCCTCGCGGGACGCGGTCAGGGCTTGTCACGCCGGGGCCGGGCTGCCCTTCCTCGAGGTGTTCGTCGACACTCCGCTCGAGTTGTGCGTGGCGCGCGACCCAAAGGGCCTGTACGCGCGGGCGAGGGAGGGGGAGCTGCACGGGCTGACCGGGGTCGACGATCCATACGAGCCGCCGACCTCACCCGATTTACGGTTGACTCCCTCCGTGTCGGTCGCTCAGGCGGCCGACGAAGTCCTCGGGCTGCTCGACGCGCTCGACACGAAACTGCACGACAAAGGAGCCACCGGATGAAGCTGATCGGCGCAGGGCTGCCGCGAACCGGCACGCTGTCCCAGAAGGTCGCACTCGAGATGCTGGGCGTCGGGCCCTGCTACCACATGGTCAACGTCCTGGCCGATCTCGACCTCGCGCCGCTATGGGGCCGGGCGCTGGCCGGCAATGCGCCCTGGGAGGAGATCTTCGACGGCTTCGAGTCGACGGTTGACTGGCCGGGGTCATTCTTCTACAAGGAGCTGAGCGAGGTCTACCCGGAAGCCAAGGTTCTGCTCAGCACGCGTGACTCGGAGGCGTGGGAGCGCAGCATGCGCGACACGATCTGGGGCATCTTCTATGGCGACATGCTGATGCATGACCTGTCGAACGCGCGGGGCCGGGTCGACTCCAAGTGGCGGGGCTACATCGAGATGATGGAAGGAATGTGGGAGCAGAGCGGGCTGATCGATGCCGGGGCCGACACCAGTAGTGAGTCGATGCGGAGCGCGATGGAGCGCTACGAGCAGGAGGTCCAGAAGAACGTGCCCTCCGACCGGCTGCTTGTGTGGTCGGTGCAGGAAGGATGGGAGCCGCTGTGCGAGTTCCTCGAGGTGCCCGTCCCCGATACGCCGTTCCCGCGGCTCAACGACTCCATTGAGTTCGCCAATCGCGTGATCGATGGCGCCCTGCTGACGCTTCAGGAATGGCGCGCCAAGGAAGGCGCTGAGGCGGCCGTCGGCTCGTAGGCCAGGGCGGGCCTAGAGGGGCGGGAGGCTCGGCAGACAACCCGGCCTGAACCCTATGCTGAACGCCAATGGCGGACGCCGAGACCGTGCTCCGAGCCTGCCGGCGTCCGCTCGTGATTGGAATGGGGGGTGGGGGCGATGTCGTCGGGGCGCTCGCAACTGCCGAGTTCGCCCGGCTCTACGACGGCGCCCAGCCGATGTTGGGTGGCCTGTCGTGGGAGCGACGGCCAATCGATCCGGCTCCCGGCCCGCGTCGGACGACGGAGATTGAGAACGCCGAGTCGATCGCTTCGGGGACGCTGATCGCAGGGCCTGACACGCGCGTGCGCGAGAGCGGCGTCCTGTTCGCCGAGTCGCGGATGGCGGGCGTCCTGGGGGAGCCGACCTTGCTCCTGACCCTTGAAGGCGGTGCCGCGGCGATGGCTGCCGGGCTTGCGCTCGCCGCCGAGCGCTTCCACGCTGACGGGTTCGTATTCGTCGACGTCGGTGGCGATGTCCTTGCCTCAGGCGAGGAGCCCGGGCTGCGCAGCCCCCTGTGTGACGCGATCATGCTGGCGGCGGCCGCTCGTCTGGCCTCCGGCGAGCACCCGGTTCTCGT
This sequence comes from uncultured Solirubrobacterales bacterium, assembly GCA_963803595.1. Taxonomy (GTDB): domain Bacteria; phylum Actinomycetota; class Thermoleophilia; order Solirubrobacterales; family Solirubrobacteraceae; genus Palsa-465. The sequence continues at coordinate 592,703 of CAWDNF010000013.1, forward strand.
GGGGATCTTTGGGATCGGCTGCGACGCCGAGCTGACTCCGGCCGAAGTGCTCGAGCGGATGGCTCGAGTCGCCCGGGCGGGCGGCCTCTCGGCGGCGAGAGGATTGACCGATGCCGTCGCTACCCGGCTCGAGCAGGCGATCGCGCTGATCCCGACCGAGGCGAGCGCGCAGGCCGTGCGCGCCTTCCGCGGCGCCTACGGCACGACGATGATCCGGGGTGGGACGCGCTCAGTGCAGCTCAGCCCGGCGGCGGGGTGCACGTTCTATCTCGAGGTCGAGCCGGTGGTCGAGACCTGCGGCCGTCTGGCCCGGGCTGTTGGACCCCACACCGACCTCGAGGCGGCCAACGACGCCCTGCACGAGCTTGGCGTACGGACCGAGCTCGACCTGGAGCGCGAGGCGGCGACTGGGCCGTAGGCGGACGGTCTACCTCGCGAGGGCGCGCGCCAGGGCGCCCGCGACCGCCTGGGCGCCCTGTCGTCCGAGCGTGATCGTGTAGTGATTCGCGCCGGGCACGAGGATCGCCTCGCGCATCTCCGGCTTACCCGCCGCCCAAGCCTCGGCGAGCTCAAACGGCTGCATCGGGCTCGGTTCGCCGCGCAGCCCGTATGGCGCGCAGAGCAGCGTGGCCGGGACGGCAAGATCCGCGGCCCGCTCATCTCGGGAGAGGAGATCGACGCCGTCGGCGTAGACGACCTCCTCGACAACGCCCGAGCGGAGCTCGGGCGGTTGGCCGACCAGATCGTGATCCAGGTAAGCGGCCAGATCCTCGCCGGCGATGTCCGAGCCGTCGAACGCCGGATGCGCCCGCCACCAATCCCGGTAGGCGGCCGGGGTCTCGAAGCGCATCCTCAAGCGCTCGAGCGTGGGGCCGAGAAACCCGGCCACCGCCTCGCGCGGGTCTCCTGTCGCGATCCCGGGGATGCGCAGCCCGCCGTCCACCAGCACTGCCTCGACGACCCGTTGAGGACTCTCGGCGCCAAGCCACGCGACGATATAGGCACCGAGCGAGTGGCCCGTGACGACGGAGCGCTCGAGGTCGAGCTGATCGAGGACCGAGATCAGGTCGCCGGCGTGGGCGGAGAGACCGTAGGGCCCGGGCAGGCCGGCACTCGCGCCCCGCCCCCGGAGATCGACGGCGAGCAGTCTGGCTCGCCCTGCCAGCGCGCGGGCGACGGCGATCCACGAATGGCTGTTGCCGGTGATCCCATGGACGGCGAGGACTGACGGAGCGTCAGGGCCCGCGTCGCCCAGCTCGAACACGGCCAGACTGCCTCCGGCAACCGGAACGTCATACCTCTTAGGCGACAAGCTCCTTCTCCTCTGCCGTGCGCCACGGCTTGGCAAGCGCAGCCCAGCCCAGGCCGGTGCTCAGCAGCACGCCGCACAGGATCCAGCCCAGCTCGGTTGTCCCGACGCCGACGTACTTGAGTCCCGAGGCGAAGATCACGAACGCGATGGCCGGCCGGATGTAGCGATCGGGGACGGTCGAGGAGAAAGCAGACCCGACGAGGACGGCCGGGACGCTGCCGATGATCAGCGAGAGCGTCACGCCGAGTGACCACGTGACCGAAGATCAGGGCGCCGATCGCGGCGGCGAGCGTCAGCGGCACCGCTTGTGTCAAGTCGGTTCCCACGAGCGCTCCGGCGCCGATCGTCGGATAGAGGAACAGGAGCAGCACGATCATCAGCGATCCCGATCCCACCGATGTCATCCCGACGACGACTCCGCCGACGATCCCGATCACGATCGTGGGCAGCGGGCGGACGGCGAGCTCGCGAACCGCGCCGACGCGCCGGTGTCCGCCGCGGCGGTCGAGCAGATAGCGGATGACCATCGCGCTGGCTCCTATCAGCAGCGCCGTACCGAGAGCGATTTCGATGTGGTTCACCGCGGACTTGGTGTGGCCGATCAGGTGCAAGAGGTAGGCGCCGAAGAACGCGGCCGGCACCGATCCGATCACCATCCAGCGGACCAGCTGGAGGTTGACCGTCCGGGCCCGGAGGTGGACGAGCGCGCCGAAGGGCCGCATGACGACGGCGGCCACGAGGTCGCTCGAGATGGCGCTCCCAGGCTTGACGTTGAAGAGCAGGATCAGCATCGGCGTCATCAGCGCTCCTCCGCCCGCGCCGGTCATTCCAACGAGCACTCCGACAATCGCGCTACCCAGAACGATGTAGGGATCGATGTGCACTGAAGGCTCAGCGGGCGGTCGGCGAGCTGCGACGCGACCGCGGCCCGGCGGGCCGCGAATCCTTGCACGTCGAGAAGCTCGGTCGGGGAGGTCGCCATACAGGAGCCACCGCTCGCCGTTGGTCTCCACCAGGCGGTGGCGGGTGAGCTCGGTTAGCGCAGCTCGTGACCGTCTGGCGCCGTGCCGCGACCAGTTCGGCCAGCACCTGGTGGGTGAGCCGCAGCCGGAGAATCGTTCCCTCGGGGCGCACGCGCCCCCAGCGGCCGGCGAGATGCCACAGCAGCATGTGGAGCTTCTTGTCGACTCGCGGCTGGTGGATGATCGCCATCTGTACGGCCAGGTAGCGTGCCCGCTGCACTGCGCGGCCGACGAGGCAGGCGCAGAGCTCCGGATAGCTGGCCAGATGAGGATTGAACGACTCATCGAGGATCGCCACGCGCGCCGGGTTGACTACCGTCCAGCCGGTCTCCAGCGGGAGCATCGGCGAATCGTGCTCATCTCGCCAGGGTCGCAGCAGGTCGCCCTCGCCCACCAGCTCGGCCCCGAACCGTCCCTCGATCCCGACGCGGCGGATCAGGTGGCCCGCCAGCATGAGCAGCCCGACTCCGCCGTCGCCAGCTCCGCCGAGGCGGCCTGGTCGCCGATCTCGGGCACCTCGAGCACTCGTGCGCCGTGCACTCCTCGATCGCCTGTTGGCGACGCGCCAGGGGAATCGTGTCGGCCAGCTCCGGATCCTCGCGGAGCACGTGGCAGACAGGAGCAGTGCTCACGTAGTCACTTTGTCAGAGTCAGGGCGCGCGACGGCGTCAGGGTCAGGCCGCGACGGCTCCGCTATCCGACGTCACGCGGCCGGCGAGCGCGACGAGCGCCACGGTGACCTCGCGCGGGCGCTCGAGCGGCGCCATGTGGCCGGTGTCCGGCAGGACGATCAGCCGCTCGAGCTGGGGCAGCATCTCGGCGATCCGCCTGGCGTGGGAGGGCGGGGTCAGGCGGTCGCGCTCGCCGGCGAGCACCAGCGTGGGGACCGTCAGCCGTGGCAGGGCGTCGTAGAGCTCGAGCTCGGACAGCGCGATCCCGATGCTGGCCCGCGCATCGGGCGGCGAGGCGATCAGCATCCGCTCGTAGAAGGCGATCTGGGCCGGCGATGCCGTAGGGCCGAAGGCGACGTAACGGATCAGGGCGTGGGTCAGCGGATTGGAAAACCGGGGGAGCGGCGCGCGGCTGCCGAGGAAGCCGCGGGTGGCGATCGTCTGGTTGAGTGCCTTGGCGATGGGGGGCACCGGAAAGAGCAGCTGCTCGGCGATCAGATTTCCGACGCCCGTGTTGAGCAGCGCCGCCGCGGCGACCCGTGCCTGCGCGTCGTGGTCCTCGGCCCAGGCGACGATCGTCATCGCGCCGAGCGAATGGCCGGCCACGATGGTGCGCGACGGGTCCGGCGCCGCACGCGGCCAGCACGGCCTCCAGGTCCTCGCCGAAGCGAGCGATCGAGTAGTCCTCGTCGCTGGCGGCGTCGCTCTCGCCATGGCCGCGCAGGTCGAAGGCGACGACCCGGTGGCCCTCGGTCAGAGAGCGCGCGGATCTGGTGGATCCAGTAGGTGCGGTTCTCCGTCCAGCCGTGGGCCAGTACGAACGTAGCGCGTCCTCAGACGCCGAGCCGAAGACCTCGGCGTGCAGCGCTCGTCCCGTCCGACGAGGTAACGGCGACAGTCGGCCCTCGGGAGGATCGCTGAGCGCGGCGCGCTCCGGGTCACTCGCGATCCGCCGCGCATGGTGGAGCTGGAGGCCTGCCGACGCCGCACCGGCGACGCCAAGCCCGGCTGCCAGCCAGATCCGTCGATCGCTCGAAATCGGCCACGGGCCCGAATGCTAGGCCGTGTGCGCGAAGCATAGGATTGCGGCCGTGCGGATCGGTGTGCTCACCGGTGGAGGCGATTGTCCCGGGCTGAACGCGGTCATCCGGGCGGTCGTCCGCAAGGCGATCGACGTCTACGGCGATCAGTTGGTCGGGTTTCACGACGGCTGGCGGGGGGTCCTGGAGGGCTCGTTCGTGGAGCTGACGATCGAGTCGACGCGCGGGATCCTGCCCCGCGGCGGGACGATCCTCGGGAGCTCGAGGACCAATCCCTATCAAGCGCGAGGACGGCGTCGAGATGCTGCGCCAGACGCTCGCGCGACTTCCGGATCGACGGGCTGATCGCGATCGGCGGCGAGGACACGCTCGGCGTGGCCAACCGGCTCGGGGGCGAGGGGATCCAGGTGATCGGGGTGCCCAAGACGATCGACAACGACCTGGGGGGAACCGACGTCACGTTCGGCTTCGATACGGCGCTGGCCATCGCCACCGAGGCGATCGACCGGCTGCACACGACCGCCGAGAGCCACAACCGGATCCTGGTCGTCGAGGTGATGGGACGCACGGCCGGCTGGATCGCGCTGCATTCCGGTGTCGCCGGCGGCGCCGACGTGATCCTGATCCCCGAGATCCCGTTCGACATCGAGGAGGTGTGCCGGCTGATCCACCGCCGCCACGAGCGGGGGCGCTACTTCTCGATCGTCGTGGCGGCCGAGGGTGCGATGCCCGCGGACGGGAAGCATGGCGCTGCCGGGCGAGACCACGGTCGACGAGTTCGGACATCCACGGCTGGGCGGGATCGGCTACGCGCTCGAGAAGGAGATCGAGCAGCGCACCGGCTTCGAGACTCGCGCCACCGTGCTGGGTCACGTCCAGCGCGGCGGATCGCCGACGCCGTTTGACCGGGTGCTGGCTACCCGGCTCGGGCTGGCGGCGATCGACGCTGCGCACGACGGGGCGTGGGGGACGATGGTCGCGCTGCACGCGAACGCAGATCGAGCGAGTAGCCCTGGCCGATGCGGTGGCGGAGGTCCGCCACGTGCCCGTCGAGGAGTACGAGCGCTACGGCGTGCTGTTCGGGTGAGACGCGAGCTTGGAAACCACGTCTGCCGGAGGTTGCGTTCTGTTTATGCTGAGTGCTTGGGTCCGATGACCGCGACTGACACCGCCACAGCCACGCTGGACAAGCTGTGCATCGACACGATCCGCACGCTGTCGATGGACGCCGTCCAGAAGGCGAACTCGGGCACCCCGGTACGCCGATGGCGTTGGCGCCGCTGGCCTACGTGCTCTACACGCGCGTGATGCGCCACAACCCGTCCAACCCGGACTGGATCGACCGCGACCGGTTCGTGCTCTCGGCCGGCCACGCCTCGATGCTCCTGTACTCGATCCTCTACCTGACCGGGCTATCCGATGACGCTCGAGGACATCAAGCACTTCCGGCAGGTCGGCTGGCCGACCGGCGGGCCATCCCGAGCGCAAGTACTCGCCCGGGGATCGAGGCGACGACCGGGCCGCTCGGACAGGGGATCTCGATGTCGGTCGGCCTTGCGCTGGCCGAGCGGATGCTCGCCGCTCGCTTCAACCAGGACGGCCACGAGATCGTCGGCCACTACACGTTCACGATCGCCTCCGACGGCGACATCCAGGAGGGCGTGTGCGGCCGAGGCGTCATCGCTGGCGGGCCATCTCGGGCTGGGCCGCCTGATCGCCTTCTACGACGACAACAAGATCCAGCTGGCCAGTCCGGTCGCCAAGGTCATGTCCGAGGACGTCGGCGCGCGCTACGAGGCCTACGGCTGGCACGTCCAGAACGTCGGGCGAGGACCTCTCGGTCGAGCGCTCGAAGAGGCGACGCGCGCGGCGATGGCGGTCGAGGACCGGCCTTCGCTGATCATCGTGCAATCGCACATCGGCTACGGCGCGCCGCAACAAGCAGGACACACCCGGCTGCCCACGGATCACCGCTCGGCGAGGACGAGGTCCGCGCGGCCAAGGAGTTCTACGGCTGGGATCCCGACAAGCACTTCTACGTTCCTGATGCGGCGCTCGCCCACTTCCGGAGTGCTGTGAGCGCGGGCGCGAGTTCGAGGCCGAATGGCAGGAGCGCTTCAGCGCCTACCGCGAGGCGTTCCCGGAGGAGGCCGAGTTGCTCCAGATGATCGAGCGAGGGACGGCATGCCCGGCGGGTGGGACGACGAGGCACTGCCGCGGTTTGATCCCGCCGAGGACCCGATGGCCACCCGGCAAAGCGTCAGAGAAGGCGATCCAGTGGGCGGCAAAGTCGATACCCCACCTGGTGGGCGGCTCGGCCGACCTGGCCACCTCGACCAACACCGACATAGACGACGGGGGCGAGGTAGAAAAGGGCGAGTACGGGGGTAGGAACCTCCGCTTCGGCGTACGCGAGCACGGCATGGGGGCGATCGTCAACGGCCTCGGCCTCCACGGCTTCCGCGCGTTCGGCGCGACGTTCCTCGTCTTCTCGGACTACATGCGCGGAGCGGTCCGGCTGTCGGCGCTGATGAAGCTTCCGGTCATCTGGATCTGGACACCACGACTCGATCGGGCTGGGCGAGGACGGCCCCACCCACCAGCCGATCGAGCAGCTTGCGGCGCTGCGCGCGATGCCGCGCCTCAACGTCATCCGCCCGGCCGACGCCAACGAGACCGCGCTCGGCTGGCTTTTTGCCCTGCGCCAACGACGAGGCGCCGACGGCGATTCGCGCTGTCGCGGCAGCCCCTGCCGATTCTCGATCCCGACGCGATCCCCGACGACGCGATCGAGCGCGGCGCCTATGTGCTGCGCGACGCGGAGGGCGGCGAGCCCGAGGTGATCCTGATCGGCACGGGATCCGAGGTATCGCTGTGTCTGGAGGCAGCCGACGCGCTGGCGCGCGATGGCGTCAAAGTGCGCGTCGTGAGCATGCCGTGCATGGATATGTTCGCCGAGGCGGACGAGGCCTACATCGAGCAGGTCCTCCCGCGCTCGTGCCGGGCCAGGGTGGCGGTCGAGGCCGCATCGCCATACGGATGGGATCGATGGATCGGCCCCGACGGGGCATTCCTGGGCATGACGACGTTCGGGGAGTCCGGCCCCTACAAGGACGTCTACAAGCACTTCGGAATCACCTCGGAGCGCGCCGCTGAACTCGCCCGCGAGGTGATCAACCGCACGAAGGGAGCCACATGAGCACCACGACGCAGGTCAACCCACGTCTCGAGAAGCTCACCCAAGCCGGTGTCAGCGTGTGGCTCGACCAGATCCGGCGGTCGCTGATCGAGGGCGGCGAGCTGGCGCGGATGGTGGAGGAGGAGTGCCTGCGGGGGGTGACCGCCAACCCGTCGATCTTCGAGAAGGCGATCCTCGGCTCTGAGGACTACGACCAGGATCTCGAGGCGCTCGCCAGGGAGAGACTCGAGGCGCAGGAGATCTACGACCGCCTGGCGCAGCGCGACGTCCAGCTGGCCTGTGACGTGCTGGCGTCGGTGCACCGCGAGTCGGGTGGGACGGACGGGTTCGTCTCGCTCGAGGTGGCGCCGGACATCGCCCACGACACCGAGCGCACGCTCGAGATGGCGCGCGCCTACTGGACCGCGGTTGACCGGCCCAATTTGATGATCAAGATCCCCGGGACGCCCGAAGGAGTGCCGGCAATCGAGCAGGCGATCTACGAGGGGATCAACGTCAACGTCACGTTGCTGTTCTCGGTCGAGGCATATGCGGGGGTGGCCGAGGCCTACATCCACGGGCTGGAGCGCCGCTTGGAGGAGGGGCTCCCGCTCGACATCCGGTCGGTGGCCTCGTTCTTCGTCTCACGCGTCGACACCAACGTCGACAAGAAGCTCGAAGAGCTGGGACGGACAGATCTGGCGGGAACGGCAGCCGTGGCCAACGCCCGCGAGGCCTACCGTAGGTTCAAGGAGATCTTCTCCGGCGGACGCTGGGAGGCGCTGCGTCATGCCGGGGCGACCGTGCAGCGGCCGCTCTGGGCCTCGACCGGCACCAAGAACCAGAACTACTCGGACGTCAAGTACGTCGAGGAGCTGGTAGCCGCCCACACCGTGAACACCATGCCGATGGCGACGATCCTTGCCTTCGCCGATCACGGCGATGTCACCGGGCCGACTGCCGAGAAGGATCCGCGCAGGCAGCTTGCAGCGCTGGCCGAAGCGGGGATCGACATGAACCAGGTCACCGATGAGCTCTTGCTCGACGGCGTCAAGCAGTTCGAGGACGCGATGAACCGGCTGCTCGCCGGGATCGAGGAGAAGCGCGGCGCGATCATCACCGACAAGCCCCCGACGATCGACGCCCATCTCCCTGGCGGGGCCCAGGACCAGATCGCCGAGCGCGTCAACCGCGCGATGAGCGAGAACGTCGCCCAGCGGATCTGGCGGCGCGACGCGTCGCTGTGGGGTGGCCCCGGTGTGCCGGAGATCGAGGACCGCCTGGGCTGGCTGACGGTGTCAGAGGCGATGCTCGAGCAGGCGCCGGCGCTCCAGCTTTTCGCCGAGCAGTGCCGGGCCGACGGCTTCACGGACGCCGTCCTGCTTGGGATGGGCGGCTCTTCGCTCGGGCCCGAGGTGCTCCGGCGCTCGTTCGGAGAGGTGCCCGGTGGCCTCGAACTCCAGGTCCTCGACTCGACGCACCCCGACGTGGTTGCCGCCGTGCAGGCATCGGTCGATCTCGACAAGACGATCTTCATCGTCTCTTCCAAGTCGGGCGGGACGATCGAAACGCTGTCTCACTACCGCCACTTCAAGTCGCTCGCCCGGCCTGAGCAATTCGTCGTGGTCACTGACCCGGGGAGCCCGCTGGAGCGACTGGCCCGGGACGACGGACTGCGCCACGCATTCCTCAATCCTTCCGACATCGGCGGTCGCTACAGCGTGCTCTCGCTGTTCGGGCTGGTGCCCGCGGCACTGATGGGGATTGGCATCGACGCGCTGCTGCACTCGGCCCAGGTGGCCGAGCAGACGTGCACCAACTACGGCTCCAGCTCGTCCAACTCCGGGCTGTGGCTGGGAGCGGCGCTCGGCGAGTTGGCCCGGCACGGACGCGACAAGCTCACGTTCTTCGTCTCCGAGCCGATCTCGAGCTTCGGGTTGTGGGTAGAGCAGCTGATCGCCGAGTCGACCGGCAAGCAGGGAAGGGGGATCCTGCCCGTAGCCGACGAGCCGCCGGGGGAGCCCTCGGTGTACGGGAACGATCGGGTTTTCGCTTACCTGCGCAGCGAACAGCACCCCGACGAGCAGCTCGACGAGACGGTTTCGGCAAGCTCGCCCAGGCAGGACAACCCACGTTCACGCTGAGTACCGATGGGGCGACGGACCTGGGACGCGATCTTCTTCTTGTCGGAGTTTGCAGTGGCGACCGCCGGCTGGGTACTCGAGATCAACCCGTTCGACCAGCCCAACGTCCAGGAAGCTAAGGACAACACCAAGCGCGTGCTCGAGTCCGGTGCCGTGCCCGACATCGAGGAGGCGGGCGACGCCGCCCTGCGCGAGCTGCTGTCCAGGACGCGGGGCCCCGAGCTACGTGGCGATCCTCGGCTACCTGCCGCCTTCGGAGTCGCTTGACGCCGCGGTCGCCGAGCTGCGCGCGACGATCCGCGAGCTGACCGGCGCCGACCACGACGTTTGGCTACGGGCCGCGATATCTGCATTCGACCGGCCAGCTGCACAAGGGCGGGCCGGCCACCGGGCGGTTCCTCCAGCTGGTCGACCACGCCACGCCAGCGACGTGGCCATCCCGGGCGAGAGCTACTCGTTCGGCACGTTGATCGCGGCCCAGGCAGCGGGCGACCTCCAGACGCTGCGCGAGCCCACGGGCGTCCGGCCGAGCGGGTGGTGCTCGAGGGCGACCCGGCCCAGGCGGTCCGCGGCCTCACCGAGCGGATCGCTTCGCTGCTGAGATGAGCACCACGGTCGAGGACCAGGCGGCGAGTGGCGCCCAGACCGAGGCGGAGAATCCGCTGGTCGAGGGACTCGAGCGGCTCCCCGTCCGCCCCACCGCGCTGGTCATCTTCGGAGCCACCGGGGACCTGGCTCACCGCAAGCTGCTGCCGGCGCTCTACAACCTCGCCCACGAGGGGGCGCTGCCCGAGCGCTTGGAGCTGATCGGCGTGGCGCGGCGCGACCAGCCGCACGAGGACTTCCGCCAGATCGCGCAGGAGTCGATCGAGCGCTTCTCTCGCACCAAGCCCGATCCCGACGTGTTGTCCGGGCTGCTGATCCGGACATGCGCTACGTCCCGGGACGTTTGACGACGACAACGTCTACGCCGAGATGGGCAAGGCGCTCAAGGAGTTCGACCGAGCGCGCGGGCTACAGATGAATCGGGTCTTCTACCTGTCGACCGCGCCGGAGTTCTTCCCCGTGATCGCGGCGCAAGCTCGGCCGCGGCGGGTCTCAACGGGCCGAGCAAGGCCGAGACGCGGACTGGTGATCGAGAAGCCGTTCGGCTATGACCTCGCCTCGGCGCGCAAGCTGAATGCCGAGCTGCTCAAGGTGTTCGATGAGTCCCAGGTCTTCCGGATCGACCACTACCTGGGCAAGGAGACCGTCCAGAACATGATGGCGCTGCGGTTCGCCAATGCGCTGTTCGAGCCAGTGTGGAACCGGAACTTCATCGACAACATTCAGATCACGGCAGCCGAGGACATCGGCATCGAGGGTCGGGCCGGCTACTACGACCATGCCGGGGCGCTGCGCGATCTGGTCCAAAACCACATGCTGCAGCTGCTGGCGCTGCTCACGATGGAGCCGCCCAGCTCATTCGACGCCAACAAGCGTGCGCGACGAGAAGCTCAAAGTGCTGCGGGCGATCTTCCGCCGCCGGCGCCAGGTGGGGACCGTCGCGGTCCGTCCGCGCCCAGTACGTCGCCGGGAGGTACGGCGGCAACCCGGTCCCGGGATACCACCGAGGAGGAGGGGTCGCCGCCGACTCGCGCACCGAGACCTACGCAGCGCTTCGGCTGTCGAGTCTCCAACTGGCGCTGGGCGGGCGTGCCGATCTACTTGCGGACCGGCAAGCGGCTGGCCCGCAAGGTGACCGAGATCGTGGTCACGCTCAAGCCCGTCCCGCACCTGGCGTTCAAGCAGCATCGGTTCGGTGGGCGTGCAGCCCAACCAGATCATCCTCACCGTCCAGCCCGACGAGGGCGTGTCGCTCTCGCTGGGCGCGAAGATCCCCGGGCCCACGATGCGCATCCGACCCGTGTACATGGAGTTCCACTATGGGACCTCGTTCATGTCCGAGTCGCCCGAGGCCTACGAGCGGCTGATCCTCGATGCGATGCGCGGCGAGCGCGACGTTGTTCACGCGCAACGACGAGATCGAGGCCCTGTGGGGAATCATCGATCCGGTCCTGACCGCGTGGCATGAGGACACGAGCGAGCTCGGTTCCGCAGTACGCAGCCGGGCTCGGCGGGGCCGGAGGAGGCGGACGCTCTGCTGGAGCCGGGCCACCAGTGGCGAGGCTGTGACGGCGCAACGGGCGGGCGGGTGTGAGCGAGGACGTCTGGTCGGCGCAGGACACGACGCCCGGACGCGATCGAGGCGGCGCTGCGGGAGCTGCTGCGGGAACGCCACGCGGCCAACCAGAGCTGGCGCCGGCCCGGGTGCTGAACCTGATCGTGGTGGCCGACAGGGACTGGAAAGGGGAGATCGCCAACCGCCTCGAGCGGGTGGGCCGCTACCAGGCCTCGCGAACGATTCTGTGCTCGGTCGAGCGAGAGGCGCAAGACGCTCGATGCGATGAGCGGTCATGCGCTTCGAGGAACGCTCAGGCGGCGGGCCTGGCGTCGATGCACGAGCAGGTCGAGATCGACATCGGGCCCGAGCACCTGCGCGCGGCTGGACACGATCGTGGACCCGGTGCTGGTCTCGGAGCTGGCGACGATGCTGTGGGCTCCGCACGGCCACGAGGAGGCGGTCCACGCCCTGCTGCCGATGATCGACGTGATCCTGCTCGACTCCGATGACCAGGATGAGGCCTCGGCCGGGCTCGAGCGGGCGGCCGAGCTCCAGCACGGCGCTACGTCGTTGACCTGGCCTGGCTTGCGCACGACGCCGTGGCGCGAGCGGCTGGCGGCCAGCTTCGACCCGCCCGAGCGGCGTGCGGCGCTGCGGCACGGTGCGCGAGCTGGCGGTGCGCCACCGGCATGACTCGACGGCAAGCGCGGCGCTGCTGGCCGGATGGCTGGCCTCGCGCCTGGGGTGGGAGGCGGGCAAGCTGCAGCGCGGAGATGGGGGCGAAGCGCAGAGCCGAGGCGCACCTCCGACGGACATGTGGTAGGCGTCGTACTGGCGCCCCACGAGCAGGAGGCGCCGGGACTGGCCGGGGTCACGGTCGGCTGGGCCGAGCGCTGCGAGCTCTCGCTGGATCGGGCGAGCGGCGGGCTTGTGTGCCAGGCAGAAGCGCGAGCGACGGGAGCGAGCTGACCTGGCAGGTGCTCGGGGCGTCACGCGGTGAAGGCGGAATCCTCGGCGAAGGCGTCAGGCAGGCGCTGCTGCGCGACAGCACGTACTCTGCCTGCCCTGGCCGCGGCGAGGGCCTTCTGCCCGTGAGCATCGAGCTCGAGGTCCTCGAAGATCCGGCAAGGGCGTGCGCGGCGATGCTGCTCGGACCGCTGCTGGGCTGAGGGGCAGGTCGTGCTGACAGGTGGCTCGACGCCGGCTGCCGCCTACCAGGAGCTGGCGCCGCTGTCCGCGCGACGCGGGCACGACGTCAGTCGGCGCGACGTCTGGTTCAGCGACGAGCGTTGCGTGGGGCCCGGACGACGAGCTGTCGAACTACGGCCTGGTCGAAGCGGACGCTGGTCGAGCCGCTCGGCGGACGTGGGCGGGCCGACGGTGATGCGAATGGAGGGCGAGCTGGGACCGGAGCGAGGCGGCAGAGCGCTACGAACGCGCGATGCGCGAGGCCGACCCGATGCCGTTTGACTCGGTACTGCTGGGGCTGGGACCCGACGGGCACATCGCCTCGATGTTCCCCGACCAGGAGTCGCTGGCTGAGCGATCGAGCGTCGGGTGCTCGGGCGTGCCGGAGGCCGGCCACGAGCCGTTCGTTCCGCGGGTGACGCTGACGCTTGCCTGCGCTGGCCAGCGCTCGCCAGGTGGTGTTCCTCGTCACCGGCGAGTCGAAGGCGAGCGCGGTTGGGGCCGCGTTCGGCGCCGGAGCCGAGGCCGACCCGCACGTGCCGGCGTCGATGCTCGTCCCGCTGGCCGGAGAGATCAAGGTGTTGCTCGACCGCGCCGGCGGCGGCCGCAACTGTGAGCCGTGTCCGTCGTTGGCGTCGATCTCGGTGGGACGAAGGTCGCCGCCGCGGCGCTGCGCGACCGCAGCCTGGGCGCCTCGACGGTTCGCCCCACCGAGCTGTGGCTCGAGCCAGGCTCTGGTGGCGCAGCTCGTCGAGCTGGTCAAGGAGGTCGGCCAGGACGGCGTGGATGCGGTCGGGATCGGCGTTCCCTCGATCGTCGAGTTCGCGACCGGCCGCGTCGTCTCATCGGTCAACGTGCCGCTGGCCGACATCCCGCTGCGGCAGGTGCTGGGCGAGGAGCTCGGCGTTCCGGTGTTCGTCGACAACGACGCCACGGTGGCGGCTCTGGCCGAGGCCCACGACGAGGAGCTGAAGCTCGTGGCCCACAATCTCGTGATGCTCACGATCGGCACTGGCGTGGGCGGGGGATTCGTGCTGGGCGGTCGCATCTACCGCGGCTCGACCGGGGGCGCCGGTGAGGTCGGCCACACGATCGTCGGCCTGCGGCCTGGATCAAGATGTCCCCGCGGCCAGGTCGTTTCCCCAGCCGAGCTCGCTCGAGGCGGCGGCGGCCGGGCACGCGCTCGACCGCCTGGCCCGCGAGGCCGCGTCCGCTCAGCCCGAGTCCGAGCTCGGCACGCGGCTTGCCGATGCCGGGAGCGGTGCTCGGGGCCGACGCCGTCGCGGCGGCGCTCGAGGGGCGATGCGCTGGCGCTCGAGACAGTCGAGCTGTGGGCCCACCGGGTCGGGATCGGCATCGCCAACGCGATCAACACGTTCGATCCGGACGAGGTGGTGATAGGCGGCGGAGCGGCGGCTGGCCGGGGACCTTCTGCTCGGCCCCGCCAGCGAGGTCGCCCGCGCCTACGTCGTCCCCGGCCTGGGGGCAGCAGACCACGATCCGTCTGGCCAGACACGGCGTGCGGGCCGGGGTGCTGGGGGCGGCACTGCTCGCCGCGCACGAGCTCGAGGCGCCAACTGCGATGCTCGCGTCAACCACTTCCACGGAGGCCAGCCGATGATCGTCGCGTGCGGTTTTGACCATGCCGGAGTTCCCGCTGCGCGACCGCCTGTTGGCGGTGATCGAGGAGGCAGGTCACGAGGTGCTCGACCTGGGGACCGACTCGTCCGAGCCGATCGACTACCCGGACAAGGCGCTGGAGGTCGGCAGGGCGGTGGTATCCGGTCAGGCTGAGCGAGGGATCCTCGTGTGCGGTTCGGGCGCCGGGGTGTCGGTGGCGGCGTCGAAGATCAAGGGGATCCGCGCAGCCACTATCCACGACACCTACACCGCGCACCAGGGCGTCGAGCACGACGACGTGAACGTGCTGTGTCTGGGCGGGCGCGTGATCGGCGTCGAGGTGGCGGCGGAGATCGTCCGTGCTTTCCTGGCGGCCGAGGTATCCGACGAGGAGCGCCACGTGCGGCGGCGGGCGAAGGTCGACGAGATCGAGCGGACCGGCGGGGCGTAGTGGTGATCGTGCTCGTGCGCCACGGCGAGACCGAGTGGAGCCGCAGCGGCCAGCACACGAGCCGTACGGACCTGCCGCTGACCGAGTCCGGGCGCCGGCGCGCCCAGACGCTCGGTTCAGTGCTGCGGGGAGGCGACTGGGCAGATCGTGCTTTCGAGCCCGCTGCGCCGCGCCCGCGAGACGTGCGAGCTGGCCGGCCTGGGCAACGAGATGGCGATCGACGAGCGATCTGCGCGAGTGGGACTACGGCGAGTACGAGGGACTGACCACGCCGCAAATCCGCGAGCAGCGGCCGGACTGGAACCTGTGGCGCGACGGCTGCCCGGGCGGCGAAGACCCTGAGGCGGTGTCGGAGCACGCGCTGATCACGTCATCGCGTCTGCTGCGGCAAGTCGGACGGCGATTGCGTGTTGTTCGCCCACGGCCACATCCTCCGCGTGATGCGCAGCGCGTTGGGTCGAGCAGCCGGTCGGCTTCGGCGCGCGGCTTGGCTCTGTCGACCGGGCACGCTGTCGACGCTGGGGTTCGAACGCGAGACGCAGGTGATCCGCGAGTGGAACCGCGAGCCGTTCGAGGCGGGCGTGGCCTAGACCTACCGAGAGAAAGGATGAGCATGCAGCTGGGAATGGTCGGTCTCGGTCGGATGGGGGCGAACATCGTCAGGCGGCTGATGCGAGCCGGCCACGAGTGTGTCGTCTACGACGTCGAACCCTGATGCGGTGGCCAGCTGGTCGGCGAGGGGGCCACCGGGGCAGGCTCGATGGAGGAGTTCGTCGCCGCGCTGACCCCACCGCGCGCCGCATGGGTGATGGTGCCGGCGGGTCACATCACCGAGCAGACCGTTTACGGGCTG
The DNA here is from genome assembly GCA_963803595.1 of uncultured Solirubrobacterales bacterium. Lineage (GTDB taxonomy): Bacteria > Actinomycetota > Thermoleophilia > Solirubrobacterales > Solirubrobacteraceae > Palsa-465. Next base: position 608,346 of record CAWDNF010000013.1, read on the forward strand.
GCGCCCACATGGAGGCAGACGACGTGATCATCGACGGAGGCAACACGTACTACCGCGACGACATCCGTCGCGCCCAGGAGCTCTTGACCGCAGGCGTCCACTACGTCGACTGCGGAACGAGCGGCGGGGTATGGGGGCTCGAGCGCGGCTACTGCCTGATGATCGGCGGCGAGCCACAGGTCGTGGAGCGCTTGGAGCCGCTGTTCGCCTCGATCGCGCCCGGGGTCGAGGCGGCGCGAGCGCACCCCGGGGCGCGACGGGCGAGCCGCGCAGGCCGAGCACGGGCTATCTGCACTGCGGCCCGGTCGGGCTCGGGGCACTTCGTGAAGATGGTCCACAACGGGATCGAGTACGGGCTGATGGCTGCCTACGCCGAGGGCCTGAACATCCTCCACAACGCCAACGCCGGGAAGGTGACGCGCGAGGCCGACGCCGAGACCGCCCCCCTCGAGAACCCCGAGTACTACCAGTACGACCTCGATATCGCTGCCGTGGCCGAGGTGTGGCGACGGGGCAGCGTGGTCGCCTCCTGGCTCCTCGACCTGACCGCCGAGGCGCTCCACGAGTCGCCGACGCTCGAGGACTTCTCGGGACGCGTTTCGGATTCGGGCGAGGGGCGGTGGACTGCGATCGCGGCGATCGACGAGGGGGTGCCCGCGCCCGTGCTCACGACCGCCCTGTTCTCCCGTTTTGCCTCCCGGGATCTCGACCGCTTCGCCAACCAGTCGCTCTCGGCGATGCGCAAGGCGTTCGGAGGGCATGCCGAGAAGGCGGGGTAGGGGAGGTGTCCGCCACTAAACTCACCCTGCGTCGCGGGCGTGGCGGAATTGGTAGACGCGCACGGTTCAGGTCCGTGTGGGCGAAAGCCTGTGGAGGTTCGAGTCCTCTCGCCCGCATCTTTGGCGGCTTTGGTTGTCGATCTGGGATCGAAAGCGTCGTGAAGCTCAGCGCACCGTGACCTGGCGGTGGGCCAGGGCGCGGCGGTGCTGGCGTACCAGGACCGTGTAGGCGCCCTTCGGCAGGCGCCGTGAGTGCAGCGTGAGCCGCCGGCCCGTGTAATCGACGCTGGCCAGCGCATGCCGCGCGAGGACCCGGCGGCCGTGAACGAGCTCGACCTCGAGGTCGGCGAGGTGGCCGCGGTCGACGTAAATCGTGACGGCCACCTCGTGGCGTCTGCGCCGTACGGTCAGCGAGCCAATCCTCACCCGCTGGGGTGGGATCGGGGCCGGGACCTTGCCCGGTCCGGTCTTCGAGCAAGCGAGGCGGGCGGCGTCGTCGCCGGCCGGCCGCAGGGCGGGCAGCTCTGGGAAGGTGGGCTGGCCGGCCTTCATCGCATTGAGATCGAGGAAGTCAAGGAGATCGTTGGCATTCGCGTCGCGATAGGTCATCGCCTTGAGGTTCCACTTGCGCTCGAGGAAGGCGAGGATCGATGTGTGGTCGTAGACGACATGGCTGACATAGGCGGGTCTGGCATAGGGGCTGACGATCACCGAGGGGACACGGAAGCCGTAACGCGCAAAGCCGTCGTACTGCTGCTCTCCGGGCAGCACCTGCGGGGCGAATGAGTCAGGGGCGAGCGCCTTGGGGGGCGGGACGTGGTCGTAGTAGCCGCCATGCTCGTCGTAGGTGAGGATGAACATCGTCTGGGGCCACTTGGGAGAGTTGCCGATCGCCTCGACCACCTGGGCCAGGACGCCCTCGCCGACCGTCATGTTCTGTGGGTTCTCCTGGGACTGGGTCCCGTAGTTGGGGTCGAGCAGGCTGAAGCTGGGAAGCGCCCCGGCCTTGGCATCGGAAAAGAACTGATCGAACGGCTTGACGTTCGTCTTGACGTAGGCCGAGTCGTTGGGCGGGTAGAGGTTCTGGGTGGCGCCCGTGGTGTTGTTGGTCGCGTAGTCGGCCCACGTGATGCCGGCGTCGCTGAGGCTCTGGAAGATCGTTCCGTTGGCCGCCGGAACGCCCAACGCAGCGTTTGCCTGCGGATTGCCGCCGACGTCCCCCGTCATCCCCTGGGAGGTGGCGGCGATCAGATAACGGCGCTGCGGGTCGGTCTGGGCCAGGCAGCTGCAGAACCAGCGGTCGCCGATCGGGAACCGGGTGGCCAGCGAGTAGGTGAAGGGGAGGTCGTCCTGCGTCCAATAGCCCATCGCCACCGCGCCGACCATCTGCGAGCTGCCAGGGCTGATCGTGGTGCGGACGAACCCGTCCATCTTGCCGTTGTCGTACTGGTTGTGACTGGCTGTCCACTCCTGACTAGGGACGCTCGAGAACTGACAGGTCGTCGGCATCCGGAAAGCGCGCTGGAGGCGACCGTCGGGGTACGGGTTGGTCGCGCTCGGCAGCCCGTCGTTCGCCAGGGCGAACCCGTCTCCACGGGGCGCCTGGCCCGGCCGGCGCCCGAGCATCCCCAGGACGTTGTCGTAGGAGTGGTTCTCCAACATCAGCACGACGATGTGCTCGATCTGCGGGATCGTGTCGGTCGCCTCAGGAAGCAGCGCGTTGGGCCGCGAGCCGGGCAGACGAAGCGTGGAGCGGCCGAGCACGCGCAGAGCTTCGAGCTCGTCGGCGGTGGGCACCCGCGGCCGCGGCGCGGCCCACCACGGCCGGCGGGCGGCGAGCGCTCTGCCGGCAAGCGATCCGGATGCTGCCGCGGCGACGCCCTGCGCGAGGAAGCTGCGGCGTGTCAGGGCGCGGCGGTAGATAGCGACCGAAGCTACCACGGCGCTCCGCTTGAAAACAGCGCTGGTACCGGCTCGGCCTCGATGACGATCCGGGTCGCCTCGAGCGGCCACCGCCGGGCTCTCCAGATCCTCACGCTACGCTTCGCAGCCCGTCCACGCCGCTATCGTCTAGGGGACTAGGACGCCGCCCTCTCACGGCGGAAACCCGGGTTCGAATCCCGGTAGCGGTACTCAAGGTCGCCCGTCGCTGCGGGCGATTTGTCGTCTTGGGGCGAGTGCGCCACAGTCTGCGCCACAGTCGGGTCGGCTTTTGGTCCCTTCCGCGGGATGTCGAGGTAGGCGCTGAGGCGCTCCGCGGCCTCGCGCTCGCCGCCCGGAACCAGGTGGCCATAGCGGTTCCACGTCTGGCGCACGTCGCCGTGTCCGGCCCAGGTCGAGATCTGCTTCCAGTCGAGCCCGGCGGCGATGAAGTACGAGATCGCGCAGTGACGGGCCTCGTGCGGCGTGATCGGGTCGAGGCCGGCCTTTATCCAGGCCGCGTTGGCGCGGGCCCTGATGGTCGAGGCGTAGAACGCCTCGGTGGCGGTGCGGCCGAAGACCAGGTCGGGGCCGTCCCGGTTCGTTCGCGCCTTGTGGGCGGTCAGCTCGCGCCGGACGACGAACGCCATCGGCACCGCACGGCGCCCGGCGCCGGTTTTCACCTCGATCGGGCCCTTGACCGGGTCCCAAGAGCGTTCGACGCGGATCACGCCGGCCCCGAAGTCGACGTCGAACCACCGCAGACCGCCGGAGCTCGCCGCGGCGCAGGCCGCAGAACAGAGCGACGGCCCAGAAGGCACGCTCGGAGTCCGGCAAGGCTGCCAGGTACTCGTGGGCCCGCTCGGGCGATTCGATGCGGTCGCGGCGACCGCGAATGGCCGGCAGGTCGAGGTTGTCGGTCGGATCAATCGCGATCTCATCGCGGCGGATCGCCCGGCGGAAGATCACCCGTAAGGGATCGAGGGCGTTAGTGATGGTCGATGGCGCCAGGCCGCGGCCGCGTAGCTCGTCCACGAGATCCTGCACGTCCCGCCGCCTTATCTCCGAGAGCTTGCGCGTGCCAAGGACGGGGAGGACGTAGCGTCGCAGGAGCTGTTCGTAGCCTCGAGCCGTCGATGGCTTGTACGGCTTGCCGGAGCGATCGAGGATCGTGCCGTCACGGGCGCCGGCGATCAGGACCTCGGACGCGTCCGCGATGGTCGTTGACGTCGGCGGGCGCATGGTGCCGCGGCGCAGTGCGACCTGCGCGTCCTGGCGCCACAGCTTGGCTGCGGTAATCGTGTTGAACGTTCGCCAGAGCTGGCGACCGGTTCGAGCGTCGTATGCCTGTGCCTGATAGGTGGGAGTGCAGCTGCAGCGGCCGCCGGTGCGCGAGCGGCAGCTGCTGGCGTGGCGGACGCGGATTCCGGCGGCCATGACGTCGTGAGGCATCGTAGACCCGGGACTAACCGTGAGCGGTCGGCTCGGCGTTCTCGATCGCCCAACGTTCGAGCTCAACGAGCGGCACCAGCCGGAGCTTGCCGCGGCGAATCAGGCAGAGTTCGGGCTGGACGTGCCGCTCGAACGAGTCGAGCGACATCCCCAGCGCGGCCGCTGCCTCCTGGCGGCTCAATGCGACTCGGGGCAGCGGGCGCTCCGAGGTGGTCACGACGACTTCCTCGGTGGTGCTGTCACTCGGATCTCCTGCTTCCGCTCGCGCTATAACGACAACAACATATAAAATAACGCAATAGCGTTACTTGCGATAATTCTACGCACGCTGAGGACGGATAGATGAGCGATTCCTCGCCGCCGGACCCGAATGATCCGTGGCTCACCTTGGCTGAGATTGCCGAGGAGCTGCGCGTCAGCCCGGCGACCGTGAGGCTGTGGGTCTCCCAGGGCAAGCTTGGGGCCACCCGGGCGGGCCGGAGGAAGCTGCTGGTGCGGCGCTCCGCGCTCGACCAGATGCTGAAGGCTTCGGAGCCAGGTAAGGCGGCATCTGGGGCGTTGCTGCCGCACCCCCGTCGCCCGGCGCCGGTGAGGCCCGTGAAGGTCCGTTCGTGGTCCGCGCTCGGGTATGCGCGCGCGCGGGCCAAGATCGATCCTGAGCAGGTCCGGGCCACTGTTCAGGAGATGCAGCAGGCGGCGGCACAATGGGATGCCGCGATCGACGCCAGCGAGAACGCCCCGCCCGATCCCGGCTTCGTCCGTCGGCTGCGCGCGATCTCGAAAGCCAGCGAGCGGCAGGCGAAGGCGCTGCGCCGGGGGAGCGAGATCCCAGGATTCACGTGGACCCCGCTACCCGAGGCCGAGGAGATGATCCTCTCGCACGAGCTGCGCCCTGGCGGCAGCCGGCCGGGTCCCGCTCGGCTCTGGCAGTTCTTCGACATGGCCGTTGAGCGGCTGTCGGTAGCAATGCAAGGCGACGATGTCGGCTTCGTCGCCCAGGAGTACGAGGACCTGGCCGACGTCCTGGCAAGGATCGCGGCCGCGCTGGAGGGGCAAGCGGAGAAGCGCGATCGCCCATCCGGGCCGCGGCGAGGTACGGCATGAAGTGCGCACGAACTGTTTCGCGATCTGTTACGCCGCGCGAAACACCGTGGGCGGCCTCTGCCCCCGCCGCCACTGCGGTTCGACCACAGTGACGCGCATGACCACCCGCCCTCCACGTTGTTCCGTACGGGTGGTCATGCGCGTCTGGGTAGAACGGGCTGGCGGCGGGGGCGGACGACGGGGCGCTGGCGGACGCGGGGTGCTTGTAGGGGGCAGTTCTGTGGCTGCGAGGAAGAAGGGGTGATGGGCCGGAGGCTTCGTCCTGGACCGGCATCGATCGAAGGTCTGGCCTGGCTCGCTCGGGTTGGGCCGGCTCCACTTGATGCCTGGCGCTGTGCGATGGAGTGGAGCGAGGTAGCCGCTCGAAGTCATGCCAGGCGGCTTGAGCGAGAGGGCTGGCTCGAGCGGCTCCCGATGACCCGAGGCGAAGGCTCGCTGTTCTTCCCGACCAGGACGGGCGTTCGCGTCGCCGCCGTGGCCGTGCGGGCGCCGAGCCGGCCCGGCCCGACCTGGTGGGCGCACCTGTGCGGCTGCGCCTGGGCAGCGGCCTGGCTCACAGTGCGCGGCCACGAGATGGTCGGTTCCCGAGAACTCCTCGAGGACCCGTGGTGGTCGGACGAGGTCCGCTGGCACAACGCCAACGGCTGTCAGCGGAGAGGACACCGGCCGGACCTGGTCGCAGTTGGCGCCGACTGGGAGTTGCCGATCGAGGTTGAGCTGGCGCAGAAGGCAGCGGACCGCCTGCGGGCGATCCTCGATCTGCACGCATCCTGGTGGCAGAGCGGCAAGAGCAGCGGTGTTCTGTACGTCTGCGGTGACGAGGACGGCGCCGAGCGCATACGGCGGATCGCGGAAACTGTGGGTCTACGCGCCGAAAGCGGCGGGGGCGCGACCCGTACGCGGTCAACCCGCGGGCTGAGGATCACGCACCTCGAAATGATCACGGCGCGAGCGCAAGCAACGGCTCGATTGGCACGCGAAAACCCAGACGCCGCTCGAGCTCCGTCCGGGACCCAGTTGGCGCTCTTTGCCAGCTGATTCAGCCGAGCCGATCGATCAGTTGTCGAGGCGTCACTACGTCGACACCGGCCGTGTCAGGATCCAGAGCGTGCAGATCGTCGTCTCCGGTGACCAACGTATTAGCACCCGAGGCCTTCGCGAGCGCCACGAGATAGTCGTCGTCGGGATCTCGGCAGATCCTCGGCGGGTCCGCGGGGTCGGGCAGCAGCACCGCTTGGGCTGCGACGTCGGACAGAAAGCGCCGCGCGTCTTCCACCGGCACCAGTTCCCGGAGCCTGGGCCGTGAGAGAACATCGGCGATCTCGCCAAGAAGCGTTGGTGAAAGCACCAGATCTATCTGACCGTCGAGGACCGCCTGGATGATCCGCACCGACGGCGCCTCCGGAGAGCGACCTAACGCCGCCGACACGATCACGTTCGCGTCGGCGACGACCCGCATCACCCAGCGGCGTGGCGGGCTGCTCGGACCGCCTTCAGCTCCTGGCGTGCGAGTTCCATGGCCTGGTGCTCATCGAGCTCGCTCTTCGCCTGGAGGCGGGCCAGGAGTGCGCGGAGATCCATTGCTCGTACTGCGCGATCGATGATCTCGCCTTCGCTCACGTGCGCCTCGGCGGCGTGCTTGCGCAGGATCGCCGCCACCTCGGCATCGAGGTCGACTCTGACGCTCTCACGAGTGGCCATGGCCAAAGACTAGACGTGGTCAGTACCGGAAGGGTCGCCGCGCGTACCGGGTGCGCGGGTCAGCCCCAGAAGATGCCGGTCGGATCGGACTCGATCTCGTCTAGTAAGTGCTTGATCTCGCCGGTTGGCTCCGCATGGGGGTGGCGATGCCAGCGCTGGTCGCGGTCGCGCCAATAGAGTGACCACAGCCGGTGGCGCTCGGCTCAGCGGCGTGGGACCGCGGCCCTGCTCTTGAGGTGGGCGTGCATTTCGCCTCGGGCCGAACGTTCGTAAATCCGTTCGAAAGCTTTGCGTATCTCGTGCGTTCTTTGTAACAGAGCCAGCAGGGGCGCGGGACGATGGTGGAGGACTACGATGGGCCGGGCTGGGCGTGGTTGTTTGTTCGATTGGGGGCTGCTCTGCTTACGGAGGCTGCTGCTGGGCACTACTTTGGCTTCCGCGCTGCTGATGGGCGGCAGTGTCGTCTCTGCTGGCGCGGGGGCGCCGCGGTCTGCTTGGGATCCGACGTCTTCTCCGCAGTATGCGGTGGGGGTTGCGGCAGGGGAGGCGCGCGACCAGACGTGGGTCGGCAAGCGGAAGGCCTTGCTTGCGTCTCCGGCGACGGTCGCGTCTGAGACTGCTTACGCGAACGAATCCGCCTCTCAGGCGCTTGCGACCGCGGTCGCAACGTTCCCTGGGTGGCTCACCGCGCCGCTGGCCTCTGGCCCGCCGCTCGCGAGCGGTGAGAAGATTGTCGGCTACCTAGGAAGTCACGAGGCTGCGGTTCAGGCGCCCCACGGGCGCAGAGCGGCCCTGTTTTCGACGCTTCCGTTGCTCGGGTTGACGTCCAGTGGAGCGACGACGCCGATCGATCTGACTCTCGACGATGACGGCAGCGTGTTCTCGCCACGGTCGACGGCGGCGCGGTTGACCCTGCCGAAGTCGGCCGCCGGCGCGATTCGCTTCACCGACCTAGGTTTTGGGATCTCGTATGTCAGCGCACGAGATCAAGCCGGCCAGCGGACGCATGGACGTGTCTTCTACGGTGACGCGCAGGGCGCCAGCGCGAATACAGACATGGCGGTGGCGCCGGATCCGACTGGCGTCGAGGTCTCTTGGCTTTTGCGTGCGGCGAGCGCGCCTGAGGACCATGCGCTGCGGTTCGATTTGCCGCCGGGCGGCAAGCTGGTCCTCGAGGGAGCAGCGAGCGGGCCGCAGCAGGTGAGGATCTTGGACGGCAAAGGGACACTCGTAGGCTTGGTGTTCCCGCCGACTGCGGTTGATGCGATCGGTGATCCGGTGCCGGCGTCCTACTTCCTCTCGGGCCACGACATCCTGGTGATGCACGTGGCGCACCGTGAGGGCACGTATCGGTATCCCATCCTGGCCGACCCGTTGGTAGCCGCCTGGAGCCCGGGCATGTACGCGTCGTGGTCTACCAGCACTTGCTCATGCGATTTCGCGGGCGAGTTCAGTTGGGGCAATGACGGCAACAACTTCACATACACCGACGGGCCCTCGACGATCGGCCAGGGATCCAACGGCCAGTGGGGCGACTGGTACGACTACTCGGTGGCTGGCGCCTACATCTATGAGCAGTACTCATACAACATCTGGCACTTCCCCAACGACAGTCAGGAGGCTGGTGGGATCGGCGACCCCCAGAACACCTACTACGAACCGGGAACCTGGGCGGACACGGTGCCTTCCAACGGCTCGGGTCCCGGCGGTTCCGGCGGCCCGTACGCCACACGCTACCAATCAGGACAGGAGTCCTACATCAACACTGACTACTGCGCGGGCGGAACCACCGATGGGACGCAAGGAGGCTGCCCGGTCCCCGCCCACGGCACGATCGGCGCCAACAACCTCGGCGTGACAGCCGGGGTCAACCTCACCGGCGCGATCGGCTCCGGCTACATCCCCAGGGCCGAGGTCTACGGCGACGACCTCTACGAGTCAGACGACGTCATCCCCACCCTCTCGAACGTTTCCACTAGCGGCTTGACGAACGGTCAATGGACCCAGACGCCTTCGATCACCGTCACGGGAACCGGCGCGGTTTCAACCGGGCTCGGCATGGGCGGCATCCAAGTGAATAGCTCGCTAGGCGGCACGAACTACAACTGGACCAGTTGTTCTTCCTTTCCGTGCCCATTTACGCTCACCGAGAGCGTAAGCCCGAGTCTGTCCAACGGAGCTAACGCGCTAACCGTAACGGCGATTGATTTGGGTGGGAATTCCTCAACTGCCCAAAGCGTCGGAACCGCCTGCTACGACACGACACCACCCTCCACACAGGAGTCCGGAACCCTTTGGAATCCCACAGGTGGCATCATCACTCCCGGTCAACAGACGCTCACGGTCAATGCCACCGACGGGACCCCAGACAACAACGCCAGCGACCAGCAGTCCGGCGTCAAGTCCACCGAGGTGCGGGCCACCTACGATCCCCCGAGTGGCGGAGCCACCGGAGTCTATGACAGCGGACCACAGGCAAACACCAATCCCGGGGTCACCCAAGACGGGTGCGGTCCATCGGACGGGTCCCAGTCGCAAACGTTCACCGTCGACACGACAGGGTGGACTCCCGGGAAGTACACGATAGTCGTTACGACTCTCGACAACGTCGGCAACATCCAAACTGACACCGAGACCGTGACTGTTGCCGGCGAGGGATCATTGCCTGCGACCGCTCAGCAAGTTGAGCAGTCAGCGAGCAGTGCGGGTGAGCGTTGGACGCTGCAGTCGACGGGTGACTCGACAAATTCCGGCAACCGTGGCGATGCACTCTACGGTGTGTCGTGCCCGACGGCCATGCAATGCGAAGCGGTCGGCGACTCAGGCAGCTATCAAACCACTAACGGAGGCACGAATTGGAGCCCCCAGGCCGCTGAACTTGGAAACACCCTGACAGGCGTCTCCTGTGCTGATGTCGCGCATTGCTGGGCGGTCGGTGCAAGAGGAATCTACTTCTACCTGACTACGGAGTTTGGGTCGTTTTGGAGCCCGCAGGACACCAGCTCATCCGCACAGGGACTAAACGGTATAACGTGCCCCACAACGAGCGTCTGCGTCGCTGTTGGGCCTGGCGGGACGGTCTTGGCTACCACTGATGGGGGTCGACATGGTCTGGTCAGACGTCGGGCACCACCCAGGATCTCTCCGGCATTAGCTGTACTTCAAGCACTGATTGTTGGGCGATCGGTCAAACGGGCACCATAATCGCCTCGACCACCGGCGGGGCTACTTGGAGTGCGGAATCGTCCGGAACAGTGCAGTCGCTCCATGCAATTTCTTGCTCTGACGACTCGACCTGTTGGGCCGTCGGGTCATCAGGAACGATCCTCGCCACCACAAACGCGGGCGCGACCTGGATTCCGCAAACCTCGGGCACGACCGATGACCTGCATGGCGTCGCGTGCCCGGCAGATGTACAGTGCTGGGCTGTCGGGGATGCCGGCACGATCATTGAGACCAGTAACGCGGGGCAGACGTGGCGTCCAGACCTCGTGGTCGAGCCGAACCGAACCGGCCTTAGTGCGGTCGACTGCCCGACCTCCACACAGTGTTGGGCAGTCGGTGATCCCCAGCCGATAACCACGATTCTCACGAACCATGCGGGTGGCAATGCGGTCGAGCAAGTCGCGACCACCGTTGGCCCCGTAGTACAAACCGCAGCGGGCATCCTGGGGCCGACGCTCGGGTCGCTGACAGGGACGATTTGGTCGACACTGGATCCTTTCATCGCGACGCTAGGTAACACGGTCCAGCCTACTCTTTCGCAGGTGAAGCAGACCGCGGTACCAGTCGTCAAACCGCTTGTCACTACGGCTCGACAGACGATCGCCCCCGCGGTTGCTGCTGCGCAAAGTGCGACCGCCTCCCTGCGGCGGACGATTTATGGTTACGCTGCCGCGGGCGCGAATCAAGGCGCTGAGGAACCGTTTGCTAACTGTACGGCAACGACGGTGCCTTGTCCACAAGGAGACCTTCAGCTTTACGGCCCCTTCTGTGGGCCATCGTCTCCGGTGTCATGTGCGGGTGCTCCTGATGGGGATTATTTCAATACGTTTGTACAGAAGGTGTTGCAGCCAAAGCGCGGCTACGTCCGCTTCTGGATCCCGTACGATGCTCTTCAGGCTTGGAGCTGGTCGCTCAACGGCGGTCGGGGCGGCTGTGAAGCGTCACCGTTCTCGGGAGGAAGTCCGATGGGTGGTGGCAACGGAACTTGGTGGTATCAACACTTGGTGTGGGATGTCCAGGGTGCGGCGCAGCTCGGCCTGCAGGCAGACGTAGTGATTAGCGCCGGGAGTGGCGAGAGCGCCACTGCTCAAAACACCGTGCCCGCTTATCCCGATCCGAGCTATGGCACGGGTAAGCGTCTGTGGCATCTGACGACGGCCGGTTATGACTACGTCTGCGGCGTGACTGCGATAATGAGGCAGATTCGGGCTGACCTCGGCGCAAACGCTCCGACGCAATGGGAGGTCGCGAATGAACCCGATTTGCGGCCAGAGTACAACGGGTCGCTTCAGGACTCCTGTTCAGAGACGAATAGCTACGGCGGCTGCGGTGCGGCGCCAAGCAGCGATCCCAATTACTACAATGTCGGTGGCTTCCTTTGCGGGCAAAAGTACGCATCGTGTGGGCCGCTGGAGGCAGCCGGACTCTGGGAGCTCGCTCAAGACATCGCCGTCGTCAACGGCTGGGGCAACGAGGAGATTGCCGCCATGACAGTTCACAGCGCCATTAGCGGTTGGGTCAAACCTTATGTGCAGCAAATCAATGTCTTGCATTCGACGGCGTTTCCGAATCTGTATCCAACCTGGTGGGGCGTGCATGACTATGAAGACCCCACGGCAGGTGGGATCAACGATCTCTTGTCCTTCGAACGCACGCTTGCTCCGCTCGTAAAGAAGCCAGCGCGGGTGTGGGTTACGGAATCAGGCAACAATGTCGCAGCAGGCGGCAAGGACAAGAATCCCACTGGCGTCCATCCTCAATGCTCGCCTGGCCAGACAGGCGATGAGTCACAGGATCCAAGCAATGTCCTCGGGTGCCTCGTCGACAACAAGCCAAGTAAGCAAGCGCTCGGAGCGCACATCTGGAGATTGCTCGGCACAGTGCGACATCTTCGGGTCCGGACGACGGAGGTGTACTGGTTCGAATTCCAGGACATTGGTGGTTGGGATTCCGCCCTCCTTGACCACAACGGACATCCTCGAAACTCATTCTGCGCTTTGACCGGAGCTAGCAGCTGTAACGGCAATCCAGATGAATGGCTTGGATCGGGATCAGGTGACGACTAAGTGCTAACCCTCAGCAAACGAACGTCCGGATGGTGGAGGCGCAAGGCGATGCAATCCTCGAACGAGAATTCTGCGAGTAAACGGCGCATAGCGGCCGCTGTTAGTCAGCGTCGCCGAGCGATCCTGATCGGCCTGCTCTTGGTACTGGCGAGCCTGGCCGCGGTAACATCGACCCTCGGCAAACCGACCGCGCGCACCCGTCCGAAGCGATCAGGGATGCATCTTCGATGGACGATCGTGGCTCGGAAGACCGACCGCCTCCTCCAGGCGGGTCCCTATGTCTTTGTCCAAACAGGCGCAGGTGGAATTCTGTTAAATGATCGGACAGGGCACGAGGTCGATGTCAGCCCGCCTCTCACCGTTAGCTGCTCAGGATCCGTGTCGATGGGCGGGTCCTGGCTCATGTTTCCGTGCGCTCAGTCAAACGCTCCGTTCACAATTCAGCTGTACTCGATGCCAACAGGACGCTGGCGAGCCCTCGATTACGCCCAGCGGGAGAGATCTACCTGCGGCAACAGTCCGTTTTGTCACATCCAGCCAGTTGCCATCGGCACCAATTGGTTGGAGTACAGCATCTACACCGTGGTCAACGGCTGTCGCAGTTGTGAAGCCGCCGTCGGTTTCCAGAACTTAATCACCGGACAGTGGCGGGAAACCGAGAAGCCGCCGGATTCGTCCCAGCCTCCATTCCATTATATGAAGCTAGGTGGAATCACAAACCGATCAAGACTCGACCTAAATGCTAGTTCTTTGATAGTGCCGGTTTGCGCTCCGGTTGACCTACCTCATAGGGGGGACCTGATTGTTACTCCAATTGGTTCGGCGATATCACCAGTTAGACCATTTGGAAACTATCAGGCCGTTGGTAATCCGTACGCGCAGCAGGACGTCGCGATACAGCGCTGTGGCAGCCGTCATAACACAAGTATTCCCGTCCCCGACGGTGGCAACTCGAGAATCATCGTATGGAATCCTTTCAGGAGTAAAATGGATGGCATCTTCCTGACCACCGATCGTCGCTTCACGGCCAAACTGCCGATCAAAGTCCCCAATGGCGCGGACTATGTGGTTGGTACAAAGCACGTATTCATGGTCGCTGGCAGCGTGTGGGAGGCGCTGCTTCCGCGTTCCGCTCAGGGAGCGCCGGCGGAATAGCGATGAAGCCGGTCCACGTAGTGTCGGCGGGAGGCGCCTATGCAGCGCAGGTGTAGCCGAACCTTCCCTGACCCCGGAGGCGCTCTATGGCTAGAGTTTGAGCCAGCCTGTCGGTTTGCGAATCCCTTGGCGCACCGTCCGCGAGCGACCTCGGCCACCGGACCGGCCCTACGGCCGATGACGCCGAACGTCGCGCAGAGACCTCCGTCCACCACGAGCACGGGGTAGCCCGCATCACCCGGATCGCGTCGAGGGGAATCGCCTGCGCCACATTCGCGCCACAGTCGAACCCCCAACCCACGCGGTTACCTGCCCCTCGTCAGCGGTTCAGAAATCCTGCTGAGCAGACAAACGCCATTGCGTCAACCCTAATCTGGCGGGTTCGAATCCCGGTAGCGGTACTACAGACTCGCGCCGCTGAGCCTGTTCTGAAGTCCGGGCCAGATGACTGTCATGAGGCCCTCCACGACTGTTTCGAGTGATATGTCTGGGTTGCGGTGCCACCAGCGGGCGAGCTGCTCGGCCGCGCCAGAGATGATGTGGGCGGCGCCGACTGCTTCGTACGTTGGGACGTGGGGGGCGGCGGCAATGAACAGTGCCGCGATCCGCTCGGCGGTCATGAACCGGAGCTCTGCGGTTTGCAGAGCGAGCGCACCTCCCGCGCCACCGGGGCCGTAGAGCAGCTCGAAGCGCTGCGGGCGTTCACCGAAGTGGGCGAAGTAGGCGAAGAGTCCCGCTCGTAGCTGAGCCTCTAGGTCGTCGCCGGCTAGGGCGACAGCCCCGAGCACGCCCTGTTGCATCTCCTCGCGCGCGGCGCGGTGGCATTCGAGATAGAGCTCATCGATCGAGGCGAAGTGCTCGTAGAGGAGTGAGCGGGTGACGCCGTCACGCGCAGCGACCAGTTCCATTGTCGCGCCGCTGTAGCCGGCCTCGCCGAACACCGCCTCCGCGGCAGCGATCAGCTTCGCGCGCCTGGCCTCCTTGGACAGGCGGCGACGTCGCTGAGCGGGCGTCGTGGCCATGCGCGGTTGATGCTAGCTGTCCGAGGCGCTGTACTGACACAAGCATCAGTTGTACTGACACAAGCGTCAGTACATGGTATGATCGCGCGGTGGGATCTGTGCGAGGGCGATGCGGCTCGGGCTCGGCCGTGGGCCTGATTGTCCTGACCGCGGTCTGGCTTACCTTCGTCTCGACCGCTGCTGCCGCTGCGGGACCGGTCCAGAAGCAGGGATATATCCCCATGGCCGACGGCGCTCAGCTGGAGTACACGGTTGAGCTCCCTGCCGCCACTGGCAGGTTCCCCGTGGCCTTGCAGTACGCCGGATACTGCGAGGGCACGAGCCCGGACTGCAACGCTCCGAACAGCACTCCGGCGCTGCTCGCAGCGGGCTATGCGGTGCTGGGTGTCAGCATCCGCGGCACGAGCTGTTCCACCGGAACGTTCAACGCCTTCACCGACCAGGAATGGAGCGACGGGGCAGCGGCAGTCGAATGGGCGGCTCGGCAGCCGTGGTCGGACGGGCACGTCGGGATGTACGGCGACTCGTTCCCGGGCATCATGCAGGTCGGTGTCGCCGGCCTGCAGCCCGCTCACCTGGACGCGATCGCTCCATGGCAGGTGAGCGCCGATCTCTACCGCGACGTCGGCTACCCGGGAGGGATCGCCAATACCGGTTTCGGCGCCTTCTGGGCAGGCGTGGACCAGCCCCTCAATTCCTACACCAGCGGTCTCGAGGAGGCGCAGGCAACCGGGAACGCAACCTGCGTTGGGGCGCTGCTGCACGATCTGGCCGACGAGCCGACGAACAACGTCGCCCTCAACGCCCTGCAGCATCCCTTCGTTGACTCGTTCTGGCAGGCGCACCATCCTGGAGCGAACGCGGGGAGAATCGACATCCCCACTTTCGGTTGTCTGACCTGGCAGGACGACGAGGTCTCAAGCCGCGGCTCCTCGTACCTGAACGAACTCGATCCCGCACGCACCTGGGTGGTGGCCAGCAACGGCTATCACGGAATGTGCGAGCTCTCCGTCACGGGGGGTGGCGAGGGCTCGGGCGATTCTCCGCTGATCATCGACGAGCTGGTTGCGTTCTTCAACCGGTTCGTGAAGGGCGTGCACAACGGTTTCGAGAAGAAGACGGCACACATCCAGCTCTGGCACGAGGCGCATACGAACCGCGCCGGCGACACCGTGCCCAGCTGGATCACCACGTTCAAGTCCTACTCGTCGATTCCGGTCCAGCCGCTCGCGCTCTACTTCCGATCCAGCGGCGAGCTCTCCCTGAGCCCGCCGAAGGGCAAGACTTCGCCCGACACGTACGCCTACCCGGGCCCAGCCACGGGAACCGAGAACGGAGATGTCTTTGGGCAGAACGGCCTCCTGTGGAGGGGACAAGAGCCGCCAGGCGCATCACTGGGATACACGACGCCGCCGCTCACGCGCGACACGGAGTTCTTCGGCTCGGGGTCCGCGAATATCTGGCTGAGCTCGACCGCATCGGACACCGACCTCCAAATCACCCTGACGGAGGTTCGCCCTGACGGACAGGAGCTGTACGTGGCGCGCGGCTGGCTGCGTGCCTCACACCGAAAGTTGGATCCGAAGCTCTCAACAGTCCAGGCGCCGTATCAGACCGACACGCAGGCAGACGCCCAATCCCTGACACCGGGACGTCCCACCTACATGCGCATCCAGCTGTGGCCACTTGACTACGTCTTTCACAAAGGGTCGAGCATCCGCTTGTGGATCGATGCGCCCACCGGAGAGACAGGTGGCTGGTCATTCGACTTCCTAAAGACACCTGCGGTCAACAGCGTCTATGCGGACGCCGACCATCCATCAGCCATCGTCCTCGGATATCTACCAGGCGGGCAGGCCCACGCGCCGCTCCCAGACTGCGACACCATCCTCAACCAACCCTGCCGACCCAACGAGACCCGCGTCCCTTCCGGGACAATCACGATCCCCAGCTCAATCCGCGGCTGCCCCCCGGCGACCGGCGGCCTGAGGGGTAAGGCACTGGGGCTGGTGAACCTGGGGATGACGCGCGCGCAGGCCAGGCGCGCCTATTCCCAAAGCACCGATCGCGGCCGGCGCTTCATGGATTTCTTCTGCCTGACCCCACAGGGCATTCGCGTCGGCTACGCCTCGCCCAAGCTGCTGCGAACCCTGCCGGCGTGGGAGCGCAGTCGGGTTCGCGGCCGTGTCGTGTGGGCGTCCACCTCCGACGGCCGCTACTCCGTGCGAGGCGTTCGCCCGGGAACGCAGTTGGCGCTCGCGGACCGCCGTCTTCACCTCAGCAGAAGCCTGCACCTCGGGCTCAATTGGTGGTACTTCGCGCCGAACGGAGCCGCGAACGCGGTGCTCAAGGTCCGTCACGGTGTCGTCGAAGAGGTCGGGATTGCGATGAAGGTGCTGACACAGGACAGGCGGGCCCAGCGCAACTTCATGACCAGCTTCTCCTGAAGTTCGGGACGCCTTCAATAGCCCCGCGTGGCCGCTGCGTCGAGACGGACGCGTTGTCGCCCGCCGGCCCCGAGTTTGCTATCCGACGAGCAGCTTGAATCCGTGGTCCCAGGCGCCTCGCGTACCGCCGATCTTGACCCACGCGATGCAGATCGCCTCAAGCTCGCGCGAGCCTTCGATACTGCCGAGGTCGACCGGATCGGGCCAGCCGAAGTCGGCCAGTACGTCACCGACGGTGCGCTTTGCGGCTTCGTCGTTTCCTGCGATCAGCATCGTCGGCTTCCCTTCCCTGAAGCTTGGATCCACGAAGTAGGGATTGCCGATTGTGTTGAACGCTTTGACGACCTTGGCATCGGGCAGCGCGCGCTGTACTCGCTCGCCCAGCGAGTCTTCCCCTGTAATCGAGAGCTTCGGCGGGAACCCGCCGGAGAAGTCGAGCGGGTTCATCGCGTCTATCACGACCTTGCCCGTGAAGCTGCCGGCGCCAGCGTCGGCGATTGTCTCCTCTGCCGCATTCCCGAGCACAGCTAGGACCAGTAACTCGCCGCGCGTTGCGGTCTCGGCAAATGTGCCGGCAGCGATGCCGGCTCCATCACTCGACAGCCATTCGGCCAGCTCCGGCTTGGCTGGGTCGCGCGAGCCGATCATCACGTCGTGGCCACGACCGCGGAACCCGGCTGCCAGGCGCCGCCCGACTTCGCCGCTGCCCAGCACACCAACCCTGGTCTGCGTTAGACGGTCGTTTGCCATGTTTGCTCCTCTCGCATGGTGGTGCGGCGCAATCTAATACCTGCTCCTCGTTTCGCAGCAGTCCCACATCCGGCTCGAGCCGCTCCACTACACCCGAGCCGTGGAGGCGCTCAGCTCAATAGCGCTGTGAGACGCGCCGAGACAAGGTCATCGCTCGGGCCCTTCGCCCGTACGAGCAATCGCGTGGACTGCGTCGAGCACTTCCTTGATTCCCCCGGCGGTGTGGACGTCAAGGCGGTCGAGGATCGTCTCTGTGTCAGCGAACTCCTTCGCCGCCCGCGCGTCCGATGCTGCGGATTGCACCGACTGCCCGACCATGATGATGCTCAGCAGCACCAACTGAAGGAACGTCTGCGCGATCCACGCGACGATCACGATCACCTGCCCTGAGTTGATCGCGGCAGGGAGGCTGATCAGCGCGATCACTGCGAACACATAAGCGCACGCCATGGTGCCCACGCTGCGGGTAATTATCAGTGCAAGCTTGGCGTTGAACCCCTCCACCTCGCGGACCGCCGCCTTGATCTCCTTGGGATTGAAGCGCACGACGCGCGGGAGTTGCTCACGAACGTTTACAGGTGCATTCATACGACAGCCTCCAATCGGAACGAGCCTAGGGTCGATGACGAAGGCTACGGACGCACACTGGCGCATACCGGGGAGCGCCCGTCACGGTACGGTCGAGTGGGAGAGAATCGCGCGGCTCGGCGTAGGTCAACAGCGCAAGCTTCGCTGGCCGCTGCAAGCGCTTGATGCGCGCCTCCTCTCGCCGGGCGGTGGCGCGGTCGGTCATTGGGATCGCAATGGCGAGCTCCACGGGTAGCCGACTTGCCGTGTAGCGGCTCGCGGCCCCGGAGCGGTGGCGCGCAAGTCTGCGCTCGAGGTCGACCGTCCAGCCCGTGTAGAGCGACCCATCGCGGCAGCGCAGCAGGTATACCCACGCCTCAGGCATTCGTCCTACACGTTCGCCACCACGAGCACACACCCTGCGTTCTCGCGGGACCTCACCCACCTACCCCAACCGTACGACTGCTATCGCGTGGAAGCAGCGGCGGCGGTCGCCCTCAAGAGATGCTGTCCGGCCGCGTGTATCGCCGGCGCGCTACGGCTTCCGCGACGCGCGCTGAGGTCCGCGCAGCGCCCCGCTCGAGGTGTCGCCGGCGGCCAGCCGACGCGTTTTCTCCGGTGTGGTCGGTCGCGTCGTGATCGTCGAGCTCCCGCTGCCGATGCCGCGCTACGAGCCGAAGAATGCGGATATGCGTGTCGGTCACGATCGCCGTCCACCGGGATCCGGACTCGGCAACGAGACCGCAACTGCCTCGGGCCGCGAGTGCGGAACGTCCTCCAGCCTGAACAGACGAAAGCCGACCACCCCCTCGAGGCCAGCCAGCGTTTGGGGCCGCTCGCCGCACTCCGGGCAGGCCACAAGGTACGCCGCGGCAGCGGGGGTGAAACGCAGCCGGCAGTCAGGACAGCAAACGTGCGTCATAGGCCGATCCCTTCTCATGTGATGTTTCGCTTCCGCTCGTCGCCCGGCTCTCGTCACGTACTGTTCCTTCCCGGCAGGGCCGTCTCGCACCTCGGACAGAGACGGTCCATCAGGGGGTCATCAAGCCGCGTGTTACCCGGCTCGAAGTACACCCGGTGGCGCCCGCCCCCGAACACGCGCAGGACATGCCCGCACTTGCAACGATAGTCGGGTCTTAGATGGGAGCTCACCGCGACTAGTGGCTCCTCGGCGGACGCGATCAGCGTCCCGCTGGTCATTGGGTCACGGCTTCGCTTGAGGAGCTGCCACCCTCATCCAACCAGCGCTCGGCGTCGGAGTCGTCTTCCGAGGCCGCCTCGCGCCGCGTGGCGAGATCACTCGGGGGATGTTGTGGTGCTCGGCCTTCGAGCCGGGCGCCGCCGGCGTTATCACGCACTACACGCGCGGCGTGCTCCGCCTCGTCGTGTGACGAGAAGCCCCCGGACTGCGCGAGACTCTCGCCAGCACCATCGAGGATTGTCCAGTGATAGCGGCCGCCGTTGTCCTCAAAGATGAGGAACTCCATCCCCGCCGATCCGGACAGAGCACTCGCGCGGCGAGCGGCGCGACTCGAAGGGCGAGCATTCCTTGTTGCGGTAGCCATAGCAACCACCTCTCTGCTCCTCTGACCGAATAGGTCGCCCCGAAAGCGAGAAGAGCTGGGGCTCACCGAGCGCAACGTCGAGCGTACCACATATCCGACTCAGGGACTAGGAATTAATGCGCGCAGGCTTCCGCCACATCGACGGCCGCATCCAATCGACTTGACGACGGAGCGGCGTCGACTCTTAGTCGTGCGGATCGCTGCGTGGTTGGGCGAGACGGCTCGGAGGGCTTGAGCACGAAGACCTCGACCGCGAGGTCAGGGTCGATGTGATTCTGGCTCATGAACGCGATCACCTCGCGATCGAGCTCTCGCTCGACGATTCCTACAAGGTCGTCACGCATGGCCGTCTGGTAGTCGAAGCGAACTTGCAGGACGCGATCGGCGTGGCCGTGGTCCACGAGCGTGCGCTCGCCCGTCGTGAGCGTGTCCGCGAGCAGGATGGTCACCACACTCTCGTCGATGGTGGTCTTCGCCTTCGTCGGTCCTCGACCGGTGTACTCATGAAGCAGCTGAACTACCGAGGTGGCGATCTTCGCCGAGGAACTTTGGCTTTCGTGCTGATGGTCCATGGGACGCCTTTCAGCCGCGTCCTCGGGCGGGTGTTGGGCACCACGAGAGGGAGAGGAAGCGTTGGAGCCCCACAGGCAGCGTTCCCTACAGCCTACTCCTCCGGGCGCGGTCGCACCTCGGCGGCCGTTTTTGTCTGCAAATTGCATGTTTGGTGTTGGCAAAGAGATTCGATCTGTGATAGGCCCGTCAATAACTATCGGGATCGCGGGCTGCACGCTTAGGGCAGTGCCGCGGGACCCAGGAAAGGAGGCGCGGCCATGAAACGGAGCGCGCCACTCGGCTTCGACCAAAGCCAGGAGCAGGTCGAGGCGATGATGGAGCAGGGCACAACGTTCTCGGACGTCGAGGACGTGATCGATTCCAGCGAGCTCTCGACCGTGCACAAGGCCGCGCTGTGGCTCCTCGCCTGGTCGCTCCGCGACGTCGAGCAGCAGCGCAAGGATGCCCGGCTGACGCTGGCTGCCGTCGGCGCCGGCGAGTTGGCGGGCTGGTGATGCAAGCGCCTCGGGAGCGAGACAGCGTAGGGCGCCGTCCGAGTCTGACTGTCGTGGGGAGCGAGCAGCGGGGACGCCGGAGAGGTTCGGGCCGCGAGCGCGGACCTCGCGTGCCCGCACACCCCCTCGAATTCGACGAGCGCGGTCTTCCGATCGCTCAGCTGCCGCTTACCGCCGCTGAGCGCTTGCGACGGCTCCGGGCTGGTTGACGGGCGAGGAAACGGGAACCCACGGGATAGGTGCAGCCGGGCTCGCCCTCCGGGGTTGCTCGACGTCGGTGCTATGAGCACGGACTCCCCCGACGGGTCCGCGCGTCAGCGCGTGCTTGCCCTCGAGCGCGCCAATCGCGTTCGGCTGGCCCGCGCCACGCTCAAACGGCGACTACGTGCAGGTGAGGTCGCGGCGGCTGACGCGATCCTGAGCAGCTCCCGCGACACCGACACGATGACCGTCACCGAATTGCTTCTAAGTCAGCGCGGCTGGGGAGCAACGCGTTCGGCGAAGATGCTGCGCTCGGTTTCTCTGTCGGAAAAAAAGACGCTCGGCTCGCTGACCGGACGCCAGCGAGTGATGCTCGCGGCAGTGCTCAGCAGCCGTGGAAGCGCCTGAAACTCCTTGGGAAGCGCAACCTGTCCAGGCGCCGCACCAAGCCTGACCAGGCGCCAGACCCGAACGTCTGATGCGACCGGGTCCGGTTGGCGCGGGGCACTCCGGCTCTCCGCGCACCGTCCTTAACGCAGAAGGCAGACAAGCTCACCACGCCGCAAACGCGGAGAACAAGTGACCGCGGTTCGGCGCGGTCCATCTAGTATCGCCGCATGGAGGAGCGCAGATTTGACTTCGCAGCGTCATCGCTACGTGCCGACGCCTCGGACTCCCGAGCGCTGGCCGAGGTGCTGGCGGCCAAGCTAGGCGAGGCGCTTCCCGATCAGACGAGGACCCGACGCCGTGGCGGGCGGCTGCTCTCCAGAGAGAAGCGCCTGGAGAGCGTCGAAGTGCAGCTCGGGGAGGAAACGTTCGTCTTGTCGCTTTCGGGGGAAACGGCGCAGACGACCCGAGCCAAGACCGTAAGAGGGGTCGTAATCAGGCGCCAGGAGCTGCCGCTCGACGCGTGGCTCGAAGCGCTGAGCGATGCGCTTGGTGACGAGGCACAGCGATCCGAGACCTCGCGGCTGTCGCTCGAGCGACTGCTCGGCTGAGCTTGCGCAGCCTCGACCGCGCTTAGTCGTTGATGTCGAGAACGGGTGTGATGTCGGGCAGTCGCTGGTCTGACTCGGCGTGCTCGTTGGGCACCACGGCGGTGCCGATCGCGAAGAACTCGATTACGTGGCTGCCCCAGCCATGGTTGGCCTGGTGAAGCTTGACCTCCACGATCCCGAGAACGCCGCCCCCGATCTCCTCGGCCTCTCTCTGCATGCGTTCCATCGCGAGCTCACGCGCGTCATACAGAGCCTGGGTGTACTGCTCGAGCTCGACGTTCTGACCGGTCTGGCGGAGTGATTGCATCATCCCGCGGTGTGCGACGTGATAGACGCAGTTGCCCATGACCATGCCGACCGGGCGCTTGCCTGTCTGCATCAGCGTCCAGAACGCCTGGCCACTGAGATCCGACGTGAACGGCCGCCCGTTCGGTGCGCGGTGGACCTTGCCGGCCTTGTGCTTGACGGCGGTACCGATCGCGATGAACTCAGCCATGTCCGCCCCCCACTCATAGCGCCCGATGTCTAGGCGGACCCCGACGATGCCGTCGGCTCCCAGCTGATCAGCCTCTTCCTCCATTCGCGTCATGGCAAGTTCTCGAGCCGAGTACATCGCCTGGGTGAGGACGCCCATCTCCTGGCTCGCCTTCCAGTTCGCCGCCTGGAAGCCGATGTGATAGATACTCGAGCCCACGACCAGGCCCACGGGCTCGAAGCCGGCCTTTTCCACGCACAGGTACTCGTTCACGGAGAGATCTGAGGTGAACAGCCCGCGGGCGTTCATCGCTAGGCGTTCGCTGGCGTGTTCGGCGAGGCCTTCGGTACTGGTGGGGTCGTATGTCGGCATCGGATGCTCCTGAGGTGGTCGTGGACTAGGCGCCGAGGTTGATCGACATCACCGGCGTCCCCAGCGGGGCTGGATGAGGCTCATGCGCGCCAAGTCGAATTGCGGTGCCTAGCACGTGCATGGACACGATGAAGAAGTGCTGCGCGTAGCCGAGGCGCTCGTACTCGTGGTGATCGATGTTGTGTGTCAGTGTCGAGATGACCATGTCGTTCGCGCCAGCCGCACGCGCCTGACGCACCACCTCCTGCATGGCGAGGTGGCGAGCCGCGTAGACCCCTTGGGTTACCTCGGTCATCTCCTGGTTGCCCCACCACGAGCGCATCAGTTGGTTGGCCTGCATGCTGAGTGCCACGGTCACCACAGAGGTATGGCCGATGACGGCCAGCGTCTCGGCTCCGATGCGGCGCAGCTTGTCGACGTCCTGGCCAGAAAGCGCGCACATCCGCGGCCCGTGGCCTTCATCGCGCTTCAGAACCGTTTCGCGCACGGCGGTGCCAAAGACGACGTATTCGACGGTGCCCGGTTCGCCGAGAAAGCTGTTGGCAGTCAACTCGATACCAATCACGGCGTCCGCCCCCGCGAACTGTGCCTCCTGGCGCAGACGGTCGAAGGAGCGCTGGCGGGCCAGATTCCACGGCATTGCGAAGGAGGGCATCTCGCGGATCCCTCCGCCGTAGGAGGACCAGCCGTAGTTCTGCCAGCCGTGCTGCACGACCGACGAGCCCATGATCTGCGCGACCGGCCTCAGACCCGAGGCCTCCGCGATCGCATACTCCTTAGCGCTCAGATCGCTGCTGAAGACCGGCGAGCTCGTCCCAGCCACCGTCTTCAGACGCTGCTCGGCTCCAAGCGGGATTCCCCCGCGCTTGATGCGGTCAAGGTCAACTGCGGCCGCCTCACGCTCGGCTTCGCTGGGCGGTATCGGTCGTTTCCCGAATCTTGGCAACGGTTGATGTTCCCACATGCGGACCACCGCCCAGCTCCGACGGCCCGTGCGGCAAGGAGATCCATGCGGGCGGCTAGACGGGCCGCTACCTGTCAGCGCTGTCCGGCTGTGTTGTGAGCGCTGGACAGCCCGCTCGGGTTCAGGCGATCCGGAACCGTCGCTCGGCCAGGACGCGGTCGCCGTTGTACACGCTCAGTACGTAGTGGCCGGCTGGCAGGCGTCGCTTCCGCCGTGCCAGGATGACCGTGCGCCAGTGGGGGTCTAGCGTTGCAAGCGTTCTCCGGGCCACGGTATGGCGACCCCGACGCAACTCGATCATCAGCTCGCCCACGACGCCAGCGGGCTCGCGGAGCTTCACGACCACTCTGCGACTGGTATGGCTCACACGCAGGACGAGCCGGGACGAACAGCGCGGATTGAGAATTACTTCTTCGATCGCGTGGAAGGCCGGTTTGGCGCTGGCCACCGCGCCTGACTGGGTAAACCAGCTCATCGGCGCCCAGGCCGAGTTGTTGCAGAAGTCCGGAGCCCACGGCCGCAGCCCCTGGAGGCGCCCCGAGTGGATGCCCCAGGCCACCAGATCGTGGGTGAAGTCGTGCTGACCTTGGGGAGTCTGTGGGTAGCCGGACACCGTGTCGTTGAAGGGGTAGGGCGGCTGCATCAGAGCCGAGGGGTAGCCGTACTCGGCGATGAACAATTGGCGGCCGAACTGCTGGCCGACTGCGGTGGCTACACCCCGCAGCCATGCCACGGTGTCGATGGCCCCGTCAGTGCTCTTGCCGCTTGTGGGGTAGTACGAGGTCCCCAGCACGTCGGGTAGGTACCCCACCCGCTTGACCGCCTCCCAGAACGCGATGGACACCGCCGGGGTCTTGTGTCCGAAGCCGGAGATGTGGGTGCTGAACTTGGCGTCGGGCACCACTGAGCGGATTCCGTCGCGTGCTGCTTTCAGCAATTGGC
The DNA here is from genome assembly GCA_963803595.1 of uncultured Solirubrobacterales bacterium. Taxonomy (GTDB): domain Bacteria; phylum Actinomycetota; class Thermoleophilia; order Solirubrobacterales; family Solirubrobacteraceae; genus Palsa-465. Next base: position 633,118 of record CAWDNF010000013.1, read on the forward strand.
CGACGTACGGCCAGAGGTGCGCCCGGCACCACGCGATTCGCTCGCTCTCGGGCATCGCCACCAGTGTGGGCACGCTCATCAGCCCGATCTGCGGGTCGACGTTGTTGGGCGCCTGGTAGCGGCTGTCGGGAAACAGGGGGATGACCGTGACTCCGGAGATCCCGTTCTCCACTTCGTTACCCAGGTCCCAATAGTTGACCTTGACTCCGGTGGACAGGATCTCCCGGGCCACCAGCGCGCCGTACTGGCGCATCGGCGGGATCATCTGCTCGATCCTCAGCGAGGTCCAAGGCCCCGGAAGGCGGATGCTTGGGAAGTCAGAGAAGTCGGGAGGCTCCTGGTAGGTGGCGCCGTCGCCATAGGCCGCGAACAAGCCAAGCTCGGGGTTGAACGGCAGACCGAGATCGCGAGCCAGCCTAGCCCGCTCCAGGCCGCGCTCGAGTCCGCTCTCAGCGTTGCCGGCGGTGTTGTCACCAGTGTGCTTGAGCGTGCCGATCCGGGCGTAAACCTCGGTGGCCCCATGGTGGAGGTACAGCTGTTGGACCTGTTTGACCGTCTTCGCCGTTCGCGCGCCGTCTGTCAGCGTCAGTGGAGTCGCCAGCACCTGCTCGGTAAACGGGCTGACCGAGAGCGAGGTCCGGAACGAGGGTGCTGCGCAGGTGGTGGCCTCAGTGCCTGCGGCTCGGGTAGCTGCGGTTTGGGACCAGTCGAGGATCCCCGCGAAGCCCGCTGCAGCGCCAAGGCCCAGGCCTCGGGCGACAAACGTCCGGCGATTCAGCCTGTCCTGACCGGGTTCACTCATCCGATCGTCACTAGCGCTGGAGCACCGTGTACCGCCTTGATGAACAACCGGTCTTCTTCTATCACGCCCACACCAGAAAGGGTTGTCAAGGCCGGTTGAGAATTGACCCTTTAGCGCCGGTCGAGAATTGACCCCCCTGGGGTTGCGGCGGCTTCTCGCGGAGCGAGCCGTAGGCGAGCGGAGTGAGATGCCGCCGGCCGCGTCTTCGGCGGGGTGTAGCTTTGCTAGCGAAGCTATAGCCGGGGTGGCCTAGTTTTCGGCCGGCGTGACGCGGCCGAGGTCCCGGTCTTTGAGGCGGTAGCTGTCGCCTTTGAGGGAGAGGATCTCGGCGTGGTGCACGAGGCGGTCGACCATCGCGGCGGCGGTGATCTCGTCGCCGAAGATCTCGCCCCAGGCGCCGAAGGGCTTGTTGGAGGTGACGATCAGGCTGGCGCGTTCGTAGCGGCGGGAGACGAGCATGAACATGAGGTTCGCGGCTTGCGGGTCGAATGGGATGTATCCGACTTCGTCGCAGATCAGCAGCGGGTAGCGCTCGAGGCGTTTGAGCTCGTCGTCGAGCCGGCCCTGGCGTTGGGTGTCGGCGAGCAGCGCGACCCATTCGGTGGCGGTCTTGAAGATCACCCGCTGGCCAGCGAGGCAGGCGCGGATCCCTAACGCGATCGCCAAGTGCGTTTTCCCGGTTCCTGGCGGCCCGAGCAGGATCACGTTCTCGCGCGCGTGGAGGAAGTCGAGCTGGCCGAGGTGTTCGATCACGGTTTTTTTGACCGATCGCTGGAAGGTGAAGTCGAACTCCTCGAGCGTTTTGCGCGCGGGGAAGCGGGCGAACTTGATCCGTCCTTCGCCGCCGTGCGCCTCGCGGGCGGAGACCTCGGTGGAGAGCAGCGCTTCGGCGAACCGTTCGAAGCTCCACTCCTCGGTCCGGGCCCGGTCAGCGAGCTTCGGTAGCGCTCTGGCCGCGGCGGGTGCTTTGAGCTCGCGGAACAGGTGCGTGAGCTCGGCGGTGCGGGTCATGCGGTCAGCGCGTCATAGGCCGAGAGTGGCCGGATCTCCACCTCGAGCTCGCGCTGTGGTTCCCCGCGGCGCTCCCTGAGCGCGCGGGCGTGATCGAGCGCGGTGATCGTGCGGTGCTTGGCGAAGCTCCGCTCGTGGCGGCACGCGAGCTCGCCGGTGTCGAGCGCGACCGCGGTGATTTCCCGCTGGCTGACCCGGACCTCGACGCGGCGCCCGACCAGGTTGGGGTCGAGCGAGTAGTCGTTGGTGTCGACGCGCAGATGCGGGTCCGGCGGCACCCTGACCACAAGGCGGCGGTCGACGTCGGGCGCCCGATCGGGCAGCGAGCGCATCACCTCGCGCTCCTCGACGAGGCGGTCGACCGGGCGGCAGCGAAGCGTCTTGTGCGTCCGACCGTTGGCCTTCTCAAACCAGGCATCGAGCTGCAGCTGGAGATCGAGCTCGTTCGCGAACCGCCGGCCCGGCTCGAAGTTCGTCTCCAAATAGCCCTGCAGCCGCTCGACCGCACCCTTCGCCTGCGGATCGGCCGGCTGACAGAACAGCCAGCCGACGGGCAGCTGGCCGCAGAACGCCGCATACGCGTCGGTCGGGCGCCCGGCGCCGGCGTGCAAACACCCCTCGCGGTCCCACACCATCAGCTCCGGCAACGCCCCGAAGGACCACAAGCAGCGGGTCATGCCCCACAGCACGTCCGGCGCCTCCTTGGAGAAGATCAACGCGCCCGCCCCCGCGCGCGAGTACCCCAGGCACGCGACCACCACCCACGCGCGCCGCGACTGCCCGTGACCGACCGGAACCGGCGCTGAGGTCTCCCACAGATCCCACTGGCAGACCTCGCCGGGGCGATAGACCGTCCGCTGATGTGTGCGCGCCTTCAAAAACAGCGGCCGGACCTCGCGCAAGTAGTCATCGACGATCGACTTGCCCCCGTCGAACCCAAGCGGCTCGATCAGCTCACGGACCCGCACCCCGGTCAACCGCGGGTCGTGCCTGAGGAGCTCGTGGATCTCCTCCTTGAACGGATCGACCTTCGACGGGCGCTCCGGGCACCGAAACGCCGGCGGCGCCTCCGAGCGCAACGCAACCCGAATCGTGTTGCGCGCCAACCCAGTCCGGCGCATCAACTCCTTGATCGAGACCCCACGGACGAAGTGTTCCCTGCGCAGCTCGGCCCACCGCTCCACGTCCAGCACAACCCTTCTCCCGGTCTCGGTGACATGACCGAGCCAGGCTCGCCATCACCCCGGACGCTCCGCCCACGACCGAGGGGGGTCAAATCTCAACCGGCGGAGGGGGGTCAGTTTTCCACCGGCGCCAACAAGGGTCGGTTCTCGCTCAGAGGTGAAGCGAGCGCCGGATTACACTCGGAGACCCATGCCGCCCATCCGTGAACTGTGGCCCGGCCGCGGCAGCTGGCAACTCGGAGCGCCGCCAGGGCAGAATCGCCGGGAGAGGCGCCTCGCGCGGGAGCGTCTCCTGCACGGTCCTTCATCGCCTCGGTACCCCCGTCTTCGCCGTATCGCTTCGCGGCTCCGTACCGCCCTTCTGCGGTAGCACCTAGTCCTGCCACTCAGGGCTTCGACGACCCACTTGGCACCGCCACGGGGAGCATCGTGCTGCCATATGTCCGCTTCTCTCTGATGGGCAAGACATCTAGCCGTGCCCGCAATGAGACAATCAGCGGGTGAACGCGGCAGGCATCGACCGGCTCGTCGTAATTGTCGGAGCGGGCTTTTCAGGGATCGGGGCTGCTCGAGCACTCGATCGTGCCGGGATCACGGACTACCTGATAGTGGAGAAGGGCGAGGGATTCGGCGGCACGTGGTACTGGAACCGATATCCCGGGCTCGCGGTTGACATTCCTTCATTCAGCTACCAGTACTCCTACGCCAAGCGCACGAACTGGAGCCGGGTGTATGCCTCCGGTGATGAGCTGCGCGATTACGCAGAGGACTGCGCGCGGCGGTTCGATCTGGGCAGCAAGACCTGGTTCGGAACCGGGATCACCTCGGCCACGTTTGACGAGCAGCGGCATCGCTGGCAGCTGCAAACCGACAGTGGAAACGCGATCAATGCGCGCCACGTCATCGACGCGACAGGCGTCCTGACCCAGCCGAAGCTTCCGGAGATCGAGGGCGTGGAGACGTTCGGCGGGGTAACGATGCACACCGCGCGATGGGATCATGCGCGGGAACTAGCCGGCAAGCGCGTGGCCGTGATCGGCACCGGGGCATCCGCCGTCCAGGTGATCCCCGCGATCGCGGGGGAGGTGGGCCACCTCACGGTGTTCCAGCGCACGCCGATCTGGTGTTTGCCCAAGCTCGACGGGCCGCTGCCTAGCTCGCTGCGCTGGTTCATGGCTCGCGTTCCAGGCGGTGCGGCCGCAATGCGGCTCCTCAGCCAGTCGTTGGTGGAGCTGATGTTCCCGCTGGCGGCCCACTACCACGGCACGCTGAGGCTGGCGAACCTGTTCGAGTCGACAGCTCGGAAATATCTGCGCGACCAGGTCCACGATCCCGAGTTGCGCGACAAGCTGACCCCGCGCTACGCGCTCGGCTGCAAGCGCCCCGGGTTCCACAACGAGTACCTCGCGACGTTCAATCGCCCCAACGTCAGTCTCGAGACCGAGCCCATCGATCGAATCACCGCCCAGGGTGTCGTGACCCGCGACGGCAGGCTCTACGAAGTCGATGTCATCGTCCACGCCACCGGGTTCAAGGTGTTCGATCCCGGAAACTTCCCCAAATATCCCGTGACTGGACGCGGCCGGGCCGATCTGGCGCAGTGGTGGGAAGAGAACCGCTACCAGGCTTACGAGGGGGTCAGCGTTCCGGGCTTCCCGAACTACTTCACGATGTTCGGCCCCTATGGCTACAACGGCTCGTCTTACTTCAACCTCGTCGAGACGCAGGCACGCCACATCGTCCGCGCGTTGGGTCACGCGCAGTCCAACCATGCGACGCTGATCGAGGTGACCGAAGAGGCGAACGCGCGCTACTTCGCGGAGATGCTTGGGCGCCGGCGGCGACAGATCTTCTGGCAGGGCAGCTGCGCGCTGGCCAACAGCTACTACTTCGACCCGCATGGCGATGTCCCGCTCCGCCCGAGCCCGACGATCGAGACCATGTGGCGTGCGAGACGGTTCCCGCTCGGCGACTACCGGCTCGAGCGGCTGGCGGTCAACGCTCCCGCCGTGCCGGTGGCGGCGTAGGCTCGGGAATGGGCTTCCACGCCGCTGCGAAAGCTCGCTGCCATCCAGGCCGATAACCGTGGCACCAGCGCCCGCAGGTCGCTCAGCCGGACCTGATCAAGCGCATCGCACGCCACTTGTCGTGCCGCATACACGGCGCCGAGATACGTCTCAGCGGGGAGCGGCTCCAAGGTCGAGTCAGTGCGCGCGAAGACCTCCTGCCGCTGACGGATGAAGTCTGCGAAACGCTTGAGCGCATCACGGCGGCGTTCACGCGCCTCGCGGCCGACGGCGTCCATCTCAATCTGGAAGGCACGTGCGACGACGAGGTCCTGCGTCAGCGTCGATACGTAGCCGTCGAGGAGGCCCACGATGAAGCTGTCCCAATCAGGGCTGTCGGCGGTGTGCTCTGCGATCGCGGCGAGAAGCACGTCGATGAAGCGGTCATAGGCGGCAAAGGCGCACTCTTCCTTGTCGGCGAAGCAGTCGTAGAACGCACTGCGGGATACCCCAGCCCGGGTCGCTATCTCGCCAATCGTCAGGTTGCCGTAGCCGTGCTCGGCCATCAGCTCGGTGAGGGCGACCATCAGGCGTTCGCGCTGGATCGCGCGGACCTCGTCCCGGGTGAGCGTGTGCCGGCCTCGTGGCAGAACGCTTAGGGCCCCGAAAAACACGCCCGGACTCACGGATCGGCTCGAGCGGGTCAACCTACTCGCACCGGCTGGGTCTTGAGGAGGTGTCCGGCGAGCCTGATCCGCAGCTCGTACCGGCCAGGCGCGAGCCGCCGGCCATCCCGGCCGCGAAGAACGACTCGCCGGTGCGTGGTGCTCACGCGGGCGAGACGGCGGGCGCTGATCGGCCGGCCGCCACGCACGAGCTCGATAGCCAGGTGCCGCGCTATCCCGTGCGTCGTCCACGCGCCGAGCAGCAGGCCGCCGAGCGAGGGCTGATAGCCGTCGTAGTCGACGATGACGTTCTCGATGCGAAGCAGATAGTCGGCTGCCGGTGGAGTCGAGGGGGCGCAAACGGCAGGCTTGGGGACCTGGCTGGAGGGCACGATGTTGCCCGTCGTCGACGGCCCACCGAGCGTCGGGTCACCTTGGCGGAGCGTCGCTGCTGGCACAGGATCGAGCCTCGTGGCCAGATCCGCGAGCCAGGCGATCTGGCGAGCCGCGAGCCTTTCGTCCAGCTTCTCCATGTCGCTGTTGGGACTGACCGTGAGCAGGTACTCGGGTCCGGCAATCGCTCCGATCTGGGGGATTCCCGCTGTCTGGAACGGGCCTCCTACGCCGAACTGCGTCGGTGGCCGAAGGATGGCGGTGCGCGGCAGGTCGTGCGCGATCACTGTCTCTTGCACGAGACTGGCCAGCTTGCCCTGCGTGGCCCAGATCGCCAACAGCTCGGCGCGGCCAGTGGCGTGATAGCCGATGTCAGTCGAGTCGTTCCATTCAGAACAGCCGAGGTGCTCGACGGTCAGAGCCGCGGCGGCGTGGGAGGCGAGATCCTTGTGCGTCTTGATCCAGCCGCCCGCCTGGGGGAGGTCATTCGAGAAGTGGCCCGGCCAGGCCGCGAACACGAGCGTCCGGCGCAAGCGCTTCGACGACGGGAGGGAGCCGAAGTAGCGCGCCAGGTGCACGAGGGCGATCCCGCCGTTCTCCTCGACGAACCCCGTCCCGTCGGTGTGGGTGTCGAAGATGATCGTCTCGCTGCTCGCGCCGGGGAGAACCGCGTTGACTGTCGCGGTGGGAACCGTGACGCGCGTGGCCGACAGCGTGAGACGCGTGCTTGGCCGAGCGGTCGAGGCGGAGCGCAGTGTGGCGCCCGTGTCCCTGTCGACGTACACCGCCGGGACGCCCTCGTTGTACCACTCGAACGGCGCATAACAGCCCTTGAGCGCCGCGTAAGACGCATCGACGATGAACACCACCCCGGCCACGCCCATCGCGGTGAACGAGTCAAGCGGAAGGACAAGCCCGGGTACTGTCCAGAGGCGCTTGTAGTCCTGCGTACCGAGATCGGCAACCGTCTCGCCCTGACCGTTGTAGCAAGTGATATCGGGAGCGAGGACGCCCTGCGTGAGCGGCGGGGGCATCGGCAGATCGACGAGCATCACGCTGCCACGCGCGCTTGCGCCAACCGAGCCGGAGACCGCGGAGGCCCAGCTGGCCACGTCCGCCGGGTAGCGCTGCACAGCGGCCTCGAGCGCGGCAACGTCGGCGCCGTTGATGCTGAGCGATGGCAGCGTCCCGCCGTAGACGAGCGGCCCCGTAACGCCCTGGGGCGGGGTCTGCTGGGAGCGCGGGAAGTAACTCGCGACCTTGATCGGGCCCGCGTGGGAGCCCTGGAGAACGTCGAGCGCGACCTCGTCGGCTAACCAGCGGCTCGTCTCGTAGACATCGCAGGGCAAGAGCTTGCAGCCCGCCTTGACGAACTCGCGCTCGAGCCAGCTGATGAACTGGCTGTGCGCCTCGCTGCCGGTGAGGCGGGGCCCGAAGTCGACCATCGTCTGAAAGTCCGCACGCACCTGCTGCGGCGTCGGCAGTCCGCCCTGGGATCGGCGCTGTCCTGCCGCGGCCAGACTCGCACCGCCTAGAGCGAGGCCGCCCAGCGAAACAGCCACGCCGCTCGCGGCCGCACGGCCGATCGCTTCGCGACGCGTGAACCCAAGGTTCGACGGGTCCGCATTCTTCCTCCCGGTCATGCCGAGCAACCGTACCATCGAGGTACTGAGCCTTACGCCGATTTAGTCCGAAAATCAGTCCTGATGAGGGCCGGTCGCCAACCAACTGCCCGCCGAGCCCCGCCGGACCAGCGATCAGCGGGTGAGCCCGCCCGACGTGATCCCGTCCATCAGATAGCAGGCGTGGCGGAGCCGATTCGTGAGCTCCTCTGCCTGGGCGGCAACACCGGCGATCAGTGCGTCGCTAGCTCGGGGGTCCTTCCACCAGCTCAGGGGCGGATGGCCGTCTGGAAAGGCGGACCAGGGCCAGGCGCCAAATGCAGCCCAGATGGCGTCGCCTCGTTCGACGGCGGCATTCACCGACCGGTAGCGCTCCCAGTCCTCCTCACGCCAATGCGCGTCGAGCTCACCCGGCCGCAGCTCGAGCATCTCGGCGATCTCGTGATCGGACTGGAGCTGGATGTGGCAGGCATGACTTGCCCACATGCATGGAGCGAAGAACCGCTCCGGATGAGATTCCTCGTCTTGCTCTTGCCGCTGACGGCTTGGCTCGCGTCGGTGGGCTGTGATGACACCGGCGAATCCGTCGACCGGCTGGTAGATCGAGATCCATCCCCACTGGCTCGACGCGATCTGCTTCATCTCCCGATCGAGCTGCTCGCTCGACGGTACGTCGGGCGATGGCGGCTGCGTCTGGGGTACGCAGGGCCCCCAGCTGCCTACGCCGATCATTGGCAGCCCGGCCAGGCGGTATTGCCTCAGAAGCCGGTCAAACTCAGGAGTCGACGGGCGCGGGAGAGTCCCGCGTGAAACTGGCGTCTGCATCGGTGCATTGCGCAGCATTTTGGATGTTTCCATCTGATGCGCCATCTGGGATGTTCTGGCCCGTGGCCCTGGCTCCTTTCTCCCAACGCGGCGAGGAACCCTCCGGCTCGCACGCCTCGCAGAGCGACAGGGCCGCCTAGAGTCCGCGGCCAAGCTGCTAGCCGTCCTGTCAATCAACACCTTCCGTAGTGCGCGGTCAGGTCGCCTGGCGCTTGCGCTGGCTCTGCTGCCCGTTTTCGTCCTCTACGCGCTGATCGCGGTTCTCGGGCACCTGCCGATCGCGGCCGACGAGTTTTCCTTCCTCCGCTATGCCAACAACCTGACCCACGGCTTCTACGCCGAGCTCCACAGCCCCGACCCCAGTCAGTACCTGTGGCACGGTCCGGGACTGCCGGCGCTGCTCGTCCCGCTCGTTGCGCTCGACGCTCCCATAGGGCTGATGCGCGTATTGGTGGGCTCCCTCCTCTTGTTCGCGGCGATCGTGGCGTTCCACCAGCTCGCCCGGTTTTACGCCAGCGAGCGGACCGCCCTACTGGCGAGCTATGGCCTGGCCATCTATCTCCCGTTCTTCCGGGTCAACGGCGTGTTCGTCGAGCCGCTTGCGACGTTGTGCTTGACCCTCGTCATCCTGTTCATGGCGAGGTCGTTCCGGGGCGGCCGGCTCGACCACCTGATGGCGGCCGTCGCGTTCGCTGTTCTCGCCATGAGCCGGATCGAGTTCGGGATCGTGCTCGAGGCTTGTCTGGTGCTAGGCGCGGTGTGGCTCGCGGCCTCGCGCCACTCGGTGATGGCGCGACGCAGCTTGGTGGCCGCCGTGCTCGCGCTCGTTTTGTGTCTGCCGTGGCTGGCCTACACGTATTCACTCACTCACAAGCCGTTCTACTGGGGGAACTCGGGCGGGCTCTCGCTCTATTGGATGACGGCACCCGGCAACCTCGGCGATTGGCATCGCGAGTCAGCCGCCTTCACTTCCCCGCAGCTTGCCGCCAACCGGACCGTGTTCACGCAGGTCAGCCACCTCAAACCGCTCGACCAGGATGGTCGGCTCGAGCACATCGCATGGCAGAACATCAAGCGCCACCCGGCGCACTATCTGAAGAACGTCGTGAACAACATCGATCGCCTGGTGTTCAACTCGCCCTACAGCTTGACCAACGAGAAGGCGAGCTCGATGCTCTACGCAGTGCCCAATGCGCTGCTGCTGGGGCTGCTCGCCGTCGCCCTGTTCGTCGCGATCAGGGCGCGCGCGGCGCTTGCACCTGAGATCGTGCCGGTGGCGGTGTTCGCGCTGCTCGGCTTTGTGGTGCACATACCCGTCGCGGCGTACGCGCGCTTCGTCACACCGCTGGCGCCGGCAGCCGCCTGGCTCGTGGTGGCGGTACTCGGGCGCCACCTCCGCATCGGAGCGGGCTACGACCTGAGTGTCTCGCGCAGCGCCTCGAGCGACGAATAACGAGGCTCCCAGCCAAGCTCGCGACGCGCCTTGCTCGTGTCCATGATCGCCGGATGGCTTGCTGCCTCGATCCAGTCGATCGCCGGCGGCATGAACCGAGGTCGGGGAAGCGACGCCGCCGCGCGCGCCGCGCCCTGCACGAGGCGACCGGGGATCGGCAAGGGCGCCAGTCCCAGCTCGCGCGTGATGTCGGCGGCGCTCACCACTCCGTCACCCGCGATGTTGTAGGCGCCCGGCGGACCGTCCCCGAGCACGCACTTGAGCAGCGCCTGGCCGACGTCGTCCTCGTGGATCAGCTGAAGCTCGAGCCCAGGAGCCAGCACGGGGAGCGGCAGCGGCACCCGCCGGGCCACGCCGAGTAGTCCGCCTCCGAGTCGGGCCAGCGGCCCGGGTATCGACTTGGCGCCCATGGCATGAGGACCGAGCACGATCGGCGGCCTCAGCAGGTAAAGCGCCGGGCCGTCGCCGCCTGCTACCTCCTCCCGCAGCAGCTGCTCGAGCTCTGCCTTCTCGCGGGCGTAGAAGAGGCGGTCGGCCGGGCGGGTTGGCCAGTCCTCGGTCATCCCCACCGGGTTGTCACGGTGGAAGCCATACGCCGCTACCGACGAGGCGTATACGAAGCGGTTAGCACCAGCCGACCTCGCGGCCCCGAATGCATTCAGCGTGCCCTTGACGTTGATCGCCCTGATCACCTCGGGACGCGCATTCCCAGTGATCATGAACGCCAGGTGGACCACGGCATCGGCGCCCTGGAAGGCTTCCGCTAGCGCGTCTTGGTCGCGGACGTCGCCCTGGCGGTACTCCATCTTGCCCCAACCGTGCTCGGAGGGATCGAACGGGCGCCGTGCGATCCCCACTATGCGAGCGACCCTTGGCTCGGCCTCGAGCAGCGGCATCAGCCCGAAGCCGAATGTGCCCGTCGGGCCCGTGACCGCGACCGTGAGGTTGCCGCGCGCTGCAGGCATCTAGGGGTTCTATCCGATTGAGGCGATCCTGCGACATCATCTATCGCCTGAGCCCATCCGCTCCGTTCGCCGATCGCCGCGAGGCTGGCCGGCTTCTGGCCGAGGAGCTCTCTCGCCATGGCCTGAGCGATGGCGTCGTCCTCGGCCTGCCGCGGGGAGGCGTCCCCGTCGCCGCCGAGGTCGCCCGCCAGCTGGGGGCGCCGCTCGACGTGTTCGTGGTCAGAAAGCTCGGGGTGCCAGGTCACGAAGAGCTGGCCCTGGGCGCGATCGCCACCGGCGGTGTGCGGGTCCTCAATCAGGATGTGGTCGCCGCGGCGCAGCTCACCCGTGAGGACATTGAGCGGGTAACGGCGCGCGAGCTCGAAGCGCTCGAAGCCAGGGAGCGGACGCTGCGCGGCCAGCGCCTGCCGCTTGAACTGGCCGGGCATGCCGTGATCCTCGTCGACGACGGGCTGGCCACTGGCGCGACGATGCGGGCCGCGGTGGACGCCGCTCGCCGTCGCGATCCCTCGCGGCTGGTGGTGGCCGTGCCTGTGGCGCCACCGGCAACCTGCTCCGCGTTGCGCGAACAAGTCGACGCCGTCATCTGCCTGCGCGAACCGGAGCCGTTCGTGGCGGTCGGCGTCTGGTACCACGACTTCACGCCGGTGTCCGACGAGGAAGTGAGGCGGCTACTCGTCGGGGACGTGGCTGAGTAGCTCTTGCAGCCATGCCTCCGCGGTCGAGTCGGACGGCGCGCGCCAGTCGCCGCGGGGAGACAGCGAGCCGCCCGACCCCACCTTGGGGGCATTGGGCAGCGCCGAGCGCTTGAACTGGCTGGTGTGGAAGAAGCGCTCGAGGAACACCCCGAGCCAGTGCTTGATCTCGGCCAGCGAGTACTGGGTGCGCCGCTGGGGCGGGATCAGGTCAGGCCAAGGACCTCGCTCGCTGTCCGACCATGCTTGCTGGGCCAGGAAGGCGACCTTGCTCGGCCGGTAGCCGAAACGCAGCACGTAGTAGAGGAAGAAGTCCTGTAGCTCGTAGGGACCGACCGCGAGCTCGGAGTCCTGCTCGGGCTCCTCTCCCTCCGGCTCCGAGCTCGGGACGAGCTCGGGCGAGATCCGCGTCTCGAGAATTGAGGCCAGCACCTGGCCGACCTGCTCGTCGAACTGACGGGTGTCGATTGCCCACCGCAACATGAACTGGATCAGCGACTTGGGCACCGAGGCATTGACGTTGTAGTGCGACATCTGATCGCCGACGCCATAGGTGGCCCACCCCAGCGCTAGCTCCGAGAGGTCGCCGGTTCCGAGCACGAGCGCTGTGTGGTAGTTGGCGAGTCGGAACAGATGCGAGGTCCGCTCGCCGGCCTGCACGTTCTCATAGGTGATGTCGTACTCGTGCTCGCCGCTGGCCGCGGGGTGGCCCAGGTCCTCGAGCATCTGTTGCGCCGCGGGGCGGATGTCGAGCTCGTGCGAGCTCACCCCAAGCGCCTCCATCAGTGCGGTGGCGTTGCTCCGGGTCCGTGCGCTGGTCGCGAAGCCGGGCATCGTGTAGCCGAGCACGTTGCCGCGGGACAGGCCGATCCGGTCCATGGCCCGGGCGGCGACGATCAGCGCATGGGTCGAGTCAAGCCCGCCCGATACGCCGATCACCACCCTCTCGATGCCAGTCGCGCGCAGCCGCGTCTCGAGCCCGCGGACCTGGATGTTGTAGACCTCCTCACAGCGCTCGTTGCGGCTCGCTGGGCTGGCCGGGACGAACGGGAAGCGCTCGACCGTGCGCCGCAGAGCGATTGCCTCGCTGGGAGCTTCGAGGTTCAACTCGACGCGGCGGAGTGCGCGGACCCGTCGGCGGTGGTCGTGAACCGAGTCGCCGAAGCTGCTCGTGCCGGCCCGGTCAGACAGGAGCCGGTCGAGGTCGATGTCGGCGGCGATCAGCTGCTCGCCGGCGGCAAACCGCTCCGCCTCGGCCAGCAGGTCCCCGTTCTCGTAGATCATCGCCTGCCCATCCCAGGCCAGATCGGTCGTCGATTCGCCCAGCCCGGCCGCGGTGTATATGTAGCCCGCGATCGCCCGGCCCGAGTGCCCTCCACACAGGCTGTGGCGGTAGTCGGACTTGCCGATCGTGATGTTGCTGGCAGACAGGTTGATGAGGACTGTCGCCCCGCCCAGCGCGCCGTAAGTGCTGGGGGGGATCGGCGCCCACAGGTCCTCGCAGATCTCTACGTGAAGCGCCAGGCCGGGGATGGCGGGAGTGTCAAAGACCAGATCGTTGCCGAACGGGACGCGTTCACCGAGCAGTTGAATCTCGCTCGAGACAGCGTCGCGGGCGGCGCGGAACTGGCGCTTCTCGTAGTACTCGCGGTATTCCGGCAGGTAGCTCTTGGGGATGACTCCGGCGATCCGACCGCGGTGGATCACCACGGCCGTGTTGAACACACCTCCCTCAAGCGCGAGCGGAGCACCGACTACGAGCGCAGTGCCGAGGCCCTGGCTGCCGTCGAGGACCTTCCGGAGCGCCTCGAGCACGGCCTCGAGCAGCGCCTGCTGATGGAACAGGTCGTCAATCGAATAGCCGGACAGCCCAAGCTCGGGGAACGCGATCACGCATGCACCGTCGGCGTCCGCCTGGCCGGCGAGTCGGAGCGTTCGCTCGGCATTGAAGGCAGGCTCGGCGATCCGGACGTGAGGCACGCCGGCGGCCACGCGGGTGAACCCGTGGCTGTAGAGCGAGCCAAACGCCTTGGCCATGGCATTAGCATCGCAGCGTGCGGCGAGTGGGCTGCATCGCGGCTGTCAGCGCGCTGGTGGCCTTCACGACGGTATTGGCGAGCTCATCGGGTGCCTCCGATCCGCAGTGCCTGGGGTCATATACCGGCGCCCCGCCACGCGCGGCCGGGCCGATTCGCTTCGGCGTCGACCCGGGCCTGGCGGGCAGTGCCGGCGGTGCCCAGCTCCCCGCCAAGCCCGACGACGCGGCCAAGGACTTCGCCGCGGTGCGGGCTCTGGCTACGCCGGGGCGAGCGCTCGTGGTGCGCCTCAACCGGCTGTTCTGGTCAGCCGGTCAGCCCGGCATCGACGGCTTCCAGCGCGAGGTCGACCAATACACGCGAGCCGGTTTCCAGGTCGAGCTGCAGGTGCGCTACCACCCACCGAGCGGGATGTCCGGCGACATTCCCGCCTGGGTGGACTACGTTCGGCACGTGGTCGACACGTTCGGCCCCGACCCGCGTGTGGTCGCGATGACGATCACGAACGAGGTCAACATCAACTTCTCGCCCAACACGTCGGACGGCTATTACGCGCGAGCGCAGGATGCGCTGATTGCCGGGATCGAAGCCGCGTGGGCCGAGGCCCGCCGCCGCCACTTCGACCAGCTTCGCTTCGGCTTCACCTACGCCTACCGCTTCCCCGACGACGTCAGCTTCTTCTCATATCTCGGCGCTCACGGCGGCGCGACCTTCCAGCGGGCACTCGCGTTCGTGGGACTCGACTTCTACCCGGGCTCGGTCTACCCGCCGGTGATGGCACCCGGCGACAGCTACCGCGCCGAGCTGGCGCAGGCCGCCGGGGTGCTGCGCGACTGTCTGGCTCCCAAGGCGCGGATCGGAGCCCGGGTTCCGATCTGGATCACGGAGGACGGGGTCCCGACCGGGGTGCTCTCACCGGCCCAACAGGCAGCGGCGCTCACCCAGCTGGTCGAGGCCGCCCACGACTACTCGGGCACCTTCAACATCACCGACTACCGCTGGTTCAACCTGCGGGATTCGACCTCGGGCGGCCCCTCGACGCTGGTCGGCCCGACCTTTGCCTCGGACGGCTTGCTCCGCGATGACTACACGCCCAAGCCGTCGTTCGGCGTATACCGGGCGCTGATCGCCCGGCTCGGCTCCTCTGTCAGGCCTGCTGGGTCACCGCGGTGCCGGCGACGTCGCGGAACCGCTCGGCGGTCCTGCGGGCGGTCAGGCGGGCCCAAGGACCGGTCGTCACGGCGGCGACGATCCCGATCACGACCGCGAGCCCGGCGATGATCCACCACCCGGCGTGGGTGGCGGTGGCAAAGCTCCGGCCTAGGTGTCCGGTCAGCGAGCCGCCAGAGACCGCACCTATCACCGCCACGCCGAGGGTCATCCCAACCTGGCGGCTGGTCGAGGCCACGGCCGACGCGACGCCGGCCTGGGCAGCCGGCATGCCCGTAACTGCCGTATCGGTGATGGGCGGGTTGATAAGACCATTGCCGATTCCGAACAGGAAGTAGGACCCGAGCAGGTAGGCGGCCGCCGTTCCCGGGGTGACGCGGGTCAGCATGAGCGCTCCGGCCAGGATGGCCACGGCGGCCAGCAGCATCGGGAGCCGGCCGCCCTGGCGGCCCGTGATGCGCCCCGAGATGGGGGCGCAGACAAGGATCATGGCCGCCATCGGCAGCAAGTAGAGCCCAGCATGGAAGGGGGAGAGTCCGCGTGCCTCCTGGAGGTAGAGGGTGTTCAGAAACAGGAACCCCCCGATGCCGGCAAACGTGAGCACGGCGATTGCGCTCGCCCCGGACAACGGGGCACTGCGGAAGAAGCGCATCTCGAGCAGCGGTTCTTCGCGGCGCAGTTCGTAGGGGATGAGTCCACCCAGGCACCCGACGGCCAGTGCAAACACGCCGAGCGTCTGGACGGAGGTCCAACCGGCCCGCGGGCCCTGAATGATCGCGAACGTGAGCGCAGCCAGCCCTCCGATGACCAGCGCCTGGCCAACTGGGTCGATCCGGCGGGCTCGCTCGGCCCTCGACTCAGGTACGTACAGGATTGTGAGAAGGATGGCCAAGAGGCCGACGGGGACGTTCACGAAGAACACGGCGCGCCAGGAGACGGCGTCCACGAGCGCGCCGCCCACGACGGGCCCGAGCGCCATGCTGAGCCCGAACACCGCGCCCCAGATCCCGATCGCCTGCGCTCGCTCACGCGGGTCTTCGAACGCGTTGCGGATGATCGACATCGCCACCGGGTTGAGCATCGAGCCGCCGATCGCCTGAAGTACTCGCGCCGCGATCAGCGCGCCGAGGCTGGGGGCCAGCCCGCACAGCAGCGAGCCAAGCGAGAACACCACGAGGCCGATCTGGAAAATTCGCCGGCGCCCGATCCGGTCGGCGGTCGAGCCGGCGAGCATCAGCAGGCTGGCCAGGACGAGCGTGTAGGCGTCGATCGTCCACTGCAGCCCGGACACCGAGGAATGGAGCTCGCGGTGGATCGAAGGCAGCGCGACGTTGACGATCGTCGTGTCGAGCCCGACGATCAGCAGGCTCATACAGCAGATGCCGAGCACGAGCAGACGGCGCGGGCGGCTCAGCTCTTCCATTCCGGTTAGGCTAGATACCCACCCGCCGAGGGGCCTTCTCTCGTGAATACCGACACCACTGCCCAGCCCGAGGGGTCGTCGGCCTTCCCCCAGGCCGCGCCGCTGGAATTGCGTCGCGTCAGCAAGCGCTATCCGGGGCAGGCAGGGCACGCGGCGATCGCCGATCTCAGCTTCGAGGTCGCGGCGGGCGAGGTATGCGTCCTGGTCGGCCCGTCGGGCTCCGGGAAGACGACCGCGCTGCGGCTGATCAACCGGATGATCGAGCCGACCGGAGGCGACATCCTGCTCGGCGGGCGCAGCGTCCTGGCCCTCCACCCCACGCACTTGCGCCGTCAGATCGGCTACGTGATCCAGCAGATCGGGTTGTTCCCGCATCTGAGCGTGGCCGACAACATCGCCACGGTGCCGCGGCTGCTGGGATGGGACAAGCGGCGAAGCGAGGCCAGGGTTGCCGAGCTGCTCGAGCTGATTGGTCTCGATGCCGAGATCGGCCGCCGCTACCCGGCCCAGCTTTCGGGGGGCCAGCGACAGCGGGTCGGAGTCGCCCGGGCGCTGGCCGCCGATCCGCCGCTGATGCTGATGGACGAGCCGTTTGGGGCGATCGACCCGATAAACCGTTCTCGCCTGCAGGACGAGTTCAAGCGGCTCCAAGCTCAGGTCCGCAAGACGGTCGTGTTCGTCACTCACGACATCGACGAGGCGATCAAGATGGGAGACAAGCTTGCGATCCTGCGCGAAGGCGGCGTACTTGCCCAGTACGACACCCCGGCGCGGATCCTGCTCGAGCCAGCCGACGAGTTCGTCGCCCAGTTCGTGGGCGCCGACCGGGCACTCAAGCGGCTGGGGCTGGAGACGCTCGAGGGGGTCAAATTGCTCGCGCCCAACGGCGGACCGGTAGCCGGCAGGGTCGACCGGACCGCCACGGTGCGCGACGCGCTGTCGCAGATGCTGGCCGAGGGTGGAAAGCCGCTCGAGGTGCTCGACGAGCGGGGACGAGTGGCCGGCGTGATCACGCTCGAGCTGGTGGGAGGGCTGCTGGGGTGATCCTGGTTCCGGCGACGGGCGCGCCCGTGATCCCCAGCTTCGGAGGGGGCGGATCGTCCTTTGCCTGTGAGCGTGCCAACCGCCTGTTCTGCTCGGACTGGGTCTCTCGCAACTGGTCGACCGTGCTGTGGCCGGCCTTGCGCCAGCACGTGGTGCTCACCCTGATAGCGGTGTCGATTGGCTTTGCGGTCTCCACCACCCTGGCGCTGATCGCCTATCGCCACGGTTGGTTCGAGCGGCCCGTGCTGGTCGTGACTTCGATCCTCTACACGATCCCGTCGCTGGCGCTGTTCGAGCTTCTCGAGCCGAGCTTTGGGCTGACGCGGACCACCGCCGAGATCGCGCTCGTCTCCTACACGCTGCTGATCATGTTCCGCAACACGCTGACCGGCTTGCGCGAGGTGCCGGCTGACGTGCGCGACGCCGCAGCCGGGATGGGAATGGGGCAGACACAGTCGCTCGTCCGGGTGGAGCTGCCTCTCGCCGCGCCGGCGATCATCGCCGGGCTTCGGATCGCAACCGTGACGACGATTGCGCTGGCCACGGTGGCGTCCCTGATCGACAACGCAGGCCTTGGCGTCCCGATCCTCACGGCGATCTCCAACGACGTGTTCAAGACCGAGCTGATCGTGGCGGGTGCGATGGCGGTCGGCTTGGCCCTGGTCGCCGATGGGCTGCTCGTTGTCGCACAGCGCCTGCTGACGCCGTGGACGAGGACGCGCGCATGAACAGCTTCCTCGAGGCGTTCAAGTTCATTTCGCGAAACGGCCAGGTTCCCGGCGAGCCGCCGCTGCCGACGCTCGTACACCTGACACTCGAGACGCTCAAGATCGCGGGCATCGGCGTGGCGATCTCGGTGGCGATCGCGCTGCCTATCGGGCTGTGGTTGGGCCATATGCACCGCGGGTCGTTTGTGGCGATCAACCTCGGCAACATCGGGCGGGCGCTCCCCAGCTTGGCTGTGCTGGCGATCGGGGTCGCCTTCCTGGGGATCGGGCTGCGCAATGTCGAGCTTGCCCTGGTGGTGCTGGCGATCCCGCCGATCATCACAAACGCCTACGTCGCGATCGACGGGGTCGATCGAGACGTGGTCGACGCCGCGCGGGGGATGGGCTTGACCGGCTGGGAGGTCCTGCGCCAGGTCGAGCTGCCGCTGGGGATCCCGCTGATCTTCGCGGGGATCCGCACCGCGGCACTGTTCGTGGTCTCGACGACCACGATCGCCGCGCTTACGGGCTACAGCGGCAGCCTGGGGGACATCATCAACAACGAGACGAGCTACCACCTCTCAGGAGTGCTCGGCGCGGCGATCTGCATCGCCGGGCTCGCCCTGGCGGTGGAGGCGGTCCTGGGTGTCGTGCAACGGCTTGCGACGCCTAAGGGACTGAAGGAGACAAAAGCGAAGGAGCTGGAGGCCGGGGCGACCCCGGTGGTAACCGTGGAAACTGCCTGACAGGAGGGCATATGAGACAGACGTTCACAACCGCAGTGGCAGTGCTAGGGCTGGCGATCGCGCTTGCCGCGTGCGGAAGCTCGAAGAAGGCCTCGACGACCGCTACATCGGCGCCGGCGGCGACGTCGGCGGCAACGACGTCCTCGGCGACCTCAGCCGCGGCCAGCGGTCCCGGCGCGGGCAAGCCGGCCGTAACCCTCGGCGACAAGAACTTCACCGAGGAGTACATCCTCGGGTCCCTCTATCAGGAGGCGCTCGAGGCCAAGGGGTACAAGGTCAACCTGAAGGGCAACATCGGCTCCTCGGAGCTGATCTACAAGGCGCTTCAGTCGGGGCAGATCGAGGGCTACCCGGAGTACACGGGGACGCTCTTGACCGCGGTGGCCGGCATCACCGCTCCTCCCAAGAGCGCCCAGGCCGCCTACCAGGAGGCCAAGGCGTTCCTGGAGAAGCACGGCTACACGATGCTCGCCGACACGCCTTTCTATGACTCGGACGCGGTTGGCACGACCAAGGCCTACGCCAAGGCCCACAACCTGCACACGATCTCCGACCTCGCCAAGCTCGGCAAGAGCGTGAAGCTCGGCGGGCTGCCCGAGTTCCGTACCCGCTCCCAGGCGCTTCCCGGGCTCGAGGCCGCGTACGGGATTCATCCGACGTTCGTGCCGCTGGCCAGCGGCTTGTTCTACAACGCGCTCGACTCGGGACAGGTCAACGTCTCGGACGTGTTCACCACCGACCCGCAGCTGGGGAGCGGCAAGTACGTCGTGCTCACCGATCCCAAGCACGTGTTCGGCTACCAGAACGTGGCGCTGATCATCAAGAAGAGCGTGCTCGTCGCCGAGGGCTCGGCCTTCGCGCAGACGGTCGACGCCGTGAGCCGGCTTTTGACCACCAAGGCGATCATCGCGATGAACGCCGCGGTGGCCCTCAGCAAGCAGTCGCCGGCCACGGTCGCGCACCAGTTCCTGTCCGCCAACGGGCTGCTCTAGGCCAGGCTCGCCGGGCCCGGGAGCACCCCGGGCCCGGCGGCTTTTCACACCCGGGGCGTCGGCTAGCCTGATAAGCAGATGGCCAATCGCGTCAGGCCCAAACGGCCGCTCCACGAGGCGGCGCACAAGGCCGACTCCACTCGCGAGGTAGCCGCGGACGGCGACGACGACGCACGTCCCGCCAAGGCGCTGCCCCAGAAGCAGAGCCTCAACATGGCGGCCCACAAGCTGGGTTACTGGTCGCCGCCAAACGACGACGACGAGGACGAGTCAGAGGATGCCCGGCGTCGGTTCGAGGCGCTGGCCGACACGCAGCGAGACGTCATCGCGCAAGCGAGCAAGGCCGTCCTCGCCCTCGGTGCCCTCGGCGTGGTCTACGGCGACATCGGGACGAGCCCGCTCTACACCGAGCAGGCGATCTTCACCAATTACCACGCCACCGCGCAGGTGAGCGCGCACACGGTCTTTGGCGCCGCCTCGCTGATCTTCTGGGCGCTGACGGTCGTCGTCTCGATCAAGTACGCCGGCTTCATCATGCGGGCGCACAACCGCGGTGACGGGGGCATCATGGCGCTGACCGCGCTGATCTTCCGGAGTCGCGTCGCACGCGCTGCACTCCTTGTCACGCTCGGGATCTTCGGCGCTGCGCTGTTCTTCGGCGATGGGATCATCACTCCCGCGATCTCCGTGCTCGGCGCAGTGGGCGGCGTTTCGGTGGCCTCGACCGCACTTACGCACTTGGTCGTCCCGCTGTCGCTGGCGATCCTCGTCGGGCTGTTCGTGCTCCAGCGCTTTGGCTCTGGGACGATCGGCTGGGTCTTCGGCCCGGTCATGCTCGTCTGGTTCAGCGTGATCGCACTCTTCGGCATCGGCGAGGTGGCGAAGGATCCAGGTGTGTTCCAAGCCCTCTCGCCCACCTGGGCGGTGAGGTTCTTCATCGACCACGGCGCGGGTGGATACCTCGTGCTGGGTGGCGTGGTGCTCGCGGTCACCGGCGCGGAGGCGCTGTATGCCGACCGCGGTCACTTCGGCGCGAGCCCGATCCGGCTCGGCTGGTTTTGCGTAGCGCTGCCCGCACTCGTCCTCAACTACCTCGGGCAAGCGGTGTGGATCCTCCACCATCCTCATGCGCCGCACGAGCACCACGTAAGCTTCAACCCGTTCTTCCAGATGCTGCCCCACTGGACACTGTGGCCGATGGTGGTCCTGGCCACCGCGGCCACCGTCATCGCTTCGCAGGCAGCCATCTCAGGCTCGTTCTCGGTCGCGCGCCAAGCGGTCCAGCTTGGCTTCCTGCCGCGGTTGAAGATCCTCCATCCCTCGAAGCTCGAGGGCCAGATCTACGTGCCCGTCGTCAACTGGCTGCTCTGTGTGGGCGTAGTCGCGCTGACGCTCGTGTTCCGCAATGCCAACCGCCTGACCGACATCTACGGCGTTGCGGTGACCGGTACGTTCATCCTCAACACGGTGCTGTTCCTCGCCGTCGCGCGGCTCTTGTGGCGCACCCCGACACGGCGCCTGATCCCGGTCGGAGTTCTGTTCCTTACGGTCGAGGTGGCCTTCTTCAGCTCCAACATCGCCAAGGTCGAGCACGGCGCGTGGCTGTCCCTTGCCATTGGGCTGGTGCTGTCGCTCGTGATGATCGACTGGCGTCGCGGCCAGGTCATCGTCACCCGCAACCGGATGGCACAGGAGGGATCTCTCAGTGACTTCCTCGAAACGCTTCCCACGCACGACCCTCGACTCGTCCGGGTGCCCGGTGTCGCGGTGTTCCTCAACCCGACGAAGAACACGACGCCCCTGGCGCTCCGCGCGGAGGTGGAGCACACTCGCACGCTGCACGAGAAGGTCGTGATCGTTTCGCTCGACACGGTCAGCATTCCGCACGTGGACGCGCGCGACAGGTTCCTGGTCGAGCCGCTCGGCAAGGGACTGTTCAAGGTGTTCCACGTCCTGATCCGCCTCGGCTACCACGACAGGATCGACGTCCCGGGCTCGCTCAGCCTGGCCCGCAAGCAGGGCTTGCTCGAGCGCAATCTCGACCTCGAGGACGCCTCGTACTTCGTCTCGCGAATCACGATCACCCCGACGAGCGCCCCACCGCTGCGGGCGCTGGCCAAGAAGCTCTTCGTCCTCATGGCTCGCAATGCGGCCAGCCCGATCGACCACTTCGGCCTTCCCACCAACCGCACCGTGATGATGGGGGGGCAGGTCGAGGTGTAGGCGGTGCCCGGCGCCTCGGTCGAGTGCCCGGAGGCCACTTCGATCGGAGCGGGCGGTGGCCGCGTCGGACGATCGCGGGAGAAGGAGTCCGCGCGAGCGGAGCGAATCGCTCTCCATGCTGCTCAAACGCCACGCTCCACGCACCGACAATGAGCCCGGCGAGCCGGTCAAGGGTTTCGAGCACCTCGACCCGGAGGCCGTGTGGTTGCTGCGCCGGCTCACGGCGGCCAAGGTCGACTTCGTGCTCGTGGGGCCGATCGCGGAAGCGATCCGCGGCGCCGTCGGCGCTCGCCACCCCGTCGGCTCCCGCGGGCCGGTCGCGATCGTTGCGGCGCCATATCGCCGAAACCTCGAACGGCTCGCCCGCGCGCTCGAGGAAGAGCGGACCTACATGCGCGCCGACGTGGCGGGCGTGGCCCACCCGCCCGAGCTCGAGCCGGTCAAGCTGAGCGCGGAGACGCTGGCGCGGGGGCGGCTCCGCACGCTGCGGGTCGCCTCACGCGATCTCGACATCGAGGGAAGCGCGCCCGGGCTGCCGAGCTATCAGGAGCTCCTGTATGAATCGAGCCGGGTCGAGGTCGCACGCGGAGTCGCGGTCGAGGTTGCCTCACCTGAGGACATCGAGCGCTACGCGCACCTGCGCCGGACAGGGGTGGCTCCCGAGATTACGATCAGCCGGGCGGACGAAAGCGCCCAGGCTCCCACAGAGGCTCATCCTCACGGTTCGCAGCCCGGCTGAGGATGAAGAGCAGGTCCGAGAGCCGGTTCAGATAGCGGACAACCTCGCCGTTCAGCTGATCGCCACAGGCAATCGCGCCGCGCTCGGCGCGCCGGCACACGGTGCGGCAGACGTGGAGCTGTGCAGCGGCCGGACTGCCGCCCGGGAGGACGAACGATTTGAGCGGCTCGAGCGAGGCGTTCACCTCGTCGCAGCGCTCCTCGAGCCAGGTCGTCTGCTCGGGAAGGACCCGCAGACGCTCGCGCTTCTGGTCGGTGAGCGGCACGGAGATGTCGGCGCCGACGTCGAACAGGTCGTTCTGGATCCGCTGGAGCCAGAGCGCGTGATCGGCTTGTAGGCCCTCGGTGGCGAGCGCCACCCCGAGCTGGGCATTCAGCTCATCGACCGTCCCGTAGGCCTCGATCCGCGGGTCCGTCTTGGCCACCCGGCTCATGTCGCCGAGATGCGTCTCGCCCCCGTCGCCCAGGCGCGTGTAGATGCGGGTGAGGTTGACGGTCATGGGTTTCGGAGTCTAGGGGGGTGAATTGGGGGCGGACTGGGCTCTTAGCTCTATGGGCCCTGACACCCGAGCGCACGCGACGCTCAACGGCTCCGCACCGAGCGCGGGGCGGTCGCGGAGCAGCCAGGCGTCGAAAGTCGACGATTCACCGCACCGCACGGTGGTCCTGGTGGGCGGAGTGCAGATAAGCGTCGGGCCGAGGGGGGGATGTGGGGCCGAGTGGGGATGTCGCGTCGAGCGGGGATGTGGGGCCCAGCGGGGATGTCGCGTCGAGGGGGGATGTCGCGTCGAGGGGGGATGTGGGGCCGACGGGGGATGTCGCGTCGAGCGGGGATGTCGGGCCGAGGGGGGATGTGGGGCCCAGCGCGGATGTCGCCTCAACCAGGGATATCGATGGCCGGATCCGGGCCGTGATGCGGCGCCAGAACGGGCGGGCGTCGCGGGAGCAGTTGCTGGCGGCCGGGATCAGCGCGAGTGCGATCGATCGTCGGCTCCGGAATGGCCGCCTGGAGCGCCTCCATCTCGGCGTGTACGGCCTGCCCGGCAACGATGCGCTCCCACTTGCGGCCGAAACCGCGGCGCTGCTCGCCTGTCGCGGGGACGCGATGCTCAGCCATCACAGTGCGGCGACGCTCTGGGGGCTTCGCTCTGGGGCGGCTCGGCCGATTCACGTCATGATTCGCGGCGACCGCGGATTCCCTGCGCCGGAGGGGGTCACCGTCCACCGCAGCCGCATCCTTCGCCCGGCCGACGTGCGAGTCCACGGAGGTCTGCCCGTCACCTCGCCCGCCAGGACGTATCTCGACATCGCGCCGAATCTGCCGGATCGAGATCTCGAGCGGCTCCTGGACGAGGGGCTGTTCGTCAAGCGCGTCGTCACCCGGGCCCAGATCGGGGACGTGCTGTCCCGCGCGGGCGGCCATCTGGGCCGGAATCGCCTGGCCCGCGTGGCGGAGCACCACATCCGCTCCGCCCAGACCGACTCCCCGGCTGAGGAGCGCCTGCTCGCCCTGATCAAGGACGCCGCGCTTCCGGAGCCGCAGCTGCAGGCCTCGGTGCTCAGGTATCGCCTCGACTTCTTCTGGCCCGAGCTCGGCCTGGCCGTCGAGGTCGACGCTTACGGCACCCACGGCTCGCCTGCCCGGTTCGAGACCGATCGCCGGCGGGACAGCCGGCTGCTGACCGAGGGCGGGATCAGTGTGATCCGTCTGACGCGAGGGATGATCGAGGGCCGACCGCTGGAGGCGCTCGCTGTCCTGGCCGGCGCGATCGCGCAGCGCTACGATCAGGCCCGTTCAAGGTCGGTGGCGATGGGAAGCCGGTGAGATCCCGGCGCGGACCCGCCACTGTGATCGGGGACGCCGGCCGCTAAATGCCACTGGCGAGGACGACTCGCCGGGAAGGCGCGGACGGTTGGCCCGCAAGCCAGGAGACCAGCCTCCGACCACAAGCCGATATGCCCTCGTGGAAAGGGGTGGCCCTATGCAAAAAGCAGCTCTCGTTCCTCCCGGTGCGCTGGTGCCTCCCGGTGCGCTGGTGCCTGCCGGTGCGCTGGCGCTTGCCGGTGCGCTGGCGCTTGCCGGCGGCGCGATTGCACCTGCTGCGCTTGGCGCGCATCGCACGCACAAGTCCAGCGGGCCGACCGTCAGCGTGGTAGTGAAGACCTCTGCCAAAACGCTTCTCACGAAGTCCGTTCACGGCGAGCAGGGCTGGATCACCAAAGGCGGAACGCCGAAGGGGAAGTGCCCTGGCGCCAGCGCCGCCGGTGCACTCGACACAGCGACGCATGGGAAGTGGACGGGCAAGTACTACGCGAGCGTCGGGGGGGTTTTCGTCACCTCGATCCTCGGAGTCACACCGAAGAGCCCGGACTACTGGGGGCTCTATGTCAACGGCAAGAGCTCGAGTGCCGGGGCTTGCAAGGTGAAGCTAGGCGCAAGACAGAAGCTCCTGTTCAAGATCGTGAAATGAACCGACGGGTCACAGCCACGGCGATGGCGATCGCCTGGTGCGTCGCCATCGCCGGCTGTGGGCTCGGCCCGGGGCCAGGGACGTCGGACGTCACGCTGACCGTGACGCGCGACTTCGGTTCACGGTTGGTGGGCCGGGTGGTGGAGCGTCACGTGCCGGGCTCCGAGACCGTCATGCGGATGCTCGAGCGCCACTTCGAGGTGGCGACCAAGTACGGCGGAGGCTTTGTCGAGCAGATCGCCGGCTACAGCGGGAGCTCGACTCAGCGCGACTGGTTCTACTACGTCAACGGGAGCGAGGCGGCCCGAGGATCGGCCGGCACAGCCGTCCATCGCGGCGACCACATCTGGTGGGACCTCCACGACTGGAGCGCGGCCGACCACATCCCAGCGGTCGTCGGATCTTTCCCGGAGCCGTTCGTCAGCGGCAGCGGGGGCAGGCGGCTGCCGACCGTGCTCGAGTGTGCGCGTGACGTCGAGGTGGCCTGCACCCGCGTCACGGACGAGCTTGGAAAGCTCGGGATCCCGGTGGCCAATCAGCTTCTCGGAACAGGATCGGGCACCGACTCGGTGACGCTGGAGGTGGGGACCTGGCGCGAGCTCCGCGGGCAGATCGTGGTGCAGCTGATCGAGCAGGGCCCAGGCTCGAGCGGCGTGTACGCAAGGTTCACCGGTTCCGGCCGTCAGCTCGAGCTCCTCGACCCTCACGGGCGGAGCGTGCGCACACTCGCCGCGGGAGCCGGGCTCGTGGCGGCCACGGCCCAGGGATCCGGTGCGCCGACCTGGCTTGTCACCGGCACTGATCGTGCCGGGGTGGCGGACGCGGCGCAGGCATTGACTCCGACGGCGCTGCGCGACCATTTTGCCCTCGCCGTGCAGAGCGGTCGCGCGCTGCCGCTGCCGGTGAACGGAGCGTCGTGAGCAATCGGCGGCGCGCCAGCCCGTGAACGGAGTGTCGTGAGCTACCGGCGGCGCGCCAGCCCGCTGCACGCAGCCCGCGCGTCAGTGGGGATCGCGTACTGCTTTGCCCTGGGGATCGCCGCGCTGCTCCTGTCCGGACCTTTAGCGCTCGGCGCGGTCACCGTGGCGATCATCGGGGCAGCAATTGGAGCCGGCGTGATGCACGAATTGCGGCGGGCCGCGCTGTTCGCGGCGCTTCTCGGTGCCGCGGTCATGCTGATCAACGCGCTTGTCACTCGCGATGGCCTCACCGTGATCTGGCGCCTGGGTCAGCTGCCGGTCCTGGGCCACACCGATATCACGCTCGAGGCAACGGCCTATGGGGCGATCCTGGGGCTTCGAGCGTTTGCGCTCGTCATGTGCGGAGCGCTGTACACGACCGCGGTTGATCCGGATGAGGTTCTCAAGCTGTTCCGCCGCTTCTCGTTTCACTCCGCGCTGACCGCGGCGCTCGCCACGCGGATGGTCCCGATCCTGCTTCGTGACTCAGGCCGGCTGGCTGACGCGCAGCGCTGCCGACCGGGCGCGCGCCCCTCCCGCGCGCGGCTGATGCGAGCGGCCACCGCGGGCGTGCTGGACCGCGCGCTGGACGCAGCTGCCGCGCTCGAGGTCCGCGGCTACAGCACCGCTCGCCGGCCACCGCGTGGCTGGCAGCCGTGGTCCCGGCAGGACCTCGCATTCACCGCCGCCGCGGCGAGCGTCGTGGCTGGTGCGATCACGGGCCGGATCGCCGGCTGGGCCCCGCTCCGCGCCTACCCGTCGCTCCACATGCCGCTGGGGCCCATCGAGGTGGTTCTCGCGGTGTCGATCCTGCTTTGCGCACTGGCACCGTTTGCGGTACGGACCGGGATGCGGCGATGAGCAGCTCGGTCCTCGAGCTCGAGCGCGTGAGCTACAGCTATCCGCGCGCCAGGCGCCCGGCGCTCGACGGAGTGACGTTGTCCGTGGCGCCCGGCGAGCTGGTGGTCGTGGCCGGGCCATCGGGCTCGGGAAAGTCGACCCTCCTGAGGGTGGCGAACGGCCTTGTTCCCCACTTCCACGGTGGTGTCTTCAGCGGCCGCGCCGAGGTGATGGGCATGGACATCCGCCACAACGGTCCAGGGGAGCTGGCCGCCGTCGTAGGGAGTCTCTTCCAGGAGCCCGAGACCCAGGTCGTGATGAACACGGTGCGGGCGGAGCTGGCGTTCCCGCTCGAGAATCGTGGTGAGTCCCCCGCCGCCGTCTCCCGCGGGGTCGAGGAAGCCGCGCTGGCGCTCGGGATCGCCCACTTGCTCGACCGTCCGACGGCCGAGCTCTCCGGCGGAGAGCTTCAGCGCGTCGCACTCGCGGCGGCGCTGGTCGCCCGCCCGGCGCTGATCGTCCTCGACGAGCCCACCTCGCAACTCGACCCTGTGGCGGGCGACGAGCTGCTCGGCCTGCTCCAGCGCCTGAACGACGACAGCGACGCGGCAATCTTGCTCTCCGAACACCGGCTCGAGCGCTGCCTGGCGTTCGCAGACCGCGTGATCGCTCTCGAGGGGGGCCGGATCGTGTGCGATGAGGGTCCGGCCGGCTTCCTGCGCTGGGCTCTCCTGGACGCGCCTGAACTTCTCACTCCCGGTGCGAAGCTGCTTGCCGCGGCCGGGCTCCAACCGGCACCTGGCGTCAAGGCGGCTCGTGCGGCCCTGCGCCGTGCCGGTCGGCTCCCGGAAGCCCGCCAGCCGGGGCGGGAATCGGTTCTCACCCGCCCGCGCGCGGGTAACGGCGACGCGGTGCTCCAGTTAGACCGTGTGTGGCACGAGCTCCCGCGGGGACCGGCCATCCTGCGCGCGGCCTCGCTGAGTATCGGGCCCGGCGAGCGGGTCGCGCTAATGGGCCGCAACGGAGCCGGCAAATCGACGCTGCTGCGCCACGCAGCGGGACTCATGCGACCCACTCGCGGCCGCGTCCGTAGCTCCCAGCGGGTCGCGTTGCTGCTCCAGAACCCCACCGACTACCTCGTGCGCGACACGGTGGCCGAGGAGGCCGGCCCGGTGGCCCTGGCGCTCGCCGGGCTTGACGCGGAGGTGCTGGGCGATCGCCACCCACGAGATCTGTCCTCGGGCGAGAAGCAGCGGCTCGCGCTGGCGATCGTGCTCGGCGAGCCGGCCGATGATCCCGCGGGTCTCGTGTGCCTGGACGAGCCGACACGCGGAATGGACCGCGGCCTGAAAGCACGCCTCGCGGCGCTCCTGGGCAAGCTGCCGGCTGCCGTTCTCGTCGCCACCCACGACCCGGAGTTCGCCGCCGCCTTCGCCCAACGAGTGGTCCTGCTGGCCGACGGAGCGCCGATCGCCGACGGACCCGCGGCCGAAGTTCTGGCCCACGGCATCTACTTCGCGACCGAGACCGCGCGCATCCTCGGTGGTGCGGGCGGCGCGCTGACCCCCGAGCAAGGCGCAGCCGTCGTCGCGCAGCGAGACTCCGAGGAGGCCGTCGCTTGAGCTGGCAGGCTGCGTCGTACGCCGGGCTGGCGGTCTCGCTCGCGGCCGGCTTCGCCTGGTATGAGCGCAAGCGACCAGACGCCCGCGTCGTGGCGCTGGTCGCGACACTGGCCGCGTTCGCTGCGCTGGGACGGATCGCATTCGCGGCGGTGCCGAACGTCAAGCCGACCACCGACATCGTGCTGATCTCCGGTTACGCGCTGGGGGCGGGCCCGGGCTTCATGGTCGGCAGCCTGGCCGCGCTGAGCTCGAACTTCTTCTTCGGCCAAGGCCCCTGGACTCCCTGGCAGATGGCGGGCTGGGGGGCGACGGGGTTGATCGGGGCCGGGCTGGCGCTGGCCATGGGAGCTCGTCTCCGCCGGCGGCTCATCGGCCGCTGGCCGCTGGCCATCGTGTGCGGCGTCGTGGGCTTCGCTTTCACGGCCCTCCAGGACGTGGGGGACTGGGTCAACTACAGCGACCACTCCACCGCGCAGCTGGCCATATACGTGGGAAAGGGGCTCGGCTTCGACGCAGTGCACGCCGCCGGGTGTGTGGTGTTCGCGCTGGCTCTCGGCCCCGCGCTGGCGCGGTCGGTTCGCCGTTTCGCGACTCGGCTCGAGGTCAGCTGGCGGCCCCCGGTCTCCATGGCGCCGCTCCTCCTTGTCGCGCTGCTGATGACGGCTCCGGCACCGCCCAGAGCAAACGCAGCGGCCTCGCCGAGCGCCTTCCTCGTGGCGGCCCAAAATCGCGATGGGGGATTCGGTGCCGCTCGGGGCCAGCCATCGACGTCGCTGTACTCGGGCTGGGTTGCGCTCGGACTCGCCTCGGCCGGGGTCTCGCCTGGTCAGGTCACCCGCGATGGTCACAGTCTCACCGCTTACCTGCTGGGAGCGGCTTCGAGCGCGCATGACCCAGGCTCGGTCGAGCGGATGATCCTGGCGCTCCGCGCCGCAGGCGCATCGGCGTCTGATGCAAACGGCATTGACCTGGTGGCGCAACTCGAGCACGAGATTGCTCCCGACGGGGCTGTGTCGGGCCAGGTGAACCTCACGGCGTTCGCCGTGCTCGCGCTGCGCGCCGCGGGCAAGCCCGTGCCGGCGCGGACGCTCGCATGGATAGCGGACCAGGCTGACGATGACGGAGGATTTGGCTACGGGCCTGCGGGCGGCACGAGCGACGTCGACGACACTGGCGCGGCGCTCGAGGCACTGGCCGGCGTCGCGACGCCCCACACCATCCGAGTCCGCCGGGCGGCCGTCGCGTTCATCCGCGCCGAGCAGGCCCCCGGCGGCGGCTTTCCCGCTCAGCGGGGAGAGGACGCCAATGCCCAATCGACGGCCTGGGCGATCCAGGGCCTGATCGCCGCCGGCGCTCCGGCGGCCCCGATCGACCGCGCGATCGCCTATCTGCGCACGCTTCAGGCAAGCGACGGGCACATCAGGTACGCGCGCGCGAGCGACCAGACCCCGGTCTGGGTCACGGCCGAAGCACTGATGGCGCTCGAGCGAAAGCCGCTCCCGATCTCGCCCGTATCGACGCTGAGCTCGCCTCGCCGGGGCCACCGGCTGGCGCGCGCGCTGCAAACGCGGCGGCGGGCCAGTCGAAGAAAAAGCACATATCGCGGGAGATTCGAGCGTGCCGTGCCAGCCGCGCCGGTCCTCACTCTCGTCCCCGACTTCGGGCTCATCAGCGCGCTGGCGCTCGCCCCGATCGGACTCGCCTAGCCAACACTAACTCGCTAGCCTCCCGCGCCGCATGCGGATCGGAGCGCCCAGGGAGACCGCGGAAGGCGAGAGGCGGGTCGCGCTCGTCCCCGAGGTGGTGCAGAAGCTCACTCGCTCGACCGACGAGGGTGACACTCCTCCCACCGAGGTGGTGATAGAGCAGGGAGCGGGCGCCGGCGCGCTGATCCCCGACCAGCAGTTCGAGGAGGCTGGCGCCCGCTTGGTCAGCGGTCCCGACGAGGTCTACGCCTGCGACGTCGTGGTCAAGGTGGTCGCCCCCGACGCCGAAGAGACGGCGCGCCTGCGTTCGGGTGGGGTTCTGATCGGGTTCCTCGCCCCGCTCACCAACACTGAGGGGATCAGGGGAATCGCCCGGACGGGAGTGACGAGCTTTGCCATGGAGTCGATCCCCCGGATCAGCCGCGCCCAATCGATGGACGCACTGTCTAGCCAGGCGAACATTGCCGGCTACCGCGCGTCGCTGATCGGGGCCCAGGAGCTAGGCCGCTACTTCCCGATGCTGATGACCGCGGCGGGCACGATCCGGCCGGCCACGGTGCTCGTGCTCGGCGCAGGTGTCGCCGGGCTACAGGCGATCGCGACGGCTCGGCGCCTCGGCGCAGTGGTTCAGGGCTACGACGTCCGCGCGGCGGTCAAGGAACAGGTCGAGTCGCTCGGCGCCCACTTCCTCGAGTTCGACCTCGGGGAGGATCTCGAGGGGGCCGGCGGCTACGCCAAGGAGCTGACGCCCGAGCAGCAGCAGCGCCAGCAGGAGCTGATGGCCGAAGCGATCGGCAAGGCCGATGTCGTGATCACCACCGCGCTCGTGCCAGGTCGCCGGGCGCCGATTCTCGTCACCGAGGATGCCGTCACACGGATGAAGCCAGGCTCGGTGATCGTCGATCTTGCCGGTGAGCAGGGAGGTAACTGCGAGGTCTCCGAGCCCGGCCAGAGCATCGTCCGCCACGACGTGAAGATCCTCGCGCCGCTGAACGTGCCCTCGACGATGGCCGAGCACGCCTCACAGCTCTACGCCCGCAACATCAACGCGCTGCTCGACTTGATGGTCAAGGAGGGGCGCCTCGAGCTCGACTTCGACGACGAGGTGATCGCCGGCGCGTGCATCACGCGGGACAAAGAAATCGTCCATGCCGCCGCCCGGGAGGCGGCCGGCGTAGCAACCGCTTAAAGGAGACCCGGTGGACAGACTCGTGATCGACATCGCGGTGCTGGTGCTGGCCGGATTCGTGGGCTACACCGTCATCTCGAAAGTCCCCAACACGCTCCACACGCCGCTCATGTCCGGCACGAACGCAATCCACGGGATCGTGGTGCTCGGCGGCCTGCTCCTGATGGCCGAGTCCAATGGCGCGCTCGAGAAGGTGCTGCTCGTCATCGCGGTTGCTTTCGGGACGATCAACGTCGTCGGCGGCTTCCTGGTCACCGATCGGATGCTGGAGATGTTCAAGGGCAGGAACCCACCCAAGGGCGGGGAGGCCGAGGCAGGCGGCGAGGAGCCTGGCGAGTAGACATGCTGGCCACGGTCTTCCTTCAGACGAGCAACTTCATCGACGCTGCATACATCGCCGCGTTCATCCTGCTGATCTACGGGATGACTGGCCTGACCGGGCCGCGCACGGCGGTACGGGGAAACAAGATCGCAGCGGTCGGGATGGCGATCGCGGTGGTCGCCACCCTGCTGCGCCGACACGAATTTCACGGCTCCGGGACGGTCTGGCTGATCGTCGCCGGCGTCGTGATCGGCACCGCGATCGGAATCCCGGCCGCGCGGAATGTACGGATGACCGCGATGCCGCAGATGGTGGCGATCTTCAATGGCGTGGGCGGCGGCGCCGTGGCGCTGATCGCGTGGGTCGAGTACCGCCACCACTTTGGCGGCGGCTACCCGCTGCGCTCGGAGATCTTTGAGCTGTTCGGGGCGATCGTCGGCTCGATCTCGTTCTGGGGGTCGAACATCGCCTTCGGAAAGCTCCAGGAGATCCTTCCCGGCCGCCCGATCAAGCTTCCCGGGGCCAGCCAGACCGTGCTCAACCTCGCCTTGCTGGTCGTGGCGGTCGCCAGCGCGGTGATTCTGTGCGCCGGGACGCACTCAGAGGCGCTCTTCATCCTCGGGGTTCTGGTGGCGGCGGCGATCCTCGGCAACATGGTCGTCCTGCCGATCGGCGGCGCCGACATGCCGGTCGTGATCTCGCTCCTCAATGCGTTCACCGGCCTGTCCGCTGCGGCCACGGGCGTGGCGCTATCCAACCCCGTGATGATCGTGGCGGGGATGATCGTCGGCGCCTCGGGCACGATTTTGACCAACCTGATGGCGAAGGCGATGAACCGCTCGGTCCCCGCGATCGTGGCCGGCGGATTCGGCGGCGCGGTGGCCGCACCGGCGGGCGGGGAGGGCGCTGAGGGAGGCACCGTCCGCTCGACGAGCCCGGCTGACGTGGCGATTCAGCTCGCCTACGCCCGCCAGGTGGTGATCGCACCCGGCTACGGGATGGCTGTGGCTCAAGCCCAGCATTCGGTGCGCCAGCTCGAGCGTGCCCTCGAGGAGAAGGGCGTCGAGGTCAAGTTCGCGATCCATCCGGTGGCGGGGCGGATGCCCGGCCACATGAACGTGCTGTTGGCCGAGGCCGACGTGCCCTACGACCT
This sequence comes from uncultured Solirubrobacterales bacterium, assembly GCA_963803595.1. Lineage (GTDB taxonomy): Bacteria > Actinomycetota > Thermoleophilia > Solirubrobacterales > Solirubrobacteraceae > Palsa-465. The sequence goes on from CAWDNF010000013.1 coordinate 666,080, forward strand.
GCTCAGGGAGATGGATGAGATCAATCCAGAGTTCCCCCGCACAGATGTGACGCTGGTGATCGGCGCCAACGACGTCACCAACCCCGCGGCCAAGAACGAGCCGGGTTCGCCGATCTACGGGATGCCGATCCTCGAGGTCGACAAGTCTGGGGCGGTCGTGGTGCTCAAGCGATCGATGGCCTCAGGCTTTGCCGGCATCGACAACCCGCTCTTCTATGACCCCAAGACGAGCCTGCTGTTCGGCGACGCCAAGCAGTCGGTCACCGACATCACTGCCGAGGTCGAAGCGCTGTAGGCACTTGGCGACACGGGGCGGCGTCGTGCGGTTAGAGTCGCGCTGACATTCTCGAGGAGGGAGCGCCATGGACCCAAACCGCCTGACGGAAATCCCCATCTTCTCGCACCTCTCAGACGAGGAGGCCAGGCGGCTGGCCACCTTCGCCACCGAAACGAGCATCGCGGAGGGCCAGATCCTGATGAAGCAGGGCGACTACTCGACCGAGCTGATCGCCATCGAGGAGGGGTCCGCGGACGTGATCCGCGACGGGCAGAAGATCGCCTCCCTGGACGAGGGGGATCTGATCGGGGAGATGGGGCTGATCGAGCGGCGTCCCCGTAACGCCGACGTGGTCGCGACCTCGCCGATGCGGGTGATCAAGCTGACCCACTGGGAGATCAGGCGCATGTCGGAGGACACCGTCGACCGGATCCGTCAGACGATCGAGGAGCGCCGTCAGGCCGGGGTCGCCGATCCCGGCGATCCCAGCCAGCAGTAGCCGCGCCGCGGCCGGGAAAAATCGCCGGCGACCCTGCCGTCGCCGGCTTTTGTTATTGTGCCGCGCGCCGAGTCCCCGGAGTGCCGCCCCGGGGAGCGGGGAACCCAAGTATTTGGGGCGAGTCTCGCGGTGATCCGTGAGAGGCGCTTGCCAGAGGAGCGCCAGCCCGTCAGCTAACCCCGCAGGCGACAGGCACATGTTTGCAAGACCACTACCAGTGGGACGTGGCGCTTGTCGATTTCGAGCAGGTTCAACGCCGGGAGGATGCGCAAACGGAGCTTTCGGGGCGGGCAGCCGGCGCGCCAGGACGAAGTTCGTCCTATGCGGCTGGCGCTCTGCACGCTCGGGGTCCTGATCGCATCAGCCGTCATGTCCCCGATGACAGCTGGCGCGCAGAGCTCGGGCGGTGCCGCAATGGAGGGTCAGAGCAGCCCGCACGGGATGCAGAGCTCGAGCGGTTCGGTCCCAGTATTCACGCGCACGCTGCGCAAGGGCGACCGCGGTGCCGACGTCAAGACGCTCCAGGCCTGGCTCACCGACATCGGCTACTCGCTGCCGACTACCGGCTACTTCGGATCGATGACGGAGTCGGCGGTCAAGACCTTTCAGCAGGCAAACCGGCTACGTCCCATCAGCGGGTCGGTGGGACGGCGGACCGCGCGGGAGATCCTCGCCGTGGTGCGGCAGGTAACCCGCAGCTCAGGTGTGCGTCCGGCGGCTTCCGGCGGCGCCGATCCGGCGTCGGGGTGGGTGTTCCCGCTGCGTCCGGTGAGCCGCGTGCTGCCGCCCCGAGACTGGTCGCTCGACCAGGGTGTGGACATCGGCACCGACGGCAACGCGTGCGGCTCGAAGGTGGTCGAGGTCGCGGTCACCGACGGCACGGTGGTCCAGGAAGGGATCAGCGGCTTCGGCCCCTACGCGCCGGTGATCAAGGTCTCGAGCGGACAGTTCGCCGGCCGCTACGTGTACTACGGGCACGCCGCACCGGCCCTCGTCCACGTGGGCGCCCAGGTCACGGCCGGCGAGCCGATTGCCGAAGTTGGCTGCGGGCGGGTCGGGATGTCCGACGCGCCGCACCTGGAGATCGGGATCAGCGACAACGGCGGTCCGCCCTGCTGTCCGGGCGACCAGGAGACCTCACCGCAGATGTACGACATCCTTCTGGGCCTGTACAAGCAGGCGGGAGGCGCGGGAGCGTCCAGCAGCCGTAAGCGCTGAGGCGCCTCGGCGGTCGGCATCCGGTCGGCCGTTACCCTCAGCTCGATGATCGCCCGCTCGCGCGCCATCGAGGCACTGGGGAGCGAGCGGTTCGACCTCGTGGTGATCGGCGGGGGGATCACCGGCGCCGGGGTGGCACTGGACGCGGCCTCGCGCGGGTACAGTGTGGCGCTCGTCGAGAAGGCGGACTTCGCTTCGGGAACGAGCAGTCGCTCGTCGAAGCTCGTCCACGGTGGCCTGCGCTACCTGCAGAACTTCGATCTCGGGCTCGTACGCGAGGCGCTGCTGGAACGGCAGCTGATGGTCAGGCTGGCCCCGCATCTGGTGAGACCGCTGCAGATGGTGGTCGCTGCGTTCGACGGCGCCCGCCCCGATCGGCTGACCGGGATCGGGCTGAACATGTACGACGTGATGGCGGCGCCCTCGCTGCGGGCGCGCCGGGGGCGGCGCGGCGCGCCGGTGGCTTCTCGTCCCAAGCGGGCTGAGCAGGACGGGCAGGAAGCCGACTGGAGTCCGGCGCGGCATCGCACGATCAGCGGCGAGGAGGTGGTGGCGCTGCTGCCGGCGCTCGAAGAGCGACATCCAACCGGCGGCTACCTGTTCTACGACTGCCAGACCGACGACGTGCGCCTCGTCCTGACCGTGCTTGGTGAGGCCGAGCGGTTCGGTGCGATCTGTACCAACCGGGCACAGGTGATCGAGCTCCTCGAACAGGAAGGCGAGACATGCGGGGTCAAGGTCCGGGACCTCATGAGCGGCGGCGAGCTCGAGGTCCACGCTGACAACGTGATCAACGCCACCGGAGTTTGGGCCGACCGGATCCGGCCCGAGGAACTGCACTCGGAGGCCGAAGTCCCGCAGATCGTCCCGAGCCGGGGTACCCATGTCACGATCGCGCTGGCCGACCTGCCGTTGCGAGCGGGTGCGATCGTCCCCGCCGGCGAAGGGCGGTCGATCTTTGCCCTGCCCTGGCTCGGGCGGGCGCTGCTCGGCACGACCGACAACACCTACGAGGGAGACATCGAGCACGTCAGCCCCAGTCCTGATGACATCGAATACCTGCTCGCGGCGGCCAACCGCTTCTTCGGATCAGAGCTCGGGACGGACAACATCACGGGCGCCTACGCCGGGGTGCGACCGCTGATCTCCTCGGGCGACAGCCGCAAATCGGTTGACATCTCGCGGAAGGCGGAGCTGTACGAGACCTCGAGCGGTCTGATCACCATCACCGGAGGCAAGCTGACGACCTGGCGCCGGATGGCCAAGCTGGCTGTCGACCGGCTGGTCGAACGTGAGGGTCGCGAGGCGCCGTGCCGTACGCAAGAGATTCCGCTTGGCCAGCCAGTGGCGGTCCAGGATCTCCCCGAGGTAGAGGATGTCTCGCAGCCGCAGCGCGAGGCGCTGGCGGCTCGCTACGGCCATGCGGCGGCTCAGGTGCTGGCGCTCGCAGCCGAGCAGCCGCAACTTGCCGAGCCGATCGCGCCGGGACTCCCGGACCTTCTCGCCGAGGCTCCGTTCGCCGCCACCAACGAGCAGGCGCTGAGCGTGGGTGACGTACTGCTGCGGCGGACGCGGCTGGGGCTGTTGGCGGCGCCCGAGATCTGCGCTCCGGGAAGCCACGTCCCGCAACGCGTGGCCGGGGCGCTTGCTCCGGTGCTTGGGTGGAGCGAGCAGCACGTCGACGAGGAGGTCGAGCGGTTCGCCGAGGAGGCCCGGGCCGAGGGGATCTGCGTCGGGTGAGGCCGCCACGCCGGAAGCTCAGCACGGCGCGTGAGGATGTCGAGCTGGGCGACTACCCGTGGCTGATGGGCATCGTCAACGCGAGCCCCGAGTCATTTTCGGACGGCGGCATCGCCCGTAGCCTCGACCTGCAGGTCGAGCTGGCGCGGGGGATGATCGCCGCCGGAGCCCAGGTGATCGACGTGGGAGGGGAATCTGGGGTTACCAACCGGCCTGCGGTCGCGCCGGCGGACGAGCTCGAACGGGTCGTGCCGCTCATCGAACGGATAGCCGATCTGGGGGCGCTGATCTCGGTCGACACCTATAAGGCGGAGGTAGCGCGCGGAGCGATCGAGGCCGGCGCCGCGATCGTCAACGACGTGAGCGGGCTCCGCGACCCCGCCGTGGCCGACGTCTGCGCCGAGACGGGCGCCGGGCTGGTGATCATGCACACCCGAGCCGCCCCGAAGGAGAAACTGCTCGACCCTGAGCTCGACGGCCGCGTCGCCGAGGACGTCGAGGTGTTCCTGCAAGAGCGGATCGAGCTCTCGCTCTCACGCGGCGTCGCCCTCGAGCAGCTGATCCTCGATCCAGGGCCCGACTTTGGGAAGACCCCCTCCCAGACGATCGAGGCCCTCCGAGCGCTGCCCATCCTTCACCGGTTCGAGCGGCCGATCCTGCTCGCGGTCTCCCGTAAAGACTTCGTTGGCGCGATCATCCAGCGGGCACCACGATCGCGGCTGGCGGGGACGCTGGCTGCGATCGAGCACGGCCTCGAGGCCGGCGTCCATCTCGTGCGGATCCACGATGTACCCGAGGTGGCGGACTTCATCGCCGTTCGCGCCGTGCTTACAGGCGAGGCTGACCTGGCTTCGGCGACGCGACTCCCGGAGGAGCTGCGCTGGGAGCAGGGCGCCTGACCAGTCACTAGATTGCACCGCGATGTCGATCCTCGACCGTGCGTCACTCGAGCAAAGCTCGCTTTCCGACCTGCATGCGATCGCCTCTGAGCTGTCGATCGATTCGTTCCGCCGTCTGCGCAAGGCAGAGCTGATCGATGCCATCCTGGAGCGCCAGTCCCCCCCGAGCCCGCGGCAAGCTCGTCGGCTTCCGGCGAGCTGCTCGAGGCGGACGAACTGGCGGCCGCGGTGGGAGAGGAGTTGCGCGAGCGCGAGGAGGAGCGCGGGGAGGAGGGCCGCCCGGCTCGCCGCAGGCGCTTCCGGCGGGGAAGGCAGAGGGAAGACGAGGCGCCGGAGACCTCGGTCGGTGAGGAGGCACCTGAGCCGCCAGCGGTGCCCGAGGCCGAGCCCGAGGAGCCGGTGGTGCCTGGGGCCGGGCGCGAGGCGCCGGCGGTGCGCGACGCGCCGGTCGGTTCCGAGCACCCACCTACCGGTGGCGATGAGGTCGAGGGCGTCGTCGACGTGCTGGGCGGTGGGTCGGGTTTCCTTCGCCTCAACCCGCCGGATCCGTCGGACGAAGACGTGTACGTGTCCGCCGCGCAGGTGCGGCGCTTCGAGCTCGTCAGCGGCGATCGTGTGAGCGGGCCGCGCCGGCCGCCCCGGCGCTCCGAGCGGTTCGCCTCCCTGGTTCGGGTCGAGACGGTCAACGGGCAACCGGCCTCCGAGCTTGCCGGGGCCGGCCGCGGGCAGGAGCGGCCGGCGGCCTGGCCGAGCGAGCTGCTTCCGTTGGAGGGGGGCGATCCGAGCGTTTTGGGGGTGCTGGCCGTCGCGCCGATCGGGCGGGGGTCACGGGTGACTGTCGCCGGGCCACCGCAATCGGGCAAGACGGAGCTTCTGAAGCGGATCGCGGCCGCCCTCAGCCGCAGGGACGATCTCGAGCTGCGTGTGGTGCTGGCCGGAGTTCGACCCGAGGAGATCACCGAGTGGGAGCAGACGGTCACCCCGCTGGCGGCGCTCGATCTCGGATCCTCGCGGGACTCGCGTTCGCAGTCGGTCGATTCCGCTGTGGAGCAGGCCCGGCGGCTGGCCTCACGAGGCTCTCACTCGGTCGTGTTGATCGACACCCTGGACGAACTCGACGAGACGGCGGCTCGGCGGGCGCTGGCCGCGGCGAGATCGACCGCCGACGGCGGCTCTGTGACGGTCATCGCCACTGCCTCACACGCCCTTGGCGGCGAGACGACCTTGGTTTCCCTGAGCCCGCTGCGCGCAGCCGCAGGCCAATGGCCCGCGGTCGACGTGGGGCGCACCTGGACGATGCGGCCCGAGCTCCTTGTAGGGCCAGAGCGTGCGGAAGAGATAGGGCGCGTTCGGGCGCAGGCGCTCGGCGAGTAGCCAACTGCGCGCGACGCGGGTAGGCTGAGCGCGGGATGCGCCAGCTGACGGCCCTCGATCAGCAGTTCCTTGCGCTCGAGGATGCGCGCCATGTCGGTCATGTGGGCGCGCTCGCCGTGCTCGATCCGTCGACCACGCCGAATGGTGCGATCACGCTCGAGGACCTCCAGCTCCTGATCGTCGAGCGGCTCCCGCTGATCCCGCCGTTTCGCTGGCGGCTGGCCCAGGTGCCATTCGATCTGGACTACGACTACTGGCTGGATGACCCCGACTTCGACATCGACTTCCACGTCCGCGAGCTGGCGCTTCCGCCGGGCGCCAACGACGAGAAGCTCGGCGAGCAGGTGGCGCGGATCTTCGCTCGCCCGCTCGACCGCGCGCGGCCGCTGTGGGAGCTCTATCTGATTCATGGCCTGCCCCAGGGGCGGGTGGGCGTAATGACCAAGATCCACCACGCTGTGATCGACGGCATGTCCGGCGCCGAGATCCAGGGCGCGCTGCTCGACCTGAGCCCAGAAGGTCGCGAGCCGCCGCCGCCCCTCTCCGAGGCCGGCGATATGCAACCGAGCGAGTTCGAGATGCTGGCCCGCGGCGCGCTCGGGCTGGCACGGTACCCGCTGCGCCTGGCGGGATCGATTCCGCGTGCCCTGCCCAACGTCGGGGAGGTGCGCTCGCTGTCGGCGATTCCCGGTCTGCGCGCCGCCGGCCGCCTGGCCGCTGGAGTCCAGCAGGCCCTCGGTCGGCAGGGCCGGGTGGTCGGTGACAAGAACCTCGACCCGCCGCGTACGCCGTTCAATGGCCGCATCTCGGCGCACCGCCGGTTCGTCTTCGGACGGCTCTCACTGGATGAGGTCAAGCAGGTCAAGAATGCGTATGGCTGCACGGTCAACGACGTCGTCGTGTCGCTCTGCGCGGGCGCTGTCCGCCGGTGGTTGCTCGAGCACGAGGCGCTGCCCTCAGAGCCGCTGGTCGCGCAGATCCCGGTCTCGGTGCGGAAAGAGCGGCAGCGGGGGACCTACGGCAACCGAATTCTGCTGATGACCGCGCCCCTGTTCACCACCGAGGGCGGCCCTGTCCGGCGACTGAAGCGCACCCACGAAGCGCTGGCCGAAATGAAGCAGCGACACAAGGCGCTCCCGGCTGAGCTCCTCCAGGACGCAAACCACTTCATCCCCCCGGCGGTGTTCTCGCGCGCAGCTCGCTTGTCGTTCTCGCTGGCCAGTCGCGGACGCCCGATGTGGAACCTCGTCATCTCCAACGTGCCTGGGCCTCAGTTTCCCCTCTACATGGCCGGGGCCAGGCTCGAGGCCAACTATCCAATCTCCGTGATCACGGACGGGATGGGGCTCAACATCACCGTGATGAGCTACTGCGGACGCTTGGATTTTGGGATCGTCGCCGACCGCGACCAGATGCCGGACGCGTGGCAGTTGATGGGTTGGCTGGAAGAGGCGATCGAGGAACTGCGGCCGGTCCGCGCCACCTCAGAGGTGAACGGGCAGGCGCCGGCGAAGGTGGAGACTGCCTCCCACACCGCGGGGCACGATGGCTGAGCAGCTGATCGACGTCGGCGAGGGCATCAGCCTCTGCTACGAAGAGTTCGGCGCGGCGAGCGACCCGCCGATGCTCTTGATCATGGGGCTCGCCACACAAATGATCGGCTGGCCTGACGAATTCTGTGAGCAGCTTTCGGGGCGCGGCTTTCATATCGTGCGCTACGACAACCGCGACATCGGGCGATCGACGCACTCCTCGCTTCGCCCGCCGACCGTCGGCCAGCTCTTCAGACGGCGGATACCGCCGGAGTACTACACGCTGAGCGACATGGCGGGCGATGCCGTGCGGCTGGTGGGCAAGCTCGAGATCGAGCCGGCACACATCGTCGGCGTCTCGATGGGCGGGATGATCGCGCAGACGCTCGCGGCCGAGTACCCAGAGTCGGTTCGGTCGCTGGTCTCGATCATGTCGGCGACAGGGAACCGGTGGAAGGGACAGCCGGCATTGTCGATGTATCGCTTTCTGCTCAAGCGGGCGCCCGCCGATCGGGACGGGTTCATCGAGCACATGGTGAGGGTGTTCACGGCGATTGGATCGCCGGGCTTCCCGCGCGATGAAGCCCGCCTGCGGGATGTCGCCGGTCGTCACTACGACCGCGGCCACGACCCGGCTGCCCCGGGGCGCCAGCTCGGCGCGATCATCGCATCCGGTGATCGGACGCCCGCGCTGGGCGCGATCAAAGCGCCAACGCTCGTGATCCACGGGACGAAGGACAGGCTCGTGCGGCCCTCGGGCGGGCGGGCCACGGCGCGGGCGATACCCGGCGCCAAGCTCGAGATGGTTCCCGGGATGGGTCACGACCTGCCGGAGGACGCCTGGCCCCGGCTGATCGAGCTGATCGCCGGGCACGCCCGCGCGGCGGACGAGCACCGCGCGGTCTCGACGGTCCCTGCTCAGTAGGCCGTGCAGCGCGACCTGTGCCGCGGCACCGCCTTATAGCGCGGCTCCTGCCCTCGTAGCCACAGCATCTGATCGATGTCGGCTGGACAATTATCCCGGTGTGTCGCGATCAGCTCGACGGCGTGCAGTGAGCACGCGCGGATCTCGACTTCCTCAGGCGAGCCGTGGAGGAGGAGGTCGCCGCGCTCGATGCGCTGGATCAGGGCTTCCTTGTAGATGAGGATCTCGTCGAGACGCAGGACGTGGGGGACGAGGTTGTCGGCGAACATCGTCAGCCGATCGAGCTGTGCTAACGGCGCTACACCCGCCCGGGCCAGATCAGCGGCGGCGATCTGTGCGCGCTTGAGGAAGGGCACGGTGATGCTGTCGTAGGTCGAGGTATCCGCAAAGCATTCCCAAGTTGCCAGGTGGGCGACGAGTGCCGGCGCACGGTCCTGGGCGCTGTCGACGAGGTGTGTGACGCGGCCGCCATGGTTGAGTAGGAGGTGGGCGCCGAGGTCCTGCAGAGAGCGCGCGAAAAGCTCCATGAGCGCGTGGTCTGGGTCTTGGTGGAGCGTCCGCGCGATCGCTTGCGCGTCGATGCGGGTCAGTTCCTCGGCGCTCCAGGCGCCGTGGGTGCTGAAGCGCTCTTTCAGGCCGAGGGCGATGGTGTGGTAGCCAGACCGGCCCTCGCGTTTGCGGAGCGTGGGGAACCAGCCTGAGCCGAAGTTGATCGCGTCGAGAGTAAGCCAGAAGGCCGCGAGCGTTTCTCGGCTGGCGGAGATCAGGTGCTCATCGGCGTGAGGACCGACTGGCGGCTGGCTGAGGTCGAGCAAGGCGGCGTAGCCGGAGAGCGCGGACTGGTTGATCCGGACGTGCCGTGCTCGCTGCGCGACAACGGCGCAAGCGGCTCTGAGCTCGTCGAGCACGTCCATCGGCCAGGAGTTGTAGCGGCGACGGTAGCCGAGGAGCTGCGCTGATCAGACGGCGACCTGGCGCGCTCGGTCGCCCCGATGGTGCGCGTGGCCACGGCGCGCGAAACCACTGAGGCGGAACGATGGAACGTCGGTGGCCAGCCGGAACGAGCGGACCCGCCAGGCGCGGCCGTCATTGCGGAACTCGAGCCCGCCCAAAGTTGTCCTCGCCCGGCGCCGGAGCAGGATTGCCTCCGCGGTCTGCTGAGGGTCGACCGTGTACAACGACGCTTCGATCAACTGACGTAGAACTCGCGTCCGGTCCATACGAAAAAAACGGACGCGAGCTTCGCTCACTTGAGCCGCGAGGCCTGATGATGGACGGACGGTCTCCCGGTGGCGTTTGCGATCCTCTGCTCGTGGAACAGCGTGTCAGCCTGGTCACCTTGGGAGTCGCCGATCTCGCACGTGCGCGTGGGTTCTACGAGGCCCTGGGGTGGTCAGGGGCTCATCAGCCCGACGACGAGGTCTGCTTCTTCCAGGCCGGCGGAATGGTTTTCGGTCTTTGGACGGCGCTCGGTGGCCACGGCGCCCCCGGCATCGAGCTCGCCCACAATGTGCGCTCGCCGCAGGAAGTCACCGCTGTCCTAGCCGAGGCAGAACGCGCCGGCGGCACCGTCGTGCGCCCGGCCGGGCGTGCCGAATGGGGAGGGACGACCGGCGCTTTCGCCGACCCGGACGGCTACGTGTGGGAGGTCGCCCACAACCCAGGCTGGACTATCCGCTCGGACGGCGCCATCCAGATCTAGACCGGCGTCGCTCCCTTGGGCTTCGTCCAACTCAACACGGTGGCCGTGCCGGCGTGAGCGGGCGCGCGGCCGGCGGCGACGTCTTCACGCAAGCGCTCGAGCCCAGCTCGCAGCTCGGCTGGATGGTCGCGCTGCATCCGCTCGAAATAGCTCGTCGCGCCGCTCTCCGCGGCCTCGAGCACCTGTTCAGGGCAGGTCGAGAGCGCCGCGAGCGATCCGTCGACCATGTCCTTGAACTCGAACCCGACGAGGCGGGCGCCGGGCAGCTGCCCGACGATCGCCGCGCGTGGGGGATGAGTCTCGGCCATCCAAGGTCGGCTACAAGGGAAGTAGTCGAGGATCCAAAGGGAGTCGGCGTCTTCGCCCGTGAACCCCATCAGCACGAGTCGACCGGCGGGGCGGAGTATGCGCCTGGCCTCGCTCAACGCCCGCTCGCGGTCCTCGACGTGATGCAGCATCGAGATCATCGCTGCGGCGTCGAAGCTCTCGTCCTCGAAGGGCAATCGCTGTGCATCGGCTTCCACGGTCTCGAGACCCTTGGCGGCGGCCCGGGCGAGCATCTCCGGAGAGCGGTCGACGACGACAGGCTTCCATCCCTCTTCACTCAAGGCGAGCGCGTAGTTGCCCGTGCCCCCGCCGATGTCGGCGAGCCGGTGGCCGGGAGCCCCCGCGAGCGCCTTGCGCACAGCGCGCAGGACAGAGGGGCTTGCCGCGCGTGTCTTGTCATATCGCTCGGCTTGACGAGCGTAGTCGCGCAGCAGGCTCACGGCGCAGTCGTGAGCGAACCTACGCCGCGATGAGGCGGGGCGAGCTCCGCGTCCATCGCGTACTGACCTGGCGCAGGATCTCGAGCATTGCCTCCGTCGGCCGCGAGCGGTAACCAGCGGGGAGAGCGGCGAGAATCGGGCGGGTGAGCGTGTCGGGCCCCAGCGAGCAGATGCGGACGGTCCGTGGGGCGTTGCGGGCGACCATCTCGGGAACCGGGGCGATGCCGACACCTGCGGCGACGAAGCCCAGGATGGCCGTGTAGTCGTCGTTGTGAAACGCGATCTCCGGCTCGAAGCCGGCCGCGTGGCAGGCCCTGATGAACCGGCCGGCATCGGGGCACGAAGTGGTCGTACCGAGCATCCAGCGCTCACCGTCGAGCTCGGTCAGATTGACACTGTCGCGCTGGGCGAACGGATGGTCCTTGGCCAGCGCGATCAGCATCGGCTCCTCGAACAGGTGGACACAGTCGATGTCGGTGAGTGCGCCGTGCTGAGGGTCGTTGCAAAGGGCGAGGTCGAGCTCCCCTGAGCGCAGCAGCGGTAGGACACCGGCCGGATCGACCAGCGAGACCGACAGCTCAACCCCGGGCAGCCGCTTGCGGAAGTCTGAGATCGCCAGTGGCACGATCGTTGTCGCAGCCGAAGTGAGGGTGGACATCCGCAGCCGGCCGGATTCCATCCCGAGCAGCTCCTGGAGCTCAGCCTCGGCATCGTTGAGCCGGCCGAGAACGGCCTCGGCATGCCCAACCAGGAGCTCGCCGGCGTCGGTCAGACGGATCCCACCCGGGCGACGCTCAACCAGCGTCGCGCCGGTTTCGCGCTCCAGCATCGCGATCTGCCGCGAGACGGCAGGCTGCGTATAGCCGAGCGTGTCCGCGGCGCGCGAGAAGGAGCCCTGCCGGGCCACCTCCCGGAGCACGTTCAGACGCCGGACGTCGAGCATAACCTGAAGTTATACCTCACCCAGCTAAATCCTATTTGCATTTATGGGCGCCGGAGTCCATCCTCGATGTTGTGATCAACCCTGATTCCCCACCCATCACCATCCGTCCGGCGCATGCAGAAGACGCCGTCGCGATCGCCTCGCTGGCTGACCTCGACTCCGCTGCGATCCCACAGGGGCCGTTGATCGTCGCCGAGATAGACGGCGAGCTGCGCGTCGCCTTGTCGGCACGCGACGGCACGGTGATCGCCGATCCGTTCCACAGGACGCTCGAGCTGAGCCAGCTGATGAGAGACCTCACGGAACGGACGGGAACGGCGAGGTCGCCGCGCCACCGTCTCAGAACTCCTGCGGGTCTGCTGCGAGTGCTGCGGCTGCGGCCGGCTTGAACGTCGTGAGCGCCCACGCCACAGGCGCCGCGTCTAGGGCTCGAGTTCCACGCGAACCAGCACGGGGTCGATCCCCAGGGTCCTCGGACCGCTCCGCGCGTAGACATTGAACCGACGAGAGACCGCCTCGTCTTGAGGTTGAACCGACGCGTGGGCACCATGCCAGCGACCGGCACGCTTGATCCGGACGCTCGGGTTGGCCTCGAGGTTCCGTACCCATTGCGCGTGGCGCCCGTGGACCGACGCCAGCCACAGCACGTTGCCGTCGACCGGGCCACGCGCCAGCGGCGTAGTGCGCGGTTGCCCGGTGCGCCGTCCCGTCGTCTCGAGCAGAACCCACCACGGAGCGATGCCCGCGAGCGGGCGGGTTGGCGGGTTCACGATCCGCCAGAACAACCTATGGCGTGAGCGCCGCCGCCGCTGGGCTGCGTCGAGCGTCGCCGGGTCGTGGGTTGCCATCAGCACGATGCTAACTGCGCACGCCTCTCCCAACGGTGACGACCAGATCCGCCGCTACCGTTGGCCACGAAGACGATGCCGGAGGCCGCCACTGATCTCGATGCCCTGCTCGAAGGGCTAAACGAGCCGCAGCGGGAGGCCGTTACCTACCCGGGCGGCCCCCTCCTCATCCTGGCCGGCGCCGGGTCCGGCAAGACACGTGTGCTCACGCACCGGATTGCCTTCCTGCTCGCGTCAGGCGCCGCGCGGGCCGACGAGATCCTCGCCATTACGTTTACCAACAAGGCCGCCCAGGAGATGCGAGACCGGGTCGGGCTCCTCGTCGGCGGCCGGATTCGCGCGATGTGGGTGATGACGTTCCACTCGGCCTGCGCGCGGATGCTGCGGGTCCACGCCGAGCGACTCGGCTACACCCGTCAGTTCACCATCTACGACCAGGCGGACTCGCGGCGGCTGATCAAGCGCTGCCTGGACGATCTGGGGATCGACCCCAAGCGCTTCACGCCGGCGGCGATCGGCGCCCAGATCTCAGACGCCAAGAACCGGCTGGAGGATGCCGACGGGTACGGGCAGAAGGTCGGATCGTTCTTCGAGCAGACGGTGGCCGACGTCTACCGCGCCTACGAGCGCGAGCTGCACCGAATGAGCGCGATGGATTTCGACGACCTCCTGTTCCGCTGCGTCGAGTTGCTGCAGATGTTCGACCCGGTGCGCGATCACTACGCCGAGACCTTCCGCCACGTGCTGGTCGACGAGTACCAGGACACCAACCACGCGCAGTACCGCTGGCTCCAGTTGCTGACCAAGGAGCACCGCAACATCTTCGTGGTGGGGGACCCGGATCAGTCCGTGTACCAGTTCCGTGGCGCCGATATCCGCAACATCCTCGAGTTCGAGGACGAGTACGTCGACGCGCATGTGGTCAAGCTCGAACAGAACTACCGCTCTACGCAGACGATCCTCGACGCCGCCAACGCCGTTATCTCCAACAACCGCGGTCGCAAGCCCAAGCAGCTGTGGACTGATCTCGGTCAGGGCGACCCGATCAAGATTCGCGAGCTCGAGGACGAGCACGCCGAGGCACGGTTCGTCACCGGCGAAATCCAGAGATTGGTGGACGAGGGGATCTCGCGCGCGGAGATCGCGGTCTTCTATCGGACCAACGCGCAGTCGCGGGTGCTCGAGGACACGCTGACCCGGTCAGACATCGCCTATCAGGTCGTCGGCGGCACCAGGTTCTACGAACGGGCGGAGATCAAGGACGCGGTCGCCTATCTGACGACACTGCTCAACCCGCTGGACGTCGGCAACTTCACGCGCATCGTCAACACACCACCGCGGGGAATCGGGGCGACATCGCTGTCCCGCCTGCTCAGCCACGGCAACACGATGGGTGCCTCGATCTGGGACGTCGCATCCGACCCGGCCCAGGTCCCGGGCCTGGGGACGCCGGCGATCAAGTCGATCGGGAAGTTCATGGGGACGATGCACGTCCTGCATGAGCGCGTGCAGGCGAACGCGCCGGTCGCCCAGCTCCTCAAGGAGATGCTCCAGGAGACCGGGTACGTCGAATGGCTCGAGGCTCAGCGGACGATCGAGGCGCAGGGCCGGCTCGAGAACTTGGAAGAGCTCGTCAACGTCGCCGCCGAGTACGACGCGTCGGAAGGCGAGACACACTCGCTCGAGGAGTTCCTCCAGCAGGTCTCGCTGCGCTCGGACGCCGACGAGCGCGTCGATGACGAAGGCCTCGTGACGCTGATGACGCTGCACAACGCAAAAGGGCTCGAGTTCGGTGTGGTGTTCATGATCGGCTGCGAGGAGGGAGTGTTCCCGCACTCGCGGGCGCTCGACGAAGGCGGGCTCGAGGAGGAGCGACGCCTCTGCTATGTCGGGATCACGCGGGCTGAACGCGACCTCTACATCTGTTACGCGCGGACGCGCGCGGTGTTCGGGTCACGCACATCGGGCGCGGCCAGTCGCTTCATCGGCGAGGTCCCAGCCGTGCTGACCGACTGGGAGGAGCAGAGGCCACGGGGCCTGGCCGGCATCCGCGCCCGCGCCACCTCCTGGCGCTCCGAGGACCCGACGGCTCCTTGGTCGGCCCAGGCAGCGTCGCCGCCTGTCGCCTACCGGCTCGGCGAGGACATCTTCCACCCGACGTTCGGCGACGGAGTGGTGACAGCTGTAGAGCCTGGTGGGATCGTGGTCGTCCGTTTCAGCAAGGACGGCAGCGAGCGTAAGCTGGTCGCCGACATGGCGCCGCTCACCAGGCGCTAGGACGGGGTCGCGAGATAGGCTGACGATCCGATGCCAACTGTGCTGGTGACCGGAGCCGCTCGCGGCATCGGGCGGGTGACAGTCCTGCGGCTGGCCAAAGCCGGCTGGACTGTAATGGCCGGCGTGCGCCGGCTCGAGGACGGACAGCAGCTGGCCCAGGGTCACCCGGGGCAGATCAAGCCGGTCGAGCTCGACGTCACCAGTGAGCAGCACATCGCGGCGCTTTCCGAGCACATCCCCTCGCGGCTCGACGCGCTCGTCAACAACGCTGGGGTCGTGGTGGGCGGACCGATCGAGGCGCTCGCCCTGTCCGAGCTGCGCCGGCAGCTCGAGGTCAACCTCGTAGGGCAAGTGGCGGTCACTCAGGCGGTTCTGCCGCATCTCCGGGAGGCGCGCGGGCGGATCGCGTTCGTGTCATCTGTCAGCGGGCGCGTCGCGACCCCGATGATGGGTGCCTACAACGCCTCGAAGTTCGGGCTCGAGGGGATGGCGGACGCGCTGCGGATGGAGCTCGCCCCCTGGGGCATCCGGGTGATGCTGATCGAGCCTGCCCAGACCGACACCGACCTGTGGCGCAAGGCGATCGATGTGTTCGATCAGGAGGTCGCAGCGCTCTCGCCCCGCCATCGCGAGCTCTACGCCAAGCATGCCGCGGGATTCCGCAAGACGATCCCGCGCTCTCAGCGGATCGCGGCGCCGGTGGAAAGCGTGGCGGCGACGATCGAAAAGGCACTCACTGCCCGTCGCCCGGCCGCTCGCTACGTGGTCGGCGCCAGTGCGCGGATTCAGGCAGTCCTGGCCGGATTGACTCCGACGCCCCTGCGCGACCGTGCGCTGCGCGCGGGCACCGGCGTCCCCCGCAGCTTGTAGCGACGGCTAGCCCTCCGCGGCATGCTCCAGCTCCCGCAGCTTGTAGCGACGCCGAGCCCTCCGCGGCATGCTCTAGCTTGACGGGCGATGGCAGCGGAGATCATCGACGGACGATCCCTCGCGGCGCGCGCGCGCGAGCAGGTGGCCCGCGAGGTGCAGGAGATGCGCGACCGCACCGGGTGCGCTCCGGGGCTGGCCACGATCCTCGTCGGGGACGACCCGGCTTCGGCGGTCTACGTAGCCAACAAGCGCAAGGCATCGGCCGAGGTGGGGATCGTCGATTTCCACCGCCACCTCCCGGCCGACTCGAGCCAGGAGGACGTCGAGGCGGTCGTCGAAGAGTGCAACAGCGACCCCGAGGTCAACGGCATCTTGCTCCAGCTCCCGGTCCCCGA
Source organism: uncultured Solirubrobacterales bacterium (assembly GCA_963803595.1). Taxonomy (GTDB): domain Bacteria; phylum Actinomycetota; class Thermoleophilia; order Solirubrobacterales; family Solirubrobacteraceae; genus Palsa-465. Next base: position 682,346 of record CAWDNF010000013.1, read on the forward strand.
CAGTCTCGACGGTCCGGCCCTGACGGCGCAGATCGTCCCGGAGAAGGACGTCGACGGGCTCACTCCGGTCAGCGCGGGTCGTCTCCTTCAGGGGACCCCGGGGCTGCGGCCGTGCACTCCGCTCGGGGTGATTGAGCTCCTGGACAGCGAGGGCGTCGAGCTGGAGGGCGCTCAAGCCGTGGTGGTCGGGCGCTCGGATCTCGTCGGCAAGCCGGTGTCGATCCTGCTCCTTCAGCGCAATGCAACCGTGACGCTGTGCCACTCGCGGACGCGCGACCTCCCTGCGGTGTGTTCCCGCGCCGACGTCCTGATCGCCGCGGCGGGGGTGCCAGGGCTGATCGGCACCGAACACGTAAAGCCAGGGGCGGCGGTGATCGACGTCGGCATCAACCGCACAGAGGAGGGCCTGCGGGGCGACGTCGACTTCGAGGCCGTCGTCAAGCGCGCGGGGCTGATCACGCCGGTGCCAGGGGGGGTCGGGCCGATGACGATTGCGATGTTGCTACGGAACACGCTGGCCGCGGCGGCGCTCCAGGCCACGGCCGTTCCGACTCCCGAATGAGGCTCGAGCGCGGCGAGCTTCTCAGCGCCGCGTGTGGACTTGCTTTGCTCGTGCTGATGTTCGGCTTCGCGTGGTACGGGATATCCGGGATCCACGGCCAGCCGGCGACGCAGCGCACCGCGATGTGGACAGAAGACGGCTGGGACGCGCTAACCATCGTCCGCTGGCTGATCCTCCTGACCGCGATCGTGGCGCTGACGCCACCGCTGCTGCGCCTTCGTGGATCAGGTGAGAGTGAACCGCCGGCCGGCGCAGGCGCATTGGTCTTTCTCCTCGGCGGCCTCACCTCGGTGTTGCTCACCTATCGCGTGCTGCTCGACCTTCCCGATCCTTCAGCCGTGTCCGATCAGAAGCTCGGTGCGGTCCTCGCAGTCATCAGTGCAGCCGGGATCGCCGTGGGCGGTTGGAGCTCCGTCGCCCTCACCCGCGCGCGGATCGCAGCACGCCAACGCGCGCGTTAGGGTCTCGGACAAGCATCCGGACCGGCCGGGAGGACCCTGCGCCAGCAGCGGCGAACTTCGCCGGCAACGGATTCTGCTTCTGGGTAACAGGACCGAAAGGAGACGTCGTGGATACGTCGAGGATTGGTCGGGGGCGAGGGATCGCCGCGGCAGGCGGGCTGGTGCTGATCGTGTCGCTGTTCATCAACTGGGCAGCCGGCGAGGACGCCTTCCAGGCGTTCTCGGCCGTGGACATCCTGATGCTGCTCGTCGGGATCGCCGCTCTGGTCTACGGCCTCGTGCCCGCCGCCGGAGCTGAGCGCCGGCTGCCATCCGTCACGCCCTGGATTGTGGCCGGGCTGGGGCTCGCGGTGTTCGGATGGGCGATCGGCTTCGAGTTCGAGGTCTCCGGTGACTTCGGCGTGTGGCTGGCCATTCTGGCCTCCCTGGGCATCGCGTATGGTGCCTACGAGACAGCCGCTCCGTCAGGTCTTCCACCTGCTCCTGCTGCCCGAGGCAGCGCCGAGCCACCGCCCGTGGCGGGGTCCCCGCCGCCACCGCCGCCCGGTCGATGAGCCCGTGAAGCTCGCCCGGGTCCGCTGGCCGGAGTGGCTGATCGCCGCGGGCAGTGCCGTGCTGCTTGCGTCGATGCTCGCGCTGCCCTGGTACGCACACTCGGTGAACGGATGGAACGGTCTCAGACACTCCGGGTGGCTGCTCGTCGTCTCCGCGGGCACCGGGCTTGCACTGCTCGTACTGCAGGCGGCGCTGCGCGCTCCGGCCGTCCCAGTCACGATCACGCTCTTCGCGGCGCTGCTCGGAGGAGCATCCGTCGTGTGGCTGATCTACCGCGTGCTGATCAGTCCTCCGGGGGGCGATCGCCTCGCCGGAGGCTTCATCGGCCTGCTCGGCGCCGCCGCGATCGCCTACGGTGGCTGGCGCTCGCTCCGACTCGAGGGAATCGCCGAAGGCGACGCTCCACCAGCGATTCCAACCGTCGATCCATCCCCGTAGAGCGGCCGATCCTCCTAGGGGCCGCTACCTAGAATGGCGGGCCCGATGCTCGACCGCGCACAAGTTCTCCACGTGGCCCGTCTGGCCCGGCTGGAGCTCGACAAGTCGGAGGTCGAGCGGATGGCCAGCGAGCTCTCGAAGGTTCTCGGCTACATCGAGCAGATCCAGGAACTCGATCTCCACGGGGTGGCGCCGACCTCCCACGTGGTCGATGTGACCGGCGCGCTGCGCGCTGATGAGCCGGTGCCCTCGTTGCAGTCCGACGTGGTTCTGGCTGACGCACCGGAGCCGCGCGAGGGCGGGTTCGGGGTGCCGAGTCCCGGACAGTCGCCGTGAGCGATCTGATCGCGTTGTCTGCCGCGGAGGCGGCGGCGGGCGTCCGCGACCGCGAGATCGATCCTCGTGAGCTGTTCGACGCCTATCGCGAGCGCGCAGCGGCTGAGGAGCTGAATGCCTTCACATGGGTGGCCGAGGGGGCGCCGTCCGCCGGGGATCAGACGGGACCGCTGGCCGGCGTCCCGGTCGCGGTCAAGGACCTGTTCTGCACGGAGGGGGTGCCCAGTCAGGCCGGCTCGCGGATTCTCGAGGGCTACCGCCCTCCGTACACCGCCACGGTGGTGAGCAAGCTGAATCAAGCCGGGGCGCCCCTACTCGGCAAGACCAACCAGGACGAGTTCGCGATGGGATCCTCGACGGAGAATTCCGGCTACGGGCCGACGCTCAACCCCTGGGACCGGACGCGCGTGCCGGGCGGCTCCTCGGGCGGCAGTGCGGCGGCTGTCGCCGCCGGACTCGCGCCGTGGGCGATTGGGACCGATACCGGCGGCTCGATCCGCCAGCCGGCCGCGCTGTGCGGCGTGGTCGGGGTGAAGCCCACCTACGGCGCGTGCTCGCGCTACGGGATGATCGCGTTCGCCTCCTCGCTCGACCAGGCCGGCCCCGTCACGCGGGATGTGACCGACGCGGCGCTGTTGCTCTCGCAGATGGTGGGCCGCGATCCGTGCGACGCCACCTCACTCGGCCTGCCCGAGGCGATCGAGATGCCGAAGGCCGAGGACCTCGCGGGGATTCGGTTCGGGGTCCCGGAGGAGCTGGCGGGTAATGTCGCGGGGCTCGAAGAGGGGGTGCGGGGGTGCTTCGAGTCGGCGCTGGCGCTGGCCGAGCGGCTCGGCGCGAGCGTGGAGACCTGCCGGCTGCCGCACGCGCCGCATGCGCTGTCGGCCTATTACCTGATCGCGCCCGCCGAGGCGTCGGCCAACCTGGCGCGGTTCGACGGCGTCCGTTACGGGCTGCGCGTCGACGGCGACGCCGACCTGCTCTCGCTCTACGAGAAGACCCGATCGGCCGGCTTCGGCGCCGAGGTCAAGCGGCGCATCATGCTCGGCACCTACGCGCTCTCCAGCGGCTACTACGAGGCCTACTACGGCACCGCCCAGCGGGTCCGCACGAAGATCGCCGAGGACTTCAACCAGGTGTTCAGCCGGTTTGACTTCGTGCTCACGCCCACGAGCCCGTGGACGGCGTTCGAGTTGGGAGCCAAGACCGAGGACCCGCTGGCCATGTACCTCAACGACCTGTGCACGGTTCCGATGCCGCTGGCCGGGATCCCTGCGGTCTCGATCCCGTGCGGGCTGAGCGACGGCCTGCCGGTCGGCCTCCAGCTGGCAGGTCCGGCCTTCAGCGAGAGCCGGATGCTCGACGCCGCCTTCGCGTTCGAGCAGGCAATCGGCTTCGACGGAGGACCGGCGCGCGCATGATCACGTCCACCGAGTACGAGCCGGTCATCGGACTCGAGATCCACGTCCAGCTGAAGACGCGGACGAAAATGTTCTGCGGCTGCGAGCTCTCCTTCGGCGATCCCCCCAACGTCCACACCTGCGCAGTCTGCCTCGGGCTTCCGGGGGCACTTCCGGTGGCCAACGAGCGCGCGGTCCGCTTCGGCGTGATGATCGGCTTGGCGCTTGACTGCCAGATCGCCGAACGCTCCTTGTTTCACCGCAAGAACTACTTCTATCCGGACAACCCCAAGGGCTACCAGATCTCGCAGTACGACGTGCCTCTGTGCCGGGGCGGCCGGCTGGGCGACGTGCGGATCCACCGGGTCCATCTCGAGGAGGATGCGGCCAAGCTCAACCACTCGAGTCAGAGCGGCCGGATCCACGGTGCCGACCGCAGCTGGGTCGACTTCAACCGGTGCGGAACCCCGCTGGTCGAGATCGTCACCGAGCCCGACGTCCACTCCCCGGAGCAGGCGCGCGATTGGCTCAGGGTCCTGCGCGAGACGCTGCGGCAGATCGGCGTCTCCGACGTCGACATGTCGCAGGGCTCACTGCGCTGCGATGCCAACGTGTCGGTGCGACCGTCTGGCTCGAGCGAGCTCGGCACCAAGACCGAGCTAAAGAACATGAACTCGTTCGCGTTCCTGGAACGCGGGGTGAGGGCCGAGATAGCCCGCCAGGTCGAGCTCCTGCGCTCCGGCGAGTCAGTGCTCCAGGAGACACTTCACTTCGATCCCGCGACGGAGCAGCTCACGCCGCTGCGCTCGAAGGAGGAGGCGCACGACTACCGGTACTTCCCCGAGCCCGACCTGCTGCCGGTCCTCGTCACCGACGAGATGCTGGCCGCGGCGCGCGCTGAGCTGCCGGGGGAGCTCCCCACGCAGCGGGCCGAGCGCTTCGAGCAGGAGCTGGGGCTGAGCGCGGGGCGGGCCAGGGAGCTCGCGTTCAGGGCCGAGCTTGCCAATTACTTCGAGCAGGCGCTGGAGGCGGCACGCGGCGACGGCGTCGCGGCGGATGTGCAGCCCGTCGAGCTGGCCAACTGGATTCCGTTGCTCATCGAACGGATAGGGTCGGCGGTCGACCCGGGGGAGAGCAAGGTGGCCCCCCGGAGCCTCGCGGCGCTGGCCGGAATGGTGGCGGCGCGAGAAGTCAGCCGGGACGCGGCACGCGAGGTACTGAGCCGGCTCGTCGAGGAGGGCGGCGACCCTCGCGAGATCGTCGAGCGCGAGGGGCTCGGCGCGCTCACTGGGGGGGCCTCGGAGCTCAAGGGGATCATCGACACAGCGATCGAGTCCGATCCGGACGCCGCAGAGGAGGTCCGCGCGGGCAACATGCGCGCGATCGGCCCGCTGGTCGGGTACGTCATGCGCGAGACCAAAGGCCGGGCCGACGGCAAGGAGATCACACGCCTGATCCGGGAGCGCTTGGGCCTGACGTAGGAGCTCGAGGCTGACGTAGGATGAGCCCTCGATCAGCGCCACTAAGGAGGCTCCGCATGTCCCGACTGATCAGGATGGATCACACCGGCCACACGACGGTGGCCGAATGGACGGCCGAGGAACCGGCGAGCGTTCAGGCGGCACGCGCGGCATTCGCCGCCGAGCTCGAGGACGGCTACCTGGCCGTCGTCTCTCTCGGCGAGGGCCAGGCCGAGCAGGTTCGCGAGCTTCCGCTCGATGCGCCGACCGTGATCCTGCGCCGGCCGATCGCCGGGGGCTAGTGCCGGAGGGCGCGGTCCCGGCGGCAGCCGCGCCCGCCCTGGCCGAGCTGGCCGGGGTCCCGTGGCGGCCACGAGCAGATGAGCGGAGGCTGCGGCGAACGGAGTGGTTGTGGACGCTGACCACGATCACCCACGTAGCGCCGTTCATCGTCGCCGCTGTTGTGCTGGGGGTGCTGGCGCCGGTGACGATCCCAATCGGGCTCGTCCTGCTGGGACACGCCTGGGCGATTCCTGAGCTGTACGCCGCACGCGGGGCAAAGGTTGTGCGGCCCCGCCAGCGAACCGGGGACCGCGGGGCCGAGGAGGCGTCGGCCGGGCTGCTGGGCGATCTGCTGGGACATCGTGCACGTGAGCTGCACGCACGCACGGGGCTCGTGCTGGAGCGGGGGTCGCTCGGGATGTGGCTGGTGGGTGAGGCGGGCGCGTTGCTGGTCAGGCCGGGTGGGCGGCGGGTGCACTGCTTCTGCGTCGGCGTGCCAGACCGCGAGCTTCCGCCGGGAGACCGCATCGCCCACCTGCTGCTGGCGCTCCGTGAGGACGAGGCGGGGCTGGCCACCTTGGCCAACCACGCGTTCTGCGGAGCGCCATGGCGGGTGGCAAGACGGCTTGCCCCACCGGCGCGGGAGGCCCTCCGCCTCGCCATCCACGACAGCCCGACCATCCGTTGGTCCCACCCACTCATCTGATCTCTATACGAAGGGCCAATGCGGGATTTAGGCGGCGGGCCGATCATGCACGCCATGACCTACCCCACGGTGACGGCGAAGCTCATGCTCCTGGAGGATCGACGTGGTGGGAGCGCGGCCAACGGACATGGTCCCGTGCGGCGCTACCGACTCGCCCGCCTCCGGTTCGACGCTCCAGCCACCGACGATCAGGATCGCTTCGAGTATCTGAGACGCCCCCACGACTAACGCGGGCAGACCGGGACGCGGCGGCGGTACTCTTTAGCTATGCGCAACGAAATAGCGGCTCCGTCCGCCCACAATCATCCCGTGATTCGGAAGGCGTTTGCAGGGGTGGTCCTGATCGCTGCAGCGGCCCTCATCCTCAAGGTCGTGATCGGATTCGTGATCGCGATCTTCTGGACGGTGGTGGCGGTGGCGGCCGTGATCGCGGTCATCTGGGCCCTGAAGACGATTCTCTGATAGCCAGCCTCGATGGCCGGCGCCGGGTACGTAGCCATCTGCCTTGGCTTTGCCATGGCCGGCGGGCTGATCGGGCGGATGAAGGGAAGCTCGTTCTGGCTCTGGTTCCTGATCTCAGGACTCGTGCCATTTGCCGGCCTGCTCGCGGCGATCTTCTTCCGCTGGGAGGACCGAGAGCTTCGCCGCCGCTGCCCGGAGTGCGGCCGTGTCGTGAAGCTTCACGACGCACTGTGCATGGCGTGCGGGGCCGAACTCGAGTTCCCGGAGGTGGCGATCGCGTCAGAGGCGGCGATGCGCAGGCGCGCCGCCTGACCGAATGACGCGAGGGCTGACCCGCCGGGAAGCGCTCGCCGCCGGGCTGGCAGCGGGGTCGGGCTTCTATGGCGAGGGACTGCGCGCCGCACTGGCCCGTCCGCGCGCCTGCGGGGCCAGGCTGTCGGACATCGAACACGTGGTCTTCCTGATCCAGGAGAACCGTTCGTTCGACCACTATTTCGGCAGCTACCGCGGCGTCCGCGGGTTCTCCGACCCTCGCCCGTTGAAGCTGACGGACGGCAGCGGGCTCCCGGTATTCGCCCAGCCCGGCTATGACCAACCTGGTTACGGAGGCCACCTGTACCCGTTCCACCTCGACGTCAGCCGAAACGGCGAATGCGTCCACGACATCGACCACGATTGGGGCCCGCAGCACCGCAGCTGGAATGGCGGCCGGATGGACGGGTTCGTGCGCGAGCACCTGAAGGACGAGGGCCAGAACGGAACGGTCACGCTCGGCTACTACACGCGTGCCGACCTGCCCTACTACTACGCGCTGGCCGACAGCTTCACGCTGTGCGACGCGTACCACTGCTCGGTGCTGGGCCCGAGCGATCCAAACCACGTGCACATCGTGTCGGGATGGCTCGACCCCGACGGGCGCTACGGCGGACCTCTGGTCGGCAACCGCCCGGACACGGGCGGCCCGCAGCTGAGTTGGACGACGATGCCCGAGCGCCTGCGCGCCCACGGGATCTCGTGGAAGGTCTACTCGGGGGACACGACCAACAACCCCGTCACGACGGACAGCCCCTTCCCGATGTTCAAGCAGTACCACTCCGATCCGGACCTGAACCAGCGTGGCCTCCAGACCTCCTACCCGACCGACTTCAACAATGACGTCGCGGCCGGAGCGCTGCCCGCGGTCAGCTGGGTTTACGCCCCTATTCAGGATTCCGACCACCCGCCCTTTTCCGTGCTCCAAGGTCAGAACACGGTCGACCAGGTGCTACGGACACTGGCCGCGGACGCCAAGCTGTGGTCGAAGACCGTTGTATTTCTCACCTGGGACGAGAACGGCGCGTTTTTCGACCACGTGCCGCCGGCGACGCCGCCGCACGGCACGCCGGGCGAGTACGTCACGACATCCCCGCTGCCCAGCGCGGCGGCGGGAATAGCCGGCCCGGTCGGCCTGGGCTTTCGGGTGCCGCTCTTGATCATCTCGCCCTTCACCCGTGGCGGCTACGTCTGCTCCGTGCAGTTCGACCACACCTCGCTGCTGCGCTTCCTCGAGGCCCGCTTCCGCGTGGAGGCTCCGTATATCAGCCAGTGGCGTCGCTTGGTGACGGGCGATCTCGTCGAGGCGTTCAATTTCTCCGGTCGGCCAGAGCCCGGTCTGCCCCGGCTGCCGGCAACCTCCGCTCCGGTCGAGAGCGCCGACTGCGCGGCCGAGCTGACCGAGAAGGTGACCGGCGAGCCTGTCGCCCCTGTCTATCCGGTGCCGCCCAACCACATGCCCGCTCAGGAGCCCGGCCGGCCGCGGCGGCCAAGCGGCGCATGCAAGACGGCAAGCAAGCGCCGACGCCGTCGGCACCGGAGGCATCACGCGAGAAAGTCGAGGCGACGGGGCGGATCGCGAAGGCCGAGGCGATGATGCGGCGCGCGCTGACTATTTGAATGCGTGAAACACTGCCCGGCCCTGGTCGACCGTACGCGGCGGGCGGACCCGGTGACGCGCCAGGAAGCCGGCGTAGCGCGCCGTCCGGGCGGCTGTCCGGGCGGCCCGGTAGGCAACTGAGTGCGGCGTCAGCTCCTCGACCCGGCTGAAGCCGACGTCGTGGAGCATTGCCTTGACCGCGGCCGGGTTGGGCCCCCACCAGTTGGTGGGATCCCACTCCAGCTCCTGCCCGGGGTAGAAGGCCATGGCCGGGCGGCGGACCCAGGCCAGGTCGACGTGCGTCTCGAGGATGAGCTGGTCCACCGTCACGCCCGCCACACGCTCGAGAGCAAGCAGGGGATGGCGCAGGTGGTAGAGCACGCCGAGGAACAGCACCAGGTCAAAGGTGCCGATCCGCTCGGGCGAGAGCTCCATCACGTCGACGTCGACATCCTCGACAGTTGATCCGAGCGCTCGCCGCGCCAGCTCGAAGCCGCGCTTGTCGCTCCAGGTGTCGCCGTGCCACGCGAAGCAGTCGGCGGCCACCACGCGCGCCGCGCCACGGCGCTCGACCTCGAATGAGAAGAACCCATCCCAGGCCCCGACATCGAGCACCGTGCGACCTGACAGGTCGGCCGGGATCCGCAGCAGATCGAGTCGATCAGAGGTCCGCTCAGGGGCCGGCGTGACCAGGCCGGGGCGCAGTTCGATGGCGTGAAACCACCTGATCCGCGAGATCTCCTCGCGCAGCTCGGCGGCGGAAAGCTCGCTGGGCCGAGCCATCCGGATACGATCGCACGATCGGGCTGCTCGCGTATCTGATCATCCTGTTCTTCGTCGGGCTGTTCGTCGGCGCGCTGGCGCGCTTGCTGCTGCCCGGGCCCGATCCGATGAGCATCGGCATGACGGCGCTCGTCGGGTTGTGCGGGACGATCAGCGCCGGACTGTTTTCGTGGTATGTCCTGCACCGGCACGGTGCCGGCCTCGTCCTGTCGGTTCTCTTCTCGATGGTGGTCGTGTGGACTTACCGCCGCTCACGCGGCGGGCGCTACGGCGGTGGGGGCCCGTGGCGCCGTAGCCGGCCCTTCCGGTAGCCGTCAGAAAGCTCTGTCGGGCGGCGAAAACCCGTTGGTAGACTGCGCTTCGGTGGCGGGCGGCCGGACGACCGCGCGCTTTCCGCTACCCGCTACCGACGACAAGGAGCCAGCCTCGATGCGAGCAGTCGATGCCCTGATGGAGTGCCTCAAGGCCGAGGGCGTCGAGGTCGTATTCGGGCTTCCCGGGGGGGCGAACCTCCCCACCTACGATGCCTTCTACGACGCGGGAATCCGCCATATCCTCGTCCGTCACGAGGCAGGCGGCGGTCACGCTGCCGAGGGTTACGCCAAGGCCACGGGCAAGGTCGGGGTGTCGCTGGGCACGAGCGGCCCGGGGGCGACCAACCTCGTCACCCCGATCTGCGACGCGATGATGGACTCGGTTCCCGTGGTGTTCATCACCGGCCAGGTGCGGACCGAGCTGCTCGGCACCGACGGCTTCCAGGAAGCCGACACGATCGGCATCACGATGCCGATCGTCAAGCACAGCTTCATGATCCAGCACCCGCTCGAGATCCCACGCTCGATCCACGAGGCCTTCCACATCGCGCGCACCGGCCGCCCGGGCCCGGTCGTCGTCGACATTCCTCAGGATCTCTCGCGAGCCGACATCCCGTACGAGCCTGTCACCGACGTGCATCTGCCCGGCTACCAGCCGACCACCGAGGGCAACCAAAAGCAGATCCGGTTTGCCGCCAAGGCGCTCGCCAACGCCCGGCGGCCGGTGATCTACGCCGGCGGAGGCGTGGTCAACGCCGACGCCTCGCCGGAGCTGACCGAGCTCTGCCTGGCCGACCGCTTCCCGGTGACCTGCACCGTGATGGGGCTAGGCGCGTTTCCTGCCTCCCATGAGCAGTGGCTCGGGATGCTCGGCATGCACGGGACGCGGACCGCGAACTATGCAATGGACGAGGCGGACCTGATCTGCGCGATCGGAGCCCGGTTTGACGACCGCATCACCGGCAAGCTTGACGAGTTCGCCCCCCGGGCCAAGTTCATCCATATCGACATCGATCCGGCCGAGATCTCGAAGAACGTTCCCGCCCATATTCCGATCGTGGGCGACGCCAAGAACATCCTCCCCCGCCTGACCGCGGAGTACCGGGCACTGGAGCCTGATCCCAGCCGGCTCGAGGAGTGGTGGACCCGGATCAGCTCCTGGCGTGAGCGCTACCCGCTCGGATATGAGGATTCCAAGGACTCGGAGATCAAGCCGCAGTACATGATCCAGGCGCTGTACGAGGCAACGGGTGGTGACGCGATCGTCACGAGCGACGTGGGTCAGCACCAGATGTGGGCCGCCCAGTACTTCCATTTCACAGAGCCGCGGCGCTGGATCAACTCAGGCGGCCTCGGCACGATGGGCTTCGGCCTCCCGGCTGCGATGGGCGCCAAGGTCGGCTGCCCGGATCAGACCGTCGTCTGCATTGCCGGCGACGGCTCGGTGCAGATGAACATGCAGGAGCTCGCGACGTGCTCCGCAGGAGGAGATCGCGATCAAGGTGTTCATCATGAACAACGGCTATCTGGGGATGGTCCGGCAGTGGCAAGAGCTGTTCTGGGACAAGCGCTACAGCCAGGTCGACATGGGGCAGTGGCCTGACTTCGTCAAGCTCGCCGAGGCCTACGGCGCGACCGGCATCCGGCTGGAGGACAAGAAGACGCTGGTCGACGACATGAAGGCCGCCCTCTCCACCGATGGCCCTGTCCTGGCCGACGTCCGGGTCACCCGTGAGGAGAACACCTACCCGATGATCCCGGCGGGCCAGCCGGCCCGCAACATGGTCGGGTGAGGCGGGTGCGCCCGATCTCCGGAGGATGGTCCTGATGGGCGAGCCCGCCACCAAGGACGTGCTGTCGCTCGATCAGCTCGAGGCGGTGGCCGGGATGCGCACCGGCCGCAAGCACATCCTTTCGATCCTGGTCGAGAACAAGCCGGGTGTGCTGACGCGGATCGCCGGATTGTTTGCCCGGCGGGGCTTCAACATCGACACGCTGGCCGTCGGGCCCACCGAGGACGAGCGGGTGTCCCGGATCACGTTGACGCTGGACGGCGCGATACATCCGATCGACCAGGTGACCAAGCAGCTCCACAAGCTCGTCAATGTGCTGAAGATCCGTGACCTCGAGCCCGAGGAGACGCTGTCCCGCGAACTCGCCCTGTTCAAGATCGCGGTCGACGGCGCGGCACGGGCCGAGGTGATGCAGATCTGCGAGATCTTCCGAGCCAAGATCGTCGACGTGACCAAGCGCTCGCTGGTGATCGAGGTCACGGGTACGTTCGAGAAGATCGGCGCCTTCGAGCAGCTGGTGAGGCCGTACGGTCTGATCGAAATGGCGCGAACGGGGGAGATCGCGATCTCGCGTGGGCGTGGGGAGACTTGAGCTAGGAGCTCCGTCGGGCCTTCGGCCCGAGCTGCTCGGCCGGCTCGAGGCGAAGCTCCCAGAAGCGCTGCGCCGCGCTCGCCGCGGCGCGCGGGCCCAGCTCGTCAGCGTCACGGCCGCCGCGCCGGCCGGGACAGACCCGGTGGCGGCGGTGGCGCTCGGCCGCCGTGCCGGCGAGGCATGGTTCTGCTTCGAGCAGCCAGACCGAGACGAGTATGCGGTCGCGGCGCTCGGGTCCGTGTGCACGCTCGAGGCGAGCGGCGCGCATCGCTTCGAGGAGGTTGCCGGCCGATGGCGCTCGCTGGCGGCCGGCGCCCTGTCTGACTTCACCGAGGGCCATCCGGCGGGGTCGGGGCTGATCGCCACGGGCGGGTTTGCGTTTGGCCCTGAGGGCGGTGGCTCGTCACACTGGGACGGCTTTGCCCCCGCTTCACTCATCGTGCCCGAGATCTCGATCGCGCGCGGGCAGGGCCGGGCCAGCGTCACGCTCAACCAGGCCGCCGGACCCGATGACACTGCCGAAGACGTGCTGGCGCGGGCCGCGAGGCGCCTCGAGATCGATCTCGCGCCCCGCCTGCCGCTGCTCGACCCTGCCCCGGTAGGGACCTACCGTGTCCAGAGCCCGATGCCGCCGGTCCATTACGAGCAGGCGGTGGCCGCGGCGGTCCAGCGGATCCGCGGCGGAGAGATCGAGAAGATCGTGCTGGCGCGCGAGGTCGACGTGCTGGCGCCCACGTCCTACGACGCGCCGGCGCTCCTTGGGCTGCTCCGCGAGGAGTTCAGCTCCTGCTACCTCTATGCGGTGGGCCGGGGCGAGGCGACGTTCATCGGGGCCAGCCCCGAACTGCTCGTGCGGCGCGATGGCCAGCGGGCAAGCACCGTCGCGCTGGCCGGCTCGATCGCCCGCAGCGCAGACCCGGCGGTCGACGACCATCTGGGCGAACGACTCCTGCGCAGCGGCAAGGATCGTGAGGAGAACGAGATCGTCGTCCGGCGGATCGTCCGGGCGTTGCGCCCGTACGCCGTCTGGGTGACGGTGGCCTCCGAGCCGGTGGTGGTGCGCGTGGCCAACATCCAGCACCTGGCGACCCCGATACGCGCCCAGCTCGTCGGGCCGATGCAGGCGGTGGAGCTCGCGGGCGCGCTCCACCCGACGCCGGCGGTCGGTGGTGAGCCGCGGGAGCGGGCGCTGGATCTCATCCCAGCCTTCGAGGGACTCGATCGCGGCTGGTACGCCGGTCCGCTCGGATGGACAGCGGCCAGTGGCGACGGGGAGTTCTGCGTAGCGCTGAGATGTGCCGTGCTGCGCGAGCGCATGGCGCGCCTTTACGCAGGCTGCGGCATCGTTCGTGATTCGGACCCCTCGGCCGAGCTGGCTGAGACCGAAGTCAAGCTCCAGGCGCTGCTGCCGGCTCTCGCCTGGTAGCTAACCTGCGGCGGTTGGCCGTCAGGCGCGTGTTTCTCTTCGGGCTGGTGCTCGCCGGCGGGCTGCTGGCCGTCGCGCTGTCCCTGTCCAAGGTCTCGACACATACCGGATGCGCCCGCCCGCCTGCGCCGCGCATCATCGGAGCCTGGCCCGCGCTGGCAACGCTACTCGAGCAAGTTCCGTGTCCCTCCACCGGGCACTCGGTGTACGACCTGCACGACGATCGCGGCGTCCCGATGGAGGTGCTCGACCCGATCGCCGACCCGGCGGGTGGCTATCTCGGCGTGTACCACTCGCTGGTCCAGCCGTGGAATCCCTCAGGCGGGATCTACGAGGTTCTCCTGGCCCACTCCGACGATCTGATCCACTGGCGGCAGCTCGCGGTCCTCGACGCCCGCGGCGCCGCGATGCCCACGCTCCGCGCCATCCCGGGCCGGGCCGGCTTTCTGCTCGCCTCCGAGAAGGCGGCCGGGCCGTCTGGCGGGCACGTGATCAGGGTCTCCTACTACCGCAACCGGTCCGGACTCCTCGGCGGCCGACCGGCGGCAGCGATCGACCTGCCGTTGCGCTACTCGCCGCTGAACAACGGGACACCGGCGTTTCTCTCGATCGACTGGCGGGGAGGTCTGCGGCGCTCGCGCATCGGGCTGAGCTTCCACTATCAGCTGGCCGATGGGCCATCGAGTGGCCAGGACCGAGAGGCGGTGGGGACGCTCAGCGGGTTCAGGGTTTGGCGCACCCACCGCGCCCGCCGGGTCGACCGGCTGATTGCTTCTGCGGGGCTTGGGGCCAGCCACGGCGACGAGCGCCAGTTCACCTACGGGGGCGCCGACTGGCGGGTGTATGAGGCGAGTGCGGTGGCGTCGGGATTCGCCGGCTGGCACGTCGTCCTCTACCGAGTTGGCACCGATCAGCTGTATCCCTTGACGTTCGAGACCACGGTGGGGACCGTGGGGGCCTCGTTCGGCAACCCGATCGTCAATTTCCTTCCCTCGCCGCACGGGCGAGGTGACGTGATGGTGATGACGGTGTTCGTGTTCAGCTCGGGCCCGGCGGCACGAGATGCCGGCGAGCTTCTGTTCTACCGTCCGGTGTGAATCGCTGCCGTAGCGGCGGCGGCGATGCGGCGATGAAGCTCGAGGTTCTCCTCGCGGTCGGTCCTGATCTCGATCAGGGTCGTCTCGCCTGCCCCAAATCCCTGCTCGACGGCGGCCCTCAGCTCTTCGGACGAGTGCGGCCGCTCGTACCGGCAGCCGTAGAGCTCGGCGGCGCGCTCGAAGTCGAGACCGTGCGGAGTTGCCACGTGCTCTTCGAAGCCGTCGCTCTGCCTCGCCACCGGCAGGAAATGGAAGATCCCTCCGCCGTCGTTGTTGAGCAGCACGATTACCAACGCGAGCCCGTGCCGGCGCGCCGACAGGAGACCGCCCATGTCGTGGGCGAGCGCGACGTCGCCGACCAGCAGCAGGACCGGCACCCCGGCCGCGGCTACTCCGAACGCCGCCGAGACGGTCCCGTCGATCCCGTTGGCACCGCGGTTGCCAAGGACTCGAGGCGGGTCCGCCTGTGTCGGCATGAACGCTTCCAGGTCGCGCACCGGCATCGAGGATGCGACGAACAGGGTCGCCTGCGCCGGCAGCCATCCGGGTAGCTCGCGGGCCACGAACGGCTCGGAGAGCTCATCGCCGAGGGTCGCCTGCACCGCCTGGGCGGCCGCCGCATCCGCGGCCCGCCATGCCTCGAGCCAGCCTGGCTCGACGTCGAGTTTCTCGGGGCGGGGCAGCGCGCTGTGGATCCGAATGCCCACGGCGCTATCGGGGTCCTGCCAGGTGCCGTAGGGGTCGACGGCGATCTGAGGCACGTCTCGGAGGCCGGCCAGCCAGGCACGCAGGGGCTTGGAGGTAGGGAGCGCGCCGAGGCGGAAGATGAAATCCGGCCGGTGTGCGGGCGCGAATCCCGCCTCGCGCAGCAGCAGGTCGTAGTGAGCGACCGCAGCGGGGCCGCGCCGTGCGCCCGATAGCGGGTCGGCGAGCACGGGGATGCCGGCTCGAGCGGCGAAAGCGGCGAGCCCCTCGGGGTCGTCTGTTCGTGAGCCGGCGACGATGAGCAGTCGGCCGGACGGATGTGGCCCGGCTCCGCCTGCCGGCCGGGGTCGCTCAGGTGGCTCCACGATCACGTAGGGCTGGCCCTTGGCACGCGCGGTGTCGTCTTCGGGCAAGGGCTCCCCGAGCACGAGCGGCTCGCGCAGGGGGAAGTTGAGATGAACTGGCCCGGGCCGGCCGCTCAGCGCGGTCCAGTAGGCCCGACAGGCGAGAGTCCGGATCCAACGAAGCGAGTCGGGATCGACAGCCGGCATGTCGATCTCGAAGAACCACTTGACGGCATCGCCGTAGAGCTTCAGCTGGTCGATCGACTGACCGGCGCCCACGTCGCGGAGCTCTGAAGGTCGATCGGCGGTCAGGACGAGCAGCGGTACCGCGTCCCACCGTGCCTCGATCACAGCCGGCAGGAGATTGGCGGCTGCGGTGCCAGAAGTGCACGTGACGGCCACGGGCAGACCCGAGGCCTTGGCCGTCCCGAGCGCGAAGAAGCCCGCGCAGCGTTCGTCGAGGTGCGACCAGCACCTGATTCTGGGCTCGCGGATCAGCGAGAAGACGAGCGGCGTGCAGCGCGAACCGGGAGAGGTGCACGCGTGCGCGAGCCCGCACCGCGCGAACTCATCGCAGAGGGCGCGCAGCAGCATGTAGGTCTCGGTGGCAGTCATAAGCTGATCGTCGTGGCGCCCTCGCTCGTGCTCCTCCACGGGTTCACGCACACCGGACAGAGCTGGGATCCCGTCGTTGCGGCGCTTGGGGAACGCTACCGAGCGGTTGCGCCGGACATCCGCGGGCACGGGAGAGCCTCAGAGCATGTGCCGGCGACGCTCGAGGCGGTGATCGACGACCTCGCCCGTGTGGCCGCCGGGCCGTTCACCTTGGCCGGCTACTCGATGGGCGGCCGGATCGCGCTCCATGCTGCGCTTGCACTCCCCGCCGGGGTGGACCGCGTGGTCCTCGTCGGCGCCAGCCCGGGAATTGCCGACCCTCAGGAGCGCGCCGCCCGGGCTGAGGCCGACGAGGCGCTTGCCAAGGAGATCCTGCGAGACGGGATCGAGCCGTTCGCGGAGCGGTGGGCGGCCAACCCGGTGCTGATCGGCCAGCCGGCCGAGGTGCAGGAGGCCGTACGAGCCGATCGCCTACGCAACACCCCGGAAGGACTCGCCCGCGCGCTGCGCGGGCTGGGGACGGGCAGCCTTCCCTCGCTGTGGGATCGGCTGGGAGACTTGTCTGCGCCGGTCGATCTGGTGGTGGGGGAACGGGACGTCAAGTTCCGGACGTTGGCGAAGGAGATGCTCTGCCGGCTGCCCAGCGCCAAGCTCCACCTCGTCCCGGGCGCCGGTCACGCGGCACATCTCGAGGCGCCTGGGGCGGTGGCGGAGATCATCGCCGCCCGGCGGGGCTAGTCGTACCAGGCGAGGAGCTGGCTTCCGAGTCCCGGGGATAGAGGAGGGGAGATCGTGCCCGCGCGCGGTGGGAGCGGATCGCTCCTGGCCTCGAACAGCCCGAGCGTGGCCAAGCCACAGGGCCGGTCAGGCCCGATGGCTTGCGCGGTGTGCAGGGCCGCCGCGATTCCAAGCGGCCCGTCGAGCAGCGAGGCGATGTAGACCTCGTAGCCGATTGACCTGGCGCGCCGAGCGGCCTCCAGTGTTGCCGTGATCCCGCCGCAGCGGGAGACCTTGAGGCAGACCGCGGTGCAGGCCCGGCGGGTGAGCGCCTCCGGCTCGCGCGCGCTCTCGTCGATCGCCAGGTCGATCTCGGACGTCCGGCTCAGCTCGGCGATCGCCTCGACCCCGTGGACCGGCTCCTCGCACAGTTCAATCCCCAGGGGCGCGAGCGCCGCGAGCATGGTCCTCGCCTCGGAAAGCGTCCACGCGCCGTTGGCGTCCAGCCTGATCGCCATCGCGGGACCCGTTGCGGCGCGTACGGCGGATAGCCGATCGGCGTCGTCGGCCAGCCCCACCTTCACCTTGAGGCAGCGGAAGCCGTCTCGTGCGGCCCGTGCGGCGGCCGTCGCGGCGCCGGCCCGATCGGGCGAGGCGATCGTGGCATTGACCTCGATCGGAGTGGCCTCGGAGGCGCGCCCAGCAGGCGCCAGACAGGTTCGCCCACCCGCCGACCGGCGAGGTCCCACAGCGCGAGGTCGATCGCCGCGAGTGCCTCCGGGAGCTCGGCGGCCCGCGCGCACCCGGCGAGCAGGTCACCCTGTGAGCCATCGTCGCCGTCAGCCAGCACTGTCCGGTATGCCTCGAGGGCCTCCCGGACCTGCGCGGCCGAAACCCCAAGGGGGGCGGCCTCGCCCCAGCCGACCGCGCCGTCGCGCCCCTCGAGACTCACGAGCACGAGCTCGCGCTCATGCAGCAATCCGTCGGCCGATACGAAGGGGGCCGTCAGTGCGGCCGAGAGCTGGCGGAGCTCGAGCCTCAACGGCTGAGGAGAAAACCGCCCCCGAGCAGCACACAGAAGGCGAGCTCGAGCATGCCGGTACGCGCCAGCGCCCGGTTGAGCGACGCCCCGTCGGTCCGAGCCGACACAGTCCGGACGAGCCCTATGGCGAGTGGAAGGGTCAGGGCGGGTAGCAGGACCCAGGCGGTGAGCGGACCCGCCAGCCAGGTGAAGAGCGCCGGGATGTAAGCCAGATAGACCATCACGGCAAATATGGTCCGGGTACGCTCGCGGCCGAGCCTGACAGCCAGGGTGCGCTTATCGGCCCGTCGGTCGGAGTCGATGTCGCGAATGTTGTTGACGACGAGGATCGCCGCGGCGAGCAGGCCGACGGGGACCGCGAGCGCGAACGCCTCCCAGTTGAGGTGCCTGACCTGCACGTAGAACGACCCGGCGACGGCGACGACACCGAAGAACAGGAACACGAAGGCTTCTCCGAGCCCCTCGTAGCCGTAGGGGCGGGGGCCGCCCGTGTAGCCGAGGCCGGCCAGGATCGACGCCGCCCCGACCAGCAGCAGCTGCCATCCCGCGACGGCCACGAGGTAGATCCCGGTCAGCACTGAGACACCGAAGCTCGAATACGTGGCGAGCAGCACGCGGCGGGGGGGTACGAGGCCGCCGGCGGTCACCCGCACGGGACCAAGGCGATCTTCCGTATCAGCCCCCCGGCGGGCGTCGGAGTAGTCGTTGTGCAGGTTCGTGCCGACCTGGATGAAGATCGCGCCGACGAGCGCCGCCACGAAGCGCAGCGGATGGAACGTGCCGACGAACCCCGCGAGTGCCGTCCCGACGAGCACGGGGGCGAGCGCCGCGGGAAGCGTCCGCGGGCGCGCCGCCATGAGCCATACGCTCACGCGCGGCGCGGGAACTGCGAGAAGTCCGGCCGACGTTTCTCCAAGTACGCGTTCCGGCCCTCCTGCGCCTCCTCGGTCATGTAGAAAAGGAGGTTGGCGTCGTGAGCCAGCTGCTGGATCCCGGCCAGCCCGTCCTCGTCGGCGTTGAAGCTCGCCTTGAGCATGCGCAGCGCAAACGGCGAGAGCGCGAGCATCTCGCGGCACCAGCTCACGGTCTCCTCCTCGAGGCGCTCAAGCGGGACCACGGCGTTGATGAGCCCCATCGCAAGCGCCTCCTCAGCGTCGTACTGGCGGCACAGAAACCAGATCTCCTTGGCCTTCTTCGGCCCCACGAGGCGTGAGAGCACGGTGGCCCCGAAGCCCCCATCGAACGAGCCAACCTTCGGTCCGACCTGCCCGAAGCGCGCGTTGTCGGCGGCGATCGTGAGATCGCACACGACGTGTAGGACGTGACCGCCTCCGATCGCGTAGCCAGCCACCATGGCCACTATCGGCTTGGGTGTGCGTCGGATCTGCACATGAAGGTCGGTGACCTCGAAGCGCCCCACCGCCTCGTGCCGCCCCGCCGCCGCCGGGTCGGCACCGGTGACATAGCCGCCACGCTGCCCGCGCACCCGTTGGTCTCCTCCGCGCAGAACGCCTCGGGGCCCTCGCCAGTCAGGATCACGACGCCGACATCGGGGTCCTCGCGGGCCCGGGTCAGGGCGTCTGAGAGCTCGACGACGGTCTCCGGACGGAAGGCGTTGCGCACCTCGGGCCGGTTGATCGTGAGCTTGGCGATCCCCGTGTTCTCGCCGGTCGCCTTCTCGTAGCGGATGTCGGAGTACTCGCCGGCTGGCTCCCAGGTGACTGGCAAGGCGGCGCCCAGACTACCGTTTCGCTCATGGAAGCCTGGCTCGAGAGAGCCGCAGGCAGGCGTCCCGAGCAGGTGGCGATCGAGTCGCCCGAAGGGACGCTTCGCTACGAGGAGCTGCGCGTCGCCGCCGGCCAGCGGGCGGCCGAGCTGGCCCGCGACGGCGTGGGGGAAGGCGACCGCGTGCCGCTCAGAGCAGACGATCCGCTCGAGCTCGCCCTGGCGCTGCACGCGTGCTTCATGCTGGGGGCCGCCGCCGTGCCGATCGACCGGCGCCTGACGAGCGAGGAGCAAACGGTGCGGGCAGCGCCCGGCAAGACCGAGCCCGGAACCGCCGCGGTGATGTACACGTCGGGGACCACTGCCGAGCCTAAGGCCGTGCCGCTCAGCGACAAGAACTTCCTGGCCAGCGCGCTGGGGTCGGCCGCCCTCCTGGGACTTGACCCGGCCGAGCGGTGGCTGTGCCCGATGCCGCTCACCCACGTCGGGGGACTTTCGATCCCGGTACGCAGCGTGATCTACGGCACGACCGCGGTTCTCCATGGACGCTTTGAGACCGAGCGGGTGCTCGCGGAGCTCATGGACCCGGAGCGGCGGACCACCCTCGTCTCGCTGGTTCCGACGATGCTCGGCCGTCTGCTCGAGGCCGGACTCGAGCGCCCGCCGCGACTGCGCTGGGCCCTGGTCGGCGGAGGCCCGATCGCGCCCTCCCTCCTGCAGCGCGCCGTCGAGGCGGGCGTGCCGGTGGCGCCCACCTATGGCATGACGGAGGCCTGCTCGCAGATCGCCACGTTCGGCTGGTCGCTGCCGGGGATAGAGGTGCGGATCGCCAAGGACGAAGTGTTGGTACGCGGTCCGGTTGTCGCCGCGAGCGCTTTGTCCGGGGACGGGTGGCTACACACGGGCGATCTCGGCGCCTTGGACGGACGCGGGCGCCTGACGATCAATGGCCGGAAGGCGGAGACGATCGTCACGGGTGGCGAGAATGTCGCACCCCAGGAGATCGAGGCAGCACTCCTGGCGCACCCCGATGTGGCCGACGCCGTCGTGATCGGACGCCCCGACCCCGAGTGGGGCGAGGCGGTCACCGCGCTCGTCGTTGCGCGCGACGGGCAGTCCGTCGATCCAGAGGCGCTGCGTACGCACTGCCGCTCCCGCCTCGCGGCCTTCAAGGTTCCCAAGACGGTCGAGCTTGTCGATCGCCTACCGCGGAGCGCCGCGGGCAAGCTCCTCCGCGGCGAGTTAGTCTGAGGCGATGGCAGCCATCGATCGCGAGCGGGCCGAGATGCGTGAGCGCTGGGACCGCCAATCAACTGGATGGGCGCGGCACGCCGACTCTGTGCGGGAGTTCGGAATGCCCGTCTCAGCCTGGCTGATCGAGCAACTGCACCTCCAGCCGGGCCAGCATGTGGTGGAGCTCGCGGCGGGACCGGGAGATACCGGTTTCATGGCAGCCGAGCTGGTCCGGCCGGGCGGCAAGCTGATCTCGAGCGACGCGTCAGAGGGGATGCTCGAGGTCGGTCGGGCTCGGGCAGTGGCTCAGCGACTTGAGGAAGTCGAGTTCAGGCGACTCGAGCTCGAATGGATCGATCTCGAAACCGCCACAGCGGACGCCGTCCTCTGTCGCTGGGGCCTGATGTTCGTCTCCGATCCGCCGACGACGCTCCAGGAGATCCGGCGGATCCTCCGCTCGGGTGGGCGCGCCGCTGTGGCGGTGTGGGATGCTCCCGCCAGTAATCCGTGGGCGACGATTCCGACGCTCACTCTGATCGAGCTGGGGCACGTCGAGCCCCGGATCCGGCCGCACCCGGAATGTTCGCGCTGGCCGACGCGGAGCGGTTGCGTGGGTTGCTCGAGGGGGCCGGATTCACCGAGATCGTGCTCGACACGGTCCGGGTATCCCGCGCCGGGAGCATCGACGGCTACATGGCCGAGATGTTCGACCTCAACCCGATGCTGTCCGAGCTGCGCGAACGTCTGGAGGAGTCGCAGCTCGATGAGGTTCGCTCCAAGATCGTCGAGCGGCTCGGGTCGTTCACGACCGCTGATGATCAGGTAGAGCTGCCGGGGCTGTCGCTCGTAGCCGCCGCCAGCGCCTGACGGCTAGGCTGGCCCGCCATGCTCTACGACGACGACGCCGACCTCGGGCAGCTAGACGGCAAGACCGTCGCGATCATCGGCTATGGCTCTCAGGGCCATGCCCACGCGCTCAACCTCCAAGATTCGGGAGTCTCGGTGGTGGTCGGGCTACGTCCGGGGTCGAGCAGCGTAGCCAAGGCGGAAGGGCACGGGCTGCGGGTGATCGAGCCCGCGGACGCCGCCAGCGAGGGCGACATCGTGATGATGCTCGTCCCCGACGAGCTTCATCGTCAGGTGTGGGAGGGGGGGGTGGGCGATGGGGTGGCACCCGGCAACCTGCTGCTGTTCGGGCATGGCTTCTCGATCCACTACGACGAGGTCGAGCCACCGGCGGAGGTCGACGTGGCGCTCGTGGCCCCCAAAGGACCGGGTCACCTCGTGCGTCGCCAGTTCGTCGAGGGCTCCGGGGTGCCTGGGCTGATGGCGGTGCACCAGGACGCCACAGGCAATGCGCGAGCCCTCGCGGTCGCCTATGCCAAGGGCATCGGCTGCACGCGAGCCGGCGTGATCGAGACGACGTTCAAGGACGAAACCGAGACGGACCTGTTCGGCGAACAGGCCGTGCTGTGCGGAGGTGTCACAGAGCTCGTGCGCGCGGGCTACGAGACGCTGGTGGGGGCCGGCTACGACCCGCGCCTGGCGTACTTCGAGTGCCTGCACGAGCTCAAGCTGATCGTCGACCTGATGTACGAAAGGGAATCGCCGGAATGCGCTACTCGATCTCCAATACCGCTGAATACGGCGACATGACCAGGGGCCAGCGGGTGATCGGGGAGGCGTCGCGCCAGGCGATGAAAGACCTCCTGGCGGAAATTCAGTCAGGTGACTTCGCACGGGAATGGATTGCCGAGAACCGGGCCGGCCAGGAGAACTTCAAGCACCTGCGCGAGGAGCAGTCGCGACACCAGGTGGAGGTCGTGGGGCGCGAGCTACGCTCCCAGATGGACTGGATCGATACAGAGTTCAGCGAATAGACCGCAGGATGTGGTCCCCGCTGCCTAGTTGGCCAGCCCTCCAAACACCGCGAAGGGACTGAACGGAGTCGCGAAGGGAGCATCCTGCGCCACCTCGGCGATGCTGCCGCCGACCTCGACGCTGCAGCCCGCCGGAGCTTCCGCGCGGATGCGATCGGCGAGCTTCCCCGCGCTGTCCTCGTCCGGCGCTCCGACGACCACGAACTGCCAGCGGTGCGCGGTCGGGATGCCCTCGGATTCGAGGCGCTCTGCCAGCGCCCGCGCCTCGTCGTGCGACTGGCAGCTCACCCGGATCTCGTAGATCGGATAGCCCTGAGCGGCGACTCCTCACGCTCACCCTCGATCAGCTCGGCGTGCTCCTCCCTGCAGCTCTTCGGCCGAGTGGGGAAGCGGTACCGATGCGTCCTCCCACCGCTCGGCGGCCGGATGCCAGCGTTGGAGCGACTTGACATCCCGCCAGCCGTGCCGGGCCGCGAGCTGCTCGATTGCGCGCGCGGTCGCCTCGCCTGCTCGCGGCTGTCGGTGTAGCAGAACACGACGGGCCCGTCGCGGGAGACGATCACTCGGTCGCGAAACGCCTGCTTGATGCCGTGCGGAAGCTCGAACGCCTCGAGCCGGTCGACCATGTCCCGGGCGCTCGCTTCCTCGTCGAACTGCATCCGCAGGCGCCAGTCGTCGCGCATGAGGTCAGCCTATCCGGGTGCCGGCACATCCGCGAAGAGGTCGGCGACCAGGCCGCCCGCCGCTATGTCGGTCGCGGCCGCGTAGATCAACCGCGCCGACAGCGGCGAGCGGCCGTCGCGCACGAGCGCGTCGGCGTGGCGGCGGAAGCGGTCGGGCAGCTCACTCACGGGTTCAGTGTGCCGCCTCCCCGAGCAGGTAAACTGCGCCGCCGGCCGCCGTAACTGGCGCGAGCAAGGTGGACCACCACCGGGGAGCGGCGGCACCTGGTGAGCCGCGCGCCTGGGCAGACCTCCTACCGCGTCACCCTTAGGAGCCAGCATGGCCCAGACTCCAACTGTTCTCGAGATTCCGTCCGAGCTGAAGCCGGCCGATGGCCGGTTCGGTTCAGGACCCTCGCGCGTGAGACCGGAGGCGTTGGCTGCGCTTGCCCAGGCGGCGGCCGTGATGGGGACGTCCCATCGCCAGAAGCCGGTCAAAGATCTCGTGGCCCGGGCCAGAGCCGGACTGCGTGAGCTGCTGAGCGCTCCCCGCGACTACGAAGTCGTGCTCGGCAACGGCGGCACGACCGCTTTCTGGGACGCCGCCACGTGCGGACTCATCCGCGAGCGGCCGCTCCACTGACCTATGGAGAGTTTTCCTCGAAGTTCGCGGCTGCCACCCGGGGGGCCCCGTTCCTGTCGGAGCCGATCGTTGTGGCGGCCGAGCCCGGCGACGCGCCCGAGCCGGTCGGCCGACCCAGCGGCCGACGTGGTTGCGTGGGCGCACAACGAGACCTCGACCGGCGTGATGGTCCCGGTCTCCGGCCCTCCGCCGCCGGCAACGAGACGCTCGTCCTGATCGACGCCACTTCCGCCGCCGGAGGCCTGTCCGTCGACCTAGGCCAGGCCGATGCCTACTACTTCGCGCCGCAGAAGGGGCTGGCTGCCGACGGAGGCCTGTGGCTGGCGTTGCTGAGCCCCGCGGCACAGGAGCGGATCCAGGAGATCGACGCCGCACCGCCCGAGCACCGGACCCGCGCGTTGGATACCCGAGTTCCTCTCGCTGAGGATCGCACTCGAGAACTCGATCAAGGACCAGACCTACAACACGCCGGCGATCGCCACCATGCTGCTTTTGGTCGACCAGCTCGAGTGGATGCTCGAGCGCGGGGGGCTCGAGGCGATGGTCGAGCGCACCCGGGCCTCGTCGGGCCACCTCTACGACGTGGGCGGAGAGTCATCCTCAGGCAAGCCCGTTCGTGGCCGATCCGGCAAAGCGCTCGCTGGTCGTGGGGACGATCGACTTCGATCCCGAGGTCGATGCCGCCGCGCTCGCCGCCGCGCTGCGGGCCAACGGGATCGTCGACGTGGAGCCGTACCGCAAGCTGGGCCGCAACCAGCTGCGGATCGCCATGTTCCCGGCCACCGATCCCTCCGACGTGCGAGGCGCTCACGGCCTGCATCGACTGGGTGCTGGAGCGGCTATGAGCACGTCGACGCGGGTCCTGGTGGCGGAGAACATCGGCGTCTCGGGGATCGAGCTGCTCGAAGAGCACTTCGACGTCGATGTGGCCGACGGCTGGTCGCGCGAGGAGCTGGCTCGAGCGGATTGGCGACTATGACGGGATCCTGATCCGCTCGGCCACCAAGCTCGATGCCGAGCTGATCGACGCGGCGAGCCGGCTGCGCGCGGTCGGCCGGGCCGGAGTGGGAGTGGACAACGTCGATGTCGCGGCGGCGACCAAGCGCGGGATCGTGGTGGCCAACGCTCCGCAGTCCAACGTGATCACGGCCGCCGAGCACACGATGGCCCTGCTGCTCGCGCTGGCCCGCAACATCCCCCAGGCCCATGCCTCGCTGACCGGCGGGGCCTGGGAGCGATCGAAGTTCTCCGGCGTGGAGCTGCACGAGAAGATGCTCGGAATCCTCGGCTTCGGGCGGATCGGCCAGCTCGTGGCTCAGCGCGCCCGGGGCTTCGGGATGCACGTGATCGCGTTCGATCCGTTCGTCTCCGCCGAGCGCTACCGCGAGCTCGGGGTCGAGAAGGCGGAGTCGCCCGACGACGTGTACGCGGTGGCCGACTTCCTCACCCTCCATCTCCCCAACACGCCCGACACCGCCGGGCTGGCTGAACGCGGAGGCGCTGGCCAAGTGCAAGGACGGGGTTCGGGTCCTGAACGTGGCGCGCGGCCCGCTCGTGGTCGAGGAGGACCTCAAGGCGGCCCTCGACTCCGGAAAGGTGGCGGGCGCGGCGCTCGACGTGTTCGGCGCCGAGCCCGTGACCGAGCATCCGCTGTTCGGCTACCCGAACGTGATCGTCACCCCCCACCTGGGAGCCTCGACGGCCGAGGCCACCGACCGGGCCGGCTATCAGGCCGCCGAGCAGGTGATCGCCGCGCTGACCGGAGGGGTGGTCACCAGCGCGGTCAACGTCCCGGCGATCCCGCCCGAGGACATGGAGGTGCTGGGGCCGTTCGTGCCGCTGTGCCGGGCGCTGGGGCGGATCGCGGTCGCGCTCGTCGCAGGGCTCCTCGATCGACCGCGTCGAGATCGAGTTCCTGGGCCGGATCGCCGAGCACGACACCCGCCTGCTGGCCATCCAGGTGCTGCTCGGCGTGCTCGCGTGGGCACACCGAGGAGGAGGTGGGCGTGGTCAACGCGCCGGCGATGGCCGAGGAGCGGGGCATCGAGCTGGTCGAGACCAAACGCACAGGCGCCCGCGACTACACCGACCTGGTCCGCGTCACGGTGCCCAGCGGCGAGCTGAGCCGTGCGGGTCGTCGGGACGCTGATCGGCCGCCGCAACCGGCCCCACCTGCTGGAGGCCTGGGGGCAGCGCTTCGACGTCCAGCTCGAGGAGCACGTGACGCTGTTCCGCTACCGCGACATGCCCGGGATGATCGGCCGGGTGGGGACGATCTTCGGCGCCCACGGCATCAACATCGTCTCGGCCGCCGTGGGCCGCCAGCCGGAGGACGGCGCCGCGGGCGAGCGGGCTGGCCGCGATGGTGATCACGACCGATGGCCCGGTTCCGGCGCAGGTGCTGGACGAGGTGGTGGCCGGCGAGGGCTTCGAGGCCGGGCGGACGGTGACGCTCGAGGAGCTCTAGGCGCCGTGGAAGGCTGGGCTGAGGACCGAGCGGTGGTAGACCTAGCCCCAATGGAGGGCGCGGTCGAGATCCGGCCGAGCGGAGCCGACAGGCCGGACGCCGCTGGACGCAGCGACGATGTGCGAGGCGTTCCAGATCACGGCCGCCGAGCGCGCCGACCAGGTGGCGCTGCGGACGATCGGGGACGGCGTCTCGATCACGTTCGCCGAATACGCCGAGCGGGTGCGCCGCTGGCCGGCGGCGCTGCACGCGCTGGGGGTGCGGCGCGGCGACACGGTTGGGCTTCATGCTCACCAACCGGCCCGAGTTCCATCTCGTCGACACGGCGGCCATGCACCTGGGCGCGGTTCCGTTCTCGATCTACAACACCTCCTCGCCCGAGCAGATCGCCTATCTGCTGGCAGACGCCGGCTAACCGGGTGTTCGTGGTCGAGGGCGCGTTCTGGACCGGGCCCGCGACGGCGATCGAGCAAGGCGGGCGCGTCGAGCATCTGGTGCTGGTCGACGGCCGGCGCCGAGGGAGGCGACGCCCTCGACGACCTCGAGGCGGCCGAGTCCCCGCGACGACTTTGACTTCGAGGCCTCGTGGCGGGCGGTGCGGGCACGCGACCTGCTCACGCTGATCTACACCTCGGGCACGACCGGGCCACCCAAGGGGGTGCAGCTCACCCACGCCAACGAGCTCGCCGAGTGCCGGGGCATCGACGCCGTGGCCCATCCCCGCCGTGGCGGCTCGGTCGTCTCGTTCCTGCCCCACGCCCACATCGCCGATCGCGGGCTGAGCCACTACGCCCAGATGGTCTGGGGCCACACGGTCACCTGCTGTCCCGACGTCACGCAGGTGTTCGCCCACGTGGCCGACGGCCACCCGACGTTCTTCGGTGCGGTGCCTCGGGTCTGGGAGAAGCTCAAGGCGGCGCTCGAGGCGGGGATCGAGGCCGAGCCCGACGAGGCGCGCTGGCGTGCGAGGCGCGTCGAGCTCGGCTGCGAGGTGCGCTCGAGCAGCGGGCGAGACGGTCCGCGGAGCTCCGAGGCCTGCGCCCGAGCCGAGGAGGCGGTGTTCGCGGCTGTCGCGCGCCAGGCTCGGGCTCGAGCGAGCGGAGTGGTACATGATCGGCGCCGCGCCGTGCCCGCTCGAGGTGCTCGAGTTCTTCGCCGCCATCGGGATCCCGATCTGCGAGGTCTGGGGGATGTCGGAGACGACCTCGATCGCCACGCTCGTCCCGCAGGACGACGCTCCGGCTGGGGACGGTCGGCCCGCCGATCCCCGGGGTGGAGATCCGGCTGGCCGAGGACGGCGAGATCCTCGTCCGCGGCGAGACGATCATGGCCGGGCTACCGCAACCAGCCCGAGAAGACGGCCGAGACGATCGACGCCGACGGCTGGCTTCACACCGGGGACATCGGCGACGTTCGACGAGGCCGGGTTCCTCAAGATCGTCGACCGCAAGAAGGAGCTGATCATCAACGCCGCGGGCAAGAACATGTCGCCGGCCAACATCGAGCAGCAGCTCAAGCAGGGCAGCCCGCTGATCGGCCAGGCGATCGCGATCGGCGACGGCCGGCCCTACAACGTGGCGCTGATCGTGCTCGATCCGGACGCCTCGGCCGCGTTCGCCGCGCCAGCACGGCCTGAGCGACGCCTCGCCTGAGGCGATGGCCCGCGAGCCGGCGGTGCTGGAGGAGGTGGCGGCGGGCGTCGAGCGGGCCAACTCCCACTCTCAGCCGGGTCGAGCAGATCAAGCGCTTCAAGGTGCTGCCCTGCGACTGGCCTCCGGCGGGCGACGAGCTCACGCCGACGATGAAGCTCAAGCGCAAGCCGATCCACGAGAAGTACGCGGAGGAGATCGAGGCGCTGTACGCGAGCTGAGCGCGGGTGTTCGAGCGCTTCAGCCAAGAGGCCCGCCAGGTCGTGGTCGCCGCCCAGGAGGAGGCGAGACTACTCAAGCACAACTACATCGGGACCGAGCACGTGCTGCTTGGGCTCTTGCGCGATCCCGAGACGGTCCCCGGGCAGGTGCTTGGCTCGTTTGGCGTCACGGCGGACGGGGCGCGCGAGGAGATCGTTCTGACAGTCGGGCCGGGCCAGGAGATCAGCGGCGGCCAGATCCCCTTCACGCCGCGCGCCAAGAAGGTGCTGGAGCTGTCGCTGCGCGAGGCACTCTCGCTGGGCCACAACTACATCGGTCCCGAGCACATCCTGCTCGGCGTCGTACGCGAGGGCGAAGGCGTCGCCTCTGCGGTCTTGGCCGCCATGGGGGCGGATGGGGAAATGATCCGTGAGCGGACGATCGAGCTGCTAGGCCAGTCGCCCCCGAGGCCGCCGTCCCCGCCGCTCGCGGCGGCGGGCAGCCGGGCGCTGGCCGACGCCTGGCTCGACGGCCTGGGGATGTCTCTCCACAGCCTGGGTAGGGAGATCCGGCTTCAGCTGGGCCGGGAGCCCGATGCCGGCGATCTTCTGCTGGCGCTGGTGAGCATGCCGCAGACGCTGCCCGCTCGCGCGATCAGCGAGCTGGGGATCGACCTCGACGAGCTGTGGGGGAGGATCGAGACCGCGCGACGTGAGCGGCTCGAGCGCCGCGCGGCGGTGGAGCGCAAGCTCCTCGACATGCATGCGGCCATGGAGGAGGCGATCGAGAACCAGGAGTTCAAACTGGCCGCCGAGCTACGCGACAGCGAGCGCAGACTCCGCCTGGGGCTGCGGGAGGAGCTGGCGGTGCCACGCGACGTTCTGGAGGAGATCCGGCGCCACCTCGGCCTGGCCGGACCCGCGGACGATCCGCCTTGACCGTCGGCTGACGCGCGACCCTCTCCGCTCCGCGCGCCAATCATGGCCGGCTGGCCGACCCTAGCCAAGGGCTCCGGGACTGGACGGATGTCGTAGGCGCGGGGGCGGCGCTCACTCGGCCCTTGGCCCTCGACGAAGCAGGCCAGGATGTCTGCAATCGCAGAACCACCAACGCTGCGCGACGAGGCGGCAGCCTCGACGAGCGCGGGCGAGCCGTGCGGGCTCTCGCGCGTCGCTCCGCCCGTGTCCTCGCAAACCCCCCTCCCGGTGCCCTCGCGGACCGCGCTGGCGCGCGCCCGGCGGCTGGCCGCCCCTTCCTGCAACATCGCGCGGGCAGCAAGGCTGTTCGGCGATCGGTTCCCGCCGCTTCGCCCGCAGTGGCCGATACGAGGCGTTGGGGCGGCGCTCATCGCACTGATGCTGTTCTACCTGCCCTGGATGTCAACGCATCTGGCGGCGGGGCGGCCCTGGCTCACCTGGCCGTTCGCCGCTGCCAGCTTCCTGTCCGGGCTCTGCCTGACCGTGTCGGTGATCAATGGGTGGTTCAGCCGGGTGACCCCGGCCCGCCCGCTCCTCCGGCGCGACGTCCCCGCCGTCGCCGTCTTGATCCCCACCTACGGGGAGCCCGTGCCGATGGTGCTGCGGACGGTGCTCAGCGTGCTGGCCCAGGACTATCCGACCGATCGCCGGATCGTGATCGTCTCCGACGATGCCCACAATCCCGAGCTCGCTAGTGCGCTGGACGGGCTCGGGATCGTCTATCACGAGCCACCCGATCGCTTCTCCCCACAGCGCCAGGGAGCCGCAAAGGCCGGGAATCTGAACTCTGCCCTCGAGCTCGTCGCGCGCCGATACCGGCACGTCACGTACGTCGAGACCCGGGATGCCGACGACGAGATGGGGTCCTACCGCTTCCTCCGCCAGACGGTGGGGCAGCTCGAGTCCGACGCGGGGCTGGCCTATGTGCAAACGGTCAAGGAGGCGCAGGTCGCCGCCGGCGATCCGTTCGGCAACTTCGATGCTCAGTTCTACCGCAGCCAGATGCTGTCACGCAACGCGACCAACTCCGTTTTCCCGTGCGGCTCAGGCGTGGTGTGGCGGCGGTCGGCCCTCGAGGAAATCGGAGGCTTTCCGACCTGGAACCTGGTCGAGGACTTCCAGTCAGGGGTCGAGGCCCTGCGGCGCGGCTGGCGCGGCTGCTACCTGACGATTGTCGGCGCCGTCGGACAACACAGCCCCGAGGATGTCCCCAACGTCGCCAAGCAGCGGGGAACCTGGGCTATCGACACCGTCCGGCTGATGGTGTGGGGGACCTTGCGCGGACTGAACGCTCGCCAGCGATTGGCCTTCGCGGAGACGCTGCTCTTCTATCTGCACTCGTTCACGACCCTGGTCTATGTGCCGGTGACTGCGCTGGCCTTCGTGGGGATCCTTCCCCTTGCCGCGACTCCGCTCTCGTGCCTGATCCATCTCATGCCCTACGCGCTGATGGCCGAGCTCCGGCTGCTGATCCTCAACCGCCCGTTCGCCGACCGGCGCCGGCGCCAGCGCGATCCGTTCCGTGCCTTCTGGCGCGTCAAGGTCATGTGGATCGGCTTGGCTCCGATCTACGTGCTCGCCTGCCTGAAGGCTCTTCTCGGCGGTCCTCATCGCAAGCCGATCTACAAGGTGACGCGCAAAACGACGGTGATCCGCTGGTACTGGAAGGAAACGCTGCCTCAGATCGTCCTGACGGTGCTGGTCCCAATCTCGTTCGTGGCCGGTGTTGCGACCGGTCGCCTGCCCTCATTGCTGATCCTGATCTCGGCTGGGTACTGGGGCATCATCAACTCGGCTGCTCTGGGCGCCTTCGTCACACGCGGCTGGTTCGGCGCATCACCGGTACCGAGCCTGCGGACGGTCGACCGGCGCCGTGGGATGGCCGCGTGGCGACCCCGGTGGAAGGCCGAGCGGGCGCCGATGGCAGCCGAGCACGCGCCTTGAGGGGGTAACGGCACCGGAGCGTCGCCTTGCGCGACGTCCTGGCGCTGGTACCCTCTCACGCACATGTCGCTGGCTCTCGACCTTCGACTTCTTCTCCTCCCCCTTCGGGGGGAATAGCGCGCCGGCGGCCGCACGTAGCCGCACACCAGCAGCGAGAAGACGGAAGGTCGAGAAGAAAGGAACGACATGACGAGCCCGCCGGATCCAAACCGAGTACTGATCTTCGATACGACCCTGCGCGATGGGGAGCAGTCGCCGGGAATCTCGCTCAACACCCAGGAGAAGCTCGAGATCGCCCAGCAGCTCGCCCGGCTCGGAGTCGACGTCATCGAGGCGGGCTTCCCAGTCACTTCACCGGGTGACTTCGAAGCGGTTCAGGAGATCTCGCGCACAGTCGAGGGCCCGGTGATCGCCGGCTTGGCGCGTACTTACGTCGCCGACATCGACGCGGCGTGGAACGCCGTCAAGGACGCGGCGCGGCCACGGATCCACACGTTCATCTCGACCTCGGACATCCACATCGAGCATCAGCTTCAGACCACGCGCGAGGACGTCAAGGGCCAGGCGCGGGCGGCCGTGGCGCACGCCCGGGAGTACGTCGAGGACGTGGAGTTCTCGCCGATGGACGCCACCCGGGCCGACATCGAGTTCACCGCCGAGGTGTGCCAGGTCGCGCTCGAGGAGGGCGCCACCACGATCAACATCCCCGACACCGTCGGATACACGATGCCCCACGAGTTCGCCGCCTACCTGGAGCGTCTCTACGAGCTCGTCCCGGACCTGCGCCAAGTCGTGCTCTCCGTGCACTGCCACGACGACCTGGGTCTGGCTGTCGCCAACTCGTTCGCCGGGCTGCGCGCCGGAGCGCGGCAGGTGGAATGCGCGATCAACGGAATCGGCGAACGTGCGGGCAACGCGTCGCTGGAGGAGATCGTGATGCTGCTGCGCACCAGGGAGCGCGACGTCGGTCTGCGCACCGGTATCAACACGCAGGAGATCTCGCGGAGCTCGAGACTGGTGTCGCGGCTCACCGGGTATCCCGTCCAGCCCAACAAGGCGGTGGTCGGCCGCAACGCGTTCGCCCACGAGTCCGGCATTCACCAGGACGGCGTGCTCAAGGAACGCACGACGTACGAGATCATGGATGCCCGTACGGTGGGCCTCGAGGCCAATTCGATCGTTCTGGGAAAGCACTCGGGTCGCCACGCTCTGGCCCAGGCCCTGTCGGAGCTCGGCTTCGAGGTCTCCGGCCAGGTCCTGAACACCGCGTTCAAGCGCTTCAAGGAGATCGCGGACAAGAAGAAGAACGTGACGGCAATGGATCTCGAGGCGCTCATCACCGACGAGCTGCGCGAGGAGATAGTCGGCTACCAACTCGAGTGGTTCGACGTTGAGGCCTCCTCGCGGCGCCCGCCCCACGCCACGGTGGGAATCCGCACTCCCAACGGCGAGGAGGTGGTGGGCTCGTTCACGGGTGACGGGCCTGTCGACGCGATCTTCCGCGCGATCAACGCCGCCACGGGCGTCGATGCGCGGCTGCGCGAGTTCCGCGTCGACGCGGTCACCGGCGGTCAGGACGCGCTCGGCGACACATCAGTCGTTCTCGAGGTCGGCGGTGTGGAGGGCTCCGGTCAGGGCGTCTCGACCGACATCCTCGAAGCCGGAGCCCGCGCCTATGTCCGCGCGCTCTCCAGCGCGATGCGCCGCCGCGAGCTCGAGGCCGAGGCGTCCCTCCCGGACGCACAGCCGGAGGGGGCGATGGCCACGCCATGAGCGGTGGACTAACCCGGCGCGGTCTGATCAAGGCGGGAGCGGCTGGCGCCGCGGTGGGCGTCGGACTGCCCGCGGAGGCCGAGGCACGACGCCGCCGACGGCGGGGCGGCCGTCCGGGCCGCCGCGCCGAGGTCGTCGTGGTCGGCGCGGGGCTAGCGGGACTGACCGCGGCGCGCGAGCTCGCCGCCGCGGGTCGATCGGTCCTCGTGCTCGAGGCGCGCGAACGGGTGGGCGGGCGGACGCTCAACCACGCCCTGGGGTCCGCGTACCCGGACAAGGTCATCGAGGTGGGTGGCGAATGGGTGGGGCCGACTCAGGACCACGTGATCGCGCTTGCCAAGGAGCTCGGGATCGGAACGTTCAAGACCTACAACACCGGGAACAACGTCTATTACGCCAACGGCACCCTGCTGCCCTACCAGGCGGGCGGCGCGCTCGGCCCGGTCCCGCCCGATCCGACGGCTGACGCCGAGGTCGAAGCTGCGATCGTCGAGCTCAACAAGATGGCGGCCACCGTGCCGGTCAAGGCTCCCTGGACGGCGGCCAGCGCGACGGCCTGGGACAGCCAGACATTCGAGACCTGGAAGCAGAACAACCTTCACACCCAGGACGGGCAGGCACTGTTCGACGTCGGGCTCGAGGCCGTGTTCGCCGCCGAGCCGCGCGACATCTCGCTCCTGTTCGCGCTCTTCTACACCGCATCAGCCACCAACGAGACGACCGCGCCCGACATCAACCGGCTGTTCAGCACCGCAGGCGGCGCGCAGGACTCGCGGCTCGTCGGCGGCTCGCAGCTGATCTCGATCAGGATGGCCGCCGAGCTGGGGCGTCGAGTGATGCTCGGCCAGCCGGTGCGGATCATCGCCCAGACTGCGTCGGGTGTCCGGGTGACGAGTGATCACCTGACCGTCTCAGCCAAGCAAGTGATCGTCACAGGCCCTCCGGCCCTGACGGCGCTGATCCGCTACGAGCCCGACCTGCCGTACATGCGGGCGCAGCTGACGCAGCGCTACCCGCAGGGAACCGTGATCAAGTGCGAGGCGGTGTACGAGACGCCGTTCTGGCGGGCCAAAGGCCTGACCGGGCAGGCGGTGTCGCTCACAGGTCCCGTCAAGGTGACGTTCGACAACTCGCCACCCGACGGCCAGCCTGGTGTCATGCTCGGCTTCATCGAAGGTGCCGATGCGCGCTACTGGGGACAGCAGTCGGCTGATGCCCGCAAGGCCGCCGTGCTCCAGAACTTCGTCACGTACTTCGGCTCGGAGGCGGCTAGCCCGCGTCAATACATCGAGATGAACTGGTCAGCCGAGCCGTGGACGCGCGGCTGCTACGTCGGCTTCACCGCGCCCGGGGTGCTGCTCGATTACGGCCCCGCGATCAAAGCCCCGGTCGCGCGGGTCCACTGGGCGGGCACCGAGACCTCCGACTACTGGAACGGCTACATGGACGGGGCGGTGCGCTCGGGTCAGCGGGCGGCCCAAGAGGTGCTCGCGGCCTTGTGAGACGGTTGCTGGCTGGAGGGGCCGTGCTGGCGGCGGGCCTGGGCGGCGCCGCAGCAATGGCCTCTGGCGGAGCCTCGCCGCCCAGCGCCGCGCAATGCCAAGCCGTGCGGGCGACTCGCGAGCGCCCGGCGATTCTGGCCTTCGATCCCCAGCCCCGCGCGCCGCGGATCTTCGCGATCCAGTTCAAGCAGGACGTGGCCAATGTCGCCACCTACGCCACGTTCAGGACAAAGATCGAATGCCTGATTCGGGAGTTCGTGCTGCCCTACCGGGCGCGAGGGCGGCCGAACGTGGTCGTGTTCAACGAGGACACAGGGCTGATGACGCTTGCCACCGGGTCGCGGGGCGCCGCGGCACGCAACGACATTGCCCACAAGGGCGGCCCGAGCTGCGAGGGCGAGGGGGCACCGTGCGCGACGCTCGCGGCACTCGCCGCCGTCAGTGCGGCCTATGCGCCCCAGATCGCGGCCTATCGGGCCCGGTTTCCAACACTCGGAGCGCTCACCGGGGCGTGGGTAGGAGCAACCGACACACTCGTCCGCGCGTTCATGGAGACCTTCTCGGAGCTTGCCCGGCGCTATGGCATCTACCTGGTGGCCTCGAACGACCAGCCGCCGTTCCGCACCTCGACAGCCGCCAGCGACATCGCCCTGTTCCACGATCCCGACTATCCGCCGCCTCCGTACGTCTACGTCGCGACCAGCCCCGACGTCTACAACGAGGCGTTCATGTGGGGGCCAGACGACGTTCGCAGCGGCGGGCCGCCGCCCATGCGCAACGTCGTGGCCTCGAATCTCAAGGTTCCGCTGACCTCACTCGAGCAGGAGATCGGGTTCACCCCGGGCCCCAGCGGTGGGCGGGCGGCGATCGACAACCTGCGGCCCTATCCGCTGCCGGGGACGCGAGCCCGCGTGGCCTTCGCGACAAGCCTTCCTGCCTTCCAGTACGGAAACCCACCGCCTGGGACCGACCCCTGCTCCAACGTGGCCACGTACTACATGCGCTGCCTCGACCGGCTGGGAGCGAACCTGATCATTCAGGACGAGGCCAATCCTGGACGCTGGACCGGGCCTGACGGCAATGGGATCGAGAAGTGGCAGCCGCTGTCGTGGATGGCGTCTCACGTACCGGGCTGTCAGTGATCCCTCCGTCCACTTCGACTACAACGTGACTTCGATGATGGTGGGCAACCTCGCCGATCTAGCCTTCGACGGGCAGTCGGCGATCACCCAGCGCGGTCTGCGGGGCCGAGGCTGCCATTACATCGGCAACGTCGTCGTTCGTGCCCGCGGAGGACCAGCAGCAGTTCCGCGCCTACGCGGGCGACCGGCCCGACTTCCTGGCCATCGCGCCGTGGGTCACACCGGACGGTCCGCGGAGTGCCCTGCGAGCGACTGGTGGGGAGCTGGCGCCCGGCTCGGGCAGCCCTCTGGAGGACGACTACGTCGAGACGGCGATCGTCGCCGATCTGCCGATTCCCGTCGACCGTCGGCGCAAGGATTGCGTGACCGTCACCCGCGCCCGAGGGCACGTCCCTGCGCGTAGCCGGCGGCGATCGCATCGTCGGCGTGCGATCGGTCCATCAGGTTGAGCCCCATCGCCTCGGCGGACCGCTCGTCCGGTCCGAGGGTCCGCACTTTGGCCCCGCGCCGGCGGAGCACCAGCGTCTCGACGGTGGCCGCCGAGCGCGAGAT
This sequence comes from uncultured Solirubrobacterales bacterium, assembly GCA_963803595.1. GTDB lineage: Bacteria > Actinomycetota > Thermoleophilia > Solirubrobacterales > Solirubrobacteraceae > Palsa-465. The sequence goes on from CAWDNF010000013.1 coordinate 718,698, forward strand.
CCGGCGGAAGACGCCGATCAGGTCTCCCGTCCCCCGCAGGTTGGCCGTTGGGTTAAGGCAGAGGATCTCAGCGCCGCGTCCGGCCGGGGCGACGTCGAGGTTGGTCGGGCTCCAGACGCCTCCGTCCACATATTCCCGACCTGCAATCGAGACTGGAGCGAACAGCCATGGAACGGTGCACGAGGCGGCGACGGCCTCGGCGACGGTCGCGTTTGGTGCGCCCGGGCTTCCGAAGACAACTCGGCGTCCGGTGGCCCGGTCAACAGCCGTGACCCGCAAGCGCCCGTCGAACCGCGCGCCCGCCCGCTCGACGTGCTTACGCAATCCATCGAGCGTCTGACTCGGCCGCGGCAGACGGCGCAGGAGGGCGGCTCGCAGGACGGCCCCGCCGGGAGCAGCGGCCCCCAGTGCGAGCGGAGCGAACACGCCGGCCATCGTGAGGCCGAACGTCCCGGCGCGCCGCGCGGCCAGGGAACCCGCCTCGCCGAGACGCCCGGCCGGAGCGGCGCTGGCGGTCTTGGCCGGCGCGGCTTGATCGGAGATCTCCTGCGGTCGCCGAGGCGACTCTCCGGCCACGAGGTGTGCGGCAACGATCGCGCCGGCGGAGGTGCCGATGAAGTATTCGCAGCGGCGAAGGTCGAGGCCCGCCGCGTCCTCGAGGCCGGCCAGCACGCCCATCATCCAAGCCTCGCCAAGGACGCCGCCGCCGCCCAGGACGAGGACGTCGGGGAGGGGGAGAGGAGGCGTGGCCATGGCTCGGCGAGGCTAGCGGGGCCTGGGCTAGCGGGACTGCAAGCGGGGGGCCTGCGAACGCGGGGACCTGCAAGCGGGGGACCTGCAAACACGGGATCTCCAAACGGCGGACCAGCAAACGCGGGGACCTGCAAACGTGACTGCCCGCGTGACGGGCGCCGAGCGTGTCACGTTGACCCTTTGCGGGGAGGCAAACGTGACGCCGATCGCCGGCGCACGGAGCCGTGTCACGTTTGCAGGCATTCGTGGGGGTGGAGACGCATTCGTGGGGGTGAAGACGCATTCGTGGGGGTGGAGGAGCATCGTGGGGGTGGAGAGGCTTTCGCGGGGGGCGGAGGGGCATTCGTGGGGGTGGAGAGGCTTTCGCGGGGGGCGGAGGGGCATTCGTGGGGGTGGAGAGGGATCCGAGGTGCGTCGAATCGGTAGTGCGTCCATCGGCTGTCGCCACTCCCGGCGTACGTGATAACGTACGAAAGTATGCTGTCGAGTGGCGTCGAGAACTCGCAGGCCGGTCCTGCCGTCCCCCTGGGCCCCCGCATCCGCGCCCTCCGCGAGGCGATGGACCTCAGCCTGCGCGATCTCGCAGCGCGGTCGAAGGTGAGCGCGCCGATGCTCTCGCAGGTCGAACGCGGTGAGACGAGCCCGACGCTCCAGGTGGCTGAACGGATCGCCGGCGGGCTCGATCTCCGCCTCTCACAGCTCCTGCGGCTCGACGAGGACGGCGCGGTCACGATCGTGCGGGCTCGCGAGCGCCGCAAAGGACCCGCGGGGGCCGCCGGGCATCGCTATGAGATCCTCACCCCACCGCTGCCCGGCCAGCGCGCCGAGCTGTCGCGGCACAGTCTGGCCGCGGGTGCTGTGACCGGCGGTCGCGGTGATCCGCCCATGCACGAGCCCGGTAGCCGAGAGACCGCGCTCGTCGAGGCGGGCGAGGTGACTTTCTTCTGCGATGGACAGCGCCATCAGCTGGCGGCAGGCGATTGTGTGACGTTCGACGCCGACCTTCCCCACCACTTCGAGAACCCGGGGCCTGACGAGGCCGTCCTGCTGGCCGTGGTGAGCGCGGGACTGAGGAGGAGCTGATGGGCAAGAGCTTGTTCGAGAAGATCTGGGAGGCGCACGAGGTCGCGCCCGGACTGCTCTACATCGATCTGCACCTCGTGCACGAGGTGACCAGTCCCCAAGCGTTCGACGGGTTGCGGCTTGCCGGGCGCAAGGTGCGCAGGCCAGACCGCACACTGGCCACGGCCGATCACAACGTGCCGACCGATGGGACGCCGACGGCGGCGAGGATCAAAGACGAGCTCTCGCGCGTGCAGGTCGAGACGCTCGAGGGCAACTGCCAGGAGTTCGGTATCCCGGTTTACTCGCTGGGCTCAGACCGCCAGGGGATCGTGCACGTGATCGGTCCCGAGCTCGGAGTGACGCAGCCGGGCATGACGATCGTGTGCGGCGACTCGCACACCGCCACCCACGGCGCCTTCGGGGCGCTCGCATTCGGCATCGGAACGAGCGAGGTCGAGCACGTCCTGGCCACGCAGTGCCTCGTCCAGACCAAGCCCCGCTCGATGCGGATCCGCTACGAGGGCTCGCTCGGGTTCGGGGTCATGGCCAAGGACCTGATACTGGCCACGATCGGACAGATGGGTGTCGATGGCGCCGCCGGGCACGTGGTGGAGTACGCCGGCGAGGCGATCGAGGCGCTCTCGATGGAGGGGCGAATGACCGTGTGCAACATGACGATCGAGGGTGGCGGCCGCGCGGGGATGATCGCGCCCGACGAGACGACGTTCGAGTGGGTGGTGCTGGGCCGGCCGGGAGCCCCCGGCGAGGTGCCCGACGAGTGGGGCTCGCTGGGCTCCGACGAGGACGCTGTGTTCGACAAGGAGATCGTTGTCAACGCGTCGGCGATCAGCCCGATGGTCACCTGGGGGACGACCCCGGGCATGGTCGTGCCGGTGACCCAGGCCGTTCCCGAGCCCCAGACCGACGGCGACAGGCGCGCGCTCGAGTACATGGGCCTCGAGCCGGGCACCCCGATCGAGGAGATCAAGCTCGACCGGGTGTTCATCGGCTCGTGCACCAACTCACGGATCGGCGACCTGCGAGCCGCCGCCGAGGTGGTCAAGGGGCGCCGAGTCGCCGACGGGCGTCTACGCGATGGTCGTGCCGGGCTCCCAGCAGGTCAAAGCCCAGGCCGAGCGCGAGGGGCTCGACGAGGTCTTCCAGGCGGCTGGGTTCGACTGGCGGGGCGCAGGCTGCTCGATGTGCCTGGGGATGAACCCGGACATCGCTGCGCCCGGAGAGAGGGTGGCCTCGACCTCGAACCGTAACTTCGAAGGCCGACAGGGCCGCGGCGCACGCTCGCACCTGGTCTCGCCGCAGATGGCTGCCGCCGCGGCCATCGAGGGTCACTTCGTCGACATCCGCAGCTGGGAGCCGGTCGAGATCGGAGCGCCGGCATGAGGGCGATCGAGACGATCACCGGTCGCGCCTCCGTGCTCGCAGCGCGATGACGTCGACACCGACCAGATCATCCCCAAGCAATTCCTCAAGCGCGTCGAGCGGACCGGTTTCGGCGAGTTCCTGTTCTACGACTGGGCCAAGGAGCCGCACTGGGATCTCCCGCGCAACCCGATCCTCGTGACCGGACGAAACTTCGGCTGCGGCTCGAGCCGCGAGCATGCGCCGTGGGCGCTCGAGGACTACGGCTTCCAGGCGATCATCGCGCCGAGCTTCGCCGACATCTTCCGCTCCAACTGCACCAAGATCGGGCTGCTCCCCGTGGAATTGTCCGAGCCCGCCTGCCGGGCGATCGCCGAAGCCGGGGAGGCTCAGATCGACCTGCGCGAGCAGGAGGTGCGCTGGCCGGGAGGTTCGGCGCCCTTCGAGATCGATCCCGAGACCAAGCACAGATTGCTGAACGGGTTCGACGACATCGGCCTGACGCTCGAGCAACGAGGGGGCGATCAGGCGCTACGAGGCCAGCCGCCAGCGACCTGGTCCTGTGACCACGGCGCTGTGAGTCGACCCGCGTCGAGCCGCGGCGGGGAGCGCGACTGGGACGCCGCCACCTACGACCGCGTATCAGGCGACGTCCAGTTCGTCTGGGCGCTCGAGCAGCTCGAGCGTCTCCCGCTACGTGGTGACGAGGTCGTGCTCGACGCGGGCTGCGGCTCCGGACGCGTCACCGCCGAGCTGGTTTCCCGGCTGCCCGACGGCCGGGTCTACGGAGTCGACGTGGCTCCCTCGATGGTCGCCCACGCTCGAGACGCTCTCGACGGCCGCGCGCGCGATCCTCTGCCAGGACCTGGTAGAGCTGGAGCTGCCCGAGCCGGTCGATGTCGTCTTCTCGAACGCCACCTTTCACTGGATCCATGACCACGAGGCCCTGTTTGCGGCGCTGCACCACGTGCTCGCGCCGGGCGGGCGGCTCGTGGCCCAGTCCGGGGGCCGCGGGAACATCGACGCGTTCCGGCAGCTGGCCGACGAGGTAGCCGGCGAGGAGCCGTTTAGCGCGGTACTTCGAGGACTGGCAGCGGCCCTGGAACTACGCGGGCGCCGAGGAGACCGGCGAACGGCTGGAGCGCGCAGGCTTCAGCGACGTCCGCTGCTGGCTCGAGCCCAAGTCGGTCAGCCCCGAGGACCCCCGCGCTTTTGTCAGCACGGTGTGCCTGGTGCGTCACCTCGACCCGCTGCCGCGTGAGCTGCGAGGCCAGTTTGTCGACCGCGTGCTCGAGGGCGCGGGGCGACCGCTGACGCTCGACTACGTGCGGCTCAACATGGAGGCGCGGCGGCCGAGCTCGAATCCAAGCCGCGCGTAGCGGCGGAGCATGTGCTCCTCGACCCCGGCCAGGACCTCACGCAGCGCTGAAGCAAAGCGCTCGAGCTCCGGCTCCTCGATCACGAGCGGCGGAAGGGCCTTGACCACGTTCATGTGGTGACCCGCGACCTGGGTCAGGATCCGGTGGTCGCGGAAGAGGGGGACGGTCACCATCTGGGCGAAGAGGCCGGGCTGACGGCGCTCGATCGCCTCCCACAACCGCCGGGCCGCGCCGCGGGCGGGCGGTCCGAGCTCGATCGCCCACATCAGGCCAAGCCCGCGGACCTCGCGGACGATCTCGAATTCCTCGACGAGCGGAAGGGTGAGCTCCAGCAGCCTTCTACCGAGCCTGGCCGCGCGCTCGGTGAGCCCCTCACGTTCGATCACCCGGAGCGTGGCAAGGCCGGCCGCCGCCGCGAGATCCCCGCCCCCGAACGTCGAGCCGTGGACCACGCTGCGCTCCATTGAGTCGAACGTGGCGTCGAATACCTGACGGCTGGCCAGCAGCGCTCCGACCGGAACGTACCCACCCGACAGCGCCTTGGCGACCGTGACCATGTCCGGCTCGAGGCCCCAGTGCTCGAGCGCCAGAAATCTCCCCGTTCGGCCCAGCCCGGTCTGGACCTCGTCGATCACGAGCAGGGTGCCGCGCGCCGGCAGAGCTCCTGGGCACCGGGCAGGTAGCCGGGCGGGGCGATGTAGACGCCCTTGCCCTGTATCGGCTCGACGATGAAGGCGGCCACATCGCCGCGCGCCAGCTCGGTTTCGAGCGCGCCGAGGTCGCCGAACGGGACTGCGTTGCAGCCGGGCAGAAGGGCGCCGAAGCGCTCGCGGAACTCCTCGTTGCCGTTGACCGATAGCGAGCCCATCGTCAGGCCGTGGAAACCGCGCTCGCAGTAGAGGATCCGGGGGCGGCCGGTGGCGGCGCGGGCGAGCTTGATCGCTCCCTCGACCGACTCGGTGCCCGAGCTGACGAGCAGGGCCGCGTCGAGTGATTTGGGCGCCCTGGCCAGGAGCTGCTCGGCGAGGACGCCCGGCAGCGTCGCGACACCGAGCTGGGGCAGGCTCGGAGTGTCGGCCTCGAGCACGCGCGCCAGGTCGGCTTTGACCTCGGGATGGTTTCGCCCCAGCGAGAACACTCCATAGCCGGCGAGCAGGTCGAGGTAGGCGTTGCCTTCGCTGTCGATCAGGTGCGAGCCGGCGCCGCGGCGCCAATCGCGGTCGAAGCCCGAGCGTTCGCACAACACGGCCGAGCTTGGGGTTGAGGTGGCGCTGGTTGAGCGCCATGGCCTCGGCGCGCGCGTCCAGGAGCAGGTCGGCGGCGGACGCGTCGGGTGCCGTTCGGCCGTCATACAGTCGGATGCTGTCACGCCGCTAGCCGGAGGCGGCGGCGGCGGCGCGCTCTCGCCTCGAACAGCAGTGGCTCGATCCCCGGCCGGGCCGCCAGAGCGGGGAGCGTCGGCAGCACGAAGTTGAAGACCCGGTAGACGACGACCGCTGCCAGCGCGGCGGAACCGGCTGCCCCACCCAGTGCAGCGCGAAGGTCATGAGCGACCTCGGTCGGCACCGGCGCCGCCTAGAGGGCATCGAGCGGCGAGTCAGCGCGTAGCCGGTCGCGTAGCCGAGAACCAGCTCGCCAAGGTTCAGGTGCAGCCCGATGAATGCCGCCGCGCCGTAGAAGGCGGCGATATCGAAGCGATCCAGTACAGGGCGCTACCCACCCAGGCGCGCCAGAACCGCGCAAATTCGCCGGCCAGCGTGAACAGGATCGCCACACTGCGCAGCGCGCGGTGCAGCGCGCCCTGGTGCAGCGGCCGCCGGCGGCCTTCGGTGAGCGATTGCGGCGCACGGCGCGGCCAGCCGCAGTCCGACCGCGAAGCCGAAGGGCACCGCCACCGCCCACGGCCAGAGCAGGGAGCGCAGCGGCCGGGGGTCGCCGGCGAGGAGCAGCACCGAGCGCGCATGCCCAGGCCGCGGGGGCCAGGATCGCCCATTCCAGCGCGCCCATACCCGAGCACGCGCGTCGTGGCGGCGTGCTCGTCCTCCTCGATCGCGTGCAGCGCGCGCTTGTCCATGGCGAATCCGCCACCCAGCCGCGAACGGACCAAAGCCCGCGATGACCAGACGCGCCACCAGCCGCAGGCCGAGCCGCGGCCCGCCGTGGACGTGCGCGATGCCCGGTAGGCGAAGACATAGGCCGGGAAGCGTGAGCAGCTCGCCACCGGTCGCCAAGCCGAGCCATCCCGGGCCGCACGATGGGCGACAGGCGCTGGCGAAAGCCGAGCAAAGCCCCAGGCGGCGGCAGATTGCGAGGACCGCGGCTGCGGCCAAGCCCGTAGGCGATCGCCGTGGCCAGCACCGGGCGGGCGCGAAGGTAATCCATCGCCTCTCGCTACCCGCCAGTTCGAGTGTCGTACGCCGCGCCGGGCACATGCTTCATGGCGCTGCACGCCCCGATAATCTGCCCCTTCGGTGCTAGCTTGACCGCCGGTGCGCAATCTGCGGCGGGCCTTGGAGGGGCTGTGATGAGAAGATCTGGGATGGGCAGGTTGGCGGTGACCGCGCTGTCCTCGGCGCAGGCACCGCCACTCGGACGCGCCGCCGGACGCGCACAGCGCCGCATCGCCCGCGCCCGCGAGCACCTGCTCTCCCTCCAGGATCCCGAGGGGTGGTGGAAGGCCGAGCTGCAGACCAACGTCACGATGGACGCCGAGGACCTGCTGCTGCGCGAGTTCCTGGGAATCCGTGAGCCAGGGCAGACCGAGCGGGCGGCGCAGTGGATCCGCTCGCAGCAGCGGGCAGACGGCTCGTGGAGCAATTTCTACGAGGGGCCGGGGGATCTCTCGACGACGATCGAGGCCTACGTCGCGCTGCGCCTGGCCGGAGATCGCCCCGGGCGACGAGCACATGGAGGCGGCGGCTGGCAGTTCATCCGCCGCAGGGCGGCTTGAGCGGGCCCGGGTGTTCACCCATATCTGGCTGGCGCTGTTCGGCGCGTGGCCCTGGGATCAGGTCCCGACGCTTCCGGCCGAGCTTGCCCTGTTCCCGGCCTGGATGCCGTTCAATCCCTACGACTTCGCGTGCTGGGCGCGCCAGACCGTGGTCGCCTGACCGTAGTGCTGGCCTACCGCCCATGCCGGCCGCTGCCGTTCGAGCTCGAGGAGCTCCGCGGCGCCGATCCGTGGCAGGCCGCCCGCCGGCTCCTCGGTCGCCGGCCGAACCCTGCTCGCGGCCGGCAAGCTGCTGCGCCTCTATCAGAAGCGCCCGCTGCGCGGCTGCGCGAGCACGCGCTGGCCCGTGCGGAACGGTGGATCGTCGACCGCCAGGAAGCCGACGGCTCCTGGGGCGGGATCCAGCCGCCTTGGGTCTACTCGCTGATCGCGCTTCACCTGCGCGGCTAGCCGTCGACCATCCGGTGATGGCGCGCGGGCTGGCCGGGCTCGAGAGCTTCACGATCGAGGAGGGCGATATCCGCCGGCTCGAGGCGTGTCAGTCGCCGGTGTGGGATACCGCTCTGGCCATGATCGCGCTTGTGGATGCCGGCCACCCCAGGGACTCGGACTCGCTCGTGCGCGCCACCGACTGGCTGCTCGGCGAGCAGGTGCTCGCTCGCGGGGATTGGGCGGTCAAGCGACCGGCGCTCCAGCCTGGAGGCTGGGCGTTCGAGTTTGCAAACGTCAACTACCCGGACGTCGACGACACCGCCGAGGTCGTGCTCGCGCTGAACGCGGTGGAGCATCCTGCGGCCGAGCTTGTAGGCGCGGCGATCGAGCGCGGGATGCTGTGGGCGTTGGGCATGCAGAGCTCTGACGGCGGGTGGGGGGCATTCGACGCCGACAACTGCCGGCGGTTGGTCCGCGACCTGCCCTTCTGCGACTTCGGCGAGGTGATCGACCCACCGAGCGCCGACGTGACCGCCCACGCCGTCGAGATGCTGGCTGCGTTGGATATGGCCCAGACGCCCGCGGCGCGCGGCGGCGTTAGCTGGCTGCTCGAGCATCAGGAGGCCGACGGCTCGTGGTTCGGGCGCTGGGGGGTCAACTACGTGTACGGGACCGGCGCGGTCATCCCGGCGCTGGTCGCCGCCGGTATCCCCACGAGCCATCCGAGCATCCGGCGCGCCGTGCATTGGCTCGAGGAGCATCAGAACGAAGACGGTGGCTGGGGCGAAGACGCACGCTCCTACAAGGACCCGAGCTGGATCGGGAGGGGGGATAGCACCGCCTCGCAGACGGCGTGGGCCTTGCTTGCTCTGCACGCCGCCGGCGAGAGCTCCGAGGCACTGAACCGTGGCGTGGCCTGGCTGGTCGAGACACAACGCCCCGACGGCTCGTGGGACGAGCCCCAGTACACCGGGACCGGCTTCCCCGGCGACTTCTACATCAACTATCACCTGTACCGGCTCGTGTTTCCGGTCATGGCACTGGGCCGGTGCACGCAGTGAACGTGCGCGGCCGATGGATGGCGTGACCTCACAAGGGCCGTGCGCGCGATGAGCACCGCCGTCACGGCCTCCCGCCCAGCCGACCGGGTGCCGACGCGCGACGCGGTAATGGGCCAGATCGGCAAGGAGAACTTCCCGGTCGCCTCGCGGCTCCTTGGTCGTCGCACCCGGCGCCAGCTGGTCGCGATCTACGGCTTCGCCCGCCTGGTCGACGACATCGGCGACGAGGCGCCCGGGAACAGGCTGACGCTGCTCGACTGGCTCGACGGCGAGGTGACGGCGCTCTACGCCGGCCGAGAACCCGAGCACGCCGCGATGCGATTCCTGGGCGAGGTGCTGCGCAACGATCCGCTGCCTGAGGGTCCGTTCCGTCGCCTGATCGAGGCCAACCGCCGCGACCAGACGATGACGCGCTACGCGACCTTCGACGACCTGCTCGGATACTGCCAGCTGTCGGCTGCTCCAGTGGGAGAGCTGGTACTGCACGTGTTCGGCGCCGCGACGCCGGAGCGGGTCGAGCTCTCGGACCGGGTCTGCGCCGGCCTCCAAGTGACCGAGCACCTCCAGGACATCCGCGAGGATTACGCCCGCGGTCGGATCTACCTCCCGCAAGAAGACCTCAGGCGGTTCGGCTGCGAGGAGGGGGAGCTCGCAACGGCGTCGGCCAGCTCTCGACTGCGCGAGCTCATCGCGTTCGAGGTCGAGCGCGCGCGGGAGCTGCTACGCGACGGAGCGCCGCTCGCCCGGTCGCTCGGACCGCGGGCACGCATCGCCGTGGCGGGGTTCATAGCGGGAGGGCGTGCGGCGTTGGCCGGGATCGAGCAGGCGGGATACGACACGCTGAAGGCCCCCGCTCCCCGCCCTCGAAGAGCATTTGCCATCGCCTGGACAAAGGCAGTGAGGGGTCGTTGAACGCGCCCGCGATCGAGCTCGAACGGGCCTATGCGACTTGCGAGGCGATCACGCGCCGCGCAGCGGGGAACTTCTATTACGGGATCCGCCTGCTGCCGCGCCCCAAGCGCCAGGCGATCAGCGCGGTGTACGCGTTCGCCCGCCGTGTCGATGACATCGGCGATGGCGACCTCGGTCCGGCCGAGCAGTTCGAGCAGCTGGCGCTCGAACGTCGGCGGATCGCGTCGCTGGCCGACGGGACGTGGGTCGCCAGCACCGATCCGGTCACGCTGGCTCTGGGTCACGCCAACCGCCATTACGCCATCCCGCTCGACGCCCTCGAGCAGCTGGTCGGAGCCGTCGAGCTCGACGTGCGCGGGACTCGGTTCGAAACCTTCGATCAGCTCGTCGAGTACTGCCGCGGTGTGGCCGGCTCGATCGGGCGTCTCTGCCTGGCCATCTTCACCGACGGCGCAGCGGCCAACGGCACCGCGGCGCTGGCCGACGAGCTGGGAGTGGCGATGCAGCTGACGAACATCCTGCGCGACGTGCGCGAGGACAGCGAACGGGGCCGGACGTACATCCCGCAGGAGGACCTGGGCCGGTTCGACTGCCCCGACCCCGGCGACGCGCAGTCGGCCCAGCTCGCGGAGCTGATCCGCTATGAGGCGAGGCGGACGCAGGAGTGGTTTCACCGAGGCCTTGCCCTGGTCGAGCACCTGGAACCTCGGAGTGCCTCGTGCGTCCTGGCGATGACGGGCATCTACCAGGCGATCCTCGAGCGGATCCTCTCGGACCCTCTGGCGATCATGGACGGCCGGATCTCGCTGCCCGCCTGGCAGAAGACCTGGGTCGCGGCGAGGAGCCTGGCGGGGAGCCTGCGATGAGCCGAGAGAAGGTCGTCGTAGTCGGGGGCGGGATCGCCGGTACGGAGGCGGCGCTCAGCTGTCGGCGCGGGGGTGCCGAGGTGACGCTGCTCGAGTCCCGCGGCCGCCTCGGCGGTGCGGCGTTCTCGTTTACCCGCGAGGGCCTGTGCGTCGACAACGGCCAGCACGTCTTCCTGCGCTGCTGCACGGCGTACCGCGAGTTCCTCGACGAGCTCGGTGCGAACGAGCTCGTGACGCTCCAATCCCGCCTCGAGATCCCCGTCCTGGGGCCGGGGGGCCGCCGAGCCGCCCTGCGCCGGAGCTCGTTGCCCGCGCCACTTCACCTGGCGGGAACGCTGGCGCGCTATCCGTTTCTGAGCCCCCCGGCGCGCCTGCGAGCAGCGCGGGCGATGGCGGCGCTTCGCCGCGTCGACTTCGACGACCCAGCCATGGACGAGCGCTCGTTTGGCGAGTGGCTGGAAGCGCACGGACAGGGAAGGGACGAAGTTGCCGCGCTCTGGGAGCTGATCGTCAGGCCGACACTCAATCTCGCGCCCGGCGTGGCGTCGCTGGCTCAGGCGGCGCAGGTGTTCCAGGTCGGCCTGCTGCGCGAGCGCAGCGCGGCCGATGTCGGCTACGCGCGCGTGCCGCTCGGCGAGATCCATGACCGCGCCGCCCGGAGAGCACTAGAACGGGCCGGCGTGGAGGTGCGGCTGCGGTGCAGCGCGATGCGCATCGAGCCCATGGCTGCCGGCTTCCGAATCCAACTCAGCGAGGACGAGGTGCTGGTAGCCGATGCGGTGATCATGGCTGTGCCGCCGGACCGCGCCGCTCGGCTACTCCCCCCCGAAGCTGGGATCGACGTGGGCAGCCTGGCGAAGCTTGGGCGATCGCCGATCGTCAATCTCCACATCGTGTTTGACCGCCAGGTGATGGACGTGCCATTCGCAGCCGGCGTTCGGTCCCCGGTCCAGTGGGTGTTCGACCGCACGGGCTCGGCGAAGCTGCGGTCGGGCCAGTACCTGGCCGTGTCGCTCTCGGCGGCCGACGAGGAGCTTTCGACCGGACCCGACGAGCTGCGCTCGCGCTACCTGTCCGCCATGGCCGAGCTGCTGCCCGCAACGCAGGAGGCGTGCGTGGAGTCGTTCTTCGTGACCCGTGAGCATTCGGCTACCTTCCGCGCCGTGCCGGGCGCCCGGTCGCTGCGGCCGCCCGCGCGCACCGCGCTCCCGGGGCTGGCTCTGGCCGGGAGTTGGACCGACACGGGATGGCCCGCGACGATGGAGGGAGCCGTGCGGAGCGGCCGGGCGGCGGCCGAGGCTGTTCTGAGCGCGGCCGGACGCGCGGTCATCCGCGCGTCAGGATCGGCGCGGCCCGACCTCCTGATCCTGACACCGCTTGCGCTCGAGGCAAGGGCGGCCCGGGCGGGCGCGCCGTGGGCGCGGGTCGAGCGGACCGGTATGGGGCCGCGGCGGGCGACCAGGATGGCCACGCGGATCCGGGCCCAGGCGCCCGGGACGGTCGTGATCGCCGGGTTCTGCGGCGGGTTGGCCGACGACCTCGAGCCGGGTGACGTGGTGCTGGCGAGCGAGCTGCAGGCTCCTGGCGGGGTCGTGGCGTGCGCCGACCCCTCGGTGCTGGCCGGGACCCTGCGCCGCGCTGGGCTCCGTGTCCGCGTCGGCCCGATCGCCTGCAGCCCGCGCCTGGCGATCGGCGCGGCGCGGCGCGCGCTGGCGCGTGACGGAGCCATCGCGGTCGACATGGAGTCGGCCTGGCTGGCCCCGGCGGGCGGTGAGCGCGCGCCTGTCGTGCTGCGAGTCGTCCTCGACACCCGGCACCGCGAGTTGCTCTCAGCGCTCGAAACCCTCCGGGGCACGGGCATCGCCTATCGAATGCTGCGTCGCGCGTGCGCCGCGCTCGGTGACTGGGCGCAGGCGCTTGGCTCGCGCGAGGTCACACTCGCGGCGCCCCGCGCCTCGTGTGCCGGCGTCGATCGCGCGGTTCAGATCGTCGAGCGGGCGCTCGAGGAGCTCGGGCCGCCGGTCTACGTGCGCAAGCAGATCGTCCACAACGCCTACGTGATCTCCGACCTCGAGCGGCGCGGAGCTGTATTCGTCGACGAGCTCGATCAGGTGCCAAGCGGAGCAACCGTGATCTTCTCGGCGCACGGGGTCTCGCCCGCCGTGCGATCGCGTGCCCGCGAGCGTCGTCTCGAGGTGATCGACGCAACCTGTCCGCTCGTCGCCAAGGTCCATGCCGAGGCGCGCCACTTCGCGGCCAACGGGATGGACATCGTGCTCGTGGGACACGCCGATCACGAGGAGGTGCAGGGGACGTTCGGCGAGGCGCCGGAGCAGACACATGTGATCGCCAGCCCTGCCGAGGTCGCCGGGCTCGAGGTCCGCGACCCGGAGCGCGTGGCCTATCTCACGCAGACGACGCTTGCGGTGGATGAAACCGCCGACGTCATCGACATGCTCCGCACGCGCTTCCCTACGCTTGAAGGTCCAAAGGCAAGCGATATCTGCTATGCCACTCAGAACCGTCAGGACGCTGTGCGCGCGCTGGCGGCGGATTGCGACCTCATGCTCGTGGTGGGATCAACCAACTCATCGAACTCCAGGCGACTCGTCGAGGTATCAGAGCGGGCGGGGTGCCCTGCCCTGCTCGTCGACGACGCCTCCCACATCCCACCCTCGCAGTTGAGCGGGGTACGGCGCCTGGGACTCACCGCCGGAGCCTCGGCGCCTGAGACGCTGGTCGACGGTGTCCTCAGGGCGATCGAGGGACTAGGCGGAGTGACGGTTAACGAGCGCATGGTGGCGACCGAGAGCGTTCACTTCAGATTGCCCGCCGCGCTGCGAGGGGTGGACTAGCAGTGCCGGTCCCCCTCAGGCAATCGGCGCGCATGGCGGGATACCTCCTCGGCCAGAAGCTGCGCGGCAACGAAAGATTTCCGCTGCTGGTCGAACTCGAGCCCCTGTTCCAGTGCAACCTCGAGTGCGCGGGATGCGGGAAGATCCAGCACCCCGAGAATGTCCTGCGACGCAGGATGCCGGTCGAGCAGGCGGTAGGCGCAATCGAGGAGTGCGGGGCGCCGATGGTGTCGATCGCCGGCGGCGAGCCTCTGATCCACCCGGAGATCGACGAGATCGTGCGGCAGCTGATAGCCCGCAAGAAGTTCGTCTACCTGTGTACCAACGCGATCCTGATGGAGCGCAAGCTCCACCTGTTCAAGCCCTCGCCGTACTTCGCGTGGGCGGTCCACATCGACGGGCTGCGCGAGCGCCACGACCAATCGGTCTGCCGTGAGGGCGTGTTCGACAAGGCGGTCGCCGCGGTCCGCGCGGCCAAGGCCGCCGGGTTCCGGGTGACCACGAACACGACGTTCTTCACCCACGACTCACCGGAGACGATCCGCTCGGTGCTCGACTACCTCAACGACGAGCTCGAGGTGGACCAGATGATGATCTCGCCGGCCTACGCCTATCAGAAGGCTCCCGACCAGGAGCATTTCCTCGGCGTACGCCAGACGCGCGAGCTGTTCAAGGCGGCGTTTGCCGATGGACGGCGCAAGCGATGGCGGCTGAATCACTCCCCACTGTTCCTGGATTTCCTCGAGGGCAAGGTGGACTACGAGTGCACCCCGTGGGGCATCCCCAGCTACTCGCTCTTCGGCTGGCAGCGGCCTTGCTACCTGATGGCTGACGGCTACGCCAAGACCTATAAGGAGCTGATCGAGACCACCGACTGGGATGCGTACGGGCGGGGTCGCGACCCCCGGTGCGAGAACTGCATGGCGCACTGCGGGTATGAACCGACCGCCACGCTGGCCACGACCCGGTCGCTCAAGCAGTCGCTGCGCGCCGTGTTCAGCGGCTAGTAGGCCGCCGGGGGCGCAGGCCCGCCTCGCGATAGCCCATTCGCCATGCGCTACGGTGGCCGCCCGCCATGGCCCCGCGAGTCATCCTGCTTCCCGGCGACGGCATCGGGCCCGAGATCATGGCGCCGACGCTCGAGCTCCTGGCCGCGGTAGGGGTCGAGCTCGAGTACGAGAACCACCTGTTCGGAGGTGCCTCGATCGACGTCCACGGCACGGCACTGACCGACGAGACGCTAGCGGCCTGCCGGGACGGTGACGCGGTTCTGCTCGCCGCGGTAGGCGGCCCCAAGTGGGACACGACCGACCCGGACGAGCCTCGTCCCGAGCAGGGGCTGCTGGCGCTGAGAAAAGGGCTCGGCCTGTTCGCCAACCTCCGGCCGGTCAGACCGCTCCCCGCGCTCTATGAGGTGAGCCCCCTCAGGAGCGAGCTGATAGAGCGCACCGATCTGCTCGTCGTGCGCGAGCTGACCGGCGGGATCTATTTCGGCGCCAAGTCACGGACCGCAGACGAGGCCTCGGATGCCTGCGTCTACACGCGCGCGGAGATCGAGCGGATCGCGCGGGTGGCTTTTCGTTCGGCGCGCTCACGGGTCACCAGCGTCGACAAGGCCAACGTGCTCGAGACAAGCCGGCTCTGGAGGGAAGTGGTTCACGGGCTGCACGGCCGCGAATTCCCGCATATCGAGCTCGAGCACCTGCTGGTCGACAACGCGGCGATGCGCCTGATCGCCGCACCGCGCCACTTCGACGTGATCCTGACCGAGAACATGTTCGGCGACATCCTCTCCGACGAGGCGGCAATGCTGACCGGATCGATCGGGATGCTGCCGAGCGCATCGCTCGGCGAATCAGGCCCGGGCGTGTTTGAGCCGGTGCATGGCTCGGCACCCGACATCGCCGGGACAGGGACGGCCAATCCACTGGCGATGTTCCTCTCCGCGGCGATGATGCTTCGCCACGGACTCGGCCAGGAGGCGGAGGCCTCGGCGATAGAATCGGCGGTCGATCAAGCGTTGACCGAGGGGCTGCGCACTGCGGACTTGGGGGGTACGGCGAGCACCGCGCATGCCACCCAGGCAGTTCTTCACCAGCTATAAGGAGTAGTCGTGGAACAAGCGGACCTCATCTGGCACAACGGTGACCTCGTCGCCTGGGAGGACGCCAAGGTCCACGTACTGACGCACGGACTGCATTACGGGACGGGAGTGTTCGAGGGAATCCGCGCTTATGAGACGTCGGTCGGCACCGCGATCTTCCGCCACCACGACCACCTCGACCGGCTCTTCAAGTCCGCCGAGCTCTACTACATGCCCATCCCGTATTCCCGCGATGAGCTGCGGGCGGCAACCCACGAGCTGATTGCCGCCAACGGGTTGCGCGAGTGCTACATCCGCCCCATCGTCTTCCGCGGTTACGGACAGATGGGCCTGTTCCCGCTCGACGCCCCGGTCGAGGTTTCGATCGCGGTGTGGCCGTGGGGTGCCTACCTCGGCGAGGAGGGTAAGCGTGTCGGCGTGCGAGCGAAGCTCGCGAGCTGGCGCCGGATCTCGCACGACTCACTGATCCCGCATGCCAAGGCATGCGGTCAGTACCTGAACAGCGTGCTGGCCAAGATCGAGTCCTACAAGGCGGGCTACGACGAGGCGATCCTGCTCGACTCCCATGGCTACGTGTGCGAGGGCAGCGGCGAGAACATCTACATCGTCCGCGCCCAGGAGATAGTCACGCCCCCGCAGTCGGCGTCGATCCTGGACGGGATCAATCGCAAGTCGATCATTCAAATTGCCGAGGACCTCGGCTACCGGATGGTGGAGCGCAACCTGGCGCGCGGCGAGCTCTACCTGGCCGACGAGGTGTTCTTGTCGGGCACGGCAGCTGAGCTCGTGCCCGTGAGGGAGATCGACGACCACATGATCGGCACCGGCGAACCCGGACCGGTCACGCGCGAGCTCCAGCGCGTGTTCGACGACGCGCTCCACGGTCGCGACGCGCGGTATTTGGACTGGCTGGACGCGGTGGCGGTGCCTGAGCCGCGCACCGCTATCTCTTGATGGCCCAGATCGAGCTCTACGACACCACCCTGCGGGACGGGATGCAGGGTGAAGGGATGTCCCTGTCTGCGGCGGAGAAGCTCAGGGTCGTCCATCGCCTCGACGAGCTGGGGATCGACGTGATCGAAGCCGGGTTCCCGAGTTCGAATCCCAAGGAGCTCGAGCTGTTCGAGCTCCTAGCCGGCGAGCGGTTCATGCACGCCCGGATTTCCGCCTTCGGCATGACACGGCGGCGCGACGTGCGGGCCGAGGAGGATCCGGCGCTGGTCGTCCTGGCGGACTCGTTTGCTCCGCTCTGCACCCTGGTCGGCAAGACCTGGGGCCTTCACCTGGAGAAGGTGGTCAAGGTGGGGCGCGAGGACAACCTCCGGATGATCTCCGACTCGGTTGCCTTCCTCCGTCGAGCCGGCAAGCGCGTGATCTACGACGCAGAGCACTTCTTCGACGGCTACGCCGACGACCCGGCCTACGCACTGGCCTGCCTGCGGGCGGCCGTCGATGCAGGGGCGGACACCCTCGTCTGCTGCGACACCAATGGGGGAACGTTGCCGGACAGGATCGCCGCGGTGATGTCCACCGTCGTGGCTGAGGTCGGCGAGTCAAGCGCCCAGGTGGGGATCCACTGCCACGACGACGCCGGGTGTGGGGTGGCCAACACGCTGGCTGCGGTCGGTCAGGGTGCCACCCATGTCCAGGGGACGATGAACGGGTACGGCGAGCGCTGCGGCAACGCCAACCTGGTGACGATCATCCCCAACCTACAGCTCAAGCTCGGCTACAGGTGCCTGACTGACGACCAGCTGGCCTCGCTGACGACGGCCGCGCACTTCATCGACGAGCTCCTCAACTTCACCCCTCACCCCGATCAGCCCTATGTCGGGCGCAACGCATTCGCCCACAAGGGCGGGATGCATGTCGCGGGCGTGAATGCCGACCCGGCTACGTTCGAACACGTGGATCCAGGCGTCGTGGGCAACCGCCGCGAGCTGCTCGTCTCCGAGCTATCGGGGAAGGGAACCGTCCAGGCGGTGGCCCGCGAGGCCGGCATCGAGCTCGGCGATGCGGACGCCGTCGCGCTGACCGAGCGCGTCAAGGCGCTCGAGCATCTCGGTTATCACTTCGAAGCGGCCGATGGCTCGTTCGAGTTGCTCTTGCGACGCGAGACGGGTGACTACGAGCCGCTCTTCCAGCTCGAGTCCTGGCGGGCGATCGTCGAGAAGCGGGCCGACGGCCGCGTCGAGACCGAGGCCACGATCAAGATCTGGGTGGGCGGAGAGCGCTACGTGCGGACCGCCGAGGGCAATGGCCCGGTCAACGCGCTCGACCGAGCGCTGCGCGACGCACTGGTCGAGATCTATCCCCATCTGCGGGACATCGACCTCGTCAACTTCAAGGTGAGGATCCTCGACGAGACCAAGGGGACAGGCGCCGTCACTCGCGTGCTGCTGGACGCCTCCGACGGGGACCAGGTGTGGGGATCGATCGGCGTCTCCGAGAACGTGATCGAGGCCTCGTGGGAAGCGCTCGTCGACTCGCTCGAATACGGCATGCAGGTGGCCGGCGCGCTCACCGAGCGCTCCGCGGGCAAGCCGACGCCGCGGCGGTGACCGACGAGCCGATCCCGCTCGCGCAGCCGATGATCGGCGAGCGCGAGGAAGAGCTCGTGCTCGCGGCGCTCAGATCCGGCCGGCTGTCGCTCGGGCCGCTGCTCGGCCAGTTCGAGCAGCGGTTCGCCGAGCGTGTCGGGGCGCGGTTCGCCAGCGCCGTCTCGAGCGGGACTGCGGCGCTCCATCTCGCGCTGCGCGGGGTCGGCGTGGAGGACGGCGCCGAGGTGATCACGAGCCCGTTCTCGTTCGTGGCGAGCGCGAACGTCGCCGTCTACGAGCGGGCGCGCCCGGTGTTCGCGGATATCGATCCGGAGACGCTGAATCTGGATCCGGCCGCGGCGGCCGCGGCAGTCACCGAACGCACGGCAGCGGTCCTGCCGGTCCACGTGTTCGGCTATCCCGCCGACATGGCCGCCCTGGAGCGAATCGGGGTGCCGATCGTCGAGGATGCCTGCGAGGCACTCGGTGCCATCCATCCCGACGGGACACCGGTGGGAGGAGGGGAGCATCCGGCGGCATTCGGCTTCTATCCCAACAAGCAGCTGACGACGGGGGAAGGCGGAATGGTCACGCTGGGGGATCCGGGGCTCAAGAAGCGACTCGACTCCGAGCGCAACCAAGGCCGGGCCCCTGACATGGGCTGGCTCGACCACGACCGCCTGGGCTTCAACTACCGCCTATCCGATCTCGCCTGCGCGCTTGGCCTAGCCCAGCTCGAGCGACTCGACGAGGCCTTGAGCGGGCGGGCCCGGGTAGCCGACCTCTACAGCGAGGCGCTCAGCGGGATCGAGGGCCTCACGCTGCCCTGTCCCGACCGCGGGGGGGCGCGGCGCGGCTGGTTCGTGTACGTAGTGCAGCTTCCGTCGCGGGTCGATCGTGACGCTTTCGTGTGCGAGCTGGCGGAGAGGGGTATCGCAAGCAAACCGTACTTCCCGGCGGTCCACCTGATGAGCTACTACCGCGAGCGATTCGGTCACCGGGAGGGCGACTTTCCCGAGTGCGAGGCCGTCGCATCGCGCTCGATCGCGCTCCCGTTCTTCCCCGCCATGACCGAGGGTCAGGTGGCGCGGGTGGCGGAGGAGCTGCGAGGGCTCCTCGAGCCCTAGGCAAGCATCTGAGCCCCGGTGCCTCCGTGCCGAGCGCCGCGCGAGGGCGAGCCCCGACACCTCCGTGCCGACCGCCGCGCGAGGCGAGGTTGGGCGTCTTCAGAGCGTTCCACCGTTTTTCATCCGAAAGTCGAGCCGACCCGCCGCGGTTAAGTACCCGGTGAAGGAGGGCAGATCGAAAATGTCCGCAGTTAGGGGCGGCGCGGCTTGAGCCGAACCTGGCTCCCGGCGGTACTCGCCACGTGTGCGGCGATGCTCTGCCTGGCGCCGTCCGCCACCGCCGATTTCCCCTACACGGGGCCTAACGGCAACCCCCACGACCCTACGACGTGGAAGCTTCCGCCCGGGGTCGCACCGAGCAATTTCGGCGACAACTGGAAGATGGCGGGGACACCGGAGAACAGCCCCCAGAGCGAGTCCACGGTCAACGACCGCGCGGACGAGCTTTGCGGCATCCGCGGGATGAGTGTCGTCGATGCCAATGCCACGATGCCGGCGCTCAACTCGTGCGTGAGCACGGGCACGCCCATCCACACGGCGTTCGAGTACACCCTCGGGCGCCCCGACGTGCTGATCTCCGAGCTCGACTCGGGAATCGAATGGAATGACGCCGGCGCGATGGTCGCCGCGCGCAAGAAGTACTGGATCAATCCGGGCGAGCTTCCCGCCCCCCGCGACGACATGTCGCAGACCTTCGATCCCTCCACGGGCGTGGACTGCGCCGCCCACGCGGGCGCGGTCGGATCCGGCGGCGACTACAACCGGCAGGGCGCAACCCGCGTGGCTGATGGAACGATCCCCTACGACATCCTCGGCCAAGGCGTGTTCAACGTGCTCGACTACGCCTGCGACTCGCGGGTGGCGGCGGTTGTCACGGGAAGCAGCCCGCGCCACTCCTTCCGCCACGGGCCAGCAGGGGTCCTGACCCCGGAGGACCTGATCCTCGCCTTCAGCGACGGCGTCGACCACGACCACGACGGGTTCGCCAACGACATCGCGGGGTGGAACTTCGTCGATGACAACAACGACCCGTACGACGACGTCCAGTATGGGCACGGGACCGGGGAGGTCCAGGACTCGGCAGGTGAGGCAAACACGAGCTCCACGTTGGGCACGTGTCCTGACTGCATGATCATGGAGCTGCGGATCGGAGAGTCGTTCATCGGCGACATCAACCGCTTCGCCCAAGCCGTCCTCTACGCGACCGACAAAGGCTCGTCTGTCATTCAGGAACCGCTCGGGACACTCAACAACTCACGCTTCGGCCGGGAGGCGATCGAGTACGCCTATCGCCACGGAACAGCCGTGATCGCCTCGGCGGCCGACGAGGCGGCCGAGCACAACAACCAGCCCTCCTCGCTGCCGGACACGATCGTGGTCAACTCGGTCAACAAGTACTCGACCGAGACCACGGCGCCGCCGTCCTACCTCCAGTTCAACGGGTGTACGAACTTCGGGCCTAAGGTCACCGTCTCTGTCTCGAGCTCGTCGTGCTCCTCGAACGCGACCGGGCTTGGCGCCGGGATCGCCGGCCTGATCTACAGCGCGGCGAGCAATGCGATCGCCGAAGGCAAGCTCAAGCCGGCGAGCGACTGCAAGCGCGTTGACGGGACCCCCTGCCCGATCACGGCCAACGAAGTTCGCCAGCTGATGGCCTCGGGCAACATCGCGGGCGACGTAACCCCCGGCGCGAGCTCGGCGAGCAGCGGAACGACTCCTGCCGACTCCGGGGACGGAGGTCAGGCGGACGACATCAACTTCGCGGCCCAGCCTGAAACCTCATGTCAGCCGGTGCCCGCGCCGACGTGCACCGACCCCAACGCCAACACGGCGTTTGCTGCCGACATGTACGGCGGGCTCGAGGGCCCCGCTCCGGACACTCGCCGCTACCACGCGCGCAAAGGCTTCGATGAGTTCTTCGGCTACGGGCGGCTGAACGCCTACAAGGCAGTCTCGGCGGCGTCGACCGGCTGGATTCCCCCGGAGGCCGATATCACCTCACCGGACTGGTTCCAGCAGCTCGATCCCAACTCCGCTCAGATCGCGATCGGCGGCTACGTCAACGCTCGCGCTCCCTACACCTGCCGGGTCCAGTACGCGCCTGGCGCCGAGCCCAACAACGGTCTGGCCAGCGATACCCCACCCGGCGACTTCGAGAACGCCGCCTCGAGCTGGTGCGACGGCACGACCGTGCACACGAGCGCGTTCAACGGCACGATCGGCGAGATCAACACCGCGGCGCTGGCGGCGGGGTTCCCCGCCAACGTCCAGGGCTTCGACGGAAACGAGAACGGCGGGCTCGCCCAGACGTCGAACGGCCGCCCGAACACGCGGCCCTACGCGTTCACGGTGCGCATCGTGGTGAGCACGGCAGCGGCCGGTGGCCGGCCGGCCATGACCGGCGAGGACCGCCGCCAGCTCTTCCTACACCGGGACCAGGACATGCTGCCCGGCTG
Organism: uncultured Solirubrobacterales bacterium; assembly: GCA_963803595.1. Classification (GTDB taxonomy): domain Bacteria; phylum Actinomycetota; class Thermoleophilia; order Solirubrobacterales; family Solirubrobacteraceae; genus Palsa-465. The sequence goes on from CAWDNF010000013.1 coordinate 740,578, forward strand.
GCCCAAGGAGCTCCAGACTGACGGCGCCTCGAGCCCGCTCCTGATCGACCTGGCAGGCAACAACCTAAACCAGCTGATCATCGCGACCTCGGATGGGCTCATCCACGCCTTCACCGCCGGCGGTTCAGAGCTGCAAGGCTGGCCGGTGCACACCGATCCGCTTCCCCTCCATACCGGCGAGGCCGCCTACCACACGATCGGGACGGCTCACTACTGCGCGGTGCTCGGCGCGCTCGCCGGGGGCGACCTGTTCCACGACGGCCGGATCGAGATCGTCGCCGACGACGAGTGCGGGAACGTCTACGCCTGGAACGCGCAGGGCCAGCTCGTCTTCAAGCAGCACTCGAACCCCAACTGGTCCGGCGCGCCCCTGCAGCCGTTCCAGACCGTCCGGCAGGGACCGCGCGACCGCACCGAGGCGGGCTTCCTTTCCTCACCCGTGCTGGCGCATCTCGACGGGAACCCGAGCGGGACGCTCGACATCATCGCGGCCGGCCAGGACAGGCACCTCTATGCGTGGAAGCCGGACCCCAACAAGCTGGCCGGCTCCACCGTCTCGGGGTTCCCGGTGCTCGTCGAAGATCCCGACAAGCTCACAGCACTCGACCCGACCACCGACCATCTGACGTTCTCGACGACGACGGCCGAGCCGCACCCGGGGATCGACGAGGACCAGGGCAAGATCATCGACACGCCTGCCGTGGCCGACATCGATGGCTCAGGAAAGCCCTCGATCATCGTCGGTACCAACGAGGAGTACCTCGTGAACACGGGCGACGAAGGTGGGATCAACGCCGGCAACCTGACCTCAACGTCGCTCGGCCTGGTGGGGCAGACGGGCGTGCTCAGCTTCGCCAACGGCCGCGTGTACGCGATCAAGTCGACCGGCGGGACGATGACCTGCTCGGGCGGCAAGTGCCGCTCGAGCGCGTTTGAACCCGGGTGGCCCGTCAAGATCGGGATCATCGACGCGGGACTCTTGCCCGATGTCGGGGAGGGCATCAACGGCTCGCCGGTGGTGGCTCCGCTCGACTGTCCATTCGGAGGCTCGGGCTTAAAGATCGGCGTCACGCCCGACGGCGGGCCCGGTTACATCCTCAACCCCGATGGCAGCTCCTGCTACGGGACCGATCCCTCGAGCGGCAAGTACAACACTCTGGAGACCGACGCCAAGTCCGGGATCGGCCAGTACGACCACCCCACATTCGCAGCTGTCGGCTACCCGACGTTCGGCTCCTTCAACGGGAAGAAAATCGATTTCTTCACCCCGGAGACGGGCCTGCTGCGAGCACTCGACGTTGCGCTCAATGACTACCAGGGTGGCCAGGACTTCATCGGCGGCTTCAACCCCACTACCGGACAGGAACTGCCCGGATTCCCGGCCGCCGTCAACGACCTCCAGTTCCTGACCGGGCCCGTGGTGGGCCAGATCACGAGCTCCGGCGGCCAGTCGGTGATCGGCGGGACGGCGTCGCTTGACCTCGCGGCCTTCAAGGCCGGGGGCCGTCCGGCCAGCACGGCGTGGCCGAAGCTGACCGGCGACTGGACCGTCGCCACCCCGACGCTCGGTTCGTTTGGCACCCTCGACACGAGCTCAGGCGCACACAAGGACATCGTCTCGATAACTCGGTCAGGCACGCTGTCGGTCTACACGACGCCAGCGCCCGCCTGCTCACCGTCCTCCTCGCCGCGCTTCCATCACGACGACTGGAACTCGGGCAACTACACAGTCGACGCGGTCACGCCGGGGCGGCCCGACGGCGCGGCGGTCAGGCACGGAGTGCTCGACTTCAGCGCGCCGGGCGCCGACCTGATGTGCGGGACCGCGACGAGCTACCAGGTCGTCACCTCGCCCAATCCGATCACGCCTGAGAACTTCGCCGCGGCCACCGCGCTACACGGCGCGCCGGCCCCGGCGCCAGCCGGCTCGCAGCAGTCGTTCGACCTCCCGGCCGGTACGCAGCGATACGTGGCGATCCGCGCCGTCAACTCGGCCGGCAACGTCGGCCTACCGGCTGTCGTGAAGGTGGGCGGCCGCCATGACTAGGCGGTGGGCCGCGCTCGCGACGCTCGCTTGCGCGCTGGTCCTGGGCGCGATGCCGGCGACCGCAGCCGCTGCTTCCAAGCGGGCCTGGCGCTTCTACGCCGGTGCCGGCAAGGCCGACATCACGCCTCCGGCGGCCGGCAGCCCCGCCGCCGCCGCGGTCGACGACCAGTTCGCTCCCGAGTTCGCCGCCTGCGCCGCCGCCGGGTTTCCCACCCAGGGACGGTTTGCCCTCCAGGAGCCTTTCGAGGACCTCAACGGCGATGGCCAGTGGGATGCAGGAACCGACCTCAGCAACGGGCCCGACGGCAAGAAGCCGGACCCCTTCTGCGACGTCAATGCCAATGGGCGCTGGGACGGCCTGTGGATGGACAACGAGAAAGGTCCTGCCACAGGCGTGAACGATCCGATCGACGTCCGTGCGGTGGCGATCTCCGACGGCCGGCATCTGCCGGTTGTGTACGCGTCGGCCGACGCGATCGGGATCTTCGACTACTACACCGAACAGGCCCGATACGACCTGCTCCATCACTATCGGGTCCACGCCCTGCTGGTCGTCTCCGCCGACCACAACGAGAGCTCACCGGACACGATCGGGCTCTACGGCGCTCTCGACACCCCACTCGGCGTCGGCGTTCGGTCAGGCATCGACGAGTTCTACATGCGGTTTCTCGATGACCGGATCGCGCAGGCGGCCGCCGCGGCCGTACACCATCTGCGACCTGCCGCGCTGTTTGCCAATCAGGTCGAAGGCCAGATCCCGGACGGCACGCAGGGGGACACCTATCCGATGCAGCCCGGGATCACCGAGCACATCTCGGACCAGTTCCCGACCGCTGTCGCGTTGCCCGGCGACGATCGGGTCGCCGCAGTGGATCCGAAGCTGGGCGTGCTGCAGGCGAGAACTCCGAGCGGAACGCCGATCTTCACGCTGATCAGCATCGCCGCTCACAACCAGGAAATGGGGAATGCGGGCGCGGAGATCAGTGCCGACTGGCCGGGCGCGATGGTGCAGTCGTTCGACCGACACAACACGGGAACGGCGATGTTCCTGGTCGGCGACAACGGCTCGATGGAGGATCCGCAGACCAACCCCACGGTCATCCCCGGAGGCTCCGAGAACCACTCGAATGATGCGACCCAGTACCAGCAGGCACAGGCGACCGGGGCCCGCTTTGCCGAGATCGCGCAGAGCGCAGCGGCCAGCGCCGTAAAGCTCAACCCCGGGCCGGTGCGGCTCTTCCGCCGCCAGATCTGCATCCCGCTCGAAAACAACGGCTTCCTCGTCCTGGCTGCCGCCGGCGAGTTCGGCCGTCGCCAGGCGTGGGTATGCGACACCAGCGGCAACCCGGTCGCGCCACTCCCCAACGGCTCGATCGTGCCCACGGCAGGGGCCAACTTCCGCACGTTCGTCAGCTACACAGATGTCGGACCCGACCTTCAGCTGATCGACAACCCCGGCGAGGCGTTCCCGGCGTTGATGCTGGGAAGCCCATTCGGCGTCGAGGAGGAGAGCTGCAACCGGCCGAATCCAGCCGTGCCAACCTGGCATGCCAACGCGCCTGTTCCGCTTCCAGGTCGGCCTGGCCGACGACCTCATTGGGTACCTGATCCCCGCTTGGGGGTTTGCGAGCGGCACGCCCGGGCTGTTCAACAACGACACCTGCTACCAGGACATGAACGGCCATGGGCACAAGCTCGAGTCCGAGTCGGCCGGACCGACCTCGGCCAACGACGTCGCCAACACGCTGGCATCGCTGCTCGACCACCAGCCCGATCCGAGCGCCCACATCGTCGAGGGCCGGTTCGTGCTGCCCAACGGGAGCTACTCGCGCTGGCCCACGGGCGCAGTCGGTGTCCTGACCGCGGCGGCCGGGAGCAGCGCGCTGGATCCGGCCGGCGGCGTGCTGATCGGTGCTCCGGGGACGCGAGCCTTCGGGTCACGGCCAGTCGATGCGCACGGAGTGTTCATGGACTACGACGGCCAGCCCCAGGCCCACCCGGACATCACCACGCGCGGGATCATGGTGCTGGGGCCCGACGGCTGCGTCGCGGCGCGTTACTACCTCAACGTGTTCCCGTCGCTCGACACCTCGCACCCGCTGGGTGGCGAGATCTCCGGGACGTCCTCGCCTCCAGCCAAAGCATGCCCGTCGCTGATGCGGCGTGGCGTGCCGGAACTCCAGCCGGACGCCGCCGCGGCGGCTGGACTCCCTGTCGCGAGCGCCACGGGCTGAGCGCACCTACCATCCCGGCGATGCCTCGCTTCGCCGAGCGACCCGACGATGTCTTCCGTGCGCTGAACGACTCGATCGCGTTTGACGCGCGGCTGTCCTCCTGCGACCTGGCCCAGTCGCGCGCGCACGCGCGGATGCTGGCGGCGCAGGAGATCATCAGCCAGGCCGAGCGCGACCAGCTGCTGGCCGGATTGGACCAGGTCGAAGCCGAGATCGAGGACGGCGAGTTCTCGATCGGGCCTGAGGACGAGGACATCCACATGGCGATCGAGCGGCGGGTGACCGAGATCGTCGGCCCGGTGGGAGGAAAGCTCCACACCGCACGCTCGCGCAACGACCAGGTGGCCACCGATATGGCGCTGTTCGTGTGGGATCGGTCGCTGGCGGCCACTGAGGCGATCAAGGCCTTGGGGGAGACGCTGATCGCGCTGGCCGAGCGCCACCTGGACTGGGCCATGCCCGGTTACACCCACCTCCAGCGCGCCCAGCCGGTGTATCTGAGCCACCATCTGCTCGCCTACGTCTGGATGCTGGTGCGGGATCACGAGCGGTTCACCGCCGCGATCAAGGCAAGCCAGGTCCTCCCGCTGGGCGCGGGTGCGCTGGCTGGCGTGAACTTCGAGACCGATCGGGAGATGGTGGCCCAAGAGCTGGGCTTCACATCGGTCTCTGAGAACTCGATCGACGCCGTCTCCAACCGCGACTTCGTGCTCGACTACCTGGCCGCCGCGGCCACCTGCGCCACGCACCTCTCGCGGCTCGGTGCCGAGATCGTCCTGTGGTCAAGCCAGGAGTTCGGATTCTGCGAGCTGTCCGACGCTTGGGCATCCGGATCGTCCTTGATGCCCCAGAAGAAGAACCCGGATGCCGCGGAGCTTTTGCGCGCCAAGGCGCCGCGAGTCGCCGGCCACCTCGTTGCGCTGCACGGCGTCCTGCATGGCCTTCCGCTGACCTACAACAAGGATCTTCAGGAGGACAAGGAGCATCTATTCGATGCCGCTGACACGCTCGAGCTTTCCCTGCAGGCGGCCCAGGGGATGCTGTCCGGTGTGAAGTTCAACCGCGAGCGGCTGGCACAGGCGGCTGCCGACGAGTTCCTGGCCGCCACCGACCTCGCCGATCTCCTGGTCAAGGACGGGATCCCGTTCCGCGAAGCCCACGGGATCATCGGCGGTCTCGTGCGCAGCGCGCTCGAGCGTGGAAAGCAGCTTTCCGAGCTCAGCCGCGACGAGCTCGCCGAGCACTCCCCGCTGCTCGACGAGCGCGTGTACGAGCTCCTCGCGGCCGGGGCGTGGATGGAAGGCAAGGTGTCGCGCGGCGGTACCTCGTCGGAGCGCGTGCGCGAGCAGCTCGAGCGCGCGCGGGCCGCGCTGGCGTGAACCGGCCGTTCTACGAGCGCCCCGTGGTCGAAGTGGCGCGCGAGTTGATCGGGTGTGTCATCTCGCACGGCGAGTGCTCCGGGGTGATCGTCGAGACAGAGGCCTACCACGACTCGGAGCCGGCCTGCCACGCCTTCGCCGGGCTGACGCCCCGTACGGCGACGCTGTTCGGTCCTCCCGGCAAGGCCTACGTCTATCGCTCCTACGGCATCCATGCACTGCTCAACGCGGTGTGCGAGCCCGAGGGGGTCGGTGCGGCGGTGCTGATCCGCGCGCTCGAACCCCTACAAGGGAGTGGAACTGATGCGCGAGCGGCGGGGCTTGGAGAGGCTCGAGTCACTCTGCTCAGGACCCGGCAAGCTCACTCAGGCGCTCGGCATCGGGTTGGTGCACAACGGAGGCGACCTCTCCCGCGGGCCGGTCGTGTTCTCGCCCCGCCCGGCATCGTGGCGGGACGCCCCGATGTCGGTCGACAAGCGGATCGGGATCACGAAGGCGGTCGAGCTGCCGTGGCGCTTTGTCGCGAGCGAAAGCCGGTTTCTCTCCCGGCCAGCCCGGGGTGCGCTACCTGCCGGGGCCGCCGCCGGGAGTCCCGCCGACGGTTCCCCCGCCACCGCCGATTCCCGCACCTCCCGAGCCGGTGCCGCCGGATCCCGCGCCGCTGTTCGACGGCGACCCCGAGCTGTTACCCGTGGAGGGGGTGCTGGTTGAGCTCGGGCCGCCCTGCTTTGACCCGGCGGGCGCGGATGGTCCTTGCCGCCCGGGTGCCGCTGTGCCCTGGGCGGACGTGGCGGTCGAGGACGACTGCGTCGAGCTGCTCGTGACGGCCGAGCCGGAGGTCGAGGAGGGACCGGCGCTGGTTGTCGCGGTGCTCGAGCTCGTCGAATTGCTCGTTTGCTCGCTGGCCAGGATCTGGAGCGCCTGGGTCATGAAGTTACGCCAGATGATCGCGGGGAACGTGCCGCCCTCTACCGGCTGGCCGTTGTAGAGCGCCGTCATCGGCACCAGGCGATCCGGAAAGCCGACCCACACGGCCGTTGTCAGCTGCGGGGTCCAGCCGACGAACCAGGCGTCCGCGTAGTTCGTCGTCGTGCCGGTCTTGCCCGCCACGACGACCCCGGGAATCGCCGCCTGCGTGGCGGTGCCCGAAGCGACGGGTCCTTCGAGCATCTGGTGCACGACGGCGGCGATGCTGGCGGGAAGGACCCGCTCGATATCGCGGGTGGTCGACGATGTCGGAATGCCGGCACCCGTGCGGGCAGCGGATCTCCGCGATGCCGGTCGGCCCTCGCTGCGGTGCGCCGAGCAGGGGGTTGTAGACGCGCTTGCCGCCGGTCGCAAAGGTCTCGTAGGCGTGGGCCATGTCGAGTGGCGAGACTCCGATCTTGAGCCCGCCAAGGATCATCGCGTAGTTCTGGGAGACCGGGGTGCGGATGCCCATCTTGTTGGCGAGCGCGGCAATTCGCTGCGTCCCCTTCGGCCCCAAGCCGAAGATGCCAAGGCGCGCATACACGGAGTTGTCGGAGTAGTCGGTGGCCCCCTGGAGACTGATCGTCCCGGAGTAGGCGTTGCCGAAGTTGCGGACGTGGAAGATCTCGCCATGACCATGTGGAACCGGGACGTCGAGGGGAGCTGAGGTGAACAGCGAGCTCGGCCCGTATCCCGATTCAAGGGCGACAGCGAGCGTGAAGGGCTTGAAGGCGGATCCCGGCTGACGTTCTGCCTCGGTGGCCAGGTTGAAGGGGTACTGGTTGTAGGCCTCCTGTCCATTGATGATCGGACCGCCGACCATCGCCCTGACCTCGCCCGTCCTGTTGTCGATCGCTACCAGCGAGACTGCCGGTTCCCCCGCGCCGTATGGGAGCTCGTTCTCGATCGCTTGGTCCGCCGCCTGCTCGAGCTGGAGATCGAGCGTTGTGCGGATCTTCAGACCCCCGTAGTAGGCACGGTATTCGGCGACGTTGTCGGGGACCCCGCGGTGGTAACCCATCGCGGCCAGGATCTGCGGTCGTAGCCAGCTGGTGAAATAGGGGGCAGCCGGGGGTTCCTCAGGCCGCTGGAGGTCGGCGCTTGTCGGCAGCGGCTGCAGGTTGCCGCGCTCGTACTGCAGGCGCGTGATGTCGTGCTGCTGGAGCATGTCTTTGAGCACCAGCTCGCGACGGGCGGCGGCCGCCTTGGGGTGGGCGAGAGGGTCGAATGCGCTTGGGTTGGCGACCATCCCCGCCAGCAGGGCGGCCTGCCAGTAGCGCAGCTTCGAGGCGCAGCTCGGCAGCCCCAGGTTGGTGTCGCCGCAGCCTCCCGGTTGCCCCGAGGTCACCTGCGCTGCGTAGCCGAGGGCTTGGCCGAAGTAGACCCGGGCAGCTGATTCGACGCCGTATGCGCCGTTGCCGAAGTAGATCGAGTTCAGATACTCAGTGAGGATCTGCGTGCGCTTCCACTTGTGGGTGAGCTGGAAGGCGAGGGCCGCTTCGCGCAGCTTCTCGAAGATCGTCCGGTTGGCCTCCTCGTGAAGGGTGTTCTTGACGAACTGCTGTGAGATCGTGGAGGCGCCCTGGGTAGGTCCGCCGGTGAGGTCCGAAATGAAGGCGCGGGCGATGCCGCGGATGTCAACGCCCGGGTCGCTCCAGAACCTGTGGTCCTCGACCGCGATGATGGCGCGCACCATCGCCGGCGAGATCTCCTTCCAGGTGTCGATCACGTAGTGATTGGGCGGAGCGAACAGCCCGATCGGCCGCCAATGATCGTCGTACAGGAAGGAGTCACGGCCCTGGGAGTACTGCTGCGTGTTCTCGAGCTGCGGCAGGTCCGAGGCGACTGCCATCATCATCCCGAACACCGTCGAGATCAGGGCCAGCGCCGCGAGGCCGATGAGGATCAAGAGCAGCCGGAGTTTGCGCATCCGCGGCCGGGGTGCTCGTTCCCAGCGATCGCCGCCGCTGTCCCCGCCACCCGGTGGCGGTGGCGGCGGGGGCTGCTCGGCCGGGGGGACCCGGGGAGGGTCTGCCACCACAGAGGCTCGGGTCCCGCGCGAGCGCACCGGGAGCGACGCCGGAGGGTCGTCGACGGCTGCGGCAGTGGGCCGCGCCATCGTGCGCCGCGCCGGCGTTGGCGCAATCGCCGCCTTGCGTCGAGGGCGCGGTACGTGGGTTTCGATGTCGTCGCTCATGCGATCGCAGCTGCGCCTGCGGCGAGGCACCCCAGCCGTCCCAATCCACCTACCGGCCGGCCACGGGAGCACGACGGCGAAGCTCCCGCGGGCGGGCGGCAGTCTAGCATTGGCCCGCATGGGATCCTCCCCCCGGGCAGGGCCGTCAGAGGCTTCCGAGAGCCCCGCCCGGCAGGCCGCATGGCTGGCGAGGAACGCGGTCGACTGCCTCCCACAGCGGGCATTGCAGGAGAAGCTCGAGCACGGAGGGTTACGCGTCAAGCTGGGAATCGACCCGACCGCACCGGACATCCATCTCGGCCACACCGTCGTCCTGGGCAAGCTGCGGGAGTTCCAAGATCTCGGGCACACGGTGGTGCTGATCATCGGCGACTACACGGCGCGGGTCGGCGACCCGAGCGGCCGCTCCGAGCTGAGGCCGGTCCTCTCGCCCCAGCAGATCGAAGCGAGCGCGCGGACCTTCCAGGAGCAGGCCTTCCTCGTGCTCGACCGCGAGCGCGTCGAAGTACGTCACAACAGCGAATGGCTCGACATGAGCATGGACGAGCTCTTCCGTCTGGCTCGCACGACGACCTTGGCCCAGATCGTCGAGCGCGAGGACTTCGCTCAGCGGATGGCATCGCACACCCCGATATCGATCCTCGAGCTTCTCTACCCGTTGCTCCAGGGATATGACTCGGTGGCGGTGAGGGCCGACGTCGAGCTGGGGGGGACAGACCAGAAGTTCAACCTCCTTCTGGCGCGTGACATCCAGCGCGCCTATGGCGTGGATGAGCAGGTCGTGATGACACTCCCGATCCTGCCGGGTACCGACGGGGTGAGGCGGATGGGTAAGTCACTTGGCAACTACATCGGTGTGACCGAGCCGCCGGGGGAGATCTATGGCAAGACGATGAGCATTCCGGACGAGGTCCTCGGGACCTGGTACGAGCTCCTGCTCGATGAGCAGCTACCGGCCGATGTTTCACCCCGCGATGCCAAGCGGGCGCTGGCGCGAGCGATCGTCGGGCGGTTCCAGGGCTCGGAGGCTGCATCGGCGGCCGAGGAGGCTTTCGACCGTCAGTTCGTCGATCACCAGCCGCCGGCGGAGATTCCCGTCGTCCAGTGGCCGAGGGGAGACGGATCGGTTCACCTGCCTGCGCTCCTGTCAGCGGCATTTGAGATCTCGACTTCGGAGGCCCGCCGCGCGATCGCGCAGGGTGGGGTCAAGGTCGACGGCGGGCCGGTTGACCAGGGCACGCTCGAGATCGCGGTGGCGGGACTCGACGGCAGGGTGATCCAGCTTGGAAAGCGACGGTACGCGCGGGTCGAGATCGCCTGAGATGGCGGTTCACGCCGGCTTGCTGCGGATGGAGACTCCGGGCGACGGGCATATCGTCGACATCACGGAGGGGGTGGCGAGCGTCGTGAGAACCGCGGAAGTGGACCGAGGGCTCGTGACTGCGTTCGCGATCGGCTCGACAGTCGCCCTCACCACGATGGAGTACGAACCGGGTGCAATCCGCGATCTGCAGGCGATGCTCGACCGGTTGATCCCGCGGGCCGATTCCTACGAGCACAACCGGCTCAACCACGACACCAACGCGCACGCGCACTTGCGCGCGGCGCTGATCGGCCCGTCGGAGACGGTGCCCGTGCTCGACGGCCGTCCCCAGCTGGGGACCTGGCAGCAGCTGGTCCTGATCGACTTCGACGACAGGCCCAGGGCGCGCACAGTCTCGGTCCACGTCGTGTCCTAGCCTGGCCGGGAAGGACCGCCGGTCGACGGCCAGTTCCGGTCCGCCTCGCGCCAGCCTCGCGGCGCTATACTCGTCGGTCCGCTCCGGGGCCGGCGATGGTCTCGGACGCGCCTGGGGAAGGAGGCACCTTCCTCGAGAGGTGCGACGGTCTTTGAAAACTCAACAGCATGCGCACCCTCAACCGACCCTCGGTTGAGTGTGTGTCCAGGTTCGAACGCCGTCGTTGTGGCGGGCCCTATGGCTCGCTGGGACGGCGGTGCCAAGACCTACCCCGTCATGCGCTCCGAAGCCCGCGGTGTACTGGGCTTCCACCCTCCGGTGCAGCCGGCGGCGTAAGCCGCCTGCGAGTCGGCGGGGGCGCGAGCGCTGACGACTCTTTGTGAAGGGTGGTGGTCCTCGGATCGCCGCCCCGGGCAACGGCTCGCTATGAGTCAGCGCCTAGAAGTTCTTCACGGAGAGTTTGATCCTGGCTCAGGACGAACGCTGGCGGCGTGCTTAACACATGCAAGTGGAGCGACGAACCAGGCTTCGGCCTGGGGCAGAGCCGCGAACGGGTGAGTAACACGTGGGTAACGTGCCCCGATGATCGGGACAACCCGAGGAAACTCGGGCTAATACCGAATGTGCCCTCCGACCACAAGGTCGCTGGGGAAAGGTAGCTTCGGCTTCCGCATCGGGATCGGCCCGCGGCCCATTAGCTTGTTGGTGAGGTAATGGCTCACCAAGGCTACGATGGGTAGCTGGTCTGAGAGGACGATCAGCCACACTGGGACTGAGACACGGCCCAGACTCCTACGGGAGGCAGCAGTGGGGAATCTTGCGCAATGCGCGAAAGCGTGACGCAGCAACGCCGCGTGGGGGAAGAAGGCCTTCGGGTTGTAAACCCCTTTCAGTCGGGACGAAGCTTCACTGGTTAATAGCCAGTTGAAGTGACGGTACCTTCAGAAGAAGCCCCGGCTAACTACGTGCCAGCAGCCGCGGTAATACGTAGGGGGCTAGCGTTGTCCGGAATCATTGGGCGTAAAGAGCGTGTAGGCGGCCCGATAAGTCCGCTGTGAAAGTCCAGGGCTCAACCCTGGAAAGCCAGTGGAAACTGTCAGGCTAGAGTCCGGAAGAGGCGAGTGGAATTCCTGGTGTAGCGGTGAAATGCGCAGATATCAGGAGGAACACCAATGGCGAAGGCAGCTCGCTGGGACGGTACTGACGCTGAGACGCGAAAGCGTGGGGAGCAAACAGGATTAGATACCCTGGTAGTCCACGCTGTAAACGATGGGCACTAGGTGTGGGGGGTGTCGACTCCCTCCGTGCCGACGCTAACGCATTAAGTGCCCCGCCTGGGGAGTACGGCCGCAAGGCTAAAACTCAAAGGAATTGACGGGGGCCCGCACAAGCAGCGGAGCATGTGGTTTAATTCGACGCAACGCGAAGAACCTTACCTGGGCTTGACATGTTCCTGACAGCCGTGGAAACACGGTCTCCCTTCGGGGCAGGATCACAGGTGGTGCATGGCTGTCGTCAGCTCGTGTCGTGAGATGTTGGGTTAAGTCCCGCAACGAGCGCAACCCCCGTCGCATGTTGCCAGCATTTAGTTGGGGACTCATGCGAGACCGCCGGTGACAAACCGGAGGAAGGTGGGGATGACGTCAAGTCATCATGCCCCTTATGCCCAGGGCTACACACGTGCTACATTGGCGCGTACAGAGGGCTGCGATACCGCGAGGTGGAGCGAATCCCTTAAAGCGCGTCTCGGTTCGGATTGCAGGCTGAAACTCGCCTGCATGAAGGCGGAGTTGCTAGTAATCGCGGATCAGCAATGCCGCGGTGAATACGTTCCCGGGCCTTGTACACACCGCCCGTCACACCATGGGAGTTAGCAACACCCGAAGCCGGTGGCCTAACCCGTTTGGGAGGGAGCCGTCGAAGGTGGGGCTAGCGACTGGGGTGAAGTCGTAACAAGGTAGCCGTAGCGGAAGCTGCGGCTGGATCACCTCCTTTCTAGGGAGCCCTTCAACAGGGCACCGAGCGCCGGCAGGATCGTCCACCACGGGCTACGCCCGCGGTACCGGGGTTTCGGCCCCGCGACGCTCTCCTCGAGTGCGTTCGGCCACTAGAACGTCGACCGACCTGGCAGGTCGCACGTGGAGCTCCGGCTCCGCGAGGCGGCTCGCGTGCTGTTGAGTTTTGAGAGACCGCCTTGGCCCTCCGCCAAGCGTCGCCTCTTAGCGGACCTTGAAAACTGCACAGTAGCCAATGACACGGGTATCACCGAGAGCTGCGTAAGCAGCTCTCAGATCACCGTCAAGATATTAAGGGCAGATGGTGGATGCCTTGGCACCAAGAGTCGAAGAAGGGCGTGAACGGCTGCGATAAGCCGCGGTGAGGCGCTGAATAGCCAGTGACCCGCGGATTCCCGAATGGGGAAACCCAGCGTCGGTAGTGCGACGTTATCCCGCGCTGAACACATAGGCGCGCGGAAGACAAGCGGGGGAAGTGAAACATCTCAGTACCCCGAGGAAAGGAAATCAACCGAGACTCCCTGAGTAGTGGCGAGCGAAAAGGGATCAGCCCAAACCTGGCGCGTGTAAGCGGCCACGCGTTGCGCGTCAGGGGTTGTAGGACATCTGGTCCAGGCCGTGGCCGGCCTGGCGGAAGTTACAAAGCTATGCGGTAGTCGAAGCGCGTGGAACCGCGCACCACAGAGGGCAATCGTCCCGTAGGCGAAATCGCATGGCCTTCCGCAGATGTTCCTGAGTAAGTCCGCACCCGTGAAACGCGGACTGAACCTGGGGGGACCACCCTCTAAGGCTAAGTACTCCTTGGTGACCGATAGCGGACTAGTACCGTGAGGGAAAGGTGAAAAGTACCCCGGAAGGGGAGTGAAATAGTACCTGAAACCATTTGCCTACAAGCGGTGGGAGCGGCCTTGTGCCGTGACCGCGTGCTTTTTGCATAACGAGCCGGCGAGTTACTCGTCTGTGGCGAGGTTAAGCGATGAGCGGAGCCGTAGCGAAAGCGAGTCCGAACAGGGCGCCATAGTCACAGGCGGTAGACCCGAAGCTGAGCGAGCTACCCATGGGCAGGTTGAAGCGGGGGTAAGACCTCGTGGAGGACCGAACCGACCTAGGTTGAAAACTGGGCGGATGACCTGTGGGTCGGAGTGAAAGGCTAATCAAGCTCAGTGATATCTGGTTCTCTCCGAAATATATTTAGGTATAGCCTCGGATAAATTCCGTGGCGGCCGTAGAGCACTGTTTGGACTAGGGGCCCTACCAGGTTACCGACTTCAGGCAAACTCCGAAGACCGTCACGGTTACTCCGGGAGTCAGTTGCTGGGGGATAAACTTCAGCGTCGAGAGGGGAACAGCCCAGACCGCCAGCTAAGGTCCCTAAGTACTAGCTAAGTGGGAAACGATGTTTGAATGCAGAGACAACCAGGAGGTTGGCTTAGAGGCAGCCACCCTTGAAAGAGTGCGTAACAGCTCACTGGTCAAGTGTTCGAGCGCGGACAATGTAACGGGGCTCAAGCTAGTCACCGAAGCTGCGGGTGGGGGAGATCGCAAGGTCTCCCTCGCGGTAGGAGAGCGTTCCGGCGCCTGTGAAGCGGCCATGGAAATGAGCCGTGGAGGCGGCGGAAGTGAGAATGCCGGCATGAGTAACGAAAGAGGGGTGAGAATCCCCTCCACCGATTGCCCAAGGTTTCCTGAGTAAAGTTCGTCTGCTCAGGGTTAGTCAGGTCCTAAGGCGAGGCCGAAAGGCGTAGTCGATGGCCAACGGGTTGATATTCCCGTACCACGTCGAGTCCGTTTGACCGATGGGGGGACGAGGAAGGCTATGGGATCCCAGGCGATGGTCGTCCTGGGGTAAGCATGTAGGGGTGGCCCTAGGTAAATCCGGGGCCGCATAACCTGAGGTGCGATGCCAGCTGGCTGTAAGCCGGCGAGTCCCGGACGCCATGCCTCCGAGAAAAGCCTCTAGGGAGGACTCGCGTGCCTGTACCAAAACCGACACAGGTGGGCTAGTGGAGAACACTAAGGTGATCGAGATAACCCTCGTTAAGGAACTCGGCAAAATCGCCCCGTAACTTCGGGAGAAGGGGCGCCCCAGTAGGGTGAACTCCCTTGCGGAGGGAGCCCGAGAGGGCCGCAGTGAATAGGTTCAAGCGACTGTTTACCAAAAACACAGGTCTCTGCTAAGTCGTAAGACGACGTATAGGGGCTGACGCCTGCCCGGTGCCGGAAGGTTACGTGGAGGTGTTAGGGCTTCGGCCCAAAGCACCAAAACTAAGCCCCGGTAAACGGCGGCCGTAACTATAACGGTCAATTGAGAGGCTGTTACAAAATTCAGCTATATGCTGGGACATCTGAGTATCCCGCACTACTCGTTCCGTCCGACACGGGCGGTACAGTGACAATGTGTCGGGTGCAGACAATCAGCAGGAAAGACTGTGGCGACGCCACAGAATCCTCAGAGGCCATACGCTGAACGTTCTCTCACGAGAACGAAGAGATGGTCCGACCTCCACGGCGACGTGGAGAGCTAGGCGGAACCGAAACGACCTAGCCCGCTGGCACCCGCCGGCGAGTAACAAACGTGCCTAAGGTAGCGAAATTCCTTGTCGGGTAAGAATTACTTGCCCCGCCGCTCCGCGAGGAGCGGCCGAGTACCGGCTCATATCGGGGAAGCCCTACCGACTTCGGTCGCGGGTAATCCCGAGGGAAGTCCTGGGCATGCCCAGTGACCCCGTAACGACTGATCCGAAAGGAGAGGCGGATCGGATGACCGCAGACGCGGCCAGCAGCTCCGATCTGCAATACGCCGGCCCTCATCACGACAAGCAGCCTATGGAGTGCCGATCCGCTGGATCCGAATGGATCCACCGAAGCGATGCTTCTGCGTAGACGACCGGACAAGGATCGTCTGCGGTGGAACGCGGCTCCTAAGGGCGCTGATGAGGTGAAGGGATAGTCTGCGCCCCTGGAAACAGGGGATCAACGCGAAGTTCCGACCTGCACGAATGGCGTAACGACTTGAACGCTGTCTCAACGAGGGGCTCGGTGAAATTGCAGTCTCGGTGAAGATGCCGAGTACCCGCGGCTAGACGGAAAGACCCCGTGAACCTTTACTACAACCTGGTATTGGGGTTCGATGCATCTCGCTCAGGATAGGTGGGAGCCTATGAAGCGCCGGCTGCGGCTGGCGTGGAGGCAACCTTGAGATACCACCCTTGATGTATTGGATCTCTAACGGTGCGCCGTGAAACCGGGCGCCAGACAGTGCCAGGCGGGTAGTTTGACTGGGGCGGTCGCCTCCCAAAATGTAACGGAGGCGCGCAAAGGTTCCCTCAGCACGGTCGGAAATCGTGCGTAGAGTGTAAAGGCAGCAAGGGAGCTTGACTGCGAGACTGACAAGTCGAGCAGGTGCGAAAGCAGGCCTTAGTGATCCGGCGGTAGCAAGTGGAAGCGCCGTCGCTCAACGGACAAAAGGTACTCCGGGGATAACAGGCTCATCGGGCCCAAGAGTCCACATCGACGGCCCGGTTTGGCACCTCGATGTCGGCTCGTCGCATCCTGGGGCTGAAGTAGGTCCCAAGGGTTGGGCTGTTCGCCCATTAAAGCGGTACGCGAGCTGGGTTCAGAACGTCGTGAGACAGTTCGGTCCCTATCTGTCGCGGGCGTTGGAGAGTTGAGAGGAGTCGTCCCTAGTACGAGAGGACCGGGACGAACGCACCTCTGGTGTATCTGTTGTCCTGCCAAGGGCATCGCAGGTTAGCTACGTGCGGATCGGATAACCGCTGAAGGCATCTAAGCGGGAAGCCGACCTCGAGATGAGCTCTCCCATCCCCTTGAGGGAGTAAGACCCCTGGAAGATCACCAGGTTGATAGGCCGGATCTGGAAGGATGGTGACATCCGTAGGAGACCGGTACTAATGGTTCGAGGGCTTGACGGATATTTGATATCCGTGCATTGGCACTGTGTAGTTTTGAGGGTCCGCCGGAGGTGACTCTGGAGTTGGCCGCGCCTCGGCGACGGTTCAGCTCCAGGCGGTCTTGTCAGGTTTCCGGTGGCTATGGCGAGGGGGAAACACCTCTTCCCATTCCGAACAGAGAAGTTAAGCCCCTCAGCGCCGATGGTACTTGGCCCGCAAGGGCCTGGGAGAGTAGGTCGCCGCCGGTCTTTCTACACGGCTAGAGCAGGCGCTGGATCCGCAGTCGCCGCGCGCCGCGTGGCGTGCTGACCTCGACCACCTCGCCAAGCGGCGCGTTGAGTAACGCCCTCCCCACAGGGGACTCCGCGGACAGCTTGCCGGCGTCCCGGTCAGCCTCGGCGGCGCCGACCACGGTCCAGCGATGCCGCTCGCCCGTCCCTTCGTCTACCACCTCGCACGGCCGACCGAACGTAACGACGCCCTCCACGGCCCCTGGCTCTACCACGACGGCGTTGACGAGCCGCTGGCGCAGGCGCTTGATCCGGGTCTCGAGATGGGCCTGATCCTCCTTGGCGGCGTGGTACTCGGCGTTCTCCTTGAGATCGCCGTGACCACGGGCGGTGAGGATCCGCTGGGCGATCTCGCGGCGGCCGACTGTCTCGAGCTCGCCGAGCTCCGCCTTGAGCGCGGCCAAGCCATCAGCCGTGATCGCCTCGCCGACGAAGTCCGTGGGCTTGCGGGGTTGGTCGGCCATACGCTGATCGTGCCAAACCCGCGGGCAGTGGGGTCCGCGGCAGGCCCTGCGGCGCTCGTGACAGGATCTACTCGATGCACGAAATCCGCGACTTCCTCCGCGCCAACCCGCAGGTGCTCGTCCTGCTCGTCGTCTGCCTGGTGCTTGGCATCGGGACCTTCATCGCGGTGATGATCGGGGTGATCGGAGCCGGATCGACGACCACGAGCGGGGAGCCGGGCGGCGCGCTCTGGCTCTGGTCGGCCGCGCTGTAGACCCTGGCCATTGGAGGGCCCGGGCGCATGCCCACCGGTCTGCGCAAGCTGGGGCTGGCCTGCTCAACTACACGACCCAAACCTACGCGTACAGCTTTCTGCTCACCGACCAGTATCCATACAGCGGTCCCTGCGTCCCAGGGGTCGGCGACGTCACAGGCGCCGCCGCCGCCGGGCTCGCACCCAACGACCCCGGGCCAGGCGAGGGCGAGGCCGCCAGCGGGCTCGCGGCGTAGCGAAACCACGGCGGATCGGCGCCCCGAAGGAGCACCACGCCGCGCGCCACGGTCAGTGCAAGGAGCTCTCGGCCTGCCCCGCCCGCACGGAAGACCGTCTGCGCACCGGGGAGATGCAGTGCGCAGAGGGCGCACAAACCGAACCGGCGCGACGGGGCGGGGACCAGCACAGCGACCGTCTATGAGGATGTGGGATGGCCTCCGCGGACGGGTCGCCGAGCACATCTTCGAAGAGGCTCAGCAGGCGGTGGAGGCGCTCAGAACGCTTTAGGAACATATGTTCGCCAGCCTAAGAAGGGTCGCGGACAGAACGCGGGACCTGCAACGGTTCTTGCATCGCGCGTACGGAGATGAGCCGGTGTGCAGGAATTTCGCGAAGTCCTAAAGCGTCGAGGAGACTTCGAGCTTGGCTTGGACGCGGCGAAGGACCTCATCGGTGAACTCGGTCGTGCCCGCGTGCCCGCCGAGATCGGGCGTCTTCACTCCAGTGCCGACCGTCTCCAGCGCGGCCTCGTAGATCGCGCACGAGGCCTGGTGCGCGATCGCGCCGTGGCGCTCGCCGGCGTGACGGAGCACCGCGCCGCAGGCCAGGATCATGGCCAGTGGGTTGGCGACGTCCTTGCCCTCCAGGGCCGGCGCGGTCCCATGCGGCGCCTCCGCCATTGCCACCGTCGTCCGGTATGCGCCATCGAAGGCCAAGAGCACCGATTCGGCTCCTGCGATCGAACCGAACATCGGCAGAACGAGATCCGAAAGACAGTCGCCGTCGCGATTGAGCGCCGGGATGACCAAGGGGCCGTCGGTCGCTCCCGAGATGAGGCCGGCGTAGGTCGCATCGATCAGCACTGGCTCGTAGGGGACCTCGGGGTGACGCCTGGCGGCTCGATCGAGCTCCTCCTTGAGCATTCCCTCGTAGACCGGTGAGACGGTCCACTTCGGGCCCCCATACACGCGGGCCCCCGTCGAGGCAGCGGTGCGGAACGCGTACTCGGCCACCGCTCGGCAGGTGGATCTGGTCACCCGCTCGGTACGCAGAGCCACCTCGCCGTCCGAGCCCGCCTCACCCTCGCGACGCTCCTGGGCGCCATAGGCGTCCTCGACGGCCATCCGCACGACCGAGATCGGGTGATGGACCCCGGCGATCGGCGTCACGCCTGGAAGGCGCCGACCGGTTCTGACGATCACCTTTCCATCGATCTCCTCGCGGAGTATCCGGTTGGGCGACCCGACGTCTCCCGCGCCCTCCGGGGTGATGGTTGCCGCCTTGAGACCAAGACCGACGTCGCGCATCGCCTCCGCGGCGTCGTGGACGACGCGGTTCGACGTGCTCCGGCGGTGGGTCAGCGAAAGGTCAAAGCGGCGAAGCTCGACCTCGAGGCCGATAACGGATGAGTCGAGGAGCCTCAGTGCCTGCCCGAGCAGCTCCTGGCCTGTCTGATCCCCCTCCAGGACGACCACGCAGATCGGATCGCTCACGGCTATGTCGGCTCGGCCTCGAGCAATTCCTCGCTTCGAGCAGCCAGCGCCCCGATCACGTTCTGCAGATGCTCGTCGAACTCGACGCCGAGCTCCTCGGCGCCCTGGTAGAGCGCTTCGCGCCCCACCGCGGCGGCAAAGCTCGGCTGCTTGAGCTTCTTCTTGACCGACTTGGGGGTCATGCCGGTCAGCCCGTCGGGACGGACGTACGCGCAGGCAAGGATGAACCCCGACAGCTCATCGACGGCGTAGAGCGTCTTCTCCATCGGGGTCTCACGCGGGACGCCCATGAAGTCGGCGTGTGAGGCCACGGCGCGGATCAGCTCAGCCGGATAGCCCCGCCGCTCGAGTTCCGCGATCGCGTATCGCGGGTGACCATCCTCCAGACTCGGATAGCGCTCGTAATCGAGGTCGTGGAGGAGACCGGTCGCTCCCCACAGCTCGACGTCCCCATCGAAACGGGGTGCGTAGGCCCGCATCGCGGCCTCAACGGCCAGCGCGTGGCGCCGCAGCGAGTGCGACGAGACCCATTCGGTAAGCAGGGTCCAGGCCTCGAGACGCGAAATCTCCGACTGCATGGCCACCACCGTACCCGAGCGTCTGAACTCGTCTGCCTCCCTGGCCGGGCGGACAGGAGCGGCCCGGCCTACGGAGTCCGAGGAGCTCGAGGCGCTGCTCCAGACGCCGCGACGTCTTGCCTCGCCGCCCAAAGCCCCAGCTCGCACCGGTATCAGGCCTCCGAGGCGCGGAGCACGAGCTACTCTGCCCGGCGAGATGGAGAAGTTCGTGATCCACGGCGGCGTTCCGCTGGAGGGGACGATCGTCCCGGCCGGTAACAAGAACGGCGCGCTGCCGATCCTGGCCGCTTGCCTGCTCACCGAAGACGAGGTGATCCTGCGCAACGTCCCTCGGATCCGAGACGTCGAGGCAATGATGCAGCTGCTCGAAGGGCTGGGCGCGAGCGTGCGCTGGAGGGACACGGGCGAGGTGGCGGTTGACGCGTCAGGCGTTGCTGCCGATTCGGAAGTCGATCCCGAGCTGGCCGAGCGGATCCGTGCGTCGTTCCTGATCGCCGGTCCGATGCTGGCGCGGTTCGGCCGCATCCGGATGCCCCCGCCGGGTGGAGACGTGATCGGCCGCCGGCGGCTCGACCCGCACCTTGACGCCTTCCGTGCCCTCGGAGCCACCGTGCAGCACAGCCAGGACATCCTGCTCGAGGCGCCCACGGGGCTTCGGCCGTGCGACTTCCTGATGGATGAGCCGTCGGTCATGGCCACCGAAAACGCTCTGATGGCAGCCGCCCTCACCCGCGGCCCGACGGTGATCCGCAACGCTGCCTCCGAACCGCACGTCCAGGATCTGGCTCGGATGCTCGTCGCCATGGGCGCCGCCATCGATGGAATCGGCTCGAACGTTATGACGGTGCACGGAACGAGCAGCCTCAGGGGCTGCACACACACGATCGCCCCCGATCACATCGAGATCGGCTCGTTCATCGCGCTGGCCGGCGTCACGGGCGGGGAGTTGGTGGTCAAGGACACCGTGCCCGCCGACCTCCGGATGATCCGACTCGTGTTCGAGCGTCTCGGACTGAGGACCGAGGTCCGGGGCGCGGACGTGATCGTTCCGGGCAACCAGCACCTCGTGATCCGCAACGACGCGGGCGACTACATGCCGAAGGTGGAGGACGGACCGTGGCCCGCGTTCCCCGCCGACCTCACGAGCATCGCCGTGGCGTTGGCCACCCAGGCCGAAGGCTCGGTGATCATCCACGAGAAGATGTTCGAGAACCGGCTGTTCTTTTGCGACAAGCTGCAACTGATGGGGGCTGCGATCACCATCTGCGACCCCCACCGGGCGATCGTCCTCGGCCCGAGGAGGCTCGAGGGTCAGCGGATGGAGTCGCCGGACATTCGTGCTGGCATGGCGATGCTGATCGCCGCGCTGTGCGCCGAGGGGGTCACCGAGATCGGAAACGTCCGCCAGATCGACCGGGGCTACGAGCGCATCGACGAGCGTCTGCGTGAGCTGGGCGCGCAGATCGAGCGCGTGGCGGACGTCCCCGCCGCCGGCTAGCCCGCGGTCGCGCGTCCCCGCGCCGATGGTCGAGCGCCTGCCCAGCGGAACGCGGGACGTCCTGCCGGACGAGATGCGCGAGCTGCGCGCGCTGACCGACCGCATCCGGGGTGTGCTGGACGAAGCGGGGTACGGCGAGGTCTACACGCCGGCCCTCGAGTATCAGTCCACGTTCGAGCACGGGCTGCCTTCGGCCGGCCGCTCGGACGTAGCGACCACGCCGGCCTACCGGATGTTCGATGAGCAGGGCAACGTGCTTGTGCTGCGCTCCGACATGACCCTCCCAATCGCACGCCTCGTCGCGACGCGCTACGGCCAGGCCGAGCCGCCGTTCCGCTTCTCTTACTTCGCGCACACCTATCGCGGCGTGCGACCTCAGCGCGGCCACTCGCGCGAGCTGCTGCAGGCCGGAATCGAGCTGATCGGCGCCACCGCGCCAGAGGGCACGGCAGAGGTACTGCGCGTGCTCTGCGCGGCCCTGGACGCCGCGGGGCTCGAGAACTACCGCGTGGGGTTGGGTGACGCTTCCCTGTATCCCGACCTGCTCCACTCGGTCGGCGTGGCCGCGCCCGACCAGGAGGCGGTCCTCGCGCCCCTTGTCGAGGGCGATCTCGTGGGCGTCGAGCGCGCGGTCGAGGCGCTCGGACTGGCCGGATCAGATACAGAGCTGTTGTTACGCGTGCCCCACACGCGCGGTGGGCCGGAGATCCTCGAAGACATCTCGGGCCCCCTCGTGCAGGCGACCGCCGGCATGCGTGCGGTCCACGGCTTGCTGAGCGCGAATGTCGCCTCCCGCGTCCTGTTCGACCTCGGGCTCGTACGGAGCCTCGGGTACTACACGGGCGCGGTGTTCCAGGTCTACGACCCCGCGCACGGGGTGCCGATCGGCAGCGGAGGGCGCTATGACGAGCTACTCGGGCGCTTCGGCCGCCCGCTGCCGGCCGCCGGCTTCGCGCTCAACGTCGAGGCGCTCCACGTTGCGCTGATGGGCGAGGAGCGAGGTCGATGAACGGCCTGCGGATCGCGGTGCCCCGCGGGGCCCTGTTCGCGGACACGCTCGATCTGCTCGACAGACTCGGGGTCGACACCGGCCCCGTACGGGAGAACGATCGCCGGCTTCTCTTCGAAGAGATCGGGATCGTGACGATGCGGCCCTCCGATGTTCCGACCTATGTGGAGGCGGGTGCGGCCGACATCGGGATCACGGGCAAGGACGTCCTGCTCGAGCAGTCAGAGCGAGAGCTCTACGAGCTCGTCGACCTCGGCTACGGCCGCTGCACGATGGTCTTGGCCACCGTAGCCGGCGAGGACCGTGCCGCCGAAGCACTGAGGCGCCTCGGCGTGGTCAGGATCGCGACAAAGTACCCGCGCCTGGCGGCCCGGTATTTCCTCGACACGGGGCGCCAAGCCGAAATCGTCGAGGTCAAAGGCTCGGTCGAGCTGGCTCCGCTCACCGGCTTGGTCGAGGGAATCGTCGACCTGACCGCCACGGGGAGCACGCTGCGAGAGAACGGGCTGGTAGTCAGGGAGGAGATCGCCGATTGCACCGCGCGGCTGATCGCCAACCCCGTTGCCCACAAGCTGCGGGTCAGGGCGATCGACGAGCTGCTGGAGCGGCTCGATGCGGTGTGAGCGCCTGACGCCGAGCGGCGATCCCGCGGCAACCGCCGCCGAGCTGCGCGGGCTCGTGCCGACGGCTGCGTCGGTCCGGGACGCCGTGACGGCGATCATCGAGACGGTTCGCCGTGGCGGGGACCGCGCGGTGCTCGAGTACACGCGCCGGTTCGACAGCGGAGAGTCAGAGCCCAAACCGATCCATGTCGAGGAGGCTGAGCTGGACGACGCTCTGGCCCGTCTCGAGCCGAAGGTGAAGGAGGCGCTGAGTCAATCGGTGGAGAACGTCACCCGGGTATCCCGCCTCCTCGCGCCTCGCGCCGGACAGGTGGATTTCGAGACTCACAGCGTCAGGCTCCGCGAGCTTCCGGTGGGCCGGGCAGCGGTCTATGTTCCGGGGGGGCGGGCCCCATACCCGAGCTCGGTCGTGATGGGAGTGGTCCCGGCGAGAGTCGCCGGTGTCGAGGAAGTGGTGGTTTGCTCGCCGCCCGGAAGCCAGGGCGAGGTTGATCCGGTCGTGCTCGGAGCCTGCCGGCTGGCCGGCGCGAGCGGCGTCTACCGGATGGGGGGCGCGCAGGCGATCGCCGCTCTGGCCTACGGCACCGAGTCGGTCGACCCGGTGGACGTGGTCGTGGGCCCCGGCAACCTCTACGTCCAGGAGGCAAAGCGCCAGGTCAACGGCCAGGTGAGAGTCGATGGCTTCGCCGGCCCGAGCGACCTGGCGGTGATCGCCGACGGCGACGCCGATCCGCGGCTGGTCGCGCTCGACTTGCTGGCCCAGGCTGAGCACGGCCCAGGGACGCTGGTGGCCGCCCTGTCGGACTCGGAGGCGCTCCTCAGCGAGCTGGTCGATCAGCTCGAGCCTGCCGAGGACACGGGATCGGTCGCGGCGCTCGTGCACGCGGCCGATCCCGAAGCCGCGCTCCGGATCGCAGAGGCCTTCGCCCCCGAGCACCTCCAGCTGGTCGGAGCAGCCGCAGAAGCCCTGGTTGAACGCGTGACGCGAGCCGGTTGCGTGTTCGTCGGTCCGCGCGCCGGCACGGCGTTCGGCGATTACGTCGCGGGTTCAAACCACATCCTGCCGACCGACGGAACACCGCGGTGGGCCTCCGGCGTATCGCCTCTCCACTTCCGCCGGACGGTCAACGAGGTACGGATCAGCGATCCCGAGCAGCTGGCGAAATGGGGCGCGGCGCTCGCCCGCGCGGAAGGCTTCGAGCTGCACGCGCGTTCCATGGAGGCACGCATTCGCCAGAATCGTCCGGATGGCGAATAGGACCGCCTCGATCGAGCGCGCCACCTCGGAGACCGAGGTGCAGGTCGCGCTTGCGCTCGACGGGTCAGGCGCCGGCGAGCGCGCCACGGGAGTCGGGTTCCTCGATCACATGCTCGACCTGCTGGCGCGCCACGGCCATCTCGACCTCGACGTCAAAGCGAGCGGAGACCTCGAGACAGGTGCCCATCACACGGTGGAGGACGTCGGGATCTGTATCGGGCAGGCCGTTGCCGAGGCGCTCGGCGAGCGGGCCGGCATCGGGCGCTACGGCCACATGACCGTGCCGATGGACGAGTCGCGCGCCGCCTGTGCGATCGACGTCTCGGGGCGTGGCCTGCTCGTGTTCGAGGCCGATCTGCCCCCCGGCTCTATCGGCACCTTCGACCATGAGCTGGTCGAGGAGTTCCTGCGGGCGTTCGCCGCCAACGCCAGGATCACATTGCACGTCGTGATCGAAGCGGGCAGCAACAGCCACCACATGATCGAGGCCGCCTTCAAGGCACTGGCCAGGGCGCTGCGTCAGGCTGTCGCGCTCGACCCGAGTGAGTCTGGCGTCCCGAGTACGAAGGGCACGCTTTCGTGAGCGTCCGGGTCGGGATCGTCGACTACGGGCTGGGCAACCGGCGCTCCGTCCAGAAGGCGCTCGAGCACGTCGGAGCCGAGGCGACGATCTCGAGCCAACCGGACGTGCTCGAGTCGTGTGCCGGCCTTGTGGTTCCGGGCGTTGGTGCGTTTCCGCGGGCGATGGAGAACCTACGCGAGCTTGGGCTCGTCGAGCTCATCCGAGCCCGGGCCCAGGCTGGGACACCGGTCCTTGGGATATGCCTTGGGATGCAGCTCCTATTCGAGTCCTCGGAGGAGTTGGCCGCGACCGAGGGCCTGGGGCTGATCGAGGGCGAGGTCAGGTGGATCGCGCCGGGCGGCCTGCGGCTTCCGCACATCGGTTGGAACGATGTGCGCTTCGAGCGTCCGTCGGCGTTGACCCAGGGCCTGCCGGGCGGGGGCTGCGCCTTTTACCACGTGCACTCGCTGGCGCCGCGCCCAGCGCGACCGGAGGTCATGGTCGGGACGACCGAGTACGGGGAGCGGTTCGCCACGATCGTCGAGCAGGAGAACGTGGCAGGCGTCCAGTTCCACCCCGAGAAGTCCTCGGCCCACGGGCTGCGCATGCTTGCCAACTTCGTCGGCCAGTGCGCCGGGACGCTGGGCCGGGCGGTTGGCCTGGGCAGGCCCGCGTGATCCTCCTGCCGGCGATCGACATCCTCGGTGGTCGCGCCGTTCGCCTTGCGCAGGGTTCCTTCCAGTCGCCGACGGTTTACGACGCCGACCCACTCGACGCGGCGCGCCGCTGGGTGCAAGCTGGCGCCCGTGGCCTGCACTTGGTCGACCTCGACGGGGCGCGGGACGGGTCTCCGGCCAACTTCGATCATGTCGCGAGGATCGCCTCAGACGTCGAGGTGCCAGTGCAGGTCGGGGGCGGCATGCGCACGATCGGGGCCATCGAGGAGGCGGTCGCGGCGGGAGTCAGCAAGGTCGTGCTTGGCACCGCCGCCTACCGGGACCTCGATCTGCTCGACGAGGCGGTGTCTCGTCTGGGAGAGCGTCTCGTCGTCTCGGTCGATGCTCGCAACGGTCGCATTGCTGCAGCCGGTTGGACCGAGGAGCACGACGTCCCGGTCGCCGAGGTTTTCACATTGCTCGGCAACCACGGCGTCAGGCGCTTCGTCTACTCGAGCATCGAACGCGATGGGATGCTGAGCGGCCCGGATCTCGACGCGGTGCATTCCGTCGCACAAGCTGTCCGCGGCAGCTTCCTATATTCCGGCGGTGTCTCCTCGACGGAAGATCTCCGACGGCTCGGCGCCCTGCGGGAGGTCAACCTCATCGGAGTGATTGTCGGCAAGGCCCTGTATGAGCAGCGGTTCACGGTCGAGCAAGGCCAGCGGGCGCTCGAGGAGGGGCTGTGCACTACAAGCGGGTGATCCCGTGTCTGGACGTGGATGCAGGCCGCGTCGTAAAAGGCGTCGGCTTTGCCGACCTTCGCGATGCCGGCGACCCGGTCGAGCTGGCGGCGCGCTACGACGCGGCTGGGGCCGACGAGTTGGTGCTCCTCGACATCACTGCGACCTCGGATACACGGGAGACGGTGGTCGAGCTGGCACGGCGGGTCGCCGATGAGCTGTTCGTCCCGTTCACGATCGGAGGCGGGATCCGGTCCGTCGGGGACGCCCAGGCGGTGCTCGACGCCGGTTCGGACAAGGTCTCGGTGAACTCGGCGGCGCTGGCGCGTCCCGAGCTGATCGACGAGCTGTCGAGGACGTTCGGGACGCAATGCGTGGTGCTGGCCATCGATGCCAAGCGGCGAGGGCAGGAGGGCGGCTGGGAGCCGTATGCCGCGGGCGGGCGTACACCCACCGGACGCGACGCGGTGCAATGGGCGTGTGAGGGCGCCGAGCGGGGAGCGGGCGAGATCCTGCTGACAAGCATGGATCGGGATGGAAGCGCGGCCGGCTATGACCTCGGGCTGACGGCCGCGGTCGCAGGAGCGGTGTCGGTCCCCTTGATCGCCTCAGGCGGAGCAGGGCAGATCGGCCACCTCGCGGAGGCGATCGAGGCCGGTGCGGATGCTGTCCTCTGCGCCTCGATCTTCCACTACGGCAGCCATACCGTCCACGAGGTCAAGGATGAGCTGGCGGCCGCCGGGGTGGCGGTGCGCCGGTTATGAGTCAGCTGGGAAGCGCAGTCCGAGCGGGCTAAGCGGCCTCTTCGACGTATCCCGCGGCGGTGCACGCATCGCAATACGCCGCAGGAGGAACGCGAGGCTCGTAGCAGCCGGGACGACAGCACGTCGATGAGCGTTTGGGGCGTCCGCGGCCGATCCGGGCAGCGGCGGCATCCTTGAGCTCCTCGCGCATGCGGTCGAGCTCGGCTGCATGTTCCGCGCAGAACCGGCGGCCGGGGAGAGCCGGCTGCTGACAGTGACTTCCACTACGACAACGCATGAAACCCTGATTATAGCAAATACGAACGCACGTTCCGGGGCGCAGTCAACCGTGCCGCTTTCTGGACCGCGCTCCTCGCCTTTGGTTGTGCGGTTTCCCGGCTTTCGCCGGGGCAGCTCGCCGGCGCACCGGCAAGAGCTGGTAGAGCATAGAGTAACCCGCCAGGTAGACGGTTCCCTGGTTGCAGACGACCGGGTTGAAGGCGCCATCGGGGAACGAGAACACCTTCCGGCCGGTGCCTGCGTCGAGGCCCGTTGTCGTTCGCGTGCCGAGGTCCGAGAAGTAGACGGTGTCGCCGACCACGGTGGCCGAGCCCGAGATGCGACCTCCCGCCCGGTGCCTCCAACGAATCGTCCCCGAGCGGGCATTGAACGCGTAGAAGCTCCCATCATAGGAGCCGACGTAAACCGTGGGGCCGACCCCTGGAACGTCAGCCACGGCCGCCGAGGCGTACACGTAGGCGCCCGTTGAGGTCGCCCACGCCAGCTGGCCTGTCCCGGCGGCGAACGAGTAGACCCGGCCGTCGGTGTTCCCCATGAACACGCGGCCGAAGGCGACGGCCGGGGTCGAGTAGAAGTTGCCTGAGCCGAACCCGAAGTCGGCGCCGCTTGTGTTGACCGCCCATACCTGGTGGCCGTTGGCCGCGTTCAGTGCGTAAGCCCGGCCGGCGTAGTCCCCGAAGTAGAGCTTGCCGTCTGCCAACGCCGGACCGCCCTTGACCGCGCCGGAGGCGTGGTAGGTCCAGTTGACACGGCCGTTTGCGGCGCTCATCGAGTACACGGTGCCGTTCTGGTCGCCGAAGTAGACGGTGTCGCGCCAGACCAGGGGGGAGGACTCGCTGCCCGGGGGGAGCCGGCGGGACCACACCTTGTGGCCGTTCTTCATCGACAACGCGACGATTACGCCGTTGCCAGGAAGCTGAGTCCTTGGGGCACTCGGGTTGGTCGAGAGAAGCGGCACGACGACGAGGCCCTGTCGGATCGCCAGGGCCGGCGAGGCGGCGGCCAGCGTCCCCACCTTGGTCTCCCACAGCTTGCGGCCCGTGGCGGCGTCGAGCGCCTTGGCCGAGCCGTCGTCGTCGACGATGAACAGCGTGCGGCCGTAGATCACGGGCGGAAACTCGAGCAGGACGTGGTCCTGGAAGCGCCAGCCGATGCGAAACGGTGGATCGAGGCGGTGACCGGATCCGAAGAACCGCGTGCGGGCCGCGTCATAGCCATAACGAGGCCACTCGAAAGGCGACGCCTTGCCTACGGCCCGGGGAGCCGTTGTGGTGGTCGTCGGGCGCGTGAACTCGACATTGGGGTGCGAAACGTTGCCGGGCGTATGCAGGAGGAGGACCGCCACCGTGCCTCCCAGCGCGAGCAGCAGGACCGCCACGGCGACGAGTGCCCGCCGCAGCCGACGCCGCGAACCGGGACTCGACATCGCGCGTCATCCTAGTGGGGTGAGGGTTCCCTCGCAGAAGGAGCTGGCGCGTCGACTCGAGACGCTTCCCGCCGGTGCACCGCTGCTCAGACGCCTGCGCGACATGGCTGGGGTGTACCTGGTTGGCGGCTCTGTACGTGACCTGCTGCTCGGCGGCGAGCCGGTCGATCTCGACGTCGTGGTGGACGGAGATCCGGCCGAGGTCAGGTCACGGCTGAACGGAGAGGTGACGGTGCACGACAGGTTCGGAACCTTCACGACGCGGACCGATGGCTTCACCTACGACGTGGCGCGGGCCCGCCGTGAGCGCTATCCGCGACCCGGTGCGCTGCCGGAGGTCGAGCCGGCAGCACTCCAGGAGGACCTCGGCCGCCGCGACTTCACAGTGAATGCCGTCGCGCTCGCGCTAGGGGGCAACCAGGCCGGCGAGCTGCACACCGCACCGCTGGCCCTCCACGACCTCGCGGCGGGTATCTTGCGCGTGCTCCACGACGGGAGCTTCCACGACGATCCGACGCGGCTCCTCAGGCTGGCGCGCTACAGCGCGCGGCTGTCGTTCGCAGTGGAGCCGCACACTGTGACACTGGCCCACGCGGCGATAGCGAGCGGCGCGCTGGGAACCGTATCCGGCCCGCGCATCGGTACCGAGCTCCGGCTGCTCGCCTCCGAGCTGGATCCGGTCGCCGCGCTCGTAGCGTTGCGCGAGCTGGAGCTAGACGGTGAGCTCCACCCAGACTTCGGCCTGCGCGATCCGGATCTCGCCCGGCGCGCGCTCGAGCTGCTTCCCGCGGGTGGGAGACGGGACCGGCTCCTACTGGCGATCGCGGGGCTGGCCATCCCAGCCGAGGAGCTCGCGCCACTTCTCGATCGGCTGGCCTTCGAGGCTGCCGACCGCGACGCGATCGTGTCCGCGGCGGCGGGAGCCGATGCGCTCGCCGAGCGGCTGCGTGCGGCCGGCCGGCCATCGGAGATCGCGGCCGCAGTAGGTGGCGCCCCTGAGGAGCAGGTCGCGCTTGCCGGTGCGCTTGGGCCTTGCCAGAGCGCGGAGGCGTGGCTCAGAGACTTGAGCGCAACCCGTCTCGAGATCGCCGGCGCGGATCTTCTCGCTGCCGGTGTGGCGGAGGGTCCGGCCGTCGGCCAGGGGCTCCGCGCCGCGCTGGCGGCGAAGCTCGATGGACAGGCGAAGGGGCGCGACGCCGAGCTCGCGGTCGCCCTTCAGGCCGCCGCGGAGGCGAGCGGGCAGTGATGCTTGCGCCACCGTTCGAGCTCTGGCAGGAGCAGATCTACATCTCGCTGGCGGGGGCCCACGCGCTGTTCACGACGCGCCGTGGCGGTGTCTCGACCGGCCCGTACGCGACCTTGAACCTCGGCCGTCTGACCGACGACGCGCCCGAGGCGGTGGAGCGCAACCGCGAGCGGGTCGAGGCGCTGATCGGGTTGCCGCTCGCGCCGATCCGCCAGGTTCACGGAACCCACGTGAAGCGCCTCGAGGCCCAGCCGAGGCCCGACGAGCCCGTCGAAAATGCCGACGGCCAGGCGACGGACCGCGGCGGAATGGCGCCTGCCGTGCTCGTGGCCGACTGCCTGCCGATCGTAGTCGCGGGAGGAGGCGGCCTCGCCGTGCTCCACGCCGGCTGGCGTGGGCTTGCCGGCGGGATCATTCGCGAGGGCGTCGCGGCGCTGCGGATGATGGGATGCGACGGGCCGCTCGAGGCGGCGATCGGCCCGGGGGCGGGGCCGTGCTGCTATCAGGTAGGCGAGGACATCCACACCCGCTTCAGCGTCTATGGCGATCTGGCGTGCCGCGGCGGGAACCTCGACCTTCCGGCGATCGCGGCGACCCAGCTCGCCGAGACCGGCGTAGGGACGGTCCACGACGTCGGGCTGTGCACGATCTGCGGGGACGCGGCGTGGTTCTTCTCTCACCGCCGAGACGATGGTGTGACGGGCCGTCAGGCCGGGATCGCGTGGTTGAGCTGATCACCGGATTGCGCGCCGAGATCGTGCGAGCGAACCTCGATCGCGTCCGGCTGGAGATCGAGTCGGCGGGACGCGATCCGGCCGGCGTCGAGATCCTCGCCGCGACGAAGTACGTGCCCGCCGGCGAGCTCGAAGCGCTCGCCCAGGCCGGTCTCACGCTTGTCGGTGAGAACCGGGCACAGGATCTTCTGGCCAAGCAGGCTGTCCATGCCGATCGGTTCACCTGGGATTTCATCGGTCACCTCCAGAGCCGCAAGGTCCGTGACCTGGTCGGCCGCGTGCGCTACATCCACTCCCTGGCCAGCGGTTCCGCGCTGGCTGCCCTGGCTCGTCACGCCACGCGCGATACCCGCGTGCTGATCGAAGTCAACCTGGCTAGCGAGCCTGAGAAGAGCGGGATCGCTCCTGCCGAGCTCCCGATGTTTCTCGAGCGCTGCCCGGTGCCAGTCGCCGGCCTGATGACGATGCCGCCGCTAGCCAGAGATCCGGAGCAGAGCCGGCCCTACTTCGCTGCGCTGCGCGAGCTGGCCTCGGAGCACGGGCTTCGCGAGCTCTCGATGGGCACGAGCCAGGACTACCTCGTCGCGGTGCAGGAGGGGGCTACGATCGTGCGGCTGGGCACCGAGCTGTACGCGCCGCGCCGCGGGACCAGCGCGTCATAATCCGGCAGGGAATCCGCCCAAGTGGGCGAAGAACCAGTCGCTATGGCGCTACGAGATACCTGGCACCGCGCGCTCGTTTACTTCGGGCTGGCCGAGGACGAGGCCTACGAGGACGAGCTCGACACCTACGCCGAGCCCGAGGTGGAGCTCCAGGACACCTACTCCCAGCGTCCCAACGTCCGCCGGCTGAGCGCCCGGCGCCGGCGTGATGAGTTCGACGACATCTTTGCCGACGAGTCCGACCTCGACCGAGGCAGCGCTCCCCTACGCCCAGTCGGAGGCCGGGGCAACGGCCGCCGAGGAGGCGATGTCCGGGTCCATTTCGTCGCGCCCAAGAACTTCAACGACGTGCAGGATGTCGCCGACAAGTTCAAGGACACGATCCCCGTGATCATCAACCTCCAGGGCACCGACACCGATCTGGCAAAGCGGCTGATCGACTTCTCGAGCGGGCTCACGTACGCGCTCGACGGCGGCATGCAGCGGATCGCCGACAAGGTGTTCCTGCTCACGCCGCGCAATGTCGAGCTGTCGGCCGAGGAGCGCGCCAGCCTGGTTGAGAAGGGCTTCTTCAACCAGTCGTAGAGATAGCGCGCGAGTAACGTTCGCTTCATGCGGGTCGGCCTGATCGGTGCTGGCAACATGGCGCGTGCGCTGGCACGGGGCTGGAGCGATCCCGTGCTGGTGTCCGACGCCGGCTCGGGGCGAGCTCGTCGCCTTGCCGACGAGCTCGGAGGGGAGGCGCTCAGCAGCGCTCGACGTCGCCAAGCGAGCCGACATCGTCGTGCTCTGCCACAAGCCAAAGCAGCTGGGCAGCGTCGCGGCGGAGATCGCGGCCGACGCGAAGGCGATCGCGTCCGTGCTCGGCGGTGTCTCACTGGCCGAGCTGCAGGACGCTTACCCGGACAGGCCGGTGATCCGTCTGATGCCAAACACGCCAGTCGAGGTCAGGCGGGGCGTGACCTGCTACTGCACCGCCAACGGGGTGCCGGCCCCGCTCGAGCGAGATCTCGCCTCGCTGTTCGAGCGTCTCGGAGTCGTCGTCAAGCTGGACGAAGCGCTCATGGCGGCCGCGACCGCGGTTTCCGGCGTCGGACCGGCCTATCTCGCGCTCGTGGTGGAGGCGCAGGTCGATGCAGCTGTCCGGCAGGGACTGAGCGGGGCCATCGCTGGGCCTCTCACGGTGGAGACGATGGCAGGAACGGCGGAGCTCCTACGAACCCGCCAGCTCGACACTGCCACGGTCAGACGCGAGGTCACCTCGCCTGGAGGAGGGACCGCCCGGGGTCTCGCGGCGCTCGAGCGGGCCGGCATCAGGGCCGCCTTCCAAGACGCCTCGGACGCGGTGGTGGGATGGAGTCGGCAATGATCGTGCTGGCCGCCGTGCGGGACGACATCGCCAAGTACGTGGACGCGCTCTTCTACGTCTACATCCTGATCATCTTCCTCTACATCTTGCTCAACCTGGTCTTCTCGCTCGGGGCTCGGATCCCGTACTCGCGCGCCTCGGATGCGTTCCTGACCTTCCTGCGCGACGTATCGGAGCCATACCTGCGCCTGTTTCGGCGTTTCATCCCCGCGGTCGGGATGTTCGACTTCTCGCCGGTGATCGCGATCTTCGTCCTCTACTTCCTGCGGGCCGCTGATCCACAGCTTGATCGTTGGCTGACGCGCGCTTGGCGCCCGGCGACCGGAGCACGGGGTCCGGGAATGGCCGCGCCCGCGCCTTCCTGCGGGCCGCCTGCGTGCTGGGCGTGGTAGTCGGCCTGGACCAGCTGACCAAGCACACGCTGGCCGCCGGTGTCCCGGCCGGCGAGCAGCGGAAGTTCCTGCCGGGGATCGAGCTCGTGCACGTGCGCAACACGGGCGTGGCATTCGGCTTCCTCTCAGGCGGGGGCGCGCTCGTGCTCGTGTTCACGCTGCTGGCGTTGGCAGTTCTGTGCTCATATTTCGTGCTACGGCCGGCACGGCGGCTGCTGTGGCTGCCGACGGGCATGCTGATCGGGGGCGCGCTCGGGAATCTGATCGATCGGGCCGCCTACGGCGCAGTGATCGACTTCATCAAGCTGCCGCTCTGGCCGGCGTTCAACGTCGCCGACATGTCGATCACGTTCGGGATCGTGGCGCTGCTGTGGGTGCTGGAGGGACCCCGCCAGGACCGATGAAGCGACGAGCTGCATATGGCTGTCGCCAGAAGATCGGAGCGGGACACGGCTCGATCGCTTCCTGGCCGACCGGCTGGGCTCCCGGACCGAGGCGCAGCGCGCGATCGAGGCTGGACGCGTCCAGGTCGACGGCCAGACTCGAGCCAAGCGGCATCTGCTGAGAGGAGGGGAGGAGGTCTCGGTCAGCCAAGGGTTCCGCGCCCCGCCCGGTCGAGGCGGCCTCTGCCGGCGCAGTTCGGTGATTGCATACGAAGACGAGCATCTGTTGGTGGTGGACAAACCGGCTGGCGTGGTCGTGCATCCGGCAAGGGGCCATCGCGCCGGAACGCTGGCCCAGGCACTGGCGGGGAGGGCAGGCGGTGGCGAGGATCCTGCGCGGGCGGGGATCGTTCACCGTCTGGACCGCGACACCTCGGGGCTGCTGGTTGTGGCACGCACCGAACGAGTGCCCACCGGCAGCTCAAGTCGCTCCTGGCCTCGCGCCGCCTGCGCCGTGAGTACGTAGCGCTCGTCGAGGGGCACCCTCCGGCACGGACGGGCACGATCGACGCTCCGATCGGGCGCGACAGGCGCAACCGCCTGCTGATGTCGATCGATACCGACGAATCCCCGGGAGGCCCGGACGCACTTCGAGCTCGAGGAGCAGCTGCCCGCCGCCTCGCTGCTCGGCGTGCTCCTCGACACCGGTCGCACGCACCAGATCCGGGTCCACATGGCGGCGATCGGCCATCCGGTGTGCGGCGATCCGCTGTACGGCACCGCCGGTCTGTACGGGCTGAGCGCCAGTTCCTCCACGCCGGCGGCTGAGCTTTCCCATCCCGATCACCGGCGAGGAGGTGGACGTCTCCGGCTCCGCCTCGGGCGCTGCCGAGCCTGCCGATGCTAGAGACGGGCGGGCCGGCCTTCGAGCTTGCCCACCCGAGAGCGGCTCACCGAAGGGAAGCGAAGGGGACCGACCGCAGCGGCCGTCCACGAGAAGCGAGTCGCCGCCCAAACAACGGCCAGACCCGGGCAAAACTTCTACACTCGATCGCAACGTCCTTCGACCCCACATGCGCCCTTCGCGCCCTGCCTCGCTCGAGGTTCGCGAACACCGGCCAGGTGGGCTTTACCACAGGTCTCTCAACCAAAGGGAGCAGACACGTGCCTGAAAAGCCATCGGCGTCAGAGAGCTGCTGGAGGCCGGCGTGCACTTCGGCCACCAGACGCGCCGCTGGAATCCCAAGATGCGCCGCTTCATCTTCGGCGAGCGGGACGGCATCTACATCATCGACCTGCTGCAGACCGAGCAGCTGCTGCACCGCGCCCAGGAATTCGCCTCTGATCTGGCCCGCCGGGGCGGGACGATCCTGTTCGTCGGAACCAAGAAGCAGGCCCGCGACGTGGTCAAGGAGGTCGCCGAAGCATCCGGGCATGCCGTACGTCAACCACCGCTGGCTGGGCGGGCTGCTGACCAACTTCCAGACGATCTCGTTGCGTATCCGCCGGCTGCACGACCTGGAGCGCTACGAGTCCGAGGGGCAGCTCCAGCTGCTGCCCACGCGCGAGCGAATCGCCGCGCAGGCCGACCTCGAGAAGCTCC
Organism: uncultured Solirubrobacterales bacterium; assembly: GCA_963803595.1. Classification (GTDB taxonomy): domain Bacteria; phylum Actinomycetota; class Thermoleophilia; order Solirubrobacterales; family Solirubrobacteraceae; genus Palsa-465. The sequence goes on from CAWDNF010000013.1 coordinate 775,574, forward strand.
GCGCCAACCTGGGCGGGGTCAAGAACATGGAGCGGGTCCCGAGCGCCGTGTTCGTGGTCGACCTCAAGACCGAGGCGATCGCCGTGCGTGAGGCCCAGCGCCTGCGGATCCCGATCATCGGCCTGGTCGACACCAACTGCGACCCCGATGGAATCGACTACGTGGTCCCCGGCAACGACGACGCGATCCGGTCGGTGTCGGCGGTCACGCGCGCGATCGGCGACGCGGCCGCCGAGTCGCGTCGCGTGTAGCTCGCAGCCGAGGAGGCGGCGCGCACCGGAGCGAGCGCGGCGTCGAGGCGGAGGAGCAGGCGCGGCGTGAGGCCGAGGAGACAGGCGCGCCGTGAGGCTGAAGAGGCGGCCGCGGCCGCGGCGCGGCTGAGCAGCCGCGGCGCGGGCTGCCGCGCGCGCGGGGCCGAGCCTGCCAGCCGCCAGCCTGAGCCCGCGCGGCGGCACCCGGCTCCGGCAGTGAGCCCGAGCCTGCGCCCGCCTCCCGCCGAGGCGACGCCGCCGAGACACGCAATCCGCTGAGACCGCACGAGGAGGCATCGTGAGCGCGATCAGTGCCCAGGACGTGAAGGCGCTGCGAGACCGGACGGGCGCCGGGCTTCATGGCCTGCCGCGAGGCGCTGGCGGAGGCCGGGGGCGATCAGGAGAGGGCGATCGAGATCCTTCGGGCGCGTGGTGAGGCGCAGGCGGCCAAGCGCGCCGGCTCGGCGGCGAGCGAAGGCGTCGATGCAGAGCTACATCCATGCCGGCAACCAGATCGGGGTGCTGGTCGAGGTCGACTGCGAGACCGACTTCGTGGCTCGCAACGAGCGGTTCGTGGAGTTCGCGCGGGATCTTGCGCTGCACATCGCGGCGGCCGCTCCGCTCGCCGTCTCCGACGAGGACGTCGCCCGCCGAGGATCGAGAGCGCGAGGAGCGGATCGCCACCGAGCAGGCGGCCGACCGGCCGGAGAACGTCCGCGAGAAGATCGTCTGCCGGCAAGCTCGACAAGTGGCTCGACGACGTCGTGTTGCTCGCCAGAAGCACGTCAACGAGGAGAAGCACGGCGGGCAGACGATCGAGGAGCTGCGTGCCGCGCTGGCCTCCGAGATGGGGGAGAACATCGTGATCCGCCGGTTCGCGAGGTTCAAGGTTGGCGATTGAGGCACCGCCGAAGCGGCCGCGGCTGCGCCGCCGGTCTTCCGGCGCGTCCTGCTCAAGCTCTCCGGCGAGGCGCTGATGGGCGATCTGCACTACGGCACCGACCCGGAACGCGGGTGGAGTCGATCGCCCGGGACGTGGCCGGCGTTCACGCCCGCGGCGTGCAGGTGGCGATCGTGGTGGGCGGCGGGAACATCTACCGCGGGCTCGCCGCCGCGGCTCGAGGGATGGATCGGGCCACCGGCGACTACATGGGGATGCTGGCCACGGTGCTCAACGCGCTGGCCCTCCAGGACGCGCTCGAGAAGCAGGGCACGGCCACGCGGGTGCAGTCCGCGCTCACGATCTCGGAGGTGGCCGAGCCCTACATCCGCCGCCGCGCGATCCGCCACCTGGAGAAGGGGCGGATCGTGATCTTTGCGGCCGGGACGGGCAACCCGTTCTTCACCACCGACACCGCCGCGGCCCTGCGCGCAGCCGAGGTCCACGCCGAGGTCGTGCTGATGGCCAAGAACGGCGTCGAGGGTGTCTACACCGCCGATCCTGCGATCGATCCCGCAGGCCCAGTTCATCCCCGAGATCACGCCACAAGGAGGCGCTCACCCGGGGCCTGCAGGTGATGGACTCGACGGCCTTTGCCCTGTGCATGGACAACCGGCTGCCGATCGTCGTGTTCAACATGACCGACGGCCGCAATCTGGACAAGATAGTGTCAGGCCAACGTGTCGGGACGCTGGTGAAGAGTGAGTGATTCAGAGATCATCGACGAACTGCTCGTCGACGCCCGCGAGCGAACCGCCAAGTCAGTCGAGTCGATCCGACACGAGTTCGGCTCGGTGCGGACCGGTCGGGCCAGCCCGGCGTTGCTCGACCGGATCGCGGTCGACTACTACGGAACGCCAGACTCCGCTCAAGCAGCTGGCCACGATCAGCGCGCCCGAGCCTCGGCTCCTCACCGATCCAGCCCTACGACAAGAGCTCGATCAAGGCGATCGAGCGGGCGATCCTGGAGTCGGACATCGGGCTGACGCCGTCCAACGACGGGAACCTGATCCGGCTGAGCATCCCGGAGCTCACCGAGGAGCGGCGCAAGCAGCTGGTCAAGGTCGTCCGGCAACATCGCCGAGGAGGGCCGGGTGGCGGTGCGCAACATCCGTCGCGACGTGATGCACGACCTGCGCGAGCTCAAGGAGGCCGGAGAGGCCGGATCCGACGACGAGCACCGAGCCGAGCAGGAGCTCCAGAAGGTCACCGACGCGCGGATCAAAGAGCTCGACGAGCTTCTCAAGCACAAGGAAGCCGAGATCCTGGAGGTGTGATGCCCTCCGGCGAATGCGGGGCGCGCGAGCCTCGCTACGTCGCGATCATCACCGACGGCAACGGGCGGTGGGCGCGGCCAGGGGGCTTCCGGTGGTGGCCGGACACGAGGCCGGCGCCGACACCGTCAAGGCGCGGCTGCGGGACGCGGTGGACGCTGGGTATCCAGGAGCTGACCGTGTACTCGTTCTCGACCGAGAATTGGAGCCGGGAGCCCGAGGAGGTCGCGGCGCTGATGGAGATGTTCGGGCGTCGCATCGATCAGGAGACCCCGGAGCTGGACGCCGAAGGCGTGCGGATGCGGTTCATCGGTCGCCGGGCGGCGCCCGTACCCGGCCGAGCTGATCGAGCGGATGGCGTGGGCCGAGGAGGTGACCGGCGGCAACGACCGAATCACGCTGTTCGTCGCCTTCAACTACGGCGGCCGGGCCGAGATCCTCGACGCCGCGCGGCGATTCGACGGTGGGGATGAGGACGAGCTTCCGCGCCCACCTGTACGCCCCTGAGATGCACGACCCAGATCTGATCATCCGCACCAGCGGCGAGCAGCGGGTGTCGAACTACCTGCTGTGGCAGGGGGCCTACGCCGAGTTCGTGTTCCGGCCCGAGATGTGGCCTGACTTCTCGCGCCAGGCCTTCGAGGAGAGCCTCGAGGAGTTCGCGGCCCGCCAGCGGCGTTTCGGCGGGCGCTGATGGCCACCACCGGCCGGCGCCAGCCAGCCGGGGGGGCGCGCGGCAGCCGCCGGCCGCCGCGCGCGCCGTCGCCTCGAGTTGCTCGTGCGGATTCTCGTGGCGGTTCCCGGCCGCATTCGTGACCGTCCTGTTCATCGATTTCGGCGGGCTCGCGTTCGACGCTGTTCATCGTCGCCGTCGCCTGGCTGTGCCTGGCCGAGCTCTACCGGATGCTGGCTCGCTGGCGGCCGGTGTCGCACTGGTTGGGTTTGCCTCAGGCAGCCGCGATGGTGCTGCTGGCCCGTTATGGGGGTCAGCACGATCGTGCTCGAGGTGGCGGTGATCACGCTGCCGGTTGCCTTCCTGGCGGCGGCGGCGCGTGGTCAGCCCAGGCCGACGGTGAGCATCGCTGGGACGCTGCTGGGCGTCTACTGGATCGGCTTTGCGCTGTCTCATGCGGTGCTGCTCCGCGGCCTGCCGCACGGCAAGGGAGTGCTGATCGACGTCCTGCTCGGAACGTTCCTGGGCGATACCGGGCGCCTACATCGGCGGGCGGCTGTTCGGCCGCCGGCCGCTGGCCCGCCGGATCTCGCCCCACAAGACCTGGGAGGGGCTGTTCTGCGGCATGCTGACGGCGATCGTCGCGGTGTTCCTGGCCGGCCTAGTTCCAGAGCACCTGGCTCACCCAGGGCAGAGCACTGATCCTGGGCCTGGCCGTGGCCGTGCTCGGGCCCCTCGGCGATCTGTTCGAGTCGCTGGTCAAGCGCGACGCGGGCACCAAGGACACCGGGAACACTGTTCGGTCCCCACGGCGGTGTCCTCGACCGTGCCGACGCTGCGCTGTTCACGCTGGTGGCGGGCTACTACGTGTGGTTCGCGGTATCCACTGATGGCCACGTCGCGTCGCGATTCTCGGCTCCACCGGGCTCGATCGGGGTGCAGGCGCTCGACGTGGTTGCCCGCTCGCAGGAGGAGCTGCGGGTGGTGGCCTGAGCGCGGCGTCGCTCCTGGCGAGCACTCATCGAGCAAGCCCGCGCGCATGGCGTGACGGCGAATCGCCCTCTCGGATCCCGACGCGGCGGCCGCGGCGGCCGAGGAGTGGACGGAGGGCGAGGTCCTCGCTGGCCCCGACGGAATCGTCGCAGCTGATCATCGAATCGGAATGCGATCTCGTGCTGAACGCGATCGTCGGCTCGGCCGGGCTGCTGCCCACCGTCACCTCGCTGGGGGAGGGCATCGACCTGGCGCTGGCCAACAAGGAATCGCTCGTGGTGGGGGGAGAGCTCGTCACCGAGCTCGCGGCGGCCACCGGCGCCCAGATCCTCCCCGTCGACTCCGAGCATTCGGCGCTGTTCCAGCTGCTGAGCGCCGAGCGACCGGGAACCGTGGACCGACTGATCCTCACCGCGTCGGGGGGCCCTTCCGCGGGATGAGCCGAGCCGAGCTCGAGCAGGTGACGGTCGAGCAGGCGCTGCCGCATCCGACGTGGCGGATGGGCGGGAAGATCACCGTCGACTCGGCCACGCTGATGAACAAGGGGCTCGAGCTGATCGAGGCCCACCACCTGTTCGGGATGCCCTATGACGCAGATCGACGTCGTCGTCCATCCCCAGTCGATCATCCACAGTCTGATCTCGCTCTGTGACGGCGCGACGCTCGCTCATCTCGGCTATCCCGACATGCGGGTCCCGATCTCCTACGCGCTGCACCATCCCGAACGGGTCGACGTTCCGGTCGAGCCACTCGACCTCGTCGCCGTCGAGAAGCTGACCTTCGAGACGGTCGACGAGGAGACGTTCCCTGCTTGCCGCTCGCGCGCCAGGCAGGCCGGGAGGGCGGGACCGCCCCTTGCACCCTGAATGCGGCCAACGAGATCGCGGTTCACGCCTTCCTCTTCGGCCAGCTGCCGTTCGTCGAGATCGCAGCCGTTATCGAGCAGACGCTCGCCCAGCTGCCCGGCGAGCGGATCCACTCGTTCGATGCCTTGGCGGAGGCCGACGCGCGCGCCAGACGGCTGGCGTCCGAACTGGTGGCAGAACGCGCCGCCGCCTGAGCAGGCACAAAAGCGCATTTGACGCTCAAGGTTCGGTCGCTAGCACCCGATACACCGGGAAGTTGGCTTTTGACTCAGGCTTAGAGCCACCCAGGAGTCGATTCATGAGAGCGACCACAACGACCACGCCGCCCAACCGACGGGCTCGCGCCCGAGTCGGTTTCGCGGCTTAGGAGCCAGCATGGGGGTTCTGGGCATAGCCGTTTCGCCGCCGCGGAGCTGGTTCAGGCCGACCACGACCGAGCTCAGGTCACGCGTAGTGCGCAAGGTGCGGACAGCCGCGATCCTTGGGCTGGGCGCGTACGCGGCTCACTCCTGGCTCCAGTTCGGCGGCCGGACGACGTCCGACTTGTTCGAGAACTGGGTCTTTAACGGTCTGCTGTTCGCCAGCGCGGGGCTCTGCCTGCTGCGCGCAGCGTGGTGCCGGCCTGAGCGCGGCGCATGGGCCGCGATGGGCATCGGCCTCGCATCTTGGTCGATCGGCGAGCTGCTCTACACGCTTGACCCGGGCCAACTTGCGCAGGGAAGCTTCCCCGCGCCGAGCGACTACCTCTGGCTGGCGTTTTATCCGTGCGCGTTCTTGGCGCTCGGTCTGCTCGTCAGGTCCCGCGTGCGCCAGTTCTATCCTAGCCTGTGGCTCGACGGCCTGGTCGGCGCCCTGGCGGTCGGTGGCGTGATGTGGGAGTTCGCGATGCCCGCAATCGTCTCGGCGACCGGCGGGTCGACGAGCGCCGTCATTGCCGACCTGATCTACCCCGTGGCTGACCTGCTGCTGCTCGGGTTCGCGGTTGGCGTGCTGGCGCTGACCGCGTGGCGCCCGGGCCGGGTGCTCGCGATGGTGGCGGGTGGCCTCGCCGTCGGCGCCATCGCCGACGTGCTCTCGCTCTACATGTCGGCGACCGGTCACACCGGCTCGACCGCATTTGACGCGCTGTGGCCGGCTTCCGCACTCGTCCTCGGCGCGGCGGCATGGGCGCCTACTCGACCGGCCGGTGTGATCGTGCTGTACGGACGGCGGCTGCTCATCCTGCCCCTGGGCTTTGCCCTCGTGCCGCTCGGTCTGCTCGTGCTCGATCGCGTCCGGCCGCTGGCCGAGGTGTCCTATCTGCTCGCGGTCATGACGCTCGCCGTGGTGATCGCCAGGATGGCGCTGACCTTCGCCGAGAACCTGCGCCTCGTGGCTCGCAGCCGTCACGAGGCGCTGACCGATCCGCTCACGGGCCTGGGCAACCGCCGTCAGCTGCTGCTGGCACTCGATGACGCGCTACAGGCCGCCAGCACGCGGCAGCCGTGGACGCTGATGCTGTTCGACCTCAACGGGTTCAAGCTCTACAACGACGCGTTCGGCCACCCCTCGGGCGACGCCCTGCTCGTCCGCCTGGGGTCCAAGCTGGCCTCGGCCGTCGCCCCAGAAGGGCGGGCGTTCCGCCTGGGCGGCGACGAGTTCTGCGTCCTGGCGCGGCTCGAGGAGCGCTCGCCTCAAGAGCTCGCGATGCTGTCGGTCAGCGCCCTCAGCGAGCGCGGGCGAAGGATTCGACATCTCGACCGCCTGCGGCTATATCCGGCTGCCGGAGGACGCAAGTGACGCCTCAGCGCGCGCTGCGCCTCGCCGACCAGCGCCTGTACGCCAACAAGAGCTCGTCGCCATCATCGACGAGCCCGACCAGCTCTCGAAGGTCCTGCTCCAAGTCCTGGCCGAGCATCAGCCATGCCTGCCCGAGCACCTCCACGACGTCGCCGCGATGGCACGCTCGGTGGCCCTGCGGCTGGGTCTGGCCGGCGAGCAGCTCGAAACGCTCGTCCGGGCCGCGGAGCTTCATGACGTCGGCAAGGTCGCCGTCCCCGACGCGATTCTCAACAAGCCCGCGGTGCTCGAGCCAACCGAGCGGGCGATCGTCGAGCGCCACTCGGAAGCCGGGGAGCGGATCCTCGCCGCCGCCGCCGCGATGGTTCCCGTGGCCCGACTCGTGCGGGCCAGCCACGAGCGCTTCGACGGCGCCGGCTACCCTGACCACCGGTCGGGCTCCGAGATCCCGCTGGGGGCCCGCATCATCGCCGTATGCGATGCCTTCCACGCGATGACGGTCGACCGGCCCTACCGGCCGCGGATGACCGCCGCCGAGGCGATCGCAGAGCTGCGGCGCGGTCGCCGGGCATCAGTTCGACCCGGCGGTCGTCGAGGCGTTCTGCTCCGAGTACGAGACAGGCCGCTTCCAGGTCGAGCCGGTCGTAAGGATTCTGACCAGCGGTCGCGAGCGCGCATAGCCATGTCCCTGTCGAAGCCTTCTCGCATCCTCGCTGTCCTGGGTCTGCTGCGCCGCGGCGCAGCTTGTCGGCGCCGCCGGCGCGCAAGCCGGCTCGGGCTACACGGCATACGTGACCAACTACACCGCGGGTACCGTGACGCCGATCGACACGGCGAGCCGGACGCCCGGTACGCCGATCACGGTGGGGACTAATCCCGATGCGATCGCGATCACCCCGAACGCTTCTACGGCCTACGTGGCCAACTACGGCTCGGGCACCGGTCACCCCGATCGACCTCGGCCACGGCACGCCCGGGACGCCGATCAGCGTCGGTGCGAATCCCGATGCGATCGCGATCACCCCCAACGGCTCTACCGCCTACGTCGCCAACTACGGCTCGGGCACGGTCACCCCGATCGATCTCAGGAGCGGGACGCCCGGATACGCCAATCACGGTGGGGACTAATCCCGATGCGATCGCCATCACGCCGGATGGCACGAGTGCCTACGTGACCAACTACGGCTCGGGCACGGTGAGTCAGATCAGCCTGGCCACGGGGACCGTAGTCCACACGATCACGCTTGGTTCGACCTCCAAGCCCGATGGGATCGCGATCAACCCCAGCGGCTCGACCGCCTATGTGGCCACCTACGCCACGAACAGCGTGACGCCTATCGTGCTCCAGTGGGGCCAGCCGTGGCAGCCGATGACAGCCGGCTTCGGACCCGAGGGCGTCGCGATCGACCCCGCCGGCCAGTTCGCGTACGTCACGAACAACGGCAGCAACAACCTGAGCTCGCTGCCGCTCGGCCCCGGCATGCCAGGCGCGCCAAAAGCCGTAGGGCGCGGGCCCGAGGGCGTCGCGATCACTCCCGACGGCGCGAGCGCGTACGTCGTCAACAACACCGACGGCACTGTCACCCCAGTGGCTATCCCGGCGATGACAGCCGGAACACCCATATCGGTCGGCGGTGGGCCCACCGCAATAGCGATCACGCCCGACCAGGCGCCGCTCGCCTCGTTCACCGACACCCCCGGAGCGGCGGGGACGGCGACGACCTTCGATGCCTCGGGATCGACTGTGAAGTACGGGTCGATAACCGACTACAAGTGGGTCTTCGGCGACGGCGGAACGGCGGATACGCCCACGCCGACCGCCAGCCACGTCTACGCAACGGCTGGCAACTACACGGTCACCCTGACTGAGACCGACGCTGCCGGGACCTCGACGACGCAGATCTTCACCGGGCAGACCGTGAGCCGCCAGGGCGCCTCGAGCGCTCAAGTCGCAAATCCTGTGACGGTGCCGGAGCCGTCCAGCTCGGATCCTTCAGGCTCGACGAGCCCGGGCGGATCGCCGGCCATCGTCCTCGGGACATCTCGAATCACGGTGAGCCGTCGTGGCGTCGCTCTGATCCCGCTGCGCTGCCCGGCGAGCGCTCCGAGCGGCTGCGCCGGGACGGTGACACTCTGGGTGATCCACAAGCGGGCCCACGCAATGTTGATCACGGCGACTGCCGCCCGCTGTGCCCGCGGGTGCCGGCCCTTGGGGCACGCCCGCTACCACGTCGCCGCCGGACATTCCACGCGCGCCCACGTGACACTGAGCCGCTATGGCAGGTCGTTGCTGAGCCGCGGATCTCGTCTGGTCGTGAAGCTTGCGGCTACCAACACGGTGGCCGGCAAGACGACAACGGTGGTCACAAAGCTCACGCTGGTCGCCCCCGGACCCCACATCCGGAAGTTCTAGCCCCGCCTAGAAGAAGGGCGGGGCGGGGACCCGCCCGCTCCCGTGCTCGGGGCGCAACCGGACCGCCGTGAACACCCTGCCAGACTGAGCACGTGTCGTATCTGCTTGCCTTCGTAGGCTTCGCCGCCCTGATCATCCTGCATGAGACGGGGCATTTCCTGGCCGCCAAGGCCGTCGGCATGCGGGTCGAGCGGTTTTCGCTGTTCTTCGGACCGTTGCTCGTCAAGTTTCAGCGGGGCGAGACCGAGTACGGGATCGGGCCGATCCCGCTGGGAGGCTACGTGCGAATCACGGGCATGAACCCGCGCGAGGAGCTCCCGCCTGAAATCGCCAGGCGCGCGTACTACAACCAGCCGGTGTGGAAGCGGGTGGTGGTGATCCTCGCCGGCCCTGCGATGAACCTGGTACTCGCCTTCGGCATCGTGTTCGGTCTGTTCCTGGCAAATGGCCAGCCAGGCCCGGCGATCAAACGCGTCGCAGCCGTGCAGCCCGGAACACCCGCGGCGAGTGCGCTGAAGGCAGGCGATCGAATCCTGTCCATCGACGGAGTGTCCGGCTCGCCTCTCGCCATCCAGAAGCAGATCCGCAGCCATCACTGCGCCGGGTCGCAGGTGAACGGCTGCCAGGCAGCGGCACCCGCGCGGGTCCTCATCCGGCGCCACGGGCGCGTTCTCACGCTCGAGCTCCGGCCGCGCTACGTGGCCGCCGCCAAGCACGTCGAACTCGGCTTTGCCTTCGATGCCCCCAATCGGCCTGTGAGCGTGGCCAAGGCGGCATCGCTGTCGCTGTCTGAGCTCTGGTACGTGACCAGACGGACCGTGTCGGTGACGGCCAGGCTTTTCGAGCCGCAAGCCCGGCGCCAGCTCCACGGCGTCGTGTACGGCTACACGACCACGCAGAAGTCGTTCTCACAATCCCCAAGCCTGGCGCTGTTCGTGCTGGCGCTCATCTCCCTGTCGCTGGGGATCGTCAACCTGTTCCCGTTCCTCCCGCTCGATGGCGGGCATGTGTTTTGGGCGCTGGCCGAGAAGGTGCGCGGCAGGCGGATTCCGTTCGAGGTGATGGAGCGTGCCGGTGCGGTCGGTTTCGTATTGATCCTGCTGGTGTTCGTCATCGGTCTGTCGAACGACATCTCAACTCTCAACGCTCCTCTCAGTCAGCGCTGATCGGCCGCTCACGCCTACTATTGTCCGCGTTTCCAGGACAACCGAGGCATTCGGAGGAGAGCATGGAGAGCAGCACGATCACACCGGTGGCGGGGAAGGCGGTTGAAGCTCCCACGCTAGGAGAGGCGCTGCGGCGGACCGCCGTCAATCACCCAGAGATCGTCGCGGTGCGGATGCCCGACGACAGCGTCAGCCTCACGTGGTCGCAGCTGCTCGGACGGGTCGACGCGCTGGCCGGTGGCTTGGCCAAGCTCGGCGTGAGCCGGGGAGACACCGTGGCGATCATGCTCTCGAACCGGCCCGAGTTCCACGTGGCGGATCTCGCGGTGGTCACGGTGGGAGCCACCCCGTTCTCGATCTACACGACCTATCCGGCCGAGGAGATCCGCTACCTGCTGACCGATGCCGGCTCGAAGGTGGCAATCGTTGAGCAGGCGTTCTTGGAAGCGATGCTCGAGGCGCGTAAGGAGCTCCCGGAGCTCGAGCACGTGATCGTGGTCGACGGCGAGGCACAACCTGGCACCGTCACCCTGGGCGAAGTCGAGGGATCAGACCCTGACTTCGATCCTGCCTCGATCCCCGCGGCTGAGCCCGACGATGTGCTGACGCTGATCTACACGTCGGGAACGACCGGGCCTCCCAAGGGGGTTCAGCTCTCGCACCGCAACATCATGTTCGCGGCCAAGACGACCGAGGAGATCATCAAGCTCGATCCCGGCGCCCGGGTGATCTCGTGGCTTCCCGCCGCCCATATCGCGGAGCGGATGGCGCACCACTACCTGCCTGTGATTTTCGCCGGCACCGTCACATGCTGCCCCAATCCGCGGGAGATCCTCCAATACCTGCCGCAGGTTCATCCCACCTGGTTCTTCGCGGTCCCCCGGATATGGGAGAAGCTGAAGGCTGGCCTCGAGGCGATGCTCGCCGGCCAGCCTGAGGAGCAGCGCAAGCCGATCGAAGAGGGAATGACCGCCTCGATCGAGCGCGTACGCCTCCGGCAGGCCGGAAAGCCGGTGCCTCAGGAGCTCGAGGCGAAGGTCGCCGCGGCGGACGAGAAGTACTTCGCGGGGATCCGCACGATGCTCGGACTGGACCAAGCCGAGGGGGTCAACGTTGGTGCGGCGCCCACCCCGGTCGAGGTCCTCGAGTTCTTCCACGCGCTCGGTATCGAACTTGCCGAGATCTGGGGCATGTCCGAGACATGCGGCGCCGGCACCTCCAACCGCCCGGGCAAGGTGAAGATTGGCACCGTCGGCGAGCCCGCTCCGGGATGCGAAATCAAGATTGCCGATGACGGCGAAGTGCTGATCCGCTCCGAGTTCGTTATGGCGGGCTACCGCAACCTCCCCGACAAGACCGCCGAGGCAATCGACTCCGACGGCTGGTTGCACACCGGCGACATCGGCGAGCTCGACGCGGATGGCTACCTGCGCCTGGTCGACCGCAAGAAGGAGATCATCATCAATGCGGCGGGCAAGAACATGTCGCCGGCCAACATCGAGGCCGCGATCAAGACGGCGAGCCCGCTGATCGGCCAGGCGGTGGCGATCGGGGACCGTCGGCCCTACAACACGGCCCTGATCGTGCTGGATGCCGACTTTGCTCCGCAGTGGGCCAAGGGCGAGGGGATCGAGGCGACCTCACTCGAGGAGCTGGCCGACGAGCCCAAGGTCATGGAGGCCGTCCAGCAGGGCATCGAGGAGGCAAACCGGCACCTCGCGCGCGTTGAGCAGATCAAGAAGTTCACGATCGTGCCTGGCGACTGGCTGCCGGGGGGCGATGAGCTCACCCCGACGATGAAGCTCAAGCGCAAGCCGATCGCGGCCAAGTACGAGCGCGAAATCGACACTATGTACGTCTAGGGCCGGTGCGCCGCGAGGACCTCGACCTGATCTGCTCTCACGATCCGGTCCTGCTCGAGCACGCGCGGGCGGGTGGGTGAACGGCGAGCCGCTCGAGCGCAACGTCCTGGGCGGCGCTCTGCAACGGTGCAGCACTGAGCCGCTGACCGGGTTCTACCGGGATGGATGTTGCCGGACCGGTCCCGAGGACATCGGCAGTCACACGATCTGCGCGGTCGTCAGCGCTGAGTTCCTCGAGCATCAGAAGAGCATCGGCAACGACCTCAGCACCGCGGTTCCCGAATTCATGTTCCCGGGCCTCGTTCCCGGCGACCGCTGGTGTGTCACCGCCGGCAACTGGCTGCACGCCCACGAAGCCGGAGCCGCCGCGTACGTGGTGCTCGCCGCGACACACGAAGCCGCACTCGAGATCGTCCCGCTCGAGGTTCTCGAGCGCTACGCGGTCGACGTTCCGCCTGATCCCGGGAAGATCGCGAGTTGAGCGACTGTCGTGTGGTCGTGGCCGGGCGGGCGGCGACGCAGCGGTCACTCAGTCCGGCCTAAGGCTGAACAGCGAGACGTGAGCTCAAGCGGGAGGTCAGATTCGACGATCATCACCGCGTGATACTGGGACTCTTGCTGTTGCAGCTGATTGTGTTGCCTGTTGTCGGGTTCCGGTGGCCGAGATGGTGGAACGCACTCGTCCCGGGCGCGCTCGCGGGCATCGTCATCGTTTACTCCGAGCTCCATGGGGACTGGCGGGTCACCGCAAGCGGCGACAACACCGGCGCGCTCGCCTTCTTCATTGTCCTCGTGCTGACCTTCATCGCTGAGTTGGCACTGTTCGCCGGGACGCTTCTGCGCGCGGCCAGCGAGAGGCGTCGTGGTCAGCTGCTCGGATTCAGGCGAGCCGTTGGCGGCGCTGCCGGGATGGCCGCGGTGGGCTTTGCGGTCGCCTGCGTCCTTGCGGCGCTGGTCGATCCGCGGTCGATTGGCGCTGCCATCCTGCTGGTCGGTGCGCTCGCCGCGGCCGGGTGGGCGATCCGGCTTCGACGCCAGCGCGGGTGAGCGCTACGCCGCGGCAGCCGCGAGCTGACGCGAGCGCCGAGGCAAGGCGCAGACCAGCGCATCTACGACAGGGCCAGCGAACTGGCGGCCCGCGCACGAGAAGAGCTCCCGGATCGCCTCCTCGTGAGAGCGGGCAGGCCGGTGCGGACGTTCGCTCGTCATCGCCACATATGCCTCTACCACGGCCAATATCCGGGCCTCCAGTGGGATCTCCTCGCCCCGCAGGCCCCGCGGATAACCGCTGCCATCCGGGCGCTCGCGATAGCTCAGCACCCATCCTCTGATGTCGTCGAAGCTGGCATCGCTGAGAACGGCTGCCGCGAGCTCGGGCTGGCGCCGAACCTGTTTCCACTCCTCAGACGTGAGCGGACCGCGTTTGTTGAGGATCTCGGCGGGGATCTGCTCACGTGCCACGTCGCAGATCAGCGCGGCCAGCCTGACCCTGGCGACCTGCGCTTCGCTGAGCCCGAGCTCGCGTGCCGTGAGCTCGACCAGATGGCCGACATACCGTCTCGCGCGCGGCCGATAGTCGAGGACCCCGAGCTCCGCTCGCTCTACCTCGCACCGGTCGCACACCAGCACCAGCCGCAACCTCGCTTGACCGGGCAGATAGCGGCACCGACCGCTGTCCGAGCCCAGGTGATCACAACCCATACGGGAGGCATCGGCCTTGGCCGGACGCACCTTGCGCAAGCAGTCGAAACCTCGACGGATTACGCGGCGCCTGAGCGCTCTGCTCACCCCGAGCCGCCCCGGGCCCTGTCTGGTCTAGCCGCTGGTGGGGCTCGGCTCCTCCTGGGCCTGACTCAGCTCCGCTCTGCGCGACTTCTCGTAGGAGCCGTCGCTCGAGTACATCAGCTCGATCGTGTGATCGAACTTCTCTCGCACCTGCTCCGCGGCTTCGCGCTTCTGGTTGCGGATCTTCTCGGCCACCTCAGCCGTCTCACGATCGTCGCTCAGCTCGGCCACTTTGCCCAGCACGTGGTAGGCGGCCGCCTGGGCATGCAGGAGGCAGCACACATTCATGGCCAGCTTGACGTACGCGTCCGGCGGATGCGCCCGCAGATCGCGAAGCCCTGACCTGGCGGTGCCCATGTGGAGGTCCCTCACCGCCGACGGCTTGGCGTCATGGCTCTCAATCCGGTCGTTGACAAGCTGCTCGTGCTCCTGGGTCTGTTCCCGCTGCTTACGCAGCAGCTGTTCGAACTCGTCGTCCTGACAGACGTCACTGGCCGCGATATGCAGCAGTTGAAGCGCTTGCTCCTCCAGCGCGTGGATCTCCCTCAGCTGCCCGAGCAGCGGGCTGCCTCGATCGCCCTCACCCTGCTGTTCGAGCAGGAGCTCGCCGGCGCGGTCGAATCTCTGCTGCACCTGCTCAGCTCCTTGACGTTTCGCCTCCAGGATCTCCCTCGCAACGTTCCCCGCATCGTGATCGTCGTCGCGTTCCGCGATGCGCTGGAGCAACTCGAATCCGGCGATCTCCAGCTGCTCAAGGCCAAACACCTGAATCACCACTCGTGGCGGCGTGTCCGGCGCAATGTCAGCCAGCTGCCGAAGCCCGATGGCGCCGCCACGCAAGGTTTTGTCCTCCAGAGCCGATGGCTGATGGCCCTGGGCCTCCACCAGCTGCTTGACCCTCTCTTCGTGCTCTCGAGCCTGCTCCTGGTGCTGGCCGCAGATGCCCTCCAAGTCCTCGTCCTGAGCTCGCTCGGCCAGACGCCCCAGCTGCCGCTGCGCGTGGAACTCGATCGCCTGCATGTCCCGCAGGTGGTTGAGCAGATGCTCGTCCGCCAACTCACTCATCTCTCTCTCTCCTTCCGTCGCGGATAGAGCTACCCGGAACTTGGGGAGACCAACAACCAGTGGATTACTTCGCCGTCGTCGTCGGTGTCTTGCTGCTTGGGTTCGCCATATGGATCATGAGCCGTGGTGGATACAGCTGGAGGGGAGGTTGGCCCGGTGAGCGACCCAATGTGTTCGGCATCATCCTTCTCGTTGCCGTGGTCCTAGGGATCGTCATAACGATCCTCGCTCGTGGTTGATCTGGCCGGCGATTTCTAGGAAATCCCAGGCGGGGTCTGGGTGGTGCCTAGCCGAGACGAAAGGACGGAGATGGGGAAGGTAATCGTGATGAACGGGGTGACGCTCGACGGCGTCATGCAAGGACCCGGGCGACCGGACGAGGACACGCGGAATGGGTTTGAGCACGGCGGCTGGGCAATTCCGTACAGCGACGAGGTGGCGGTGGCCAAGATGGGCGAGCGCATGGGCGAGGATCGCGCGTTCCTCTTCGGGCGGCGGACCTACGAGCAGCTGCTGGCGTCGTGGAACGCCCGGGGCGGCCCGTTCAAGGATGCGCTCAACAGCGCCCCTAAGTACGTCGCGTCGAACAACCAAGAAGCGATGCTCGAGTGGCCGAACTCGACGCTGCTGCATGGCGACGTCCCGGCCGCCGTGGCGGATCTCAAGGAGAGCTCGGCCACGAACCTCGTGATCATGGGCAGCGGCGTGCTGATCGGCTCGCTGAGGGCCGCTGATTTGATCGACGAGTACCTGCTGATGATTGCTCCGCTCGTTCTGGGCACCGGACGGCGGCTGTTCGCCGGCGGCGCGCAGGCAACGCTGCGGCTCCTCGAGAGCAGCACGACGAGCACGGGCGCGTTGATCGTCATCTATGAGCCGGCTCGCCGATAAGCAGGCTGGACTGACCCCCAGCGCGTCTCAGCACTGTAGGTCATCCATATTTCGTGCTTGATGCGCTCAGCGGCTCCTGGGGCGCGCCTTAGAATGCTGCCATGTGGCGTGGGAGGCCGGGAGCGCGAAGCTGGCCAGCGCGCTCGCCATTGCGCGTGTTCGGACTCTGTCGGTCGGTGCTCGCCCTCGGCTTCGGCTGCCTTCTCTGGACGCTGGCTGCGCCGCCGGCCGGTGCCCAGCGCGTTATCCCTGAACCGCAGGACGCGGCCGGGTTCATTACGTATCCGGCCTTTCAGTCGGCGGTCAAGACGCTGGCTCGCCTTCATCCGGATCGGGTGCGGGTGGTGCAAGTCGGTCATAGCTTCGGCGGGTATCCGCTCTATGACGTGCTGGTCAGCGACTTCGATGCCCGCACGCCGTTGAGCCACCGGATCGGGCTCGCTTTCAACGGCTCGATCCATGGCGACGAGCGCGATGGCGCGGAAGGGTTCGCGCGGGTGATCGAGGACCTCGCGGAAAGCCCCTCGCCGCAGGTGGAAGACGAGCTGCGCCACGAGGTGATCGTGTTCACCTTTGCGAATCCGGACGGCTGGGTCCACGGCGATGTCCCCGACGGGCTCCAGAACCCGCCGGGCCCGGCGAACGGTGGAGCAAGCGTTGGGCTCTACACGTTCACACGCTGGAACCAGGCGGGACACGATCTCAACCGCGAGTGGCCGGTCGTGGGCTATCCAGGACGAGGGGACCTTCCCGCTCAAGGATCCCGAGATCCAGGGCTATGTCGCCTACAACGGCGACTACCTGCATCGCAAGCTCGGAATCCGCTTCGCGTACGCGTTCGACGTGCATGGATCTTCCGAGGTACGGACGCCGCCGGCGCAGCAGCTGATGCTCGACATCCTGATGGGCGCTGACCAGATGGACCTCACGCGCACTCTGCTGCAAACCCAGATCCTGCATGACTACTGAACAACCTGGCGCGCACGTCCTCCGCCGACCCGCTGCACCAGACGGGCGCCGCCACCGGCAACGAGATCTACACGCCCGGGCTGTGGGACACGACGTGGGACATCTACGGCTACCAGGTGAGCGGCGACTACGCCGACTGGATGGCCAACCAGACCACCGGCCTGGGGGCGGTGGCCGACACGGTCGAGCTGTGGGTCAACGGCGAGCCCGGCCAGATCAATACCTACACCGGCTACAACGGCCTGATCGAGGAGTCAAACGTGCACTCGCTCCGCGTGCTCGTCTCAACCGCGATGGGTCTGGCCATGGAAAAGCAGCGGGCCGCCTTCCCCTGCCCGGCCGGATCGCCTATCTGCCCAATCGGTTCGCGCTCACCGAGGGCCAGGGAGCAAACGTGGCCCCCGATGGGCCCGGCGGCGGTCAGGCCGCCCTCGGCGCCGTACCCGGTCTCGACGAATCGGTTCTTCAGATTTGGCCCACGAATCGAACACGAAGATCACCGCCCTGTCACGCGCTGCGGCTGCGCTCCGCGGCCAAGTTGCGAGGCTTCAAGGCGATCGTGATTGCCCAAGACCCGTATCTCGACCAGCCTTCGCTGCTCGCCACGCTCCGCCGCTACGTGTTGAGCGGAGGAACGGTGCTGCTCACTGATGAGGCGCTTCGCGACCTCGCCGCCTGGCACATCGTGCCGGCCTCGGCGGTGGGACACAGCCTCGTCTATGCCGGGTACGTGACTCCAACCAACAGCCACGACCCCCTCACCAAGGGCGCCCGTGAGCTTTCATCGCAGACCTACGAGCCGGTCCCGCTCGGCTACGAGCTCAGCAACACGTTCAGCTCCTCAACCTCGGTCGACACCGCGCCCGCCTGGTGGGTTTCGAGCACCGCCTGGCAGCAAGCCGGCGGCGACAGCGCCGGAACCACCGGAACCGGGCAGACCAGCCTCGGCTCGCTGCGCCTCGGACGCGGCCAAATCCGGATCATCGGGTCGCTGCTCCCCAACCCCTCAGGCGCCTTCACCCACCCCTTCGGCGTTGACAGCTACGACCTCACCTACTGGGGCTACCAGCTGCTCGAAAACGCCCTCGACGCGAAGTCCGGGCTGCAGCGCGTGAAGTGATCCTCCGGTAGCCGGCGGCGGGGCGCCGGCCGTACCGGTGAGGCTACACATACAGGGCCGTATCTGGATATAGTCCTGAATATGAGCCGCCTGCTAAAGGCACTCTGGGTGCTCGCCGCTGCGGCCGCGTGTGCCGCCGTATTCGGCGTTGGCGTGCCTCTGTTCTGGGTGTGGCTTGGCTCCCAGCTGCAGACGACCGGTGGTCCAAATTCAGGGGTGGGGATGGTGGCGGCAACCGTGGTGATCGGCGGCCCGCTGATCAGCTACATCGTGTTGGTCACGTTCGCAGGCCGCTTTAGGTTTAGCCAGCCACCCGAGCCATCCGCGGAGCCGCAGCGGATGGCGTGGACCCGCAGCCGTGAGGAGATCCGCCGCAGGGCTCGCTACACAAGCACCTTCGAGCAGATCGTGCTCACGGCGATCTTGATCGTGGGGGTGGGGTTTGAGGTGTGGTTCTTCTTTTTCGCCAAATGTCCCTCGGCTTCGTGCTTCGGTGGTGGCTGAGTGCTCAAGCGACGACTGACCCGGGCAGAGCGCCAGGCGCAGACGCGCCAAGAGCTCTTGGACGCCGCGGCGCGGGTTTTCGTCAAACGTGGGTTCACCGGCTCATCGGTTGAGGAGATCAGCGCCGAGGCCGGGTACACACGCGGAGCGTTCTACTCGAACTTCCGCTCCAAGAACGAACTGTTCGTCGAGCTGCTCCACGACCGCGTGTATGCCCGCTACACCGACATGACCATTGAGGGCTTGCGCGACCGACCACCGACCCTGAAAGAGACCGGGGAGCGACTAGCCGCGATCCAGGCCAATCCCGAGGAGCGCTGGATGTGGCGACTGTGGTTTGAGTGCCTGGCACAAGCTGGCCGCGACGAGGAGCTGCGCAAACTGGCCGAAACGTTTTGGCGAGGCAACCGAGAACGCACCGCGAAGCTCATCGAGATGGCCTGGCCTCACCACAAGGCCGAGGCCAAGGCAATCGCCACTGCACTCATCGCCCTCGACATCGGTCTGGCCATCCAGCACTTCGTGGATCCCGACGACGTGTCCCTAGACCTATATCCCGCCCTGTACGTCCTGCTCTTCGGCCCGCTCTCTCGTTCGGTCTAGGCCCTGGCTGAGGCGGCGCCTCGCTCACGCAGCCAGCTGAGGACGTTCTCGCGGCGGGTGCCCAGGAAGCCGGCCGCGTCCAGCGACGTCCCGTCGGCGTATTCGGGCACCCAGTCGAGATCGGCCCCGTGAGCGAGCAGGTACTCGGCCGCGCGGCGCTGGGCACCGGCGCAGGCATGCCAGAACGCCCCGGAGACCTCGCCAGCCGAGACCGTCCGCTCCCCGAGAAGTTCCTCCATCCGCTCCAGCATCCCGAGCGCCGCTGCATGCCAAAGCTTGTCGACTTTGGCACCTCTGGCCACCAACAGCCGGGCAACGTGCCAGCAGCTGTAGCCGATGGCGTTGTCGAGCGGGGTGCCGATCGACCCGTCTGGGGTTTCAAGCTCAGCTCCGCCGTCGATAAGCACGACGGCCACATCCGCGTCATCGCTGCTCGCCGCCCAGTGCAGCGGCGTCTCGGGACGGTCGCCACCCGTGTCCTCGTTGGGATCAGCCCCCACGTCGAGGAGCAGCGCGGCGGCGGCGGGTGCGGCCGGGAAGTAACCGGGCCAGTCAGCGGCGACATGCAAGGGAGTGCGCCAGCCGCCCTCGGGGCCCTTGCGCCCGATTATGCGCGCCGACGCGAGCTGGGGTCGCTCAGCGAGGATTGCCCGGAGCGCACCGAGGTCGCCGCCATGGATCGCCGAGGCCAACTCGACAGCGACGGGGTCACCGTGGGGCAAGGTCAGCCTGGGCGCCGACTCTTCAGGTACCTCGAGATCGGACATTCGCCGCAACACTACGCCGCCGACCGCTGCTACCTTGGCCGATCACGATGCGCAGAGCGCTGCCGGTAATCCTGGCCTGCGCCGCCTGTTTCATCGTGTGGCCCAGTGGCGCGCCGGCCAGCGAGACGACGACTGCCGGCGCTACCCCAGACGGCCTGACCGCGATGAACGTCGTTCCCCCGGGCGAATCGGGCCTGACCACCGCCGGCCAGTTCGCGGCGGCCACGGCAGGCGCGTCGTCGAGCTACGGGCCACACACCGACGATCAGGAATCGCTTTACGCGAACTGGGAATACAAGCCGTTCCAGTTCGAGGGCCAAGGTCTCGGCGCTTCTCCGCCCGGCGACGGAAACGTCAAGATCTGGCGCGACCCGACCTGGGACGTTCCCACGATTACCGCCGCCTCGGACCCGGATCTGTTCTATGGCCTCGGCTACGCGATGGCCCAGGACCGTCTGTTTCAGATGGAGGTCTTCCGCCACGTTGGCCACGGGACACTCGCTCAGCTGATCGGCCCCGCGGGGATTCCGATGGACCAGGCCGTACGCCAGACGAGCGAAGGGCCCGCCGCGCTCCAGGCCGAGTTCGATGCGCTTCCGGCCCCCGACCAGGCCCGCCTGCAGCGGTTCATCGATGGCGTCAACGCGTACATCGCCCAGATGCAGAACAACCCGCTCGAGCAGCCTGCCGAGTTCGGGCTGCTGGGCGACGAGCCGATCCAGCCTTGGACGGTGGGGGATGCGCTCGGCTTCGGCGAGTATGCCGGACGCTTCTTCGGCGAGTTTGACGGCGGCGAAGTCGCCAATGCGGTGCTGTTCGAGCAGCTGGTGAAGCGCTACGGCCGCCGCAAGGCGGAGGTGATCTTCAACGACCTCCTTCCCCTCGACGACCCGCATGCCCCCACCTCGATCGCCCCACGCGACGGAAGGTTTCCGATCCCCCTGGGCCATCGGGTCCGGACGAGGTTCCGTGCGACCCAATACGCCAACCAGGCGCCGGGCGCACTGCCACCGCTGGCCCAGCTCCAGCCCATCGCCGCCCAGCTGACGCGCCAGGTGGCGCTCGTGCATCAACTGCAACGTGTGCTCGCCCTGCCTCGCTGGGGCTCCAACGCGGTGATCGTCTCGGGCCGCCTCACGAAGGACCACGAGCCGATGCTCTACGGCGGACCTCAGACCGGCTGGGCGGTGCCGGGGTTCTTCTGGGAGGTCGAGCTGCACAGCCCCAGCTACGACGAGCGGGGGGTCATGGTGCCGGCGATCCCCCTCGTAGTGATCGGGAGAAACCAGGACTCCGCGTGGACGGCCACCTCCACCGAGGCCGGAGACTCCGACACCTATGTCGTGAGCCTCGACAAGACCAACAGCACCTACATCTATCGAGGACGGCGGCTGCAAGTGCAGAAGCAGACCGAGACGATCCCCTGCAACAACCCACCCTCCAATGCCTCGTCGCTGGCCTCGGGTCAGGCGCCTGCGCTGTGTCCCACCCCGCCGGTGACGATGACGGTGTACCGCACGGTGCTCGGCCCGGCCATCGCCGGGCCCGACGCCGGCCACCATCTCTATATCCGCCGCTCGGTGGTGGATGGCCACCTGCTCAGCTCGCTGACCGCCTGGGACCTCGCCGGCCGCCAGCACGACGCCGCGCATTTCGCCGCCGCAATCGCCCATATGTCGCTGGGCTTCAACTTCTTCTACGTGGACGACCACGGCGAAATCGGCTACTGGCACACAGGCCTCTATCCCCTGCGCCCGGCCAACGCAGACCAGCGGCTGCCGTTCCCCGGCGACGGGCGATACGACTGGCAGGGGTTCGTGCCCTGGAGCAAGCACCCGCATGTGATCAATCCCAGCACCGGATGGCTGGTCAATTGGAACAACAAGCCGGCTGTCGGCTGGTGGTCAAAGCCGCTAGGGCCCGACGGCGCGGGCGGGGAGTGGGGGGACTCGTGGGAGGTCGTGCCCCTGATGCAGGCGGTTCCCCGGCGCCTTCCCATGACCCTCGAGGGACTGGGACAGGTGCCGCGCGACGTCGCCTATGTGGATGATTCGGCGCGGATCTTTCTGCCGACTCTGCTACGGGCGCTGGCGCATACCCGCAGCCCGCAGCTGCAGGCCATGCTCGGTTATCTGCGCGCGTGGGACGGGCACCGCGACGAGGTCGACAGGTCGCCAATCCGCCCATCTACTCGACGCCCGCGATCGTGTTCTTCGACCGCTTCATGGAGATGCTCATGCGGGACACGATGGAGCCCGTAGTGGGCTCAGCCTGGTACCTGCTCGCCGGCCTCAGCTGCCCCACCTGCCACCTGGTCTCGGTCGACAACGAGTTCACCCCGACCTACAAGTTCGAGCTGCCCGGCTACCAGCTGCTCGACGCAGCTCTTCATCATCAGACGCGCTACCGGTGGATCCACAACCTCAAGGGGATCTTCCTGCGTGCCGCCGCGGACGCCGCGGCTGGATTGACCACTGCCCAGGGGGCTAACCCCTCGAAGTGGAATGAGCCTGCCGAGCAGACGGTGTTCTCGCCCCAGGGTGCGATCAGCGTGCCACCGATCACCCCGCTGCAGAACCGGGGGTCCTACGGCCAGGTGATCGAGGCCAAGAGCGCGCCACGCTAGCCTGGGCCTTGCTCGACGCCCCGACCCGATAGAGGAGAGTTGTCATGGCCGGACATATCGATTTGATGCGCCAGCGCTACGACGCCTTCAGCCAAGGCGATATCCAGGGCGCTACACAGGACTGGGCAGACGACATCGTCTGGCGGGGTGCAAATTCCACCGAGCTCCCCGGCGGAGGCGAGCACACGGGTAGAGACCAGGCGCTACAGGTCCTACAAGCCGCCGTCGGCTCCTGGGACGAGTTCAGGTTGTCGGCTGACGAGTTCTTCGAGGACGGGGATACGGTGGTGGTGCTTGGACACACTGAGGTGCGCAAAGGCGAGAGCTCGGCGAAGACCCCGGTGGTTCACATTTGGCGTTGGCAGGGTGACCAGATCAAGCGGTTTCAGATCCTGACGGACACACTTCAGGTCGCGCAGCTGCTTGGCGTCGCGTAGCGAGCCACCCTGTCGAGAGCCTCGCCGCTGATTTAGCCAGTTGGGCTGCCCTAACGGCGCCGCGGTCGGTCTGCCATGTCGCCGCCGTCCAGTGCGCGGATCAAGTCTCGGTCGACCCCGCGTAGTGCGCCGTAGAGGAACGACTCGCAAAGGGCAGCGGCGCCTTCGACGTCGACTCCGTCGGACCCGACCACTTGGCGGGCGCAGGCGGTGAAGATCCCGCTGATCATCGAGGCAACCAGGCGGGGCCCCCGGCGGCCGCGCGAGCCGGAAATCTGGCCGACCAGCTTGGCGATGCGATCGACGATCTCGTCGTTGGCCTGCTTGATGACCGCTGCCGCGGCCGGATGTCGCTCGCTCTGGCTGATCAACACGAATGCCTCGGGCCGCTCCGCCACGAGGTCGAAGAAGGCGCTGGCCCACCCGTGCAGACGTTGGCGGAATGGCACGTCCTCGTCTTCGTCGTAGGCCTGGAACAGACGGGCCTTTCGCAGCTCGTACTCTCGCTCGACCGCCGCCTTGAACAGTCCCTCCTTGGAGCCGAAGCGGGCATAGAGAGTCGGCTTGGTGACGTCGGCCTCGGCGGAGATCACCTCCATGTTCGCCCGGTCAAATCCCTCGCGGGCGAACACGACCGTAGCCGCGTCGAGAATGCGCTCCGAGGCGATCCGATATCCAGGTGTGGTTCGTGTCGACGACACTCGGGTGAGGTGCGAATCCGGCCGCCCTCGTGCTTGTTCGAGGGGCCTGGTTCGGACGATAACCGCGTCCGTCTGCATGGGCCGGACGCTTGACTGGAATTTACTGGCGCGTAAACTCTGTCGCGCACCCGGTCTGCGGGGTGGCCTAACTCGGGAGGAAGCGTCGATGCCTGATCGAAGGATGCTGGTCGCAGTACTGATCGCGGTCGGCTTTTCCAGCACGCCGGCCGCGGCGGCATGTTCGCCCGGCCACGTCGCAGATGGCAACGACTGCGATTGGCGGGGGACGCCGTCTTACATCTCCGGAACCTGGGTCTACAGCCGGGGCGAGTTCATCTACTCGGACTTCGTGCACGATGACGCGGGGGCGAACGTGGACGGGTTGCGGGCGAATGACCCAGATCCGCCACAGCCGGTCACCGGCGTCCAACCGAATCCGTCCAATCCGACTTCCCCCGATTTCGGCGGCGCCGCCAACGACGGTGACCGCTTTCAGTGGAGCGGGGATTTCGGCTATCCGATGGCCTCACCGCGCGTGTACTACGACGATGCCGACATCCTCGAGTTCCGCGAGGCGCTGGACCACGACGCCCTTCACTTCCTGGTCCGTCTCGGTGCGATGTCCTCGCCGGACAGCACGGTGATCGGGATCGGCATCGACGCCGACCGCAACCGGTCCACCGGGGCCGGCGCCTGGCCGCTAGGAGCCAACATGGTGCAGCAGCTCGGCTACGACTACTTCATCACCATGTGGGGCACAGGCGGGGAGATCACGGACTACACCAAACAGCCCGCGGTGACGGTGCCAATCAAGGTGGTCGCCAACACCAAGGCGCGCCCGCCGTTCATGGAGGCCGACGTGCCGCTTCCGCCCAATGCCAAGCTCGGTATCTGGCGGACATACGTCGGCTCCGGACTGTGGGACGCCGCCAATCACAGATGGTCCCTGCCGCTGCCCGCAGCGCAGCAAACGCTGGCGCCCGGAGCCCTGACCGGGGCGCCGTACATCTACAACCTCCTCTTCCGGCCATACGAGGCGAACACCTGGTGGCACGACGACACCCAGGCCCAGGACCTGGGGCAACACGACATCTCCGAGGACCACGCAGACATAAACATGAAGCTGCTCGCATCCCGTGCCAGCACTCCCGAGCCGCATCCCACCGGTCTCTTGAACGTTCAGTACCGCACGCTCGCGCTGGGTGAAGGACAGGGAGTGGAGAACGTGCCGACCGGAAACATCTGGCGTGGGCCCGTCGAGCCCTACTCGATCATGGTTCCCTCCGACTACTATTCGCGGCCCCACGCGCGGCGGTTCATGTTCTTCTTCCACTGCGCGTTCTGCAACCAGAACGTGTGGGCGTTCGGTGTCGAGCACTATGCGACCCCGGGCCAGAACAACCTGACCGACTCGCCGCCGGGCACGCAGCACGTCCAGCAGATCGTCAACGAGAACGACATGCTCGTCGGCGGCGCCTTACAACGGGGATTCCAGGGCGCCGGGTCCTACGGGTCGTTTCCCGGGGCGGAGGAGCGCGACCTGCGCGACGTGGAGAACGCGATCCGGACTCGCTTCGACATCGACCCCAACGAGGTCATGTACTCGGGCATGTCGATGGGGGGTCTGACGACACAAACGATGATGACGCTCTATCCCGACGAGCTGGCCTCGGCGATTGGCCACGACTCCTGCCCGCTCGGCGCGTCCGGCATCACCAACGTCGAGAACATCCGCGACGTTCCGTTCTATGAGGTCAACGGCGACACCGGGCTTGACAGCCCATGCGGTGCGACCGGTCGACAGACCGCCCAGGCACTCGACACCATGGGCTACCGCCATATGTACATTGAGTACCTCGGCCGCGCGCACGACTTCGGGCTCGTCTATGACTCACTGCCGATCCTCGAGGGAACCGCATATCGCGAGGTCCGTGACCCGAATCCCGCGCGGGTGACGTACACGCTCGACGCGGCCAGTGAAGATCCCAAGCTGGGCCTGGTCCACGACCACGCCTACTGGATCAACTCACTGAAGCTGCCGGCGGGAGCAACGTCGGCGACGATCGACGCGACCGCGCTGGCGATGACCTACAAGCTGCCCAGGCTCCTCAGCCACCTCAACGGCTACTTCCTGCGACCGTCCACCGGAGACGAGGCCTACGTCGACTGGCAGGTATGGAACCGCGACCTGACGGGCCACGGCCTACAGGATTACGACCCGCGCTGGCAGCCGAGCGCCAACGTCACGGTCACCAACACGCATGTTCCCCTTCCGACCCATGCCGGTGCAAACGGCTTCACGATGACCACGTCCTATGGGTCGCAGACGCTGGTCTTGGTACGCATGGGCATCAAAACCGCTCGCGAGATCACTGGCTGGATCGATGCCCGCAACCCCACCAGGCTGACGCTCAACGCCGACGGCCTGACGGGTGCTGTGACGCTCGACGGTAGGCGTATCGGCGCCAGCCGAACGCCACGGTCGCTCACGGTGGAGATCCCGGCCGGGAACCACGTCCTCGCGATCGCCGCCAGCCGGCTCAGGATTCACGCCGGTTGCCCGGCAGCCGCAGGAGCGCTCAAAGGCAGGCGCCTTGGGAGCGTCGTGCTCGACATGACCCGGGGGCAAGCTCGGCGCGCCTACCGCTTCAGCTCAGAGCGCGGCAAGCGCTACGAAGACTTCTTCTGCCTGACACCCATCGGCGTGCGGGTCGGGTATGCCTCGCCAAAGCTTCTGCGGCATGTCGCGGCCGCCAGACGTCGCAGGCTGGCGGGACGCGTCGTGTGGATCTCCACTGCCGATCAAAGGTATTTGCTTGACGGTGTGCGCGCGGGAGTGGGTCTGGCCTCAGTGGCGCCCGGCCTGGATCTCGGACGCGGGTTCCACGTCGGCCTGAATTGGTGGTACTTCGTGCCCGGTAAGGAGGCCGAGGGTTTGCTGAAGGTTCGTCATGGCGTCATCGAGGAGATCGGGATCGCGGATAAGTCGCTTACCGGGACCCGCAGGGCGCAGTACGAATTCATCACGAGCTTCTCCTGACCAGCTAGATAAGCCGAGCCGGAGAGCAGGCGGCCAAGAAGAACTCAGCCCTGGGGTGCGCGCCGCGCGGCTGGATGTGGCGTCTTACCATCGCCGTGCTTAAGCGCTCGCCAGAGCGTGCGCATGGTCGGAGCAAGGTGGGCGAGCTCCTGCAAGTGGGCTTCGGCCAGGGCGTCCAGCTTGTTTGCTCCAGACGGCGTGAGCGTCACCCGCACGACACTCTTCGTGTCGGCGTCTGGGTTGCGCTCTACCAGGCCGTCCTTCACGGCCCGGTCGACCAGTTCCCCGGCACTGTGGTGACGTAGGACGAGGTACCCGGCCAGCTCACCGATCGTCGGTCCAGAGGGGGCGGGATGGCCGCGGACAGCGAGCAACAGCTGATGCTTGGCCGGCGTGAGGCCCGCCGCCTTGGCCTGCTGGTCGCTCCAATGCAAGAAGCGACGCAGCCCGCTCCGCAGGCCGAGCAGTCGCTCGAAGTCCTGGTCGCTCAACGCCATGTCGCGGCACGATACCGCCCGTTCAAGCGGGCCTAGGTTGGGATGGGGTCCTGCCCGAAGGCGCTCCGAGACTGCCCGACGCCGGGGGGCGGACGCTTCGGTTAGCGCCGGCTGGCGCTAGCCGAGCCAGCACCAGCGCAAGTATGCCGGCGCCAATCCAGGAGGCCACGGCCCCGCCCAGATCGCCAATCTTGAGCAGCAGCCGCATCCCCTCGAAGACGAACACGAATACACCGCCGCTCAGACCCGCCCGGAGCAGAGAGACGAAGACTCGCTCGACGAGGCGACCCGAGCCTCGAACAACGCCGGCCAGCCCGACAACCAAAGCGATCCCGAGTCCGACCGCGGCGAAGGTGAGGGTTGGACCGTAGGGCAGCCAATCGAGTGCTTCGAGCAGCCCGAGGAAGTACCCGACCAGCAGGGCGATGGACAGCGCGAGCTGGTTGCGGAGCGGGATCTCTCCCGGGCGCCTACCGGGAGAACCAGCCGCCGCCTGGCCGACACGATCTTGATGGGAGTTGGCGCTCACGGGAACACCTCCTGATGGAATAAGCTAATCGTAGCACGATATCGGACTACGATATAGCTACGTGGCGTGCGCTTCAGCTAGCCGAGGACCGGTGCCTCAGCGCCGTGACCAGCGCTTCCGCCTGCCGAGGACCGGTGCCTCAGCGCCGTGACCAGCGCTTCCGCTAGCCGAGGACCGGTGCCTCAGCGCCGTGACCAGCGCTTCCGCCTGCTAGGAGGCGAGCAGGCGGGCGAGGGCTCGCTTTCATTGGTCGCAAGAGCCGCCTCGACTGCCCGCAGTTGCCGGCTTCGACGACGGGATCTCGGGCGACGAACCGAGCGGGCCTGAAACTGAACGCCGCTGGCGTTTTGCCCATAGAGCTGGTCGTAGCGGAGGGTGCTCGCGAGGGCACCGACGATCCCCACGACGCAGACGATGGCGATCGCCGACATCACGAGCATGACGATGTCTCCATTCGCTCAGCGATGCTCGGCGAGCCGGGTTCTGAGCGGCGCGGGCCGCGGCTGATGGACCCAACGGCGATTCCAGCGAGTCGGCTGGTTCGCGACCCGACGGCGTGTGCGGGTTGGGTTGTGGCGGCCCCGCAGCTCGGCCTCTGCGCCTGCCGCGAGCCACAGGCCCACGGTCTTCGCGGGCTGCTCATCGCGACCGGCTTGTCCCACTTCGCTGACTGCCTCGTCGAACAGTCGCTGCAGCTGCTGGAGTTGAGGGAACCTGCGCGCCACGTCGCGTTCAACGCCGCGGCGCCAGCGGTGCCAGAGCCAAAACTCGACTCGGCCAAACCGGAAAGCATCCGGAGCGAGCTCGCGCAGGGCGACGCCGACTGCGCAGCCGCCCGTATCCCGGTTGCGGAAAAGCGCGCCCGGCGCGAGCTCGTCGGCGTTGGCGCGAAGGCCCCTGGCCATCGCCCGCAGCAGCTCGCGGGGCAGACGCTGCAGGCAGCGTCCCGCTGCGGTGGCGAGCGCTCCACTCACCCCGGTCGGGGCAGGGGAAAGGGTGGTCGGGCGAGGGGCCGACGGGACGTCGACGCTCATCATCGCTCGGGGCGGTCGAATGCTCATCGCTGGGCGCCTCGATTGTCAGGTTGCCCAGAGATGAGCGGACCTAACCAGGCTCTTTGCGACCGCCTACCTGCTCGTGCGATGCCTTGCCCTGCGGGGCCGGCGTCTCGTGGGTCGCTTCGGCGTCTTGCTGAGCCCCGCCACCGCCTCACCGGCCGCGCGCTCGCCGGCCCTGATACCACCCTCCATGTAGCCGTTCCAGTAGGTCGAGGTCTCGGTGCCCGCCCAGTGGATCGCGCCCACTGGCTCGCGCAGCGCCGGGCCGTTGTCGATCAGCACGCCGGGCGGGACGACGCCCACCGGGCAGCCACGGCTCCACTCCTCCTGGCCCCAGAACATCTGGTAGTAACCGATCGGCCTGCGCGCCTGCGCGCCCCACAGTCCGGCGTACTCGTCGATGATCGCGGCCCGCAGCTGGGCCATCGGCTTCTGCCCCCAAGCGCGCGCGTTCGTGCCGCACACAAAGCTGACAAGCACGCCGGGTTTTCCCTCGGGCGGGCTGTTGTCGAACACGACCTGTCCGGGACCTTTATCGGTGATCGCGAAGCCGCTGTACCCGGCATCGCGCCAGAACGGCGTCGGATAGATCGCCTCGCATTTGATCTGCGTGCCTTGGGGCACACGCTGGGTGAACTGGTCGCGCGTGGGCGGCAGGAGCGGGTCGTAGCGGATTCGGCCGGCGAGCGCCGGCGGGACCGCGACGATGACGCGCTCACCGATAGCCGAGATACGGTCGGCAATGACGTGCACACCGGAGGCGGTCTGGGTGATCTCGCGGACCGGACTCTCCAGGATCAGCCTGTCTCCCAGGCGCCTGGCGAGACCAATCGAGATGAGCTGCGAACCGCCGTGGACGCGATCCTGGTCGGCCCCGTTGCGTGTGCTGAACAGCCGCTCGAACGTCCCCGGCGTAGTCTCGTTACCGGCCGCGGCGATGTAGAAGAGCGCGAAAAGCAGTGACATCTCGCGCGGCTCGGCACCGAAGATCGAGCGCACGGCGAAGCGCGCCAGGTTGCGGAAGCGCTCTGTCTCCGTGTTTTGTTGCAGCCACGTTTCGAGCGTCTGCTGATCCCAGGTCGCGGCGGAGGAGGCGGTCCACGGCGCATCGACGGGAACCGACGACGACATCTTGTCAAGCACCGCGATCGTCGAGACGATCTCGGGAAGCGCTTGGGGGTCGGGGGGCGCAGTCCCCGTGGGGCCGGACTCCTGGTACTCGAGGCGCGTGCCCTCGAAATCGTAAATGTGGTTGCCCACGATGTACTCGGGGAAGGTGTGGAGTCCGAGACTCGCGAGGTATGCATGGACCCGGTCCTGCGTCGGTCCGACCCACTCGCCGCCGGCCTCGATGATCTTGCCGCCCCCGATGGGGTGGTTGTACGTGCGCCCACCAACGCGGTTGCGCGCCTCGAGCACCAGGACCGAAGCGCCGTGCGCGGCGACGGTGCTGGCGGCGGCCAGGCCGGAGATCCCCGCGCCGACAACGATCACGTCGGCTCGGCGGGTGGTGCTGCGCCGGCGCGCTTTCGCCGACGCGCTCGTCGGCAGGACGCCGGCGGCGGCTCCCGCTGCTCCCGCACCGATCAGGCCGCGCCGAGTGATCCCGGTCCTCGTCGCGGTGCGGATCTCCTGCGTCATCTCCCGCCTTCCCCTTGCGGCTCGCGCCACATCCTCCACATTAGCGGGGCGTCCGAGGCGTAGCTGCACTCTTCGATCACCTCGAAGCCGTGGCGCTCATAGAGCGCGCGATTGCGCGGCGAGGAGGCCTCGAGGTAGGCCGGGCTCCGCTCGCGGTCGCATCGCTCGAGAACCGGCCGCATCAGTGCAGCGCCGTAGCCGCGGCCCTGCCACTCAGGCGCCACGCCGACGATCGGCAGGTACCAGTGGTCAGGTGACCGGGGGTGCTTGCGCTCGATGAATGTGAGCGCCTTGAGCAGCCTGGGCGCATCGCCCCGGAGGGCGCGAATGGTGGGAGGAGCCAGCCGCAGCTGCTCCCATGGGCCCAGGTGCCAGGCGCCGGGCGGCATCCACAGAGCAGCCCCCATCGGCTGATCGTGGGTGTAGCCCTCGTCGTGTCTGAGCCATACGCCGGCAATGAACGTGGCGAAGGCTCGCTCTAGTCGCGCCAGCCGCCGGCGCTCGTCGCGCACGATCCAGCTGAAGTGAGGGTCGGTCTCGAAGGCCAGCGCGAGCGCCCGCGCGACTCCCACGGTGTCGGCGCCAACCATCTTGCGGATGTCGGCCCCATCCGGTCGCGGCCGTTCGAACGTGCCGGGTGAGGTGGGCGGGTCGGTCACTCGGAAACTCCTTGGATCGATCGCCACAAGAGCTCAACGGGGTGATAGACGGCGAGCGGGTGCCCGAGCCGGCGCAGGTGGACGTCGAGCTGGGCAGCGCAGCCGGGGTTGGCCGCGGCGATTGCTTCGGCGCCCGTCGCGACCAGGTTGCGCGCCTTGCGCGCTCCGAGCTGTGTCGCCGCCTCGGGCTGGAGCAGGTTGTAGACGCCGGCCGAACCGCAGCAAACCTCGGGTTCGACGGCTACCTCGCTCAGCTCTAGCTCGGGGATCGAGCGAAGTAGCGAGCGCGGGGGCTCGCGCACGCGCTGGGCGTGGGCGAGGTGGCAGGCATCGTGGTAGACGACGCGCAGCGGAACCGCGTGGCGTGGGGCGACCGGCTCAACCGAGGCGAGCACCTCGGTCACGTCGCGGACGCGGTGCGAGAACTCCCTCGCCTCGTCGGTGTCGAGCAGCTCTCCGTATTCGCGCATTGCTGAGCCACAGCCGGCGGCGTTGGTGACCACGTAGTCGAGCTCGCCAAGCCGGGCGAAGGCTCGAATCGTGTCCGAGGCCCGCGACACCGCATCGTCCTCCTCGCCGGCATGAAACTCGAGCGCACCGCAGCAGCCAGGCTCGGCCGGCGCCAGCACGTCGAAGCCCTCGGCGGCCAGCGCTCCGATTGTGGCCCGGTGGACGTGCGGATAGAAGACGCGCTGAACGCATCCGAGCACGAGTCCCACCCGGCCGCGACGGACAGCGGTCGCAGCAGTCATCTCCGGTATCCGCGTGCGGAGCGCGTCGCGCAGCCTGGTTCGCGGCGCGATACCGAGGATGGACCCCGCCCGCCCGGGCAGTGAGCCTGCGCCGAGGCGTTGCGCGACTGCCATCAGCGGGGCAAGCGCGCGCAGCCGGCCGGGGTGGGGGAGGGTTTCGAAGAGCAGACGGCGGAGCGCTCGCTCCGATGCCGGCCGGCGATGGTGGCGCTCGACCTGAGGACGGACTCGCTCGATCAACCGGTCGTAGCGAACGCCTGAGGGACATGCACTAACGCAAGCCATGCACCCGAGACAGCGGTCGAAGTGGGTGACCATCTCGCCCGACATCGCCGCGTCGGGCGCTAGCCCGTCGGCCATCAGCACGATCCGCCCACGTGGCGAGTCGGCTTCGTTTGACCACAGGACGTACGTGGGGCACGTATCGAGACAGAAGCCGCAATGGACGCAGTCGTCGATCACGGACTGCTGAGGAGGACGCCGGAGGTCGAAGGCGGTCATCAGATGCCTGCCACGAAGATTCCCGGGTTGCATGCCCCCGCCGGGTCGAAACGAGCCTTCACACGGCGCATCAGCTCGAGACTGGAATCCGCGGGCAAAGCCCCCCACGGATCGAGCGAGTGGCGGAGCGCCTCTGGCGCATCGAGCAGGATCAGGCGGATGTCGTCGGGGAGCAGCTCGCGCAAGCGGGTCACAGCCTCAGCATCGAGCGTGGCGTAGCTCGCGCCTAATGCGACCCTTGCGACGAGCGTGCCACCGCACGTGCGAACCGCCTCGATGACCCGTTCCAGCCGGTTCGGCCGAGCCGCGATTCGCACGAGCGTGCCATCGAGCGAGCGCTGAGCAGCCCGTTGCGCGTTCCACAGCTCCCCGTCTTCGGTGGTGATCTCGACACGCGTTAGGCCGGCTTCCCGCATCGCGCCCGCGATCTGCTCGGCTCGCTCCTCGGGGGCTGCCCCAGCGCACTGCGCCAGAAGCTCGCCCCGGCCGGCCCGCCAGCTGACATCGAGGGCCTCGAGCTCGAGCGGCAGCGCCGCCATCGCTCGCCCAGAGGCGGCGAGGACGGCGGGGTCGGAGCTTGTCCCGATCACGGACGCCGTGCTGGGTGCGAGCGGATGGAGCCTGAGGTTGACCGAGAGGATCAGCCCGAGCGTCCCGTAGGCGCCGCAGAAGAGCTTGGCCAGGTCATAGCCGGCTACGTTCTTGATCACCTTGCTCCCTGAGCGGGCCAATGTCCCGTCGCTCAGCGCGACCGTCATCCCGAGCACGAGGTCGCGCGGTGCCCCGTAGCGATGGCGGAGTGGCCCGGAATCGCCGGTGGCGAGGATGCCGCCGATCGTTGCCTGCTCGTCCGACCCCAGCCAGGGGTCGAGCGCCAGCATCTGGCCGGCCTGGGCAAACGTCGACCGGGCACGGGAGAGGGGAACCCCGGCCT
The DNA here is from genome assembly GCA_963803595.1 of uncultured Solirubrobacterales bacterium. Classification (GTDB taxonomy): domain Bacteria; phylum Actinomycetota; class Thermoleophilia; order Solirubrobacterales; family Solirubrobacteraceae; genus Palsa-465. The sequence continues at coordinate 808,870 of CAWDNF010000013.1, forward strand.
CGACTACGGCGGTCAGATCGCCCGCGTTGTGCTCGAAGATCCGGTCGAGCCGCCGGGTGTGGAGCTCGAGGTCGGTCTGTCGTCCGGGCGCGCCCCACGCCTGCTTGGTGCCCGCTCCGACGATGCGGACGAGCTCCCTGCCGGCGACCGCGGCGCTCAGCGCGGCCGCCGCGGCTTCGAAGCTCTCCGGTTCCAGCCGGCGCGCCATCAGAATCGCGTCGCGACGCCGGCGCGCTCGAGCGGGTGCTCACGGTAGGGACCCGGGACCTCGCCGCACAGCCGTGGCGTCGGCATCACCTTGCCCGGGTTTGCCAGCGCGTGCGGATCGAACGAGCAGCGCAGCCGCTGGAAGGCATCGAGATCAGGCTCGGAGAACATCGCGGGCATATACGCCTTCTTGTCCACCCCGACGCCGTGCTCGCCGGTGATCGAACCGCCGGCCTCAACGCACGCCTTGACGATCAGCCCCGCCAGCTCCTCGGCTCGCTCAGGCTCGCCTTCGCGCTCGGCGTCGTAGCAGACCAGCGGGTGGAGATTGCCGTCACCCGCATGGAAGACGTTAGCCACTTGGAGGCGGTACTCGGCGGCCAGAGCGTCGATTCGCCGGAGCACTTCCGGCAGTCGCGTGCGTGGGATGACGCCGTCCTGCACGAAATAGGCCGGGGCGATTCGCCCCATCGCCGCAAACGCCGCTTTGCGTGCCTTCCAGAGGAGCTCTCGCTCCTGCTCGTCACTCGCCACGCGCACCTCGATCGCCGCCGAGCCGCGGCAGAGCTCCAGGATCTCATCGAAGCGGGTCACGCACTCGGCCTGCGGCCCGTCGAGCTCGACGAGCAGCGCGGCCCCTGCATCGAGGCGGTAGCCGGCGCCGGTTGCCTTCTCGGCCGCCTCGATCGAGAGGCGGTCCATCATCTCGATCGCGGCGGGGACGATTCCCGCGGCGACGACCGCCGAGACGACCTCACCGGCTGCGCCAGTGTCCTCGAAGAACGCGACGAGGGTGCGCACCGATTCAGGTCGCGGGATGACGCGCAGGCTGATCCGCGTGGCGACTCCCAGGGTCCCCTCCGAGCCTACGAAAGCGCCCAGGAGATCGTACCCCGGGGCATCTCGCTCGAGCTCGACGACTGTCCCGTCGCTCAGCACGACCTCCAGGCCCGTCACGTAGTTGGTCGTGAACCCGTACTTGAAGCAGTGCGCCCCGCCCGAGTTCTCGGCGATGTTGCCGCCGATCGAGCAGACGACTTGACTCGAGGGATCGGGCGGGTAGAAGTGACTCGGCGCGACCGCCCGGGATACCGCGAGGTTGGTGACGCCCGGCTCGACGACCACCCGGCAGTCGTCGAGCTCGACCGCGAGGATCCGCCGCAGCCGCGCCAGCACGATGAGGACTCCGTCGGCTACCGGCAGAGCACCGCCTGAGAGCCCGGTGCCAGACCCCCGCGCGACCCATGGCACGCCGGCTTCAAAGCATGCCCTGACGACGCGCTGCACCTCGGAGGCAGTTCCCGGGAGCACGGCGGCGACCGGCGTCTGGCGGTAGTGGGCAAGGCCATCCGAGCGGTAGGTGGCCAGCGCGTGAGGATGCGTGAGGACGTGCTCGGTCCCGCAGATCTCCTCCAGCTGGGCCACGAGTTCGCTGCCTGCGACCACTGGGGCCCAGTATCGCGGAAAGCCGCCGGCGAGCCGCGCAGAACCCGCGCCCAGGTTCGCCAGCGCTATGGGTGTTCAGTGCACGGTGATCTGGACCTGACGGCTGTAGACCGTGTTCCCGTCGGCGAACGCTCCAAGCAGCGGGTCCTGGGCCGGATAGGACCACATCAGCCGGACTGCGCCGCTGCCGGGGAAGACGACTCCGGTATCGAAGTAGCAGCCGCCGTCCGAGCCACCGGTGTCCACCGTGTCGACGGTCTGGAAGGGACCTCCCGAAGCCGGCGAGAACTGAATGTCGACGCTCTGGGTGGCGCCCGTATCGATCAGCGCATAGGGAGCAGGTCGCGCGCAGCCCCACACCTCGAGGCTGTGACCGCTCGAGGTCGTGGTGTGCGGCAGGTAGAGCGGGAGACGCCATGCGCTGTAGGTGACCTTCCGGTGGCCGCCGAAGCTGATCAGCCCGCTCGCATACCCACCCCAATCGTCAGCCTTGTTGGCCGGTTGGGCGTCGGCCAGCAGATACTGGTCGAACGACTGGACGCGGGGGTCGCGCCAGGAGATGTACTCGGCCCAGTTGAGGTAGTAGGCCGCGGTGGACGGCGAAACCCACGGGTACTGGTTGTGGTGCTTTGGCGGATCGGTGATGTACCCAAACTCGGTATCCCACACGGGCAGATGCGCGTGCGAGCCATACACGCGCTGGAGTCGGTCTACCGCGCGCTCCAGATTGCCGATCTCGCCCAGCGTCGAGTAGTCGGGATCGGGGTGTTGCTCGCGGTTGGGGGGATACCAACGCATGTACGGGTGGTCAGAGACGCCCGTGGCCTGGAAGAGCGCGGGGTTCTGGGCTCGGAAGCGGCTGGAGCCGGCCGCCGTTGTTGGACAGCCGCGCAGCCGGGCGGCCACACCGCGGTACTCCCGGTAGCGGCGATCGACGCAGTAGAGCGCCCGCAGGAAGACGATCGGCTTGATCCCTGAGAACACTCCCCAACGGTTCATCCCACGCGGCGCAAGCTCCCCGAACAGGAAGGTGTCCGACCCATGGCCGGTCTGGTGAAGCGCCGTCCAGGCGGCATCGACAAGCCCTCGGTACATGCGCGGGCTGTTCTCGATCGTCAGATGGCCGGGCACTCCTTGGGGCGCAAGGCTCGGACCGTAGTCGGGCTCGTTCCAAACCGACCAGAACGAGACCCGTGGCAGGTCCAGCGCGCCACCCAGGGAGATCTGCCTGGCAGCGGGGTCGTACTGCCCGCTGTATCGCTCTGCGAGCGCGTGTACGAAAGCGCCGTACATCGTCGCCGACGGCTCCCAGTTCCCGTTCTGTGAAACGCGGGGCCGGTTGGGCCCGAGCGCCCAGCGCGGAGCGGACCCCATGACGTCGAAATCGAGTCCGATCCCGTCGGCTGCCGCGTCGCGGACGATCGCGTCCCAGTTTGCCCAGTTGGCGGCGGGATATGAGGCCGGGTCGGCGCCGTTGAATCCGCGGGGGGGATGCAGGGCATTCGGTTTGGGGGCGATCGCCGCCCACCAGACATCGACCCTCACCCGCTGGACGCCCAGTAGTCGTAGCTTGGCGAACGTGCCGGCCGGGTCGGCCCGCAGGGAGGGATCCACTTCGATCATCGATTCCTGATTCGCCGCGGCGCGCGCGTACGGGGCGAGCGGCCCGAGCGCGACGGCGATGAAGAGCAGGCCGAGCAACGCCGCAAGCCGGCGCCATCCAGCTGGTTTGGCAATCGAGTGCAATCCGGTCGTCAGTCTGACGTGCCCGGTTGACAGCAACCCGTTCGAGCTCTGGAAGTCGCGCTCTCCAATCACGTACCCAGTGGTTGGTATCGGCAGCTCGATCGAGGATCCGTAGAGCTCGCTGTCAGCGCAGCGACACCGGGACGATGCGGCTGTGCACGGTGGTTCCGCCCGGATAGGACCAGCTGAGGCGTACGAAGCCGCTGGCCGGGAAGCGGACCGTGAGATCGAAGTAGCAGCTGCCCGGACTGACCGTGACTGACCGCACGGCCTGGTAGGGGCCGCCGCCGCGCCGGCTGAACTCGATCCTGCCGGTTAGCGCGTCCTGCCCGTGGGCGTAGCGCGCGGGTCGCAGGCACCCCCACACCTCGAGTCGGCTGCCGCGCCTGGCGCTCGTCACTGGCAGGTAGAGCGGCAGCCGGAAGGCGTCAAGGGTCGACTTTGGGGCGCCGCTGGCGAACTCGAGTCCGCTGTCGAACTTCGAGCGCGTCGACGACGGGGGATCGCTCAGCAGGTACTGGTCATACGAGCGGATCCTCGGATCGAGCCAGGAGATGTACTCCGCCCAGTTCAGATAGGCCGGAGCGAGCGAGAGCGGAGCTCCGGCGATGTACGGCGGGTTGGTCTTGTAGCCGTATTCGGTCGAGTAGAGGGGAAATCGCGTGCTCGAGCCGTAGGCGGACTGGATCGAGTCGAGGATCTGCGCCAGGCGTGGCAGCGACGCCAGGTTGGCGTACTCCGGCTCGTCGGGGGTGGGGAGGTCCGGAGCGAGTGCTCCTTGGGAATAGGGGTGGACGGCAACACCAGTGGCGTGGAAGAGCGCCGGGTGCTCCGCGGGGAAGCGCTTGGCCCCGACAGGGAGGACGGGGCAGGAGCGAGCGGCAGCAGCAGCCCCGGTCAGGGGACGAAGTGTCTGGTCGACGCAGTAGAGCGCGCGGACGAAGCGAAGCGGCACCATGCCCGAGAAGTTGCCCGGGTAGCCGGGTCCGGTGATCCCGCTGGGCGCCAGTTCGCCGAACAGGATCGTGTCCTGAGCATGGCCGGTGGCCTGGAGCGCGGCCCAGGCCGCGTCGAGCAGCTCCCGATAGAGCGCCGGGGAGGCTTCGACGGTCGAGCCGTCGATTGCCTGCGGAGCGAGGTCCGAGCCGTAATTCGGCTCGTTCCAGACCGACCAGAAGCTGACGCGAGGCAGCGGAGTGGCCGCGCCCGGTGGCCTGTAGCGGCCGTTGTAGCGGCGGCCGAGCGCCTCGACGAACGCCCCGAAGGGAGGCGCGGCCGGCATCCACACGCCAGGCGGCGAACCTGCCGATGCACCCAGTCCGGTCGCCCAGCGCGGCGCGGGCCCGGTGGGATCGAGATCGACGCCGATCCCGCGCACTTGGGCGGCTCGAACGATTGCGTCGTACCGAGCCCAGGCGCGCTGGCCGTAGGCCGAGGGGGAGAAGAGGTTGAGTCCGTCCGGGCGGTAGCGGGAGCGGGGCGCCGGCGCGAGCGCTACCCAAGGGATGCTCACCCGGACGTAGTCGACGCCCAGCCTCCGGAGCTCGTCGAGCGTCTGGACGGGCTGAGAGATCAACTGTCCAGGCGCCTCGAAGATCGACGTGAGCCCCGGCCGGCGGCCGGTGGGGGGGCGCTTGGCCGGGCCGCCGCAGGCCGCGAGCCCGAAGGGGAGGGCAGCGGCCGTGGCCAGGCACAGGATCCGGCGGGCACCTTGCCAGGGCATGTGCCGGGGCGCAGGCAAGCGGCGCAGAATAACGTTGTCGGTGTGCGCAGACGCCTCGCTCTGCTCTCGACAACGAGCCTTCTCACGGTCGGTCTGATCGGCGTGACCGCCCCCGGCGTCCGCGCGGCCGGACTGCCGCCGGCCGTGGCCGATTGCGATCTTCATGCGCAGTTGACGCGGCACTATTCGATCGCGGAGCTCCGTCAAGCGCTCGGCAGCATCCCGGCGGAGATCAGCGAATACTCGAACTGTCACGACATCATCCAGCATCAGCTGCTGCTCCAGCTGGGGCAGGTGCACGGCGGCTCCGGCGGATCGAGCGGCGGTGGCGGATCTTTTCTCCCGACCTGGTTGATCGTCGCACTCGCCGTACTGGTGGCGAGCGCTGCCGCATTGGGCGGGCTGGCGCTGCGCCAGCGACGGGCAGGCTGAGGAGGCCGGCCTCTCTACACTCACGATCGATGGCCTCAGAACGTCAGATCCGCGTGGGCGAGGTTCCGATCGGCGGCGGCGCTCCCGTGGCTGTCCAGACAATGACCAAAACCGAGACGGCCGATCTGCGGGCGACGATGGACCAGATCCGCCGTGTGACCGATGCCGGGGCCGACCTCGTCCGCGTGGCGGTCCCGCGCGAGAAGGACGTCGAGGCACTGCAGACGATCGTGCGCGACTCGCCGATCCCCGTGATCGCCGATATCCACTTCAACTACACGCTCGCGCTGAAGGCGCTCGACGCCGGCGCTCATTGCGTGAGGCTCAACCCGGGCAACATCGGCGGTCCGGACAAGGTCGCCCAGGTGGTGGCGCGGGCCCGTGAGCTCGGCACGCCGCTGCGCGTTGGCGTCAACTCGGGGTCTCTGCCCGCCCACCTGCGCCAGCTCGAATACGACGATCCGGTCCAGGCCCTCGTCACTGCGGCAGTCGAGATGGTCGAGCTGATGGAGCGGCTCGATTTCGACAATTTCAAGATCTCGATGAAATCAACCAGCGTTCCCAACACGATCGCGTCCAACCGGATGCTGTCAGAGCGGATCCCGTACCCATTGCACCTCGGGATCACGGAGGCGGGAACGAAGTGGTCAGGGTCGCTCAAGTCCGCGGTGGGCCTCGGGACGCTTCTGGCCGACGGGATAGGGGACACGATCCGCATCTCGCTTTCGACATTCCACGCCGAGGAGGAGGTCAAGGTCGCCTGGGAGATCCTCAAGGCGCTCAAGCTTCGCCAGCGGGGACCGGTACTGATCGCCTGCCCCACCTGCGGGCGGCTTCAGTTCGACATGGACACGGTCGTCGCCGAGATCGAACGCCGGCTCGAGGCCTACGAAGACCCGATCGAGGTCTCAGTGCTCGGCTGCGCGGTGAATGGCATCGGCGAGGCGCGCCACGCCGACTTCGGGATCACCGGAGCCAAGGACATGGGCATGATCTACTCACGCGGCGAGCCCTTGAAGAAGGTGCCGACCGAGCGGCTGGTCGACGAGCTGTTCGCGGAGATCGACAAGTACTACGCGGCCGGCAAGCGGGTCGTCCGCGACGAGATCGACGCGGCGGCCGCCCGCGAATGGCTCGCCGAGAACGAGGACGAGACGGCGATGACGCCAGAGCGCATGGCGGCACTCGAGGCCGAGGCGGCTCGCGCTGGGTCACCCGGCAACGGTGCCGGTCAACCCGACCCGTCACGCCTCGACGAGGAATCCTCGCCGGTCGCAGGCCGTCGGTTCACCCGGGCGTAGCTGCGCGGAGCGCTTCCGACCAGTGCTCAGGGTCTGCCGCCAGCGGGTGGCGGCCACGGGCGACCGCGCCGTTGATCGTCACCTGCGTCCCGTCGTCGGTCCCAGGGTCGAACTTGACGGTCATGTGCTCGCGGTTGAGGTTGTGCCACAGCATGAGCAGGAACGGAAACTGGACCCGCGGCTTGTACCCGAGCTCACCTGCACCGCGCTTGGTCAGGCGCAGGCCGACGGCACGCGCGGGATCGACGAGCGCGCTAGCCGCACGGGCCTGAGCTTCGGATGGTGCTTCGCGCATCGAGAGCTCGACTTGGAATGGGCTAGCCATCTGATCTCCTTTTCGATTAGGCCGAACGGGGCGACCACGAGAATCGCCACAGGGCGACCACCAGTCCCGTCACTCCCCAGGCGGCGAGGACGAGGAGGTCGGTCCCCGCGATCCCCGACCCTGTGGTGGATGGATCGAACGCCTTGAACAGCGCTTTGTCGAGGTGGGCGACCGGGAAAACGTCGGCGATGTCCTTGAGCGTCTTGGACAGCTGGCCGGTGGGCACGAACACGCCGGAGATGAAGTAGAGGGGCAGCGTGATCGCCTGGATCAGCGGCTGGGCCGAATCCTCGTTGCGGATGAAGCTCGAGACCGCGAAGGAGAGGCAGCAGAACGAGGCCGCACCCACCACCACGCCCAGCACGAAGGCGGGCACCGTGCTTCCCGGCAGGTGTACCCCGTAGAAGACGCGGCCGATGACAACGATCGCGATCACGAGCGCGATCGACAGGATCACCGAGGTCAGAGTCCGGCTGGCGATCAGCACCGCAGCCGGCACCGGGGTCGAACGCCGCCGCTTGAGGATTCCCTGCTCGCGCTGCGCTGTGATCGTGATCACCAGGTTGACAAACGATGAGGCGATGATCCCGAGCGTGCTGATGCCCGGGACGTAGTAGGTCGAGTTCTTGATCGCGTGGCCATTGATGTAGTGCGTATGGTTGCCGAACAAGGAGGTCAGCAGGACCATGAAAATGACCGGGAGGACCAGCGTGAAGAAACGGCTCTGCGGGTCGCGCAAGATGACCAGCAGGTCGTAACGGAGCTGGTGGGCGACGAGCCGCGGGCCGTTCGAACCGCCGCTCGACGGCGCCGGCTTGGCCACAATCGGTGTGCTGCTCACTGTGGCGGGTCCGTGAGCGTGAGGTAAACGTCCTCGAGCGCGGGACGGCGGACTTGGAGGTCGGTGAGCTCGTGCCGGTGCTCGAGTGCCCAGGTCGAAAGGTCGTGGAGGGTGAGCATCACCTGCTCGGTCTCGATCACCACGCGCCCGTGGTCATCGACGCGCGAGCCCGCAACGGTCCTGAGCGGCAGCTCATCGAGTGTCGTTGCTGTCGGCAGCGTGAAGGTGATCGATGACGGGATGTGGTCGCGGCCACCTAGCGTGCTAGGCGATCCCTCCGCCACGATCTCGCCAGCCCTCAGCACGACGATCCGGTCAGCCAGCGCCTCGGCCTCATCCATGTAGTGGGTGGTCAGGAAGATCGTCTTGCCGAGCTGCCGCAGCCCGTCGATCATCTCCCACGCCGAGCGGCGAGCCGAGGGATCAAAGCCCGTCGTCGGCTCGTCCAGGAACACGAGCTCAGGATCGCCGATCAGGGCAAGCGCGACGTCGAGGCGCCGCTGCTGTCCGCCAGAGAGAAGCCCGCCACGCACCTCGGCCTTCTTGGTGAGCCCGACGAGCTCGATCACCTCGGGCACCGACCGAGGGGTGGGGTAGTACCCGGCATAGAGCTCGAGGCATTCGCGGACCGTCAGTTGCTGCTCGACGCGCGAGTTCTGTAGTACGACGCCGACCCGCGAGCGCCACCAGCGGTCGGCGCGCTCGGGGTCCTCGCCCAGGACCCGAACCTCGCCTGCGGTCCGCTTGCGGTGGCCCTCAAGGATCTCGACCGTAGTCGTCTTGCCCGCGCCGTTGGGCCCGAGGAAGGTAAAGATCTCGCCACGGCTCACCCGGAGATCGATGCCCTTGACTGCCTCGTAGCCGTCATAGGACATGCGCAGCCCGCGAGCGTCGATCACGGTGTCCGTCGCCGCGTCGACGCTCGTGCGGGGCGGCGCGTTGCCAGCTTCGACCGAGTCGATCACCGCGCGGGTCTGCGCGCTAGCCGCTGACCGAGGCGAACCCCTCCGCCGCCTTGGACCAGTTGACGACGTTCCACCACGCGTCGATGTAGTCGGGGCGCCGGTTCTGGTAGTTGAGGTAATACGCGTGCTCCCACACGTCGACACCCAGCAGCGGCGTCTGGCCTGAGGAGATCGGGTTGTCCTGGTTGGGCGTCGAGACGACGGCCAGGCCCGAGCCGTCGTGGACAAGCCAGGCCCAGCCTGAGCCGAACTGCTTCACGCCGGCGTCCTTGAACTTCGCCTTGAAGTCCTCGAGCGAGCCGAACGCCGACTCGATCGCGGTGCGCAGGTCGCCATCGGGCTCCCCGCCGCCGTCGGGCGACATCCACTCCCAGAACAGCGAGTGGTTGTAGTGGCCGCCTCCGTTGTTGCGCACCGCGCTTCGCTTGTCGTCGGGCAGCTGGTCGAGGTTGCGCAGCACCTCTTCGACCGGTTTGTCGGCCCACTCGGTGCCCTCGAGCGCCGCGTTGGCGTTGGTCACGTAAGCCTGGTGGTGCTTGTCATGGTGCAGGTGCATCGTCTCTTCGTCGATGTGCGGTTCAAGCGCGTTGTAGTCGTAGGGGAGCGGCGGGACTTCGTAGGCCATCACATCCTCCTGGTCAAACCGTCGAGTACGTTCCTCTTCTATCACCCCGGATACGCTTGCGCCCGCTCGATGACCCGGCTCTCCGAGTACTTCCTGCCGACAGAACGCGAGGCGCCATCCGACGCCGAGGCGATCAGCCACATCTTGATGGTTCGCGCCGGGATGGTCCGCCAGGTCGGCGCCGGCCTGTGGACGTGGCTACCGGCGGGCTGGCGTGTGGAGCAGAAGATCATGCAGATCGTGCGCGAAGAGATGAACGCGATCGGGGGTCAGGAGATGCTCATGCCGGTCCTGCAGCCGGCCGACGCGTGGCGCCGCAGCGGGCGCTACCAGATCGACGAGCTGTTCAAGTTGGGCGATCGCAAGGGCGCCGAGCTGGTGCTTGCCATGACCCACGAGGAGATCGTCGCGACGCACGTCGCCGCGGCAGTGCGCTCGTATCGGGACTTGCCGCTGATCCTCTACCACTTCCAGGTCAAGGAGCGCGATGAGCCGCGCCCGCGGGCGGGTGTCCTGCGAACGCGCGAGTTCGTCATGAAGGACGCCTATACGTTCGACCGCGATCGCGAGGGGCTCGACGCGCAATACGAGCGGCACGTCGTCGCCTACGACCGGATGATGGACCGCTGTGGGCTCGAGTGGTACCGGGTCGAGGCGGACGTGGGGATGATGGGCGGGTTTGGCGCTCACGAGTACATGGCTCCATGCGCGGCGGGCGAAAACGACGTGGTCCTCGCCCCGGGCTATGCGGCCAACATCGAGGTGGCAAGCGCCGAGGCCCAGCCGGTCGAGATGCCGCCGCCTCTGCCCGCCCCCGAACCCGTGAGCACGCCGGGGCTCACCACTGTCGAGCAGGTGGCGGGGGCGCTCGGCGTTCCGGCCGGGGCGCTGCTCAAGGCCTACCCGGTCGTCCTCCACAGCGGCGACCTGTGCCTGGTGGTCGTCCGCGGCGATCACCGCGTCAACGAGGTCAAGCTCGCACTCGCGCTGGGGGAGGAGACCCGGCCAGCACACCCGGACGAGGTGGCCGGGACGATCGGCCCGCCCGGGTTCATCGGACCGGTCGGAGCCGAGCTCCGGGTCCTGCTCGACGCGGCGGTGGAACCCGGCGGGTATGTCACGGGCTCGAACCGCTCCGACGAGCACCTCCGAGGCGTCGAACCGGGGCGCGACTTCCAGTTCGAGCGAGCCGACGTTCGCACCGTGGTCGCCGGGGACACCGTCGGCGGCGCACCGATCCGGATCGAGCCCGCGATCGAGGTGGGCAACATCTTCAAGCTCGGCACGCGCTTCTCCGAGCCGCTCGGCGCGACCTATCTGGACGAGTCCGGCCACGAGCAGCTCATCTGGATGGGCTCCTATGGCTTCGGACCGGCCAGGGCGGCGGCAGCCGCCGTCGAGCAGTACGCCGACGAGCAGGGCATCTCGTGGCCGCGGTCGATCGCACCGTTCGACGCGCACCTGGTGGTACTCGGCAAGCCAGGCAGCCAGGAGCGGGAGCTCGCCGACCGCCTGTATGCCGCGCTGGATGCTGAAGGACTCGACGTCCTCTACGACGACCGCGACTCCGGCCCCGGCGAGAAGTTCGCCGACGCCGAACTGGTCGGCTGTCCGGTCAGGGCGACGATCGGCAGACGGACGCTCGAGGCGGGTGAGATCGAGCTCCAGGTCAGGCGGGGCCGCAAGTCACTTACGGTCCCGATCGAGACCGCGGCAGGGGAGCTCGCCCGGGTCTGGCGCGACCTGCCTTGACGGACCGGCCGGCCCGCAGCAAGCGAAGGCTTCTGGGGATAGACCGCTCGGGGCCGCCGCCCGAGGCAACTCTGCCAGGGCACCCTTTGAATCCGTGGACGGTCCCCAATGCGATCGGCTACCTGCGTCTAGCCGGCATTCCGGCCTTCCTGGTCGTCGCGCTCTCGAGCCGCGGCGGCCACGACGCCCTGGCCGCCGTCCTGTTCGCGGTGATCGGCTGGGGCGACTACCTGGACGGTCTCACCGCACGGCTGACCGGTCAGTACAGCCGGCTGGGGGCACTGCTCGATCCGCTGATCGACCGCGTTCTGGTGATCGCCGGGATGGCGGTGGCGTGGCGCTTCGCGCTCCTACCGCGGTGGGCGATCGGCGTCGTGCTGGCGCGCGAGGTGGTCATGCTCGTGCTCAGCCGCGCGGCGCTGCGGCGGGGACTCGAGCTGCGGATCAACTGGCCGGGACGGCTAGGGGTGGCGCCCGCGATGGGCGCGCCGTTCTTTGCCATCGCGGGCATCCACTGGCTTGCGCTGGTGATGCTCTACGTGGGAATGTCGCTTGGCTTGTTGGCGACCGCGCTGTACATTCGCAGCGGCCTCGCCCAGCTGCGCCCGGGGAACTCTCAAGTTCAGGTTGACCCTTTTCGGTAGCCGGGCTATACTCCCACTTTCCGTTCCTCGAACCAGGATCTCGGCCCATGGACACGTTTCCCGACCTTGGCTCGCTGTCTGACCAGGAGCTCAAGGAGCTGATCAAGAGTTTGACCGACGAGGAGATGGAAGTCTCCTACAGGCGGCGGATCTTGCACGGGAAGATCGACATCCTGCGCGCCGAGCTGGTCAACCGGCTGCGCAAGAAGGAGGAGGGTGGCGAGCTCGTGATCACCGGCGCCGACGTTCAGCAGCTGACCGACATCCTCTCCGGCCGCGTTCCAGCTTCGGAACCCGAGTAGTCCGATTGGCGGCCCTGCACTGCCCCGAGTGTGGCTTCACCAACAGCGAGGGGGCGAACTACTGCCAGCGCTGCGGCGCGTTCCTCACCCCGCCGGAGGCGCCGCCGGGCGCCACGACCGCCACCTACCGAGTGGGGGAGACAGGGGAGATCGAAGAGGTGAAGCTCCAGGACGTCGTATCCGGGGGAGCCGCTCTGGTGATCCGCTCAGGGGGAGGCCGGGCGGGTGAGAGCTTCCCGCTCGCCGGGGACCGGCTCACCGTCGGGCGCCGCCCCGACAGCGACATCTTTCTGGACGACGTCACCGTGTCGCGGGACCACGCGATCCTCGTCCGGCGCGGGGGCGACTACTTCCTCGATGACTGCGGGTCGCTCAACGGAACCTACGTCAACCGCCAGCGGATCGAGTCGCACAAGCTCTCCGACGGCGACGAGCTCCAGATCGGCAAGTACAAGCTGACGTTCCTGAGCCGCTGATGGCCACCTCCGAGACCGAGCTCCCCCGCATCGAGCGAGCCGAGGTGCCGGAGGCCCGGACGCCCGGGCCCAGCCAGGAGCGCCCACGCCAGAAGGCGGTGACGATCGGCGCCGTCTGCAAGGCACTGCATCAGGAGTTTCCCGACATCTCGATCTCCAAGATCCGCTATCTGGAGGATCAGAAGCTGCTCTCGCCACGGCGGACCCAAGGCGGCTATCGCCTGTACACCGCTTCGGACATCCAGCGGCTGCGGACGATCCTGCGTCTCCAGCGCGACGAGTTCCTGCCGCTGCGCGTGATCCGCCAGGAGCTGGCGGCGGGCCGCTCCGAGCGCGAGGTGGGCTCGCCCGGGGAGGGGCGTCCGCTGCGCCGGGCGATGGTCAGCTCGCGCGACCCGGGTGCCCTGTACTCACTCGAGGACGTCTGCGAGGAGACCGGCGCCGATCCAAACCTGGTCCGCGAGCTGGTCGACTTCGGCGTGATCAGGGGAGAGATGCGCGGAGGCACGCGCTACTTCGAGGAGACCGAGCGGGAGATCGTCCGCGCGGTCTCCGAGCTGGCCCGCTACGGCGTGGGTGGCCGCAACCTGCGCGTGTTCCGCAGCTCGGCCGACCGCGAGGCGCAGCTGCTGCAGAGCATCCTGGCGCCGGCGCTGCGCTCCCGCAATCCGGACCGCCGCAAGGAGGCGGTCGAGGCGCTCGAGAACCTGGCCTCGGTCACCACGCACCTCAAGCATCTGCTGCTGATCCGCGATCTGCGCAAGATCACGACCTAGTGGCGCGGCGCCGGCCTGCATGAGCTTGGGTGATGCTCGACGCGTGAGCGCGGGCCCCATGAACCTCCGCGAGCTGATCCGCGACATCCCGGACTTCCCCAGCCGGGAATCGTGTTCAAGGACCTCACGCCGCTGCTGCTGGATGCCGGGGCGCTCGATGAGGCGGTCCGGCGGCTGGCCGAGCCGGCCCGCGAGCGGAGATCGACTACGTGGTCGGCGCCGAGGCGCGTGGCTTCATCCTCGGCGCCGCGCTGGCCCGCGAGCTCGGAGCTGGGTTCGTCCCGGCACGCCGCCCGGGAAAGCTTCCGCACGAGACCGTCTCGGCGCAGTACGCGCTGGAGTACGGGGTCAACGCGCTGGAGCTACACGCCGACGCGCTGGGCCACGGCGCCCGGGTGCTGGTCCACGACGATCTGCTGGCCACCGGCGGGACCGCCGCGGCGCTCTGCGAGCTGGTGGAGAGCGCTCGGCGCCACGGTCGCGCTGTGCTCGTTCCTGATCGAGCTGAGCTTCCTGGACGGGCCGGGCTCGCCTGGCGCCGCGCGAGGTGCTCGCGTTGATCGACTATCCGGCCTGATGCCCGTCGCTCGCCGCAGCCGGATCGTCGTGCCTCGCCCGAGGAGGTGTGGGCGCTGGTCGCCGATCCTCACCACATGCCCCGCTGGTGGCCTGAGGTCAGGCGGATGGAGGACGTTCATGCCGATCGCTGGACGCAGGTGTTCATCACCCGGCGGGGGCGCGCGGTGCGAGCCGACTACAACCTGGTGGAGTCCGAGCCGCCGGGAGCCGGCGGAAGCGCTCCCGGGCGCACGGGTGTGGGAGCAGGAGGTGACCGGAACGCCGTTCGAGCGCGTGCTGGCCGAGTCGGTCACCGAGCTGGTGATCGAGCCGGCGGGCAGCCGGCAGCCTCGTGACGCTGGCCCAGCGCCAGAAGCTGCGGGGCTATCTCGCGCACCGGAGGGTTCCTGCTGCGGCGCGCCACCCGCGAGAAGCTCGAGCGAAGCGCTGGACGGGATCGAGCGGGCCGTCGGGCTGAGGCCGTCGGCGGCCGTCAGGAGCGACGGGCGTCTCAGGAGAGCCCGGTCAGCGCGCCCTCGAGCACGATCGTCCCCGGCGTCTTGGGGTTGGACTGCGTCTCGAGCGTGATCAGCAGCTTCTGTGTAGTGGGTGGCGTTGGTGGGCAGGCCACCGGCGGTCTGGAGCTGGCCGTTGCGGCCGACGCCCGGGTTAACGAACCCCAGGATGTGGCTGTCGGTGGGCGTGTTGTAGAGCCAGACGGCGTAGGCGTTGGGAGGGTGCGTGGTGTTCGGGGCCAGCCCGGCGGCACGGATCTCGACGCCGATCCGTCCGCTGACCCGGAGGAGCACTGCGATGCCCTCGGGCCGAGCCGCCGGCCGGGAGGGTTGAGATTGACCTGGGCCAGCACCTGGGCCCCCGTGGCAGTCCGCTCGACGGCGGTCGGTCGCGGTCGAGGGGCGCGTGGCCAGGTGTTCGGGGCGTGTGCGGCCGGTCTTGGTCGCCACCGCCGGACAGCAGCACGATCAGGACGACCACCACGGCGATCGGCCACCAGGCCCCCCAGACGAGCGAGCACGATGCCGCCGCCGACGCGGGAGCTGGGCCGGGCGCGCGCGGGGCGCTCGCTGCGGGCGCGCGGGCGCCGGCGGCGGGCCGACGCGCGGGGCCTGGTGGCGCGGAGCGGGGCCCGGGGGCCCGAGGCGCCGGTGGCGCGGGCGGCGGGAGCGCGGTGGCGGCGAGCGAGGAGGCGCCGACCGGCATCGGCCGGGATCTCGGGCAGCGGGGAGGAGGCGATCGGCTCGAGCTCGGAGGCCACCACGCGCGCCCAGGCCCGCTCGGCGGGCGATTCGCGCCAGCATCGTGCGGACCTCCTCGGCGACCCGGCTCGGGCAGGGCGCCCAGCAGATAGTCGGTGATCAGGGCGCGGCGCTCGGCGGACGACCGGCGTCTCGGGGCCCAGCGCGTCGAGCGCGGCCAGCGCGCGCTGGCGCACGCCGGCCCGGTCGATGGAGAGCATCGCCGCGATCTCGTCGTAGCTGCGGCCCGCGGCGGAGGACGAGCTCCAGCACGGCTCGCTGATCGGAGGGCAGCGTCTCCAGGGACGCCATGGCGCGGTAGCGTAGAGAAGCGCGCGGCCTGAGGCCGCGGTGGGTCGAGACCGAGGAGCTTTCGCCTATATGGTCCCGGACGTGCCCTCGCCGCCTCCCGGAGTCGAGCTTCCCTACCGGGCCACCGAGGGCTTCGACGGCCTCTACGGTCTCGAGATCCTCGAATTGACCGCGGAGCTGGCCCGGGCGCAGGTCGAGGTGCGGACCCGAGCTAAAGCAGCCCTACGGCCTCGTCCACGGCGGCGTGTACGCCGCGATCGCCGAGAGCCTGGCCTCGCTGGCCACGGCGGTCGGCGGTGGCGGGCGAAGGCAAGCCTGGCGATGGGGCTCTCCAACCAGACGAGCTTCCTGCGCCCGATCACCGAGGGTCACATCCACGCGCGTGGCTGCCCGCAAGCACAAGGGCCGCACGACATGGGTCTGGGAGGTCGAGATGAGCGACGACGCGGGTCGTCTGTGCGTGCTGACGCGGATGACGATCGCGGTCAGGGACCGCTAGGGCGTCACCCCGGCCCAGCCAGAAGCCGCGAAGCCCGCAGCCGGGGGTCGCCGCCGATGCGAACTCGGATCATGCGGTGCCAGGCCAGTCCGATGAGCCCGCGCGGAATCCCGGACCGGCACCAGCACCACGGCCTGGCCGCGCGGCATCAGCGCGGGGGTCGACCCGGCCGGCGAGCGAGCGGCGCCAAGCCGAGAAGTGGCCGTGCGGGCGAGCGCGTGCCGTAGGCGAGCGACGACGTCCCCGGCGCCCGGAGATCGGACACAGCGGGCGACGCTGCCCCGCCTGGGGCAGCGGGCATGCGCGGATCGGTGATCGGCACGCCCGGCGGAGGCTCCGGCCAGTGCAGCCGCGGTCCCGGGAGGCGAAGAACCCGGAGAGAAGACCGATGAGCAGAAGCGAGAGGGCGAGTGACGCGCCGCGACAGCGCCCGCTCGAGCAGGCTCACCCGGCCGTGCGCAGAGCCGGCCGTTGAGCCCGAGGGGTGCGGCGGCGGGTACCGTCCGGCGGCGCTGGTCCAGGCGGCCTCGACGATCTCCTGGATCGCCGCGGCGAGCTCCTCGGCCAGGGTCTCCAGATCAGTCAGCGCGTCGTAATCGGCCGAGAGCCCGAAGTTGAGCTGGCCGTTGTAGCTCATGATCGCGATGCCCAGCGCCGTGTTCTGGGCCAGGGGGACCATCGGGTAGATCGCCTCCATCTCGCGACCCAGAACGTAGAGGGGGATCTGCGGGCCGGGCACGTTGGTGACCACGAGGTTGAACAGCCGCTGGCGGGCCTGCAGCCGAGCGGCCTGCGAGATGATCGTGGCCGGGGCAAAGCCCGACAGGCCGGCCAGCACCTGGGCGCCGACCGCCTGGCCGGATTCCTTGACCTCGCTCATCGACGCGCTGATCTCGCGCAAGCCGCTCGCACGGGATCCTCGATGCCCACCGGAAGAGGTGCCCACATCGCCGCCACCCGGTTGCCCAGCGCGCCGCGCTCGACGTCGGCCCGGACCGAGACCGGGACCATCGCCCGCAGAACGAGGTCGTCGGTCGTCTCGCCGTGCAGGCGCAGGTAGCGGCCCAGCGCGCCGGCCACCACCGTCAGCACGACGTCGTTGACGGTGCCGCCCAGCGAGTTCTTGACCGCCTTGAACGGCGTCCAGGTCGCCGCGCACCCAGGTGAACCGCCGGTGCGGACCGATCGGCACGTTGAAGCGGGCTCTCCGGCGCGGGGCGCAGCCCTGACCGGGCCAGGGCGCCCATGCCGGCCAGGCCCGGCACCGAGCGCCTTGGCGACCGCCCTCGGGACCGCGGAGGACGGCCCGGACGCCCGCGGACCATCTCGGCCGGGACGGTGGCGCGCTCGAGCAGCGCGTCGGCCAGCAGCTGTGGCGCCAGACGGGAGCGGGGCTGGGTGCCCACTCCTGATCGGGCGGGGCGACCGGCATCGGATCAGGCGAGGTGTCGAACAGCACGCGTCAGGATGTCGACGCCCGAGATTCCGTCGACCAGCGCGTGGTGGGTCTTGGAGAGCACGGCGAAGCGGCCCGTCGGCCAGTCCCTCGACCAGCCACACCTCCCACAGCGGCTTGCCGCGGTCGAGCGCCTGGGAGAAGATTCGTCCGGTCAGCCGCATGCAGCTGCTCCTCGCTGCCCGGTTTCGGGCAGCGCGGTGTGCCGCACGTGATAGGAGGCCTTGAAGTGGGGATCGTCGACCCACACCGGTCGTCCCTGCCCGAGCGGCACGAACGCGAGCCGCTGGCGGTAGCGCGGCACCAGGTGAAGCCGGGACTCGATCGCCTCGAGCAGCTCGGCGTGGCTCGGCGGCGAGCCTGTGAACACCGCGCAGGCGGCCACGTGCATGTGCGCGCAATCCCGCTCCAGATGCAGGAACGACGCGTCCAGCCCGCTCAGACGATCCCCATGGGCCATAGGCTGATTCTTGCACGATGTGATCGGCACTCACACAAAACATGCCGCCCAGCTGGCAGGCTCGCTCGCGATTCGACCTGCCGAGTCGTCTCGCCCGGTGCGAGGACGAGCGGGGAACCCATTGCCAGCCGTGTGTGCTTCCGGCTGGCCGGGGCGAATCGGTCCGCCCGCCGAGTCCACCGGTGGCTTGCGGCCGTAGCGCTGGCCTGGCGTCCTGCTGAGCCGCGCGCGAGCCCGACAGCTAACTCCGTAGGCGCCCGGTCGAAGGTCCACAGGAGGTTTCAGTGACGGGCAGGCATGCCCTTCGACAGATGCGCCGCGTCCACGCTGCCGTTGGCGCAACGGCCATCGCGATCCCCGCCTCGGCTGCCCTGGCCGACACCGACGACGCCGCCGCCAGCGCGGGTCCGACCTCGCGGTCAAGCTCGCCGCGGAGCGACATCGGCTACGGGCAGAAGATCGTGGTGCATGGCGAGGCGCCGAGCTCGGAGGCCGGACAGGGCGTCTCGCTGCAGTTCGCGGGCGCCGAGGCAGGCGGGCCTACCGACCTGGCGGACGATCGCCCGGGGAACGATTGGCAAGCGGCGGCCACTTCACGCTGACGGCGCCGCTACGTCGCTCGGGAGCCCTGCGCGCGGTCGGGAGCTGGCAGGCTCATCGCCAGACGGCAGCCACGACCGCAGCGGCAAGCACGACCTCGAGCCGCGTCGGCTACCACGGACCCAGAGCTCGTCGGCGTACGACCACCCAGAGCTCGTCGGCGGGGGGCGCGAGCGCGGCGCAGGACACCACCGGGAGGTCTACTTCGGCCCGTCGCGTGACGGTTGCCGCCCACCTCGAAGTCAGCCGGCGGCAGCGAGACGTGCTCGGACAGGCCACCCCGACCGTACGGGGGCGGCTGCTTCCGGAAGCCGGCGGTCGCCCCGTGCGCCTGGAGGCGCTGCAGCGGCGGGCGCTGGCAGACCATCGCCTCGACTCGCACCGATGGCGCCGGCCGGTTTGCCCTGCGTCTTTCGCACAACGGGAACGGCCGCGAGTCGGCTCCGCGTCGAGTTCGCCGGCGATCGAATCAACGGCCCGGCGCACGCCGCTGCGGGCTCGGCGGTCGTGTTCACGCAGAGCCTGGCGTCCTGGTACAACGACGGCGGTACGACGGGGTGCGGGTTTCACGCCCACTACGGGGTGGCCAACGTCAGCCTGCCGTGTGGCACCAGGGTCACGTTCAGCTACGGCGGGCGGACCGTGAACGCCGTCGTCGACGACCGCGGACCGTATGCCGGCGGCCGGCGGTGGGACCTCAACCAGAACACGGCCTCCGCCCTGGGGTTCGGAGGGGTCGGCGCCGTCTGGTCCTCGCAGTAGCGTCCGGCGGGTGACGCCCGCTGCGTCGCGCACCTCGACATGGATGCGTTCTACGTGTCGGTCGAGCTGCGCCGGCGGCCGGAGCTCCGCGGCCGGCCGGTCGTCGTGGCGGGCTCCGGCCCGCGCGCGGTGGTGACGACGGCGTCCTACGAGGCGCGCCGCTATGGAGTCGGGCTCGGCGATGCCTGCGGCGAGGGCCAGGCGGCTGTGTCCCGACGCGGTCTTCCTGGCCCCTGACTTCGCCTATTACCGCGAGGCCTCGCGCAGAGGTGATGGGGATCGTGCGCAGCCACGTCGAGACGGTCGAGGTCGTCGGACTCGACGAGGCATACCTCGAGCTGACCGGGCTGCCGGCTCCTCATGCCGGCCATGCGCCTGATCCGGACCGAGATGAGCGCGCAGACCTCCCTCAGCTGCTCGATCGGGATCGGCCCCAACAAGCTAGTGGCCAAGGTCGCCTCCGACGCCGAGAAGCCGGAAGGATTCGTGGTCCTGACCCGCCAGCAGGCGTGCGTGCGCTTCGCAGCCGCACCCTGCGGCCTGGTCCCGGGGATCGGGCCCAAGACCTCGGAGCGGCTGCGGGCGATGGGGATCAGCGACGCTCGGCCAGCTGGCCCAGGCGCCGGTCCCGGCGCTCTGGCAAGCTTCGGCGCGCGACACGCGGCGGAGCTCCAGCGCCGCGCGAGGTTTGAGGACGACGGAGCGGTGACCGAGGAGCGCAAGGTGATCTCCGAGTCGCGCGAGACCACCTTCGACCACGACATCTCGGATCCCACCTAGCTCGAGTCGGTCCTGAGCAGCCTCGTTGAGCAACTGGCCAACGCGCTGCGCGCCCAAAAGCGGCACGGGCAGGACGATCGGGATCAAGATCCGCCTCGATGACTTCTCGACCTACACGCGGGCCCGCACGCTGCCCCATCCTGTGTCGGGCTCCGCCGAGATCGGCGCTGTCGCCGTCGAGCTGCTGAGACGGTTCGGGGTGCCGCGGCCGGTGCGGCTGCTCGGCGTGCGGGTGCCGGCCTCCAGGAGACAGACCAGCAGTTGTCGCTCACCTCGGTAGCGCGCGCGCCCTCAGCTACCGCTCCCGGCGTCATGCTCCGCGACGGCAATATGAGAGACGAGCTCCAGGAGCGCGTGGGACGCAACGAAGCTGTCCTTCGTCGGATCAATGAGGGATCGAACGGGGGCAATGGCCCGGCGACGAGGACCGGCCGGTCGGCTTCAGATGCGAGTGCGCCATGCTCGGGTGCACCGACGTGCTGGAGCTGAGCATCCACGAGTACGAGCGTGTGCGAGCCAACCCTCGACGCTTCGTCGTGCTGCCCGGACACGAGCGACCGAGCGCCGAGACGTCGTCGAATCCCAGCCGCGCTATCTGGTCGTTGAGAAGCTGGGTCAGGCGGGCGAGGCAGCCGCCGAGAACGATCCGCGCGGCTGAAACTCGGGCCCGGGCTCATCGCTGCGGCAGCTTGAAGCGCATCCTCAGCTCGGTGCCGCCGCCGCCGCGGCTGACCAGCTCGAAGTCGTCGCCAGCTGGGCGATCAGCACCAGTCCGAGCCCGAGCCCGGCGCTCCGGCCCGGTCCGGCGCGCAACCCGTCTCCCTCGTCGGCGACCAGAATCCAAATGCCCGTCTTCGACCACCGACGCGCACACCTGGACGACGCGCCCGCCGCGGTCGCCGTCGGCGTAGGCGTGCATGACCGGCATTGGTCACGGCTTCGGAAGCAGCCAGGCGGATGGCGTCCAGCTGGCGGCCATCGCACCCCGGCGCAGCGGGCGAATTCGGTCAGATCGGCACGCGCCCGAGGCACGGAATCCGCGTATCGCCGGAAGGCACCGCGTATAGCTCGCATCCGAGGCTGACATCCCTTAGGCGCCAGGTACCCGGTGGCGACCGAAACAAGCACGCCGCTAATCTCACGCCAACGTCAGGATCGGTGCGAAGCATCGAGCGCGCGGGCGTCCGGCTCGCTGTGGAGGTGAGCGGGGAGGGCCTGCCGGTAGTTCTGCTTCACGGGCTGACGGCCACGCGTCGATACGTGGTGATGGGCTCGCGCGGGCTCGAGCGCGCTGGCTACCGGGTGCTTTCCTACGATGCGCGCGGGCACGGCAGCTCCTCGCCGGCGCCGGATCGCTCGGGGTATGGCTACGGCGAGCTGGGACGCGATCTCGAGTCGGTGCTCGACGCGGCCGGCGTGGAGCAAGCCGTCGTTGCCGGGGCCTCGATGGGGGCTCATACCGCCCTGTGGCTGGCCCTCCAGGCGCCCGAGAGGGTGGCCGGACTGGTTGTCATAACGCCCGGATATGACCCAGCCCACAACGGCGACGCGGCGCGTCTGGAGCGCTGGGATGCGCTCGCCGACGGCCTAGAGCACGGCGGCATCGCGGGCTTCCTGGCCGCCTACGGCGAACCGCCGGTAGGGGAGGCCTGGCGCGAGACGGTGGTCAAGGTGATCCGGCAGCGCCTTTCCATGCACGAGCACCTGGGGGCCGTGGCGGACGCGCTCCGGGTCGTTCCGCGCTCGCAGCCGTTCGGCGAGCTGCGCGAGCTCGCGGCGATAAAGGTGCCGGCCGCGGTCGTTGCGTCGGGCGACGAGGCTGACCCGGAGCACCCGCAGGCGCTGGGGGAGGCGTACGCCAGCGCGATCCCAGGCGCCCGACTCCTCACCGACGAGCCGGGGCGCTCACCGCTGGCCTGGCAGGGCAATCAGCTCTCGAAGGTGATCGCCGAGGTCGCCGGCGAGGTGGCAGGGTGAGCCGGCCGATCAGCCCAGCGTGACGCTCTCCCGCCGGGCGCGTCGGGGCGCGACGTAGTGATTTCCCAGGAAGCGGACGAGGACCCTGAGCGATACCAGGTGACGATGCCGGCCCCGGCCCGGCAGGCGTCTGAAGGTCGTCGTGCCCAAGAACCGCAATTCGGCTGAAGCGCCAGGAACGTCGACGCGACCCGCTTCGTGCGATGGAAGAACAGGACCTCGACGTTCCCCGTGCACGCGTAGCCGGCAGGGATGCTTGACGGCCTCAGCACATGTCCTGTCGTGATCAGGGTGAACGGACGGTGGCGGACACGATGGGGCGCGGTCTCCGCGCGGAGGCGGGGGACGGGGCGCCGAGAGGGATACGTCATGAAGGTCGCGTCGGCCCCATAGGAGGTGGGCGCGTTGGCGTGGGCGGCGACCAGGCGGTAGTGAAAGACCGTCCCCGCCTGGAGGCCCTGGATCGCCGAGGCGACATCGACGGGCTTGCCACCGGCGGGGATCGAGCCACCGAACGTCTGAGAGCCGTACGCCGTGGTCACGCCGTACTGGAAGGACCACGTCGTTTGCTGCCCATTGGGGTTGATCACGCCGGTCAGGGTGGCCCCGCTTGCGCTGAGCCCTGTCGCAGGCCCCGTCGAAGCATTTGGTGGCGGATGTCCGGCGGTGGTGAACATCCTGTCACGGCCAACCGAGGTGCCGTAGCGATTGGAGGCGACCAGCCGATAGTGGTAGGTGGTGCCCGGGATCAGGCCCTTGGCGGCCTCGCTGACCGACACAGCCTTGGTGCCGGAGCCGGCGCTGTGCGGCTTGCCGTTCACCCCGTAGCTCGTGTTGAGGCCCCACTGGAAGTAGTAGGTGGTGGCGCTGCCATTCGGGTTGACTGTCCCGTTCAGCACGGCACTGTTGTCCCCGATGTGCGTGGCGCTGCCCGTGACAACCGACGGAGACGAGGCCGCCAGCGCGACGCCGGTGAGGACCAAACCGATCGTCAGCCCCGCCATCAGCCCTCGGATCTTGCCTCTCATCACGCCTCCTGAAGTCGTGGGCGCCACGCCCGCCCGTGAGCAACTTCGCCGCACTAGATGTATCCCACGATCGGCGGGAAAGTTGCGACCGAGAGCGGGTAGTGGCCACTACTGGTTAGTGCTCGATAATCGATCTTATGTAGACCACTAACGCGGCGCCGCGCGTCCCGGGGTGCTGCACGCGTGGCCGTGCAATGGCGCATAACGAACGCCCGGCGCCACGGATAAGATCATCTTCGTGCCCAAGCAGCAGCGGATGATCCGCATCGAGCAGCGCAGCCAGCTGGCCGCGATGCAGCAGCTCGAGAGCCGTTCTGACGAGGAGCTGGAGGCCGAGACCAAGTACAAGGCGGCCGCGCAGGCGATCCTCGGCGCCCGGGCGGCGGAACGTTATGACGCCAAGGCGGCTCGCGCCCACTTCCAGCGTGCGCTGGCGGCAGCGCGGCCGCAGGAGCGCCTCCAGCTGCGGCGGATGGCGGACGCCTCGCTGGCCCTGGCAGAGCGGCGCGCCGACGATCTGAAGCGCGCGACCGAGCGCCTCGGCGTCGAGGCTCCGACAAGTCGACAGCTGCGCGGCCTTCAGCTACTGGGGCTGATCGCGCCGCCCGCCAGCGCCGGGATGCTTGCCCGGCTGCGCGGGGTCTTCGTCGGATTGCTCCTGGTCGTGGCAGTGCTGGCTGTGGCGTTCGGGATCGTGTACGGGATTGGCAATGCCGCCGGCGGCCTATCGGTCGACGTCTCAGTCTTCTACGCGATCGTTCTCGTGCTGATCGCGCTTGGCGTACTCATCTTTCTTGGTCGCCGCCGGCAGAATCGGGTCCGCGCCGAGCGCGCCGAGCAGATCGCCGCCCGGTCGGGCTGAACCGCCCGTGTGCGGTCGTTACACGCTCGCCACGCCCGACCCAGCCGAGCTGCGGGCGCGGTTTCCGGTCGGCGAGGAGGTGGAGATCCGCCGCCGCTACAACGTTGCGCCCTGCGACGAGGTGCTCGCGGTGACCACCGACCGGGAAGGCCAGCCGCGTGGCGAGCTGCTGCGCTGGGGCCTCGTGCCGTCCTGGAGCGAGACGGCTGAGCCGCGGCTGAAGATGATCAACGCCAGGGTCGAGACAGTTACCGAGAAGCCGGCGTTCAGGCTCGGCTTCGAGCGCTTCCGCTGCCTGATCCCCGCCGACGGCTTCTACGAGTGGACGGTCGCCGGAAGGAGGCGGCCCAAAGCGCGCCTACCACATAACGACGGCCCGTGGTGGCCTATTCGCCTTCGCGGGGCTGTGGTCTGTGTGGCGAGCGCCGGACGGCAACAAGCTCCGCTCGTGCACGATCCTCACGACCAGAGCCAACTCGGCCGTCGCACCCCTGCACGACCGGATGCCGGTGATCCTGCCGCGCGACGGCGAGGCGGCATGGCTCGCCTCGACGACGGAACGCGACCACCTTCTGGCACTGCTCGAGCCGCTCGCGCCCTCCGAGACGGCAGTCCATCCGGTAGGCACAGCGGTCAACGACGCGCGCTACGACGGGCCCGAATGCCTGGCACCGTGGGAGGACAGCACAGCGCAAGCGGCGCTCTTTTAGCCCTCGATGGCCCTCTCCCTCCTGCTCGCCGGCTACGACAACGTGCTGCTCGATCTCGACGGGTGCGTGTGGGTAGGGCAAACGGCCACGCCGTGCGCTGCCGAGGCGATCTCCGAGCTGCGTGCAGCGGGCAAGCGGCTCGCGTTCATCACCAACGACTCCCGCCATTCACCTGAGGACTACGTCCGCAAACTGTGGTCGCTGGGCATCCAGGCCTCGCTCGAGGAGATGGTGACGGTTGGAAGCGCGATCCAATGGCTGCTGGCGGGCCGCGAGCGAACCAGCGTGTATGTCATCGGGTCGCCGGCGGTGTTCAGGCACGTGTCGGATGCCGGGCATCGGATCGTCAACCGAACGCCTGCCGCCAGCGGAGCCGAGATCGTCGTCGTCGCCGGCCACGACGAATTCGACTTCGACGAGCTCCGCGACGCGACCCGAGCGCTGCTGGGCGGAGCCGAGATGCTGGCCGCCGACCGGGATCCGACGTTTCCCACCGAGGAGGGCCCGTCGCCCGGGGTCGGGCGCGATCGTGGCCGCGCTCGAGTACGCGAGCGAATGCGTCGCAAAAGTTGTGGGAAAGCCCGAACCGGAGATCTTCGCCTCGGCCATTGATCGCGTCGGAGCCGGACGAACCCTGGTGATCGGCGATAGGCTCGACTCGGATCTCGGCGGTGCGTCGAGTGCGGGGCTCGATGCCGCGATCGTGCTCACCGGCGTGACCAGCCGCGAGGATGCCCAGGCGGCATCCGACCCGGCGCCGGTCGCCGATCGGCCGACGATCTCGACTCGCTCGTGCGGAGCCGGTGAGCCCGGGACCGGTGCGCTCGGTCGCCGTGATCGTCAATCCCTCCGCCGGCGGTGGCCGGGCGGGCCGCGTGCTTCCCGTGATCGAGCAGGCGCTCCAGCGACACGAGGTCGAGTACGCCGTGGAGCGCACGCGGAGCCTCGAGCATGCCCGCGAGCTGGCCGTCACCGCCGCCGAGCCGGTCATGTCGCCGCGGCACTCGGTGGCGACGGCTTGATCGGCGCGGTCGCGGATGCGCTCCGTGACACCGAGGGGGTGCTCGGGGTCCTGCCGGGCGGACGCGGAAACGATTTCGCCCGCGTGCTGGGCATCCCGCCCGATCCGGGACAGGCCGTCAGCCTGCTCGTCTCTGGCGAGGTCAAGCCGCTGGATCTCGGCCAGGCGGGGACCGACACATTCGTGGGTATCGCGAGCTGCGGCTTTGATTCGGAGGCCAACCGTGTTGCCAACCAGGCGAAGCTCATCCGGGGCAATCTCGTCTACGCCTACGGCGCGCTGCGTGCGCTGGCCGGGTGGAGGCCCGCGACGTTCACCGTCACGCTGGACGGCGCGCGAGCTCACACCTTCACCGGCTACACGGTGGCAGCGGCTAGCTCGAAGGCCTACGGGGGCGGCATGTACCTGGCGCCGGACGCCTCTCTCGAGGACGGCCTGCTGGATGTCGTG
Source organism: uncultured Solirubrobacterales bacterium (assembly GCA_963803595.1). Lineage (GTDB taxonomy): Bacteria > Actinomycetota > Thermoleophilia > Solirubrobacterales > Solirubrobacteraceae > Palsa-465. The sequence continues at coordinate 835,162 of CAWDNF010000013.1, forward strand.
CATCGTCGCGCACGTTCCCAAACGCCGCTTCCTACGGCTCCTCCCCACCGTCTTCAAGGGCGAGCACGTCCTGCAGCCCAGCGTCAGCGTGGTGCGGGCCCGCGAGGTACTGATCGAGGCGGACCGCCCGTTCACGATGTATGCCGACGGCGACCCGATCGCCGAGCTCCCGGTGACCGTCCGCGCGCTGCCCGGAGCGGTGCGCGTGAGTCGTTCCACGATGAGCGCGATGCTCGTCAGCCAAGATCGTTGCGGCCCGCGCGGTGGGTGCCGTGGCCCGACGGGCCGGCCGCGGCGGCACGAGCCTGCCTGGCAAGGTGCTCCTGCAGCTCGACTCCGAGGCCATCTCTGCTCTGGCGGGGCGGCTGCCGCGTGGGGCGGTCGTGATCTCGGCCACCAATGGCAAGACCACAACCGCGACGATGGCTGCGGCCGTGCTCGAGGGCGCCGGGATCGGCTTGTCCACAACCGGGCCGGCGCGAACATGGCGGGCGGGGTCGCCTCGGCCCTGCTGGCCGCGGCCGGCCGGTCCGGGCGGAATGGCGGGCGAGCTCGGGCTGTTCGAGCTCGACGAGTTCTGGCTTGACCGGGTGGGGCCGCAGCTCGAACCCGGTGGCGCTGGTACTGGGAAACCTGTTCCGCGATCAGCTCGACCGCTACGGCGAGCTCGAGACGATCGCCGACCGCTGGGCGGCGGCGGTGCGCGGGCCGCTGGGCGGATCGGCGCTGATCCTCAATGCGGACGATCCCCTGATCGCCGATCTGGGACGCGATCGCGCGGCGCGTGCGCTACTTCGGCATCGAGGACGACGCGCATGGCGCTGCCCGAGATGCAGCACGCCGCCGACTCCAAGCACTGCCGCCGCTGCGGTGCCGCCTACATCTACGACGTCGTCTATCTGGGCCATCTGGGCCAATACCACTGCGCGAGCTGCGGGCGGAGCCGTCCAGAGGCCGGAGATTGTGGCGGCGGCCGAGGTCGAGCTGACGGGACCCGCAGCGCCCGATTCGAGCTGCGTGACACCCGGGGGAAGCGTCGAGTCAGGCTTCCGCTGCCTGGGCTCTACAACGTCTACAACGCGCTCGCGGCGGCAGCCTGTGCCTCGAGCTCGGGATACCGCTCGCCGCGGTGGCCCCCGGGCTGGAGCACGTAGCCGCTGCGTTCGGTCGAGCCGAGCTGGTGCAGATCGGCGAGCAGCGAGGCGCGCGATCCTGCTCATCAAGAACCCGGCCGGGGCCAACGAGATCCTCCGCACGCTGGCGCTGGAAGCCGGGCCGGATCGAGCTGCTGGCGATCCTCAACGACCGCACCGCCGACGGCAAGGACGTCTCATGGATCTGGGATGCCGACTTCGAGCTGCTGGCCGAGCGAGTCGAGCATGTCACGTGCGCCGGAACCCGAGCAGCCGAGATGGCGCTGCGGCTCAAGTACGCAGGGGTCGCCCCCGAGCGCCTGAGCGTCGTTGCCCGGATCGCGGCGAGCCCTCGACCAGGCGCTGCCGGCGACTGCCCACCGGACGGAGCCTGTTCGTCCTGCCCACGTACACGGCGCTGCTGGAGCTCAGCGAGGAGCTGGCCGGACGGGGTTACGCCGAGCGCTTCTGGGCGCAGCGGGCGTGACTCCCGAAGCCCGCCAGCAGGTCGATGCCGGAGCGCCATCTGGCACGAGGCCGAGTGCGGCTCCTACCGGGCAGACCTGGCGATCTGGCGTCAGCTGGCCGCCCGGCACGGCGGCCCCGTGCTCGACGTCGGCGCCGGGACCGGGCGGGTGACGCTCGACCTGGCACGGCAAGGCCACCGGGTCACCGCGCTGGACCGCGACGCCGAGCTGGTGGATGTGCTCGCGGGCGCGCTCCGCGGCCTGCCCTAGAGACCGTGGTGGCCGATGCCCGCGACTTCAGGCTCGGGCGACGGTTTCGCGCTGATCATCGTGCCGATGCAGACAATTCAGCTTCTTTGGAGCGCAGCGGACCGGCGGCGCTTCCTGACGTGCGCCCTTTCCCACCTGGCCCCCGGTGGCCGCTTGGCGCTCGCCATCAGCGAGAAGCTGGAGATATTCGATAGCGCCGATGGGCCGGCGAACGTCGCCCCCGGACGTGTACGAACACGACGGAGTCGGCTACGTGAGCCAGCCAACCGCTGTGCGCGCGATACCCGGTGGATACGTGCTCGAGCGCCAGCGTGAGCGGATCGCGCCACGGCGAGACGCCGCAGAGAACCTTGACATGGTCGAGGTGGTCGGGCTCACCGCAGTGCGAGCTCGCAGCGCGAGGCAGCGGAGGCCGGCTTGGTGCGGCCGGCGGGCGACGACCGGTCCCGGCCACCAGCGATCACGTCGGCAGCCTGGTGGTGATCATGCGTGGCTGAGGCCCGGACGCTCCGGGTGTGCGCGCTCTACCCGGACCTAATGAACATCTATGCCGACCGGGGGAATCTGCTGGTGCTGAGCGCCGCTGCCGGTGGCGGGGCATCGGCTTCGGGCTGACGGCCAGCGGACTGGGCGACGGCTGGACCCGGAGGCGCCGATCTGTTCTACATCGGGCGGCGGCCAGGACCGCGACCAGAAGCGCTGCGCCGCTGACCTGGTGGACCACAAGCGAGACGCGCTGCACGAGGTCGGCGGCCGGCGGGCTGATCCTGGCCGTGTGCGGCGGCTATCAGCTGCTCGGGCACTCCTACCAGCTCGGGGACGAGGAGCTGCCCGGAGTGGGGCTGGTGGACCTGTGACCGGCCGGGAGGAGGGTCCGCGGCTGATCGGCAACGTGGCGATCGAGGTCGAGCTCGTACCCGGGCCGGCCGCGGGTGCTCGCCGGATTCGAGAACCACGGTGGGCGCACCTATCTGCAGGGCGAGGCGAGGCCACTCGGCCGGGTGCTCAGGGGGCACGGCAACAACGGCCGCGACGGCTATGAGGGGGTGCGCGAGCGAAAGCGTGATCGGCACCTATCTGCACGGCCCGCTGCTGCCCAAGAACGCGTGGTTCGCCGACTGGCTGATCGCGAGCGCGATCGGCATCGGAGACGGGCTCGGCGAGCTCGACGAGAGCTGGAGGAGGGGCACACGCCGAGGCGCGGCGGGCGGCCGGGGTGGGGCTAGGATGACGCGCCCCCGCCGCGACGCATGCCTGCCCGGATCGCCGCTGTCACGCCTTCTCGCGGGCGCTGGCACGGCATGCGCCGCGCTCGCGATCGGCCGCGGGCTGCGGCTCTCGCCCCCCGGTCGGCGATCGCTCAGCTCCGACCGAGACGACGACCCGAGACCACGACGCTGCCGGGAACCGGTAAGCCGCACGGTGACGATCGGCGACAAGAACTACACCGAGCAGTTCGTGCTCGGCGAGCTCTACTACCTGGCGCTTCAAGGCGAGGGGTTCACGGTGTCGCTGAACCGCAACATCGGTCCCACCCAGGTGACTCTGCAGGCTCTCACGAGCGGCCAGCTAGGGATCTACCCCGAGTATCTGAGCACCTGGAACTCGAGCGATTGCGGGATATACGAGCACGGTTCAAGACGCGGCGGGCGGCATACCGCGCCGCCCAGGACTATGCGCTCGAGCCACGGCATGTGACTGCTGAACCCGACGCCGTTCAGCGATACCGATGCGATCGGGGTGACCGTCAGCTACGCCCAGCAGCACCACCTGCGCACGATCGGCGATCTGCGCAGCGGTCGCCACGCAGCTGACGCTCGGGGTGCCGCCCGCAGTTCGAGCAGGACTCCGCCGGGCTGCCGGCCCTCGAGCAAGCGCTACGGCTTCACGCCGGCCACGGTGAAGGCGCTCGAGATCGGCGCTCAGTACCAGGCGCTGGACCAGGATGCGGTGCAGGCGGCCGACGTCGCACACGACCGATGGCGAGCTGACGACCGGCAACTACGACGCTGCTCGGCGACCCCAAGCGCGTGCTCGGCGTGGGAAACGTCGTGCCGGTGGTCTCCGCCCAGGTGCTGTCCGCCGAGGGCCCGACGTTCGCCGCCACGATCAACCGCGGTCACGTCACTGCTCACGCTGGGCGTGATGCGCGAGCTCAACGCCGAGGTCGACGTCGCGGGGCAGGATCCAGCGGCCGTGGCCAAGCGATTCCTGATCGACCACGGCCTGCTGCCGGCGAGCACCAGCAGCTGAGGCTCACCCGCTCGAGCCAAACCCGCCTGCGCCGCGCTCCGAAAGCTCGAGCTCCGCCGCCTCGACCGGGCAGTGTGGTCGCGATCGCGACGACCACGAGCTGGGCTATCCGGTCGCCCGCCTCGAGCTCGACGGCCGACGGATCGATCGGTGTTGAGAAGCAGCACCTGGATCTCGCCCCGGTAGCCGGAGTCGATCAGGCCGGGGGCGTTGACGAGCGCGATGCCGTGGCGCTGCGCGAGGCCGGAGCGCGGGAGCACGAGCCCGGCATGGCCGTCCGGGATCTCGACGGCGATCCCGGTGCCTACCGCGGCACGCTCTCCTGGCTCGAGCCTGATCGCCTCGAGCGCATGCAGGTCGAGGCCGGCATCGCCGGCGTAGGCCCGGGTGGGTAGCCGTGCGCGCTCATCGAGGCGCCGGATCCTCAGCTCCATCAGGCTTTGGCGCCGACCGCGTAGCGCTCGAACCGTGCCGCGACGCCGACTGGCAGGCGTGCGTGGATCAGCACTCCCTCGGCGGTCTCCTCGCGCACGAGGTCGCCGGCGACGTCGTGGAGCTCGCGGAGCAGCGAGCCATCGCGGTAGGGAATCAAGAGCTCGACGTTCTCGAGCGTACGCTCGAACTCCGTTTCGATCCGTCGATGAGGTGCTCGATGCCCTCGCCGGTGTGGGCGGAGACTGAGCACGCGCCTCGGGATGGCGGAGGGCGAGCTCGCGGCGGCGATCATCGTCGAGCAGGTCGGCCTTCGACAGGACAAGCAGGCTGGGGGCGTCATCCGCGCCGATCTCGTGCAGCACGTCGTCGACGGCACGGGTCATGGCGGTGAGCTCGTCCTCGGGCACTGAGGCATCCGCCACATGGAGGACGAGATCGGCCAGCCGGGTCTCCTCGAGCGTCGCACCGAACGCGTCGACGAGCTGGTGCGGCAGCTTCTGGATGAATCCGACCGTGTCGGTGACGAGGTATTCGCGGCCGCCGGCACGAAGCACACGGGTCGTCGGATCGAGCGTGTGGAACAGGCGCTCCCCGACTCCCACCTCGGCTCCCGTCAACGCGTTGAGGAGCGTCGACTTGCCGGCGTTGGTGTAGCCGGCCAGCGCGACCGTCGGAAGCTGGCTTCGTTTGCGCTCGGCGCGCATCACCGACCGGCTCGAGCGCACGCTGGCCACCTTGCGCTTCAGTGCCGAGATCCGGTCCCGCGCTAAGCGGCGGTCCGTCTCGATCTGGGTCTCGCCCGGTCCGCGGGTGCCGATCCCGCCGCCGAGTCGCTCGAGGTGGGACCACAGCCCCCGCATCCGCGCCAGGTTGTACTCGAGCTGGGCCAGTTCGACCTGGAGCTTGCCCTCGGCCGTGTGCGCGTGGGAGGCGAAGATGTCGAGGATGATCGCGGTGCGATCGATCACCGGGACACCGAGGGCCGTCTCGAGGTTGCGCTCCTGCCGCGGGGAGAGCTCATCGTCGCAGGCCACGAGGTTGGCGTCGGCGCGCTGGAGCTCCTCAGCCAGCTCCTCGAGCTTGCCCGGTCCAAGATAGGTGTTCGGGTGCGGGCGCTCGCGTCGCTGCACGAGCTTCCCTACGGTGGCAACACCGGCGGTCCGGAGCAGCTCCTGGAGCTCCGCCAGGCCCGACGGGCAGTGATCGGGCAGGGCCGCGATCATGAAGTGCGCGCTGGCGGGCTCGGCCCTGTGGCCGCTGGCCGTTGGCTTGACTCGAGGTCTGAAGGCGCCCGTGGCGGCTCCGCTGCACTGAGCTGATGGTAGCCCGGCCTAGAGTCGGCTAAGCCGCTCCACCGCTTCGAGGATGCGCTCATCGGGCGTCGTCAATGAGATGCGAAAGAAGCCCTCGCCGCTGGGACCATAGGCGCCACCTGGCGAGATCACGACGGCGGCGTGCTCGAGCACGTGCTCACAGTAGGCGGCGGCCGAGTCAAACCCCGCCGGGACAGGCGCCCAGATGTAGATCGTCCCCTTGGGAGGGGTCACTTCCACCCCTGCCGAGGCAAGCGCCTCGCAGATCAGATCTCGGCGGCGGCGGTAGATGTCGTTCATGCCGCGCACCAGCGGATCCAGCTCCGGGGCGAGGGCGGCGGCCCCCGCCAGCTGCACCGCCTCGAACAGCCCGGAGTCGACGTTCGACTTCAGCCGCCAGTACTGAGCAATCGCGTCCGCGTTGCCGACGATCGCCGCACAGCGCCAGCCGGTCATGTTGTAGCCCTTGGAGAGGGAGAACACCTCGACCCCGACCTCCTTGGCCCCTGGCGTCTGGAGGAACGAAGGCGCGACGTAGCCGTCGTAGGTGATCTCGCTGTAGGCGTTGTCGTGTACGACGAGGAGCTCGTGTTGGCGTGCGAGCTCGGCAACGCGCTCGAACAACCCGTCAGGCACGATCGCCCCCGTGGGGTTGTTGGGGTAGTTGACGAACATGATCCGGGCGCGGCTGAGCGCATCCGGCGCGATCGACTCGAGGTCAGGCGCGAACCCGAGCTCCGGCCGCAACGGCATCAGGATCGGCTCGGCGCCGGCCATCAGCGGTCCACCCGTGTAAACCGGATAGCCCGGGTCCGACACCAGAGCGGCGTCGCCTGGATCGAGGAAGGCCAGGTTGAGGTTGAAGATGCATTCCTTGGCGCCGATCGCCGGCATGATCTCGCTCTCGGGGTCGAGCTCGACGCCAAAGCGCCGTTCGTAGAACCGAGCCACGGCCTCCCTGAACTGGCTTCGACCTCGGTTTGTGGGGTAGGTGTGCGTGGACGGATCGGCGATCGCCCGCTGCGCCGCCACGACGATCGGCTCGAACGTCGGCATGTCCGGATCGCCGATGCCCAGGCTGATCACGTCTATCCCGGCGGCTCGCTTGGCCGCAACCTTGCGTTCGAGCTCGGCAAACAGATACGGCGGGATCTGCTCGAGTCGTTTACTGGAGCGCATCGAGCTCCCCGAGAAACTCGTCTGACAGCTCGCCGCGGAACACAGGAACCGCCCAGCCAGTCAAGCGGATCTCAAGTGCCTTCCCGACCTCGACCTCGAGCTCGCCGCCGGCGAGGTTGACTGTGACCGGGGACTCGCCTCCGCGGAGTACGTAGGCGACGGCGGCGCCTGTGGCGCCGGTTCCGCTTGCCTGTGTCTCCCCCACCCCGCGCTCGAAGATCCTGGCCCGGATTCGGTCCGGCGCCAGCGCGGTGTACCAGGAGACGTTTGTGCGGTTGGGGAACAGCTTGTTGCCTTCGATCTCCGGCCCGATCAATGCCAGATCGAGGTGCTCGAGCTCGTCGCGCCCCTCCACTGCGATCGCGCACTGAGGATTGCCCACCTGGACGTGCTGGAAGCGCCACTTATGCCCGCCGGCCTCGAGCTCGCCGGCGCCGTCCTCTCCCCCGGAGGGAAAATCCTCGCTCTTCACCCGCGCGCGTCCCATCTCGAGTGTGCACGTGGTCGGCGAGGTGATGGTCGGGCGAAGCTCCCCGGCGGCGGTCTGGATCGAGAACATGTCCGCGCGCGCGATTCCGCGGCGTCGCATGTAGAGCACCGCCTCACGCGCGCCGTTACCTGAAACCTCCGCCTCCGATCCGTCCGGATTGAAGACGCGAAGCCGGGCCACCGTCGCGGGATCGTCGCTCTCTGACAAGAGCAACACACCGTCAGCGCCGACTCCGGTGTGGGAAGCGCAGAGCGCGATCACGCGAGCCGGTGTCAGCTCAAACGGAAGCTCGTCGGCCTCGATGATCATGTAGTCGTTGCCGAGCGCCTGCCACTTCTCGAACCACACGGCGGGCCAGTCTATGGAGAAGCGTCGCCGGCGCCCCTCCCGGCCAACCACAGACGGAGGACCTCCTCCGCAACCTCGTCTGCGCGGCGCTCGGTGGTGTCGATGACCTCGACGCCGGCCAGCTTGCGTAGCCAGGTCAGCTGGCGCCGAGCATAGTTGCGGGTGCGGCGTTTCATGCCGTCGATGTCCCCGGCGAGCAACTCGTCGAAGCCGAGGGCCTTCCGAGCCGTCGCGGAGGTGCCCGCCGCGCTGGCCCGTCTGACCTCCTCCTGCGCGCCTGCCGCGATCATCTCATCTACCCGGGCGTCGATCCGCTCATAGAGCTGCGCGCGGTCCATGACAAGTCCGGCCAGCAACGTCGGATGGCGGACGGCATCCGACCACAGCTCGGATTCCGCGTCGTCGTCGCTTCCCGAAGGGGTATCGGCCTCGCCGGCTTCGAACAGCTCGAGCGCCCGGACGATTCGCTGGCGATCGGAAGCGGCGATCGTCGCCGCGACGCCGGGGGCGCGCCCGGCGAGGATCGCGTGCAGCTCGGCCGGGCCGCGCCGTTCGAGCTCGGCCAGCCAGTGCTCGCGGACGCTCGCGGGCGGCGGCGGCTTCATCTGGAGGTTGGTCAGCGCGGCGCGCAGATAGAGCCCTGTGCCGCCGACGACGAGCGGCATTTGGCCTTGTCCGATCAGCGCATCTATCTCCGCGTGGGCGAGCTCGGCGTACTGCCCGGCGCTGAAGGTGGCGTCGATTGGCAGGAATGAGAGCAGGCGGTGAGGGAGAACCGCCCTGTCACGGGCGGTGGCCGCGCCCGTGAGCGTTTCGAGTCCCTGGTAGACCTGGAGCGCGTCGGCGGAGACCGCCACGGGGTGTCCGCCGACCCGGCGCAGGCGCTCGGCGAGCTCGATCGCGACTGCCGTCTTGCCGACGCCGGTCGGACCGAACAAGGCGATCACGCGTGCCCTGGCCACCTTCCAATGATGGCGAGTCGGTCAGGGCCATCTAGACTGCGCGCCCGTGGACCTCAGCGGCGCAAGGGTGCTCCTCACCGGGGCGACGGGCGGGATCGGGCAGGCGATCGCCCGGGGGCTTGCCTCCCGGGGAGCGTCCCTGGTCCTGAGCGGGCGGCGCGCCGATGTGCTCGAGCCGTTGCGGGACGAGCTCGGAGGCGAAGCCCTCCCCTGCGACCTCGGCCAGCGGGATCAGCTTGCCGAGCTGATCCGCACGGTTGGCAGGGTCGACGTGTTGGTCGCCAATGCCGCGCACCCCGCCAGCGGCACGCTTACCGATCTGGACCAGGAGCGCATCGACGGCATGCTCGAGGTCAACCTCCGCGCTCCTATTGCGCTGGCCCGGGCTCTGGCTCCCGCCATGATCGGGCGCGGGAGCGGGCACATGGTGTTCATCTCCTCGCTCGCGGGCAAAGCCGCCTCCCCTGCCTCCTCGATCTACTCGGCCACCAAGTTCGCTCTACGTGGGTTCGCGCTCGGGATCCGGGAGGACCTTAGGCCCCACAACGTCGGCGTCTCGGTCGTGCTGCCGGGCTTCATCCGCGATGCCGGCATGTTCGCCGCGGCGGGCGTCCAGCTGCCACGTGGCGTCGGCACTCGGACGCCAGAGCAGGTCGCCGCGGCCGTGACACGCGCGATCGAGCGCAACGTCGGCGAGCTCGAGGTGGCTCCTGTCGGCCTGCGCCTGGGGGCAAGCCTCGCCTCGGTAGCTCCGGAGCTCGCGGCCGCCGTGAGCCGGCGACTCGGTGGCGACAGGATCGCCTCAGATCTCGCGACCGGCCAGCGCGAAATCCACTAGCTGGCCAGGACACACTCAGGCCTCGAGCTCCTGGCGGGAGAGCAGCGCGGCGCCCAGTACGCCGCCCCGGTCTAGGTGCCGGGCCAGGCGAATCGTTGTCTGCTCGCCGAGGCCAGGCATGACGTACTCGCGGGCGACGCGGCGGGCCGGCTCGAGGACATGCAGACCAGCTCGGGCCGCATCGCCGCCAACTACGACCTCTTGAGGGTCGAAGGTGTGGATCGCGTTGGCGATCCCGATCCCGATCCGCTGACCCCAGATTTCGATCATGCGGGCCGCCGCGGTGTCGCCGCTGCGGGCGGCCTCGACGACATCGAGACTAAGGACCGGCTTGCCTTCTGCCCGCAGGCGCGCCAAGGCGGAGTCAGGCCTCACCCGCCCGGCGAGCGACGCGAGGCGATCGAAGGCGTGACCGGCTACCGCGAACTCGAGCGAGCCCGGCTGCGGAAACCCCATCGGGGCAGGGACCGCGCCCGCCAGATCGAGCCCGAGCATCGTCTGGCCTAGCTCGGCAGCGGCGCCCGTCGCCCCGCGATAGATCCGCCCGTCGAGGAGGAGCCCTCCGCCGACGGCGGAGCCCACCGCGAGCAGGACCAGGTGCTCGACGAGCGGCTCGAGCTCCTCGTCGTGTGCCTCGGCGAGCGCCTGCGCGTTTGCGTCGTTGTCAATGAAAGCCGGAACGCCAAGCTGGTCGCTCAGGACACGACGGAGGGGAACCCCGGCCAGAGGAAGATCGACCGCGCCGTTTCTCGAGGGAGCCGCCGCGCGCCGGGTCGCGACGACGCGGCCGGTGGAGAACTCGACCACGCGGGGAAGGCAGACCCCGACCGCATCCACTTCGCCTCCGGAGACCCGCTGCACCATTTCGGACAGCTGGTCGACCAGCGCGGCGGGGTCGGAGCACTCGGTGGCGTCGATCTGGACGGGACCAAGCTCTGTGCCTGCAAGCCGCGCGGCGGTGACCCGTGTCGGGCGCAGATCGACCCCGATTACCGTTGCCGGCATCTCGCGGTGAGCCTAAGGCACGTAAGCTCGCGGGCATGCAGTCAGGCGCGCCATCCGATGACCTCGAACAGCTGCTGGCAGAGCAGATCGCGTACTACCGAGCGCGAGCTGACGAGTACGACAAGACGGCTCTGTTCAGCACGTACGAGGGCTATCGGGAGCTACTTGCCGCGCTTGAGGAGTTCGCTCCCGGCGGCCGCGTCTTGGAGCTGGCCTGCGGTACCGGTCAGTGGACGGTCGAGCTGGCAAATTACGCCACCAGTCTGACCGCGGTCGACGCCTCTCCTGAGATGCTTGCCATCAACCGCGCTGTGGTCGGACTGGAGCATGTGCGCTACGTCGAGGCAGATCTCTTCACCTGGTCGCCGTCCGAGCGCTACGACGTCGTGTTCTTCTCGGCATGGCTGTCTCACGTCCCGCCGCAGCGGTTCGACGCCTTCTGGGAGCTCGTCGGCGGCGCCCTGGCCGAGAAGGGGCGCGTGTTCCTGATCGACGAGCGGCCGGCCGTCGCCGAGCTGGAGGAGACCATGGCGGAGGCTGCAGCCCCCGCCGTTCGGCGCGCGCTCGGCTCCGGCGCTCGTTACCGCGCGGTCAAGGTGTTCTACGAGCCAGACGAGCTGGTCGAGCGCCTGACAGCGCTTGGGTGGCGCGCCGAGGCGCGCGCGATCGGCTGGCGATTCTTCTACGCGACCGCGGCGCGGGGCTGACGATCGTCTCATACGCTTCATCAGTGGGCGCTTCGGAGAACAAGCGGCTGATCGAGCGGGTGTTCGCCGAGCTCGCCCGCGGGAACGGCCAGCCCTTCATGGACGCCTTGGCCGAGGACGCCCGCTGGACGGTGATGGGAAGCTCGGCATGGTCGCGTAGCTACCAGGGCAAGCGGGCGATCGTCGACGAATTGATGCGGCCCCTCTTCAGGCAGTTCGCCGACCAGTACAAAGCGCGTGCCATCCGCGTCGTCGCAGAGGACGACGTGGTCGTGGTCGAGGCCCGTGGGGAGGTCACGACGAAGGCGGGAAAGCCCTACAACCAGTCGTACTGCTACGTGCTTCAGTTCTCCGACGGGCAAGTCAGGGAGCTGACCGAGTATCTGGACACCGATCTCGTCAACCAGGCGCTCGGGCTGCCCGCGGCCGCCGGCTGAGGCCGCTGTCCGAAGGACGGCCGGGGCTCGTCGGTTACTGGCGGACGATCTCGTGCTCGCCGGTCACGGCCGCGAGCGACTGGATGATCTGGTCGGCCAGGCGCGCTCCGTCATCGGCGCGCTCTGGTGTCGCCTGGACCCGCACGACGACGTCCTCGCCGTCGATCTCCTCGAGTAGCACCTTGGCTGCGGTCCGGGTCGCCGTCTTGACTTCCTCGTCGAGGATCGCCTGGACCTGGCTCGGCCTGACGCCGGAGCTGAGCCGGACGCGGACGTTTACCGGCTCAGGCTCCCGGAGCGGAACGACCACCGCGGAAAGGACGCCGTTGTTGGGAATCAAGATCCGGTCCTCACCGCGGGCGAGGGTTGTGTACATCAGCCCCAGCGAGCTGACGACACCCTCGAGCACGCCTCCCAGGGCGCCCGCCTGCAGCCTGATCCGCTCGCCCACCTTGAACGGACGCGCCGTGAGGAGAACCAGACCGGCGAACAGATTCCCCAACGTCTGCTGCGCGGCCAGCCCCAGGACGACCGCGGTGAATGCGCTGCCGGCGATCAGCGATCCGGTGTTGACCCCAGCGACCCCCAGGGCGATCAGGAGCGTGATCGCCAGCGTGACGAGGCGGATCAGGAAGCCGACGGTTCCCGCCGTGGAGGGATCCATCCGGCGGAAGAAAGTCGGACCGGCGGCCCGGCCCACGTCGCGCGCAACCCCCCAGCCGAGCGCCAGCAGGGCGACGACCGTCCCCCACTGGATCCAGGTCTCGGCCGGGCCCGGATGCTTGTGGTTGAGACCGAAGATCCTCTGGCGGTCGCCGTAAACGACGAGGACGGCGACCAGCAGCGGGAGCATCACCATGACCTGGCGGCGGGCTCGCTTGACCGCTCGCTGGCTGATGTTCATGGCGAGACCGACCCTCTCCCAGGCCTCGCTGCGGGTCTCGAACATCCGCTCCAGATAGAGGTCGCGGCGGGATTTCAGGCGTTTGTACATCTAGTCGCTGTGCGATTCAGTGGGTTGAACCTTCTTTCGGTTCGCTTACCTACCACCGTACTCCTGCCCTGGTTTCGCCACCGCCCGCCGGATTGCGCGCTTTTGCGCGCAAGCGCAGCGCCGGCGCCTCAGAACAGGCGCCCCTGGGCAACCCCCTCTCCCCCGTTCCGCCCAGCTTTTCCGTCAGCGGCCTGTCCAAAACGCTCAGCAGGCGAAGCGGGCTTCGGCTCATCCATTCGCATGCGGCCGCGCATGCGCTCGCCGGCGGGCAAGTCCGGCCCTTTTACGAGCGCCGCCAGGCGGCGCCGGTCGTCCGGCGGCATGTAGGCGCCGCGCCGGTAGAGCTGTCTATAGGTTGGAACCAGGTCGGGTCGGTGCTCTTCCAACCAGTCGAAGAACAGTTGTCGCACGTCCCCCCGGAGGTGGAGTGCGATCCCAGTCACATAAGCTGCCCCGGCCTCAGAGGCGAGTTCGAGGATCTTGGCCACTTGCTCTGGCGAATCGTTGATCCCGGGCATCAGCGGCGCCACGAGCACGCCTGTCCTGATGCCAGCTCTGGTTAGCTCGGAGATTGCCTCGAGGCGAGCCCGTGGGTTGGGAGTGTGGGGCTCGGTGGCTCGCCAAGCCTTCTCGTCGAGAGTCGGGACTGATACGGCCGCGCTGAAGTCAGTCACCGCGTTGATCTGCCTCATCAATTCGAGGTCGCGCAACAGGAGCGGCGACTTGGTGAGGATCGAGCAGGAGTTGCCTGCGTCACGCATCGCCTCCCAGATGCCTGGCATCAGCTTGTAGCGTCCCTCGGCCCATTGATAGGGGTCGGTATTCGTGCCGAGCGCCACGTGCTCGCCCTTCCACGATGGCTTCGCCAACTCGCTCCTCAGCAGCTCTGGCGCGTTCACCTTGACGACGATCTCGCGCTCGAAATCCCGGCCCGCGTCGAAATCGAGGTACTTGTGTGTGGGACGGGCAAAGCAGTTATGACTGACAACGCCGTTGGCAATGAAATCGCCCGTCCCGGTTGTGATGTCATAGAGCGGGACGGCCCGGCCCAGCGGTTCGATCGTCGCGACCTTGAGCTTGCTGAAGGTCTTGACCGTCTCGCCTTCGATTGACCGCCTTCGGGTTACTGCGGTATCGACTGTATGGAAGAACCGAAGCTGCTCTGAGAGACCGCCGCGGATCCGAATGCATGACAGGCCGCCCGGCTTGGCCGTACGGTCGCAGACCGCATCGAAGCCGAGCCGCGTCGCGCAGCGATCGACCCAGGCGAGCACGCCCGGATCGGCGTTTGCGATTGTCAATGCAAAGTCGCCGCGGGAACCTTCCGCGTCGAAGGTGCCAGCCAGAAACCCGCGGCACCAGTCCTCGCTTGCAGACGCCAGCCAGCTGACCAGATTCTCGATGCGCTCGACCAGAGACCGCGAGCTGGACCCGATCGCCTTCACCTCGCGGCGTGACCCGGCCGCTAGGGCGTATACCCGTTCGGTCGTGGCCACCTCTTCCGCGGCAAGGTAGTCGCGGGCTCGCTGCAGGGCTTCGATGTCGGTAAGTCCAAGGCTGAAGCGATGCACGTCTCCATCGGCACGCCCAAGTCGCTCGTACGAGTAGGAATCGATGTCACGATCGCCCCGAGCGATTCCGCAGAGATAACCCAGTCGATACTCGCCCGTCTCTGCCTGCTGCTCGGCGAAGGCTCCCGTTCCGACGAGGTGGTCGTTCGTCGCCAGGCGTGGCCGAACACGGTCGGAGCGCGGGCTTCGCATCACATATTTCCACCCGCGTTCGGTGAGGAAGCGGTGATCGCCGCTCGTGATGAGCTCCGTCCCGTCCTCCAGCCCCACACGGTAGGCAGCTTTGCTCGTGGTCCACTTGTTCAGGACCTCGGTACGCACGTAGTGGCGGCAGTTGCCTTCGCGCCTCGTTCCGTAGATCTCCTCTCCGACCTCGAGCAGCTCGAGCGGCTTGTGCCTCCCGTCCCCGAGCAGGATCGGCGTGCCCCCCCACGCACAGTAGGTACATGCGTGACTGCATCCGCGGTAGGGATTTATCGTCCAGCGGAACGGGACCTGCGATGCCTCGGGCACTCGGTTGAGGATCGATCTGGCCCGGACTTCATAGAACCGGGTCTCGATCGACCCTGGGGCCTCGAAATGGCGTACCACCGCTTCGTCGCGGTAGCCGGGTAGCCGGGCGAGCTCTTCCTCCTCGATGCTGAGGTTGCTCCAGCGCACGAACAGATGTTCGCACATGCCCCAGACAGACCAGGCTGGCGGGGTGGCGACCCGAAGGAGCTCTTGCCCGCCTAGGATGCAGGCATCGACTACCTCGACGTAGCGGATCGTCTCTGGTTCGTGCTCGGGCCACTGATGCGCGGCCACGCAGCGCTCTATCGCGCCACCGGCGGCCGCCTCGGCGGGAGGCTTCCGGGCCTCCCCTCTCTGCTCGTCCTCGACCACGTCGGGGCAAGGAGTGGAAGGTTCGTAGCACCCCGCTGGTCTACATGCCCGTCGGCGAGGGGATGCTGATCGTCGCCTCGAAGGGCGGCCATCCTCGCAATCCGGGATGGCTGCACAACCTACGCACCCATCCCGAAACCGAGGTCCAGGTCGGCGGCCGACGGATCAAAGTCCACGCCCGTGAGGCCGACGCCGGCGAGCGGGAGCAGCTGTGGCCCCAGGCTGCCCAGTACAACCCGCACTGGGATCGCTACCGACACCGGACCGAGCGCGAGATCCCGCTCGTCCTCCTCGAGCCACGCTAGAGCACGGACAGGTCGGGGATTCGAGAGCGAAACCGCTCGCCCGCGAGGGCGAAACCGCTCGCCCTAGCGCGCCAGAAGGAGTAGGCTTCTCTTACCTGGCCCTGCAGCCAATAATTCCGGCCCCGGAGCGGCCGTACACCGAGGCGTGGTTAACGCGCCGTGGCAACCCACTCCGAGGCTAACGGAGTCGACTGCGGGGCCAGCCCTTGAGCTAGATGCTCGGCCACCAGAGAGACCGGCTCGGAGGAAACCGATCGCCACGAGCCTCTCGAGCAGTTCTCCACGCGCGAAAGCCCGGAACGTGCGCATTTCCCGCCGGAACAGGGGCTATGGCCCTCGCTCGCCCATGCCGATAAGACCACAAGGCTGGACTACGCACTCCACAGGGAGATCTCTGATGAACCGCCTTCACTGCATCAACTGCCAGACCACCTGGCCGTCACTTCCCTATCACCAGCTGGAGGAGCCACACAACTGCCCGGTGTGCGGCGATCAGCTGGCACCGATGGGCACCATCGGGCACGCGACCGAGGACGGCACCTCGCCCGCCCCGGTCGTTCACCTCGACCAGGCTGCGTAGGCCGGCTCAAGCCACCCGCCGCCCGGCCAGCTCTGCACCGCGCCGGGCCGAGGTCCTGATCAGCACCTGGGACGAAGTCCCGCGCTTCGGCTTCCCTGGTCGACGGATCCAGGGCGAAGGCCGGGCAGAGTTCGCGCCGTGGCGCTCCTCCGGGACGGGTTTGCCTTCCTGCCCGGGCAATCGCACCGATCTACATGTGGACAAGATCTTTACGGGCGGCTCGGTCGGAACGACGGCAGCCCCGGCCGGGACGCTCGCGGTAGGCTGTGGCGGGTGAGCGCTCAGACGATCCACCGAGGTGGCGCCGGCGAGCCGCTCGTGCTCATTCATGGCTTCTCGGCCACCCGCAATGCCTGGGAGCCCGTCCTCGAGGCACTCGAACACTCCCACGACGTGCTCGTGGTCAACCTCGCGGGACACGTCGGTGGTCCCGAGCTCCCTGCGGGCGCTGAGCCAACAGTCGAGGCGCTGGTCGACGCCGTCGAGCGCGACATGGACGAGGCAGGTTTCGAAACTGCCCACCTGGTCGGAAACTCGCTCGGAGGGTGGATCGCGCTCGAGTTGGCGCGACGCGGGCGCGCCAGTTCGGTTGTCGTGTTTTCGCCGGGAGGCGGGTGGGAGCCAGGCACCCGCGCCGAAAAGCGTCTGCGGACGCTGTTCACCCGCAACCACAAGCTCTCGACGCGGCTCCTCCCCAGGCTCGATTCGCTGATGCGCCGCCCACGGCTGCGCCGCCTGCTTCTCTGGCAGATCATGGCCCATGGCGACCGCATCTCCGCCACAGCGGCAGCGCAGCTCGTGCGGGACTCGGTGGGGTGCTCGGTCTATTTCGAGCTGATGGACTCGATCATGCGCGATGGGCCACCGAGCACGTTCGACGGCATAAGCTGCCCCGTCCTGATCGCCTGGGGCACCCGCGACCGGATCCTGCCGCCTCGTACCTACGCGGCGCGTTTCCGCCGGCTGCTACCGGATGCCGAATGGACGGAGCTGCCAGGTCTCGGCCATGTGCCGATGTCAGACGACCCCGACCTGATCGTCGAGACGATCGCAAGATTCGTGGCGAATGCCGCAGCGCGCGTCCCGGTGGCGGCCTGAGCGGGTAAGCCCGGCAGGGGTCGGGCTCGCGCTGGCGCTGATCGTCCTCGGACTCGCCAGCACCGCTGCCGGCCAACCGCTGGCGCTGAAGACAGTCGCCTACCACGGCTACCCGGTCGTCATCCCTGCCTCGTGGCCCATATACCGGCTGGCCAGGACTCCCGGTGCCTGCGTGCGGTTTGACCGTCACGCGCTCTACCTGGGGTTGCCGAGCCACCAGGAGACGTGCCCTGCCAACCTGGCCGGGCGCACGGAGGCGATCCTGGTGGCGCCGGATGACCACGCGTCAGCCGGTCCCACCGGAGGTGGCTTCGGCCTTGCCGGGTCTGTGACGACGTTCCGGGTTCCGTCCGCCGGGGTGGTCGTGACGGCCACTTGGCGGACGAATCCGGGTCTGATCGAACGAGCGCTCGGTCGTCTGTCCCTCCCCATCCGGCGCCGATCCTCGGCCAGCCGCCGGGGCTGGATCACAGGCCACGAGCAGCCGGACTCGACCGCGGCGAACTCGAGCGTCTACACGGGGCGAGGGTTCGATGCCTGCTCGGCACCGTCCTCCAGCGCGATGGCCGCGTGGTCCTCCAGCTACCACGCGATCGGGATCTACATCGGGGGGGTCAACGAAGCGTGTGCGCAGCCGAACCTGACGCCGGACTGGGTGAGCCAGCAGATCGCCGCTGGATGGCATCTGGTCCCCACCTACGTCGGACTCCAGGCACCAAGCAATGGCTGCGGCTGCGCCGGCATCAGCCCGAGCCAAGCCTCGGCCCAGGGCTCCGCCGCGGGGAGCGACGCGGTGGCAGACATGCAGGCGCTCGGACTCCCGACGGGCAACCCCATCTATTACGACATGGAAGGCTATGACCGGACGCAGGCCAACAGCCAGGCCGTCCTGAGCTTCCTCTCGGGATGGACATCACAGCTGCACGCCGACGGATACGTGGCGGGGGTGTACAGCAGCGTGGCATCGGGGATGTCCGATCTCGCCAGCCAGTGGGGCACGAGCTACCCGGAGCCAGACGACATCTGGTTCGCCGAATGGAACGATCAGCAGGGCACGAGCAGCTCATATGTCCCAGCCGGGGATTGGAGCGCGCATCAGCGCCTACACCAATACAAGGGAGGCCACAACGAGACCCACGACGGCGTGACAATCAACATTGACAGCGATTACCTCGACGGGGCCACGGCGGGGACGGTCGGCCCGCCCGCGCCGATCCCCGCCCCCACGCTGTCAGTTTCGCCAGCCGCGGATGGAACGACGTTGCTACGCATGAGCTGGCCCCAAGGGAGCGGGCTGGCTGCCTGGGAGGTCCTCGGTGGGCCCGCTCCGACGAGCCTCGTGCGGCTCACAAGAGTGCGCGCGAGTGGCGGAGCCAGCACGCAGGCGACCGTCCACGGCACCGATCCCTACTTCGAGGCCGAGGCCCTCGGCAGCGGAGGGCAGGTGCTGGCGACGTCGAGCGCGGTGCCCACGCCTGCGCACGTGATCACGTTCGGGCGCAGCGTGTTCGTCTCCAAGGTGTCGGGGACAGGCGGCCTCCCAGTCGGCTGCTACACAGGCTCGACGTGTCATCTGGCCACGACGGTCAAGACGGGGCGAACGACGATCGCGCAAACCGGGACGGAGGGTGTGGGAGCCAACGGGGTGGGCATTCTCTACTTCAGGCTGAACGGTGCCGGACGCAACCTCCTGGCGCGGTCGAGGTCGGGCGCAGTGCCGGTGAAGGTCGCAGTCCGCGACAAGAACGGCCCCTCTGCATCCGCGGCTTTCAACCTGGTCGGCTATCTCACCTCGGGCCGCGCCCCACGACGTGACACCCATCCATCGAGCACCCTCAAGGTGGTAGGTCTGACGGCGTATATCGCGCCGCAGGGAGTTGGTGGCCTCTTGACCGCCTGCCTGTCTCCGGCGCCGTGCTGGGTCACGGCTCGGGTCTCGAGCAGCGCCGGCCTGCTGGCGCATACCGGGCGCGAGCTCATCGGGGCGGGCGAGCTCGGCTACGTGACCTTCAAGCTGAGTGGTCGGGGCCAGGGTCTGCTGAGTCGGACTGTCGGCAACCAACTCGGAGTCCGGACGCTCTTGGCGCACGACGGCGCCGAGGCGAGCGCGGACGTCGTGCTGACCCGCTTCTAGACGGCCGCGCGGCTCAAGATGTCCTCACGCCCAGCGAGCGTCTGGGAGGTCGCCGACTCGATGAGTACGTCGACCAGCTCCCCGGGCGCACCGAGGCCGGTGAAGTTGACCACCTTGTTGTGGCGTAAGCGTCCGCGGATGCGGGATGGGTCGCTGCGCGATGGCCCTTCCACCAGCACCTCGAGCCGTCTTCCCACAAAGCGCTGAGCCCGCTCGCGGGCCCGGCGCTGGACCACCTCGACCAGCCGCTCCATCCGCTCCACCTTGGCCTCATGGGGGACCTGATCTGGCATCGAAGCCGCCTCGGTGCCGCGGCGCGGCGAATATATGAACGTGAACGCGCCGTCATAGCCGATCTCCTCGACCACCTCGAGCGTCTGCCGAAAATCCTCCTCGGTCTCGCCCGGAAAGCCGACGATGATGTCGGTGGTCAGCGCGCAGTCCGGGACGTGCTCGCGGACCAGAGCCACTCGGTCGAGGTAGCGCTCGCGGGTATAGGTGCGGCGCATCCGCTTGAGCACGCGACTCGAGCCCGATTGAAGCGGGAGGTGGATGTGCTCACACACCGCAGGCAGCTCGGCGTGGGCTCGGATCACGTCTTCCCGCATGTCCTTGGGATGAGGGCTCGTGTAGCGGATCCGGTCGATTCCCTGCACTCCGTCGACCATCTCGAGCAGCTGCGCAAAGGTCATTCGCTGGCCGGCCGGCAGGTCGCGGCCGTAGGAATTGACGTTCTGGCCCAGGAGAGTTACCTCGCGCACGCCGTCGGCGGCCAGGCGCGTCACCTCGTCGACGAGCTCTGAAGCGGGACGGCTCATCTCCCGCCCGCGCGTCGACGGCACGATGCAATAGGAGCAGACACAGTTACAGCCGACGCTTATCTGAATCCAAGCCTGGTGCTCGCGCGCCCGCTTGGCCGGCAAGCGCCCAGTGAAGCTCTCGAATTCGAAGAAGCCTTGAGCACTCAGCGAGTCGCTGGTCAGGAACTCCGCCAGCTTGTGCACTTGGCCGGGCCCGTAGGCGACGTCGACGAACGGGAAGCGTGCGAAAACCTCTTCCTTGACCGACTGGGCCCAGCACCCTCCGACCCCGACGACCACCCCGGGCCGGGCGGCCTTCACGTGCTTTGCCTCGGACAGATGGGCGATGAACCGCTCGTCCGCCTTCTCGCGGATCGAGCAGGTGTTGAACAGGATCACGTCCGCCTCGGCACGCGCGTGGGCCTCCTCGTACCCGAGCGACTCGAGCATTCCCCTCGTCCGCTCCGAGTCGTGCTCGTTCATCTGACATCCGAACGTGGTGAGGTGGAACGTCCGCATCGCGAGCCAAGGGTAGCTACGAGCGAGCGGCTGCCGGGTGTTGAACGAAGCGCGGACGCGGGCGCTCGCTCCTCTGGACACTGACTGCACGCCGCGCGTACATTCTCCGGCGGGAGATGTCTCTGCGCAGGAAGCGATTCAGGCTTCTGGTCCCGGTGATCCTCGGGCCCTCAGTCGCGTGGATCGCGGCGTGCGCATCGAGTGGCTCGATACCAGCGAATATCGTCGCGCGCATCGATCAAGTCCACAGGGAAGAAGCTGCGATGGTTTCGGCCGCGAAGGCCAAGGGCCTCCTCCAAGCCGACTTTCCTGCGGACTGCGCCCGCATGGAGTCCAGCACCAGCTGGGCCACCCTAGACGAGCCGAGCTGGAACCAGCCAGCCAGCGGCCCCTGCCACGCGATCTCACGCAAACTCTTGATCGTGCTCCGCAAGGTTCGCGGCATCTGGCGGGTCGCAGGCAGCACCAGCGCGTTTCCCTCTCGGCACGGATGCGGCTACATCGCGGGTGTCCCGCTCGCCATTCAGCGCGACCTCATCCTCTGCTACGAACTTCACGAGCGGCTCCCAGCCAACTTCCGGCCGCTTCCCTAGCGCCGCGAGCACTCGGGTCTCCTGGGCAACGAGCGCCTCTCGCGCAACTCGATGAGAGCAGAGCCCGCCCGTTTCTCTACCTGACTTCGCCGTGGTTCGTCGTCCGCCTGACGCTACGCCCCAGCGGCGCATACGGCCGAGACGATGTCATGGCCGCTGTAAACATGTGGCTGCGTAAAGACGATGGTCACCCCCCAGCCCTTGCCATCCGCTGTAGGTGCGCTGGCAACAACGCTCTCGTCGTTTTCGATGCTGAAGCCTCCACCCAGAACGCGGTAGTGCTGCGGGCATACGGCCGGTGGAAGGGTTACGGATGTCCCTGCGGGGCTAGGCTGGCAGCCTTGTCCTGGGCATGCCGGAGGGGCCGCGGGAGCGACGACGGTCGTCGTCTTCAGCCCGGCGGCGGGAATGACTCCATGCGCAAACACGCGTGCAGTCAGCGAGCGACGGCGCACCTTTGCTGCGGTTACCGCCCCATCTCTCAACTGCCGCGTCCCAACGCTCCCCGCAGGCAGCTGGGTCGCGGCATACGACGTTCCCCCCAGGGCGATGAACAACGCGAGCCAAGCGACAGGGTTCCTACCAATCGACGTAGCCAAACTCCTAACCCGATGCGCAGACGGCGTAGACCGTGTTGCCATATGGCGGCCCGGGATTCGCCTCCTGTGTGGTCGTGAAAGTCACCTGCCATCCGCCGGCGTCGGTCGGCTGAGACGGCTCGTTGACGACCTGCCCCTTCTGAGTCGGCGCGCTTGCGGTGGCTACCTCCGAGGTGTCTTGATAGCTAGCGATCGAGTAGCCGCCCCCGACCACACGGGTTCCCGTGGGACAGTTTGCCGCCCACGATGCCGACGTCCCGGCGGGTACCGACGAGCATCCATTCGCCGGACACGGTGGACCCACGGGCGCAGAAAAGGCGACGACCTGCGTCTTCAGGGGAGGCAGCACGCCGGGCGCAAACACACGGGCGCCCAGTGAATGCCGGCGCACCTTCTTATCCGTAACCGCTCCGTTTCGGAGCTGCCCCGTACCGACGCTGTTTGCCGGAAGCCGAGAAGCCGCGTATGAGGTACCCCCGAGCGCAACGAACAGGGCCACATAGGCGACGGGGTTCTTTCGGATCGACATCCATAACTCCTTCCCTGCGCAAGCCACACCACGCCGCCCAATCCGGCGCATCTATATGAACACGATCAATCCGCCAGGATCGCGCTGGGATCACAGGCCAAGTCGGCTTCCATTTCGGGCTCTAGGCGGATGCCGGATGTCGGCGCCGGTGGAAAACTCACCCCCCTCTGCCGGTTGAAATTGCACCCCCTGTTGAGGCGTTGGTGGAGGCGTCCGGGGGCGGGTTGACCCTGGCTTGGTCGTTGTCGATCGAGTCTGGGAGAAGGGTGTGCTTGACGTGGAGCGCTGGGCCGAGTTGCGCCGGGAGCATTTCGTTCGCGGGGTGCCGATCAAGGAGCTCGCCCGGCGTTATGGGATCGATCGCAACACGGTCAGGCGGGCGCTGCGTTCTGATCGGCCGCCGAGGTATGTGCGGCCGCCTCGGCCGTCGAGGCTGGATCCGTTCAAGGACGAGATTCACGAGCTGCTGCGGCGTGATCCGTCGCTAACGGGGGTCAGAGTTCGGGAGTTGATCGAGCCGTTGGGCTTCGGGGGCTCAAAGACGATCGTTGATGACTACCTGCGCGAGGTGCGGCCGCTGTTCGAGAAGCGCCGGACTTATCAGCGCACGATCTATCGCCCTGGGGAGCTGTGCCAGTTCGATCTGTGGGAGCCGAGCGCCGAGGTGCCGGTCGGTCACGGTCAGACACGTCGGGCATGGGTTGTGGTCGCGTGCTCGGGGTATTCGCGCGCTGGCGCCGGGGCCCTGATCTTCAGCAAGGAGGCGCCGGACGTGCTGTGGGGCATCCACCCGCTGCGTGTGGTCGCTGGGCGGCCTGCCCGGCGTCCTGGTGTGGGACCGGGAGGGGTGCTTGCACGCGATCGGCGGGCGCCCGACCGACGTCTTTGCCGCGTTCTGCGGGCAGCTGCGGGTCGACTGGCATTTCTGCGAGCCGGCTGACCCCGAGGCCAAGGGTGCGGTCGAGCGGTTGCAGGGATATATGGAGACCAACTTCGAGCCCGGTCGGCGGTTCGCTAACGAGCTCGACTTCCAGCTGCAGCTCGACGCGTGGTTTGAGAAGGCCAACGCCCGGACGCACAAGACGCTGCGCTGCCGGCCGGTCGACCGTCTCGCGGAAGAGCGCCACGCGATGCGGCCAGTGCCCAAGCGAGAGCCCGACGTCGGCCGCCGCTGGGTGGCCAGGGTGCCCCCGGATCCGATGCTGCGCTTTGACACCAACGACTACTCGCTTGACCCCAGGCTGGTTGGCCGCAGGGTCGAGGTCCGCATCTCGCAGCGCGAGGTCGCGGCGGTGGCGCTTGACACGGGCGAGCTGGCCTGCCGGCATGAGCGCAGCTTCGCCAAGCACCGCACGATCATCGCGCTCGAGCACGCTCGCGCGCTCAAGGACCGCCGCGGCGAGCCAGAGCACCCCTTCGAGGTGCAGGTCCGTCCGCTCGCCGCCTATGACGCGCTGACCGCATGAGCCAGGCCGCCGAGCTGACCCACCTGTTCAGAGAGCTCAAGGCGCCCGCGGCCGCCCGGGCGTTGCCCAAGCTGACCGATCGGGCGAGGGCTGAGGAATGGAGCTATGAGCGCTTCGCCCAGGCGCTGCTGTCAACCGAGGTTCTCGCGCGCGAGGCGCACGGCGGCGAGGGCCGGATCAAGTCCGCCCGGTTCCCCGCCCGCAAAACATTGGAGGAGTTCGACTTCACCTTCCAGCGCAGCGTGAAGAAAACTGTGATCGAGCACCTCGGCCAGCTCGACTTCCTCCACGCGCGAGAAAACGTGATCCTCCTCGGACCGCCCGGCACCGGCAAAACGCACCTCGCGATCGCGCTCGGGATCCGCGCCTGCCTCGCCGGCCAGCGGGTGATCTTCAAGACCGCCACCGAATGGGTCGCCCTCTTGGCCGACCAACAACGCCAAGGCCGGCTCGACGACGAGCTCAAACGCCTCGAGCGCTACCCACTGCTGATCTGCGACGAAGTCGGATACATCCCCTTCGACCCCCAAGCCGCGAACCTCATGTTCATGCTCGTCAGCCGCCGCTACGAACGCGCCAGCCTGATCGTCACCTCCAACAAGCCCTTCGGCGCCTGGGGCAAGATCTTCGGCGACGAGATCACCGCCGCCGCAATGGTCGACCGGCTCGTGCACCACGCCGAAATCCTCAGCCTCAAAGGCGACAGCTACCGCCTCAAAGACCGCGACCTCGGCCGCGTCGCGCCGGTCGAAAAGTGACCCACCCCGACCCGCGTGGACGTTGCTTCGCTAGCAAAGCTACGTCCACCAAACCGCGCTGGCGGCATCTCGCTCCGCTCGCCTACGGCTCGCTCCGCGAGAAGCCGCCACACACATGGCCTACTTTTCAACCGGCGCCCGCGGGGGTGCATTTTCAACCGGCGCAAAAGGGTGCGAATTCAACCGGCCTTGACACCGGCTTTGAGAGTTGTGAGGGTCTGACCACACGCTGCTCTTTCTAGCCCCGAGCCAGAAGCCGACTTCCCGACTCGCGATTCTGAGCGATCACTCGTGTTTGTATGGGTGCGTGATAGCTCTCGTGCCGCGTCGTGGCTTGCGTCGTTTGCGTAGGGACTCTTAGATGTCGATTCGCAAAAATCCGATCGCGTGGGTGGCGCTTTTCGTTGCCTTGGCCGGCACGTCCTATGCGGCCAGCCAGCTTCCACCGGGTAGCGTTGGCACCCGCCAGCTGCGAAACGGGGCAGTAACCGACCAAAAGGTGCGCCGTCATTCGCTCACGGCGCGAGTGTTCGCTTTCGGGTTGATCCGAGAATCGCTGCGCACCTCGACCGTGATCGGTCCGCTGCCGCCGCCTGGGCCAGGATGCCCTCCGAGCCCTAGTAGCGGAAGTCCCGGACCAGGTTGTGGAGGCCCGTATCCGGCTGGCTATTCGTATACCGGCTATGCCGACTGTCCCGCCGGTCAGCGGGCGGTGGGTGGTGGCTACGACATTCCGTCTTATTTTCAAGGCGGGGTGGTCGCGACGGCGAGCGAGCCCTCGGGCACAACGGCTTGGGCTGTGACCTTCACGACCATCAGCCAGGTGAGCGGCGAGCACGGGATCCCCGGTGGGTCGGCCGTAGCCGTTTGTATGAAAGTGAGGCATTGAGAGAGCGCCACGCCGTATGGGCCGCGTGACCCGAGCGCGATCCTGGGCTACCGATCGTGTTTGTGTTGGTGTGGTAGCTCGGCCGCACTTTGCGCAGTTGTCGTTTCGGAAGGAGAGGGCATGTCGATCCGCAGAAACCCAATCGCCTGGTTGGCGTTGTTCGTCGCCCTCGGTGGGACGTCGTATGCCGCAGCGCAGTTGCCCGCGAATAGCGTCGGAACGCGGCAGCTGAGAAGCGGAGCGGTGACAGGCTCGAAGGTCAAACGCGGATCCATCACAGCGGGCGCGTTGTCGCCAGCGACGATAAGAACGCTGAGGCGCGAGAAGCCAACTGTCATCACCAAGGCTCTGCCGCCGTCAGGTCCGTGCGGCAGCACCTGCTCATATCCGCCGGGCACCTCGCAAAGCGGCGAAGCTGATTGTCCTTCGGGCACGCACGTAGTCGGCGGTGGCTTCAAAATTGCGAATGAGGACGCCCGCGACGCCGACGCGACCACGAGCGCGCCAACTGCCAATGCAAACGGCTGGCATGTCACATTCACCTGGACGCAGGAGGCGGCCAGTGACTTTCCCGGCGGCACCGTCTACGTCGTATGCCTTGCGTAGGGGCCTCACCAGACCCTAGGCGCGGGACCACGCTGCCGCTTCGATCGACCGATGAAAGTCAAGTTGTTTGTGGTCGGTATTTCCGTGGCTGGTGTTCTCCTTGGTCTTGCGGGTGGTGTCGGAGCGGCGTAGGTTCTGGGGTGGGCGCGAGCTGATGACGTAGCGAAGAGCAGACGTCAGGAGCTTGTGGTCTGCCGCGCGGCTTGTCCTCTTTTGAGTGACTTATCTATGCGCGCTCCAGTGTCACGCTCGCGCCCGCTTTTCTGGCTGGCGCGCCGGCCCGCTGGTCTTGGACCATCCGTTTGTAGGAGGTCTCGGCCTGCTCGGCGAGCTCGCGTTCGGCTTGGCGCATCAGCAGGTTCGTTGACCAGGTCCCGGCGGCGCGGCGAGTGTTCTTGGCCGCGCCTGCGGTGATCTCCAGGCGCCGGAGCTTCTTGCGCGTCAGCGTGGGCTGTTGGTGGGCGTAGTCCTGTGAGCGGGTGAGCATGCACCAGAACAGCACCGCGAGCTTGCGGGCGGTAGCGACGATCGCTTTGCCGTGCCCGCGGCGCTGCTTGATGCGTTCATAGAACGCGCGCATCGGACCGGGTTGCAGCACGACGCTCCAGCAGGTCTCAACCAGCGCCCACCTGGCAGACGCCGACCCGCGCTTTGAGATCCGCCCGCTGCGCGCCGGCTCCTCACCTGACTGCTTGACCCTGGGATCAAGGCCCAGATATGCGACGAGCTTGCGGCTGGTCAGGAACCGATACGGGTTGCCGACAGCGGCCATGAACGACGCGGCGCAGATCAGGTTCACGCCGGGCACGGTCATCAGCCGCTGGATCTCCGGCCAGGACAGCGCCTGCTGGGCGATCAGCTTCTCGACCGCTGCGAGCTCCTGATCAAGGAACTCGATATGACGCATCGCCGCGTCGACCGACTCGCGCTCCTCGCCCGCCAGCTCCAATCCGGCCAGCCACTGGCGACCCTTGACGCCGAACAGGTCAGAGCACGGCGGCTTAGCCTGAAGTCGGCGCTGCAGTGAGGCATGGATCTCATTCTTAGAGCGAGTCCTGGCGCGCATCAGCTGCTCGCGGCGGGCGAGCCGGCGGCGCAGGATCCGGCAGCGCTCATCAGGCATCCACACCGCCTCAAGCTCCCCTTTCCACAGCAAGCTCGCCAACGCGCGAGCGTCGAGCTTGTCCGTCTTGGCCCGCGCACCTCCACAGCTCGTGTAACTGGCGCGGGAGAAGCAGCGGGACAACGACACAGACCGATACGAGCTCTGTGGCTCAATCCAGGCAAGTCGCAGGGGCGGCCGAACGAAAAGCCCGGGCTCGAAGCCCATCGATCAAAACGGCCTACCCGTCTGCGTTCTCCCAAACAGAAGCCCCTATCCCGGATCAGCCGACCGTAAGGTCAGGACCGGACAGAGCCTCCCAGCCGCAGTTTCATGCCTCGAGACGCGGCAGCAGCAGAGGGGGAGTGTCGGAGGATCTGTGTAGGCATGACCGAAAGCGAGCGTCATGCCTTCAACTCAAGAATCCAGTTCAGTTCCAGTTCCAGTTCCTGAACCGTCGGGCGTAGAGAGTCGTTTAGCTGGGGAGGCGACGGCTCCGGCTGGAATCCTTGACCGGGTGCCGGACGATCTCCGTGGAAAGCTGCCGGACGAGCTCGTCGACGAGCTGCTTCAAGGGGCGAGGACCGAGGGGGAGATCTTCGGGCCCGGCGGGCTGTTCTCGCAGTTGACCAAGCGGCTGGTGGAGCGGGCGATGGAGGTCGAGCTGACCGACCACCTGGGCTATGAGCCGCACCGGGAGCCGCCAGGCGGCGCGGGCAACACGCGCAACGGGTCGACGCCGAAGACGCTTGTGAGCGACCACGGGCCGGTTGACATCAAGACTCCGCGGGATCGTGACGGGAGCTTTGAGCCGAAGATCGTGAGAAAGCGCCAGCGGCGCTTTGAGGGCTTCGACGAGAAGATCCTGGCTCTCTACGCCCGGGGCATGTCGACTCGGGATATCACCGCCCATCTGCGGGAGCTCTACGGCGTCGATGTGAGCCCGGATCTGGTCAGCCAGGTCACCGACGCGGTTCTAGAAGACGTCAAGGCGTGGCAGCAGCGGCCGTTGGATGACCTCTACCCGGTGCTGTTCCTGGACGCGTTCGTGGTCAAGGTTCGCGACGGCGGGTCGGTTCAGCGCAAGGCTTGTTACCTGGCTTTGGCGATCACCATGGAAGGCCGGCGCGAGGTGCTGGGCATGTGGTTCCAACAGACCGAGGGCGCCAAGTTCTGGATGCAGGTCCTCTCAGAGCTCAAGCACCGCGGTGTGCAGGACATCCTGATCTGCTGCGTCGACGGGCTGAAGGGCTTCCCGGAGGCGGTCGAGGCGATCTTCCCACAGACGATCGTTCAGACGTGCATCGTGCATCTGATCCGCACCAGCCTGAAGTACGTGCCCCGCCGCCAATACGACCAAGTGACCAAGGACCTCAAGCCGATCTACACCGCGGCGGATGTCGACCAAGCCCGGGAGGCGCTCGAGGTGTTCGACCAGAAGTGGGGCCAGCAGCTCTCACCCGTCGTGAAGGCGTGGCGGGAGAACTGGGAGTACGTGATCCCGTTCCTGGCCTTCCCGCCGGACGTCAGGCGGGTGATCTACACCACGAATCCCATAGAGGCTTTGAACCGCCAGCTGCGCAAAGCGATCAAGACCAAAGGACATTTCCCCAACGAGGAGGCCGCCAAGAAGCTGATCTACCTAGCCATCATCAACGCCACCCCCAAGTGGACCAAGGTCGCCGGCTGGACGAAAGCCCTCCTGGCGTTCAAGATCCAGTTCGGAGACCGACTACCCGACTAACCGCCTACACAGTTAATCCGACACCCTCCAGAGGGATCGGCATTCCTACGGTTGTGCATCAAGGCCCGGTAGTCCAGGATTCGGCTTGATGCGCTCGGCATGGTCGAGGGCGAGCCTGGCGATGTGCGGCACGATCTTGGTGCTTGCTGCCTCGGCGCTTGCGTTTCCGGGGGTGCCGCGTGTCGCAGAGCGCATCCTCCAGCGGGACTGGTGCAAGACAAGCTCGTATCAACAAGCGCGTGCGGCAGTGGCGCGGGAGCACCTGAAGCTGAGCCGGCTTGCCCGGCGCAACCTTGGGCAGAGCGAGCAGACCGCGCGAGAGCATCCCGGAGGCTGCCGC
This sequence comes from uncultured Solirubrobacterales bacterium, assembly GCA_963803595.1. Classification (GTDB taxonomy): domain Bacteria; phylum Actinomycetota; class Thermoleophilia; order Solirubrobacterales; family Solirubrobacteraceae; genus Palsa-465. The sequence continues at coordinate 864,511 of CAWDNF010000013.1, forward strand.
CTTGCGGTGGCGCTGACACCGGCGCGTGCGAGCCGCACGCCTGCGCACCCTCCCTGGAACCTCGGCCAAGCCTTTGGCTCCTGCCCTCGCCATCCCCTTCCGCTCGCCAAGACCTGGCACCGCCTAGCAGTCGGCGCTGCCCTCGCTGAGGAGTCCCGGATGGAGCGGCCAGTCGTCATCCAGGTCGGTCGAGCCTCGGCGCCGACCACCGACCGCGCGCAGCAGCTCAAAAACGCGTGCGGCAAAAAAGCCGCCAGCCGCAGCGTCATCGTCAGCCTCTCACTCACGGGCTTCTACCCAAGCGCCAGCCTCTCCGAGCGAGTGTGGGCCGTGGCCGATTTCCGAGGCTGGGGATCGCGACCCTACTTTGAGCTGCACTAGCCAACACAGACTGCCGCTCTGATCGACGGCCGACTGTCGAGCTACGCGGCGCGGGGTGCTGCCTCCCGCCAGGCGTCTCGCATGGGCTGCCTATAGAACAGAAGCAGCGGGATGGCTACCAGGAGGAGGATGACCTCATCGAGCGGTCCCGGCAACGGCAACAGGCCAACTGCGGCGGCGCCACGCAATGGTTTCGGTATCCGGCGGTCCCGAGCCAGGATCGATACGCACACGATCAGTCGACGTAGGGCGTTCACGCCTCACAGTATGAGCGTCGCTCGCTGCCGGAATAATCGAAACCGAACAGTGCTGCCGACCTGATCAAGCAGGGGCAGCCGGAACAGGGCCGAAGGGAGGATGGCCGCTAGCTGCTAGGAGCCATGTGAGAGCGTCGCCTCAGGGATGATGGGCTCGAACAGCTCGATCGGATTGCCGGCCGGGTCTTCAAGGAGGATTTGCCTCCCCCCAACGCCGCTAACGATGTCATTGCGGAACCGCGCACCGTGCTCACGAAGCCTCGCGACCGTTGCTTCGATGTCATCGACCTCAAGCTGAAACCGGTTCCAGCCACCCGGCTCGGGGGCCGTCCCGTCCGGCATCGCCTGCCCACCTCCCGGGCCCCCGCCCGGGGCGCTGAGGACCAGCCTGAGATCGCCACGCGAGAGCATCGCGAAGCTGGGAGCCGGGTGCATGTCCTCTTGGAAGTCGAGCTGCTGGCAGTAGAAGTCGATCGCCGCATCAACGTCGTCGACGATGTAACGGACGCCTACTCTGGCCATAGCTCTCCTCGGGTTGACTACAGCAGAACCTATCCCAAGGACGATCCATCTCACGAGCGATTGAGCGCCGCGTCGATCGACTAGCAGCAGCCCCGGGCGGCAGGACCCGAGGGCCGCGCCGTTAGATCAGCCGGCAGCAGCACTCGATGAGAGGGCCGGGGGTTCGCGGTTGGTCGTCGCCGGCGGAATCGTTCGGCTTTAGAGACGAACGCCCCCAAAGCCGTCGCCACGTCTACTGCGCAGCGGACCGAAGCGAAGCGTCCACCCGCCGTCGAGCTCCTGCTGAAAGCTGTGCGCGACTCCAGAGCGGCCCAGCGCCTCGCAATGATGTTCTGCACGCTGGTAGCCAGAGGCTCCCTGGAACGTGGCGTCCAAGCCGTAACGGCCGTCATCCATCGGCCAGATGGTGAGCCGATCGGGAACCGGACCCGCTCTGCTTGGTAGGCGGTCGCCGCTATTCACCTCGCTCTGATCGGCCAGCGCGCCGCGAGACTTGATTGCCAAAAGCGGGTCTCGTCACTATTGCTCGGTCGCCGAAGCGCTTGCGAGCTCAGCGCCGTCCGTCGGGCGGAAGCGATCGTCCCAGAGTGCCGCGTTCTCGGGCGCGAGCGGCGCTGTGGCGCCGACTACGAGACGCGTGGTCCTCGTCCAGACCATCAGCCATCGCCGGCTCGCTCGGTGCCGATGCTCCGCCTGCGCATGCGACTGTCTCGTTGGCGCGCCGCCGCGGTGATGAGAGTCGTCGCTGGCGGAGTCGTGAGGCGATCGTCGATACGGGCTGGAAGGGTCGTCGATCCGCATTCTCGCCTCAGGAGAAGCTCTTGATGAAGGCGAGCTGGGCTCGTCGGGTTCCGGTCACTGTCTTGTCGGCGATCCCGATCTCCTGGACGATCCCGTGGCGAACCTTGAGCAGTGCCGTGGAGGATGGGCCCGGCGCGAAGTACCACCAGTTCAGGCCGACGTGGAACCCGCGGCCGACCCGCAGCCGTCGCGCGGCCACCGCCAGCCGCGCGCCGGGGCGAACGCCGCGCAACGAGTAGAAGCGGTTGGCCGTCGAGGCCCACACCACCCGTCCGCGCACGTGCGTGCGCTCACCAGGAGGTAGCGTCTTTAGCAGTTTGGGCGAGGCGTAGCCGACGCGCACCCCGATCGGGGTCAGACAGAAGAAGTCCTCGTAGCGGTTGCCGCGATCGGAGTTGTACTTGTAGGCGCGGCGTGCCTGCGCGCGTGTCATTCCCAACGTGACGAGTCCCAGGGTGCGCCTGTGTAGACGCCCGGTCGCCGGCGGGCAGCCTGGACTCTTCCCGGCGGCTGAGTTCTCAAGTGCGAGGGTTCCTGCCGGCAGGGGCAGAGGGTTCGTGCGGCATGGCTGGTTGTACACGGTGTTACAGGTTGGGTAGTCAACTGGGGCGTGACCGCCAGGGACCGCGCCGAGGGCAAGGAACGATGGATGCTCGGCGTTGTGCACAATCGCATTCACGGCCGGTGTCGTGAGATAATCGAAGGTCCAGCCGCCGGTCTCGCCAGTAGGTCCCTCAACGAGCAGCCGGATGTGCGACCCCGCTCGGAATACGTGGTCGAAGGGCATGATCTGGATGTGCAAGAGCGTGGGCGTGCCCGGTTGGAGTGGTTGGGAGGCCGCCCGGGTATCGAGGTAATACGGCGCTAGCTGTGTCGAAAGCCGTGCGTCCAACGCGCGATGGGAAGCGCGGAGCCATCCTCGTGCTACGTACTCCTCTTGGCCGTCAGGGCGGACCTCCGTGAGCGTTACCTGAAAGTCGGTGTCCGTCGCGGTGGAGGTGATCCAAAGGTTGGCGCTGGCACTTCCGAAGACCTCCAGGTCATGGGCCAGGGCCGGCGTCGTGTACGCAAGCCAGCTTCCAGGCGGGACGGCCGTCTGCCATAGAAGGTTCGTCTCTCCCGTGAACTCCCCGAACAGGATGCCATCCTCGGTGCTCGCCGATGGACCAGGGTACGTGTAGGAGTCGGCTTGTTCTGGCCCTCGGGGCTCTTGAGCGTTCAGGAGACCGCCGGAGTGCACGTACAGGTCGATCGGCTTCACTGGAACTGGCCAGGAGGGATATGTCGTCACCCACCTGGGCCCAGGCTCACCGTCGGCGAGGGACGATGCCTCATGCCAGATCTGCACGTGCGGTGTGTTCTTCTCGAACCAGTTGTTCTCATCCTTGACAAAGCGGTTGAAAAACCGTACGAGCAGGTCGATCATTCGGGTATCCGGTGCCTTGAAGTCGACCGAGGTTTCACACTGTTCGTGGTATCCGTTCATGCCCACGATCCATGTCGTGGCAGGGTTGAGCTGCTGTAGCGTCGTGCCGTCGCGAGAGCCGACTTCGTCGTCCTGCCAGGTCTCGCAAAACAGCACCGGCACGTCTATGCGACCGGCGAACGAATCAGGCATGGCGGAGGCCCAGTAATTACTCCAATACGGGTGGCTATTAGCCTCGACAAAGATGTTCTGCTGCTGGTCCCCGGGGGCGTGCTGCATAACGTTTGCCAGGCAAGTGCTGTCGGGATCAGGGGGGATCGCCTCAGCGGAGGCAGCGGGCTCATCGAGGAGACCCCAGAAGCCGATGAAGCCGCTATTGAAGATCCCGCCCGGATAGATCACGTCGCGGTAGAAGTCCGTGGTGGGCTGGAAGGGGGCTATGGCCTTGAGGCCGCGCGGCCGGAACGGAGCCACGGCAAATTGCGACAGTCCAGGGAAGGACAGACCAAACATGCCGACGGCACCCGTGGACCACGGCTGATCGGCCGCCCATTCGACCGCGTTAGCCCCGTCTTGTCCCCATTGACGGCTGATTGCGTTCCAGGTCCCGCCGGAGCATCCAGTACCCCGGATGTTCACACCGAGGACCGCGTAGCCAGCCTTTTCCAAAGCGGGGCCGAGGTCAGGATTGGCGCAGGTAGTGGGCGCGATACCGCTCCCTTCGCAGTAGCCGTCATAGATGAGCGCGACCGGGAATCGCCCAGACTTGCTCGGCCGAAAGACCGTATAAGCAAGCAAGATGCCGTCGGGCATCCGTATGTACCCAGACTGCTCATAGGTACCCGGCGGATATGACGCCGCGGCGGCACGAACTGGCGCAAGGACTAGCGCGGACGCCGCGATCGCTGCGAACATCAGCAGTCGTGCGCGTGTCGCCCACAGCGCCAGCCGAGCGCAACGTCGTGGATGAGCGATCACCTCCCGCCGCCCCGAGCAAACTTCGCGCAGGCCTCGAAGAGTCCGCAGACATAGACGCTTGTGTGCCGCACTACGCGCCGCAACGCGTCCGTGCCCTCATCGTGGTCCTTGTCGCTCACGTCCAGATGCACACGCATACGGGATCCGAATGGGGCCGCGCTAGCGCCTGCTTGTCGCGCCGGAGATCATGAGGCTGCCGCTTGGCACGGGGGTCGTGTTGGATCGGCAGGGTTCTCCGTCGACGGTCCCGCATGCGGGCAGCGGCGCTTGGGCAGCTCGCCCGGGTACGAGTCCCATGACGAGCTGTGTGTCGTGGGTTGGGCCCTCGTAGGTGGTGTTCTGCGCCGGTGTCGGTAGTGCGGCGAAGCCGATGTTCCCGTACGAGGTTCCTGCGGCCGAGTCGATGGTCAGCCTGATGCTGGAGCCCGAGCGGAACACGTGCTCGAAGGGGAAGACTTCGATCCGAGCATAGGTCGGAGTACCAGGGACGAGCGGACTGGCGTCGTTCAGTTGGTGTGTCTGGTATGGCCTCAGCGCAGTGGAGCGACCGGGGTCGAGTTTTCGCTGGGAGAGGCGAAGCCAGCCGGCGGCCACGAACTGTTCCTGGCCATCCGGACGTACCTCGCTGATGACCGCCTCAGCGTCGGTGTCCGGCGCAGTCGAGGACATCCAGACGTTGACGCTAGCCGGCCCGAAGAACTCGGCGTCGTGGGTCAGCGGCGGGCTCGTGTACGAGACGTAGGTGTTGGGCTCTGGGGATCCCCATGCCCAGCCGCTCTGGCTGGGCGTCGGCGAGATATACGAGTGGCTTGCCTCGTCGGTGGTCGGGGCGGTCAGGTCGATCGCCCCGTTTCCATGAGCGTGCAGAACGACCGGCTTCACCGAGTCGACGAGGCTGGCGAGTGTGCTGGTCCACGCCGGCTTGCCGGTGGCCACGTCATGGGCCAGCGTGATGTGGGGGGTTTTCTCCCATCCGTTGTCCTCGCCTTTGACGTAGTGGTCCAGGAACTGCAAGATCATTGGTGTCATCTGGGGCAGTGAGTTGCACTCGCCGTGAGCCCCGTTTGTCCCGACCAGCCACGAGGTGTGCGGGTTGAGCTCCCCGTCGAGGTAGATCTCCGTCGCGCGCGAGTTGACCGATCCGTCCTGCCAGCCTTGGCAGCCGAGCACCGGGACATCGATCCGAGCTATCGAGCGAGCCGGGGTGTCGGCGTAGTAGGAGTCATCGAACGGATGCGCGGGAAAGTGAAATGCCGGGTTCCGCGGCACGTTCTCGGCCACATGGGGGCCGAAGTCCTGCAGACATTGCGGGTCGCTCAGCCGCCAGAACGCGGCCGTGGCGTCATAGCCGGGAACCTCGTACAGCCCATATAGGTTCGCGAAGTAGGCGTTGTAGATCCCGCCCGGATAGACCACGTCGCGGTAGAAGTCGGTGGTCACCATGATGGGACTGATCGCGTCCAGGTGCGGCGGCCGTTGCTCGGCGATCCCGATCTGCGTGATGCCGTCCCATGACCACCCCCACATTCCTACGTGGCCGGTGCTCCATGGCTGGGCGGCCGCCCACTCCACCACCTGCGCACCGGCGCGGCTCCACTCACTCGAGTGCATCCAGTTGTTCACGCCGCTCGAGCAGCCACTGCCCGGCTGGTCGACGCCAAGCACCGCATAGCCGTCGTTCAAGAGCGCCGCGCTGAGCGGAGATGCTGTGGTCCAGTCGGCGCCTCCAGCGCCGTAGTGGTCCATCGTGAATGCCACCGGGAAACGACCCGGAGTGCTGGGAAGAGAAAGCGAATACGCAAGCTGCGTTCCGTCCGACAGCGTGATGTATCCCCGCTGATTGACTGCGGCTGACGCCCGGCTCGCAAGCACGAGGGATGCGATCAACGCCACCAGCAGGACGCAGGCCTGCGCTGCGCGACCAGGACCGATCAAGGATACCCGGGAGTAGGGCGGACAACAGCCGTTCGACATCTCGCGAGGTGATTCCGAGCTCATGTGGTTCTCCTGGTTCCCTGGCCGCGTTCTGCGGGGCCTCATAGGGTGCGCTGCGCGGATGCCAACAGCAATGGCGAAAGCAAAAGATCAGCCGAAGATCATTTGCTCAGATCGTGCCTGTACCGCTGATGCTCCCGAGCTCACCGCTACCGGTGCCGTTTACTACGAGCTGGTAGGTGTTGCCGGCCGTCAGCGCTCCTGACGTGGCATAGCCGGTATCGCCGCCGCTTGTGATTGTTACCCACTCCTCGCCGCAGGCTCGGGTCGAGCCGCTGCCGGTGCAGATCGGCTCAACCTTTTGGACCTCCCACGAACCGGTAACAGCCACGGCGTATTCGCCGTTGACATCGGCATACCACCACGCAGTGCAGGTCTGACCTACTCCGGTCGGGTTGACCTCCGAGGGCGGCTCGTTGTAGCAGTAGCCCACGTCAGCGGGCCCGGCAAGGGCTGTCGGGGTGAGCGGTACGGCGAGCGCGCCGGCAGCGAGTGCCGCAACGAGGCCGCCGCGAATCAGTGTCGTCTTCATTCAGACCTCCTCAATCATCACGTCCGGCGCGTCACCGATCGTGGTTGCTCGAGCTATAGCGCCGGTCGGCATCAGCGACTTCTGTCAACTGCCTGGACTCAGCCAGTTAGCGAATGTGGGACTTGCCCATCCGGCGCCGGAGTTGGCCGGCGCCGGACCGAGCGGCTGACCGCCGTATATCACGCGCCCGCTCGAGTCTTGGTAGGTCTGCCACGGGATCGTGGGCTGCTGGTCCACGCCGGGTTTTGAGTAGTCGCAGACCCCGTTGGGGAAGATCTGCTGGAGCTCGGCCCACTCCTGGTCGGAGAACGTGATCGGGTAGTAGTCGGACTGCCGCAGCGGTTTGAGTTGGCATTTTTCCTGGTCGGTGGCGATGCCTTCACCGGCAACCATGCGTGGGGTGGCAAAGCGGGTCTGGAGGGCTGCGTTCTGGCAAACCTCGCCGACCCCGGGCACGTTGACCTGGTCTACGTCCGGGATGTCCGAGCACATGTCGTGCACGCTGGTCGGACGGTCATCGGCGACCTTCTGTGCAAGCGGCACATTGCGGCTATCTCTTTCGACGGCCGACAGCCAGGTGTCCATGTCCACCAGCGCCGGCCCGGGCTCTCCCTCATCGCCGTACTCTGGCTCCTCGCCGAACCAGATCACGTCGTTCTTCGGGAAGTGTCCTTCGGCGGCCTGAAGGCGCGCCCGGACCGTCCAGGATCGGTATGCATCATGGACATAGCCCGCGTCAGGCCCCCGGATGTCGATGATCGGGACATCGGTCAGGTTGTTCGCCTCGTTGACGCCGCCGCCGCGGTAGTCGTTGGCCAGCGCCGGCTCTTGCGCCGCGGTGCGCGCGGCGGTCTTGTTGACGTTGTTGTCGTAGCCGCCGATCTTCTGGTTCAGGTCGACGAACTGTTCTGGGGTGATAATCCCCTGTTTGAGCGCCTGCAGGCCGAACTGAACGCCGACGTTGTCGAAGGGGAGACCGGCGTAGCCATGGGGGTTATTCCCCTGGTAGGGCCCGAACAGGTTGATCATGTAGTCCTCGAGGTCGCATCGAACGCCCGTGGGGTTGCTGGGGCTCCAGAGCTGCGCGGGCGTGACGCCCGGGCAGTCCCATGCCGGGTTGAACAGCGCGAAGTACTCCACGCTGAGGACAACCGAGTTGCCGTAGTTGGGATGCCCCTGCACAGCCGCTATCTGCGCCGGCGTCCACGCGATGCCGGTGCCCCACGTCCACGGGGCTTCGAAGTAGTCGCGGGTGAGTTGGTAGTCGATCAGCTGCTGCGCGGTGGACCAGAGGTCCGGGAACGAGCATTGTGTGACGGCCCCTTGAACGATCCCCGGATACGCGTTTGCGACCTGCTGCAACGCGAGCGATCCGCCCGAGCACCCGTAGCCGATCGTGTATCGCAAAGTGCCGAACTCATCGATGAAGTGCTCCTTGGCCATGACCAGCGACTCGGCCTCGGTCAGCACGCTCGCGTCGTGCCCCGAGCTGTCCATCGCGGTCGCCATCACCGCCATGCCACGAGACAGCGCCGGGTCATACAGGGGCTGGACGACGGTGCTGGTCTTGTGGTCAGCGCCGGCGCAGCAGCCGAACGTGATCACAAGCTTGTGGTCGAACTGGGGCTGTGGGGCCCACGGCTGCCAAGGCTTGCCGGGCTGCCACAGCAGGGCGTAGGAATACTGGTCGCGGTCGATGTAGCCGGTCTCGACACGAACAATGTAGGGAACCGTCGTCCCGTTGTCGGTTGTGGTGCTTGCGATCTCTGCCGACGGCGGCGGGTTGGACGGGTCGTAGGGCTGATATCCCTGGTTCGGCAAGGACGACATGTACTGGTAGGAGATGGTGGGCGGCTGGTCGCATTGCGGGTCGGTGGCGCCTGACTCGCAGATCCACGGCTGAATCTGCGGCCCAGAGAAGATTGGGCCCCCGATCGGGTGGTTGATGATCGTCACGGAGGTGGACGTCCGGTGTGGGAGGCTCGCCGTAACTCTGTTCGAGCCGTTGACGAGGCCGCTGAGAAGACCCTCGAACTCGCCATTCGGCCGCTTGGCAAACTGGCTCGTCACATTGCGACCGTTCAACTTCACGGCCACTGTTGCCGAATCCGTCCCGGCCGGCAGGTCGATCGAGGTCAGGGCCTGACCGCCCGATACAAGATCAGCGCGGGTTGAAAGCACGTTGATCTGGAGGCTCTGTGCCGACGCAGCCGAAGGCGCTCCTCCAGCCAGGACAACGATCACACCAACTGCGGTCAGCGCCTTTAGGACAGCCACTTTGCGCACTCTTCCTCCCGCAGTTGTCGAGCGTCCTGCCACGCTCGCTCTCTTCCGTGAAGCACCATTCGGCGCGTCACCCAATCTTGAGGATGCACGGTACGCGGCGGCAGGCCCGACTTCATGGTGCCCGGCCGCCAAATTATCGGCTGACTTTCGGGCAACGGCTTGTAGCTGAGCTACAAGCCGTTGACGTCGCGCATGGCACTGAAGAGCTTGATCGCGATCACCAGATCGACGACGTCGTTGAAACGTTTGACATTCGATCCAGTGAGTTCCGCGACCCGTGCTAGGCGATACCGCACTGTATTGACGTGTACGTGTAGGGCCTCGGCGGTTTTCGTCAGGCTCATGTCGGACTCCGAATACGCCAGCAGAGTGTCGATTAGCGCACCGCCCTGCCTGAGATCCCGCTCGACGAACGCCCGAATCCCGGGCGACAGCAACCGTGCAGCAACCTGATCCTCGCGCGACGCGAAGTAATCAAGTGGGCGCAGCTCGGTCAAGGACAGCACGCCGACGCTAGCGTCGACCCTCTCCGCCGCCTCGCGTGCCTCCTGGTACGCCGCTGGCAACCCCGCTGTCCCCTCGTGCACCGTACTGACCCCGATAGCGAGGCGCACGCCGCGCTCGATGAGTTCTCGCTGAACGCTGCGCATGCGGTCCGGCAAGCCACCAACGTCGCCCGCTCTGAGGGATCGCACGATCACGATCTCGTCTTGACGTATGACGCTCAGCGGCCTCACGGCGCCGCCGACAGCCCGTACGAGGCTTGACACCGCCGACCGCAGGGCCTCCGCTACGATCGGCGCGGAGCGCACGGCGACGACAACGACCGCGGATGAAGAAGGGTTGAGACCTACCTCCTGTGCCGCAATGCGGCTGGCGTGGGTCGCCGGTTCGCTACCTGACAAGAGATCCTCGAGCAGGTCCCGCCTAGTTCTGTCGCCTTCGGCCATCAGCATTTGCTGCGCGTCGAGGTAGGCGTCTGCGGCGTGCGTACTTGCGTGATTGATGAACTCCATTAGGATGCGCGCAGCAAGCAGGGCAGTTCGCCGCCCCTCGCTGGAATCTCCCGCTTCGGCCACGAGCGCATCCCACAGCACGCGGTGCCCGATCCGAAAAGCATGCAGGAACGCGGCCAGCGGAACCCCACTACGGGCACGAGCCGCAGCGTGTGGGCTGATGAAACCGAAGTCCTCCGGACGCACCGGGGCGTTGCGTACCAGACTGTCGCGAAGAGCATCGTGGTTCTCGGCCACATGCCTCGCCACGTCGAGCAGCGTGTCCGCACTAGCGGACTCATACCCGGGCACCTCTTCGCAGATCTGGCGAACTGTCTCCTCGGCCAGCTCCTGGCGCCTCGCCGCGAGCATGTCGGCCAAGGTCTGAAGAGTCGACGCGTTCGTCACGACGACAAAGTCTTGCGAACGATCACGCCTGGGGCGCGGCGCTCCGGATACCCTCGGCGAGCCGCATGGAGCACGCGCTAGACGTGCCATCGCGGCAGGCACAGGTTACGCGTACGAGATGACCTGTGAAGCGAAGAACATCAGGCTAAATGCCAGGGTCATCATGAACGGCATGATCCAAACCAAGTCGCTCGAATCCCGTGGGTTTCGACGTTCAGACATCAGATCTCCTCACCTTGATTGACAGACTCGCGGGACCGTAGGGTGCGATGTCCGGCAAGTCATCGGGCTCTACCACCAACGTTTGAGCCGCCGGCTTGTAGCCCGCCTACAGCCGCACTCACGCGTGCCTGCACGAGGTACCGGGCTCGCGCGCGACTGGAACGTTCGGGGCCTCCTTGGCCTGTGTAAGCGCTGCCCAACGGCACGAGTCCTCGTTTACCGGGTGAGCACACGTCCCTGCTAGCCACGGACAGGGGGATCAGCGGGCAGCCTGGGGTGGGGAGCACGAGTGTCGCCTCGCCGAAAATCTCTAGCGGAATGGACGAGGGCGGTGAGGCCGCACTGCTCCTTGTCGACGAAGCGGAAGACTGGGGCCAGGGCACGGTCGCAGTCGAGCTACCGGCCGGCCGCGGGCCGCGCGATCGCATTCATCCTGCGGCCGGCTCGCGCGGCGCCATCGCTTCGGCGACGGACGAGTCGCTGGGCAGCCTCCCTGCTGCCGTGCTGATCGGTACGCGGGCTCCCGCGAAGCTTTATGCTCGCTCTGCATAGCCAAGGCGAATACTGGCCAGTTACCCGCACTCGGATCACAATCTGCTGAACGGCGGCCAGGGTCTCGTCAGCAGCCTGGCCGACGCAAGTGGGCGAGGCGCCGCTTGAGTGGCTCGGTGAGCCTGCCGTCTACCCCGCCTCGATGGTGACCGACCAGGGCGCCTGCGTTGACCCGAGTGGTGTCACGTCGAGCGAGGCGATCCCGGCGGGGAGCTCGCCCAGGTCCACCGACCCGCTCCTGGTCAGCGTCGTCGCCGGGTAGCTGCTGTCATCGCCGACGCGAGGGCCGAGCTCTAGCGGGCCGTCCGTGATGGTGACGTCAGCCACATAGTGACCCGCGGTGGGTACGTCGAACGCGAGCCGCGAGCCGGCGAGGTTGACATTGATGTCGTGCGTCGAGCTGCCCGTGAAGGTCGCCGGCAGCTGCGGGACCGCGTCGAACGAAACGTTATACGTCGCCCGGCCTGAGCGGCAGATCACGGTTGCGTGAGCGGCGACCCCGGCGGCGACCGGGCCAAGCTCGAGCCAGTCCGTGTCGCCGTTACCGAACGCTACTGGGTCGCTGCTTCGGTTCGTCAGCTCGCCGGCCGCACCGCTCATATGGATTTCTGCGACCACATCGCGGGCGCCGGCCTCCAGCGCCGGCGATCCGACTATCGCAGGACGATCGGCATTGCTGGCGCAGGAGCCGCTCGTGCTCGCAAACGGCGAGGGCGCCGCCGCGGCGGGCGCAGCGACCGACCGGCCCGACGCCAGCCGCCGATGGTCGCGCGCTGGGACTTCGAACAATTGGAGTGAGCTGCACGCTGACAATCGAACGGTGCCCGGTCGCTCGGACCTCTAGGTATCTCCGATTGCTGACCGCCACTACTCTTGCGCCCTTCACCTTCACTACATACCCGTTCGGGTAGTGGAGCGGTGACGTGAAGATCACGGTCGGCGCCGAGATCGCGCCGGATCGGCAGGTACTTGTACGTGAACGTTCCTGTGCTCGGATCGAAGCGGTCGAGCAGCGGGATCCCAGCCGTGGCGACCGGGTACGGCTGCGACAGCAGCGCGAGCTTCGCCGCGCGCAGCGTGCCGTCATCGTCGGAGTCGTCGAACAGCGGTCCGGAGCCCTGGCCGCCCGGGTCGTCAACCCAGTCCTTGTAGCCCCAGTAGACCCAGCCGGTCAGGTTATGGTCCGCCAGCTTGATGACCCGCTCGATCTGAGCGATGTCCTGGGTGTCGCCGAATTCGTCGAACAACGGTGGAACGCCCATCGCCGCGGCAGCATGAATCGCGTTGTTGAAGACGTACCGGTCGATCAGCGGGCAGGCGGGATACCCGGAGGCCGCGGACTCCTGGTCTGGCTGGCCCGTCAGCAGAGCACTCAGACAGTAGTCGTGAAACGCGAACCCACTCGGTCCGCTTGCCGCCGGCGGACGTGTCAGCCATGACGCCACGCCGGAGTCAAAGTAGATGTTCGGCTCGTAGAACGCGATCGTGGTCGGGTCAGCCCCTCTGACCGCGGCGGCGAGCTTGTTCTCGAGCGGCTGCAGCGACCCTGCATCGAACGCGGGGCATCCAACCGGGTTGACACAGCTCTCCCACTCGCTGCCGGGGTTCGGCTCGTTGAACAGGTCATACCCGAGCAGCATCGGGTTATGAGCGAAGCCGGCCGCGATCGTCGCCCACGCGTGAGCGAACTCGTCCGCGATCCCGTCCGTGTTGGCATAGAGGTTGTCGAAGGCTCGTGCAGCCTGCAGATCGAAGATTCCCGCTCCCGGTGCGCCCCCGAGCGGCGCCCAGGTGCCATCGGTGAGCGTCGCCCAGTCCGGGAAGCCGGCGCCTCCGAGCGTCTCGTTGTAACCGTCCTGGTGCGCCTCCAGCAAGGTAAAAATATGGTGCGCAGCGAGCAGCGCGCCGTCGCGCTCGATCTGCGCGAGATAGCTCCGGTCGAACAGGCCGCGGGTCGGCTCGAGTCCCTTCCAGAACCACGCGAGACGAACCGCGTCGAAGCCCCAGTCTTCGATGGCGCCTGCGTCCCTCGCCGTGAAGCTGTCGTCGGGCGGAAAGTACGGGGGAGTCTTTCGGGCGAGCTCGAGGCCGTGGACGATCACGACCCGCCCGGGCGAGTCCTCGAACCACCGCCCGGCTGGGTGAAGTGGCCCGCGTGGCAGGTCCACGGTTTGAGCACTCGCTGGCTGGCCGGCAATCAAGCCGGCCAAGAAGATCGAGGTCAGAAGGATGAGTCGGCGCGGCGACACGCGACGGCTAGAAGTGGAACGTCAGACAGCCCTGGTCGGCACTCGGGATCGGGTAGGACCCGAAGTCGACGGCGGTCGACTGCTGGACGCTGCTGCCAGCGGCCTCATCGACCCCGATGTATGGGCCGTGCGGGCACAAATCCGCAAACGCGAGATTCGCCAAGAGCGTGTTGTTCTGGATGACGGCCCCCGACATGCGCGACACGGCGACCGCCATCTGGGTGTTGTCGCGAACTGAGCCGCTGGTGTTGTAGACGAAGCTGACCGGCCCGTAGCCATAGGCGTTGTTGTCCCCGAACCACGGCTTCGTGCCGATCCCGGCGATGAGCAGCAGGAACGCGTTCGGGCTCGTCCAAATCAGGTTGTGGCTGATCATCGCGCCGGTGAAGTTCTCATGCACCGTGTCCGGGTACAGCGGGTCGACGGTGACCGCCGCCCAGCCGGAATTGCCGGCGTTGACGATCGTGTTGCCCTCGGCAACGGACCGCTGGTCGCCCCCGGCACCGCCGAAGAAGACGATGCTCACGTCGGTCGCGTCGATGATCTGATTGTGGGCGATGTACGAGTCCTGGCACTGATTGCTGATCCCGTCCGCGAACCCGAACGTGGAGCTGACGCTGTCCTGGCCGTTCTCGAAGTTCTTGACCTGGCCCATGAGCGTGCCGGTGTCGAGGCGGCCGTCGACCACGCCGGTTGTCTCGTACCAATGGAACTTCGTCGCGTAGCCGTCGATCAGATTCCCGACGATCGAGACGTGGCTGCACGGCTGTTTGTCGGGGCCGGTCTCGTCCACGACCATGTTGCTCCAGCCGGCGGTGTTGCCGATCCGATCCTCGCGTACCGTCGTGCCGGTCCCGCCCTCGACATCGACGTCGATCGAGTCGTGGTCCTGACCCACGTTCTGGTTGCTGCGCTGGCCGTCGACCCACACGTTCGACAGGGTCGCGCCGGGCGACACGCCGACTAGTGGCTCACCGTTGGCCGATGTCCGGATGAGCCGAGCCATGGCCGCGTAATTGTCGGGCGGCGGGGCGCCCACGGTCTCCAGGGTGACCCCAGACGGGATCTTCAGCTCGTTGCCGATCCTCACCACGGCGCCCTGCGCCAGCCACACCGTCTGCCCGGGCTTGGCCGCGTCGAGGAGCGTCTGAAGCTCGGTGCCGGTGCCGTCACCGAAGCGCCACGGCCGCGTTGCGTCGGAATGTCGATCACCGGCGTGTCGGGGTTCCAGCCGTACAGCTGCCCTGAGCACAGCCGGCTGAGCGAGGACGCTAGTTCGAGTGTGAGGAAGCGTCGCGCGACATCGGCCCAGCGGGCACCGCTGCGCAACTCCTGGAGCAAGCGGTCGAATCGCCGCGGGGTGGGCTCGGACTCGCCTCCGACCCGCCAGAGGATCAGCAGCCGCTCGGCGTAGCCGTAATCCCGCCGGCGGAGGAACTCGGGGGACGAGAGGAAGGCCAGCGCCGCTGTCCGGAGCGTCCCCACAGTGCATCCCTGAGCCTTGATCCACTTGTCGAACGCAACGTAACTGCTCTGGTCGGGGGCGCACCCGAGGACCTCGGTGTAGAGCTTGGCCAGCCACTGGTCCGGTGCGAGCTCGTTGGGGACGAAGTTGTCCCACGGAGTCGTCTGCGAGACGGACAGCGGCGTGCCGGGGGGCGGCATCTCCGAGCCGCCGGAGCACGCCGGCGTCGGAACCACTGTCCTCGCGAAGCTCGAATTGGGCAACGCCAGCGACCCGACCGATAGCAGTAACCCGATTGACGCGGCGAGTCGCGTGGCGTGCAGATTCATCTCCACCTTGCAAGCTGTAAACGTCCGGCAGGCCCCGAACTTGCGGCAGTTCGCGCCGATCACCGAGGCGAGGCTGCTCGGCGACGCGACGCCAGCACCCAATGAGCCCCAGTACCCGCCCGGCTCCGGACGTTGCTATCGATGTAACGCCAGCGATGATCCTCAGCATCCCGACGGCGACGCCGAACGACCTGCGCGGGCGTGAGGATCGGCGAGGCCTGGTCGCGTGCTGCGTCCGACAGCGAGCTCGGATGCCTTGGCTTCTGACATCGTCGCGTCTGTCCAGAGCTCGTTCAGAACGTCGAGCTTGAGGTCGCGGCGCAGCGATTCCTCGATCACGGCGTTGTCGGAGACGCCGGTGCGTGCGGCGCGGATCTTGACCCACTTCAGGACATCCTCGTCGATCGTGAGCGTCGTAACCGATGCAATCGATTGTCGTCGGTCCGCCTAGTTACTCATGGAGGCGGGGCGGCAGAGAGCCGCCCCGCCAACTGAATCAGGGATTGTTGAAGAATTCAGGCGGGCCACGAGCTAAGGCCGTAGGGGTGAGGCGCTCGCGCGGGCGTATCGCTGAGGCGACGCTGAGTGCGTTAGCCGTGAACTCGATGCTGATCGCGCATGCGGTCAGATCTGCCGTGTAACACGGGAAATTGTGGTGTGCGTGCGAGTTGACCCCGGCCGCATCCAGCGCGATCCGGTGACACGCCGCCCCACCTCTGCCTGATGTATGCGCCCGCGCGACCGTCGGGAGCGCGACAGGCAGCGCCATCGCGAACGTGCTCGCTGCGACGGCCGCCGGTGCCGCCACGCGACTCCTCCGGCCTCGGCCATCGAAGCGGTCAGAAAGGCGATCTCTCATTGCATCGTTAATGTCGCACCCGGATGTAACGCCAACGTGATGCCGGGTTCTGAGTTCCGTAAGGAGCGCGTCTCAAGACTCATTCCGCTGTAGAGAGGCCGTACACAGCTTGCGCCCGACGGTTCCTATCGCTGACGGCAGACGTCCGTGACCGTGGTGGCCGGACTACTGCGTTCGTTTCCGGTGCCAGAACGAGCTCACGATCGCATCGGCGACGACGTGTGGGCGGCGTTTGTGCCTGTCTCGTCTCGTCGCCCGTCGCGGTGGCCGGGCTAGAGGTCGTGGTCGAGGTCCGGCGGCTCGTGGCCTGTTTCGTGATGCCGGTGGCGGTGCTCGATCGCGCGGAGTTCGTGGAGCGCATCGCGGTCCTTCGGGCGGTCCGTGATTTCTTTGGAGCGGATGATGTCCGCCAGCGACGCGACGGCCACGTGGAGATCATCGACCTCGATGATCGTGGCGCTCACGATCAGCTGCTCGTAGCGGGCGAGCTCAAAGCGGCTTTTGATCGGGATCCCTAGCAGAACTTCGCGTCGTGCTCGACGAACGCGGTCAGCAGCGCCGCGCGATCAAGCGCCGGCGCGTCTTGAGCGCTCGCTCGCTCGGATGCTCGCGCGCGTACCGGGCGACGTGGATCGCCGATGGGCGCGTGCGCTCGAGCGTCGTTCTGCTTGCTCGCACTCGTGCGATCGGGTCTGGCCGGTGTTCGCGCCGAGGCCGAGGCTGTAGGTCGGCTATCGGTTTGGCGTGTCGGCGAGTGCTAGTGCGGTGACGAACTGCAGGAGCCGGTCTTCGGCGTGTGGGTTTGGTGCGACGACGGCGAAGATGGCCTCGCCATCGAAGAGGTGCAGTAGGAGCGCGAGCCATAGGTCAACGTGTTTGTCCGGGATGGCGTCGATGCCGGGGAAGTGTTTGAAGAGCTCGCGCACGTTCTCGATGTACTTGCGGGTGGCTGGCTTGAGGCGGCGCCGCAGCTCGGCGTCTGTTCTGGCGGCGGCGAGCAGCTCGTGCCATACCCGGTTTGTGGGTGCGCGGGCTGATTGGCGCGGTTCCCCGACGGCCCGTGCAAGCGACTGGACGCCCGGCGGGATGACATGTGACGCCCCGGGCCGGGCTAACCCGACCCGTGCCAAGAGTCCGACGAGTGCTTAGACGTCCTAAGCGTCGCCGACCGTACGATCCCGTCGGCGACCACTGGGTCGCCATCGGCGGGGGGCGCTGGCATTGTCGCCGTGATCGCTCCCGTGAGCGGCGCTGGGCGCCGGAGCGTTCCGCGCCGCGCTGGGACCACGGCCACTTCGAGCCTTCATAGGACCCGAAACAGGGTGGCGCATCCGAAGCTGCGCTGAGCTTGGATGATCAGTCCGAGCTCTGTCTTGAGTCTTGCGGTGCGCGCATGGCAGTCAGCGAGCAGGAATCGGGCATGGGTTGAGAGCACGAATCTGCGCGCCGCGGGTGCGTTCATTTCACCGGTGAACAGAGCCCAGGCCAGGTTTGAGCGCCGATGGGCGTCGGGCTGCGACCAGTACTGGTTGCCGATGTACGTGTGTCGGGCGGTGGTGGCGGGGACAAGCTGGCCGAGGTGCCAGGCGGTCAGCACCCCTCCCTCGGCTCGGTCGCCGGACAGGTAGCGAAGCGCGCGCCATTCGCCAGTCGTGACCACGTTCTCGCGCGGGCGCAGCAGCCACCAAGCGTGCCTCAGCTCGAACACCGCGACGGGAACGGTAAGCGCGAGCATGGCGGCCACCGCGAGCAGCGACCGAAACCGGAAGCTCCGCCCGACGCCCCGGCCCACTGACGCCACCACCCCTTCCACCGCAAGCAGCGCCAGCGGCACGCTGATCCCGAGGAAGCCGTGCATCGGAGAGTTGCCGATTCCGAGTTCGGCGAGCACGAAGACGACGAGTGCAGCTGGCGGCCACGCACGCAGGGCAGCGGCCAGAAAGCTCATCGGTCGCCGGCGGTAGGCCAGCAGTGCCGGCAGCGCCAGCGGAGCGAGCGTGAGGATAAGGGTCCCGGGCGGGTACGAGCCGGCACTGGCTTGCTGGCCTAGCCGCCACGACGGATCCCAGCGCCCGAGCGCGACAAAGTAGGCGAGCGGCAACAGGCTGGTGCCGATGACCAGCAGCGCAACCGAAACGCGCGGTCGGCTACCAGATGCCCACAGCCCCGCTTCGGCACCGACCACGACCAGTACGAGCACCTCGCCCTCCCACGGCTGCAGCCAAGTCACAAGCCCAGCGAGCAATGCTGTGCCCCAGATGGCTCGCGGCGAGCTGGCACGCTCGTAGGCGATCAGCGCGCCGACCATGGCGGCGAGTGAAAGCAACGCGAACGGATACCCCCACATCCAGGAGGGAAGCCACAGATCCGGGTGCATGGCCCATGACCCGCCCAGCATCGCCAGCACCAGGGCGGCTCGTCGGCTGAATCGGCTCGAGAGCTGCGTGTAAACCAGCGAGCGGACCGCACCAAACAGCGCCACGATCGCGACCGGCTGCCAAAGCAGCAGCGCCAGCCATGGCACAACCCCGAGCGCGACGAGCCCGCCAGAGATGACGACCGCCGGCTGCAGATAGTCGTGGGGCGTCCCGTGGAGCACGAACAGGTTCGAGACCAAGACATGCCTGGAGGCGTCGAGGATCCAGGCCAGATATTGCATCTGGTCCTCGAGATACAGCCCGTCGGTTCCCGTCCACACCCCACCATGGGCCGTCGCCCGCCAGACGTCCACGCCCGCCACCCCACCCGCCGCGACCAGCAACAAGACCAACAGCCCGAACCCGAGGCTGTCGAGCCCGCCGCCGGCGTCACGGCCGCCAATCGCCATCAGACGCGGGAAGAACGATCTCATTCGACCGTGGAAGCCTGCACTATGACGCACCGCCGCTTTTCATACGGTCGACAATTCGAGCTTCAAAATGCGGACGTTCAGCGACGGTCAGTTTCGCGCCTTCGGCTGCCACCGTGTGGCAATCGCTTCTCTCCTGGCGTGGCCTGATAGCAGCCGATCGCCTTGGCGACTTTGCTGGCCCCAAGGGTCCTTATGGCTTAGCGCTCCGCTTGATCCCCCTCGGCGGTTTCGCGACCGAAGTCGCTCTGCAGTCCGGTCGCGATGCCAATAATCGCTTCAGCGAACTTGGCGTGATTGGGGATCTGTATCCCGGTGCGAAGCGAGAGGCGCTTGCTCGCCTCGCCGCAGAGCCAGGCGTAGAGAAAAGGGACTTTTCGGGAGGACTCGGTCCGGTAAGGCGAAAAGTCGATCACATAGTCGCCGTGCGGTCGTTCGCGAACCAAGCCCGCGACGAAACGATCGAGGTTCCCATGCGCGTCTCTCGAGAGGCCCTTGTAGATCTGGCTCGCTACAACGAGGTCGTCGATCGGCAGACTTACTCGGACGCTTGTCGCGATGCCTCCTTCGAGCTTGCCGTCAAGCCACTTCCGCGCGAGTACACCTGACCGATCGGCAAGGACCTGCTCTCGCTCCCCCGCGTCTCGAACATAGCTCGATCAAGGATCCGAGCCTCGGCCTCATAGCCGGCTGAGACAACAGCCATCCCTCCGCGTGCGAGCCGGAGAATGCGCGCCGAGCTGATGAGCAACGCGCGCCTGATCGTGCGCTCCGGCTCCTCTGCCGGCGGATCGAGCATGCCGGCCGCATGCAAGACAAGCGCGAGATTGTTGGTCGCCCAGTCCGCGAGGTGGTACTCACGAAGCTCGTCTGGCGGCTGGGCGGCTAGCTCCCGCTCGTGTGGTCTGAGTTCGGTCTCGTTCATCCGGAGCCGACATACGCCGAACCGGGACGCGTTCGAGACGCTCTCTCGAGACGCTGTCGTCGTGCTGGCCCGATCCCTTTCGCTGAGATGGGCCGCCTCAGGCTCGCAAGCGCTTTGGCGACCAGGGAGTCCCTGCGCGGTGACCCCAGCGGACGAGCGCTTGGCAGGGAGGCGTTCGTCGTCTCATTGGGAACACGGCTGTCCGTCGGCGACGATCTCCGATGACCACGCTGCCTACTGTTGTCGTGGCTAAGTCACCGGCCTTGCGTGCGTGCGTATCGCACGAGGTTCCGCAGAAGCCAGAGGTCGAGGGCTAGGAACGGGAGGAACACAAGTCCCCACCAGTAGCCCTTCACGCAGGGAACACGGTGACGAAGAGGATCCACGGCGCGAGAAGGGTGCGCACGACGATCGCCTGTTTGTAGTGCTTACGCGCCCAGTCGCCGACCAAGCCGGCGCGTTGATCTGCTGTCATTTCAGAGAACGATCCTACGCCGCAGCGCTAACCGGCTCGAACCGACAGGATCGGGCGCCCGGCGAAGTACGAGGCTGATCGTGTATGCCTCTCGTCCGGGGTGACCTTTAGTCCTCTCCTGGTAGCGGGGCTAATCAGGGAGTACGGTTTGCTGGGATGGTGAACAGACCGGTGTGGAAGGCGTGGCTGCCCCAGCCCTTCTGGTCATCGCTGCTCAAGCTCCTGCTGATCTCCTTCCTCACGGCGTACCCGCTGGCAATGGTCGGAGGTTTGCTCATACGGCATTGGACACCGGACACTGGTGAAGCTTGTTACATCGTCGCGGTCGCGATTACCTGGTGGCTGTTGTACGGCAGGCCTTCGCGTCGCACAGAACGTGAATCGCTCCCAAACGGCCTAGACCGCCGCTAGCCGCAACGGGTGTTCGGGAGCCGCCGAGACCCGCCTTCCATAAGAGCACACGACTTGGCATGCGACCGACCGCCGGTCGTCGCCGAAGGGATCGCAGCCGCCCGCAAACTCGGGGGCGAATCCGATCGTGCGAGTCGCAGTGTCTGATTCTTCGGTCAGAGCTCCCAGCCGAAGGTGTAGGACTGGCGGGTCCCGCCCTCGCGCTCGTAGAAACGATGGGCGTCGGCGCGGGCGAGCCCCGAGTCGAGCTCGAGGTGAGCCGCTCCGGCATTCGCCGCCCACCGCCTTGCGGCGCTGAGCAACGCCGCGCCGACCCCTTGGGAGCGCCGCTCCGGATCAACCGCGAAGTCCTCTACCCAGCAACGCTGCCCGAACCGCACCGAGTTGAGCTCCACGTAGGCGGTGCAGAACGCGATCAGGACACCGCCGTCCTCCGCCACAAGGATCACGCTGCGCGGCGAAGAGATCGCCTCGTGCAGTCGCGAGCGCGCGCTCTCCGGATTCCACTGCCCCGGCCTTGAGCCGGGCGGCGCGAAGAGCCACTCATACATCGCGAGGACTTGCTCCTCCTCGCCCGGCGTGGCCTCCCGGATCGTAATGGCCATCGGACATGAATCATGGCGAACGAACGAACATCTGCCGCGTGTCGGCGCAATCCCCACGGTCGACCGGAACGTCGCCTGGCGAGCGCGGGGTCTGCAGCGTCTCGAGCCTAGAAGCGATCGACAACGAGATGCTCGAATCCGCGCAAAGGGGAGTGCCGACCTACATCGGCGCGGCGGGAGGTCACTCGGGCTTCAGCGTGCGGTATAGCCGAGGTCGATCGGTACGGCAGCGCCAGTCACTGCTGTGGCGTCAAGCAGCAGGTGGGTGATAGTGGCGGCTATCTCTTCTGGTTGGGCGATGCGCTTCAGCGGGACGCGTTGGGCCTCGAGCTGGATCGTGGCCAGAGCTTCCGCGGTGGGAGACGGCCCCAGATATTCGGTCAGGTACTGCTCGATCATCGGCGTTTGAACGGGTCCTGGCACCACGCTGTTGATCCGCACGCCGGGAGCGAGTTCGACCGCGAGATTCCGTGTGAGCCCGAGAAGGGCTGCTTTTGAAGCGCCGTAGACGGCGTGACGATCGCGTCCGCGCACCGCCGCTATCGAGCAGACAAAGACGACGGAGGCGTCCTGGCTGAACTGCGGTTGGAGTGCCCGGGTGAGAAGCAGTGGACCAAAAACGTTGGTGGCAAATACGACTTCGATCTCGGCGCGGTCTGAGTCGGGCAGCGTGCGCAGCGATTCGCGGCCCGCGGCATGAACGATCCCGTCGATCGCACGCCCCTCCGTCGCCGCACGAATGGTCTCGACCCCTTCGTCGGTCGCTACGTCCGCGCTCACGGCCTCGCCAGAGCCGTGTTCGCCAAGCTGCGAGATCGTTTCCTCAAGCGCATCCTGTCGCCGGCCCACGGCTAGTACCTGGCAGCCGCGTGAGGCGAGCAGGCGGGCACACGCGCGGCCGATTCCGCTGCCCGCGCCGGTCACGGCCACTACGGTCATGCGCGGGCCCTTTCCGGCGTGAGGTCTGAGATCAGCTGTGCGTGGCTGGCATCGACCCGGCGGCGGTCGCCGGTAGCTAGAAGATCGAGCAGCAGACCGCGATGGGTGGCAATCAACAGCGTTGCTCGCTGCTGCACTTCGTCCCCCCCCACGCCGGCGGCCTTGACGACGCTCTCGGCGAACGGCAACCAGTCGACTACCACGTCATCCAGAAACGCGCGGTAGCGCGACGGTTCCTGCAGCGCCAGCCCATAGACCTCAAAGAACAGGCGCATGAAAGGCTCCGCTGCCTTCGAGCTAAACCAGTCCCAGGCACGCTCGAGTACTTGAGCCGGCTCGACTCCCGCATCCTCGGCGAACCACGTAGCGGCCTCCTGCTGTTGCCAGAGACGAATTCGGCTAAGCGCGGCCGACAGCAGGGATTCTTTTGAGCCGAAGTAGTACAGGATCATCCGCGGACTGGTTCCAAGCTGCGCCGCCAGGGGTCGCAACGACAACTCGGCCAGACCGACATCCAGGATGTACCGCGCGACCTGGTCGAGCAGCTCCCCACGTCGTACCGGATCCGATTGACGACCCACGTCAACAGCCCACGTCAGCAGTCCAGCCTTCCGCTTTGACCCGCAGCACCACAGTCGCCATCAACGACCCGAACCATGAAACGCACGTTACATGAAACGAGCGTTTCAATCAAGCCCATAGACCAAAGCCCAACCACAGGGATCTGCCGGCGGGGAGCAGCTCAACGTTCTCGAAGGCGACCGGAGACAGACTTCCGGACCGTCCTGCGGCCGGAGAGCTGCTCGAGGCCGCCGGCGAAAGGGCCGCCCGCCGGCTGCGGGCGGCCCTGGCGGCCCTTCCTTGCTGATGCTCAGGCGGTTGCCGGCTGCGTCGCTATCAGTGGCATCCGGCGTCGCGAGACGAGGAGCGCGGTGGCCGCCCCGGCGAGCGACAGCCCGGCCGCGACCGCCAGCGCCGGGCGGAAGCCGGCCTGGAACGCGGCTGGCAGGCCGAGGCGGCCGTTGGCGGTGAACACCGCGGTCACGATGGCCACGCCGAATGCGCCGCCGAAGCGCTGGAGCGTCGTGTTGGCGCCCGAGGCCTTGCCGATGTCCGCTGGCCGGACGGCGCTCAGTGCCGCGGCGGAGACGGTCGGGAGCGCCATCGAGATCCCGACTCCGGCCACGATCAGCGGCAGAACGAGCGTCCCATAGCTAGGCTGGCCGGTCGCCTGAAGGGCGAACCAGCCGAGCCCCGCCGCCTGGAGCGCCAGTCCGGCTGCCATCAGTGGGCGCGTGCCGATGCGGTCAGACAGCGCTCCCGCCGCGGGCGATACGAGCAGCGGTGTCGCGGTCCATGGCAGCAGCCGCAGCCCGGTCTGAAGCGGCGAGTCGCCGAGCGCGATCTGGAAGTACTGGGTGACCAGGAAGGCGGCGCCCATGATCGCGGCGGTCATCAGGAACGCAGTGGCGTTGGCCGCGGAGAACGTGCGGCTCCTAAACAGCGCCGGCGGCAGGATCGGCGTCTCGGCCCGGCGCTCCCAGCGAACGAACCCGGCCAGCAGCGCGCCGCCGGCGGTCAGCGCGGCCAGCACCTCGGCGCTCCCCCAGCCTGCGGCTCCCGAGCGCACGAGCGCCCACACGAGCGCGATCGCGCCGCCGCTCAAGAGCACCAGCCCAGGCAGGTCCAGGCGGACGCGAGGCCCGCGCGACTCCGCCAGGCGCGTCGCGAGAGAGGAGCGCCGCGGCCACACCGATCGGCACGTTGACCCAGAAGATCCAGTGCCAGTCGATGCCCTGCGTGATAGCGCCGCCGATCACAGGTCCAGAGGCGACTCCCAGCCCGGCGACGCCGCCCCAGATGCCGACGATTGCGCCGCGGCGCTCGGGCGCGAAGGCGGTGGTGAGGATCGTCAGCGAAAGCGGCATCACCGCCGCGGCGCCGAGGCCCTGTACGGCCCGCGCGGCGAGCAGGAGTCCGGCGGTCGGGGCCAGCGCGCACGCCGCCGACGCCGCGGTAAACAGAGCCAAGCCGGCGCAGAAGACGCGGCGGCGACCGAGCCGGTCGCCGAGCGCAGCGGCGGTCACGATCCCGGACGCGTACGTGAGCGCGTAGGCGTTGATGGTCCAGTCGAGCGTCTGGACGCCGACTTTCAGGTCATGGCCGATCGCCGGCAGCGCGGTCGCGACGACCAGCGCATCGAGCGTCACCATGAAGAACGCGATCGACGTTAGGCCGATCGTCCAGCGGGGAGATGGGTGAGTGGTGGTAGTCATGTCCGTCCAGACACCGGTCGGCGCGGAAATTGAGCGATGAATTTCGACCGCGGCCGGGTTCCTATCGATATGCATGACGAACAGGCCTTCAGCGAGCTCGTCGAGCCCTACCGGCGCGAGCTTCAGCTGCACTGCTATCGGATGCTCGGCTCGCTCCAGGACGCCGAGGACGCCGTCCAGGAGACGCTGGTGTCCGCCTGGCGCGGGATCGAAGGCTTTCAGGAGAAGTCGTCTTTGCGCACCTGGCTGTACCGCATCGCCACCAACCGCTGCCTGAACATGATCCGCGACCGTCGCCGCCGCCCATCTGGAGGCCTGCCGTTCGTCCCGCCGCCGCCGACCCGGATGGACGAGGTGACGTGGCTTGAGCCGTACCCCGACGATCTGGCTGCCCGACAGCGAGCCCGAGCCAGAGTCGCGCTACGAGCTCAAAGAGGCGGTCGGGCTCGCGTTCATCACCGCGCTCCAGCGCCTGCCGGTCACCCAGCGCACGGTGCTAGTCCTGCGCGACGTACTCGGCTTCAGATCATCAGAGGTCGCGGACATGCTGGACACGACTGAGGCGACGGTCAATAGCGCCCTTCAGCGGGCGCGCTCAGCGCTCGCGGCGCGGATGCCGACCGCTCGCGAACGCGCCCCGGTCCCAGACTCTCGCGAGGAGCGCAGACTTGCCGAGCAGTTCGCCGACGCCTTCGAGCTGGGTGACATGGACCGGGTCGTCTCGCTGCTCTCCGAGGACGCTTGGGTGACGATGCCGCCCGAGCCGCTCGAGTACCAAGGCCATGCTGCGATCGCGGAGTTCCTGGCACATGGACAGGCCTTCCGTCCGCCTGGCGCCCGCGTCCGCCTCGTGCCGACGCGCGCCAACGCCGCGCCCGCGTTCGGCCACTACATGGAGCAAGAGGCGGGCAGTGGCATTGCACACGGGCTTGGCGTGTTCGCGCTCGTGCTGGAGGGCGCCCGAATCGCCCGCCTGACCCGGTTCGGGACCCCCGAGCTGCTGCCGCGATTCGGGCTACCACTCGATCTGCGGCTCGACTGACGGCTACTCGCTCAAAGTCGGGGCCTGCGGCGGTCGGCAGGCTTTGGTCGCGGATCCCGCGCGAGGCAGGGGCCGCCGAGTCAAGGATCGTGTGCAGCGGAAGCAGGTGACTGGTCGATGAACCGCTTGCGGCACACGCTGCGGATCGCGTGACCGCACCGTCAGAAGTATCAGTCCAGGTCCCCACGGATGCGCCTGTAGCGCTCGTAGATCACCCGCGAGCCGAACGTCCTCGTCTCGATCAGCTCCAGCTGGACGTCCGCGGTAACCGGCGGGAGGAACGGCGTGCCGCCACCGACGATGATCGGATGGCGGAATATCCGCAGCTCATCGACCAGCCCGAGCTCGATCGCCCTCGCAGCGAGGCCGGCGCCACCGATCTCGACATCCTTGTCAGTCGCGGCGAGTGCGGCGGCGACCTCCTCCTCCACCGACCCCTCGGCGAGCCGAGCATTGCCCTGGACGCGGTCGAGCGTACGGCTGAAGACGACCTTCGGAAGCGCGCACCAGACATCGGCGAACGCGGCATGCAGCTCGGTGCCGCGCAGCGACGGATCGGTCTCCCACACCAGCATCGTCTCGTAGAGCTTGCGGCCGCACAGATGGCAGCCAAGCTCGCGCACCCGCGCCAGGTGGAAGCCGAACAGCTCCTCGTCAGGGACAGTCCATCCGAACGCGCCCTCGCGGTCAGCGATGAACCCGTCCACCGAAACGCCCATCGAGTAGATCAGCAACGCTGCAGACCGTAGCCGCCACCCGACCGGCTCGGAAAACGGGTGGCACAGGGACGGCTGCCACGCGATCCCAGCATGCCCGAGCGTCGGGGTGGCGGCGAGGAGCAGGGCCCTTGGATCTGTGACCTATCAGATCTGCTTCTGCCGTGAGGCAAGCGTCAGTGGCCGATGCGGTAGCGAACGTGCGTCGCAAGCGGCGAGTGGATCACCTCGATCGGTTGTAGGCCGGGGTCTTGCACTCCGTCGAACAGGCGCTCGCCGGCGCCGAGCAGAACGGGAACGATGTCGAGCATAAGCTCGTCGATCACGCCCGCCTCGAACGCCTGCCGCACAGTCGAGGCGCCACCGGCGATGTCGACGCCGAGGTCGCCGGCTGCCGCCTTCGCGCGCTCGAAGGCGACATCGAAGCCTTCGGTGATGAAGTGGAACGTCGTCCCGCCCTTCATCGTGATCGGATCGTGCGGATAGTGGGTGAGGACGAACACAGGAGCGTGATAGGGCGGCTCGTCGCCCCACCACCCGCGCCAGTTCACGTCCCACGGGCCCCGAACCGGGCCAAACATGTTGCGGCCCATCACGTACGCCCCGCAGGGCGTCATGAGCTCATCGCGCACGCGGGCGTCGGCTTCATGCAAGGGCTCGTCCAGGTGCCAGTGGTGGAGCTCCAGGCCACCGACGCCGAGCGGATTGTCGCGGCTCTGATCGGGGCCGGCGACGAAGCCGTCGAGAGAGATGGACATGTGGCATGTGGTTGGTGTCATGTCAACCAAGACCACCGAATGAACGAGAAATCATCGGCGGGGACGTCCCCTCGCGAAAGCTAGCGGTTGCCGGGTCGACAGCCGACCGGGACGTCTGGCGAGCGTCGGTCGCCGGCCCTGCCCGTAATTTTGGGAGTCGGGCAGCTGAACTAGTATCGGCCGATGGCGACGCTGACCGGTATCTCGCCCGTTCTTCTGGTGGCGGATCTTCAGCGCTCGGTCGACTATTTCAGCGACCGGTTGGGGTTTGAGTGCCACTTGTTCGGCGATCCCCCCAACTTCGCTACCGCAGCGCGTGATGCGGCGGTCATCCTGATCGCCCTCTCAGATCAGCCCGAGCGCCTGGTGCCTCACTGGCAGATCGTCGACAAGATGTGGGATGCGTACATCCGCGTCGACGATGCGGAGGCAATCTATGCCGAGGTTCAAGAGCGAGGAGCCGGCATCGATTACACGATCTATGACGCGCCACATGGCTTTCGCGAGTTCGGTGTCCAAGATCCCGACGGACACGACATCGCTTTCGGGCAGCGGCTCGACCTGTAGCCGGCGTCGGCGTGGTCAGAGCTGCTCCGGGACGCTCGCTCGCCCACGTGCGCTGTTGTTTGCTCGCAAGCGCTGCAACGTTTTGACGCGGACTAGCGTGGCGTCGGGGTCGTGGGCTTGCTCGTTCGCTTTGAATCGGTGGCGGTGTTCGCGGTCGCGGACAGGCCGGCTCGCCAGACGATGAAGAGGCGGGCTAGAAGGTCATTGGGTACTACTCCGGGGTCAAACGCCCGCTCGATCGCCAGGCCGTTGACCAGCGCTGCGATCGCGAGGCCGAGCTCGTCGGGCGACAGCAGCGCACCATCGCCTTCTGGAATCCCGAGCCTGCGGGCGTTGGTGGCGACCGCCTCACGTGCGGGGCGCAAGAAATGCTCGGTGATCCCGGCCTTCGCCGCGGGATCGCGGCTGCCGTAGGCGAGGAACTCGAGCAGTAGTGGCAGCCAGCGTGGATCGCTGTTGATCCGTCGCAGGAAGGTCTCGGTCGCGACACCGAGCTGCCCGCCGTCGCTGCCGCGCTCGGCGATGACCGCCTCAACATCACTGACCCCTGCCCCGAGACGATCCTCTAGCAGGGCGAGGAACAGCTGCTCCTTGGAGGGGAAGTAATGGAACAGCGCCCCCTTGGACACGCCGGCTCCGGCGGCCACGGCCTCCAGGGTGGCTCCGTGGAAACCGTGCTCGGCGAACACGCGTCCGGCCGCGCGCAGCAGCGCCGCACGAGTGCGCGCCCGGCGCTCGTGCTGCGGGGTGCGCGAGAGTGGAGCCATTTCAAGAAATATACCGGCTGGCCGGTTTTAGATATGATCGTGAAGGCACCATGAGGATGCTCCTCTGTCGCTCATTGCGGTGAGATGGTGCGGCCGGCGAGCATCGGATCCACATTGCAAAGGGAGGGAGTCAAGTGAGACGCGCAACCACGCTGCGGGCCGCGGCGTTCGCGCTCGGCGTCGTCCTGATCGGCGCGGGACAGGCAAGCGCCGACCGAGCCGCTGCCAAGGACCGCGCAAATACCTTCAGTGGGAGCTGCAAGGTCTCAGGCACAGCGACCTGGGATCCGCCGATGACGAATACGCCGCAGGCGGCTACCCAGCTCGTGCAGGCTACCGGCACATGTTCAGGCACGTTCACGGGTCGCAACGGCCGAGTCCGTCAGCTGAACAACGCCCCCGTTAGCTGGCAAACCACGGAGTACACGCCGGATGCTTCCTGCAGTGCCGAGACTGACTCCGGCAGCGGGAAGGTCACCTTCCAATACGGCACGATCGGATTCACGATCTCCGAAACCCGTGTCGCCCCGGTCGCGGCCTTTACGCTCAAGGGCGCGAAGGGTGGCTCAGCAGCCGGAGAGGCCAACATCAGCCCGAACGCTGATCCGGTCGCTATCACCGAAGCATGTGGCGGTGCGGGACTCACCGAAGCGCCGAGCGACATCCAGGTGACCACCACGCAGTCGATATCTGGCTGACGGCCCGGCGGCGGTAGTACTGCCTGACGATCGCATCCGTAGAGCAAGGAGACCCGCCAGGGGGACCTAACCCGCCGCCCTACGAGCGCTGAGGGCAGCCGCGGAGACCCGCGGCTGCCCTCATGCTTCGATCAGCTGCTGCCTGGCGTGGCGCACGTGGTGGTCCACGTGCAGGCGTTGAACCCGTCGGCGTCCGGATCGGGTGACGAGGGCGTGCCGATGATCGTCGAGCCATCGGGAGACAAGGAGATCTCCTCCGATGGCTTGAGGTTCGCCGGCTGGCCGTTGACGGTCGCCAGATCGAAGGCCGGCGAGCTGGCGTTGGGAAGCGACGCGAGGCCAGCGTTGGTCGAGATGATCAAAGGAGTCTCCTCGATCCACTCTGCCGTATCGCGCGACGACGTGTAGGGCACGGTCATCGTCTGCGTCTCGTTGCGCGTCAGGTCGCTGAGCGTGATGTTCCACACGTTCGAATCCGAGACGAGCTCCGCGATCGAAGCATGCATGTGGTCGCCTGGCGCGACGGTCATGCTGAACGGCTGCGAGGTGAGTGGGATCACCTCCCACCAGGCGGAGTAGGACGTTGAGCCACTCGAGGTGACGTCCTGCTCGGTTCCGGTCTGGATGAGCGTGGCGTCGCCAACCGCGCAGCCGGAGTCGACGCAGCCGCCACCAATTCCGATCCAGTCAGACGAGTACTGGGTCGAGCCGCCGGCCTTGCTGTTGTACGTGACGCTGGGAACCGTCCAGTCGCCGCTGATCGAGTTGAACAGCTTCCCGCCCTGCTCGAGCGCGCCCTGGTTGTAGCCGAACCAGTTCCCGCTCGTATTCGAGTTGATCTGGGCGTGCGTCAGGCGAAGCAGCTGGCCGTGCGCGTTCATCGCCGAGGCGCTCGCCGCCATAGCCAAGACGGTCGCCATCGTCGCGATTGTCAGCACCGGCAGACGCTTGGCGCCGCTGAAAGCCAACCAGCCAGTCCTTCCCATGTCTTCCCCTTCCTGGCGACCACGGGCGAACGCCGCCGCCTCCCGTCTATGACCCGTGGCCCATTTATACCCGCAGCGAGCGCGGCGGACGCCCGTTCACCCGGCGAGGCCCGAATTTCAGCGTGCGTATTCGGTCGACCGCGACTCCCTGATCACCGTGACCTTGATCTGGCCCGGGTACTCGAGCTCCTTCTCGATCTCGCGCGCGATATCGTGGGAGAGGAGCGTCGCGGCGTCGTCGTCGATCTGGCCGGGAGCCACCATGACGCGGATCTCGCGCCCTGCCTGCATGGCATAGACCTTGTCGACCCCGCCATGGCGAAGCGCGATCTCCTCGAGGTCACGCAGGCGCTTGACGTACTGCTCGAGCGACTCCCCGCGAGCACCCGGGCGGGCGCCGGAGAGCGCGTCGGCCGCCTGCACGATCACGGCCTCGATCGTCTGGGGCTCGACCTCGTTGTGGTGGGCCTCCATAGCGTGTGCCACGGCCTCCGGCTCACCATACTTGCGAGCCAGGTCGCCGCCGACCAGCGCGTGGGGTCCCTCGATCTCGTGCGTGACGGCCTTACCGATGTCGTGGAGGAGCGCCGCCCGCCGCGCGGTACGCGCGCTGGCTCCGAGTTCGTCAGCCATCATCCCGGCCAGCCTGGAAACCTCGACCGAGTGGGCCAGCACGTTCTGTCCATAGCTGGTCCGGAAACGCAGCCGGCCGAGGAGCTTGATCAGTTCGGGATGCAGCCCTTGGACTCCGGCCTCGAGGATGCTCTGTTCACCGAGCTCCTCGATGTGGCCGTCGAGCGCTGATTTGGCTTGGTAGTAGGTCTCCTCAATCCGTGCGGGATGGATACGCCCGTCCTGGAGCAACCTCTCGAGCGTCATCCGCGCGATCTCACGGCGTACTCCGTCAAAGCCGGACAGCACGACAGCGCCCGGCGTGTCATCGATGATGAAGTCGACTCCGGTGAGGTTTTCGAGCGCTCGGATGTTGCGTCCTTCCCGGCCGATGATCCTTCCTTTCATCTCGTCGCTTGTGAGCTGGACCACCGAGACGGTTGTTTCGGCGGCGTGACCCGCGGCGAGCCGCTGCATGCAGACCGAGAGGATGTTGCGCACGCGACGCTCGGCGTCGCGCTTGGTCTCCTCCTCGATCTGCCGAATCATGCGGGCGGCGTCGTGCCTCGCCTGGTCCTCGACCCGCTGGAGCAACAGCTCCTTGGCCCGGGCGGCCGACATCCCCGACGCCTGCTCGAGAGCACGTTCGAGCTCGTGCCTGACGTCAGACAGAGCCTGCCGCTCATCGACGAGCTCCTGCTCACGCCGGGCGAGGGCATCTTCGCGCCTCGCAAGCGCTGCGCTTCGCTCGAGCACGGCGGTCTGCTCGATCGCCGTCTCAGCCGATGAGTGCCCCTTGCCCTGCCTCACACCGGCCTCGATGCTCAGCGCCGTCCTTCGATGCGTCCGGGCGTACACGATCGCCGCGACCACGATCCCCACCGCTATCAGCGCTGCGCCGACGATGATTTCCATGGTCGATCCTCTCCGATGACCCCAGTCGGGACCGGGGCCTCCTTCTCTTCGGTTTATTGGAGCGACCGAGTGGCCATCCGGAGCTACGCACGAATCCGGCAATGGCGATACACCACGGGTCGGTGCGCCGCCCGGCCTGTGCGTTGCCTTTCAGGCGGCGGCTATGTCGTGTTGGTAGGTGAAATGAGCGGGTGGCTTAGCCCACTCGTGATGATCAGCTGCGCCAACTTCCGGATTCCAATATCTGTGAGTTTGCTGGTGTTTTATGCGGCCCGAAGGCCATTCGTTCGCTGCCTGGATCGTAGTACCGACCCCTCGGCTGCGCAAATCGTGTCCTCCGGATCTCACCGCCCCCTTGCGCCGGTGAGCGCAACAGCGGCTTCAAGACCGGATGTAAGCCGACAGCGCCTCACAGGCGAGCTCGTAGTCGTAGCCCTTGCGAAGCAGCACGCCGAGCGCCCGCTCCCTGCTTCGCCCGTCGGCCGGCGGCGCGGGGAGGCGGCGTCGCAGAAGCCCGAGGGCACGCTCGAGCTCGCCCTCTTCCGAGCACTCGGCGAGGGCCGCCTCGATGAGCTCCCGCTCGACGCCTTTCGCCACCAGCTCCCGGCTGATCCGGTCTGCTCCCCATCCCTCGAGCGCGCGCTTGTCCTCTACGAACAGCTCGGCAAACCTCGCGTCGTCGAGGTAGCCGCTTCCCGTGAGGTCATCCAGCGCCGCATCCACGATGGCAGGATCGAGCCCGCGCGCCAGCAGATGCTCGCGCATCTCGACGCTGGTGCGTGCGCGGCGATTCAGATACCGAAAGGCAAGTTCCAGCGCACGCTGGAGCTGCTCAGCAGTGAACGCCGAAGGCTGCATCGGGACGCGTCCGTCAGCTCGCTAAGCCGCGCGCTCCTCCACGACGCCGACTGGCTCCGCCACCAGCTCGTCGGTCGCCTGGGCCGAGCCGTTGCCGTTAGCTTCGCCGCGGCCTTCGATCGGCTTGACCAGATCCCGGCCGATCCCCAGCGTGGCGTAGATCTTCTCTTCGATCGTCTTGGCGGTCTCAGGGTGTTCGTCGAGGAAGGCCTTTGCGTTGCCGCGTCCCTGACCGAGCCGTTCCTCGCCGTAGGAGAAGAACGAGCCAGACTTGGTGATGATGCTCTGCTCGATGCCGTAGTCGATCAGGCAGCCGGAGCTCGAGATTCCCTTGCCGAACTCGATGTCGAACTCGGCCTGCTTGAACGGCGCGGCCACCTTGTTCTTGACCACCTTGACGCGAACGCGATTGCCGACCGCCTCGGTGCCGTCCTTGAGCGTCTCGATCCGCCGGATGTCGAGGCGCACCGAGGAGTAGAACTTCAGCGCTCTACCTCCGGGTTGAGTTTCGGTGGGACCGAACATCACGCCCACCTTCTCGCGGATCTGGTTGGTGAACACGCACAGCGTCTGGGTCCGGCTGAGGATCCCGGTCAGCTTGCGCATGGCCTGGGACATCATGCGCGCCTGGACGCCGACGGTCTGGTCGCCCATCTGCCCCTCGAGCTCGGCGCGCGGGGTCAGAGCAGCCACGGAATCGACCGCGATCACGTCGACTGCGCCGGAGCGAACCAGCATGTCGACGATCTCGAGCGCCTGCTCGCCGTAGTCGGGCTGGGACACGAGCAGCTCGTCGATGTCAACGCCGATCTGCTGGGCATAGAGGGGGTCCATGGCGTGCTCGGCATCGACGAAGGCACACACGCCTCCCAGCTTCTGGGCCTCGGCGATGATGTGGTAGACGAGCGTCGTCTTACCGGAGGATTCGGGCCCGAAGATCTCGATCACCCGGCCTCTTGGCACCCCCCCGATTCCAAGCGCGATGTCGAGCGGCAACGCACCCGTGGGGATTGCGTCCACGGCCACGCGTGCCCCGGGGTCGCCCATCCGCATCACGGTTCCCTTTCCGAACTGCTTCTCGATCTGTGACAGAGCACCCCGGAGTGCGGCCTGGCGCTTGGCGTCGAGCTTCGCGTCGCCGGCCTCGCCGGGGCTCGTGCCGGCCTTCTGCTGCTCGCTCATGTTCTCTTCAGGCTCCTTGTCTTCACGCGCTTTGAACCCGCCACGGTAGGCGAGTGGTCGGACGGAACCGGCACGCTAGATCGGGTCCCTGCAACGGAACAAGACGCATGCGTCACAAATGTGCAACGGAGGTGCGCCAAGTTTGGCGGGGGGTGCCCGATACCAGGCCGGTGCCAGCCCCGGTACCAGGCCCGTTAGAACCCAACCAGTGTCAACTCAGCCTCGCGAACCGGCGAGCCCGATCCGCGCCAGCGGTTCGTAGCTGGCCCCGGCAGGCGCGAGGTGGGAGCGGTAGAGCGTGAGCTGCTCCGCCGCGAACGCGAGGCCCGGCGGCGCCTTCAGCTGCCAGGGCTCGACCCGCCCACCTCTGCGCACTCGCGCCACGGTCACGTGGGGCAGGAAGGGTCGCTTCTCGCGGCGGTACCAACCTCCCTGCTCGAGCGCCCCCGAGAGTGCGGCTTGAAGCGCACCGAGACGCCCATCGAGATCGACAAGCTCGACGGCCAGGACGCGCGGCCTACGCGCGGGCAGCCACGTGGCCTGGCCGAGCTCGAGCTCCAGCGGGCCGGCTTCGCGAACCCCGTGGCAAGCGGTGCCGATCGCGTCCGCCGCTCCGATCGCCTGCCAGCCTAGGAAACACAGGGTGACGTGGAGGTACGCGCGCTCGATCAGCCTGAGGTCGTGGCTCGCCTCCAGGGCGTTATCGCGCCAGCTGCCCAGGGCGTCGTGCACCGCGCCCGGAAGCTCGAGCGCCACGAACAGGCGGGCTCGCTCGTCGGTCGCGCGTCCCCGTCCCTCCTGGGGCGCAGGCCCTCGCTCGTCGGTCGCGCGTCCCTCCTGGGGCGAAGGCCCCCGCCCGTGGCTCACGTGCGGGAGGGTCCCGCACCTCGCTCGGCGGCGGCCGAGACCCCGCTAGCACCCGGCGACGCTGCGACCTTCAGGAGCAGGCGCCGCAGCAGGTGCATCGCGACGGTCGTGGCCCTGTCACGGATGTCAGCCCGTCCGCCAGGAAGCTGGACCTTGCGGGTGATGCGGGGCCGGGGAAACCCGCCGTCGCCCGTCGCTTTCTGGCCCACCATCGAGAACCAGACGAGCCCCACCGGCTTCTCCTCGCTGCCGCCTCCCGGTCCCGCGATGCCGGTGATCCCGATCCCGTAGTCCGCGCCGAACCGCTCGGCTGCCCCGTCGGCCAGCGCCTCGGCGACCTCGACCGAGACAGCCCCGTGGCGATCGATCAGCTCTTGCGGAACACCGGCCAAGGCGACCTTCACCTGGTTGGAATAAGCCACCACCCCGCCGGCGAAGATCTCCGAGGATCCGGCCCGCTCGGTCAGCCGCGCCGCCATCAATCCACCTGTGCAGGATTCGGCAACCGCCACCGTCTGCCCCGAGAGGAGGCTCGCCACCTGCTCGTCCACCGTCGAGCCGTCCTCGGAGAAAAGCGCGTCGAAATGACGCGCCCGCAGGAATTCCACGAGCGCGTCGTAGGCCGCTTCGCCGGAGGGCTCATAGCGTGTCGCCACTTCGATCTCGCCCCGGCGAAGACAGGTCGTGATCTCGAGCTGGTCGAGGGCCAGGCCGTCGGCCTCGGCGGCGCGCAGGGTGCTCGCGATCTCGGACTCCGGGATCCCGAACAGTCGGACGATCCCCCGCTGGTATCGGGTGGCACCTGCGATCGCCGCCCGGAAGGCGTCCGTGCCCGTGGCCGTCCGCCACATCGGCTGGAGCTCGCGTGGCGGCCCCGGTAGCACGACGACCGTCGGCCCGCCGTCCGATCCGGGTGGCACCACGAGTCCGGGCGCAGTCCCCACCGGATCGATCACGGTCGCGCCCTCCGGGATCATCGCCTGCTTGCGATTGGAGATCCGGATCGCCTCCCGGTCGAGGTTCGGCCACCGCTCCATCAGGCCGTGCAAGATCTCCTCGATCCGTGCTTCCAGACCGGGATCGAGCACCAGCTGCCGGCCGCTGAAGCCGCCTACGACCTCGGTCGTGAGATCGTCGGCGGTTGGTCCGAGACCTCCGCTAGTGACGATCACAGACATGCCGGAATCGGCCATGAAGCGCAACGACGCGAGCAGGTCGTCGGGGCGGTCGCCCACGATCTGGATCATCGCGGCGTCGACGCCGAGCTCGCGCAGTCGCTCAGACAGCCAGGGCCCGTTGCGGTCGGAGATGATGCCGGTCAGGACCTCGGTGCCGGTGACGAGGATCCCGGCGCGGGGAGCGGAGCTCACGGACACGTCGGCTTCACCGTGAATGGAATGTGCGTGACTCCGGACGGGCTCACCTCGAGCCGGATCGCAATGGGCGAGGGCGTTACCGAGTAGGGCTTGCCGTTGGCCTTCATCGTGACCGAGGCGTTGCCCAGCGTGAGGAGCAGCTTGTGGGCGGTCTTGCTTGGGATCGTCTGCCCGACGCTGAACGTCCGCTCGTTGATCAGCTTGCGGCCCGCGCCGTCCACCAGGCACACGTAAACGGTTCCGGTCGGCGTCAGCTGGAGGGTCACGCTGGCCGGAGCAGCGGCGGTCGTCGTCGTCGTGGTCCTCGTGAGCGCTTGCGACGCATGCCTAGCTCGTTTCGGCCGATGGGAGGGTCCAGAGCTACTCCCTTGCTGAGTGAGGGCGCCCACCACGAACAGCAACCCCAAGATCACGACGACAACGATCCCTACGGGCGCCCAAGACGGCAGAGGGGGGCGGCGGCGCTGGCGTTCCCGCTCACGCCCCAGCGGCGTGACCGGCAGGTTCTCATGGTCGGACGGTCCCTCGTACCGGCGCTTGAACTCGTCGAGCAGGCTCCGCGAATCCAGCCCCAGGAAGTCGCCGTAGGTCCTGAGGAAGCTCTTGGCGTAGACCTGGCCCGGGAGCAGATCCCACTCCTCGTTCTCTATCGCCCGCAGGTACTTCGCGCGGATCTTGGTCCGGGCCTCGACTTCGGACACGTCGATGCGCGCGCGCATGCGTGCTTCCCGCAAGGTCGCGCCGATCTCGGGCATGTGCGGGAAGGCTAGCGGCGCTCCCGCGCTGGAAATGCGGGGCGGAACGGGTGGCTAGACCGACTCGCGCTCGCCGCCGGCGGCCGCCGGAGCGGGTCCCGTTTCGGCCAGGTGGGCCAGGATGCGCGGGAGATCGGCTTCGGTGATCAGCACTTGGCGCGGCTTTGAGCCCTCGTAGCCGGATATGACCCCGCGGCGCTCGAGCATGTCGATAAGCCGGCCGGCGCGCGTGTAGCCGAGCCTCAGCCGGCGCTGGAGCATCGAGGTCGACGCCGTGCCCATCTGCGCGACGAGCGCGATTGCATCTTCGAGCAGCGGATCCTCGTCGGGGTCGAAATCGCCCTCGCCCTCCGAGGCGCCCTCGTCCGCGGAGGCCACCTCCTCGAGCAGCTCCTCGCGGAACTGCGGTTCGCCCTGACGGCGCCACGCCTCCGTCAGCTCCGCGATCTGGAGCTCGTCGATGTAGGCGCCCTGGATCCGCTGCACCTTGCTCGAGCCGAGCGGCGAGAAGAGCATGTCGCCCTGGCCGAGCAGCGACTCGGCGCCATTCTGATCGAGGATCACGCGGGAGTCGGTCTGGCTCGAGACCGAGAAGGCGATCCGGGACGGAACGTTCGCCTTGATCATCCCCGTGATCACGTCCACGCGGGGCGATTGCGTGGCGAGCACGAGGTGGATGCCCACGGCCCGTGCTTTCTGGGCCAGGCGGATGATCGAGTCCTCCACGTCGGCGGGCGCCACCATCATCAGATCGGCCAGCTCATCGATCACGCACAGCACGTACGGGAGTAACGGCTCTCCATTTCGCTCGCGTACTCGGTTGAGCTCGGGGAGCGAGCGCGTCCGGGCGATCGACATGATCCCGTAGCGCTGGTCCATCTCGCGGACGAGGTTCTGCAACGCGTTGGCCGCCATCCGCGGGCTCGTGATGACCGGCGTGAGGAGATGCGGGATCGATTCGTAGTGATTGAGCTCCACCTGCTTGGGATCGACGAGGACCAGGCGGACCTCGTGCGGCGTCGCCCGGAGCAGGATCGAGGCGAGGATCGCGTTGACGCACGCCGACTTGCCCGATCCTGTCGTGCCGGCGATCAACAGATGCGGCATCCGCGCGAGGTCAGCGCCGATCGCCCGTCCTGAGATGTCCTTGCCGAGCCAGACGCTGAGCGGCGACCAGTCGCTCGGGGGGGCTTGGAAGACGTCGCCCAGGTGGACGATCCGCCGGCGCGCGTTCGGGACCTCGACGCCGACCGCCTGCTTGCCTGGAATCGGGGCGAGGATCCGGATGTCGGTGGCCGCCAGCGCGTAGGCGAGGTCGTCCTTGAGCTGGGCGACCTTCGCGACCTTTGTCCCGGGCGCCAGGCGAAGTTCGTAGCGCGTGATGTGGGGCCCGGTGACGCGCCCCACCACCTTCGCCTCGATCCCGAAGTGCCCCAGGGTCTCGAGCAGTGTCCGGGCGACTTCCTCCTGGCCCGCCGTGTCGGGCTGGGCCGCGTCGCCGGTCGAGCGGACGAGGAAGCGGGCCGGCGGCACGCGCCATTGGAAAGCCGGATCGTCGGTTACGCTCGCCCGGTATCGACCCTGCGGGGTCAGGGCGAGCTCGGCCTGAGGCTCGACACCCTCGGATTCCTCCACCGGGTGGTTTCGCACATCCGGCTCGGCCGGCTCGAACCTGGATGGTGTCCCGGCCCCATGCCGGGCCCCATGCCCGGCCCCGTCGTCGGCCCGCTCGTCGCCCGGGTCGATCGGCGGCGCCTCGACGTGCGTGGCACGTACCACGAGCTCCGATGTGTCGGGCTCAGGGGGAAGCAGCGGCGCTTCGTGAGCGAACGCGTCCGCGCGGGCCGCCTCGGTGGCGGGACGCCGTCCGGCCGTCGCGATCAGCTCATCCGTCGTGCGGCGGATCGCACGGCTCGTCTCGACGACGCCGCTGCCCGTGGCGCGCACGAGTCCAGCCACCCCGGCGCCCGTGACGAGGATCACGCCCGCCACGAACAGGAACAGAGCAAGGATCTCGGCGCCGGCGTCCGACAGGAGATGCCCCGCTACCCACAGCTCGGCTTGGCCGAGCAGGCCTCCCGTGCGCTCGAATGCGGCGGGATGCCAAAACGCGCTGCCGTGAAGCTCGCCGGGCCCGATTCCGAACATCCCGGTCGCCAGGGCGAGCGTGATCGCGGCGACCAGGCAACTGACGCCTGTGCGCACCGGACGGGCGGCTGGCCGGAGCTCGCGGGCCAGCATCAGAGCACCGCCCGCCACGAGACCGATTGGCACGGCATACCCGAGCGCCCCGAACAGGAAGCGCAGCGCGGTCATGCTCGCGTGACCCAGCGTCCCCCCCGCCCAGTGCATGTAAGACACGCCCGCGAGGAAGATCCCGAGGGCAATCAGCCCGAGCGCGATCAGATCCAGCTGATGCGGTTGGAGCACCGGCACGCTCAGGCGCATGGGGCGGGCAGAGAGCATCGAGCGGCGCGCCCGGCGTGGCGGCCGCGATCGGCGGTTGCGCTTGGCCATCTCCAACAGATTTGCTTCGACGGCGGACAGCCTCCTCCTGCCGGCAGTCAGCCGATGACGAGTCCCACCGTCCCTAGTATCTGCTGGCGTGGCCGAGTTCGAACGTTCTCCGCGCGTGCTCGTCGTCGAGGACGACGAGGCGATCGCCCAGGTGCTGCAGCGCTCGCTGCGGCTGGAGGGCTACGAGGTCAAGATCGCGCCAGACGGCGTCGTTGCACTGGATGACGCGCACGCCTTCTTGCCCGACCTGGTGATCCTCGACCTCGGCCTGCCCCGTCTCGACGGCATCGAGGTGGCCAAGCGGCTGCGGGAAGACGACGACGTACCGATCCTCGTGCTGACCGCGCGTGACGCCGTCGAGGCCCGGGTCGAGGGCCTCGACTCGGGGGCCGACGACTATCTGGTCAAGCCGTTCGAGCGCCAGGAGCTGCTCGCGCGGCTGCGGGCGCTGCTCCGCCGCCGGCCGCCCCGGGGACAGGCGGCGCTCTCCGTGGGCGACCTCAAGCTCAACCCAGACACCCACGAGGTCACACGCGGGAGCCGGCACATCGATTTAACCCAGCGAGAGTTCGAGTTGCTGGAATACCTGATGCGCAACGAGCGGATCGTCATCTCCCGACAGCGGCTGCTCGACGAGGTATGGGGCTACGACCCGTTCTCCATGACGAACACGATCGAAGTGTTCGTGTCCAACCTGCGAAGGAAGCTTGAAGCCGGTGGAGAGCCTCGGCTCCTCCATACGATCCGCGGCGCGGGCTACGTTCTCCGCGTATAGGTCGGTCCCCCTCCGCTGGCGCTTGGCTGGCGGTTCGGCGGCGCTGACCTTCGTGATCCTGGCCGCCTTCGCGGCGCTCGTCGGGGTGTTCACGACGAACCAGCTCCGGGGCCAGTTCCGCGACCAGGTACGCGAGGCGGCCGAACAGCTGCGCAACGAGCTGCAACCGATGAAGCTTCAGTCAAACGGTGAGCTCAACTGCAACCGCAAAGTCAGCCTCACCGATTTCGTCACCGCCGAGCACGCCCAGATCCGGATCATCGATGCCGGCAGCGGCTTCGTGTACTGCACCCAGAAGGAAGTGCGCATCAAGGGGGCCAAGCCCCCGCCGGTCCGCCCCACGTTCGGCCTCCCCACGCGGCCAGGGATGCACCAGGAGAGCGGCTTCCTGGTCGACGTAACCAGGCCGCTCTCGGTCAAGCCGTCGGGCTCCGTGTGGCTCCTCTACGCCCGCCCGCTCTCCGACCTCGACCACACGTTGGCCCGTGTGCGGGCATTCCTGATCCTCGGCGTGCTCGGCGGAACGGTGCTCGCGCTGCTGGCTGGGCTGGCCACCGCCCAGCGTGCGATCCGCCCGATCGCCGCCCTGACCGACGCTGCGCGCGAGATCGAGCGGACCCGCGACCCCAGCCGGCACGTCCCGCTGCCCGAAGCCGATGACGAGGTGGCGGAGCTGGCGCGAACTCTCGAGGGGATGCTCCAGAGCCTCGATGAGGCAAGGAGCGGGACCGAGGCGATGCTCGACCGCCAGCGCGAGTTCGTGGCCGACGCCTCGCATGAGCTCCGCACGCCGCTGACGAGTGTCCTGGCCAGCCTCGAGCTGCTGTCCGAGGAGCTCGACGGCGAGCAGGCGGACACGGCTCATGCTGCGCTGCGCTCCGCCCACCGGATGCGACGACTGGTCGCGGACCTGCTGCTGCTGGCGCGCGCCGATGCGAGGCGGATCCCGCCGCGCCGCCCCACCCACCTGGACGACGTGCTGAAGGAAGTCGCCTCCGAGATCGGTCCCGTGGCCGACCACCATGAGATGGAGATCGACCCCGAGCCGGTCGTCGTCATGGGGGCGCGCGACGAGCTCCATCAAATGACGCTCAACCTGGTCGAGAACGCGGTCGAGCACACGCCGCCGGGCACGCACATTCGCGCGGCCACCGCGCGGATGGGTGACGAGGCGATTCTGGTCGTCGAGGACGATGGGCCAGGCATCCCGGACATGCTCGAGGAGCGAGTGTTCGAGCGGTTCGTCCGCGGCGCCCGGGACGGCGGCCGGGGGTCGGGGCTGGGCCTCGCAATCGTCCGTGCCGTGGCCCGGTCGCACGGCGGATCAGTGACCCTCGAGTCCGGCAACGGCAGCGGCGCGCGCTTCTTGGTCAGGCTGCCCGTGATCGAGGATGCCGGCCTGAGCGGAGACCAGAACGGCGGCGATTACACCTCGACGACGACCGGCAGCACCATCGGCCGCCGCCGCAGCCGGTCGTAGACGAATGCCGCGAGGTCATCGTGCAGCTCCTGCTGGAGCATGTCGATCTCGCTGATCCCGTCGCTCACCGCCCGCGCCAGTGAGCTTTCGACGGCCTCGCGGATGTCCTCGATCAAGAGATCGGCCTGTTCGATGAACGGCACGCCGCGGAAGATCACCTCGGGGGCTGCCACCGATTCGCCCGTCTGACCGGAGACGGTGGCCACGACTATGAAGATCCCGTCGTCGGAGAGCATCCGGCGATCG
The DNA here is from genome assembly GCA_963803595.1 of uncultured Solirubrobacterales bacterium. Taxonomy (GTDB): domain Bacteria; phylum Actinomycetota; class Thermoleophilia; order Solirubrobacterales; family Solirubrobacteraceae; genus Palsa-465. The sequence continues at coordinate 906,364 of CAWDNF010000013.1, forward strand.
CGCAGCGCCACGTCGGCCGGATCGCCGATGTTGACGCCGTCGACGAAGATCATCCCTGACTGTTCCGGTTCGCCGAACCGAGCGCCTCGCTCGTCGAGCTCGAGGGGAAGGCCGTTCTCGCCGCGAAACACGCGCTCGGGGTCGATCCCGACGGCGCTCGCAAGCTGGGCGTGGAGATGGAGCCGCTTGTGGTCGCCGTGCACCGGCAGCACATAGCGAGGGCGCAGCAGGTTGAGCATCAGCTTCAGTTCCTCCACGTGACCGTGACCCGAGGCGTGGATCGGCGCCTCGCGCGGGGTGATCACGTCACAGCCGATGTGGTAGAGGCGGTCGATCGTTTCCCCCACAGCGCGTTCGTTGCCGGGAATCGGTGTCGCCGAGAAGACAACCGTATCGCCGCGGTGCAGCTTGATCATCCGGTGGTCGTTGTGAGCCATTCGGCGCAGCGCCGATAGCGGCTCTCCCTGGGAGCCGGTCGAGATCACGACGACCTTCTCGTCAGGCCAATCCTCGACCTCCTGGGGCTGGATCAGGGCTCCCTCGGGGAATTCGATGTGACCGAGCGAGCGGCCGATGTTGACGTTCTTGCGCATCGAGCGGCCAACCAGCGCAACCTTTCGGCCCAAGGCCGAGGCGGCCGTGATCACCTGCTGGACGCGATGGATGTTCGAGGCAAAGCTCGTGACGATGATCCGTCCCTGCACCCGCGAGAAGACCTCCTCGAGGTGTGGCCCCACCCCCCGTTCCGAGGGCGAGAATCCCGGCCTATCGGCGTTGGTCGAGTCGCCGCACAGGAGCAGGACGCCGTCACGTCCCAGCTCGGCGAGGCGCGATACATCGGCTGGCTGGCCATCGACCGGCGTCTGATCGAACTTGTAGTCGCCGGTGAGGACGATTCGGCCCAGTGCGCTCCCCAGGACAACGGCACACGAGTCAGGGATCGAGTGGGTCATATGGACGAGCTCGAGCGTGAACGGTCCGAGCTCGAGCACACGCCCCGGGTTGAGGTCCTCGAGCTCCACCTCGCGCAGACGGTGCTCGTCCAGCTTGGAGCGCGCCATGGCGACCGTGAGCGGGCCTCCGTAGACCGGAATGTCCTGGCCGAGCTCGCGGAGCATCCAGGGAAGCGCGCCGACGTGGTCTTCGTGGCCATGGGTGAGGACCATCGCCTCGATCTCCGACGCTCGGTCGCGTAGGTAGCTGAAGTCCGGCAGCACCAGGTCGATCCCCAGCATGTCGGTGGTGGGGAAGCGCAGACCGGTGTCCACGACCACGATCCGGCCCTCGGACTCGACCACCGTCATGTTCTTCCCGATCTCGCCGAGCCCCCCGAGGGGCAGGACGCGCAGGCTCACGCGGATGCTGTCTGTAGCAGCCCGTGGCGCTCGAGCATCGCCCGGATCACCGCGAGCTCGTCCTCATCGAGCTCAACATAGGGAAGCCGCGGCGCGCCCCACTGGGATCCCGAGCAGATTGAGCGCGGCCTTGGTGCAGCAGGCCAGCGGGGCGATCGACATGTCCCGATAGACATCCTGGAGTCCGGCATCGATCTCGTGCCGGCGATCCGGCTCGTCGATCATCCGCCTGAGCTCATCGCCGAACAGGTGGGCAGCGACGAGGATTCCACCCGCCTCGTCCATGTCGAGGACCTCGGCGAACAAGTCGTCGTTGCCGGCGTAGATCTGGAGTCCGTCCACCTTGGCCAGATTGGCCGGGTTGGATTGCTTGACCGCCACGACGTTCTCCAACCGGGCAAGCTCGGCCAGCAAGTCGTTGGGCAGGTCCGATCCCGTGCGTTGCGGGATGTTGTAGAGGACGATCGGCCGGTCCGTAGCCCGGTTGATCTCCTCGTAGTGCCGGATGATCCCGCGCCGGCTGGGCCGGTTGTAATACGGGTTCACCGAGAGGATCGCGTCAGCCCCAAGCTCCGTGACACGCTCGGTCAAGAGCACGGCGTGCCGCGTGTCGTTGGACCCCGCACCCGCCACGATCGTGGCTCGGTCGCCGAACTCCTGCACGGCGAGCTCGATCATCCTGAGCTGCTCTTCGTCGCTCAGGGTCGCCGCCTCGCCAGTCGTTCCGCACACGACGACGCCGTCCGCCCCATGGCCCAGGAGGTGGTCGATGAGCCCCGCCGCGGCCTCCTCGGCGAGCCGTCCCGCTGCGTCGAACGGCGTGACCATGGGGACGAGGATCGCTCCGAGCTCGACAGGCATAGCTCAGCGATTATCGCAAGCGCTAACTTCCGGAGCCCGATGAGCTTTGGGGATATCGAGGCGCGCCGTGTCGCCCGGCAGCGGGCACGGGCAGCCCGGGCGCGGCGGCGAAGGGTCGTGGCCGCGCTCTCGCTCGCAGCCGCGGCGGCGATCGTGCTCGCAGTCGCCTTGTCCGCTTCAGGCAGTGGTTCCCCGGCGCACCGGGCCGGCGGACGGGCGACCCCGGCCCGGAGCGCGAGCCGTCCGCGCACCCGGGCCGGCGCCTCGACGCTTCGCGGCACCGGCCGTCCTGGCCACGCCAGCGTCCCAATCCTCATGTACCACGTGATCAACCCGCCGCCGCCGACCGCCCCCTACCCGGGGCTGTATGTCCCGGAGCCCGAGTTCGCGGCGCAGATGCAGGCACTCAAGGCAGCCGGTTGGCATGCCGTGACGATGGACCAGCTCGAGGCCAACTGGACGCGTGGCGTCCCGCTCGGCCCTGGCAGGCCGATCGTGCTGAGCTTCGACAATGGATATGCCTCGCAGTACACAAACGCCCTCCCCGTCCTCAAGCGGTTGGACTGGGTCGGGGTCGAGAACATCCAGCTGCTCGGATTGCCGCCCTCGGAGGGCGGCCTCACCGACGCCCAGGTGAGGGGACTTTTGGCCGCCGGGTGGGAGCTCGATACCCAGGGCATGACCCATGCCGACCTGATCAAGCTCGACGCCGCCGGTCTCCAGTACCAGATCGCCCACGCCCGGGCACTGTTGCGGTCACGCTACGCCGCCCCGGTGAACTGGTTCTGCTATCCGTCCGGTCACTACGATCCAACCGTGATCGCAGCCGTGCGCGCCGCCGGGTTCGTGGGGTCAACCACGGTGATCCCGGGCTGGGCGAGCCGGGCCGACGATTCGTATCGCCTGCCCCGGTTGCGGGTCCTGGGAGGCACGAGCCCCGCCGAGCTCCTGGCCCAGATCGCCTCGGCCCAGAGCGCCGCCGCGCCGCCCTCCGCCTACGGGAGCGGATGAGCTCACTCGCCTGACGCAGTGCTGCTGATCGCGTCAAACCCCTGGCACTTCGGCGAGGCCACGCCGCCCGAAGTGGCTTTCTTCGTCTACCTCTTCCTCTACCTCAAGCGGGTTCGCACGCTCGCGCGCGAGGGCCGGCCGGTTGAAGGCTGGCGGATCGCTTCGTTCATCTTCGGAGTGGTCCTCCTCACCGCGGTCCAGGTTGGCCCGCTCGACGATCTCGCCGACAGTGTCCTGGTCGCCCACATGGCTCAGCACCTCGTCATCGGGGATTTCGCGACGCTGTTCATCGTGATCGGCATCACCGGCCCGGTGATCGCACCGCTCATGCACTTCCGTCTCACCCGACCGCTGCGCGTGCTTTGCTCGCCGATCCCGGCGCTGGTGCTGTGGGCGGTCGATCTCTACGCCTGGCATGTGCCTTTCCTCTACCAGCAGGCGGTCCGCCACGACCTGATCCACGCCTCCGAGCACCTGTGCTTCTTCTGGTTCGGGCTGCTTTTGTGGATGGCCCTGATCGGTCCGCTCCCCAAGCCCCGCTGGTTCAGCCTTGGCTGGGGCAAGGTGCTGTACGTGATCGGGGTTCGCTTCCTCGGCGCGATCCTCGGAAACATCCTCATCTGGGCCAACACAGTCTTCTATCCCGTGTACCACGCAACCGATGCCGCTCGTGGCCTTTCGCCGCTCTCGGACCAGAACGTGGCGGGTGGCCTGATGATGGTCGAGGAGATGATCCTGACGACGCTGATCCTCGCCTGGGTCTTCTACCGCTTCGCGATGCAGGACGAGGAGCGTCAGTCGCTGCTCGACTTCGCCGAAGCCCACGGCGTCGAGCTGACCGAGGAGCGGGCGGCCCGGGCAGCAGCGGCCGGCACGACCGAACGCCTGCGTGAGCGGATCCTCACAGGCGGTCGCGACATCGGCGAGCTCGACGAGGTCCATGTTGGCGACCCGTAAGCTGTCGCGGCGATGACCCGAGCACTGAGACGACGCCTGGCTCGGCTGGCGATCCTGGCCGTCCTCGTGGCCGCTTCGATGACGGCGGTGGGGTGCGGCGCGGCCGGGCACTACTTGGGTGGCGTGGCCGCCCACAAGATCGCCAACCACTTCGCCAAGACACCGGCCGCCCGGCGACGCGTCAACCGTGCGTTCTGTATCTACAGCGTCTATCGCGCGTTCCACGACGTCACGCACCACCATCTGATCTTCGGAGCCTTGAACGCTCACCAGGCGCTCAAGAACTGCGAAGCCGGGTTCTCCAAGAACGCGCGCTGAGAGATGGCTGGCGGGCGTTGCCTGGCAGGGCTCGATTTCCATCACCCCATACCGGGTAGCGAAATGGGAGCTTACCCCGACATAGAGGAGGCCAGATATGGGCATCACTGACAAGGTCACGGGCCGGATCAAGCAGGCAGCGGGCGACCTCGCAGACGACGCGTCGCTGCGCCGCGAGGGTGTCGCCGAGGAGCGCAAGGGCGAGGCGAAGGAGGAGCTCGACCACGCGCACGAGAAGGTCGACCGCAAGGCCGAAGAGGTCGCCGACCTCGAGCGCAAGACCTGACGCCGTCCTCTGGCGCCGCCGGCTCAGGCCGGCGGCGCTGAGCGTCCTTCGGGCACGACAGACAGCTTTTCAATCGCGTCCCCGACGCGGACCGATCCGGGGCTCAAGACCCTCGCGTTGATCCCTCGCAGGCACAGCTCTCGTCCGTCTGGCGAGTTGACGAGTTTCTGGGCTCCCAGGCCGAACCGGCGGACGAACTTCCCGCAGCCCTTGTGGGGCACCGCGGTGACCTCGATTACAGCCGAGCCCAGCCCCAGTCGCGTACCGGGTGGGAGATTTTCAGCGCTGAGATCGAGGTCGACGTAGAGCTGATCTCCGGCGAGTGCCCAGCGGGCGCGGGGCCCGGCGACGAGCGCGGCGGCGCGCGCGTTCATCAGGGTCAGCTGGGTGCCGGGCTTGCGATGGCCGGCCTCGGCGTGCCAGCGATCGCCGACCAACCCCAAGACGAGGTCGAGCTCGCACTCCTCGAGGATCTCGCGCTCACCGGGCGCCGGCCGCCGGGCGATCAGCTCGACCGTGCCCGACTGCCTCGGCGAGGCGCGAACGTGGCTCAGATCGAGTTCGTGCTCCTGCGGCGGGGCTTCGGACATCGCCACAGGATGACGTGGCTTCAGCCGAGCCGCACCTTGAACACGTCGATCACGGGCGCGGCCCCGTCGACGTACTGCTGCGAGATGTAAACCAGCCCCCGCGCCGGGTCGTATGCAGCGCCTCCGATCTGCGGAGAGCGGAACGGCAGGGATAGGCGCCAAGTTGCGTACGGGCGCACCTGCCACGGGCGAAGGCGACCAGCCCGGACATCGGCCAGCTGGGCGGCGTCGTAGGCCCACACCTCCGGGACGTACGGATAGGCATGCGTTCCCTTGCTCGAGTCATCCGGGTCGTAGCACCAGATCGTGCCGTCGGGCGTCGGCTTGGAGGCCAGCGACCGGTCGCTGGTCCCCTCGCCGTAGCAGAACCGTCCGACCCCCTGAGTCCCGAAGAACAGGACGCTCCGGCTCCCGCCAGGGAACGCCATGCCGCGTATCGAGGTGCCACCGCCGAACAGCCTGCCCCGGCGCGGGTTCCAGCTGGCGTTCCACGGGCCCAAGGTCGGATGCTGTTGGGGGTAGTAGACGAGCGCGTGGTCGGGAGCCGGGCGGGCGCTCCCGAGCTTCGCCGGATCGAACGAGAAGGCGGCAGGGCCGAACGAGGTCCTGCTGATGATCGGAATGCAGCAGTTGCCAGTGAGCGCCGGCCCGCCGAGCTGCGCCTGCCAGCCGGCCGGGATGAGCGCCATGAAGCCAGATACATAGCCCGCGCCCTGCCGCCCGACCGTGAACAGCCCACCGACGCGGCTCGATCGGAGGCTCGTAGAGCTGCGCGCCCAGTGGGAGCGGACCTGGCTATCGCTCGCGTCGTAGTAGACGTACACCGATCCGTACAGGCGGTCCCGGTAGACGAGCTGGCCGCCCACCTTGTTGCCGCCTCCTCCCGTGTAGACCCCGCCGCGGGGCCCGGTTAGGTCGAGCTTGCCCCCAGTGGCATCGGCGAACCCTTGCACGTACCGAGCGCGACGCAATCGGCCAAGACGGCCGCTTTGGACGAGCCGAGGGATGCTGACCTCTGCCGTGAGCTGGTACCAGTCGTGGCCCACGACGAACAGCCCGTTTCGGCTTGGGTCGTAGGCCAACGCCGTCCCGCCGTAGGCGAACGTCTTGTGACCGCTGCGGGCGACTGGCAGGCGGAACGAGCCCAGGTAACCGAGTGAGCGGCGCGAGAGCAACGGCAGCCCCCGGGGCCCCGACGCGGCCGATCCGCCCCAGGGCGCGGCTGCCCCACCGGCCAGGAGCGCGATCGCCAGCGCGAAAGCCGTGCTCGAGGGCTTCACCGCTCCCAGTATCGCGCACGGGCCGAGGTCTAAACTCCGCCTCGTCCCCGACGCGAGGAGGTCGAGATGGCCAGTCTGCTTGATCTGACTGAGCAGGGCGACGTGGCGACGATCAGCGACGAGTCGCAGCTCCCGCAGATCAAGCTGATGACGCCGCTCGAGCTCTACCGTTTGTGGGAGCGACAGGGCTGGATCTCCCACGAGATCGACTTCAGCCAGGATCGCCGGGACTGGGAGTCGATGGACGAGGAGGAGCGCGAGGCGATGCTCTGGGGGCTGTCGGCGTTCTTCGTCGGCGAGGAGCGCGTCACCAACCAGTTCTCCGGCCTGGTGATGGCGGCCGAGGACAAGCACGAAGAAGCCTTCCTGCTCACCCAGCAGGTCGACGAGGCTCGTCACGCCCAGCACTTCAACCGGCTCTTCGAAGAGGTCTTCGACTTCGACGGCTCCTTCGAGGAGAGGCTTCTGCGCGCCCGCCAGGACCTCAACGACGACTACCTGACGCTGTTCGACGGCCACCTGGTCGAGGCCCACCAAGCGCTGCTCGACGACCCGTCGGACATCGAGGCCAAGGTCGACTTCATCACGATCTACCACATGGTGATCGAGGGGACCTTGGCGCTGACCGGGCAGCGCTTTCAGACCGCCCGAATGGAGCAGCGGAACGTCCTTCCCGGCCATCTCCACGGCTTCAACAAGATCTCGCAGGACGAGCATCGCCACGTCGCCTACGGGACCTGGTTTTTGCAGCAGAAGGCGCGCGATCCGGAGCTGGCCAAGCGCGCTCAAGACAAGCTGGCCGAGACGCTCCCCGCCGCCGCCGGAGTACTCGTTCCCCCCGGCTACAAGCTGGGTGACGAGTACGAGTACCTGGGCTTCACGAGCCAGGAGATGAACGAGTTCGCCTTCACCGCCCTCTCGCGACGGTTGAAGGTGATCGGGATCGGGCTCCCGGCCGTTACGGCGTAGCTTGGGTCCACTCCTCGTACTCACCGCGGTCAGCGCCGCCAGCGTCAGCTTCACCTCGGCGCGCGAAGGGTTCGTTCTAGGGACGGCGCCGTGCGCGCACAAGCCGTGCACGGTTGTGCTGCACACGCGCGATCGAGGGGCGACGTGGGCGCGGTCAGCGGCGCCGCGTGAGGCGGTGAGCCGATTCGACGGCCGTGGCCTCTGGGGAATCCGGTTCGCCGACCCGCGCCGGGGGTTCGCGTTCGGCCGCGGGATGTGGACAACGAACGACGGAGGAGCTAGCTGGCGGCGCGTCAGGCCGCCGGCCAAGTTCGTGTTTGGCCTCCAGGTGGTGGCTCACCGGAGGGTGCTTGCGATCGCCACGAACGGGGTCGCAGCGCCGGACCTCTACACGCGGCCGCTGGCCGGCCGGCGCTGGAGGCGGATCAGGAACGCCAAGCCGCTGGGAACCGCGCAGGCAATCGCCGTCCACGGCCGTACCGCGTGGGTCGCGCTGGGGGCCGAGCTGCTCGTCTCGACCGACGCCGGCGCCAGCTGGACGATCGAACCGACCCCCTGCACAGGGGCGCGCACGGCTGCTTCGCTGGCCGATGACGGCCGCCACACCTACCTCCTCTGCATCGGCCAGGGCTTCACCGGCCACACGCTCAAGTACCTCTATCGCACGACCGGCACGCGGTTGCCGTGGAAGCTCGTCGGCCGCCCGCCGGCGGCCGGCGACGGCGGCCTGCTGGCCGCCGGCTCAGACCGGGCGCTCGTTATCGCGACCGCGAGCGCCGCCAGCTGGCTCTACCGCAGCACCGACGCCGGCCGCCGCTGGCACACGGCTCTCTTCTATGGCGACGGCGGCGAGGGCTGGGCCGACCTCGTCTTCACCACCCCGACCGAGGGGGCCGTCATTCACGGCCCGGCGCAGAAGGACGGAGGCAGCTCGAACTTCCCGGGCCGGCTGCTGCTCACCGACGACGGCGGGCAGCACTGGCGCGCGGTCAGCTTCTAGGACGGCGCGGGCCAAGCGCCCCCCGGGGCCCCGCCTACCTTCCCGTCCACCCCAGGATCAACTCGGCCGTCTCGGCCGGCACGTCGAGCTGGGGGCAGTGGCCGACGCCCGGGAGCTCGACCCAGTCCGCCCAGCCCAGCGCTTCCCGATAGCGAACCGCGGCACTGGGCCAGGGCAGCAGCCGATCCTCGGTCCCCCACACGATCCGCACCGGACAGTCGATAGCCGCAAAATCCACCCGGTAGGCGTCGCCGGAGCGGGCCCGATCGACCAGCGCGGGCAGCCCGGCGCAGGCGGCTACACCCCGGATCTGATGCGCCAGAAGCTCGGGTGGAATGTGCTCGTAATTGACCGTCGTGTACTCGGTGGCGCGCCGGCGGCCCTCCGGCGAGGAGACGATCTGGTCGACATAGGGCGCAGCCTGCTTCGCCAGCTCCTGGGTGGTTGAGAAGTACTCGAGCCTTTCCAGGTGAGATCTGTCATCGACGGCCCACCCGCCCGCCGGGGCCAGCGCCACGACGGTACGAGCCCGGCCTCGACTCGCCAGCTGCAGCGCGACGTAGCCTCCCAGCGAGTTGCCGACGATATGGGCGGTCTCGAATCCCGCCTCATCCATGGCAGCCTCGACCGCCTCAGCCAGAGCGGTATCGGTCACCGGCTCAGTGAGCTGTGGCCCGCCGGCGTGACCCGCCAGAGACGGAGCCAGCACGTCGTGGTGGCGCTCGAGCCGACCTAGCACGAGCTCCCAGCTCCGCCAGGTATCGATGATCCCGTGGACGCACACCATGGGCGGTCCGGACCCGCCTCGGTGGGCCGCGGTGAAATCGCTCAGAGGAGGTTCTCCAGTCCAACCACCGGGGACTGGGTCAACGACCCGACCCGGCGCACCGCCAACAAAACCCCGGGCATGAACGACTCGCGGTCGGTCGAATCGTGGCGGATCGTCAGCGTCTGACCCACGTCGCCCAGGATCACCTCTTGGTGGGCGACCAGGCCTGGCAGGCGAACCGAGTGGATCGGCACCTCCCCCAGCCCAGGCGCCGCATCCCTCATCAGCTGAGCGGTCCGCGCGGCGGTCCCACTTGGCTTGTCCAGCTTCCGGTCGTGGTGGAGCTCGATGATCTCGGCCTTCGACATGTGCCGCGCCGCCTGGGTCGCGAACTGCATCATCAGCACTGCCCCGATTGCGAAGTTCGGGGCGACGAACACGTTGGCTGGCCCACCGAGATCTCGCAGCTCGCCGACGTCGAATCCCGTCGTCCCGATCACGACGTGCACACCGGCCTCCACCGCCTGTCGGGCGTTGGAGGCAGCGGTCGAGGGCGTCGTGAAGTCAACCAGCACCTGAGGCCCCTCCCCCAGCGCGTCCTCGAGCGAGGCACCCAGCGCCGGGTCGGCGCGAGCCACCAGCTCGATGTCCTCAGCGTCCTGCGCAGCGCGACACACGGTCTCCCCCATCCGTCCCGCGGCCCCCGCCACCGCGAGCCGGATCAAGGCCTGGCCCCGGTGGGTGCTGCGCCGGCCACCCCGGCCGGCGCCAGAGCCTCCTCGAAGCGCGCCTCGTCTGGCCCGATTCCGGCCGCCCGCAGCCGCTCGGAGGGCCAGAGCTCGGCGACCAAGGCCGCCAGGTCATCCAGGGTCACCGTCTCGATTCGCTCCACCACCTCGTCGAGCGACAGCAGCGGCGCGCCGGCCAGCGTCTCTGACCCGAGCCGGTTCATACGGGCGCCGGTTGACTCTAGTCCCAGCAGGACGCGGCCCTTGAGGTTCTCCTTGGCGCGCGCGAGCTCCTCGGCGGTGGCGGGCTCCCCGCGGGCGCGCTCGAGCTCGGCGGCCACCACGCCCAGCGCTTCGACCAGGTTCTCAGGCCGCGTCCCGAGATAAAGCCCGACCTGGCCGGTGTCCTGGTAGGCGCTGACGAACGAGTACACCGAGTAGGCCAGGCCGCGCTGCTCGCGGACCTCCTGGAAGAGGCGCGAGGAAGACGTCCCGCCCAGGATCGTGTCCAGCACGCGCAGCGCAAACCGCCGCTCGTCGTGACGCGAGATCCCGACCCCGCCAAGGCACACGTGAAACTGCTCGGTGTCCTTGCGCTCGAACAACCGGCCCGAGTCAGACAGCGCGGGAGCGGGGAAGCTCACGGACAGCGGATCGGCGCCGTCCGCCCCCTCGAGCCGCGCTGCGACCATCGCGACCAGCTCGTCGTGCTCGACCGCGCCCGCGGCGGCAATCACTACGTTGGCGGGCGCGTAGCGATCGCGATGGAACGTCGCGATCTCGCGCTGCGGCGTCCCGGCGATCACCGGCGCCCTTCCGATGATCGCCCGCCCCAGTGGATCTTCGCCGAACACGGCCTCGCCGAGCACGTCGAACACCTTCTCCTGAGGATCGTCCTCGTACATCGCGATCTCTTCGAGGATCACCTCGCGCTCGGCGTCGATCTCCCGCAGCGAGGGACGGAAGACCATGTCGGCCATCACATCGAGCGCCTGCTCGAGATGCTGGTCGATCACCCGCGCGTAAACCGACGTCGTCTCCTTGCCGGTCCCGGCGTTGAGCTCGGCGCCCATCGCGTCGAAGATCTGGTCGATCTCGAGCGAGCTGTACTTCGAGGATCCCTTGAACAGCAGATGCTCGAGCAGGTGCGAGAGTCCCGCCTGGTCGTCCGCCTCGCCGCGCGAGCCGGTTCCGATCCAGAACCCAAGCGAGACCGAGCGGACCGACGGCATCGTCTCCGTGACGATGCGCACCCCCGACGAGAGGGTGGTCAGCCGGTGCTCTTGGTCCACTGTCGGATCCGGCGGGCGCGAGCGGAGGCTATGAGCGCGGCCGCTCCGGGTCGCGATCTCGCGTCCGGCCGCGATCGCGGTCCCGATCTCGGTCGCGGTGAGGACGTCCGCCTCGCCCGTCTCGGCCATCGCGTCCCGGCCGCTCGCCGCGCTCACGACCCCGCGACGGCCCAGGGTCACCCGTCCCGACCGCAGCGAGCTCCTCGACTGACTTGCCGGCCACGTCCGGGTCAGATGCCAACCGCAGCCCGATGCGCCCGCGCTCACGGTCGACCTCGACCACCCGGACGGTCAGCTCGTCACCCTTGTTGAGCACGTCCTCGACCGAGGCGATCCGCTCCCCAGGGGCGATGTTCGAGATGTGAAGCAGCCCGTCGGTCCCCTTCGACAGCTCGACGAAGGCGCCGAAGGCGGTCGTCTTGACCACCTTGCCGGTGAACTCGTCCCCGACCTCGACGTCCTTGGTCATCGAGCGGATCCGCTCGGCCAGGGCATCGCCGCGCTCGCCGTCCGTGGCGTAGACGAGCACCTGGCCGTCCTCGGAGACGTCGATCTGAGCTTCGAACTCCTCCTGGAGGCCTCTGATCGTCTCGCCGCCCTTGCCGATCAACAGGCCGATCTTCTCGGGGTCGATCTGGACTGTCGCAATGCGTGGGGCATGCTTGGAGAGCTCGGTCCGCGGCGCGTCGATCACCTTGGCCATTTCCTGGAGGATGAAGTCCCGCGCCACCCGCGCCTGGGCCAGCGCGTCGCGCATGATGTCGAAGGTGACACCGGTGATCTTGATGTCCATCTGGAGTGCGGTGATCCCGCGCTCGGTGCCCGCGACCTTGAAGTCCATGTCGCCCAGATGGTCCTCCACCCCGGCGATGTCGGTCAGGACGACGTACTCGTCCCCTTCCTTGATCAGGCCCATCGCGATCCCCGCCACGGCTGACTTGATCGGGACGCCCGCGTCCATCAGCGAGAGGGTCGAGCCGCACACCGAGGCCATCGAGGATGAGCCGTTTGACTCGAGGATGTCCGATACCACGCGGATCGTGTAGGGGAACTCCTCCTGGCTGGGGATCATCGGCACGAGCGCCCGCTCGGCCAGTGCACCGTGCCCGATGTCGCGGCGCTTGGGGCCGCGCATGAACCCGGCCTCCCCGACGGAGAAGGGAGGGAAGTTGTAGTGGTGGAAGTAGCGCTTGGATGTCTCGAGCCCCAGGGTGTCGAGGCGCATCTCCTCGCGCGTGGTGCCGAGCGCGACGACGCTGAACGCCTGCGTCTGGCCGCGGGTGAAGAGCGCCGAGCCGTGGGCACGCGGCGAGACGCCGACCTCGATCGAGATCGGACGGATCTCATCGGCCGCCCGGCCGTCCGGGCGCTTCTTGTGCACAGCGATCCGCTCGCGGATCAGGGTCTTCTCGAGCTTGTCGAACGCGAGCTGCGCCTTGGCGCGGAACTCGGGATAGGCCTCGGCCTCCGGGTCGCCTGAATACTTGCCAAGCACCTGTTCCTCAATCGCGGAGCACGCCTCCTGTCGCTCGAGCTTCTCCTCGATCTGCGTGGCGGCGTCGAGCGCCTCGCCGTGCGAGGCCTTGATCTGCTCGTAGAGGTCGTTATCGATCTCTACCGCGACTACCTCCATCTTCTCCTTGCCCGCCTGGGCGGCGAGCTCGCGCTGCGCCTGACAGAGCTTCTTGATCTCCTCATGGGCGATATCAAGGGCGTCGAGGATCTCGGGCTCGGGTATCTCATGCGCCCCCGCCTCGACCATCAGGATCGCGTCTTCGGTCCCGGCCACGATCAGGTCGAGGTCGGTGTTTTCGACCAGGTCCTCCTCGTCAGGGTTGACGACGAAGTTGCCGTCGATCTTGCCCACGCGCACAGCGCCCACAGGTGTAGGCAGAGGGATGTTCGAGACCATCAGCGCCGCCGAGGCGCCGTTCATGGCCAGGATGTCGTAGGGATGCTCGTGGTCGACGGAGAGCGGGATCGCGACCAGCTGCGTCTCGTAGCGCCAGCCCTTCGGGAACAGCGGGCGGATCGGGCGGTCGATCAGACGGGCGGCCAGCGTTGCCTTCTCGCCGGCGCGACCCTCGCGCTTGAAGAAAGAGCCGGGAATCTTCCCGGCCGCGTACATACGCTCCTCGACGTCCACCGTGAGGGGCAGGAAGTCCACGTCGCGGAGGTTGCCTGCGGTGGCGGTGCAGAGAACCATCGTGTCCCCCGATCGGACGACCACCGCGCCCGAGGCCTGCTTGGCCAGCTTGCCGGTTTCGAAGGAGATCTCCTGCCCCTCGATCTCCACAGCGACGCTCGTAACGCCGTCAGACATATTCAGTTTCCTTTCGCTCCGCCGTTCGGTAGGCGGAGGGCTTTCGATTTCTTTCTCTTATCCGAACACGCTGAGGATAGCGGGGGGCCCGGGGGCCCGCGACGGGCTGCCTCCGCGCTGAGACCTGCTCGGGGCGAGCAGCCGGAGGAGCCGATGGCTGTGCGGTCGCTCACAGAACCGGACCGCTCGGTCCGCTTGTGTTATCGTAAGCGGACCGATGAGTCCAGTTTACACCGGGAGTCCTACCGACATGAGCGGCAACACACCCTCCTCCTCCACCTCGACGAATCGCGGGCTGATCCTCGTGATCGCCTGTCTGGCGCAGTTCATGGTCGTGCTGGACGCGACCATCGTCAACGTCGCGCTCCCCTCGATCCAGCGCGGGCTTCACTTCTCGAGCTCGAGCTTGCCGTGGGTCGTCAACGCCTACACGCTGATCTTTGGCGGTTTCCTGCTGCTGGGCGGGCGAGCGTCTGACCTGATCGGACGCAAGCGGCTGTTTGCGGCCGGGATCGCCCTGTTTGCCTTTGCCTCGCTGCTCAATGGCCTGGCCCAATCACCGGCGATGCTGATCGTGGGGCGCGGGCTCCAGGGCCTGGGCGGAGCGCTCTTGTCCCCCGCCGCGCTGTCGATCATCACGACAACCTTCACCGAGACCCAGGAACGGACGCGCGCGCTCGGCGTGTGGAGCGCGATAGCCGCGGGCGGTGGCGCGGTCGGACTGCTGCTCGGCGGCGTGCTCACCGATCTCGCCTCGTGGCAGTGGATCTTCATCGTCAACGTGCCTGTCGGGCTGGCGGCGCTCGTGCTTACCGCCCGCTTCGTGCCAGAGTCGCGGGCCGACCTCGGGCACCGGACATTCGACTTCCTCGGTGCCAGCGCGGTGACAGCCGGCCTGGTCATGCTCGTGTTCGCGATCGTCAAGGCCCAGCCCTGGGGCTGGGGCTCGCCCCGTACGCTCGGGCTGCTGGCCGCCGGCGCGCTTCTTCTCGCTGCCTTCGTGGCAATCGAGCGGCGCAGCGCGGCACCGTTGATGCGGCTGGGGATCTTCCGGATTCGCACGCTCGCGGTGGCCGATGTCGTGCTCCTGCTGGTGGCGTCAGGGATGTTCGGGATGTTCTTCTTCGCCTCCCTCTATGTCCAAGAAGTTCTCGGCTACAGCCCCTTGCGGGCCGGGCTGGCTTTCCTGCCGGTCACGGCAGGCATCGTGATCGGCGCCGGTCTGGCTCAGCAGCTGATCCGCCGCGTGGGCGTGCTCGGTGTCTCGGTGTTCGGTATCTCGCTGGCCACGGCGGGCATGGTCGTGCTGACCCAGCTGCCCGTGCACGGCAGCTATCTCGGCAACCTGCTGAGTGGCCTCGTCCCGATGAGCATCGGGATGGGCCTGACGTTCGTGCCGATCACGCTGCTGGGAACCGGCGGAGTGGGCGGAGAGGACGCAGGTCTGGCCTCCGGGTTGTTCAACACCGCCCAGCAGGTCGGAGGGTCGCTTGGCCTGGCCATCCTGGCCACACTCGCCTCGAGCCAGACCAGCAGCTTGCTCCACGGCTCGGTCACGCCAGCCTTCGCGCTGGCCGCCCGGGTGTCCGGCTACCACGTTGCGTTCGCGGCGGCGGCCGTCATGCTGGGGGCCGGTGCCTTCATCCTCGCGCTGGTGTTGCGCCGCCGGGATGTCCGCGCCATCGAGACCGACGTCGTCCCCGTTCCGGCGGCGGCGTAGGAGAATAGGCTCGAGTGACCCTCGAGGAGCGACACCTTCGAGCAGACGCCGAGCGCAACCGCCGGCGCCTGCTGCAAGCCGCGGAGGAGCTGTTCCGCGAGCGCGGGCTGGACGTGAGCGTCACCGAGATTGCCGAGGCGGCGGACGTCGGGCGCGGCACGCTGTTTCGCAATTTCGCCTCCAAGGAGGATCTGATCGCGGCAGTCGTCGCCGAGGGAATGGGCGAGGCAGCGGCCCGAGGCCAAGAGCTGCTCGAAGCCGACGACCCCACCGCGGCGATCTTCGAGTTCCTGCGCGAGATGGTGGGGCGCCAGCAGCTCAACCGCGCCCTGGCCGAAGCGATCGACGAGTCGTGGCTTGCGCGCGGTGAGATCCGAGCCGCCCACGAAGCGGTCCTCGGGGTGCTCGAGCGGCTGCTTGCCCGGGCCCAGGGAACGGGTGAGGTGCGCCGCGACGTCGGAGCCACCGATGTGCTGATGCTGTTCAAGGGCGCCTGCGTGGCAGCGACCACGTTCGGTGCCGACGACCCGACGGTGCTCGATCGCCACCTCGACCTGATCCGGGCCAGCCTGACCGCGGATCCCGGACACACGCCATTGCGCGGCAAGGCGCCCACGCTCTAGACATCGAGCTTCTGCCCGTCGCTGAACAGCGCGGGGGTGGTGACGACCCCCGCCCGGACGCCCGATGCGAAATCGCGGCCAACCCGGGCGCGAACCTCCTCGCTGCGCCGGTCGGCTTCGAAGCGGTCGAGGTCGAGGCCCAGTGTCCGCGCCCGCTCCCACAGGTGCGGGTCCTCGAGCCGGGCCTGATCGGCGAACAGCAGATCGTGCATCTCCCAGAAGCGCCCCTGGAGGGCGGCAGCCTCGGCAGCGCAGGCTGCGGCCCAGGCGCGCGGATGGCTGGAGCGCACAGGGAAATGACGGAACACGAGGCGCACGCTCAACTCAGCCAGCTTGGCCTCGTGCGCCGCGCAGTACGGGCACTCGAAGTCGGCGTACTCGATCACGACCCGACCGCTGTCCGGACCCCGCACATGGTCCTCGGCCCCCAGCTCCGGGACCGGGGCCGAGCGAAGTTCGCTCAAGCTGCCGCGGTCGCGGCCAGGCCGTCGAAGATCAGGTTGGCGCCGGGGAGGTCGCTCGGCGAGTCGGCCTGGTAGCTCCACTTGACGACGGCGTCAGGCCCGACGATCACGAGCGCCCGCTGGGGGAAGCCGCCTGGGTGATAGGTGCCGAACGCCTGGCACACGGCCCCCTTTGGCTCGAAATCGGACAGCTGCTCGATGCTCACTCCGAGCTTCTCGCGGAACGCCGACTGCGAGTACGGGGCATCGCACGAGACGCCGTAGAGCGTCGCCCCCCGGGAGCGAAACTCGTCCAGCACCTCCTCATAGAGGTTGAGCTGGTCGGTGCAGACCCGGCTGAAGGCAAACGGGTAGAAGACGAGCACGGTCATCCGGCCCTCGAGGTCAGCGCGCGTGAACGCACTCCCGTCCTCCCGGCGAAGCGTGAACTCCGGAACCGGGGTTCCAGGCTCGATGATCCCGGCCCCCACCGCGCCTTACCTGCGCAGACCCAGCTCTTTGACCAGCGCGCGGTAGCGTTCGAGGTTGGCGCGCTGCAGGTAGTTGAGCAGGCGGCGCCGGCGCCCGACGAGCATCAGCAGCCCACGCCGCGAGTGGTGGTCCTTGTCGTGGCCGCGCAGGTGCTCGGTCAGAAGGTTGATCCGCTCGGTCATGAGCGCGATCTGCACCTCCGGCCGGCCGGTGTCGGACGCGCCAGAGCCGAACTTGGCCACGAGCTCCTGCTTTCGCTCCGTCGTCAGCGTCATGCGGGCGGTCAGGCTAGCAGGGTCACTGACGGCAGATTTCGCGGACCAGCTCGACATCGCGCTTCATCTGCTCGACGAGTGCGGCGACCGATTCGAAGCGGCGCTCGCCGCGCAGCCGCTTGACGAAGTCGACGCGCAGCTCCTGGCCGTAGAGGTCTACCTCCCGGTCGAGCAGGTAGGCCTCGATCAGGACCCCTCTGCCCGTCCCGAACGTCGGGCGCACTCCGACGCTGACCGCCGCGCATGCGCCGTCGGCCAGGGCGACGTAGACGCCGTGCCCGGGCGTCACAAGCGCCTCGTCGGGCACCAGGTTGGCGGTCGGGAAGCCAAGCGCTCGTCCTCGTCGATCGCCTTGGACGACCTCGCCCCGCATCTGGAACGGCGCGCCGAGCATGCGCGACGCGAGCTCGACCTCTCCCGACTGGACAAGCGCCCGGATGTGGCTCGAGGAGACGATTTCGCCCTCGAGCTCGACCAGAGGGACGATCCGGGTCTCGAACCGCGAGTCGGCCGCGAGGACCTGCGGGTCGCCCGCGGCGCGGTGGCCGAAGCGGAAGTTCTCACCGACCGATACGTCAGTCGCCCCCAAGCGTCCGATCAGCACGTCGTCGATGAACGCTTGCGGGATCTGGCGGGCAAACTCCTCGTCGAACGGGATTACCACGAGCTCGTCCACCCCTAGCCCGGCGATCAGCTCCTGCCTGCGCTCGAGGCTCGTGAGCAGGCGCGGTGCCGCCTCGGGACGGATCACCTTGAGCGGGTGCGGCTCGAAGGTGAGCACAGTGTCGTTGCCCCCGATCACCTCCCGGTGCCCGAGATGAACGCCGTCGAACTCGCCCACCGCCACCCTGCGCGGCCGCGGCTCGGCGTCGGAGAGCATGGTCAGCTTCATGGCGGCGGAAGCGTAATGGGCGGGCGAGCGGACAGGCGAACGCCTGACCGTGCGCCCGATGCACGTCTGGCGTGCGTCAGGGCGCCGGGCGCAGCACGACGACCGGGCGCACGAGCTCCCCATCCCCCTCACCGATCGCGATCAGCCCGGACGCGTCGAGGAGCCGTACCGTCCCCTTGGCCCTCCCCCCCACGGCCCTGCCGTGGCCCGCGGCCGCCGCGTCGTCGGCGTCCAGTGCGACCTCTGGCAGGAACGCGAGGGCCTCCCCGAGCACCATGATGCTCTCGGGGTCGGCGTCGTCCACCTCGAACGGCCCGATCGCGGTGCGCCTCAGCTCCTCGCAGTACGCATCGCCCAAAGCGGCGATCAGGCTGCGGACGTAGGTGCCCGACGAGCACTCGACCTCAAACCCGCGCCGCGCGCCTTCGTGCCACAGCTCCTCGAACCGGTAGACCTCGATCTGGCGCTCCGCGAGCTGGCTGACCTCGCCACCCGCGCGCGCGATCGCATAAGCGCGGCGGCCATCCACCTTGACGGCCGAATAAGCCGGAGGGCGCTGCATGAGACGCCCGGTGGGCAGCTCGAGCTGCCCGGCCGGAAGGATGCCGGTCTCGACGATCTCCCCCTCCGGGTCCCCGGTGCTCGAGACGGCGCCGAACCGGGCCGTCACCTCGTAGCGCTTGGGGAGCGCCATCACAAAGCGCTGGACTCTCGTCGCGCGCCCCACCAGCACGAGCAGCAGACCTGTGGCGAAAGGGTCGAGCGTCCCCGCGTGACCGACCTTGACGCCTCGTCCCAGCCGGCGGCGTGCGGCGGCGACCACGTCATGGGAGGTGACGCCTCTGGGTTTGTCGAACAGGATGACCCCGCAGGGGTCCTTCAATCCAGCTGCTCCGCGATCTCCGCCCGCAGGAACTCGACCACCTCTGGCATATCCATCTTGGTGCTGAAACCGGCGGCCCGGCGGTGGCCGCCGCCCCCCATCGCCCGAGCGATGCGCGAGACGTCGACCCGGTCGTCGGAGGCTCGCAGCGACACCTTGCGCAGCTGCCCATCCGCGGGGCTCTTGATGCGGTCACGCACGAGCGCGGCGACCGCCGTTCCCTCGACCGCTCGGAGGTGATCGATGACGCCTTCCGAGTAGCTCTCCTGCGCGTGTGAATGGGCGAAGTCCTCGGCCCCCAGCTCGGTGACCGTGAGCCGACCCGAGTCATAGCGCTGCGCCTTGGCCAGCCCGCGCGCCAGCAGGGCCAGCTTGCCGAACGGGACTCCCTCGTAGACCCGGCGGTAGATCTCGTGGACGTCGACCCCGGACTCGATCAGCTCAGCCGCCATCCGGTGGGCCCGGGGGCTCGTGTTCTCGTACATGAACTTGCCGGTATCGGTGATCAGCCCCACGTACAGCGCCTCGGAGATCGCCGGGGACGGGCTGACCCCGAGCCCGTGCATGAGATCCCATACGAGCTCGGCGGTGGACGACGCCGAGGAGTCGACAAGGTTGACCGTGCCGAAGCGAGTGTTGTCGTGGTGATGGTCGATGTTGATCGTGTGCATCCCGGGACGCCTCAGCGCCTCGGCAGGATTGCGCTCGACGTTGCCGCAGTCGAGGAACACGATCGCCCGCTCCTCGAGATCCTCAGGCGGTGCCGTGATCAGATCGGGCACCTGAAGAAAGCCGTACTCGGGCGGCAGCGGAAGCTCGCGCTCGTCGATGAAAGCCAGGCTGTCCTTGCCCAGCGCAGCGAGGATCTCCTGCATCGCGATCAAGGAGCCGAGGGCATCGCCGTCAGGGTTCTCGTGGGTGACGACGATCAGCTTGTTTTCGTCACGCAGCTCCTCGAGCACCTCCTCGCGGGCGGAGCGGTCGCCGTTGTCAGCCATCCGGAGGCTCCGGCTCGGCGCGCTCGTCGATCAGCGCCGAGATTCGCATCCCGCGCTGGACCGACTCATCGAAGTGGATGGTGAGCGTGGGAGTGCGCTTCAGCGAGAGCTGCGCCGCAATCGCCCCCTGCAGGAACCCATGGGCCGATCGCAGCCCAGCCAGCGAGGCTTCCCTCGCCTGCTCGTCCCCGAGCACACTCACGTACACGCGCGCATGGCGCAGGTCGGGACTCGTCTTGACACCAGTCACAGTCACAAACCCAACGCGTGGATCCTGCAAATCCTTTGCGATCGCGTCGCTGAGCACCTCGCGCAGCGCCTCATCGACGCGGCGCATCCGGTCCGAGCTCATCCTAACCCGTCCTGGCCAAAGCACCGCGGGCCATAGAGCTGGCAGCCCGGATCACGAGAGATCCTCCACGGAGGCCACCAGACGCTGCACCCGCACCCCCTCAGGCCAGCGGCCATGTAGCCAGCGCTCGACCTTGTCGGTGGCGGATTGCAGGGCGGCCAGCGAGCCCCCGGTCAGCGCCGCGGTCAGCTCCGCGCGTTGCCATAGATCGGCATGATCGGTCTCGGCGACGGCCGCGCCCATCCTGCCGTGCAACTGGGCCTTGATAGAGGCAAGCTCCTTGCGCTTGGCCTTGAGGCTCCCCGAGTCCGGGAAGTGGAGATCGATCACGAGCACGGCGACAAAGCCGCCGGCCGCCACCGCTAACCGACCAGCTCGCGCTCGACCTGCCGCGTGGCGTATGCCTCCAGCACATCGCCTTCCTTGATGTCGGCGAAGTCGCGCAGCACGATTCCGCATTCAAAGCCGGCGTTAACCTCGCGCACGTCGTCGTTGAAGCGCCGCAGGCTGGCGATCTCGCCGTCGTAGACGACGGTCCCGTCCCGCACGAGGCGCACTTTGGATCCCCGCGTGACCTTGCCCTCGACGACGTGGCAGCCGGCGATCGTCCCGACCCTCGATGCCCGGAACAGCTGGCGTACCTCGACGATCGCGGTCGTCTCCTCCACCTCCTCGGGCGCCAGCATGCCCTGCATCGCGTCGCGCAGTTCTTCGATCGCTCGGTAGATCACGGCGTAGTGGCGGATCTCGACGCCCTCTCGCTCGGCAACCGCCCGGGCGTCGCCCACGGGGCGGACGTTGAAGCCCAGGATCACGGCGTCGGAGGCGGCGGCCAGCATCACGTCAGACTCGGTGACCGCACCCACAGCGGCGCGGATCACGTTGACCGAGACCTCGTCCTGGGGGAGCTTGGCGATCTCATCCTGGATCGCCTCGAGCGAGCCGGCCACGTCCGCCTTGAGCACCAGGTTGAGCTCCTTGGTGCCGCTGGCGAAGATCTGCTCGAGTGACACGCGATGACCGGCGCGGCGGGCCAGCGCCTCCATCTTCAGCCGTGTTTCGCGCTCGGTGGCCAGGTGACGGGCGCGCCGCTCGTTCTCGACCACACGAACGGGCTCGCCTGCCTCCGGGACGCCATCGAAGCCGAGGATCTCCACCGGCTCGCCGGGCAGCGCCTCGTTCTTGCGGTTGCCCATGAAGTCGTGCATGGCGCGCACGCGTCCCCAATGGGCACCGGCCACGAGGGCGTCTCCCACTTTGAGCGCCCCCCGGGAAATCAGGATTGACACCACCGGGCCTCGCCCGGGGTCGAGCTTCGACTCGATCACGGTGCCCGACGCCGGTGCCGCCGGGTTCGCGCGGAGCTCCTCGACCTCGGCCATCACGAGGATCGTCTCGAGCAGGTCGTCGAGTCCCTGCTTGGTCTTCGCCGAGACGTCGACGAACTCGGTGTCGCCACCCCATTCCACGGGCTGGAGTCCGAGCTGGGTCATCTCGGTGCGCACGCGGGTGGGATCCGCGCCCTCCTTGTCGATCTTGTTGACCGCGACCAGCATCGGGACCTCTGCGTCCTTGGCGTGGTCCACGGCCTCCTGCGTCTGCGGCTTCACGCCGTCATCGGCCGCCACGACGATCACCGCGAGGTCGGTCACCTTGGCGCCCCGGGCACGCATCGCCGTGAACGCCTCGTGACCGGGCGTGTCCAGGAAGGTGATCGATCTGGCGTCGTGCTGCACCTGGTAGGCGCCGATGTGCTGCGTGATCCCGCCGGCCTCTCCGGCCGCCACCTGCGTCTCGCGGATCGCGTCGAGCAGCGAGGTCTTCCCGTGGTCGACGTGGCCCATGATCGTCACCACCGGCGGGCGCTCGACCAGGTCCTGCTCGTCGTCGTCGAAGGCAGGCTCCTCGATCTCCTCCTCACCTGAGTGGACGACCTCGACCTCCTTGGCGAATTCCGAGGCCAGCACCTCGATCGACTCGTCCGACAGGGTCTGGGTCAGCGTCTTCATCTCGCCCAGCGCCATCAGCTTCTTCATCACCTCGGGCACCGGTACGTCGAGATACTCGGCGACCTCCTTGACGGTCGAACCCGAGTTGATCCGGATCGCCGGAACGACGACCGCGGTGGGGGTCGACGGCCGCGACTCGGCTTCTTCGTCGTAGACGCCACGCCGGCGCCGCCCGCGCCGTTGGCGTCGCGGCGGCTGGCTCGAGGGCGGCGCACCCCCGCCGGCCGCGCGCCTCGAGGCTTGCGAGTCGATCACGACACGGCGCCGTCCGCCGGCGACGCCCGGCGCGCGTTCGCCCTGGAGCGAGTCCCGCGTTGGGCGGCGGTGCTCGGCGCGTTGTGCCGAGGGCGAGCCGGACGGCACGCCTCCGGCAGGCTGGGTCGCCGGCGCGTTCGCATTCGGTGCCGTCGCGGCGGGCGGAGTCGCCGGTGGCGATGCAGGCGCGCGTCTTGGTTGAAGCCGGCTGCTTCGGTGAGGCCATTGGCGCTGCGCCGCCATTGCCGCCCGCCAGGACCTTCTCGGCGAGCGATTCGTCCACGTTCGAGGAGGCGGACCTGACCTCGACGCCGGCGGCGTGCAGCCGCTCCAGCAGCTCCTTGGAGGTGAGCCCCTGCTCCTTGGCTATCTCGTGAACGCGCTTGGCCATCGGCCTCCGAGTCTATGCCGCCGCCCCACCGGCTGGCTGGGTGTCCGCCTCATGCGCCTCCTCCCTCCGGGGGGAGGGAGCGCGTCGCCGCCATCGTCCCCCTGTGCGAGCGAGGGCTCGGGTGCCTCGGCAGCCGCGTCTTGGGCCAGCGGCTCTGGTTCTGCATCGTCGCCGGAGGCGACGGTCTCCTCCGCATGTTCGAGCGCTTGATGGGCTGGCAGCCCGCAGTACCGTGAGCCGGGCAGAGCCGCGTTCGGACAGCGGCGGCCGTTGGCGAGGATGGCGGCGCAGCGACCCTGCGCCTCCTCCTCCTCGTATCCCTGCTCGGCCTCCTCCGCCGCGAACTCCGTCTCGGAGCGGATGTCAATCCGCCATCCGGTGAGCCGGGCGGCCAGCCGGGCGTTCTGGCCTTCGCGGCCGATGGCCAGCGACAGCTGGTCGTCGGGCACGATCACGGTCGCCTGCTTGCCCGCGTCATCCACCAGCACCTCGCGCACCCGGGCCGGCGAGAGCGCCTTGGCGACGAACCGGGCGGGCTCATCGTTGTAGGGAATGATGTCGATCTTCTCGCCCCGCAGCTCGGACACGACCATCCGCACGCGGGAGCCGCGGGGGCCGACACACGCGCCGACAGGGTCGACGCCGTCGACGTGGGAGACGACCGCGATCTTCGAGCGGTAGCCGGGCTCGCGCGCGACGCCGGTGATCTCGACCAGGCCGTCGGCGATCTCCGGCACCTCGAGCTCGAACAGCGACTTGATCAGCTCAGAGTCGCGGCGCGAGACGATGATGCTGGGTCCCTTGGTCGAATTCGAGACGTCCTTGATCACGGCCTTGATCCGCTGGCCGTGGTCGTAGCGCTCGCCCTCGACCTGCTCTGACTTGGGCAGGAGCGCCTCGACTCGCTCGCGCAGCTGGACGAGCGTGTAGCGCGAGTCGGATTGCTGGACGATGCCCGTGATCAGCTCGCCGACCCGGTCGCGGTACTCCTCGAACATCATGTCCCGCTCGGCCTCGCGGATCCGCTGGAGGATCACCTGCTTGGCCGTCTGGGCGGCGATCCGCCCAAAGTCCTCAGGCGTGACGTCCTCGGTCTCGATCTGGTCCTCGAACTCCTTGAGCTTCTCCATGTCCAGCTCAGGCTCGGGCGGCTCCCGCATCTCGCCCGTCTCGGGATCCACCGTCGGCTCGACGTCGACGATTTCGACCAGCAACTCGGCCTCGATCTCCTCGGGGATCTTGAGCTCCCACACCTTGAAGTCGCCCGTGTCGCGCTCCATCTCGACCTTGGCGTAGCGCGCCGCGCCCGGTGTCTTCTTGTAGGCCGAAAGCAGGGCGTCTTCCAGCGCCTCCATCAGCTTCTCGGAGGAGATGTTCTTCTCGGCGGCCAGGCCGCGCACGGCTTCGACGATCTCTCTCGACATGGCTCAGTCTCCGGGTACGAGGTTGGAGCGGGCGATCTGCTCGTAGGGGATCGTGACCACGCCCTCGGGGGCGGCGATCGTCACCTCGCGCTCCGACGCGCCGACGAGTTCGCCCGTCAGGTGCTTGTGTCCCTCAGCAGCCTCGCGCAGCCGCAGCCGCGCTCGCCGGCCGAGGAATCGCCGGTAGTGCGCAGGCTTGCTGAGAGGGCGCTCGCGGCCAGGCGAGGAGACCTCGAGCGTATAGCGCTCACGGTAATCGCCGAGCTGTCCGGACACCCGCTCGCACAGGGCCAGCGTGACCCCGTCCGGATGGTCGATGAACAGCCGCAGCGTCGAGCCCGAGACTTCCGCAAGCAGCACCTCCACCTCAGGCTCGGCTGTCCCGAGTCGATCTTCTATCTCGCCCTGGAGTGAGGTCGCGGTCATGTCTCCTCCATCATGAAACTCATAAAAAAAGCGGGCTTGTGCCCACTTCCGGTACTGCCACCGGGAAGCGCCCGGCACGAACTGCTGTGTATCTCAGAGTAGCACCGTCTGGCCGCCTTCTACAGGCGCGGCGCCCCGCCGGCGCGCTCTCTGGAGCGGTCCCTGTACATGCGGTAGTCGTGGCGGGAAGGCTGCAGGTTGGCGGCCAGCGTGAGCGGTCGGCGCGCCTCTGCGTGGCGGCCCAGCATCTGCAGCGACCGGCCCAGACAGAAGAGCGCGAAGTCGTTGGTGGGGGCGCGGGCGATCACGGCCTCGAACTCCGTCACAGCCTCTCCGTAGCGCCTGGCGCCAAACAGGGCACGGCCCAGCGCCTCACGGATGGAGGCCTTGTCGGGCGCCAGGTCTCGCGCCCGGGAAAGCGGGATCGTGGCCTGGTGGTTGTGCCCGGCCTCGAGCAGCTCCGTTCCGCGGGTGAAGAGCTCGTAGACGTCGTCCATGGTGTCCAGTGTAAGGGTCGATCTAGCCGTCTCTGCGAGGCGGTAGTGCCCACCATGCGCGGGCCGCCCCCGAGAGACCCAGCCCCTCGCGCAGCTCGGCCCGGAGCGCCCGACGCTGGCTCGTCGTGGGCGCCATCTCCACGTCCGCGAAGCGCTGGAGCACGAGCGCGTGAACGTATGCCCGGGCCAGCGGCGCGCCGGCCATCTGGTGCTCGAGCATCGTCAGCGTGGTGCCCGGCGCGAGTGGCCGGCCGGTACGCGCGAACGCGCGCTCCAGCTCGACCACCCTGGCCTCGACGCTCTCGAGCGGGCGCAACCGCAGGCCGGCGAGCGCCAGCCCACCGGCCAACCCAAGAGCCAGCCCGATGAGAAGCGCAGTCTCGGGCCAGCCGGCTGAGTGCGGGCGGACGGAGCTACCCGGCGTCCCCGAGCCAAGCCCCGTCAACCGGTGGCCCGCGCCGCTCAATCCCGGTTTGGTGACGGGCAGGCCCGAGCTGACCGGGGCGGCCGAAGGGCTTCCTCGCAGCGCAGGATCCGCCGGCGGCGTGGGGTCGAAGCGAATCCAGCCGTAATGCGGGAAGAACACCTCGACCCAGGCATGCGCATCGTTGTCGGCGACCACCCACTCCTTGGTCGCGCTGTCGTAGCTGCCGGACGTGAAGCCAACCGCGACCCTGGCCGGCACTCCACCCAGCCGCAACAGGAGCGCCATCGCGCCGGCGAACTGCTGGCAGTAGCCGGCGTGGGTTGCAAACAGGAAGCTCTCGAGAGGAAACCGTGAGGCATTCGTGTCCTCGCTATAGGTGTAGCCGCGAGCCAGGTAGCGCTCTACCGACAGCACGTAGGCGTAAGGCGTCCGCGCCCGGCCGGCGAGCCGGCGCGCCAAGGCGTATGCAGCGGCATAGGGCGAGGAGCCGAGCACGACATCCGGGGTTCGCGCAGTGCCGCCGTAGTCGGCCGTCGGGGACGACCCGAACGGCGCAATCATCGCTGTCTCGACGGTGGGCAGGCTCGCGTTGGCGGGCGTAAGCCCGGGCTGCGGTATCGAGAGTGTGAGGTAGCCCGGGAGGATCCCAGCCGGATAGCCCGTGCCCGCGGCCGCCAGCTGCGCGGCAGTTGGCTGCGGGTCATACACCCTGACCCGATAGCTGTCCCCCCGCGAGAGCCCCGTCTGCGCGACCCATGTCCCAGGGCTTGCTCCGTCCAGGAGCGGGCTTTGCAGGTTGGTGGGCGCGAACGCCACTCCCGCCGCGATCACATCCGATGACTCCATCGCGCTCAGGGTCACCTGGAGCGTTTGCGTCCAGCGCCGCAGGCTCGCGGCGGATACGCCGGTCAGTGGGTTGGTTGGCGCCAGAACCGAGCCAAGCACCCAACCGCGGCCGTCGAAGGCGTCGAGATCCTCGGCCTTCCAGTAATCGGGGCGGCGCGCCCGGACCTCGAGCACTGACCGTCCCCGGCGCGGCCACACGATCGATCCGTAGCTTTGTGTCCAGTCGAACGTCTCGACCGGACTCGAGACGAGCTGGGTGGTGAGCGACTGATAGCTGATCCACGGACGGTGGCGGTCGAGCGCCGGGGCGATCACCATCGCCGCGGCGACCGCGACGACGCACAGAGGCCGGCGGCGCCAGCGCCTCGTAGCGGTCGATCCGGTCGCCCCAGATGAACGCGGCCAGAAGGCAGAACAGGACCATGCCCTCGACATAGACGAAACGGGGATGCACGACTGTGGTGGGGATCGTGGCCAGCGCTATCAGTGGCAGGGCGGCAAGGGCACGCCGGGCCCGTCCCGCCGATCCCTGCGCCAGCGCGAACAGAACGGCAGCATCCAGCGCGAGCACGCCGGCGCCGAGCACGATCACCATCCGCACCCAGGGGTTGATGCCCGACGTAGGGCACGAGCAGCCGGGCAGCGCGGCGAGGCCCTCACCGATCGCCCGGGCGGTGACGGCGACCCGGAGGATGGACGATCCACGCCACAGGGACGCCCGCGATGGCAAACGCGACCAATAAGCCCAACAGGCCGACGGGTACGAGGAGCCACCGGCGTCGTGGGCCGAGCGCGAGCGACACCGCGGCTATCACGACCGACAGCCCAAGCATCCCGAACAGGCGCAGCTCGTCCCCGCCGCCACTCAACAAGCTCGACCAGCTGATGGTCCCGAACAGCCCGAGCGCGGCGAAGCAGCCAAGCCGCATCCGGGCGCCGCCCGTCCTGGGTGATGGACGCAGCTCGGGCAGTCAGGTCCCGCCTGGGCCGCGGCGAGAGCACGGCGACCTGGGCTGTCGAGCTCATGCCGCACTCCTGGCGCCCAGTCGGGCAGCGCGTCGTGTGAGAGCGGGAGCGAGACCGACGCAGCCCGCCACCTCGAAGATCGGCCGCCGCCTGAGTTCCGACGCCACGTCCGCGGGCAACACGAGGGTGGCGCCGGCGAACGGGGTCGCGCCGCCTCGCAGCACCTCCGAGCGCAGCTCGGCTGCCACGTAGAGCACGCTTCCGGGCCGCTGTACGAGCGCCGGCGCCGGCACGGCTCGGCCCCCGTCGACGATGGCCAGGCGCGCGTGGGCGCTCGGCCAGCTCCCCAGGTCGGACTCGATCTTGATCGGACGCCGCTCTCCGGGCAGGAGTAGCTCGCACCCTCCCCGGCGGGCTAGATAGTGCGCCAGCGAGGCGGCCGCGCGAACGGCTTGGTCGAGCCGTTCTCCCGGGGCCTGACACAGCGGGCGTCGAGCACGACCAGCGGTCCCACTCCCGCTTCGGCTCTGAGGCGGCGCTCGAGCAGCCGCCGGTCCGCGCGCAGCGCCGGCCAGTGGATACGTGAGGCCGGGGTTCCATAGCGGTAGGGCTGGAGGCCGTCGACATCGAGCGCGGCGAGCATCTCGGACGAGCGCCCGGAGGCATCGAAGCCGGGCGCTCACTCGGGTCGACCTCGACCCGCCGCGGGCGCTCGATCCGCGGGCAGCACGAGGATCTCCTGGCCGGACCGCCCTGGCCGTGGCGCTCGAGCTCGACAAGCGCCAGCGGGATCCACCAGCCTGATCCGCGGCGGCTCGAGTGTCTTGCGTCCTCGGCGCTCGAAGCGGGCGACCACTCGGAGCTCGGCGCGGGCGCGGACGCAAGTGAGCGGCGGCGACCCGCAGCGCCAGCGACCCGCCGGCCAGCGGGTC
Source organism: uncultured Solirubrobacterales bacterium (assembly GCA_963803595.1). Taxonomy (GTDB): domain Bacteria; phylum Actinomycetota; class Thermoleophilia; order Solirubrobacterales; family Solirubrobacteraceae; genus Palsa-465. Next base: position 934,954 of record CAWDNF010000013.1, read on the forward strand.
GAGTATCTCGGCGCCCGGTAGCCCCAGCCGGCCGTGTCCGATCTCGATCGTCGCCTCGAGCGGCTGGTCCTCCAGCACGCTGGTCGGCATGCAGCATCCGAGACAGCGACACCCGGCGGCGCTGCCAATCCGACCCAGGCTGGAACCACGAAGCAGATCAGTACCAGCGCAGATCCCGGCACGAACAGGATCGCCGACTCGAACGTCAGTGCGACGATGATCAGCCCAACGCCGCCCAGACCGATCGCCGCCGCCGTGCGCATGCCGCTCCTAGTGCGCGATCGGCGGTCGCGCGCCAGTCATAGCGCCCTCACCGATTCGAGCGCGTCGGCTACGACGTCGGAACCTGCCGTGCGAAACACGCCCGGGGAGAGCACTAGCCGATGCGCCAGAACGGGCTGAGCCAGCGCCTGCACGTCGTCGGGCAGGGCGTGGTCGCGACCGCGGATCAGGGCGTGGGCCTTGGCGGCCCGCAGGAGCAGCAAACCGGCGCGCGGGACTGGCCCCCAGGTCAACTCGCGGGTCCTCGCGGGTGCGCCACAGCAGTCTGACGACGTAGTCGCGAACCGCCTCGGAGGCCAGCACGGCTCGCGGCCGCGTCCTGGGCGGCCACGACGTCGGCGGCGCTCGCCACGGGATCCAGCGCCAGCACGCGGTCGCCCGCCGCGTGATCGGCCAGCATCCCGGCCTCCGCACCCGGCGACGGGTATCCGAGCGTGATCCGCAGCATGAAGCGGTCGACCTGCGCCTCGGGAAGCGGGTAGGTGCCCTCGTACTCGATCGGATTCTGGGTCGCCAGCACGAGGAACGGCCTGGCTAGCTCGTGCGAGTGGACGTCGACCGTCACGCGCCGCTCCTGCATGCATTCGAGCAGGCCGGACTGCGTCTTGGGCGACGCGCGGTTGATCTCGTCGACCAGGACGATGTTGGCGAAGACCGGGCCGGGACGGAACTCGAATCGTTGCTCGCGCTGGTCATAGACGTTGGTTCCCACCACGTCGGCCGGGAGCAGATCCGAGGTGCACTGGACACGAGCGAAGCGGCAGTCGATCGAGCGGGCTAGCGCGCGGGCCAGCGCGGTCTTGCCCACCCCCGGGTAGTCCTCGACCAGGACATGGCCCTCGGCCAGCAGTGCGATCAGCAGGTGCTCGAGCGTTTGCGGCTTGACCTGGACGGCGGCGGCGATAGTTTGCGGCCACCCGCCGCGCCAGCGCGGCGGCCGCCTCAGACGCTTGAGCGGAGTACCGGCGTCGGCTCGGCTGGCTCCATCGATCTCCTCCTCTCCAGACAGGCGCTCGAGCTCGTCGAGCACGGCGTCGGCGACCCGATCCTTGGACGTCCGCTCGACGCGTCGCTCTCCCTCCTCGGCATCACGATCACAACCTCGTTGTGATCAGACTCGAAGCCGATGTCCGCGCGTGAGACGTCGTTGACCACGATCGCATCGAGACCCTTCGCGACGAGCTTGCCCCGGCCATAGGCGATGGCGCCCGGCCCGTGCTCGGCGGCAAAGCCCACGAGCAGCTGATCCTGGCGCCGAAGCGGGCGGAGTGAGGCGAGGACATCTGGCGTGGCTTCCAGCGGGACCGGAGGCGGGACCCCGGCGTCCTTTTTCAGCTTGCTGGTCGACCGGGGTGGCCGGCTTGAAATCGGACACGGCCGCCGCCATCAGGAGGACGTCGGCGGCAGGGAACTCCTCGAGGCAGGCCGCGAGCAGCTCGGCGGCGGTTTGGACCTCGATCACGCGGACGCTGGCGGGGGGAGGCACCGCTAGGTTCGCCGCGATCAACGTAACGTGGGCTCCCCGCGCGGCAGCGCGCGCCGCGAGAGCCACCCCCATCCGGCCGGACGAGCGGTTGCCGATGAACCTGACACTGTCCAGCGGCTCGCGTGTCCCGCCTGCGGTCACAAGCACCCTACGACCCGCCCACCGGTTGGTCGTGAGGAGCGCTTCGCAGGCGGCCAGCAGATCGGCCGGCTCGGGCAGGCGCCCCACCCCCCGCTCGCCGTGGGAGGCCAGCTCCCCCTCGCCCGGTGGCAGCACGACGACGCCTCGCTCACGCAGCGTTGCGACGTTGGCCTGGGTGGCCGCGTGGCGGTACATGCTGGCGTTCATCGCCGGCGCCACCACCATCGGGCACCTGGCCACGAGTGCCGCGGCGAGCAGGAGATTGTCGGCCTGCCCGGTGGCCAGCTTGGCCATCGTGTTGGCGGTAGCCGGCGCGATCAGATACACGTCGGCCCGCTCGGCCAGCGCGAGGTGGCTGATCGGCGGTCCGCTCGCCGACCGGCTCGCCGGGGTAGGCACCGCGGGCCGGATCCTCTTCAAATTCCGTGGACAGCACGGGGGATCCGGTGATCGCGGCAAACGACGCTCGCCCCACGAAGCGCTCGCTGGCCGGCGTCTGGATGACTCGCACGGCGTGCCCGGAGCGCACGGCCAGCCGGGCTGTCTCGAGCGCCTTGTAGGCGGCGATACCGCCGCTGACGCCGATCAGCAACCTGGCCATAGCTCTGGCCGCCTGCGAGCCGCCTACCGGTAGTTGTACTTGAGCTTGCCCTGGGCGACTTCCTCCAGGGCAATCGTCAGGTAGTTCTTGGAGCGCGTGTCGACCATCGGCGGCGGGAACTCGTCGAAAGTTCCCTCACCGAGGTTGTGGTAGTAGGAGTTGATCTGGCGCGCGCGCTTGGCGGCGACGATCACACTTGCGTAGTCGGAGTCGACATGCTCGAGCAGCTTGTCGATGCGGGGAGAGATCATGACAGGGAGGTTAGCGGGCCTCGAGGGCAAGGCGGACGATCTCGACAAGTTCTGCCGTCGCCTGCTCCAGTCGGTCGTTGACCACGACATGCTGGAACTCGTGCTGGGCCTCGAGCTCCCGGCGCGCCGTGCGAAGCCGCTCCTCGACCTGCTCGGGCGAGTCGGTCCCCCGGCCGACGAGACGAGCGCGCAGGGCATCTGGCGAGGGCGGTGCGATGAACACGGCCAGCGAGTCGTGCACCGCATCGCGGACCTGGCGGGCGCCTTGGACCTCGATCTCGAGCACCACAGGGTGCTTGGCGGCGGCCCGCTTTGCCACCTCGTCGCGCAGCGTGCCGTAGCGGTGTCCTGAGTAGGTGGCGTGCTCGAGGAAGGCGCCGTCCCGGACACGCGCCTCGAACTCGTCCTCAGAAAGGAAGTGGTAGTCGACTCCGTCACGCTCTCCCGGGCGGGGCGGACGGGTCGTGGCCGAGACCGAGAGCTCGAGCTGGGGGACTTGCTCGAGCAGACCGCGGATCAACGTACCCTTCCCCACCCCGGACGGGCCGGTGATGACGATCACCTCAGCCATCCCCCGGTTCCTGCGCGAGGGCTGAAGCTCAGCGCCGCCGCATGAGCTCGACGAGCTCGCGGCGCTGGCGCTCGGACAGGCCGCCAACGGTCTTGCTCGGCGAGATCTTGCACTGGGTGAGAATCTTGTTCACCTTCACCCGACCGTATTTCGGCACGGCGAGCAAAAGGTCGAATACCTTGGCGGTTTCCAGGTATTCCGGAGGGGCGAGGAGCAGTGCATCGATCGGCTGCCTTCCGCCCTTGAGATCGCGCTTGAGCTGAGCGCGCCTGGTCCGGATGTCGTTGGCGCGCTGAAGGGCCTCCATCCGCTGGACATATGAACGCTCCGGGGCCGTGGTCGGCTTCGCGAGCTGTTCGCTGGCCAGCGGCATGGGCGGCGACTATACATCTTGGCGCCGAGTGATCAAGCCAAATTCAACGAATTCGCCTATACCTCTACCTGAGGTTCAGCATTGTCGAGCCTGGTTGCGGGAATCACCAGTTGTTTCCGGGGATTTCGAGCTCGGTTTCCCGCGCCTAGCTCGGGATTTTGGAGTGGATTTCAAGCGCCCCGCCTAGCTGAGCGATGGCTCGCTCACGCGGAGGCGCTCGAGCTCCTCCGCGATCCACGCAGCCGCTTGCGGATCCCTGAAGCTCGCCGTTCCGACCGCCACCAATTCTGCGCCTGCTCGTATCAGATCGAGGGCATCCCTCCCGCTCGCCACGCCTCCCATCCCGATCACTGGTAGTTCGACCGCCTGGGCTACCGCGTGCACCTGCGCGAGCGCGATCGCCCGTACCGCGGGGCCTGAGACGCCGCCCGTCTCCCCCCCAACCACGGCGCGCCCGTGTGTGGATCGAGCGCCATGCCCTTGAGCGTGTTGATCAGCGAGACGGCATCTGCCCCTTCGCCAGCAGCGGCCCGGGCCACGGCGACGAGGTCGCTCGCGTTGGGACTGAGCTTGACGATCAACGGCTTGGACGTGAGCGGACGGACCACCTCCAGCAATGCCCCGAGCTCGCCGGGGTCCGCCCCCATCTCGAGGCCGGTCTTCACGTTTGGGCAAGAGACGTTGAGCTCCAGCGCGGCAACCTCGTCACGCGCCCCGAACGCCGCGACGAGCTCGGCCACCTCTTCGCGCCGAAAACCCATCACGTTCACGAACAGCGGCACTGGCAACCTGCTAAGGACCCGCAGGTCATGGGACATGAATCCCTCGAGCCCCTTGTTTGGCAAGCCGATCGAGTTGATCAAGCCGCCGGGCAGCTCCCACAACCGCGGTGGCGGATTGCCGGCGCGCGGCTCCAGCGTGACCGTCTTCGATACGAAGGCAGCAAACGGGAAGCGCTCGAGCAGTTCGTCGCCGAACACCTCGAGCGCGGCAATCGCGTCGAATGTGCCCGATCCGTTTATGACTGCGTGCTCCAGCTCGATGCCACAAAACCGAAGGCTCAATGCGGCGCCCCCGCGACAGCCGCGCTCTCCAATCTCGCCGCATCGAGCACTGGTCCCTCGAGGCAGAGGCGCACGTAGCCGTCCCTCGTCGCCACGACGCAGCCGAAACACGCTCCAAACCCGCATGCCATTCCAGATTCGAGCGCCAGCTGTGCCGCCGTCTGGCGCTCTGCGCAGACCAGCCTGACCGCCTCGAGCATGGGCGGAGGCCCACAGGCATAGACCTCGATCGAGTCGGCTGCCCCGATCCCCTGCTCCAGCAGCTCGGTGACGAATCCGTGGTGGCCCACGCTGCCGTCGTCAGTCGCCACCTGCGCTCTGCTGAGCAGCGCGGCGCCCTCGGCGCGGCCGCGATCGCGAAAGCCGAGGAGGGCGGGCGTCCCCGGCCCCAGCTCGTCCTGGAGGATGGCCAGCGGCGCGATCCCGACGCCACCCCCCACGAGCAGCGGCTGGCGTCCCTCCCGCGGGGGCAGGAAGCCCGAGCCCAGAGGTCCGACGAGCATCAGCTCGTCGCCGACCACGAGCTCGCATAGTCGCTTGCTGCCAGGGCCGACGTCCTCGATCAGGAACTCGAGCTCGGATTCGCCGTGCGGCCCCCGGCGCGCTCGTAGCACACTGAAAGCGCGCGGCAGGAACGGCCGTTCGGCCTCTCCCCCACCCCAGCGCCGAGCACTGGCCAGCATGTAGAACTGGCCGGCCCGCGGCGCCGGACCATCGCGGTCGGCGCACTGGAGCACGACGTAGGGACCGTATTCGCGCCGGTCGACAACCGGTGCGGCCCGACGGTTGAACGGGGCGCTCACCCGCTCACCGCGGAGTGCGAGTGGATCTCCTGGAGTGAGAGCACCTCCGGCTCGCCCCGCCGGGCGGCTGCCGCGATCGCCCTTGCCGCGGCGATCGCGCCCGACATGGTCGTGATACACGGGATCCCGCGGGCGACCGCCGCGGTGCGGATCTCGTAGCCGTCCGTCCGCGCCCCGGTACCCACCGGAGTGTTGACCACGAGGCCGACCTCGCCCTGCTCGATCCAGTCAACGACGTGAGGCGATCCTTCGCCGATCTTGTTGATCGCCTCGACGGGGATCCCCATCTTGCGGATTGCCTGCGCCGTCCCCCGCGTTGCGATCAGCTTGAAGCCGAGCTCGTCCAGCAGCAGCGCCAGACCAGTGGCGGCCGGTTTGTCGCCGTCGGCCACCGTGATGAAGACCGTGCCCTCAGCCGGGAGGCCGGCTCCCGCTGCCGCCTGCGCCTTGGCGAACGCGGTCGGGAAGTCCCTGGCCACTCCCATCACCTCGCCCGTGGAGCGCATCTCCGGGCCCAGCAGGGAGTCTGCGCCGGCGAACCGGTTGAACGGCAGTACGACCTCCTTGACGCAGACGTGCCCGTTGGCGGTGTCCTCCGGCAACCCGAGGTCAGCCAGCGCCTCTCCCAGCAGCACCCGGCAGGCCATCTTGGCCACGGGGACTCCGATCGCCTTCGAGACGAAGGGGACGGTGCGCGAGGCGCGCGGATTGGCCTCGATCACATGTAGCCCCTCCGAGCCGTGGATGGCGAACTGCACATTTAGCAGCCCGACCACGCCCAGTGCCCGCGCTATCCCCGCGGTCTGCTCGCGGATCTGGGCGATGATCTCTTCGCCCAGCGTGTGGGGAGGCAGCACGCAGGCCGAGTCGCCGGAGTGGATCCCAGCCTCCTCGACGTGCTGCATGATCCCGGCCACCCAGACCTCGGTCCCGTCACAGATCGCATCGACATCGACCTCGATCGAGTCCTCGAGAAAGTGGTCGAGGTAGATCGCAGCGCCCGGTGCTGTGCCGACCCGTGTCAGGTAGTCCCGCAGGCCATCGACGCTGTAGACGATCTCCATCGCCCTCCCGCCGAGGACGTAGCTCGGGCGTACGAGCAGCGGGAAGCCAACCCGGGCGGCGCACTCGAGCGCCTCGTCTGGATCGCACGCGGTGGCCCAGCGCGGCGCGTTGTAGCCAAGGTGATCGAGCAGCGCCACGAAGCGCGCCCGGTCCTCGGCCACGTCGATCGCTTCGATCCCGGTGCCGAGGATGCTCACGCCCGCTGCGTGCAAGCCGGCCGCCAGCTTGAGTGGGGTCTGGCCGCCGAACTGGACGACCACGCCTTCGGGCTGCTCCACCTCCACCACCGCCAGGACGTCTTCCAGCGTGAGCGGCTCGAAATACAGCCGGTCGGAGACGTCGTAGTCGGTGGAGACCGTCTCGGGGTTGGAGTTGATCATGACCGCGTCGCGGCCTGACTCGCGGACGGTCTGAACCGCATGGACACAGCAGTAGTCGAACTCGATCCCCTGGCCGATCCGATTCGGCCCAGAGCCGAGGATCACGATGCTCGGCCGCTCTCCGCGCTCGACCTCGTGGCTTGACCCGTTCCGCCCAGCGCCTGCCGGCACACGGCGCTCCCACCCCGAGTAGTAATAGGGGGTCCGCGCCGCGAACTCGGCGGCACACGTGTCGACCGACTTGTAAGTGCGCTCTCCGGCGAACGGCGAATCCGGCTCGGCGACGAGCTCGGACATCTCGCGCAGGAACCACGGATCGATCGCTGTGCGGCGGTGAAGCTCCTCGACGGACGCACCGCGGCGGAGCGCCTCGAGCAGGTAGTCGAATCTCTCGGCCCCGGGCTCCTCGGTCAGGTCGAGCAGCAGCTCCTCGTCGTCAGGCAGGCCAGGGGCGGTATCGAGCTCGCGCGAGCGCAGCGCCTTGGCGAACGCCTGCTTGAACGTCCGGCCGATCGCCATCGCCTCGCCAACCGACTTCATGTGAGTGGTCAGGCCGACTTCGGCGCCCGGGAACTTCTCGAAGGCGAAGCGCGGCCACTTGACTACGCAGTAGTCGATCGCCGGCTCAAAGCTTGCCGGTGTGGCCTTGGTGATGTCGTTGGGTATCTCCTGGAGCGTGTAGCCGACGGCCAGGCGGGCGGCAATCTTGGCAATGGGAAACCCAGTGGCCTTGCTGGCCAGGGCGCTTGAACGAGACACGCGCGGATTCATCTCGATCACGACGATCTCGTCGGTCGCGCGGTTGACGGCGAACTGGACGTTCGACCCCCCGGTCTCGACTCCGACCGCGCGGATGGCGGCGATCGCCTGGTCGCGCAGGAGCTGGTACTGCTTGTCGGTCAGCGTCTGCTGGGGCGCGACGCAAACGCTGTCGCCGGTGTGCACGCCCATCGGGTCGATGTTCTCGATCGAGCAGACGATCACGACGTTGTCGGCCCGGTCACGCATCACCTCGAGCTCGAACTCGCCCCAGCCGAGGACCGACTCCTCGATCAGAACCTGTCCGATCGGAGAGGCGTCCAGGCCGCGGGCGACGAGTCGCTCCAGCTCTTCGGGACGGCGCACGACTCCACCTCCAGTCCCCCCCAGGGTGAAGGCGGGGCGCACGATGAACGGCAGCCCGACCACCTCGACGGCAGCTTGTGCCTCGCTGACGGTGTGCGCGATCACGCTGCGGGGAACGCGCAGGCCGGCGCTCCTCATCGTGTCTCTGAACCGCTCGCGGTCCTCGGCCCGGTCGATTGCCTCGTAGTCGGCCCCGATCAGCTCGACCCCGTAGCGCTCGAGGGTCCCGTCCTCGTGCAGGGCCTTGGCCAGGTTGAGCGCCGTCTGGCCACCCAGCGTCCCGAGTAGCGCGTCGGGGCGCTCTCGCTCGATCACCTGGGCCACAGGACCGGGCAGCAGGGGCTCGATGTAGGTGGTGGTGGCCACCTCAGGGTCGGTCATGATCGTGGCCGGGTTCGAGTTGACCAGTACGACCTCGTAGCCCTCTTCGAGCAGGACGCGGCAGGCCTGAGTTCCCGAATAGTCGAACTCGGCGGCCTGTCCGATCACGATCGGGCCCGACCCGATCAGGAGGATCTTGTGGATGTCCGCGCGCCGGGCCATCAGCTCGCGGCTTCGATCTCGGTGATGAAGCGATCGAACAGGTGCAGGGCGTCGTGGGGCCCGGGACCCGCCTCCGGGTGGTACTGGACAGTCGCGCCGGGAGCATCGCGAAGTGCGAGTCCCTCGACGGTCCGGTCGTAAAGATTGAGGTGGGTGAGCTCGGCTATCCCGAAGTCGGTCTCCCAGCGCACCGACTCGTCGGTCTCGATCGTCGGCGATCCGTCTGGCCCCAACACGGCGAAGCCGTGGTTCTGGCTCGTGATCTCGACCCTCCCCGTGACGAGGTCCTTGACGGGATGGTTGGCTCCGTGGTGGCCGAAGGGCAGCTTGTAGGTCTCCAGCCCGACCGCCCGGCAGAGAAGCTGGTGGCCGAGGCAGATGCCGTACACCGGCAGGCGGCCGATCAGCTGGCGCACGGCGGCGACGATGTAGTCGAGCGCACCGGGGTCGCCGGGTCCATTGGCCAGGAAGATCGCATCAGGGCTGCGGGCCAGGAGCTCGTCCGCCCGCGCCGTGCAGGGATGCAGCTCGACGGTTGCCCCGCGAGCCACGAGGTTCTCGACGATCGAGCGCTTGACGCCCGTGTCGATCATCGCGATGTGCGGCCGGCTGCCCTCGCCGAGCATGATCGGCTCAGGCGGCATCACGGTCCGGGCCAGGTCGCGGCCGGTCATCGGAGCCTCGGCGCAGATCAGCTCGTGCGCGAAGTCCTCGGAGACGACCCCCGGGAAGACGCCGCCGCGCATCGCCCCCTGCGAGCGGATGTGCCTCACCAGCGCGCGGGTGTCAACGTCGCTGATGGCGGCGACGCCCTGTTCGTCGAGCCAGCTGAGCCATCCCGCCTGAGCGGTCGGTGAGTCGATGCGATCGACCGCCTCACGCATGATCGCGGCTCGCGCGTGGACGCGGTCTGACTCCATCGCGGCCTCGGAGACCCCGTAGTTGCCGATCATCGGGAACGTGAAGGCGATCAACTGGCCCGCGTAGCTCGGGTCGGTCACTGCCTCCTGGTAACCCGACATCGAGGTCGTGAAGACGATCTCTCCCACCGCCGCCCGCGGCGTGCCGCAGGCCAGTCCGTCGAAGCGCGAGCCGTCCTCCAGCAGCACGTAGCCAGCCGAGCGGGGGTTCACGAGCGCAGGCCGGCTTCGACGAGGATCCGCTCCCGGAAGGCCATCGCCCCTGCGGCCAACGTCAAGAGGACCCGGCCATGCAGCGTCCGCCCCTGGAAGCAGCAGTTGGACGACTTGCTCGTGTAACCACTCGCCCCGACCTCGGTGGAGGCTTCGAGGTCGACCACGGTCAGGTTGGCCGGCTGGGAGGGCTCGATACGGGGGATCGGTAGGTCGAAGAGCGCCCCGCCGGCAGTCATCCGCTCGACAACCGTCTCGAGCGGCAACGATCCACCCAGCACCAGCTCGGTGTACACGGCGCTGAATGCCGTCTCGAGTCCGGTCGTGCCCATTGCCGCCTCCTCGAAGGGGACCTCCTTCTCGTGCCTGGCGTGAGGCGCGTGGTCGGTGGCGATGCAGTCGATCACGCCTGAGCGCAAGGCGTCGAGCAGCGCGCGGCGATCGTTCTCCGTGCGGAGTGGCGGGTTCATCTTGAAGCGCGAGTCGAGCGTGCGCACGAGGTCGTCGGTCAGGGTCAGGTGGTGGGGGGTCACCTCGGCGCTGACTCGTGCACCGGCGCGCTTGGCCTCCTCGACCGCCTGCACAGACTCACGCGCCGAGAGGTGCTGGAAGTGCACGCGGGCATCCTCGTAGAGCGCCAGCGCGCAATCGCGGGCGATCATCGTCGCCTCCGACACCGAAGGGATCCCCGCCAGTCCGAGCCGGGCCGACACCTCGCCCTCGTGCATCACGCCATCGCGCGAGAGCTCTGGGTCCTCTTCATGCAGCGCCACCACGCCTCCAGACAGGTGCTGGTACTGGAGCGCCCTGCGCAAGATGCCGGCCGAGGCGACCGGTTTGCCGTCATCGGTGAATCCGAGCGCGCCGGCGTCGACCAGCGCGGCCATCTCGGTCAGCTCGTGTCCTGCGAGCTGGCGCGTAATCGCAGCGAGGAAGCCGACGGGGATGCGGGCGGCGCGTTTGGCCTCCTCGATCAGCGAGCGCAGGATCGCGGGGTCGTCGACGACCGGATCCGTGTTGGGCATCGCGAGCACCGTGCAGAAGCCGCCTGCCGCGGCTGCCGCCGTGCCGCTCTCGATGTCTTCCTTGTACTCCTGGCCCGGCGTGCGCAGATGGACGTGGGGATCGACAAAGGCAGGGAACACGTACTTGCCGGTGGCGTCGAATGCCTCACCGTCGTCGGGCGGGCTCAGCGAGCCAGGGGCGCCGAGCTCTGAGATGTGGCCGTCGCGGACGAGGATGTCGTGGGGGCCGTCCAGGCCGGCGCGTGGATCGAGCACGTGACCCGAGCGGATCAGAAGCTCAGCCGGGGCGCGGTCCTGGTGAAACAGCTGACTCACGCCGCCACCGTCAGAATCGGGGAGCCGACGAGCAGCTCGTAGAGGACGGCCATGCGAACCGCGACACCCGCTTTGACCTGCTCCCCGATCAGCGCCTGGGGCGAGTCGATCGCCTCGGCTGACAGCTCGACGCCGCGGTTGACGGGCCCCGGGTGCATCAAGAGCTGCCCGGGCCGCAGTCGCTCCGCGTCGATCTGGTATCGCTCGGCGTATTCGCGCAACGAGGGCACGAACGCGTCACGCATCCGCTCGAGCTGCATCCGCAGGACGTAGATGACGTCCGCCTCGCCCAGCCGGTCGAGACTCGCCGTAGCCTCGCAGCCGAGCGCCTCGATCCCGCGCGGGATCAGGGTCGGGGGCCCGCAGACGGTCACCTGCGCGCCGAGGCGCTTCAGCGAGAGGATGTTCGAGCGGGCGACACGGGAATGGAGCACGTCTCCGACGATCCAGATGTTCGCTCCCTCCAGCGTGCCGAGCGCCCGGCGCAGCGTAAAGGCATCGAGCAGGGCCTGGGTGGGATGCTCGTGCTTGCCGTCGCCCGCGTTGATCACCGAGGCGGCGGTCCAGCCTGCCACCAGCTGCGCGGCGCCCGCGTGCGGCGAGCGAATCACGATCGCGGCCGGGTCATAGGCCGACAGGGTCTGGACGGTGTCCTTGAGCGACTCGCCTTTGTCGACGCTCGAGCCCTGCGAGCGGATGCTGACCACATCGGCGCTGAGTCGCTTGGCGGCCAGCTCGAAGCTCGAGCTCGTCCGGGTCGAGGACTCGTAGAACAGGTTCACGACAGTCCGCCCTCGGAGTGCGGGGACTTTCTTTATCTCCCGTCCGGAGACCTCGGTGAAGGCCTCGGCCTGGTCCAGGATTCGTTCGATCCCAGCGCGGTCGAGATCGTCGATCGAGATCAGGTGACGGCCGATCCTCCGATTCATGCCGCCGCCCTTCTCGGCTCGGTCGACGGCCCCACGGTCACCTCGTCGTGTCCGTCGATCTCCTTGACGCATACGTTCACGCGCTGGTCCTGGGAGGTGGGAAGGTTCTTGCCCACGTAGTCGGGCCTGATCGGGAGCTCGCGGTGTCCGCGGTCGACCAGGGTCGCCAGCTGGACCCTCGCCGGCCTGCCGTAGTCGAACACCTCATCGATCGCAGCGCGCACGGTGCGGCCCGTGTAGAGCACGTCGTCGACGATCACGATCGTGCGCCCGTCGACCGGGAAGTCGAGCTGCGTTCCGTGCACGACAGGCGCGCTCGGCCGGATCGCCAGATCGTCGCGGTACAACGAGATGTCGACGAACCCCAGCGGCACGGTCGTGTCCAGGAGCTCGCCGGTCAGGGCGTGCAGCCGCTGTGCCAGGACAGCTCCGCGGCGGTGGATCCCGATGAGCGCGATCGCGCCATCCGGGTTCTTCTCCACGATCTCGTGGGCGATCCGCACAAGCGTGCGGCGCATGTCATCGTGGTCGAGGACGACCGTGTCTGGCAACGTGCCCCTTCCTGGCCTCGCGGGACCGGGTTAAAGGAACCGACGCGGGGAGCGTATCAGCGCGCTCGGCGGATTCCGAGGCGGGCGCAACCGGCTCGGCGCATTCCGAGGCCGGTGCAACCGGCTCGATGTCCGCCCCGGGCGCAAGCCGGCCGCATGAGACCCCGTCTCAGCCCGGCGGATCTGCGAGCGCCTCAGCGGGTTCCTCCTCGGCGGGTTCCTCCTCGGCGGGTTCCTCCTCGGCTCCCCGGTCCTCCCAGCGCACCAGCTCGGGCTCGCCACGCTCCGGGAACGGAATCTCGATCGTGTCGAAGTCGCGCGGGACCACTGCGTTGGAGAACGTGGCGCGTGCCTCGTCGCGCAAGACCCCGGCCGGATAGCGAGTCGAGAAGTGCGTCAGGGCCAGAAGCCTCACATCGGCGTCGCGTGCCAGCTCCGCCGCCTGGCGGGCGGTGGAGTGGCCGGTCTCCGCGGCGCGCCCGATCTCGGGCTCGGCGAATGTCGCCTCGTGGATGAGGACGTCGGCGCCGTGAGCGGCGATCCGCAGCGTGTCGCACGGAACCGTGTCCCCGGAGATCGCGAGCTTCCGCCCGGGCCGAGGAGGGCCGACGACCTGCTCAGGTCGGATGCCTTGGACGGTTTCCCCCCGTTGGAGCCGGCCGAAATCGGGCCCGGGCTCGATCCCGAGCTCGCGGGCGGCGGCGGGATCGAACTCCCCCGGGCGCTCGTGCTCGTAGATCACGTAGCCAAAGGCCAGGCCCCGGTGAGCGACAGCGACCGGGGCGATCGCATATCCGTCACGTCCGAGCGGAACGCCCGGCTCGAGCTCCCTGAGGAGGAGCTCATAGCGCACGCGGCCCGCCGCGCGGAGACCCACGGCCATCATCTCCCTCAGCCCGGGCGGGCCATGAATCGTCAGCGGCCGTTCCCTGGCTCGCAGGTCGAATGTCTTGAGTAGGCCGGGCAATCCGAGCCAGTGGTCGGCGTGGAAGTGGGTCAGGTAGATCTCATCGAGGTCTGTGAGGCCGACCGACATCACCAGCTGGCGCTGGGTCCCCTCGCCGCAGTCGAACAGGATCCGGTCGCCACCTCGACGAACGAGCAGCGCGGGCAACCCGCGCCTCACGGTAGGGATCGAGCCGCCCGTGCCGGCAAAGAAGACGGAGAAATCCACCGGCCGGAGTCTGTCAGTCGTCTGTCGGCCTGGCCGCGTGCGGCGAGATCCTCGCCTCACTCGGCCTGCGGCGTGCGGCGAGATCCTCGCCTCAGGCTGGACCCGGGGGGTGGTTCCCCCCACCTTCTGCCGGGGATCAGTCGAGCTCGATCAACTCGAAGCTGATTTCGTCGCCAGTTACGCGCGCGAGGCCGATCGTGTGGTGGGGCGATCGGCGGCGGTCGGTCGGGCTCCCCGGGTTGAAGATCTGAAAGCCGTCCTCGGCGCGCTCGTGGACTGGGAGGTGGGAGTGGCCGAAGATCACGGCGCTCGCCTGCGGAAAGCGCAGACGCAGTCGATCGAGGCGACCCCGGCGCGGGCCGGCATCGTGGATCAGGCCGATCGTGATGCCGGGTGCGGCCTCGAATTGCAGCTGCTCCGGGAGCCGGCGGCGGAGCGCCGGCTCATCGACGTTTCCGTGGACGGCGACGAGCGCGCCATGCGCCTCGAGCTCGTCGAGGACTGGCGCGTGGGTGAAATCTCCCGCGTGGACGATCACGTCCGCTTCACCCAGCCGTGCGATGCAGGCGTCCGGAAGGCGCCGGCTTCCGCGCGGGAGGTGGGTGTCGGCGAGGATCGCGATGAGCATCGGGGGCGCCAATCGGGATGATCCGGGAGCGTCGAGCCAAGCCGTCGAAAACTCGACTCGCGCGAACTTTGGCATCGGCCGAATCGAAATCTCGTCGCGAGGCGACGAAGGTTGGCCCCCCGCCACCCGGATACCCGCGGCGGGGTGGATTCTCGACGCGGGACGTTCCCCGACGTGCCAGGGGAACGCGGGACGTTCCCTGGCGCGCGAGGGGACCGCGCCGGACGCGCGGTTAGCGCCGAGCCCCACGCGGTAGCCTAGGCCGTTCGGCGCCCGTAGCTCAGGGGATAGAGCGTCCGCCTCCGGAGCGGAAGGCCGCAGGTTCAAATCCTGCCGGGCGCGCTGAGCAGCCGCGGGCGCTCGGCAGCGCCCCAAGCGCGCCTAATCGCCTCCGAGCACCGCCTGCGTCTGCGTGACCTGGGCGACGAGCCGGTCGCCAGCGTCGCGCAGGTCGGTCTGGACGACTATCACCGTTCGGCCGACATGAAGCGGTTGGGTCTCGGCGCGCACCTCGCCTTCGCGCACGCCGCGGAGCATGTTCGTCGCCGATGAGATCGTGGCCGTCCCGCACCCCGGCGGCAGGTTGAGGTACGCGCACACGCCGCCGAGGCTGTCCGCGAGCGCCATCAACGCGCCGCCGTGGAGCAGGCCGCCTGTCGTACAGAGCTCCGGCTTCCAGGTCAGCCGGCCCGTGACGTGCTGGGGCGAGGCCTTGTCGATCTCGATGCCGAGCAGCGAGGCGAACGGCATCAGCTCGCGCAGCTGGGCGGCGTCGCTCAAGCGCGCACGGAAGTCCAGCCGCGCTCGCGGACCCGGAAGGCCGTCTCAGCGCGATCCTCGAACCGCAGCCGATAGCCGCCGGCGGGCAGACGGCAGGACAGTCGGCCGGCCGAATCGGTCACGAGCTCGATCTCCTCACCGCTCGCCTCGGGCACGAGCACGACAGGTGCAAAGCGCAGCCGGCGGTCGTCGCGGCCGACTCCACCCAACGCCAGCTTCAAGCCTCCAGCCGGTTTCACGAGTTCAGCGTATCGCGCGTTTCCAGCACCCGCTTGAGCGCTCGCAGCTGACCCTGACATCGCGCTGAACCCCGCGGGCGAGGACTTTCTGGAGCAGAGTGGGCAGTGATTTCCAGCCGAACTCGCTGGTCTGGGTGAACCGTGTCTTCTCTCCGGAGGGCTCCAGCTGGTATTCGACCTCGAACACCGAGGCATCGTCCTCTTCGCGCAGCTTCAAGCGGCGTGGCGGGTCACGATGGATCTGCTCGACCACGAGCCTCGCCGCCGGTCGGAGCGGAACCGGCGTGTGCTCGACCTCCCAGCGCAGCTCACCGACCGTACTGACCGATTTGACCTTCTTGCACCAGAGCGGATCGTTGCCGTGGTCGGCGACGAACGCCCAGACCGCCTCCGGCGAGCGTGCGATCTCGATCGTCTCCTGAACCCGCACTCGATGACCGGATGGCGGAGTCAGCTCTCCTGCGTCGTCACGACCAGCGCGTAGACCACCCCGGGAAGATGACCGAGCAGAGTCAGCACGCAGGCGATCCAGAACTGGCGGGAGAGCCGCTTCTTGAGGAACACGGCGAGAGGTGGGAGGAGCACGGCAAGGACAGCCTCGCCCAGGGTCATGAGCCCGGTGTACCCGCCCTCGCGCCGGTTGACCCGTCCGGGGACGGCGTCCGCAGCGCCGTCCCTTCCACCGATCGCGCTTGGCCTGCAAACATTCGCGCACACGTATTTGCTCGCCACGGCGGCGACAGGAGAGGGAGGAGCCCGAGTGACCGACACATCTGCGCCAAAGCTGATCGCCGATACCGTCGCCAGCCTGCCTGGAAAGGCGGCGGAACGCTTCCCTGAGAACGTCGCGGCCCGCTACCGGCGCGAGGAAGCATGGGAGGAAATCACCTACGCGGAGGTCGGCCAGGCAATCGAGGAGATCGCGCTGGGGCTCGTCGAGTTGGGGATCGAGCCTGGCGACCGCGTCTGTGTCCTGGCCAACACCAGGCTCGAGTGGACGCTCGCCAGCTACGGCGTCTCGGCTGCGGGCGCGGTGGTCGTTCCCATCTACCCGACAAATTCACCCAAGGAGTGCCAGTGGGTGGCCGGCAACTCCGGCGCCCGTGCGGTCATCTGCGAGGAGGAGGGCCAGCGCGCCAAGCTCGACCAGGTTCGGGATGAGCTCCCCCAGCTCGAGCACGTGATCGGGATGGATCCGGGCGGCGGCGAGCTGTCACTCGACGAGTTGCGCGGCCGGGGCCGAGGAGGGGACCGGAGCGTGCTGGCCGACCGCCAGGAGCATGTCTCGCCGGATGACCCGTGGATCATCATCTACACCTCTGGCACGACCGGCCCGCCAAAGGGGGTCGTGCTGACTCACGCCAACGGGATGTCCGTGTGCCAGATCGTTGAGGAGCTCGCCTTCATCGAGCCCAACGAGACGACCTACCTCTACCTTCCGCTGGCCCACATCTTCGCGCTGCTCACCCAGCTGGCCTCGTATGACCTGGGCACGGCGATCGTCTACTTCAGCGGCGACAGCAAGAAGATCCTGGAAGAGGTGATCGAGACCAAGCCGACATACCTCCCGTCGGTACCGCGGATCTTCGAGAAGCTCTACGGCGCGGCGATGAAGATGCAGGAGAACGCTTCCGAGGAGGACAAGGAGCGGTTCCGCCAGGCGGTCAAGCTTGGTGTCGAAGTCAGACGGCGCCGACAACACGGCGAGGACGTCCCCGAAGAAATGGAGAAGCAGTTCGAGCAGGCGGACGAACAGATTTTCTCCAAGGTGCGTCAGCTGTTCGGTGGCCAGGTCCGCCAGGCGGTCAGCGGCGCCGCCCCGATCGCCGCGGAGATCCTCGAGTTCTTCTACGCGGCCGGCGTCCCCGTACTGGAAGGATGGGGGATGACGGAAACGACCGGCGTCGGAACGGTCGGGACGCTCGATGAGTTCAAGTTCGGGACGGTCGGCAAGCCGCTCCCTGGCATCGAGATCAAGATCGCCGAGGAAGACCAGGAGATCCTCATGAGGGGGCCCAACGTGTTCAAGGAGTACTGGCAAAACCCCGAAGCGACCTCCGAGACGTTGGTCGACGGCTGGCTCCATACCGGCGACCTCGGCGAGCTCGACGAAGATGGCTTTCTCAAGATCACCGGCCGAAAGAAGGACATCATCATCACGGCGGGCGGAAAGAACCTCACGCCGGCAAACCTCGAGAACGACCTCAAGCAATCGCCGTTCATCTCGCAGGCGGTCATGTACGGAGACCGCAAGCCCTATCCGGTCGCGCTAGTCACCCTCGACCCGGAGGAGATCGTGGCTTGGGCAAAGGAGAAAGGGCTGTCGGAGGACCTGGCGTCTCTGGCCGACGAGGACGAGGTCAAGTCGCTGATCCAGAAGGAGCTCGATCGCGCCAACTCCAACTACGCCCAGGTCGAGCAGGTCAAGCGCTTCAAGATCCTCGATCACGACCTGTCGATCGAGACCGGTGAGCTGACGCCGACGCTGAAGGTCAAGCGCAACGTCGTCTACGACCGCTACTCGGAGTTGTTCGAGTCCCTCTACGGCTAGCTTCAGGGCTGGAAAATCCGCTGTCTCGAGGCCCCGGAGCCTCAAGTACGAGGCCTCCAGGGCGATATCCGCGGTGTGGGCAGGCCCCAGCGAGTTCGAACACGTCGCCGTTTCGCGGCTCTGACGGCCGCCGCTGCCGCGATCCTCGCTCTCCTCACCGTCTTCGCGACCGAGCTGTCCGGCACCCAGGCCAAGTCTCGCCAGGACGTAATCACTCGCGTTCATGAGCGCAGCACGCTGGCAGCGGCCCTGATCGGGAGCCTTCTGCAGAGCGTGGAGCAGCAGCTCCCACTGCTCGAGCGAACCTACGGCTCGCCGACCGTTACCAGCCGCACGATGAACGCTTTCCGCCAGCAGAACACCTATCTGGCGCTGCTCGATCGAGGCGGCCGCGTCCTGGCCAGCTCGGCCGGCTTCACCGCCCAGGCGCGGCGCGACCTCGCCGTGTCGGCAGCTCTGGCGTTGGTCCGGGCGGGCAATCCCTACGGCCTCGGCAACCTGCTGCCCTACGGCCGGACCGGCGTCGTCAACTTCGCGGTCGCGCTGCCCACCCGTTACGGCACGCGCTACCTGCTGACCGGCCTATCCCCTCGCACACTGGGACCGTTTCTCCAGGGAGAGCTGCGGAGGATCCCCGGCGTCAAGGGCTCCCACAACTACGTGATCGACGCAAACGACGTTGTCCTGGCGTCAACCAATCCGGCCCGCCCCGTCGGGTACCGCTTCACCGACCCCCGGTCGGTCAGAGCGCTGAGCCGGTCATCGGGAGACCGCGATGGGCACTACTACGAGGAGACCCCGATCACGAACGCGACCTGGCGGATCGTCCTAGCCGCGCCGGACGGGCCGCTGTTCGCGAGCATCTCGGGCTGGAGGAGGTGGCTGCCCTGGCTGATCTTCGGCGCCTTCGCGCTCGTGGCGCTGGCAGCCCTGACGCTCGGTCTGCGCGTGGTGCGTTCGGCTGAGATCGATCTCCGGGAGTCGAATGCTCGCCTCGCCGAGCTCAATCGCGAGCTCGAACAGGCCAACCAAGCGCTCGAGCACGACGCCCTACACGACCCTTTGACCGGCCTTGCCAACCGAACGCTGTTCATGGACCGCCTCGAGCAGGCGATCGGCCGAACCGGGCGCGACCCGGCCAGCGGGTGCGCGGTCCTGTTCATCGACCTCGATCGGTTCAAGCCGGTCAACGACAAGCTGAGCCACGCCGTGGGAGACGAGCTCTTGCGCGCGGTGGCGGCGCGATTCCAGATCGCGCTTCGACCCGGCGACACGGCCGGCCGGATCGGCGGCGACGAGTTCGCAGTGCTGCTCGAAGGCGTCCGCAACGGGCGCCACGCCATGCTCGTGGCCGAGCGTGTGCACAACGCACTGTCAGAGTCGTTCGAGGTCGCAGGACACTCGATCTCGGTCACAGCCAGCATTGGCATCGCGCTTGGGTCACCAGACATGACGGCTGCCGAGCTGCTGGGTGAAGCCGACGAGGCCATGTACGAGGCGAAGCGACGGCCCGGTGGCGGCCACCGGATCTTCGGCCCGTCGCTCACGCTGGCCTAGCGTCAGTGGATCTGTGCGCTGGCCGGTGCGGCGACATCGAGCTCGAACAGCCAGAAGTCACGCCCGATCACTGGAACTGAGACGTTATAGACGGGGGTGCGTCCGATCGCGCCCTCGAACGTGCCGCCGTGGGCGTGTCCGTGGAGGACGAGATCGGGCTCGTGTTCGGCTATCGGGGCGGCCAGCCGGTCGGTTCCCAGAAAGGCCCAGATCCCGGGAGCCTCGCCCACGATCGTCTGCTCGGTAGGGGCGTAATGCATAAGCACGATCCGTGCCGGGCAGAGCGCAACTTCGCGCAACCCCCGTTCGAGTGCCTCGATGTCGCGCGAGGCCTCGCGGTAGACCTCCCGTAGCAGTGGCTCGCCGAAATCCGGGAGGTGAGAGCCGGGAAAGCCCCCCACGAAGCCCTTGACCCCCACCACCCCGACTTCGACTCCCTGGATCTCGAGCACCGCGCTCGACCGCTCGAGCACCTCCACCCCGCCCTGCTCGAGCACCTCCACCAGCTCATCGCGGCGGTTGGCGTGCCAGTCGTGGTTGCCGAGCACGGCCAGTACCGGAACGTCCAGCTGCGCGCAGGCCTCTGCCAGCACGCGCGCCTGCTCAGGCGCGCCGTGCGTCGTCAGGTCGCCGGCCAGCAAAACGAGGTCCGCCGACCCTTCCAGCCCGGCTACCGCAGCGCATACCTGCTCGTAGCGGTGCTCCGAGCAGTGCAGATCGCCCGCCGCGGCGATCCGCAGGCAGCGTGGCCCGCGGCCGTCCGGTTCCTGGAGCATGGGAATGAGCTACCCAAATGGGGGTAGTTCCATTGAGCGTGAGCCACAGCGAGGAGTTCGAGCAGCTGGTCCGCACGCTCAAGATCGCGGTCGCGGCGCTGCGCGAGGCGGACGTGCCCTTCATGCTCGGCGGGAGTCTGGCGGCATGGGCACGGGGCGGACCCGAGGCGCAGAACGACCTCGACTTCATGGTCAAGCCGAAAGATGCCCAGACCGCCCTCGACTCGTTGGCGAAAGCGGGTATGCGTCCCGAGCGCCCACCCGAGGAGTGGCTGTTCAAGGCGTGGCACGGCGGCGTGATGATCGATCTGATCTTCCACCCCAGCGGTCTCGAGATCGACGACGATGCGCTGGGACGCGCCGAGACGCTGGCGGTGATGGCGGTGGGGACGCCGGTGATGGCACTCGAGGACGTGCTCGTGACGATGCTGTGCGCGCTGTCCGAGCACGCGCTCGACTTCTCACGCCTGGTCTCGATCGCGCGATCCTTGCGCGAGCAGATCGACTGGCCGCGGCTCCAGGCGCGCACGGCGGGCAACCCGTACGCCAAGGCGTTCTTCGCGCTCGTCGAGGAGCTCGGAATCGCGCCGCCGGTAACCACGTCTCCGCCTAGGTCGACCGCCGCCCGCGTGAGGGTCCTGCCCAGCGGCTGACCGGCTCAGATCGACGGGGGGTTGGGACCGGGCGGGTCGGGTGGCCCCGGCGACGGGGTCGGCGTTGGGGGCTGGGGATCCGGGGGAAGCGGACCGGGGCTGGGGTGCGGGCTCGGGCCCCCAGGATCGGGAGGCGGCGAGGGAGGCGGTACGCCGATTGCGCTCATGGGTAGTCCGCACATGATGAAGCTTCTCGTCCTCACCAGCGAGCCGATCGAAGCCAAGCAGCTGCGGGCTGCGTTGCCTGACGACATCGATCCGGCCGAAACAGAAGTTGCCCTCGTCGCGCCCGCCTTGCACGACAGCCCGTTGAAGTTCTGGACGGCCGACGCCGATGAGGCGATCGACCGCGCCAAGGCGGTATGGCATGAGTCCGTGCGCTCGCTCCGGGACCAGGGAGTCGAGGCCCACGGCGATACCGGCGAGAGCGACCCTGTCCAGGCGATCCAGGACGCGCTCCAGACTTTCCCCGCCGAGCGCATCCTCCTCTTCACCCATGCGGGCGAGGGACAGCACTATCGCGAGGACGTCGACCTCGACGAGGTGCGCGAGCGGTTCGGATTGCCGGTCGACCGCGCAGCCGTCTGACCGAGGCGCCTGAGCAGAGTCCGGGCGTTGGCCGGCGCGTAGCTGTTCCAATCGTTGTTGTAATAGACGTAGACCTCCTCGCGGGCCAACCAGCCCGCGATCCGGTCAGCCCACTGCGCGATTTCACGCTCTGAGTAGTTGCCGGCGCGCCCCCGCGCGCCGTAGTGAAAGCGGACGAAGCGCCAGCGGGCTGTGGCTCCATAGGACTGAAACGGCCGCGCGGGATGGTCGCCGACGGTCAGCGCCACCCGGGAGGCGCGCAGAGCGCGCATCACCTCGGGACAGAACCAGCTCGGGTGGCGGAACTCGATCGTATGGCGCCCCGGTGGCAGCAGCTCGAGCAGCCCCCGGAGGCGATCGTCGTCGCGGTGGAAGGTCTCGGGGAGCTGCCACAAGACAGGCCCCATGCGCCCTGACTCGAGCAGCGGCTCGAGCGGCTCGTAGAAGCGCCTTATCCCCTCACCGACGTCTCGCAACCGGCGGACGTGGGTCAGATAGCGACTCGCCTTTACTGCGAACAGGAAATTCTCGGGCGTCTGCGCCACCCACGCCGCCACCGCCTCGCGCCGGGCCAGCCGGTAGAAGGTCGAGTTGACCTCGACCGTGTCGAAGTGCCGGGCATAGAGCTCGAGCCAGCGGCGTTTTGGCTCGTGCTCGGGATACAGGCGTCCGCGCCAGGAGTCGTACATCCAGCCCGAACAGCCGACGCGTACCGGCCTCATCGCCCGGGTAAGTCGAGGTCAGGATGAGCGCTCATCCGTCCGCTCCGGTCCCCGCCCGGCCGAGCTTGACCAAGCTCCGGACTTCGATCCACGAGTGCCGCGCCTGCGACCTCTACGCCGGAGCTACGCAGCCGGTGATGGGCGAGGGCGCCCGCGACGCCGCCGTGATGCTGGTGGGCGAGCAGCCGGGC
Source organism: uncultured Solirubrobacterales bacterium (assembly GCA_963803595.1). GTDB lineage: Bacteria > Actinomycetota > Thermoleophilia > Solirubrobacterales > Solirubrobacteraceae > Palsa-465. Next base: position 957,451 of record CAWDNF010000013.1, read on the forward strand.
GACAAGGAGGACCTGGCCGGGCAGCCGTTCGTCGGTCCGGCGGGCAGGGTCCTCGACCAGGGTCTCGAGCGTTCCGGAATCCCGTCGCAGGACGTCTACATCACCAACGCCGTCAAGCACTTCCGCTACAAGCTCAGGGGCAAGCGGCGCATCCACCAGAAGCCCGACCGCTGGCAGGTCACCGCCTGCCTTCCCTGGCTCGAGGCCGAGCTCGCCGTGGTCAGGCCGAGCGCACTGGTGTGCCTGGGCGCCACCGCAGCTCAGGCGCTGCTCGGCCCGCAGGTCAGGATCGGCCGCGATCGAGGGCAGCCGATGGATTCCGATCTGGCCGAGCTGGTCACGCTCACTACCCATCCTTCCGCCATCCTGCGCTCGCAGGATGAAGAGGAGCGGCGGGCGGCGATGGACGCCTTCGTGGCCGACCTGCAAGCCGTGGCCGATTGGCTTGCCGGGCGCCGGTCCGCTTCCGGTTGAGGAGTTCGGCCAGCCTCGAGGCGAGCGCCATGATCGTCAGCGCCGGGTTGGCCGACCCTTGGGTGGGCATCACGCTGCCGTCGGCGATGAACAGGTTGGGCACCTCCCACGCGCGGTGGTTGGCGTCGACCACGCTCCGTTCTGGGTCACTGCCCATCCGGCAGCCTCCGACCAGGTGGGCGTAGCGGTCGATCACGAGCACGTCCTGGGCGCCGGCGGCCTCGAAGATGTCATGGAGCACCTGGGTGGCGAACGCGATGTTCTTGCGGTCGTTGTCGCACTGGGTGTAGTCCATCCGCGCCACCGGGATCCCGTTCTGGTCGGTCACCTCGGAGGTCACGGTCACCCGGTTTTCGGGCAGGGGCAGGAGCTCGGACAGGATCCCCAGCGTGAACCAGTGGTTGTAGTCGCGCATGTACTCGCGCAGCGCGCGACCCCAGTGACCGTCGGCCAGCACGTGCTGGGCCCACTCGATCGGCAGGGGTCCCACCGTCTGGATCGAGAAACCGCGTGCGAACCCGCGGGCTGGATCGGTCTCGTAGAACTGCTCCGAGCAGATCTCGGGGGGCGGGGCCTTGTACATCCGCATCTCATCCGCGAACCGGCCCGCCACCTGAGAGGCGCCCTGGACCATCACATACCGACCCACCTGGTCGTTGTGGTTGGCCAGGCCGCGCGGGAAGCTCCGGCTGGTCGAGTTGAGCAGCAGGCGCGGTGTCTCGATCGAGTAACCGGCCAACGCGACGGCGTCGGCGCGCTGGACGTGCTCCTGCCCGTCGTTGATGTAGCGAACGCCCGTAACGCGTCCTGAGGAGTCGTCGAGCTCGATCGACACCGCCATGCAGTGGGCCCGGATCTCCGCGCCGTGCTCGATCGCGTCCGGGATGTGCGTAACGAGAGGCGAGGCCTTCGCGTTCACCTTGCACCCCTGAAGGCAGAAGCCACGGTAGATGCAGTGGGGGCGATTGCCGAACGACCCGTTGGTGATCCCGACCGGCCCGACGCGCATGTCGATCCCGAGGCGGCGAGCGCCCTCGCGGGCCACCTCCGCCCCACCGGCGATCGGGTGAGCGGTATGCGGGTAGCGGTGGGGGTCGCCCCACGGCCACCAGTCGCCGGCCACCGGAAGCTCGAGCTCGAGCCGCTCGTAATGGGGCTTGAGCTCCGAGTAGGAAATCGGCCAGTCCTCCCCCACTCCGTCCCGCGTGCGGACCTCGAAGTCCGAGGGGTGAAAGCGGGGGCAGTAGCCCGCGTAGTGGACCATCGAGCCCCCGACTCCCCGGCCCGAGTTGTTCTTGCCGAGCTCGACCGGGTCCTCGCCGCCCGTGATCCGCGGCGTCGGTCCAGTAGAGCTCGTGCGATCCGGCCTCGTCGGAGACCCAGTCCTCATCGGGATCCCAGAACGGCCCAACCTCGAGCACGACGACCTTCCACCCCCGCCGCGCCAGCCGCTGCGCGAGCGTGGCGCCGCCGGCCCCGGCCCCGACGATCACCAGGTCGACGCCGTACCCGTCGTCATAGCGCGCCATCCGCTCGGCGGGGCACGGCGCGCCGGTGAACGTCGAGCAGGAATGCGGAGTCGTTGTCCGGTGGGCGCAGGGCACCGCGCACCAGCGTCCGCGCCCCGATAGCGGCTGGGCCGCATCACTCTGCCCCCTCCACCCCGCGCTCGTGCGTGTCCTTGACCGGGTCGCGGTCGAAGGCGGCGGCTCCCTCCCAGCTCTCGCGCTGGCCGACGCCGAAGCGCGCGTAGCCCCGGGGGTAGGCCGGACCGCCGAAGCCGATCTCGTTCCAGGCCCATGGGTGGGAGTAGAACGCGCTCAGCACCGCGCGCATCAGCACGCTCCAGGCGTTCTTGCAGGAGACTCATCCCACACCTCCCCACGCAGCTCACCACGGTGAAAGGCGTCCACGGTCCGGTGCCTGACCTCATCCGAGGCGCCGGCGAAGTCCGGGGCGCCGTGCTGGCGGGCAGCCGCGTCGAGGCCCCCGGGCCGCCAGCCGCCAGGTCTCGCGGTCATCGGGCATTCCGGCGAAGCGAAACCCGTCGAGCTGTCCGGCGAACAGCTTGGCGTCGACCATGTTCAGAACGGGGATCTTCGGCTCGCGGTCCTGGGCCATCACGACGTCGCAGAAGGCTCCGAGCGTCGCTGCCTCGGCGCGCGGTGAAGAAGCGGATCTGCGGGAACGCTTTCGACCCGCGTCGAGCACCACGCCCCGGGTCGCCTCGTCCCAGTGGTCGATCTCGTCGAGCACGTTGTAATCCGGGTAGCGGCCATGCATCTGCGGCGTGACGCCGTTGCGCTGGCGCGGCAGCTCGTCCGGATCCGCCGGCTGACGCCCTTCGCGCAGGTTGGGAAGGTGCTCGGCCGAGCGGAAGTCGAGTCGCGCCACGGCTCAGCGCTCGCGCTCGAGGGCCGCCGCCGCGAGCCCCAGTGCCCCGACCATCGCGAGCGAGCCGGGGGCCAGCAGCGGCGGTCCCATCACGATGTTGAACAGCGGCTCGCGGAAGCCTCCAGGCTTGCGGGCAACGCCGCGGATGTGGGTGATCACGCCGATCACCCCGTCGAGGCAGTAGAGCGCCGCCAGGACCGGGAGCCACGTACGTGCCGCCCGCTCTGAGCGCACCCCGGCGACGCCGGCGGCGGTGAGGGCCGGCGAGAGGACCACCGGCGTCCACATCCACTTGTCGCCGAACGAGCCCCTGAAGTGCTCGAAGTACACCTCGAGCCCAGCGGCAGGGCGCTGAACGCGGTGGCGGCGGCCAGCGTCCGCTGCATCCGGCCCCGCGCGCACGTTGCGCCACCAGCGTGCCGGCAGCGCGCTCGGACCGGGATTTACGCCGAAATGGGAGCCGGCCTGTCGCTGCAGCCATTGCCGGTCCGCCTACCCCCTGCCGGTGAGCGGCTAACGCCGCGCGTGGTTCGGCTAACCAACTTCCTGCGTCTCGGCAGCGCGACAGCGGCGTCGATGTGGGCCAGGTGGGTGAGGCCCTGGGGGAAGTTGCCGAGCAGCTCGCCGCTGCGTGGATCGATCTCCTCCGAGAACAGCCCCAGGTCGTTGGCCTGCGGCCCAGCGTGTGATCGAACACCGAGCGCGCCTCGTCGAGCTCGCCCGTCTCGTGCCAGGCACTCCACCAGCCAGAACGAGCAGCACAGGAACGCGCCTTCCTGACCTTGCAGACCGTCGTCGCGGCGGTAGCGGTAGAGCAGCCCATCGCCGGCGTCGAGCTCCTCCCTGATCGCGTCGACCGTGCGCAGCATCCGCTCGTCGTCCCAGGCCACGAACTCCACCGTCGGCAGCAGCAGCAGCGCGGCATCGAGCGCCTTGCGGTCGAAGGCCTGGACGAACACGCCGCGCTGGCGGTCATAGCCGCGGCTGCTCGATCGTCTCGCGCAACTCGTCGCGCGCCCGTCTTCCAGCGTCGCAGCGGAGCACGGCGCATGCACTCCTCCGCCAGCCGGATCCCGCGGTCGAGCGCCGCCCAGCAGAGCACCTTGGAATGCACGAAGTGGTCGCGGCTTCCCGGCCACTCCCAGATCCCGCCGTCGGGCTCGCCGCCACTGCTCGGCGGCGTGATCGATCAGCGAGACGAGGAACCGCCAGTCGTCGTCATCGGGCGAGTGGCCGCGGCGGTGCCAGCGCCAGATCAGGTTCACGAGCTCGCCGTAGGCGTCGAGCTGGCGCTGACCGACGGCGCCGTTGCCGACGCGCACCGGCGCTGACCCGCGGTAGCCCTCGAGCGAGTCGAGCTCGAGCGCGCCGAGCGCCGCTCGCCTCCCACCCCTAGCAGCACCTGGAGGTCTCCGGCGTGTCCTGCCGCCGAGCGCATGATGAACGCGCGGAAGGCATCGGCCTCGTCGTCGCAGCCAAGCTCGGCGAACGCCCGGGAGCTGAAGCTCGAATCGCGGACCCAGGCGTAGCGGTAGTCCCAGTTGCGCCTTCCGCCGATCACCTCGGGCAGCGAGGTGGTGGGCGCGGCGACGATCGCGCCCGGTGGGCTCGTATGTCAGCGCCTTGAGCGCATCGCCGAGCGCGCGCGCCGCGGGCTCGTCGCGGCTGCGCAAGCGGACCGGCTCCGACCACCTTCGCCACCAGCGTCGCTGTCTGCTTCAAGCCAGCGGTCGATGCGCTCGGGCTCGGTCCGTGGTCCCGGTCACGGTCGATCAGCTCCGGGGCGGCGGTAGCGCAGGAGCAGCCGCACCCGCTCGCCCGCGCCCACGGAAGTCCGCCCGACTAGCTCGTGCTCCGGATCCTCCTCGAGCTCTCCATCGCACCAGACGACCAGCCCGTCGTTGCCTCCGATCGCGCTGTGCACGCGCCTCCCCGTGCCGCCGGATCCACGGCCTGACCTCGCCGTAGTCAAAGCGGGGCGCGACACGCACCTCGAGCTCGACCGAGCCGCGCACGCCCTCGAGCATGCGGAGGATCTGAGGCTCCCGAGTCCTCGTGCCCGTGTCCTCCCGACGAAGCAATCGAGCAGCCGGGCCTCGCCGCCCGGCCCGTGAAGCGTCGTCGCGAGCACGAGCGTGCCTCGAGGTATTCGCGCTGGTACTTCCACGAGCCTGCCTGACCGGCGTGATCGAGCAGTGGCCGCCCTGCTCCCAGTCGAGCAGGCGCCCGAAGGCGCTGCCCGAGTCAAACCGAGGCAGGCAGCACCAGTCGATCGACCCGGTGCGGGAGACCAGCGCGGCGCTGTGGCAGTCGCCGATCAGCCCGTAGTCGCCGATCGGTGGATATCTGGCTCCGGAGGCTTGCACGATCAGCGTCTGCCGGATTCGCGCGACGCGGCAGAGGGGTAGACGATTCGCGCATGTGGTTCTACCCACTTCTGCTCGCTCTGGTAGTCCTGGCCATCGTGGGCGGCGCGCTGCCGGTGGCGTGTACACGATCGTGCTGATCCCGATCGCGGTGATCGTGCTGATCTCGGCGATGGTCTACGCGCTGTGGGGCCGGGCGCTGCAGGGTCGGGCGGAGCCTCGACCGACGCCAGCTCGGCCAGCGACCGGCCGCTGCCACACGCGCGCTCGTCCGGCGGCCGCGCGCGAACCTCGCCCGAGGCGCTGGTCGACGCCCGGCGCGAGCACCAGTAGAGTTCAGCGCGCGCGCGGCGAGGGGCCAAGCGCCGCCGCCTCGGTGATCAGGCGGCTCCGCGGCCGCGGGTCAAGTAGCTGTAGCCCCAGCGAACAGCACGACGACCCGGTTCTCGAAGCCGATCAGATAGAAGATGTGGACCACCAGCCAGGCCACCCAGGCGATAAAGCCGCTGAAGCGTAGCCCCCGCACCTCGCGCCACGGCGCGGGCCCGGCCGATCGTCGCCAGCGCGCCCTTGTCGCGGTAGCGGAACGGCGTGCGGGGCTCGGTCGCTCGCCGATCAGCCGGCGCGCCATCAGCCGCCCGGCGTAGCGCCCCTGCTGCATCGCGACCGGCGCCAGACCGGGCAGCGCCACCGGCTCTCCGCCCTCGCTCGGATCGCACCCGGACCATGTCGCCGAGTGCGCAGCACCTCCGGGTGGCCGGGCAGCGTGAGGTCGGGCTCGACGGTCAGGCGGCCTGCCCGGTCGGTCTGCACCGCCGCTGGCACGTCGGCGAGCATGCCGCGCCAGCGGCGACGCCGTGACCCCCGCTGCCCAGATCACGGTTGCGGGCAGCGATCCGCGTCGCCGGCGTCCCGTCGGGCTCCTCGAGCTCGACGCCTCTCGCGTCGATACCGACGACCGTGTGGCCGAGCGCAGGACGTCACGCCGAGCTGCTCGAGCGACCGGGCGGCGCGCGCGGGCAGTGGCTCGGGGAACGCGCCCAGCACGCGATCGGTCGTCTCGACCAGCAGCACCCGGTCGCGCGCCGTGGATCGATCTCGCCTGAACTCGCCGGCCAGCGTGTCGCGTGCGAGCTCGGCGATCTGGCCCGCCATCTCGACGCCCGTGGGCCCCGCGCCGACCACCACGAACGTCAGCCAGCTCGTCCTGCTCTTCAGGGTCGAGCTCGGCGGCCTCGAAGGCATGCAGGATCCGGCCGCGGACCTCGAGCGCGCAGTCGAGCGACTTGACCTCGAGCGCGCACCGAGCGCCACTCCTCGTGGCCGAAGTACGAGTAGTCGGAGCCGGCCGCGACGATCAGCGCCGTCGTAGTCCAGCGTTGTCCCTCCCAGGACCTTCGCCGGCATCGAACAGCACCTGACGGCCGCTCGAGGTCGAAGCCGGTGACCTCTCCCAGCAGCACCCGGACGCGCTGCTGGCGGCGGAAGATGTGGCGCAGCGGCATCGCGATGTCCCACGGCGCCAGGGCGCCGGTGGCGACCTGGTAGCTGAGCGGCTGGAACAGGTGGTAGTTGTGGCGGTCGATCAGGGTGACCTGGACCGCGGTCGCGCCCTGGCGAGCGCCTTGACCGCCTGCAGTCCGCCGAAGCCGCCGCCCACGACCACGACGTGTTCTCGTGCCTGACCTCGGCGCCGATCCGACCGAGACGGTACCGGCGAGGTTGACCGCTCGGGTGCATCGTCGAGTTTGGGTACGTCCTCGCGCAGTGTCGCCTGCGCCAGCGTGCCGCGGCGCCGTCTACGGTACTCGCGGCGCTGATGGCCTGCCGCTGCTGGCCGGCTGCGGCAGGCAGTCGATCGTCTCGCCGCGGAGCCCGCAGACGCACGACATCCGCACGCTGTGGTGGTGGATGCTGGCGGTGGCCGACGGTCGTGTTCCTCGGCGCGGTGGGGATGCTCGGGCTGGCCTGGCTGAGGCGCGGCAAGCGGGGGCTGCCCTTCATCGGCGACGCGCGAAGCCGGTCGCCCAGGGGCTCGTCGTGGTGTTCGGGATCGCGATCCCGCTGGTGGTGCTCGTCTGCGCTGTTCGGGGTCTCCGACGTCTATCTGGTCAAGCAGACGGCTCCGCCCACGCCGCGGAGCACGCGATGACCGTCGACGTGATCGGCCACCAGTGGTGGTGGGAGGTCCGCTACCCGGGATCGGGCGCGGTCACCGCCAACGAGATCCACATCCCCATCGACACGCGGGTGAACGTGGTCGCGACGACCGCAGACGTGATCCACAGCTTCTGGGTGCCCCAGCTGGCGCGCAAGATCGACAAGGTGCCCGGGCGCCAGAACCGGGTGCTGCTGTATGCCGACCGGCCCGGTCGCTACCGCGGGCAGTGCGCCGAGTTCTGCGGGCTCCAGCACGCGAACATGGCGTTGTACGTGTGGCGCAGCCGAGCCGCTTTCCGGGCCTGGCTGGCCGGCATGGCGGCCCCCGCGGTGACGCCCACCTCGCCCGCTGCGCGGGCCGGCGAGCAGCTGTTCATGCACAACCAGTGCGCGAGCTGCCACGAGATCCGCGGCACCTCGGCCGCAGGGGACCGTCGGCCCTGACCTCACCCACCTGGCGCGCGCCGCATCGCTGGCCGCCGCGACGATCCGCAACGACCCGGCGCATCTGGGCGAGTGGATCGCCAATCCGCAGTCGATCAAGCCGGGCGACCGGATGCCCGACCTCGGGCTGTCGCGAACCGAGGTACGCGCAGATCGCCGCCTACCTCGAGAGCCTGCGCTAGCGATGGCGACCACGGTCACACCGCGGGCCGAGGCCCGGGTCGAGCGGCTGGAGCGGATCTGGGCCGAGCGCGAGGGGCTGCTCGGGTGGATCACCACGACCGATCACAAGCGGATCGGGATCATGTACTTCTTCACCTCGCTGGCCCTGTTCGGCGCCGGTGGGGTCGAGGCGCTCCTGATCCGCACCCAGCTGATCGGCCCCAACGGCCACGTGCTGAGCCCTCAGGCCTACGACGAGGTGTTCACGATGCACGGGATCACGATGATCTTCCTGTTCGTGATCCCGATGACCACGGGCGCGTTCGGGAACTACCTGATCCCGCTGATGATCGGGGCGAGGGACATGGCGTTCCCGCGGATGAACGCCGTCTCCTACTGGATCTACCTGGCGTCGGCGATCTTCATGTACGCCGGTCTGGCCGGCGGCCACGCCCCCAACTCCGGCTGGTTCGACTACGTGCCGCTGGCCTCCAAGACCTACGACCCCGGCAACAACATCGACTTCTACGGCTGGGGGCTGATCTTCAACGGGATCTCGAGCACCGCCGCGTCGATCAACATCATCGTCACGATCTTCAAGCTGCGCGCGCCCGGCATGTCGTTCAACCGCATGCCGCTGTTCTGCTTCGCGTTCCTGGCCGTCTCGTTCTCGCTGCTGTTCGCGCTGCCCTCGCTGTCGGCGCGCCACGCCTCTTCCTCGAGCTCGACCGCAACCTCGGCTTCCACTTCTACGACGCCGCCCACGGCGGCGATCCACTGCTCTGGCAGAACCTGTTCTGGATCTTCGGCCACCCCGAGGTCTACATCATCATCCTGCCCGCGTTCGGGATCGCCACCGCGATCATCCCCACCTTCACCCAGCGCAAGATGGTGTTCTTCCCGCTGGTCGCGCTGGCCGAGCTGCTGGTGGCGTTCCTCGGCTTCGGCGTGTGGGTCCACCACATGTTCGTGGTCGGCTTCGCAACGCTCACCACGGTCTACTTCGCCGCCGCCAGCATGATCATCGTGATCCCCTCGGCGATCCAGCTGTTCGCCTGGATCACCACGATCGTCACCGGAACGCCGCGAGTTCAGGACGCCGCTGTTGTGGATCATCGGCTTCATCGTGTTCTTCATGATCGGTGGGCTGTCCGGGGTGACGGTCGCCGCGATCCCGTTCGACCAGCAGGTCGAGGACAGCTACTACATCGTGGCCCACTTCCATTTCGTGATCTTCGGCGCGGCCGTGTTCCCGATCCTCGGCGGGATGTACTTCTGGTTCCCGAAGGTGACCGGCCGGATGTACCACGAGACGCTTGGGAAGCTCAGCTTCTGGCTGACGTTCGTCGGGACGTTCGTCACGTTCTTCCCGATGCACTTCCTGGGGCTGCTGGGGATGCCGCGACGCGTCTACACCTATCCCGCCCGGAGATGGGCTGGACGTTCCTCAACGCGCTCGAGTCATCGGCGCCTACCTGCTGGCGGCCGGGCTGCTGATGATCGTCGCCAACCTCGTGATACAGCTACTTCAGGGGCCCGAAGTGCGGGCAGCGACCCGTTCGGAGGGCGACACGCTCGAGTGGTCGACCAGCTCTCCGCCGCCGGCCTACAACTATGCGGTCATCCCGACCGTCACGAGCCCCTATCCGATGTGGGACAGCGAGGACCGCGAGCTCGACAGCCGACGGCTCGAGCGCGGCGAGGGAGTGCTCCCGCTCGGCCACGAGACGCCTGCGCCACCACCATGCGAGGACGCCGAGTGGGACGAGATCCTGTCGATGCCCTCGCACTCGATCTGGCCGTTCCTGTCAGCGCGGTGATGCTCACCGGCATCTTCGCGATGCTGCTGCTGCACCACTACTGGATCGCGGTCGGGTTCGGCGTCCTGGGCGGGCTGGCGCTGCTGGCCTGGCACGCCAAGGAGGTGGCGCGGGATGAGCGGGGGATACGCCAGGTGGCGCGCACGGGCCGCCTCACGCGCGAGCACGAGGCCGACCGGGCCGTCGGCGGCGGCGCACGTCGCCAGCGCCGGCGCCGCTCGGCCCAACGGCGTCTGGGGGATGGCGCTGTTCCTGTGCTCGGAGGCCACGATGTTCGGCACGCTCCTGGCGACCTACTTCTATCTGGACTTCGACGCGCACCGCTGGCCGCCGGCGGGGATCAAGGCCCCGTCAGTCGCCCTGCCGCTGGTGGCCACCGGGGTGCTGGTCCTGCACCAGCATGCCGATGTGGCTGGCCTCCCGCAGCGCGAGGCGCGGCGAGCGGCAACCGCGTGCCTCGGGTTGATCTCGCTGGCGTTGGTCATCCAGATGCTGCTACCTGGCCGGGCAGATCCTGCTCTTCCGCCACGACCTGAACCAGTTCCGCCCCCAGGACACCGCCTACGGGTCGATCTACTTCACGATGCTCGGCGCCCATCACGCCCATGTCGCTGCTGGGGCTCTTGCTCGACGCGCGCGGTGCTCGGTTTCGTCGCGCTGCGCGGCCTGACCAACTACTGGACGGTCGCCGTGCGCGCGCTGGCGATCTTCTGGTACGTGGTCAATGCGCTGGCGATCCTGGTGGTGCTGACCCAGCTGTCGCCCTCGCTGTGAGCTTCCGCGCCCGCCAGCCCGATGGTGTGGTTCGCCGTCGGCGGGGGCGCTGCGCGTTCGCGCTGCAGTTCGTGGTCGGGCTGGCGTTCGGCTTCGCCCAGTGCAACCAGCGGGGCGCGACGCTGGCAGCTCCCCGTCCACGCCTGGCAGGTCGGGAGTCGCGGCCGGCGCGGCTGCGATCGGGCCTGGCCTCGATCGGCCACGGCGGCGTGGCTGTTCCAGCGCACCTACAGGGTGGGCGACGTGTTCGGCGAGGAGCGGCGAGGGGACGGCTCGCCGCCGCCGCTGGGGCGGATCCACTTCCTGGCCCATGTGCGGACTGGTGGTCAACCTGCTGACGCTGGCGATCATCGTGATGGACGGGATCGGCGCTCCGCTGCTCCCGCTCTGTCAGCAGTCATGAGCCGGCTGCGGCGGATCGCTCCTGTCGCGGGTCTGTGCGCTCGGCGCTGGTGGCGGCCGGGCTGGCCGCGGCCCAGCCGCAATCGGGGATCGTGCGCCCCACCTCCGAGCCGGCGCCAGCCGAGCGTCCAGCTGGGCGCCGAGCTGTACGCCGGCAACTGCGCGACCTGCCACGGCATCGCGGGCTCGGGGATCACGCAGCCCCGGCCCGGGCGCGGGCGGCGTCCTCGGGCGCGGGGCCGCCGCTGCGCGGGGTCGGGCGCGCTGGCCGCCGACTTCTACCTGCGGACGGGGTACATGCCGCTGGCCAGCATCCACTCAGAGCCCGAGGCCATGCAGCAGGGCGACCGCGTGCTGCTCTCGCGACAAGGAGATCCGCTCGCTGGTGGCCTACGTGGCGTCGCTCGGCGCCGGGCCGGCCGATCCCCCATCCCGATCCCGGCCGCCGGAGCACGATCTCGGCCGGGCCAGCACCAGTTCGCCCTGCACTGCGCGGGCTGCCACCAGATCATGGGGCGCGGCGGGTTCGTCACGGGCGCGCGGGTGCCCGAGCTGCAGACGGTCTCGCCCCGACCGAGATCGCCGAGGCGGTGCGCGTCGGGCCGTATCTGATGCCGCGCTTCTCCCCCAGCCAGATCTCGAACTCGGAGCTCAACGACATCATCAAGTACGTCATCTCGCACGCGCCACCCCGACGACCGCGGCGGCTGGGGCATCGGCAACATCGGCCCGATCCCCGAGGGGCTCGTGACCTGGTGGATCGCGGCGCCGCTGCTGCTCGTGGCTGTGCTTGCTGCTGGCCAAGAGGTTCAGCGTCATGAAGCCGTGGCGCTGGATCGTGGCGCTCGGAACGCTGCTGTTCGGCCGCCGCCGTGCCAAGCAGCTGGCCGAGGAGGAGGCGACGAGCGGATCGTGCCGTCGGGGCGGCCCTAGCGCCGGGCGCCGAGATCGTGGTGGTGGTCCTGCTCGGCGATCGCGACGCTGTTCGCGGCCGGCTTCGTGGTCACCTACGCCGAGTTCTCGACGCTCAAGACTGCCCAACGAGCTGCTCGGCGTGTGCCTGGGCGGCGCGTTCCTGTTCATCGCCGCTCGCGCTGACGGTCGTGGCCAAGCGGCTGGTGGTGACCGAGGAGCTCGAGGAGGAGTACCCGAGCGAAAACCCCGAGGAGCAGTACGAGGTCGCTCGAGATCATCCACGAGACCGGCAGCCGGTTCACCCGCAAGCGGCTGCTGGTGGGCGCCGCCGGCGGTGACCGGCGGTGCGCTGGGGGTGGCGGCGCTGACGCCCGCTGTCTCGCTCGGGCCGCTGTGGGGACACGGCGCCGCTCGATCGGAGCCCGTGGCGGCGCGGGATCCGGCTGGTCGATGAGCAGGACGACCTCCGTGCAGGCCGACGCGATCGACGTCGGGAGCTTCTACACCGCGTTTCCGGAGGGCGCGGACAAGGAAGAGCATGGGCGCCTCGGTCGTGGTGGTGCGGCTCGATCTCGACGCCCTTCAGCTGCCGCCTCGAGCGGCGCGGCTGGGCGCCCGACGGGATCGTCGCCTATTCGAAGATCTGCACCCACGCCGGCTGCGCGATCGCGCTCTACCGCAAGCCGACGTTCCCCGTGGTCGAGCCGCACGCCGCGCTCGTCTGCCCCTGCCACTACTCGACCTTCGATCCAGCCCGCGGTGGGGAGGTGATCTATGGCCCGGCAGGACGGCCGCTCCCCCAGCTGCCGCTGATGATCGACGGCCAGGGCGTGCTCCGGGCGGCGGGCAACTTCTCCGGCCCGGTCGGACCTTCGTGGTGGGGCGTCCGCGACTCCAAGGCGCAATATGACTGAGACCGACGCACTGAGGGACCCGGTCCGCTTCATCGACCAGCGGACGGCGGCGGCGCCCTTCATCAAGAAGGTGCTGCGCTACCCGTTCCCCGACCACTGGTCGTTCCTGCTCGGCGAGGTGGCGCTGTACTCGTTCATCGTCCTGATCGCCACGGGGATCTACCTGGCGCTGTTCTACGACGACTCTACGGCCAAGACCATCTACCACGGGCCCTACCTGCCGCTCGACGGCCAGTCGATGAGCGCCGCATACAAGTCGGTACTGGACATCTCCTTCGTCTACAAGGCCGGGCCTGCTGATCCGCCAGACCCACCACTGGGCGGCGGACGTGTTCGTGGCCTCGATCGTGATGCACCTGTTCCGGGTCTTCTTCACCGGCGCCTTCCGCAAGCCGCGCGAGCTGACTTGGATCGTCGGGCTGATCATGCTGTTCATGGCGCTTCTCGAGGGCTACCTCGGCTACTCGCTGGTCGACGATCTGCTCTCAGGGATGGGACTGGCGATCGGCTACGGGGTGGCGCTGTCGATCCCGGTGATCGGCGGCCCGCTCGGGCTGCTGATCTGGGGCGCACCGTTCCCGGGAAAGCCCGCAGTTCTTCAGCCGCATGTACATCGCGCACGTGTTCCTGCTGCCGATCCTGATCGGCACCCTGATCGCCGTGCACCTGGCGCTGGTCGCGCTGCGCCACCACACCCAGTTCAAGGAGAGCCCGCGCCACACCAACAGGCGCCTGATCGGGGTGCCCACCTTCCCCGGGCAGGCGCCGCGTTCGCTGGCGCTGATGTTCGGGTGTTCGCGCTGCTGTTCCTGCTCGGCGGGCTGATCCAGATCAACCCGATCTGGCAGTGGGGCCCCTACCACACCTACCTCGGCACCAACGGCGCGCAGCCCGACTGGTACCTGGGATGGCTGATCGGCGCGCTGCGGCTGATGCCGAGCTTCGACGTGCGCGATCGGGCACATCACGCTGGTGCCCAACCCGTTCTGGGGCGGCGCGCTGTTCCCGCTGTCGTACTGGCGATCCTGCTCGCGTTCCCGTCGTCGAGCGCCGGCTGACCGGCGACTACGGCTTCCACAACCTGGCCCAGCGCCCGCGCGATGCGCCCAACCGAACGGCGTTCGGCCTCGCCTTCCTGAGCTTCGTGTTCCTGGTGTTCGCGTTCGGCGCAGCCGACCGCCTGTTCGTGCTCTACGGGCTCAGCTACGACCTCCAGCTGTACGTGTTCCGGATCGGGCTCGTGGTCGTTCCCGCGATCTGTCTTCCGTGTCACTCGCCGCATCTGCCGCGAGCTTCAGCGCGCCGACGGGATCGAGGCGATCCAGGAGGAAGCCGAGGAGGAGGCGGAGCGCGAGCGCGCGGCGCCTCAGATGTCGCCCGCGCCCTGACAGGCGCCCTGCTTGCCGACACCGCCCCCGGGTAGCGCGATCACAGACCGACGCGACAAGGAGACACGATGCCCAACACCGCGCAGTTCATCCTCAACCGCCTCACCGAGTGGGGCATCAAGCGGGTCTACGGATACCCGGGCGACGGCATCAACAGCCTGCTCGGTGCCTTCCACGAGGTCGGCGACAGACTCGATTTCGTCCAGACTCGCCACGAGGAGATCGCCTCCTTCGCCGCCACCGCACACGCGAAGTTCACCGGCGAGGTCGGAGTGTGCATGGCCACCTCAGGGCCGGGCGCCATCCATCTGCTCAACGGCCTATACGACGCCAAGCTCGACCACCAGCCAGTGGTCGCGATCGTCGGCCAGCAGCCGCGGATGTCGTTGGGCGCCAACTACCAGCAGGAGGTCGACCTGAACATCCTCTACAAGGACGTGGCCGGCGAGTACCTGATGACGATCAACGAGCCGGCTCAGGCCCGTCACGTCGTCGACCGGGCGATCCGGATCGCCACGGACTCGCGGACTCCGACCGCGGTCGATCGTGCCCAACGACGTCGGCGAACTCGAGTACTCCGATCCGCCGCGCGCCCACGGGGCGGTGTTCTCCTCGATCGGCTACTCGAGGCCGCTGATCCGTCCGCGCGATGAGGACCTTCAGCGCGCGGCGGAGATCCTCAACCAGGGCGAGAAGGTGGCGATCCTGATCGGCGCCGGGCGCGATCGACGCCGAGGACGAGGTCGTCCAGGTGGCAGAGCTGCTCGGCGCCGGCGTGGCCAAGGCGCTCAACGGCCGCGCGGCGCTGCCGGATGACCTGCCGTTCGTGACGGGCTCGATCGGCCTGCTCGGGACCAAGCCGAGCTACGAGATGATGAACGGCTGCGACACGCTGCTGATGATCGGCACGAGCTTCCCCTACGCGGAGTGGCTGCCCGAGGAGGGCTCGGCCCGCGCCGTGCAGATCGACATCGACGGCCGGCGTCTCGGGATGCGCTACGCGCCGACCGAGTGCAACCTGGTGGGCGACGCCAAGGACACGCTCCAGGCGCTGATCCCGCTGCTCGAGCGCAAGGAGGACCGCTCCTGGCGACAGCAGCTCGAGGAGGAGATCGAACGCTGGTGGAAGCTGATGGACAGGCGGGCCCAGCTGACGCCGACCCCATCAACCCGCAGCTGCATGTTCGCCGAGCTGAGCCCCCGGCTGCCGGACAACTGCATCCTCACCTCGGACTCGGGCTCGGCCACCAACTGGTGGGCCGGCATCTGCGGATGCGCAAGGGAATGAAGGCGGCGCTGTCGGGCACGCTGGCCACGATGTGCCCGGCGGTTCCCTATGCCCTGGCGGCCAAGTTCGCCTATCCCGGATCGCCCCGTGATCGCCACGATCGGCGACGGCGCCTTCCAGATGCTCGGGATCAACGCGCTGATCGACCTGGCGCGCTACTCGGAGCGCTGGAGCAACAAGCAGTGCATCGTGCTCGTGCTCCACAACGACGACCTCAACCAGGTGACCTGGGAGCAGCGGGTGATGGCCGGCGATCCGAAGCTCGAGGTCTCGCAGGTCCTGCCTGACTTCCCATACGCCCGCTACGCCGAGCTCCTCGGGCTGAAGGGGATCCGGGTCGACCGGCCCGAGGATGTCGGGCCCGCCTGGGACGAGGCGCTCGCCCACACCGCAGGACCTGTCCTCTACGAGGCGATCACCGACCCGGAGGTTCCGCCGCTGCCGCCGCACATCAAGTTCGAGCAGGCCAAGAAGCTGGCCAAGGCGCTGCCCGGCGACCCGGCCCGCAGGCGAGATCATCACCCAGTCGATCAAGGGCAAGGTCGAGGAGTTCATCACGCGATGAGCGCCGCGACGGCGCTGTCCGCGGCGGGCGTCGAAGGTGTTGCGGTCAGCGCCTACGAAATCCCTACCGACACCGAGCACGAATCCGACGGCACCCTAGTCTGGGACTCGACGACGATCGTGGTGGTCGAGCTGCGCTGTGGCGAGCACACCGGCCTGGGCTACACCTACTGCGACGCCTCCGCCGGTTCGGTCATCGAGTCGAAGCTGGCTCCCGTCCTCGAGGATGCCGACCCGCTGCTTTCGGGGCAGCTCTGGGCGCAGATGCAGATGGAGGCGCGGCAGCTGGGCCAGGTGGGGATCGCGGCGATGGCGATCTCGGCAGTCGACGTCGCGCTGTGGGATCTCAAGGCCAAGCTGCTCGGACTATGCCTGGCCGACGCGCTGCCTCGCTTTCGCGACAGCGTGCCCGTGTACGGCTCCGGCGGTTTCTGCAACTACAGCACCGAGCAACTGTCCGAGCAGGTGGCGGGCTGGGCAGCCGACGGCTTTCGCAGCGTGAAGATCAAGGTGGGACGCGACGCCAAAGCCGACCCTGAGCGCGTCGAGCTGGTGCGCTCCGCGGTGGGTGACGAGGTCGAAGTGATGGTGGACGCCAACGGCGCCAACCGCCCGTCAGACGCAATCCTGTGGGCCGAGCGCTACCGCGAGCTGGGGGTGACTTACTTCGAGGAGCCGGTTAGCTCGGATGACCTGGAGGGCCTGGCGCTGGTGCGCGAGCGTGCGCCTGGGGGGCTGGCCGTCGCCGCCGGCGAGTACGGGTGGAACCTGCCGTACTTCCAGCGCATGCTCGATGCCGGGGCCGTCCACATCCTCCAGGCGGACGTCACCCGCTGCGGCGGGATCACCAATCTGCTCCGGATCGACGGGCTGTGCAAGGCGCGTAGCCTTCCCTTCTCCGCCCACTGCGCTCCCGCCATCTCGGCGCATGTCTGCTGCGCGATGGAGACAGTCGTGCACCTCGAGTACTTCTTCGATCACTACCGGATCGAGAGCCTCCTGTTCGACGGCACACTTTCGCCGCGCGACGGGCTGCTGACCCCCGACCGCTCACGGTCCGGGCTGGGTCTCGAGCTCAAGCGCGCCGACGCGGAGCGCTACCGGCTATGACGGCAAGCGCCGCGCGCTGCAGGTCTTGCCTGCGCCGCGGCCGCGGGGGCGGTCCGTATGGCCCGCGCCGCCGCGGGATGAAGTCGCTTCCTCAGGGAAGTCCGGCCTGGCAGGCCCCGGAGGTGACGCAGTACTCCAACTGCGCCCCGACGGGATCACGGTCGGCCACCAGGTCCTTGGGATGCACCGTGATGCGCAGACCCGCGTGCCGGGCGGCACGCTCAAGGCCGACCACGACCTGGGCGCCGACGCTCGGTCCGATCGAGTAGAGCGCCGCCGGGCCCTCGGCGCCGTAGGCCTCGGCCACCGGCCACTCCGCCGGCAGGACGATGTAGCCGACCTGGTCGTCGCTGAGCGAGCTCGCCTCGTACCAGCCGGCGTGGATCTGATCCCGGGCCGAGAAGAACACGTCGGAATAGATCTCGCCCGGCGTCTCGAACAGTGCCCCGTCACCGACGCGGACGACCCCGACCGGGATCCCCATGACATTGCCGGTCAGGTAGGGCGGGACTATCGCGCGCTCGACGTGACCGACGCCGATCTGCTGTGAGACGTCCGACGGCGCATCCACCAGATCGACGCCGAGCAGCAGCGCGTTGCTGGCCGGGACGTACACACGCGTCGTGTCGGCGCTCACCCCTCCCACCGTCACGGGTACGGCGGAAGCGATCGCTCGGTCGACGACACCGTCGATCTCGTTGGCGTAGGTGGTCTCCTCCGCCTCGAGGTAGGCGTTCGTATGCGGCTGGGTATCACCACCCGGAAACACGGGCTCGGAGCCCATCACGCCAGGCAGGAACATCGCTTCGCCGCCCTGGCTTGCCACGACGTGGTCGATCGTCTGAGCCGGCCAGTCGGGCGAGATCAGCGGCGATCCCTCGAGGATGTCGGGATGGGTACCGAAGTCGAACAGCGTCACCATCGGCTGGTTGGTGCCCCAGGTGAGCGCCTGGAGCACGGACAGGCTCGTGTACTGCGGCCACGTCTTGGGGTCTGAGTACTGGTCGGGCGGGACGCCGGTGGGGATTGGGTTGTAGATGTAGGCGGCACCGTCGGCGGCGCCGTGGCGGAGCCAGGCCGGCTGCATGTTCGACATCGCCTGGACGATCGAGGCGATCGTCGCCGTCCGGACCTGCTCCATGTAGCTCGTCGGCGCGCCTCCCCACACCCCGAGTCCGTCGGGCGCGGTGTGGGAATGGGTGGAGCTGAATGCGATGTTCTTGGCCGGGACGGGGCGGCGGCCGCCGCAGCGGCTCGGATCTGGTCAAGCCCGTAGTCGGCCACCCCGGTGCCGCCCGGCTCCTGCCTGATAGCCGGAGAACCAGCCCTGCGCGTCGATCGCCGAGATCACGACCGGCGGGCCGGCTGGCGCCCGCGCCGTCACCGGCGGCGATCGCGATAGTGCGAACGTACAGTGGGTTGAGCACCGTCGTCCCGACACGCTGGTAGCCCTCGCCGCCGAGATAGTCGAACGGCAGCTGGGTGGGGGTTACGTCCTGCTTGGAGAACCCGGCGTAGAACTTCACGGGTCCGCGCGCGGCAGCGCTCGGTGCGAGCGGCGCGCAGCTCACCAGGCCGGCAAGGAAGCCGACGACGCACGTTCTCCTCGCGCCTCCCATGCCATCGATTGAACCACGGTCAAGGGCGACCCAGCCGAATCTTCACGCCCGAGCTCACGGCTTCGTGGCTCTGTCGGCCACGCCCTCGAGCGCGGGTTCAGGGGGCCGTCGCGGGAGTCCCGAGTGAGGGGTCCGGACGCTTCTACGCGGGGCCGTGCGGCGCGAGGCGCCCTGCCGCTCGCCGCTGGACGATCGCGCTGCGCTGGGGCCCGACCACGTACTTGGGGTCCGCGGCCGAGTCAAAGCCGGCCTTGAACACGCTCCAGCGGGCGCTGAGCGCACCGGCCAGACAGCAGCGCGCCGGCCGAGCACGGCGGCGGGCCGCGAGCTGCCGCCCGCGGGCGGCCAGCAGCGCCGCGCCCGAGGCGATGCAGCCGTGGGCGAGGCGCCCGAAGCGTGCCGCCGCTCCCCTGCTTGTAGGGCTCGCCCAGCTCGCCCAGCTGCTTCTCCATCGTCTCGCTTGAGGCCGGCCTCCAGCAGCGCCCCGGCCAGCGCCAGCCGGCGCGCCGGCGCGGCGCTGCTCGGTCGGGGTGAGCGATCGACCGCCGCGGCGCCGGCGCTGAGCGCGGCGCCCGAGCCGAACACGAACGGCAGCAGCCGCCGCGCCTCGTGCCAGGCGGGCACCGCAGTGTTGGCGACAGCGCGCCCGTGTAGGTGCGAGAGCGGAGGCCGAGCAGCGCGGCGGCGGGCCGCGCGACGCGGCTCAGGCGCGGGAACGAGCCGGTCCAGGCGTTGGCCGCGGCCACCGTCGGTGGCTGGCGCCGCTGGCCGACAGGATCCAGGAGCCGACGCTCATCGGCGAGGTGACCTTGAACATCCGCAGCATGTTCAGAAAGCGCAGCGGCCGCCCCAGATCGGAGATCAGAAGCGCCGGGCTGACCGTATCGCCGGCCAGCGCGACCGCCCACGCCCGCCGCGCCAGCTCCTCGTTGCCGCGCAGCTCGGCCAGGTAGGCCAGGCCGGCCGAGGCGCCCGCCAAGCCCGCCGGTGAAGAAGTAGAAGGGGATCTCCCAGGTCCAGATCGGCTCCTTGATCACCGGCTGGCCGTGGTAGGAGCGCGAGCTCGGTCATCGCGCCGTCCTCCCCACACCGCGCCGAGCCACGAGCCAGCCCCAAGCGCCAGCGCGGCGGCTCCCGCCGCCGCCCAGATCTCGCTCGAATCGCGCCGGGTGTCGACCGGGTCGGGCGGCAGGCCGTAGACCTCGGGCTCGTCGAGCAGCAGGAAGAACGCGCCGGCGCCGCCGATCCCGTCCTCGTCGTCGGCCAGGTACAGCTGCGCCTTCTCCTGGCCCGCGCTCCTGAAGCTGGGCCAGGCGATGCTCGGCGCGCTCGCGCAGCTCGGACAGCTCGCCGAACTGGATCGAGTTGGTTGGGCAGGCCTGGGCACAGGCCGGCTCCTTGTCGTCCTTGAGACGGTCGTAGCAGAGCGTGCACTTCCACACGCGACCGTCGTCCTCGCGCTGGTCGAGCACGCCGAACGGACAGGCGGGCACGCAGTAGCCGCAGCCGTTGCAGACGTCCTCCTGGACGACCACCGTGCCGAACTCGGTCCGGAACAGCGCGCCGGTCGGGCACACGTCGAGGCACGCCGCGTCGGTGCAGTGCTTGCACACGTCCGAGGCCATCAGCCAGCGAATCCCGTCGCCCTCCTGGTAGGTCTGAACGCCCGCGTCGATCGCGCCGTTGCGCGCGGCCAGCTCGACCAGCGAGTCACCCTCCCGCGCGTCGGCGGCCACCTTCTGCTCGACGAACGCCACGTGGCGCCACGTGTCGGCGCCCAGATCGATCGTGTTGTCGTAGCGACTTGCCGGTGAAGCCCTGGATCGACATCGGGATCTGGTTCCACTCCTTGCACGCCACCTCGCACGCCTTGCAGCCGATGCACACCGAGGTGTCGGTGAAGAAGCCCACTCCGCGGCTTGGCCTCCTCGCCGTAGGTGGAGGGCCAGGCGACCGTGTGCTCGGCCAGGGTGCATCAGTCCTTGACCCCGGCCCGCCGGCGGTACTCCTCGACCAGCTCCAGCCGCGCCCGTCCCCGAGGCCGGCGCCCCGGCCGGATGTCGCAGGTGGCGACCTTGTACTCGTTGATGTGCACGTTGTTGTCCAGCACCACGGGCAGCAGCTCGTTGGCCGAGTCGCCGGTGACGATCCCGACGCCGCCCCAGTGGTAGGGCGCGCCGACCAGGTGCATCGTGCGGCCCTGGATCTCCAGCGGCTTGATCCGAGCCGTGACCATCACGCGGGCCTCGACCGCCTGGCGCGCGGTGACCACCGTCGCCCAGCCGCCGTGCTCGAGGCCCGCGCTCGGCCGCGAGCTGGGGCGAGACCTCGACGAAGAACTCGGGCTGGAGCTCGGCGAGGTAGGGAACGGTGCGCGACATCCCGCCCGCGGTGTGGTGCTCGGTCAGCCGGTAGGTGGTGAGCACGAACGGGAACACCTCTGAGCCCTCCTCCTGGCCCGTCGGGTGGTAGGGGTTCTCGGGCCGGTGGAAGACCTGGCGCGTGGGATTCTGCTGCTGGGCGTAGAGCGGGTTGCGAAACGGCGACTCCTGGGGCTCGTAGTGCGCCGGCAGCGGGCCGTCGACCAGCCCGGTGGGCACGAACAGCCAGCCGCGGCCGTCGGGGTGCAGGATGAATGGCTTGTCGCCGGAGATCGCCTCCAGCGCCTTGGCGTTGCGCTGGCGGCTTGTAGTCGGGCTCCTTGTCGGGCGGGAAGTCCGGCGAGTCGCCGAGACTCGTCCACTGCCCTCCTCGGCGTCCCACCAGACGTAGCGCTTGCGCTCCGACCACGGCTTGCCGTCGGCATCGGCCGAGGCCCGGTTGTAGATGATCCGGGTGTCCTTCGGCCACGCCCACCCCCATTCGTGGGCGATCCAGTTCTGGTCGGCGTGCGGTTTCTTGCGCGCCGACTGGTTGACGCCGTCCTTGTAGATCCCGCAGTGGATCCACGATCCGCACGTGGTGGAGCCGTCGTCCTTGAGCTCGTCGTAGGAGGGCAGGAACGATCCGTCGGCCGCACGGCCGCTGATCTCCTGCAGGACGTGCTCGGCGTCGGGCTCGTCGTGCGGGACCCTGCAGCGGATAGTCCCAGACAAGATCAAGGATCGGACGATCCTTCGGATCGTCCGATCCGGAGAGCTTCTCGCGGATCGTCTTGCCCAGGTGGTAGATCCAGTGCAGCTCCGAGCGGCAATCGCCCGGCGGCTCACACGCCTTGTGATGCCACTGGAGCAGCCGCTGGGTATTGGTGAAGTTGCCGTCCTTCTCGGTGTGGGCGGCGCAGGGCAGGAAGAACACCTCGGTCTGGATGTCCTGCGGCGCGCACCTCGCCGGACTCGTGCTCGGGCGAGTCCTTCCAGAAGCTGGCCGACTCGATCGGCTGGAAGTCGCGCACCACCAGCCAGTCGAGCTTGGCCAGCGCCAGGCGCATCAGCTTCGAGTTGGCCGACCCGACGGTGGGGTTCTGCCCGACGCAGAACATGCCCTTCACCCCCCCGTCGAGCATCTTCAGCATCATCGCGTAGTGGGAGTGGTCGCCGTTGATGCGCGGCAGGTAGTCGAAGCAGAAGTCGTTGTCCTGGGTGGCCGCGTCGCCCCACCACGCCTTCAGCAGCGAGACCATGTAGGACTTCGAGGTTCCCCCAGGCCCCGGTGCTCGGCCCGTTCAGCTCGACGAACTTCTCGAGGGTGGGATGCGACTGCGGGTGGGGCATCGGGATGTACCCCGGGAGGATGTTGTAGAGCGTGGGGATGTCGGTCGAGCCCTGGATGTTGGCGTGGCCGCGCAGGGCGAGGATCCCGCCGCCGGGCCGCCCGATGTTGCCGAGCAGCAGCTGGATGATCGAGGCCGCGCGGATGTTCTGCACGCCGACCGTGTGCTGGGTCCAGCCGACCGAGTAGACGACCGCCGAGGTCCGCTCGCGGCCGGAGTTCTCGCACAGCGCCCGGGCCACCCTGACGACGTCCTGGGGCGAGCAGCCGCAGATCTCGGCCACCGCCTCCGGGGTGTAGCGCGCGAAGTGGCGCTTGAGGATCTGCAGGACGCAGCGCTCGTCCTCCATCGAGTTGTCGAGTCCGGCGGATCGCCGCCCTTGAGCTCCATGCCGTGGGCGCCGTGTGCCTGCTCGCCGGAGACGTCGGCCTGCTGCTCTGACTTGCCCGCCGTGGCCTCGCCGGTCGACTCGTTGTAGCCCCAGCGTGTCGATCTGGTAGGCGCTGTCCTCGGCGTTCCAGCCCGAGAAGTAGCCGCTGGCGTCCTCGGTGTCCTGGAAGTCGCGCTTGATGATCACCGGGCCGTTGGTGAAGTGCTGGACGTACTCCGCGGAACCACGCGTCGTGCTCGAAGATGTAGTTGACGACCCCGCCCAGGAACGCGATGTCGGTCCCGGCCCGGATCGGCACGTGCAGGTCGGCCATCGCGCTCGTGCGGGTGAAGCGCGGATCGACATGGATCACCTTGGCGCCGCGCTCCTTGGCCTCGATCACCCACTGGAAGCCGACCGGGTGCTGCTCGGCCATGTTCGAGCCCATGATCAGGATGCAGTCGGAGTTCTGCAGGTCCTGCTGGAAGGTGGTGGCGCCGCCGCGCCCGAACGAGGTCCCCAGACCGGGGACCGTCGAGCTATGTCATATGCGGGCCTGGTTCTCGATCGACAGCGCGCCCATGGCGGTGAAGAACTTCTTGATCAGGTAGTTCTCCTCGCGAGTCGAGCGTCGCGCCGCCGAGGAAGTGGATGCCCAGCGTGCGCTTGAGCGGCTGGCCGTCCTCGGTCTCCTCCTCCCAGGTCTCCTCGCGCGCCTTGATCACCCGCTCGGCGATCATGTCGGTCGCCTGCTCGAGGGTGATGTACTCCCAGTCGGTGCCCCGGGCCGGCGGTACTTGACCCGCGTCTCGCGCATCGGGCTGTTGACGAGCTTCTCGGAGGCCGCGCCCTTGGGGCACAGGCGGCCGCGGGAGATCGGCGAGTCCGGGTCGCCCTCGATCTGGATGACCTTCTCGTCCTTGACGTACACCTTCTGGCCGCAGCCCACGGCGCAGTAGGGGCAGATCGACTGGACGACCTTGTCGGCGGTCTTGGTGCGCGGCGTCAGCTGCTCGGAGCGGACCGACTGGGCCGCCCGGCCCAGTCCGAGCGGATCGCCACCGAGCTGGCGGAGTAGCGGTGGGATCAGGCGGCGCGGCGTGGCCATGCCCAGCCGCCTAGCTACCCGACGGCGCGTCAGGCCCCGAAACACGCCGCGGTTTGCCGGGCGGGAGGCCGGGTAAGCGCGATGACATGGCCACCGACGTCGAGATCGAGCGCGCTCTCGCAGACGATCACCGCGACGCTCAACGACCAGCAGCTCGAGGAGCTCGACCCCGACCGGGTCCAGGAGATCGTGACCGAATCGCTGGGCGGCGAGCTGAAGCTCACGGTCGACGACGGCGGCGGTCTGCACGACGAGACCGGAGCGCGGGTCGGCGCGATCCGCCGGACCGACAGCGGCGAGTGGATCACCGAGCGCCAGAACGACGCGGCGGAGCGCTCCGACACCGCCGTCCCCGCACCGCCGCCGCAGGGGAAGCTCCGCGCGCTGCTGACGAAGCTGAAGGTTTCGGCGGCTGACCGCCGAGCATCCGCGATTCCGGCGCCCTGGCCGTGAACGCGGCGGGCTCGGAAGTTACTTGAACCAGGCCACGAGGTAGCCGAGAAGAGCGCCGCCAAGCCACGCCGCCGCCGCAAGCGCCAGTGCGACCGCACCCGCCAGGTGGCCGAAACCGAGGGCGGCCACGGCGGCGAAGAGCGCCATCGCCCCGCCGCCCATCACAGCACCGCGCGCATCCTCGCGAGCCTCGGCGCTGTCCTCCTGCTCCTCGACCAGCGTCATGCTGGCCGCGAGAATCGCCGGGAAAGCCAAGAAGATCCCGCCCACGCGTGGGGTCGCGACGAGCGCGACGACCCCGGCCAGCACCGAGGTAAGTGCCCCGGCGACGAAGCGCACCATGAGCTCTTTGGGGCGCACGTCCGCAAGCTTCCGCGGTCTGGCCGCCGGCCGCTCCTCGACGCGGGCGGTTATCGGCCGCTCCTCAGGATGACTCATGTCACGAGCACCGGGATGGTCGCCAGCCCGGCGGCCGCGAACCAGACGCCGAGGCCTGCAAGCGCGGCCCGTCCGGAGCGCAACCGACGAAGCAGGTGGATCGCAGTGGCCGCGTAGGCGATCATGCCTCCGCTTCCCGCCAGCATCCCAGTCGCGCTCTCGTGTGCATTGTGGGATCCCGTGTCGATCAGGGAGATCGCAAGTCCGGCCAGCGCGACCGCCGGGGCGGTGCCGAACAAGCCGGCGAAGCGCTTAGGCTCGAGCGACTCCGAGAGGAGCGCGAACAGCACGACAAGCGTCCCTCCCGCCACGCCTTTGACCCCCAGGATGAAGATGTCGTGGCCGATCTCCGACCTGCCTACCAGGGTGGCGTCTGCGACTCATTTGGCTCCTCTTCACCGCCCTCCTCGGGGGCGGTGCGCCCGGTACCGAGCTGTCGGCGCGCTTGCGCTCCCAATCCTCGCGCGCCTGGTCGACCTGATCGTGCAGCTCGTGCGAGCGCCGCGCGAGCTGCTCGGCCTCTACCTCGAGCTGGTCGGCCAGCTCCTCGTGGTCCGGCTCATCCATGCCACGAGATTGCCCGTTCGCCGGCTGACCAAACAGTGCTAGGCCGGGCGGCCGACGGGTAGTCTCGGGAAGGGCCCACGGGCCCAGCCTTCCGCGGCCCGAGCTGGGCTACCAGCAGCCGCCCGCGTGATCGGCGTGGCGCTCTCGGTCCCGTGCCGTGCGCCAAGCACCCGCGTAGGCATCGAGATCTCGCTCGAAGCGCGACCACCAATCGCCTCGCAGCTCCGCTCTCACACGGAGCCGCCAGAACGCAGGTGCGGCAAGACGGATGGCGACTGCCCCAAAGATCACTGCGATGAGCACGATCAGCGGGAGCATGTGCCCTGTCTACCCGGGTCGGGCCGCCCGCTCACCTCCGCCCTGACCTGATCGTAAGCGAGCGGACGGCGGCTCAGGCAGCGGGCCGGAGCGCTTCCAGCTCGCGGTTCTGGGAGAGCTCGGCGAGCGCCTTTCGCTCGAGCCGGCGCACCGCGTCGGGCGAGATGCCCAGCCGCCTCCCAGTCTCGCCGAGCGGAGTTGGGTCATCGCCCCCCACGCCGTAGCGCAGTTTGACGACCTGCCGCTCGGTATCGGGGAGCAGCTCGAGCGCACGGCGCAGCGCGTCGTCGCGCAAGACGATGTCAACCTCCTCCGCCGGGCCGGCTTCGTCGCTGGGCAGGAGCGTGCCCAGCGCGGTCTCGTCCTCTTCCCCCACCGGCCGGTCGAGGCTCGTCACCACGCGAGCCATCTCGCGCGCCTCGCGCACGTCCGCCACCGAGAGCCCTGCTTCGTGGGCGACCTCCTGATCGCTTGGCTCCCGCCCCAGCCGCGCCGCGGCCTCACGCTGAGCCCGGGCGATCTTGCGCTCACGCTGGCCGAGATGGACCGGGATCCGGATCGTGCGTGAACCGTTGTCCAGTGCACGCTGGAGCGCTTGGCGGATCCAGAACGTGGCGTAGGTCGAGAACTTGTAGCCCTTGCGCCAATCGAACTTCTCCGCCGCCCGGATCAAGCCGAGGATGCCCTCCTGGATGAGATCGAGCAGCGGCAGATCGTGTCCCTGGTACTTGCGCGCGTTGGCGATCACCAGTCGCAGGTTCGAATTGACGAGCTGCTCCTTGGCGCTCAGGTCGCCGCGCTCGATCCGCTTGGCCAGCTCCACCTCCTCCTCGCGGGTCAGCAGCGGGTGGCGCCTGACGTCCTGCAGGAACAGCGACATCGCGTCGGTGGTCTGCTGGGCCAGGTCGTCGATCACGTACGTCGTCTGCTCGACGCCGTCTCGGCCACAGTCGTCGCGGACCTCGAGCCCCCGCGCCTCGAGCATGTCCTGGAGCGAGTGGGCGTCCTCTTCGCTCAGCTCGGCTTCCTGCACGGCGTCGGAGAGGGCCGAGAGCTCGACACAGCCTCCTCCCTGAGCCTCCCCGCGGGCGGCGAGCTCTTCAGCGAGTTCAGCCACCGGGTCGGTCAGGCCCCCGGCCGGTGTCACCGCTCCGCCGGTCACTCGTCGACTTTATCTCGCTTGGGCCCCTCCCACGGCTCGGCCTCCGGATCCTGCGAAGGATGCGGCTCGCTCGTGCTCTGGCTGCCCGACGGTGTGTGCGGGGCATCCCCGAACGGCATCTCGCCCCCCGCCGCCGGATCGCGGGGATCATCCCGGCGGTCATACGGGTCCGGCCATTCGGTCGGGTCCGGTTCGCCAACGGGCGTGTTGAGCGCGTGATGCGGATCGGGATCGTTCGTCCTGTCCCCGGGTTCCTCACCCGGCGGCTCGGGGAAGCCGGTGTTCGGCGTCTGCTCCTCGGAGGCTTCCATGCTCCGATGCTTCCCGCGAGATGAGCCGCCAAACGGCGGTGGCGGGCTAAGCGCCCGCCACCGTCTCACGTCATGGGCGGCTGAGCCGTTATGAGCCGCCCAACCGCTTGCGCAGATGCTGCTTGCCCTGCTCGGCGCCCTTGCGGCTCTCGCCCTGGGCGCGACGGAAGAAGTCCGCCAGCTCCGAGTCTCCCTCGCGCTCGGCGTCCTGGATGTACTGCTCGAGGCGAAGCGCGTTTGAGAGGCACTGCTCGGTGAACCAGATGATGTTGTAGTCCTTGTCCTTTGTGCCGGTGACCTGACCGGTCTCCTGGGTGGCGCTCATGCTCCTCCTTTGCTGATTGCTCCTCAGATAGGGCCTACCCCGTTTTGGGTAGCTGCAGACCCATGCGGATCGTGATCTTCGGCGCCACCGGCAACGTCGGCACGAGCCTGCATCGAGGCGCTGGCCGACGAGCCGGAGGTCGAGGAGATCGTCGCCGTCGCGCGGCGCGCGCCGGCGGGCCAGTTCCCCCGCACGCGCTTCACCGCCGCCGACGTGACGAGCGCCGACCTCGCGCCGATCGTCCGTGGCGCCGACGCCGTCGTGCATCTCGCTTGGCTGATCCAGCCCGGACGCGATGAGTCGATCACCCACGCCGTCAACGTCACGGGGAGTGAACGGATCTTCCGGGCTGCGGCTGAGTCGCGGGTGCCGGCGGTGATCTACGCCTCCTCGATCGGCGCGTACTCGACGGGGCCCAAGGACCGCCTCGTCGACGAGGCCTGGCCGACCGAGGGAATTCCCTCCTCGTTCTATTCGCGCCAGAAGGTCGCCACCGAGCGGCTACTCGACCGCCTCGAGCAAGAGCGGCCGGAGGTTCGCGTCGTGAGGCTTAGGCCGGCCCTCATCTTCAAAGCGCAGGCGGCCACGGAGATCCGCCGCCTGTTCGCCGGCCCTCTCGTCCCCCGTCGGCTGATCCACCCCAGGTTCATCCCGGTCGTGCCCGACGTGCCCCGGCTGCGGTTCCAGGCGGTGCACTCGGCCGACGTGGGCGAGGCGTATCGACTTTCCCTTCTCTCAGGTGTCCGCGGGGCCTTCAACCTGGCGGCCGAGCCGGTGATCGGGCCGGGGGAGCTGGCCGACCTGCTCAGCGCCCGCCGCGTCCGCTTGCCTGCGGCACTGCTCCGGGCCGGAGCCGCGGCGACCTATCACCTCCGACTTCAACCGACCGAGCCGGGCTGGGTTGACATGGCGCTAGGCGTCCCGCTGATCGACTCATCCCGGGCCCGATCAGAGCTCGGCTGGGCCCCCCGCCGCTCCTCAACCGAAGCACTGCTCGAGCTGATCGACGGGCTCCGCACGGGCACCGACTACAACACGCCGCCGCTGGCTCGCTCGACGAGCGGCCCGCTGCGGATCCGTGAGCTGCTGACCGGCGTCGGCCAGCGGCCGTGACGCTACGGCGTGAGCAGGATCTTGATCGCTCCGTCCTGCTTTTTCTGGAAGATCTCGTAGGCCCGCGGCGCCTCGTCGAGGGGCAGCTTGTGAGTCGTGAAGTCTCCCACCCCGAGCGGATCTGACTCGTCCTCGACGAGCGGCATCAGCTTGTCGATCCAGGCCTTGACATTCGCCTGACCCATGCGCAGCTGGATCTGCTTGTCGAACAGCTCCATCATCGGCATCGGGTCGACCGCGCCGCCGTAGACCCCGCTGAGCGAGATCGTCCCCCCGCGCCGCACCGCTTCGATCGCGGTGTGAAGGACCGAGAGACGGTCAACGCCCCCCTGCTCGATCAGCCGCTCCGCCACCGCATCCGGCAGCAGCCCGGCGAGCTGCTGGGCAAGCTTGCCCAGCGGCGCGCCGTGCGCCTCCATGCCCACCGCGTCGATCACCGAGTCGGGTCCCCGCCCTCCGGTGAGCGAGCGCAGAGCCGCCACAACGTCATCCTCGTCGCGGGCGTCGAGCGTCGTCACCCCATGGCGGCGACCCATCGCCAGCCGTTCGTCTACGAGGTCGATGCCGAATACTTCGGCGGCACCTCGGTGGAGCGCGACCCGGCAGCACATCTGGCCGATCGGTCCCAGGCCGAACACCGCCACCGTGCCTGCACTCCCATTGCTGGCCGACGATCCATCGATCCCTGGTATCGCCGCGTACTCGACCGCCTGCCACGCGGTGGGAAGCACGTCTGACAGATAGACGAAGCGCTCGTCAGGCGGTCCCTCGGGAACCTTGATCGGCCCGAAGTGAGCCTGCGGGACCCGCAGGAGCTCGGCCTGCCCACCGGGAACCTTGCCGTAGAGCTTGGTGTAGCCGAGCAGCGCCGCCCCCTTGTCTTGCTCGCGGACCTGGGTCGTCTCGCACTGGGAGAAGAGGCCCTGGTCGCACATGAAGCATCGACCGCACGAGACGTTGAATGGGATGACGACCCGGTCGCCCGGTTCGATTTGGGTGACCTCCGGGCCGACCGCCTCGACGATCCCGATCGGCTCATGGCCGAGGATGTCCCCCTCATCCATGAATGGCCCCAGCACCTCGTAGAGATGCAGGTCCGAGCCGCAGATGCCGCTGCTCGTGACGCGGACGATCGCGTCGGTGGGCTGCTCGATCGTCGGATCGGGGACGTTCTCGACCCTGACGTCGCGCTTTCCGTGGAAGGTGACCGCCTTCATCGCGCCGGGAGCTCTTGCTCGTTCAGCGAGGCATCGAGCGCGCCCGGCAGCAGCGTCTCGAGCTTCTGCGCCGCCGCGCGCTCTTCGGCGAGAATCCGGTCGGCCGCCGCAACCGTGTCGGGATCTGGGGCGCGCTGCGCGACGCGCCGCAGGAGCTCGTAGCCCGCGATCTCGAGGTGCTCAAACGCGTAGGCGAAGGCACACAGCTTGGCCGGGGTATCGGGCTGGGCGGCGAAGAACCCGCCCCAGTTCAGGGCCCCGATTCGAAGTGCCGCGTCCTTGATCCGGGAGGGCGAGTCGCCCAGCGCGTCGAGCCGTTCCTCGACACTCCGGCTGTGCCCTTTGGTCTCTCGGAGATGCTCCTCGAACGCCTCCGCCAGCTCCCTGTCGCCGGCGAGCTCGGGACCCTTCGAGAGAAGCTGGATCGCCTGCTGCTCGATCGCGTGCGCGTCGGCCAGGTACTTGCCGAGCTGTTGCTTGAGGTCGTCGGGCTCGAGCGCGTTCAGCGCAGCATCGACGGCGCAGTCGAACAGCCTCTCGAGGCGCTCGCCCATGTGACGCTCCTGACCTTCGATTCGCTCGGCCACGGCGACCGTGTCCTGGTCCCGCTCGGCGAGCATCGCCAGCACGCGGTAGCCGGCTTGCTCCATGTGCTCGTAGGAGAATGCGTGGGCGACGAGCTTCCCCGGCGTATCGGGCTGGCTGGCGGCAAAGGCACCGAAGCCGGCGCCGGTGATCGTGCCGGCAAAGTCCTTGATCCGCGAGGGGCGCGCCCCCCGGGCTTCGAGACGCTCGGAGACGAGCCGTTCGTGCTCCTCGGTCTCTGGGAGGTGGGCCTTGAACGCCTCGGCGATCTCCTCGGCGCCTGCGAGCCGGGGCGCGAGCTTCATCTGGACGAGCGCCTGCTGCTCGATCGAGTGCAGGTCGGTGAGGTACTTCGTCAGCTGGTCTTCAAGTGTGGTGGGGTCATCCGCCGATCCCCGGCGAATCTCTACCCGGCGGAGCGCTCCGAATCGCGTATAGCGGCTATATGGGCCGGCGCGTGTTCGACAACGAACTGCTCTCCGCGCTCCTCCATCGGCCGGATCCACAGCTCCTCGACGAGGATCCGTACCGTGACGAGAATCGGCACGGCGACGATCAGCCCGACGAAGCCGAACAAGGTCCCGACGGCGACCACCCCGACTGCCACCACCGCCGGATGTAGCTCGACCGTGCGAGCCACGACCATCGGCTGGATCAGGTTGCTCTCGACCTGATGGGCGACGATGTAGATGACTGCCACCACGATCGCTTTGCCCGGGGACACGGTGAGCGCGTAGAGGATCGGCGGGATCGAACTGACCAGCGCACCGAAGTACGGGATGATCATCGCGATCGCCGTGAACACGGCGAAGAAGGCAGCAAAGCCGAGCCCCGCGATCCTCAGCCCACGTAGGTCAGACTGCCTAGCACCAGCATCCCGATGACGAGACCGCGCAGCCAGCCCAGGTAGGCGATCCGCAGGCGGACCAGGATGACCTCGGCGCGCGGGCGTCCGGCCGGCGGGACAGCGCGGAGGACGCCCTTGACCAGGGGGTGCGGATTGATCGCGGTGTAGAGAGCGGTGATCAGGACCACGACGAGCGCAGCGCCGGCGGCGGCGACGCTTGCTCCAATAGAGGCGGCCGGGCCGAGGAGCTTGGACGGATGGTGTGTGTAGCTGTTGACGAAATTCTGGATCTGCTTGCCGACCTTGGTCGGCGAGCTGCCAAGAAGCCCGGCCAGGCGATGGCGCAGCTCATCGACGATGCCGGGCAGGGAGTTCACGAACCGGTGGATCTCGTGACTGAACGCAGGCGCGATCAGGAACCCGAGCCCGATGATCGCCCCGAGGAGGAGCGCCATGCCCATGACCGCGCCGAGCGCTCGGGGCACGCGGAAGCGCATCAGTCGCTCGGCGAGGGCAGACAGCGGCAGCGCGATGATCACGACGATCATCACCGCCAGGATCAGCGTGGCCAGGGCGCGGAAGAGCAGCGCGGCAACCACGAGCGCGAAGGCCAGCAGCACCACGCGGTAAAGCGTGCCCGGCGTAAAGCGCGTTTCGGACATCCGCTACAAGCCTGC
The DNA here is from genome assembly GCA_963803595.1 of uncultured Solirubrobacterales bacterium. Classification (GTDB taxonomy): domain Bacteria; phylum Actinomycetota; class Thermoleophilia; order Solirubrobacterales; family Solirubrobacteraceae; genus Palsa-465. Next base: position 989,448 of record CAWDNF010000013.1, read on the forward strand.
CCGGAACCGGTGGCTGGCACGCCCAGACGGGTAGGGAGATGCCCATGGCCACCGCCATCCTGGACATCGACGGCACGCTGGTCGACACCAACTACCAGCATGCCATCGCGTGGTACCGCGCGTTTCGCCGGCACGGCATCGTGCTGCCGGTGTGGCGCATCCACCGCCACATCGGAATGGGCGGCGACCAGCTGGTGGCTGCGCTGACCGATGAGGTGACAGAGGGCGGCTGGGCGATGAGATCCGCGCCTCCGAGAAGGAGCTCTATCTCGAGCTGATCGAGGAGGTCGAGCCGATGGAGGGCTCCCGCGAGCTGATCGAAGAGCTCAAGCGGCGGGGTCATACGGCTGTGCTGGCGAGCTCGGCCAAAGCCGACGAGGTCGACCATTACCTCGAGCTGCTCGAAGCGCGCGAGCTGGCCGACGGTTGGACCACCTCGGCCGACGTCGAGGCAGACCAAGCCGGAGCCCGACCTGGTCGGCGCGGCGCTCGACCGGGCGCAGTCCAAACCGGAGGACGCGGTGATGGTCGGCGACACGCCGTGGGACGTCCATGCCGCGCGGCGCGCGGGCGTGCGAAACCGTCGCGGTGCTGACCGGTGGGTTCGCGATCGAGGAGCTGACCGAGTCGGGCGCTAGCGCAGGTGTTCGAGTCCGTGGCCGAACTGTTGCAGCGGCTAGACCGGACGCCACTTGCCTGAGCCCGCACGCGCGAAGCAGCGAGATGCTGTCGTTGACCACGGCGCCGACGCTCTCGCCCTGGTAGATGTGGGTCTGGTCGTGGGCGTAAACGGCCGCCAGCTTGCGGGCACCGGAGACAGCGACCGATTCGATGAAGCCAAGGAGTCGCCGATCGGCGCGCTTTAGCGCGGTCGCCTCTTCGCGGTAGCCGCAAGCCACCGAGATTCGGCCATCCCCCACGTCGAGCTTGGCCGCCTCGTCCTTTGACACCGGCGTCCCGGGCTGGGCGCAGCCACCGAGCGCGATCAGCGCCGCTGTCAGCGAGGCCCGCTCTCGCGCCGGCCTTCATCGGAGCGCGACAGGCACACGCCGCCGACCACGCTCACGCCGGCGCTCCACCAGGCGATGTAGTCGCCGATGTGCCCGTCGTGCAGATCGCGCACGCCCTCGACTGCGAGTTTCGACGGGCCGGCGCAGCCAGGCCGGAAGCGACTCGCGCACGGGACGCCCGAACAGGCCGACGCCCGCGGCCAGCAGCGCGCCCGAGGGTGGCCGCCGACCCCGTAGAGTAGTCATCGCCGCTCACGTGGCTGGGCGGCACGCCCGGCAGCGGCGACGTGGTGGCCGGCAGAGCACCCAGGACGGCATACGCGGGGTGCTCGCACGAACTGGGCCGCCAGCCGCTCGACGGCCGGCACGGCGCCTGGGATCAGCCCCAGCACGAGCACCGCCACGAGCAGAACCGCCGGGACAACCAGCATCAGCGGCGGCGTGCGGTCTCGCTCGTCGCGCGTCTCGTCGACCTCCTCGTGGGCCGCCTGCGCCTGCTCCGGGTGCGGGCCCTCGCTCGGCCCCCAGCCGAGGAACACCCGCCCTACCACCCGCAGGACGGCGCCGGCGCAGACCGCCGAGACGAAGCACGTAGACCGAGATCAGCCAGCCGTAGGAGCCGACGGCCGAGGAGCCCTCCTCGAGCAGCGACTTGCCCATGAAGGTCGTAAACGGCGGGATCGCGGCGAGGAGAAGCGCTCCCACTCCCATCATCACACCGAGAGCGGGCAAGACCCGGCCCCGCCGTGCAGGTCGAACTCGTCGACAGTCGCGAAGCGGTGTAGGAGCACGCCGGCGCACATGAACAGGGCCGCCTTGGTCAAGCCGTGGCCGACCAGGTAGACCGAGACGCCGGCAATCCCCTTGGCGGTCAGGAGCGCGATGCCGCACACGAAGATCCCCACGTGGCTGATCGTTGAGAAGGCGAGCAGCCGTTTGATGTGGCGCTGGAGGAAGCACATCGCGGCCCCGAGCAGGGCGGTGAGCACGCCCAGGCCGACAAAGATCGCGCGCACCGCGAGGACGTGCGCGGAGAGCGATCCCGCGAACACCTCCCAGTAGAGACGAGCCACCGCGTAGATTCCGAGCTCGACCATCACGCCCGAGAAGAGGACGCAAACCGGGATCGGTGCCACGGCGTGAGCGTCGGCCAGCCAGAAGTGGAGCGGCACCGCCGCCGCCTTGGTCAGGAAGCCGCCGAACAGCAGCACCATCGCGACGATCACGAGCGGGTCGGCATGGTGGTGGTCGAGCACCACGCCGATCTGGGCCAGGTTGAGCGCGCCCGTGCGGGCATACAGCAGCCCCACCGCGATGAACATCGCGTAGCCCGCGATGCTGTTGGTGATCGCGAAGTTGATGGCGCCCTGGATCGGAGCGCGCTCCTCGATCCGGTAGGCGGTCAGCGCGTAGGCGGCGGCGCTCATCACCTCGAAGAAGACGACCAGGTTGAACAGATCGCCGGTGAGGCAGAAGCCGACCATCCCGGCGCCGAACAGCAGCATCAGGCCGTGGAACAGGCCCTCGATGGCGTCGAAGTAGCGCAGCGAGTAGACGAGCGCCGCGGTGAGCAGCACTGCGGCGAAGGCGGCGAGACCAGCCCCGAGCCCGTCGATCGACTGGGAGATTCCGATCGTGACCCCGTGGCGCGGGCTCCAGCCACCTACCCAGTAGGCGAACGGGTGCTGGCTCGTGTGCGCGGCGAGCAGGAGCGCACAGGGCGGTGATCGCGATCGCGGCCAGGGCACCGACGGCTGTCGTTGAACCAGCGGGGAGAGAAGAACCCCACGGCGATCAGCAATGGACCGGCCACGAACGGCACCAGCACAGGCAGCGAAGTGATGTGGTCCATGCCGCTCAGTCGCGCAGAGGCCGCAGATCGGCCGGGTCGACGCTGCCGAAGCGCTTGTGCGCCTGCACGACGAGCGCCAGGAGAAGCGCCGTCACCGTGGCCTCGATCACGATGTCGGTCAGCACGAGCACCTGGACGACCGGATCGACCAGTCGCGAGGTGGTGGGAATGTCGGCGACGATCGGCGCCTTGGCGCCCGGCCCGGTAGCCGACGCCCAAGAGCGACGAGATAGGTCGAGGACTGCACGATCGTGAGGCTGAGCACCGTGCGCACCAGGTTGCGCGAGGAGACGACCCCCCACAGGCCGACGACGAACAGCCACACCGCGACGGCAAAGGGCAGGAAGCTCATCCGCTCGGTGCTCCGATCATGGTCTGATCGAGGAACTCGGTCCACGTCATCAGGAACGCCCCCGCCACCTCGAGCCCCACCGCGAGGCTGTTCAGCGGCATCATCCCCGCGGAGAGCAGGTGGCCAGGGATACCGAACGGGAGCATGTTCTTCAGGTAGACGCCGGCGAAGATCAGCCCGCCGAGACCGATCAGCGCGTAGGCGGCTGCGCCCACGTGCGTCGGCGCTCTCGGTCAGGCGCTCGGGCGCCACGTGACGCATCGACAGGTAGCGCCCGGCGAGCAGGATCGCCACCGGACCCGCGGCCAGCACGACGCCGCCCTGGAAGCCGCCGCCCGGGGTCAGCTGGCCGTGCAGGACGAGGTAGGCGCCGAACGCGACCAGCAGCGGGATCAGCACGAGCGAGGCCAGCTTGAGCCCGTCGCTGGCCCCCGCGAAGCGGTGCTCCTCGATCCCCGGCGTCACCTCGATCTCCTCCTCCTCCTCGCGGAGATGGCGCAGCAGGAGCGCCACCCCGGACACCGAGGTGAACAGGATGAACTCCTCGCCCAGGGTGTCGAACGCACGGATGTCGAAGTTGAGCGCGGTGACGATGTCGGTGGCGTGGCGGAGCTTGTCCTCGGTCCGGTTGACCAGCGCGCCGTAGAGCTCGTGGGCGTGGCCGAACGCGGGCAGCCCGGCGAAGCCGATCACGAGCACGGCGGCCAGGCCGCAGCCGGCCACCGCGAACAGCCCCAGCCGCACCGGGCGGCTCACTCGTCCTCCTTGTCGCGCGTGCGGTTCTCCTGCTCGCGGATCTTGCGCAGCGCGGCGAGGATGATCAGCGGCAGGCCGATGCCCGTCACGACGATCTCCGAAAGCGCGACGTCGGGCGCCTGGAAGGTGAAGAACAGGAACGTGAGCGAGATTCCGTAGATCCCCAGCACCATCGCCTGGCGCAATGCCTCGCCCGTGAGAACGACGGCCAGGCCGCCCAGCGCGACCCCGACCAGGCCAATGACCTGCAGCGCGGTCATTTGCTCTGCGCCTCCTGCTCGATGCCCTCGCGCCAGTCGCCGCGCTCGCGCGTGCGCAGGCTCCGCGCCGTGGTGTGGACGAGCAGCGGACCCACCGCCACCAGCACGACTCCGGTGGCGAGAGCCTTGTCGCCGATCAGCGAGAAAGATTCCCTGACGAGGATCGAGATCGAGATCAGGAGCGCGCCGTAGCCCGCCAGGCCCGACGTAGTGCAGACGATCGAACACGTCGCGCATCACGAGCAGCCCGAGCACCGCGAACAGCTCGAGCACACCCCCCGCGACGAGGAGAACCGTCGCGATGACGTGACTTGCGCTCAAAGGTCGCGCTCCATCAGGCGCGCGAAGGCCATCGCCCCGATCATCGAGAGGAAGGCGAACAGGAGGGCCAAGTCGATGAACGGCTGGCGGTGCAATCCCTCGCAGAGGGCCATCAATGCGCGTGGCCAGCAGCGTTCCGGCGAGCTCGAGCGCGGCCAGCGCAGTCACCGCGTCCCCCCAGCACGCATACCCCTAGGCAGGGCAGGATCGCGGCGCCGAGCACGGCGGCCGCGATCTGCCACTCGTTCATCCGAGCCTCAGCACATCGAGCTGCTCGGCGTCGCCCTGCCGGCGCAGTTGGTGGACGAGCAGCAGGTCCCGCTCATCGTCCACGCCGATCACGATCGTGTTCGGCGCCACCGACCCGAGCCACTCGGCGAGCGCCCTCCGGCCGGTGTCCTCCGCGGTCGCGTCGGTCGCCTCGAACCGTGCGGTCCGAAAAGCTCCCCGCGCCGGCCGGCGCTCGACCAGCTGGACGGTGGCCTCCAGGCAGAGCGTCGCAATGTCCGCCACGATCTTCCACAGCAGCCGCCAGATCCCGCGCCAGCCAGCGAGCGCCGATGCGGGCCTCGACGAAGTCCTCCTCCCGAGCCAGCACCAGGCCGACGCCGCACAGGATGGCGACGCCGGCCAGAACGTAGAGCTCGGGCAGGCTCGTTGTGTCGATCAGCAGGAGGTAGAAGCCGCCGCCGATCAGCACCCCGCCGGCCAGGATCGAGACCCTGCGCATCAAACGCTCAGGCGGCGCGCTGCTCCTCGTGCCTGCCTTCGCAGAACTCCTCCACGATCTTGGCGCAGAAGGCCGGCAGGTCGTCGGGCTTACGGCTCGTGACGAGGCCGTTGTCCACCACGACCTCCTCGTCGACCCACTCGGCGCCTGCGTTGCGCAGGTCGGTCTGAAGGCTCGGCCACGACGTGACCTTGCGGCCCTTCACAACGTCGGCCTCGGCCAACAGCCAGGGGCCGTGGCAGATAACGCCCACGGGCTTGCGCTGCTCGAAGAAGTCGCGGACGAACCTGACCGCGTGTTCGTCGGTGCGGAGCTGATCCGGATTGGCCACTCCGCCGGGGAGGACGAGTCCGTCGTAATCGGACGCGCTCACATCGGACACCGCGTGCTCGGCGGTGATCTTCTCGCCCTTGTCGAAGTGCTGCCACATCTCGACCTCACCCTTCTCGAGCGAGATGATGTCCGTACCGGCCCCTGCCTCCCGGACCGCCTGGAGCGGCTTCTCGACCTCGACCTGCTCCGCTCCCTCGGTGAACAGGAACGCGATGCGCTTGCCTTCAAGCTTCCCAGCCATGGCTGGCTCCTTTCCTCGCTTGGCCTCGGGTCGGGGGGTACCCGATGGCGGCGGGGAGCGAAACGAAGCTCAGCCTGTGGCTTTGGCCTTTGATCCGTCCAGGAAGCCTGAGTAGCGGGTTTGGGAGAGAACCGCGGCGATCTCGTCGAAGTTGTCGACGAGCTCTCGCGGATCCCGAGGGGTGATCTTCACCAGATCACTGTGCACGGGGTGGGCCGGCACTCCCAGGTACTCGCACACGCGGTCGGCCGTGAGTTGGTGCGAGCCCGGGTCGGCGAGGTCGTCCTCGTAGGTCAGGTACATGTGGGGGCTGCCTGTTAGCACCTGGCGAGTGAACGCCACCCCGTCTTCGACGGCGTACATCGTGGCGAGCACCTGCACCGGATCGACGCGCGTGGGAGAGAAGGCGACGTTGTCGTTGCGCCGGTAGTGATAACCGTCGCGGGTCGCGCGCACGTGGGAGAGGGCCTGCCGGAGGAGGTCGCGGCGCTCGAGCAGGATGACGGCTATGCCGCGTTCGATCATCGTGCGGAGATAGAGAGCGGGATCCCCGAGGTCTTGGATGATCAGGTGATCCCTGACGAGCTTGAATCCATACGACTGCGCTCCCCGCAGTCCAGCCAACGCCGCCCGCCGCCCGGTGAACTGGTTGGGCAGCAGTCGCCGGTTGCCGAGGATCTCGCTGTCGCAGACGATCTGCGGATGTGAGTCGAGCAGCTCGACCAGGAGCTCGCTGCCGGTGCGCCCGGTGGTGAGGATCACAAACTGGCGGCTGGGTGAGAGCAGACGATAGGGGCGCCAGGGACCGAAGGATCGGATGGCATTACGCCGTTCTAGCCCCAGAGTCTCTGAGGCTCCCCGGAGCCGCCGCATCACGTGCGCCGCTTGAGTGTGGCGGGGGCGCACATTGCGCAGCTTAACACGATCGTAACGTCCAGAGCTCCTCCGGCGCGCCCTGTACCAGGTGGCGGGCGGCGTCGATCCCCATCTTCACCGCGTGATCCATGTTCCCGAGTTCATACAGCCAGGCCCCAAACCGCCCGCGTGACAGGACCTTGTGTTGCATCAGCCACGGTTGGATCGCGGCCAGGGCGGCATCCCGCGTCCGCGTCGGGACGGGATAGGCGTAGTCGATCTCCTCGAGGTGAAGCGAGACGACAGGCGCCCCGACACCGACGAGACCCGTGCTGCGCAGGCCGTGGTCAACGCGCTCAGGAAGGCTCTGGCGGTCAACCGGCCGCTCCGGAGAATGGGCCGTCTCTGTCATGAACGAGCTGAATCGGGCCGTGTCGGCTCCTGGAACGTTGGCTGCTGCGTACTTGGCGAAGTTGGTGACGCGGTAGAACGGGACGTCGGCCTGCGGGAAATACATCCATGACCGCTCGTCGGCGAGCGGAGCTTGGTAGCCGACACCCACCATGTACACGCTGTTGTGGCGAAGCGCCGCTGCGGCCTCGCGGACCTGCGATGGGCACTCGTCGAGCACCCCGATCAGCCGATCGAGAGGCATCGTGGACACGATCGCTTCGAAGTGCTCCTCGCTGCCATCCGCGAGCCATAGCCGCCGGCCGACCGGGTCGATTCTCACCACGCGTGCGCGGTAGCGCGTCCGGTCCACCAGTTGCCGTGCCAAGCGCACGTAGATCTCGCCCGTCCCCCCGAAGGCGGGGAACACGAACCGGTTGTTTGGACCCCAGCCCAGATCGTCCCGCTCCTCACGCACGCTTTTCAGTGCCCTGGGGTAGTCGACCACGGATACCCGCTCGGCGATCCAGTCGGCCGACATCTCGGCGAGCTCGGTCGCCCAAACCTTCTCGTTGTAGGGCCGCATGAAGTGGCGCGCGATGCCATCGCCGAACGTGGTCTGTATCCAGGTGGCGAAGTCGGTGCCGGGCCGGCCACCCGGAGCCGTGGCCAGCCCCTCCAGGCACTCGGTCCGCGCGGTCTCGGGCAGGTAGCGGAGGTTGTTCTGGAATGGGTAGGGGACCCAGCGGTCGGCGAAGCGAATGAACGAGGAGCGGTCGTGTGTGCAGACTTCGCCATCCATGACCTCCTCGAGGAGGGCGTCGAACTCGCCGAAGTGGCTGAACACCACATGACCACCCAGATCCCAGGTGAAACCGGCCGGATCAACCACCGAGGCGGCTAAGCCACCTGGCCGCGCTTCCTGCTCGAGCAGGACCCAGTCGCGCTGGCCCAGACGGTCGAGCTCGCGCGCACAGGCCAGCCCACAAGCCCCCGCACCGATGATCACTATGCGCGGCATCGCGGCGACGGTAGCGAGCTAAGCGCTGCCGGCCGGGCTCGGTTCGGCCTACCTGCGGTTCGGCCCACGCGCGGTTTGGCCCACGCGCGGTTTGGCCCACGCGCGGTTTGGCTCACGTGCGGCTCGTCTCCGCGACGTGGCGGGCGACGAGCACCACGTGGGTGTAGGGAACCCGCGCCAAGTCATGGTGCACAAAGGCGTCGACCGACGCGAAGTGTGGGGCGGCGAGCGATCGGTAAGCCTCGGGAGTCCGGACCATCGTGCCCCGATCTCGCCTCGCGAGCCAGCGAGCGATCCCCGACTGCCCGGCCACGAGCCCCGGGTCGAGCGTCACGAACCGCCCCCGCTGAGTGAGTAGGGCCGCCGCGCTCGCGCTTAAGGCCAAGGCCTCGTCATCCTCGAGGTGATGGATGACCCCGATCGCGATCACCGCCTCGAAACGCCCGAAGGAGTCAACTGGCAGCTCGCGCACGTCGCCGCAGAGAAACCGAGCCTTGGCCCCAAACCGCCTCCGTGCCGCGTCGATATAGCGCGGGTTGATGTCGATTCCCGTGTACTGCACTCCGGGCAAGAGCCCGACCACGTCGCCGGGACCGCATCCGAGGTCCAGCATCCGCTCGCCTTCGACCGGGCGTACGTACTCGTCGAGAAGTCGGCGGCGAACGCCGTCCGCGCCCATCAGTCGCTGTAGCGAGGAGTAGGCGGTGGCCTGACCAAACCAATGACCTGCCGGCTTCCTGTCGGTCATGCCCGGCGGGGGACGGCGTAGAGCGCCAGCCGGCTGCTGCGCGCGAGCTGGTGGAAGCCGAGCTGCCGCGCCCAGGCGTCAGTGCGCCCCGCGTAAGGGAGGCCGATCAGAAGCAGGTCATAGCGGCCGCGGCGCAACTCGGAGACGAACGTAGTCAGCCGCCGCGGCAGCTCGACGCTGTGGACGACGCGACGGCCCACGTAGGTGACGCTATTTCCCAGGCCAGGCCCGAAGGCCGGCAGGACGGGAGCCAGCCCCGGCGTCTCTCCGGTGGCGCCGGTGAGACCGACGCGGTGGCCGCTCGCCGCGTGGCGATCGATCCAGGCAAAGACGGGATCGAAACCCCCATAGCCTTGATCATCGATCCGCTCCTGGTCGATGCGACCCAAGACGATCAGTGCCGCCAGCAGGCAGACTGCCGCCGTCAGCAGACGGCCTGGAGACGCCCACGACCGGCGCGTGGCGCTCGATCGAGCGAACCAGGCGGTCGCGCCGAGCGCTGCGAGCACCAGGCCGGCCACGAGCGCCGGGGCAGTGGGCGCCGACGGGTTGAGATGAATCGCGTCCAGCAGCGCGCCGAGAGCCGCCAGCTCGAGCACGACGCTCCACCTGCCGAATGCTCGGAGTCCGCCCGCTCCGGCCGCCCCGGCGAGAACCACAGCCGGTGTCAGCCAGCGCAGCGTGACGAACCCCTCGACGGGAAAATTCGGGCCGGTACGCGGTCCCGGGGGTGATCGTGTACACGAGGAAGATCCCGGCTACCACGAGGACCGCGGCGAGGAGATACCGGGAGCCGCGGTCATGCCGCCACCGCGCGGAGGCCAGGGCCGCTGCGAGCCCGGCCAACAGCACGAGACCGGCGATTCCAAGCTGGCTCTTGAAGCCAGGGTAGATGTACTCGCGCAGGATGTGCGGCTTGGAGATGTAGTCGGTGATCGCATAGCCGAAGCGGTCGATGACATCCCCGCGAGACCCTTGGAAGAGCCTGAGGCCCGCCAGCGACACCGTCTTTGGGTAGATGGGGTTTCCCGACTCGATCAGGTTGCGCACGAGCCAGAACCCGCCGCCGAGGGCCATCATCCCCAGCAGGTGACCCGTGTCCCGCACCAGGCTCGGGCGCACTCGGCGCGCAACAATGCGGCCCCCCAGCCACACGGCCACCACGACCGCCCCGGCTGTCAGGCCGAACCATTCGCCCCCGAACCCCAGCCCCATCGCGAGTCCAGCCAGCGCCAGCTCCCCGCGCCGGGAGGTGCGCCAGTGGCGCACGAGGAACAGACACCCAGTCGCGAGGAGGCCAACCGTGACGTCGTCCGGAAGCCCGTCGAGCGCCGGCCGCAGGAAGGACGGCACGGCGAGGGCGATGGCGCTGAAGGTCACCGACGCAGCCCGGGTCGCGCCGAGCTCGACGGCCAGCGCGTAAACCGCCAGAGCGGTCAGGGCGAGATACACGAGCGCGGGGACGCGGGCGAAGGCGACGTCATGCCACGGCAGGACGGTCGCCAACATCAGGAAGTCCCCGTTGTGCGGGTATTGGGCCGTGGCGAAGCCTGGCAGGAACTGGTCGACGTGCCACACGCTGCCCGTCTGAATGAAGCGGGCAACGCCCGGCAGGTGAAACCCCAGCAAGTCGATGTTGGTCACAGGCTGGCCGATCAGCACCCTCAGCCGAGCCGCGACATAGCTCCCCAGGACCAGCGCCGAGGCGCCGGCGGTCGCAACCGATAGTGGACTGCCGAGCGCCACGGGCGGCGGTGAATCCCGCCCCGGCGTCGTGCGGGCCATGGCGCCGGCCCCCCGGCGTCCAAGCAGCCAGGCAATCGTCAGGCTTAGCACGGCGGCGGCGAGCGCCGTTCCCCGGGTGAGGACCCCGAGCGCAGCGGGGACGAGATCGGCGGCGATCACCATCCCCGTGCCCAGGACGCATATGGCGAGGGCTCGGGAAGCCCGATCAGGTATGGATAGTGTCGGCGGGCCAGGATCGCCGCCGCTCCGAGCGCGGCGGCCAACGTGGGCAGGAAGAAAGCGAGGCCCGCGAGGTAGTGGCCAGCGGACATTATGCGTCTGACCCACCGGTCATCAGGGAGGGAGATTCCTCGCCAGCCGATGCGACAACGAACAGTGCGTTCTGTCGGTCGAACAGCCGGGCGAGTGGATAGACGACGAGGCGCACGAGCTCGAAGGCAAGCCTCACCACGACCGCCCGGCGGCGAGATCCCAGCCGCTCGGGCGCGAGCGAGGTCTCACGGTAAAAAGCGAACGGAACCGGGATCGTCTTCAGCTTCTGCAGCTCGAGCCCGGAGCGTTCGAGCAATCGCCTGGCGGTGGTGGGCGAGAAGTCGTAGAGGTGCACCGGGAGCTCGGGGTATTCCCAGACGCCCAGACGTCGCGCCAGCAGGCGGTACGTCGCGCGCGGGTACCAGCCCTCAGCATTGGGAAACGTCGCCGCGACCGCTCCTCCGGGAGCAAGCAGCCTCGCCGCGAGGGAAAGCGCGTGCCGCGGATCAGGCAGGTGCTCGAGCACATCCCAGAACGTGATCAGGTCAAAGCGCTCATCGGAGAGGGCATCGAAATGCTGCTCGAGCGTCCCGGTGCGCACGTCGAGGCCGCGCTGCCTGGCTCGCTGGGCGGTCTCAGCGCCGAGCTCGACGCCGGTCATCTGCATCCCTATGTGACCCGCCACCTCGAGCCACGCCCCGGAGGAGCATCCAACGTCAAGGCCGCGGGCTCCGACTCGGGCGAGGCCGCTCGCCCGGAGCAGCTCGAGTTTGTCTTGGGCGCGTTCGAGCGTGACCTCGCGCAGCGGGCCGAAGAGGAGCGAGGTGAAGGAAGGGTCGTGATAGTAGGTCCGGGCAAGAGCTCGCTCGTCAGGCTGGGGATGCTGGAAGATCAGCTTGCAGTTGGAGCAGCGCACCAGTGTGAACGGCTGCCCGCGAGGACTCCAAAGTGGAGTGAAGGGCCCGGTGCCGTCGCAGACGAGGCAGCGGCGGGTCGCGACCACCGCCGAAGGCTAACCCGATCTTCGGCTCCTACGTCCGCGTCAGAGGGCAAGTGGTCGCTTGGTATCGTCGCGCCCGATGTCCGCTTTCGTCTCGGCCACCGGGATCCGGTCGGTCGACGAGGTTCCTCTCTGGTACCACACCCTCGAGCTTCCCAGCGGGCCGACACCGGGCTGGTTTGACCTTCGCCCGGTGGTAGAGAAGCTTCCCTGGCCCGACGTGACCGGTAAGCGGTGCCTGGATGTCGGAACCTACGACGGTTTCTTCGCCTTCGAGCTCGAGCGGCGCGGCGCGAGCGAGGTCCTCGCCACCGACATCGGCGACCATTCCGACTGGGACCTCCTGCCGGCAGCCAGAGGACTTGCGCCGCAGACGCTCACCCGGATAGCGGGCGAGAAGGGATTGGGCTTCGAGGTGGCTCGCGAGGCGCTGGCCTCGCGGGTCGAAAAACGGCTGATCAGCGCCTACGACCTCTCACCGGACGAGGTGGGAATGTTCGATGTGGTGGTCTGCGGCAGCCTGATGCTCCATCTCCGGGATCCGGTGAGAGCTCTCGAGGCAATCCGCTCGGTGTGCCGCTCGTGGTTCCTCTCGATCGAGGAGATCTCGCTCAAGCTCAGCATCGCGTTTCCTCGGCAACCGGCAGCCGACCTGCGACTCGACCCATCGCTGGGGCAGTGGTCGGTTCCCAACCTGGCCGGTCACCTGCGACTGCTCGAGGCGGCGGGGTTCGAACCGCTCACACGCGTCGGCCCGTTCAGCGAGCCATTCGGCGTCAGCCATCCTCCCCGGGGCCGAGGCGTCAAGGCTAGAGGCGTCAGGTTGGCTCGCCGCGTACTGACCGGTGCGGACGGCGTCCCGCACGCTGCCGTGCTCGCCCGTCCGAGCTAGCGCGGACGTCCCGACGTGCTCAGCGAGCAAGAGCTTGGGCATACGCGCCCGCCGGCACCCGCGCCGGCACGTCGCAGGCTCCTAACGCCACGGCGAATCTCACAGGCCGGGGAGCTTCGCTCCTCTCGCGTCGAGTCGCTGCGCGCCCTGGCCGCACTAGCCGTTCTGCAGGGCCACGTTTACGGCTCGGCACACGCCTACGGTTCGGCGACCACCGGGACATTCGGCCGCCGGATCCTCTTCGGCGGCGGCTTTGGAGTGTTCCTGTTCTTTGCCTTGTCGGGCTATCTGCTCTTCTGGCCCTTTGTGCGCCGCGACTACGGGGCGGGGGATCGCGTCGACCTGCGTCGCTATGCGCTCAACCGGGTGCTGAGGATCATGCCGCTGTACTACGCGACGATCGTGATCCTGCTGCTCGTCCAGGAGCACGGCGGCTCGGGCATGCAATGGGCGCGGTTCATGACGTGGACAGAGACGTTTTCGAACCGCACGTTCAACACGGTGGACGGTGTCGTGTGGTCGCTGATCGTCGAGCTTCACTTCTACTTGCTGCTTCCGTTCCTCGCCGCGCTGCTTCGGCGCGTTTGCCGTGGCTCGCGGTGGGGCGCCGGACTGGCGCTGATCCTGCTCGGAGGCGCGAGCTACGTCGTGTGGGTGCTGGCGGTTGACTCGAGGCAGATCAGCTTCCTGTGGCGCTACCAGCTGCCGGGCACCTTCTTCTTCTTCGTCCCGGGAATGCTGCTTGCCCTGATCCGGGCAGGCTGGAAGGACACGACTACGAGCAGGCTCCCGGGCCTGCTCGCCGACAGCAACGCGTGGATCCTCGCGGGGGTGGCCGTGTGGCTGTTCGTCTGCTGGCGCTACCACCTGATCGTGGTCCTGACAGCCGGCAGCTTCATGCTCCTGGCGGCCTGTGTCCTGCCGCTGCGACCCGGTCCGCTTATCAGGGCACTGGAATGGCGTCCGCTGGCGGTCCTCGGGATCGCCTCCTACAGCCTCTACCTCTGGCACCTGCCGCTGATACGCGCGATAACCGGCTCGTTCAGCGGCTCCGGTGGCTATAGCTACCCAGGCCTCGCGATCAGGGCGTTTCCGCTGGCCTGCGCCATCGCCCTGATCAGCTACGCGGCGATCGAATCTCCCTTCCTGCGGCTCCGCAGGCGCTGGTCACCGGCTGCTCCGCCGCAATCCGAGGGAACCGTCGCGCAGCCATGACGGCCTCCCGCGAGGAGCTGCTCGCGCGTGTCGAGCAGATCCACTGGTACCACACGCTCGAGCTGGCGCCGGGCGTTCTCACCGATGGCGAATTCGACCTGCGCCCCTGGGTCTCTCGCTACGGCCTGCCCGAGCGGCTGGACGGCATGCGGGTCCTGGACGTCGGCTCGTTTGACGGCTTCTGGGCGTTCGAGCTCGAGCGGCGCGGCGCTGCACGAGGTGGTCTCGCTCGACCTCGACGACGAGTCCGAGCTCGACTGGCCGCCGCGGCGGCGGCCCGACCAGTTCCGGCGGGCTACTGCGCGGCGAGGGCTTCCGGCTGGCCCGAGAGGCGCTCGGCTCGCGCGTCGAGCGCGTCACGTGCAGCATCTACGACGCCGACCCGGCCGAGCTCGGGACCTTCGACCTGGTCTTCTGCGGGAGCGTGCTGATGCACCTGCGCGATCAGCTGGGGGCCTTAGAGCGGATCGCCCGACTGTGCCGTGGCACGTTCATCTCGGCCGAGGAGTACGACCCGGTGGCTGGCTTGCTCCCGTTTCCGGCGGCCCGATATCTGGCCGACCGTGAACCGGCCGGTGGTCTTCTGGCTGCCCAGCGCGCGCACCTGGGGCCGCATGCTGTGGACCGCCGGGTTCGACGAGGTCCGCCGGCACTGTCGTTTCAAGCTGCGCTCGCCACACGTGGCTACTCGGTCCGCCACGTCGTCCACCACGCACGGCGCAGCTGCGTTGCCGGCCGCTCCCCGTGATCCCCCGCCGTCTCAACCTGCAACGGATGCGCCGAACGCTGGGCGCGGCGTCATGCGTTCGCGGCCGCCCGCGCTTCGTCGCACGCGAGCTTGGCGGCCGGGCGGCCGCGGGCCGCTACCAGCTGCGAGAGGCCGAGCTCGTGGCCCACGTGCGCCACCCGCTCCTCGACATGTGGGTACTGGAGGAGGTATTCCGCTTCAAGGTCTACGAGCCACCTGAACCGGTGGTCGCTTCGCTCGATCGGCTCGGCCACCCGCTGCGGATCCTCGACCTCGGTGGACATGTGGGGTTCTTCGGGCTGTTCATGCGCTCCCGCTATCCGGAGGCGCAGGTCGTGTCGTTCGAACCGGATCCCGGCAACGCGCAGGTTCTGCGCCGCACGATCGAGGCCAACGGCCTGGAGCGTGACTGGCGCCTCATCGAGGCCTCGGCTGGCACCTCGGAAGGACAGGTCGAGCTGCGCTCGAGCTTCCATCTGACCAAGGTTTCATCCGCGTCTGACCGGGAGCTCGAGCGCCTCCAGCGCGGGATCGGCCAGGCCTTTCCGTTTCTGCGCGAGACGCCACTGTTGCGCAGCGAGCCCCACTCGGTCTCAGAGCTCGACGTGTTCCCCTATCTGGCGCAGACCGACCTGGCCAAGCTCGACATCGAAGGCAGCGAGTGGGCGATCCTCGCCGATCCTCGCCTCGAGCAGCTGTCGGCGCGGGCCGTCGTGCTCGAGTATCACCCCGGCTACCTCCCTGCGGGCGACCCCGAGCGGGTCGTAGTGGATGCGCTCGCAAGGGCTGGATACGTCGCCGACGCGCCCCGACGGCGCCACGACGCGGGCACCATCTGGGCCTGGAGGCCGTAGGTCGATCTGCCTACGCCGTCCAACCGAATGCTCGCCGGCCAACGGTCTGCGCGCGTGGCACACGCACGTGATAGACCACGGCGCACCCGAACCGGCGTACCGAGACAACGAGCGCGCCCAGCCACGGCCGAAGATCGGGACGGCGTGGCCCGCAATCTGAGAGCAGGAAAGTGGCCCTGCTCGCTCTCACCAGCGCGACCGCCTGCGGACTCGTCATCCGGCCTTCGAACAGAGCGTCCGCCCGCGCGACGCGCGCCGGGAAGGCCGGAGTCCACTCGTAATGGCCGACGTAGGTGTGCCGGCCGGTGAAGCCAGGCACTGCCTGCCCCACGGCCACCGGAGCGAGCACCGCCCCCGGCGTCCGCGTGGCGTCCAAAAACGCGAGTGCCCGCGCGTCGCCCCGGGCCAGGAAGTCGTCCTGTCTCGTCCTGACGAGCTCCTGCACGACCCACACCAGCCCCGGCACCGTGACCGCCAGGACAGCCGCAACGGCCACCGGCCTCGGCCAGCGCAGGCGCTGCCAGCCACGTATGGCCAGGATGCCCAGAGGGAGGGTCAGCCCGTCGAGCAGGTGGTAGAACCAGGTGCGGTCCAGCACGACGTACACCGCGAGCGCCGCGACCGGCCAGATCCGTAGAAGGCGCTCCTGCACGTCGGGGCCGGGACCGAGAAAACCCGGAAGCGCCAGCAGCAGCGGAGCCATCCCGAGCCAGAACCACCAGCCGAAATGCTCGTAGCCCGCGCCGGCACGAGCGGCGGTGCCGAACGCGGAATGGGTGTGGGAGAGGATGACGTAGTAGACGAGCGGCGCTGCGGTGAGGAGCATTGGAAGCGCGAGCCGGATGTAGTGGCGGCGGAAGCGCCCCCACGCCACGAGCCCGGCGACAGTCGCCAGAGCGGCCATCCCTTGCCAGGGATGCAGCCAAGCGGCGAGCAGCCCCGCGATCGACGCCCAGGCCATGTACCAGCCGGCGGAGCGCCCGGGAGCCCGGCGAGCCGGGTCGAGGATCCGCTCGATCGCCAGCAGGAAGACCGGTACCGCGGCGATCGCGATCGCCGGCGCACCGCCCCAGGAGTATGCGCCGGCGAACAACTCGAGTGCCACGACCCTGGTCCCGAACTGGAGGTGGGGGCTTCCCGACAGCCAGTGCGCGAGTGGCTGGGCCGGCGAGAAGAAGAAGAAGGCAAGCCCGAGTGCCAGAGCCACTGAGGCCGGGCGGTCGCCAAGCAGCCGCCGCGCGTAGGCGCGAAACGAGAAGAACAACGCGGCAAGCGCCACCGGCACCCACATCAGGAGCGCGACCTGGATGCTCGCGCCTAGCCGCCACACCAAGCCGGAGATGGCAAACCCCGGCACGAGCAGGAGATGAGGAGACGAGACAGTGTCAAACAGGTTGGAGATCAACCCGTGCTGCCCCGAGTCCCGGATGAATCCCATGTACTGCATCAGGTCCGGGGCATCCACCCCGTAGACGCCGTTGAAGACGCCATGTCCGCCGAGCAGGGTGAACGCCGGGACCAGCGCCCACAGAGCGAGCGCCACCAGGACGAGTTCCGGCGCCGAGATGCGGCTGGATGCCCGGGCCCACAAAGCGATCGCACAATAGAGCCGGGTTCGGGCGCGGCGGCATAATGCCCGCGTGCGCGAGCCAGACCAGGACGGTTCGCTGCGCGTCGCTCTGCTCAGCCCCTGCTACTGGCCGGAGGTGCGCCGAGGGGCCGAGCGGTTCACCCGCGAGCTCGCCGACGGACTGCTCGCCGCCGGCCACCGCCCGACCCTGATCACGAGCCACCCTGGCCTGCCGAGCCTCTCGCGTGAGGAGGGGCTGGCCGTGTTGAGGCTGCCGAGACCCCCGCAAGGCCGTCTCCTGCGCCGCGGCTACGAGCCCTACCTGACTCACCTGCCGTTCAGCTACCTGGCGCTCCACGCAGGGCGATTCGACCTGGCGCACGCCACCTACCCGGCCGACGCTCTCGCCGCATCATGGTGGAAGCGCACCTCGCGGCGGCCGGTGATCCTCTCCTATATGGGTGTTCCCGACTTCGCCGGGCTCCGGGAGTATCGCCGCCGGCTGGAGCATCTGGAGCGCGCCGTCGAGCGCTGCGACGCGGTCGTCGCGCTCAGCCATTACGCCGCCGGGGCGTTCAGATACTGGCTGGGGTACGACGCGCGGGTCATGCCGCCCGGCGTCAACCTCGACGCTTTCACGCCCGTCTCCGCGCGCACGCCACACCCGACGGTGCTCTGCAGTGCGGCGGCGGACGTGCCGCGCAAGCACGTCGGGCTACTGGTCCGGGCGTTCTCCCTGATCAGGGAGCGGCATCCCGATGCGGAGCTGATCCTGTCCGCACCGCGCGACCTCGAGGCCGCTCGACGGGCGGGCGTGGAGGTCGGTGCAGCTGGGGTCAGGTGGGTCGATCTCGACGAACGGACCGAGCTCGCGCGCCGCTACGCGCAGGCGTGGGCCGTTGTGCTCCCCTCCGAGGATGAGGCGTTCGGACTGGTGCTAGTCGAGGCACTGGCCTGCGGTACGCCGGTCGTCGGCTTGGCGCACGCGGCGATCCCGGAGGTGGTCAACGACGAGGCGATCGGGCGGCTGTTCCATCGCCTCGACCCGGAATCGCTGAGCGACGCCCTGCTCGACACCATGAGGCTGGCGGAGGACCCGGCGACGGCAGCGCGCTGCCGTCGCCACGCCGAGCAGTTCTCGGCACAGCGCTGCAGCGCGCGCTACCTCGCTCTGTATTCAGAGCTCCTCAGCGCGAGGGCGCAGGGCAGCTGACCGAGGCTGTCCTGGCCAGGATCACCAGCAGGTCCCCGCGACGGCTCGAGTTGAGGAAGAACACGGGATAGAGCGCCCGCGCTAGTAGCCGCGAAGCCGGCGAGAGCTCACGCCGTGCGGTCAGGCGGTTCTGGAGCAGGCGGGCGACCGGACTGAAGAAGGGAAACCCCCAGTAGACAGCCTCGAGCACCTCGAAGCCCGTGGCTTGCAGCTTGCGCTCGAGCTCGCCTGGCGCGTAGTTGCGGACGTGCCCGACCTGTTCCTCCCAGCGCCTGTGACGCGCGAAGTCGCCGGCGATCGTGGTGACCAGGAGGTACTGAGCACTCATCGCCCGTAGGTTGCGAAGGGCTGCTTCGTCGTTGGCCAGATGCTCGAGCACGAGCGCGCAGCACACGAGGTCATAGGCGTCGGGCAGCCGGTCGTGCTCGACGTCGAGTTGCTGAAAGTCGCCTTCCCATTGGCGGCTGACCTGCTCGAGGGCATTGCGCGACACATCGATGCCAGCCAGCCGCTTCAACTCGCGTCCCTGCGTGAGCAGCGGCAGGTTGTGTCCGTGCCCGACGCCGACCACCAGCACGCTCTCGTAGCCGAGCGGCGCCACCAGGCGCTGCATGATCCGCGCCATGTGGCGGTGGGTGGGTCCCAGGTCCTGGAGGTCCCCGTAGACCTCCTCCCACATTCGGTCGTACTCGCTCGCGTGCCCGCTCACCGAGCGGGCCGCCAGTCCTCCGTGGCCAGGATGCGCGCTCCGGGCTCGTCAAGGCAGCGTGACCCGGTCAGCTCGGCCTCGGCCTCCGCCGAGACGTAGATCTCGTTCCAGTAGCGGAGAGCCACTGCGCTCCCGTCTGCGCACAGGCGCGGCACCGGCTCCCCGAGCACGAAATGGCGCAGCGCCGCCTCCACCTCGTTGAACCCAAGACGAGCCCGCAGAGCCGTCGTGCCGGAGAAACGCGGGTTGATCTCGAAGGGGATCGGGCGCCCATCGTGGACGCGCAGCTGAACATTGCAGGGGCCGAGCGGGCCCAGCGCCGAGACGATCGCTTCGGCGACGTCGCTCACATCGGGAAAAGCACCCAGCTCGGCCGACACGGTCGTGCCGCCGTGGAGCCGGCGCCGCAGCGCGATGCTGCCGCTCAGTTGCCCCGTGGAATCGCAGAAGCAGCCGACCGTGTACTCGTCTTCGTCGCGACCCAGGTATTGCTGGAGAATCAGGTCCTCAGGCGCCAGCCGGCGCTCGACGACCTCCCGCAGCGCGAGGTCCTCGGCGCCCAGCACGCGCTCGAGGTCTCCCCCGTCCCGGAGGACGAGAACTCCGTCGCTCCCCTTGCCCAGGCGCGGCTTGGCCACGAGCGGGAAGCCGTACTGGGACACGAGCCGCTCGACCGCTTGCTTATCGGCCAGGTCGGCGTACCCCGGGACGGGCAGACCGGACGATTCGAGCCAGCGGCAGGCCCGCAGCTTGTCGCGGCCGGTGCGGAGGATCTCCGGCGGGCTGACGACACACACCGCACCGGTCTGCTCGCGGACAGTGGCGGCATTCGCCGCCACCACCTCGAGCACGATCTCGCTGCCTGAGAGCACGACGTCGATCCGCTCGCGCTGGCAGACGTCGAGCAGCCAGGGCACGAACTCTGGATCCCGGGCCAGCGGTGAGAGGTAGGCACGGTCGGCCATGTACAGGCCCGTCGAGCTTGCGCTGATGCATGCCGCGGTGATGCGCACCGGCGTCTCACCGAGCGCCAGCGCCTTCTGGATGCTCTGGCTGACGTTCCCTCCCACCCCCAGCACGAGCGCGTTCAGCGGTCGTGTCACTGCCTCACCGTACAGCATGCCCTTACAGCAACAGGGTGCGGGCGCTGAGGCTTCCGCGCACCAGTGCAGCCGCGCCCACGGCGTCCGCGGCCGCCTCGGCGAGGGCGACCAGCGGCGCCCGGCGACCCCAGCGACGGGCGCTCGTGGCCACCAGCCCCGCGTACGGCCCGGCGCCCAGAAGCGCGCGGGGATCCCGGCGGGCGACGCCGACGGCTATCCCCAGAAAAGCCAGGTCGAAGGCCGCAGAGCGGCGGGTGTGGAACACCCGCCGGTAGAAGAATGAGTCCCTGAGCTCCGGGACAAGCGCCGCCAGTTGTGGGAACAGGCCCAGTCGTTTACGTTCGGCGATGAACTCGAGGGCGTCCCGGTTGGTCACCTCGTGGTACGCGAGGGCCTCGGCGCAGAAGCTCGTCGTGGCGCCTGAGCGCCGCGCCCGCCAGCCGAAGACGACGTCTTCGCCGAACGGCTCGCCTGCTCGCCCCGGCCCGGATCGCGTTGCTTCGAGCCCGCCGGGGAAGCCGCCCACGCGCTCGAACACCTCTCTGCGAACGAACAGGTTCGCGCTCTCGAACAGCCCATGCGCGCCGCCAACCGACAGCGTCCGGTCAAATGGCCCGAGGTCGGCGAGCGGGTCAGGCAGCACCCTGCCCTGGACGAGGTCCACGCGCTCGAGGGCCGCCACGCCCGCCGCCAGCCACCCGGGGGCGGGCCAGCAATCGGCATCGAGGAAGGCCAGGCTGGGTGCGCGGGCTGCCTCCGCTCCTGCGTTGCGCGCGGCGCCGGGTCCCTCCCCCCTCGCTCGGCGGACCACGCGAGCGACGACAGGCGAGCCCTCGGCTATCGGCGCGGTCTCGTCGGTCGAGCCGTTGTCGACCACGATCACCTCATAGGCGGAGCCGGCCGGAAGCGAACCCAGTCCGGCGAGCAGGCGCGGGAGTGTCCGCGCTGCGTCGCGAGCCGGGACGATCACGCTCACCCTTGGCACGCGGGCAAATGTATGGTGCCGGGCGTCGAGTCGCCGGGGACGGGGGACCGCGCCGATACCATGGCCACAATGTTGAAGTCGGAGGCGCCGCCGGAGGCTGCCGGGGTGGCTGCCGTGGCGCCCGGCCCCGTGAGCCCCGACGCCGTCGGCCAAATCGGTGTTCCTCCCGGCTCCCTGCGCGTCCGCGCGGCACGCGGAACGCTCATCAACACCGCGTTTACGGTCGCGCTCGGCGGGCTCAGCCTGTTGAACTCGTTCATCCTCGCCGGCTTCGTGACCCGCCGACAGTTCGGCATCTGGGGCGTGCTGATGGTGACGCTCGGCACGCTCTTGTGGCTCAAGCAGATGGGCGTGGGTGATAAGTACGTCCAGCAGCAGGAGGAGGACCAGGAGCTCGCCTTCCAGAAGGCCTTCACGCTCGAGCTGGGCGTCACGGCCGCGCTGATCGTCGTGATGGCCCTCACCGTCCCGGCGATCATCGCTATCTACAACCTTCCCCAGCTCCTGCTGCCGAGCGTCGTCGTGGCCCTCACGATGCTCGTCTCGGCCTTCCAGGCACCGCTCTGGATCTACTACCGCCAGATGCGCTTCGTCCGCCAGCGGGCGCTTGCCGCGGTGAACCCGTTGGTCGGGTTCGTCGTGTCGGTCGCGCTGGCGGTTGCCGGTGCCGGCTACTGGGCCTTTGTCGGTGGGCTGGCCGCGGGCGCCTTCGCGGCGTCGGCGGCCGCGGTGATCGGATCTCCATTCCGGCTTCGCCTCCGCTACGAGCCAGGGACGATCCGCAGCTATGCCTCGTTCTCGGTGCCGCTGCTGATCGCGAGCGCCGCCAGCCTCGTGATGACCTGGGCCGCGATGCTGAGCGCCAAGTTCGAGCTCGGGGTGGCCGCCGTGGGCGTCATAGCGCTGGCCTCCACGATCACGAGCTATACCGAGAGCGTTGACCAGCTCGTGACCGGGACGCTCTATCCCGCCATCTGCGCCGTCCGGACGCAGACCGCATTGCTCTTCGAGTCATTCGTGAAGTCCAACCGACTCGCCTTGATGTGGGCGGTGCCGTTCGGCACCGGCCTCACGTTGTTCGCCCCGGATCTCGTCAACTTCGGGATCGGCCATCGGTGGCATCCCGCCGTCGTGGTGCTGCAGGTGTTCGGCCTGACCGCCGCGCTCAATCACGTCGGCTTCAACTGGACCGCCTACTTCCGCGCCCGCGGTGAGACCCGCCCCATTGCGATCGCCAACCTGACCGCGATGGTCGTCTTCCTGGTCGCCGGCATCCCATTGCTGCTGGCCCTCGGGCTACGGGGATTTGCGATCGGCATCGCCCTCCAGGGCGTGGCCGCAGTCGTCTTTCGGGCTTTCTTCCTGCACCGCATGTTCGACGGCTTTGACTTCCTGCGCCACGCGGCACGTGGCTTCCTGCCCACCGTTCCTGCCGCGGCCTGTGTCCTCGTGATGCGCCTGGCGGAGGCCCACCGCCGGTCGTTGGGGATCGCGCTGGCCGAGCTGGGGATCTATCTGCTGGTGACGGCGGTGGCCACCTGGTACCTCGAGTCGCCGCTCTTGCGTGAGGCGGTCAGTCTCGTCCGCAAGCGTGATCCGGTGCCGGCCATCTCCTGATGGAGTCCCGGGCCGGCTCGCCCCGGGTCACCGTCGCGGTTGCCAGCCGAGATCGGCCGCTTCGGCTCCGTTGGCTCCTCAACGCGCTGCGCGAGCAGACGCTCGCACCGGAGCAGTTCGAGGTCGTGATCGCCCACGATTCGCGCTCGCCCGCTGTCGAGGAGATGCTGCAGAGCCATGTTCTGCGCGGGTGTGGTCAGCTCCGCCACCTGACCTTTCCACCCGCGACCCAGCTGGCGGGCGCCAAGCGGAACGCCGCCTGGCGAGAGGCGCGGTCCCCCCTTGTGCTGTTCACCGACGACGACTGCCGGCCAGAGGCCGATTGGCTCGAGCGGGCGGTTGCCGCCCAACAAGCTCACTCTGGCGCGATTCTCCAGGGCAGGACGATCCCCGACCCCGAGGAGGCGGTCATCCTGCGCGGCGCGCCGTGGGCCCACACCGTCCTGATCGAGCCCCCAACCACGTGGGCCGAGACGTGCAACATCGGCTACCCGCGTGAACTGCTGGAACGCCTGGGCGGCTTCGACGAGCGACATCAGGTCGGCGAGGACAGCGACCTGGCGCTGCGCGCCCGCCAGCACGGCGTCCCGCTCGTCCCGATCCCGGACATGGTCGTAAGGCACGCGGTCCAGGAGAGGTCGCTGCTCGGGACGCTGCGGGCGGTCGAGCGCTGGGGCGACATGGCGTGGCTGGCCAAGCGACATCCTGAGAGCCGGCACTCGATGTGGGGTCGCATCTGGTGGGTACCGGAGCACGCCGCGCTGAGCGCGGCCGCCGCGGGCGCGCTGCTCGCGCGGCGGCACCGCGCGGGGCTGCTGCTCACGCTTCCCTGGCTGCGCCTTTCGCTGGGGCACCGCGGCTACGGTCCGCGAGGCATCGCGCGCTCGCTATCCGAGCTTCCCGGCCGGGCGGCGATCGACGCCACCGGGATCGCCGTCCTGGCTCGCGCCAGCCTCCGCTACCGCACGCTCCTGTTGTAGGGATCGTGGCTGACCCGCTCGTCTCGGTGGTGATCGCTACCCGTGACCGGCCTGAGCGGCTGGCTCGGCTGCTGGATGCCCTGCGCGGCCAGTCGCTCGACACCGACCGCTTCGAGGTCGTGGTGGTCGCCGATGGGCCCTCGCCGCCCACGCGCAGGCTCCTGGACAGAGAGGCTGATCGGGACGGCCTGGACGTGCGCGTGTGTAGACATCCTGCGCCGCGCGGTCCGGCGGCGGCGCGTAACTCCGGGTGGCGGGCAGCGCGGGGGCCCGTTATCGCCTTTACCGACGACGATTGCGTGCCGGCCGCGGACTGGCTCGAGGCCGGGCTCGAAGCAGCCTCACCCCGTACCGTCGTCCAGGGCATCACCCTGCCCGACCCGGCCGACCAGGGCGGCGGGGCCTTCTCCCGCACGGTGTCGGTCACGACGCTCGGCCCCCAGTACGAGACCTGCAACATCTTCTATCCGCGCGGCGCACTCGAGTCGCTTGGTGGATTCGACGAGCGCTTCGGCCTGACGCCGGGGGGCGAGGACACAGATCTGGCCTGGCGAGCGATCGCCG
This sequence comes from uncultured Solirubrobacterales bacterium, assembly GCA_963803595.1. GTDB lineage: Bacteria > Actinomycetota > Thermoleophilia > Solirubrobacterales > Solirubrobacteraceae > Palsa-465. The sequence goes on from CAWDNF010000013.1 coordinate 1,013,765, forward strand.
GCGGCTACGAGATGGCACTGGCTCCCCGCGCTGTCGTGTTTCACGCCGTTGAGCGCTTGGGCGCGGTGGCGTTGCTCCGCGTCGCAGCCCGCTGGAGCACGCCGATGAAGGCGCTCGCCGACCATCCCGAGGCGCGGACGATGCTCTACCGCGGAGTGTTCTGGAACGTATGGCACTACCTGATTTGGCGCTCAGCACTAGCGCTGGCCGCGCCGAGCTGGCTCAGGCGATTCGTGCTGACGCTTCACCTGGTGGAGCTGCGAAAGCGGGCGCGCAGGTCAGGCGGCGGCGGCTTCGTGGTCCCGTTCCTGATCGTCCACGACCTCGTCGAGTGCTATGCCGTCGCGCGCGGAGCGCTGCGCTACCGGACGCTCGTGCTCTAGTCGCTGCCGCGGCGCACGCCACGTTCGCGGGCAAACTCGAGTGGGGGAAGCACGCCTGACTCGGGACGTGGAGTTGCCACCACCTCGAGCGTGAGCGGGTCGGCCGTCCACTCCTCGACCACGTCGAACCGCGCCAGTTCGAGCATCGCGCGGACGGCCGATGGTGACAGGCCCCACCAGTAGTTGGCGAGCCCCATCTCTGGTGTGCGATCGAACGGGGTTGCTGCGCCCAGCAGGCCGGGAGCGTCGGCGCCGTGCAGCCATGCAATGGCACGGCGTGATCCATGCGAGAGAGTCGGATAGAACACACACCCGCCTTCGAGCAGCGGCAGCTCGGGAAGCACCCGCGTTCCGAGAACCAGAGTCTCGAGCGTCAGTTGGCGCAGGTGCTCGATCAGGCGGTAGGGATCTGGAGAGTGATAGATGACGCCCGTGCACCAGACGACATCGAATGCCCCCAGCGCTCTGACCGTGCCGGGGTCGTGCAGGTCGCCCTGCACGAAGCGCACCGCGGAGCCCCGCTCGGCGTGCCGGCGTGTGAACTCCTGCGTCGGGTCCATTCCGTCGCACAGGACGACCTCCTGCGCCCCAGCCTCCTCGGCGAGGAACGACATCTCGCCGTGCACAGACCACATTCCGCCCATGTCCAGAAACGATTTGCCGGGGGCAAGGCGCGCGATCAGCTCGCGGCGATGGGCGGCGAGATCCCTGTGAGAGAGGCGTCTTCGCAGCTTGGCGCGCGCAAACCAGGCCCGCAGGAGCGCCGTCCGCAGCCACGACATCGCTGGGCAGGCTAGCTGGCGGCGCCCGGGCTAGGCACCGGCTGTCGGCCGCTCGAGAGCTTCAGGCAGCGAGGGCGGCGTGCCGGAGGAGGCAAACGCCTGGATGGCTGCCACATAGTCGGCCGCCGTCCAAGCCCCGGCGCGCTCGAACGCCGCGGCCGCGAGCCGATCCCGCAGCCCAGGGTCGGAGATGAGATTGTCGACCGCAGCTGAGAGCGCGGCGGGATCTCCGGGCGGCACGACCAGCGCGCTCACGCTGGGCTCGATGTACCCCTCGAGCGCGGGGACCGCCGAGACGACGACAGCCGCCCCGGCATCGATTGCGTTGCAGAGCCTGACCTGGCCGTGACTGATTGCCGAGTCCGCGAGCGCCAGTACGCATATGCCTGCCTCGAGAAGCAGATCGGTTGTCTCAGAGGGCGAGAGCTCACTCAAGACTCGCGCGTGGCCGACGCTGTTCAATCGCTCGACGAGTTCCTTGTCATCGGCACCGCAGACGACGGTGAGCTGCCACGAACGCCCCTCGGCGGCATCGAACAGGGTTCGCCAGTCGCACATCGCTCGGCCTGCCGAGACGACGAGCGTGCGTTCGGAGGCGGGCGCCGGCACCGGCGCGTCATTCATCCGCCAGGCGAACGGGATGAAGCAGAAGCGCTCGGGCTCGACTCCGAACGCCGCTGCGTAGAGCTCCCGCTCGCCGCGCGCCAGAACCTGGGCCCGCAGCACCGCACGCCGGATGGCCCATCGCTCGAGCGGCGCCCACACCCGGTCGGCAAAAGCACCCAGGCCGCGCGCCCGTGGCGGGTGGGCGATGAAGTGGAGGACGACGAGCTTGTGCCGGCGATCGAGCAGAGCCTGGAGCAGCAGCAGCGAGCGCCAGCCGGCGCCGGCTCGGAACACCGCGATCACGTCCCAGCTACGTCCTTTCCACACGAGGGTGAGGGCCCGGAGCGGCCCCAGCCTGAAGACGAGGCGCCGCACGGCGCCGGGCCATCCGCCGATGACGTCGCTCAGCTGGTCGAACCCGGGGGTGAAGCCCGGATAGACGTCGTCCGCCAGCACTCGGCCTCCCGAGCTCATGCGCGCGCGACGATAGCCGCAGGCGCATACCGCGCGAGTCAGGCGCATGCCGCGCGAGGCTGGGCGCTTGCCGCGCGAGGCTAAGGCGTATGCCGCGCGAGGCTAAGCTGTCAGGGTGCTCGGCTTTCGCGACAAGACCCGGATGATCGATCCGAGTCGTGCCCTGACGGGACGTGACACGGAGATGCCCGTGGCCGAGCGTCACGCGGTGCTCGGCACGCCACTGAAGCCGCCGTTCCCCGAGGGCCTGATCCAGACGGTGGTTGGGATGGGGTGCTTCTGGGGCGCCGAGCGCATCTTCTGGCAGGCGCCTGGCGTGTTCACGACGGCCGTTGGCTACGCCGGCGGCTCCACGCCCAACCCGACCTATGAAGAGGTCTGTAGCGGAAGCACCGGCCATGCCGAGGTCGTGCTCGTGGTCTTTGACCCGGCGAAGATCTCCTACGAGGAGATATTGCGGCTGTTCTGGGAGAACCACGACCCGACGCAGGGGATGCGTCAGGGCAACGACGTCGGCACCCAGTACCGCTCGGCGATCTACACATCAACTGAGGACCAGGGGCGGATCGCGGAGGCCTCACGCGATGCGTTCGCTGAGCGACTGCGGGCCGCCGGCTACAGCCGCGTCACGACCGAGATCGCCCCCGCCGGGCCCTTCTACTACGCCGAGGACTACCACCAGCAGTACCTCGAGAAGAATCCATGGGGGTACGATTGCCACTCGGGCACAGGGATCGCTTGCCCCGTCGGTTTGAACGTCTCCCAGTCGACGGCCGACGCTCTCAGCCGCGGCAGCAGCCAGTAGCTCGCGTCGCCGTCGATCACCTGGGGATCGTCGCCATCGGTGGGCACGATCAGGCCCTCGGTGCGTTTACCGCTGCCAAATCCGGGGCTTCGAATCAGCTCGACAGACTCGAACATCTGGCCGATCACCATGCGTTGCGCGTTCAGGATCGGCGCGTCCTCGAAGCCATCAGCTACCCACCCCTTGAGAGCGGCCATGTATCGCAGGTACGCCTCCTCAGGGTCGCCGATGGGTCCACGGGCCTCGAGGTCGCCCAGGTGGTCCTGAGCGCGTTGTAGGGCTGCCTGTGCGCCCTCGTGCTCGTCCGCGAGCCGCGCTTGACGGGCGCTGTATTGCTTGCCGGTGATGTCGCCGGCGTCATAGTCGCGCTCGGTGGTCGCGATCGCTCGCTCAAGGCAGGCAACCTCGGCTTCTCGTTCCGCGACGGCCTCTCGACGCAATCCCAGGTCGGACTCGGCGCGTTCTTCGATGCGCCGGATGGTGGCTCTGACGTCGATGTAGCGGTCCCGCAGCGCGTTCAGGAACGGCACGTCCACGAGCTCGCGGCGGATCGACGGCTGGTCGCAGAACTCGGGGCCGTGCTCGATTCGGCCGCGGCACACGTAGCGCTCGCGCTCGACGCCGGGTCGCGCCTTGCGCGGGATCATGGCCGACCCGCACTGGCCACAAACCAGCGTGCCCTTGACGAGCAGGTGATCGCCGTCCGGCCAGCGTCCGCCGACCTGGCGTACGCGAGCCGTCGAGGCAGCTTGCGCGCGATCCCAAACCTCCTCGGTGACGATCGCCTCCTGCCTGCCCTCGAACAGCTCACCGTTGAGCCTCAGAGCGCCGCGGTAGAGCGGGGACCGCAGGATGCGGCTGATCGCGCTCTGACTCCACTTCACGGCGCCCTTGGCCGTCGGCACGCCCTCGTCGGTCAGTGCCCGTGTGATCGTCCGCTGCCCGAGGCCGTTAATCGTGTCGTCGAAGATCCGGCGGACCACGGCCGCCTCGTGCGGGATGACGCGCAGCATGCCGTCAACGAACTCGTAGCCGTAGGGTCGTGTCCCGCCGCTGTGAAAGCCTGCTCGGGCGCGGCCACGGATCGCCTGCTTGACGCGGACGCCGATCTGCCGCTTCTCGAGCTTGCCGACGATGGCCATCATGTCGGAGAAGAACTCGCCGTGCGGGGTCTCAAGATCGAGCGCGCCGGTGAAGGTCTCGACGCGCACGCCGGCCGCTCGTAGAGCAGTCGAGACCATTGTCCAGATGCCCAGGTCACGGCTTAGCCGGTCCTGGCTGCGCACCACGACGACGTCGAACTGGTCGAGCGCGTCGAGCATCCGCAGGAGCCCAGGACGGCTTGCGTCATCGCCTTGAAGGCCGCCGTCGTCGAAGACCTCGACCAGGTCCCACCCACGCTCGTCGCAGCGGGCCTGGATCAGCTGGCGGTCCTCATCAAGGTTCCACCCCGACTGAACCTGCTCTTGGGTCGAGACTCGGACATATCCAGCCGCGCGGGTCTCGACGGGCTCGGGATCACCGAATTGGTCGGTCACGTCGTGCTCGGGCATCAGTTGTTCCCCATCCCGAGCGACGGGAGCGCGAGATACGAGCGGACCCCGGCGATGAATCCGTCCCAGAACTTGCTTTCGGCGTTCGGGTCGCCGCTCCTGGCCAACTCGCGACGAGTACCGGCCTTCATGACCAGCTTGCGCACTGCGCGGGGGATACGTGGCGGGTCGCCCGCGACGACTGCAACGGGGTCGACCAGTCGATCCCCCTCCTTCATGGCCTGTCGGTTGTCGCGCATGAGGCGAGCCCATCCGGCACCGACTTGTTCTCCCAACTCACGTGGCGTCATCGTTGTAGACCTCCTTGGGCGGGCCGAAAGATGCCCAGATCCCCTGTGCGTGGGTTGTGGCCAGGTTGGGTGGCGAGCCGAAGCCCGCCACCCCCGTCAGTGCGCTCACAGTGCTCAAAGCCGCTCGATGCGAAAGTCATCGCTCGTGAATACCCGAGGCGTGTTCGCGCACGTCGCGATGGCGTCGGCCAGTTCGAGAGCGGCGTCCCGGTCGAGATCCACGACCGTTGAGCCGATGGCGACGTGAACCTCGCCGTCGGTGCCGGTGACCTCGATCACCGGGGCGTCGCTCAGCGGCCCTGCGAGGCCGAGGATGCGGATTGGCTCGTTCGTATGCTGCTGCATGGTCACGAAGACCTCCTTCGTGGCTCGAGGCCCCGGCGGTGTCTGCCGCGCGGGGCCTGCTTTATGGGTTCAGGATCGGCCAGTGAGAACCCCACCGCTCCGGCCAGGAGTGCGACGACCAACGAGTTGAGGCTGATGCCCTGCTCGTCGGCGTGCGCCACCAGCTGCTCGTGCAATGAGCGGGGAAGGCGAATGTGAATGCTCTGCCGATCCATTTTCTGATGGTATCAGATGCAGTCCCTCATCCTAGGTGCCCAATACGCGGCCTATGGCTTGTGGGCATCTTTCGCGCAGGCTTGGGCAGTTAACTCCGGCATCTCACCCCTGGCGATCCCAAATTACGACAGGTGTCCCCGGAGTTACAGTGACAACGTCGCGTCTTGCGCAACCTGAGATCTTCGACTGTTCTATCTTCGGCTCGAGGAATCGCCTCCGGCGCCAGGTTCACACGCTGAGGGAGCCGCCTGCGCCTCGACGGCCCGAACGTGTCGGCCTTACCGGCTGGCTCTGTCACTTCCTCAGTGCGAGCGATGGCAGGGCTGCCGTGTGCCCACCTGACCTTACCCACGACCCTCGCCGCTCCCGCGGTTGCGTTGTGATCTCGGGCCGCTCGTCTAGGCGGCCCCACGATGAGCCGAGAGCAGGGCATCCCCCTTCTTGATGGCTTGCCTCATCTCCTCGTGGAGAGATCCGGCGGGTGCGTTTGCAGTGCGCCGGGTGCTACGAGTGCCGATTAAGGAATTAACTGGTAGCACGTCACGGATGGTGACGCGTGGCCCGGACGCCAAAGAGAAAACCCCGGCGAAGGGGCGCCGGGGTCATCTCGCAATCACGCGCAACCGACAAGGTTTGTGCTACCAGCCGGTTGAGACTGATCCTACGAGTCGTCCCCGACGGCCGCCTAGCGTTGCGGGCTGGCCGCTTCCAAGAAGTCGTAGTGGCAGGACGGGCAGATCGTGTAGCCAGCGTGGACCATCTGCCCGCACGCCGGGCAGTCGCGGCCACGCGGCCGGGTCATGAACCAGATGATCGACAGGAAAACGAATCCGACGAAGCCGATCAGCAGGATGATCGCCACTCCGATGCCGACCCCGGCGTTGCACGCGTTCTGGAACTGATCGTGACTGCAGCTGTTAGAGGCGTGGGAGCCGCCGGCGATCGCCCACACGAGAATCGCAGCGCACCACACGATCAGAGCCCACGTCATCTTCCGCCACTTCAGCATCTCGGCTTCTTCCCTCTAGCCGCAGGTATCAACGACCCTAATCCGGCGGGCTGGCGTAAGTCAACTCTGCGAGTCGCCGACTTCGTCGATCGCGTCGATGTCGATGGTGAAGTTGTGTCCCATCGTCACGAGGCGCGCGTTGATCTCGATCGCCGCGAGTCTGACGCCAATCACCATTGCCTGTCCGACGATCTCAGCGATGGCCTCGGTGACATCGTCGTCCAAGTCGAGCTCAGCCAGCAACGGAGCAATCTCGTCGCGGCAGGCGGCCTCGCACGCCTCTTGGAGCAGCTCGTCGGTCATCGGACGGCCTTCACCTTGGCGAGGCTGTACTGGACCGCTCGAGCAAACTCGTTGGAGCCGACGTGCCAGCTGGTGTTGTTCTCGACCACCACCTGGTCGCCAGGCTGCGGGCCGGCGTAATGGTGAACGACCACGCGCGGCTGCCAGCCACCGACCGGAGCTCGGCGCTGGGCTGCGCTGCCGACTTCGACCGCGCCACGATGACCGGCCACGTCGGCCTTGCCATACGCCTGTCGCTGCTGAGCCTGGGTCAGGTGCAACAAGATCGGAGTGCCCGCCGGACCGAGTTGTTGGCCGCTCGCGCCGATGTGGCTGAGATCACCGATCGTCGGCATTCCAGGCAGCTGACCGATCGTGCTGTTGTAGGCGTCGATCAGGTTGTTGACCCGGTCGATGCACCAGTTCACGATCGCGATCAGACCCGTCTTCAGGAAGTCCCATATGCCCTTGCCGGCGTCAGCGAACTTTCCCGGCAGGCCCGTGACGAAGTGAAGGATGTCGTTGAAGCGGTCGACGATCCAGTTCTTCGTGTCGGTGAACGCTCCCTCGATCCAGCCGAGCACCGACTTGACCGCCCCCCACAGCTGCTTGTGGAACAGCGCAATGATGAGGCTGATCCCGAAAGTGAAAGGCGCCAGCAGAACCCCCGCCAGGATCGGCCAGTTCTGCTTTATCCACGACCACACGTCCTTGGCCGCACCGAGAATCCAGTGGAACGCCGCCAGCGCAATCCTCTTCACATCGTCGAAATGGGTCGCAAGCAGGACGACGACGGCGATGATCCCGGCGATAGCGGCAATGATGGGAATCGCGTCGAGCGCGATCATGCCCGCGCCAAGGAGCGCCATCTGGGCCTCGGCCTCGCCGGTCGCGGCAGCGAAGATGGTCTGTGCCGCGCTCAGGGCGTACGACGCGACCGTCCAGAGCTTCGTGAGCCTGAGGGCCTCGCCCATCCACCCGACGAACTGGATCAGCTTCGTAGCGCCCCACAAGGCGGTCAGAGCACCGATGGCGATCCCGAGAGCAATGGCAGCGCTCCTGTTCTCCACGAAGTAGCCGACGACACTCGACAGGACATGCAGAACGCTCGAGATCGCCGGAAGCAGAAACGTCCCGAGCCGCTGGCCGAGAATGTCGACCGAGTTGCGGAAGTTCGATGCAGCACCAGCCGCGGAATGGCTGAACGCCTCGGTCGCGCCGCCGAACCGGCCCCAAAGGACCGTCATGGCAAGGGTCTTGGTGGCTTGAACGTCGGTAGCCTTCGCCTGGAGCTTCTGCGCCTCGGTGACCTGATGTGTCAGGTCGTAATGGAGCTTCTGCATCGCCGTGAACTTCTCGCCCTCAGCAGTAAGGATCTTCATTTTGTTCGCGGAAGTGACATGAGCATCCGCAAGGGCCAGCTCGGCAGACTTGATCGGGTTTATGACGATTCCCAAGCGCGTAAGGCCGGTCGTTCGCCCCTGCTCCACGGTCATCACCGCCCGCAAAGCGGTCATGTAAGACATGTGCGTAGCCCTCGAGATGTCCGTGACCAGTGTCTCGTCCTTGATGGCCTGACGCACGCTGTCGTGTGCGGCAATGAGCCGCTGCATCCCGGCCAAGCTCGTTGACGGGTCATAGCCGCCGTGCGTGGCCAAGGTGTCCGCCGCGTCGACCAAGTGACGTACGTTCTGCTGGCTGTACTGACCAGTGTTCCGCAGCGCGTTCTGCGTCTGGGCAATCTGAGCCTGGAACTTGATCGCCGCGGACGTGATGTCCTTCAGGCCGAACGCCACGCCAGCGATGCCGGCCACGCCGGCAACCGTCTTCGCGGTCGAGCCCATGCCCTTGAGGCCAGTCTCGACCCCCTTGACCTCAGCGGTGGCCGCGGGAGCACCGAGCGTGCGAATCCGCAGCAGCAGATCGTCGACGGTCGGCACGGATCACTCCCCGTCGTGCCCGTCGCACAGCGCTTCGAACTCCATCTGGCCGTCCATCCGATAGCCGACCCGGAATGCCGTGGCGGTGGCCCCGCAGACAGCGCAGCCGTAGCGCGAGGGCTTCAGGATCGTGCCCGCCTCAGGCTCGATCGAGTCGGTGCGGGTGGAGGCGTCGTCAGCCATAGCTCATGTGCGAGCGCTTGCACACTCGGAGAGCGGTGCGACGCCCGGACGCTGGAGGGGAGAGGAGGTCAAGGAACCCCAACCGAGCGCCGCACCGCGGACCGCGACCTAAGCGGTCAGGTTGACCTCACAGAACGCGGCCGGAACCCACACGGCCAGCGCTGCGCGAAGCTCACAGAGGACAGTCAGGCGGTTACGAGAAAAATCGTCCTGATCTTGGTCTGAGATCCGGATCGCGGCCGGCTCGCGGATCAAGAGGGTCAGACCGACGTTCGTGTCGCCGACGATCACCTTGCCCGGCGGCACACCGACGGCGGGCACGAAAGCCACGTCCCAGATCGTGCGTGCGGTCGCGAGGAAGGGATTGGCAACGTACTCGATTGAGCCCCCGCTCTTGGTCTTGAGCAGCGCGGCGCGGTCGAGTGGGTTCATCGCGATCACATTCGGTTGGGCGCCGGACACGAGCAGGGTCGTGATGCCGTCGATCAGCGCGTCAGGCAGCATCTCGTCGGCCGCCTGATCCAGCGACGCGATGCCGGTTGTTTCGAGCAGCCCGACGATTCCCGGCTTGCCCGTGCGATCCGACACCGAGCCGTCACCGGACAGGACCTCGCGCTCGAGCGCCTGGCGAGTCCGGAACATCAGCCGGTTCTGGATGATCGCCCCGAGCTGCAAGACGTCGGCGAGGGTCTGGCGGTTGATCTTCACCCAGCCCGCGATCGTGGCCGGGTTGGCCTCCGCGTCCTGATAGGCGAAGTCCACACCCGGCTTGATCGCGCCAGGCGCGGTCGGGGCAGGTCCGCTACCGCCCGGCACCGGGATCTCCTGCGCGTACGGGACGCTCGGATAGTCCATCGTCACGCTCCCGACGAGATCCAGAAACGTCGTCGGCGGCTGCAACAGCGGGACGGTCCGATCGAACGGACCCTGGCTCATTCCAGACGTCGGCACGACCAAACCGCCGTTCCCGGCTGCCAGCGAGCGCCCCGTCCACTGAGCGACGTGCTCACGCGGGATCGCGCCGATCTGAACGTCACCGATGTGAGCGCTGGTGTGCGCCATTCGAGCCATCACGTCGGCGAACTCGGGGTTGCCCAGCTGATCGGCCATCGGGCCGGTCGGATCGACCTTGAAGCTGCCGCTCGGGGCGCCACCGACAAGGGAATCGCCAAGCGTCCCGAGCATCTGTCGCTCGGCGGCTTCGATGTCGCCGAGCTCACCCTTGAGGCGGTCGAACTTGTTGACCTCCTCGGTCACGCGGGTCAGCGTGACCTGAGAGCCGCTCTCGGCGAACTCCATACGCAACCGCCCCACGCGGTCTTGCTGCGCCTTCAGCTGGTCTCTCAGTTCTGCGGCACGCTGCCGGAACTGGCTCAGCTGCTCGCGGGTCTCGGGCGAAGCGGTAGCGCTCATCGGGTGATCTCTCCTGTGACGGGATTGAACGACTCGTCTTCGAGGCCGAAGGCAAAGCCGCCGCCCGCGACCGGGCGGTAATGGACACGCGGGCGGACTCCCCACTCGGGAAGCTCGCTCAAAAGCCAGTTCAGGTAGGCGACCGCGAGCCGCTGATCGGACTCCGGACCATCCGGGACGGCGAGGATCAGCACGTCGCCCGCCTTCTGGGCAGCCCACATCTCCGGGATCAACCGCTCGATGTGACGGCGCCCGGCACGCGAGACGAGCCCGTGGATCGCCGGCTCGGACACGCCCTCAGCACGCGCAAGCCGCTTCAGCGGTTCACCAACCAGGCGAGCATGGAAGATGCGCTCACTACGTTCCTGGGCTGTCTCTGTCGTCACGGGGCCGACTCCTAAAAAGTTAAGTGCCGTTAACTGATTACGAGCCTGCCAGAGCGATCGGACAGACCATCCGAGCCCGTTGAGATCCCCACGCTGTGAGCGCTCACAGTCGATCGACAAAGCCGAGGATGGTCAAACGCCCGGCGATCGACCCCCTCGGCCCACGAATTGCCGCCAAAAAACGTTTGGGACAAATTCTTTTCCACGACGGCCTGCGGGTGCGTCCGGTTGTGGCCGTTTGGAAATGAAAGGCCCCCTGCTTTGTCAAGCAACCTCGTCGCAGCATGTGTGGGATGGCCAGGCACGGGTAGGAGCTCTAACGATGAGGCGGGCATTCGGAGTTGTTGGCGCCGGTGGAAAACTGACCCCCCTCCGCCGGTTGAGATTTGACCCCCCTCGGTCGTGGGCGGAGCGTCCGGGGTGATGGCGAGCCTGGCTCGGTCATGTCACCGAGACCGGGAGAAGGGTTGTGCTGGACGTGGAGCGGTGGGCCGAGCTGCGCAGGGAACACTTCGTCCGTGGGGTCTCGATCAAGGAGTTGATGCGCCGGACTGGGTTGGCGCGCAACACGATTCGGGTTGCGTTGCGCTCGGAGGCGCCGCCGGCGTTTCGGTGCCCGGAGCGCCCGTCGAAGGTCGATCCGTTCAAGGAGGAGATCCACGAGCTCCTCAGGCACGACCCGCGGTTGACCGGGGTGCGGGTCCGTGAGCTGATCGAGCCGCTTGGGTTCGACGGGGGCAAGTCGATCGTCGATGACTACTTGCGCGAGGTCCGGCCGCTGTTTTTGAAGGCGCGCACACATCAGCGGACGGTCTATCGCCCCGGCGAGGTCTGCCAGTGGGATCTGTGGGAGACCTCAGCGCCGGTTCCGGTCGGTCACGGGCAGTCGCGGCGCGCGTGGGTGGTGGTCGCGTGCCTGGGGTACTCGCGCGCGGGGGCGGGCGCGTTGATCTTCTCCAAGGAGGCGCCGGACGTGCTGTGGGGCATGACCCGCTGCTTGTGGTCCTTCGGGGCGTTGCCGGAGCTGATGGTGTGGGACCGCGAGGGGTGTTTGCACGCCGGCGCCGGGCGCCCGACCGACGCGTATGCGGCGTTCTGCGGCCAGCTGCCCGTCGGCTGGCTGTTCTGTCAGCCGGCCGATCCGCAGGCGAAGGGTGCGGTCGAGCGGCTGCAGGGCTATTTGGAGACGAACTTCGAGCCGGGCCGGCGGTTCGCGAACGAGCTCGATCTCCAGCTGCAGCTCGATGCCTGGTTTGAGAAGGCCAACGGTCGGACGCACAAGACGCTTCGCTGCCGCCCGGTCGACCGCCTCGTCGAGGAGCGCGAGGTGATGCGCTCGCTGCCCGATCGGGCGCCCGACGTCGACCGCCGCCTTGTGGTCAGGGTGCCGCCGGACCCGCATCTGCGCGTCGACACCAACGACTACTCGCTCGACCCCAACCTGGTCGGGCGCCGCGTCGAGGTCCGGGTCAGCCAGCGGGAAATCACCGCGGTCGCGCTCGACACCGGCGAGCTCGCGTGCCGCCACGAGCGGAGCTTCGCCAAGCACCGCACGATCACCGCGCTCGATCACGCCCGCGCGCTCAGGGAGCGCCGCGGGGAACCACAGCGCGAGCTCGAGGTGGAGATCCGGCCACTCTCGGCCTATGACGCGCTGACCGCATGACCCGCACCGCCGAGCTCACGCACCTGTTCCGCGAGCTCAAAGCACCCGCCGCGGCCAGAGCGCTACCGAAGCTCGCTGACCGGGCCCGGACCGAGGAGTGGAGCTTCGAACGGTTCGCCGAAGCGCTGCTCTCCACCGAGGTCTCCGCCCGCGAGGCGCACGGCGGCGAAGGACGGATCAAGTTCGCCCGCTTCCCCGCGCGCAAAACGCTCGAGGAGTTCGACTTCACCTTCCAGCGATCGGTCAAAAAAACCGTGATCGAACACCTCGGCCAGCTCGACTTCCTCCACGCGCGCGAGAACGTGATCCTGCTCGGGCCGCCAGGAACCGGGAAAACGCACTTGGCGATCGCGTTAGGGATCCGCGCCTGCCTCGCTGGCCAGCGGGTGATCTTCAAGACCGCCACCGAATGGGTCGCGCTGCTCGCCGACACCCAACGCCAGGGCCGGCTCGACGACGAGCTCAAACGCCTCGAGCGCTACCCGCTGCTGATCTGCGACGAAGTCGGATACATCCCATTCGACCCGCAAGCCGCGAACCTCATGTTCATGCTCGTCTCCCGCCGCTACGAACGCGCCAGCCTGATCGTCACCTCCAACAAGCCCTTCGGCGCCTGGGGCGAGATCTTCGGCGACGAGATCACCGCCGCCGCGATGGTCGACCGCCTCGTGCACCACGCCGAGATCCTCTCCCTCAAAGGCGACAGCTACCGCCTCAAAGACCGGGACCTCGGCCGCGTCACGCCGGCCGAAAACTAGGCCACCCCGGCTATAGCTTCGCTAGCAAAGCTACACCCCGCCGAAGACGCGGCCGGCGGCATCTCACTCCGCTCGCCTACGGCTCGCTCCGCGAGAAGCCGCCGCAACCCCAGGGGGGTCAATTCTCGACCGGCGCTAAAGGGTCAATTCTCAACCGGCCTTGACAGGAGTAGCGGCGGTTCTCGCGCTGATGGCGGTGGCGGCCTCAACCGCTGGCGCTGCTGCGCGCATCACGCATCACTGCACCCCGACGAGCGCCGGAGACAAGACGCTGGGCGCAAGCATCCGAACGAGCTGCAACATGGCGCGCTCAGTCGAGCGCTACGTCGGAAGTCATCCAATAGATCCGGCCGCGATGCCGCTCCACATCGCTCACCGTCGCTGGTATTGCGGCGTGAAACAGAAGCCTGGTCACACGCTCATTCGGTGCACAAGCGGCAGCCGGTTGGCTGTGCTGGTGACTACCCGTCGCCCTGTCGACTGAGGATCGTGGCGCTTGTGGCCTGCTACTCGACCCCAATGGGAATCGGCCCAAACAAGGCCCGCCCTATGTATGCCGACTCCAATCCTTGGGGCTATTGCGGCCTCGGTGGGACCGGCGTCAGCTGCCCGGTGGGCGTGGCGTCTTCCTCTACTTAGGCAGCTGCCGCTCCGGCGGTTCGCTCTGTTCTCGCTGTGATCGCTTACTGAGGAGGAGGCGGTTGGGATGTCGCGCACACGGCGTACGCCGTAGGCGCAGGCGTCCCGGTGCTCGTCACGCTCCACCCATCCGCTCGCCCGGCGCCATCGAGCTGTGGCTGGCTACTGACGACCGTCCCGCCACCATCCAGGAATCCGCCGCCCGTGGCCTGCTCACCCTGCTGACAAAAGACGGTTGCATGCTGGTCGCAGGGCGATTCCGCACACACCCCGTCCTGCCCCTGTTGGCTTCGCACTACGAAACGCAGGTAGCCACTCGGCTTCAGCGCCCCCTTAGCAAACACCCTGCTCGTCAACGACCGCGCGCGTACCTTGGCATCAGTCACCGCGCCGTTGCGAAGCTGTCGCGTGCCCACACTGCCCGGTGATAACCCCACCGCAGCGTACGACGTTCCTCCCAGGGCGATGAACAGCGCGAGATAGGCGACGAGGTTCTTGCGGATCGACATAGCCAACCTCCTTGGTCTAAATCACTGCGCGACCTACCACTGCGCGGTGCTGCCCCAATCCCGAGCTATCCGCGGATGCCTTTAGAAACACGAGGTCCCCCAGAGAATCTCGGTGAACTGGAGGTCGGTGCAGCCGCGTCGAGCGTCGCTAGCATCGCCCGATGAGTCAGCGTCGCTGGGTTCGCAAGCTGCGCCGGCGCGCTCCTGTACGGGGGCCGTGGTTCAGCGAGATTCTCGCCGGTGTCGCTCTCAGCTATCCGGACTGCTGCTATGTGGAGATCGGGGTGGCTGATGGGGTGACGATCGCCGTGGTGGCTCCCTGCTGCCGCGAAGCACACGGATGTGACATTCGGGACCGCAGCACTGTTATGCCGAGCGGCGTTCGGTTCTGGCATATGGCCTCGGACGAGTTCTTCACTCGCTATGACGGCAGCCCACCCCACCTCTTCTTCATCGACGGCTTCCACTCCTACGAACAAGCCAAGCGCGACTACGAGAACGCGCTCTCGCTCCTGGCACCCGGTGGGACGATTGCCCTCCATGACACAGCGCCGGGAGACCCGTCCTTGACTGGCCCCGACAAGTGCGGCGAGGTCTGGAAGCTCGAGGCAGAGATCCAGGCCGAGAAGCTGACCTTGAGGTCGTTTCCGGGCCTGACGCTCGTGAGGCCCTAAGGCATCACTAGCCGCCGGCTACCGCGGGCAGGATCGTCACCTCGTCGCCGTCCGACACTGTCGTTTCCAGCCCTTCGAGAAAGCGGATGTCCTCGCCGCCCACATACACGTTCACGAAGCGGCGCAGGCCTCCATCCTCGGCGATCCGGCTGTGGAGCTCGCCGTAGCGCTCATACAGCGCATCGAGGACCTCTCCGACAGTCTCGCCTTCGACCTCGACGGCCGCCTCGCCGTCAGTGGCCGCGCGCAGCTGGGTGGGGATCTTGACGGTCACGGACATGGGCCAGGCAGTGTAATCACGGCCTCCATCGCTCAGACGGGGGCTGGAACGCGCGCGGCGGCCGCGTCGAAGGACTCCACGGTCGGCTCGACCGTCCATACCTCGAACGTTCCGCGCGCGCAGTCCAGGGTCTTCAGGCCCTCGCCGGTGATGTAGGCGACGACGCGCTCATTGGGATCGATATCACCCCGCCTGGCGAGCTTGGCGAGGACCGCGATCGTCACGCCGCCTGCCGCTTCGGTGAACAGGCCGGTCGTCCGGGCGAGGAGCTTGATTCCCTCTCGGATCTCCTCGTCGGTGACCGAGTCGACGCCGCCACCGCTCCTCCGCGCGAGATCGAGCGCGTATGGCCCGTCCGCCGGGCTGCCGATGGCGAGCGACTTGGCGATCGTTTCAGGCTTGACTGGCCGGCAGAAGTCCTCACCGGCGGAGAAGGCGCTCGCCACCGGCGAGCACCCTGCCGCCTGCGCGCCATTGAAGGCCGGCAGCTCGCCCTCTACGAGCCCCGCGTCTAGCCACTCCTGGAAGCCGAGCGCGATCTTCGTGAACAGTGAGCCCGACGCGATCGGGCACACGACGCGGTCGGGCAGTTCGAACGAGAGCTGCTCGACCGTCTCGAAGGCGAGCGTCTTGGAGCCCTGCGAGTAGTAGGGCCGCAGGTTGATGTTCACGAACGCCCATTCGTGCTCCGCCGAGAGCTCGGTGCACAGGCGATTGACGTCGTCGTAGGTGCCCTTGACCGATACCAGATTTGTTCCGTAGACGCCGGTGGCCAGGACCTTCTGTTCCTCGAGGTCAGCCGGAATGAAAACGAATGACTCGAGCCCTGCCGCAGCGGCGTGGGCGGCGACGGCATTGGCCAGGTTGCCCGTCGATGCACATGCCACGGTCTGGAAGCCGAGCTCGCGCGCCCGGGCGAGGGCCACCGAAACAACCCGATCCTTGAACGAGTGGGTTGGGTTGGCGGCATCGTTCTTGATCCAGACGTTGCTCAGCCCGAGTTCCTCGGCCAGGCGGTCGACCTTGAGCAGCGGTGTGAAGCCGGCGGACAGCGTCCCGTGGGGAGGCGCGTGGACGGGAAGGAAGTCGCTGTAACGCCACAGCGAATGGGGTCCGGCCTGAATCCGGCGGCGCAGCTCGTCGGGGTCTGCGTCACGACGCGGTGTGTAGGACACCTCGAGCGGACCGAAGCACCGCTCGCAGACGTACCGCGCCTCGAGGGGGTAGTCCGTCTTACATTCCTTGCAGGTGAGCGACTCTGGCGGCATATGAAAAAACCTCCGCCGGGGTCTGTGGTCGGAGGTCCTGTGTAACCGCCCTAGCCACATCTCCCAGGCCTGTTGAATTTGGAGAGCCTGATGGAATTGGCACCGTTCCCTTGCGGGAGGTTGCCGGGGCTTCAAAGGGCCATGTCCCTCCACCCCTCTTGATGCGTACAGCTATGTGGCGCGGCAGTATAACCGCCGCGCCAGTCCCACGCTAGCCTGCCCGGGCACGTGCGCGGTCAGGGCCTCAGGACGCGGATCGCATCGCGGCTGCTGGGACGCCCGCTGGGGAGCTGGGAGCCCGGAGAACCGTTCGCCAGCGCAGTCCCCGCATCGCTCGTCACGCCGCTCAACCTGTTCTTCCTCCACGAGCTCGTGCTCCGCCTCGGGCGCCTGCAGGTCGCTGGGGACATCGTCGAGTGTGGTGTCTACCGCGGAGGCAGCGCGGCCGTTCTCGGTTGGTCGATGATGGGACTGGAAGACCGCCGAAAGCTATGGCTGTTCGACTCGTTTGCCGGGATGCCGCCTGCCGGCGAGCAGGACGGCGAGTACTCCCGCGAGCTCGAGGGCAAGTTCGTCGGCAGCGCCGAGTCGACCCGTAGGCTGCTGGCGCGAGCCGGGGTGCCCGAGGAGCGCTACGAGATCGTCGAGGGACTCTACGCCGAGGTACTCGGTGCCTTCGAGCCGCCCCGGGTCGCCCTGCTCCACGTCGACTGCGACTTCTACGATCCGGTCAAGCTCGTCCTCGAGACGTTCTATCCGGCGGTCTCCGACGGCGGCTTCGTGGTGCTCAACGATTACGGGATCTACAAGGGCGCCAAAGCGGCAACCGACGAGTTCCTTGCCACCCATGGCATTTCGATCGACCCGGTACCGATCGATCCCACGGCCGCCTTCTTCCAGAAGCCCGGCCCTGGGCTGGGCCGGGTGCCAGCTGCCGGCCACTACCCCGGCTGGCCTGGGGCGGTGGCGTAACGACCGGCTTCGGCCGGTGTTTGCACGTTTTTGATGGGGGTGGTGAGCACCGATCCGGTCGAGCGTCTCGAGGCGGTGCTTCGCGCAGGACGGGATGCACCGCGCAAGCGGATGCTGATCATTGTCAATCCGTACGCGACGACGGTGTCCGACCGGCTCAAGAACTTGGTCGTGTACGCGCTGCGCGGCTCCTACGACGTCGATGCGATCGATACGGAAGCCCGCGACCACGCGACCGAGCTAACGCGCGAGGCGGCGCGCGAGGGCTACGACGTAGTCGTCGCCTTCGGCGGGGACGGCACGGTCAACGAGGCGGCCAACGGCCTGATTGGAACGGATACCCCGCTGACCTGCCTGCCGGGTGGCAGGACCAACGTCTATTGCCGCCTTCTGGGCATCCCGGTTGATGTGGTCGACGCCACCGAGCACCTCCTGTGGATGGCAGACGACTGGCGCCCTCGTCCCGTCGACCTCGGGCTCGTCAACGATCGGGCGTTCCTGTTCTCGGCCGGCGTCGGCCTCGACGCGAGCGTCGTCGAGAAGGTCGACGCCCATCCACGCCTCAAGGCCCGGTTCGGCGAGTGGTACTACACGGTCACGGCCGTACGTACCTTCAACCGCCGCTACCTGATCAACCCGCCCCGGTTCGAGGTGTCGATCGGTGAGGAGCGTCTCGATGGAGTAAGCGCGATCGTGCAGAACGGCGCCCCCTACACGTACTTCGGCCGGCGACCCGTGCACCTCGCTGAAGGCGCCACCCTGGACAGCGGCACCTTGGCCGGCATCGTGTTGCGTCGAGCGAGCCCAGTAGACATCCCTACGCTCATCTTCCGTGCCCTGGCTAAGCCCGCCCGCTTCACCCGTCACCGCCAGGTCGAGAGCTTCACGGGTGTCGAGAGCCTCGAAGTCACCTCATATGAATCACGCCCGCTTCCGCTCGAAGTAGACGGTGACTATGTGGGCGATGTGACGACCGCCAGCTTCAATGTGATCCCGGGCGGGCTGCAGGTGGTGGCATGAGGCGGGCTAAGCAGCTCGCCGTGCTCGGGGCGCTGGTCCTGTCGCTGGCCCCGGCGCTGGTCCTGGCCCATTCCCTACCAGGCGCACCCAACTGCCCGATCTTCCCGGCCAACAACCCCTGGAACCAACGCGTAGATCACCTGCCGGTGGCCAAGGACTCGGCTGGGCTGATCGCCTCGATCGGGCTCGACACGCCCGTGCATCCAGATTTCGGAACCGTCTATGACGGCGCGCCCAACGGCATCCCGTTCGCCGTCGTGGGCAAGCACACCCGGTGGGTACACGTCCGCTTCACCTACGCAAGCGAGTCGGATCGCGGCCCCTACCCGCTCCCGGCCGGTGTGCCGATCGAGGGCGGCAGGCGGTCGACGGGTGACCGCCACGTGATCGTCGTCGACCGCGCCAACTGTCACGACTACGAGCTCTTCTCCGCCTATCCCCACAACGGCGGCCGCAGCTGGACGGCCGGCTCAGGCGCGATCTTCAATCTGCGCTCGAACCATCTGCGGCCGGCCGGCTGGACCTCGGCCGATGCGGCCGGCCTGCCGATCCTTCCCGGGCTAGCCCGCTACGACGAGGTGGCCGCCGGGGACATCAACCATGCGCTGCGCTTCACCGCGCGCTGCACGGCTCCGCGCTACATCTATCCAGCTCGGCATGAGGCAGCGACATGTGGCTCGGGCCTCTACCCGCCGATGGGGCTGCGCGTCCGGCTGAAGGCCAGCGTCGACATCGCGAAGCTTCCCTACCAGGCAAGGGTGATAGCGCGGGCGCTCAAGCTATACGGGCTGATCCTGGCCGACAACGGGTCCCCCTGGTACATCTCGGGCGCCCCCAACCCGCGCTGGTCAAACGACCAGCTGCATCAACTCGACCGCCTCACCGGACGCGATTTCGAGGTGGTTGACACGAGCTCGTTGCCACGTCGTTGAGGCCAGGGGTCCCTTGCGCGCGGTTGAAGCCAGGGGTGACAGTGCCGCGCCGTTGAGGCCAGGGGGGTGAAAGTGGCCCGCGAGCGCCTCTTCACAGTGTGGAGAGGAGCGATCTCGATCGCGATGCCGCCCTTCTCGAGCTGATCGCCGAGCACCGGTTCGTCACCCCCGAGCACGCCCAAACGCTGCTCGGAGCACCCACCACGCGCGTGCGGGCGCGCTTGCGGTCCTTAGAGCGCGTGGGGTACGTCCGCCGGGCGCGCCCCTTCGAGGGCCGCACGAGCCTCTTCCTGATCACCGGCAAGGGCCTGCGCGCGGCCGGCTCGCCGCTCAGTCCGCCGCGCCTTCACCTCAACTGTTACGAGCACGATGTCGGCGTGGCCTGGCTCTGGCTCGCGGCGCGGGCCGGGACATTCGGACCGCTCCGCCTGGCCCACTCAGAGCGCCGGATGCGATCTACTGACGCCACCGCCCCCGCCGGTCGTGAGCCCTACGCGGTCAGGCTGCCGGGCCTTGGAGCAGCGGGACGCGAGCGGCTGCACTATCCCGACCTGCTCCTCGTCACGCAGGCCGGGAAACGGGTGGCGATCGAGCTCGAGCTGAGCGCCAAGGGGCGGACCCGCCGCGAGAGGATCCTCGGCGCTTACGCAGCCGACGCCCGGATCGATGCGGTGCTCTACCTCGTGCACAGCCGGGCGGTTGGCCGGTCGATCGTCGACTCGGCACGCAGGATGGGGATTGGCCACCTGGTTCGCGTCCAGCGGGTGGAGCTGCGTGGCGCAGCTGGATCATCCGGCGCTCAGTGCGTGGCTGAGCGCTCGGCTCGGCGAACGGAGCGCGTGGCGGCGAGATGACCGCGGACCGTCGACGCCAGGCAGCGATGCTGCTCGCTTTCGCCGTCCTCATCGCGACGCCGGTGCCCTGGCTGCCTCCGATAGTCCTCGCGGCGGGGGTGGGGGTCGCGCTGCTGCGGATCGCGGCCCGCGCCGGGCGGGCTCTGGCGCGGGAGATCGAGCCGGCGGGCACGATTGCGCTCGGGCGCGATCGGAGCGGCCACGCGGTCTCGATCGCGCGCGAGGAGCTATCCGCCCACGGCTTGGTCCTGGGGGCCAGCGGAGCGGGCAAGACGACGACCCTGCTGCGGATCCTGACCGAGCAGATCCGGGCGGGCCGACCGGTGATAGCGATCGACATGAAGGGCTCACCGGCTTTTGCCCGCACGCTCGCCGAGGCCTGCCATGCGGCAGGGCGGCCGTTCAAGCGCTGGACGATGGAGGGTGGTGGCAGCTGGAATCCGCTGCAGTACGGCAATCCCACCGAGCTAAAGGACAAGCTGATCGCGACCGAGCGCTTCAGCGAGCCCCATTACCAGCGCGCGGCAGAGCGCTACCTCCAGACTGCCCTGCGCGTGCTCCAGTCGGTCCATCCCGGGCGCCCGGCAACGCTC
Source organism: uncultured Solirubrobacterales bacterium (assembly GCA_963803595.1). GTDB lineage: Bacteria > Actinomycetota > Thermoleophilia > Solirubrobacterales > Solirubrobacteraceae > Palsa-465. The sequence continues at coordinate 1,034,597 of CAWDNF010000013.1, forward strand.
GAGGAGGTTGTGCAGGTGCTGGACCCCAAGCGCCTGTCGCCGCTCTTGCGCGAGCTGCCACGCGACCAGGCAGACCCCGTCCAGGACTATCTCGCCGGGCTGACCCACGACCAGCACAGCGCAATCCGTGGGCTGCAGACGCGCCTGGCGCTGATCACCGAGTCGCAGGCGGGCCGATTTCTCTCGCCGCAGGCATCCGGCGGCGTTGCAGCCGAAAACCTGAACAGCGACGCGATCGACCTTCGCCGCGCGCTGACGGGGCGCGAGGTCGTGCTCTTCAGCCTCAACTCGAGTGCGTACGGCAAGCTGGCTTCGCAGCTCGGGACGCTCGCGGTGCAGGATCTCGTTTCCGCTCTGGGACGCCAACTGGCCAACGAGCCGGAGGCGGCCCCGGCAGCGACGATCGCGATCGATGAGTTCTCAGGGCTGGGTGGCGATCACGTCGTGGCCTTGTTCGCCCGCGTGCGCGAGGCAGGCGGCGGCGTCCTTGTCGCGACGCAGGAGATGGCTGACCTGGAACGCGCTGCCTCCGGGCTGCGCGATCAGGTGATCGGGAACACCGCGTTCAAGGTCATCCACCGCCAGGACGTCCCGTCCTCGGCCCGGCTGGCCGCTCAGATGGGAGGAACCGAGCCAGCCTGGGACGAGAGCTGGTCGACATCCGGCGGGCTGTTCCAGCGAGGCAGCGCGACCCGCAGCACCCGGCGCCAGGTGGACCGCTTCATCCTTGATCCGAACGAGATCCTCTCGCTGCGGACCGGCGAAGCGGCCGTGATCTCCAAGCTGCGCGGCAGCCGGCCGCGGGTGCTGCGGATCTCGCCGGTCAGCCGGCCGCGAGAGCCGGGGCGAGCGCACCAGCGGCGTGCAGAGACGCGACGCGACGGCCCCGTCCTCGAATAGCCCGTGGCGTGCCGTGCGACCCGCGGCTAGCCGAGCGACCCACGGCGTGCCGAGCGAACCCGTGGCTAGCCGCCCGGCGTCACCCGGTAGGCGTCGAACACAGAGTCGATGTTGCGCAAACGGTTGATCGTCTGGTCGAGCGACCGGGTGTCGCCGACCTCGACCACGAACCGGTTCTTGACCATCGGGTGGTTCACCGTGCAGCGCGCCTCGAGGATGTTGATCCCCGCCTCGGCGAGCGTCCGAGACATGTCCTCGAGCAGGCGATGGCGATCCCAGCCATCGACCTCGATCTCGACCCGGAACGCCGTCTCGGCATCGCCGTCCCAGCTGACGGGCGTGAAGCGCTCGGCGTCGCGCTTGAGAACCGCGACATTCGGACAGTCGTCGCGGTGGATCGTGATGCCCCGTCCCAGCGAGATGTAGCCGACGATTGGGTCGCCAGGCACCGGACGGCAGCACTTGGCCAGCCGGAGCATCACCTCGTCAATCCCTTCGACCCTGATCCCGTAGCGCGAGGAGGACGTCGTCGGTCTAGATCGTCGCCGCCTGGTCTGGAGCAGGTCGTCGGCCGCGGTCGGCTCGGACTCCGCCGCCTCGCCCTCCTTGAGGCGCTGCAGCACCTTGTTGACGACTACCTTGGCGGAGATCTTGGCGCCGCCCAGCGCGATGTAGAAGTCGTCGGCCTTGCGAAAGCCCATCTCGCGGATCACGTCGGCCATGAGCGAAGAGCCGACCAACTTCTGCGCCGGCAGGCCCTGCTTCTTCAGATGGTCCTGGAGCAGCTCCCGACCGCGGTGCTCGGTGTCCTTGCGCGACTCGGCCTTGAACCACGCCTTGATCTTGTTGCGGGCTCGGGTTGTCTTGACCACGGCCAGCCAGTCGCGCGAGGGGCCGCGCTCACGCTTGGAAGTGAGTACCTCGACGATGTCGCCCGAGCGCAGCTGATAGGAGAGCGGCACGATCTTGCCGTTGACCTTGGCGCCGACGCACCGGTGACCGACGTCGGTATGGATCTCGTAGGCGAAATCGAGCGGAGTTGACCCGGCGGCCAGGCGCTTGACCTCGCCCTTGGGAGTGAAGACGAAAACCTCGTCCTCGAACAGGTCGACCTTGAGCGTCTTTATGAACTCCCCCGGGTCGGCCTCATCCTGCTGCCAGTCGAGCAGTGAGCGAAGCCATTTGAGCTTGCCGTCGGGGTCGTCTGTGGGATACGGCGCTCCGTCGCTTCGCCCCGGCGCCTCCTTGTACATCCAATGGGCCGCGACTCCATACTCGGCCAGATCGTGCATCTCGCGGGTCCGGATCTGGATCTCGAGCGGACGTCCCTCGGGCCCGATCACTGTGGTGTGCAGCGATTGGTACATGTTGGCCTTGGGCATGGCGACGAAGTCCTTGAAGCGCCCGGGGAGCGGCTTCCACAGCGAATGGATCACGCCGACTGCGCCATAGCAGTCCTTCACCGACCCGACGATCACCCTCATGGCGGTGAGGTCATAGATCTCGTTGAACTCTCGGCCCTTCTTGGTCATCTTCGAGTAGATCGAATAGAAGTGCTTGGCCCGCCCCGAGATCTCTGCCTCGATTCCCAGCTCATCGAGCTCTCCTGACAGATAGCCACCGGCCTGGTTGACGTAGCGCTCGCGCGCGTCTCGCTGCTGGGCTACGAGGCCTTTTATCTCGTTGTACTTGCGGGGATGCAGCGTCTGGAAGCTCAGATCCTCGAGCTCCCATTTGATCGCGTGGATGCCCAGCCGGTGAGCGATCGGCGCGTAGATATCCAGCGTCTCCCGCGCCTTCTCGATCTGCTTCTGCTTGGCCAGCGCGGCGATCGTGCGCATGTTGTGCAGCCTGTCGGCCAGCTTGATCAGGATGACGCGGATGTCCGTCGCCATCGCAACCATCATCTTGCGGTAGTTCTCGGCCTGCGCCTCATCGCGAGACTGGAACGTGAGCCCGGTCAGCTTCGTGACGCCGTCGACCAGACTCGCGATCTCCTCCCCGAACGCCCCGCGCACCTCATCGAGGGACACCGACGTGTCCTCCACCGTGTCATGCAGGAGCGCCGCGCACAGCGTCTCGGTGTCGAGACGCATCCCGGCGCAGATCTTGGCCACCCCAACCGGGTGGATGATGAACTCCTCACCAGACTTACGCCGCTGGTCGGCATGGTGCTCGCAGGCATAAACGAACGCATCCTCGACCCGCCCCCGGTCAATGGCGAGCGCCGCCGCGTGAGCGTGCTCCTCGACGATCGCGAACAGGTCGGAGAGGAGCTGGCGCTCGAGGGGCGTGAGCTCGGCCTGGCTGACTGTGGCGCTTGCCTCTCGACGCTCGTGGATGTGATCTACGAGCTCGCGGGACTCCGGGACGAGTGTCTGGGCGCCAGCGTCGCGACCTCCGCTACGGCTGTCGCGACCACCGCCAGCCTGCCCCCCGTTCCCGGGAAGCTGCCCGCCAGCCGGAGTACTCGCGCCGGAGCGCGTCAGGCGCTCGGCAGGAGGTTTGCGCTGCTCAGGAATCGCCGTCCGTCCTCGTGTCGTTGTGCGTAGGCGCGGTAGGCCGCCGAGCGCTCGAGCGACGTCGGGGCACCCCCGGCGATCGAGAGTGCCGCTCGGCCTGGCTCGAGGCTTACCAGCTCGAGCTCCGAGAGCACTCTGACCAGCCTGGCCGCGAGCCGGGCGGGCCGCCCTGGTGACTCACCGCGCAGCAGACGCTCGAGCTCCGCCCCCGCTGCGCGACCACGCAGCCGCAAACCGCGATAAAGCGCGACGAGCGATGTCCGGAGACCGTATTCCAACTCATGCATCTGCTGGGCAAAGCGTAGCTCAGGCCCTCCCCACGCCAGATGGGCGAATCCTGAGCCGGACTCAAGAAGCCTCCCGTACTCAGCGCAGGAGGGAGGATCCAGCGCAACCAGCTGATCGAACTGCGCAGAAACCTCGGGCTCGCGCTCCAGCACGTGGTAGCAGATCAACGAAAAGCCACCGGCGGCCCGCTGCAGGCCATCCAGGCGTCGCGGGACATCGGCACAGACTGCCAGCACCCGCTCCCCGGCGGCCTGGGCGTCGGCCAGAACGGCCAGCGGGCTCTCGCTCCGGCGATCGAGCACGACCCGCTCCTCGCCTGGCGACGGCGCCGCCCGCCGTCCAGCGGGCGCCAGCGGCAAGGCGACCTCGTTGAGGACCCAGGCCAAGTAGTCGTCAGGCTCACCCAGCACCTCGATCGGCGCCGGCTCACACGGCCAGGCGTTGCGCAACACCAAGCGCGGCTCGACGCTGCCGTTCCAGCAGTTGCGCTCGAGGCGGAAGCTCGCGTCCGCGGGCTCCTCCGGCGAGACCTCCAGACGCCCACCGCATCCGAATGCCACAGCGGGTGTCCGGGCGCCGCCCGCGGACAGCGTGAAGCGCACATGGCGCCCTTCCCCCATCGGGCGGACATCCCGCAGCCGCCCACCTGGGACAAGCAGCCTCACCCCAGGGTTACCGATCCCGGTCGGCTCGAGACGCTCTAGCTCGGCCGCAAGCTCAAGCCCGAGCTCACTGCCTGACACAACCGCGTCAATCCTCTCCATCGGCGTGAGCAGCTCATCGGTAAGGGCCGAGCGGGCATGAGCGTCGAATGCCTCGGCGAACGCATCGACCTGGGCTTGCGCGATCGTCAAGCCCGCGGCCGCGCGATGGCCCCCGTAGCGCTCGAGGTGCCCAGCGCATTGCTCCAGGGCGCCGAGCAGGTCGAATCCGGGAATGCTCCGCCCCGATCCTGTACCCCTCCCACCGCTCAGCGCAACCACTACAACCGGCCTGTGGCAGCGCTCGACGATCCGGGACGCGACGATCCCGATGACCCCCGGGTGCCACCCCTCTCCAGCCAGGACGTAGCCGCTCCGTTCCCCGAGCTCGGCCACGCGGGCCTCCGCCTCCCACAGGATCCGCTGCTCCAAGCCGCGGCGCTCGATGTTGAGCTGGTCGAGCTCGAGCGCGATCTGCCTGGCGCGGGCGGGGTCCTCGGTGAGCAGGAGCTCGACCCCGGCGTCCGCCCGGTGAAGGCGCCCGGCGGCGTTGATCCGAGGTGCGAGGCGGAAGCCGAGCGCCGCGGTATCCAGCGCGCTCGGATCGCTCCGCGAGACCTCCATCAGAGCCCGGAGGCCCGGGCGCGATGTCCGGCTCAGCGCCTCGATGCCACGGCGCACGAGACTCCGGTTCTCCCCCCGAAGTGGCATCAGGTCGGCGACCGTGGCGAGCGCCACGAGCTCAAGCTCGTTCTCGATGTCCGGCGCGCCGAGCGCCTGCGCGAGCTTATAGGCCACACCGGAGCCGCACAGGTCAGCGCACGGGTAGGCGCCGACGCCGGGATGGACGACTGGGCAACCGGGAAAGCGCGCGTCGGATCGCGGCTGGTGGTGGTCGGTGACGACTACGTCGAGCCCGGCAGCGCGGGCAAGCTCCACCTCGTCCACCGCGGTGATCGCGCAGTCGACCGTCAGCAACAGCCGAGTTCCGCGAGTCGCCAGCCGCTCGACGGTGCCGGCCGAAAGCCCATAGCCGTCGTCGAGCCTGGCGGGGAGGAACCAGTCGACGTCTGCGCCGAGGGCGCGGAGCGACCGAACCATGATCGCCGTCGCGCATACGCCATCGACGTCGTAGTCGCCGTGTACCGTGATCCGCGTTCGGGCCGCGACGTGGTGCTCGATCAGCTCGAGGGCTGAGGCGATTCCTTCGAAGGCCGACGGCGGGTGGCTCTCCTGGGCCGCGAGGAACGCGCGCGCCGCGCGGGCGTCGGTCAGCCCGCGGCGCGCCAGGGCCTGGGCCAGGACGTGGTTGATCCCGAGCTCCGCCTCGAGCACGAGCGCCGCGGCGAGGTCGTAGCCGGGGATCTCGAGCCTTGGCGCCGGGCGGGGAGGCCCTGGCGCGGGCGCCTCGATCATCTGCAGCCTGGGCTGTGGAGATGTGTCGAGCGCGGGGGCCAGGGCGGAATTGACCATGGCCGCACCTTAGGTTCGCCCCCCGACGGAAACCCGGCCCACCAGCCGGGTGTGAAGCACTTCTGTTGCGGGGCGTTGCAGAATTGAGGCAATGTCGCGCCGACTGCTCGTCATATCGCTGGCGCTCGTGACGATCCCTCATGGCTGGCCTCATCACGTCGCCCTCGGCGTGAGCGACTCTCCCGGCGATGTCGCGCGGCTCGAGCGGCGTGCGCCGTTCGATGCCCGCTACCAGTACCTGGCGGGCGGCGCCAACACCGGGCACGGCTGGGCCACCTGGAACCCGGACGGAAGCTTTGCCTCCATGTACGTGCGCGAGTCGATCGCGGCCCATGTGATCCCGGTGCTCACCTATTACCAGCTGCTCCAGTCGAGCCCGGCCACCGGCGCCGACGAACTCCACAAGGACCTCGCGAACCTGCGAAACGCCCAGACGATGCGCGCCTACTGGGCAGACTGGAAGCTATTGCTGCGAAGGGTCAGCGCCGCGGCAGGCAGGCATCTGACGATCATCCACGTGGAGCCTGATCTGTGGGGCTATCTCGAGCAGGCGCACGCGATCTCGCTGGCGCGAGCCTTCGCTCATCACCTGATCGCACTGCGCGACTCGTTGGCTCCCCACGTCCTGCTCGCCTGGCATCTCAGCGTGTGGGGCACCCGCGAGGATCCCACCTACAGCAAACCCTCGCTGGCCCACATGGATCGGCTGGCGGCCGAGTCCGCCCGGTTCTATGAGAGCCTGCACGCCCGCTTCGACCTCGTCTTCAACGACGTGACGGACCGCGACTCGGGCTTCTACAGGGTGATCGAGGGCAATCCGAACACCGCCTGGGGCCCGGCCGACTTCCGCCGCCACGACGTCTACATCGCCGGCTTTACGCGCCGTACCCATGTTCCCGTCGTGCTGTGGCAGCTACCGCTGGGCAACACGCACCTCAATGACACGTGGCAGCACTTCCGCGACAACCGCGTGCAGTGGTGGCTCGGGCCGGGCTCGGCGGCTCACTTGAAAGCCACCCGCGACGCGGGCGTGATCGGACTCCTGTTCGGCGGGGGCGCCGCAGGCACGACAAGCCCCTACACGGACGGCGGGCTGTTCTTCCGGCTGGCGCGCCGCTACCTGCGCCACCCGCTCAGCCTGCGACACGTCCGAACCTAGAGCGCCTCGTCTGCGACCGGGCGGAGCCGCTCTCGCCGCACGCCTTCCAGGTACACGAGCCCCATCCCGATGAGCGCGCCGGGGATTGCCTGGAGCGCGGTCGAGAGGTGGGTGGAATGACGGCCGGGAATCACGAAGCCGTTGATGATCAGGCCACAAAGCACGGCGCCGATCAGCGCGCCCACGAAGGCGCCCACGATGCCGCCGAAGTGGCGGTCGGGCAGCCAGATCGTGAAGTGCCACAGAGCGAGGCCCATCATCACCCAAGCGAGCATCCCCATGGCTATCTCCGCCTACCGTGACGACGGCGGGAGCGCGACTTAGCCGAGGGCTTCGGCTTTGGCACAGGAGCCACTCCCTCGTTCTCGGGTACGTCGGGCGCAGGGGCGGGCGTGCCGGGCGTAGCGGGCGCATCAGGCGCGGAAGGCGCGGCGGGCGCATCGGCCCGCTCGACGCCATCAGACGCGGCTGTGGTATCCGGTTGCTCGGCGCCGTCGCTCTGCGGCTTGGCCTTGCGCCGCGGCGGGGCGGGCGCCTGTGCCGGAGTGTCGCGTGCCAGCCGCCTGGTCAGCGTCGAGGCTCCCCGGCCTCGCGGCGCCGGCTCGATCTCGAGGTCCCGCTTCATCTGCTCGAACTCGGCGGCCGAGACGGCATCCGGCTCGGGTTCGGTCAGCCTTGTTGCCGCCCTCCGGCGCTTGCCCGCCGGCTCAACGTCGGCGCCTGCCTCGGCGTACGCGGGGACGAAGCCCTGGTCGGCCTCGATCCGCCGCCGGCGAGCGCGATATGCCGGCTCGCGCTCCTTCCAGTGCGTCAGTACGGGGGAGGCGATGAAGATCGACGAGTAGGCACCGGAGGCGACTCCGATCAGCAGCGCAAAGGCGAAGTCCTGGAGCTCGGATGAGCCGGCCACGCCGCCCAGCAGAAGCAGCGCGACGATCGGCATCAGTGTGCAGAACGTGGTCGCCAGCGATCGCGTAAGCACTTCGGACATGGAGCGATTCACGATCTGCGAAAAGGCAGCTCGAGGCATGCGGGGGATGTTCTCCCTCACGCGGTCGAACACGATGATCGTGTCGTAGAGCGAGTAACCCAAGATGGTCAACAGCGCGGCCACGGTCGCTGTAGTCACCTCCCGGCCGGTCAGTGAGTAGACCCCACTTGTGATCAGCACGTCGTGCATCAGCGCGATCAGCACCGGTACCGCGAACTTCCACTCGAACCGCAGCGCGACGTAGATCGAGATCACGAGCAGCGAGGCGATGATCGCGATCACCGCGCTGTTGGCAACTGTCTTGCCAAACGTGGGTCCAACCGAGGTCGAGCTGAACTTCCCGGGCACGAGCCCGAAGTGGCTCTGGAGTGCGTCCTGCACGCTCGTCAACCCGCCAGGTTGAAGCTTCTTGGCCGAGATCTGGAACACGTTCTGGCCGAGCCCCTTGTTCGTGATCCTCTGTACCTGTGGGTTGGAGGCCCGGGCGGCGCTCACTACGGAGCTGACTTGCGGCTCCGTGGCACTGTGCTCGAGCGCGGCGGTGATCCGCGTCCCCGAGGTGAAGTCAATTCCGAGGTTGAGCCCCTTCCCGCCGATGGCCAGGGCCCCGACGAGCAGAATCATCCCTGACATCGAGAAGAAGAACCGGCTCGCCCCCATGAAGTTGAAGCGCCAGGTACGTTTTGGTCCGCCGGCGCCGAGTGCCGAGGGCCGTGAGATCACCCTCGCATTGCCCATCGTGGTGAGGATCGCCTGAGTCGCCATCACCGCGGTGAACAGCGAGACGAAGGTCCCGATCCCGAGCGTGAGCGCGAAGCCCTGGACCTCCGCGGTGGCGAGCACGAACAGGATGAACGCGGTCATGATCGTGACCACGTTGGCGTCGATGATTGCGGTCAGGCCCTTGCGGTAGCCGGTGATGATGCCCTGGCGGATCGAGCGACCCGCACGGATCTCCTCTTTGACCCGCTCGAAGATCACGACGTTGGCGTCAGCCGCGACCCCGATCGTGAGGATCAGCCCGGCGATCCCGGGGAGAGTGAGGACGATCGGAACGAGCTTGATCAGCGCAAAGAAATAGAGGGCATAGATGAGCAAGCCCGCTGTCGCGATCAGCCCGAGTACGCGGTAGTACAGGAGCAAGAACAGGATCACCGCGGCCAGTCCAACCCCGCCGGCGATCTCGCCCTTGCGCAACGCCTGCTTGCCGAGCGTGGCCGACACCTGCGAGGTCGAAATGAGCTGCAATCGGATCGGCAGCGCGCCGAGGCGCAGCTGGGTGGCGAGGTTCTGGGCGGTCGCGATCGTGAACCCGCCAGTGATGTCAGCGCCGTTGTCGCCGGGGATCCCGTCCGGATAGAGGTCGTATTGGATCTGCGGGACGGTGATCAGCTGCGTATCGAGCGCCACCGCGAAATGCTGGTAGAGCTTGCGCCCGAAGCCGCTGATCAGGCTCCCCCGCCGGGCGATCTGAGCGGTCACCTGCTGGAAGGCGCTCGCGCCGTGTCCCGTAAAGCCGAACGAGACGTCGGGCGCGCCCGACTGGTCGGTCGACTGCTGGGGGTTCGTGATGTCGCTGCCGAACAGCGCCACTCGATCCCGCAGCACGTAGTACTGCGCCGTGGGATCGCTCCACGGTGGCTCATGGCTGAAGTTGGAGGGCACGGCTTGGAGCACGGCGGTCCCCTCGGGAACGAGGACCGTCTGCACCCCCTTGGCCGAGATCGACACCGCCGTGGGCAGCGCCGCGGCCAGGTCACCCGGGGTATCGGCGGGTCCCGCCAGGAAGCAGCGCTGTCCGACGACCGGCGTGACCTTGTAGAAGCGTGCGGCCAGCGCGCAAGCGTGGCTGTCGGGGGCTCCGAAGGCGAAGTATTCAGGCCCGAGCCGCGCGCACCCCTGCTGCTTGCACTGCGTGCTGGAAACAGGAAGCTGCTTTGCCGCCAGTTGAACTGCCGGGTAGAGCGAGAGCGATCCGGCACCCGGCCCGCCCGGGCCGCTGGTGGAGCCTTGGCTGATCGCGTACTGCGGCGTGCCGACGCTGTTGTCCACCTTGAGCTGGGAGGCATCCGTCTGCCCGCCGGGTGTCAGAACATTGGCCTCCCAGTCGTAGAACTCGAGCCGTGCGGTGGTTCCCACGAGTCGCTCGGCACGCTTGGTGTTCTGCACCGCGGGGAGCTGAACGGAGATCTGGTTGCCCCCCTGAGTCGAAATCGACGGCTCCGATACACCGAGCTGATTGACCCGGTTGTTCATCACGTCTACCGCCCGCTGGAGCGCGGCCTGGGTGACGTGAGGCGTCTGGGGCGTGGGCTTCCCCTGGTAGATCAGCTGGATGCCGCCCTTGAGGTCGAGACCCAGCTCTGTCTTCTTTGCCTTGACAACGCCCGGAAGGCCGGCGATGACCAAGAGCGAAGCCAGGAGCAAGCCGACCACCAGGACCAGGATGAAAACGTTGCGCTGGCGGTCGGTCATGCCTGTGGGTGGATGCTAGCCGCGGGGTGCCGGTGGTCGCGGCCTAGTGCCCGTTGGCGGGCGTCAAGACCACGAGGACCCCACCCTCGTCGTCGTCGTAGGCCGGAAAGATGTCGGCAACTGCGCGGGAGGCAAGATTTCCGTTGGCGCGGACCTCGACCGGTTTGCCCTTGACCCGGACCTCCCACTCGAGCGCGGTCTGGACGTGATCGGTGCCGTCCTCGAAGCGGAGCTCCAGCGCGGTGCTGACGGGCTGGCCGATTGCCTTCTCCGTCGTCAGACCGGTGAGCTCGAACGAGCCCTTACCGCAGTCGACGATCCGCCCGTCGGCATCACAGGCAAAGAAAGCAGCGTTAGGCGCCGGGTAGTAGTCGTCGAGCAGTTCGAACAGGTAGGCGAAGCCGCACTTCTCGCAACCGCGAACCTCGTCGCGGCGGAAGCCGACGTTCCGGTCGGTAGCCATCGAGCGGTGTCCGCAATGTGGACATATGAAGTAGTGCTCCCGCGACATCGGCGCGCCCCAGGATAGCCAGGCCCTCCGCCCCCTTATCCAACTCTTAAACCAGTCTCAAAGGACCTGGCGGACTCAAGCCGAGATGCTCGAAGGCGCGCTGTGTGGCGGCCCGACCGCGAGGTGTTCGCTCGATTAGCCCCTGCTGAAGGAGATATGGCTCGTATACATCCTCGATCGTGTCGGCTTCCTCGCCCACCGCGACCGCCAGCGTCGAGAGCCCGACCGGGCCGCCGGCGAACTTCTCGCAGATCGCTCGCAGGATCTCACGGTCGAGGCGATCGAGGCCCTCGTGGTCGACCTCGAGCAGGTCGAGCGCCGCGACGGCCACCTGCGCCGTGACTGCGCCGTCGCCTCGCACCTGGGCAAAGTCGCGCACTCGCTTGAGCAGCCGGTTGGCGACGCGCGGCGTGCCGCGGCTCCGCTGAGCGATCGCCATCGCCCCTTCCTCATCGGTCTCGATCTCCAGCAGTCGCGCCGAGCGCGCGACGATCTGCGCCAGCTCGCCCAGCGAATAGTGCTCGAGCCTGTGCTGGATCCCGAAGCGGTCCCGAAGGGGTGTCGTCAACAGTCCGGCGCGGGTGGTCGCGCCGATCAGCGTGAACGGAGGCAGCTCGAGCGTCACGACGCGGGCTCCCGCCCCCTGGCCAACGGTGATCGGCAGGCAGCGATCCTCCATGGCGGGATAGAAGGTCTCCTCGAGTGCCCGGGGAAGCCGGTGGATCTCGTCGACAAAGAACACGGCTTGGGGCTCGAGCGCGGTCAGAAAGGCGGCGATGTCACCCTTGCGCTCGAGTGCCGGGCCGGCTGTCTGGACGAAAGGGACGTCGAGCTCGGCGGCCACGATCTGGGCGAGCGAGGTCTTGCCGAGGCCGGGCGGCCCGGCGAGGAGGACGTGATCGAGGGCTTCGCGGCGGCTTGCCGCGGCGGCGATCGAAACTGCGAGCTGGTCCTTGATCCCCTGCTGGCCGACAAAGTCGACCAGGCGCCTGGGCCGAAGCGAGCGATCGAGATCGTCCTCGGGCAGCTGCTCGGGAGCCTGGATTCGGGCCTCGGCCGGAGTCACTGCCTAGCCATCCTCAAAGCGTGGGCGATCAGTTCCTCGGGCTTGTCTCCGCTCGCCTCCTGGAGGAGCTCGTCGGCCTCGGCCTGGGTGTAGCCAAGCTCGACCAGGCCGTCGCGGGCCAACGAGCGCGGATCGTCACGGCGGGTGATCCGGATGGCCGGCTCGGACGCGGTGGCACCGACCTTCTCGCGCAGCTCGACGATGATCCGTTCCGCCGTCCGCTTGCCAATGCCCGGAACAGCCTGAAGCCGTGCCGTGTCCCCCGCCGCCAGTGACGCGAGGAGCTCCGGAGGCGGCGCTCCCGAGAGGACGGCGAGCGCAACCTTGGGCCCGACCGACTGGACCGCGAGCAGCATCAGGAAGAGCTCACGCTCCTCCTCGGTGGCGAACCCGTAGAGCGAGAGCGAGTCGTCGCGCATGATCAGGTGCGAGTGCAAGGTCACGGGCTGGCCGACCTTCGGAACGTGCGCGAGGGTCTGGGTGGAGATCGCGAGCCGGTAGCCCACGCCGCCGCAGTCGACTACGACATGATCGGCGCGACGGACCGCAACGTTGCCCGAGACGGAGGCGATCATGCGGCGCCCGAGGCGGCCATCGCCTGGGCCAACGGCGCCCGGTTTAGCTCGCAGATTGCCACCGCCAACGCGTCGGCGGCGTGATCCGGGGCGGGCGGAGCCGCCAGCCCGAGTAGCCGCGCCACCATCCGGCCCACCTGGCCCTTACCGGCACCGCCGTGGCCGCACACTGCTCCTTTGACCTGCTGGGGGGTATAGGCGCGCGCCGGGATCCCCCGCTGGCCTGCCGCGAGCAACACGACGCCACGGGCCTGGCCCACCGCGAACGCTGTCCGCGCGTTGGCGCCGAAGTAGAGCTCCTCGATTGACAGCGCTCCGGGCCGGTGGCCGTCGAGCAGCTCGGCCACGGCGTCGTAGATCGATGCCAGGCGGCACTCGAGCGAGACCCCGGGGTGCGTCTTGATCACGCCGTGCTCAATCGCGCGCAGACGCGAGCCGGAGGCCTCGACGACGCCGAAGCCGGTGTCTGCGGTACCCGGGTCGATGCCCAACACGATCATCTCCCTGAGGATTCTGCGTGTGGAGGCGGACGCCTTCCCTTTGGGTTGCCGGGCCGCCCTCGAGCGCGACGCCTATCCGCTCCTCACCGGCTCATCCCGGGGGGCGGGGCGGATAAGCGTCGGAAAGCGACGCTTGTGCGCCCCGCGCTCGCTTCTACGTCGCTGAGGGGCGAGAAAGCGTCGCTGGGCTGGGGTGGGCGGCTCGGCCGGCACCGGTGGGAGGCCAGCACCGGGCGCCGCCCGCCCGCGCCAGGCCGCGCCGCCCGCCCGCGCCAGGCCGCGCCGCGCCGTCGCGCCAGGCCACGCCGCCCGCCCGCGCCGCGCCGCGCCGCCCGCCCGCGCCAGGCCGCGCCGCGCCGTCGCGCCGCGCCGTCGCGCCACGCCACGCCGCGCCGTCGCGCACGCCCGCGCCACCCCCGCCCCCCGCCCGCAAACGCGCAGCCGGGCCACAGGAGCGCTCGCCTACCTCCCGACACAGCGCGTGTCGGCTCCCGGCGCCGTCAACCGGTAGACGCGCCACACCCCGGCCCGGGCGATCAGGCGCATCTGGGTGAGCCGCGGGTCGATCCGGGGCGCGCCGCCATCGATCGAGTCGTGGGGGCCAAGGAACAGCACACCCTGATGGCGCATCGTCGTTCCCACGCGTCCCAGCGTCACGTGCAGCTTCCAGGCCAGCGCCGTCTGCACCGAGTGGTTGACCGCGGCGAAGCTCGTGTGGCAGGGATAGACACCGTGGTGGCCCCCCACCGCAGCGACCGCCGCCGATAGCTGGTCGAGCCGCTTCACGGCCCGGGAGGCGATCGGCTCCTGGGCGCGGGCCTGCGATATCCGGCCGCTCATCAACGGAACCGACACGGCCACGACGATCAGGACGATCACCGAAGCCGGCACCCAACCCGGCAGCCGCGCAAACCCGCGGGTCGGCAGCGCGCCAACCAGCTTCGTCACTTCGGCGACGCCCACGCCGGCGAGCACGCATGCCACCGCCGCCGCCGGGAGATAGAACCGCTCAAGCCCGGGATAGCCGTCGAGTGTCATCGCAACGATGAGGACCCACCAGACAGCAGCTGCGACGGCCAGACTCGGTATCAGCCGCTCGCGGCGGCGCGCCGCCAGCGCCACCGCGACGATTGCTGCCACCAGCACTGGCACCGTCTGGATGTCGACCCCGCGCCGCAGAACCTCGATCAGCTTGTGGCGCCCGAGGTGGCCGTTGTAGGACTTTGCGTGCTGCGCGGCCAGGAAGGGATGACCCGAGCCGATCCACGGGGGAACGAACCAGAAGAACGGCACGGCGAGCACGCCCAGGACGACGAGCGCCCGCAGCTGCGGCTCGCGCCACCACAGCCAGGCGCCGTAGACGACGAGGAGCGGCGTGGCTTCGGGCCGCAGGAGCGCCAGCGCCACGCCCAACCCGAACGCCCAGCCGCGGCGTCCCACCAGGTGCCGGTCGATCGCCCACAGCGTGGCGGCGATCACCATCGGCTCGGAGGTGCCGCGGAACATGTAATAGAACCAGTCTTGGGTGAGGGGCACGGCGACCGCGGCGATCACGCCTGCGCCCATCGCGACCCACCGCGGCCCCCCCACCAACCGCACGGCGAGGCGGTAGGCGGCGACCATCGCCACGAGGCCGCCGGCCCGGGCGGCGATCACCCAGAGCGTAGGCGCCGCGCCGCCGAACAACCCAAACACCGTCGTGAACATGACAGGCAGCGGCTTCCAGGATGGCCCGCCTCCGACCGCGAAGCTGAGGTGAGAATCGACCACCTCCCTCCCCCACACGATCCACGACCACGGGTCGTAGCTGGGAACCGTCGGGAGCACCGCGGCGGAGATAGCCGCCAGCGCGAGGCAGCCCGCGAGCGCCCAGATGAACGGCGGAAGCTCTCGCCTCCGCGATGCGGGCTTGGCCGTGCCCGCGCCGCTCAGCTCGGCGACAGCCGGCACCGCATCAACGTGGCGATGACCCGGAAGCCGTCAACCGCCGTCAGCTTCTTGCCCTCCTCGGTCGACCGCGCGCGGTAGTGCACCGGGACCTCGAAGATCCGCTCGCCGCGCTGGACCAGGCGCGCGGTTATCTCGGGCTCGATCGCGAAGCCAGGCGAGCGGAGCGGAAGGCTCCGGAAAAGGTCAGTCCGGATCATCTTGTGGCAGGTCATGATGTCGTGCAGGTAGACGTTGAAGAGAAGGTTGCAGGCCAGGGTGACCCCCTTGTTCCCCAGCACGTAGAGGAACGAGTGGCTCGTGTACCCGTCGAAGGCGCGCACTCCGAAGCACGCATTGGCCCGCCCGTCGATCAGCGGTGGCATCAACAGTCCTAGGTCGGAAGGGTCGTATTCCAGGTCGGCGTCGAAGATCGCTGCGTAATCACCCTGGGCCTGTGAGAGAGCGGTCTGCACGGCGGCACCCTTGCCGAAGTTCTCGGGATGCTCGAACAGCCGCACACGGCCGTCGAAGCTGCTGTCGCGCAGGATCTCCGTGGTGCCGTCGCTGGAACCGTCGTTGACCACGATCAGCTCGAAATCGGTGGGGAGCTCTGTCGCCAGGACCTCGGAGATCGCGCGCTCGACTCGCTCGTGCTCGTTGTAGACCGGCATCAGGATCGACAGCATCGGAGCGGAGAAGCTAGCGGACGCCTCCCGTTTTTAGAGATCATCCAGCGATGGACTTCGCGGCCGAGGGATTGCTCGATGGCCTCGAAGGCTCCGAGCGGGAGGCGCGCGAGCGGCTGCTCGAGCGGTTGGCTGCGGATGACGTCAGCCTCGAAGAGATGAAGGCTGCCGCAGCTGAGGACAGGCTCGCGTTGCTGCCAGTCGAACGGGTGCTGTCAGGGCCCTATTCCGCCTCAGAGATCGATCAGAAGGCCGACCTCCCTCAGGGCACACTCGGCGCATTTCAAAGGCTGCTCGGACTCCCCGAGCCCCCTCCGAAGAGCGCCGCTTCACCGAGGAGGACTTGGCGGCCGCCAAGTCGCTCAAGCTGTTCCTCGACGCAGGTCTCGACGAGGAGGGGATCGTCCAGATGGCGCGGGTGCTCGGAGAGACGATGGGAAAGCTCTCGGCCACGACGACCGCCGTATTTGCCTCGGCATTCTTGAAGCCGGGCGACAGCGAGCTCGATGTCGCCCAGCGGTTTGCCGACCTGGCCGAGCAGATGACACCGGCCATGGCCCCTGTGGTCACAGCCGCCTACCGCGGCCAGCTCAGGGACATGATCCGCCGGGTGGGGCTGACCCAGGCCGAGCGCGAGTCAGGAGCGGTAGCGCTCGAGCAGGACCTGGCGGTCTGCTTCGTCGATCTGGTCGGCTTCACTCGGCTGGGAAGCGAGGTCGAGACCAATCAGCTCGGAAGCGTGGCCGGGCAATTCGGGGCGTTGGCCACCGAGGTTGCACAGCAGCCGGTCCGGCTCGTCAAGACGATCGGCGACGCGGCGATGTTCGTCAGCCGCGAATGCCCGTCGCTGGTGCAGGCGGCGCTCGAGCTCGTCGAACGCGCAGAACAGGCCGACCTCCCGAGCCTACGGGCGGGGATCGCCTACGGGCTGACCGGCTTTCGTGCCGGCGACTTCTACGGCCACGCTGTCAACCTGGCCAGCCGCGTGACCGGCATCGCGCGCCCCGGGAGCGTGCTGTGCACCGAGGAGATCCGCGACGCCGCTCCCGAGCAATTCGACTGGTCTTTTGCGCGCCGCCACCGCCTCAAGGGAATCGGCGACGCGGTTCCGCTCTACCGGGCGCGCCGGCTGGCGAAAGCCCAGCCGGCCGAGGCCTCCTCGGGCGCCGGAGCTAAGCGACCGACAGGAGGTCGACGACGAAGATGAGCGTCGAGTTGGGCGGGATCGTGGGTGGGCTGCCGGCTTTTCCGTAGCCCAGACTCGGGCGGAATGATCAGCTCGCGCCGGCCCCCCACCCTCATGCCGGCGATCCCCTTGACCCAGCCTTGGATCACGCTGCCCTTAGAGAGGGCCGTCGTGAATGGCTGATTGCGCTTCCAGGAGGAGTCGAACTCCTTGCCGCCCTTGTAGAGCACGCCGACGTAGTTGACGGTGACCGTCTGCCCGGCACCCGCTGTCTTGCCGGTGCCTGGGATCAGGTCCTTGATCACGAGCTGCTTGGGAGGTGGTCCCTTGGGCAAGACGACCACCGGCTTGTTGGCCAGCGCCGGCGGAGGTTTGGGGGTCGTTGTGACCTGTGCCTGGGTGAGGCCGCCGCTCGGGGCGAGCTCCACTCCAGGCGCCTTGCTCCCGCATGCGGCAAGGGCTAGCCCGGCCGCAGTGGCAGCAAGGATCGTGCAGGCACGGCAACGCATCGAGCGCGTCAGGGTAGCGGAAGCTTCTGGCGGCTGGTGAGCGCTAGGAGACGATGCGCTCGAGCACGGCCGTATCCACGTCGAAGTTGGCGTGCACGGCTGACACGTCGTCCGATTCCTCGAGCGCGTCGATCAGCTTCATCAACCGCGCCGCGTCAGCCTCCTCGACCGGAACGCGCGACTTCGGCCGCTGGGAGAGCTCCGCGCTCTCGATCTCGATGCCGCCACGAGCCAGTCCCTCCCTGACCGCGGTGAGGTCGCCCGGCTCGGTGATCACCTCGAACACATCCTCGTCGAGCGAGATATCGAGCGCCCCCGCATCTATGGCCGGTATCAGGTCGTCCTCGTCGTAGCGGTTGGCATCGACCACGATCACCCCCTGTTTGTCGAACAGGTAGGAAACCGACCCAGGTTCGCCGAGGTTGCCGCCGTACTTGGAGAGCAGATGGCGCACCTCTGCGCTGGTGCGGTTGCGGTTGTCGGTGAGCGCCTCGATAAGCACGGCGACGCCGCCCGGCCCGTATCCCTCGTAGAGGACCGTCTCGATCCGGTCTGCGTCGGCGCTCTCGCCTGTCCCCTTCGCGATTGCCCTCTCGATGTTGTCCTTGGGCATCGAGGCGTCGCGGGCCTTCTGCACGGCAAGCGCCAGCGCCGGGTTGCCGTCGATGTCTCCCCCACCCTCGCGGGCGGCCACAGTGATCGCGCGGGCCAGTTTGGTGAACTGCTGGCCGCGTCGGGCATCGACGACCGCTTTCTTGTGCTTGATCGAATGCCACTTCGAATGACCAGACATGGTGTTTCGAGTCTATTGAGAGTCCTGCCAGGTCTCGGGATGGACGCGATACCAGTCGATCGTCCTGCGCAAGCCGTCCTCGAGCGCAATCTGGGGCTGCCAGCCGGTCAGCTCGTGAAGCTTGGTGTAGTCCACCCATTGACGGTCGATCTCCCCGGGGGGCGTGCCTTTGCCTCGAATGTCGGGTGCGACGCCGGTGCCGGCCAGGCGAGAGATCAGCTCGACGACGTCCCCGACGCGGTGCGGCCTTCCCGAGCCGGCGTTGAAGGCCTCGCCGGCCGCCTTGCCGGTACCGAGCGCCTCCCAGATCGCGAGGTAGGCGCGCGCCGCGTCCTCGACGTACAGGAAGTCACGCTCAGGTGAGCCGTCTGAGCGGACGACCGGCGCTCGGCCGGCCAGGGCCGCGGTCACTGCCTCGGGGATCAGGCGTGAGCGATTGAGGTCACCGCCTCCGTAGAGGTTGGCGAACCGGGTCACCGCGACGGGGAGCGAGTAGGTGTGCCAGTAGGCGCGAGCGAGCATGTCGGCCGCAGCCTTGGAGACGTCGTAGGGATAGCGCGGATCGAGCGGGTGTGTCTCGCGATACGGCAGCTCGCCGTGGTGACCGTAGGCCTTGTCCGAGGAGGCAACGACGACGCGCGTCACGCCATGCAGCCGACAGGCCTCGAGCAGCATCCAAGTCCCGCGGACGTTCGTCTCGAACGTGGACATCGGCGACCTGTTGGCGGTCCCGACGAGCGTCTGCGCGGCGAGGTGGAACACTCCGTCGATCTCGTATTCCGCGAGCGCGCGGGCGACCAGGCCCTCGTGCGCGATGTCGCCGCGTACGGTGTCCACGCGGCCGGCCAAGCCGATCAGCTCGAGCGTCGAGAGTGCAGGCTCGTCGCGCCGTATCGTGACGACGGTTGTTCCCCTATCGAGCAGCGCCTCGACCAGCCATGAGCCGAGCAGGCCGTGGGCGCCGGTGACAAGGATCCGCTGTCCGGTGAGGCCGG
This sequence comes from uncultured Solirubrobacterales bacterium, assembly GCA_963803595.1. Taxonomy (GTDB): domain Bacteria; phylum Actinomycetota; class Thermoleophilia; order Solirubrobacterales; family Solirubrobacteraceae; genus Palsa-465. The sequence continues at coordinate 1,053,856 of CAWDNF010000013.1, forward strand.
CCTCGGCGCTCAACCCCACAGCTTCCATGGCGCCCCGCCCTGGGACCACAGGTCGCCTAGTTCCACCGCGTCCTTGTAGGTGTCGAGGCACTTCCAGAAGCCCTCGTGCCGGAAGGCGTGAAGCTCGACCCTCGGCGGCCAGGCGCTCGAGCGGCTCGCGCTCGAGCACGCTGTCTGGGCTCATGGTGTCGATTGCCGCGCGCTCCAGGCACATGAAACCCCCGTTGACCCAATGCTCGCTGCGTGGTTTCTCGATAAAGCGCCTGACCACCCCGTCGCCATTGAGCTCGGCCACTCCGAACTGGAGCTCCGGCCGGACAACCGTCATCGTCGCCGCCGCTCGATGCGCCCGGTGATAGGCGAGCAGCGCGTCCAGGTCGATGTCGGCCACGCCATCGGCGTAGGTGACACACACCGTCCCGCGTCCCAGCCTGTCGGCGGCTCGGTACAGCCTTCCGCCGGTGGGCGTCTCCTCCCCGGTGTCCACGCACTCGAGGTGGACGCCCGCCGGCCACCTCTCGCCGGTGACGAACACCTCGATCTGCTCTCCGCGGTAGCCGGTGAGCAGCTTGAAATCGGTGAACCCCTGGGCCAGGAAGATCTGCACCACGTGCCACAGGATCGGGCGGTCCCCCACCTCGACGAGCGGCTTTGGCACTGATGGCACGTGCTCGCGGACGCGCGTGCCACGGCCCCCGCAGAGGATTGCGACGGTCGGCTTCACGCGGCAATTATGCCGCCGGGCTTGGTCCCCGACTCCTGCAGGGCTACGGGAGTGATCGTGCGCCGGGGTAGCATCAGCCCGCCGTGACTGCCGCTGCGGACCCGAGCATCTTCAAGGCCTACGACATTCGCGGTCTCTACGGCTCCGAGCTCGACGCCGGGCTCGCGTACATGATCGGTCGCGCATTCGCTCGGGTGATCGCTGACCTCGAGGGCTGCCGGACCGAGGAGCTCAGGCTCGGGCTGGGACGCGACATGCGGCTGACCGCCCCCGAACTCGCCGAGGCATACCGCACTGGAATGGCGGCCGAGGGGTGCGACCGTGTTCGACGCCGGAATGATCGGCACCGAGATGCTGTACTTCCTCGTCGGCTCGAGGGACCTGCATGGCGGGCTCATGTGTACGGCGTCTCACAACCCCAAGGAGTACACGGGGGCGAAGCTCGTCAGACGAGGGGCGATCGCGCTGTCGGGCGACGCAGGGATCGGCGACATCGCCGCTGTGCTGGAACGGGGGCTGCCCGAGGCGCCCGGCGGCGGGCACATCCAAGAGATCTCGCTCTACGACGAGTTCCATGAGGCGGCCATGCGCTTCATCGACCCCACGCTGATCCGCCCCCTGCGCGTCGTCGTGGACGGTGGCAACGGGATGGCCGGGCCGATGGTCGGGCCGCTGCTCGAAAGACTGGGACTCGACCTGATCAAGACCTATTGGACGCCCGACGGCAACTTCCCAGACCACGAGCCCAACCCGCTGCTCGAGGAGAACCGGCGGCTGATCGTGCAGGCGGTCGTGGACGAGCAAGCCGACCTGGGAATTGCCTGGGACGGCGACGCCGACCGTTGTTTCTTCATCGATGACAGGGGGTCGTTCGTCGACGGCGATTTCCTCACCGCGCTTCTGTCGGAGTCGATGCTCGCCAAGCACCCAGAGGCGACGATCCTCTACGACGTGCGGGCCAGCCGCGCTGTGGCCGACACCGTCGAGCGCCTCGGCGGGCGGCCGCTCATGAACCGGGTGGGGCACGCCTTCTTCAAGACGCGCATGCGGGAGGAGGACGCCGTCTTCGGGGGAGAGGTCTCCGGCCACTACTACTTTCACGACTTCTTTTGTGCCGACTCGGGAACGCTCCCGGCTCTGCTGATCCTGGAGCTGCTCTCAGAGCGCGGCCAGCCGCTGTCGGCGCTACTCGGGCCCTACCGGGCGCACTACTTCATCTCGGGCGAGATCAATTCGACAGTCGAGGATCAGGCGTCGAAGCTCGAGGAGCTCGCGGAGCGCTACCGCGATGCGCGTCAGAGCCGGCTCGACGGCCTCTCCGTCGACTACGAGGACTGGCACTTCAACGTGCGCCCGTCGAACACAGAGCCGCTCCTGCGGCTCTGCCTGGAGTCGCTGCGCTCGCGCGAGGACATGGAGCAGCGCCGCGACGAGGTGCTGTCCGTGGTCAGAGAGTGAGCTCGGTCTCGGCTTCCGGCGAGGACGCACTGGCCCGAGCCGCCGCCGCGGGGATCCACCGGCTCGCCGTGCCGACGCCGTTCGCGGTCGGCAGGGTCAACTGCTACCTGATCGAGGACGACCCGCTGACCCTGATCGACACCGGCCCCAACTCAGGCAAGTCGCTCGACGAGCTGGAGCAGGCGCTGGCCCGGCACGGCCACACGATCGAGGATCTCGAGCTGATCGTGATCACACATCAGCACATGGATCATCTCGGCCTGCTGGAGATAATCGGCCGCCGCTCGGGCGCCGAGATCGCGGCGCTTCATCTGCTGGGTCCGTACCTGAAGGACTTCACGGTCAGCGCCCGGGCCGACGACGAGTTCGCTCAGGCTGTGATGCGCCGTCATGGGATTCCGGAGGACCTCGCGACGGCACTGGGAGCGGTTGCCGCAGGGTTCCGCGCGTTCGGCTCACGCGGGACCGTGACCCGGCCCCTGCGCGAAGGCGACGAGCTGACCTTGCGCGAGAGGACACTGAAGGTGCTGCATCGCCCCGGACACAGCCCGTCAGACACGCTCTTCTGGGATGAGCAACGCGCCCTCCTGATCGCCGGCGATCACCTCCTGGCCAGGATCTCCTCCAACCCGCTCATATCCCGCCCCCTGGACGGCGCCGGGGCCGGCGAGCGGCCGAAAGCGCTCCTTAGCTACATCGACTCGATGCTCGAGACGCGCGAGCTCCCCGCCGAGATCCTCCTCACTGGCCACGGCGAGCCGATCACCGATCACGTCTCGCTGATCGACGAGCGGCTGAGGCTCCACCGCCGGAGAGCCGAGAAGCTGATGCGCCTGCTCGAGGCTCGTCCGCTCAGCGCCTTCGAGCTCGCGCTCGAGATGTGGGGCAACGTGGCGGTGACCCAGGCTTACTTGACCCTGTCCGAGGTGCTCGGCCACCTGGACCTGCTGGCGGCTGAGGGCCAGGTCCGGGAGCTCGAGGACGCCGGCGCGGTCCGCTTCGAGGCGATCCCGAGCCGCTAACTCGCGCTAGGGGTAAGCGGTTGTGCCGGGACGCAGCGGCGAGACGGTGACCGTGCGGCATTCGTAGGCGCCGCCCCGGATCGCGGCTCGCAGCGTGCTCGTGTCGTCCGGCGGGATCACCTGAAGGCCGTACGCGGTCGTGCACCCGGCGGTCGAGGCGATCCCATGGGTGACGCCCAGCCGGAACGAGACGACCTGGCCTGGGGCCAGCATCAGCCTCTGCTCGGGAGCCGAGCCGAAGTAGTCCTGGGTCGTGCGACTCGGGACCGTCGGCAGGGGCGCCCCATGTTGGTCGAGGAAGAGAACACCGGGATAGCCGAACGTGCGGCAATTCGAGCTGCTCGTGTTGCGCAGGGTGAAGCCGAGCTCGCCGTGGCCAGTGGCGCCCTGACCGCCCAGGTAGGACACCGCAAGATCGGCGGCGCGGCAGGGCGGGACAGGTGTGCCTACGGCCGTCGACCTCGCGCTGGCGATCGAGGAGGCCGTGGCTGAGGTCGTCTGGCTCTGCGTGCTCTGCGTGATCGCCTGAGTCGGGCTGGTGCTGTGCTTCGACCTTCCCGACCCTCCGCAGGAGGCCAGTGCCAGGGCACCGCATGAGAGGAGACAGGCACGCTTCACGGCTTCAGTTTCGCGCACAACGGCGCGAGATCCTGCCCGACCGACATGCGACCATCTTTGAGAGATGGAGCATGGCCCGCAACCACTGCGCTACCGCGGCAGACCTCGACTGCTGCTCGCGCTGGACGAATGGTCTCCGTACTGGGGTCCCCAGCTCGTCGTTGCCTGCGCAATCCTGCTCGATCTGGCTCTGGCCAAAAAGGTCACGATCGGGCCGTCATGGCTGCTTCCCAGCATCGAGGGCCTGCTCCTGTTTGGTCTCATCGTCGGGACTCCGCACCTGCGGACCCGCCCCTCTCCGCTGAGAAGGGGAGTTGCCATCGCATTGATTGGACTGGTCAGCCTCGTCAATGTCATCTCGCTGCTTCCTGCTGATCCACTACCTCCTTCACGGCCACCACGAAAACGGCCGTGACCTGATCTATTCCGGCATCGTCCTGTGGGCGACCAATGTGCTGCTTTTCGGGCTCTGGTACTGGGAGCTCGATCGTGGCGGACCGATGCAGCGCGGCCAAGGGCGCCGGCAGGGCCCCCGACTTCCTGTTTCCACAGATGAGCGAGCCCCGCTGGGCACCCGATGGCTGGAAGCCCGGCCTGGTCGACTACCTCTACACCTCCCTGACCAACGCGACTGCGTTCAGCCCGACTGACACGATGCCGCTCACGCCGCCTGCCAAATGGCTGATGGGTGCTCAGGCGCTCATATCCCTCGTCACGATCGGCCTGGTCGTCGCGCGCGCCGTCAACATCTTGCAGGGGTGACATGAGCTTGGGTGGCTCGGCGCCTGACCTCGAGCCGCAGATCCGCGCGATCGGCGAACAGCTGTATGCCGCTTTCCCCTCGGCCTCGCGCCATCCCGTCAAGGCCATCGATAGCCGCGCCATGGAGCTCGCCTCGCGCGACCGGGAGCTGCGGGCCGCGCTGTTTCGCTTCGTCGACGTGGTCCCGGCCTGCCGCTCGCTCGACGACGTGGCTCGCCATCTCCGCGACTACCTCGAGGAGCTGCCCGAGACTCCTCCACCCCTCGCCGCCGCGATGCGGATAGCGGACGTCAGGGCGGCCCGGCCCGCCCTGGGCGCAGCGGCCGCCGCAGGCGTCAAGCACATGGCGCATCGGTTCATCGTCGGCGAGACGCCGGCCTCGGCGATCCGCGTGCTCCGTGGACTGTGGGAGCGCGGGGTCGGCCTCCTCGGTGGACCTTCTCGGCGAGGCGACAGTGACCCAAAACGAGGCCGACGCCTACGCTGCAGCGGTGCACCGAGGCGCTCGACCGGTTGGCCGGCGAGGCACGCGGCGTGGCCCGCGCGCGAGCTCCTGGAGCGGGACTCGCTGGGGATGCTGCCGCGCGCCAACGTCTCGGTCAAGGTCTCGGCGCTCACGCCACTGCTGCGCCCCGATGCGCCCGAGCGTGGGACGACGCGACGCCGCCACGCGCCTCGTGCCGCTGCTTCGCCGGGCGCAGCGAGCTCGAGGCCCACATCCACGTCGACATGGAGTCGCTCGACTCACGCGAGGCGGTGCTCGAGCTCGTGCTCGAGCTGCTGGCAGAGCCCGAGTTCTCCGAGGGACCCTCGGCCGGGATCGTGCTCCAGGCCTACCTCCGCGATTCCCCCCAGCAGCTCGAGAATGTGCTGGCCTGGGCGCGAGCGTGCGGACGTAATGCACCGGTCACCGTGCGACTCGTGAAGGGTGCCTACTGGGACCACGAGCTGGTCCAGGCCCGCCAGGAGGGGTGGCCGACCCCCGTGTTCGAGGTCAAGTCCGACTGCGACCGCAACTTCGAGGCACTGACTCGCCGGCTTCTGGAGGCCAGGCCGCTGGTCCGTGTGGCGATCGCCTCGCACAACCTGCGCTCGGTCGCCCACGCGATCGCGTACAACGCGTTCCTGGGTGGCGCACAGGCGGATCTCGAGCTCCAGGTCTTGCGCGGTTTGGGCGACGACCTTCAGGAAGCGCTTGCGGCTACAGGCCGCCGCGTACGCACCTATTGCCCCGTCGGCGACCTTGTTGCCGGGATGGCCTATCTCGTGCGGCGGCTGCTCGAGAACACGAGCAACGAGTCGTTCCTCTACGAGCAGGCCAGCGGCCGGTCGCTCGACGAGCTTCTGGCGGCGCCGTGAGCCCACCCGCTGCAGCGAGCCTTCCGCCGTTCGCCAACGAGCCGGTCCTCGAGCTCCGCCGCGCGCCTGTACGCGGTGCGCTGGTCGACTCCTTAGCCCAGCTCGACCGTCGCCTCCCGATTGAGGTGCCGGTCCTCGTTGGAGAAGGGGAGCGGACCGGCGAGGAGCTGCTCTCGACCGATCCGGGCGAGCCACGGCGTCTGGTGGCGAGAGCGGCCGCCGCCTCCTCGGCCGAGATAGACGCGGCCGTCGCGGCGGCGAACCAGGCGTTCCAGGGCTGGCGTGAACTTCCCGTCGCCGCGCGCGCCGCGACGCTGTTGCGTGCCGCGGCGTGGATGCGCGAACGGCGCCTCGAGCTGGCCGCGCTCGAGGTCCGCGAGTGCGCCAAGCCCTGGATCGAGGCCGACGCGCGACGTGTGCGAGGCGATCGACTTCCTCGAGTACTACGCCCGTGCCGCGATCGAGCTCGCGGCTGGGCCCTCGCTCATCCAGGTCCCCGGGGAGCGAAACGATCTGCGCTACGCGCCACGTGGCGTTACGGCCGTGATCGCGCCGTGGAACTTCGCGATTGCTATCCCGTGCGGTATGACGGCCGGTGCTCTCGCCACAGGCAACGCGGTCGTCCTCAAGCCGGCCGAGCAATCACCCGGCTGCGCGCTGATGCTCATGCAGGCACTACGCGCGGCGGGCGTCCCTCCGGGCGCCATCAACCTGCTGCCGGGCGAGGGCGACGTGGGCGAGGCGCTCGTCAAGCACCCGGATGTGCACACGATCGCGTTCACGGGCTCGCAGCCGGTCGGCCTTCAGATCATGCGCGGCGCCGCCGAGCTCAGCCCCGGACAGCTGCACATCAAGCGCGTGATCGCCGAGCTCGGTGGCAAGAACTGCGTGATCGTCGACTCGGACGCCGATCTCGACGAGGCGGTGCCGGGAATCGTCTCCTCGGCGTTCGCCTACGCCGGTCAGAAGTGCTCGGCGGCATCGCGTGTGCTGGCTCACGAGGCGGTGTACGAGAAGCTGCTCGAGCGCTTGGCGCGGGCAGCCCGGGTGCTGGTCGTGGGACAGGCCGAGCAGCTTGGCACCGACGTTCCCCCCTGATCGAGCGCGCGGCTCAGGAGCGGGTGGATCGCTATGCGCGAGCTGGGCGCGCGGGAAGGCCGGATCGTGGCGCGGGTGGAGGACGGTCCCGGACCAGGGGTGGTTCGTCGCCCCCACCCTGGTAGCCGATCTCCCGCCGGCCTCGACGATCCTTTGCGAGGAGATCTTCGGTCCGCTGCTGGCCGTCGAGCCGGTCGAGGGAATGGAGCGCGGCGCTCGAGATCGTCGAGTCGCTCCCCTTTGCCCTGACCGGCGGTCTTTTCACGCGTGACCCCGCCACCGTGCGCGAGGTCCGGCGGCGGATGCCGGTGGGCAATCTTTATGTCAACCGCGGGATCACCGGGGCCAAGGTCGGACGCCAGCCATTCGGCGGCAATCGCCTTTCGGGCAACGGGACAAAGGCCGGCGGCCCGGACTATCTGCGCCACTTCGTCGAGCCACTCGTCGTGACCGAGAACACGATGCGCCACGGGCTGCCGATCTGAGCGCAGCGAGCGAGGCCAGAAGCCGAATGCGCTCGAACAGCCTTGACTGCCGACGTTTATCTGCCGATGATCGGAGGGAGATTCCGTGATGATGGCCCCTTCGTTTGCCTGGAAGCTGGTTCTGGCGATCGCCCTGGCCGCAACGATCTTGGCGAGCGCCCGGGCGCGCGCACCGCGGCGGGCGTTACCGGCCGACCGACCTGCGGTGCCTGGTCGCCGCGGCGCTTCTCCTCTACGGCGTTGGAGCGGCATGTTCGTTCTCCCACCACACGCTGCTAGCGGTCGTGCTGTTTGCCAGCCGGCATCGCGGCGTCGGCGCTCGCCGTCCTGGCTTTCCCGTGGAGCCGATGCGGATGGCCCCTCCGACGCCGAGGAGCCGGCCGACGAGTCCCCGCCGCCGTCTCCCGACGGCGCGCCGCGCTTTGACTGGGATGCATTCGAGCGCGAGCTGCGCGACTACCAGCGTCGCCGCGCGCCGCGAGCGCGTCCCGGTCGCTTAGCCGCTCTCGCGCTCCGTTCAGCCCAAGCGGCAAGGCGGTGCAGCCGCGTCTCCCCGGTCAGCTCGGGATGAAACGAGATCGGCCACCACGTTGCTCCTGCCGGACTGCCACGGGGTGGCCGTCGACCTCGGCTAGGACGTCCACGCCCGGGCCGTGCTCGGTGACCCACGGGGCGCGGATGAACACGGCGTGCACGGGCCCGCCCTCCAAGCCCCGTAGATCGAGGTCGGCCTCGAAGGAGCGGAGCTGGCGCCCGAACGCGTTGCGCTCGGTGGCGATGTCGAGCACGCCGAGATGATCGCGGTCGAGCATGATCATCCCGGCGCAGGTTCCAAGGATCGGAGTGCCGCGTTCGGCCAGCGCGCGCAACGGCTGGGCCAGACCCTCGCGTTCGATGCCCGAGGCGTCATCACGGTCGACTCGCCGCCCGGGCACGACGAGGGCATCGACGGTCTCGAGGTCGGCGGGAACCCGGACCTCGACGCGGGTCGGCACCCAGCCGGCGCAGGAGCTTGGCGTGCGCTTCGAAGTCGCCCTGGAGGGCGAGGATGCCGACCCGCTGCTCATCGGATCGGCGCTACCAGCCGCGCGGCGAGAGCAGCTGCTCTGCCTCGAGCTTCGAGCTCTCGAGGCTCGCCATCGCCTGGCCGAGTCCGGTCGACGCCGCGGCGACACGAGCCGGGTCCTGGTAGTGCGTCGTGGCCTCGACGATCGCCTGAGCGCGTCGCTCAGGATCCTCGGATTTGAAGATGCCCGAGCCGACGAACACGCCTTCGGCGCCGAGCTGCATGACGAGCGAGGCATCGGCCGGGGTGGCGATACCACCGGCGCAGAACAGGACCACGGGCAGCCGACCGTCGGCCGCCACCTGCCTGACGAGGTGAAGCGGCGCCGCGAGGTCTTTGGCCGCGGTGGCGAGCTCCTCCTCACCAAGCATCGTCAGACGCCGTATCTCGGAGCGGATCATGCGCAGGTGACGAACCGCCTCGACGATGTCGCCGGTGCCCGCCTCGCCCTTGGAGCGGATCATTGCGGCGCCCTCGCCGATCCGGCGCAGCGCCTCGCCGAGGTTGGTGGCCCCGCACACGAATGGGACCTTGAATGCCCACTTGTCGATGTGGTTGGCCTCGTCGGCCGGCGTAAGGACTTCGGATTCATCGATGTAGTCGACCTCGAGCGCCTCGAGCACCTGCGCCTCGGCGAAATGCCCGATGCGCGCCTTGGCCATCACCGGGATCGTCACCGCCTCCTGGATGCCCTGGATCATCTCGGGGTCGGACATCCGCGCCACTCCACCGTCCCGCCGGATGTCGGCCGGCACCCGCTCGAGCGCCATCACCGCGGCGGCGCCCGCCTCCTCGGCGATCTTTGCCTGCTCGGACGTGACCACGTCCATGATCACCCCGCCCTTGAGCATCTCGGCCAGACCCGGCCTTGACGGTGAAAGTTGCCTCGTCCCGTGGTGTACGCGCATCGCCCGGCATCGCGCCCGAGTGTAGCCAGGCGTTACCGTGCCGCGCCATGGACGCGACGGCGGTCTTCACCTCGGAAGATGGACGATTCGTCGCCACCGAGCTGGCGCGCGGGCCATGGGATCCCGACGCCCAGCATGGCGGAGCCCCGGCGGCGCTCTTGATGCGCGCCTTCGAGCGGCTGCCTGCCACCGAGGATCTGCTGATCGCCCGCGTCACCTACGAACTGCTTCGTCCTGCGCCACTGGGAGAGCTTCTGCTCGATGCACAGGTGGTCCGCCCGGGCCGGCGCGTGCAGCTGCTCGAGGGGTCGCTGCGAACGCCCGACGGAACCGAGGTGGTGAGGGCGCGAGCGCTTCAGGTTCGCCGGGCGGCGGTCGACGAGGGACGCCTTGGGCGAAGTCGCTCCTCCCCCGCGTGGTCCCGAGCAAGGCGCCGAGCGCTCACCCTGGCTTCATGCCGCCGCGCGAGCCCACCTTCTATCCCGCGCGCGATCGAGATCCGCTTCGTGTCCGGCGGCTTCGGCGGCGGTCCGGCGACGGGCTGGTTTCGGCTGCGCGTCCCGATCGTTGCCGGTGAGGAGCCCTCGCCGCTCCAGCGCCTCGCTGCCGCGGCCGACTTCGGCAACGGGATCAGCACCGTCCTGCACTGGGACGAATCCCTCTTCATCAACCCGGACCTGACCATCTACATCGACCGGGCGCCCGTCGGCGAGTGGGTCTGCCTGGAGGCGCGCACGATCATCGCGCCCGGGTGGTGTCGGGACTGCCGAGAGCGTGCTCTACGACGAGCGGGGCCGCGTCGGGCGCGCCATGCAGTCGCTGCTCGTGGCGCCGCGATAAAGGGCTGCTCGCCGGGTGCCGCGCGCCCGCCTATCCCTTGACCGCCGGCTCCTTCTCACGCAGATAGCTCAAGAGCCCGCCGGCCACCAGGATCTCCCGCTCGTGCTCTGAGAAATCGTGGGCGAGCTCGAGCTCGGCGTCGTCGTCCTCGATCAGCGCCGTGATCTTCTCGGAGCCCTGCTCGAGCTCTTCTCGCAGCTTCGGGAGCTTCCATGTCTGCCCCACCTTCGGCCTTTTCGTAGTCCGACGGATCGGAGAACGTGAGCGCGACGATCCCCTGTGCGATCAGGTTGCGGCGATGGATGCGGGCAAACGACTTGGCGATCACCGCCTTGACCCCCAGGTGAAGCGGTGCCAGTGCGGCGTGCTCGCGCGAGGAGCCCTGACCGTAGTTCTCGCCCGCGACGATGAAACCGCTTCCCCACTCCTTCAGTCGCTTGCGGAACTCGGGGTCGCGGTGGCGCAGCGTGAACTCGGCGATCGCCGGGACGTTCGAGCGGTAGGCCATCACCTCGACACCGTCGGGGGCCAGGTCGCCGGTCGAGACGTCGTCCGGCTGGACGGTGGCGATCCGCGCCTCGAGCGAGTCGCCCATCGGCTCGTGCTTGGGTGGTCGCTTGATGTTGGGCCCGCGCGGGATCTCGATCTGCGCGGCCTCCTGCTCGTCGGCCGGGGAGAAGATGTGGACGTCGTCGACGTACGGCCTGCAGCTCCGGCATTGGGAGGAGCTCGGGCGGATCGCCGTACTCGCGTGGGTCCTCGATCTTGCCGCTGAGCAGCGACACCGCCGCGACAGCCGGCGAGCACAGGTAGACGCGAATCCTCGGGCGTCCCCGACCGTCCCGGGAAGTTGCGGTTCATCGTGCGGAGCGAGTTGGCGTCCGAGGGCGGCGCCTGGCCCATCCCCACGCACGGCCCGCACACGGGCTCGAGCATCCTCACGCCACCTTCGGAGAGTTGCCGGTAGACGCCGGACTCGGCGATCGCCATCAGGATCTGCCGCGACCCGGGGGTGGCGGTGGCGCTGATCTCGGGATGGACGATCTGACCGCCCCTGTCGGCCAGCACCGCGCCGGGCAGCGCGAGGTCGTTGTAGCCCGAGTTGACCGACGAGCCGATGCAGACCTGCGCGACCGGGGTGCCGGCCACCTCCTCCACCGGGACCACGTTGTCCGGGTTGTGCGGTTTGGCGACCAGCGGTCCCAGCTCGCCCAGGTCGATCTCGACCCGGTCGTCGTAGCCGGCGCCGTCCTCGGGTCCACCTTCGACGAAGTCCTCCGGACGGTCTTGGCGCTCGAGCCAGTCCGGTGTGCTCGTCAGGTGGGAAGACGCCCGGAGGTGCCGCCCAGGTCGGCGATCATGTTGGCGATCGTCGCCCGCTCGGGGATGCTCAGGTCCGCGGTGCCGGGGCCCGTGAACTCGAAGATCTTGTTCTTGCCGCCGCTCGCGCTGAGGCGCCGGAGGAGCTCGAGGATGATGTCCTTGGCCTGGACCCACGGCCGGTTGAGGGTGCCGTCGAGGTAGACCTCGACGATCTCGGGCGCCGAGATGTCGTACGGGTAGCCGCCCAGGACAACGGCGACGTCGAGGCCCCCGGCGCCGATCGCCACCATGCCCAGGCACCCGGCCTGGGTCGTGTGGGAGTCGGCGCCGACCATCGTCTGGCCTGGCTTGCCGTAGCGCTCCATGTGGATGTAATGGCTGATCCCGTTGCCGGGGCGGGAGAAGTGCAGGCCGTACTTGCGGGCCAGCGCCTGGAGCATGCGGTGGTCGTCGGGGTTCTTGTAGTCGAGTTGGACGACGTTGTGGTCGACGTACTGCACGGCACGCTCGACCTTGACGCGGGGAACCTCGAGCTCCTCGTACTGCATGAGAGCCATCGTCCCGGTGGCGTCCTGGAGGAGGGCCTGATCGATCTTCAGCGAGATCGCCGATCCGGGCTTCAGTTCACCTTCGACGAGGTGCTCCTCAAGGATCTGTCGGGCGTAGCTGCGTGGCACGAGTGAAGGATCCCACGGCGCAGGCAATTGCAAGCCTCTCGCACGACGCTTGGCCTGTCACGCCGATGACAGAGTCCGTGGCGTCGGCGAGCTGAGCCTCGAGCTCGAGGAAGGTCCCGACCGGCGCGTCCGCTTGGAAGCTGACCTCCAGACGCGCGGGGACGGTGTCGGGTCCGGCGCAGAGCACCATCGCCTCGATGAGCGCCGCGGCCACGACGCCGGGGTGGGCGCGGGCAGCGCGGGGCCCCTGGTGGTCCTGCTTGATGAAGCAGCGCCCGCTGACTGCTCCGGACGCCTCCCCTTCGATCTCGGCCAGGAGCCCGAATAGGTTCGTGCGCCCGCATCCGAAGCAGAGGTCGTTGTGGCGGAGCGCCACGCCGGGTCCGTGCTACTTCAGCCGAAAAGCCTTGATACGGACGTCGTACTGCTGGGCGTCACGCGAGTAGACGCCGTAGGCGAGCGCCTGGATCAGCGACAGGAGGGCGGTATGCGAGCGGACGAACGCGGGGGTGTTGGACGAGTAGTAGAGGCGGACTCGTGCCAACCGTGCAACCTCGGACAGCGTGGCGTCGGTGATCGCAAGTGTCGGGGCCTTGCGGTGGCGGGCGAGCTTCATCGTCCGCGTGATAAGAGGATGCGGACGCCCCGCGGTGAGCCCGATGACGAGCGTCTTCTCGTCGATCCGGCTGAGCCTCCCCAAAGCCTCCTGGGACGGGCTGGCGACGAGCTCAGCCCGCAGGTCGAGCAGCATCAAGAGATGGCGCAGGTAGCTGGCGAAGAAGGCCATCTGGTCGGTTCCGGCGATCACGACCTTCTCGGCCGAGACGATCGCATCGATCGCGGCCTCGACGCTCGAGCGCGACAGTTTGTGTGCCGTGTCCTCGACGTTCACGTGGTCGGCGGCCAGCGCCGCCTCGAACTCCGTCTGGTCCAGGGAGAAGAGCGGAGCTGCGGCAAGCTCGGCCCCGGAGACAGGCGCGCGCCGCCTGTACTCCTCTCGAGCTGCGTGCTGGAGCTCGGGGAAGCCCTCGAAGCCGAGCGCCTGGGAGAAGCGAACGACAGTGCTGGAGGATGTCGAGGCCCGCTTCGCCAGCTCCTCGGCGGTCTGAAAAGCCGCCTCGTCTAAGTGGTCGACGATGTACTGGGCCACGTCCTTCTGGGAGCGCGAGAAGTCCTCGAACCGTGACCGGATATAGGAGGAAAGCGCCTGGCGCGTCGGCGAAGGTGGAGCGGCGGGGCGCAGGCGAGCGAGAGCTGACGGATTGCTTCATCGGCAGGCGACTGATTCGACGCCTGCTGGCGGCGTTCCTTCAGCGGAGCCTGTGAGCTAGCTGTTAGGAGGCCGCCGGGCGCGGCTCTCAGCGGCGCTTTTCAGCGCGCGCCGGGCTCGCGCTCCTGGTTCTGCTTGTGCTCGGCGAAAACCTGGGCGACGATGTAGAGGATCAACACGTTGGCGAGCACGCCGATGCCGAGAAACGTGATGAGGAGGGCAAGCGTCTGCCCGAACGCGGGTGAAGCGACGACCAGCATCCCGCCTGGGAGCCTATCTGACGCCCTGTCTCCGCGCCCGCCCAGGCGCATCTGCGGCGGTGCTAGCGTCGCGCGGCGCAAGGCCCTGTAGCTCAGCTGGTAGAGCAGCGGACTCATAATCCGTAGTGCCCAGGTTCGAGTCCTGGCAGGGCCATGACAAGCCGCCGCGCGTTGGATCCGTGTCGCTCAATGCGCTCCGCAGTTCTCGACAGTGCCCACCATCGGCACGCTGTTTGTCCTGAACTTCGGGTTCACCGACTCCGGCTTTCGTCCCGCGATCGTGGCGGCAATCGTCGCGGAATCGATCGCGGTTGTCGCCTTGATGAGCTACCTCGCGCTCGCCGCTCGCGGTAGGCGACTCACGACGCGCACGGGGTGACACCAGCGGCGGGCTGGCGTACGATTCAGAGGTGCCCGGCTGACGTTGACACGGTTGCACCAACCCGGCGCTGTCCACCCTTGTTCGCCGGACTCGGCGATCAGGTCGATTGCGACCTACGCCCGTCCGGCTTGGTGGCGGCGCCCGCGCGCCGCCTAGGTGCTACGTCCGGGATCGAACTGCATCTCTGGTCAAGGGGCGAGGGACGGCCCGCCAAGCTCAGCGCGGCGGACGGCAATCAGCTTCTCGACGAGATCCCTGGGCAGCGGATGATCGACCGCGAAATGCAGCGCGCTCTTCGTCATCTGGTAGCCGGCAAGCTCCTCGCCAAGCTGCCCTAAGACCGAGCCACTGAAAGGCAGATAACTGAGGTGATCCTTGAAAGCGGCAAAGCCGGCGAACGTCTTGCCGCCCAGGCGAAACGCGGGCACGCGGTATGAGATCACCTGTTCGGCATCAGGAACGATTTCGAGGATCATGCGACGGAGCGCCTCGAGCGTCGTGCGCTTGGGTTCATCGAGCCCCCGCAGATACTCGTCGACCTCCTCGGCGGACACCGTTCCGCTACTTCCTCACCGGTGCATCACGCCGGGCTGCGCCAGTGGTGCCAGCGTCGGCTGCTTGACCGCCACCTCGTCGAGCGCCTCCTCGATTGCCTCGAGCGTGTCCGGCGATAGCTCGATGCCTGACGCCTTGGCGTTGGCATGAACCTGCTCAGGACGCGAGGCTCCGACGATCGCGGATGCGAGCTCGGGGCGCCGCAGGACCCACGCGAGCGCCATCTCGGTCATCGACAAGCCGGCTCCATCGGCGATCGGCCGCAGACGGTCGACCGCCTCGAGGACCGCATCGCTCATCAGCGGGCCCATGAAGCTGCCCATCTCGCTGCTCGCCGCCCGTGAGTCCGGCGGTGGCGGCTCGCCCGGGCGGTACCTGCCCGTCAGCAACCCTTGAGCCAGCGGTGACCACACGATCTGCGAGATCCCGTTGGCCTCGCACAGTGGGAACACCTCGGCCTCGGGAGCCCGCCATAGCATCGAGTACTGCGGCTGCGAGGAAACGAACAAGTCCGATCCGGCAATCTCGATTGCCGCCTCGATCTGCTCGGGTGTCCATTCGCTAAAGCCCAGGTAGCGAGCCTTCCCTTCGGCCACCACACGTTGCAGCGCTTCGATCGTGTCCTCGATCGGAACGTCGGGATCGAAGCGATGCGCTTGGTAGAGATCGACGTAGTCGGTCTGTAGCCGCTCGAGCGAGGCATCGATCTGCTTGGCGATCTGCGGAGCGGACAAGCCGCGGTCCGCCGGGTCGTCGGACATTGGGCCCCACACCTTGGTTGCGAGGATGTAGGAGTCGCGCGGTCGGCTGCCCAGGATCTCGCCCCACGCCGACTCGGCGGCGCCCCGGCCGTAGACGTTGGCGGTGTCAAAGAAATTGATGCCGACTTCGAACGCCGCCTCGGTGCAGGCCCGGGTCTGGTCGAACGCCACGCCCCCCGCAAATGTCAGCCAGGAGCCCAACGAGATCTCGGAGACCTCTAGGTCAGAGGAGCCGAGCTTGCGGTATCTCATCTCATAGTCCTTTCTCGTCGCTCTCGGCGAGCTGTGGCCCGATCCTAGACGGCCGGCCATTGTGAGACTCTCCCGCCACGGTGAGGAATCCGCCTCTGCGGCATGTCGACCCGCACGAACGACGCACGCGGCTGTATTACGCCATCTGCCGGTTCTCGACGACGAGGCTCGGCATCTGGCTCTCCGAACAGGTCGCCTGGAGGCTCGACCCCTATCTGCTCAGGCTGACGCGCGGACGGCTGGTGTCAACGGGTCCGATTGCTTCGGCTCTCCTCGAGACACAAGGAGCGAGAACCGGGAAGATGCGCCGCACCGCGACGCTGTACTTCCACGACGGCGACCGCGTCACGATCATCGCGTCAAAGCGCGGATGGCCTGTACACCCGGCCTGGTACCACAACTTGCGCAAGCACCCCGATGTCGTCTTTGCGGGTCGGCCGTTCCGCGCGCAGATCGTGGAAGACGCCCGGGAGCGCGAGCGGCTTTGGGCTCTCGCCGACAGGGTCTTCCCGCCGTTTGCGCAGTACCGCGCGTGGGCCGGGAGCGCTGGACGTTCGATCCCGATCGTCCAGCTGCACCCCCGCTAGCGCCCGCGCAGCCGCGCTCACACGGCCGCGTCCTAGCTTTCGCGTGATTCAGACTCCGGCGGCTCCTGGGTAGTTCTTGTCACGGTCGCGCATCGTGACGTACGTCAACATGCCGACCATCAGGCCGACGACGATCGCCGGGACGGCGAAGCCCGGGTTAAACCCGCCGGCGATGATCAGGACTGCGCCGACGACGATCACTACCGGCATGCAGGACATGATGATCAGCATGTCCGCCCTGTGCCCCGATTGCCTGCTCTGGTTCATCGTTCCTCCTTGAATTCGGGTCGCCCCTCCCGCTAAGTCAATTCTACGCCCTCGTGCGGATCCCTACTAGGCTGGCGCTCGGTAATTCCTAGCTCGTTGCGCGCCCGCCGGCAAGCACCCCGAGGCTGGCGCGCAGCGCCTTGCGGTCGACTTTGCCAACGGCGGTCATCGGAACGGCGTCGATGACGTTGATCTCGCGGGGGTACTTGTAGCCGCCGATCCGCTGGCGTGCCCACTGAACGAGCTCCGCGGGGTCCGCTTCGGCGCCGGGGCGCAGGGCGACGAATGCCACAACCTCCTCGCCGTGGCGCTCATCGGCGCGTCCCACGACCCCGGCGGCTTCGATCGCCGGGTGCTCGAGCAGCATGTCCTCGACATCACGCGGATAGACGTTGAAGCCGCCGCGGATGATCAGGTCCTTCTTGCGGTCGACGATGAACACGTAGCCCTCTTCGTCCAGGTAGCCCACGTCGCCCGTGTGAAGCCAGCCCTCGCGAACGGCCTCATTGGTCGCGTGGGTCGAGCGCCAGTAGCCCTGCATGACCGCGGGCGAGCGGCAGCAGATCTCACCGATTTCTCCGACGGGCAGCTCCTGGTCTTCCTCGTCGAGGATCCTGACGTCGGTGCCCGGGACCGGAAGCCCGACCGAGCCGGGCTTCTCCCGGCCCACAGGATTGCTCGCGATGAGCGCCGCGGTCTCGGTCAGGCCGTAGCCCTGCCTGATCGATACCGATGGCACCCGGCGCATGAACTGCGCGGCGACATCCGGGGCCAGCGGCGCCCCGCCTGAGGTCAGGTAGCGGAGCGAGCTGAGGTCATAAGACTCGAGTGGCTGGGAAAGCAGGATCTGGAGCATCGTCGGTACGACGGCGCTCTGCTGGAGGTGGTGTTCCTCGATCAGCGCGAGGAACCGGTCTGGCTCGAACCATTTCAGAAGCACCACGACCCCCCGCTCGGGGGAGTGCATCGCGGTGATCGTCACGAGCAGCCCATAGGAGTGGGACAGCGGGAGCGAGAGGATCGCGCGGTTGATCCCAGGCACGTAGGCCGCCTGCTGACCGGCCCTACCGGTGTAGTTCAGATTGGCGTGCGTCAGCATCACGCCCTTGGCGCGACCGGTGGTTCCCCCCGTGTAGAGAAGGGCCGCGAGCTCGTCGTCGGCCCGCGGAACGATCGGGCGGGGATCGGCCTGCGCGAGATCCGACAGGGGTACGAATCCTTCGGCCGCTCCGCTGGTTATCAGCGACCTCACGTGCGGCAGGTCGGCTGCCGCCTGGCGCGCCTTGTCGGCGAACTCGGCGGTGGTTATCACGCCGGCCGCCTCGGAATTGGAGATCACGTGCCGCAGCTCTTCGCCGGAGAGGAGAAAGCTCGCGGGTGTCACGACCGCACCAGCCCGCCAGAGGGCGTTGTAGACGACGCCCACCTCAGGGGAGTTGGCCATCGTCACAACGACCCGCTCCCCCGGCCCGACACCAAGATCGGTCAACCCGGCCGCGATCCGCCTGCCACGGTCGAACAGCTCCCCGGTCCGGTGCCAGGTGCCCTCAAAGAGGACCGACTCGTAGTCGCCCTTGCGCTCGAAGGAGCGCTCGGCGAGCGCAGCCAGGTTGTGCTCGCCGATCACAGGTAGTCGTACGCGACGAGGGTGAGGAACTCGGTCAGCTCCGGTGAGAGGGCGACGCGGTCGAAGATCTCGCGCGTCTCGGCCGGGCGACCCGCTTGCCAGGTGTCCTCGCCGACCTCCTTCCTGATCTCGGCGGTTTCCTCCTCGAGAACGTCCCTCACCAACTCAGCGGTGATCACCCTTCCGTCATCGAGCCGGGCGCCGTGGTGAACCCACTGCCAGATCTGGGTGCGCGAGATCTCGGCCGTCGCCGCGTCCTCCATCAGCGAGTTGATCGCTGCCGCCCCACGACCAGTCAGCCAGAAGGAGAGGTACTGGAAGCCGACGTTGACGTTCGTGCGCAGGCCCGTTTCGGTGATCGCACCTGGTGTCGCCCCCAGGTCCTGGAGCTCCGTTGCAGATACGTGAACGTCCTCCCGCCGGCGCTCGAGCTGATTGGCCTTGCCACCAAGACCTCGCTCGAAGACCTCGCGGGCAACGGGCACGAGGTCGGGGTGGGCCACCCAGGTCCCGTCATAGCCCTGTCCGACCTCCCGTTCTTTGTCAGCCCTGATCCCCTCGAGCGCGCGCTCGCTGCCTTCCGGATCGCTACGCGAAGGGATCAGCGCGGCCATGCCGCCCATCGCGTGGGCTCCACGGCGATGGCAGGTCGCCGCCAGCAACTCGGTGTATGAGCGCATGAACGGAACTGTCATCGTGACGTCGGCGCGATCGGGAAGCACCATCTCGGGACGATCGGCGAAGCATTTGATGGCGGAGAAGATGTAATCCCAGCGTCCGGCGTTCAGTCCGGCGGAGTGCTCGCGCAGCTCGAAGAGAATCTCCTCCATCTCGAACGCCGCTGGGAGCGTCTCGATCAGCACAGTCGCCTTGATCGTGCCGCGGGGGATTCCGGCCACGTCTTGGGCAAGACAGAAGATGTCGTTCCAGAGGCGGGCCTCGAGGTGGGACTCGATCTTCGGTAGGTAGAAGTACGGAGCCGAGCCCGCCTCCAGCAGCGGTCTGCCGCAGTGAAAGAAATAGAGCCCGAAGTCGAACAGGGCGGCGGTGATCGGATGCGAGTCGACGAGCAGATGGCGCTCGGGCAGATGCCACCCCCGGGGCCTGACCAGCAGCGTGGCCAGGTCGGCGCCCAGCTCGTAGTGCCGGCCGTCCGAGCCGTCGTAGGTGATCGTGCCGCCGACCGCGTCACGGAGGTTGACGTGGCCCGAGATCATGTTGCGCCAGGTGGGGGCATTGGCATCCTCGAAATCAGCCATGAACCCGTCGGCGCCCGAGTTGAGCGCGTTGATCATCATCTTGCGGTCGGTCGGCCCGGTGATCTCGACCCAGCGTTGCCGGAGATCGGGCGGCGCGGGCGACACGGTCCAGCTCGAGTCACGCACCTCGCGGGTCTCGGGGAGAAAGTCGAGCGATCCGCCTGCTCGCAGACGCTCGCGGCGTTCGACACGCGACTCGAGAAGCTCCCGGCGTCGTTGGCCGAACTCGCGCTCTAGCTCGGTGAGAAAGTCGAGTGCGTCGGGCGTCAGCACCTCCTCGAAGCGTGCCTCGATCGCGCCGCGGAGCTCCACGGGGCTCTGAGTCGTCATCTGGTCATCCTGTCAGCTTGTTTCCCGGCCGCCCCTTGCGTCACACGTGGCTTGCGCTCGTTTGGGAACAGCCGCCCGAGCTCGAACGCGCACGCTCCAACGAGATCGAGCACGAAGAAGGCCGCCCGCTGAAGATCCGCCCGGGCAACAGCCCGCCCCGCGTCGAGTCCGTGCCGCCCGAGCCGGGCGAGGAACGCACGGACGCCAGCACGCGGGAACTCGCCGGGCCACCGGCGCTCGAGCCAGGCAGCTCCGGCACCGTGAACCACGAGCTGTCCGAGCCACCCCCTGAGCGTGTCACGCGGACGATGGCCGGCTATGGCCCGGGGACGTTCCTCGAGCTTCCATCCGTTCTGAGCCAGCCGGAAGCAGAGGTCCGCGTCCTCCCCTGCCCGTGCCGTTTCTTCAAACCCGCCGACTGACGCGAACGCGCTCCGACGCAAAGCGCAGTTCGCCGTCTGCGCGTATGGCGTCCCGGACCGGTTAAGGGTCTGGGTGTGGCTGAGGTGACCGCGGGCTGCGGCGTGACGAGCGACGAGCCCCGCGCCAGGAGGTGGGTCATCCTCGATCGCGCCAGCCAGAATCGCAGTGCGCTCGCGCGGAGGTAGCTCGAAGTAGGCGTCGAGGATGCCAGGCGTAGGGATCGTGTCGGCGTCGAGGAAGAGCAGCCACTCTCCGGTCGCCTCGGCAGCGCCCCGGTTGCGCGCGTAAGCCGGGGTGGGCAGGGGGTGGCCGCGGTTGTCTGAGACGATGATCTCGTCTTCGGCGCGATGCGCGATCGCCTCTAGTCGCTTCCTCAGGCGATCGAGCTCAGCCTCCGAGCCGGCAAAGGGCACGATCACCGAGACTGGCGGGCGCGAGCTCATGTCCCCGTTTCGCTGAAGCTCTTCAGGCCCGCTGTCTCGGCAGCGCCCAGGAGAACGAGAAGTGAAGCGATCGCCGCGGCCAACGGCCAGGCCGCGATCCCCGCTCCGACTGCGTAGAGGATCAGCAGGGTGGCTGCCGCCGCTGCCTGCGCCCAGCGCACAGATCCGGCGATCCTCAGCGCGAACAGAACGTTTCCGGCCAGATAGAGCGCGACGCCCCCGCACAGCGCGAGCCGTACGGGCGCGTGTGGAGCCGCCGACGTCGTTCGCACGAGCAACCGCACACCAGCGGCAAACGTGATGATTCCGGCCACGATCAAGAGGTGCAGGTAGCTGTAGGAGTCGGCTGCCGTCAGCACGGGATCGCGGTGCTCTCGAAGGCGTCGTTCGGCTATCTCGGCCAAACGGTCGAAATACGTCCACCACATCGCGATCGTGGCCAAGAGGCCGAGCGATACGACAGCTACCAGCTGCGCGCTCAGATGCCTGTGACTGCTGGCCGCGCCCACTCCAATGGCGACGATCGACTCACCTAGGCAGATGATCACGAACAGGCTGTAGCGCTCGGCGAAATGGGCGATCGCGACCCGCTGAAGTCCACGCAGCCGATTCCGAGTCAGCCAGGCTGGTCCGGCGTAGTCGATCAGCGCAGCCACGGCCCATAGGACGACCCGCGTCGAGCCACCGAACAGCGAGCCGACGATCAGCAGGGCCATCCCGATCCCCACGGTGACCGCGAAGCCCATGATCGATGACCAGGCGGCTTGACCCCGACGGGAGGCGTCGGCGTAGAGCGCCAGGTGAAGCAGACGCACGACGGCGTAGGTCGCGGCGAACAGCGGCCCCGTCGACCCGAACGCTTCCGGCAGCGCAAGGCCGGTGATGAAGATGAAACCCGCCGAGACGAGCAGGACGAGCCGCAGCACCCGCGAGTCCTCCGACTGCGCGTTGGCTGCCCAGACGAAAGCCGACCATGCCCACCACACGAGCGCCAGGACGAGGATTGCGTGTCCGAAGCCGGTCCAGGTGAGATGTCGGGATAGGAGGGTGGTGACCTGGGTTATCGCGAACACGAACACGAGGTCCCACAACAGCTCGACCGACGAGGTCCGCCGTTCACGCGGTTTGGCCGTGGCTGTCGTGCTCACGGCCGCCAGTATCGATGGTGGCTCAGCCGGCGAGCTCGGGGGCGCCTGTGCTCAGCCGACGAGCTCGGGGGCGGCCTGTCGCTCGTCCGTCTCCTGCGCGGCATGCACCCATTCGAGCGCGCGCTCGTACTCGTCGTAGCGGCGAACGATCCGCATCCAACGCCAGCCCGGCTGTCTGCTGAGCTCTCGGGTGCGGTCGGGCTCGCCGGGGCGTACCCTCACGGACTCATCGCGGCGACGCAGCAGATCGCGGTGGGAGGCAATCGCCGCGCCAAGAACCGAGTCCGGGATCTCCTCGGCCAGCAGACTTGCTTCGAGATGAGTGGCCAGAACGGTGAGTTCCCGTTCGGTGGCCGGCCGGGGCCTGGTGCGCCGCGCGCCGCCGAACGCGAAGCGGTCCCAGGCACGCGCAAACGAGATCAGGTTCGTGCGTCCCCCGGCGCGGTGGGCAGCCAGCATCGGGCAGATGCCGCCCCCGTGGCTGTAGGCGCCGACGACGATCTCGTTGGCGCGGATGCCTTCGAGCATCGCGATCCGCGTGGATCGAGGCAGGCAGTCGATCGCCAGCCGCAGGTTCTCGATCGTCGCTCGACGCTTGGTTGGCATAGGGTTTGCACGCCTCGCGAGCACGACCGCTCGCCAGGGGTGGCCGCCGACTGTAGTGACGCTCGTCGGGGCCCTCAAGCGGACTCCTTGGCACGAAAGGAAACTTGCAGATGAAGCTCGGCGTACACATCGGCTACTGGGGTCTGGGAATGGGACCCGACGACCAGCTCCGGGTCGTCCAGGAGGCCGAGCGGCTCGGCTTCGACTCGATTTGGTCGGCCGAGGCGTACGGCTCGGACGCGGCGACGGTTCTCGCCTGGCTGGCGGCCGGAACGAGCCAGATCAAGCTCGGCTCGGCGATCTTCCAGATCCCGGGACGCAGCCCGGCAATGACCGCGATGACTGCCGCAACGATCGACCAGCTATCCGGCGGGCGAATGCTGCTGGGGATCGGAGCATCGGGCCCACAGGTCGCGGAAGGCTGGCACGGACAGCGCTTCGGGCGACAGCTCCAGCGCACACGCGAGTACGTCGCGGTGGTGCGGATGGCGCTTGCCCGTGACCGTGTGGAGTACCACGGCGAGACGCTCGAGCTTCCACTGCCCGACGGGCCCGGCAAGCCGCTCAAGCTGATGATTTCCGCCGTGCAGGACCGCATCCCGATCTACCTCGCGGCGATCGGACCGAAGAACACACAGCTGGCCGGCGAGATAGCGGATGGGTGGATCCCGACGCTGTTCTCCCCCGAGCACGTTGCGGAGTTCCAGTCCCTGCTCGACGAGGGCGCGGCACGCACGGGGCGATCGCTCGATGGCTTCGACATCGCTCCCACGGTCAACGCATACGTCTCAGACGATCTCGAGACGGCGCGGGATCTCATGCGGCCCTTCCTGGCGTTGTACGTGGGTGGGATGGGCTCGCGGGAGCAAAACTTCTACAACCGGCTCATCCAGCGCTACGGCTACGAGGCGCAGGCCAAGGAGATCCAGGACCTCTACCTGGCGGGCAAGAAGGACGAGGCCGCTGCGGCGATCCCACCTGAGCTGATCGACCAGGTTTCCCTGTGTGGACCGCGGGAGGCGGTTCGGGAGAGGATCGCTGCGTTTCGCGATGCGGGCGTAGGGACGCTGATGATCACGCCGATGGCCTTCAGCGCGGATGATCGAGTCGAGCAGCTGCGCCTGGTCGCCGAGCTGGCTGGCGGTTGACGCCTAGCCGCTTCTTCCTAGGCGCGTTCGGCGACGCGGGCCATGCCTTCCCGATGCTGGCCTTGGGATCCAAGCTGGTCGAGCGGGGACACGAGGTCGTGCTCGAGACGTGGGCGCGGTGGCGCCCGCATGTCGAGGAGGCCGGGATGCGGTTCGTTGCCGCGCCGGAGTACCCCGTCTTCCCCACCCGTGAGCAGCCGCTGACGCCCTACGAGGCGGTCGTCCGCGCAACGCGCGAGACGCGCGAGGCTGTCGCCGAGGCCAAGCCCGATGTCGTCGTCCACGACATCCTGACGCTCGCCCCGGCGCTGGCCGCCGAGCTCGAGCGAGTGCCGACCGCGACACTCGTTCCCCACATCTACCCGGTGGGAGCCCCCGGATTTCCGCCCTACGCGTTCGGCGCGCGGCTGCCGAGAACGGCTCTGGGTCGGCTTGCCTGGCGAGGTCTCGAGTTGCCAGTCGCGGCGGGCCTCCGGCAGGGGCGCTCGCAGCTCAATGCCGCCCGGGCAAAGCTCGGGCTTCCGCCGGTGGCGCGGCTCCACGGCGGGCTGAGCGAGCAGCTGTGCATCGTGGCCACGTTTCCCCAGCTCGAATATCCGCGTGCCTGGCCGGCGTCGGTACACGTCGTCGGCCCGTTGCTGTGGGAGCCCGCCTTCCACGACGTCGAGCCGCCGCCGGGCGACGCGCCGCTCGTACTGGTCGCGCCCTCGACGGCACAGGATCCCAAGCACCGGCTGCTACGCGCGGCGCTCGATGGCTTGGCCTCGGAGCCGGTCAGGGTGTTGGCGACGTGGAACCGCAAACCACTCCCGGGTCCGGTCTCGGTTCCGCCCAATGCCCGCCTGGTCGAATGGGTGTCCTATTCGCGCTCGATGCGGGGTGCGGCGGTGGTCGTGTGCCACGCAGGTCACGGCACGATGGTGCGGGCCCTGGCCTGCGGATCTCCTGTGGTGGCGGTCCCCCACGTGGGGGACATGGCCGAGAACGCGGCGCGAGCCGACTGGGCCGGGGTGGGCGTGCGGCTGCCGTGGCGGCTGCTCAGCCCACTGACGCTTCGGCTGGCGGTGAGGCGGGCGCTCGATGCTCCGTCACTGCACCAGGGGGCGCGGGCACTGGCGGACTGGGCCCAAGAGCGCGACGGCGCGAAGACGGCGGCGAAGCTGGTGGAGGAACTTGCGACGCGGACGGCGTCGCTCAGTGGTCGCGGTGCGCCCGCACGAACTCGATGAGCTCTGGATCGTTGCTCTCGACGACGTCCACCCGCTCGCCGTAGCACGTGCACAGCTCCACGACCGCGCGGCTGGCCGACAGCTCGAGCGGGCGCCACATGGCGCCGCTCTGCTCCCAGTCCTCGAGCTCGCTGATAGTTGCCGCGCGCGCCACCGTCAGCTTGAGGCGGCGGGCGCGCCGGCGGCTGAGGCCGGATGCTCCTTGGCCCACTCTGCGATCTCGCGCGAGCCCTGGATCACCGAGCCATCATCGGCCACGAGCACCGGCACCCAGTAGTTGCCGGTCAGCCGCTTGACCTCGCGCCGTCCCGGGGTCTGGAGCAAGCCGGGAAGTAGCCCGAGACCTTGGGCACGTTTGACCTCCGGGTCATATCCGGCGTCCTTCAGCGAGTGATAAGCGATGCCGCAGGGATGCCCGCCCGGGCGGGGAGCAGGCTTCCACGTGCCATAACAGACGTACAGCTTCATGTTCAGGTCTCCAGTCGGCCTCGAACGAACCGTCGGAGCTCCGGGGGTGGGACTCGAACCCACAACTTTTCGGTTAACAGCCGAACGCTCTGCCGATTGAGCTACCCCGGATATGGTGCAACAGCCCACTGACTGAATGGGACGAGGGAGCGGATTGCGAGAGGACTCTAGCGGGAGCCGGCTCGCTCCAGGCTTACACCGCCCTCTCCATCCTGGCGTCGATTGCCTTGATTTCGCCCAGTACGTGCTCGCGCTCACGGGCCAGGTCGCCGATGCCCGGTCCCCCCTCCTGCCTGGCCCGGCGGATCGCCCGCTCGAGTCGTGCACGCTCGAGGAGCAGCCGCTGCTGCTCGAGCTGCTCGGAGGTGACTTCGCGGACGCGTCCGGCGCGGGAGACGAGGTCCGCCATAACGTGCGCGAGCTCCTCGTCGTCTGGCAAGCCGGCCAGCGGCATCTCGGTCTGCCCGGCGAGATGCCTCGCGGCGCGGCGGAGGCGATCGCTCGTCAGATGCACGTTGGGATCGATCGCGGACAACGCCATGCGTCCCGCCTCAGGGAGGGCGATGCACAGGACGAGGAAGGCACGCTCGCTCCGGATCGCGGGATCGAGCGTCTCGGTCGGCTGAGCCGCCGGCCGTCGCTCGCCGCGATGGGCCGCGTTGGCCGCCTTGATCAGCTCCGATAGACGTCCCTCGGAGAGCCCAAGCCGGTTGGAAATGCGCTGGATGATCTCCTCGCGGAGCACTCCCGTGGTTGCCGGGAGGTCGAGCGCCGGAATGAGCTGTGCGATCGCCCTGTCCCGCCCCTCCGCACTGGCGGTATCCGCATGCTCGAGAATGCGATTGACGTGGAACTCGACGAACGGAACCGATGCCTTGATCCGTTCGCGCAGCGCGCCTGCTCCATCTGCCTGGATCAACTGGGCGGGATCCTGTCCCTCCGGCATCGCGACGACCCGCAGCTCCAAGCCGCGCCCGGATGCGATCTGGGCTGCCCGGATCATCGCCTGCTGTCCGGCACTGTCGGCGTCCAGGCAGAGCTCGAGCACCCCGGCTCGCCCCACCACCCGTTCGAGCTCGGTCGCCTGCTCTTCGGTGAACGAGGTCCCCATGATGCCTACGCAGTTGGCCAGTCCCGCCTGGTGTACCGCGAGCACATCGGTGTATCCCTCGACGAGGACGATTCGGGCCGCCCTGGACGCGGGGGCGCGCGCCTTGTCGATGCCGTACAGCACGCCGCGCTTGTGGTAGAGCTCGCCATCTGAGCTGTTGAGGTACTTCGGGAGCTGGTTCTCGCGCATCGCGCGCGCCCCAAAGCCGATCACTCTCCCCCGGCCGTCCGCGGTGGGGAACATGATCCGCTCGCGGAAGCGATCGTAGGTCCGGCCGGGGCTGGTCTGCGAGCGTTGCGCGAGGCTGACCGCCAGCAGCTCCTCCTCGCTGTACCCCGCGCTGCGAGACGCGAGCATGATCCGGTCCCACGCGCTCGGCGCATACCCGACGCCGAAAGCACGCAGCGTCTCTGCCTCGAGACCCCGCGCGAGCAAATATTCTCGGGCGCCGGCTGCCTCGGTCGAGTCCCACAGGTAACGCGCGTAGTACGCCGCCGCCCGTGCGAGCAGCCCGTGGAGCCGCTCGCGGCGCTCCCGCCGTGACGCGGCGCCCGGATCCTCCGCCTCCGTCTGCAGCGTTACCCCAAAGCGCGCGGCCAGCGACTCGAGCGCCTCCTTGAAGTCGAGCCCCTCGGTCTGCATCACGAAATCGAATGGATCGCCCGATGCCTGACAGCCGAAGCAGTGGTAGTGCTTCTCGTCGGGCCGCACATGGAACGACGGTGTGCGCTCTTGGTGGAACGGGCAGAGCCCGAAGTAGCTGTCAACACCCGCCCTGCGAAGCTCGGTGCGAGCCGATACCAGCGCGATCATGTCAACCGCTTCGCGAACCCGATCGCGCGAGTCCGCCGTGTAGCGCGTCACGGCGCGGACGCCACAGGCACGCTAAGCGACTCGAATGCCCTGATGCAGAAGCGGTCGGTCATCCCGGCGATGTAGTCGGTGACGCGGCGTGGCGGGTCGCCAGGCGGGATCGAGTCGGGAATCTCCTGCGGACGATCGCAGTAGTGGTCAAACAGGGCACAGACAACGAGGTGGATCTTGGCGTGCTCACGCGTCGCCTCCGGACCCAGATAGACGCGCTCGAACATGAAGGTGCGCAGCTCGTCCATCGCGCCTCCCACCTCGTCTCCCTGGACGATGTCGCTCGCTCGATCCGATGTCTCGACCAAGTCGTGGACGAGCGCGTCGATCCGGTGGGGTCCCGTGTCCCCCAGGATCTCGAGCGGCCGGCCCGGAAGGTCGTTCGGCGTCAGCACCCCAGCGCGCAGGGCGTCGTCGATGTCGTGATTGATGTAGGCGATCCGGTCTACGAGGCGCACGATCTTCCCCTCCAAGGTCGCTGGCTGGGGGGCTCGCCCCGAGTGGTGGACGATCCCGTCACGGACGGGAGCTGTCAAGTTGAGTCCGGCGCCGTCGCGCTCGAGCGCCTCGACGACCCGCAGCGACTGCTCGTGGTGCATGAAACCCGAGCCAAACCGTCGGGACAGACAGCGATCCAGCGCCTCCTCGCCAATGTGGCCGAACGGCGGATGCCCCAGGTCGTGTCCCAGCCCGATTGCTTCGACGAGGTCCTCGTTGAGACGCAGTGCGCGAGCCACGGTCCGCGACACCTGTGTCACCTCGAGTGTGTGCGTCAGACGTGTCCGGTAGTGATCGCCGCTCGGCGCGACGAACACCTGCGTCTTGTGCTTGAGCCGGCGGAAAGCTTTGCTGTGCACGATCCGATCGCGGTCGCGCTGAAAGGGAGTGCGAAGACCGCAGTCGGGTTCGGGCTGGGCGCGATCGGCCGGATAGGAGCGGGTGGCCAGCGGCGAGAGCTCTCGTGCCTCACGCTCGATGACGCGGGCGGCGAAGCCCGCCGACACCTCGCCGGAAGGATGCGTGTGGCCAAGGCTGACGAGCTGCTCGTTCACATAACCGATTCTGACAGCGGCCCAGGTCAGAGCGGCAGACGCCCGATGGCCCGCCACGCCGGTCCGACCGGGCTGCCAGTTGTTTCGAAGGAACGATTCAGATCGCGCCCAGAAGCGGCCGCAGTCGCACGTGTGCGTGATGCTCGGCGGTCTCGCCGATTGCCCGCTCGGCCTGGCGAAGCGCCAGCTCAGACGCGGTGGGCGCCTCGGCCAGAGGCTTTCCCAGCGCCTTGACCAGGAACTGGTAGCCCTCCTCGCCGAGCGGGAATGCCGCCGCCTCGCAGGAGGCGCACACCACGCCTCCGGCGGCGGCCGAGAAGCCACGCAGGTGCTCGGTCTCGCCACACCCCGCGCAAGTCGCAAGCTGGGGCAGGATTCCCGCCGCCAACAGCAGCTTGAGGCGGAACGCGAGCCCGTTGGCCGCGGTAGCGCTGGCGGCGTCGGCGTTTAGCAGCGCGAGCTGGTTGGCCAGCAGTGTGAAGACCTCCGGATGAGGCTCGCTCGACTCAAACAGCCTAGCCACGGCATCGCAGGCGCGGGCCGCGGCGTCGAGCGTCGCAGCATGCTCGCGCAACAACGGATGGCTCGCGATTGTGTCCACGCCGGTCACCGTATGAAGCTCTCCACGGCTCTCGTGCAGCACCATGTTCACGTGGAAGAACGGCTCGAGCCGGGCCCCGAAGCGGCTGCGCGCACGGCGCACACCCTTCGCGATCGCGCCCAGGCGTCCACGTGCTGGCGTGTACAGGTGAAGGATCCGGTCCGCCTCGCCGTAGCGGATAGAGCGCAGCACGATTGCTTCAGTTTTCAGCGGTCCGGGCAAGATGGTCCTACCGAAACGACTCCCCCAGCCGCGTCATCCGG
The DNA here is from genome assembly GCA_963803595.1 of uncultured Solirubrobacterales bacterium. Lineage (GTDB taxonomy): Bacteria > Actinomycetota > Thermoleophilia > Solirubrobacterales > Solirubrobacteraceae > Palsa-465. The sequence goes on from CAWDNF010000013.1 coordinate 1,083,102, forward strand.
CATCTCCACGCTATACTTTCTGAAGCAATGAAGACTGTCACCTTGTACACGACCGATCGCTGCTCGCTCTGCACGAGCGCCAAGACGCTGCTCGAGCGCCGCGGAATTGACTACGAGGAGATCAATCTGGCACGCGACCCGGACGGGCGGGCCCAGCTCTCGCAGATCACCGGGATGTTCACCTTCCCCCAGATCCTGATCGATGGCGAGCCGATCGGCGGCTTCACCGAACTGCTCGCCGCCGACAGGGCAGGGCGGCTCACGCAGCTGCTGGCTGCCTGACGCCGGCGCGGGCCGGGCCGCCGTCCGCCTGACGCTCTTGCTCGCCAGCCCGGTCCGGGCCAACTTGCGCCGGGCTCTCTTGCTCGCCGGCCCTACCGATCCGCCGCGCACGCGGCGCGCGCTGACACCGCGCGCACACATATGTACCGCGGCCTCCGACGACGATCTTCCGCACCGCAGCGCCGCATCGGAGGCAGGGCAGCCCCGCCCGCCGGTGTACCAGGAACCGGTCCTGGAACGATCCGATCGCGCCATCCACGTGGCGGAAGTCGTCGATCGTCGCGCCCTTGGCATCGATCCCCGAGCGCAGCGCCTCCTCTATCCCGGCATGCAGCCGGATCCAGTCTGCCCGCCTGAGCGTGCCAGCCGCTCGCAGCGGATGGACCCCGGCACGGAACAGAGCTTCGTCTGCGTAGATGTTTCCGACGCCCGCGATCCGCCGCTGATCGAGCAAAAACGCCTTGATGGGGGCCTTCCGGCCATGGGCAATGCGGCGCAGGTACTCGGCGGTGAAATCCTCCGTGAGCGGCTCCGCGCCGAGGCGTGCGGCGAGGTAGGCGTCACGAGCGGCGGTGCCCACCACCAGATGCCCGGTTCCGAAACGGCGAGGGTCGACGTAGAGCAACCGGTGGCCCTCCTCCAGCTCCAGCCGCACCCGGGTGTGGATCGGCTCGGAGGCCGGATCGAAGAGAAACGCGCCGGTCATCCGTAGGTGCGACAGCAGGTACCGCTCACCCGACAGCGACCACACCAGGTACTTGCCCGCGCGAGACACCTGCTCGACCCTCCGCCCGCGTAGCCCGTCCTCGACCGCATCGGGCGCCTCCGGGCGCGTCCAGCGCGGATCGAGGATCTCCGCCCTCAGGATCGTTCGGCCCTCCAGGCACGGCGCGAGCTGGCGGCGGATCGTCTCGACCTCGGGTAGTTCGGGCATCGCTCCCAATCTAGAGAAACGAGTGACCGGGGAGCGCGGGAGCCCGGTCGCCACACAGCCACTCGAGGACGCTCGCGCCGACGTCGGCCAGCGGCCCGTCGTGACGGCGCGAGCCATGGCTCTCGAACTGCGCGAGCAGCGGGACGGCTTCGCGCGTGTGGTCGGTGCCGGCTGAGGTGACGTCGCATCCGTGGTCGGCGGTGAGGATCAGCAGGTCCTCGCGCCCGACCAGTGAGCGCCAGCGCGCGACCGCGGCATCGATCTCCCGAAGTGCGCGATGGAACCCGGCCGCGTCGTGGCGGTGGCCATAGACCTGGTCGGTCTCGATCAGGTTGGTGAAGACAAGCCCGGAGTCGAGTTTCTCGATCAATCCCTCCGTGGCGTCGATCGCCGTGGCGTTCGTCGGGCCCGGGTGCTCGACGTCGATCCCGGCCCCGGCGAACAGCTGCCCCACCTTGCCCACCGTGTGGACCTCGACGCCCTCCGCCTGCACCTCCTCCAGATAGCTTCTCCCGGGCGGAGCTAGCGAGAAGTCGCGGCGGCCATCGGTACGCGTGAATCCCCCGGAACGCCCGAAGAACGGCCGGGCGATCACGCGTCCGACCGCATGCCGGGCGGGCAGGCCGGCCCTCACCTGCGAACACAGCGCGTAGAGCTCCTCCGGCGCAACCATGTCCACATGGGCCGCGATCTGGAGCACCGAGTCCTGGCTCGTGTACACGATCAGGCCTGCGGTCTCGAGATGCTCATCACCGTGCCTCTCGATCGCCTCCACGCCGTTGCATGGCCGGTTACACAGCACCGAGCGCCCGGAGAGCGAGGAGATCAGCTCGAGCACCGCCGGCGGGAACCCGTCCGGGTAGGTAGGCAGCGGCGCCTCGAGCACGACGCCCATCAGCTCCCAGTGGCCGGCCGTCGAGTCCTTTCCCGGGCCCAGTGCGTGCAGACGGCCGTGCAGGACGGGGTCTCGGCTCGGTGCCACCCCTCGCAGCGAGGCGATGCGACCCAGACCGAGTGCCTCCAAGGCGGGCAGCCGCAAGCCGCCCTCGACCTCGGCCAGATGCCCTAGCGTGTCCGCATCGGCGTCGCCATAACGGACTGCGTCGGGTAGCGCACCCACCCCGCAGGCGTCCAAGACGACGACGAATGCCCGCCTCACGTCGAGTCAGGGAGTGCCGACGGACAGGGAATGGCGAACCCGGATGAACACGCGACGGCTGACGAGCGGGAACACACCGACCGGCGCGTACTCCTCGAGGACGACTTCTTCCCGGGGGGCATAGACGTGAAACGAGCGAACCCGGCGCTCGAGCCCGGCGATCCGCTCAATCGCCTCCAGCACGACGGCGGGATGACCGTCTATCTCGAGCGTGCGCGAGCCGAGCAGCCGCATGTGCGGCTGCTTGGCGCGCGCTGCGACGATCAGGGCAAGCCGGGCTCTGTCCAGCGAGGCAGAGTCGGTCGGAGGGGGAATCACTCTTCGGATGTAGCGCCAGAGCGCCACGATCGCGTTTCCAGAGGCCGCGATCATCACGAGCGGCCGGTGAGGATGGGCCAGCGTCCAACCGGCCGGCACAGCGATCCGCAGCCCCTGGCGCGGAAAGTCGAGCGTGCGAAAACGCTGTGGCAGGGCAGGATGGGTCAGGCTCGGCGCCGGCGAGCGAGAGTCGCCGCAGCCGCCCACCAGCACGGCCGCAATCGCCAAGGCAAGAACGACTGGGCGCGGCACTGAGCGATCCCGTGAGCTGGACTTGGCTAGTCCTCGCCGTCCCAATAGTCGAGTCGCTCGAGCCGCGCGATCACTCCGAGCCCGCGGAACGAGATCTTGTTCGAAGCCGGGTAGAAGCACATGTCGCCCGCCTCACGGGTGCCATAGGCGAGGAGCGTGAGTCCGTCGTCGTCGGCCCGGAAGGCGTGCGCGACTCCCGTTCCCGGAGGCCGGGCGACCACGCTCCCGGCTCGCACCGGTATCTCCTCCTCGCCGAGCGCGACCGTACCCGCTCCCTGGAGGACCACGAACAGCTCTTCCTCGATCGAATGACAGTGCAGCGGACTCGCCCACTTTCCGGGTGCCACCGCCAGGTGCTTGAGCCCCGTGGTCCGGGAACGCGCGGCCTGGCCCAGATTCCGGCGCCGGGTAGACACGCGCCCGCGTGCCCACTCGACGGCCTCGACCGAAGCGACGTTGACGATCGTGGGCGGTCGCTCATCTGACTGTTCCGGCAGCTCGGGCGGCCCGATCTCCGCCTCGCGGACGAACTGGAGCGGCGCACGGTCCACCGACCCGGGGATCGACTGGACGGCCCGTGTGTCGACCAAGGACATTCCCAAGCGGGGAAAGCCAACGTTCTCCGCGCGGATTCGCGGACCGAACGCGAGTACGTCGAGGTCTTCCAGGGCGTGGAGCGTGTGCGCGCCGCCGCCAGCCAGATAGACGACGCAGTCGCCCGCTCCGATCTCGGCCGTGCTTCCCGCCTGCCACGAGATCCCTCGGCCGTCCATGACATAGAAGATCTCCTCCTCGGCGCCGTGCTCGTGGGCCGGGGTCGACCAGCCTCCCACCGGAACCTGGATCCGCCGCACGCCGACGCCCACTGAGCCGGCCGCCCGTCCCAGATCAGTCCAGCGGCCGCGGATATGACCGATCTCGAACTCGCGTGAGCGCGCGTCCTCGAAATGGGCGATCCCCACCAGAAGGATCCTAAGCGTGTCGCGCGATCTGCGCCCTCGGATGCGCGCCGAAGTACACGTCGCGCAGCCGTCCGGCAGAGAGGTGCGTGTAGATCTGAGTCGTGGCGATGTCGGCGTGGCCGAGCATCTCCTGGAGCGAGCGCAGATCACACCCTCCGGCCAGCAAGTGGGTGGCGAACGTGTGCCGCAGGGTGTGCGGGCTCATGCGGTCGGCCAGCCCCGCGGACGCGGCGTAACGCTGGACGATCTTGTAGAGCCCCTGACGCGAGAGCCCGCTCCCGCGCTGGTTGACGAACACGCGAGGCTCGTCGCGCAGGCCGACCAGATGCGGGCGGCTTCGCTCGAGATAGGCGCGCAGCGCCGCGATCGCCTTGCCTCCGATGGGGACGATCCGCTCCTTGGATCCCTTGCCCTGCGCGCGCAGGATGCCCGCCTTCAGGTCGAGCTGGGAGAGCTCGAGCGTCACCGTCTCGGAGGCCCGCAGCCCGCAGGCGTACATCGTCTCGAGCAGGGCGCGGTCGCGCAGCGCACGGGGCGAAGTGCCGGGCGGCTGGGAGAGGAGGCGGGTGACCTCGTCGCGGGTCAGGACCTGGGGCAGCTTGGCGCGTGAGCGTGGTGCCCGCAGCTCGAGCGCCGGATCGTGGTCGAGCAGCTGCTCGCGCCTCAGATGCCGGTAGAAGGACCGCAGGCACGCGATCTTGCGCTGAAGCGTCGCCGGCGCGGCAGCGGGGCGGTCGGCTCCCCCCTGGGCCAGCTCCGTGACGAATGCGGTCAGCTGCGCGGAGCCGATGGCCAGCGGATCGAGCCGCGTCCGCTCGAGGTACGCCCCGAACTGCTGGAGGTCTGTGCGGTAGGCCTCGAGCGTGTTGCGCGATAGCCCGCGCTCGATCTCGAGATAACCGAGAAAATCCAGTACGAGATCGCTGAACCGGGTTGTCGCGGCCTGGGTGGCCATAACCCTGTATTCGCGCGAGGCTCAGGCGCTCCTGCCGCCGGCGTCTTCACCTGAGCGCGCCGCAAGCCAGAGCAACGCGATCAGCGACTTCGAGTCCTCGCACGCGTCCAGTGCTTCCCGCAGGCGCTCTAACGGCCATGGAACGATCTCGATCCGCTCGCCCTCGTCGACGTCGGCACCCCCCTCACAGTCCGACAGGTCACGAGCCTCGTAGAGCCAGACGCGCTCGTCACTGAACCCTGGGCTCGTGTAGAAGACGCAGATCTCCTTCCACGAGGCTGCGCGCTTGCCGATCTCCTCGGCGAGCTCGCGCTTGGCTGTCTCGAGCGGTTCCTCCCCGGGCACGTCGAGCTTCCCGGCTGGGATCTCAAGCGAGGCCGGCTCATCGATCACCTCCCGTGGCTGACGCGTCAGCCACACACACTCCTCCTCCACGGCCAGAATGCCGACCGCCCCGGGATGCCAGACCTTCTCCCGGGTTACCTCCTCCCCGTCGGCGTGCCGAAAGCGCTCGGTGCCGGCGCGCACGAGCTTGCCCTGCCATTCCACCTCTGCGCCGAGCCGCTCGAAGCTCACGCCACGCCCTCTGCCTCGGCAAGGACGCGCGGCGCCTCGTCGACCAGCGCGATCGCGACCTCGAGCATGCCCTCCAGCGCGTCGACGCTCACCCGTTCGGTCGGCTCGTGGTTTCGTTCTGTGCCGTTGGCCAGGTTCGTGCAGGGAAAGCCGGCTGTCAGCAGCGCGTTGGCGTCGGACCCCCCACCGGTCGTGATGTGCTTTGGCTGATAACCGCATGCGCTGAGCGCCCGCTCAGCCAGCACGACTTGGGGTTCGCGCGCGCGGGTCCGGTAGCCGTCGAACATCCGCTCGACGGTGACGTCGAGGTCGCACTCCGTCGCGTCGGCGCCCTCTTGGAGGTGATCGATCATCTCGGTCGCCACCGCCTCGGCCCGTTCGCGATCGAGGCTCCGCGCCTCGGCGTGGACGCGACAGCGCTCGGGAACCACGTTGGCGTTGGTCCCACCAGTGATCGTGCCGACGTTGGCGGTCGTCTCGGGATCAAGGCGCCCGAGACGCATCGCCGCTATCCCGCGGGCGGCAGCGGAGATAGCGCTGCGGCCTCCCTCCGGCCGTATGCCGGCGTGGGCGGCGCGCCCCTGGATCTCGGCGATGACCTGGTAGTAGGTGGGAGACGCGAGCACGATCTCGCCGATCGGCGAAGCATGATCGAACACGTAGCCGAAGCGGCTCGAGAGCTTGCCGGCATCAAATGCCTTCGCTCCCTGGAGCGCCACCTCCTCACAGATCGTGAAGAGGATCTCGACGCCGACGGCTGGGGGCTGGGGCGCGGAGCGGAGCCGTCGCATGAGTTCGATGATCACCGCGACGGCCGCCTTGTTGTCGGCCCCGACGATCGCCTCGTTGGCGTTCTCCCACCCGCCGTCCCGGAGCACCGGCTCGACCGGCGCGGCCAGCGGGACGGTGTCCATGTGGGCGCAGAGCAGAAGCGTGTCGGGACCCGAGCCGCCGATCACGGCGTGCAGGTTTCCCGCGTCGGAGCCGAGCCGGGTGCCCGCGTCATCCTCCATGACCTCGAGTCCCAGCGAACGCAGCCCCCGGGCGATCCAGTCGGCGCAGCCGCGCTCGGACCGCGAAGGGCTCTCGATCCGGCACAGCTCGACGAACGTCTGAGCAAGGCGCTCGCGCTCAGCGGCGCTGGCGCGTCTCACTTGGCGGCGGGGGCTACGCGCTGGCGCCGTGGGGTCTCCTCGGCACCGGCAACTGCCACTTCGCTACGCGCCAGCGCGGCTCCTACGAACTCTCTGAACAGCGGCGCTGGGCGCTCGGGGCGCGACTTGAACTCCGGGTGGTATTGCGAGGCGACGAAAAACGGGTGCTGGCCGGCAGGAAGCTCGATCGCCTCGACGAGCCGCTCGTCGGGCGAGGTTCCCGAGCAGACGAGCCCGGCCGACTCCAGGCGCCGGCGCAGCTGGTTGTTGACCTCATATCGGTGCCGGTGTCGCTCATAGACGACCGCCTCGCCGTAGAGGTCGCGGATCCGCGTGCCGTCGTGGAGCTTCACGGGGTCGGCGCCCAGTCGCATCGTGCCGCCCATGTCCGCGATCTCCTTCTGCTCGGGCAGCAGGTCGATCACCGGGAAGGGCGTCTCGGCGTCGAACTCGGTCGAGTTGGCGCCCTCCATGCCCGCTAGGTGGCGAGCGAATTCGCAAACCGCGATCTGCATGCCCAGGCAGATGCCGAGATACGGGATCCCGTTCTCCCGGGCGATCTGGGCAGCGCGGATCTTGCCCTCGATTCCTCTGCCACCGAACCCGCCCGGGATGAGTATCCCGCCGGCCCTCTCCAGCCGGGCGGCCACCTCCGGGTCGCTCAGCGACTCGGAGTCGACCCATTCGATTTCGATCTGGGCACCGTGATGGGTGCCGGCGTGCTTGAGCGCCTCGGCGACCGACAGGTAGGCGTCCTCGAGCTGAACGTACTTGCCCACGAGCGCGATCCGCACAGTCCGATCGGCTTGGCTCGAGCGCTCGGTGAAGGCCTCCCAGGCACCGAGCTCAGGCGGCGCGGCATCGACGCAGAAGTGGTCGGACAGGATGTACCGGTCAACTCCCTGCTCGTGGAAAACGAGTGGGACCTGATAGATGTCGGGCACGTCGCGGGCCGAGATGACGGCTTCCACGGGCAAGCTCGCGAAGAGCGCGATCTTGCGCCGGATGTCGGAGGAGAGCGCCGATTCCGAGCGGCATACGACCATGTCGGGCGCGATACCGATGCGGCGCAGCTCGTTGACCGAGTGCTGGGTCGGCTTGGTCTTCAGCTCTCCCGCATGCGAGATGTACGGCACGAGCGTCAGATGGATGAACATGCACCTGCGGCGGCCGACGTCGACCGGGAACTGCCGGATTGCCTCGAGGAAGGGAAGCGACTCGATATCGCCTACCGTGCCGCCGATCTCGGTGATCACGAAATCGACCTCGGAGGATTCCGCCATCAGCTGGATACGGTGCTTGATCTCGTCCGTGATGTGCGGCACGACCTGGACCGTCGCGCCCAGGTAGTCGCCCCGCCGCTCTCGCCGGATGACGGTGTTGTAGATGCCGCCGGCGGTCACGTTGGAGGCCCGGCTCGTGTTGGCGTCCGTGAACCGCTCGTAGTGACCGAGATCGAGATCGGTCTCCGCGCCGTCCTCGGTAACGAACACCTCGCCGTGCTGGTAGGGGGACATCGTCCCGGGATCGACGTTGATGTACGGATCGAACTTCTGGAGCTGGACGTCGAAGCCGCGTGCCACGAGCAGCCGGCCGATCGAGGCTGCCGCGATCCCCTTTCCGAGGGAGGAGACGACTCCGCCTGTGATGAAGATGAAGCGCGTCTCGCCTGCGGCCATGGATCGGTCCTTGCGGTCGGAGTTTATTGTGAGGTGAAGGTAGCGCCGCAGGCGGACGGTCGGCGGCCCCTCACGCCGCCGCCCGCAGGTGCCTGGCGTGCTCGCCGGCGGCCTGGTCGCCGTCGTCCGCGCCCAGCATACGGACGAGCTCGCCGACGACCCCGTCCTCCTCCAACCTCGTGACCGTCGTGCGGACGGGCGTCGTGCTCGCGTCTTTGACGATCGTGAAATGGCATGCCGCCAGAGCAGCCACTTGGGGAAGGTGGGTGATGCACAGCACCTGACGCCCCTCTGCGAGTAGGCGCAGGTGCTCTCCGACGGAGTGAGCCGTGCGACCCCCGATCCCGGCATCGACCTCGTCGAACACGAGCAGCGGCTCCTCCACAGCTCCGCTTCCAGGTTGGACCGCTTCCGTTCCGTGGACCGCGCTGAGCAGCGCCAGCATCACGCGTGAGAGCTCTCCGCCCGAGGCGATCTCGCGTAGCGGTCCCGGAGAGACGCCCGGATTGGTGGCGATCATGATCTCAACTGAATCTGCGCCGCGGGGCCCGATCCCGTCCGGGCGCTCCCCGACCAGCACCTCGAAGCTCGCATCCGCCATCGCGAGGTCGGCCAGGCGATTGGTGACCGCCTCGGCCAGCGCCGGCGCCGCCTTGCGGCGGTGGCGCGAGAGCTCCTTGGCTTGGCTCTCGAGCTCGGTTGTGGCGAGGGCGAGCTCCGCCTCGGCCTGCGCGAGGGAGTCCTCGTCATGCTCGAGCTCCGCGATCCGCCGGCGGCACTCATCGGCATGACGGAGCACGTCCACCACCGTCCCGCCATGCTTGCGCTCGAGTCGCGCGATCAACCCGAGGCGCTCCTCGATCTCCTGGAGGCGGATCGCGGGCAGCACGTCGTCGGGCACGTCGGCGTCGAGGTTCGAGGCGTAGGTCCCGAGCTCGCGTCCGATGTCATCGCACTCATGCCGCGCCGCTGCGAGGCGCTCGAGAAGGGCCGCCAGCTGAGGGTCGAGGCCGGCGGCAGGCTCGAGCGCCTGGGCGGCCTGCCCTAGACGCTCGGCCGCACCGAGGCCATCGTCCGAGGAGATCGCCTGAGCCGCCCCGGCCGCCGCACGGGTCAGCGCCTCGAGATGGCGCAGACGGTCCCGCTGCGCCACGAGCGCCGCCTGCTCCTCCTGGCTCGGCGAGGCAGCCTCGATCTCGCGCAGCTCGAACGACAAGAGATCGAGTTCGCGCTCCCGGGCCCCCGCCAGCTTGCGGAGCTCATCGACCTTCGACCTGAGCCCGCGAACCTCCTCGTAGGCGCGTGCCACTCCCTCGCGCCGCGCGGGCTGGCCCGGTCCGCAATGGGAGTCGAGGATGTCTAGCTGAACTCCGGCCAGCATCAGCTTGCGATGCTCGTGCTGACCGTAGAAGGCCACCAGACGCGAGCCCAGATCGCGCAGATCGCCGACCGTCGCCGAGCGGCCACACACGTACGCGCGGGTCCGGCCATCCGGCCACACGCGGCGGGCGAGGACGATCTCCTGCGCGTCGCCCGGGATCAGCTCGCTGCCCGCCAGCTCACGCGGCACCGAGAACACGCCCTCCACATAGGCCTCGCTGGCGCCGGGGCGAACGATCCCCTTTCGCGCCCGCCCACCGAGAAGGAGGTCGAGAGCGTGGGCGAGGAGCGTCTTGCCGGCGCCCGTCTCGCCCGTCAGCACATTCAACCCGTCGGCCAGCCGGAGCTGCGCCTGCTCCAAGAGCAGGAGGTTCTCTACGCGCAGTTCCTCGAGCATCCGCCTGTGTTACCAGGCGGGTCTGACGGACCGGGTCGGGGGCGGCCGGCTCGGTCGCTTATGGGGCGCCCAGCTCGCGCGTGCCGGGGGCTTCGTCGGTCGCGCGTCCGCGAGGCTGGCCCAGGCGCGCGTCCCGGAGGCTGCGTCGGTCGCGCGTCCCGAAAGCTGCGTCAGCTGCGGCTGAACATCCCGTGAAAGCCGAACGGGATGTGATGCGGTACCTCGGCCCGTGCCAGCTCATCGAGCGACTGCGCGTCGAGCACGAGCAGGAACGAGTTCCCGCTCGGACCGAGGATGGCGGAGAGCAGCACGCCCGCGTCCTCGGACTCTGCGTCGGGTGCAGCGACGAACACGGGCTCGCCCGGGAAGCAGCCATCCTCGGACCAGACAGTGCTCTGGCGCTCGACCGTATCCACCTTCACGATCCGGTCAAACCACCCCTCGCCGATCCCTGCCGCCCATAGATACCGGTACGGCCGTTCGTTGCACCGGGCGTAGTTGATCCGCGGCAGCTCGATGGCCTCGGCGACGAGCCGCTCGCTCGTAACTCGACCGCTTCGGGGCTCCAAGCGGAAGCGCTCGAGGTGTGCCGGGCTTGCCGGCTTCCCGGCACGGAGGCGGTCGAGATAGAGATCTTCGACGATGGTCGCGTCGGGATAGGTGCAGATGTCGACCACCAGCTCGTCTCCGTCCTCGAAGCTGTTCACGTGGTGGAAGGCAAACCGAGCGTCGGTGGTGAAAGGCCCGGTGTGCTCGCCAGTTTGTCGATCGAACAGGTGAAAGCGGGTGCCTAGCTCAGGCTTCCACCGGTAGTTCTCGATGTACGGGCGCCCGCTGAAGGCCAGGCGAAGCGGGTTGACCACAAGCGGAAACTCGACCATCACGATCCATCGCTCGGTCAGCCCGAACGAATGCATGTAGGCCGGCTCGCGCACGGGCAGGCTGGTGAGGACCTCCGGCGCGGTGCTGTCGGATCGCAGGAGAAAGAAGCGATAGCTGTTGCGCGGCCCGAGCTTGGCGGCGTAGTTGAGCATCCCGCCGTCGGCCGATCGAGATGGGGATGCGCGGTCGTCAGCTCTCCAGGAGCCCGATAGGCCACTCCCGCCGCGTCGAGCGTGCGCTCGTCGAACTGGACGGGGATCGGCGTCTCGGTCATCGCGATGAACCGTTCGCCGAGCCGGGTCAGGCTGACGTTGGCGTTGTCCGTCGGAGCCTGGCGAGAACATGGCGGTTACCCGCTGGAAGAGGTGCGGCAGGGATCGGTGGCGAACTCCGAGTAGGCGATCCGCCCACGTTCCTGTGCCGCGCGCCATGCCCGGGTGTGGAGGAAGCGGTTGGCGTAGGAGACCTGGCCCTCGGCGAAGGAGAAGCGGTGCAGCATCGCCAGGCCGTCGAACCAGTGGTTCATCGTCCGCTCGCCGACGTCCCACTTGGCCGGCCCGGTGCGGATCAGGGAGCCCCGCAGCCACGGCGGAACCTCGCCTGTGACCGGAAGCGAACCGACTTGAATCTCCTGCTTCGAGCGACCGGAACCCGGCGCTCGGGTTGGCAAGCTGCGGGCCAGCGGCGGCGCAATCATCATCGTTCCTCTCGAACCGTTTGATCTGAACCATTCGAACCGTACCCTATAATTGGGACGATGTCAAGAGTGAGGCTCACCGACACTCCGTTCGCGGTGCTCGGGCTGATCGAGATCATCGGACCCGGCGACCCCATACCAGCTCAAACGCGCCGCCCAGATCGAGCATCTTCCACTTCTGGTCCATCCCCCACACCCAGCTCTACACCGAGTGCGCCCGCCTCGCAGAGGCGGAGCTGCTGGCCGAGCGCCGTGAGGAGACCGGCCGGCGGCGGCGGCTCTATCAGCTGACCGCCCGCGGTCGCGAAGGCGCTCGAAGAGTGGCGAGTTGACCCAGCACAGATCTCTATGAGCTGCGGGATCCCGGGCTCCTCAAGCTGTTCTGCGGCGCGCAACCTGCCGAGTTGGCGGACGAGCCAGCTCGAGCGCCACAAGCGCCGGCTCGATGCCTACCAGGAGCTGGCCAAGGCGGCCATGACCGACGGGATGCGGCTGGCGCTCGAGGCCGGCATCGGCCACGAGCGCGAGTACGTACGGTTCTGGACCTCTCTGCGCGGACCCTGAACGATCCCTCAGGGGAGGCTGGCCAGGCGGCCGAACTTCTCGCGCAGGCGGCTGTAGAAGTTGGCGCCTGGAATCTGTGCCAGTCGTCCCTGGCCGTCCACGAACTCGGCGCGGATGTCCTCACCGGCGGCCAGCACGCACACCGGCCGCCCGTCGACGGTCACGTCGACAGGCTCGTCCTGGGAACAGTTGTTGACCACCAGGACGTCCTGCGGCGCCGCGACGAGCGCACGTGCCGTCAGCGAGTGGGGCGCGATGAACGAGACGACGAACCCAGCTACCCCCCAGGCCATCACCGGGCCGCCGTTGGCCAGGTTGTAACCGGTTGACCCAGCCGGCGTCGCGACGACCAGGCCGTCGCAGCGCACACGCCCGATCTCGTTGCTCCCGACCGAGTATTGGAGGTCGGCGACTCGCTTGCCAGGCTTGCGGTGCATCGAGACGTCGTTCATCGCGAGCCACGGCCCGTGCTGGCCCGAGACGCGGATACCCGGCAGCGACAGCACTTCGAAGTCACCTGCGAACGCCTTCCGAAATCCTTCCTCTGCTTCAGTCGCGCTCGACTGTGGCGAGGAACCCGATCTCCCCGAAGTTGACGGCAAACACCGGGACCTCGGTACCCGCGTATGTGCGCAGTGCACTGAGGATGGTGCCGTCCCCGCCGACGGCAAAGCAGATGTCCACGTCGAGCTTTACATCGGCATCGAGCTCTAGCCCGTCGGCCGGCTGAAGCCCGTGCTTGCGCGTCTCCTCGGGGTCGAAGCGCAGTACAGCCCCGGCCTCCTGGGCGATTCCCACCAGGCTGCGAATCGACTCCGCCGTCTCGTCCGGACGCCGGTGGGTGAAGACCGTTGCCACCCGCGCCGGCCTCAAGGCTCCACCTCGCGCGCCGCCGCCTCGAGGTCCGGGGCCCCACCGCGCTCCGCCTCGGCCAGCCAAAGGAACGTCTCACGGTTGCCCTTGGGCCCCGGGAGCCCCGATCCGGCGAAGCCCATCACCGCCACGCCAAGTGCCAAGGCGCTCTCGGCCACCGCGACGAGAGCGTCCCGGCGCACCGAGACGTCGCGCACGACACCTCCCTTGCCCACTCGCTCGCGCCCCGCCTCGAACTGGGGCTTGACCAGGGCGAGACAGTCGAAGATGTCGGCCGCTGCCGAGAGAACGGCAGGAAGCACCTTGGCCAGCGAGATGAACGAGACGTCGATGACGATCAGGTCGGGGCGATAGGGAAGCTCCTCTGCCCTGAGCGACCGGGCGTTGCGCCGTTCGATCACGGTGACTCGTTCGTCGCTACGCAGCTTCCAGTGCAGCTCGCCGTAGGCCACGTCGAGCGCGACCACGTGGGCCGCGCCGCGCTGGAGCAGACAGTCCGTGAAGCCGCCAGTCGAGGCGCCGACGTCGAGGGCGAGTCGTCCGGTCACGTCGATGGCGAGGGCGTCCAGCGCGTTGGCGAGCTTGACCCCGCCCCGCGATGCGTAGGGCGGCGGCGCGGCGACCTCGACCTCGACGTCGGGCGGCACGAGCTCGCCAGGCTTGTGCACCCGTCTGCGCTCCGGCAGCAGAAGGACGTCGCCGGCCAGGACCGAGGCGGCCGCTCTCGATCGCGACTCGAACAGGCCGCGCTCAGACAGCAAGCTGTCGATTCGCACGCGCTTGGGCCGCTTTGTGGCCGTCATCGCGCGCGAAACGGTAGCTGGGCGGCGGGCATGGGCGAAAAACCACCAATAGTTGGGCATTTTTCGCCCCTGCCCCGCAAGGACGAGGCCACCGCGGGGCGGGGGGCCCAGTGACGCGAGGCCACCGCGGGGCGGGGGCCCAGGGACGCGAGGCCACCGCGGGCGGGGGCCCAGTGACGCAGATCACACTCATTCGCGGACGACGCGGGCACCATAAGAGCCCTCTCCTCCCTAGTGAACGGCCCGCGCGACGCGGGTCGTTCCGCTTAAGGGGCCGCCCCGCCCCGGGACGCAGCCGGGGCTCGCAGGCGCCTCGCAGGGCCGCCCCGCCCCGGGACGCAGCCGGGGCTCGCAGGCGCCTCGCAAGCGCCGCCCCGCCCGCCCGAACGCAGCCCAGCGCCCCCGCCCCCCGGCGCCTACGCCACGCCGGTCAGGTGAGCCACTGCCGCTTCGACGCGCTCTGCGATCCGCTCGGCGGTGTACCCCACCTCGCGGTGAAGGAGATCCGGCGCTCCATGGGTGACGTACCGATCGGGCAGGCCGACGCGCAGGATGCGGGGCGTCGTGACCCCCGCGTCCGACAGCGTCTCCCACACGGCGGAGCCGAAGCCTCCGGCCAATACGCCCTCCTCGACGGTCACGAGCAACTCGTGCTCAGCGGCCAGCTGCGCCGCCAGCCCGGCGTCGATCGGCTTGGCAAAGCGGGCATCGGCCACCGTCGCGGAGATTCCGTGCTCGGCCAGCAGGTCGGCCGCCCCGAGCGCCTTTCCCACGCCAGTCCCATAGCCCAGGAGCGCCACCCGGTCGCCTTCGCGCAGGATCTCCCCCGTCCCGATCTCGACCGCCGAGGGGATGTCCGGCAGCGGCACCCCGATGCCGTTGCCCCGCGGGTAGCGAAGCGCTATCGGCCCGTCGTCGTGGACGAGCGCCGTGTGGAGCATGTGGACGAGCATCGCCTCGTCGCGCGGGGCCATCAGCACGATGTTGGGCAGGCAGCGCAGATACGCGATGTCAAAAGCGCCGTGGTGGGTGGGCCCGTCGTCGCCGACCAGCCCGGCCCGATCCATCGCGAACACGACGTTCAGCCGCTGCAGGCAGACGTCGTGGACGATCTGGTCGTACGCGCGCTGCAGAAAAGTCGAGTAGATCGCGGCCACGGGCTTGGAGCCATGGAGGGCCAGCCCCGCGGCGAACAGGACCGCCTGTTGCTCGGCGATCCCGACGTCGTAGTAGCGCTCGGGCAGTTCGCGCTGAAGGATGTTGAGCCCGGTCCCGGAGTTCATCGCCGCCGTGATGCCGATAACCCGCTCGTCGCGCCGGCACTCGGCGACCAGGGCGTTGCCGAACACCTCGGTGTAGGCGGGAGGCGGCGCGGCGCCGTTCCCCGAGCGGGTGCTCTTGGCCGGCGACCCGTTGTGGATCGACTTCGGTTTGGCGGCGTGCCACTTCTCCATTCCCTCGAGGCCACCCTCTTCCGCCGGAGCAAAGCCCTTGCCCTTGACCGTCGCGCAGTGGATCACGACGGGGCGCTCGGCGTCCAGCGCGTCGGACAGCGCTCGGCGGATGGCCCGGACATCGTGGCCGTCGATCACCCCGATGTAGGCAAACTCGAGCTCCTCCCACCACAGCCCGGGCGCCCAGAAGGCCTTGATCGATTCCTTGACGTGAGGGCCGAAGCGCTCGAACGCGGCGCCGATCCCGACGGGCAGCTTGGTCAGGCCCTCCTCGACGTCTTCGCGTGCGTGCCAAAGCTTGGGATTCAGCCGCACCCGGTTGAAGTAGCGCGACAGCGCGCCGACGTTGGGGGCGATCGACATCCCGTTGTCGTTCAGGAGGACGACGATCGGGGTCCCCAGCCCGCCGGCCTGGTGGACCGCCTCGAAGGCCACCCCGCCGGTCAACGCCCCGTCTCCCACCACGGCGACCACCCGCCCGTCGGCCCCGCGCCCCTGGCGCATGGCTTCCTTGATGCCGACCGCATATCCGATCGCCGTCGAGGCGTGGCCCGCGCCCATGATGTCGTGATCGGACTCGTGAATCGCGCAGAAAGGAGCCAGCCCGCGGTACTTGCGAATCGTCCCGAGCTGATCGCGGCGCCCGGTCAGGATCTTGTGCGGGTAGGCCTGGTGGCCGACGTCCCACAGGATCTTGTCCCGCGGGGAGTCGAGCAGCGAGTGCACCGCAACCGCGATCTCACACGCCCCGAGGTTGGCTCCAAAGTGCCCCCCGATCTCGCCCACGGTGTCGATCAGCAGCTCCCGGATCTCCTGGGCGAGGGCTTGGAGGTCCTCTTCACTCAGGCCATGCAGGTCCTGCGGCTGGTTGATCGAGTCGAGAAGGCGAGTCATTCAGTAGCTACGGGTGGCGATGAAGTCGGTTATCTGTTCGAGCTCGGTGGCTCCGGCCGGGGCAGCCTGGGCGAGCGCGGCGCGGGCCCGGTGGTGCGATTGAGTGGCTAGGGTGCGGGCGCCGTCGAGGCCAAACTCTGTGACGTAGGTCCGTTTTCCCAACCGCTCATCGCTCCCTTGCCGCTTGCCGAGCGTCTGCAGCGATCCGATCACGTCGAGGATGTCGTCGACGATCTGGAACAGCACGCCCAGCTCGCTCGCAAAGATGCTGAAGCTGATTCTGTCAGGTTCTCGAGCTCGGCTGAGCCGCAGAACGCATTCGATGCTAGCGGCGATCAGCCGACCCGTCTTGAGCTCGTGCAGCCGGCGCAACCCGTCGGCGTCGGGCGGCGCAGTTTCCGCCACGTCGATGTACTGGCCGCCCACCATTCCGTCGGCGCCAGTGGCCGCCGCGAGCTCGGCGGCGGCGGCGAGCAGCCGCGGCGGTTCGGCTTGCTGCTGGGTCAAAAGCAACCGGAATGCCTCGGCGTACAGCGCGTCGCCGGCCAGGATGGCCACGTCCTCGCCGAATGCCCTGTGGCAGGTGGGACGCCCGCGCCGCACGTCGTCGTCGTCCATCGCCGGCAGGTCGTCATGGATCAGCGAGTAGGTATGGATCAACTCGATCGCGGCCGCCAGCGGAAGAACGTCGCGAGGCGCCATGCCCACCGCCGCCGCCGTCGCCAGCGCCAGCACCGGCCGGATCCGCTTGCCGCCGGCCAGAAGCGAGTAGCGCATCGCCTCTTCGAGCCCTCGTGCCGCCGGTTCGGAGGCGAAGTCGAGGGTCTCGAGGTACTCCTCGACCATCAGCCGCAAATGCTCCGGATAGCCCGAGCCAGCCCCGGAAGCCGGACGATTGTCCTGGCGGCTGGCTGACCCAGCCACGTCAGCCAGCCGCGAGTGGCAGCTGGCCTGGTAGGTCGGGCAGCGGCTCCAGGGCGGCGCGAGCTCGCTCCTCGACCTTCGCGCTGGCCTCGGCGGCCAGCCGCGTGCACTCCTCGATGAGCGCCAGCACGGCCTGAGGTTCGAGCGGTTCCGAGCGCAGACGGGCGGCGGCCTCCTCGAGCCGTTCCCTCAGCTCGATGAGCGGTTCAGTCACGCGGCGAAGGGTACCGGCATGATTAGAGCATGCGCGAGCAGGCGCTAAAAGTCCTGGCACTCGTCTTGAAGCGCCTGAGCGAGAGGCAGATCGAGCGGCGGTTCGGCTCGGGGCTCGCGCTGCGGGCAATCTTCGGCGGCATGGCCCGCTCCTTCCGCCCCGACGCCGCCGCTGGGTTCGAAGGCTGCCTGGTCTACGAGCTGACCCGCCAGGCCACGGGCCAGGAGCCTGCGGTGTGGACGATCGACATCGCCGGGCGGCGTGCTCGCGCCCATCCAGGGCCCTGCTCGGACGCGGCGCTGACGCTCCGCCTGAGGCTGGTCGACTTCATGCGGATCGCGGCGCGTGACCTCGATCCCGCGATCCCGATGCTCCAGGGCAGGGGCAACGTGCACGGCTCGCTCGAGCTCGCGATGCGCATCCCGGAGATGTTCGGAGCCTAAGGCCGGGCCGGATGCCCGGCCGTGCTAGCTGCCGAGCGACCGGAGGAGCTCGCAGGCTCGCTCTTAGAGTCCACGGAGCGGAGGGAGCGAGGCCCAAAGCCGGACGCGGTCTCCCTCGCGCGCCTAGAACCGCAGGACTGCCCCGATACCCTCGCGCGGCTCGCGCTCTGGGTGGTGCACGACGATCCGCACGGAGGCGTCCTGGGCCACCGCCGCCTCGACGACAGCCTCGCGCACGTGCTCGACCGCTTCGAGCCCCGTGCCGTCGGCCGGACAGCTGCCGTCGGCCGGGAACACGAGCAGGCCGCAGGTGGGACAGCGACTGGCCTGGCCGTCGAATCGCGGCGCGAGCAGGAGCGTCTGAACCCGCCGCTCGTTGAGCGCCGCGATCGTGCCCGCAATCCCGTCGACCCCACTCCGCCCCGACCCGACCCCGCTTGCCAGTCGCTCGAGCAGCTCGAGCTCGGTCTGCCGCTCGTCCTCGAGCACTACCTTCTCGACCGCTTCTCCCACCTGAGAGTCGGTCGCGCTGCTCAGATCTACCTCGACGCGATCCGGGACGACACTCTGGCGCAGCTCTTCGGGCAACAGAGCCTCGAACTGCGCCACGACCTCCCGCGGTCCGCCCAGCGCGGCCCGGTCAAAGCGCTCACGGCGCCAGGTTCGCGCGACGGCCTGGGCCACCTCCCGCAGATGATCCTCGGCGTCCTTGTCCACGCTGCGCTCATAGCGCGCCTGTGACCAGCCGCCCTGGTCGTGCTGGCCGTGAACATTGCCCTCGAGCCGGGCTCGCTCCTGGAGCTCGCCGGGCGATCCGGTCAGCAGGCGGCCGCTTCGCCGGTTGACAAGCGCCACCAGCCAGCGCCGCTGCGCTACCGCGCGGATCATCGGCTCGATATAGGGCTGCGGGGCGATCACTACACGACCCTCGACCGGCCGGGAGAGCTGTCTCACCTCGAACAGCTCGTCCGGGCCAGAGCAGAACACCGCGAGCGATCGCGCACCCTTATACGGTGCGGCGGGGGAATGGAGGAACTCGTCGATCCGGCGCACGTCGTCGCGCAGGGCGAGCTTCTCGTCGTGTCCCAGCCCGTCGCGCCGTTCCTCGACCTCGCGCGCCGCCTGGTCGATCAGCGAGCGGATCTGAGACGCCCTAGCCCCCGGGGTGGCAAACCGTTCGGGATCGAGGTCCAGATACAGGCTCACGACTTGATGCCGGCCCCGATGCCCGACCAGGCGCCTTACCTCCACAAGGCCGCTGCTCACAGCTTTCGCCTACCCGGCGCCATCGGCCGGAAAACCGCGGTCCAGCGCGGCATTAACGAGCTCATCGGCCCGTGCATTCTTGGCCCGCGGCACGGTCCGCATCTGCCAGTGCTCGAACTGCGAGAGCGCGGCCAGAGCCGCGGCGTGCAGGGGTCTCATCGCTGGATGCTTGACCTTGTAGATGCCGTTCACCTGGCGAGCCACGAGCTCAGAGTCGCCGACGATCTCGAGCTCGGTCGCGCCAAGCTCGCGGGCTCGCTCGAGCCCCCGCAGCAGCGCGCGATATTCGGCGACGTTGTTGGTCGTCACCCCGATCGTCTCGGAGACCTCATCGAGTACCCGGCCATCGGGCGCCAGCAGCACCACGCCGATCGCAGCCGGGCCGGGGTTGCCCCGGGCCCCCCCGTCGACGTGCAGGATCAGCTTCATCGACAGGGCCGCCGCCTGCGGTCCGGGCGGCTCAGTCTGCCTTGATCGGCGGCATCTCGCCGGTGACCCGGGAGCGCCGCCGGTCCCGGCGCTGCCGGTTGCCGCCGCCCGAGCTGCCGCGCTCACGCCGCGAGCCCTGACGGCGATCGACGATCACTGTGACGTTGGGATCGTCCGCGTAGTAGGCCGTCAGCTTGTCGAGGAGCTGATCGGCCAGCGGCTCGGGGATCACGCAGTAGATCAAGGTCCGAGCATGCTAATGGCGCCCGCCCGAGCGCGCCATCGGATTTTCGTCCACTCAGGTCCCCAGCGTGAGTAAGCCGTCTCTGTTGCAGGCGGCGTTGGGCCGACGCTCGTCGGGCAGGAGCTCCGCAAGATCGCCGCCCTGGTGCGAGATCCGCACCGGCTCGTCCTCGTCTGCCAGATCGACCTCGTAGCGGTACCAGGAAAGCTCCCAGGCCACCGTGATGAACACGAGGCTCGCGCGCCCGGCGTCTGGTCTGATCGTCACCGATGGCACGCCCAGCGACCGCGCGATCCCAGCCATCGTCCGCGGGTGCTCCGAGCGATTGAAGGTCTCCACGGCGGCAGCGATCCGCTGCTCGAGCCCGGCCGGCACGGCACGCACGTGCCGTGGTTCGGTCAGCCGGCGCAGCGGACGCGGAACCGGGCGAGGTGCCCCATCCTCCTGATGGGCGGGCTCCGGCCGGGTCTCGGCGGCCTCGCGCCGGCCGCGCAGGCGACCCAGCAGCGACCGGCGCTCCGCGGGGCGTCCGGCGAAGCTGGGCACTGTCCCTTCGCGCAGCCATCCGGCCTGGGCCGCGCGGCTCGTGCACAGCTCGCACACCGTCCGGGGTTCGGACCCCTCGAGGAAGGGGTGTGCCTGCTCGCCACGGAGCAGCGTCCGGCCGCAGACATCACACGCAGAGGCGCGATTTGCCTGCGTGGTCCGAATTTCGCGGGTGGCCATCGTGCCGACCATACCGAAGCAGGAGGGCTAGGCCTTGACCGCCTCGCGCTCGGCTTTGGCCTCTTCGACGACCTTCCCCGCGAGGTGCCCGGGCACCTCCTCATAGCGCTCGAACTCCATGCTGAATTCCCCCTGCCCCCCCGTGATCGCCCGCAGGTCAGGCGCGTAGGAGAGCATCTCGGCCATCGGCACCTCGGCCTTGATCTCGGTCATTCCAGCTCCCACCGGCTCCATCCCGAGCGGGCGTCCGCGCCGCGAGTTGAGGTCGCCGATGACGTCGCCCACCGTGTCCTCGGGCGCGTTGACGGTGACCAGCATGATCGGCTCGAGCAGGACGGGCGTCGCCTGCTCGAGCGCCTGCCTCATGGCCAGCGAGCCGGCGACCTTGAACGCCATCTCGGAGGAATCGACCGTGTGGTATGACCCGTCGTAGAGGCGCACTCGGACGTCCTTGACCGGGTATCCGGCGACGACGCCCTCCTGCATCGCCTCAGCCACGCCCTTCTCGACCGCCGGGATGAAGCCCGACGGGATCACGCCGCCCTTGATCGCGTTGACGAACTCGAAGCCCGCGCCCGGCTCGAGCGGCTCGATCTCGATGTGACAGTCGCCGAACTGGCCGCGGCCTCCGGTCTGCTTCTTGTGGCGACCGTGGGCCTTGGCCGGCTTTCTGATCGTCTCTTGGTAGGGCACGCGCGGCGGCTTGAGCGTCACCTCGGCTCCGAACCGCGACTTCAGGCGCTCGACGATCACCTCGACGTGAACCTGGGATAGGCCGGCCACGATCTGCTCGCCGGTCTGGGCGTCGCGGTGCAGGTCGATCGTCGGATCCTCCTCCTGGAGGCGCCGCAGCGAGGAGAACACCTTGTCCTCGTCGCCCTTGCTCTTGGGCTCGATCGCGAACGCCATCACCGGGGCCGGCAGCCTGACCGACGGCATCTCGATCGGCTCGTCGCGCGCGGCGAGCCAGTCGCCCGCCCTCGTCTCCTTGAGCTTGGCCACCGCGCCGATGTCGCCTGGACCGAACTCGGTTGTGTGACCGGTCTGTCCCCCCTCGAAGGTGACGAGCTGACCGATTCGCTCCTTGGTGTGGGTGCGCGTGTTGAGCACATGCGAGTCCTGCTTCATAACGCCCTGGTAGACACGGAACAGGTTGATCCGTCCGGCGAACGGGTCGGCGCGGGTCTTGAAGACATAGGCGAACAGCTCCTTGTCCTCCACCGGCTCGAGCGTCACCTCCCCCACCTCGAGGCCTCCGTGCTTGACCGGCGAGGGAAGATCCTCCACGATCGCGTCGAGCAGCCGGTTGGTCGCCAGGTTGCGCGTCGCCACGCCGCAGGTGACAGGGAAGAGATCCCCGTGGTTGGTGCCCTCCTTGAGCGCGGTGACGATCTCCCGGTGAGAAATCGCTTCTCCCTCCAGGTATCTCTCCATCAACTCATCGGAGGATTCTGAGACCTCGTCCATCAGCTTCTCGCGGTACTCCTCGGCCTGGCCTGAGAGCTCGTCCGGGATCGGGATCTCCTCGCAGGTCTCACGCCCGGACTCCGCGTAGCGGTAGGCCTTCATGTCGACGAGGTCGATCACGCCTGAGATCTCGTGCTCGGAGCCGATCGGGATCTCGGTGGCCACGACATGCGGGCCGAACGCGGACTTGAGCGAGTCGAGCGTGCGGAAGAAGTCGGCTCGTTCGCGGTCGAGCATGTTCACGAAGATGAGCCGCGCCAGGTCGAGCTCGGCGGCGCGCTGCCAGAGGCGGGTGGCGTGCACCTCGACACCCATCACGGCGTTGATTACGAAGACCGCCGACTCGCATACGCGCAGTGCCCCCAGCGCATCGGCAATGAAGCTCGAGTCGCCCGGGGTGTCGAGCAGGTTGACCTTGCGCTCCTGCCACTCGAAGCTCGCCAGAGCCGCAGATATCGACATCCCGCGGGACTTCTCATCGGGATCCGCGTCGGAGACCGTGGTGCCCTCGGTTACGGACCCGAGCCGGTTGACCTGACCGGCCTCGAACAGCAACGCCTCGTGCAGGGACGTCTTGCCACTGCCCCGGTGGCCGACGAGCGCCACGTTGCGAATCCGATCCGCGGGCTTGTGCATGCCTCTAGCTCCTCTCCTCTGGTGTTCTCGGGGGGCGCGCATGCGCGCCCCCCACGGTCGGTGCATGCACCGACCGTGGCCCGGTCGCATGCGACCGGGCCTAAGGCTAATCCAATTCGTCGCCCAGCTTGGAGCGCAGGCGCAGCACCGCCTTGGTGTGCAGCTGCGAGACTCGCGACTCGGTCACGCCGAGGACCTCGCCGATTTCCCGCAATGTCAAATTTTCGTAGTAGTAGAGCGCGACGACGAGCTTCTCACGCTCGGGCAGGGCGGCGATCGCGTCGGCGATCCGGTCGCGCAGCTCGGACTGGCTCATGACCTGCTCGGGGTCGGGCGCGTCGCGGTCGGGCAGCGTGTCGAGCAGCGAGACCTGGTCTCCGGTCGCGTCCTGAACGTTCCACAGCTCGTCGAGCGCGACGATCGTCGAGTTGGAGATCTGGAGCAGGCTCTCCTGGAACTCGGCCACCGTGCACCCGAGCTCCTCGGCCATCTCCT
Source organism: uncultured Solirubrobacterales bacterium (assembly GCA_963803595.1). GTDB lineage: Bacteria > Actinomycetota > Thermoleophilia > Solirubrobacterales > Solirubrobacteraceae > Palsa-465. The sequence goes on from CAWDNF010000013.1 coordinate 1,106,161, forward strand.
CGTCGGTGGGGGCGCGCTGGAAGCGCGCCTCGAGCTTCATGTTCGCGCGTTCGATCTGGCGCGCGCGGGCGCGAACCGAGCGCGGGACCCAGTCGAGGTTGCGCAGCTCGTCGATGATCGCGCCCCTGATGCGGGTGATCGCGTAGGTCTCGAACTTGATCTCCCGCGTCAAGTCGAAACGCTCGATCGCGGAGATCAGGCCTCCCAGCCCGTAGGAGATCAGGTCGGCCTCCTCGACGTGGCCGGGCAGCCCCGAGCTCATCCGCCCCGCGACGTACTTGACGAGCGGCGAGTAGGCGACGACCAGACGCTCGCGCGCGCGCTCGTCGCCGGTGGCTTTGTAGCGCCGCCACAGATCCTGGAGCTCGATCGCTTTGACGTTCGTTTCCAAAGGTCCCCTACTCCCTTACGCCCGCGGATGTGCTCGCTCGTAGGCCGAACGCAGGCGCCGCGACTCTACCCGAGTGTAGACCTGAGTGGTCGAGATGCTGGCGTGGCCGAGGAGTTCCTGAATCGCCCGTAAATCGGCGCCTCCTTCGAGCAAATGGGTCGCGAACGAGTGCCGGAGCGCGTGGGGATGGGCGTCGATCACGGCCGGCGTGCTCGCCGCCGCCCGCCGCGCCCAGATTCGCAGGCGGCGGCGTACGTCCGAGGTGGAGAGGCGGTGTCCGGAGCGTGACACGAGGAGGGCCGGCTCCCCGCGCTTGCCGCGCGCTCGGCATCCAGCCTCGCTTGATTGCGCGGCGCGCGAGTCGTCCGGCTGACCGGCCAGCGCGGGACGCGCCGCGAGCAGGTAGCGCTCGAGCGCGCGCAGCGCGTGCTCGCCGACCGGGACGACCCGCGTCTTGCCGCCCTTGCCCTCGACGCGGACCGCCTCTGAGTCGAAGTCGACGGAGGAGACCCCGAGGTCGACGAGCTCCTGCGCCCGGAGCCCGGACGAGTAGGCGAGCTCGAACATCGCGCGGTCGCGTAACTCGAGCGCGGTCCCGGCCGGAATTCGCTCGAGCAGGCTCTGCACCTCGTCGGCCCGCAGCACCTGGGGCAGGCGCTTGGCGCGCTTGGGCGAGCTCAGCAGGTCGGCAGGGTTCTCCCTCCGGCGCCCGAGCTGCACCTGGGTCCCGAGCAGGCCGCGGAGCGCCGCGAGCTTGCGCGCCACCGTGGTGGGGGCGTCGCCCTTCTCGGCCAGCACCCCAAGGAAGCGGCGAAGGTCGCGGACACCGATTGTTTCGGGCTCGAGACCACGGCCGGCCGCCCACCCCGCGAACTCCCGGCAGTCGCTGGCATACGCTCGCCGAGTCCGGGCCGACGCGGAGCGACGGGTCAGATCGGCGTCGAATGCCTCGAGGGCGCGGCTCCACCTCGGTGAGGGCATCGCCTGATCGCTATTCGCCGCCCCTGCGACCATGCCTGCCGTCGGCTGGTCCGCCTAGGAGACGTCGACCAGCGTGCCGATCGGGGTGTAACGGTAGACCGCAGCGGCCTCCGAGTACGGCATCTCGACACACCCGAGGCTCTGGGCGGAGCCGTAGGATGCCCGCAGGAAGCCGTGCAGGGCATCCCCTCCGTTGAAGTAGCTGACGTAGGGGACACCCGGATCGGAGTAGTGACTTCCGTCAGGATTGGTGCCGCTCATCGTCACCGACGGCGCATGCTCGAACACCGCGAATACGCCCTGTGCGGTCGGGGCCGCGGGGATCCCGGTGTTCACCACCCCGGAGACGACGGTCTTGCCGTTGTGCCACGTGGACTCGGTCTCAGGCGAGCCCTCGTTCACCTGCACGAACGTGTAGCCGAACGTGTTTGTCCGGCTGTGCAGCGCGGCAATCATCAGCGCTTTCCACACCTGCGGTCCGGCGACCCCGTCGGCGGTCATCCCGTTGGTGTTCTCGAACGACATGATTGCGCCCTTGGTCATCTCGCCGGACACGCCAGGACTCCACATGCCCCGCAGCGCGCCTGGAATGTTCGGGTAGCGCCACGTGAACGTCCCCTTGGGCGGCCGCAGCGCGGCGTTCACCTGGGCTATCGGCGTTGACGCGACAGCCGCGCCGGTAAAGGAAAGCGGCATGTAGCCGAGGTTGGCCAGCAGCTGCTGGAGGCGCAGCGTCGATCCCGGCGGCACGCTCCAGGTGGCGTCCTCCGATGACCCGGAGACGTGCCCACCCACCAGCCGCACGCCGGCCGGAAGCCCCACCACTACGTTGGCGCCCAACCCGTAGCCGTATCCCGACGGACGGAAGACGATGACGTGGGAATTGAGCTGGTGCCAGGTTCCCGGCGTGGCCGGGGATACCGGGGGCATCGAGCTGCCGAGCGCCTGGGCGACCGGCTTCGAGAACGTGAGCGTGATCGCGGTCAACGGCTTGATCGGGGTGCCCGGGGCGGGCGAGGCCACCGCCGAGGTGGCGGCACCGGCCGGGAACCAGCTGACCGGCGTTGGCGCCGCTATCTCCCAGCGCCGGGCCAATCCAACCACCCAGACCGATCCGGCAGCCGCCGAGGGCGTCAGCGTGAGCGCGGTGCTTGGCGCGGCCAGGGTGTGACGCGTGAGCTGACCGATCTCGGGGCCGTAGGCGACGGAGATCACGGGCCGGTTGAAGTGGACCGTCAGCGACTCACCCGAGCGGAGCGTGACGTAGTCCTGCGTCGGGTGGCTCGTGGGTGTGACGAGGACGAGGTGGAGGCGCTCGGTCTTTCCCGCCAGCCAGGAGATCCAGCCGGGCCGCTTGACGACGACGTCGATTGCGATGCGCTCCCCGGCCGGGATCCTGCCCGCCGGCCAGATCCTGTTGTCACGGACCTCGACCGCCACCCGTCTGGACTGGGGACCGGTGAGCGCGATGACGCTCTGTACGTTGCCGCCGCCCAGCGGCAGCCCGATCCGGGCCAGGGCCTGCGAATCGGCGCTCAGGCTCGCCTTGGCTGAGATCAGCGCGAGTCCGCCCGCCGCCACCAAGGCGATCGCCAGCAGCGCCCCGCCGGCCGCGAAATAGCGGCCCCGGCTCCCGCGTGAGGGGCGAGCAAGTCTCGGTCCGCCCGGCCGGCGGGTCCGTGATGGGGCAAGGATCGACAACGAGAGCTAAGAGGCTACCGTCAGGCGGTGCGGCTGCAAACGTGCAGGAGCGTGCCGGTGCAATCCGGGTTGCAAGCGGCGCCCGGTGCAGCTACCGCTGTGATTGCCCCGAGCGACGCGCTCGAGCAGCTATCGCGTGATTGCCCCGAGCGACGCGCTCGAGACAAGCTTTGCGTATTTGGCGAGGGCTGGCCCCGGGGCACTTTTCTCGTAGGGCTTGTAGGCGGCCCGACGTGCGGCGATCTCCGGCTCGGAGAGCGCCAGGTCGAGCCGCCGCGCCTCGACGTCGAGGGTGATCTGATCGCCATCCTCGACGATCCCGATCGGGCCGCCCCGCACCGACTCGGGCGCGACGTGACCGGCCATCAGGCCGTGCGTGGCGCCTGAGAAGCGGCCGTCGGTGATCAGCGCGACCTCCTCGCCGAGGCCCTCGCCGACCAGCGCGGCCGTCACGGCGAGCATCTCGCGCATCCCAGGTCCGCCGGCTGGTCCCTCGTTGCGGATCACCACGACATCGCCGGCTTGGATCTCCGAGGCGCTGACCGCGGCCATCGCGTGCTCTTCTGACTCGAACACGCGAGCCGGACCGGTGTGCCGGCGCCGCTCGTGGCCCGCGAGCTTGACCACGCACCCCTCGGGCGCCAGGTTGCCCCTGAGGATCGCGAGGCCGCCGGTGGACTTGATCGGGTCGGCGAGCGGACGCACTACGCGCTGGCCCTCGCTTTCCTGCGCGCCGCTCGCGATCTCGCCGGCCGTCTGGCCGGTCACCGTGGTCGCGTCCGCGTGGAGCAGTCCGGCCTCGCTGAGTCGCTTGAGCACCAGCGGGACTCCGCCCGCCTCGTAGAGGTCCGGGGCTACGTACTGCCCGCCCGGCTTGAGGTCGCAGAGCAGCGGCGTGCGTTCGCTGATCCGATCGAAATCGTCGATTGTCAGCCCGATGCCGGCCTCGTTGGCCACGGCCAGCAGATGGAGGACGCCGTTGGTCGAGCCTCCGCTGCAGGCGATCGCGGCGACGGCGTTCTCGAGACTCTGGCGCGTGATGATGTCGCTGGGCCTCTGGCCGCGCTCGAGGATGTCCATGACGAGCCGCCCGGCGTCGGCCGCCACCTCGGCCTTGCGGGGATGCGTGGCGGGGACCATCGAGAACCCGGCGGGTGAGATGCCGAGGACCTCGAACGCCATCGCCATCGTGTTCGCGGTGAACTGCCCCCCACACGCGCCGGCGCCCGGGGAGGCTGCGTCCTCGAGCTCGGCGAGCTCCTCGTCGGTCATCCGGCCGGCGGCGTGGGCGCCGACCGCCTCGAACACCTCTTGGATCGTCACGCGTTCGCCGCGGTAGTTACCGGGGAGGATCGAGCCGCCGTAGAGCATCAGGCTGGGCACGTTCAGGCGGCACAGCGCCATCACGGTGGCGGGGATCGTCTTGTCGCAGCCGCTGATCGCGATGACCGCGTCGAACAGGTGGGCGTCGCACACGAGCTCGATCGAGTCGGCGATCACCTCGCGGCTGGGCAGCGAGGCGCGCATCCCTTCGGTGCCCATCGTGATCCCGTCCGAGATCGCGATCGTGTTGAGCTCCATCGGGGTGCCGCCCGCCTCCTTGATCCCCTGCTTGACCTTGGCGGCCAGGGCCCGCAGATGGAAGTTGCACGGCATCGTCTCAATCCAGGTGTTGGCCACCGCGACGAGCGGCTTGGACAGAGCCTCGTCGTCGTAGCCGATCCCCTTCAGGTAGGCGCGCGCAGCGGCCCGCTGCGGTCCCTCGGTGAGGGCACGGCTGCGGTGCTTGGGATCGAGGCGCCCGGCCGTCATGGGCGGCGGAATCTAGCGGGAGGCGTTGCTCTCCGGGGGGCGTTGCGGGGTGGCGAGGGTGGGCGCCAGTAGGGGCCGGTGACGGGCGGGCGCAGTCGCGGGGGGCGATCCGTCAGCCGGCGACTGCCGTGGGGTCCGCGCTGCCCCGCAACCGACGGCGCTCCCACTGCGAGAGCCGCCAGAGGTCGCGCGTTACCTGATCGGGGTCGAGCTGGCGTCCCGGTAGGTGCATGTTGGCGGTCGAGATCAGCCGCCGCTCATCGCCGGTGAGCGCCATCCACTTGGCGAGCACGTCATCGGAGTCGGGCAGCCACGCGCTGCCGTAGGGCCTCGTCTCATCCGGGAAGGCCACGCAGTACTCGCCGAGCAGTCGATGAGTCTGCGCCAGGTAGGCGACGATCGGACGGTGCGGATAGATGAGGTACGCATACGGCGCGCCTCCAGTTCCTCCAGCGTCGTCGGGACCCTCTGCCTGCCGGCCCCAGACGCGGATGAACCCCAGGTCGCGATACATCGCCCACTCCTCCTCCCCCACGCAGGAGCGCAAGAGCTCACGGGCCCGCTGCTCGGCGCGGCGCTCGCGTCCGGGGTCATACATGAGCGCCGGGGCCCTGCGGCGGCGAGCGCGCAGCCTCTGCCAGGACTGCTCGAGGCGCGGCACGATCAGGTCTGAGAGCAGCGCAAGCGCGACAAGCGTGGTCGCGACGAGCGCCAGCAGCACGGGCTACCTACCGCCCGCGGCGCGGGGAAAGAAGATCACCCGCTCGGCATCGCGTGGGATCTCCTCGAACGCCGAGATCATCAGAGATTGCCTACGGCCGGACGAGCTCTCGACCGGAACCGCCGCCCAGAGGCCCTCGTCGAGCTGACGCCGAAACTCTTCGATCAAACGCTCCTCGTCCGCGCTCACCCCGAGGTCGCCTTCGGCGATCAGCACCTCGCCATGGCCCGGTTTCATGCGCAGGAACTGCACGCGAGGATTATGTCAGAGGGGTGCTCGCAGACCGGCCGGTTACAGGTGCGCTCGGGCCGGCCGGTTAGTGGTGCTCGCGGGCCGGCTCGCAGCGGGGCCGGGAGCGGGGCCGGTCACGGCGAGGCGTGTGCCGGACGTCGGGCGAGCCCCAGCACGTCAACCGGCCCGGCGCCGGCGCCGATTTCGCGCAGCCCTTGAGCCACCGCTCGCGAAGCCATCACCTTGGCGGTGCGAGCCGCCTCGAGCGGGTCATCGCCCCAGGCCAGACGCGCGGCAAGCACGGCGGAGTGCGTGCAGCCCGACCCGTGCGCCGCGCCGTCCGGCTGACGCTCGCCGGGGATCTCAACCAGTAGCTCGCCGTCGAAGAACAGGTCAGCCGCCTCGGCGCGATGTCCTCCCGTGATCACGACCGCACGCGCCCCGAGCCCATGGACCGCGCGGGCCAGGCCCTCGACATCGCCGGGATTGCCACGCCCGTCCACCAGCGCGAGCGCCTCGGGCAGGTTTGGGGTCAGGACGGAAGCCCGCGGAAGGAGCCTCTCGATCAGCAAAGCACGCGCGTCGCGGGCGAGCAGCTCGGCACCCGACTCGGCGACCATCACCGGATCCAGCACCACCGGGGTTCCTGGTGCGAGCAGCTCGAGCGCCCGCGCCACCGCCTCGATCGTGGCGCGGTCGCCGAGCATCCCGATCTTCACGGCGTCGACCCCGATGTCCTTGGCAACGGCACGGACCTGGGCGACGATCACCTCCGCTTCAACCGGCTGCACGGCCTCGACCCCAACCGTGTTCTGCGCGGTGATTGCAGTCACGGCGCTCATTCCGTGGACGCCGCAGGCGGCGAACGCCTTCAGGTCAGCCTGGATTCCGGCGCCACCGCCCGAGTCCGACCCGGCGATCGTGAGGGCGCGCGGGACGCGCTCACGAACCGGCGGGACGCGCTCATGAACCGGCGGGACGCGCTCATGAACCGGCGGGACGCGCTTTTCGTTCATGTTTCGAGCGAGGTTAGGGCACCATCGAGTACCTCCCTCCTGCCTCGCGCCGGACGTAGCCCGCGAGCTCGAGCCAGGCGAGGCTGGCCAGCGCGCCTGGCGGCAATGAATCCAGCGTCTCGTCTCCACCGGCGATCGCGCACAGCACGGCGCGCTGGTCTTCGTCGAGTTCAGGACGCGGGTCGGCGGCGGCAGGCCGCGGCGCCCCGGCGAACAGCTCGTCGAGCACGTCCTCGGGTCCGCGCACGAGGCGGGCTCCTTCCGCCAGCAGCCGGTGGCATCCCTCCGCGTGAGGCGTGGTGATTCGACCGGGCACCGCGCCGAGGGACCGGCCGACTGCACGTGCAAAGCGAGCCGTCAGCAGCGCTCCCGACTGACCGCCAGCCTCGACAACGACCGTCATGCGGGCCAGCGCCGCGATGATCCGGTTGCGAGCCGGGAACATCCAACGCCGCGCCGCGGTGCCAGGCGGCAGTTCGGACAGAACAAGCCCTGTCTCGGCGATCCGCCGGTGGAGAGCGCGGCGCGACGGCGGATAGGCCCGCGCCGCGCAGCCAGGGAGCACGGCGACCGTCCGCCCGCGCGCGGCCAGTGCGCCCTCGTGGCCTGCCGTGTCGACCCCGATCGCCATCCCGCTGATCACGGGTACGCCGGCCGCGGCCAGGGAGCGGCCCAGCCAGCTGGCCACCTGGATTCCGTACGGCGAGGCGCGCCGCGCGCCCACCAGCGCGACTGCTTCGCCGGCACCGAGCTCGACCAGCCGATCGCGCGCTCCCCCGAAATGCAGGACGGCCGGGGCGCTCTCCAGGTCGTGGAGCGGGCGCGGGTACCGGCTGTCGCAGCGGCAAACGGCGCGCAGCCCCGCTGCCTTCACGCGCGCCCGCGCACCATCCGGGCAGAACTTAGCGAGCTTGCGCTCGATCCAGGGCCGGCGGCGGCCGGCCATTGCGGCCAGCAGATCGTGGTCATCCAGCGCCAAAACCTCTGCGATGTCCGCCACCCCGGCATCGAGATGCCCGGCAAGCTCCCCGATCAGCCACGTGCGGGACAGGCATTCCCGGCAGGCACGCATGTTCACGCGACCTCCGCATCGCTCAGGAAGGTCGGGGCGTCCACGTCGTCCGCCCTTTGCCGCAGTGCTAGGGCACGGAGGACGTCATCGCTGCTCACCCGATCGCGGCTGGAGAGGTCGGCCAGCGTCTGGGCGACGCGAATCACGCGGTGACGTCCCCGCGCGCTCAGCGTCCCAGTGCCGTAGGCACGTGCGAGTACGTGCACCGCGCCCTCCTCGAGGCGGACGAAGCGCTCCAGCAAGCGGACATCTAGCTCGGCGTTGCACCGCGCCGAGGAGCCAGCGAGTCGATGCTCCTGACGCTCACGCGCTTCGGCCACGCGCACGCGCACCGCGGCGGACGAGGTCAGCGGCGGGGCGCGCAGCTCGCGCTCGCTCGGCCGATGAACCGTGACGAGCAAGTCCATCCGATCAAGGAGCGGTCCACTCAGGCGCCGGCGGTGGCGGCGCAGGTCGGCCTCGCTGCAGCGGCACCGGTCCTCGACCCCGGCGAACCCGCAGGGACACGGGTTGGTCGCAGCGACCAGCATGAACTGCGTGGGGAAGACAAGTGCCTGTTGTCCACGCACCACCGTGATGTGGCCGTCCTCGAGTGGCTGCCGGAGCGCCTCCAGGCTCGGGCGTTGAAACTCGGAGAGCTCGTCAAGGAACAACACTCCGCGGTGGGCCAGCGTCGCCTCGCCCGGGCGCGGTGGCGACCCGCCCCCGACGAGACCAGCCGCTGAGATCGTGTGGTGCGCGGCCCGGAACGGCCGGCGCGCCGCGAGTCCGCCCGCGTGCAAACCCGCGACGCTCTGGATCCGCGTAACTTCGACCGCCTCAGTCCGGCTCATCGCGGGCAGAATCGACGGGATCCGGCGCGCCACCATGGTCTTGCCGGCTCCCGGTGAGCCCTCGAGGAGCAGATTGTGGCCGCCGGCTGCGGCGATTTCGATCGCCAGAAGAGCCGACGCCTGCCCGCGGATCTCGGCGAGATCGGGCTCGCGGTCGAGCGCGGTGGGGCAACGTCCGGACGAGGTGGCCGGCAGGGCAGGGAGGTCACCGCCCATCAGCACCTCGGCGGCGCTGCGCAGCGTGGGTACGGCGGCGATCTCGAGCCCGTCGACAAGGGCTGCTTCACGCGCGCGCTCGCGCGGAACGATCAGGCGGCGCAGGCCGGCCCGGCGCGCGCCCTCTGCAACCACCAGCGCACCGGGCGAATCGCGAAGGTCCCCACTCAGCGAGAGCTCGCCGAACACCGCATACGATGCGAGCGCGTCGGCCGGGACCTGCCCGCTCGCGGCCAGGACGCCCAGCGCGAGCGCAGCGTCGAACCCAGGTCCGACCTTGCGCATGAAGGCGGGCGCCAGGTTGGCCGTGATTCGCGTCTTGGGGAACTCGAAGCCTGAGTTCTGGATCGCCGCGCGCACGCGGTCGCGCGATTCGCGCACAGCGGCATCGCCGAGACCTACCACGGTGAACGTGGGCAGACCCGAGCGGATGTCGATCTCTACCCAGACCTGGCGGGGTTCGACGCCGTCGATCGTGAAGGTGACGAGCCGGGAGAGCACGAGACCGAAACTAGGGGTGGTTTCGGCTGTTTCCCCCGCTCGCGCGCGGATTTGGAACAGAGTTGGAACAGGGCGTAACCCACCTGTGACAGGTGGCTGCGTAGCGTGCCCGGCGTGTGCACGGATGCGGCCGCCAGCCACGATCCGCGGCGCGACCTGGGGGCTCGCGGCGAGAATCTCGCCGCTGCGCACCTCGCTCGCCGCGGCTTCCGGATCCTCGAGCGCAACTACCGCACGCGTTGGGGCGAGCTCGACATCGTCGCGTTCGACGGAACCGTGCTGGTGTTCTGCGAGGTCAAGACCCGGCGGATGCGGAGGCCGGGGCCGGCGGCCCTCGACGCGGTCGGCCAGCGCAAGCGTGATCGGGTCAGGAAGATGGCGGGCAGCTGGTTGGGAGACCGAAGCGACCGGCCGTTCGCTCGCGAGATCCGCTTCGACGCCATCGGGATCACCTTCGATGCCGAGGACAGCCTGGTCAGCCTGGACCACTTGGAGGACGCGTTCTAGCTACGCCGCCTTCTGCGGCCCAGGCATCCGGGCGTCGCGCGTCCGGGCGTCGCGCGTCCGGGCGTCGCGCGTCCGGGCGTCGCGCGTCCGTATCGTCTGCACCATGCCACGGGCACTCAGCCGCTGCCCGCAATGTGGCCAGACCGTCACCCCGTTTGCCGCCGGCTGCGCCGTGTGCGGCGCCGATCTCGAGGCGGCGCGTGCCGAGCTGGCCTCCCGGCGGAGGATCGGGCTGCCGCAACCGCGGGGGTTCGAGGCAGGGCCCCGGGTCGACTGGGTGCAGATCGTGGTCGCTTTCCTGCTCGCGCTGGCCGTCTCCCCGATCGGATTGCTGCTCGCGCTCTACTGGGCTAATCAGCGGTATCGGGGCGGCGAGCGGCTGATGATGGCGCTCATGCTCGGTGCCGCGGCGCTCGCTGTCGCCGCGCTGCTCGCGCCGGTGTGGTTCTGGCGGCATCTGTACTGAGCCGGCGAGAGCGCCGTCGCAGAGCGGGCGCGAATGTGAATTATGTCCCGTATAGGTCAACCAGATTCACAAAGTTCGCGGCGCGCCGGGCGCGGTGGCCCGGTGCGCGCGGGGCGCCGGGGCACGGTCGGGTCGCGCCGGGGCCGTCGGCGGGGGCGCGCCACTCGCCGCGCCGCGGCCACGGGCCGCCCGCGCCCGGGCCGCACCGCACGGCGACCACGCCGCACGCGTCCGAACCCCCGCCCGCCCCTACCAGCCGGCCAGCCCGAGCTGCTGGTACGCCGCTGACTGGAACGAGCGCCGGTGCAGCGGTGAGATGCCGAGGCGCTCGATCGCGCTGCGGTGCTCGGGGGTCGCGTAGCCGACATGGCTTGCGAACTCCCAGCCGGGATGCGAGACGTCGGCGCGGCGCATATAGCGATCGCGCGTCTCCTTGGCGATCACTGACGCCGCGGCGATCGCCGCGCTCTTGGCATCCCCGCCGATCACCGCGAGCTGCTGGTGCCCGAGCCCGGCGACTGGGAACCCGTCACTCAGACAGATGCAGCCGGGGCAGGCCACTCGCGCCAGGGCATCGCGCAGCGCGGCCAGGTTGGTGACGTGAAGGCCGCGCGCGTCGATCCCCGGAGCGCAGCGGGAGATGATCGCCACGCGGGCGGCAATACGGAGGATCAGGGGGAACAGGGCGGCACGGGACTCGGGGGCCTGCTGCTTTGAGTCGTTGAGCGCGCCCAGGGCGCGGACCTCACCGGGCCCGACGCGCTCGAGGTCGAACAGGACCGCGGCCGCGACAAGCGGCCCAGCGAGCGAGCCCCGGCCCGCCTCGTCGGCGCCGGCCACGAACCGGGCGTTCAGCGAGCGGTCGAACCTGAACAGCCGGCGGGCGTGGCGCCCGGAGCGCGGTCGCCGGCGCCCAGCGACGGACGGCGTGATGGCACTGTTCGGCGGCAGGTCGGAATCAGAGGAAGCCGATCCGGTCGGGAGGCCAATAGGTGAAGAAGGCGATGCCGATGATCCATTTGTCCGGGACCGGGCCCCAGAACCGGCTGTCGTCCGAGCCTCCACGGTTGTCCCCCATCATGAAGTAATCCCCGGCGGGAATCTTGATCGGACTGCGGAAAGTGCAGAAAGGTTCGCCGCCGCACGACATGATGTAGGAGTCCTTCTCGGCGCGACCGTTGCGCCAGGCATGGCCGTTGATGATCTGCAGCGTGTCGCCCGGACCTGCCACGACGCGCTTGATGAAAGTCTGGCTTGACTCCTGCGGGGTGGGAACGCCGCACGGCTGGGCGTGACCCGCCCCCTCGTTCGGATCACCGCACACCCCTTGGCCCGCGCTGTTGGCGCCGGCCGGCGGGTGGAAAACGACGATGTCGCCGACGCTCGGGTGATTGATCAGCCGGTTGGTAAGGACACGCTGCCCGATCGTCAGCGTCGGCTCCATCGATCCGCTCGGGATCCGGTACGGCTTGACGACGAACGCCTGGATCAAGAACGCGAGCCCCACTGCCACCCCGATCGTCAGCACCAGCTCGATCAGAGACTTCGCGGCCGACTTGCGCGACTTCGTGGAGGACCTTGACATGCGCGAGCCCGCGGGGCGCCTCCCCGAGAGCATCAGCCCTGCTCGTCGGCTGCGGCCGAATCCTCGGTCGGCTCGCCCTCAGCGGCCTCCGCCAGCGGCTCGCCCTCAGCCACCGCTTCAGGCTCCGCGTCCGCGTCGGCCGTCGCCTCCGCCTCTGCAGCGTCCCCCGCCGGCGGCTCGCCCTCATCGCCAGCGACTTCCTGAGCTGAATCGGCCTTAACGGATGCGGCCTCGGCATCCGCGCCCACGCTCGCATCGCCTTCGACACCACCCGCGTCCTCATCCGGCTGCGGGGCGTCGTCTGTGGCCGCCTGCGCAGTGACCAGCTCCCGCTCAACCGCCTCCTCGGGCCCGAGGTTGCGCCGCTCGCGCACCCGCGCCCGCTTGCCGACCCGACCCCGCAGGTAGTACAGCTTCGCCCGACGAACGTCCCCGCGCGAGGCCACCTCGATCCGCTCGATCTTCGGGGAATGCAGGGGAAACGTGCGCTCGACACCCACACCGAACGACTGCTTGCGGACGGTGAAGGTCTCCCTCACCCCGCGACCCTGGCGCTTGATCACGACTCCCTCGAAAACCTGCGTGCGTCGGCGCGTGCCCTCCACGACCTGGAAGTGCACGCGCACCCGGTCGCCGGCGTCGAAAGCCGGCGCACGGCGCAGCTGAGCGCTCTCCAGGCTGTCGATCACGGTGCTCATGGCAAGTCCTGAATGCCGGGGGCACCGGCAAAGAAACTGGTCGGCGCCGGGAGCGAGACGGCCCGCCGGCGAGGGCCTCATGGTAGCGAACGGCTTCTGGCGTCTTCGCGCGCCTGCGCGCGGGCGCGGCTCTGCTCGAGCCGCCATTCCCGGATCAGCGCGTGGTGGCCCGATAGCAGCACTTCGGGCACATGCCAGCCGCGGTATTCCGCGGGTCGCGTGTAGTGGGGGTACTCGGGCGCGCCCTCCAGCGCCGCCGTGAACGATTCCTCGATCGCCGAGTCCTCGTGACCGAGCGCCCCGGGCAGCTTCCTCAGCACCGCGTCGCACACGACCATCGCCGGCAGCTCGCCGCCCGCCACCACGTAGCGCCCGATCGAGACCTCGTCGGTCGCGAAATGGTCGACCACGCGCTGGTCGATCCCCTCGTAGCGACCGGCCAGCAGCGTCAGAGCCGGCTCGCGCGAGAGCACTGCGACGAGCGCCTCGTCGAGCACACGCCCCGCCGCGCTCAGCACGATGACTCGCCGCGCCGACCGCAGCTCGACCGGATCGACGCCGTATCGCGCCCGCAGCGCCGCCTCGACGACGTCGACCCGGAGCACCATCCCGGCCCCTCCCCCGAACGGCGTGTCGTCGACCTGCCCCGCCCTGAGCGGCGTGTGATCCCGGTAGTTGACATACCCCAGCGAGTGGCCCGCCGCGAGCGCCGCGGCGACGTGGTGCTGGCCCTCGAACCAGGCGAATGCCTCCGGGAACAGCGTGAAGACGTCGATCTCCATCACGCCTCCCCTAGGAACGCCAGATCGACCTCGATCTCCCGTGCCTCGACGTCGACGCGGCTGACCGCGTCGGACACGAGCGGCACGAGCAGCTCGCCCCCGTCCGGGCGCCGCACCTCGAGTACCTCGACCGAAGGCAGCGCGAGCAGCCTCGCCACCACGCCCACCTGCCGTCCGCCGCCGAGCACCCGGCATCCCTCGAGGTCCTCGGCCCACCACTCCTCGGGCCCGAGCGCGGGCGCCTGCTCGCGCGTCACCCTCAGCTCGCCTCCGCCCAGAGCCTGTGCCGCGCCGCGGTCCTCGCACCCGTCGAGCCGGATGATCGGGCGCCGGTCGCCACCAGCGCGCCGAACGATCCGCCGCCGTTCGCCGGCCACCAGCACCTCGACCCCGTCGCGCAAGAGCTGCGCATTGGCGTCGACGACATAGAAGCTACCGTCCAGGCCGTGGGGCCGGCCCACCCGGCCCGCGCGGAGCAGCTCGCTCCCGCTCAATCGACGATGTCGACGAACACGCGGCGGTTCTGCCTGGCGGCGGCCGTCTTGATCACGGTGCGCAGGGCCGCTGCCGTCCGGCCGCCCCGCCCGATCACGTTGCCGTAGTCGTCCTCGTCGACCGACAGCTCGAGGACCGTGGCGCCGTCCTCCTCGACCTCGACGACCTTCACCCGGTCAGGCCGCTCGACCAGCCCGCGCGCCAGGTACTCGAGCAGCTCCTTCATCAGGCCGCCTGGCGGCTATCCGATGCCCTGGGTGCGCAGCAGCTTGCGAACGGTCTCGGACGGCTGCGCGCCGCGGGCCAGCCAGTCCCGGATGCGCTCCTCGTCGAGCACGATCGTCGAGGGGTCGGTTTGCGCGTTGTAATGACCCACCGTCTCGATCACGCGGCCGTCGCGCTTCGAGCGCTGGTCGGCGACCACCACGCGCCAGATCGGGTTCTTGTGCGACCCGATCCTCGTCAGCCTCAGTCTCACCGCCATCGTGTGGCGAGGTTAGCGTTTCGCCCGCGGCGAGGGCTCTGGCGTTCAGGCGCAACGGTGCGAGCAGCCGGAGACGGCCGCCGCGCTTCCCTCAGCCCCTACCGCGCTCCCCTCATCAGCGCGCCGAGGTCGGGCATCCGTCCTTGCGCGACCTGGCTCATCACCTTGCGCATAGTCTCGAACTGCTTGATCAGCGCCTTGACCGCCTGCACGTTGGTACCCGAGCCTTTCGCGATCCGCAGCCGCCGCGAGCCCTTGATCAGCTCGGGATGGCGGCGCTCCTCTGGCGTCATCGAGAGGATGATCGCCTGGAGGCGGTCGAATTCAGCCTCGTCCACTTTCACGCCTCGCAGCTCCTTGCCCATCCCCGGGATCATCCCCAAGAGCGACTGGAGCGGACCCAGCCGTCGGACCTGCCGCAGCTGCTCGAGGAAGTCGTCGAGCCCGAACTCCTGCTTGCGGAGCTTGCGCTCGAGCTCGGCCGCCTGCCGTTCGTCGTAGGTCGACTCGGCCTTCTCGATCAGCGTCATCACGTCGCCCATCCCGAGGATGCGCTGTGCCATACGGTCGGGGTGGAAGCGCTCGAACTGATCGAGCTTCTCGCCCGTGGAGGCGAACACGATTGGGCGACCGGTGATCGCCTTGACCGAAAGCGCCGCCCCCCCGCGAGCATCTCCGTCGAGCTTGGTCATCACGACCCCGTCGAACTGGACGGTCTGCGCGAAATGCTCCGCCACGGCGACGGCGTCCTGTCCGGTCATCGCGTCGACCACGAGGAGGATGTCGTGGGGCTGGGTTGCCTGCTTGATCTGCGCGAGCTCGGCCATCAGCTCCTGGTCGACGTGCAAGCGCCCGCTGGTGTCGACGATCAGCACGTCCTTGCCTTCGGCGATCGCCCGCTCGCGCGCCCAGCCGGCGATCTCGACGGGATTTCGGTCGGTGCCCTGCTCGTAGACCTCGGCGCCTGCCTGCCGGCCGACTTTCACGAGCTGCTCGACGGCAGCCGGACGGTACACGTCGCACGCCGCAACGGCGACCGAGGAGCCGTGCTTCTCGCGCAGGTAGCGCGCGAGCTTGGCGGTGGCGGTCGTCTTGCCAGAGCCTTGCAGGCCGGCCATCACAATCACGGTCGGAGGACGGGGCGAGAAAGCGAGCTCGCCTGACGCACCGCCCATCAACTCGGCCAGCTCATCGGCCACGATCTTGACGACCTGCTGCCCGGGGTTGAGCTGGCCGATCACGTCCGCCCCCAGGGCCCGCTCGTTGACGGCGGCGGTGAAGGACTTGACGACTTGGAAGTTGACATCGGCTTCGAGTAGGGCGAGCCGGATCTCGCGCATCGCCCCAGCAACATCGTCCTCGGTCAGCGTCCCGCGGCTGCGGACCTCCGAGAGCGTGGCTTGGAGCTTTTCGGCGAGCGAGTCGAACATCTGGACTGAGGCTAGTCGAGCGCGCTGGGGAAGCTGGGGGCCCGGCGCTCGAGGATCGCCTCGGCCCCCTCTGAGACGTCATCGCCCAGGAAGGTCAGCATCTCGTAGGCGACGCTGGCATCGAAGGCGGGAAGCGCCGCGCGCAGCCAGTGGTTGAGCGTGCGCTTGGTGAAGCGAGCCGCCTGCTGGGGACCGGCGGCCAGGCGGGTCGCGATCTCGAGCGCGCTGCCCAGCACCTCGCCCCCCGGCACGCAGCGGCTGACGAGTCCGATCCGCTCGGCCTCCCGGCCGTCGATGAAGTCGGCGGTCATCAGGTAGTACTTGGCCTTGGCCATCCCGCACAACAGCGGCCACAGCAGCACCGCGTGATCGCCGGCGGCGACCCCGAGGCGCAGATGGCCGTCGGTCAGACGCACCTCCTCCCCGATCACGCTGATGTCGGCCATCAGCGCCACCGCCAGCCCGGCGCCGACCGCCGTGCCGTTGATCGCCGAGACGATCGGCGTCTCGCAGTCGAGCATCCCGCGGACCAGCTCATAGGTCTCACGGGCCATGGCGGCGACGCGGCGGTAGTCGCCCGCCATCCGCTTGACCATCTCGAGATCACCACCGGCGGAGAACGCTTTGCCCGAGCCGGTGATGACCGCAACCCGCGTGCCCTCGTCGGCCGCGATGTCGCTCCACACCCGGGCCAGCTCGCCGTGCAGCCGCTCGTCGGTGGCCCCCAGCTTCTCGGGCCGACCGATCGTGACCAGCAGCACACCGTGGTCCCTGCGCTCGAAGCGGAGGTCCCGGTAGCCGGCGTACTCCACTACTGCTCGCGGGTGCCGGGGGGCGCGGGGGCCGGAGCACCGCGGCTCAACGCCGCGCCGGAGGCGGCGTCGCCGATCAGGATCCCGTCCCGGATCTGCGAGATCAGGTCACCCACCCCGCTCGGAGAATGCGGCAGCAGAATCGTGTTGCTTCTCGAGCCTTCACCCAGCGAGCGGATCATGTCGGTGTACTGGGTGAGCGCCACCAGGGCCATCGCTTCCTTGGGATCGAGCCCGTGCTGGGAAATGATCTCGAGCGACTCGTGTAGCCCCTCGGCGATCGCACGGCGCTGCGCCGCGACGCCCTCGCCCTCAAGACGCATCGTCTCCTTCTCGCCCTCGGCCTTCTTCACCGCCAAAGTCTTCTGAGCGTCGCCCTGGGCCGCCGCGGCCACCTGGTTGCGCTGCGAGGCGTTGATGTTGTTCATCGCATCCTTGACCCGCTGGTCGGGCTCGATGTTCGTGATCAGCGCCTTGACGATCTCGTAGCCGTACTGGGCCATCTGGCTGTGCAGGGTGTCCTGGATGTGTTTGGCGATGGTGTCCGCGTCACCGTAGGCCTCGTCGAGGTCCATGCTCGGTATGTGCGAGCGCACGACGTCGAAGGCGTAGGCCTGCATCTGAACCTCGGGGTCATCGAGCTTGTAGTAGGCGTCCTGGACCTGCTCGTCGGTGGCGCCACACTTGTATTGGATCGCCAGCTTGACCTGGACGAACACGTTGTCCTTGGTCTTGGTCTCGATCTGCGAGTTGAGCTGCTCGACCTGGAGGCTCATCCGCCCCGCGACGCGCTCCACGAACGGCGTCTTGGTCTGAAGCCCCGGACCAGCTACCCGCACGAACTTGCCGAAGCGCTCGAGGATTGCGCGCTCCTGCTGCTCGACGGTGAAGAAGAAGATAGGCATGTTTGCCCCCCTGAGGATCTTTAGCGGCGTGTTCATGCGGAGAGTACCTTCAGGGCGATGGCGCCGAAAGCGGATCCGCTTGACCTCCTGGGGCGCGACCCCGACGAGCGCCTGCTCGGGGAGGACCTGGAAACACTGCCCCCGTCGGTCGGACACCCCCCTGCGGAGCCGCCGCCGAGCGATGTGCGCAGGCGGATCGTCGGGTTCGGCGCTGCTATGACCGGGGGGACGCTCGTCATCGGGTCGCTCCTCACAGTGGCCGCACTGGTTGAGACGATCAACAGCGGCTTTGCTCTGGGCTGGGTCGTGGTGCTCGTGTTCGCGATCCTGCTCGTGGCCACCCACTGGGGATGGGTGCACGTCGCCGAGCTGACCGCCAACAACCTCGAGGCGAATCGCAACGCCTCGGTGATCGAGCAGCGACGGGCCTGGCTGACCGACATCGAGCCGTATCCCCGGTGGGAGGTCTCGACGAGTGTGGGTGACGACGGCTCGATCACGATCCTCACCGTGCGCCACCAACCCGCCCCCCGCGGCGAGCACACCTACACGTTCGTACGCGAGGAGGTGGGGCGCGAACGACATTCTGGCGAGGAGCCTGCCGCCGCCGTGTCCGAGCGCGCCGAGACGCTCCGCCGCGAGGCGGCGCTTCAAACCGAGGAGGCTCGCCAGCGCTTCGAAACCGCCCGACGCGCCTATGACCAGGCGCTCATGTCCCGCGACGACGAGGCGCAGCGCCGCGCCGCGCTGCGCGCCGCGTCCGAAGCGCTATCCGAGCGACTGAACGCGAACCTCCGCGAGCCGCCCCTCGTGGAGTGATCCTCAGGCCGCGACTAGCGCGCGCGCGAACTCCCGTGGCTCGAACGGCCGGAGGTCCTCGAGCTGCTCGCCCACGCCGATCAGCTTCACGGGGATCCCGAGCTCCGAGGCCACCGCGAGCGCGATCCCGCCCTTGGCGGTCCCGTCGAGCTTGGTCAGGACAAGCCCGCTCACGCCGATCGCCTCGGAGAAGAGGCGCGCCTGGCGCAGGCCGTTCTGGCCGGTCGTGGCATCTACGGTGAGCAGCGTCTCGTGCGGTGCCTCGGCGATCTGCTTGGTGATCACCCGGCGGACCTTGACGAGCTCGGCCATCAGGTCGTCTTGGGTGTGGAGACGCCCGGCGGTATCGACGATCACGACCTGATCGCCCTCGCGGCGCGCCGTGGAGATCGCCTCAAAGGCGACAGACCCCGGATCGGCGTCGGCCGGCCCTCTGACGAAACGTGCCCCGGCTCGCCCGGCCCAGGTCTCGAGTTGCTCGACCCCGGCCGCTCTGAACGTATCGGCCGCGGCGACCACGACCGAGCGCCCGGCCTCGCGCGCGAGATGCCACGCGAGCTTGCCCACGGTCGTTGTCTTGCCCGTCCCGTTCACCCCGGCCACCAGGATCACCGCGGGGTCCGCCCGCAGGTCGATGCGGTCCTCGCCGGCACGGGCGAGCTCGGCGAGTAGGTCGGTCAGCCGCTCGGTCAGCGCCTCGCCCCCGCTGATCCCGCCGGCCGTCGCCTCGTGCTCGAGCGTCCCAACCACCTTGGCCGTCGTCTGAGCCCCTACGTCGGCATAGATCAGAGCTTCCTCGAGCCGCTCCCATGTCGTCTCGTCGAGCTCCTGGAAGAGCGTCGCCTGGATCTCCGAGCTGAGCGCCTGCCGGGTCCGGCGCAGGCTCTCGCGCAGCCGGCGAAAGCGCCCGATCTGTGCCTCGGGTTCGGCGGCCTCCGACTCCGCCCCCTGTCGCGCCGCGTCGGGCGCCCCCCCGTCGAGGATGAACACGTCCTGCCATTCGCGCGCCATCGGCGCGCGACCTTAGCAACGGCCGGTCAGGCTGCCGCCTGGACCTCCTGGGGCAGCCGGCGCGAGATCACCTTCGAGATCCCGTCGCCCCCCATCGAGACGCCGTACAGGTAGTCGGCCGCCTCCATCGTGCGCTTCTGGTGGGTCACCACGATGAACTGGGCGCGCTGCGAGTAGGCACGGAGCAGTCCCAGCAGGCGGTCGATGTTGAGGTCGTCGAGCGCCGCCTCGACCTCATCGAGGATGTAGAACGGGCATGGCCGGGCCAGGAACACGGCAAACAGGAACGCGAGCGCGGTGAGCGACTTCTCGCCTCCGGAGAGCAGCGAGAGGCGTCGCATCTCCTTTCCCGCCGGGTTAATCTCGATCTCGACGCCGAGCAGCTCGTCATCTTCGGCGTCCGTCTCCTCGATGTCCTCAGGATCCTCGGGCGGGATCCCCTCGGACTGAGCGTTTCCCCCACCCAGCACACGCGCGGGCCCCTCGCGTTCGGCCACCAGACGCAAGCGTCCCTTGCCGCCCGGAAACAGCTCGGCCACCACGCGCTCGAAGTGCTCGGCCGTGGCATGGAAGGTTTGCTCGAATGACTGCTTGATCTGGCGGTCGGTGTCGACGATCAGCCGCTCGAGCTCCTTGAGCGCGGTCTCGAGATCGCCGCGCTGGCGCTCGAGCTCTTCGACGTGCTCGACCGCCTCGGCGTACTCCTCCTGGGCCAGGGGGTTGACCGGACCGAGCTGCTCGCGACGACGGGCCAGGCGCTCGAGCCTGCCCTGGAGCGCGCCGCGCTCCTCGTCGCCTATCGCCTGCTCGGCGGGCTCGGCCGGCAGCTCCAGCTTTGCCGCGATCGACTCGAGCTCCTGGCGAGAGCCCGCTGCGCGATCCGCCGCCCGTTGGAGGCCCACCTCCGACTCGGTGAGCTCCTCGCTGGCGGCGTGCAGCGCCGTCTGGATCCCGGCTTCCTCGCGGGCGCAGGCGCGCAGCTGGGACGCGACCTGTTCTCCGGCTTCGCGGTCCTCGGCGAGCTCCCGTTCGAAGATCCGCTGGCGCTCGGCGATCGCCTCGCTAACCGCACGCAGCGCCTCGACTGTCGCCTGCAGCTCAGGGATCGCGGCGCTCTGTTGCTCGATTGCGTGCTCGAGCCGCGAGATCCGCTCCACGCGCTCGCGCTCGGCGCTCAGCTCCGCCGTGACGCTCCGCCGCCGCACCTCGTCGTCGCCCTCGAGCGGCGCCGAACGCCGGCGCTCGATCGCCTCGGCGCGGCGTCGCTCCTCCTCGACCGCCTCGTCGCGCGCCCGCACGGCCACGCGGTAGCCGTCGATCGCAAGGTTTCGCTCTTCCTCGAGACGCGCGTATTCGGCCCTCGCGCGCTCGTGCTCGGCGACCGCGGCCAGCTCGGAGCGTGCGGCCTCCTCGCTCGCCCTCACTAGCTCCTCGCGCCGGTTTCGCTCCGCCAGCACGCGTTCGTCACCGGCGGCCGGCGCCTGACGCAGCTCTCCCGTGACGGGGGACCAGACTCGCCCCGACCGGGTGACCGCGACGTCATCGAATGTGTCCGGCAGGGATTCGAGCGACCCAACCACCCAGGTTCCCTGGAGCAGGACGTGCGCGAGCTCGACGGCGGGGGCCGGACCGCGCACGTGGTCGAGCAGACGCTCGGCGCCGGCGACCGGCGCTGCGGGGCGGGAAGCGCCGACGGCGCGCTTTCGTCCGTCGAGCACCAGGGCGCGGCCGCCTTCGGCACCGATGCTGTCGAGCAGCACCATCCCCGCGGCCTGGTCGCCGACCACCGCAGCTCGCAGCCTCCCCTCCAGCGCCGCCGCCACCGCAAGCTCATAGCCGCTGTCTACCTCGAGCTGATCAGCCAGAGTCGATTCCCGCACCCCGCCCGAGTGGACCGCGAGGAAGTGGTTGACCGCCGCGAGCTCGCCGCCGGTACGTGCTGCCTCGCACCGCGCTTCCTCGACGGCGCGCTCGACTTCCCGCAGACGAGCCTGGGCCCGCTCGACCCCCTCGTCGGCCCGGGCGCGCCGAGCCAATGCAGCCTCGACCGCGGCCACCTGCTCGGCGACGGCAGCCTCCGCGTCCAGGCGCTCGCGCTCCAGTCCCGCCACCTGCTCGGCGAGCGACCGATCGCGGCGGCGCTCGAGCTCCTCGAACTCGTGCTCGAGGGCAGCGATGCGCGCCGGAGCATCGGGACCCAAGCCGGGCGAGCTCCCGGAGCTAAGCGAGCTAAGCAGCTCACGATGCCGAGTCAGTCGAAGCTCGAGCTCCGCCGCGGCAGTCGCGCCCGACTCGGCTCGGTAGGCGATCCGGTCAGCCGCCGACTGGGCCGCAAAGCAGCGGCGGGAGAGCTCTTCGCGCCGGGCGCTCCGCCCGGCCAGCTGCTCCTCGGCGGCTTCACGGCGAGCCGCCACGTCAGCCAGCTCCTGCTCGAGCTCCTGGCGCCGGGCGCGCCGGGCGCTCGCGGCCTCGCGGGCCGTCGAGAGCTCGGACTCCGCTTCGCGCAGCTGATCGCGTGTCAGCTCCCAGCGCGCTTCGAGCGCTTGGCGCTCGAGGCGGGCATGGAGCTCGGCGGCCTCCGCCTGGCGCTTGAGCGGGCGCAGCCGGCTCCGGGCTTCCCGCTCGATGTCGAGCGCGCGGTGGAGGTTCTCCTGCGTGCGCTCGAGCTTGAGCTGGGCTCTACGCCGGCGCTTGCGGTGCTTGCCGAGCCCCGCCGCCTCCTCGATCAGCAGCCGCCTGTCGCGCGGCTTTGAGGTCACCAGCGACTCGACTCGGCCCTGGGAGATGACCGAGTGCATCTCCTTCCCCAGGCCCGTGTCGGAGAGCACCTCGACCACGTCGACGAGACGACAACGGGCGCCCGCCAGCCGGTACTCGCCCTCGCCGTTTCGATCCAGCCGCCTCGCGATCGAGATCTCGCTCGCGCCGAGTCCCAGCAGTCCCTCGCTGTCGTCCAGCACGAGCTCGACCTCGGCGGCGCTGCTCGCCTTGCGCCCCGGTGCGCCCGCGAAGATCACATCCTGCATCGATTGCCCACGCACCGCGACCGGCGACTGCTCTCCGAGCGCCCACAGGACGGCGTCGGTGATGTTTGACTTGCCCGAGCCGTTCGGACCGACCACGACGCTGACCCCTGGCCCGAACTCGAGCCTGGTCCGATCCGGGAACGACTTGAACCCCTTGAGCGTTATCGCCTTCAGGTGCACTCGGAATCCCTACGCCTCGAGCGCCTCGAGCGCCGCCTGCGCGGCTTCCTGCTCGGCGTCCTTCTTGCTGCGCCCGACCCCGCGCCCCAGCTCGGCTCCGTTGACGCGGGCGCTGACGGCAAACGTCCGGTCGTGCGGTGGCCCCATCTCGTCGATCACGTCGTAGCTCACGAGCTCTCCCCGCCGAGCCAGGCGCTCCTGGAGCGCCGACTTGAAGTCGACCGGGTTTTGGAGCGCATCCTCGATCTGCGCTGCAAAGGCGCTGACGACCGCGTCGGCCGTCCGCTCATAGCCGAAGTGCAGAAAGCAGGCGCCGATCACTGCTTCGATCACCGAGGCCAGTACCCGCTCGGTGGCGATCAGCGACTCGACGACGGAGCCGGCGCCCTCCGGCGCGGCACCGCACAGCCGCTCGGGGACCTCGAGCTGCTCGGCGACGGCTCGGCAAGCCCGTCCCGAAACGGCCTGCGCTCGGATCTTGGTCAGCGCGCCGGCGTCGTAGCGATCTGCCTCGAGCCGGGGATACAGGTGGGCGGTCACCGCGAGCGCCAGCACGCTGTCCCCCAGGAAGGCCAGCCGCTCGTATGACTCAGCACGCCGGGAGGTCCACGAGGCGTGGGTGAAGACCGACGACGCCAGATCGCCCGGCAGCTGGTCGAGCAGCTCCCGCAGCGCCGAAGTCGACTCCCCCTCCACCCGGCTGCGCTCGCCGATCACTCCGGCTGGGATCCTCGGCTCGCCACGACTCCGCTCGCGAGCACGAAGTCGACCGCCTGTCCGACGGTCAGGATCCGTGCCGCCTCCTCATCGGAGATCTGGACGCCGTAGTTGTCCTCGAGCTCCTGGACCAGTGTGTATAGATCGAGCGAATCAGCCTCGAGATCCTCTTTGAAGCGCGTCGACTCGCGAATCGACGCGGGATCGACCTCGAGCTCGTCCGCCAGGTGTGCCCGGATGAGCGAGAAGACCTGCTCGCGATTCATGCCCCGGACACCGTAGCCGTGGGCTCGGACGAGGCGGGCTCGGGTGGGGGGCGGAGCGCACCGGCGTGCATGAGCGCCTGGCGGGTGTGTTCCACGACGTCTTCCTCGACTCCCCTGGCGGCGACTTCGATCGCCCGGGCGAAGCCGCGGTGCGAGAAGCGCCCGTGGGCGACGATCCCGACCTTGCGCAGGCCGAGCATGTAGGCCCCGCCTTGGAGCTCGGGGTCGATCTCCGCGCGCAGCCGACGGACGGCGGGGGCGAGCAGCAGGCCGCCGAGCTTCCCGCGCCAGGAGCTCGTCGCCGCGTCGCGTACGGCGCGAAGCGTGCGGCCCGACACGCCCTCGAACAGCTTGAGCGTCACGTTCCCGATGAACCCGTCCATCACCACGACGTCGGCGACGCTCTCGGGTAGTTGGGTTCCCTCGATGTTGCCGATGAAGTTGAGCCCCACTCCGGCATCGCCGGACAGTTGCTCGTGAACCGCAACCAACTCGGGCGTGCCCTTGCCCGGCTCCTCTCCGTTGGAGAGCAGCGCCACGCGGGGACGATCGATCCCCATCACGGCCTGCGAGAACGCGGCCCCCATGTGGGCGAACTGGACCATGTGCTCCGGGCGGCAGGTGACGTTCGCGCCGACATCGAGCAGGAGCACGGGGCGCGAGCCCGGGATCGGGATTGGCAGTGCGAGCGCCGGGCGATAGATGCCGCGGTCGCGACGCAGGTTGAACAGCGCGGCGGCCAGGGCCGAGCCGGTCGATCCGCCGGACACGAGCGCCTGCGCTCGGCCGTCGGCTACCGCGCGCGCCGCCTGGACGATCGATGCCTCAGGCGTGGTGCGCACGGCAAAGGCGGGGTCGGCCGCCTTGGCGATCGAGACGGGGGCGTCGACCACCTCGACGCCGTCGCGAGCCGGGCCGATCGCCTCCGCGGGCCCGAACAGGAGGACCCTGATCCCGCGCTCGGCCGCGGCGACCGCCCCCCGCGCGACCTCACCTGGGCCTAGGTCGGCTCCCCCCGCGTCCACCGCGACTGTGACCATCGCCGTGCGTCAGCCGACGTGCTCGTCGCCCGCTGGGGTGACCACCTCACGTCCCTTGTAGTAGCCGCATTGCGGACACACGCGGTGCGGAAGCCTCGGGCTGTGGCAGTGCGGGCACGCGCTGTAGGCGGGAGTCCTCACCTTGTGCTGGGCGCGGCGCTTCGAGGTCCGCGCGTGGGACTGCTTCTGCTTGGGGACGGCCATCGCAGGCCAGTGTAACCGCGTGATGCGCTTGGCCCCGCTCGCTCCGCACCCGTGTACGGCTGACCGTTCCGCACGCTCGGCTGCTCGCACCGGCCGGCATCCGGCCCGGCCTTACTCGAAGCGAAGCTCGGACAGCTTGGCCCAGCGGGCGTCGGGTGCCTGCTCGTGACCGTGCTCGGGTCCCGCCTGGTTGAGGTCGGTCCCGCAGACTGGGCATAGCCCGGCGCACTCCTCGTTGCACAGGACCTTGGCCGGCAGGGCGAGGGCCAGCGCGTCGCGGGCCCAGGCGTGCAGATCGAGGACCTCGTGCTCCACGTAGGGCGAGCTCAGCTCCTCAGCTTCACCGGGCTGGGAGACCTCGCGCGCGTCGACCGAGAAGGTGGGATTGGCGTCCTGGAGGCACCGCATGCACGGACCGGAGATGGTCGCCTCGAAGCGCAGCCGCAGCGCGTAGCCGGCGCCCGTCGTGCGAGAGATCCCAAGACGGACCGGCGCGATGGCCGGCGTCGGCGCATAACGCTCGCCACCAAGCGCGAAGGGCTCGAGCCCGACGTTCAGCTCGAGCTCGCGGCCCTCGCCTGGACTGAGTTTGAGCCCGCCGAGGTCAAACGCGTCGGTCCGCAGCGCCACGACGCCAGCTTAGCGCCGGCCAGAGCTCCGCCGAGAGGTCCCGCGTGGGCTCTCAGGCGGCTTCCGCGCGGGGTAACTCAGGCACCGTTTCCTCCTCGAGCTCGACCACCTCGCCCTCGTCGAGCAACACGGCGGCATGGACACTCCGGGGGCTCGATGTCACCGGCTCGACGCTGGCGATCTCGCTCTCCTCCGAGACGGCCCCGTGCTCGGCGAAGCGTCGCGCCGCGGGCAGCACGCGCGCCTCGTAGGACCCGACGGTCTCGTTGAAGGCCCGGACCGTGCCGTCGAGCCTGGCGCCCAGCTTCGAGATCAGCTTCGCCAGCTTGCCCAGCCGGCCGTGCAGCTCGCGCCCGAGCTCGGAGATCGCCTGGGCGGACTCGGCCACACGCTCCTGCTGCCAGCCGTAGGCGACGGCTCGGAGGATCGCGAGCAGCGTGGTGGGGGTGGCAATCAGGACCCGCTGCGCCATCGCGTCCTCGAACAAGGCCGGATCGGCGTCGAGCGCGGCCCCGTACAGATGCTCCGCGGGGAGGAACAGGACGACGAAGTCGGGAGCCGAATCGAGCTGGTCCCAGTAGCACTTATCGGCGAGCGTCTTGACGTGCTTGCGCAGCAGCTTGGCGTGGGCGTGGAGGTGGGCCTCGCGCTCCTGCTCGTCGCGGGCCTCGTAGGCGTCGAGCACACCCTGGAGCGGCGCCTTGGCGTCCACCACCACGTGCTTGCCGCCCGGCATCCGGACGATCAGGTCCGGCCTCAGGATCGATTCACCCCGAAACGACGACTGCTCGACGAAGTCGCAGTGACGCACCATCCCCGCCAGCTCGACGACGTTGCGCAGCTGCATCTGCCCCCACTGGCCGCGCGCATTGGGCTTGCGCAACGCGGTGACCAGGGCGCCGGTCTCGCTGCGCAGCCGCTCGTTGGTCTCGGCCAAAGTCCTGATCTGGCTCTCGAGCCGCCCGCGCGACTCGTGCCGCTCCTGATCGAGCCGCACGAGCTGCTGGTCCACGCGCCCCAGCTGCTCCTTGAGTGGCGCCACGAGCTGCTCGACCGCGTGCTGGCGCTTCTCGAGATCGCCTTTGACCTCGGCCTGCGCTGCCCTGAGCTGCGCCTGCGCGACCTCGGCCAGCTGACCCATGCTCGCTTGCAGCGCCTCGGCGCTCAGCGCCTTGAACGATGCCGCCAGCTGGTCCTGGGCGCCCCTCAGCGTTTCCAGCCGCTGCTCGGACAGCGTGCGCTCGTGTTCGAGGTCGGCGCGGGCCCGGACCAGCTCGCGTTCGAGCTCGCCTAGCCGCGCGGTCCCGCTGGACGCCTCGCGCAGGCGCGGTCGCAACGCCGCCCAGGTCACAGCGGCACCCGCCAGGACTCCGAGGAGAAGCCATATACCAGTCATGGAGCGCCAAGCATCGCGGGGGGCCCGGACGGAAAGAATGTCGGCATGCGGGACGTCGTTCGCCGGAGGGTCGTCGTACGTGGCCGCGTCCAGGGTGTGTTCTTCCGCGACTCGACCCGCCAACGTGCGCACTCGTTCGGTGTCGCCGGCTGGGTCAGCAACCGCAAGGATGGCGCGGTCGAAGCGGTGATCGAGGGCCCGCCTGACGCGGTGCAGCGGATGCTCGAGTTCCTGCAAACAGGTCCGCGCAGCGCCCAGGTCGAGCGGACCGAAGTGACTGAAGAGGCGCCCGAAGGCCTGAGCGGGTTCGAGGTCCGGTGAGCGCGAACGCCGGACAGACCGAACGCGGTCGGCGGGCCGCTGTCGGCCCTACGTGACCTCCGCCGGCTCTTCCTTGCCCGCCAGCCTCTCGCGCCCGCGTCGAACCGCCGCGATGAACTTTGACAAGTTCACCTCGAGCGTATTGAGGATCTCGTCGGCGTAGTCCTCGGCGCCGAGACGGATCTCGCGCTCCCGCGCGCGAGCATCCTCGATGATGTCCTCGGCCGCACGCTCGGCTTGGCGCGTGACCTCTTCCTGGGAGACGAGGCGGTCTTGGCGCTCGCGCGCCTCGGCGACGATCCGCTCGGCCTCGCGCTTGGCTTCGGCCAGCATCTCCTGCCTCTCCTTGACGATCCAGCGAGCCTGCTTGATCTCCTCTGGGATCGTCGCGCGCATCTGATCGAGGATGTCGTAGATCTCTTCCTTGTCGACACGCACCTGGTCGGTCAGTGGGACCGGCTTGGCGTTGTGGACGAGGTCGTCCAGCTTGTCGATCAGTACGAGGACGTCCATTTGGGCCTTTCGTCTTTCGTCAGCGGCCGAGTCGTTCCTTCAACGCGCCGGCGACGTCCTTGGGGACGAGATCGTCGATTTCACCGCCGAAGGTGGCGAGCTCCTTCACTCCGCTGGAACTCAGGAAACTGTACTTGCCTGACGCCATCA
This sequence comes from uncultured Solirubrobacterales bacterium, assembly GCA_963803595.1. GTDB lineage: Bacteria > Actinomycetota > Thermoleophilia > Solirubrobacterales > Solirubrobacteraceae > Palsa-465. The sequence goes on from CAWDNF010000013.1 coordinate 1,134,073, forward strand.
GGTAAACCGACTCGATCTCCGGCGCCTGGTGATGGTTGAGCTGATTCAGCTCGAGCTCGTACTCGAAGTCCGAGATCGCGCGCAGTCCTTTGACGATCGTCATCGCTCCGTGCCGGCGGGCGAAGTCGACGAGCAGGATGCTGAAGGGCTCGACCACGACGTTGTCCATGTCCCGGGTCGCGTTCTCCAAGAAACGCACCCTTTCCTCCGTACTGAACACCGTGCTGCCCTTGCGCCACGGCAGATTGACGACCGCCACGATCACCTGGTCGTACATCGCCGAGGTGCGGCTGATCACGTCCAGGTGGCCGTTGGTAACGGGATCAAAGGTCCCGGGGCATATGGCGATGCGGTTATCGGGGGCCACGGTAGATGCGGATCATCGTGTCGCCGTAGCGGCGGTCGTCCAGCAAGCTCGACGCGTCCAGCTCGAGCGGTGCCCGGCGATCGCTCTCGGCGATCACCACGGCGCCGACCGCGAGAACCGGTCCGAGTCTCGATGAGAGCTCCTGTCCGAGCGCGGTCGCCTGGCGATATGGGGGATCGAGGAACACGAGATCGTATTGACGCGCGACGCTCGATGCTCGCTTGAGAAACGCCGACACCCTCTCATGCCGGACTTCTGCGTCCAGCCCGAGCGATTCGAGATTGCGCCGGATGGCCGTCACGGCAGCCGCCGAGGAGTCGACGAAGGTCGCCTCGAGTGCTCCGCGAGACAGCGCTTCGATCCCGAGCGCCCCGGAGCCGGCGTACAGGTCGAGCACGCGCGCACCGTCGATCCTGCCTGCCAGGGTCGAGAACACCGCCTCCCGCACACGCTCCGGGGTGGGACGGGTGAGCCGACCGCTGGGCGCGCTGATAGGCCGGCCGCCGAGACGGCCACCGACGACCCTCATGCCCTGATCGGAGCGAGCGCTTCTGTCCCGTAGGCCTGGAGCAGCGCTATCGCCAGGAGGGCGTGCGTGGGCGCCTCCAGGTCGGGGTCCTGTTCGAGGATCGCCCGTGCGCTTCCCGCCGCCCGCTCCAAGAGCAGCGCGTCGCGGGGAAGCTCGGCGACGTTGAACCCGGCCCACCCGTGCTGGCGGGTGCCGATGAGCTCCCCCTCGCCGCGCAGCTCGAGGTCGATCTCGGCCAGGCGGAAACCGTCGCTGTGGGCAGCCAAGGCGCGCAGCCGGGGTGAATCCTTCGGCCCGAACAGCACGCACAGGGACGGGTGTCGCCCGCGTCCGATCCGTCCGCGAAGCTGATGGAGCTGCGAGATCCCGTAGCGCTCGGCGCCCTCGACCAGCATCACCGTCGCGTTCGGGACGTCGATCCCCACCTCGATCACCGATGTCGCGACGAGCACGTCGGCATGACCGGCGGCGAACGCGGCCATCGCCTCCTGCTTGGCGGCCGGTCGCATCTGCCCGTGCAGCAGCGTCACCTCGAAGTCGCGTAGCTCACCGTCTCGCAGACGCTCGAACTCGGCCGTGGCGGCCCGGACTTGCAGCAGCTCCGACTCCTGGACCAGCGGGCAGACGACGAACGCCTGCCGCCCTGTCCGCAGCTCCTCTCGCATGCGCTCGTAGGCCCGCACGCGTTCAGCGGCGCTCGAGCACACGAAGGTCTGGATCGGTTGACGGCCCTTGGGCAGCTCGCGCAGCAGGGTGAAGTCGAGATCGCCGTAGCCGGCCAGCGCCAGCGTCCGCGGAATCGGCGTCGCAGTCATGTGGAGCACATGGGGCGCGACCCCCTGGGCCGGGCCCTTCTCGTCGAGCGCGGCACGCTGCCTCACCCCAAACCGGTGCTGCTCGTCGACCACCGCGATTCCAAGCCGGGCAAATTGCACCGTGTCCTCGATCAGGGCATGCGTTCCGACGATGAGCGAAAGCTCGCCACTCGTGAGCTTGCCGCGTAGGTCGGCGGCCCGGCGACCTGGTGTCGACCCGGTCAGGAGTCCGACCGGTACGAGCTCGCCCGGGAGGAGTGCCTGGACGGTGGCGTGGTGCTGTTCGGCCAACGTCTCGGTCGGGGCCATCAGGGCGCCCTGGTAGCCCTGCTCAACCGCACGCAGGAGCGCGTAGAGCGCCACCACGGTCTTGCCGGACCCGACCTCTCCCATAAGCAGCCGCTGCATCGGCCTGGCCCGGGCCAAGTCGGCATCGATCATCTCAAGCGCTCGCTGCTGGTCGGAGGTGAGCGAGAAGGGAAGCTGCTCGGCCAGCCATCGCTCGGTCAGCTCCCGCGGCCCGTCGAGCGCAGGCGCCGCACTGGAGTGCTCGCGCTGGCGGCGGCGTCGGAGCAGCGCCAGCTGGGCGAGCAGCAGCTCATCGAAGGCCAATCGCTCCCGCGCCAGCTCGGGCTCCTCCTCGCTGGCCGGAAAGTGGACGGCGGTGAGCGCGGTCTTCCGTTCCGGCAGTCGGTGGGCCACGCGCAGGGCCGCGGGGAGTGGCTCCATCACCGAAGCGAGCTCCGCGGCGTGGCGGCGGACGAGGGCCAGGATCTGCGTGGATGAGAGGCCCTCGGTGGCTGGGTAGTGCGCGACCTCCTCAACCCCGGCCACAGCCTCGTCGGTGCGCGCGTGCGTCTGCACCGTGAAGCGATTGCGAGCACGGTAGCTGCCGTGCAGCACGAGCCGCGTGCCAGGCAGGTACTGGCGCACGAGCCACGGCTGGTTGAAGAACGTCACTTTCATCGGGCCCGTCTCGTCGGCCACTGTCGCCTCGACGAGCGGCCTCATCCCACGGCGCCTGACCGAGCGCGAGGAGATGCTCTTGACCTCCACCACGACGGTGGCGCTCTCGCCCGGCGATAGCCCGGCTACCGTCCTTGCCTGGCGGCGGTCGCGGGGAAGATGCTCGAGCAGGTCAGCGACAGTGTGGAGGCCGAGCGTGTGCGCGGCGTGGGTCGCCTTGGGCCCCGTTAGCTCGAGCGACCTCGCCAGGCAGGAAGGCCGGGGATAGCGCACCGGCGCGCCAGTGAGCTCGTCCGCTGTCAGCGCCCGGGAATCGGCAAACGCTGTCGGCTCCATCCTGGGCGAGGATGATGCCTGGGCATCCGGTCGTAGCTACTCGGCGCTGAGCAGCCACCAGTAGCGCTGCTGACCGCCCTCTGAGAGCTCGAACTCGACCTCACCCTGCGCCAGGGCCTGCACTGCTTCGTCGGCCAGCGGGGCGTCGGCGCCGCGCAGGCAAGTGATCAGCTCGGCGTCCATGGCGAGGCGCTCGAGCACGCCGCGGAGCGTCTCGCGCGGCCGTCCCCAGACAACGAGCTCGTCGTCCACGAATCCAACCGCGTCGCCCTGGCGGAAACGGCCCTGGCTGTCGTCCCGGGCAGCCGGCGCCACGGCGCCGGTGCGTACGCGCTCCAGCGCGCGGGACATCGCCTGCGCGTTTTCCTCGACGCTGCGGACGGGATCGAGCGCCACAGCAGCCGCCAACCCGGCTTGCGGCGAATGCGACGCCACGACTGACACGACCTTGTCCGAGAGCGTGGCCGCACGTTCGGCGGCGAGGACCACGTTCGGACTGTTGGGCAACACGATCACCTCTTCGGCCGGGATGGCATGGATCGCCGCAAGCAGCTCGTAAGTCGACGGGTTCATCGTGGGGCCGCCGTCCAGCGCACGCACCCCGAAGCTCTCGAACAGCGAGGCCATTCCCGCGCCGCTTGTCACGGCTAGAGCGCCGGTCGTAGCTTCGGATTGTTCGACGGCCAGCCGTTCGTCGCGCATCCGGATCTGCTCCTGCATGTCGGCCACGTCCAGATGCGAGACGTTCCCGGCCTCGGCGAACAGCTCCGTGGCGGCGTCGGGATCATCGGTGTGCACATGCACCTTGAGCGTCGTCTGATCGCCCACGACGAGGACCGAGTCCCCGATCTCCTCGAGCTCACGCACGAAGGCGCGCTGGTCGAGCTCGGTGCCGGTCACGGCAAAGTTCGTGCAGAAGCGATAGGTCGAGGAAAAGTGCTGGGGGTGGGTGACCCTGGCAGCCGCCTGGTGCTCGACCTCAGGCGGGGGCGTCCCTCGCAAGGCGCCCACGATCCCGGCCAGAAGCACGGTCAATGCGTACCCGCCGGCGTCGACGACGCCGGCCTCGCGGAGCACGGGCAGCAGGTCGGGCCCTCGCTTCACCGAGTCCTGGCCCGCGTCGAGGGCCCGCTCGATCACCTCCGCGATCACCACATCTTGCTGCGCGGCGCTTGAGTCGGGGCTGAGCCTGGCGTCGTTCATGTGCGCCAGCTCCGACGCGACACGCACCGCCATCTCGCGCACGACCGTCAGGATCGTCCCCTCGGCCGGATCGCGCACCGACCCATAAGCCTGGTCGGCGGCCCGGGCCAGGGCGGCTCCGATCAGGACCGGGTCGACGAGCTCGCCCGGCCGGCTGGCGAGTTCCTCGGCCGCACCCCGGATCAGCTGCGAGAGGATCACTCCGGAGTTCCCGCGCGCACCTAGAAGCGCCGCACGAGCCACCGACGAGACGATCTCCTCACGCCCGATGTCATCGATCGTTCGCTCCTCGGAGGCGCTCGTCAGCCGATCGAGCTCCTGGAGCACGGCACGCAGGGTGAGCACCATGTTGTCGCCCGTGTCGCCGTCGGCGACCGGGAACACGTTCAGGTCATTGACCTCTTCGCGCCGCGCCTCGAGCGCAGCGAGTCCGGCCTCGACGACGGCCTGGAAGCGGACGATGCTCGAGTCCGACACCGGTCTAGTTTGCCCGACGCCGACGCGAGGTGCTAGGCGGCCTTGGTGACCTTGCCGGCCTTGAGGCAGCGGGTGCAGACGTGGACCCGCCGCGGTGTCCCGGCATCGTTGATCCGCACGCGCTGGAGGTTGGGCTCGAACCGCCGCTTGGTCGCCACCATCGAGTGACTGCGGCTGTGGCCGTAGGCGGGTGCCCGGCCGCACACGTAACAGACCTTCGACATTGGCGGGCGAGTATAGCCCTGGCAGTTAGAGCCCCAGCCCGGCCTTGACCTTCAGCGAGGCGAGCGCCGCCTCCGCGGCGTGGCGTCCGGTGTCGCGCTTGGAGCCGCCGGTGACGCGCTCGAGCGCCTGCTCCATCGTGTCGACGGTGAGCACGCCGAAGCCGCAGGGGACCCCGGTCTCGAGCTGGACCTGCTCGATCCCCCGAGCCGCCTCTCCGCACACGTAGTCGTAATGGTCTGTCTCCCCGCGGATCACCGCGCCGAGGCAGACGACGGCGGCGAACCGCCCGGATCGGGCGGCGTAGGCCGCGATCAGCGGCAGCTCGAACGCGCCGGGAACGTCGAAGCGCTCTACCGCGTCGATGCCGGCGTCAGCCAGAGCCGCGCACGCCCCCTCCTCGAGCTTGTCGGCGAGCTCCTCGTAGAAGCGCGCGACGCACAGCGCGACGCGCGGCGGCTCGCTCACTCGCGGCGGCGCTCGGCCTGCAGCATCTCCTCGTCGAGCGCCAGTCCCTGATGATGGAGCGTGTGACCAAGCCGTTCGCGCTTGGCCCGCAGGTAAGCCTCGTTATGCGGGTTGGGCACGTGCTCGATCGGAATCTGGTCGGTGACCGATAGCCCGTAGCCCCCGAGCCCCGAGATCTTCTTGGGGTTGTTGGTGAGGATCCGGATCGAGCTGAGCCCTAGGTCCTCGAGGATCTGGGCGCCGATTCCGTAGTCGCGCAGGTCGGCCGGAAGGCCGAGTTGCAGGTTGGCGTCGACCGTGTCGAAGCCCTCCTCCTGGAGCTTGTAGGCGCGCAGCTTGTTGAGCAGGCCGATGCCGCGTCCCTCCTGGCTCAGGTACAGCAGCACGCCCTGGCCCTCGCGCTCGATCATCGACAGGGCAGATTCGAGTTGCTCGCCGCAGTCGCAGCGCAGCGAATGGAACACGTCTCCGGTCAGGCATTCCGAGTGGACGCGAACCAGCACGTCCTCCTGGCCTGCCACCTCGCCCTTGATCAGCGCGACATGGTGCTTGTTGTCGATCAGCGAGCGGTAGCCGACGGCGGTGAACTCGCCGAACGTGGTTGGCAGCCGGGTGTCAACCACCCGCTCGACCAGTTTCTCGACGCGGCGCCGATAGGCGATTAGATCGGCGATCGTGATCATCTTCAGCCGGTGCTTGAAGCAGTAGGCGGCCAGGTCCTCTCCCCGCGCCATCGACCCGTCCTCGTTCTGGATCTCGCAGATCACCCCGGAGGCATTGAGCCCGGCCAGGCGGGCGAGATCGACCGAGGCTTCGGTATGGCCCGTGCGCTCGAGCACGCCGCCCGGCTTGGCTTTGAGGGGGCGGACATGCCCCGGCTTGACGATGTCCTCCGAGCCTTTGGTGGGATCGATCGCCACCTGCATCGTATGCGCCTGGTCGTGGACGCTGATGCCTGTGCTCACTCCCTCCCGCGCTTCGATCGTCACCGTGAACGGGGTCTGGTGCGCGCTCTCGTTCTTGGCCGTCATGAGCTCGAGGCCAAGCTCGTCGCAGCGCTCGGGCGTGAGAGCCAGGCAGATCCAACCGCCCGCCTGCCGCGTCATGAAGTTGATCGCATCCGGGGTGACGAACTGAGCGGCCATCACGAGGTCACCCTCGTTCTCGCGGTCCTCGTCGTCGACGACGACGACCATCTTGCCCGCAACGATGTCCTCGAGCGCCTCCTCGATCGTGGAGTACGCGCTCTCCACGGCGCTCATCGCGCCACCAGCTTCTCTACATACTTGGCCAAGACGTCAACCTCCAAGTTGACTGTAGTGCCTGGCTGCGCCTCTCCCAGACTGGTGCGTTGCAGGGTTTCCGGGATCAGCGAGACCGTGAAGGACCGATTGTCGAGCTCTGCGACGGTCAGGGATACGCCATCCACGGCTATCGATCCTTTCTCCACCAGGTAGCGGAGCGTGGCGGCGTCCGCCTCGATGCGGACGCGCCGCGCAAAGCCGTCATCCACCACTTCGGCGACTCGTCCCGTGCCGTCGACGTGCCCCTGCACCAGGTGGCCTCCAAGCGGATCGCCGGCGCGTAGCGGGAGCTCTAGGTTCACACGCGCGCCCTCGCGGGCCGCGCCGAGGGAAGTCCGCTCGAGCGTCACGTTCATCACCTCGCTGTCAAACCGGCCGTCGCGTACCGCAGTTGCGGTGAGGCATACGCCATTGACTGCGATCGAGTCACCCTCGCGCAATTCCGCGGCGAGCGGTGCCGACACGGTGAGCCGTGCTCCGTCCCGGGTTCGTTCAACCTCCTCGACCGTGCCGAGAGCAGCGACGAGACCAGTGAACATTCACCACTCCCGGATGCGGGCCGAGACGAGCAGGTCTTTCTCCACTCGCTGACACTCGAGCGTCAACGCGCGCGTCGCATCGGCGATCGCGTCGGCGCCTTTGCCCTCGAGGGGATCGCGCGCGGTCCGGCCGCCGACCACCAGCGGCGCCAGGAAGAGGCGGATCTCATCCACCTCCTCCGCGTCGAGAAACGCGCCGGCCAGATGCGGTCCGCCTTCCAGAAGGATCGAGCTGACGCCAGCGGTCCCGAGCTGCTCGAGCGCCGAGCGCACCCGGGCCGGCTCGTTCTCACCCGTCGCCACCAGCACCTCGACCCCGTGGGTCTTCAGCGCGTCGGCCGCTGTCCTCGGCGCAGCGCGCGAGACGACGACCGTAAGCGGGGCGTCTGCCACACCCGCGATCAGTTGCGAGCTGAGCGGCAGACGGGCCAGCGAGTCGAACACGACGCGGCGCGGCTGCGTCGAGACACCATCCACGCGCGCGGTCAGCAGTGGGTCGTCGGCGAGCGCGGTCCCGATCCCCACCGCCACAGCATCGACTTCCGCCCGCCAGCCGTGCGCCAGCCGGCGACTCTCCTCTCCTGAAATCCACTTCGAATCACCGGTATGGGTCGCGACCTTGCCGTCGAGTGTCATCGCAGACTTGAACAGGACCCACGGACGTCCGGTACGGGCCAGCTTGCGGAATGGCTGATTCTGGAGCCGGGCCCGCCGAGCAACCTCGCCATCGACCAGCACCACCTCGACGCCCTCGTCGCGCAGTATCCCAAGCCCCCGGCCCGATGCGTGGTCACTGGGGTCCTCGGTGGCTACGACCACGCGTGCGATCCCGGCGTCGAGGATCGCACTCGTACAGGGAGGCGTGAGGCCTTGGTGACAGCACGGTTCGAGCGAGACGTACATCGTCGTACCCTCGAGATTGGAGTGGGCGGCGGCGCGGATCGCCTCGACCTCGGCATGGGGGCAGCCGACCGCGTGGTGAAAGCCTTCGCCGAGCACCTGATCTTCGCGGCAGATCACGGCGCCGACCAGGGGGTTCGGACTGACCTTGCCCCGCCCGCCCTCGGCCAGCTCGATCGCCCGCTCCAGATGGGCGAGATCGGCCTTGGCGTGCGTCGCCATGAATCCAGAATACGACGGCTTAGCGGCAGCGCCGTCCCGTCAGCCGGTACACGCTCAGCTCAGGACCGGGTAGGTGGTACTGGCGAGGGTAGTAGTCGATCGACCAGTCGAAGCTGAAGGGGACCGGATGTGCCCCGGCTGAGAACGGGCTGACGTGGAACATCAGGCGGCCGCGTTGTGCCAGCAGCGAGTAGTAGGCAATCGCCCGCGGAGCAGCCTGCGGTGCGGCGAACGCGCGACCCGCCTGAAGCGAACCGATGACTACCCAGCAATAGCCGTTCGCCACATAGCGGTCGAGCAGCCCGGGGTACAGATACCGCTCGTACTGGTCCACGAGAACCACTCTGTGCTCTCCAGCCGGCAGCAGCCGGCCGCGCGGGTCGAGCGTGGTGAGCCAGGTCGGCCATCGGGTCCAACGCTCACCGGTCGGCGTGAGGGGAAGTGCGCCGCCGACGTCTGCGGCCCAGTTGTCCGGCACCAGTGGCTCGATGACGACCTTCGAGCCGGCGGGCACGTGAGCCACCATCCACACGCGGGCCAGATTGCGCGTGTCCGGCCGTGACAGCACGGCGTCGTTGTGCACGACAGCGACGAGGCTCTGCACGAGGAGAAGGACGCCGATCGTCATGCCACTGGCCCATACGGGTACGCGATGCGCACGCACGAGCCACCTCGCGGCCGCGACCGCGCCGTACGCCGCGAGCAACGCGACAATCGGAAACACGGGCATCAGCCAGCGCCCGAAAAAGCGCTGCTGGCCGCCCATGAAGATCACGAACGCGACAGGCGCGGGAAGCAGGACGAGCGCCAGCCCGAGGTGGCGGCGCACCACGAGCAGCAGGGCACCGCAGAGCGCGGCCAAACCGGGAACCCAGCCCAGCCCCCAGGTGAAGGTCCACAGGTAGTAGGCGACCCCGCTGCCCGGATTGCTGCCCAGCTTGACCGGGTCCTGCCCAGCGGCCAGCGATGCCTGATGCGATACGCCCGAGAAGAACGCCGACGGATCGAGCAGCGCGTACGGGTTGGCGATGACGAAGGCCACCAGCGCCAGCGTCAGGGCAAGCAGACACCGGCGGGCCGCCACCCGCGGCGCGCTCCCCGCTCCTTGACAGGCGCAGGCGGCGAGCAGGCAGAGCAGCGCGATCCCTCCCGTGTACTTGAAGGCGGCGGCAAGTCCGATTCCGATGCCAGCCAGCGCGTAGTCGCGAGCCCGGCCTTCGCGGAGGACGCCCGCGACCCCATAGAGCGACAGCGCCACGGGTGCCAGCGTCGGGACGTCGTTGAGGGCGAGGTGGCTGTAGAAGACAGGGAGGAAGGCCAGCCCCAGGACGCCTGCCGCGACCAGACCGACGCCGCGGCCCAACAACCGGGCGCCCGCCAGGTAAATGAGCCACACGGCCCCGGTGCCCAGCAGAGCTGCCACGAGGCGGGCCAGCACGAGGACCGTCGTGGGATCGTGGGCGTATGCAGCGCGGACGGCGTCCGCCCCGCCGAACCACAGCTCGAACACCACGAGCAGGAGGTAGGAGTACCCGGGTGGGTTGAGGAAGTAGTGCGGGTTGAGATCCCCCGAGAAGAACCCCACGGCCTTGGGCACGAAATGGGTCGCCTCATCGGCGTTGTAGCTGTAAGGAAGGCCCTGCTTGATCCCCCACAGGCGAAGCCCCAGGCTGACGGCAAGAATCGCTACAAGGGCGATCCTCGGCGCCGGATCCGTGCGGTGCCGAATGGCGCCAGCGGGGTTCATCTACCGGCGAGTATCCCGCTACCGTGTGGGACCGAGCGACCGAGCCGCACCGAGGCACAGCTCCTCATCCCGCGGACGCCCGATGAAGCTGATCATCCAGATCCCCTGTTTCAACGAGGAGCGGCAACTGCCGCTCACGCTCGGCCACCTGCCGCGCCGGGTGGCCGGGTTCGACTCGGTGGAATGGCTGATCATCGACGATGGCTCGAGCGACAGGACGGTCGACATGGCCCGCGAGCATGGAGTGCAGCACGTGGTGAGGCTCACCAATCACAAGGGGCTGGCCGCCGCGTTCCAGGCCGGGCTCGATGCCGGGCTGAAGCTCGGTGCCGACGTGATCGTCAACACCGACGCCGACAACCAGTACGAGGGCTCCGACATCCACAAGCTCGTCGAGCCGATTCTCCGCGGCGAGGCGGACATGGTGGTCGGCGACCGGCAAGTGATGACAATTCAGCATTTCTCGCCAGGCAAGAAGCTCCTTCAGCGGCTCGGCTCGTGGGTTGTGCGCCAGGCCTCCTCGACCGAGATCCCCGACACGACCTCCGGATTTCGCGCCTATAACCGCGAGGCGGCGCTCCAGGTCCAGGCGGTATCGAGGTTCACCTACACGCTCGAGACGATCATCCAGGCCGGCAAGCTGCTCGTGGCGGTTGAGCACGTCCCCGTGCGAACCAACCCCCGGACGCGCGAGTCCAGGTTGTTTCCCTCGACAGCTGCCTACGTGCGCCGGAACGTGCTGTCGATCTTCCGGATCTACTCGCAGTACCAGCCGCTCAAGGTGTTCTGGGGCGGCGCGCTGGTGATGGGGATTCCGGCTGTCGCGCTGTTCATCCGGTTTCTCGTTCTCTTCGCCGAGAACTCGCACGCGGCGCGCGGGCACATCCAGTCGCTGATCGCGGGCGCGGTGCTGTTCATCGGGGCGATGCTGCTGGGATCGCTGGGTGTGATCGGTGACCTGCTCGACGCCCAGCGAATGATCTCGCAGCGCACGTTCGAGCGGGTCAGGCGGATCGAGCTCCAGCTCGGGGTGGAGCCCTCTCACTACGAGCCCGGCGCCTCGGCGGCCTCGCACAGTGGCCAGGCGCCGCCGGCCGAGGGCACGACCGACCGCGAGGCACTGGAAGTAGCCGGACGACTCACGCGGGCGCCGGTCGTGGCGAGCCCGGAAGGCGAGCGGGGCCCAGCGTGAGCCCGCCCGATGCGGGCGCGCTTGGCTCAGTCCCCACCGGCAACACATTCGACAAGTACGGCTCCGGCAACCCGGTCGTCCGCCGGCTCATGAGCCGGTTCGAGTCAGACCTCGACGCGCTCGTGCGTCGGGCCAGCCCGGAGTCGGTCCTCGACGTGGGCTGCGGCGAAGGCGTGCTCACCGTGCGCTGGGCCGAGATGCTTGCCCCGCGCCGCGTCGTCGGGCTGGACCTTCCCGATCCGAAGCTCGAGGCGGAGTGGTCGACGCGACGGCGCGCGAACCTCGAGTTCCGCTCCGGGCACGCCGAGGAGCTGCCGTTCGCCGCCGGCGAGCACGACCTGGTGGCGGCAATCGAGACGCTCGAGCACGTCGCGGCGCCCGAGCAGGTGCTCGCCGAGATGGCGCGCGTCGCCCGCCGCTACCTGGTCGTCTCGGTGCCGCGCGAGCCGCTCTGGCGCGCGCTCAACGTCGCGCGCGGGGCGTACCTGCAAGAGCTGGGAAACACGCCCGGCCACCTCAACCACTGGTCCAAGCGCGGAGTGCGCAGGTTGCTGACGCAGCATGGCGAGGTCCTCGAGCTCCGCAGTCCGCTTCCCTGGACGATGGCGCTGGTCGGCGTCGGCTGATGGCGGCTCAGCAGAGCGAAGCGCCATCGCCGGCGGCGGGCTCATACGCGGCAAGCGCGCGGATCCTCTCGATCGGGATCGCCTCTACCGGCGTCTTCACCTTCCTCTACCTGGCCTTCGCCAGCCACGACCTCGACAAGGCCTCCTACAGCCGCATCTCGCTCTGCTGGGCAATCATGTTCGTGATCCTGTCGGTGATCTACCGGCCGATCGAGCAGCTGCTCTCCCGCACGATCGCCGACCGGCGGGCACGCGGTCTGCACGGCCATCCCCTCCGTGTGCCGGCGCTCATCCAGGGGAGCTTCGCTCTCGTTTTCCTTGCGGTCTCGCTCGGCCTGCGCAACCAGATCGAGCAGGGGATGTTCGACGGCTCGGCCGCGCTCTACTGGATCCTGCTGATCGGCGTGCTGGCCTATGCGGCCAGCTACTTCGCGCGGGGCTGGCTGGCCGGCCACGAGCGGTTCGAGCTCTACGGCGGCCTGGTGTTCCTGGAGTCGACCTCGCGCTTCCTGTTCGCGCTGGCGGTGGCCGTGGGCATCGGTTCGGGGCAGGGGATCGTCGGGCTCGGTATGGCGGTTGCGCCGTTCGCCTCGTTGTCGGTGATCCCGTTCGCCTTCTCCCGTCTCAGCGCGCGAGCACCGGCCGTCGTCGAGTTCGCCGATGCCGCCCGCGAGGGTCCGGTGCATGGACAGCTCGAGGAAGCGGCCACGGACCTGTCGATGCGCCACGGAGCCGGCTTCGCGGCGGCGGTGGTGGGAATCATGTTCGCCGAGCAGACGCTGATGAACGCCGGGGTCCTCATCATCGCCGCCAGCTCGGGCGGCTCGGTCACCACAGGACTGACCGGCTTCGTGTTCAACGTGATGCTGATCGTCCGCGCCCCGCTCCAGCTCTTCCAAGCCATCCAGACCTCGATCCTCCCTCACCTCGCGGGTCTCGAGGCGCGCGAGAACCCGGAGGCCTTCCACCGCGCGATCAGGACCACCGTGCTCGTGATCGCCGGGTTTGCCGGGGCGGTGGCGCTCGGTCTCCTGGTCGTTGGACCGCCGGTGATGAGCGCCGTCCTGGGCGACAAGGGGTTCCACTACGCACGGGTCGGACTCGCGGTGGTCGGACTCGGCATGGGCCTGCACCTCGTCTCCGGCACCCTCAACCAGGCGGCGCTGGCGCGCGGCCGTTCAGCAATCGCCTCCGCCGCTTGGCTGGTCGCCGCAGCGCTGTTCGTCGTGATCGTCGCCACTCCCACGATCACCCACGAGGTGACCCGGGTCGAGGTCGGTTACTTCACCGCGACGCTCGTGCTGTGCGCGCTGTTGTGGGTGGTGTACCGGCGGGGGCCTTCCAACGCGGAGGATCCCGGCTAAACCGCTCCCGCCCGTTCGGCGATGACTCGGTAGGCGCCCGCCGGGTCCGCCGACCCGAACACGGCGGAGCCCGTGACCAGGAGGTTGGCACCCGCTTCGGCGCACGGCGCTGCGGTCTGCTCATGGACGCCGCCGTCGACCTCGAGCGCGACGTGGTCCGGCAGCGCGGCGCGCATCCGAGCCAGCTTGTCGAGGGAGGCTGCGATGAACCCCTGGCCGCCCCATCCCGGGTTGACGCTCATGCAGAGCGCCAGGTCGAGCGAACGCTCGGCAACCTCGGACAGGCTGTCTGCCGGGGTGCCCGGATTGAGCGCCGCGCCTGCTGTGCAGCCCGCGTCCCGGATCAGCTCGAGCGTGTAGTGCAGGTGGGCCGTCGCCTCGAAGTGGATCGTGATGCTGTCCGCCCCGGCGCGGGCCATGTCCTGCACGTGGCGCTCAGGACGCTCGATCATCAGGTGGACATCGAGCACCGCGCCGGCGGAGTGGACGCGCTCGGCGATCGCCCCCACGATGACCGCCCCGAAGGTGATCTGCGGGACGAAGTGGCCGTCCATCACGTCGACGTGGATGATCCGCGCACCGGCGGCGATTACCTCGTCGACCTGGGAGCCGAGCCGCGCGAAGTCGGCCGACAGGATCGAGGGGGCGACGCGGCGTGCAGCGATCAGCTCGCGCGTATCGGCGCCCGCCACGCCTACACCGCCCGCAGCATGCTGCCCTGGCAGTGGTTGCAGGCCAGCACCGCCGTGCTCGACATGCGGACGATCGTCGAGTGCTCCCCGCAGTTGGGGCACACCGAGACGAGCTCGTAGCGCTGCAGGCAGTACACGCACCGGTAGCGCCCGGGTACGGCGGTCGGCCGGAGCCATGGCTCACCGCAGTGCGGGCACTCGGGACCGAGCTTGGCGGGCGGATCGGCCACTGAGGACAAGACTAGTCTGCGGCTCGCCGCAGCCGAGCGATGAAGAACCCGTCGGTCAGGTCCCGGTGGGGCAGCAGCTCGAGCTGATCATCGAGCTCGAAGTCTCGCTGCGCCGACAGGAACCGCTCGACCAGCCCATTCCCTTCGCGGCGGGAGATCGTGCACACCGAGTAGACGAGCCTGCCCCCGCGGCGCAGCGCAGCCCCTCCAGCCGATAGGAGCTGCAGCTGAACCTCTGCCAGCTCCACGATCGACGCCGGCTCAGCGCGCCATCGTCGGTCGGGCCGTGATTGGAGCGTCCCCAGCCCGCTGCATGGTGGGTCGACCAGCACGCGGTCAAACCCCGCGCCTACCGCGTCCCGCGCGTCGGCCACCTGGACGCGCACGCAGTCCGCGCCCATCCGCCGAGCTGTGCGCTCCAGCGCGGCGGCCCGGCCCGGATGGCGCTCGACCGCGACCACCGTGCCTCGGTTCTCAATCAGCGCCGCCAGGTGCGTCGTCTTCCCGCCAGGCGCGGCGCACAGGTCGAGCACCCGCTCGCCGGGCTGTGGATCCAGCAACCGCGCCACCCGCATCGATGCGCGTGACTGGGCCATCACCGCGCCTCGCCGCCAGAGGCTCGAGCCCTCGAGGTCGAGGGGGCCCTCGAGCACCAGCCCCTCCGGGAGGTCGGGCGCCGGGTGGTGGGGGACCGACAGCTCGGCGCTCACCTCGGCGACCGACGCCCGCAGCGTGTTCACGCGCAGCGCCGATTCTGGAGGCTGGTTGATCCGCTCGAGCAGGGCTCTCGTCTGCCCGGCGCCGAGCTCGTCGAACCACAGCCCGGCGAGCCATCCCGGCACCGAGTGCAGCAGCGCTGCGTTTTGCGGCGTTGCGTCGTCCAGCCCCTCGAGCAGCCGGCCTTGCTCGGCGGCAGCTCGCCGGAGGACGGCGTTGACCAGCCCCGCCCCGCCGCGGCTGACCCGCTTGGCCAGCTCGACACTTTCGTCGACCGCTGCGTGAGGCGGCACCCCGGCCAGGTAGATCAGCTGGTAGAGACCGACCCGGAGGGCGGCCAACACGCCGGGCTCGAGCGTCGCCAGCTCGCGAGTGATCAGCCGCTGCGCTACGTGGTCGAGCGTCAGTCGGCGCTGAACGGTGCCGTAGGCGATCTGGGTGGCGAGGGCGCGGTCGCGCGGCTCCAGCCCGGCCGCCTCGGCGCTCAGCGCCCGGTCGGCGTATGCCCCCTGCTCGAAGACACGCCGCACGACGGCGAGCGCCGCCACTCGTGCCGGGCTCACCTGCGACGTCCGCGCAGCCAATCCTCTCCGCTCATCTCGCGGCGTCCCGCAGGCTTGACGACGTCGAGCAGCAAGAACCCGTCCGGGCACCGAAGGACCGGCAGCCGCCCGCCGCCGTCGTCCGCAGATGCCCGCGCGGCGACGACGCCGAGACGCTCGCCCTCGAGCTCCACCCACGCCCCGATGTGCGGAGTCAGCGCCCGCACAACTCGCTCGAGCTCGGAGGCGGGCCGCCCCGGATCGAGCTGGCGCTCGGCGGGCGTGATCTTCTCCGCGTAGGTGGCCAGCGCGTGATCCTGCTCCACCGACTCCGGACGCTCGTCCAGTGCCTGAACGAGAAGCTCGCCTCCCAGCGAGGCCAGGCGCGTGGCGAGGCTTCCGTAGGTGTCGGCGGGCATGATCGGCTCGCGGCGCCTCAGGTAGATCGGACCGCTGTCCAGCCCGGCTGTCACCTGCATGATCGTCACGCCCGTCTCCTCGTCTCCCGCCATGATCGCGCGCTCGATCGGCGCCGCACCACGCCACCGGGGAAGCAGCGAAGGATGCACGTTCAACATCGGATGGGCGGAGAGCAGTGGCTCCTTGATCAGCGCGCCATAGGCACACACGCAGACCGCATCGGGAGACGCCCCCGCGATCCGGTCTTGCGTCTGCGGATCGTTGACCGACTCGGGCTGCCAGAGCTCGAGCCCCAGGCGTCTCGCCGCCTCGGCGACGGGCGGGGGAGCCAGCCGGCGGCCGCGCCCGCGGGGCCGGTCAGGCCGGGTGAGCACGAGCGACGGACGGTGCGCGGAGGCGGACATGCGTTCGAGCACGGCGACGGCAAAAGCCGCTGTCCCGATGAAGACCGTTCGCAAGGACGGCTGAGTCAGGCCGCCTGCTCGGAGCGCGGCGCGCCCTCCCGCAGGATCCGGATTGCCTCCTTGCGCTGCTCACGCGAGGTGCGGTCGAGAATCAGCACGCCGTCGAGATGGTCGACCTCGTGTTGGATCACGCGGGCCTCGAGACCTGACGCCTCGACCACCAGCTGATCCCCCGCGGGATCGAGCGCGCGCACGCGGACATGGATTGGCCGCTCCACATCCACCAGCACGCCGGGGAGGCTGAGGCACCCCTCCTCCATCGGTTCGGTCTCCTTGCCCGCCCACTCGAGCTCAGGATTGATCAGCACCGCCACCGGCGCGTCAGGGACTGTCCGGTAGATGAGGAGCCGGTGAAGCACCCCTACCTGCGTGGCGGCCAGCCCCAGGCCCAGCGCGTCGCCCATCAGCCGGCTCATGTGCTCGATCTCCGCGCGCAGGGTGTCATCGAAGCGGTCGAGCGGTCGCGCCCTGGTGCGAAGGATGGGGTCACCAAAGCGGCGGATCTGCGCCAGCGCCGCGTCGCGCCGCGCCGCGACCTCGGGGTCGAGCTGGAGCTCGTCCTCCGCGTCGGGGGCAGCTTCGTCGTGATCGATCGGCTCTACCGCGAAGGTCTCGTCGGCTTCGAGCGCTCCTCGCGCCTCGTCTGGCATCGCTGGCTCAGTCTACGGCGCGCTCATTGGGGGTCGACGTCGACGCTGACGCTCACACCGCGGCGCGCCGCCGCGGCGGCAACCGCATCGACCGCCTGGCCAGCGCTGCCAATCGCGCCGTCCCGGTCACCCGCCTTGATCAGCAGATGTGCGCGCGCCTTGCCCCGCAGCCGGAAGAGCGGCGCGGGCCCGAGCACTGTGCTCGACCGTCGATCGATAAGTCGATGGAGGCTTCCGGCCAGTTCCGCCACCTCGGCTGCGTCGGGCGACGCGCAGATGATCCTGATGAGCGTGCCGAACGGCGGATAGCACAGCGCACGCCGGTGCTCGAGCTCCTCGGCCAGGAAGCCGTCTGAGTCGTGGGCGGCGGCGTAGCGGATCGAGCGAGCGTGGGGAGCCAGCGTCTGCACCAGAACGCGCGCGCTTGTGGCCCGCCCGGCGCGTCCCGCCAGCTGGGTGATCAGCGCGAAGGTGCGCTCTTCGGCCCGGAAGTCGGGGAATCTCAGGGTCTGGTCGGCATCGAGCACGACACCCAGGCTCACGTCGCGAAAGTCATGGCCCTTGGCCACCATCTGCGTGCCGACGAGCACACCCGCGGTCGCTGACTCGAAAGCCGCCAGGACCGCGCCGACGCGGTGGCCGCTCACGTCGGCATCCAGCCTGAAGATCGGAAAGCCGGCTGAGCCCAGCGCCTCGGCCAGCTCCTGCTCGAGCCGCTGGGTCCCGGCGCCGTGCTGGGCCACGGCGGGTGAGCCGCACGCGCTGCAGCGCACCGGAATCGGCTCCCGGTGACCGCAATGGTGGCAGGCGAGGAATGCCTGGCCGGCACGGTGCAAGACGAGCGCGACCTCGCAGTTGGGGCAGCACCACACGTTCCCGCACGCCCGGCATGTGAGGAAATTCGACCAGCCTCGCCGGTTCAGGAGCACGATCGCCTTGCCGCCGGCGCGGCTCAGATCGGCCAGCGCCATCCGGGTCACCGGATGCAGCGGATGGTGCTGGCCGCGCATGTCGAGCAGCTCGACCTCCGGCAGTGGCCGGCCGTCGATCCGCTGCTCGAGCCGTAGGCGGCGCAGCGCGTGAGCGCTCTCAGGCCGCGGCGTCGCGCTGCCGTGGAGAAGCACGGCATCGCAGGCGGCGGCCCGGCGTGCGGCGAGTGTCCGGGCGTCGTACCGAGGATCGCCTTCGTGCTTGTAGGAGCCGTCGTGCTCCTCGTCGACGACGATCAGCCCCAGGTCCCGCACCGGGGCCATGACAGCCGAACGCGGCCCGACGCACACGCGGGCCTCGCCGGTGCGCAGTCTGACCCACTCGTCGTGGCGCTCACCGTCACGCAGTCCCGAGTGGAGCACCGCGACGATGTCGCCGAAACGTGCCTCGAACCGCGCCAGGACCTGCGGCGTGAGCGCGATCTCCGGCACCAGGACGATTGCGTCCCGTCCGGCCTCGAGCGTTGCCTGAACCGCCCGCAGGTACACCTCGGTCTTACCCGACCCGGTGACTCCGTGGAGCAGAAAGCCCTCGCGACGGCCATCCAAAGCGGTGACGATCTCGCTCAGAGCCGCCTCCTGCTGCCCGGTGAGGGCAGGGGCCAGGGCCGAGCGGGCTCCCACCGCCACGGTGGAGGGCCGCCGCCTCACCGCCTGGCGCCCGATCTCGACGAAGCCGCGGCGCTCGAGCCGGCGCAGCAGATCGCTCCCAAGCTCCGCCGCCGGCCGCGGCCCGCCGCCGCGCAGGCACTCGAGCGCCCCGCGCTGGCGCTGCGTCAGCTGCGCTCCTGACTCGAGCGCCGCGGCGCCTGATGCGGTGATCTCCGCCACGAGCACGTGGCGGCTCGCCATTCCCGTCCGAGTTCCCGGAGCCAGCATCAGGCCGAGCGCACGCGCCGGCGTCGAGCAGTACTCGCCGCCCATCCAAATCGCGAGCTCGACCAGGTCCGGCGTGAGCCCCGGCGCCACGAGGGCCTCGGGCTCGGCGAGGCGCTCGGGAGCCACTCGGGGATGACTCAGCGAGCTCGACAACCACCGCGAGCATCGCCCGGCCCCCGAACGGGACGCGGAGCACGGACCCAATCGACACCTCGTCCGTGAGTCCGTTCAGCCGATAGTCGAACAGCCCACGCAACGTGCGTGTGGACGTCAACGGCTGGACGCGGGCGATCACCGGGCCAGCGTAGGCCGCCCTCCAGGATGGCTCTGCGCGACTAGGCCGCTTCGGCAGCGCCACCCAGCCCGGCGGCGTCCTTGAGGAGCGCGGCCTTGTCCGTCCGCTCCCACGTGAAGTCGTGGTCCTCGCGGCCGAAGTGACCGTAGGCGGCGGTCTTCTGATAGATCGGTCGATGGAGCTTGAGATCGCGACGAATGGCGCCTGGCCTCAGGTCGAAATGCTCCGAGATCAGCTCGAGGATCCGCCCCCGCCCGATCTTCTCGGTCCCGAAGCACTCGACCATGATCGAGACCGGATCGAGCGACTCCGATCGCGTAGGCGACCTGCACCTCGGCGCGGTCAGCGAGCCCCGCCGCCACGACGTTCTTGGCCACGTAGCGCGCCGCGTAGGCCGCCGAGCGGTCGACCTTCGAGGGATCCTTGCCGGAGAAGGCGCCGCCGCCGTGCCGCGCCATCCCGCCATAGGTGTCGACGATGATCTTCCGGCCAGTCAGACCGCAGTCGCCCATCGGGCCGCCGATCACGAAGCGGCCTGTCGGGTTCACCATGAGGTGCTTCTGGAGCGTGCGCGGGTCGTATAGCTCCTCGGGGAGTACCGGTTCGACAACGTGCTCCCACAGGTCGTCCTTGAGCAGCGACTCCGCACCCTCGCGGTGCTGGGTCGAGATCAGCACCTTGCAGACCTCCACCGGGCGACCGTCGCGGTAGCGCACCGTCACCTGCGTCTTGCCGTCGGGACGCAAGTAGGGGACAAGCTCAGCCTTGCGCACATCGGCCAGGCGGCGCGAGAGCTTGTGCGCGAGCGAGATCGGGAGCGGCATCAGCTCGTCGGTTTCGTTCGTGGCGTAACCGAACATCATCCCCTGGTCGCCGGCGCCGGCCACGTCGCTCTCGTCCTCGTCTGATGGATCCGTGCGCGCCTCCCAGGCCAGGTCGACGCCCTGCGCGATATCGGGCGACTGCTTGTCGATCGCATTGATCACCGCGCATGTGTGGTAATCGAAGCCGTACTCGGCATCGGTGTATCCGATGCGCTTGATCGTCTCGCGCGCGATGTCCTGGATGTCGACGTAGGTCTCGGTCGTGATCTCGCCCGAGACGACGACGAGCCCCGTGTTGACCAGGGTCTCGCACGCCACCCTTCCCATTGGGTCATCCGTCAGGACGGCATCCAGTACGCCATCGGAGATCTGGTCGGCCACCTTGTCCGGGTGTCCCTCCGTGACCGACTCGGAGGTGAAGAGAAATTCGTTGTTGGAAATCGTCGTCATGAGATTCTCAATGTGAGCTGCGCGGTCGTGTCATTCGTTCCCCTCGTCGATTTGAGGCCGATCGCTTTGATCTTGTCCAGATCCGGACGGAGCGCAGTGATCCGGGGGCTGCGCGCCAATCCCGTCTGCTCGGCGAGGCTGAGGAGCTGGCTGAAGTCCAAGAAGACTAGCGAGGTGACCTGGCTCGGCCCCGCCCCGGCCGTGGACTGATAGGCGGGGTCATCAGCCAGGGAATGAGCGTGGCGGGCGACCAGCGCGATCGCCTGCAGGCTGGTCGAGACGACGACCAGGCCGCGGAACACCGCGTAGTCAAGTTGGAGGCCGGCCGCAAGCGAGAGCTCGTGCGCGGTGATCCCGGCCACGGGCACGTTGTTGAACTCGGGTGCCTGTCCCGGGCCGCTCGAGGGTGGCGGGAAGAGCCGCGCCAGAGGTACCTCGAGGCCGGCCAGAAGCCGCTTCGTCGCTTGCTGGTTGGCGGTCCTGGCGACGATCACGAGCGCCGGCCCGTGGGCAGCGCCAGCTGGCCGGGTAGCGCTCACCGGCGACACGGCAACCGCGGTCTCGCCGGCGAAGATCGCCGCAATGCTGCGTACATCGACCCCCTCGGCGGACAGCGCCGCCCCCAGGCGACTCAGCAACGGCCCGACCCGTCCGGCGATCCCGCCCTCGGCGCTGGCACCGAGCACACGGGGGGCGACGCGAGCCAGCCCGGTGATGTCGATCAGCAGCGTCGTGCCTTGCGGCAGCGCCGAGGCCAGCGAGGGCGTGAAGCTGCGCGAAGCCGACCCGCTCAAGCCCACCAGCGTCGGGTCAAGCGCGCCGTGCACGCGCAGCGCCAGCCCCGCAGGGTTGGCTGACACGGAGAGCGTAGTGGCGGTCAGTGCGGGCTGGTACAGCAGCACACCCAGAGCCCCGAGCAGACCACCTTGGGCGGCCAGCACGCGCCGTACGCCGGCCACCGACATGTAGACGTCGAGCACCCTCGAGGCGGGCTCGCCCGCCGCGGCGCGCGCGTAGGTCGAGCTCGAAGCCAGCGAGTGGACAACGCCGCGCGAGGCATCTATCCCGGCTGTCACGCTGGCGCGCTGGCCGACCAGCATGTAGTGGCGGACAAAGGCCACGGTCGTACCGCTCCGAAAGGCCTCCAGCGAGGTGCCGCGATAGCTCCCGGCGGGCGCGACCCCCTGGGCGTCGAGGAACGCACCCGCCCGGGCACGGCGTCGCACGTCGAGCACGATCAGCGAGCCGGCGGTAGAGGTGGCCGTGTTGAGCAAGGCAAACGCCGCCTCCTTGCCCAGCCAGGGGCTGATCTGAGCGCCAAAGTCGACCGAGGAGGAGGCGCCTCCGGTGAGCACTCGTGAGAGACGGCTCATCAGCGCGGTCTCGGCGAGCGGGAAATCTGGGAAGCGCTGCGCGATCGACACGGCACGCTGGACGGCGGGCCGAGTGGCGTCGGTCGACAGGTGGAGGTAGAGCAGCGCATCGCCCGGCACTACCGCGGCGGCTCCCGTGGCCGGGCCGGCTTCGCCTCCGCTCGCGAGCGCCAACACGACGATTGCGGCGACGATGGCCACGCGCGAGGACGAGGAAGCCGATCAGGTTTCGTCGCTCAGGCATGGCTTCTTTGCGCGTCCGCCGCCGCCCGGCGCTCGGCCCGCTGCACGAAGTCGATGACCAGTGGCACCCCGTCGAGACCGTACCGCTCGCGCAGGCGGTTCTCGATGTAGTAGGCGTAGTCCCGCGTCAGCAGGGAGCGGCTGTTGACCTGGATCGAGAAACGCGGAGGCCGGGTTCCGGTCTGGGTCATCAACAGCAGCTTCAGCCGTCGCTGTCCCCGCCCCGCCTTGGCCGCTGGAGGCTGGCGGGCTGCGACCACCTCGGCCAGGAACCGATTCAGTGACGGCGTCGGTATCCGCACCCGGCCCCGATCAGCCAGCGCGATCGACTCGACGAGCAGCCTGTCGACGTGGCGCCCTGTCTTGGCGCTGGCGGTCAGGACGCGCGGGCGGAGGCGAAGCTTGCGGTGGGCCACGGCGCGCTCATGCTCCAGGTCGCGCGTCCGCTCGCTACCGGTCGCTGCCTCGCGCTCAGCTACCAGGTCCCACTTGTTGAGCACGAGCGCGGTTGCCGCGCCGCTGCGCATCGCCAGCTCGGCGACCCGCAGATCCTGCGAGGTGACGCCGTCGGTGGCGTCGCACACGACGAGGGCCACCTCGGCACGCTCCACCGCGCGCCGCGATCGCAGCGCGGTGTAGTACTCGAGCGACTCGCCAACCTTGCCCGCGCGGCGCAGCCCCGCCGTGTCGATCAGGATCAGCTCGCGCTCGCCGAAGTCAAGCCGCAGGTCGATGGCGTCCCGGGTCGTCCCGGCCTGATCGGAGACGATCACTCGCTCGCTGCCGGCGAAGCGGTTGACCAGCGAGGACTTGCCGACATTGGGACGCCCGACGATGGCCAGGCGGATGGCGTCCTCGTGCTCGGGCTCGGGGTCCGCCACCTCGCCGCTCGCCTCGACCACCCGGTCGAGGAGGTCGCCCGCCCCCAGCCCCTGGATGGCCGAGACGGCAACCGGTTCGCCCAGCCCTAGCGCGTAGAACTCGGCGGCCAGCGGCAGGTCGGCCGCGGTGTCGATCTTGTTGGCCGCAACGAGCACCGGTAGCGAGCTTCGCCGCAGCAGATCGGCCAGCTCCATGTCCCCGGGGCGAAGTCCAGCCCTGGCGTCGACCACGAGCACGGCTACCTGGGCGTCGGCCAGGGCGGCGCGCGCCTGGTCCCGGATCTGGCGCGCGAGCTCGTCGCGGTCCTCGAGGTCTATCCCGCCGGTGTCAATCAGCGTGAGGGCCCGGCCGTTCCACTCCGTGCTGAGCTCCTTGCGGTCGCGCGTCACCCCCGGCTGCGCGTGAACCACCGCCTCACGCGATTGCGTGAGGCGGTTGATCAGCGAGGACTTGCCGACGTTCGGGTAGCCGACGACTGCAACTTTCATGGTCGGCCGAGCGTAGAGAAGTCAGCGCGGCCCGCGGACGAGGGCGACGATGCGAGCAACGACCTGCTCGACGCTTGTGCCGGTGGTGTCCAGCTCGATGGCATCGGGAGCAGGCTCGAGCGGCGAAACCGGCCGGTCGCGGTCGCGCTGATCGCGCAGCGCCTGCTCGATCGCCACCGTCGAGAGCTTGGCGCCCAGCTCGGCCGCTCGCCGGCGTGCCCGCTCCTGCGGATCCGCGTTGAGGAACACCTTGAGGGCGGCGTCGGGTGCCACCACGGTGCCGATGTCGCGGCCTTCGGCCACCCAGTCACCGTGGGCGAGGAGCTGACGTTGCTGGGCGATCATCGCCTCGCGGACACGCGGGTCGGCCGCTGCGCGCGACGCCGCCTCGGATACCTCGGGAGTGCGGATCGCCTCGCTCACGTCGGCGCCGTCGAGCAGAACACGATCGCCTGGCTCGATGTTCAGCACTGCCGCAACCTCGGCCGGATCCCGCTCCGCCCGCGCCGCCGCCAACGCGACACACCGATACATCGCCCCCGAATCGAGGTAGCCGAAACCGAGCTGGCGTGCCACAGCGCGCGCCACCGTCGACTTGCCGGCTCCGGCCGGCCCATCGATTGCTATGACCGTCATCCCTGGAGCGCCTCCAGGTGGGCGGCGAAGCCCGGGTAGGACACCTCGGCCGCGTCCATGCCGACGACCTCGACGCCGTCCGCCGAGGCGAGACCGGCCACAGCGCCGAGCAGCGCGAGGCGGTGATCGCCGCGCGTATCGAGACGACCACCCCGCATCCCGCCCGTGCCCGTAACGGCAAAGCCGTCAGGAGTCGCCTCGATCTCGGCTCCCAGGCCCCGAAGCCCGTCGACGACGGTTGCGATCCGGTCTGACTCCTTGAGGCGCAGCTCCCCGGCCCCTCTCACCACCGTGACGCCCTCGGCAAAGCACCCCAGGAGCGCGACGAGCGGGAGCTCGTCGATGGCGAGCGGCACCTCCTCGGGCTCGACCTTCGTTGCCTCGATCGGGCCATGGGAGACGTCGAGGTCGCCGACCGGCTCGTCCGCCGCCCAGGTCCCCGGCGCCTCGAGGTCGGCGATTACGATTGCGCCCATCCGCTCGAGGATCCGCAGGAAACCCGTGCGCGTCCAGTTGACTCCCACCCGCTCGAGCACGAGCCGCGATCCCCGGACGAGCACCCCCGCGGCGATCAGGAACGCCGCCGAGGACATGTCGCCGGGAACCTCGACCGAATCGAGCTCGAGCTCGTCGGTATTGCCTACCGTCGTCTTGTAGCCGCGTTGCGGATTCCCCTCGCGCTCGAGCGGGACCCGCGCCGAGAGCAGCATGCGCTCGGTGTGGTCACGCGTGGGGACCGGTTCGGTCACGATCGTGCGGGCCGTGAATAGCCCGGCCAGCAAGATGCACGATTTGACCTGCGCGCTGGCCACCGGCAGCTCGTACTCGATCCCGTGGAGCGAGCTCCCGTGGACGGTGAACGGCGGGAAACGCCCGTCCGTGGCCTGGACTCTCGCCCCCATCTGCTCGAGCGGATGGGCGATCCGGTCGACCGGACGGCGCCGGATCGAATCGTCGCCGTCGAGCGTGAAGGACTGGCCCTGCTGTCCGGCCAGCCATCCGGGAAGCAGCCGCATGAGCGTCCCCGCGTTTCCCACGTCGATCTCCAGGGACGGCGGCTGGGCGTAGCGCAACCCGACACCTCGAACTATCAGCTCCGTCTCGCCCTCTTGGACGAGCGCTCCGAGCCGCTGGATGGCGGCAAGCGTCGCGCTGGTGTCCTCCGCGCGTAGGTAATTGACGATCCGAACCGGTTCAGAGGCCATCGCGGCGAGGATCGCGGCGCGGTGGGAGATCGACTTGTCGCCCGGTACGCGCAGGCGACCCTTGAGTGGGGGTGAGGGATCGAAGCGCACGTTCACGGGCGAGTCACGCGGAAGCCGAGCGCACCGAGCAGCTCCTCCGCGCGCGCCGCCGCGTCCTCGCCGGTCACCCAGACGGCCACCACACCCTCGCTCATGTCGGGGGCTGGATACAGGGCCATGTCGGCGATGTTGACAGCGCTCCTTCCGAGCTCGAGAGCGAGCTGGGCGATGACCCCCGGGCGGTTGGGGACTGAAGCCCGAACCTCGAACAGCGGACCTCCCGCCAGCTGGGCCTCGAGCAACCGCTGGCGGTGCTCGGCCGCCGCCTCATTCCAAGCGGTGATCCTGTCCTTGTCCTCGCCGGCCAGCCATCGCCGGACCTCGGCCAGCGCGCCGACCGTCGCGTCGATCGCGGCGCTCAGCGCGTCGGCGTTTGACAGGTAGATGTCGCTCCAGATCGCGCTCGAGGCGCCGGCCACGCGCGTCGCGTCGCGAAAGCTCGGGCCGGTGGCGGGAAGCCGCTCATCCCCGGCCGCCAGCACGCCGGCCGCCTGGGAAACGAGCACGTTGGCCAGCACGTGAGGCAGGTGCGAGACCGTGGCCATGATCGTGTCGTGCGTGCCCGGGTCGATCGCGGCGGGGCGCGCACCTAGATCGTGGAGGATCCGGTAGAGGCGTTCGTAGAGCACCCCAGAAGTGCTCGGCATAGGCGTCAGATACCAGGTCGCTCCGTCAAACAGGTCGGCGCGCGCGTTCTGCACGCCGGAGCTCTCGGCGCCGGCCAGCGGATGGCCACCGATAAAGCGAACGTCTTGCGCTGCGGCGAGGACAGCGCGCTTGGTCGAACCGACATCGGTGACCACGCAATCGGTGGGCGCTGCCGCCAGCACCGAATCGAGCACACCCGATAGCTCCAGGACGGGGACGGCAACAAATACGGCCTCCGTATCGGCCACCGCGTCCTCGATGCTGTCCGCCATCTCATCGACGGCTCCCCTGCTCATAGCGGCGTGCCGGGCCTCCTCGCGCGAGTCGAAGCCTCGCACCGTCATCCCGAGGCGCTCGCGTGCCGCCATTGCTATCGACCCGCCGATCAGGCCGACCCCGACAACCGCACAGGGGCGTGCGCCGCTGGTCACGCGCCGCGGCGAGCTCTCACCGCGCCCGCCACGCCGTCCAGCACCTGGAGCGTGGTCTCCCAGTCCAGACAGCCGTCGGTGATCGACTGGCCGTAGCGCAGTGGCGCCGTGTGGGCGGGATCGAGGTCCTGGCGCCCGCCGACGAGGAACGACTCGAGCATCAGCCCGACGATCGCGCGGTTGCCACCGGCGATCTGCTCCGCGATGTCGGCTGCCACGGCAGGCTGGCGCGAGGGGTCCTTGTGGCTGTTGTCGTGACTCGCGTCGACCATCAGCCGCTCGGGCAGCCCGACCCGGCGCAGGAGCTCGAGTGCCCCGGCCATTGCGTCGGCCGAGTAGTTGGGCCGGTCGTGGCCTCCGCGCAGGATGACGTGACAGTCCCGGTTGCCGCGCGTGTACATGATCGCGGGGGTTCCCTCCATGTCGATGCCGGCGAAGGCGTGAGGGACCGCCGCCGCCCGGACGGCATCGACTGCCACCTGCACGTTGCCATCCGTGCGGTTCTTGAAGCCGACCGGCATCGACAGGCCGGAACCGAGCTGGCGGTGGGTCTGGCTCTCTGCCGTGCGCGCGCCGATCGCGCCCCAGCTGACGGCGTCAGAGATGTACTGCGGAATGATCGGGTCGAGGAACTCGCAGCCGACCGGCAGGCCGAGAGCCAGGATCTCCAGGAGCAGGCTTCGTGCGGTCCGCAGGCCGGTGTTGACATCCCCCGTGCCGTTCAGGTACGGATCGTTGATCAGCCCCTTCCAGCCCGTCGTGGTCCGTGGTTTCTCGAAGTAGACGCGCATCGTCACGTGCAGATCGGACCGCCAGCCCGCGGCGCCGGCGGCCAGCCGAGTGGCGTAGTCGAGCGTCGCCTTCGGGTCGTGGACGCTGCACGGCCCGACGACGACCAGCAGCCGATCGTCCTCGCGATCGAGGATCGCGTGGGTCTGGGTCCGTCCGCGGAGGACCGTCTCGGCGCGCTCGGAGGTGAGCGGGAGCTCGGCGAGGAGGCGATCTGGCGCGATCAGCGGCTCCCAGCGCTCGATCCGCTGGTCGCGCACCGCGTCGGCGGGGGCGGCCGCCCCTCCGGAGGTGGCGTTCTCCCGGTCGCGGGCTATTTGCGTAAAACGAGTCACGCTAAACCGAGCAGCTCGCCCAGCGCGGCCGTGAAGCGTGCGTTCTCGTCCGGGAGGCCGACCGTGACTCGCAGCGCGCCAGCGCGCCCGAGCGACTTGCCCGCCCGCACGAGAACGCCGCGTTCACGTAGACCGTCGAGCACGCCGGACTCCTCGGTCTCCTCGGGAAGCCGAACCCAGATGAAGTTGGCGTCTGATTCCGCCACCCACAGCCCCAGCTCGCGCACGGCATCCTCGAGCTCCAGGCGCGCTGCAATCGTCCGCGCCACGCGCCGCTCGACCTCGTCCTGGTGGCGCAGCGCCTCGGTGGCCGCCGCCTGCGCGGCCGCGTTGAGGAAGAACGGCTGGCGCACCTGGTCGAGGGCCTCGGCGATCTGGGTCGAGCCGCACAGTCCGTACCCCACGCGCAGCCCTGCCAGCCCGTAGACCTTGGAAAACGTGCGCAGGATGACGAGGTTCGGATGGGAGCGCAGCAGCTCGAGCGATGTAAATGGATCGCCCAGCCGCAGTGAGAACTCGGCGTAGGCCTCGTCGAGGATCACGCAGACAGCGGGGGGAACCCTCTCGAGCAGCGCTTGCACCTCGCCCAGCCCCACCGCCGTCGAGGTGGGGTTGTTGGGATTGCAGATCAGCACGAGCCGCGTCGCCACGGTCACCTCGGCCGCGATCGCCTCGAGGTCGTGACGGTCCTCGCCATCGAGCGGGACCTCGATGGCACGGGCCCCAGACATCGCCGCCAGGTGGGGGTACACGGAGAACGCGGGCCAGGCGTGAACCATTTCACTGCCCGGCTCGAGCAACGCCTCGCCGGCGGCCAACAGGACATCGCATGAGCCGTTGCCCAGTGCGATCCGCGATGCTGGGAGGTCATATCGCTCCGAGAGCGCAAGCCGCAGCGCCGAGTAGGAGGGATCGGGATAGCGGTTGGCGCCGGCGATCACCCTTTGGGCCGCCTCGACCACCTGGGGTAGCGGCTCGAAGCAGGACTCGTTGGAGGCGAGCATCGCCGTGTCGGCCCCCAGGTCGTAGCCCGAGGCAACGGGGTAGACGGGTATGCGGCTAATGCGCTGGGCGAACTCAATCGGCACCCGACCTATTGTGCCGAGTCGAGGTCGGAGCGCAGCCCGCGTGCTGCGCCGAGGTAGACGTGGCGCGGCGTGTGCTCGTCGTCGGCGTAGTAGTGCATGAGAACTCGGATCACGCTGGGCAGCGAGCCCGGCACCGGCACCTCACGAGCGCACAGCAACGGCACCTTGTCGAGCCCCAGCCGCCGCGCGGCGACGGCCGGGAACTCGGCGTCGAGGTCCTCGGTAAGCGTGAAGATGCAGCTGACCATGTCCGGCGCCTCGATCGCGTTGCGCCCCATCAGCTCGCGGATCAGCTCGTCGGTGGCGGCGAGGATCGACTCAGACTGATTGGACTCGACGCTGGTGGCGCCCCGGAGCGCGAAGAGCCGCATCGAGCAGCGATTCTGCCAAAGGCCCGGTTGGCGGCGTGGCCGTGCCCAGCTCGTACACGGCAGCGCAGCCAAAGTGCCAGACGGCAACCGTCATCGGGGCGAGCAGCTTGTCCATGTCGCGGCGCGTCTGGCAGTCGGCCAGCACGAAGCGGGCTCCGCTCTGGCGGACCACCGTACGCGCCTTCTTCCGGGGCAGAGTCCCGTCGAACAGGCGCTGGGCCAGCTCGGCCCGCGGCGAACAGCGAGGCTCCGACCAGATGCAGTCACCAACGAACGTACGCCGACCGGTTGCCGCCGGCACGACGCTTCCCAGGTAGAACCGGGTCAGGACTCCGCCCGGATCGGGATCCCGATCCAGGAAGCGGAGCGCGTGTTGCTCGTCACGGGCGATGAAGTTCGGATTTCCAGTCTGGGGCTTGACGAGCTTGCTCGCCTCTCGCAGCTCGACGACCACAGATGGCACAGTCGCGGCCGCAACGGCGGCGCTGGCAACCAGTCCGGCCGCCGGGAGACGCCGGATACCGAGCTGCTGCGCGCCTCGCGTGGCAAGGATCGCCAGCGGCACCGATACACCCTCGAACGCGTGCAGTGGGGTCGCGCTGACGCCCGAGGTCGCGAGCAGGTAGATGACGAGCGCCGCCACGGGCCACAAGCGGGTCGCGGCGTCGAGGAACGAGTCGATCCGGCTGCGGTAGGCGGGAAGGGCAAACACGGTCAACGGCAGGAGAGCCAGGGCGATCGAGAACAGCGGGAACGAATGTTTGCTGGCGATCCGCGCCAGGTGCCACGACTGGTCGGCGGCCCCCAGGATCACGTAGTAGACGAGCGGGACGGCGGTGGCGCACAGCGTGCCGGCGAGGAGCGCCAGGCTGGCGGGCCGGCGGCGGGTGGCCAGCCAAAGCCAGATCTCGCTGCCCAGCACGATCAGAATCACGAGCTCTCCCTGCCAGGGATGAAGCGAGCTGGCCAGCGCACCCAGGAGGGCAGCTGCCGTGCCGCGCCACCAGCGCGAGGGGCTCGAACGAGCCCGCTCATAGCAAACGAGAGCCAGCAGCATCGCTCCAAGCGCCAGCAGCCCGAATGTGTACCCCCACGAGAGAAAGCCCAGGAACAGGTCCCCCACTACGCCCGGCGAGCCGTAGACGACGCTGAAGGCGCCGAAGAAGAGCGCCAGCGCGAGCGCTGCCCGCCGCGGACCGCGCTCACCCAGGCTGGAACGCACGTACCAACGAACGCCCAGGAAGGCGACGAGGACCGCGATCGGCTTCCACACGAGCAGCGCCACCCAGGGCGCCACCCCAAGCGCAACGAGCCCGCCTGAGACCGCGATCGCAGGCTGGAAGTAAACGGCGGCGGTGTGCCTGAGCACGAAAAGGTTCGAGACCAGCACGTGGTGCGAGGCGTCCCGAATCCAGGCCAGGTATTGCAATTGGTCGGTGATGAAGACGCCGTCTGTCCCCGTCCACACTTGGCCGTGCTCGATCACCTGGATGATGTCCAGCGTCATCACCCACACCGAGATCGCGCCAAATCCGGCTAGCGCCGCGAGATCGAACCAATCGAGCCGCCGAGAACCGCTGCCGTTGGATCGCGCGGCGAGATGATCGCTATGTGGCCGCGCAGCGCGTGTCACGCCCACGGCCGCAAGTTGGATGGACATCGAACTCGACGTTAACACGACGCTAACGACGATAGTTTCGGCGCGGCGGTGCGCCAGCGTGCTCGTGCGCGAGTGCGCAGGCGCGTCCGCGCGCCGGGGGTCAGGGCCTCAGCGCACCGGCGCGCCGGGCGTTGGCGTACCCGACTGAAGCGTCTGTGCGAATGACTGCGCAGCCTGGCCGGCCGACCCCGAGAGCAGGTTGATGCCGTGCTGAGCCTGATAGATCGCGGTGACCGGGATGAAGGTCAGGATCAGGAATGCCGCGAAGGCCAGCGCCACGCGCCGGAGCCTTTGACTCGTACCCAGCGCGGCAAGCGGGAGAGCCCAGATCACGTACCAGGGCATGAGCCAGCCGAGGCTGGCGAGCAGGGCAAGCGTTGCCCACCCGGCCCGGACGAGCCAGTCGCCCCGCCGCACGAGCAAGAGCAGGATCGCGAGCACGAGCGCGACTTTGGCCAGGCGCAACACGGCTGGGGTGCCTCCGCCCGCCCCGATCAGAAGGCCGAACAGGTTCGGGACGCTGAAGCCGGTGAGCAGAGTGCTCTGATCCTGGAGATTGGGAAGGTTGAAGCCAAACAGCCCGATGCTCAGGGCAGCCAGCGGGATCGTCGCCATGATCGCGCCCAGGATGATGTCGAGCCGCCTGCGCCACCCCGGAGCGGCGACGAGCAGGAACGGCAGGAGCAGTCCGGCGGTGAACTTGATGGCCACCGCCACCATCAGCGCGGCGCCCGCCCAGAGGTACGGCGCCCGTCGGCTCCTGTCGGTCTGGCCGCAGAGTAACGCGATCGCGGCGGTCGCCGGTATCAGCATGAAGAAGTCGTTGTGGAAGCCGGCGATCGCCCAGATCAGGTAGATCGGATTGGCAGCGACGAACAGGACGACGAAGCGCGGATCTCGCCCCAGACGGCGCGCGCAGACCCACAGGAGCCCCAGAAAACCCAGGCTGGCGAGGACCGTCGCGATCTTGATCACCCAGTAGGCCGGAGCCAGCGCGCCGAACGGCAGCAGGTACGTCAAGGCTGTGAACAGCGGGCCATATGGGCTGTGCAGCCCGTACCACGTGGCGAACCCATAGACGGGGTCGTGGGTCTCGAGGAGGATCGTGTGGGTGTATGGGTTGAGGTGATGGAGGCCTCCCAGCCGCGCGTATCCCAGGTAGTTGAAGACATCGGTGAGCTGGAGCGGCGGGCACATGAGAAGGATCACGTGCATGGCCACGATCGCGATCACGATCGAGCGCATCGAGAGCGTCCGAACCGACGCGAGCGCCACGCCGTAGGCCACCGCCATCAGGATCACGACTCCGCTCAGACCGATGCTCAGGCCCATCGGATCGTTGGGAAGACCCTGGGAGATCGCGTGCAGCGGTCCCGCCTCCCAGCCCGGGAAGAGGTGATCCGAGCGTGGCACGAGAGTTGACGGTCCGGCGGTCGAGAAGGCCGCGACCGCGGTCGATGCGAGCACGAGCCCGGCGAGCGCCAGGCGGCCCGCCATTGGTCCCATCGCCAGGCGCACGCGCGGCATCGCCAGACGCGCCGGGATTGGCCCGGTGCGGGTCAAGACGGCGGCGCCGTCCGTGCTCTGCAGCGGCTCGGGTCGCATTTGCTCGCAAATAGTGCCTGGCCTAACCAATGGTTTCTGGCCCGCGGGGTTGAAATCTGGTTAAGCGCCGCCGCAGTGGTCCATCGGTAGTGGGTCTACCGGCTCATCACGAGGCGCTGCTTAACATCCGCGCGGTGAGTGTGGGCACTGCGCTGTCGGGCTCGTCGCCGCGAGGCTCGATCGCCCCGCCGCGGCTCGGCGAGTCCGGCTTGGCCGAACGTCGTACCGCGATCGCGGTCGGCCTTCTGTGTGGCCTCGGCGCAGCACTGCGCTTCTACCGGCTAGGACACCAGGGGTTCTGGTTCGACGAGGCCAACACCGTGCTGCTCGTGCACTTCTCGCTGGGCAAGATGATCGGGCTGATCCCGCACACCGAGTCCACTCCACCGCTCTACTACTGCGTGGCCTGGGTGTGGGCTCGGGTCTTCGGATTCGGCGAGGCCGGCCTGCGCTCGCTATCCGCCGTGGCTGGCGTCGTCACGATTCCGGTGGCCTACGGCGCGGGGGCCAAGCTCGTGTCGCGGCGCACCGGGCTCGCCGTCGCCGCCCTCTGCGCCTGCAATCCGTTCTTGCTCTGGTACTCCCAGGAGGCGCGTTCCTACTCGCTGCTCGTGCTCTTCTCGGCGCTCGCGTTGCTGGCATTCGCCTATCTGCTCGAGGAGCCGACTCGGCGGCGTGCCGGGATCTGGGTGGTGTGCTGCGCGCTTGCCCTGGCGACGCATTACTACGCGGCTGTCGTCGTCGTCCCGCAAGCCGGCTGGCTCCTGTTCCAATATCGCCGCGACGGGTTGGTTCAGGCCGCAGTCGGGCTGGCGATTGCCTGCGGGCTGGCCCTCGTTCCACTGGCACTCTCCCAGCACTCGACCGGGCACGACAGCTGGATCGGGCACTCGCCGATCGGCATCCGGCTCGCTCAGATCGTGCCGCAGTTCCTGATCGGCACAGACGCGCCCATCCGGACGGTGCTGAAGTTCACGGCGATGGCTCTGGCGCTCGGAGCGCTCGGCTTGCTGCTCACTGTCCCGTCCAGACTGCTCCGACAGCGCGCCTGGCTCGCGGGAGGCCTGGCGCTCGCGGGGTTCCTCCTGAGCCTGGCCTTTGCCGGCGCGGGATCCGATGCGCTGATCACGCGCAACATCATCGGCGTGTGGCTGCCGGCCGCGATCGCGGTCGGTGGTGGACTGGCCCTCGGGCGACCTCGACTGCTCGGAGCAGCCCTCGCCACTGGGCTGTGCGCGATCGGCTTGACGGCAGCGATCGCGGTAGAGACCAAGTACGACTTTGGACGACCGGATTGGCGGCTGGTGGCGCAGGCGCTTGGGCGGGACGCCCCCGCACGCCGCCCCCGCGTCATCCTGATCCAGCACTACAAGACGCTGCTGCCGCTCTCGCTCTACATGCCGGGCCTTCGGTTCCTCGGCCACCACGGCGCTCGTGGAGTGCGCGAGCTCGATGTGATCGCGATCAGCTCGCCGCAGCAGCCTCTCTGCTGGTGGGGAGCGGCCTGCAACCTGATCCCCTCACAGATGCAGACAAGCTATGCCGTACCGGGCTTCCACGAAGTCTGGCTGCGCCGGGTGAGACGCTTCACGATCATGCACATGGTCGCCTTCCAGGCGGGCGCCGAGCTCACCCCGGGCGAGGTGGCACGGGCTCTGTATACGACGACGCTTCCCCGCGACGACCTGTTGATTCAGCGCTAGCGGCCCGCAGGGCGGCGAGCTCCTGTGCCGAGAGCCGCCGCGAGTCACCTGGGCTCAGGTCTCCGAGCTCCAACGGGCCGAAGCGAATGCGGGTGAGCTCGAGCACAGGGTGCCCCACCACCTCGCACATGCGCTTGACCTGGCGCTTGCGCCCCTCGTGAATCGTGAGCTCGAGTGTGTCGGGCGCGACCCGCCGCACTTCCGCCGGGGCCGTCCGGCCGTCATCGAGCTCGACTCCCTCCCGGAGCGCGCGCAGGCCGTCCTCGCTGATCGGCCCGCCGGCCACCAAAGCCCTATAGGTCTTTGGGACCTCGAAACGCGGGTGGGTCAGCCGGTGGGCGAGCGCGCCGTCGTTGGTGAGCAGGATCAGCCCCGTGGTGTCGGCGTCGAGGCGGCCGATCGGATAGAGGCGCAAGTCGCTCGAGACGAGCGAGACGACGGTCGGCCGCCCGTGGGTGTCGCGCGCGGTGGAGACCACCCCCGGAGGCTTGTTGAGCATGTAGACGGCGAGCTCGGAGGCCGGCGCCGCCGGCCTGCCATCGACGGCGACGATGTCCTGCGCGCTGACGTCCCGGGCTGGGTCGGTCACCACCTCGCCTCCGACAGTGACGCGGCCCGAGCCGATGATCGACTCGCAGGCACGCCGCGAGGCAAGCCCGCAAGACGCGAGGTATTTGGCCAGGCGCATGCCCTGCCACCATAGAAACCGATGGACCTCGACCTGCTCCGCCAGACGCTTGAGCTCCAGGGCGAACCGGGTTACCGCGTCCGGCAGGTCTGGCGGTGGGCGGCGCAGGGCGCCACCGGCTACGGCGCGATGACAGACCTCCCCAGGCCGCTGCGCGACACTCTGGAGGAGCAGGTTCCGTTCTCCACGCTCAGCCTCGAGCATCAGGCAACTGCCCGCGACGGCACCGTCAAGGCGCTTCTGCGGACCGCCGATGGGCGGCCCGTCGAGGCGGTGCTGATGCGCTATGGGGACGGCCGCAGGTCGCTCTGCCTCTCCTCGCAGTCAGGCTGTCCGCTGACCTGCAACTTCTGTGCAACCGGCCAGATGCGCTTCGGGCGCAATCTGGACAGATGGGAGATCGTCGATCAGGCGCTTCACTTCCGGCGCATCTCCGACGTCGACCACGTCGTGTTCATGGGCATGGGCGAGCCGATGCTGAACGTGGAGAACGTCCTCGCCGCCTGCGACTGGCTACCCGACCTCGGGGTCACCCCACGCCGCACAGCGATCTCGACCGTTGGCTGGATCCCGGGGATCGAGCGGCTCGCCGCCGACCCACGGCCACTCCGGCTCGCCCTCTCACTCCACGCCGCCGATCCGGCGCTGCGCTCCGAGCTGATGCCAGTCAACGACCGCTATCCGCTCGAGGACGTGCTGGCCGCCTGTGCGGCCCACTACGCCCGCAAGCCGCGCCAGGTGTTCATCGAGTACGTGATGCTGGCCGGGGTCAACGATTCGGTCGCACAGGCGCTCGCCCTCGCCGACCTGCTCGATCGTCGCATCTACAAGGTCAACCTGATCCCCTACAACCCCACGGGGTCGAGCTTCGAGGGCTCGTCGCCCAAGGCAATTGCAGCCTTCCGGGACGTGCTCGAACGCCGGGGCCTTCGCGCCACGGTGCGCCTGACCCGTGGCCGCGAGATCGACGCCGCCTGCGGGCAGCTGGCCGTCCGCGCTGCCTGACGTGCGCGTCGCGGTCACCGGCGCTCAGGGGTATCTCGGCAAGCCTCTGGTGGCTGCGCTGGCCGCCGAAGCCGGCGTCGAGGAGGTGCTCGCCATCGACGTGCGCCCCGCGCCCGGTGGCGGCAAGGTCCGCACGCTCACCCAGGACGTGCGAGACCCGGCGCTCGCCGATGATCTGGCAGGGATCAACGCGCTGGTCCACCTGGCCTTCGTCGTGCTCGGACGCGGCAGGAACGCCGAGAGCATCAACGTCACCGGCTCGCGCAACGCGTTCACGGCGGCGCTGCGCGCCGGTGTCGGGACGATCGTCCACGCCAGCTCCGCCGCCGCCTACGGCAGCTCTCCCGATAACCCTGTCCCGATCGGCGAGGGGCAGCCGCTCCGGCCCTACCCGCCGTTCTACTACCCCCAGACCAAGGTGGCTGTCGAGCGACTCTTGGACGAGCTGGAACGCAGCCACCCAGGCACCAGGTTCGTCCGCCTGCGCCCGGTGAGCACGCTCGGGCCGGGGGCACCCCGGATCGCGCGCGGTCGCGCGTTCATAAGCCTGTCGGACTACGACCCACTGATGCAGTTCACCTGGATCGACGACGTGGTCGCCGCTTTCCTGTCCGCGCTGCACAACCCGCACGCGCGCGGCGCCTACAACGTGGGTGGCCTCGGTCCGCTACCAGCTTCGGAGGTCGCCGCCTTGATAGGAGCCCGCGCCGTCCGCCTCCCCTACCGACTGCTGCGGACGGTGGCGCGCTTCACGATGGATCCGGGCTGGGTCGACATGCTCCGCTATCCGATCGTCGTCGACACGAGAAAGGCTCATCGCGAGTTAGGCTGGCGGGCGCGCGAGGACTGCGCGACCGCCCTTCGCCGCTACCAGGAGGTGCTTGCCCGATGAGATTCGACATGTTCTACGAACTGGCGGTGCCGGAGTTCACGGGCCTCACCGAGCGCGAGGTGCTGCATCAGACGCTCGAGGAGATCGCGCTAGCCGATCAGGCCGGCTTCGACGGCGTTTGGCTGGTCGAGCACCACTTCTTCCGCGGCTACTCCCACTGCCCGGCGCCCGAGACGATGTTCGGCGCGATCACCCAGCGCACCCAGCGGATGCGGATCGGGCACGGAGTCGTCTTGTTGCCGTTCAAGCACCCGGTGTTCGTGGCCGAGCGCGTGGCGATGCTCGACATCCTCTCCGACGGCCGCATGGATGTCGGCGTTGGACGAGGCGTCTCGCCGCTCGAGTACGAGGTTTTCGGCGGCGCGATGGACGAGAGCCGCGAGCGGGTCGAAGAGGGGCTCGAGATCCTGCGCCGGTGCTGGGGCGATGAGCCGTTCTCGTTCCAGGGCCGGTTCTGGTCCTTCCCGGAGATCGATGTCGTCCCCAAGCCGATCCAGAAGCCGCCTCCGCTGTGGACCGCCGCGGTCTCGCCCGAGACATTCCCCAGGGCGGCCGATCAGGGCCTCGGCGTGCTGGCCGGCCCGTTCAAGCCGATGTTCATGGTCGCCGAGGACCACGAGCATTTCACGGCCCGCTGTCAGGAGCTCGGGCGCGATCCCCGTGAGCTCGGCTTCGGCATGACGCTCGGCGTCGTCGTGCTCGATGACCAGAAGCGAGCCCGCGAGATCGCCGCGCGGAACATCCGCTGGTTCTACGAGCAGCTCTTGCGGCTGACCGCTCCGGTCCTGGAGCGCGGTGGCGCGAGCTACCGCTATTACCGTGAGGAGCTCGGCACCCTGCGGGCCCTCACGGGAGGAACCCCGTCGCTCGATGCGCTCGACGCGGCAGGGATGGTCGTCGCCGGCAGCCCGGAATATGCGATCGAGCGATTTCGCAAGGTGGCCAATACGGGAATGGACCACGTGCTGTGTGCGCTTCAGGCCGGCGGCGTACCCCACGCGGACGTGATGCGGTCGATCGAGCTGTTCGGCGAGCGGGTCATCCCCGCACTGCGCGAGACCATCGCCCCCGCCCCGGGCGAGGACCGGCCTGACCGCTTCCGCGCCAGCGACCTGCGGATCTTCCTGCGCGAGTCCGACTCGGTGACGCCTGCGCTGCTCTTCAAGTCGATGCCACTGGCCTTCAGGCCGGAACGAGCCGATGGTCTCGAGGCCTTGTACCGCATCGACCTCGCGGGCGAGGGCGGGGGCACGTGGTGGGTCGACGTCGGCCAGGGGCGACTCCGGATACTGGAGCGCGACCCCGGCCGGGAACCCGACGTTCACATCCGCTCGAACGTCAAGACCTGGGTGGGACTTGCCCGCGGAACCCGCCGCCGCTGGCCGGCCGTGCTGACGCGGCGTCTGCGCGTCTCCGGCGACCGGCGCAAGGCGGCGGCCTTCGACCGGCTGTTTGCATGAGCTTGCCACCCGGCCCTCGGGTTCCGGCTCCGCTGCTGACTTGGGCCTGGCTCACTCGTCCCACGTCGGTGTTCGACCGTTGCGCGGAACGCTACGGCGAGCTGTTCACTCTGCGGCTCGCCGTCCTCGGCACCCATGTCTACGTCGCCGACCCGGCACTCGTCCGGGCCGTCTTCACCGGCGACCCCAAGGCCCTCCACGCCGGCGAGGCCTACCAGATCATGGAGCCCGTCAGCGGACCGAGCTCGCTGTTCTTGCTCGATGAGTCAGAGCACCTGCGCATGCGCAAGCTCCTGCTGGCACCCCTCCACGGAGACCGTCTCGAGCGCTGGCGGGAAGAGATTGCCGACGTGACCGAGCGGGAGGTCGGGAGCTGGCCGCTGGGCGCCGCCTTCCCGCTGCGGCCCTCGACGGAGGCGAT
This sequence comes from uncultured Solirubrobacterales bacterium, assembly GCA_963803595.1. Lineage (GTDB taxonomy): Bacteria > Actinomycetota > Thermoleophilia > Solirubrobacterales > Solirubrobacteraceae > Palsa-465. The sequence goes on from CAWDNF010000013.1 coordinate 1,172,524, forward strand.
CACGCTCGAGCTGATCATGCGGATCGTGTTCGGGATGAGCTCCGGTTCCAGGCGGGCCAACGAGCTGCGGCGCCTACTCCCTCGCCTGTTCGCAGTCACGCTGCTCCAGGCGCCGGCCTTCATCCATCCCGCCTTCCGCCAGGACCTCGGCCGACGCAGCCCTTGGGGGCGCTTCGTGCGCCTGCGGGCCCGGATCGACGAGCTCCTCTACCAGGAGATCGCCGAGCGGCGGGCCGAGCTGGCCGGCGCCTCTGAGTCCGAGCGTGAAGACGTCCTGTCCCGGCTCCTGTGCGTGACCGACGAGGAGGGAGAGCCTCTCTCCGACCGGGAGCTGCGCGACCAGCTGATCACGATGCTGCTGGCTGGCCACGAGACGACTGCCAGCTCGCTGTCGTGGGCCTTCGAGCGGCTCCTGCGTCATCCGGCGGCGCTCGGACGGCTCCGGGAGGAGCTCGAGGCCGGCGAGACGGGCTACCTGCAGGCAGTGATCAAGGAGACGCTCCGCAGCCGGCCGGTGGGCGCGCACGTGGCCCGCAAGCTGACCGAGCCGCTTGCCCTCGGCGGCTACGACCTGGATCCCGGCACGATTGTTGCGATCTCGATCTACCTGCTGCACCACTCTCCGCGCATGTTCGAGGCGCCACGCGAGTTTCGGCCCGAGCGCTTTCTCGAGGGACAGCCCGCGTCCTATGCCTGGATCCCGTTTGGGGGCGGAGTGCGGCGCTGTATCGGCTCCGGACTGGCCACGCTCGAGATGGAGGTCGTGATCTCGACGATCCTGCGGCTGGTCGAGCTGCGCCCGTCCCGGCCCGAGCCGGAGGCGTTCTCGGTCCTGGGCGTCACACTCGTTCCGTCGCGCGGCGGCGAGGTCGTCGTCGAGCAGCGGCGCGACGGCGACGCCAGCCCTGCCCGGTCGCCATCCGCTCGGCGGCCCGCCATGCCAGCGCCTCGATCGTGAGCGTGGGGTTGTAGCCGCCCGAGGTCGGGAACACCGACCCATCGATCGCGTAGAGGTTGGGGATCCCGTGGAAGCGCTGGTCGGAGTCGACGACGCTCGTGGCGGGGTCGTTCCCCATCCGCATCGTCCCCATCTGGTGGTTGACGAGCCCGCCGATCGGGTCGGGCGCCGAGCGGCCGGGTCCTCGCTGGCCGGAGCCGGTCGGACCTGGCTGGGGGATCGACGTAGTGGCACCGAACGGGAACACGAACTCGGTCGATTCGGCGCCCATCTCGGTGAGGATCTGCGAGAGCTTGGGGGCCACGTTGGCCGCTACCTCGTAGTCGTTGGGGTGATGGTCGTAGGTGATCCGCGCCACCGGGAACCCGTAGACGTCGGTGATCGTGGGATCCAGGTCGACCATGTTCGAGCGCACGGGCGGGTCCTGGCCGTTCATGCCCAGCCACTGCCAGTGACCGAACAGCGCTCGCATCGTGTTCTTGTGGTTGGCCCCCCAGCCGGCCACCTTGGCGGTCGCGATCATGCCTCCTGCGCCCAGGGGATAGCCCGAGGACGGTCCCACCGTCTGGATGTTCCCGTAGCCGAAGGCCGGCGTCCCGGGCTCCGGGCCGAGGTAGAAGTCATCCAGGCAGCGCATGCTCCAGAACCCTCGGTAGTAGTCGATCCGCTCGGAGAAGATCCCGATGCCGCCCGGGTAGTGGTGGACCATCAGGTGGCGCCCGACCACGTCGAGATTGACGAGATGTGGCGGCAGCTCTGAGAGCAGTACGAGCCGCGGGGTATCGACCGTCGAGCAGGCGACGACGATCACCTGTCCGGACACCGACCGGTGCCGGCCCGCGCCGTCGATGTACTCGACTCGCTCCGCACGGCCATGGGCGCCCAGCGCGACGCGGTGGGCGAACGAGTCAGGCCGTATCTCGAGCCGGCCAGTCCGCAGCGCCTTGCGAAGCGCGGTCACGCGCAGGTCGTTCTTGGCCTCGATCGGGCAGCCGTGGCTCGAGCAAAAGCCACAGTAAGAGCACCCCGACCGTCTATCCCGGGCGAGGTTGTTGATCGCCACAGGCGTCGGGTAGGGATGGAGCCCCAGCCGGCTCGCAGCGTCCTCAAACAGCTTGGCGCCGTAGTTGGGCGGATGGCCGGGCATCGGGTAGGCGTCCCCTCGCCACTCCGCGTCCGGCACTGGCCTCCCCGGGTGGGCCTCCTCCCGGAGTTGACCCCCCGCGACCCCGATCAACTGCTCGACCTTGCCGTAGTAGGGGCGCAGCTCCTCGTATCCGAACGGCCAATTGACGAGGTCGGCGCCTTCGAGTGGGCCCCAGTAGGAGAGCGCCTGGAAGTCCTCGGGCCGCAACCGGAAGGACACCGCGCCGTAGTGGACCGTCCCACCGCCCACACAGCGGCTGATCCCGAGCACTCGGCCCACGTACAGGTGCTCGCCGTCGCCCGGCGTGTTGCGGAACGTCCGAGGCTCGATCAGCGGGTCCTCCTCGATGAAATTGCGGTCCCCGAAGCGAAGCTCGTCGTCGCCGTAGTGGGAGGGGTTCAGCCACGGTCCCTTCTCCAGCAGGCAAACCCGTGCCCCCGCCTTGGCCAAGACGTAAGCTGCGATCCCGCCGCCGGCCCCCGAGCCGACGATCACGACGTCGAAGCGATCCCGGTCGGCCAGGGTCACTGGATTGGCGCGAACGGGTCGACCGTGCTCGTGCTGTAAGCCCACTGGTCGACGCAGCCGGCGTACAGGAAGTCGGCGTCCGAGGTACAGAAGTTCTCACTGTTGAACCCCGCGGCATAGCCGATCTGGTTGGCCTGGGCGCCGCCGGGATACTGCGTGGCGTCGGCCACGTCGACGTCGAGGTAGACGCCGTGGATGCGCCTGCCGCTGCGGTTCACATACCACGCCCCCGTGTAGTAGGGACCCTGCTCGACGTTGTGGATGAAGTTCGCGGTATCCGAGGTGAAGCCGGCGAACTGGTGCAGGTCACCCGCCCACACGATCGGCTCTTGGGGCGAGCCTTCCGGCACGAGCAGCTTGTCGTTGGAGAAGTTCTTGGTGTTCGGGCTGTGCGCAATCGGGTCGAGGGTGTAGGTGAAGTTCGGGGAGACGAGCCGGTAGAAGACGTGCCCGTGGGCGTATTGCGTTCCGGGCTTGATCTTCGAGAAATCGATGAACAGGCGCCGGCAGCCGGGACACAGGGTTGGAGTGGCGACCTTGATGACCACGAGCCCCTTGGCCTTCTTGGTGAAGCCGGAGTGCCGGCAGGCGGGGTTGCGGCCCGTCACGGTTGGCCCGGTCCCGCCGGGCGTGTATTCGGTCACGTTGGGCTTGATGCAGAAGACACGCGCGGGCTGGTAGGAGCGCCAGTGGGCGGTGACGTCGCGGATCGGCCCCATCGCGTCGAGCTGATAGGGCTGGGCGGCGCTCGCCGCGGGCGCGGCGGCGAGCGAGGCGAGCAGCGCAATCATCCACTTCATCACGAGCCTCCCGTTCCGGGCTGGATCATCTCCTGGGGCGCATAGCCACCGTGCACGTTCCACGGCGCGTCAGCCGGGCCGATGTGGGGGAAGCGAACACCGTGGACATCGCCCGCATAGCCGAATGCCTTCCAGGCACGGTAATCGCGGTTGCCGCCATAGACCGGATGTGAGTAGACGCCCTCGAGCGTGTGGTTGTAGAGCGCGGCGAAGAACCCAGAGCCCGTGTCATCGAGCTCGGTGAGGATCGCGTCCTGGAGAGGGCCCGGAGCGGCCGCGAAGTTACCCTCGGCCATGGTGTCGAGCTGAGCCAAGCCCTGCACATAGAGCGCGCGCAGGCGGGCCGTCTCTCGGCTCCAACCGATCCGCTTGACGCGCGAAAGACGCTGGAAGCGGCCGAAGTGCGAACGGCTGGGACCTCCTGCGTAGATCTGGGTGATGCCGGCCAGCAGGTTGACGATGTAGCTATCGGCGCCGACATCGGCAGCCGACCAGTCGCCCGTTCCCGAGGCAGGGACGATCCGCGCGACGGCGGCGCGCAGCACGGCCAGCTGGTCCAGGCTGAGCACGTCTCCCGAGGCCTTCGCGCGTCCGATCAGCCAAGGCGGCGCGCTGAGCGCCAGCGCACCGGCCAGGCCTGCTCGGCCCGCTTGGTTCAGCGCCTGTCTGCGGGTGAGCGCTCGTAGTCGCACCGTTAACCCAACGCAGACAGTGGCACGATCTGTACGCGTCTGCGCTGACCCGGTGCAGCCCGTCCTACAAGGTCCGCGGTGCGTGCAGGTCGCGGCTGGGATCAGCCCCGCTCAGCTCACGCCCGCGACGGCCTGATTCCTGGCGCGCGCCGCCGCCAGTTTGGCCAGCCTGGCACGGTGAGGTCGCCCACCGCCGAGAAGCGCCGCATCGAGCTGCGCGCGCTTGAACAGCCAGTGGACGTCGGCCTCCCAGGTGAACCCGATGCCACCGTGGGCCTGGATCGCGCTGGCTGTCGCCTCGCGCGCGCCCTCGGCCGCGGCGGCCGCGGCAAGCGCGGCCGCCTCCGGCAGGCGATCCGGGTCGGCGTCGGCCGCCCACGCCGCAAAGTAGACGGCGGAGCGCGCGCTCTCCGTGCTCAGCAGCATCTGCGCACAGCGGTGCGAGACGGCCTGGAAGGAGCCGACCGGAACACCGAACTGCTTGCGGTCCTTGACGTATTCGAGCGTCATGTCAAGTGCCCGCTGGCAGACGCCGACGAGCTCGGCGGCGATCGCCGCCCTGACCCGCTCCGCGGCGCCCTGTCCCAGGGGCTCGCCCGACCCGCTCACGGTGGCGAACCGGCGCGTCGGATCGATCGACTGAAGCGGCTTGACGTCGGCCTGACCGCGATCGGTCACCTGAGCCTCATCGCCGTCGAGCAGGACGATCACCGCCGCATCCTCGGCGTCGGCGGCCAGCTGGGCGCTGCCCAGCCCGGCCGTCGCGTCACCCGAGCTCAGTGCCGGCAGCCAGCGCTCGCGCTGCTCAGGCGAGCCGGTCGCCTGGATCACCGCCGCCGCGGTCGCGGTGGACAGAAACGGCGTCGCCGCGCACGCGTAGCCGAGCTCCTCCAGCAGCGCGGCGAGCTCTACCGCGCCGAGGTCCTGGCCGCCGTGCTCGGAGCTGACGGCGATCCCGGGCCAGCCAAGCTGGACCAGCTCGCCCCACAGGTCCGGGTCATAGGCGCCCGCTTCAGCGGCCTCGCGGACCTTGGCGAACGGGGAGCGCGAGGCCAGCAGCTCGTGGGCCACCCGCTTGATCTCCTGCTGCTCGTCGTTGAGATCGAAGTGCATGATCAGCCTCCTAACGCGCCTTGGGCAGACCGAGCACGCGCTCGGCGACGATGTTCTTGAGGATCTCGGTCGTGCCGCCCTCGATCGTGTTGCCACGGGCGCGGAGCAGCTCGTAGGCCCAGGGGGTGCCCGCGGTGAGCGCCTCAGGACCGAGCAGGTCGGCGGCCAGCTGGGTCAGCTGCTGGTTTGTCTCCGACCACATCCATTTACCAGTGAGCCCTCCGGGCCGGGCTGGCCGTAGCGCTCGATCGTGGTCAGTCCCCGGTAGGCGGTCAGCCTCAGGATCTCGGTCTTCAGGTGGAGCTCGCCGAGCCGATCGGCGACCACCGGGTCGTCGAGCAGCCCCCGCTCGTCGGCCAGCGCGATCACCTGGTCGAGCTGCTGGCGCAGGCGGACCTGCAGGAAGAAGCCCAGGCCGGCGCGCTCGTTCATCAGCGTGGTTAGTGCGACCTTCCAGCCGTTGCCCACCCCTCCGAGCACGTTCTCGTCCGGGATCCGAGCCTCCTCGATGAACAGCTCGTTGAACTCGGCTTCGCCGGTAATCTGGCGCAGCGGCCGGACCTGGACGGCGTCCTGCTCCATGTCCATGCAGGAAGTACGTGAGACCCTTGTGCTTGGGCGCCTCGGTATCCGTCCGCGCCACGAGCATGCACCACTTGGAGTACTGGGCACCGCTCGTCCACACCTTCTGGCCCGTCACCACCCAGTCGCCGTCGTCCTTGACGGCACGCGTCTTGAGCGAGGCAAGGTCCGAACCAGCCTCCGGCTCGGAGAACCCTTGGCACCAGATCTCCTCCCCCGTGACGATCGGAGCGAGGAAGCGCTCCTTCTGCTCGTCGGTGCCCCAGACCATGATCGTCGGGCCCAGCCAGCAGGAGCCCGAGTACGTTGGCCGGTAGCGGCGCTCCGGCCCGCGTGAGCTCCTCGAAGAAGATCGCCGATTGCGTGAGCGTTGCGCCCCGCCCGCCGTACTCGACGGGCCAGTGGACGGCGGCCCAGCCGCCTTCGGCGAGCCGCCGCTGGTAGTCACGCCGCCATTGATAGGAGGCGTCCTCTCCATTGGGCATCTCGCCCGGGTCATTCTCGGCCAGCCAGCCGCGCAGCTCGTCGCGGAAGCCCGTCTCGGCCTCTGTGAAGGTCAGGTCCATGGTTCCTCCTTTATCGCGAACCGCACTGCGCAGCTCACGAGGACATCCTCGAGTTCGATCGCTTTCCCCCCAGCGCGCACGTGCGCGCACACCAGCTCGTGCACCCCGGCAGCCAGCACGAACAGGGCCTGCTCAGGGACGTTGATCCCTCCGCGGGCGAAACTCGCTCCGTACCGGCGCGCAAACCGCCTGATCGCGGCATCCCGCTCCGGGGCGACCGGTGCCCATTCGAGGAGGTACACGCGCGCAAACAGTGGCTCCTCGTCGAACGTTCGCAGGTAGGCGCGCAGCCCCAGCCGCAGCTCCTCGCGCCAGTCACCGGCCCCGCGGATCGCCTGGCTGACGCGTGCCGCCAGCACATCGAGCCCCAGCCGGTACGCCGCTGCCAGGCACGCCTCCTTTGACTCGAACAGCTCGTAGAACGTTCCGCGGGAGATTCGGGCGAGCTTCACGGCGTCGGCCACGGTGGCCGCGTCGTACCCCTTCTCGGCCACGACGCGCACCATCGCGTCGAGCAGCTTGGCGCGCTGCGGACGCTCGGAGAGAAGCGGACCGAGATCAGGATGGGCGGTTACCAGCGAGCGTTCGATCCCCCAAGCGTACCTCAGCGGTCTCGATCGCGTACTCGTGGGGTCGCTGGAGAACGCCGCCTAAACGGCTCCTGCCCGCGCCTCTCCGGCTCTGAGCAGCCGATCCCGCAGGCTCTCGGCCACCTCGGCCGGAGGCTCGAACTCATCAACCGCGGGCAGGTCCTCCACGCCGGTCAGACCGAATAGCCGCAGGAACAGGTCGGTTGTCCGATAGAGGACAGCGCCGAACTGGGACCGCCCGGCCTCCTCGATCAGGCCCCGCTCGAGCAGTGTGGCGGCCGCCGACTCGGCCCCAACCCCGCGGATCCGCCCGATCTCGGGCCGTGAGACAGGCTGCAGGTAGGCGATGATCGCGAGCGTCTCGGCTTGTGCGGGACTGAGCGGCGGAGTCCGCGGCTTGGCCAGCAGGCGACGCGCGGCGGGTTCGCAGTCAGGGTGGGTGGAGAGCGCCCAGCCCCCTGCAAGCTCCCGCAGCGCGAGGCCTCTGCGCTCAAACTCGTAGTGTTCGCGCAGGCGCTCCAGCCCGGTTACGACGTCGTGCAACTCGGCCCGCGTCGCATCTGCCAGATCCTGAGCGCAGACGGGCTCGGCGCTCAGGAAGAGGAGCCCCTCGAGCGTCGCCTCGAGCCCACGCGGCTCGCTCACGACGCGATCGCCTCTGGTACGCCGCGCGGCTCGACGATGATCTCCCCGAACGGCTCCGGCTGGTTCCACGTCGCCTCACCCTGCTTGTAGAGCTCGAGCAGCGCAAACAGAGTCACGGCCACCGTCACACGGTCGGCTCGGGCGATCGCCTCGTCGAACGTGAAGCTCCCGGCCCGTAGAAGTGCTCGCAGGTGGCCGAGCCGCTCGGCTACGGTCACCCGGGGCGCACGAATGTGACGGATGTCGACCGGCTCCGGGAGGCGCAACAGATCGGCGAGCGCCGCCGTCAGCCGCCCGGGCTCGTAGATGGCCACGGCATCCTCGACCCACGCCCGGCGCAGCGGCGCCGGCAGAGGCGCCGAACGAAAGCGGTACCCGCCTTCCGCGGCCAGCCGATCGTCGAGGTAGTTGGCGGCGGCCCGGTAGCGGTGCGCGTCGAGGAGCCTGAGGAGGAGCTCCTCGGCGGCCTCGCCGGGCTCGAGCTCGATCAGCTCCTCTTCCTCGCCGGGCAGCAGCAGTCGTGACTTCAGCTCCAGCAGAGCCGCGATCAGCACGAGGAACTCTGTTGTCGCCTCGAGCTCGATTTCACCGCGAGACTCGAGGTGATCGATGTAGGAGACGACGACCTCGGCGAGGTCGACCTCGAGCAGATCGACCTCCTCACGCAGGATCAGCGTGAGCAGCAAGTCGAAGGGGCCAGCGAACACGTCGAGGTCGAGCTCGAGGTCCGCCAAGCGCATCGTCGGAGCCTACTGCGCGCCCCGGACCGGTCCGAACCCCATCGCCTGGCGCACGTCGGACAGCGTCTCCGAGCAGATCGCGCGGGCCTTTTCGGCGCCCGTGGCGAGCACTGCCTCGAGCGCGTCCTCGTCCCCCCGGAGCTCGTCGTAACGCTCTCGCACCGAGGAGAGAGAATCGACGACCGCATCCGCCACTGCCGTCTTGAACGCGCCGTAGCCGGCGCCGTCGAACTGGGCTTCGACCTCCGAGGGCGCGAGCTCGCGCACGGCCGCGAGGATCTCGATCAGGTTCGAGATCCCCGGCTTGTCCGGCGCCCGGCGGACTTCGTCGCCCGAGTCGGTGACGGCGGACCGGATCTTCTTCACGATCGAGGCGGGCTCGTCGAGCACATAAACCGTGCCCTGCTCGCTGGCGCCGGTCGTCGACATCTTGCGGTCGGGCTCCTGTAGGTCCATGATCCGCGCCCCCACCGACGGATAGCGGCCCTCCGGCACCACGAGCCGCTCGCCAAAGCGCGCATTGAATCGCTCGGCGACGTCCCGCATCAACTCGACGTGCTGGCGCTGGTCGTCGCCGACCGGCACCTCGTCGGCTCGGTAGGCAAGGACATCTGCCGCCATCAGGACCGGATAGAAGAACAGCGCCGCGCTGGCTAGGTCGCGCTGACGCGTCGACTTGTCCTTGAACTGGTGCATCCGCTCGAGGTCACCCTTGGCGGTGACGCTCGAAATCAGCCAGGTGAGCTCGGTGTGCTCGCGGACGTCCGACTGGCGGAACAGGATGCAGCGATCAGGCTCGAGGCCCGCGGCGAGAAGCACCGCCAGGACGTCGTACACCGAGGTCCTGAGATCCGGCGGGTCGTAGGCGACGCTGATCGCGTGCAAGTCGACGATGCAGTAGATCCCCTCGGCGCGGTCCTGTCCGGCCACGTACTGGGTGATCGCGCCGATGTAGTTGCCCAGGTGTTTTCGGCCCGTCGGCTGGATGCCCGAGAAGATCCGCATGCCTTGTCGGGCAGGCTAGCCGCGCAGAGCAGGAGCCGGGCGAGCGGGCTTGACCTGCCGAGCCCGCCGTAGCGAGTAGGCGGCCAGGACGCCGGCGAGCCCGCCGCAAAGATGACCCTGCCAGGAGACGCCGTGGTGGGGCACCAGGCTCGCCACCAGCACCGCTCCCCACACTGCGCCGACGACGAGCCCGGTCAGCACTTCGAGCACGCTGCGATCGAAGAAACCGCGAGTCAACAGGTAGGTGGCGTAACCAAAGACGAGTCCGCTGGCGCCGATCGTGCTCACGCCCGAAGGTCCGATCAGCCAGGTCCCGAGGCCGCCGGCCAGGACGACGATGGTGGTCACGCTGGCCAGCCGGGCCGCGCCGCGAAGCGCGACGATCAGCCCCAGGAACACGAGCGGGATCGTGTTGGCGATCAGGTGGGCAAAGCTCGCGTGGATGAAGGGCGCGGTGATGATCCCCCACACGTGGCCAAAGTTCCGCGCCACGATCCCGTCGCCATCGAGATGGTTCGAATCCGCCGTGTTGATCACCTCGATCACCCACATCAGCGCCACGATCCCGGCCAGCAGCCTGAACCCCTCGAGCGGGATATGCCAGCGACGTCTGGACGGCTTGTAGGGGAGCGGACCTTCGTCCATACGCTAAGCATCGCAGGTGGCGAGGCCGAGCCCGCGTCCCTGGGCATACTTGCGCCATGCGGCTGCTGGTCACGGGCGGGGCTGGCTTCGTCGGGGCGAACGTGGCGCTCGGGCTGCGCGAGCGGCATCCCGCCTGGGAGGTGATCGCGCTAGACAATCTCCGCCGCCGGGGCAGCGAGCTGAACCTGCGCCGGCTCAGGGAAGCCGGCGCCTCGTTCGTCCACGGCGACGTCCGCAACCAAGCTGACCTGATGGCGATCGGCGAGGTGGAGGCGATCGTCGAGTGCTCGGCCGAGCCCTCGGCGCTGGCGGGCATCGATGGCGCACCGGACTATGTGGTGCAGTCCAACCTCCTGGGCGCTTACAACTGCCTCGAGCTCGCGCGGCGCGATCGAGCCTTCTTCCTGTTCCTGTCGACCAGCCGGGTGTATCCGATCGAGGCGTTGCGGTCACTCGCCGTGCGCGAGACCGAGACACGTCTCGAGCTGCTCGACGGGCAGCCGCTGACCGGCGCTTCGGGGGCCGGAATCTCCGAGGGGTTTCCCCTGCAGGGAGCGCGCACGCTGTACGGGTCGACGAAGCTGGCCGCCGAGCTCCTGATCGAGGAGTACCGCAGCGCCTATGGGCTGCGGGCGGTGGTCAATCGGTGCGGGGTGATCGCGGGCCCATGGCAGTTGGGCAAGGTCGACCAGGGAGTATTCACGTACTGGATGCTGGCCCACCACTTCAAGTGGCCACTCGAGTACATCGGGTTCGGTGGCCGGGGCAAACAGGTACGCGATCTTCTCCACGTCCACGACCTGCTCGACCTCCTCGATCAGCAGCTCGAGGATCCTGGCGCCTGGGACGGCGCTGTCTTCAACGTAGGCGGCGGACGCGGCTGTAGCCTCTCGCTGCTCGAGACGACCGAGCTGTGCCGGCGGCTGACCGGTAATCAGCTCGCGATCGGCTCCCAGAACGGGACCCGCCCCGGTGATGTGCCGGTCTACATCTCCGATTGCCGCGCGCTCATGCGGCACACGGGCTGGCGGCCGCGAAGAACGGCGGAGGACGTGCTCGCCGACATCCACTCCTGGGTCCAGGCACACGAGGCCGAGCTCGAGGCGGCGCTCTGATCTGGGTTGGGCCCGGCGGTGTCTCGGCTCGAGAGCGAGGCGATCGTCTGGGCCAGACCGCAGACGCCCGCTAACCTGCTCGCCGGCTTATGCCTACCGCGATCATCACGGGTTCCGGGGGGCTGATCGGGTCTGAGTCCGTGCGGCACTTCGTCGAAGCTGGTTTCGACGTGGTGGGGCTCGAGAACGACATGCGAGCGAGGTTCTTCGGGCCGTCGGCTTCCACCTCACCCACCACACAGCGCCTGCTCGCGGCGTTCGGCAGCTCCTTCCGCACGCTGGAGATCGACATCCGAGACGCCGAGGCCGTCGAGCGCGTGTTCAGCGAGTGCGCGGACTCGTTGGAGCTCGTCATTCATGCCGCGGCGCAGCCCTCGCACGACTGGGCCGCGTCCGATCCCCACACCGACTTCACGGTCAATGCCAATGGCACGCTCAACCTGCTCGAGGCGACGCGTCGCCATGCCCCGGCGGCCAGCTTCATCTTCTGCTCGACCAACAAGGTGTACGGCGATCTACCCAATCACCTTCCGCTCCTGGAGCTCGAGGCCCGGCTCGAGCTTCCCGATGATCACCGTTACCACCGCGGGATCGACACTTCGATGTCGATCGACGCCTCGACGCACTCGCTGTTCGGCGTCTCGAAGGCGGCCGCCGACCTCCTGGTCCAGGAGTACGGCCGGTACTTCGACATGCCGACGGTGTGCTTCAGGGGTGGGTGCCTGACGGGCCCCAACCACGCCGGCGCGATGCTGCACGGCTTCCTCTCCTACCTGATGCGCTGCACCGTCACCGGAGAGCCTTACACCGTGTTCGGCTACGGCGCCAAGCAGGTCCGCGACAACATCCACTCGGCCGACCTCGTGGCAGCGTTCCACACCTTCCATCGAGCTGCCCGCCCGGCCGCGGTCTACAACATAGGCGGCGGGCGGGCCAGCAACTGCTCGATGCTCGAGGCGATCGAGTGCTGCCAGATGATCACGGGCCGCGAGCTCAGCTGGGAGCTCGTTCCGGAGAACCGGATCGGCGACCACCGCTGGTGGATCTCCGATCTGGAGCCCTTCCAGCAGGACTATCCCGATTGGCAGATCACCTACGGGATCGAGGACATCCTGCGGGAGATCTACGAGAGCAACGCCGAGCGCTGGCTAGCCGTGCGCTGAGCCGCGCCACGCGTGCAACGCCGAGCGCTGGCTAGCGGTGCGCTGAGCCGCGCCGCGCGTGCTCGAGCGCCTCCAGGGCGACCGCCATCGCCACCTCGGCCCTTTCCCGCAGCGAGGCGGCGAGCACGAATTCGTCGGGGGTATGAGCGCCCCCGCCCCGCGGACCGAGCCCGTCGATGGTCAGCGGGATCGATGCCGCGAAGTGGCTGGCGTCGCTCGCTCCGCCGCGCGCCACGCCGACAATCGGCCGCCCGAGCCGCGCGGTGGCGGCTCTGAGCAGCTCGCGGGTCGTCTCTCGTGTGTCCATCCCCGGCCAAACGCGCTGCATCTCGGCCTGCACCGTGACTCCGTCGAGCTCGCCTGGTACCGCCGCGAGCAGCCCTTCGAAGGACTCCGCGCGGTCTGCTCGGGTGTCGAAAATGAGCTCGCCCGCGGCCGGCACCACATTGAACGCGCCACCCGAGCGGATGATTGTCGGCACGACGCTGAGCCGCTCGGCGCCATGGGGATCGTGACGCTCTGATAGCAGGAGCGCCACGCGGGCCAGTGCCAGCAGCGCGTTGGCGCCCTGGTCGGGCGCACTGCCCGAATGCGCCGAGCGGCCGGTCGCACTCACCCGCAACGTCCCGGCCGCCTTCCGGCGCACCACCACCCCCTCTTCCCCCTCGGGTCCGCGCTCGCCGGCCTCGAAGCACAGGCACACGTCGAGCGGGCCGAACCGGTCGGCGTGGGCAAACGGGTGGGTGCGCCACTCCTCGTCGGTCACAAGCAGGATCAACTGCTCCTCGAACATCTCCGGGCGCACGGCTAACGACCGGGCGACGCCGAGTGCGAGGATCACGCCGCCCTTCATGTCCGTCGTTCCCGGGCCGTAGAGCCGCCCGCCGTCACGGCGTAGGGCACCGTGGGAGTCGTGGCTGACCACCGTGTCGAGGTGACCGAGCAGGAGCAGGCGGCCGTTCCCCGTACCTTCGATCCGCGCCAGGAGGTCAGGCGCGCCCCCGGGCGTGGAGGAATCGATTCGCTCGACCTGCGCCTCGGCCGGTAACAGCGCGGCACAGATGGCGGCGGCTTCCTCGGCTCCGTGCATGTCGCCCGCGGGTGAGGAGACGGCAACGAGTGCCTCGAGCTCGCGCTCGGCGCGGCCGGCGATCTCGGCCGCCGCCCGCCGTACGAGCTCTTCCGGCGCGGTCAAGCCTAAGGCAGCGGTTGACGAATCACCGGCTTGCGCGCGGCCGCCGCCTCATCGAGCCGTCGTACGGGGGTCGTGTATGGAGCTCCCCGCGCCAGCTCCGGATCATCCCGAGCCTCGCGCAGGATCTCGGCCACGACCTGGGCGAAGCGGTCCAGTGTCTCCCGCGTCTCGGTCTCGGTCGGCTCGATGAGGAGAGCTTCGTCGACGATCAGCGGGAAGTACACCGTCGGAGGATGGACGCCATGGTCGAGCAGCCGCTTGGCGAGGTCCAGCGTCCTGATTCCCAGCTCCCGCTTCATCGGCGCGCCGCAGAGGACGAATTCGTGCATGCACAGTCGCTCGTAGGCGATGGGCAGGTACTCGAGTACGCCCTCCTGGCGCAGCCGGGCGATTAGGTAGTTGGCATTGAGGACCGCGGCCTCGGACACGTCGCGCAGGCCCGCGGCACCCAGCGAGCGGATGTAGGCGTAGGCGCGCACGAACACTCCGTAGTTGCCTTGGAAGCCCCGCAGCCGCCCGATCGACTTCGGCCGCTCGTACTCCAGGTCGAAGTACGCCGCCCCCGCCCCGTTGCCGCCCGCGCCTTCGCGGCGCACGACCTGGGGGCGGGGCAGGTACGGCTCGATCCGATCCGAGACGGCGATCGGCCCCGCCCCCGGTCCGCCGCCCCCATGGGGCTGGGTGAACGACTTGTGGAGGTTGAAGTGAACGATGTCGAAGCCCATGTCGCCTGGGCGGCAGATGCCCATGATCGCGTTGAGGTTCGCTCCGTCGTAGTAGAGCGTGGCTCCTACGGCGTGCACGATCCTGGCGATCTCCACGATCCCCGTCTCGAACAGACCAAGCGTGGAGGGGTTGGTGAGCATGAGGCACGCCACATCCTCGGTCGCTTTGGCGCGCAGGTCGTCGAGGTCGACGTTGCCCAGCGGATCGGTCCCGACCTTGACCACCTCGTAGCCGGCCATCGTCACCGTGGCCGGGTTCGTCCCGTGGGCGGTGTCGGGGGTCAGCACCTTGCTGCGGCTCTCCCCGCGGTCCTCGTGGAAGGCCCGCGTGAGAAGGACACCCGCAAGCTCGCCATGAGAACCGGCCGACGGCTGCAGCGAGACATGCGGAAGACCCGCGATCTCGGCCAGTGCCTGCTGAAGACGCCACATGAGCTCGAGCGCGCCCTGCGCTCGTGAGGGGTCCTGAAGCGGATGCAGGCGCGCATGCCCGGGGAGGGCCGCGATCCGCTCGTGCAGCTTGGGATTGTGCTTCATCGTGCACGATCCAAGCGGGTAGAAGCCCGTGTCCAGATCGAAGTTGCGCTTCGAAAGCCGGTTGTAGTGGCGCACTATCTCCGGCTCTGAGACCTCCGGCAGGCGCGGGGGCTCGCGGCGGCGCAGCCGATCGGGCAAGAGCTCGACCAGGTCGTACTCGGGCACATCGAGTCCCGGGGCGGTGAAGGCTCGACGGCCCGGGACGCTTCGCTCGTAGATTGTCAGCTCGTCGTCGGCCGCCATCGTGAACGAGCGCGCCGTCATGCCCGTGCCCCCGCCGGCTCGCGCCGCTCGGCCGCCACCGCAGCCCCGAGCACCTCGGCCAGGCGGTCGATGTGCCCGCGTGTCCGCTGCTCGGTGATCGCCACGAGTAGCCCGTCCTGGTGCTCGGGATAGTCGTTCCCCAGCGGGTAGCCGGGATTGACGCCATGCTGGCGGCAACGCTCGAGCACCGGACCCACCGGCGCGCCGAGGGCAATGGCGAATTCGCGGACCACTGGCTGGGGGTGGAGCGGCCTCACGCCATCGATAGCGGCGAGGCGCTCCCGGGCATAGGCGGTGCGCTGCACCATCAGCTCGACGAGCTCAACTATCCCGCGCCTGCCGAGCCAAGCGAGATAGATGACTCCGGCCAGAGCGTTGAGGGCTTGCGCGGTGCAGATGTTCGACGTGGCCCGCTCGCGGCGGATGTGCTGCTCGCGGGTTTGGAGGGTGAGTACGAAGCCGCGCCGGCCGTCGGCGTCCCGCGTCTGGCCCGCGATCCTCCCCGGCACCCGCCTGATCAGCGCATCGGTGGCGGCGAAGAACCCGAACGAAGGTCCCCCGTAGTCGAGACGGTTGCCGAGCGTCTGGCCTTCGCCCACCGCCATGTCGATTCCGCACTCCCCAGGCGAGCGTAAGAGCCCCAGTGGCAGCGGGTCGCAGCTGGCGATGGCCAGCGCACCGGACGCGTGAGCCGCCCCGGCCAGCTGCTCGAGATCCTCCACAGCACCGAGGAAGTTCGGCTGCTGGACGACCACCGCACTGACGTCTTCCCCAAGCTCACCGAGGTCGGTGATCCCATCGCGCAGCGGCGCCTCCACAACCTCCATCCCCCAGCCGTGTGCCATCGTGGCGAGCGTCTCGCGGGCGTGCGGATGAACCCCACGGGAGATGACGAAACGGCTGCCGGCCGCCGAGAGCTTTGCGACGTAGCCGGCCGCCGCGACAGCGCTTGGCCCCTCGTAGACCGAGGCGTTCGAGACCGGGAGCCCCGTCAGCTCGGAGATCGCCGTCTGGTATTCGAACAT
Source organism: uncultured Solirubrobacterales bacterium (assembly GCA_963803595.1). Lineage (GTDB taxonomy): Bacteria > Actinomycetota > Thermoleophilia > Solirubrobacterales > Solirubrobacteraceae > Palsa-465. The sequence continues at coordinate 1,188,559 of CAWDNF010000013.1, forward strand.
CGCCTGCAGCCCACCCTGCGAGATCTCAGGCTGGTAGGGCGTGTACGGGGTCAGGAACTCCGAGCGGGAGATGATCGCCTCGACCAGCGCGGGTACGTAGTGGTCGTACATCCCGGCGCCGAGAAACGAGATCTCGTCATCAGCCGAGACGTTCGCCTCGGCGAGGGCTCGCAGCTCGGCGAACACCTCCTGCTCGGATAGCCCCTCGTCGAGCGCCAGCGGATGGTCTAGGCGCAGCCCGGCCGGGATCTCGCTGAACAGGTCCTCGGTCCCTGACACGCCGATCGCCGCGAGCATCTGGAGGCGGTCCTCGTCGGTGACTGAGGTGTACCGGGTCATCGGCCGAAGCGACCTACTCGAGCGTCGCCTGGTAATCGGCTGCGGAGAGCAGCGACTCGGTCTGCGAAGGGTCTGTGAGCCTTACCTCGACCAGCCAGCCCTCTCCGTAGGGGTCCTCGTTGACCTTCTCGGGATTGCCGGCGATCGCCTCGTTGACGGCGAGCACTTCGCCGGACAGAGGGGCGATCACGTCGGAGACGGCTTTGACCGACTCGATCTCGGTGTACGGCTCGTCCTTGGTCACCGTGGCGCCGATGCTGGGCGCCTCGAAAAAAACGACCTCCCCGAGAGCGTCCTGGGCGTACCACGTGATCCCGAAGGTCGCGCGCTCGCCATCGACGCGGGCCCAGTCGTGCTCCGGGTGGTAGAGCAGATCGTCGGGATATTGCTCGTCCACGCTCATGAATCCTTCCGGTACAAGGGCTTGCGCTCGACTTGCGCGGGCCTGATCGTCCCGCGGACGTCTATCTCGATTCGGGTTCCGGGAACGGCAGTCCCGGCCGGGACGTAGGCCATCCCGATCCCACGCTCCAGGCACGGCGAGAAGGTCCCGCTCGTGACCTCCCCGCCACCCACGACCGGATTACCCGCGCGCGCGATGCCCGGCCCGTCGATTGCGAAAGGCACAAGCTTCTGGGCCGTGCCCTCGCGGCGGGCACGGGCGATGGGCTCCGATCCGATGAAACCGGTGTCCTCGCTGCAGCACCAACCGAGACCGGCCTCGATCGGATTGCGATCCGGCATGAGATCATTGCCGTAGAGGTGGAAGCACGCCTCGAGGCGAAGCGTGTCCCGGGCCCCGAGGCCGGCGGGCCGAGCGCCACCGGCGATCAGAGCGTCCCACACGGAGGGCGCGGAGTCCGGATCGAGCAGCAGCTCCACCCCATCCTCGCCCGTGTAGCCGGTTCCGCACACGAGCATGGGCACGCCCGCCACAGTTCGAAGAGCGGCATGCATCCGCGACGGGAGTGTGCCATCGGCCAGAGAGCCGACCAGCGTCCTGGCAAGCGGGCCCTGCACGGCGAGCATCGCGAATCGATCAGCCGCGTCGCGGACGTCGACGTCATAGTCGCCGGCGTTAGCCAGGAGCCAATCGACGTCCTGGCGATGGTTGGCGGCGTTCGTGACAGTCAGGAACTCGCAGTCCGCCAGGCGATAGGTGAACAGGTCGTCGAGAACGCCTCCGTCATCGCGGCACATCACGCTGTACTGCGCGCCGCCCTCCGGGATCCTCCGCACGTCGTTCGAGAGCATCCGCTGGAGGAACTCGACTGCTTGGGGACCACACGTCTCAACCTGGCCCATGTGGGAGACATCGAACACGCCAGCGCCGGTGCGCACGGCGATGTGCTCATCGCGGATTCCGGTGTACTGGACCGGCATCTCCCACCCCGCGAACGAGACAAGTCGCGCGCCCGCGGCGACGTGGCGGTCGTGCAACGAGGTGCGGCGCAGCGAGGCGTGGACGGCTGGCGAGGACAGGAACCTGAGGCTATTACACGGGATGGCGGGGCGAGAAGCGCGCTGGGTGCTACCGGCTTGCCCGGGCCCGATGAGCCTGCGAGCGGTGCTACCGGCTTGCCCGGGCCCGATGAGCCTGCGAGCGAAGCCAGGCGTGGTACATAGACGAAAGCACCGAAAAGGCCGGCTTGGGTCGGCCGTCTACATCGATCACTCCCTTCTCGACGAACGGCGGGTCCCCCCGCGGGTCGCCTCCGGTCCAGCCGGGCCGGGCGGCGAAGTCTTGGAGGATCCAGTAGATCGCGCCCGAGAGCCACGGCTTTGAGGCGAACACCTTCAGGTGGTAGGCGATGGAGTTGGACTGAAACTCATAGGTGCCGCGTTCCTCCACAGGGCCGTGGCGGTTGGCCTCGAAGCCGAACTCGCTGACGAAGATCGCCTTGCGTGGGTAGCAGGAGCGCAGTGAATCGAGGAAGGGACCGAGCTCATCGCGATCGTCGGTGGACCCTCCGCCGGCGTCGAACCAGCCGAAGTAATCGTTGAAGCCGAGGACGTCGAGCGGGGCATAGGCGGGCTGGCAGGGCACACCGGGCCACGCGCTGATCGCCATCCCCACCGGTCGTGTCGGATCCAGGCGGTGGGCCAGCTTCACATCACCCGCGATGTAGCGAGCCTCGGTCGCGCTGGCCGGCGTGCTCAACTCGTTGGCAATGCTCCAGAGCAGGACCGAGGGATGGTTCTGGTTGGTCAGGATGTTCTGCTCGAGCAGCGCGTGGGCCTGGCTCAGAGTGGCCGGCTGGGCGAGGCTGCTGTCGCTCACCTGGTACACGGGTACTTCCGACCAGAGCAGGATCCCGTCGCGGTCAGCCGCCTCCTCGATCTGCTGGTTCAGCGGGTAGTGACTCCTGATGATGGTGGCGCCTAGCGCGTGTACCCATGTGACGAACTGGCCGAGTTGAGACGGGCTCAGCGCGGCTCCCGTCTCGAGGTTCTGCTCGTGCAGGTCGACGCCACGCACGTCGAGCGGGCGCCCATTGAGCTCGAGGCGCCCACCGCGGCTGAGAACGATGGTGCGTACTCCGCTGTAGGTGAGGTAGCCGCCGAGACGCCTGCCTTTGGCATCGGCCAGCCTCAGCGTGGCCCGGTACAGGTACGGCCGGCCGGGCGACCAAAGGTGTGGCCTGGCCAGCCGCACGAGGCGTCTCGCGGTCCAGAGTGCATGCGGCGCGATTCGGAAGCGGCCGAAATCGATCCGCCTGCCGCCATACGTGCCGGTCAGCGAGACGGCCTGGGAGGCGGCGGTGTCGTTCTGAACGACGGCTTGCTCGTCGATCGTCGCCGCGCATCGGGAACAGGGCAAGAGCGTCCTGATCCGGACACGGAGGATGTCGGCACGCTGGACGGCCCTCAGATAGACCTCGCGTTGGATCCCGCCGAAGTTCCACCATCCTCCGCCGGGGCCCGGGGGCAGGTCTCCAGGCCCTCGCCGGTCGTCGACCCGCACCACCAGGCTATGTACGCCGGGCCCGAGCCTTCCCACGGTGAACTCGAAGGGAAGGTAGGCACCGCTGTGTGACCCGAGCTGAGTGCCATCGAGCCAGACGGTCGCCCTGTAGTTGACCGACTCGAAGCGGAGCACCCAGGTCCTGAACCGGGCAGGCACCCAGTGGTCAAAAGCGCCCGCGGGGACCGTGAAGTCCCGGCGGTACCACCCGACGTAGCCGCTCATGCTGGCGGACGAGAAGTCTCCCGCGTTGTAGCTGTTCGGCACGCTCACCTCAGTCCAGCCCTCGGTCGAAGTCTCTCTCCACCACTGCTGAGCAAGCCCCACGTCGGCCGTGTCAGCCCGGTAGAGCCACGTGCCGCCGAGCAGATAGCGACCTGTCTGGCCGTCGCGGTAAAGCGCGCCCGGGGTGGGCGGCGCCGGTGTATAGGAGGACTGGGCTCCGGTGACTCCAGGGCAGCCGCCCGTGATCAGGCAGGCCAGCACGATCGTCCGGACCCATCTCACCGACGGTGTCCCTTCCTGCCGCGCTTATGCCGCCGGTGGTGAGCAAAGATCCGCAGCGACGCAGATGCCCGGCTCGCATTGCCGGCGCGATCGGTCACCACAGCCGTGATCCGGTAGCGCCCCGCCCTCCCGTAGCGATGGCTCAGGTGGTGCGAGCCGAGCCGAACGTCGCTCTGGGACCCATCTCCCCAGCGGATCAGGAGATCGGCGACACCCGAGGCATCCGACGCAGGCTCGCCTGCCGGGGCTGCATCGCCGTAGACCACGTGCACTGTCACCGGCACGTGCACACGCGCCCTGGCCGACGCGCTGAGGCCCACGGTCGGCGCGACCGTGTCGACGAACACGGTGGCGGGACGCGCCGTGCTCGTCTGTCCCGCCGGGTTTGTGGCCGTGACCTGCCAGATGTGGGGCCCGTCGCTGACCGCATCCGGTAGCTGGAACGTGGTCGATGTCGTCTGCCCTACCGTGGTTCCATCGAATGTGGCCGAGTATGTGATGGGGCCCCATGCCTCCTTGGCCTGTGCCCAGGCCAGCGTCGGCTGCGCTAGACGCTCGTACTGGAAGGGGTGAAGCGCGGCGAACTCGCCTGGCGGCTGGTAGAGCCTCACCGCAACCAGCTCGGTGCTTGCCCCAGCCCCCTGTAGCCAGGCCGCGGCCGCGTCTCCGCTCCCGTCTCCCGCCGCCGCGAGTCCGTCGGCGGCATTGGTCGGCCCCGAGGTGGACGAGGAGATGACCAGCTCGGGACCGAGGCTCGCTCCGTCCGCGGCGTACCGGAGCCGGATCTCGGGGGACCCGTTCCCGCCGGGTGTCTGTTGCCAGACGACGAGGTCCGAGACAAGTCCCGCCATCGCCGCCACCGCGTCCGGGGGCTGGCCGAGCGGAAGGCTGTTTACCCGCGACGTGCTCGCCGAGGTTCCGTTGTCGCCCAACGCGGTTGCGTAGAGGTCGTTGTTGCTCGTGCGCTGGGAGATCACCATGCCTCGGCCGTACTCGCCCATCGCGATCTGTGGATCGACGGCTCCATCCGCGCTGTCGGTGGACAGGCCGTCGGGTTGCGTGAGACCGTCGTAGGCCGAGCCACGCAGCCGGTTGGCCAGGACGCGGGAGCGGTTCTGGCTGCCGCAGGAGAGCTGTTCTTGGAAGGCGACCACCGCATACGACGAGTCCCCCTCGGTGCCCACCACGGGATCGTCGGAGGAGGTTTCACTGCATCCGGGAAGCGGTCCGTCGGCCTGCTCGTGGACGACGCTTGGTGCGGTTCCCCAGACTCGGCGCGAGTAGATGCCGCCATTTTCGCCCCATGCGACGATCCCGACGCCGTCGCCGGCCGCGGCAACAGCCGGACGCCCTGAGCCCGTTCCGGCGTCGTCGGCCGGGGTAACGTTGAGCGCAGCCGGCTCGAGCGACCAGTTTCCCCGGTAGTAGTACGCAGTCCGGATGTCGTAGCCGGCACCGTCCGCCTCGGTGAAGGCCAGATAGGCCTTGCCGAGGTTCGTGATTGAGATGGCCGGGCTCGCCGCCCCACCGATCAGGGAAACCGGCGATCCGAACGGGGCTTGTGCCGACGGTTTGTCCACCACGTACAGCTGTCCGCCCGACACGAACGCGACGAGCAGCAGCCCGCCGTTGCCGGCCGCGACCACGGGCGAGGAGGCATCGGCGGCCAGCCCGGAGTCGAGCTCAACCGGGGCCTCGAACGCGCCGCCGGTGAGCGCGGATGCGACCACGTGGACGTTGGCTCCGACGCGCTTGAGGTAGGTAACCCCGCCGCTTCCGTCGCGCGCCACGGACATCCCGAGCCCGGTGCTGAGCGCGAGATCGGAGCTCGGGCCGTCGATCACAACCGGCGGTGTCGGTGCCGGCTGCTGTGCGAGCGCGGCGGGCGGCGCCAGGCAGCCGAGCAGGCAGCCCAGGCAAGTCACCGTCCGGACGCGCCGCACCGGGATAGAACAGCGAGTTCCCGCGGAGGTTGCGCCGGTTGGACTAGCGATCCTTGAGGAACGACGGGATGTCGATCTCGTCGTCGCCTATCTCCAGTGACGAGCGCCGGACGTCGTCGATCGTCACATCCCGGCCTCGTGCCGGCTCGGTTCCCCGGCGGCGTAGGCCACGGCCGGTGTGGTCAAAGCCGGTGGCGATCACCGTGACCCGCACGTCCTCGCCCATCCCGTCATCGATCACCGCGCCGAAGATGATGTTCGAATTGGCGTCGGCAGAGCTCTGAACGATCTCGGCCGCCTCGTTGACCTCGAACAGCCCGAGGTCATGCCCGCCGGTGATGTTGAGGAGGATCCCGGTGGCTCCCTCAACCGATTCCTCGAGGAGCGGCGAGGAGATCGCCATCTTCGCCGCCTCAGCGGCGCGGTTCTCGCCGCTGGCGGCCCCGATGCCCATCAGAGCGGTCCCCGCGTCGCGCATGATCGTGCGTACGTCGGCGAAGTCGAGGTTGATCAGGCCCGGAATCGTGATCAGGTCGGTGATTCCCTGCACGCCTTGGCGCAGGACGTTGTCCGCTTCCCGGAAGGCATCGAGGATCGTCGTCCGCCGTTCCACTATCGCGAGGAGCTTCTCGTTGGGGATCACGATCAGCGTGTCGACGGTCTCGCTCAGCCGCTGGATCCCATCATCCGCCTGGCGCGCCCGCTGAGCGCCCTCGAAGGCAAACGGACGCGTGACGCAGCCGACTGTGAGTGCTCCGATCTCGTTCTTGGCGATGTCGGCGATGACCGGCGCTGCGCCGGTGCCGGTCCCCCACCCTCGCCGGCGGTGACGAACACCATGTCCGCCCCCTTGAGGGCTTCCTTGATCTCGTCTCGGGACTCCGCGGCCGCACCGTGGCCGATCTCCGGGTTGGCTCCCGCGCCGAGGCCCTTTGTGAGCTGGTGGCCGATGTTGAGCTTGATGTCGGAGTCGGTCATCGCCAGCGCCTGGGCATCCGTGTTGCAAGCGATGAACTCGACGCCCCGCAAGCCGGCGTCGACCATCCGGTTCACCGCATTGGTGCCACCGCCTCCGACCCCGACGACCTTTATGACCGCGAGATAGCTGCTGCCGCTTTCCATGTCTTGCCGCCGAGTCTCCAGTTATGGTTGAAGGTTTACTGCCCCGTACGCTCTTTGCGTAGTTTTGCACGTTAGGCGCTGGCGATACGGCAAGTCAACGCCTCCCGCCGCGGCGCAACGTTCGTTGCAGAACAGCCAACTCTCAGAAATCGTGTGAGGGTTGTGCCCTCGTCCTGATAACCCTCGACCTCAGGTTTAGCCAGCGCCCGCGGCGCCCTGTGCCTCCCGCTTCCCTCGGGATCGCCGCGTGTGCCGAGCCTGTGCTGCGCTTCCCGCCGGATCGCTGCCTGCGCCGCGCCTGTGCCTCCCGCTTCCCGCGGATCAGCCTCCCGACGTGGAGGCCGCTGTGGTCGAGCCCGGCGTCCCGCCCGCTCCTTGGCCAGCCGACGAGGCTGCGCCCATGGTCCCGGTCGCCGTACCCGCGGTCCCCGTCGCCGTGCCGGTGGTTCCCGTCGTCCTTGCCGGGCTCGTCGAGCCCCCCGCGCCCGCCGCGGGACGCGCCGGATCGGTCACGTCGATGTAGGACGGCCCCGGCCGAGCCTGGATCGGCGAGGACGGCGGCCGCCGCCAGCCACTTGGCGTGGAGATGTTGGCCGTCGCCTAGGTAGATGGCCGGCCCGCCGCGCAGCAGGGCGACGATGCCGTGGGCCGGCTCGTTCTTGATGTGGCTGATCTTGCTCAAGAGCTGGTAGGGCGCTGCGCCGAGGACCCGGAGCACGGCGCGCGCGGCTGGGTCGGTGACCCGCGCCCCGCCGGGCGGCACCGGCAGCGCCACCTGAGGTAGCCCGGCCGTCCGCTGCGAGCCGAGCAGGATCCCGTCCGCGGTCACCGCCTCCGAGCGCCCGCCGAACACGACCTGCGCGACCGCCAGCTGCTCGATCACCCGAATTCTCAGCCCGTGGGGGACCTGGGTGCTGATCTGCAGGGACTTGACCTCGGGATACGGGACGAGTGCAGCCCTGAGCTGCGCCTGATTGACGTCGAGCGTCGTCATTCCGCGGGCGGCGGTCGTCAGCGCCGAGCGGATCGCGGCCGCATCCGAGCCGCTCACACCTGTGACAGTGACGCGGTTCACCGAGACAAGCGCCGAGTCCCTGACCCAGAGCCAGACCGCCCCGAGCACGATCATCCCGGCGATCACCGCAGCGACCGTGCGCGGACGAGCGCGCCTGCCCGGCAGGAACCGCCGCGAGACGGACCGGCCTGCGAGCGGCCGGCGGAGCCACCCCCCGGTGACCGCGGAGGCGAGCGCCCTCACTCTTTTCCCCCATCTGCCCAGTCTGCGGGCACCGCAACCGGGCCGAGCGTCTGCACCTCCGGCTCCAGCTCGAGGCCGAAGCGCTCGCGGACCCGCCGCCGCCCCTCGACCATCAGCGCGATCACATCAGCGGTTCTAGCGTCGCCGTGGTTGACGATGAAGTTGGCGTGTTTCTCCGAGAAGCTCGCACCGCCGATCCTCAGCCCGCGACAGCCGGCAGCCTCAAGCAGCTGGCCGGCGGTGCGACCTCCGGCCCGGGGGTCGTCCGGGTTCTTGAAGGTGGACCCGAACGTCTTGACGCCCGAGGGCTGCGCGGCTTTGCGCATCGCACGCATGTCGCTAAGGGTGGCTTTGACGTCCTCACGCTGAGCCCGGCGCAGCGCGAACGACACCCTGGCCACCACCTCACCGGGATGGAGGCCGGACGACCGGTAGCCAAAACCCAGCTGCCCGGCAGCTCGGCGCTCGGTGCCCTCAGCGCTCGTCACCTCGGCCCACTCGAGAACGGCGGCCAGCTCGCCACCGTACGCGTTTGCGTTCATCCGCACGGCGCCACCGACCGTCCCGGGGATGTTGACGCCGAACTCGAGGCCGGTGAGCCCGGCTTGTGCCGCCCGCGCCGATACCGCGGGGAGGCGTGCGCCACCTCCGCAGAGGATTCGCGTTCCCTCCGGTTCGATCTTGCTGAGCTGGCCGTCCAGCTTGATCACTAGTCCGTTGAAACCGGCATCAGCTACCAGGAGGTTCGACCCGGAGCCCACGACCCCTACCTCCTCGGCGGCCAGCGCCGCCCAGCGGAGAAGCTCCTCGAGCTCCTCGATCCCGGCCGGTCGCGCGAACAGGCGTGCACGGCCGCCGGTGCGGATCGTCGTCAGCCGAGCAAGCGGGAAGTCGCGGAGGACGCCGGCGGGCGGATCGGCCACGGGCCGAGGGTAGATGGAGGCCCGGCGGCGCTGAGTACGACCGGAGCGGGACGGCGAAAACCCTTCTCCCGCCGCACCTCCCGAGCGCCCGGGTCGTTTTTTCGCCGCATAGCGACGAGAATCCGGCCCCCCGTCCGGGCGCAGCGCTGGGAGTCGCATTTTCGCCGGCCGGTCGTGCTCGCCGGCCGGTCGTGCTCGCCGGGCCGGTCTTGGCGCGCTCAGGGCCGGTCGTGCGCGCTCAGGGCCGGTCGTGCGCGCTCAGGGCCGGTCCGGGCGCGCGGGTATCAGACAGGTTGATATCGACAGCGCAAACGGTCGCCGGGGGAACGCCCCCGTGCAGGCCCGGCGGCCGGCGGGTGCGCGCTAACCCTCCACGAGGCGGCGGCCCAGTGCATCGACATCGCCTGCCCCCATCATGAGGCACAGGTCGCCGCCGCGCAGCCGTGCTCTCAGGTAGGCCTCGGCATCCTGAAATGCCGGGAGCCACGCGACCTCGCGGCCTGCGCCGAGCTCAGCGGTCGCCTGCGCCACCACGCGCCCCGTTATCCCGGGGAATTGCTCGCCGTCCTCCCGGGCGGGATACACGTCGAGCACGGCCGCGACGTCGGCGTCGGCCAGCGCAGCCCCGAACTGGCGGTGTAGCGCCTCGGTCCTCGAGTACAGGTGCGGCTGGAACACCGCCACGAGCCGCCGGGGATCGAGGGTCCGCGCCGCGGCGATCGCCGCTGCGACCTCGGTCGGATGGTGCGCGTAGTCGTCATAAACGGGAACTCCGGCAGGCGTCTCCCCCAGCAGCTCAAAGCGGCGGCGGGCGCCCTGGAAGCTGCGAAGGGCCTCCGCAGTGCGCCCGGCGTCGGCGCCGGCGAGGACGGCGGCGGCCAGCGCACCAGCTGCGTTCACCGCGTTGTGGAGCCCCGGCACCGACAACTCGACCTCCACGTTGCCGGCGCAGAAACACGAGCCGCCAGGGAAAAGGCGAACGTCACGAGCGTCGTAAGCCAAGGCCGAGGGAGGGCAGAGCGCCCGCAGCCACGGCCGGTCCCACACGGCCGCGCGATCCCCGGCGCGGGCCATGAACTCCCGCAGGGTCTCCTCGAGCTCGAGACGAGAGGAATACGTCGCGTGATGATCTAGCTCGGCGTTCGTGAGCACGGCGATCTGGGGCGTCAGCTTGAGCAACGAGCGGTCGGACTCGTCCGCCTCGATCACGATCCACTCACCGCTTCCCCAGCCCGCGTTGGTCCCCGTGCTGCGCAGCTCGCCTCCGAGGATGTAGGAGGGATCGAGATCGGCTCCCTTCAGCGCATGCACGATCATGCCGGCGGTCGTCGTCTTCCCGTGGGTCCCGGTGACAGCCAGGCAGGAGCGCATCACGGCGATCTGGGCCAGCAGGTCGACGCGGTGAAGCTCGCGTCCCGCTGCCGCCGCGGCACGCTCTGGGTTATCTGGCGGGATGGCAGTCGAGTAGACGAGCTCGGCACCATCGGGCAGGTTGGCGGCATCGTGCCCGATCCGCAGCTCGACGCCGTGCTCGCGTAGCCGCTCCGTGTAAGAAGATTCGGCGCGGTCGGATCCGGTCACCCGCGCCCCGAGCTGACCGGCCACGAGCGCCAGGCCGCTCATCCCCGCGCCGCCGATGCCCACGAAGTGCAGGCGGCGACCGGACCAGTCGCTATCGTGGCTCGGCATCTTGGGGTCGAGCTTACGGCGCATAGGGGCAATCGCTGCATCAGCCGCGCTTGTGGCCTGCGCGGCGTGGGGCGCCTCGGCCGGCGCGCATGGCGGCACCGCCGCGCGCGCCGCAACATGCCGTCAGCCCTCGGCGGCCCGCGACCCCACCAACCCCTTGATGCTCCCCAATCCGCCGGGGCCCAACCCGCTGAACGGCGCGCTTCCCTACCTGTTCGTCGACGGCCCGGCACACGGGTCCGCCGCAGGCGCAATCGCCCGCCTGCTCGGACTCAACCCTCGCGGCTTCCCTGACAACTACAGCTGGGCGCGGTTCGCCGCGGACCTCCAGAACGGTCCCCTGCACGACAAGCTCGCGCGCAATCCGTCGCTGGCACACCAGGTCAACGAGCTCTCGAAGATCGCCGTCGAGCCGGAGGCCAACCGCTTCAGCCTCTACGCCGCGGGGGGAGGCCGGGGCGCGATCTTCGGCCAGGTCCGCAAGATCTTCTGCGACAACCTGACCGCCGATCCAGGCTCGATCCCGATCATCACGACCTACTTCCTCTACCAGGCCGGCTACTGCGAGACGCGGAACAAGATCCTGGCCCACCGAGGCAGATTCGAGCGCCAGGTGAACGAGATGGTGCGCGGAATCGGCCGCCGCCGGGCGATCATGTTGCTCGAGCTCGACGCGATCGGCGCCTCGCACTGCATGCTCCGCAACGGAGGGCTCCCTTACTGGGAGGGCGACATGCGGTACGAGATAGACAAGGTGGCGGCGCTGCCGCACGTGGTCGTGTACATCGAGGGCGGCTACGCGGACAGCAACAGCCCCCGCTACACCGCGCGTGTGCTGAAGGCGGTGGGGATCCATCGGATCCGCGGCTTCTTCACCAACGACACCCACGAGGACTGGACGATCAACGAGGTCCGGTGGGCCCAGAAGGTCTCCCGCCTGGTCGGCGGCTCGCATTTCATCGTCAACACGGCGAACAACGGCCAGGGCCCTCTCGTTCCCCAGAACCGTGTCAAGCACGGCAACGAGGTGCTCTGCAACCCGCCCGGGCGTGGGCTGGGACCGCAGCCGACCACCGACACCGGGTTCGCCGGCGCTGATGCGTTGCTCTGGACGGCACCGCCGGGGAACAGCTCGGGTCACTGCAACGGCGGCCCGAATTCCGGGACGTTCTGGCCCCGGTATGCGATCGGCGAGGCCTCGCGCGCCAACGGCCGGCTCGGCCCCGGCTACCCGTCGAAGCCCTACTGAGCCGCGGCGAGCAGCTCGTCTGCAATCACATGCGCGGCGTCTGGCCGGGCCAGCGCTGCCGAGGCCCGCGCCATCGCCGACAGCCGGGCCCTGTCTGCCAGCAGCTCGCCCACCTCGTGGGCCAATCGCGGCCCCGTGAGATCGCGGTCCGGGATCACGACCGCCGCGCCGCCCTGCTCCATGTACCGGGCGTTGAACTCCTGGTGATCGGCGGTCGCATACGGATAGGGGACCAGGATCGCAGGACGCCCGTGGGCGGCGATCTCGAACACCGAGCCGCCTGCCCGGGCCACCACTAGGTCGCTGGCGAGCAGGGCTTCACCGAAGTTCTCGATGTAGCCACGCAGGTCGTAGTGCGGGCCGGGCGCCCGGAGATGCGGCAGGTCGCGCTCGCCCGCCGCGTGGAGGACATGGAAGGCCGCTCCGGCGAATGCCTCGACCGCGGCGTGGTTGATCGAGCGCGCCCCCTGCGAGCCGCCGAATACGAGCACACAAGCCGCGTCGGCGGAGATGCCAAAGCGGCGGCGCGCCGCCTCGCGGTCGGTCGCCGGCGCGGGAACCGGGCGGCCGGTCACCCGGTAGCGGGCCGAGCCACGCCCCTCGATAGGGAAAGCCAGGAACACGCGGCGGGCGAACGGCGTGAGCATGCGATTGGCCAGGCCAAGATGACTGTCGGCCTCCATCAGCATGAGCGGCGTGCGGCGCAGGAAAGCGACCAGCCCCACCGGGCCTGAGACATAGCCGCCGGCACCGAGAACCGCCGAGGGTCGCAGCTCGGCGAGCAGGCCGTAGGCGCTGCGCAGCGCGGCTGCGTCGACCGCGGCGGCGTGGAGCGCCCGCAGTGGCTGGTTGCGAGGCAGCGGCTCGAGGCGAAGCGCGTGAAACTCGTAGCCGGCGGCGGGGACGAGCTCTCGCTCGGCCCGCTCGCCGCCTAGGAAGACGACGTCGGCATCAGCGGCCCGCAACGCGCCGGCCACCGCCAGCGCCGGCACCACGTGCCCCGCGGTCCCGCCCGCCGCGACTACGATCCGAGCCTGGCTCACCCGGCTGGATTCCGATGAGTCGCAGCCGGCGCGCGCCGGGACGCGCGATGTTCAAGAGCAGCCCGACCGAGGCGAGCATCACGCACAGATTGGTCGGGGCATAGGAGATGAACGGGAGCGGCACACCGGTCAGCGGTGCCAGCCCCAGGACGACGAAGATGTTGAGGATTCCCTGGCACAGGATGAGCGAGGTGAGCCCGGTGGCGAGCAGCTTGGCATACCGCCCAGCGGCTCGACGCGCCGTGCGCAGGCCGGCGTAGCCGATCATCCCGTACAGGCAGACCACGCCGAATATCCCCAGCACGCCGAGCTCTTCGCCGATCACAGCCAGAATGAAGTCGGTCTGGGCCTCCGGCAGGTAGAACGTCTTCTGCACCGACCGGCCGAGCCCGACGCCGAACAGACCGCCCGAGCCGAGCGCGATCTGGCCCTGGACAGCCTGATATCCGCTGCTCGACTTGGTGGCCGACGCCCACGGGTGCAGGAAGGCCGTCAGCCTGGCGCGCTCATAGGGCTGAACGACGGCTAGCAACATGACGCATGCCACGCCGACTCCGGCCAGCAGCGCCAGGTAGCGCCAGGGCATACCGGCGGCGATGAGGAGCGCGGCAATCGTGAACGAGACGACCAGCGCGGTGCCGAGGTCGGGCTCGACGACGATCAAGAGAACCGCAGGTGCCACGACCAGCGCGATCGGCGCCACAGCTTGCCTGAAACCGCGCATTCGCTTGGGGTGCTCGGCCAGATAGCGCGCGGCGTAGAGCACGAGCGCGAGCTTCATCAGCTCTGAGGGCTGGAACTGGATCGGCCCAGCGGCGAACCACCTCCGCGCGCCATTGACCTTGACCCCGAAGCCGGGAACCATCACGAACAGGAGCAGGAGGAACGACGCCAGGAGGAGGATCGCGATCAGCTTCGGTCGCACGACCTCGATCCCATGCCTGGAGAGAACCTGCATCGCCCCCAGCCCGAGTGAGCCGAACAACAGGTAGCGCACGAACTCGCTGACCCCACTTCCGCCGCGCCCGCTCAACACGCCCAGCGGCGAGGAGGCGCTATAGACCATGACCGCCCCAAAGGCGAGCAGGCAGAGGGTCGCCGTCAGCAGGATCCGGTGCTCGAGCGGCGGCGGCGGGCGCTTGGTCAAAGCGCCTCCACCAGCGAGCGGAAGTGCTCTCCGCGCTCCTCGAAGTCGGTGTACTGGTCGTAGCTCGCGCAGGCGGGCGACAAGAGCACGGTCTCGCCGGAGCTGGCCGCGGCATGCGCAGCTGCCACGGCGCGCTCCAGCTCATCACAGCGCTCGAGCGGCACGGCGGCGCCAGCGAGTGCCGCGGCGAGCTCGGCGGCCGCCTCTCCGATCAGGTACACCCGCGCGCAGCGCTCGGAGACGGCCGGCGCGAGCTTCGAGAAGTCCTCGCCCTTGCCACGGCCGCCTGCGATCAGGTGGATCGGAGCGCTTAGCGCCTCGAGCGCGACGAGCGTGCTGGCCACGTTCGTCGCCTTTGAGTCGTTGACGTAGGCGACACCGGCCACGGTGGCGATCGTCTCCAGGCGGTGAGCCACGCCCCGGAAGCTCCTCAGGCCGTCGGCTACAGCCCCCGCGCTCAGCCCGCGGGCCAGACAGGCTGCAGCAGCTGCCATCGCGTTCTGTCGGTTGTGGACACCCGGCAGGGCAATCTCCTTTACGGCAATCAAGGGGTCCTCCTCCCACCAGAGGAAACCGGCGTGCTCGGACAGAGCCGCTCCGGGCCCGGAGCCGAACAGGACCCGCCGCGCGCAGCCCCCGAGATCGCCGAGGCCGGCGTCGATGGGAGCCACGGCCACGTCGTCATTACCCTGGTTGGCGAAGACGCGGAGCTTGGCCGCGACGTAGCGCTCGACGCTCCCGTGACGGTCGAGGTGATCCTCCGCGAGGTTGACCAGCACCGCAACCTCAGGGGCGAAAGCTTTGGTGTCCTCTAGCTGGAACGAGGACGCCTCGCAGACCACGGTCACCTCCGGCCCGACCGTGCCGACCAGCCGGCTGACGGCGGTACCGACGTTGCCGGCCACGGCCAGCGGCCGCCCCTCCTGACGGTGGATGTGGCCGATCCACTCGGTGGTCGTTGTCTTGCCGTTGGTCCCGGTCACCGCCACGAACTCGTTGGAAAGCAGGCGCCAGGCCAACTCGAGCTCGCCAATGACCGGACGCGCGCGAGCGCGGGCGGCCTGGACGACCGCCGCGTCCTGCGGTACCCCAGGGCTTTTGATGAGCGTCCGGGCTCGTTCGATGGCGGCGGCAATGGCCTCGTTTGAGGCATTCAGGAGAAGTTCGACGCCGGCCGCCGATAGCCTGCCCTCGGCCTCGCCGAGCCGCGGGTCGCCTGAGGCGCGGGCGTCAGCGCCGAGTACCTCCTCGCCCTGGGCCCGCAGCGCCAGGGCGGCGGCGATACCCGATCGAGCCAGCCCGGCTACCAGATATGGGCCCGGGGGAAGCGGCGGACGGGAGCTCAACCTGGTCTCGAGCGAGTCGGCCGTCCAGCGGCGCGATCAACCACGGATCGACAGCTGGTACACGGTGAAGCCGACAGCGCAGAACGCTGCGGCGGCGATCCAGAAGCGCAGGATGATCTTCGTCTCCGACCAGGCGCGCAGCTCGAAATGGTGATGAACGGGGGCCATCAGGAACACGCGCTTGCGCAACAGCTGAAACGAGATCACCTGGATCACGACTGACAGCGCCTCGATGACGAAGATCCCTCCCAGGAGGATGAGCAAGACCTCCGTCTTGGTCATCACGGCCAGCCCGGCGATCGCGCCACCCAGCCCGAGTGATCCCGTGTCCCCCATGAAGATGCTGGCCGGAAAGCTGTTGAACCACAGGAACCCGATGCAGGCACCGACCAGGCATGCCGCGAGAAGCGTCAGGTCGTGCTCGCCCTGCGTGATGAAGGTGATTCCGATGTAGGCCAGCAGCACGATCGCGGCGCAGCCGGCGGCCAGGCCGTCCAGCCCGTCGGTCAGGTTGACCGCGCTCGTGGTTCCCGCCACCACGAGATAGATGAAGATCGGATAGAACGGCCCCAGGTCGAGCGAGACGTCGGCGAAGCGCAGTCGCACGGCACTCGAGAGATGGGCCTCGTGGACGGCAACCCACCACAGGCCGACCGAGATCGCGACGGTGACGATCAGCTTCGTGCGCGCCCGCAGCCCGAGCGAGCGCCGGCGCGCGACCTTGGTGAAGTCGTCGGCGAAACCGAGCAGCGCGCAGGCTATGGCGGCCCCAAATACGCCCATCGAGCGCCACCAGGTCGAGTTGACCGTGTGACTCGTGAGGATCAGGAAGGGGACCGCGAACGCGACGAAGATCACGATTCCTCCCAGCGTGGGCGTACCGGCTTTGGTCTGATGACCCTCCGGCCCCTCCTCGCGGATGTTCTGCCCGAACTCGCGCCGGCGGACGAAGTCCGTGAAGCGCGAGGTCAAGAACAGGCACATGAGCAACGATGCCGTCCCCGCGATCAGGATCCTGCCCGAGGCCGACCCCATTAAACGCGGGCTGCCTCGGTGAGGACGCGGCAGACGAGCTCGAGCCCGACGGCTCGTGAGCCTTTGACCAGGATGATGTCGCCCGGTCGCAACTCGTGCTCGATCATCTCCGCTGCCTCGGCGGGACCTCCGGCCCGCAGCGACCTGCCGTGGAAGCCCTCGGCGATCGCGGCGGCCAGCGGCCCGACTGTTATCAGCAGCTCGACGCCCGCCTCCTCGACTACTGCGGTGAGCGCGTGGTGGAAATCGCGCTCGCCGGGGCCGAGCTCGAGCATGTCTCCCAGCACCGCCACTCGCCGTGCAGTTCCCCCACTCTGCCCGAGGTCCTCCAAGGCGGCCTGCATCGACATCGGGTTGGCGTTGTAGGAGTCGTCGATCAGAGTGATCCCATCGGGCAGGCGACTGCGCCTCCCGCGGCCGGCGGCCAACTCGAGGTCCACGCTGCCGTGGGGCGTGACACCAACGGCATCCGCGGCGGCCAGCGCGGCCAGCAGGTTGCGTCGCAGATGAGCCTGCTGGAAGGAGACCTCGAGCTCGAGACGCCGCCCTCTCAGCTCGACCTCGAGCCGGGATCCGACCTCTTCGACCACCATCACGTCGCCCCCCGGCCCGAACGTGATCGTGTCGATGTCGCGCCGCAGGTGAGGCTCGAGCAGCGGCTCGCCCGCGGGGACAATGGCCGTCGCCCCCGAGGCCAGGGCCGCGATCAGCTCCGCCTTGGCCGCCGCGATCGCCTCCAGGCTCCCGAGCAGCTCGAGGTGGACCGGCCCGACACTGACTATCACGCCCACGTTGGGCTCGGCGATCTCGGCCAGCTCCGTGATCTGACCGGCCCCGCGCATCGCCATCTCGAGGACGAGCACCTCGGTTGCCTCCGGCGCGGAGAGGATCTCCAGCGGCAACCCGATCTCGGTGTTGAAGTTCGCCCTGCTGGCGACCGTGAGACGGTGCGGAGAAAGCAACATGGCCAGGAGGTCCTTGGTTGACGTCTTGCCGGTGGAGCCGGTGACGCCGATCACCTTCGCGCCGAGGTGACGACGCCACGAGGTGGCCAGCCGCTGGAGCGCTCGGAGCGGATGAGGCGCGACGAGCACGGCCCCTTGCGCATGATCCTCGAGGCGAGCCGCGTGCTCTTTGGCGACGAGCACGCCCCACGCGCCGTCCCTCAGAGCCGCGGCTGCGAAGTTCCCCCCGTCGGACGTTGCGCCAGGAAGCCCTACGAACAGAGACCCGGGAGCGAGGTGTCGGGAATCGATTACCACACGGTCGGGACCTGCTGTCTGGGAGCCGGCAGCAGCCAGCCATGCGCCCGCCGCTTGGGCGACTTGCTCCGGGCTCCAGGCCTTCATCTGGCGGCGGCTGCCGCCGCTGCCCTCAGCGCCTCACGGGCAACGGCCACGTCGTCGAACGGCAGCTTGCGCCCGCCCTCGAATTCCTGGCCCTGCTCGTGGCCCTTGCCGGCGATCACCACGACGTCGCCTGCCCGGGCGCCCGCGATGGCCTGCGCGATCGCCTCCCGCCGGTCGGGGTTTTGCTCGACGTCCGGGTCGGCGCCGGCCAGGATCTCCTCGATGATCGCCTCGGGGTCCTCCGAGCGCGGGTTGTCCGAGGTGACGATCACCCGGTCGGCGAGCCGGCTCGCGATCCCGCCCATCAGCGGCCGCTTGCCCCGGTCGCGGTCCCCGCCACAGCCGAATACGACGTGGACCCGGCCAGTGGCGAGGGCCCGGGCAGCGCCCAGAACGTTCTCAAGGGAGTCCGGGGTGTGGGCGTAGTCGACCAGCACCGCGAACTCCTGGCCTTCGTCGACGGGTTCAAAGCGACCCGGGACATAGTCGGTTGTGGCGATCGCTTGCACGATCGCCTCGGATGGGATCCCGAGCTCGCTGGCCGCGGCGAACGCGCCGAGCGCGTTGTAGACGTTGAAGCCGCCCCGCAGGAGCGAGCTCACATCGACCCTTCCGCCAGGTCCGAGGGCGGTGAAGCTCGAGCCGTGCAGCCCGGTCTGAACGTCTACGGCACGGTAGACAACGTCACGTCCGAGTCCAAAGGTCGCGGCCGGGGGACACCCGCCGTCGGTCAGCTCCTGCGCTAGGCGAGCGCCGTATGAGTCGTCGATGTTGATCACCGAGCTCCCCGGCTTCGCCTCGACGAACAGGCGGCGCTTGGCCAGGTAGTAGTCCTCCATCGACGGGTGAAAGTCGAGGTGGTCCTGGGTCAGGTTCGTGAAGATGGCCGCGGCGAAGTGGGTCGCATCGGTCCTGTGCAGCGACAGAGCGTGCGAGGAGACCTCCATCGAGCAGGCTGCGTCGCCGGCGTCGACCATCTCGCGGAACGTGCGCTGGAGGTCGATCGCCTCGGGAGTCGTACGGATGACCTCGTGCTCCTGGCCGCCGATCACGCTCTTGACCGTCCCGAGCAGGCCGGTGCGGATACCTGCCGCCTCGAAGATCGCTCGGATGAGGAACGCGGTCGTCGTCTTACCGTTGGTTCCGGTGACGCCGACCGTACGCAGCTGTGCGGTCGGGTCCCCGAAGAAGCGAGCGGCGGCGGGAGCCATCGCCTGGCGCACCTCGTCGACCACGATCTCCGGGACGCCGAGTCCAAGCGGTCGCTCGACGACGAGTGCGACGGCGCCGCGGGCCACCGCCTGGTCGGCGAATTCATGAGCATCACGGGTGAAGCCGCGGACGCAGAAGAACAGCGTGCCGGGCTGCACCAGCCGATCGTCGTAGGCGAGCGCCGTTACCTCGAGATCGCGTGCGGCGCGCGGCGCACCGCTGATCACCTCGTGGAGGCGCATCGAGCGCGAGTGTAAACGGGCACTCAGGCGGAACCGGGCGTGTCGAGGGCGCTGCGTCGCGCCTGGATCAGGCGGGGCTTTCCAGGCGCTGAAGCTTCGCCAGCGTCGAGCGCTGCGCTCGGTGTCCAGCGGCGAGCGCCGCGTTCGCCTTCCGCTCGGCGCTTGCATCACCGCGAGCTATCGCAAGCGCAAGCGCACCGTCCGCGTCCGCGATTTGCCGAAGGGCTGCAACCAGTGCGGCGTTCAGCGCGGTTGCGGATCCCGGATGGAGTGAAAGCAACCGGTCAGCGGCTTGGCTGTGAGCCAGCGCCAGGGCCCGCTGGGCGGAAATCTCCTTAGGGTCGGCGTTGGGCAGCGAACGCGCTGCTGCTTTTGACATGCCTGACTTCCATGCCAGATAGCGCTCGCTTCGATCGGAGATGTAACGCGGTGGCTGGGTGCGCCAGATCGATACCCACCATCGATAGAACCGGCCACCTCGGCGCGTCTTGATCAGCACCTGGGCGCTCCTTGCCTTCGTAAGCTCCGCGATGTCGGCGCTGCTGGTGCGGTTGAGCGACCTCATTACGGCGTTCAGGCCGGCCCAGTAGGCTGGACTGACGCCTGCGACCAGCGTCGGATGGCGGTGGGTGCGGCCGGCCTCGGAGCCGAAGACGGCGATAACAGCCCCGACCACCAGGACCGCCACGAGGGACAAGGCCGCCGTGGTGCGGCGCCGCCGAGCCGGCCGGCGCACCTCGCCCTGGGGTGCCGGCTCGGACCGCTGGGGCTCAGCAGGTGCTTGTGATTCACGGGGCTCGCCCGCCACGGCCGCGGCCGGCCGCCTCCGCTTCTGCGCGCGCGGTCCGGCGCGGGTGGGCAAGCCGCTTTCCGGCGCAGCGCGAGTGGCGCGAGGCAACTCGGACAGGCCGGCCGTTTCGGCCCACATCGGTAGGCTGGGGGAAGGCTCACCAGCGGCGCGGGGCAAGTCCTGCATGAGCGGAGCGAGCAGGCTGGCCATCGAAGCAAACAAGCCGACTGATCCGAACTTGTCGAGTGCTTGCGCCGCCGCGATGCGCACGTCAGCGATCGGGTCGGTGGCCGCTGCCAGGAGCGATTGCAATGCCATCGGATCCCTCAGCTCACCAAGTGCCACTGCGGCCGCCCGCCGGCTCGCGGGTTCCTCCGCCCGTATCAGGTGCATGAGGTGATCGAGGGCATCCGCCTCCCGCCGGCGCCCCAGGACTTCGGCTGCCCGTGGCGCGAGATTGCTGTCGGACAGAGCGTCTAGGAGTTCCGCGACCCCCCACGGGGCCACCTCGACGAGCGCCTCGCCTGCTCGGGAAGCGCGGACCGGATCGGATCCCAGCCAGCTGACGAGCGCCGAGGCAGAAGCGCGCGCCTTCTCCTCGTCGCCTGCCACGAACTCTCGCATCACCCATTGCTCGTGCTGATCCAGCTCGGGAGATGAGCTGCGGCCGAGGAAAACCTCAACGAATCGAGCAGCTGCCGCGGCCGGTATGAGGTCCAGACGCGAGGCCGCCGTGGCCCGCGCAGGGCCGTCATCTCTCGAGCGGAGCGCGCAGACGAACTCAACGAGCGCCCCGACGGCGTCAGGGTCGTCCGTTTCTCCCAGGGCAAAGGCAGCCGCAGTGCGGACCCGAACGTCGGGATCGGAAGCCGCGGCACGTGTCAGCGCGGCGCTCGCCGCCGGATCGTCAATCGTTCCGAGCGCGGATGCGGCCTCGGCTCGGATGCCCACGCTGACGTCGATCAGGTCACCGTCGGCGCTCTTCACCAGGTCCCGCTCAGACAGGACTGATATGAGTTGCTGGACATCGCCTCTGCTCGTCAGGCGGGCGATATTGGACTTGCGCTTCAAAACTGAACCCCCGTGTGATCTTGGCACTGAACCCCGGGACCTGGTAGCCGTAATCGGCGGCCGCATCCGTGTCGCACCTGATATAGGTGCATTGGGATAGCCTACCAGTCAAAGGGCACGTCGCCGCAAGAGCGACTGCCGAGGCTGGGATATCAGGCCGAGCTTGCGGCAAACCCCCGCGCCTGGCTCGGCAGCTCGCGCCGTTCGATCACACGGTCAACGAGCCCATAGGCGACCGCCTCCTCACCGGTGAAGTAGCGGTCGCGCTCCATGTCGGCATGCACCCGCTCGACCGACTGGCCTGTGTGCTCGGCATAGATCTCGTCGATCCGCGCGCGCAGCGCGAGCACCTCGCGGGCATGGATCTCGACGTCGCTCGCCTGGCCCTCGAAGCCACCTGAGGCCTGGTGGATGAGGATCCGGCTGTTGGGGAGGGCCATCCGCTTGCCCGGCGTGCCGCCGGCTAGGAGCAGCGACCCCATGGACATCGCGATCCCGTAGCAGATCGTCTGCACGTCCGGACGGATGAACTGCATCGTGTCGTAGATCGCGAGCCCCGCGTAGATCGAGCCGCCGGGAGAATTGATGTAGAGATGGATGTCCTTGTCGGGATCATCTGACTCCAGGTGGACAAGCTGGGCCACGATCAGGTTGGCGGTGTCCTCATCCACCTGGCCGCCCAGGAAGACGACTCGGTCGTTCAGGAGCCGCGAGTAGATGTCGAACGAGCGCTCGCCACGCGCAGTCTGCTCGACCACCATCGGAATCAGGGTCATGGAACCTCCTTGACACGCCGAGCTACATACGGTGCAACTGGCTATAGTGCAACTCAATGGTTGCGGATCACCCTAGCAGATCCGCAACCGCACGGTTGCGTATTTCCAGGCGAGAGGAGACCAATCGATGAGCGACGTCGAGAGATCAGCCACCGACCGTGTCGAGCGCGAGCTCGTGATACCAGCCCCGCCACGAGCGGTGTGGGAGGCGATTACGAGTGATGGCTGGCTGGCCGGGGAAGTCTCGATGGACCTGGTGCCTGGCGGCGCAGCCCGGTTCTGCTCCGACGGGCGGGAACATGGCGGCTGGGTCGAGGAGGCCACGCCCCCTGGGGACCGCGGATTGCATGGGCGGCTCGCCTTCTGGTGGGCCGATGGCGATCAGCCGGCATCGCGGGTCGAGCTCACGCTCGAGCCGGAAGGCGAAGAGGCGACGCGCCTGCGCGTGGTAGAGGCGCGCCCGCTCGAGGTGCTTGACGCGGTCGGCATACCGATGCCGGGATCCTCACGCATGGACTCGGGACCCGTGCTGCTCGCAGCATGACGCCCTTCCAACCCGATGCCGTGTTCAGCGCACTTGGTGACGGTCACCGCCGAGCGCTGCTGAGTGCCCTGTCTTCGGCGCCCTCGACCGCGACCGAGCTCGCGGTCGGCCTGCCGATCTCTCGCCAGGCGGTGGCCAAGCACCTGGCGGCCCTGGCCGACGCTGGACTGGTCGAGAGCGAGCGCTCGGGGCGTGAGGTCCGCTACCGGATGACGCCCGAGCCCCTGTCCGGTGCCGTCACGTGGATGGCCGAGGTCGGAGCACGCTGGGACGAGCGACTGGCCAGCCTCGCCAGGGGGTTTGAACGCCGCCGCTTGCCTTCTAACAGAAAGTAGGTTACTCTCGCCCCGGTTTCTGGTGTGAATCAATCCGAAAAGGTGGTCGGAGATGCGAGGGGCGTTCGTAGTGGGGTGTGTGGCGGCCGCGATGCTGGTCGGTGTGCCGGCCGCGATGGCGGACCAGACGTTGGTGCTCGACACGTTCAGTCCGCTGAACAACGGGTTCGCTGGACCGGTTCAAACCAGCAAACGGCTGAAGCAAGATGTCTATTACCTCGTGCGGGTCACCGGCACCTTCAGCATCTGGTCACCGACGGACTGGCAGACGAACACGCCGGCCTGTGGCAGCCCAGAGAGCGCACCGATGTTCCCGTCGTCCGGGACGACCGCGACCGGACCGGTTGGACTCGACGCCGACACGGCCTTCGGCGCCCCATCGGACAGCCACTTCTGTGCCACGGGGACGCTCCCGCAGCACCAGTCGAACTTCCAGATCGACACCGGCGGCGGCTTCGGCTACGTGGCTCCGCTCGGCGGCCCTTACTCGTCTCCTACCGCTGGGCATACCTACACCTACGTGCTGAAGGGGACTGGGAAGCCCGTCACCTTCGCTTTCCGGTTCATGGACTTCCCCACCGCCGACAACTACGGGTCGTTGGCGATCCGCGTCAGGCACGCCAAGGCAGACGACTGCCACGACCGGGGCTGGGCGTTGTTCGGCGCGTTCAACGGCGAGCAGGGCTGCGAGCGCTACGTCGATTCGCACCGAGACGACGACGACTGACGCCGGACGACGACGGCCGAGGGACGGCGGTCGGACGACGCCGGCCGAGGGACGATGGTCGGAGGACGAGGGCCGAGGCCGGCTGGGCCATGCCGCCTATACTCCCGGGTCCGTTTGGCAGGACGTCAATCGAAAGGGTGAGCGCGTGCGCGGGCGGGTCCGGTTCGGGTGTCTGGTGGCTCTGGTCGTGCTTGCCCCGGCGACGGCAGCCGCTGAGAACCTGCGGCTGAACACGCGCAGTCGATCAAACGACGGGTTTGCCGGGCCGGTCTGGACCAAGCACCGGCTCACTCCTGGTGCCTACTACCTCGTGCGCGTCGCCGGGACCTTCAGCGCGTGGCCGCTCAAGGACTGGCAGAACAGCCACCCGGCCTGCGGCAAGCCCATCCCCGGACCCGCGTTCCGCCCCCGGCACTCCAAGGCACGCCCAGTCGGCCTCGACGCCGACACGGTATTCGGCGCTCCCGCGGACAGCCATTTCTGCCGGATCCTGGGCCCGGCGCGACCGGTCCAAGTCAAGCCGGGCAAGCATCGGCGCCGGCGCCGCCCGTTGTCGGCGCACCAGACCCACTTCCAGATCAGCCAGGGAGACGGCTTTGCCTACACGACGCCGGTGGGGGGCCCGTATTCCCACCCCACCAGGCGCCATATCTACTCTTACGTCCTCAAGCTCACCGCCAATGCCACGCGTTTCGGCTTCCGCTTCGTCGACATTCCAAGCAGCGACAACTACGGCGTGCTCAGGATTCGCGTGCGGATCGCCACAGCCCAGGATTGCTCCAGGGGACGGTGGAGGCGGTTCCGCGCGTTCGCCAACGCACAAGACTGCGTCGCCTACATGAACGCGGTCAATCCGGCTTAGTGGGCCTATCATCTATGCCAGCTAACTGCCGCTCCGCCACCGCCGCGTAGGGGCACGCGGGTTCAACCTCGCCCGGTAGCGGCCGGATGCCTGCCGTGTTCAATCGCCGACCCAACATCCCAAGGCTGACCCGTCGTCAGGACCTCGATGGTCTGATCGCCGCGACCACGTACCGCGAGTGGCGCAAGACGACCGACAGGCAGCGGATCGACGTCGCGGGACCGCTCAGGCGGCAAGCCGCGACCGAGCTTGGGCGGCTCGACGATCCGAAGGCCACGGAGGCGCTGACTGATCTTCTTCGCAGCGATCCGGACGGCACGGTCCGTGCCGCCGCCGCCGAAGCGCTCCGGTACAAACGACGTCCCGGCGTGGTGGCGGCGCTCCTCGAGGTCATCTGCGATGCGCAGGACAGTCGCTACCAGGCCGCCCGCGAGCCCGCCCTGGAGGCGCTGGCGCAGCTACCGCACCGGCTGATCCCGGCGCTCGTTCGCGCGCTCACACGACGTTCGCGGGTCAGCCATCTCGACGACACCGAGCGCTGGGCTGTTCGCCAGCTCCTAGCCAGCGAGGATCGGCGGGCCCGGCGGGCCGCCCGGAGCTTGATCAAAGAGCTCGCCGGGCCGGGAGCTCCTGCCTCGCGCGCGGCCGATGCGCTTGTCGAGCTGGCGCCACTGGGATCCGATCAACTGATCGAGAAGCTCGAGGACCGCTCGGTCCGAATCGCTGTAACGGACGTGATCGCCCGCCGGCAGGATGGCGACGCGATCGAGGCGCTGATCCGTCTGCTCGACGAGCCTCAGCCTGAGGCTCGCGCCGCGGCCACGGTCGCGCTGGGCGAGCTCGGCGATCCGCTGGCCGCCGGAGCGCTGCTCAGCGTGATCCACGATCCCGACCACCGGGTGAGGACCGCGGCGGCGACTGCGTTCGACAAGCTGGGCTCGGTTGCCCTGGTCTCCTCGGTCGCGCAGATGCTGCGGCCGTTGGTGGAAGGCTCGGACCTCGACCTGCTGACCGCGACCGTAGCGACGCTCAACAGTCGCCGGCCGGAATTGACGGCACACTCGGGGCACGAGACCGAGAGCTCCGGTGACCGGACGGCCCTTTTCCGCGCCTTCGAAGACGCCGGCTGAGCCGCACCCATCGGGCCGCGAGGCTCGGACAGGCGGCTACTGCTCCTGGGGTCCCCAGGGGTTGGGGCAGGTGACTGGGGCGCCGTTGTCGTCGTAGTGGTTGCCGGTGAAGACCTGGCCTGGGACAGGCGGGCAGTACTGGATGTTGGTCGGCCACTCGTAGCCGACCAGCGGCCAGTAGCCGTGCGAGTCGGCGCCCGCGCCCAGCGCCGCCGTGGTAGCGCCTTGGCAGGTCGTTCCGCCGGTGCCGGGATCGTGGTAGAAGCCGCCCGTCGTGCACCGCGCCCAGTCGTTGCCCGACACGTCGATCGTGCTCGACCCCACCCCCGAGGCCTTCATCCCCCCGCACGTCCAGATCGCCATCTCCCCACCGGCGATCAACGAATCCGTCAGCGTCAGATGGCTCGCGCACGGGCCCCCACTCACGTCGTCCCCAAAGATCACCGCAGTCTGCGGCTGAGGATTCAAAAGAACATCGTGGTTGAAGCTGCCGCCACCAGGACTGTCGTAATAGACATCCTCGATGTGATCGGCCGTCCCCTGCATCCCGTCACTCACCACATAGCTGTCATCCACCGTCCAACTGTCGTGAACGCACTCCCCACAGTTGTGGAGATAGCCCCCCACCAACCTCGCACTGCCGCCATTCCGATTGGCTACCGCCTGCTCAACCGAATGACCAGAGCTGTCGGCCCCCGCGATCGTCACATACTCCAGCAACGTACGATCCGCCCTCCCCTCCAACGACACAGCAGCCGAACCAAACCGACCACCCCCATCAGCCGTCACACACACATTCTCAACCCTCACATCAGCATTCTCGACCGTGATCGTCCCCACCACATCCACATTCGCGATCACCTGCCCATCACCACTCGTCACAATCGACCCCGACCTCGGCAAAGACGAACACTCCGACCTAGCACCAACCGTCCCAAACCCAGGATCCGGAAACCCACACACCCCAGGCGAAGCAAAACAGCCGGTCGTCTGTGTGGTCGCCGTCGTGGCTTGCGGAGCCTGCGGGCCCGGCGCCGTGCGATTTGGCGCGTGAGGCGTCTGCCGGCGCCCCGTGGCTGCGCGAATGCTGTCCAAGTGGCCCCGACGCGTTCGCGTGCACCGACGGGAGCGGCGGTGAGGACGCGGGCCGTGGCACATACGAAGGGAGTGTCCGAGTAGGGGCCCCATGCCTCGCGCCTGCGGGGCTGCCGGGTGGACGGCCAGCGCAGCCAGAAGGGAGAAGCTCGTAACCCCCAGCACGAGCAGCCACAGCGATGTCTTCCGCGGCGCGGACACAAACACCTATCGGCGCCATCGCCCCTCCTCGATCCAATTCCGCCTCCCGCTAGGACATCCGGCCAACGCATCATCCGCCGCTTCCCGGCGGGCTCGGGCCGAGAGGACTAGGTCCGCTTCTGGGGACCCGACGGGTTGGGGCAGGTGACTGGGGCGCCGTTGTCGTCGTAGTGGTTGCCGGTGAAGACCTGGCCTGGGACAGGCGGGCAGTACTGGATGTTGGTCGGCCACTCGTAGCCGACCAGCGGCCAGTAGCCGTGCGAGTCGGCGCCCGCGCCCAGCGCCGCCGTGGTAGCGCCTTGGCAGGTCGTTCCGCCGGTGCCGGGATCGTGGTAGAAGCCGCCCGTCGTGCACCGCGCCCAGTCGTTGCCCGACACGTCGATCGTGCTCGACCCCACCCCCGAGGCCTTCATCCCCCCGCACGTCCAGATCGCCATCTCCCCACCGGCGATCAACGAATCCGTCAGCGTCAGATGGCTCGCGCACGGGCCCCCACTCACGTCGTCCCCAAAGATCACCGCAGTCTGCGGCTGAGGATTCAAAAGAACATCGTGGTTGAAGCTGCCGCCACCAGGACTGTCGTAATAGACATCCTCGATGTGATCGGCCGTCCCCTGCATCCCGTCACTCACCACATAGCTGTCATCCACCGTCCAACTGTCGTGAACGCACTCCCCACAGTTGTGGAGATAGCCCCCCACCAACCTCGCACTGCCGCCATTCCGATTGGCTACCGCCTGCTCAACCGAATGACCAGAGCTGTCGGCCCCCGCGATCGTCACATACTCCAGCAACGTACGATCCGCCCTCCCCTCCAACGACACAGCAGCCGAACCAAACCGACCACCCCCATCAGCCGTCACACACACATTCTCAACCCTCACATCAGCATTCTCGACCGTGATCGTCCCCACCACATCCACATTCGCGATCACCTGCCCATCACCACTCGTCACAATCGACCCCGACCTCGGCAAAGACGAACACTCCGACCTAGCACCAACCGTCCCAAACCCAGGATCCGGAAACCCACACACCCCAGGCGAAGCAAAACAGCGAAGATGACGGACGGCTTGGAAGTGCGGCTGCGGTAGCGGCACGAACGCAGCTCGGTGGGGGTGGCTGCCGGTCGAGGCGAGAGCGATGGCCACCGCGGCCCCGACCACGACGACCCCGGCGAGCACGAGGCGGCCCCTGGCCCTGCGCCGCCGCCCACCGAGCGCGGTGGCGGAGGACTCGTCAAGCGCCGGCTGGCCCCCCCGCGCGGGGCCGTGGCCATCGGCGACCTCGAGCCCTTCCGCATCGCGGCGCTCTCCGGTCGGCACTCCTCCTTTATAGCTAGGCCGGACGGCCGAGGCCTAGCTGGCGCCAGGCCGAGCCCCGCTTGCCTCGCGCGTCAGCAGGTGGGGAGCGGACTAGGCGGAGTCGGAGAGATCTGGACTTGATAGGGGCTGTATGCGGTGCCCTGGTAGGAGTCCGTCTGATGGCTGAAGTTCAACGTGATCGTGTAGGTGGCACCGCAGTAGGTTCGGGTCGCTACCTCGAACGGAACCGGAGCGCTCTGCTGGCCTCCGGCTGCCACCAAGATCGGCCCAAGCTCCGCAATCGTCGCGTCCTGGTTGGTCATCTCGGTCACGACCGCGGGCGAGATCGCGTCGTACTGGCCGCCGTACCACGGGAAGTAGAAGATCCCCCGGACCCCATGGATGATCGCGTCCCATACCTCGCCGCGAAACTCATCGGCAGTCGGTGCGCGGTTGGTTCCGCTGCTTGCACCGGCTGTCTCGATGAACTGATACTGAGGCTTGCCGCCTGACCACTGCGACAGCTCGCCTTCCACGTAGCCGAACGGCGGCTGTGCCGTCTGCGACAAGTCGATCCAATTAGGAGAATTGAATGCGCTGACGGGATATATGTCGTTGGCGATCCAGTCGGCGGATCCGAGCCAGCCGGCGTAGAGCTGCGACGCCGTCGTTCCGACGGTGAGCGACACTCCTGGCAGCGACAAGAGATCGCTGCTGCCGTTCCAGGCGGCGAGGTCATAACCCGCCGAGCCATACGTCCCGACCCAGTTTCCTCCGCCCGATGAGACCTGGGGCGCCGACAACGGGGTGGCCGCCTGGTCGAGGAAGAGCCCGTTGAGCACGGCGTTGGGACCAGCTCCGTTGCCCACGGCGATGCTCACCGTCGCGCCAGCCGGGACATTGAGGCCGAAGCCCACCCAGGCACCCGAGCTGAAGTCGCTGTTCAGACTCGCCGACTGGGAATGGGTCCCGTCGTCGACCGTGATCAGCTCACGGCGCCCCTGGCTGTCCCAGTCCACCGCATAGAGGTGGAGATTGCCGGAGAACGCGTTCGCGAACGTCAGCTGCAGACGAATTTCGTTCAAGTCGCTGTAGCCCGTCGCCTCGCGGGTCGAGCCGTCGGGGCTCTGGAGCCCGCGTGTGTCGGTCGTGCTCTGGGCCCACACGTAACGACCCCCGTAGCTCACATTGCCCTGATCCGCATACAGCCGGCCGCCGGACAGGGTCTCTATCACCGGTTTGCTCGGAGCGCCCGCCTTCCACTGGTTGTAGGTGGCCTGAAGCTGCTCGGGCGAAGCGTCGGTCACGTCGGGTTCGTCGTCCCACCCCGTGGGGCCCTGCCAGGGCCCCTCGGCGAAAGCGAGCAGCCTTGGATCGACGTTCTCCTGGGCCAGGCTCTGCTGCGGCTGCCGGATGGCAAAAAGGTTCTGACAGGCGAGCTTCTGCTCCCAGGTCGAGAAGGAGTCGCCCGGCGACTGAAGCTGCATGTCGTCGACGATCGTGTTGATCCCCCGCCCGGCCCACTTGGCGAAGCTGTCGTCCGGCTGCTGCCACACCCCGATCAGGAAGGGCGGCGGTAGGACCGAGCCCGACTGTGCAACGCACTGGCCGGCCGGTGGACTGCCTCCTTCTCCCAGGAAGATGCCGGAAAGCACCGCGTTGGGACCGCCAGTGTCGGTCACAGTGATCGAAAGCGTCCCACCCGCCGCAACGTTCACAGCAAACGTCGCCCAAGCCCCCTGACTGAAATCGCTCGACAACGACGCCGTCTGATTCCCATTGCCATCGTTGACCGTGATCGACTCCCGCCGCCCCTTGGAATCCCAATCCACGGCATACAGATGCAAGTTGCCGCTGAACCCACCCGTCAAGCTCACCTGCACCGTCACCTGCTTGGAATCGAAATAAGTCGCCGCCTCACGCGTCGACTGATCCGGACTCTGCAACGCACGCACATCGCTCGTGCTCTGCGCCCACACATAACGACTCCCATGCGACAACGACACACTCCCCGACGGAATCGAAACCTGATCCCCCGACCCCGTCCAACCAGCCAGGTCATAACCAGAAGACCCAAACGCCCCCACCCAATTGCCCTGAGGAGACGACTGGACCGAAGAGCCAGAGGAGCCGGAGGAGCCGGAGCCTGAGGACGAGCTCTGGCCTCCCAGGAAGATGCCGGAAAGCACCGCGTTGGGACCGCCAGTGTCGGTCACAGTGATCGAAAGCGTCCCACCCGCCGCAACGTTCACAGCAAACGTCGCCCAAGCCCCCTGACTGAAATCGCTCGACAACGACGCCGTCTGATTCCCATTGCCATCGTTGACCGTGATCGACTCCCGCCGCCCCTTGGAATCCCAATCCACGGCATACAGATGCAAGTTGCCGCTGAACCCACCCGTCAAGCTCACCTGCACCGTCACCTGCTTGGAATCGAAATAAGTCGCCGCCTCACGCGTCGACTGATCCGGACTCTGCAACGCACGCACATCGCTCGTGCTCTGCGCCCACACATAACGACTCCCATGCGACAACGACACACTCCCCGACGGAATCGAAACCTGATCCCCCGACCCCGTCCAACCAGCCAGGTCATAACCAGAAGACCCAAACGCCCCCACCCAATTGCCCTGAGGAGACGACTGGACCGAAGAGCCAGAGGAGCCGGAGGAGCCGGAGCCTGAGGACGAGCTCTGGCCTCCCAGGAAGATGCCGGAAAGCACCGCGTTGGGACCGCCAGTGTCGGTCACAGTGATCGAAAGCGTCCCACCCGCCGCAACGTTCACAGCAAACGTCGCCCAAGCCCCCTGACTGAAATCGCTCGACAACGACGCCGTCTGATTCCCATTGCCATCGTTGACCGTGATCGACTCCCGCCGCCCCTTGGAATCCCAATCCACGGCATACAGATGCAAGTTGCCGCTGAACCCACCCGTCAAGCTCACCTGCACCGTCACCTGCTTGGAATCGAAATAAGTCGCCGCCTCACGCGTCGACTGATCCGGACTCTGCAACGCACGCACATCGCTCGTGCTCTGCGCCCACACATAACGACTCCCATGCGACAACGACACACTCCCCGACGGAATCGAAACCTGATCCCCCGACCCCGTCCAACCAGCCAGGTCATAACCAGAAGACCCAAACGCCCCCACCCAATTGCCCTGAGGAGACGCGCTGACGGCGGCACCCGCCGGTGGGGCGCTGAACCATGCGCCCAGGACGAGGAAGCCCACCAGCGCCCCGCAGGTGAGAAGCCATCGCCTGCGATTAGACGTTGTGGCCCTAGCTTTCAGCAGTCGCCCCCTGAGCGATCCATTGCCCAACGAAGTATCGGCTCCGAACAGGGCATCCGCCCCAGGGTGGCACCCTAGGTTTTCGGCACCTGCCGCGCCCTTATCCTAACCGGATGCTCTCCGTCGCTGCCAGCAATTCCCAGGCGGGGCCGCGTGTTTCCGTGTGCCTACCGGCCTACAACGCCGAAAGCACGATCGTCGCGACGCTCGAGAGTGTCTGGAATCAGACATTCGAGGATTTCGAGGTCGTGGTGGTGGATGACTGCTCAACCGATTCGACCGCCGAGCTACTCGCCGCCCAGAGGGATCCGCGCCTCCGGGTGCTACGCAATGAGCGCAACCTGGGAGCCGCCGCGACGTTCAACCGAGCCTTGGCGAATGCGACTGCGCCACTGATCAAGTTCCACGAGTCGGATGACCTCTTCTACCCCGAGTGCATCGCGAGGATGGTGGCGCTGCTCGATGAGCACCCGGAGCTCGGGATGGTCTTCTCGACCAGGGACATCTTGTTCGATCCCGATGACCCGAACCAGCGCCGCTGGAGCGAGCTCTATCGGGATCTGAGCTCGCAGTTGGGCGAGCTGCACGCCGTCAACGACGGCGCCGACCTGTTCAGGCGCTGGGCCGAGGTGGGCTTTCACTTCAATTGCGTCGGCGAGCCCCTCGTCGTGATGCTCCGCCGGGAGGTGCTCGTACGCGCTGGGGGCTTCAACCCGTACATCCGCCAATCACAGGATCTCGACCTGTGGGCGCGGGTGATGCCGTTCTGTCAGGTCGGTTTCATCCCCGATCCACTCGGCCAATATCGCGTTCCAACCGGCAGCAGCCTGACGAGACGCAACTTCGCGATGCGCCTGGGCTGGCTGTCTGAGCTGTGGACGGTCGAAGGTCTCATGTGCCACCCGGAGGCGGTGCGAGCCGCACCGCAGCTGGAGGACCTACGGCGCGAGCTGCGCCAGCGCGCCAGGCATGACTTCAGGGAGCTCTTGCGGCGGCAGGTTCCTGGGCGGTGGATACGCCTGGCCGACTTCGGGCGGATGGCGGCGTGGCGGGTGAGACGGTCTGTCCGACCGGCCGCGGTCCCGTTCGCCAGCTTCAGCCCCTCGGCGCCGGGCACAGAGTCCGGACATTCGACGCCGCTGCCCGCGTAGTGGGCGAGCCGGTAGTTGGAGTTCTGCCGCCTGGCGGCTACGAGCGACGGCGCAGGCTGTTCGAAACGCTGGGTGAGGCGGCAGACGTCCGCTTCGTCCCCCGGCAGCCGGGCGATGGCCGAGGACTGAGCGGCGCACTGGTATGGGCAGACGAGATCGGGGCCATCGCGCCTCCGCCTCCGGGGATTCCTTCCCTCGCCGTGGGTGGAGCCTCAAATCGTCCCCACCGCGGCTTGAACGTACGACTCGCACGCGATGAGGGTCTCGACCCCAGGCTCCGCGGTTGGGAGCTCAGCGAGGACGGGGCAGACAGGATGACCGAGATCCTTCCCACCTCCGAGGAACGGGTCTTGGCCAGTGACGCCGACGGCCGCGCCCTGTGGGTGGCCGGTGCAGGCGGGAAAGCGCAGCGTGCCGCCGCGACTCCCCAGGAGCTCGGGCCCGACGAGCTGCTCCGCGACCGGCTCCGGGATGGCAGGTTCGCCGCGCTGCTTCCGATCCTGGAGCTGATCCGGCGGGCGGCCCACACCGACGGCTGGATCTCGCCTGCACCCCGTGCCTGCTTTCTGTTCGACGATCCCAACCTCCACTGGCCGACGTACGGCCACCTGGGCTTCGACGAAGTTGCTGGCGAGGCCCGGCACCATGGCTACCACGTCGCGATCGCCACGGTCCCCCTAGACGGCTGGTTCGTCCACCCGAGGGCGCGGGCGGCGTTCGCGCTGCACCGAGCCGAGCTGTCGCTGATCATCCACGGCAACCAGCACCTTCGCCGGGAGCTCGGTCGAGTGAGCAGCATCGAGCAGGGACTCGCGCTGGCGCGCGAGGCGCTCGTGCGCACGGCCGTCCTGGAGCGCCGGTCCGGGCTCGAGGTCGAGCGCGTCATGGCCCCGCCCCACGGCGTGTGCTCCAAGCCCATGGCAGAGGCGCTGCTGCTGGCCGGATTCGAAGCCTTGACGATCGGACGTGCCGAGCGGTGGTTCGAGCCGCCACCGGACCGGCACGCACTCGCGGGCTGGCTGCCCGCGGGGTTCGCCGCCGGAGGTCTGGCTGTGCTCGGTCGTCACCCACTCCACACCTCGCCGGCCGAGCTCGCCCTGCTCGCCTACCTCGATCACCCGCTGGTCCTCTACGCCCATCACCAGGACATCAGTGACGGGGTGGGGACGCTCGCTGCGATTCGCAACCGGCTGTCGTCCATCGAGGGGCTCGCCTGGCAGTCGATGCAGGGGATCTCGCGAGGCAACTATGCCTGGCGTCGGGACGGCGGGACCTTGCGCCTACGCCTGTACAGCCGGCGGATCGAGGTGGAGGTTCCGCCGGAGGTCGGGCGCGTGGTCGTGGAGCTGCCGGGACATCCGGATCCGGGCCAGGAGCGGATCATCTGCGGTGCTTCGGAGTTCCCCGCCGGCGAGCCGATTCCCATCTCCGCGGGCCGGGCAGAGCTGCGGTTACGCCACGCCGGCGAGCTCGAGTCGCCGGCCGCTCTCCCGGGGCGGGGCAGGGCGGCGCCCTGGCCGATCCTGCGGCGTGGAGCCTCCGAGGCGCGTGACCGATCATCGGCCCTGTTTTCACGTGGCACCTCTCGGCGTTGAGGCCGGCTTCAGCTAGGCGGCTCCTTCGGCTACGCGGCTCGTCAACGAGGCGGCTCCCAGGCCGCGGTATAGCTCCCGCAGCTGGCGCGCGGACTCCCGCGCGTCGTGTGCGGCGAGCACCTTCTCGCGTCCTGCGGCGCCCATCGAGGCACGCAGCGACGGATCCTCGGCCAGCCGCGCCAGCGCGTCAGCCAGAAGGTCTGGGCGCGCCGGCCTCACCAGCAGGCCAGTCGCCCCGTGCTCGACGAGCTCGGCGACGCCCATCACCTGGCTGGCCACCACTGGAAGCTCCATTGCCATCGCCTCCATCAGCACGATCGGGAGGCCTTCGGCGGCGCTGGGGAGGCAGAAGATGTCCGCTTCCTCGTAGCGCGCCCGGATGTCGTCCTGGCCGACCGCGCCGAGGATGGCGACCGAGCGCTCGATCCCCAGCTCGCGCACGCGCCGCTCGAGCAGGCCGCGCTGTGGGCCGTCGCCAATCACACTGAGGGTGATGGACAGTCCACGGGAAAGTAGATCATGGACTGCATCGATCAACGTGGCATGACCCTTGACCGGGACGAGCCGCGCGACGGACAGGATGTTGACCTCGCTCCGCGGCGCTTTGTCCGCCTCGCTCCGCGGCGCGTTGCCCGTCTCGCCCCGCGTGAAGCGCTCTGCACGTACGCCGCAGCGCACGACGCGCAGCTTCCCCCAATGCGAGGGATCGACAAGGCTCATCACCTGGCTGTGGCAGAAGTCGCTGATGCAGGCGACGGCGTCGGCGTGCTTGATCTTCTCGGCCAGCCGCGTTCCCGGAACGTCGTAGAACTCGGTCGGACCGTGCACCGAGAGGCTCCAGGTCCACTGCCCGAAATTCGCCGCCAGCAGGGCGTTGTCGCTGGCGACGAAGGCGTGGTGGGCGTGGACGTGCCGGACGCCTTTGCCGCTCAGGTGATGCCAGGCCATCACCGCCTCGGCGAAGTAGAGGAGCTGCCACACGTGCGCCCTGATCCCGGGAGCACTCATGCGCCAGGCGAGCCGCACCGTTCCCAGATAGCGCCAGGGCCGGCTCAGGAATGCCGACAGGTGCGCGCGCAACAGGCGAGCGGGACGAGCTGGCAGGAGGTAATAGGTTCGCGCCTGCTCCTCGCGGTCGTCTCGCGAGAGCTTGTCACCTTCCAGGGGCGGGCGTACGGACACGACCTCGACGTCGAGACCAAGCTCACGCAAGGTGAGGACCTCGTCGAGAATGTAGTTGTTGGCTACGGCGGGATAGCGGTTCAGGAGGTAGGCGAGCGGCGTCAAGCCCGGCCACGCTTTCTCCCGAAAGTGAGCTCGAGGCACTCATCGAGTGAGAGAACCGGTACATGGCCCAGCGTCCGCACGCGCTCTGAGTGGTCGTAGTGCACCGGGCGGTAGCGGGCGGCGAAGATCTCCGGTATGAGCGTGCTGGGTAGCCTGGCGTCGGCCCCGAGCACGGCTCTGCCAGTACGGTCGATCGCCTTGACCAGCAGCCAAGCCGGCGTATACGGGACCGTTACGCACCGTCCTGGAGTCCCCGTCCGGCTGAGATGCTCGCGCACCAGCTGGGCCGAGGTGAGCTCATAGTCGTCGATCAGGTTGATCGTCGCGCCGAGCGCCGACTCGGCTTCGATCGAGGCCGCCATGTAGCGCGCGCAGTTGGCGATGTGGGTCAGGGGCAGCACGGTCCGTGATCCGATCACGAGGTAGGTGGCGCCGATCCGCCTGGCCGGCCCGACTGGGTAGGTCGCGCCCGGCCCCCATACGAGCCCGGGGCGCAGGATGGTCAGCGGCCAGCCCTCCTCTCCGGACAGCCTCCTGACCCACCGCTCCTGGTAGTACTTGGCCCGCGTGTAGCCATCGCGCCTCCACACCGACGGCTCGAGCGGCGAGCGCTCGCTGAGGACCTTGATCGGTCCCGTCCAGTCGTAGAGCACGAGGCTGGAAACCAGCACGATGCGCGCCCCGTCGCGCTGCTTGATCGCGTCGAGGAGCCGCTCCGTCGAGAGCATCGTCTCGAGCAGCTTGTCGTCATCGCTGCCCTTCGTCGCCGCGGCGAGATGGACGACGACATCGACGCCGTCGAGGGCGCCGTCCAGCTGTCCGGAGCGCAGATCGCACGCCCACACTTCGGCCTGATCGCGCCACTGGAGCGCGCTCTGGTCGGTCGCCGGCCGCACCATCGCCCGCACCTCGTGGCCGTGGCTCAGGAGCTCTTCCACCAGCGGCTTGCCGAGGAAGCCCGCGGCACCTGTCACCAGCACCCTCATGTCAGTCCGACGCCGCCTGTGATGCGACTCGGACGCGCTCCTCGATATCGGATACCAGCCGGCTGACGGCGAGGATCCGATCGATCGACACCGGCGGATCCTCGCCGCGGCTCAGCGCGGCGTAAGTCGCCTCGATATGCCGCCACACTCCGGCGTGCGTCTGGCGACTACCGCCCAGCTTGCGCGCGATGCCGGCAAGGGATGCACGCTGGAGCTGGTAGGCCTGGACGAGGCCATCGACGAGCGGGTTCAGCGGCTTGGGGCCCGGCCAGCGCCGCTCGAGCATCAGGCTCGCCTCGAACAGGTTGATGGTCGCCCGGGCTCGGGTGCCTGCGACCCGCAGTGCGTACACGTCCGGCTGGATGTTGGCGCTGAAGGCAAGACCGCCGGTTCCGCCGCGCGTCTCGACGAAGGCCCGGAATTCATCGAAGGGAAGCAGCGAGCCCGGCGATGTAGTGAGCGAGCTGCCGATCACACGTTCGTGCTCGCCCACGAAGTTGTGGACGAGTGACGCCAGGTGGGGCAGCCAGTCGGAGATCGGCCCCAGCGGCAGCGCCATCGTGTCGTGCACCGTGTTTGGATCGACGTAGGGATCGGTGGGCGGGAAATGCCGGCACAGGAACACCTCGGCATGCACGATCCGCCCAAGGTCACCTTGGTCGACCATCCGCTGAAGCTCCTGAACCTCCGGATTGAACAGGGTCGAGAGGTTCTCGATCAGGTGCAGCCCCTTCTCCCTCGCGTGCTCTACGAGCCCGGTGAGCTCGTCATAGGAGGTAGACACCGGTTTCTCCACGAACACGTGGGCCCCGTGCTCCATCGCTTGCCTGGCCAGCGGGCCGTGCGAGCTGGGAGGTGTCGTTACGTGAACGACATCGGGCCGGATCGTCTCGAGCATCTCGGCTGAGTCCTGGAACCAGCGCGGGACTTCAAAACGCTCGGCGGCGATGCTCGCCAGTGCCCCGGAGCGGTCGCATACGGCGGCTGGCTCGGCGCTCGGCAGGGCCCGAAGGCACGCGAGGTGGTGCTGGGCGATCCGCCCAGCACCCACGACAGCGACCTTGATCATCGTTTGCCAGTCACCGGCAGACGCCACCGCGGCCGAGCCGCCAGCTATCCCGGCTGCAGATGCGGGGGCGGGTAGGTGGGAGCCAGCCCGGACGACCAGCGACGTCGGCGCCCGGCGCTCGCCAAGGCATACGCCGGCTCTCGTCCGATCGCGTCCACCACGCCTGCCCAGAGCAGAACGAACATGGTGGGGAACGGCCCGGGAAGCGGATACAGCCATGCGGTGATCGCCCAGAAGGCGACGAGCGCCACGAGCGACGTGCTCCAGATGGGTGGTCCCCGCCGCAACGGGGACAGCAACGCGCCCAGCATCGCGACCAGCCAGAGCAGGGCGCCAACCATCCCAAGCTCGACGGCGTTGGACAGGAAGGTGTTGTGGATGAAGTTGCCGTGCGCGGTCAGGGGGTAGGTGGAGGGCTGGATCAGATAAGGCGCCTCGTCGGCATGGAAGCGGTCCCATCCGAAGCCGAGCAGCGGCCGCGTCCCGAGCATGCGCACCCCAGCTGCCGTGAGGTTCTGGCGATCCCAGACCGTCCACTGATCGTTAAGCCGCGTGCTCGCCCGCTGGCTGAGCCCGGGAATGAAGACCAGCGCAAGGGCCGTCACGGCCGCGCCCAAGACGAGGGTTGGGATCACGTAGCGGCGCAGGCGAGCGTTCCACACCATCGCGGCGAGGACGCCGACCACGGCCGCCAGCCACACGGTCCGCTGGAGCGTGAACACGCAGCCGAGCAGCGAGAGGACCACCACGACCGTGGCGAGGACCCGCGCCGACAGCCGGCGCCAGATGGTCAGCGCCACGGCGGCCGCCACGCCGCAGCCGAACAGCGCCAAGCCGTTCGAGATTGCATCGAGGAATGGCCCTCGAGCCCGGTCGATCGGCACGCCCTGCGAGTTCTGCTCGCTGAGCCCCAGGTTGGGATTGGACAGGTAGTGCGGGATCACGAGGAACTTCGGTCCAGTCGTCTCGAACAGCGCCATGAGCCCGAGATATGCCCCCAGGCCGACCATGAACCCGAGCAGAATCCGCCGCTGGCGGTCGGTGCGATAGATGAGCGGTGCCAGGGAGAAGACGAGAAACGGGACCAGCCCGAAGCGGTCAAGCAACTTGAAGAATCCCTCGTTGGTGGTCAGCGTGTGCGCGGCAAGCGCGTCGGCCACCGCGAACGTGCTGGCTAGCGCGAGCAGCCAGTGCAGCCCACGACGCTGGAACTCCGGGCGGTCACGTGCTCCAGGCGCCCTCAGCAGGAGGGCGATAAGGCCGCCGGCCAGCAGGAGGCGGTCGGGGAGGAAGGGAAACCCAGGTAGCCCCATGTTCTGCCAGTTGCCAGAGAACACGGTGAGCACGACGGCGGCGGAGACGGTCCAGGCCGGATCGACGTACCAGACGAGCAGCCCCACGCCGATCACGACCAGGACACCGCATCCGTACTCGAAAGGGTGAAGCAGGTGCTGGCCGTTGAGTGCGACGGCCACGGCGCCAGCCGCAAGCGCCACCAGCACGGCGGGAACCCACAACCACCGGCGCGTGCTCAGCGCGCTCGCCACCGGTTAGCCGAGCAGGCGCCGGCGCAACAGCCGGTTGGCACGCCACATAGCGAGTGCCACGCCGATTACGAGCCCCGCGAGAAGCCCGATGCCGCCCAGCGTCTGGGCCTGGGAGGAGCGATTGCTGGTGGCCGACTTCGCGCTGCTCAGCGGAGACAGCACGTCTGTAGCCGCCTGGCCGGAGAGCGACGCGTTGTAGGCAGCGCTGATGGCCTGAAGACGCACGCCGAGAGCGCTGCTCACGGCGCTGTCAGTCGCGACGAGGTTGTTGATCCCGGCGTTGCCTGGATTGCTGCTCTGAGCGCGCTTGAGGTTGGCCAACTGCGAGTCGACGGTGGCCTTGTGGCGGGCCACGCCCTGGTACTCCCCCAGGAGGCGAGTCGCGTCGGGATTGCTGCGGTTGAAATTCGTCACATAGTTGGTGAGTTGAGCCGCACCGGCGTTGGCGATCGCCTCGGCGGTCGAGGCATCCGGGGCTTTGCCGATGACGCGGATGATCGGGCTGTCCTGGATCGGGGTGGCCGACAGCCGAGCCGAGATGACGCCGGGTGACACATGGAGCTGGGAGGCCACCCCGTTGACCACGCCCGGGACCCCGACAGCCCGGCTGTAGACAGCAGCCAGGCTCGCCGCCGCCGGGACGAAGCCGCCGAATGCCGGCGAGGTTGGATTGGCCTTCCCGACCGAGAGCTGGGCTTCGGAGGTGTAGGTCGCTGGACGCGAGAACGCGATGGCCACGCCGACCGCGGCCAACACGACGGCCGGGAGGACCACGAGCAGCCAGTTGCGCAGCAGCGCCTCGATGACG
Organism: uncultured Solirubrobacterales bacterium; assembly: GCA_963803595.1. GTDB lineage: Bacteria > Actinomycetota > Thermoleophilia > Solirubrobacterales > Solirubrobacteraceae > Palsa-465. Next base: position 1,228,502 of record CAWDNF010000013.1, read on the forward strand.
GCCGGGCGCGGCGGGACCCACCGCTCACCCTCGTAGGACGGAGGCATGATGTCAGGACTGCGGTCGTGCTCTCTTGGTTCGGTGTAGGTCTCCATGGGCTCCATGAACAGTGAGCGGTGCAGTGATCGAGAGCCGCCGCGCCGAGCCGGCGGCTAGTCAGTCCCCCATCTCTGCCTGCGAAATACTATCTTACAGATTATCGGGCCTGGATTCTCAGAGATTAGCGAGACTGGATTCTCCCGAGTGTCGGGCCGTCGCCTTTTGGCTACCTAAAAGGACACCGCGAAGCCGCGAAAGTTGCTCGCGGCGGACGTAGGCCCGCAGCTCGGGCGACGCCCTGGGCGCGCGGCGCCGCCGGGCTGACCACCAACCTGCCATGTATGCGCCGCCGCCGAGCAGCCACGGCCGCCGGGTCGCCCGCTGAACGGTTCCGAGCGCCAGCCAAAGCGGATGGTCTCCAATCGCATAGGCGCATTCGCCCCAGCGCCGGTAGGCTCGCAGTTGGCCATCGACCGCGCCGGTTGGCCGCAGATGGAGACCATCACCGCCGCTGGGCCCGAAGCTCGCGGTTCGCCATCCATGGCGGCGGGCTGCGACCTCGTCGATCGTGTCCCACCCCAGGATGGCCGGGAGCGGCGCGATCTGCTCCCAGCACGAGCGACGATAGAACTTGGTGGCGCCGCGGACGTGGTGGATGGGGCAGCGCTCGCGGCGGATGGCTTTGTCGCCGTCCCGGATGCTGAGGAAAGGCCCCGTGATGCCAAGCTTGGGGTCCTGTTCGAACGCGTGCTCGACCTCGCCGACTGTCTCCGGCCCGAGCTCGAGGTCGGCGTCGAGCTTGGCGAGCACCTCCCAGCCTGGATCGAGATGTTCGACACCCCATTGGAAGGCGCGGAGCTCAGCGGCCTCCCCCAACCGGTCCAGCGCCGCGGGACGCGCCGGCCGCGAGAGCACCGTCAGCCACTCGTGCTGAGCTGCGAATCGCTCGGCTACGGCGCGCGAGCCGTCGCGCGAGCCGTCGTCCACGAGCACCATCTGGTCCGGCAGTCGCCGCTGGCGCACGATCGATTCGAGAAACAGCGGGAGGTAGGTCTCCTCGTCCAGAAACGGAACCACGATCGCGATCCTCACGAAGCGAGCTCCGTTTCGCGCAGGACGTGGACTCGGGCGCTGTCGCCCGAGCGGTCCTCAGGCCGCTCGTCGCCGGCGATGCTCAGGACCGGCATCGCGAGGATCCGGGCCACCCGTGATCGGAGACGGGAATCGGTGACTGCCACTCCAGCCGGGCGGCGTGCCAGCCGGAGGTAGAGGAGAGGGCCGCGCCGGCGGCGAAGGTCTTGGCGCTCTCGCCACACCAACCTGCCCGGAAGCTCGTCCCGGCGTGCCGAGCTGACAAGAAGTGCCACCGAGGGACCGCCGTCGCGGCGGACTCGTGCCGTGGCTCGCCTGGCCCGGAATCGCCATGCGAGCAGCTCGAGCACGCCGTGACAGCGCCTCGGCGAAGCGAGGATCGCCATCCCGGTGCGCAGAGCGGTCGATGGCTTGCGCGCTTCGAGGGCGTCGCGCATCTCGTCCCACTTGTGCGCGCCCTGCTGCCGGCTGATGAGCGACGCCGGCCATTGGTCGTCGAAGACGCCGGCGACCGACAGGTGCGCGCCGCGGAGACGAGGCATGTCGCCGGTCAGCTGCTCGCCGTGCACGTGGTAAACGACAGTGACTCGCGGTGAGACTCGCGCCGGTCCCAGCTTCAGCAGTCGCAGCCACATGTCGAGGTCTTCCGCCGGCTGACCATACGGGCGGAATCCGCCGAGCTCGACGAGCGCATCGCGCCGCGTCATCACGGTGCTCATCGTCACGAAATTGAGCGGATGGACAAGCCGCCACGGCTCGCGCAACAGGGTGGGCTCGCGCGTCAGAGGGCCTGCGATGCGGTCGCGTGAGGGATCCGGCCGGCAGTTGATCGAGGACGAGGCCACGAACTGGGCGCGATGCCGGAGCTCCCAAAGGTGCTCGAGGTGGCCCGGCAGCCACTCGTCATCGGAGTCGAGGAACGCCACCCAGGGTTGAGTGGCAGCCGCCACGCCGCTGTTGCGGGCCCTCGCCTGGCCCTGGTTGGTTTCGTGCCTGACCACCTGGGCGCCGCCGCGCTCGGCCACCCCCGCGCTGGAGTCACTCGAGCCGTCGTCGACGACGATCGTCTGGGCCGGCGGCCGGCGCTGACCGGCCACGCTGGCCAGCGCCTGCTCGAGCCTCTCCGCGCGATTGAACACCGGGATCACGACCGACACCGGCAGCGGCTCGGCGTCCACTATCGGCTCGGGCTCCTGGAGCGCGAGCTCGGCCGCGGTCTGGACGTAGTTCGAACGCAGGCGGCCGAGGTGGAAGGCCAGCGCGGTAAGCGGGTCGAGAACCTCGATCAGCGCCCTGTCATGGTCGCCGCGCAGCTCCGCCCATGCCCCCTTGACCGCACCTCGGATGACCGAGACGACCAGCGAACGCCAGGTGAACGGCGGGCTGAAGCCGGGGTACTCCTTGTCCAGCCATTCGACGGAGGTACCGTGCTTGGCCCACTGGCGTAGGAGAGCGGGCACGCTTTCGCGCCCGATGTGATCGACGACCGGCTCCTCCCGGAACTCGAGCCGCCACCCGGCTTCGGCCAGGCGGTAGCAGATGTCGACGTCCTCGCCGCAGAACAGGTTGGTCTGAAATCCGCCGACCGCCTCGAAGGCTGACCTCCGAAAGGCGGCGTTGGCGGTCTTGGCGAACGGCCCGAGCTGGGCCTTGGTGAAGTGCTGCGACATCACCTTGCGCAGGAACATGTAGCGGGCTGCCGCGGGATGAGGAGTCCCTGCTGGAGGTTCCTGGTCGTGGATCGCCCCGGCCAACACCGCCACGTCGTCGGCCGGCGGGCCGTGGGCGAAGTACTGCTCTACGACATCCGATGCGGGGACGACGTCGGCGTCGATGAAGACAATCCACTCTCGGCTGCCGTGGAACGCGCCGGCGTTGCGGCTGAAGGGCGCGCTCTGTACCTGCGGTGCGCGCAGAACGCGCGGATCCTCGACCCGACCAGCGGCGCCTGCCGGCCGGTTGTCGACCACCGTGAGCGTGTCATCAGGACCGAGATTGAGCAGATCAAGCCGCCCCAGCACCTCGACCAGCCGATGCCTGGGGCCGTAGAAGGGCACGACGACGTCGACCGCTGGCCGTGCGCTCATTCGCTCACCACGGCCCTTACGTGTCCCGGCGCACCATTCTCGACGAACACGGATCCCCCGGCAGGCTTGACCTCCAGCGAGCCGCGATAGATCGACTCGAGCAGTCCCGCGCTCCGCTCCCAGCTCGCGGTCTCGCCCACCGCGACGGCGGCTTGACGCCGGCCGGTGGGGTCAGACTGCGCCTCAGCCAAGGCCCGTCCGAGTTCGCCCTCGCCAAACGGAACCGTCGCGGGAGGCGGGGCGAGCTCAACGGCGCTTCCTTGCCACGGAGCGATCACCGGCAGGCCGAAGGCCAGCGAGAGCAGGAGCGCACCGCTCGAGAAGACCTCCGCGTAATTGAGGATCAGGGCATCGGCGGCGCAGAACAGAGCCGCCACCTCACCATCAGGAATGCTCCGGAGCTCGAGCCTGACCCGCCCATCACCACGCGCGGCCTCCTCGGTCTCCCTCCGCGGCGTGCCCGCAGCGGCGCCCGCCACGAGCAGCTGCGCGCCGGGGTCCTGGAACGACCGGAATGCGCGGATCGCATCCGGCACGCGCTTGTAATCGCGAACCGTCCCGAATATCAGGTACACGAACGCGTGCGGTTCCAGCCCCAGGCGTCGGCGCGTCTGCGCCCGACTCTCGTGCGCGGGCGGATATACACCGCGGTAACCCCCATGAGGGACCACATACACGGGCGTGTCAGACGCCATCTGACGGGCACGCGCCGTGGCGTGCTCGGAATGAACAACTAGCGCATCCGCGAACCGGACGATCGCGCGCTGGACGAGGCGGTGCACGCGTGGGTAGGGCGACTCCCGCGGGATGGGATGGTGGACGGTCCACAGGATCTGCACCTTCGAGGCGCGCAGAAGCGCAAGCGCCCTGATCAGGCGCATGGCTTGGGTCCACATGCTGGCCAGGCGATAAAGGCGGCTGCGGCCTCCGGGCCAGAACAGGAACTCGACCCAATGCAGGTGCACCGTGTCGACCTCGCCCACCCGGTTCTTGACCCAGCGCGGATCTAGGTCGCGGTGTCGCTCCACCTCGATCCCGCGGTCTCGGAGTGCGGCGTCGAGCAGGTCGCTGTAAGGGTCGCTGCTGATCAGATCGGGGAACATCGCCACGCGCAGCGGCCCACCATCGCTGCCGGATGCAGCGGGGCGTCTCGCGCTCACCTGGCCGCCCCCATCGCCTCGCGCATCGTGCGCAGGCTCGGCCGCAGGAGGTTCTTCGGCACCGCCGACAGGATCAGTCCGTACAGCACGATGGTCAGGGCTCCAGCGGCCATCCCAACCGGGATCGTGTGCGCCATCGAGCTGGCAAACCACCATCCGGCCGCTCCCGCGAGAACCCCGGCCACGATCGGGCCGGCGATGTGGCTGATGATCCGTGCTCCGGTTACCGTGGCGGAGCGTCGACCCAGGACTATGGCCTCGACCAGACACGCGGCCAGCACGCCGAGGCCTACGCCCCACAGGTGCAAGACAGGAAGGAGCGACATCGCCACCGCGAACTGGGCGATCGTGTGGAGAAGCGCGCCCCGCAGGATCGTCTTTGCATCGCCATGGGCGGCGAGAAACCCGCTGCAGGCCACCGAGATCGGCCCGACGATCATGAAGCCGAGGCAGGCGGGGGGCAGCGCGTCCGCTGCGCTCGCCCAGCGCGAGCCGAAAACAGACGGCACGAGTGCCGGAGCGCAGCTTGCCAAGGCGCACAGCGGTGCGGTCCCGACCGTGGCGACCATGCCCATGCTTCGCTCGATGAGCGTCCGCGTGTTCTCGCCAATCGCCATCAGCCGGGTCATCGCCGGGAAAGTGACCCGCCACAGCGCGTCGAAGAGCAGCATCGGGACCTGGAGCGCACGGTTGGCCAGTGACCACAGGCCGACCGTCGAGAAGCTCGACTCGGCGGCGATGGCGACGTTGATGAGCTGGTCGCGGGTGAAGTTGAGCGCCGCCGTCACCTGCGAGCGCGCGCCAAAGCCGAGGAAGGGACGAAGCTGGGACCACGACCATGACGGTCGCAGCCAGCGCACCGGCCCGATCGAGTTCATCACCACCGTCCCCGCCGCGATGCGGACGAGCACGCCGGTGGCCAGCCCCCAGACACCGAGCCCCGCGACGACCGTGGCGATCGCCCACCCGTAGTAGACGACGTTCTCGGTGATCTCGACCCAGATCAGCTTGCGATAGGCAAGGGCCCGCTCGAGCATCACCGCCGGCGGCGAGCGCAGTGACAGCAACGGCAGGGCAGCCGCCATCAGCGCCGCCAGGCGTCCGGCCTCCCCGAACTGGAGCCCCACCGCTATCACGCCGGCCGTGAGCACGGCGGTCAGCGTGAGCTGAAATCCCATCACGGCTCGCAGATCGGCCACCTGGGGTGTAGTTGGGCTCCGGATCAGGGCCGCCGCGGCCCCGCTGGTGGCCATCAGGTCACCTAACGAGACGACCGTGTAGCCGACCGCGATCAGTCCGAAGGCATGCGGGGCGAGCAGCCTGGCGAGGACTATGTTGGCGCCGAAGGCAAGGGCCTGGATGCCTCCGCTACGCAGCGCGACGAGCACGGCGCCGCCCGCGGCACGGCGCTTGATCTCGCCGGAATCGAGCGCCTCCTCGTAGACGTCGGAGACGGCGTCGGCGTCAGCGGCGGTGGCTGCCGAGGAGGTGTCGAGCGCGGTGTCGGTACCGGTGCCGCTCACCGGCGCCTCCCCAGTGCGCTCAGCGGCCGCGGCAGGCGCCGGCGCCCCTCCTGGCCCACCGTCGACCGCTGCTCGTGCTGGGCGGTGTAGAGCGCTGGGTGTACGACATCGAACAGCGAGGAACCAGGATCGGCCGGAGTGAGCCGCTGCGCAAGCTCGTGTCCCGCTCGCAGATAGAGCAGGGTGTTCTGGGCGTACCAGGGCTCAACCTCCGCCGAGCTCCAGACGCGGGGCCTGACGACGTCGTAGGCCGCGTAGCCGCGGGCGGCGAACAGGGACGCCCAGTAGCTCGGCCAGCGCTCGTTGACGTGATGGTTGCCGCCCTGAAAGGGGATCGCCGCCGAGAACAGGACAGCGGGCGCCAACTCGGTCAGGTGCTCCACGAGCCGGCTCGCAATTGGCGGCGGCAGGTGCTCGCCGACCTCGAGGCAGAGAGCCAGGTCGAATTCACGACCGAGCGGCAATGGCCGATTGAGGTCGGCCGCGACGAACGTGTCGGGCGCAATCAGCAGCTCGTCGCGCGGGACGTAAGGCCCATCGATGCCGACGACCTCTGAGACCCCAGCGTCGCCCAGCGCCTTTGCCCAGGTCCCAATCCCGCATCCCACATCAACGGCGCTGCGGGGCCGCACGAGATCGACCACGATCGGCACGATCTGCGCCGCCGAACCAGACGACCCGGCCTCGAAGGCGCGGAAGAAGTCGGCTGAATAGGCACTGTCGGTCATCGTCGCGGGACGACATGCTCGGGGGGGCATACGCGTGGCAAATCGCCGACCGGCTCCCCGAATCCGAGCGCGCTCAGGATCCGCCTCGCCGTCAGCTCCCAGGTGAACTGGAGCACGTGCCGGCGCGCCAGCTCGCCCAGCCGCGAGGCGAGTCCCAGATCACACATCCGCCGCATCGCCTCCGCGAGCGCCACAGCGTCGCCGGGACGCACGGCGATGCCTCCCTCACCCACCACCTCGGCCGCCCCTCCTTCGGTGGTCACGATCGAGGGCAACCCACAGCTGCCCGCCTCGACCAGCGAGAGACCGGACGGTTCGACCTCGGAGGGCATCAGGAAGCACGTCGCGCTGGCGAAGAGCTCATCAAGCCGCCGCTGCTGCCGCGGATCGCCGAGGGCCAGGAAACCGTGCGAGTTGACGCCGGGCCGATCGATTGGCTGATGGTGGCCGACGATGTCGAGCCTGGCCTCCGGATGCTCGCTGTGCAGCAGCTCGAAGGCGCCCAGGATCACATCCCCGTTCTTGCGCGCCCAGTCGCGCCCCGCGTACAGGAACCGGGGGGCGTTTGCCCGGGAGCGCGCCGCGTCCTGCGGCATTCGCCGATGACGGCCGCCGAAGCCGACCACGTGAACGCGCTCGGGGTCGATGCCATAGTCGTTCACAACAGAGTCTCTTGCCCACCAGGTGTTGGTGCAGATAGCCCTGGCCTGCTGGAACTGGCGCTCCTGAAGGCGTGCCCGCAGGGCGAGATCCCGCTCGGGCAGGCGGCTGATCAGCCAAGCCGGATAACGAGCCGCCTGGCGTACCGTCATGTCCTCGTACGCCACATACGGCACACCCGGAATCGGACCGAGCTCCGAGGCCGCCACGACCACAGCTGCGTCGACCGTAGAGCGCCCAAGGCGTCGCCGCGCTACGCGCGCCTCCGCCAGCGAGAACTCGGTGGCCAGCTCAGCCAGCTCACGCCGCTGGTAAGGGCGACCCGTCACACCGGCTCCGGTCAGCAGCCACCGGCTGACCGTCACCCCGGCCAGCGCCTTGCCAACCCGCGCCGAAGGAGCACCCGCCACTGGAACCACTTCGGCGCCAAGCTGACGGAATGCGCCGATCAGGTGTGTCGGGAGCCCGGAATAGGAGGTGGGATTCTCCGGATCGCTGGCGTGGACGACGGCGAGCCGAAGCTTGCGCTGCACGCCTGGCCTGTCCGTGCCCGCCTGCGTCGCGGGATCGTCGATCGGGGTGGCGCGAGTCTCCTTTGTGTCCGAGGACGCCGTCACTGCGCCGACTCCACCGTCTCGGGCATGACCCGCGGCAGCTCGTCCATCGCCGGTCCGAGCCCTAACGCACTCAAGATCCTGCGGGCTGTCAGCTCCCAGGTGAATTGCTTCACGTGACGGCGCGCGAGCTCTCCTAGACGGGCCGCGAACTCGAGGTCACACATCCTCAGCATCGCTTGCGCGAGTGCCGCCGGGTCGCCGGGCTCAACGGTGAGGCCGCCCTCGCCCACTGCCTCAGTCGCCCCGCCGACGGATGTCACGATCGAGGGCACACCGCAACTGGCGGCCTCCAGCACCGCCTTGCCGGCGGGCTCGACTTCAGAGGGCATCAGAAAGCAGGTAGCGGCGCTGAACAGCTCCTTGAGGCGATGCTGCTGCCGTGAATCGGCAAGCCCAAGGAAGCCGTGCCAGCGGACGCCCGGGTGATCGATTCGTTCAGGGTGACCCACGATGTCGAGCATGGCCTCCGGATGCTCGCGTCGGACCACTCCGAACGCCTGGAGGATGACCTCGCCATTCTTCCGCGCCCAGTCAAGCCCTGTATAAAGAAAACGGGGGGCTGCGGTGCGAGCATGGCCGCTTCCATCCGCACCGTCGCGCTGACGCCCGCCGAAGCCGACCACGTGAACCTTGGCCGGGTCGACGCCGTAGTCCTCTACCACTGAATCACGGGCCCACCAGGTGTTCGTGCAGACCACCCGTGCGGCTTGAAACTGTCTCTCCTGCAGTTGCCTGCGGGCGTCGAGATCACGCTTGGGCAGCCTGCTCACGACCCAAGCGGGATGGCGGACCGCCTGCTGCACGGTCATGTCGTCGTAGGTTGCGTAGGGCACACCACGAAGCGGACCGAGCTGAGACGCTGCCACGACAATCGCCGCGTCTACCGGCTGCTGGCGTGCCAGACGGCTCTTCGCGAGCCGTCCCAGGACCACCGATGACTCCGTCGCGAGCTCGGCGAGCTCGCGCCGCTGGTACGGAGGGCCGGTCACCCTCGCTCCGGTGAGCATCCAGCGAGCGACGGTTACGCCGGCCAACGCGGTGGCCACCGCCGGCGGGGGAGCACCAGAAACGGGATACACCGCCACTCCGAGGTTGCGTAGAGCCGCGATCAGCAGGCTTGCCCGTCCGGATGATGCGGCAGGATCCTCCGGGTCATGGTGCTGGACGACCGCGATGCGCAGGGAACGGGGATCGATGTCGCCGCAAGAATCCCAGGCGGAGCTTCCGTGGGGTGTATCGATGGCTGTCATAAGTGCCAAGTCAGATTCCGGAGATGTCGCTGAGTCGCCGGACGAGGGGCGGGGGTGGGCCCCAGCGGCCACGGGCCGCGCTGAGCAGGCCCAGCCAGATTCCCGCTGCCTTGGGCCAGCCCGTCCGCACGAAGCCCGAATAGTAGAAGCGTCGGTTGTAGGGCTTGGCAAACAGCCACCAGCTCATTCGCAGCTGACTGCGAATCGCGCGCGCGACGCGCCGGCGGCCCCCGCGTCGCCATGCGTAGAGCAGGCCGTTGCGGGAGAAGAAGTAACCGTAGGCGAAGGGCCGCTTGGTGAGGCCCGGCGCGGTCAGCGCCCGAGCCTTCAGGGCGACTCCGACGCGCCAGCCGGCCTGCCGGGCTCGCATGCCGTAGTCCGGCTCCTCGAAATACATGAAGAACCGGGTCTCGATCGGCCCGACGTCGCGACAGGTGCTGGCCCGCAAGAGCACGGCTGAGCCGTCGACCCAGGCACACTCGGCGATCGTGTCGCCGGCGTCGGGCACGATGAGCCGGTGCCCGACGATGTTGTCTTCCATCTCGATCCCACCGAGCGAGAACGGTCGGCCGGTGGCCGAATCGATCAGCGTCGGACCGATGACCCCGAACTCTGGATGGCTATCAGCGGCCCGGAGCAACTCGGCGAGTGCTCCGCGCTCGAACCGGACGTCGTGGGTCGCGAGCAGCACCAGCTCCGCATCCGTTCCCAGCCAGCGCTCGATCCCGGTGTTCATCGCGCATCCGTAGCCGAGGTTGCGCTCCATCAGCTCGACGTCGACACCTCGCCTCACATCTGGCCGGGCGCCGGCCGCGGTCCCGTCGGGATTGTGGACCACGACGATCTGGGAGGGCGGCACGCCTGTCTCGATCAGGTTCTCGACGAGTCCATCTTGCTCATTGCTCGACCCGTAGCTGAGCACCACGACGCCGAGCCGCTGCGGAGAGCTCACAGCCGCGCGTAGGCGCTCACCAGCGCCCGTTCGGAGTGCTGCCAGGTGAGCTGCGCGGCCCGCGCGAGGCCTCGCCGGGAGAGATCTGAGCGCAGGTCCTCGTCCCGCGACAGCCGTGCCACGCAGTCGACGAACGCCGCCCTGTCTCCGCACGGGGCCAGGAGGGCGTCGCCCTCCGTCGTCCGCTCGGTCTCGTGCAGGCTGTAGGCGACCACCGGGCGTCCCGCCGCCATGTACTCGGCGATCTTCACCATCGTCGAGCGGTGGTTGAGCGCGTTGCAGGGGGCCGGGTCGAGGCATACGTCGGCTTGCGCCAGCAGCGAGGGAACCCGTTCCGGGGCCACGCGGCCTGTGAACCGCACGCGATCGCTCAGGCCGGCCCGCCGGCACCGAGCCTCCACCTCCGGGCGCACCGGACCATCGCCCACCACCGTCAGCGTCGCCCGCAGACCATGCCGCTGCTCGAGCTCCAGCACGATGTCGGCAAGCTCGAGGACCCCGTCCTGGATAGCCATCGAACCCACGAACATCAGCCTCGGATCGTCGAGCTGGCCGGGTCGCGTGTCGTTTCCGTGCAAGGTCACTGCGGCCGGGCCGTTGCGCACTACCGTGACCGATCCCGGGTCCACCCCTCCGCGTTCGATCGCGACGGCGCGGTGTGACTCGTTGGCCGCCAGCACGTGGCTGGCCGAGCGGAAGGTCATCCGCTCCAGGGCGTGCAGCGTTCGCAGCGCGATCCGTGGCCGGCCGCCGAACTTGACCGAGAACAGCTCTGGGGTCAGGTCGTGGTGGTCGAACACCACGCGCGCGCCCCGCAGGCGCGCGAACCAGGCGAGCAGGAACAGGGTGTCAGGAGGGTTGTGGATGTGCAGCACGTCGACGCCGCGCACCAGCTCGAGCACCGTGCGCACATGCAGCTGAAGATTCGCCGCCACGTATTCCGCGAGCATTCCGAGCGGCCCCGGCCGCTCGCGCGGGAGGCGGTAGCGCGAGACCGCGACACCATGCAGCGTGTGGCGAGCGGCCTCGCCGTCGGCGCGCGGGGCGATCACCTTGACCCGATGCCCCAGCCGTGCCAGCGCCTCGGCCTCGCTTCGGACACGAACGTCGGCGGGGTAAGGCTGGTTCTCGAGCAGCATGAGCACGCTCAGAGGCGAGCCAGCTCGCCTGATCACGGCTAGTTCGCGCCGCGGCGCATGATCACTGCGGGGACCGTCCGCAGGATCAGGCGAATATCGCCCCACAGCGACCAATTGGTCACGTAGAGATAGTCGAGCTTGATCATCTCCTGGAACGGAATGCTCGTCCGCCCCAGGACCTGCCACAGCCCGGACAGCCCGGGAACCAGGTCGAGTCGCGTGCGTGCCCAACCGACGAGGCTCGCGTCCTCAGAGGGGATCAGCGGTCGAGGACCGACCAGGCTCATCTGACCGCGCAGCACATTCCACAGCTGCGGCAGCTCGTCGAGGCTCCGCCTACGCAGCATGCGCCCGATCCGCGTGATCCGCGGGTCCTCTTCGAGGTGCAGCCAGCCGGGATCGAGGCTCTGGGATATCAGCGACCCCCGCCGCTGCTCGGCGTCGGGCACCATCGTCCTGAACTTCAGCATCTCGAACAGCTCACCGCGGTGACCGACCCGCTGCTGGCGGAACAGCACCGGGCCTGAAGAGTCGAGCTTGATCGCCAGGGCGATGAGCGCCATCACGGGCGCCGTGAGAACCAGGAGGATCGTGGCGCCGACGATGTCGAGCCCTCGCTTGGCAGCCCGGGCAGAGGACGAGAGGATCGGCGGCGTTATCCCAATCAGCGTCAGCCCGGCGACCTCGTCGACCTCCACCGAGGGGCCCATGACGTCTGAGAGCCGTGGCAGCACGCTCACCTTGATCGCGAACTTCTTGCACTCTCGCAGGAGCTCGAGCAGCGCCGACTCGTCGACGTGAGCCTGTGAGACGACGATCCGGTCGAGGCCGTGATCATGGGCAAGGTGGGCGAGGTCGAGGTCGGTCTCCGGCCCCAGCGTCGTGGCTTCGCCGATGAGTTCCACGCCGTAGCCGGGATGGCTCTTGAGCTTGCCCGCGAGCAGCTGCATCTCCTCGTCGTCGCCGCCCACCAGAAGCAGCCGCTCGGGGACAACGAGGCGTGCCCCGAACCGGCGGGCCAGGCTCCGCAGCGCCAGCACCGACCCGGCACAGGCGAGGCCGAAGGCCAGAATCTTCCCGAAGTGATCGTCGCCGGGCAGCCAGCGGTAATACACCCACATCAGAAGACAGCCCAGGGTCATCGCGTGAAACAGCCACGGGACGTCGTCGACCGTGGTGTGGCCGATACGGGTCTGATCGCGCCGGTAGAGGCCATAGGCCCCGAAAACCAAGAGCCAGGCCGGCAGCGTCGGCAGCCCCAGGAGGAACGCCTCGCCGAGGGCAGGGCGCGTGGAGGTGAGGCCGAGAACCAGCAAGCCGATCGTCAACGCGATCACGTCACTGGCCATCAGCAGGCGTCGGATCTGCCGGTCACGCTGGCTCTGGCCGCCGGCTACCGGCAGCGAGATCAGGTGGCCTGCCCGGCCCAGTGCACCGCTTGCGGAGCCGCGCCATGTTGTCGAGGTGTAGGTCATCGAACCGGAAGGGCCTCCCCACCCCGGTCGCTGCCTCGCTGGCCAGCGAGACCTCGCAGCCGCCGGAGCGCAGCGAGCGATCGGCCGCCGCCGTCACAAGCACGACGTCACGGGCCAGAAGCGTCTGCTCTCGTAGGGACAGCTCTCCCCGCGCGGCTGCGGCGAAATCGGCGAGCTGAGGCTCAGCGGCTCATAGCCGTCGAGCTTCGGCGAGACGATGTCTCCCGTCCGGTAGGACAGGTGGTACTCGCCGAACGTCTCGGGATCGCGATAGACGACGCCGTGATCGAACACCCGGATCGGCTCCGGTGTGCCGTCCTCGTAGACGACCATCTTCTCGCTGCCGACGATCACCGTCCGGCGCAGCTTGCTCGGGCGCCAGCCAGCTGAGCTCGACGCTCGCGACCAGGCCGGAGGCGAAGGTCAGCGTGACGAACGCGACGTCGTGGATCCCGCGCACGATCGAGTCTCGGCCCACCGCCCGGACCGACACCGGGCGTTCCCCGAACCAATGCAGGAGGATCGAGAAGTCGTGCGGACCGAGGTCCCACACGACGCTGACGTCGCGCTGGTGCAGCCCTAGGTTGACGCGGCTGGAGGAGACGAAGAACACCTCGCCGAGCGCGCGTTCGTCGAGCATCTGCTTGACCGTGCGCACCGGCGGGCTGTAGAGGAACGTGTGGCCGCACATCAGCTCGACCGAAGCTCGTCGGCCAGCTCGACGAGCGTCTCGGCGGCCTCGCGTCGAGCGGGCCAGCGGCTTCTCCACAAAAGTGTGCTTGCCGGCTTGCAGGCTCTGCGATGCCAGTCCGTAGTGGCGTGGACAGGGGTAGCGATCGCCACGCAGTCGACCTCGTCGTCGTCGGAGCACGTCGAAATCTCGCTCGTCGCACTCACGCGGGGGTAGCGGTCGGCGAAGCGCCGAAGCCGATCTTCGTCGCTGTCGCAGATCCACTTGACCTCGACGTCCTCGAGCTCGTAGAGCACGCGCAGGATGTTCGGTCCCCAGTAGCCGAGACCGACGACCCCGAAGGTGATGGCAACGGTGTCGGTTCAGCCGACAGGATCGAAACCCCCCTCTCGGACGCAAAGCTCGTGCACGCCTCGACCACCACGTCTAGCTCGCGCGGGGTCATCGTCGGGATACATGGGCAGCGAGCAGATCGTGTCCGCCAGCCGCTCCGTGACCGGCAGCCGCGCGTCGTGCTCGTTGCGGTACGCCGCGGTGCGATGGATGGGAACGGGATAGTGGATCGCGGTCGCCACCCCGCGTATATAAAGGTGCTCGCGCAGTTCATCGCGCAACTTGTGGTGCACGACGTACTGGTGGTAGACGTGATCGTGGCCGGGTTCCGGGGGTCGTGGTGTCCCCACCGTGCCCGCCAGGGCGGCGTCGAGCCGGTGGGCGATTGCGCGCCTGGCCCGGTTGTCTTCATCCAGCTGGCGGAGCTTCACCCGCAGCACCGCGGCCTGCAGCCCGTCGAGCCGGGCGGTGGTTCCCACCACCTCGTGCTCGTAGCGCGAACGCTCGCCGTGCGAGCGCAGCAGCCGCACCCGGGAGGCCAGCTCGGCGTCGCCCGTGACCACCGCGCCGCCATCGCCCCACCCGCCGAGATTCTTCGACGGGTAGAAGCTGAAGCAAGCGCAGTCGGCCAGTGACCCAACCCGGTTGCCGCGGTAGACAGCGCCGTGTGCCTGGGCGGCGTCCTCGATCACATGAAGGCCGCGTTCCCGGGCCAGGGCCACGATCGGGTCGAGTTCGAGCGTCCGCCCGTAGAGATGGACCGGGATCACCGCTCTCACCTGGGGGCCGAGGGCCGACTCGATCGTCGCGGCCGTCATCAGCGCGGTCGCGGGATCGACATCGGCGAAGCGCGGGCGGGCGCCCGGCCAGCTGACCGCCTCGGCAGTGGCGATGAACGAGTTCGCCGGAACGATCACCTCATCCCCCACCCCGACGCCGAGGGCCCGCAGCACGAGCCCCAGAGCTTCGGTGCCGGATGAGACCGCGACGGCGTGGGCGGCTCCGCAGAACGACGCGAACTCGGACTCGAACGCCTCGACCTCCTCGCCCAGCGTGAAGGCCGCCCGCTCGGCGACTTCCCGGACGCTCCGCATCAGCTCCGAGAGCAACTCGGGCCGCGAGTTGTCGAGCTTGGTGAGCGGGACGATCGGCTGCGGAGCTCTCGGCGCCTGCGGCCGCGCCGCAGACAGGTTGGCTAGTGGACGCCCTGCCGTCATCCAACCCCCATAACACGGCCAAGCGCCATCTGTCGCTCGGCGGCGCTCCACATTGGCCATGAGCCGACCGCCCGCTGTCCGGGCAGGCCAAGGCAGGCGTCGATAATCATGATGTCTGCTTCGCCCTCAATCATTTGCCCTTCCAGTGCGCTGTCTCCCCCTCGGTTGGACCGGCCAGACCTAATGAGAGCAGCACCCCACGCAGGTGAGGCTAGCAACCGATTGTCGTCTCAGAGTTGAAAATCACGTTACAGATCGGTTTGGCCCTGCTTTCAGTGCTTTAGCCCTCCGTTATCCGGTCTTGAAACCGAGGACTTGACTCACCCCACACGCGCTGTCAAAGTTTCTTCAGCAATTTGCGTATTTCTAGACCGGCGGTCGGGCGGAGGATTCGCTTGGGGGGCGCCGTGGAGGTCAGAGCAGCAAGTGAGCGTGGCCAAGAAGTCCGAACCGCGACCCGCGCGTACCAGGCGGGGGATCCGGTCCGTCGCCACCCCGCCGGCGATTCGGCTCTACGTCCTCGGCGAGACCCGAGTCGAAACAGAGCACGGCACAGTCGAGCGCGCCTGGCTGGCCCACCGGCCCGGTCAGCTGCTGCGATATCTCGTCTGCAACCGGGGCCGTGCGGTCACCGGGGACGAGATCATCGAGGCGCTGTGGCCGGGGGCGATGAGTGGCCCTGAGAACGTCCGGTATCTCGTTCACCTCCTGCGCCGTCGCCTGGAGCCAGACCGGCCGAGAGGCGCTCAGTCGGCCGCGGTCGAGTGCTCGGGCGGTGCGTACTCGCTGGGCCGGGATGTCTGGATCGACGCCCAGGAGTTCGAGGACCGGGTGCTCGCCGGTCTCTCGGCCGCCGGCAGCGGCGACGACGAGCCGGCCCTGGCGCGTCTGCAGAGCGCGCTCGAGCTCTACCGGGGTGACTTCCTGGCGGATGAGCCCTATGCGGACTGGGCGATGGCGGAGCGCGAGCGGCTGCATGGAACCGTCGAGGCAGCGCTCACGGCCGCGATCTCGATCTGTGAGCGACGGCACGAGCACCTGGGGGCGCTCGACTACGCCCGGGTGCTCGCCTACCTCGACCCGTTCGACAGCGACGTGCAGCTGCAGGTGATCAGGCTGTGCTTGGCGTGTGGCCGTCGCAGCGAAGCGACCCGCCGCTACGGAGCCTTCCGCTCCCGCCTGTTGCGCGAATTCGGCCAGGAGCCGGAGTTCGACCTGGCGAGCGCCGCTGCGAGCTCGGATTCGGTCGTCAGCGAGCTCAGCCGACCACGGGCGGTATTCCCGCTCTACGCCCGCGGGATGCGTTGATCTCCCGCGGCGGCGAAACCCGTTAGCGCGGCGAGATCCCGAAGTAGGGCACGGCCCAGCCGACGATCTTCTGGAACGCCGGCGCCGCCACCGCGCCACCGAAGATGGCTCCCTGGGGACGATCGACCATCACGGCGACGAGGAGCCGCGGGTGGCTGGCGGGGACGAAGCCGATGAAGGAGGCGGCGTAGGCCGTACTCGAGTACCGCCCGCCGATCACCTCGTTGGCCGTCCCCGTCTTGCCAGCCAGGTCCCAACCGGGAATCGCGGCCCCTGAGGCGGTGCCGCCGTCGGCAAACACGCCGCGCAACATCTTGCGCAGCTGGGCGGCCGCCGTCTCCGAGATGATTCGCGTCCCCACCGGTTCAGGCACCGGCTTTCCTCCGATCGACGCGACGATGCGCGGCGATCGGAGAATCCCGCCATTGGCGATCGCCGCATAGGCGGTCGCCATTTGGATCGGCGTTACCGACTCGCCCTGGCCCATCGGCAGGTTCCCCATCGATGAGCCCGAGTACTGCCAGGAGTGAAGGACGATGCCGGGCGCCTCACCCGGCAGGTCGACGCCGGTCGGAGCGCCGAAGCCGAAGCGGTGCACCCAGTAGTCGAACCGCGCCGGCCCCAGGCGCATGCCAATCTCGTCGGCGCCGATGTTGCTCGAGACCTTGAGGATCTGCGCCACCGAGAGCGTCTCGAAGCCGTGGCTCTCGGCATCGTGGATCTGGCGGTCGGCCACCTGAAGCACGGGTGGCACCCCGATCAGGGTGCTGGGAGTGACGGTCCCGTCTTGGAGCGCACCGGCCACCGTGATCGCCTTGAACGTCGAGCCCGGCTCGTAGTCGAAGCCGACCGCGCGGTCCTCGCTCGCGTACGACGGCGCCGCCGACGGGTTGTTGGCGTCGATCCGCGGCCAGTTGGCCAGCGCCAGAATCTCCCCATCGTTGGGGTTCATCACGATCGCCGTTGCTCCCTTGGGGGAATACTGCGCCCCCACCCCGGCGAGCACCTGCTCGACTTCATCTTGAAGCGCGGCATCGATCGTCAGCCGAAGCGTCTTCCCGGGCATCGTCGGGCGGACATCGTCGACGGAGATCGGCTGCCCGATCGCGTCGCTCACGATCCGGCGCAAACCGTCCTGGCCGCGCAGCGCGTTGTTGTACATGTACTCGAGGCCGCTCAGTCCGCGGTCTCCCCACCCGACGCTGCCCAGCACCTGCGAGGCCGCCCACACCCGGGGATACACGCGCTTGGTCTCAGGGACCAGTGACAGCCCGACGATCGGCTGACCGCCGATGCGAAGTCGCATGATCGCCGCCGCCTGGTTGGCGTTCATCAGGTGCGCCAGGTAGATGTAGCCCGTGTGGGGCTTGGTCACCTCGGCCAGGACGGCGTCGGACGACTTGCCGAGCAACGGAGCCAGCAGCCTCGCCGCTGTCTCGGCGTAGCCGCGCCGCCGCGCGTTGACCAGGAACGGATCTGCGACCACGTCGTCCGCCGTCTCGCTGATCGCCAGCTCGACGCCGTGGCGGTCAGTGATCGTCCCGCGGGCAGCCGGGACCAGCTCCTTCGTGACCTGTTGGGTGACCGCCGCGCGCTGAAGCGTGCCGGCCCGCACCGCACCGAGATAGGTGGCGCGGGTCAATGCGACCGCCAGGAGTCCGGCGAACGCCACGAACAGGAGCCCGATGCGGCGATCGACGGCAGCCACGGGCCTGACCGCTACCCGCCGGACGATCGGCCGCCGGCACTCGGCGGTGCGAGCGCGGCGCCACCCGGTGCCGCCGCACCCGAAGTGGTCTGACTGGACGGCGACTGCGGCTGACTGCCCCCCGAGGTGCCAGTCGTGCCGCCCGCCCCCACCTGCGCGGTCGAGGACCCGGCTGACCCCGCGGCGGACTGGCCGGTCGCGGAGCTCGCGGGACCCGAACCTCCGCCGCTCGCGCTGGCGGCGGGCTGGCTGCCCGCCGCCGCGGTCGAATTCGGCTGCCCGCTCGAGGTCGACTGCGCCGACTGCGTGGCCGCCGCGGAGGACAGTAAGCCCGTGGTGGCGGCCGGGACGCCGGAAATGAGGGGCGAAGTGACCTGTGGCAGAGAGGCCAGGAACTGCACCGGGTCCGGCGCATGGAGCCGGACGATCCTGTCGGCAGGCGAACCATCCCGGACTGACAGGAAGCCGAGCGAGGACGCCGGCGGCATCACCATGCCCATGCCCGCCGCCATGCTCTCGATCCGCTGGTCGTCGGCCAGCCCGGCCACGGTGGCCCGAAGTTGCTCGTTGCGGGCCGTGAGCGTGGAGCTCCGCTCGATCCAACGACCCATGCTCGAGCCGAGCTTGAGGATCTCGACCTGCATGGCGACGATGCCGGCCAGCATCACACCCAGGACCGGGATCCAGGCGCGCCCCCGGACCAGCCTGTCGACCAGCGAGTTGTCGGGAAGCGCGCGTACCCGCGCCACCATGGGACCGACCAGCGACAGCCGCGGCCTGCTCGCCGGCCTCGGGGCGCGACGCGCGGGCTTGGGAGCAAGCCGTCCAGCTGGTGGCGCGAGCCGGCCGCCCACCGGCCCGCTGATCCGTCGGGGCGGGCGCGGCGCGTTCCGCGTCGCTGTCCGGTGGCCGGTCGCGGCGCCAGCGGCAGGTGTCATCTGGCGGCCTCCTCGAGCTTGTGGGCAGCCCGGAGATGGGCCGAGCGAGAGCGCGGGTTTGCCGCAACTTCCCCCGGGGTGGGCGCGACGGCGCGGCGGGTCAGGAGCTCCGCCTGGGGAAGCCGGCCACAGACGCAGACTGGCAATTCAGGCGGACAGACACAGCCCCTGGCCAGCCCGGCCAGGAAGCGCTTGATCTGCCGGTCCTCGAGGGAGTGAAAGGAGAGCGCCGCGAGCCGGCCACCGGGTCTCAGGAGCCCCCACGCCAGCGGCAGGGCCGCCTCGAGCTGGGCCAGTTCGTCGTTGACCGCGATGCGCAGAGCCTGGAAGGTGCGGCGGGCAGGATGACCGCTCGCGAACGGCGCATGAGCCGGGGACCGCGGACTTGATCACGTCGACCAGCTCGTGCGTGGTGCCCACCTCGCCCCGGCGGCGGGCGCGGGAGACGGCGCGGGCGATCTGTCCGGCGTGTCGTTCCTCGCCGTATTCGCGCAGCAGACGGGCCAGCCGGCGCTCGTCCCAGGTGTTGACGATCTCGTACGCGGTCAGCTCCTGGTCGGGATCCATCCGCATGTCGAGCGGCGCGTCGTAGGCATAGGAGAAGCCTCGCTCCCAGGCGTCGACCTGCATCGAGGACATCCCGAGGTCCATGTAGACGATGTCGGCCTGGCAGCCTTCGTCGCCCAGGCGGCCGAGCGCCGTGGCGAAGTCAGCGCGGATGAACCTCGTCTGGCACGGCACCTCGGCGGCCAACTCGGCGAAGCGCTCCTCGGCCACCGGGTCACGATCGATCCCGATCAGCATCCCCCCTGGACCGATCCGGTCGGCCACCAGGCGTCCGTGGCCGCCGCCGCCGAGCGTGCAGTCGACGGCGACCTCGCCCGGCCGCGGATCGACCAGGTCGATCAGCTCCCCGGCCAGGACCGGGATGTGACTCTGGGTCATGTCAAGCAGTGTGGCCAAGGCTCGCTGCGATATCGGTTACACGGGTGAGGATCTGCGGCCGGTAGCCGCTGTACGGAGAGCCGGTCGAAGACCTCGAGGCACTCGCCGGCGCCGGTGACCACCACGTCCTTGTCGAGTCCGGCGTACTCGGAGAGGGCTTTAGGGATCATCACGCGGTGGGCCGAGTCGACCTCGGTGTCATGGGAGAAGTTGAAGAAGAACCGCTTCAGGTCACGCGCCTGGGGCGAGAGCGGGTTCAGGCCCTGGAGTGCCGCGGTCGTGTATGCCTCGTAGGCGTCGGGCGTCCAGATCGCGATCGAGCGCGGCGTATCCGGCTCGGTCTCGAATGAGGCGGCGAGCACGACTCGCCCCGCGAGATCGGCACGGAACTTGGCGGGGATCGTCAGCCGGTGCTTTGAGTCGAGCGTGTGCTCGAAGGTTCCGCGGAAGGGGATCAACGCCGCGCATGAATCAAGAGTCAAGGGTTCTGTGCGTCTGGGCCGAAGCTCGTCCTTGGTCCCGGCACGAACCCGGGTGGCTGGGTGGGAGGAGCCCTGCCACCCGGGTTCTGAATTGCTTGCCCCACTTTATCCCACAATCTCCCACATTGCAACCCCAGTGTCATTTTTTTCTCCCACCGCGCCCCAGCGTGCAATAGCGCGCCCGGCATGTCCGGATGCACGCCGCGTTGCGCCGAGCGCGCCGCCACGCACGGCGCCGTTGCAGAACCCGGGGCCGGTCAGTCAGCGCACTCGGTGATGGCGCGCCGGTCCGGCGACCGGCAACTCGAGCACGAGGCGTGCCCCGTCCCCGCTGGGACCGGCTGATATCCGCCCGCCGTGCGCGCCGGCCACGGCAGACGCGATCGCCAGCCCATGGCCTCGGTGCCCTAGCCTCCGTCGCCGGGCCAGCTCGGCGACCGGAGTGCACAGGCCGGGTCCTCGATCCAGGACCTCGACCCGCACGCGATCTCCCTCGACTCGCCCAGACACCTGGACCGGGCCCGCTCCGTGCTGGAGCGCGTTGGCGATCAGATTGCCGGTGACCTGCGCCAGTCGCCGCCGTTCGCCGATCACGAATCCTGGGGGGCCGGCCCAGCTCGAGCGCAGCTCGACTCCCCGCCGCTGCGCCTCAGGCGACCACGCCGCAACCGAGTCCGCCAGCAGCTCGCCAACGTCCACTCGGTCCCGACGCCACGTCCGGCAGCTCCGCCGGGACCCGGCAGGGCGCGGGGCGCCAGGTCCTCCAGAGCGGCCGCCGCGCGCTCGAGCTCGAGCTCGAGCGCGCGGCGCCGGGCTGTCGACAGCCTCCCGACCCGAGCCTCGAGCTCCAAGCCCAGAGCGTACAGCGGTCAGCGCGCCGCGCAGCTCGTGGCAGGCTCGCCGGCTGCGGTCTCACGCGGCAGCGTGAGCACAGGAGCTCAGGCGCATCAGCCGCTGGCCAGCGCCGCACGGAGCTCGCCGTCGATCAGGCGATAGCCGACGCCCCACACGTTGATCACGAACCGATCCGGTCCGCGGCACAGCTTCGAACGAAGGCGATAAGGCGTGCGAGTCGACCGTCCGGGTCGGGCAGATCGAGCGGAAGCCCCACACTCCGCGCAACAGCTCCTCGCGCGTGAAGACCCGCGTCGGCTCGGCGGCGAGCGCTCGCAGCAGGGCGAACTCCTTGTTCGAGAGGACGATCGGCTTGCCCGCCAGCCAGACCTGGCGGGACAGGGGGTCTAGCTCGAGCGACTCCGACCCGCAGCCGGCCGCGGCCGGCGCGCCGCGGCCGCGGCGCAGCAGCGCCCGGACGCGGGCCAGCAGCTCGGGATAGCTGAACGGCTTGACCAGGTAGTCGTCACAGCCGCGTGTCAAAGCCGCGCAGGCGGTCGAGCTCGCGTGCCCGTCCGGACAGCGACGAGCACTGGCAGGTCGGGATCGATCCGTCCGGCGGCTCGGCTCTCGCCGCGAATCTCGACGCACCAAGCCAGCCCGTCGCCGTCGGGCAGCCCGAGGTCGAGCAGCAGACAGATCGGGAAGCGGTGTGCAGCAAGCCGATCGCCTGGCCCAGCGACAGATCCGGCCTCCAGCAGCTCGAAGCCGTCGGCGGTCAGGTTGTCGGCCAGGAACCGTCGTGTGGTGCGGTCGTCCTCGACGAGGAGGATCGTCGGCTGGTCATTCTCCATGTAGGTGAAGAGGGCTGCGCGGCAATCACCCCCTCCGATTCCGGGGCGGCCCGGATCGCCGCCGTGCAACATCGCGTTCAAGCGGTGCGGCCGGGCAGGAATCCCACTTATGATCCCGACGCTCCATGTACCGGCGCGGCAACTACAGCTCGGGCGAGGACTTCGTGCTCGAGTACGGAGAGCTTCGGTTCACCTTCAACGAGAGGGACTTCCGAGAGCGGTGCGAACAGGCCGCGCGGAAAGTGGGGTTCATCGCCGGCGACATCTCGGCCGAAGAGGCCGAGGACCTGATCAACCTGGTGGTCAACGGCGAGGTGACCGATCCGGCGTCCGCGCTCGGCGAGCATGTCAACGACTGCTGGCCGGAGCTGATCGGCCCCTCTGAGCGGTCGCTCGTCCACTGGCTGCGCCGGCTGATCTTCCGCAGCGCGTGGCTCGATCAGCGCGTCAAGGAAGGCGAGCTCGACGTCTGGTTTGACGAGCGCACGAGCGCGTTCATCTATGTGCAGCCGGACCGCGACGGCGAACCGATCCAGCTCGCGCCCGAGCCGAGCTGGGACCGCGTCGCGTACGTCCGCCGCTAGCTCGGTCTTCCGGCCTCGAGCTCAACGACCGGTCCCGACCAGGCCGGCGACTTGCTGCTGAGCCGGTGCCGGGTTGTCGACCAGCAGCTGGGGCACCGTCACGAGCCGGTACCCGCGCGCCCGCAGCGCGGCGATGATCTTGGGCAGCGCAGCCACCGTCTGGCTGCGATCGCCGCCCGCGTCGTGCAGCAGGATGATCGCACCGGGCCGCGCGCCGGCCAGCGCCGCGTCGACGATTGCTTTCACCCCGGGCCGCCGGTAGTCGGCGGTATCGACCGTCCAAAGCACCATCAGCATCCGGTAGTGATGAAGAGGGCCAGCGTGGCCGCATTCCATAGCCCGTAGGGCGGCCGGAACAGACGAGGGAACGGCGCCCCGTAGCGCATCAGCAGATTGGCCGTGGCCAGCAGCTGGATGCGCTGGCCGGCCGGTGAGAGAACCGACATCGGCGCATGCGTGAACGTGTGGTCGCCGATCGCGTCGCCGCTGGCCGCGATCGCCGTCGTCGAGACGTGGAAGTACTGCTCCATCACCCCCACTTCGAAGAACGTGGCCGGGACGTGGTCGCGGTCGAGGATCGCCAGGATCGCCGGCGTATACGGGCCGGGACCGTCGTCGAACGTGAGCGCGAGCTCACGGTGCTGGTCGCCCGCCAGCCGGACATAGGGCGTGTAGGAGAGCGTCCGGTCGATGGCGGCTTCTGGGCCGCCGCCAGACGACCCGCGAACGAGCGCGGACCACTCCCGGCCAGCACCGCTATCGTCCGAAGAAACCCAGCCGCGCCGAGCTGACAGGTTGCACTCGATGCGCGGTGCGCCCCCCACCCGCCGCCAGCAGGGCGATCACGAGCACGGCGACGAGTCCGAGCAGTGCGCCCGCACGGCGCCGGCGATGGCGGGGCTGGCGGCTCCAGCCGCCGCGAAGATAACCGGAACGATCGGGCTCGAGCATGCGCCCGCCCCTGTTGACCGCACTGGAAGCTCGGTGCATGACAGATCCCCGCAGTCCATGATGACGCGTCCCGAGACCGAGCGCGATGACGGCCGACCCGCGGCCCAGCGGTGCCACTAGTCTCAGCTCATGCACGCCCCTTGCGTGGGTCGTCATGCCCACCTACAACGAGGCTCCGAACATCGTCGCGATACTCCGCGCCACCGTCGCCCAGCTCGACGAGGTCGCCCCCGGCGGCTACCGGATCCTCGTCGTGGACGACAACTCACCCGACGGCACAGGCAAGCTCGCCGACCAGCTGGCCGAAGAGCTCCCGCAGCTCGAGGTGCTTCACCGGCCGGGCAAGGACGGCCTGGGACATGCCTACCTGGCGGGGTTCACCCGCGCCCTCGCCGAGGGTGCCAGCTGGTCGTGGAGATGGATGCCGACTTCTCCCACGACCCCCGGTACCTGCCCGAGCTGCTTGGAGGCGGCGCGGGAGCCGACCTCGTGCTCGGCTCGCGCTACGTCAACGGAGGCGGGGTGCGCGACTGGGGTCTGCTCAGGCGGCTCATCAGCCGCGGGCGGCTGCCTCTACGCCCGCCTGATCCTCCGCACCCGGGTACGCGATCTCACCGGTGGATTCAAGTGCATCCGCCGTGAGGTGCTCGAGGCGATCGATCTCGAACAGCGTCCGTGCCGAGGGCTACGTATTCCAGATCGAGGTGACGTTCCGCGCGCTCGTCGCCGGCTTTCGCGTCCGCGAGATCCCGATCGTTTTTCGCGACCGGACTCAGGGAACGAGCAAGATGTCGGCGCGCATCGCGATCGAGGCGATGCGGTCGGTACCGGGGCTGCGCCGCCATGCCCTGGCCGCGGTCGCGCGGGGCACCGGCCGCTCGCCGGCCGGCGCCGTCCAAACTCCACCCGTCTCCTAACGTAATTCCAATGTCGCGCAGGGCATCCTTCAAACGATGAGCGCCCAGGGCCCCCTCGGCGCCACGGAGACCGGCAGCCTCACCGTCCCCGTTGGCACCACTCCTTCGCGCGCGCGCGTAACTAGCCGTGCTGCCGGCGTCCGCATCGGGCTTCCCGCGCTGCGCACGCGGGCGGGCGTGCTGGGATTGTGCGGCCTGCTGGCGACCACGCTGCTGGCCGCGGTGGCTGCCGCGCACACCAACCAGCTCTTGCCCGAGTCCGTCAGGCCGGTGCCGAGCTGGCTCGCCGGGCCCTTCGGCAGCACCGGGTTCGGCCTCGACAGCGGCGTCGCTGATCGCGGTACTGGCCTTGATGTTCGTCTCCTATCGTGGCTGCCGTGGGTGGCGCGGAGAGGTTGTCCCCACGTGTGATCTTGATGGGGATCGCGGCGCTCAACGCGATCGTCCTGCTGGCGCCCCCGCTGCTCTCCACCGATGTCTTCAGCTACCAGTTCTATGCCCGGATGGGCTCGCTGTATGGCGCCAATCCGTATCTCGCCGGACCCCATGCTCTTGCGCTCGACCCGCTGTTCCCGTTCATCGGCGCCAAGTGGTCCTATACGCCGACCGTCTACGGGCCACTGTTCACGCTGCTGAGCTACGCCCTGACCCCGCTGTCGATCGCCGCCAGCGCGCTCGCCTACAAGGCGATCGCCGCCTGCGCGAGTCTCGGGACCGTGGCGCTCGTCTGGCACGCCGCCCGCTGGCGGGGTGTCGACCCGGTGCGGGCGGTGGCGCTGGTGGGGCTCAACCCGCTGATCGTGCTCTACGGCGTGGGCGGCGGGCACAACGACCTGCTGATGCTGCTGCCGTTGATGGCCGGCATCTACCTGCTGCTCGCCAAGCGCGAGCGGGCCGGCAGCGCGATGGTGGTGGTAGCCGCGGGGATCAAGATCACAGCCGCGTTCCCGCTCGCCTTTGCCATCGCGGGCCGCGGGGGCCGTCGGGCCCGGGACCGCCGCCGCGACGTGCTCGTGGGCGCGGGAGCCGCCACCGCCGGGATCGGCGCGCTGTCCTTCGCGCTCTTCGGCACCGGGCCGCTTCACATGTTCTCGACGATCGAGAAGGTGCAGAGCGAAGGTGACTGGCACAGCATCCCCGGCTTCATCGGGACCCGCCTGGGCCTGGGCACGGTCGGACACGTCACCGGGATCGTGCTCGGCGTCGTGTTCGTCGTGACCCTGTTCCTGCTTCTTCGCCGCGTGTGGCAGGGACGGCTCGACTGGATCGTCGCGTCGGGCTGGGCAGCAGTTGCCCTTCTCGTCACGGCAAGCTCGTTGCTACCGTGGTACGTGGCCTGGGTGATGCCGTTCGCGGCGCTCGGCGGCGACCGGCGCCTGTGGAGGACGGCAATCTTGCTGACCGGCGTCATCCAGGCGATTCAGCTGATCGGGTACATCCCCCACGCGGTGTCTTTCGGGCTATGACCTTGATAGATACAGACGTCGGCGCCGTCTCCCAATCCCCCCCGGTCGGCGATCGCCGACTCAGGCTCCTGAGCGTCGTCGCGCCGGTCTACAACGAGGAGGACCTGCTCGAGGAGTTCTACGGGCGGGTGTGTGCCGCGCTCGATGGGCTCGACTTCGAGCTGGTCTTGGTCGACGACGGATCGACCGACGGTTCGACTGCGCTGCTGGCGCGACTGGCGTCGGTCGACCCGCGGGTGCGCGTGGTCTACCTGTCTCGGAACTTCGGTCATCAGACCGCGCTGACCGCCGGCCTCGATCACGCGCGCGGCGATGCGGTCGTGATGCTCGATGCCGACCTCCAGGATCCGCCCGAGCTGATCCCACGGATGCTCGACCACTGGCGCACCGGGTGCGACGTGGTGTATGCGGTGCGCGAGGAGCGCGAGGGGGAGTCACGCTTCAAGCTTGTGACCGCCAGCTGGTTCTACCGCCTGTTCGACAAGCTCGCCCAGGTCGAGCTACAGCACAATGCCGGTGACTTCAGACTGCTCGACCGCAAGCCGCTAGATGCCCTGCTCGCGATGCGCGAGCGCAGTCGCTTCCTGCGCGGGATGACGGTCTGGGTCGGTTACCGACAGGCAGCGGTCCCCTACAAACGCGATCCGCGTCACGCCGGGGAGACCAAGTACACGCTGTCGAAGATGATCCGCTTCTCGCTCGATGCGCTCTCCTCGTTCTCGCATCGACCTCTCCAGCTGGCCACCCTGCTCGGGTTCATGATCTCGACGCTGGCCTTCGTCGCGATCCCGGTTGTGGTGGCTCTGCGTCTCGTCGGGTCCTACCTCCCCGGCTTCGGCACGGTCACGATCGCAGTGCTTCTCCTCGGGGGCATTCAGCTGATCGCAATCGGGATCATCGGTGAATACGTGGGGCGCATCTACGACGAGGTCAAGGGGAGGCCGCTCTATCTCGTGCGCTCGCGGCTGAACATCCTCGAGGAGGAGACACCCGAGCCACCCGTCGCGCCCACCCGCGCCGAGCGGGTGCGGACCGTCGAGCGCCGGCGGATCGGGTTCTAGCCCCCGGCCGGGTTCGGTCCCACGGAGCGGACGGCGCTCGCGCCGGCGTCCCCGTCGTCGGCCGGCTCGCCCGCCTCGAGCGAGGCGATCCGCGACGCCAGCCCCTTGATGGCGTCGGCGATCGGGTCGGGAAGATGGACCCAATCGGCATCCGGACCCTCGGGCCGGCGGCCCTCCACGCGGACGGGATGCCCCGGATTGCCGACCACGGTGGAGTTCGGCGGGACGTCGTGGATCACGACGCTGTTGGCGCCGATCTTCGAGCCGTGACCCACCGTGATCGGTCCGAGCAGCTTTGCCCCTGAGCCGATCGTGACGTTGTCCTGGACGGTGGGATGGCGTTTGCCCGTCGCGAACCCCGTGCCCCCCAGCGTTACGCCCTGGTACAGCGTGACGTTGTCACCCAGCACGGCGGTTTCGCCGATCACCACCCCCATTCCGTGGTCGATGAAGAGACCTTCGCCGATCTGCGCCGCCGGGTGGATCTCGATCCCGGTGAGCGTCCGCGAGAGCGCGGCGATCAGGCGTGGCAGCACCGGGACGCGAGTGCAGTGCAGCGTGTGCGCGACGCGGTGGGCCAGCAGCGCGTGAACCCCCGGCCAGGTGAGGAGGATCTCGAGCGTGCTGACCCCGCGGGCCGCCGGATCGCGGCTGCGTGTGGCCGTCACATCGCGTCTTATCTCCGAGGCGGTCCGGGAGATGAATTCCATCGACAAAGGGTAGCCGCGTCCAGCTACGGGCCTCACTCGCTCCGCTCCTCGTTACCGCGGTGACCGCTCCGCTCGCTCGGCAGCTACCACGGCCGGGCATCCGGCCCGTCCTAAGGTGGCGCAAAGAACGGCGTCGAGACGTAGCGCTCGCCGGAGTCAGGAAGGACAGTCACGATCCGCAGGCCCTTTGACTCAGGCCGGCGGGCGATCGCGAGCGAGGCCGATACCGCCGCCCCGGCGGAGATCCCGGCCAGGACCCCCTCCTCGCGGGCCAACCGGCGCGCCGTCTCGATCGCGTCTTCATCGCTCACCGTGATCACCTCGTCGAGCAGCTCGCGTCTCAGCACGGTTGGGATGAAGCCGGCTCCGATCCCCTGGATCTTGTGTGCCCCCGGAGGCCTCCCGGATAGGACCGCCGAAGCGCTCGGCTCGACGGCGACGAGCCGGCATCGGGGGTTGTGCGTCTTCAGGACCTCGCCGGCGCCGGTGATCGTGCCGCCCGTGCCGACCCCCGCCACGAACACGTCGACGTCTCCGTCGAGCGCGTCGAGGATCTCGGGTCCGGTCGTGCGCCGGTGGATCTCGGGGTTGGCGGGATTGGAGAACTGGTCGGGCAAGAAGATGTCGGGATTCGAGGCAAGCGCCTGCGCGGCGTCGACTGCCTCGTTCATCCCACCCAGCGACTCGGTCACTTCGACGCTGGCGCCGTAGAGCCGGAGCAGGCTCTCCCGCTCCCGGCTCATCCCCTGCGGCATGGTCAGCACGAGCTGATATCCCTTGGCCGCGCAGACAAAGGCCAGCGCTATGCCGGTGTTGCCGCTCGTGGCCTCGACGATCGTCGTCCGTCCCGGCTCGATCTGGCCGTCCCGTTCGGCGGCCTCGATCATCGCCACCCCGATCCGGTCCTTGACACTGCCTCCGGGGTTGAAGGACTCGAGCTTGGCGAACAGCCTCGTGTCAGGCGGCGCCAGACGCGCGAGCTCGATCATCGGGGTGCGCCCGACGAGCGCAGCGATGTTGTCCGAGACGCCCGACAAGCTCAACGCAACCCTACGAGAACGAATCGGCCGCCGTCGGCCGGGCGCCGGGGGGCGCTAGACGCGGGTGTGGAACGGCGCGGGTGCGAGCATCGAGCAGTGATGCCCGGGCGCGGTGCGGAACGACTCGAAGAAGGTCCCGCTGGCCTTGTGACCGTGGACCTTGCCCCGCAGCTTCAGCTTGGTGCCGGCAACGGTTCCCGTGTAGAGGAACTTGCCCTTCTTGGTCACCTTGATCTTGAGCGTGCTTGTCGGTGCCTGCACCTGGGCAATCAGGGCCCGGGAGCAGACCATCGTCACGCTGAAGCGCAGGCCGGTGAGCTTGTGGCCGTGGACATGGAAGGTGATCGTCCCGGCGTAGCTGTGGGGAACCGCCTGGCGAACGGTGCCGCTGTAGACCCCGTTGACGTACGGGCGGGCAAGCGTCGGAGCAGCCAACCCGAGCGAGATCGCGGCGACCGAGGCAAAGGTCTTCCATGCCCTGCAAATCGTCATTGGCCTCCGGTATCGGCACGAGCTCCGAGCTCCTGAACTTCTGCACGGCCATCTGGCCGATTGTCCAGACCGACCTAGCGGACGTGGACGGTGAGCGCCGAGATGTGCTGGCGGCTGTCGGTCACGCTCACGCGCAGCCGGAAAGGCCCATGGCGGCGGCCGTGCGAGCGGGTGGCGATAGCCGGATAGGTGATCCGCAGGCTGACGCGGCTGATGGCCCGGGACAGGATGATCAGGAGGCGACCGGCGAGGAGCCGCGGCGTGTAGCCAACGTGTTCGCCTCGCGGCCCGGCCACCGTGACCTTGGCCCGCACGAAGCGAAGGCTCCCGGGCAAGGCGATCGTCAAGCCGCGGATTCCGGGAGCGTCGCGACCAGCGCTAACCGTCATGCGGATTCTTGGCCGTCGGTTCGAGACGCCCGAGACCGAGACGCCACTCAGCCGGGGAGCCCCGGCGACGGTCCAGCTGAATGCCGTGCCTGCCAGGGCGAGAGTCGAATCGACGACCGCAACACCTACGGTGAACGTACCGATTCGGTTCGGCCTCCCGGTGATCCTGCCCGTGGAGCGCGACAGGGTCAGTCCGGACGGAAGCCCTTTGGCCACAAAGTCAAGGCTGCCCCCCGCCGGTCCGGTGGTTGTGAGCTGAAGGCTGACCGGAGCTCCCAGCGTCGTCGCCTGATGCCCCGGGTTGCGCAGGCGCAGAGTGTCGCGGCACAGCGCGGGGACCAGCGCGGTGCCGTTGGGCGTTCCGAGCCCCGTCGCCATGTCGTAGCCCGAGCCGGCGGGATACAGCCCGCCGTTGGTGCCGGTGTAGTCGTTGTTGCCCGTCGTGACGTCGCTGAAGTCGCTCGAGAAGTCGCTCGACCCAGCCATGTAGAGCGCGGGGTTGGCAAAGCCGACGGGCGATCCGTGGCAGCCCGAGCTCGCGTCGGCGAGCGCCACCAGTGCGCCCCACACCGGCGAAGCCGCGCTCGTGCCGCCGACCGCCTGCCAGCCGCTCGCGACGGTCGGATCGGCTCCCGAGCCGTTGTAGTAGATGACGTACCCGTGGTTGGGATCGGCATCGGCCGCCACGTCGGGGACCTCGCGGCAGTAGCCGGACGACGCGCCGCACGGGCTGCGCGAGGAGTTCGGTCCCACGACGTGCAATGCCGGGTCGGCGCCTGATTGGTATCCCGGCATAGCCCAGAAGGTGGACACGCCTCCCCCGCCCGCCCCCAGCGAGGCCTTGGTCAGGGCCACCGCGCTGCCGCCGTCGTTCCACGTCGTCTGCGCCGGGGGCGGTCCGGTGCTGGTCATCGATGTTCCTCCAACGCCGGTGATGAACGGCTGGCTGGCCGGATCGTCCACTGCGAGCTGCGGCTGTGGGGTGTTGCTCGCGCCATTGCAGTCCTCAGAGCCCGAGTCGCCGGTCGCGGCGACGATCGACTGGCCTTGCGCAGCGGCCTCCTGGAACAGCGTGCTCTCGGCTGAGGCACCGCTCGGGCCTTCGAGCTGCTCGCACTCTCCCCATGAGACGACGATCACGTTGACGCGATCGTCGACGACCATCCTGCTGAAGAGGTCGTACGGTCCCGAGCCCGGCACGGACTGGTTGGCGTTCGGCGCCTGGTAGACCAGGAAGCTGGCCTGGGGCGCCAGGCCGATCGCGTCCTCGATGTCGAGTGCCGCCTCGCCCGATCCCTCGCCGCTGCCGGCGCCGCCGTCGACCGCGATGTACGAGACCGAGGCATGGGTTCCGTAGCAGGCCTGATAGGCGTCGATGTCGCTCGGGTCGTTGGGCTCGAGCTCGTAGATGCCGACCGTGGCCCCTTGACCCAGATCGCCGGCGCTGTAGAGCCCCGGGAACCCATAAGCCGACGCGATCTGATCGGCGGTGTACGCACTGTCCTGGGAGCCCGTGGCACTCGCCGCCGGGCAGGGCTGCGGCCCACCGGTCTGAGCGTGGGGCCGCTCGTTTGGAGAAACGGCTCGCCTGGCCGCGCTGCGGAGCAGCAGCGGCCTCGGCGCGGCCGCGCCGTTCAGCCCGACAATTGCTTGGATCCCGGGCGCGATCTCGGCGTCGACGGCGGGCGCCGCGGTCGCGATCGTTGCTCGGCGCCCTCCCGGTAGCCGGGCGCGCTCGAGACGCGTGCTGAAGGCGCGCTCGATCGCCCGGACGGGGGCGGTGAGCGGAATCGACAGCCGGTTGGGCGGGCTGGATCCGGGGCGCAGACCGTGGGCCCGCAGCGACGCGCGCACCGCTTGGAGCTCGGCCTGACTGGCGCCAAAGCGCTGCCCGAACTGGGCCGGCGTCAGGTAGTCGCGGTAGCGCGGTGAACCGGGGTCGGACACCTGGGTGACGAACCGCTCGAGCCCGGCCGGGTCACGCGGTTTGAGCACGACCGTTACGTGGAGCGGGGCGGCGGCCGACAGGGCCCCGAGCGGGATCGCACCGGGGACGGTGGGGGGCGAGGCGCCGATCCGCACGAGCCGGGGCGAAGATGAGGCAGCCGAGGCGGCCAGAAGGCCGAGCCAGGCCGGTACGGCCAACAGCAAGGTGGCGATCAGCAGGCATCGCTTTCCCCACCGCATCGGTTCCGACTGTAGCTGGCGCCCTTCCCGGATTGGCGAAGCGCTACCCGCGCCTGAAGCTGGTGAAGAACCTCAGATCGGCTTTGTGGCTTCGCAGCAGCCGCTTGTCCGCGATCCCGATCTCCTGGATCACGCCGTGGCGGACCTTGAGGATCCCGTACGCGGCTCGGCCCGGTACGACAAACCAATCGTTTGCCCCGACGGCGAAGAACCGCCGGGCCTTGATGTGCAGCCGGCGCGCCACGGCGGCGACTCGCGCGCCGGGGCGCACGCCGTCCAGCGCGTAGAAGCGGTTTGCCGTCAGGGCCATGATCACCCTTCCGGCCAACTTCTTGCGCAGCCCGCGAGGCATGGAAGCAAGCAGCTTCTTCGACGGATAGCCGACGCGGATGCCCCATCCTCCTCGGAGGCAGAACTCGTCGAACCCGAACGCCTGGACCCTCAGCAGGCGCAAGACATGCCGCGCGTGGGTCCTGGTATCGCCGAGGCCCACCGGCCCAAGCTGCCGGCCGCGCAGCCGACCCTTCGGCTTGGTACAGAGCGGACCGCCCTTGCCGAAAGTGCCGAGGTTCGAGGAAGAGGCAAAGTTGTAGAGCCAGTCACCCCGGCCGTAGGTCGATATCAGGAACAGGTTGGCGTTGCCCGGGCTCTGGCGCAGCGTGAACACGGGGGCCGCCGGGAGGCCGGTGCCGAGCGGTGAGTAGGTCGGCTGGCGCTGACCCGAGCCGGACGAGGTCTCGATGTACACGCCCAGGTCCGTGGCGACGAGCAGCTTGCCGTCGTGCAGCGCGGTGTAGTTGGCCGAGATGTCCGGCAGGTTGCCGGTGATGTTCGTGAAGTGGTCGCCGTGATCGTGCGAGACGAACACGTGCCCGACGCCGACGTTGCTGATGTCCTCGCCGAACGAGCCGGGCGGGATCCAACGGCGCTCGTAGCCGCCGAGAGTTACATAGATCGTGTTGGCGTCGCTCGGGTCTTCCTCGATCGAGTTGATGTACCGGTTGGGCAGCTTGCCGTTCGCCGTCTGACAGTCCGAGCAGAGCGCCTTGGCCTGGTGCCAACCGCTCGGGTCCTCGATCTTGGGCGGCGAGCTCCCGCCGACGTTGGTCGCGATCCCGTTCCCGAACGGGATGTTCTGGGTTGCTGGGTCGCAATACCCGCAATAGCCGACGTATTCATTTGGGCCGCGCACGGCCAGGGCGGAGGGGATGTTGTCGGCCAGGCTCGGGTGCGGCAGGGTGTCCAGGTCGAAGACCGTCCCGTTCGGCGCATTGGCATCGAACGGCGAGTTCGTGGCCTGACAGTTGGAGGCGGACGCTCCGGCGGGCGCCGCGCACGGGTTGGCGTACGCGTTGACCGCCTCCTGGATCTGCGTGCAGCCCACGAGGATGTGCCCGGGCATCGTCGGATCCTGCTCGATCGGGGTCGAGAACAGCGCAGGCGGCGGCGATACCGGAGTCGCGCCGGAGCAGCCGCCCGGCGAGATCGGATACCAGCTGGTTCCGCCGTCGGTGCTCAGGTTGAGCGTGGCGTACGTGTACTCCTCGATGATGTTGTTGCTGTGGTCGGGGTCGATCGTCGTGAAGAACCCGTCGCCGCCATAGATCTCCGCCTCGTGGCCGTTGGGGGCGATCTTCATCTCCCCGTTGTCCTGGAGCCCGGAGACGATCGTCCCGTCCTTGGCCATGTTGGCGTCGTAGGGCTGGAGCGCCGACAGGCTGGCATTCAACCCATCCCCCCAGTTGTCGTTGTTGAAGTCGGCGCCTGAGTCGATGTGCTGCCTGAACACGCCGCCGTCGGAGCCGACGAGCAACGTCTCGCCGCCCTTGCCGTCAGGGATCATCGCGTAGCCGTGCTGGTCGGGGTGAACGGTGGTTCCCGCCACCGGACTGTTCTGGAGGACGTTGTTGTTGCAGGGCTCGGGCGCGTTCAGCGCGCCGCAGGCCCCGTTCCAGTACCGGCCGATCACGACCCATGGGTCGTTGGCCGAGGTGCCGCCCGGATAGACGGTGTACGGCGTGTCCAGGACGCTTCCGCCCCCACAACCTTTGGGCAGTAGCTGGTTGTTCTCCCAGATCTCCTCGAGCCCGAACACGACCCGGGTGGGGCAGCCGCTTGAGTCGTGGGCGACCGGATCGGCCTCGACCCAGAGGTTGTACCAGGCCTGAACCCCAGGGCTGTAGCCGGGCTGGCCGAGCAGCGCGCTGTTGGTGCCCGGCTTCTGGAGCTGGCTGAAGTCCATGATCTTGGTCCACGTCTTGCCGAAGTCATAGGAGGCGTACAGGCCGTCGAGGATCGTGCCGATCCCTTCGGCCTGCACATCCTTCTCGCAAGGCGAACCCGGCTGGTCGAGGACGTCCAGGCAGCCGTTGAACTTCTGGGCGTCCTCGACGATGCGCGTAGACCGCGTCCGAGCTCTCTCCTGCTCCGTGGGCCACGGCCAGCGCGGTGCGGCCGAAGGTCTGGCGTGGCGGGCAGGCCCTGCGGCGGGCTTCCGCTCGGGGTGATGTAGGAAAACGATCCCGGGTTGGCCGCGTATTGGACTCGTACAGACCGTTCTGCGGCGCCTGCAGGCAGCTCGTCGCCGACCCGTTCATCGTGCATCCCGACACCGGGTTGCCGTTGGCGTCCTTGTCGACGACCTGGCCCGCGCGCCATCCGACCGCGGCGATCACCGCGCCCGCCGGCGCATTGCTCGTGCTGGTCGGCTTGACGACCACGTCGGTCACGTCGTTGGCGAAGAAGCACAGCCGGCTAGTCGTGTCGCCGGCGCAGTCAGGGCTGTAGCCCTTGGGGCTGGTGGGCAGGTCCTCGTTGACAAATGAGCTGCCGCCGTCGGTCGAGCGGAACAGGCCCTTGCTGGTCGCCGCGTACACGGTATTGTCCGCTCGGGTCAGCGGGAGAGATCACGAGCTTGAAGCTGAGCGACAGGTCGGGAATCCCGCCCGCCGTCTTCCACGTGGCCCCGTCGTCGTCGGAGTAGTAGATCCCGTGGCCGGCGATCCCGTCCCCGCCGAACGAGTTGTCACCGCTTCCGGCGATGATCCGGTGAAGCGGGGCGTCGTAGGCCAGGGCACCGATGACCTGGGTCGGGAGGTTGTCGCCGATCGACCGCCAGGTTGTCCCGCCGTCGACCGACTCCCACACGCCACCCACGACCGGGGAGGCGAAGTAGTGACCCTGGCTCGAGGGGTCGTAGGCGAGTGCCGAGACCCGGCCCGTGAGCGTCCGGAAGCCGAGCGCGGACATGTAGCTGTAGTTGCCGTTGGCCGCACTCGCGGCGGGGCAGATGCTCGCGTTGCTGGTCGGATCGGCACACAGCGGCGGCTTGCCGGCCAGCTGCCAGGGGTAATTCGCGTCAGACAGCCGCGACTTCCTCATCGCCGCCCGCTGGGCGTAGGCGTGCATGTAGGCCCCGGGCGCGAGCGCGCTGAACGGCGCGGTGTCACGCGACTGAAGCTCGCTGTTGACGGTGCTCAGATCGGCAAACGTCTCAGGCTGGCCGAGCGGAGCGCAGGCATGCCGTCCCAAGTCGTGGCCGTCGGCGGTCGGCCCGTCGGCGGGTGACGTGCCTTTGGGGCACACCGTAAGCAGCTCACGGGCGCGGCCCGCGCTCGTGATGGCGCCGGTGGCGAACAGTGCGAGCACCGCTGTGGCACCCAATCCCAGTGCGACGATGACGGCGCGCCCCCAGCGGCGGCCGAGGAGCTCAGTAAACGCAGACACACCCTCTCCCTAGCAACGAAACCACACCCAGCGGTCCCTACCGCGCGGACGATACCGCGTTTGCTAGCCAGGATCCCCCGCTGGTGTTAGGGCGAGATTAGATGTGGTACATCGCCGCGCCGGCCGCCTTCGCCTGACGGTCGGCGACATCGGCGATCGTCACCGACGAGAGGACTTCGCCGGCGGCGGCGGCGGCTTCCGCGAACACGCCCCGCGCGTCCTGGCCGATCGGCCCGTCCAAGAGCTCGACCAGCTCCTGCACGGTGATCTCAGTCGCCGGACGGGCGAAGCTGTAGCCGCCGTGCACACCCCGTTGAGAACGCAGCACGCCGGCACGACGCAGAACCGCGAACAGCTGCTCGAGAAACTGGACCGGAATGTCCCGCCGGCGAGCCAGCTCCGCAATCGGCACCGGCGCCCTGTCCCCTTGCAGGTGCAGCTCAACGAGAGCTTCGAGTGCGTAGGGGGATTTGGTTGTGATCGAGATCATTGATGACCCGCGATCATGCTACGAGCAAGGCGACGGCTAGATCCAGCCTCGCTCCGTCGCGATCAGCACCGCCTGGGCCCGGTCCCTGGCCCCGAGCTTCCCGTAGATGTTGTGCAGGTGCGTGCGGATCGTGCTCGTCGAGAGCCCCAGCTCGCCGGCGATCTGCTTGTAGACCATCCCGCGCGCCAGCCGCCGTACCACCTCGAGCTCCCGAGCTGACATCGGGCAAGGATCGATCGAGCGGGGACGCTGGCCCGCGTTGTTGAGCGGCAGGTCGTAGAGAACGACGCGAAGCTGCTCGGGCGTCACGTTGACCGTGCGGGCGACGCGTAGGAGCTCGCTCGGCTTGATCATCGACCCGAGGGCGTAGTGGGCGAGCATGTCGGCGAGACGGACGATCGCCGCTTCGCCTTCGCAGTCATCCGAGTGGTGGCGCTCGATCACGGCGGCCAGCTGCTTGGGCAGGTTCCAGCGCCTGGCCAGCACGCCACCGACGACCGCGTGATCGACGCCGAGCTCGCGTCGCTCGCTGGCCAGCCGCTCCTCTGGGGTGCGAGCCTCGCCGTGCACCTCGCGCGGATAGCCCGGGTAGGCATTGACCAGGACGAGCTTGCCGATGTCGTGCAGGAGCGAGGTGACCATCAGACGGTCACGTGATTCGTAGCCGACCTCGCGCGCCAGGCGCTCGGCCGCGCGCTGGGTGGCGATCGAGTGGAGGCGGAAGCGCTCGGGAAGCTCCTTCCACATCGAGCTGCGCTGGAAGAAATCGAACGTGCGGGCGCGGTCGGCGATCTTGTACACGCCTTCAGGCGCCAGGACCTCGACCGCCTTGACCACGCTGTCGACGCGCCCGGCGGTTCGGCGGTCGAGCTGGTTGGCGTAGCGCAGGACGGTGACGGCCAGGGCCACGTCGCTTTCGACCGTGGCGACGAGCTCGGCGATCGAGGGCTCTCCCGCCTCGAACAGTCGCATCAGATGATTGCGCGACTCGGCCAGCGCGGGGAACGCCTCGAGGGCTTCGAAGGCGGCGGTCAGACGCCGGCCATGTCCCTCGTTGTGGTGGCGATCGCGAACGTACGACTCTCTCGAGGAGGGCCTGACGACTGAAAGAGCGGAGGACGGGCGGGTCACGGGCGGTGGATCTGAGGACACGAGGGCAATGGAAAGCGCGTCCGCTTTCCTAGATGTGGGTTCTATCGGCATTCGCGAGGCTCCGGTTTAGGGGAAGCTTGCCCTCGGGATCGGCGGAACGCGACGACTTGCGGACCGCCTAGAGTCGGTCGAGCGCGCGGTCGATTCGGCTGAGGGTCTCGTCACGACCCAATACCTCCACGCTCTCGAAGATTCCCGGGGAGACCGTGGTTCCGGCGATCGCCACCCGGACGGGCTGAAAGACCGCCCCGGGCTTGACCCCGCGAGCTTCCACGACGCCGCGTAGGGCACGTTCGATCGCCTCGGCGGTGAACGGCTGGGCAGAGGCCAGGGCTTCGCGGGCGGCCCGCAAAGTGTCCGTTGCTCCGTCGCTGCGTAGGACGCGATCGAACGCATCCGGATCCTCCGCCGGGCCGTCGAAGACGAAGGCCACCAGGGGCCAAAACTCGCTGAGGGTCTGAATCTTCTCGGAGGCGATCTCCACGGCGGGGCGCAGGCCCGCGCGACCCGTGAACTCCTCGAGCCTGTCTGCGAGCTCCTCGATGCCCAGCCGATGAAGGTAGATCCCGTTCATGTGACGCAGCTTTCGCTCGTCGAACACGGCGGGGTTCTTTGAGACTCGATCCAGGCGAAATCGCTCGGCAAGCTCCTCCAGGCTGAAGATCTCCTCGTCGGAGGCAAAGCCGGCCCCAAGCAGCGCGATGTAGTTGTCGAGCGCCTCGGGGAGGTAGCCCGCGTCGCGCAGCTCTTGTACCGAGGCCGCCCCATGTCGCTTTGACAGCTTGCGGCCGTCGGGTCCATGGAGCAATGGAAGGTGCGCATAGCGCGGCGGCACGTGACCGAGCGCCTGGAAGACGTGCATCTGCGCGGGCGTGTTCGGTAGGTGGTCGATCCCCCTGACGACGTGAGTGATTTCCGCATCGAGGTCGTCGACCGCGACTGCGAAGTTGTAGAGCGCCGAGCCATCTGCCCGGGCGATCACGCGGTCATCGAGGCTCGCGTTCGGAAAGCTTGTGCGCCCAATGACGATGTCGTCCACCACGGTCTCACCGGTGTCGGGCACGCGCAGGCGCACCGCCCCCGAATCCTCCGGATCGCCGCGGAACCCGCGATGCGAACCGTGTCGCTCCTTCCAAGCCTTGACGTCCTCGGCGGTTGCTCTGGAGCGGTACGCGAGGCCGTCGGCGAGAAGCTGCTCGAGCGCCTCGCGGTGGCGCTCGGCCCGCTCTGACTGGAAGATCGGTCCTTCGTCCCAGTCAAGCTTCAGCCACCGCAGAGCATCGAGGATCTGATCGACGTTCTCTGGGGTGGAGCGCTCGCGATCGGTATCTTCGATCCGCAGCACGAGCGTCCCCGCGCGCTCCCCGTCCGCTTCCCGGCGGTGGGCTAGCAGCCAGTTGTAGAGGGCAGTGCGGGCGCCGCCGATGTGCAGCGCCCCGGTGGGAGAAGGAGCGAAACGCAGCCGCATGAGAACCCGGTCCGCATGCTAATCGGCGCCCACGTGTCAAACGCGGGTGGTCTGGAGAAAGCGGTAACCCGGGGAGTCGAACGTGGGGCGAACGCGATCCAGATCTTCAATCAATCGCCGCGCATGTGGCGCCCCACGGCGTATGGCGAGAAGGACTACGCCGCGTTCCGAGAGGCGATCGGGACGACCCGGATCGAGTCGGTCCTGATCCACGCGGTTTACCTGCTCAACTGCGCGTCGGAGGACACGGAGATCCGCAACAAGACTCTCGCTTCGCTGATCCAGTCGCTGCGCGTGGCCGAGGGGATCGCGGCGGCGGGCGTGGTCCTCCACCCCGGCTCGGCCAAGGCCGGCGACGTGGGCAGGGCGATCAAGCGCGCCGGCGAGGTGATCAGGAGGGCCCTTGCCGAGTCCTCGAGGGCGGAGCTCCACCTCGAGGACACCGCGGGCGCCGGTGGGACGCTGGGTCGGTCGTTCGAGGAGCTGGCCGCCCTGCTCGATGCCGCCGGAGGCGATCGCCGGTTAGGGGTGTGCCTCGACTCCTGCCATCTCTACGCCTCCGGCTACGACATCAAGAAGGCAGACGGCCTGGGCGCCGTGATCGACGAGTTCGATGCCGTCGTCGGGCTCGACCGTCTCCGATCACTCCACCTCAACGATTCGATCGTGGGGTTGGGCTCGAACCGCGATCGCCATGCCGTGCTCGGCCAAGGCGAGCTCGGCGAGCCGGGGTGCGCCACGTTCCTCTCGGAGCCCAGGTTCGAGGAGCTTCCCTGCGTACTCGAAACCGGGCGCGACGGTTCGGCACCGTCGGCCGAGGAGGTAGCGCTCGCGTTCAAGCTGCGGCAGCGAGGTGTGCGGGCGCGGCAGCAGCGGCTCCGTCGTGCCAGGGGGTGATCGCGCAGAGCAAGGCAGCCGATGGACTAGCGAACGTATGGCGCGATCGCATCCAAGCAGGAATGCGAGGGCGAGTCCGCCTGACCAAACCACAGCATCACACCCGCGAGACGCTTTGCCGCAGCAAAGCCGGCGGTCCCGGCGCAATCTGATTTGGGCGGCGGATAGTCGCCAATGTCGAGGCCAGCCGTGATCTTCGATGCGCGGATTCCTGACTTGGCCTCGAGTGCGCTGATCTGCGATGCCAACTCTGAGCCTCTGGCCCCGTAGCTCATCGCGTTGAACTGGGCGACGTACGGGTTCTGGATCCGTCCGATGTCGAAGTTGGTGGTCGGATCCACGTCCGAGGTGATCAGCGGCATGCCGCCCAAAGCCGTCCTGGCCGACCTTGCATCGTCGTAGACGGCCCGGGTGCATGCCCGGAGATCGGCCGCTGTGAGCACGGGATTGCCAGTACCGGCGTCCTGCTCGATGTCGAGGTCAATCCCGTCGAAGCGGTTCGACTTCATGTATCTGACCAGATTGGCCGCGAAAGCGGTCACGCTCGGAGGGCGACACGGGTAGTACCAGTTCGGGTTCGTCGAGCCGCCGATTGAAATGATCGCCAGCTTTCCGTGCCGATGAACCATGCTCACGAACGAGCGGGTGTTACTGATGCCGTTGAACTTCGTAGACAGCGACGCGGGACCGGTGCAATCGTGCGCCGGATGCCCCGACTTGACGCACGTGGCCAGCGAGAACAGGTCGACCTGGGTGACGGCGCTCCAAGGAATCTCCCCGAGCTTGCCACCGTCCCACGCCAGCCAGAACAACACCGACTGATACTTGCGCGGCCTCGCGACTCGACCCGACGCCGCGCCCGTCTCTACCACCCCAGCGAAGACACAGGCACAACAAAGCACCGTCATGAAGCGCCCCTTCAAAAATCGTCTCGGCATCGGGTTTCTCGACCGTCCTCGACAGAACCCCCGCGCAGCTGAACGCAGGAACGGAGATCTAGACGTCCGACCCGAGGAGGTGGCATGAACATCGAGTTCCTCTCGACCGTGGCCGTGATCGCGCCCGATCCGCCCGCCAGTCGCAGGCTCTACGTCGAAGCACTTGGGCTGCCGCTGGAAAGCCAGGGCGGGGAGTATCACCACAGTGAGCGGATCGGCGGTTGCAAGTCCTTCGGGATCTGGCCGCTGGCCCAGGCCGCTGAGGCGTGCTTCGGGACGCCGCAGTGGCCGGCGCAGCGGCCGGTGCCGCAGGTCAGCATCGAGTTCGACGTTGCGGACGCCGCGGCCGTGGGCCCGGCGGCACGAGAGCTCGAGCAAGCTGGCTACGAGCTGCTTCACCCACCGCGCGAGGAGCCGTGGGGTCAAACGGTCGCGAGGCTGCAGTCACCAGAGGGCGCGGTGGTAGGGATCTCCTACGCCCCTGTGCTGCACGACGACGACTGACGGACTGAGGCTACGGTCACACTCATGCCGGCTCGGGGCGCTCTTCGCCCGGCCAGCTCCCGGTCAGCTTGCTGAACGCCTGCCGCGAACCATGATCAAACAAACCGCGGGCGGTTCGGAAGATGGCACCTTCGAGGAGCAGTGCGGGAATCAGCTTTTTCAGCGCGACTTCGCGATGCTGTGGATCAGGCGCCTCGTGGTCGTCAATGACGCCCCAGAGTGCTTCGAAGGTCTTCTTCCCGACCGCGCCGGCGAGAATCCCGCCGATCACGCTGAAAGGGATGAAGAGCAGCTTGCTCAAGAGTCTCACCTCCTTAGGGTGCCTTAGGGTGCCTTAGGGTGCCTTAGGGTGCCTTGCGCGGTTCGACGAACGGTTCCCGGTCCGGGGGATGCCCGGCCTCGACTTGGCGCCCGCGCTCGAGCTCGGCGTTGAACTCCACGCCAAGCAGGAGCGCGGTGTTGGAGATCCACAGCCATACCAGGAAGATGATCACGCCGGCCAGCGTGCCGTAGGTCTTGTTGTAGGAGGAGAAGCTCGCCACGTAAAAGGCGAACGCGCCGGAGGCGATGAGCCATACCAAGACGGCAAACAGGCCGCCCGGGCTCACCCACCTGAAGCCGGGGTGCTTCACATTCGGCGATGCCCAGTAGAGGATCGAGAAGATGAACCCGACGAACAGCACCAGCACTGGCCATTTTGCGATGTCCCAAACGGTCACCGCCGTGCTTCCGAGGCCCAGCAGGTTACCGACCTGCTTGGCCAGCCCGCCGGTCACCACCACCGCAAACGCGCTGATGACAAGCAGCAGGACGACGATCAGCGTCACGATCAGGCGCACCGGGATCGTGACCCAGAACGGCCGGCCCTCCTCGATGTCGTAGACCCGATTGGAGGCGCGCATGAACGCTGCGATGTAGCCCGATGCCGACCACAGGGCGCCGGCGATCCCCACGATGAAGATCACTCCGGCGGCCCCGCGGCTCTTCTGCAATCCACTGATCGCGCCGATGAAGATGTGCCTGGCGGGTCCCGGCGCGAGCTTGTCGAGGTTGTTGATCAGCGGCTGGGTGGCGGAATGGCCCACCAGGCCCAGGATCGAGACCAGCGCGATGATCGCGGGGAAGATGGCAAGCACCCCGTAGTAGGTCAGCGCTGCCGCCAAGTCGGTGAGGTTGTCGGCGCGGAACTCGGTAAACGTCCGCTTGAGCACCCCAAACCACGACCGCGCCGTCAGGTGGGTGGGAGTTGGCGGCGCACGCCTGTCGCCCTGCGATGCCGACGCGCGTCCGCGTTCTTTGGTCTGGGTGGCCATGTCCCCTCCTCCGGTCCTTAGCGTGGCCATCGTTCTCCTCCAATCGAGACCTTTGGCTCGGGCTTCCCGCTGTCAGGGCGGGTAAACCACGTCTCGCTGTCGGAGCGCGATTCCCCCTAGCGTCGTGCAGCGACGCTGCGGACGGATATCGTCCGCGCGATGGTGCACGTATTTCACCGAGAGCATGCGGGGCGGCCGATCAGGGTTCTTTGGATGCTCGAGGAGATTGGCGAGCAGTATGAGTTGACTGTCATGAACTGGGAGGAGGGCAGCGACGAGGCGCACCGGGCGCGTCACCCGCTTGGACGCGTGCCGGTTGTGCAGTTCGACGAGGGCTACGTGTTCGAGTCTGCCGCAATCTGCCTGCACATCGCCGACCGGCACCCGGAGGCCGAACTGATCGGTCCGCTGGGAACGGAAGCGCGAGCGCTTGCCTATCAGTGGTCGATCTTCGCCCCGGCGGAGCTAGAGCCGCCACTCATCGAGGCTGCCATCTTCGGCGAGTCTGACCCGGAACGCGCGGAGAAGGCACGCGCGCGCTTCCTCCGGGCGGCCGATGCGGTCGCCCGGGCCCTCGACCGCGGCGACTACCTCGTCGAGGGGAAATTCGGCGTGGCCGACGTACTGGTCAGCACCGTACTCTCGTTCGTCAAGCGCGCGAAATTTCCCGAGCCGCTGCCACCGGTACTCGAGGACTACATAACGAGTCTGTTCGAGCGCCCGGCCTATCAGCGCGCGTTCGAGCGAGCATCCGCGGCGCCGGCCGTTTCCT
The DNA here is from genome assembly GCA_963803595.1 of uncultured Solirubrobacterales bacterium. GTDB lineage: Bacteria > Actinomycetota > Thermoleophilia > Solirubrobacterales > Solirubrobacteraceae > Palsa-465. The sequence goes on from CAWDNF010000013.1 coordinate 1,271,591, forward strand.
AGCCGTCGAGCCCGCCGCTGCTCCGAACGCGGGCGGAGATCGCTCAGGCCGATGCGGCGACGCGGGGCTCGGTGGTCCCGAGCACGGCTTCGCCGAGCAGCGCGTCGAGCTCGGCGTGCAGAGCGGCCGAGCGCTCGACTTTGAACTCCGATCCGAGCTTGAGCCGCCGCGGACCGCCGGAGGTGTTGATCTCGATCACGACCTCGGACTCGCCGGGAAAGCCGGCGAGTAGCTCCTTCAGCTCGTCGAGCACGGAGGCCGGTAGCGCCTCGGCGGCCAGCGCGAGCCGCAGGACGCTCGAAGGGGCGGAGAGCTTGGCGGCGTCCGCCGCGCTCGAGATCTCCGCGGCTGTAGGCTCGAAGCGATCGGCCTGCTGGACGATCAGGCACGTCTTGTCCCGGTCCTTGTGGTCGACGCGTCCCCTGATGAGGACGATCGAGTCATCGACGAGGGCGGCCTCGCAGGCCGCCAGCGGCTTACCGAAGATCACGAGCTCGACCGAGCCCTCTGGGTCGTCGAGCGTGGCGAACATCATCGGATCGCCCTTCTTCGTCCGGATCCGCTTCGACTGAGAGAGCATGCCGCCGACGGTCACCCATTCGCCGTCCCGCCGCGTCGCCAGCTCGCCCAGCGAGCAATCGACCTTGGCTGACAGGGCGGCCCTGAGCTCCTTCAGTGGATGAGCTGAGACGAACAGTCCAAGCGCTTCCTTCTCGGCGGCCAGGAGCTCGGCGCGCTCGAACTCGCCCGCGGGTATCGGCGCGTGGGTGGGGCGAGCCGGCATGCCGGGCTCGTCCTCGCCACCTTCCAGGCCGAGATCGAAGATCGATCCCTGCCCGATCAGCGCATCCTGCTGGGCCTTCTGCCCCGCTCCCTGGGCCTGCTCGAGCACGGACAGCATGCCCTTGCGCGACGCGCCCGTCGACCCGAAAGCGCCGCACTTGATGAGCGCCTCGATCGCCTTCTTGTTGACGGCACGTCCGTCGACCCGGGCACAGAAGTCATAGAGACTGTGGAACGGGCCTCCCTTCTCCCGGGCCTGCTTGATCGACTCGACCGCCGCGTAGCCGACTCCCTTGACCGCATCGAGTCCAAACCGGATGTTGCCCTCCACGACAACGAATTTGTGGTCTGAGAGGTTCACGTCGGGGGGCAGGATCGAGATCCCCATCTGCTCGGCCTGCGCCACGAAGAACGGCACCTTGTCCTTGGTGTCCATCACCGAGGAGATCAGGGCCGCCATGTACTCGGCGGGGAAGTTTGCCTTGAGCCAGGCGGTCCGGTAACCGATCAAGGCGTAGCAGGCGGCGTGCGAGCGGTTGAACGAGTAGTCGGCCGACTTCTCATTCGTCGACCACACCCATTCGATCACCCCGTTGCTCGTGCCGGACGCTCGGCAGCCCTCAACGAACTCCGGCTTCAGCTTCGCCATCGCCTCGCGATTCTTCTTGCCGATCGCCTTGCGCAGGTTGTCGGCCTTGGCGCCCGAGAAGCCGGCGAGCTCTTTTGCGATTTGCATCGCCTGCTCCTGGTAGAGGATCACTCCCTTGGAGGACTCGAGGATCGGCCGCAGGCGCTCGTCGGGGTAGGAGATCGATTCCGGATCGCGCTTGCCGCGGGCGTAGGTGGGGATCTGATCCATCGCTCCCGGCCGGTAGAGCGCGTTGAGTGCGATCAGGTCCTCGAACTCGGTTGGCCTCACCTTCTTGAGCGCCTCGCGCATACCCTCGGACTCGAACTGGAACACGCCGACCGAGTCGCCGCGCGCCAACATCTCGTAGGTGGCCGCGTCATCGAGTGGGAGCGTCGCCATCTCCGGGCGATGGCCCCGTGATCGCTCGATGATGTCGAGCGCATCCTCGATCACGTCGAGGTTGCGCAGCCCGAGGAAGTCCATCTTCAGGAGGCCGATCTCCTCGATCGGCCTCATCGTGAATTGGGTGACAGTCCGGAACACTTTCTCGCCGCTCTCGTCGGTGCCGGCGTCGGCGATCTGCAGCGGCACGATCTCGGTCAGCGGACGGTCAGCGATCACCACCGCGGCGGCGTGGATCGAGGAGTTGCGAACGATCCCCTCGAGCCCCTGCGCGACCTCGACGATCTGCTTGGCCACGGGATCCCGGCCGACCTCGTCGAACAGCGGCTGGCCGGCCTTGAGGCACTCGGCGAAGCTCGGCGGGCGACCTTGCTGGGGGTCCGGAATCAGCTTGGCCAGGCGATCCCCGATCGCGTACTCGTGTCCCAGCACCCTTGCGGCGTCGCGCGTGGCGGCGCGCGGGAACATCTTGCCGAAGGTAATGATCTGCGCGACGCAGTCCTTGCCGTACTTCTCGGTCACGTAGCGGATCACCCGGTCGCGACCCCGGACCGAGAAGTCGATGTCGATGTCGGGCATCGAGATCCGCTCAGGATTGAGGAAGCGCTCGAACAGCAGGTCGTAGCGCAGGGGATCGACGTCGGTGATCGCGAGCACGTAGGAGACGATCGAGCCGGCGGCCGAGCCCCGGCCGGGTCCCACTGCGATCCCCGAGTCCTTGGCGTACTTGACGAAGTCCCAGACGATCAGGAAGTAGCCGCTGAAGCCCATCCGCTCGATCACCGACAGCTCGAAGCGAGCGCGCTCGACTGCGGCGGCGGGCGGAGGATCTCCGTAGCGCTCGCGCAGCCCCTCCTGCACGAGGCGCTCCAGGTACTGGGCCTCGCTCGATCCGTCCGGGGTCGGGTAGCGGGGGATCAGCTGCCGCCCGAGCTCGATCTCGACGTCGCAGCGCTCCGCGATCTCGAGCGTGCTGGCCAGTGCCTCGGGCCACTCGGCGAACGCGCTCGCCATCTCCTCGCTCGAGCGCAGGTAGAACTCGTTGGTATCGAAGGTGATCTTCGGCTCTGACAACGTCGACTTGGTCTGGACGCAGAGCAGCGCGGCGTGGTGGCTGTAGTCCTCCCGGCGCAGGTAGTGGACGTCGGAGGTGCCCACGAGCGGCCGGCCAAGGTCCCGGGCGATCCGGACGATCCCCTCGTTGGCGCGGTCCTGCTCGGCCAGGCCGTTCTTCTGGACCTCGAAGTAGACGTTCTCAGCGCCGAAGGCCTCGATCAGCTCCTGGGCGTGGGCCCGAGCGTCGGCGTCGCGGCCGGCCAGAAGGTGCTGGCAGAAGCGCGACTGCAGGCAGCCCGTTAGCGCGATCACGCCGTGGGCGTGCTCGGCGATCTGCGGCATGTCGAGCGACGGCTTGCCGCGCTGGAACCCATCGAGGAATCCGGCTGAGGAGAGCTTGACGAGGTTCTTGTAGCCCGCGGGCGTCGCAGCTAGGAGCGTCAGATGGAAGCGGTCTAGCTTGCCGGGGACACGGCTCGTGTGGTCGTCGACGACGTAGACCTCGCAGCCCAGGATCGGCTTGATCCCGTGGCGCCGGCAGGCTGTGAACAGCTCGACCGACCCGTTCATCACTCCGTGGTCGGTGAGCGCCAGCGCCGGCTGGCCGAAGGCGGCGGCCCGCTGCGCCAGAGCCTCGATCTTGCAGGCACCGTCGAGCAGCGAGTACTCGGAGTGGACGTGGAGATGGGCGCAGGCGGTGCTCATCGGGTGCGCTTGCGAGCATAGGTCCAGGGCCGGATGGCGAGGACCCGCCGCCCGTGCACCGAGCGAGAAGTTCTTAGCCCTGCTGCCCCGTGCGCCGCCGGCCGGTCAGCGCTGCGCCCACCCCGGCCAGCACGAGCGCCGTGATCCCTGCGACGCGAAGCCGGCGCCCGAGGTCCGGGAAGCGGCGGCGCATGTACCAGCGTCCACCCCGCCAGACGAGCTTTCCGAGCAGCGTGTAGCCCACTGCGGGCGAGGCTACCCGCTTTCGCGGTGGCGTACCTGCCACGCCATGCGCGATTGCAGTGACCACAGCTCGATGAACCCAGGCGATGCCTCCTGAGAGAAGACTCCGCCCGACTCCGAGAACGTTGCGAGCTGTGCGTCGTAGACCGCGTTGGGCGAGGAGCGGGTCACGACTCGGGCCGAGCCCTTGTAGAGCTTGATCCCGATCGAGCCTGTGACCTGCTCGTTGGCCGCATCCATATAGGCATCGAGGTCGGAGCGCAGCGGCTCCCACCACAGCCCCGCGTATACGAGGTAGGCCCATCTCTGGTCGAGCGTGGGCTTGAGCTGGTTCTGATGGATCGTTCCGACAAGCTTCTCGAGCTCCTGATGGGCGAGCAGGATGATCGCGGCGGCGGGCACCTCGTAGATGTCGCGTACCTTGAGCCCGACGATCCGGTCCTCGATGTGGTCGACGATCCCCACGCCGTGCCGGGCGCCGATCTCCGCTGTCCGTTCCAGCAGCTCGACCAGGCCAAGCCGCTCGCCGTCCAGGGCCACTGGCACTCCCTGCTCGAACTCGACCGTGACGGTCTGGGGCTCGTCGGGGGCCTCCTCCGGGCGGGTGACCAATTGGAAGACGTCGTCCTCGGGAGCGTGGCCGAGCTCCTCGATCCATCTCCCCTCACTGGATCGCCCCCAAAGGTTGTCGTCGATCGAGTAGGGGGCTCCGATCTCCGTACCTCCCTTGACCCTGATCCCGTGCTCGCGAGCGTACGCGATCTCCTCCTCGCGGCCCATCTGCCACGAGCGGACGGGCGCAATCACCTTCAGCTCAGGCGCCAGCGTGGCGATCGTCGCCTCGATCCGGACCTGGTCGTTGCCCTTGCCCGTGCAGCCGTGGGCGATCGTGTCGCATTGCGCCTGCCTGGCGTGATCGACGGCGAGCTTTGCGATCAGCGGCCTTCCCAGCGCGGTGAACAGCGGATAGCCGAGGCCGTAGATTGCGTTGGCCCTGATCGCGGGCAGCACGTACGCGGTGGCGAACTCCTCGCGGGCGTCGACGAGCAGGCAGTCGACCGCGCCGAGTTCGAGCGCCTTCTCGCGCACCACCTCGAAGTCCTCGCCGGGCTGGCCGAGATCGACTGTGAGGGCGACCACCTCCGCGCCATAACGCTCCTGGATCCACCTGAGCATCACACTCGTATCCAGTCCCCCGCTGTAGAGCAGCAGGACGCGGGACACCTCCTCGGGATCGGCCTCATATGAGGCGGTTCGCGGGCGTGCGTCGGGCATCAGGCCAATCCTTCCAGCCGTCCGATCGCCTCGTCGATCTCGTCCTCGGTGACAACCAGCGGGGGCTCGAGCCGGATCGTGCCGGGTCCGGTGGCGTTGACGACCAGTCGCTGCTCGAGCAGCGAACGCCTGGCCAGCTCAGGCGCCGGATGGTCGGCATCCAGGTCCACCGCCACCATCAGCCCGCGCCCGCGGACCGCGACCGCGTAGGGGAGCCGCTCTAGCCCGGCGGCCAGCCGGTCTCCCAGCTCGATGACGCGCCGGAGCAGCTCCCCGTCGGAGCAGATCTCGAGCGCGACAAGCGCGGCCGACGCGATCACCGGGCCGCCCGCGAAGGTGGAACCGTGGTCGCCGACTTCGAGGACGTCGGACAGTTGGGGTCCCGTCACGAGCGCGCCGATCGGATATCCCCCGCCAAGGGCCTTGGCCAACGTGATCGCGTCGGGAACAACTCCCGTCTGCTCATAGGCCCAGAGGGTTCCGGTTCTTCCCATCCCGCATTGGATCTCGTCGAACACAAGCGCGGCGCCCATCCGGTCACACGCCTCGCGAGCCGCCAGGAGCAGCTCCTCGGAGAGGACGTTGATGCCGCTCTCGCCCTGGATCGGCTCGAGCAGCACCGCCGCCGTTCGTTCGTCAACCGCCCCGGCCAGGGCGACGGGGTCCTTGGCCACGACCTCGAATCCAGGGACGAGGGGCGCAAAGGGGGCCTGCTTGGCTTCCTGTGGCGTGGCCGAGAGCGCGCCGTAGGTGCGCCCGTGGAACGCGTCCTGGAGGACCACCAGCTTGCCGCCCGGGCGCGCCTTGCGCACCAGCTTGATCGCCGCCTCGATCGCCTCCGCGCCAGAGTTGGTGAGAAACACCTTTCCCCCCAGCGACAGCTCGGAAAGTTGTGCGCACAGCCGCAGCGCGGGCTCGGTGTAATAGAGGTTGCCGGCATGGGTCAGCCGCCCGGCCTGCTCGCGCACCGTCTCGACGACCCGCGGGTGGCAGTGGCCGACGTTGAGCACCGAGATTCCCGCCAGGAAGTCGAGGTACTCGTTTCCCTCCTCGTCCCACAGCCTCGATCCCGAGCCGCGCACGAACTGCACCGGGTTACGGGCGTAAGTCGAGATCGCGTAGCGGCGCTCGAGCTCCTGGAGCTGCCCGAGGGTCGCGCTCAAGAGGCTGGTCCGATCTTGGTTCCCTGGCCGGCGTCGGTGAACAACTCGAGCAGGAGCGAATGGGGGACCCTCCCGTCGACGATGTGGGCGAAGGAGACGCCGCCGTGGATCGCGTCAACGCAGGCCTTGAGCTTGGGCCGCATCCCGCCCTTGACCGTCTCGAGCGCCGACTGAACCTCGTCCGCTCCTGCCTCGGAGATCACGCTGGCGCCGTCGCCGGGATCGCGCAGCCAGCCGGGCACGTCGGTCAGGAAGATCAGTTTGTAGGCGCCGAGTGCGCTCGCCACCGCGCCCGCCGCTTCATCGGCGTTGATGTTGTACGAGTTGCCCTCACGGTCGGCGCCTACGCTGGCCACGACCGGGATGTAGCCACTGGCGACTCGGTTGAGCAGGTCGACGTCGACGCGCTCGATGCGCCCGACGAAGCCTATGTCCTGGCCACTCGGCGCCGTTTGGCGAGTGGCACGGAAGAGGAGCCCGTCGTCGCCGCACAGGCCGACCGCCGGCTGCCCGTGGCGGTTGATCAGGAGCACGATGTCCTTGTTGACCTTGCCGACCAGGACCATCTTGGCCACCTCGACCGTCTGGGCGTCGGAGACCCGCAGGCCGTCGACGAACTCGACCGGCAGGTCGAGGCGCTCCATGTAGCTCGTGATGTCGGGACCGCCCCCGTGCACAACGACGGGGTTCATCCCGACGTACTTGAGTAGCACCACGTCGCGCGCGAACTCCTCCTTGAGGGTGGAGTCGGTCATCGCCGCGCCGCCGTACTTGATGACGACCGTCTTTCCGTGGAACTGCCGGATGTAGGGCAGCGCCTCCAGGAGGGTGGCTACGTCGGGCATCGGCGGCCGGCTCCCGGTGCTCACGTCGTGTACTCCGCGTTGACCGTCACGTACTCGTGCCCGAGATCGGAGAAGAACACTTCGGTTTCCGCGCCTTCCCCCGGGAGCCCGACCTCTAGCTCGAGCTCGTCTCGCTGAACCGCCTCGGCCAGCGCCGCCGCGTCGTGGGGCACCAGCGCCCCGCGTGAGCAGACCTGGACACCCTCGATCGCCACGTCGAGCGCCAGAGGTGCGGTGCCCGGCATTGCCGCGCCGGCCGCTTGGACGATCCGGCCCCAGTTGGGATCCGCTCCGTACACGGCCGTCTTGACGAGCGGCGAGTCGGCAACCGCGTGGGCTACCCGCTCAACCCCCTCGGTCTCCCCTCCCCGGACGACGACGCGTGCGATCCGGCGCGCCCCCTCGCCATCGGCCACGATCTGCAGCGCCAGCTGCCGGAGCAGGGCGTCGAGCGCCTCGCCGAAGCGCAGCTCGTCCTCTGTCTCGGGCTCCACGGCGACGCCCGAGGTCCCGCTGCACATGAGAACGACGGTGTCGGAGGTCGAGAGCTGGCCGTCGACGCTGATCCGATTGAACGAGCGCTTGACGGTCACGCCGAGGAGCAGGTCACACGTCTCGGCGGACATCTGTGCATCGGATTGGATGAAGCAAAGGAGCGTCGCGAAAGCCGGCGAGATCATCCCCGCCCCCTTGGCCTGCGCAGCGAGCCGGACGGTGCCGCTGGGCAGCTCGATCTCGAGGCTCGCGTGCTTGGGGTAGGCGTCGGTGGTCCGAATCGCCTGCGCGAAGTCCGTATCGCCATGGGGGCTCAGCATCCCGGCCGCGGTCGCGATGCCGTGCGTGACCGCGTCGATCGGAAGCGGTACCCCGATCACGCCCGTCGAGGCGACGGCAACCTGTTCCTCGCCCCCAACGCCGATGGCCCTCGCCGCCGCCCTCTGCATCGCGGACGCGTCTTCGAGGCCTGCGATCCCGGTCGCCGCGTTGGCGTTCCCCGAGTTGGCGACTACCGCCCGGATCGCTGCGAGGTCACAGCAATCGAGGCACACCAGGACCGGCGCCGACTGCGTCCCGGAGCGCGTGAAGCGCGCCGCGCTAGTGGTCTGGGGCGCGTCGGAGACGAGCAGGGCCACGTCGAGGGCTCCGTCGGGCTTGATCCCTGCCGCCACGCCGGCCGCCCTGAACCCTCCTGGCAGCCCGCCGGGCTGCTCGCGGACATGGGCGGGACGGTCGACCCAGCGCGAGATGAAGAACCTCTCGGTCTGCCGTGAGGTCACGAGATCCCCTCGCCCTCGGGCCGCCCGAACATCAAGTTGAGGTTCTGAATCGCCTGCGAGGCGGCTCCCTTCCACAGGTTGTCGATCGCGGCGAAGGCGATCACCCGGCCGGTCCGATCGTCACGGTGGACAGAGATACGGCAGAAGTTCGTCTCGCGCACCTCGCGCACCCCGGGCGGCCCGTCGCTCAGCTCGATGAACGGCTCCTGGCTGTACGCGTCGAGGTAGAGCTCGTCGAGATCCGCCCCGTCAAGCCGGCCGTTTCCATCGATGTAGCAGCTGACAAGCTCCCCCTGGTCGAGCGGGAGCAGGTGTGGTGTGAAGGTCAATCTCGGGGCCGATCCGAGCGCAGCCAGCTCCTGCTCGATCTCGGGGGTGTGGCGGTGGTGCGAGACGCCATAGGCGCTCACGTTCTCGTCGACCGAGACGAAGTGCGTCTTCTCGGTGGCCGCTCGGCCGGCGCCCGAGACTCCCGACTTGGCATCCACCACCACTCCTTCGATCAGCCCCTCCCGGGCCAATGGAGCCAGCGCCAGCAGCGTCGCGGTGGGATAGCACCCCGGGTTGGCCACCAGGTCGGCGTCGCGGATCTGCTCCCGATAGAGCTCGGGGAGGCCGTAGATCGCTTCGCCCAGGAGCTCGGGTGCCGGGTGGGGGCGGTACCACTCTTCATATACACGCGCGTCGCGTAGACGGAAGTCGGCGGACAGATCGACAACCTTCATGCCTCGCTGACGCAGTTCGGCGACCAGCTCGGCCGCGGCCCCGTGGGGATAGGCGACAACCGCGGCGTCGAGATCGGCGTGGCGGTCGAGGTCGAGCTCCTCGAGCGTCAACGGCACACGGTGGTGCGGGTAGAGCTGGTCCAGCCGCGTCCCCACGTCGCTGCGGGCGGTCACCGTCTCGAGCTCGAAGCACGGGTGCCGACACAACAGGCGCGCGGTCAGCGCGCCCGTAAAACCCGCCGCACCGAAGACGGCAACCCTATGAGGCACGCACCCTCCCTTCGAGCTCCCGCTCGAGTGCCTCCGTGATCTGCGAGCGCTTCGCGGCGACTTCCTGATCTGTGAGCGTCCGGTCGGCCGCCCGGTATGAAAGCCGCAGCGCCAGCGAGACGTTGCCCGCGCCGAGGCGGTCGGAGTCGCGATAGACGTCGAACAGCTCGACCCGCTCCAGCAGCGGCCCGCCTGCCTGGCGGACGGTGTCCATCACCCGCGCCGCCGCGATCTCCTCGGAGACGATGACCGCGAGGTCCTCGCGGACCTCGGGGAAGCTCGTGACGTCGCGGTAGACGACGGTCTCGGGCTCGGGCACGGCATCGAGGTCGAGCTCGAACGCGGCGATCGTGCCGTCGAGCTCCCACAGCGACGCGACCTCGGGATGGACCTCCCCGAGCCAGCCGGCCGGCTCCCCGTTCACCCGGATCCGAGCGGCGCGGCCGGGATGCAGGAACGGCTCGCTCGAGCGCTCGACGCCCCAGCGCGCCCGGAGCGAGCCGAGCAGCCCTTGGAGGACCCCCTTGGCGGTGAAGAAGTCAGCCTGCCGCGGCTCGGGGTCGCGCCAGGTGACGGGGCGCACCGGACCGCTGAGCAGCGCGGCGACGCGGTACGGCTCGTGCGGCAGCTGACCCGCTCCTCGAGGGAGGAACACCGCACCCGCCTCGAACAGCCGCAGCGTCCCGGAGCCGTGGGCGCGGTTGTGCCGGGCAATGTCGAGTAACGAGCCGAGCAGCGTGATGCGCAGGCGCGACTGCTCGGCGGACATCGGATTCTCGACCCCAACGGTTGGCTGCTCAGTCAGGCGCAGTCGCGTCACCAGATCCGGCGCGGTGAAGCTCCAGCCGACGGCCTCGTGCAGTCCTTGGGCCGCGAGCGCGTCGGAGGCTTGACGGCGCAGGCGCTGGCGCGGCGTGAGGCGGCCGTAGGCGCCGTGCCGGCTGGGCAGCGTCGCGGGCAGGTGCTCGAGCCCATCCAGCCGCGCGACCTCCTCGATCAGGTCTACCTCGCGCTGGAGGTCGGCCCGGCGGAATGCGGGCGGTTTGACGTCAAGGCCGCCGGGGGCATCCTCGACCGCGCACTCGAGCGCCTCGAGCAGCTGCTTGGAGCGCTCGGGCGGGATCGACTGGCCGAGTAGCGCCTCGATCCGGGTCTCGCGCAGCCGGATCGTGACCGGCGGGGGCCCGTCGCCGCCGACGTCGATCGTTCCCGGCGCCAGGCGCGCCCGGCACACATCGAGCATCAGCTTGGTCGCGACGGCCTGCGCCTGCATCGCCTGCTCGGGCTGGAGCTGCTTCTCGAACCGCAGCGACGCCTCGCTCTGGAGCCCGAGTGACCACGCCGTGTGGTGGATGCTCGGGCCGTCCCAGGTCGCGACCTCCATCAGCACCCGGGTCGTCGCATCGGACACCTCGGAGCGCTCGCCGCCCATCACGCCGGCGATCGAGGTCGGACCGTCGGCGTCCTCGATCAGCACCATCTCGGAGTCGAGCGTGCGGACCTGGCCGTCGAGCGTCGTCACCTGCTCGCCTTCGCGGGCTCGGCGAACGCTCAGCCGCCCGCCGGCGACGCGCTCCAGGTCGAATGCGTGGAGCGGCTGGCCAGTCAGCAGCATCACGTAGTTGGTGATGTCGACTACGTTTGAGATCGGGCGCTGGCCGGCCGCCATCAGCCGTGCCTTCAGCCACGGTGGGCTCGGGCCAATCCGGACGTCCTCGAACAGCCGCGCCGTGAACCGGTAGCAATCCTCGGGGCGCTCGACCTCGACGCTAACCCCCTCGACGGGTCCGTCTTCCCCAGGATCCTCCGCCCACGGCGGCGGCGCCAGCGGCGCGCCGGTGGCGGCGTGCAGCTCTCTGGCCACGCCGTAGACGCCGAGGCAGTCAGGCCGGTTCGCGGTGATCTCGAGGTCGAGAACGTCGGTGGCGATCGGCAGCACATGCTCGAGCGGAGTGCCGGGCTCCAGCCCGTCCTCGTCGAGCACCAGGATCCCGGCGTGGTCGCTCCCGATCGCGAGCTCGTCCTCGGCGAGGATCATCCCGTTCGACTCCACCCCCCGCAACTTGGCCTTCGCCAGCGTTGAGCCGTCGGGCATGACGGCGCCCGGCCTGGCGACCGCGACGGTCTGGCCGGCGGCGAGATTGGGGGCGCCGCAGACGATCTCGACCGGAGCGCTGTCACCGAGGTCGACCCGGCAGACGGTGAGACGGTCGGCGTCCGGATGCTTGCCCGCCTCGAGCACGCGCCCGACGACAAAGTGCTCGGTCGCGCCAACCCCGTGGCGTTCGATCGATTCGACGTTGAGGCCCGTCATCGTCAGGCGCTCGGCGAGCTCGGCCGTCTCGAGCTGGGGCCGGCAGTACTGGGCGAGCCATTCCAGCGGGACCCTCATCCGAACTGCTCCAGGAAGCGCACGTCGTTGTCGTAGAACAACCGCAGGTTGGAAATCCCGTGCTTGAGCATCGCGATCCGCTCGATGCCCATCCCGAACGCGAACCCTTGGATCCGCTCGGGGTCATAGCCGTGCTCGCGCACGTAGCCGAACACGTTGGGGTCGACCATTCCAGCGCCGAGGATCTCGAGCCACGCCGACCCTTTGCAGATCGAGCAGCGCTCGCCGACCACGGTCTCGCTACCGCTCGCCCGCGGTGCCCTGGTTACACCGCCGATGCAGTTGAAGCACGACACGTCGACTTCCACGCTTGGCTCGGTGAACGGAAAGAAGCTGGGACGCAGCCTGATCTCGCGCTCCTCGCCGAAGATGCCACGAGCGAACGCCTGCAGGGTGCCCTTGAGATCGGCCAGGGTCACGTCGGTGTCCACCGCCAGGCCTTCGACCTGGTGGAACTGCGGCGTGTGGGTGAGATCGGAATCCGGGCGATACGTCCGCCCGGGCACGACGATGTAGATCGGCGGGGGCTGGAGCTCCATCGCACGGACTTGCATCGGGCTGGTGTGCGTGCGCAGTAGCACCTCGTCGGTCACGTAGAAGGTGTCGGTCCTGGCACGAGCCGGGTGGGTGACCGAGTGATTGAGCGCGTCGAAGTTGTAGTAGACGGTTTCGACCTCGGGGCCCTCGGCGACGTTGAAGCCGAGGCCTAGGAACACGTCCTCGATCTCGCGGCGCGTCTGGGTCAGGAGGTGGAGCTGGCCGAGGTTGGGGAGCGGATCGGCCGGCAGAGTGACGTCGATCCGGTCGTGGGCCAGGCGGTCCTGAAGCTCTTGGGCGCCCAGCTCCGCGGCGCGCCGCTCGATCAGTGCCTCGATGGCCTGACGCGCCTCGTTGGCGGCCTTGCCGGTCGCCGCCCGCTGCTCGGCCGGCAGCTGCGCCACCGAGCGCAGGAGGTTGGGAAGCCTGGCCTTGCGGCCGAGGTGAGCGACCCGCAGTTGCTCGAGCTCGTCGGTGCTCTTGGCGGCGGATATGGCGGCCTCGGCGTACGAGCGGATCTGCCCGATCTCGTCGCTCATCGGCGCGGCATCCTAGTTAGCTCATAGAGGGCGACGGTGGCGGCCATCGCGGCGTTGAGGGAGTCGGCCGCGATCGGTATGTGGGCAACCTGATCGGCAGCCTCTATCACCTCGCGGGGCAGTCCCTCCCGCTCGCCGCCGATCAGGACGCTCACATCGGGAGCTTTGTGAATTGCGTTGGCATATACGGGACGCCCGTCGAGTTCGTGTAGCGGAGTCCCCTCCCTCGGCACAAGGGCGAGCTTGACGTTCGGGAGCGCGTCAAGATCGCCAACCTTGGCCAGCGCGACCGCGAACACGGCCCCCATGCTCGCGCGCACTGCCTTGGGGCCGTACGGGTCCGCGCAGCCGGGCCCGAGCGCCACGCACGAGGCGCCAAACGCTTGTGCGCTTCGCAGCACGGCACCCACGTTTCCGGGGTCCGAGACGCCGTGGAGGTACACGCACAGCGGGCCGGCGGGCGCGCCCAACCACCGCTCGTCGTAAACCGCCAGTGCGCGGGTTCCCGAAGCGAGCCCGGATATCGAGGCCAGCGCGCCGGATTCCACCTCGACCCCGGGCAAGCCGCTGCCCAGAGCGCAGTAGCGCACGACCGGCTCCCAGCCGGCGGCGTCAGCGGCCGCGAGCAGATCCTCGCCTTCGGCGACGAACCGACTCGAGCGCTCCCGCCATCGTTTGCGCTGCCGAAGCTTGCGGATCTCCTTCAGGGCTCTGTTGTGCTGGCTCGTGATGGTCATAAACGAAAAAGGGGCGCCCTCCTCCAGGAGCGGCGCCCGCTTGCTCGGTGCTGGTGGTGTCCTGTGGCTCAGACAGCCGCCAGCGCCTCGCGGGCGCGGTCGGCAAACCGTTGGAAGGTGGCGGCGTCGCGGACGGCGATGTCGGCCAGGACCTTGCGATCGAGCTCCACCCCAGCCAGCTGGAGCCCATGCATGAACTGCGAGTAGGACAACTGGTTCTGCCGCGCCGCGGCGTTGATCCGCGAGATCCACAGCCGACGGAAGTCGCGCTTGCGGTTGCGTCGGTCGCGATAGCGGTACTGATCGGCCTTGAGCACCGCCTCCTTGGCGGCACGGTAGTGCCGACTGGCGTCGCCGCGATAGCCCTTGGCCAGCGCGAGCGTTGCCCGGCGCTTCTTACGCGCGTGTACCGAACGCTTGACCCGCGTCATGACCGCTTGGCTCCGAGCAGCGTCTTGACCCTGGGGGTGTCGTGCTTTGAGATCACCGACGGCCGAGCCTGGCGCCGCTTACGCTTCGGCGACTTCTTCTCGAGGATGTGGGTCGAGAAGGCCCGGCGACCGCGCGCCTTGCCGGTGGCGGTCAGCCTGAAGCGCTTCTTGGCGCCCGAATGGGTCTTCATCTTCGGCATGGCGGCCGTCAAGTAAAGCAGACGCCTCGCGCCGCCCAGACGCCTCCCCGGCCACCTGTCCGTCCGCGCGGGCTGACGCTCAGGCGGCGGCGTCAGTCGGTGCCGCGGCCTGCTTGCGCGATGCCGTGCGGGCCGGAGCGGTCACCGGCTCCTCGGCTACGACAACTTGGCCGTCGACTGCGGCATCGTCCTCCTCGGCGGGAGATTGCTTGTCCTTCTCTCCCGCCAGCACCGCGCGTGAGGGAGCGAGCAGCATGGTCATGTTGCGCCCATCCTGGAGTGGCATCTGCTCGATCACCGCCACCTCGTCGAGCTCGCCGGCGAGCCGCTCGAGCAATGCCGTCCCTCGCTCGGGATGGGTCACCTCGCGGCCGCGGAACATGATCGTGATCTTGACCTTGTCCTTGTTCAGCAGGAAGCGACGGACATGGCCCTTCTTGGTGTCATAGTCGTTCTGCGCGATCTTGGGCCGGAACTTGATCTCCCGGATCGTGATCTGCTGCTGGTGCTTGCGCGCGGCCTTCTGCTTCTGGGCCTGCTCGTACTTGTATTTCGAGTAGTCGAGCACGCGGCACACCGGCGGGCGCGCCTCAGGTGCTACCTCGACGAGGTCGAGATCGCGCTCCTGCGCGTAGGTGAGCGCCTCCTCGGTCTTCACGACACCGATCTGCTTGCCCTCCTCGTCCACCAAGCGGACTTCGGGCACGCGAATCCGGTCGTTGATCCGAGTGAGGTCCCGCTCCGGGGGTCGCCGGTCGAACTTCTTGGGGACCGGCACTAGCTTGGCTTTGGAACTGCGGTCAAGCGGCGCCGGGCGGTATGGAATGCGACTCTTGGATCAACGGGGGCGAGTATAGCGGCGCATCTAGCGCATCGATCGAGTTTTCACGCGCTCCAGTAGGCGGTCTGAGAGCTCGCTGAGGCCGGTGCTGCCGCGGTCCCCGCCCGGATGCTCGCGCAACGCGACCCCGTGGGATGACTGCTCCCGATCACCCACGATCAGGAGATTCGGGACCTTGCCGAGCTCGGCATCGCGGATCTTGCGCGAGATCGATTCGCCCCGCTCGTCGAGCTCGACGCGCAAGCCCTTGGCGCGCAGCTGCCCGGCTACGGCGCGGCCGTACTCGATGTGGCGGTCGGCGATCGGCAGAACAATCGCCTGGACGGGTGCGAGCCAAAGCGGCAGCTCTCCCGCGAAGTGCTCGAGCAGGATGCCGATGAAGCGCTCGTAGGACCCCATCAGCGCGCGATGGATCATCACCGGCCTGTGCTCCGTGTTGTCGGCCCCGGTGTATACGAGATCGAATCGCTCCGGGGCGTTGTAGTCGAGCTGAATGGTGCCCAGCTGCCACGATCGGCCCAGCGAGTCGGTCATGTGAAGGTCGATCTTGGGCCCGTAGAACGCACCGTCTCCCTCGTTGAGGTCGTAGGCCAGGCCATGCGACTGGAGCGCGGCGGTCAGCGCCGCCTCGGCGCGGTCCCACAGCTCATCGGAGCCGATCCGCTGCTCGGGCCGGGTCGAGAGCTCGATCCGCACGTCGATGCCGAAGATCTTGTAGGTCGCGAAAGCGAATTCGAGGCAGCCCGCCACCTCTTCCTGGACCTGCTCCTCGGTGCAGAAGATGTGGGAGTCGTCCTGGGCGAAGTGACGGACGCGGAGGAGCCCGTGCAGGGTTCCGCTCGGTTCGCGGCGGTGCAGCAACCCTGGCTCCCAGTAGCGGACGGGAAGCTCGCGATAGGAGTGGCGTTGCAGCGAATAGAGCTGGCAATGGCCCGGGCAGTTCATCGGCTTGATCGCCATCTGCCGGCCCTCGTACTCGGTAGTGAACATGTTCTCCCGGTACTTCTCCCAGTGCCCCGAGATCACCCACAGCGAGCTGTCATAGATCTGCGGGGTCTTGACTTCCACGTAGCCGCGTTCGCGCCCCATCTCACGGCTGAGCGCCACGAGCTCGTTGAATACCTCGGTCCCCGCGGGCAGCCAGAACGCCGCGCCCGGTGAGACCTCGGAGAAGGTGAACAGTCCCAGCTGAGGACCGAGCCGGCGGTGGTCGTTGGCCCGCGCGCGTTCGATCCGCTCGAGATGCTCCTCGAGGTCCTTGGGCGAGAAGAAAGCCGTTCCATATACACGCGTGAGCATCGGCTGGGTCGAGTCTCCCCGCCAGTAGGCGCCCGCGACCGACTGGAGCTTGAACGCCTTGATCCGCTTCGTGCTCGGCGTGTGCGGCCCCGCGCACAAATCGGTAAACGGGCCGTTGGTGTACAAGCTCACCGTCTCGAGCCCCTGGTCGCGGACGAGGTCCTCGATCAGCTTCACCTTGTAGACCTGCCCCTCGGCGCGGAACCGCTCAAGCGCGCGCCGCACCGGCACGTCCTGGCGCTCGAACGGCTCATCGGCGGCGATGTGCTCGCGCATGCGGTCCTCGATCCGATCGAAATCCGCCTCGCTGAGGCTCACGCCTTCGGGGAAGTCGAAGTCGTAGTAGAACCCGTCCTCGATCGGCGGGCCGATCGAGATCTTCACACCCGGATAGAGCTCCATCACCGATTCGGCGAGGACGTGGGCGCAGTCGTGGCGGATCAGGCCGAGCGCCTCCTCGCCGCTGCGATCGGTGATCACCTCGATCTTGTGGGGTCCGGTCCCGTCAGGGAGGGGACGGGCCAGGTCTCGAGTCTCGCCGTCGACCTTGATCGCGAGCGCGGCGCGGGCCAGCCCCGGGCCGATCGCCGCGGCCGCGTCGGCCCCGGTTGCCTCATCGGCAAGCGACAGCGTGGTGCCGTCAGGAAGCTCGAGCTCCATCGGCGGCGGATGCTAACCCGGGCGCAGGCTCCCGCCGCTACATTTACACAGCTCCCGGGCGATTAGCTCAGCTGGGAGAGCGCCGTCTCGACAAGGCGGAGGTCACTGGTTCGAGCCCAGTATCGCCCACTTCACGAAACCCCACCAAACGGTGGGGTTTTTGTATGTCGGGGTACGGCTGCGAGGCCAGATTTAGGGTCGGGACCGTCTACGGGACCCGCGCGGCTGGCCCCAGACCCGCGACCGGCCTGTAACGGCCATATTTAGCCTGCTAAGAGGGGGTTTCGGCGTTTCCCGCCGAGGCGAGGTATAACCTTCCCGGTGCCGCATATGTATCCCTCGATAGCTGGGCGGCCCCAAACCCTGATCTGACCTAGTCCTCATCGACACATATTCAGTGACGCAGGTTCCTGCAGGAGCAAGTCGATGAGGAGGTTGATGAATTGGTTGTCAGCGCCGGCCAGCGGCGATGGCTTAACAGAGGGGAAGCGGCAGATCATCTAGGGGTCTCTACACGCTGGCTGCGTCGGGCCGTGGAGGAAGGTGTCCTTCCCGCATATAGATTCGGACGCCTTCTTCGATTCAAGGTCGACGACCTCGACGAGTACGCCGAGGCGCAGCGCTTCAGGCGGAATGACGCGCACGAGGTGTCGCGTGCGGGCTGAAAGGAGCCGATTCGCGGTCGAGGCGGTTCGGCTGGCCGGACTTGGCTGGCCGGTTTTTCCACAGAACGGGAAACGCCCACTCACACCGCGTGGGTTCAAGGACGCGACGCTCGACCGGGCGGAGATTGCTGCCTGGGGTAAGCGGTTCCCGACGGCGAGCATCGGTATCGCGACCGGCGAGCGCTCCGGGACCGTTGTCCTCGACGTCGATGATGGCGGTCGAGCGGCTCTGCGGCGCCTCGAGCGCCGCCACGGTGTGCTGCCGAAGACGCCGAGGGCACGCACGCCTAGCGGCGGTTTACACATCTACTTTGCGCATCCTGACCGCCATGTCCGGACTCTGGCGCCAGGCGTATTGGCGCCAGGCCTGGAGCTGAAAGCCGACAACGCATGCATCACGGCTCCGTGCGGCGCTGGCCGTCGCTGGCTCGTGTCGCCGTGGGAAACGCCGTTAGCCGAGCTGCCGGCGTGGTTAACCGAGAAGGCTCGCAACGGTCAGGTCACCGGGCGGAACGTCTCGCTGCACCGTCTCGCTACAAAGCTTTGGAAGCGTGGGTCCGGCCTAACGGAGGACGAGCTGCGCTCGCTCGTCTACACGCTCCGAGACGCCAAGTTCGCCGGTCTGCCGGACTCCGAGGTCGAGTCCATGTTGCGCCAAGTCCGAACTTACGAGCGCGAGCTCGGAGAGCGCGAGCTTGTCGTGACCTCAGCGTCGGAAGTGCGAATGCGCCGGATGCGCCACCTCGTACCACTCGTTCTTCCGCTGGGCTCGCTGTCGATGCTTGTCGGGCGGCAAGGCACAGGAAAGTCAACGCTAGCTGCTCAATGGGTTGCCGGCGCAACACGCGGTCGCCTCGGCGGCGACGTTCAGCGACCCGTGAATTGCGCCATGGTCTCGTACGAAGACAACGCCGAAACATTGCTCGTTCCTCGCCTGAAAGCCGCAGGAGCCAATTTACGGCGCGTCAAGATCATCTCGGCCCAACGCGACGGTCAGCGTGACCTCGTCAGTCTGCCTGACGACGTTCATCGCTTACGAGAGGTCGTCCGCCAGCACCGCATTCGTTTCCTCACGCTCGATCCTGTAGTCGCCGGAATGGGCGGCGCGGTGGATACGCACCGCGATTCGTCCGTCCGTGGCGTGCTTGCGCCGTTGGCGCAGCTGGCCGAGGACGAGGACGTCGTCATCCTTGGCTTGATCCATTTCACGAAAGACGGCGCGGCCGATGCTCTTGCTCGCACGTCTGGCTCTCTCGCCTTTACCGCTGCCCCTCGCTCGGTCCTGGCATTCGCGTACGACCCGGAAGAGGACGATCAACAGCGAAGTCCGAACCGCGTTTTGGCGCACGCGAAGTCGAACGTCGGTCCGCTCGCGCCAAGCTCGCTCTATCAGGTGATGGTCGCCGCCGTGCGAGGGGATGGCAGCGAGCGCATCGAGACCTCGAAGGTCGTCTATATCGGAGAGCACACTGCCGACGCAGACTCGCTGCTCGTCCGGCGCGACGCAGATGCGGCGGCCACCAGCGAGTTCTTGAAGGAGTTACTCGTTAGTAGGGCGCGTCCTGTAAAGGAAATCCAGGCCGAGGCGGCATCGGCGTCGTTGGAATGGAAGGAAGTTCTCCGGGCGAAACGGGCACTGCGTGTGCGCTCGCGTAAGGCACCCGGATTTGGCGATGCAGGCGGCTGGGAGTGGCACTTACCTCCGCCCAAAGACGGCCAATGACGCAATGGCTACGCGCCCACATCTATGCGACTCAATGGGGTGACGCATGAGATACGACACGTCAAATGAGGCGTACCAAGCTGGCCGGAATGAGGGGTTCTGGCGCTGGTGGCATATCCCTTTAGCGATCCTGGACTTGCCGAAAAAGGACCGCACCATCGGGCAGGCGTACCGCCGGGGCATCCGCGACGGGATCAGGCAGCGAGCGCGATCGAAGCGACTGGTCGCCCAGTTGCAGGCGGGCAAAGTGTCGCGCAACTACTACCGCAAGCATCGCGGCGAAATTCTCGATGCCATCACGACTCAGGCTTCAATTCGTGACGAGCCAGATCCGATCGAGTTGCTGCGTGAGATCGGCTTCAGACCGCAGGAGCTCGAATGACCAGCCCGGTTCCTAATGCGGCGGACGTTGGCAATTCGCGCGCATTGCAGCACGGCGCTAGGGCGAGCGACGCCAACCTCGTGCACCTGGACGACACTCGGCAGGCGCTCTTCGATTGGCTGGCGGCGACAGCTCCCGTGCGTGAAGCTGGACAGCTCCCCCAGGCCGATATGCCAGCGGTCGAGGATTGTGCGCGCGCGTGGGCGCGAGTCCGGCAGATTGATGATTGGGTCTCTAAGCACGGGCCGCTGGACAAGCGTGGCCGTCCGCGCCCAGCGCTTCAGGCACTCGAACGCGCGTCGAAGAACCTGACCGAGAAGCTGGCGCAGTTAGGCATGACGCCGCGAGCTCGTGTGTCGCTCGGCGTTGACCTCGTGCGCACCGTTGATCTCGCCACGGCGATGAGCGAGAAGGACCCGGAGCGCCGACGCGCGCTGCTGGCTGAGTTGGGACTGGGTGACGATGCCTGATGTAGCTCTCGACCCGGTGGGGTTCGCTTCCCGGGTGCTCCACGTCGAGCTCTGGCCGCATCAGATCGGGCCAGTCAGGGCGACGGCACCAAACGTTGTGCTGCGGGGCGGTAGGCGCGGCGGCAAGACGTTGGCCTGTCAGGTGAAGGCAATTTTTGAGGCGGCCAGCCATCGCAACTCGCTCGTGCTGGTGATCTGCCCAAATATCGAGCGTGCCCGCGACTGGCTGCGCGAGTGCGCCGACCTGATGACTGGTACTCGGCTGGCCGATTCGGTTGTAGACGAGCAGGCGCAGCGGATCATCTTCAAGAACGGATCGGAGGTCCGCGCCATTCCGGCCACAGCGGGGCAGCTGCGCGGTTTCGGGCGCAATCTGCGATTGGTCGTCCTGGAGGAGTCAGGGTTCCTCGCGCCGAGCACGTTCCGAGACATTCGCTACGCGCTGTTGGACAACGTGGAGGCGGGAGCGCAGCTGTACATGTCGAGCAGCCCGTGGGGCGCTCCCGAGCATCCCTTCCGCCAGGCAGACACGCTCGCCCAGGCCCGTGATCCGGATTACGTCGGGTTCGTTTTCCGAGCGACCGACAACCCGAAGCTGCCCGCCGATTACATCGCCCGCGAACGGTTCCGGCTCGCGCCTGCTGAGGCCGCCGCCGAGCTAGACGGCGAATGGTCTGACGCGATCGGCAGCTTGTTCCCTCAGTCGCTGTTGGAACGGGTGACGGCGGACATTGTGGTCCCGCCGCTGCGGGAGTTGGGAGCAGTTGGGGGCATTGTGGCGATCGACTGGGGGATCAGCTTTGACCAGACCGCGTTCGGTTTTCTGCACCGGACGCCGGTAGAGGCGCTGAACCCCGACACGGAGCACCTGCCGACATTCGTGTTCTATCCATTCCTGCGCCCACCGGGCGAAGAGATGCGGGAGAGCGTCGCGGCTTTGACGGGATCGCCCGTGCGCCCGGCGTTCATAGCGCCCGAGACGGTGGCCCATGGTGCCTATGGCACCCAGGAGCTACGCCACGCCTGGAGCTCCGGCGACTGGCATCGCCGATGGTGTGAGGTGGCGACCTCTGCCGCGACTAAGACGAGCGGCTACCCGTGCGCCGTTCAGCACCTCAGCCGCGAGCAGATCATCCTGCCGCGCGACCCTGATCTGCTGCGGCAGCTAGCTGGTGTCCGGTATGAGCAAGGCTCGCAGGGGACCCTGCGCGTCGGCGCGGAGAGTGAGGTTGTGCACGATGACCTCCCCGACTGTCTTTACCTCGCGATGCTGCCTCATCGCAGACCTGGCATGAAGCGGGTCCGGTGTGAATTTGAGCATCTGGCGGCGCTGGATAAGGCGCCACCTGACGCCCACGTAGCCGCATATAACGACGAGAGCGTCGAAACCGGGCCGGGCTCCGCGTCTATCGCCATCCACCGTTACAAGCCGTCGCTAGCACCAAGGTCTGGCGGCCTATCCCGGCCCAGCCGGAGCCGTACCGCATCGGCCCGCACGAGATCGCGCCGTTTGCGCTCAACAGGTTCAACAAAACCCTCTAAAGGAGGTCCGTGTCAACAACGCACAAGAACACAATGAAGAACGCCATGAAGGAAGCGCTCCAAGAGGAACGCGCCGAACGCGAACTAGCTAAGAACGACAAGCCGCTTGAGAGCATTGAGGACCTGAAGGGTCTGACGGCCGACGAAATCAATCGTCGATGGGATGAGGTCTGCCGAATCCTCGAAGCCGACGAGGCTGACGCTGACGAACTAGCCGAGGCCGAATGACCGAGACACCCGAAGCACTTATCGAACTGGAACGGCTCCTGACCGAGCTGGAGACGGTCCGGGAGAACGCACGCCAAGTCGGCGAAACTCGCCGTGCGCTGGAGCGGAAAATCTCGATCACCGAACGGGAGTGGCACGCGAAGTTGGCCGAGAAGCAACGCGGGATTGACGGCGCTGCTGAGGAGGCCGAGCGCATCGCACAAGAACTCGCTGAGGCTCGCCACGACCTTGCCGTTGCCACTGCTGAGCAGGAGGGTGCGGCGGTCGCCTCGGCGCAGGTGTCCGAGGAGCTACGGCAGCTGTTCGTGCGGGAGCTGCCGGTGTTCATCACCGAGGCCAACAAGACCGGCGAGCCGCTCGCGGGCGCAGCGGGGAAGGCGCTGGAGGCGCTGCGGGAGCTCGCCACGCTTTGGCGCGAAGCAGTCCGCGCTTGGGACCCGCTCGTACCCGCGCTGATGGAACATGTCCACGTCCAGGACCTTGAGCGCGGGCTGATCCGCGGGAACCAACGCCTGAGGGAGGAATGCAGCCCACGGGTGCTGCCGGACCCGTTCGCTGCGGCGCTGAGTCTGCTCGGCGCAGTAGGCGACCGGTTTAGTCCCCGCCCGGTGATCCTGGATCAGGCGGTTCCGATACCAGAAGCCGAGGTCATCTCGATGGACCTGCGACCGGACATTGCTGCTGCCCGAGCGAAGTTTGGCGACGCCTGACCTATCCCAAGAGCAAGCCCCCGGTTTTTACACCGGGGGCGAAATGCCCACGCGTGAATCACTCCAAAGGAGTCACACCTGAGTATACCTGATTCAGCGTACGTAACGACCGTCCACACGCCCATGTGTAACTGCGCTGTACGACGAACATGAGCCACAGTCGCCAATGATTCACCAATGATGTGAACATGTAATCAATGCATCTTTGGCATCTATGGGCCGATACGCGCCGCCCAGCTAAGGCGGGGGTCGCACCTGTGACATGCCCCGTAGTTACTGCACTCAACGCCGCACAAACGTGTAGCGGACCGCCGACGGGACCGTTACGCTTCGCTGGAGGCGAACGTATGTTCGCGTACCAGCAAGGAGGAGACATGCCGTTTCACATTCGCAACCGAGGCAAGCGTGCGGATGGTTCGACCAAGTGGCAGTGCCGGTGGTCGCACCCTGACGACCCGAAGCAGCGAGTCGAGCGCCAGTTCCGCGACAAGGATGTAGCCAAGCGCTGGGGCATCCGAATGGAGGCAGCGGCTAATGGCTCGATGTTCAAGGAGCCAGCGCGGGTGCGTCGCACGTTTGGCGAGCTCGTCGCGACCTGGGAGGCGACCTGCTGGCCGGCCCTGGCGCCCAAGACCCGCGCCCGGTACCGCTCGCTGCTCGAGACGTACCTGCTCCCGCGCTTTTGCAGCACCCAAGTGCGCGAGATGACGCGGGAGGTGGTCCGGTTGTACTTCGCAGAGCTCGCTCGCAACCCACGGCCAGGCGGAAAGACCCCGCCAAGCGCAGGAACCATCAGGAAGGTTCACACGTGCATGAGCGCGGCCATGCGGGAGGCGCTGGACATGGAGTTGATCGACGCCAATCCGTGTGCGAGGGTGCGTGGCCTGGCACCGGTCAGACCCCGGCCTGGTATCGCGCTGACCGCCGAAGAGGTGGCTGCGTTGTCGCGAGAGGTGGACGCGGTGACGACGAAGCTGCGGGGCAGGCGCTACCGCTACGACCCTGGGTACGGGCTGGCAGTGTTCGTGGCCGGGTATTGCGGCCTGCGCGCTGGTGAGTTGTGGGCGCTCCGGCGCCGAGACGTTGACGTCCCACACCGCAAGCTCCACGTGCGAGAGGCTGTGAAGGATCTCGATGCGGCCGATCCTGCAGAGCGCTACGGACCGCCGAAGTCAGGCAAGACCCGGGTCGTGGCTCTTCCTCGCTTCCTGGCCGCCATGCTTGACGAACATCTGCGGAAGGAGCCGTGTCCCGCCGGAACGGGACCGGACACGCTCGTGTTCTGCTCGGTGCTGGGCGGGTCGGTACGGCACGAGCTCTGGCGACGGCGCTACTTCAACCCTGCGGTGAGGCGAGCGCTGCCGCCGGAGAAGCACCGGCTGCGTGTTCACGACCTCCGCCATAGCGCCGCAAGCATCTACGCTGCGCAGCCGCACACGTCGCTCCTACAACTCAAAGAGCGCCTGGGCCACGCCAAGATCGGCATGACGGGCGACCTTTACGCCCATCTATTCGAGGATCACGACCGCGAGGCGATGGACGCGCTCGACGCGGCGTACGAGCAAGCGTCGAACGTGGTGCCGCTCCGAGCGCGTCCGTGACGGATCAACCGCCACCCTTGCTGACCTCGTCAGCGAGAGCGTGGCCCAGGATCATGCCGACGACGGTGCCGACCGGGCCGCCAATCAGCGTGCCCAAGAACGCTCCGCCGCCTGCACCGATGGCGCGGGCCATCTTGTCCGGTTCTTTCTTGGCTGCCATTGATTCCTCTCCTTTACTCGATCACCATGGCGAGTTGGCGCAACAGCGCTCGCATGCTTCCAACGTGAACGCCGTGCACGATCGTCGTCTGGGGGTTCATCACAAAGTCCTTGAACGCTGCAACGAGCGGATGACCTTCCGGCGCGAACTCGCGCACGAGAGCGAGCAGTGCGTTGGCCATCTCGCCAACACGCCACTCCACCGACGCGGTGGCGTCAAAGCTGCTCAACGTTTTTTCCAGGTCGAGCAGGTGTTGCACCAGCCTGGGGCGGGTTATGAACTTGTTTTCAGGCATTCCAACGTTCTCCCAAGATTCGATACGACCGAGGCCGCCGCTCCACGCGTTGAACGACGGCCCCGAGAACATGTCCGATTACGCGCGGCAGTTGCCGTCGCGTTCCTTCGCCCTGCACTGATCGCACAACTGGCCGGTGGGCCGCACTGTGGTGTGGCCAGCAGGATTGCTCGGATAGTCCGAGCAGTTCTTGCACCAATGCCAGATGTTCGGCACGCCTTGCGCGTGCACGTACGTGGCCATGACTGGTCTGTCTCTCCTTCCCGGGGTTCGCTGGCCCGCTGAGACCTCACGTTGGTCATGGCCCCCGTGTATCAGGGCCACCGGACGGAACCGGCACGCTAAAGCACCCTTGCCGGGCCGGAGTTAGCCGATCAGGTTTTCAGACGCCTCGGACGGAAAGCGCAAAATGCGAGGAAATCGCGCAAAAGTGGGTTCGCCCTTTAGAGCTTCGGCGCGCGTCAGTGAGAGATGTCGCGCTCGTTGCGCTTGGCCTTGTTCTTGACGACGTTGAATCGCATCGGCATCGGTGACGCAGCTTAGTTCGGGGCCATGATCTGTTTCGACCAGCGCTGGGACCCTCTACGGGACCCTCGACGGAGGGTCTGCAAGGGCTAATTGAGGTCAGTAGAGGCCACTTATGCCGGTCTGGGTTCTCCTGCTATCGCTACAAAAAGTGCCTATTTGCTGGCACTTTGGGGACGGCTCGACAAGGCGGAGGTCACTGGTTCGAGCCCAGTATCGCCCACTACCGTGGTTGCAGGGGATTCGGGGGTTCCCTGCTCCGGCTCGGTTGGGGCGTTGCGCACATTCTGCGCACGCTTCAGTTCCGCCCGAGCCTGTTTGATGGCATCTGCAGCCCGGATCCGGGGCTCGTGCTCGAGCTCCTTGAGCACCCCGGCGTAGTGGCTCGCGAGAGTCGCGACGCCGTGACCGGCCTGCCCGGCGACGTAGGTGAGGCTGTGGCCCTCCCACAGCAGGAGCGAGACGAACGACCCGCGGAGGCGGTAGACCCGCAGGTCGCCCTTCACCCCCGCCGCCTTGGCTGCGGGCTGATACACCCGGCGACGCCAGTTCTGCCGGTCGTGAAGCCGCCATCCGTCTCCGTCGTGGGTGGGACAAATCAGGGCCTCGTCCGGCGGGCGGCCGCACGCCATCCTCCACTCGGCGAGATCCTGCGCGAGCGGAGATAGAACTTCCACGATGCGGGACCGCTCCGTTTTGGAGGCGTGGACGTGCAGCGTCCGCTCGCCGAGGTCGCCCCAGCCCGCCTTCGTTGCCTCATCCGGTCGCAGGCCGGCGTACGCCATGAGACTGACGAGCGTCGCATCGCGTTGCGACAGCTGGGCGCGAATTCGCTCGACCGCGAGCGGTGATAGCGGCTCCGGGCGGCGAGTGGGTGGCTGGCGTGGCTTGGCGACCACGATCACCGGGTTAGCCGGGATCAGCCCGCGGATGACGGCACGGCGCATGATCCCCTGGAGCACCATCAGTGCTTTCCGCTGGCTCGGTACGCCGACTCGCTCCTGGTCGAAATGCGCTCGTAGATCCTCGACGAGCATCGGGGTGATCGCCCGAAGCTCGTAGTCGCCCAGGTGCGGCAGCAGGTGTGTGCCCCACACCTCGAGGTAGCGGTGTTGAGTCGAGGGCTTGAGTGTTGCCACCACGTGCCGCGGCCACCAGTCGTCGCGCACGAACTCGGCAAGCGTCATCCGCGACTGGATCACGCCAGGCGCAAGTGCGCCGAGCTGCCGCCGGCGTTTGACGTCGACCTCGAACGCGGCGGCGTCGCCCCTCTTCGCGAACGTGCGGGCGAGCTGCCGGCCTCCCTCTCGCCAGCGGACGACGTAGCGGCTCCGCGCTTCTGGACGCTCACTGGCTCAGCATTCTCTCTCGGATCGCCTCGAGGTCAGCAACGCCCCCCGGTCGCGTCGACGATGCCGATTGCGCACGTTTGGGCGGAAGTCGCCGGGACGACGATGGAGTAGCTGGCGGGCGGCGCTCGTTTGCGCATCCGTCGATCCACTCCTCCACCGCGGCGTCCTTGACGATCCAGCGCCCGCCGATCAGCGAAGCCCGCAGCTCGCCATCCCTGATCGCACGCCTGACCGTCCGGTGCTCACATCGCGCCAGCTCCGCGACTTCCTGAACGGTCAGATATGGTCTGGTCACTTCTGCCTGCTACCGGCTCAGACGCGCGGTCCTCCCAAGACTGGTTGAACGCCAAAACTGGCAAATGTGCAAAGGGCCGCTGAACGTATCGCTTGAATCGGACTGAACTCCGTACGCAACCAGGTTTCAGTCAGTTGATCTAGGACCTGGTCGCGCCGACGTGGGCGCGTCGGGCTCGTTGCCCAACGTGCCTCGAGTGTTGCGAACACCGGTCCGGCGACAACGGATGCGGCCCCTGAAGCGGTCACAAGAGTGAAACTGTGTGCTGCGAGCGGAGTGGAGCGACGCAAGCAGCGGGGAGCCCTTTGGACGAGCTGGGTAGCGGCAGGCCGCTGGCAGCGATCAGGCGTGGTTGACGGGGTCATGGTCGAAGCCTCTGGGTGCTGGCTAGGAAGCCAGTGAGCGGAGTGTTCGCGCCGTTCGCGCTGCTGCTCGACTTAGTCTTGCCGGGTGCAGCCAGCGCGACTTCGTCTGAAGCCCGGTACGGATCCCGAGGTGGCTGCTTCCGCCCTGCGGGAGCGGATCGCGGCCGGTGGCAACGTGACTCCGCACGGCGTGGGGGCTCAGCCTGGAGCAATGTTCGCGCTCCGCGATGCCTACTTGACATGGGTGGAGGCGACGGAGAGCCAGCTCCACAACATCTCGCTCGATGCCGATCTCGTGTCCGCTCTTCACACTCCGAGGTACTGGCGCATCCGCTCGCTCGAAGTCGACCCGCGGCCCTTTCCGCTGGTCGATGCCGAGGTCACCCAACAGGTGGATTGGCTGCAATGGCTGCTCGATGACCTGAATAGTCGGATCAGCCGTGTGCGCTCCGCCCCTGGCCACATCACGGTCCTCGATTCGAACGTCCTGCTCGAGTTCGTTCCCCCCGAACAGGTGAGTTGGCCCGACGTTGTCGGCAAGAAGCCGGTCCGACTGGTAGTGCCCCTTCGAGTCATCGAGGAGCTGGATGCGAAGAAGTACGCGCGGCGGGAAGACCTGGCAGGCCGTGCTCGCCGGATCCTGCCCAAGCTTGAGCAGACGATTGGCGGCGGCGGCGCTCCTCGCCAGCTCCTCCCGGACGTCACCATCGAAGTGCCGGTCGATCCAGGCCCGCGCTACCGCCCCGTCGACGCCGACGAAGAGATCCTTGACACTTGCCGCGAGCTGGCGCAACTCTCAGGTCAAACGGTCGGGATGGTGACCGCCGACACCGCGATGCGGCTCCGGGCCCAAGCCCAGGCCGTGCCGGTGATAGCTATGCCGGAGAATTATCAACGGCGACGAGACTCGGCGTGAGTGCACGCTTCCACGCGTTGCGTGCCACCATCCGGCTGAGAACGAGCCCGTCGATCCCGGCTCTACCAAAGTAGGGCTCGACACGATGCCGTGCGCTGAGCCCGGTTGTCAGTGCGTGTTTGTGGCGGAGCGGGGTATCTGCGCGAGGGGGTTGCCCGCCGGCCACGGATGGCCGGCGGAAGGGGCACGGACGCGTCACGCCCCTGGTCAGCCGAAAACTTCGTGCAGCCAGCTCCAACCTGTACGTTGCCTGCAAACCGGTCGGGCTATCCAGTATCAGCGTCTCCACGGGCGCGCGCGTCGTGACGCCGAGCCTCACGCTCATAAGACTCGGCCAGTTCGCGCAAGACCCGTGAGGTTCGTGGCCACTGCCCCGCGACGATGGCCGACCAGCTGCGGAATCGCGCGGCAAGGACGCGCTCCTGGTCGCCG
This sequence comes from uncultured Solirubrobacterales bacterium, assembly GCA_963803595.1. Classification (GTDB taxonomy): domain Bacteria; phylum Actinomycetota; class Thermoleophilia; order Solirubrobacterales; family Solirubrobacteraceae; genus Palsa-465. The sequence goes on from CAWDNF010000013.1 coordinate 1,300,263, forward strand.
CCATCGTAAACGCCGCGACTAGTCATCCCGTGCTGGTTCGCTTTGCCGATGTGAAGGCCGTTTTCGATCTCTCGGCTGCCCAGCCGTTCGATGAGATCACGTATCGGCTCAGCAGGCCAAGCTCCATCACCACCGTCCGGACTGCCGGAGAGAAGTTCGCCGATTTGCTCATCACCGACGTCCGCGCGGTCGCGATCACGAAGAAGCAATCGAGCAGTCTCGACCCACTTCGTTAGCCGGTCGCTGTCGATCGTCCCATCGTTGCGAAGGCCGGGCACCGAGCGCCAGCGGTGCAACACGTGCCACGCCTGACGCGCTGCCGCCGCAGACTGCGCATCCGCCGTCTGTCGCGGCTCGTTCTTGCCCCGGTACACCCGTGACAGCAAGTCGACGAATAACTGCGGATCATCGGCTAGCGCCCGGTAGAGGGCGCGTGGCTCGCGCTGGTACTCGAACACCGGGAAGAGCGCGAATTCGAACCGTGCCAATACGTGGGCGCCGGTTCCTCGAGACTCGAGATAGTCGAGCAGAACGCCGAGCTCGTATCCCAGCGAGCCGCCGTTTCGGTCGGGTCCGCGCCGACCGGTAATTGCCGACTCCAGGGCGTTTTGTACGAGTCCGGGGTCGAGCTGCCGCCCGTCTTTATGCGGGCGATGAAGTTCAGCAGCTAAGGCAGTGATCGCAGCCCAAGATCGGTCATGGCTGATGAATGCTTCGACCGCCGTAGCAGCGTCGTCAGAACGAATACCCAACGGGGACACCTGTTCCCAGTACCTGTCAACTAGCGACGGGAACGACACGTCCAGAATGCGCCAGAGTTCGTCGGTCCGCGGCGCCTGCAACGCCATGGCGAGGCGGGTCTCCTCGTCGTCGAGATCTTCAAGGACATGAGCAACCCACTGCGGTCCAGCAGCGTAAGCGCGGTCCATCAGCCACCCACGTGCGACGTCCAGTCGCGCTCCGTCCGCCTGGAGCCAGGACAAGAGTGTCTCCCGAAACTCGTCGCCGAAGAGTCTCGCCATTGCTTCCCCTACGGTGGTGGGAACCGCTGCTCGGGCGGCCAGCCGGGCGATTCCATCAATTGACGCCGTTTCTGCTGTCTCTTTGACGGCTTCGTCCCGCATTTCCGACAGGACGGCTCCGTACCGCTCAAAGTCCTCAAGCCCCACGTTCGGAATATCCGGGTGCCAATCAAAGAGCCACGCATGACGCTCTACGTTCTCGCTCGGCTCGATTCTCTTGGCAATCTCGGCGAGGCGGACGAGTGTTTCTTCCGGCATCGCCCAATCCGCGTCCGCGAAGGCGCGGTGGCGTCCGATCTCGCCGTGAAGCGACTCCCAGAGAGCCAATTGAGCTTGGGAGTCTTCAACCACGTCCCCAATCTGCGCCTCCAAGGCCGCAATCAGACGATCTCGGTGGCCGGGGGGCAGCTCGTGCATCCGAGGAACGAGCTCGATCCATCTCTCGGTCTGCCCGGTGGCTTGATCGATCGCGTGGTGAACCAAGTGGTCGATGATGGAAAGCCACTCCGATACCAGAACAGTGCGCTGGTCCGGCAGCCAGTCGCGATAGCGCGGCGTGTGTGGTGGCATGGCGAACCCGTGAGCAGAGGGCCACAGACCCATCACCAGCTTCCAGCCTTCGTTGGGGAAGTCGCGGACGATCTGGTCGATGGCCTTGAGCCTGACCGGAAGCTGAGCCGCCGTGTGACGGATCCACGGAACCAGCACGTTCACGAGGCTTCCTGCGGGTCGATTGCTTAAGCTGCCACCGGGATCGACTTCGGCGAGCTGCGCCAACGCACACGTCGCATCGAGCAAATAGCCGGAGGACCAGCAGAGGGTTTCGAGCCCCCATAGCAGGCCAGTGTGAGGGGACGACGTGCCGAAGGCGGGCTGCCTCCCGTGATCCCGAAACATCGTTACGAGAATCGGATTCTGGCCACTCGACCCGTCGAGTACATGATCAAGGAATGCTTCGGGCGCGGCTTCGGCGATGAGCGGGAGCTGAGGGGCCAACGATCGCCAAAGTGCTCCAGAGTCGTCGGCGTCTGCTGCGTGAAGGATCTTTCGAACGACGCTCCGTGCGAACTCCGCGCAGGTTGTTGTACCGACTAAGACGCGGTCATCGAGCGCGCCAAGGAGGGCGAGCCCCTCAGCCAGGCCCTCGCGCAACGTCGCAGACGGGACGGGCTCTTTCTCTTCCTCTGGCCTGAGGCTCTCTGTTAGCCGTTGGTCGTCGGTCAAATCAATCAGCGGGTTCGCGTCGGAGAAGACCTGCGTGATAGCGGCATCCCACCGACGAACGTCGCTCCGCGTCAGCGACCCCCCGAGTACCTCGAATAGCTCCTCGTGCGAGCTGACACGCCATGTATCCGCAGACTCGACAAACGGCGGGTTGTCCGACGAAGAACTCGCGCGTAAGGCCCGCTCAATGTCTGGCCACGGGCGATCTGCGAGTTGACTGATCAAATCGTGATCCGCCTGATTCTCGGCCCACGAGCCCACCGCGAGCAGTGGCGCCAGCACGTCGCTCGCCGGTGGTTCGCCCCAAGATGGGCGCCTGAAAGCAGGATTGATCGAGAGCCGCCGCACCATGGCTGGGAGGCTTCGCCTCGCAAGCGCGGCGAGACGTGTCGCGAGGTCGAAGTCAAGGCCAGCTTCGCGCAGAGCCTCTTGTGCCGCCATGCGTCCGGGAGGAGGCAACTGGATTACGTCCTTGCCTCCCGAATCGTCAGTCGCTAGCGGGACAACGACGTGCTTGCCAGCAGCGACAGGAGTGGCAACGTCCGGCTCTGGAAAGAGAGGAACCAGAACGGTCGCTCCAGGTTCGGCTGCGATTCGCTGCCAAACGTCCTTCGAGGTAACCACCAATCCCGGAAGTGACGACCGCCCGCTATCCCCGTCCTCAACCCGAGCGACCGCAGCGCAAATGAAGGCGATTGCGTAGTCCTTCCAGGCAGCGCGTACACCGACGACATCAGCGGGACCACTGAGGCGCTTTAGCAGGTCCTCACGGGCCAAGTCACGACCGGCAACGATGAGAGAAAGTGGGAAGGGAGGGCGAGTCTGCTGCCGAAAGCGATCCAGCCAAACCTCAGCAGTTTGGACGCCGTATGGCTGAAGCCCAATTTGCTCGGAGATCCAGTAGTGGACAGCCGGCGTTGCCTCTAGCCACGCCTCGATCGCATCCCCATCCAAGACGTAGACCGTCCGCCAAATCCCTTCGGCGGCGCGGTCTGCAGCCCACTTCGATCCACCGGGCCAACGGCGCGGGGTTGCGAAGACAAAGCCGGTATTGGCTGGGTCCGCGTCCAGTGGGTTCGCGGACCGTTTCGCGAAATCCGCCTGCGCTTTAGACGCTGGGGATGCACCGACCCCGAGTTCGAAGATCAACCTTCCTGACGGCAACCAAGGCGTCGACGACTGGAGAGTCGCTCGGACGTCCCAGCCCGCAACGCCTACTCCCTCGCCAGCTCGAGCTTCGAGGTTCTCAACGCCGGGCGTTGCGGCCAGAAGGCGCCGGATGAGTCTAGGGAAGATGTAGCGAGCTTCTTGGGTGCCTGCCCATATCCCTAGCCGGGTCGCGTCGGCTAACTCGGGACCGACGATGCGGCGATTAGCCTGAACGGACTCTGGACCAGCTTGGCGCGCGAGCCGTATGCGCTCGACCTCAGAACGTTCAAATCGATGGAAACGCGCACCTGGTGGCCTCGCCGACCGCAATATGCCGTTGGCGACCCAGTTCCGCACAGTGTTCTCGTGCACGCCGAGTCGCTTTGCGGTCTCCCTGAGCGTCAGGAAGTCAGTATCGGCATCGCTCCGGGACTCAGTCACAGCGGAAGATAAAGTCGACTGTCATTGTGTGTTATTGTAGGCACCATAACGGCGTTCCCGTTCGTATACGGCACGGTTGCTGGCGAAGTAGCCATTGACATCGCGGTGATGCTCGCCCAGGACGGAAAGAGCTGGACTTGGCTTCACGCGAGTCGCTCCGCACCGGTGCGCCTCCAGCCGACAGAGTGGCCTGATGGTTTGGCGACATCCGTCGACATACGGAACGCGGCGCGAAACGGTCAGGAGAAGGGCCGCGTGCTTGTGATCCGTCACGGCCCTTACAGAGCTCTCGAACGACTCAAGCCCGTTGCCGTCATGTGTTGGCACGCGCATCCCGGCAACTGGCCCCTCACCGTCCTCGATATGGGATACCGCCATGGGCTCGATACGCGGCTCGGCCGTCTGGTGGTTACGCGATATTTACTTGCAGCCCTGGCCGACCTCAACGACGACTCGCATTTTCGCGACACCCGGGTTGATCGCCCGCAGGACAGGCTCGGCTGGGCCATCCGCCGGCAGGACGGAGCTGGCTCAGATCCAGGCTGGGCACGAACCGTCGCCATCCGCGCGCAGACGCAGTGGGGCTTCACCGTGGTCAAGCCGAAAAGCAGCCGGCCTTCGTGGGCTCGAGACGGTTTCTACGCCGAACGGCCGCGGTGAATCAGTCGAAGTCGGAGAGGTCAACTTCCCCACTCGACTCGATGTCGGCGATTGTCGGCGCTCCTAGCCGATCTAGGGTCGCTCGCAGAGCATCCTCATCCAGCTCGACCGGGTCGGGCGAAACGCGCTCCTGCGGCGCGATTTCAGCCATGGTGCCGATCAGTTTCTGCAGACCCTCCTCACCCAGCACGTCGATCACCTGCGTCGGGATCACGCCACCGAGCCTCGGGTTGGGTTCAAGCAGCCAGTCGCCAACCTGCCAGGGATCGGACACCCACCTCTTCGCCGCGCTGGCCAGCGCAACAAGCAGGAACACTCGCTCTACTGAATGCACACGGGGACGCGCAGGCCCATCGCCGCTCCAAGATCGGAGCGTAGGTGCGCTCCAGTTGAGCGCCTTCTGAAGCTGCGCAGACGTTCGAAAAAACCTCCGCAGCTCAGCGAATGCGTCGGCTGCCCGGCGCGCCGTCTCGGAACGTACGCGCGCCGGTGGATGGAGGCGTGGCGCAGCCCGGCGCGCTCGTACATGAGCGACCCGGTTCGCCAGAATCTCAGCATTTCGGTCTAGAGTTTCCATTACGAATGAAAGAGTAGCATCTCAGGGTGTTCATCGACCACTTCGAATCCGAACCTAAGGCCGCACCTTCGCCAGCCACGCCTAGGGTCATTCGGACCTGTGCACAAATTGCGCACACCTCACCCGTGAAATCGCGCTTTCCGGCGTTTCGTTCGCAAAACGCAGATCAGGCGAATCCCCTTTGCACACGGGGCTTACCAGATCCTGAGCTGGCCTCCGTTGTCAGGGTCGGCCCGTCTCGACAAGGCGGAGGTCACTGGTTCGAGCCCAGTATCGCCCACCTCTTCCTACCGGCAGCCCTGTGCCAGCTGATTCCCTGCACTGTGGTTGCCGCTCGGCATCCGGCGTCAGTCGTAGTGTCGTAGCGTCGGCCACAGTTGTGACCAAGGCCGCCGCTCGCCGGTGCAGACCATCACTGGGGCGTTCTGTTCCTGGTTGTCGAGGCGTTGGCCGTTGTTGATTCGCGTGCGGAGCCGGCATCCGGTGAAGTCGCGTTGGGCCTGCTGGCGATCGATTCCGACCAGCAGCGCGGTGGTGTCGCTGTTGGGTGGTGGCCCCCACAGCGCCCAGCCGTTGTGGCCGCTGTAGGGGTAGGGAAGCCCGAGCGCGGCCCCGTAGTGGGCGATCGCGCCGGCCTCGCCGTAGTTGTGGGTGAAGATCGCGGTGCGCGCCCGCGTGCTGGCCGGCAGAGACTGGTAGACGTTCGCGATCTGCTCGGTGAACCGGGGCCAGCCAACGGTCTCGCCGGCGTCCGGGTTTAACGACAGCACGACGCTGCCACGAAGGTCGCGGACGGGGAGGACATCCAAGCCGATCACCGCGCTGATCGCGGCAGTGAGCGCGACCGCCGCGGACAGCAGCATCGCGCGCCGGCGCCGCTGCCTCAGCCATCTGACGGCGTGGAGCGACCCGGCGGCAAGCAGGATCGGGTAGAGCCCTGACATGTAGTACGCCTTGCCGCCGGTCAAGATGAAGACGAGGATCAGAACGAGATAGGCGGCGGCGAAGCAGCGCAGCCCGCGGAGCGCCGGATCGCGCAACAAGGCGAGCAGACCAGCAATCCAGATCGGGGCTAGCAGCGGCCCGATCAGGATCAGCTGGAACGGGATGAAGCCCGCGCGGCCCCCTTCTGCGCCGTTTCGCGCGATCGACGCCGCCAGCTGGGACTGGGGCAGGCCATGGGCGAGCTGCCAGAGCCCGTATGGGAGCGCGCCGAGCACAGCCAGCGCTGCGCCGGCGGCGAGCCAGCGCGAGCGCAGCAGCGAGCGCGGGCCGAGGACGGCCAGCGCGACGAGCACAGCACCGATCACGATCCCGATCAGGGACTTGTTCAGCAGCGCGATCCCGAGCACCGCGCCCGCTGGCAGCCACCACCGATCGTCTCCCGTTCGCAGCACGCGCGCGATCAGCAACGAGACCACGGCCGTCGCGCACACGTCGTACGTGGTCGTCGTCAGGAAATGGCCGGTGACCAGGCACACTGCTCCGGCCGCCCAGCAGGCGCCGGCGAGCGCCTGCGCGCGCCGGTCACCGCCGAGCTCGCGGGCCAGCAGGCCGGTCGTCACGCGTCGTTACGCCGCAGGCCAGGATCGCCGGTGCGCGCAGACACGAGCAGCGAGCCTGGCGCGAGCACATCCATCGCGCGGGCCAGCAGCGGCGCGAGCAGCGGCTGGTCGGGGTATCCGAACGCCGGATGGGCGCCCGCGGCGATGAAGTACAGCTCGTCGCGGTGATAGCCGTAGCGGCCGCTGGTAAGCGCGAGCGCAAGCATTGCCACCCCGGCGATCGACAAGCAGCGGACCACGGGCAACCGGCGCGAGCGCGCCGCCCCGGCGCTGCCGCGAGGAAGCCGGCGCGCCGAACATCGTCGCTTCACCGCGCGGCAGCTCGACTGCCTCGGTCGGGCTCACGCCGCTGGCTGCAGCGCTCGACGGGGACACAGGCTCGCGACTGTGCACGCGCTGGGTGAGACGTGCGGAGCGAGCTGATCGGCGAGGCACGCGAGTGCGTCCGCGAACCGTCTCTGAAGCCACCGCCGGCCGCCTAGCCTGAGCAGCAGCCCGTCGAGGAAGCCGGTTGCCTCCACGATCACGCGCAGCGAGACGCTGCTGCCGCCCGGCTCGCTCGCGATCATCCACAAGATCGAAGCCAAGGTCCGTTTGCCGATCGCGGCGCGGCCGGCGATCACGGCAGGCTGCCTGGCGTTGACGATCGCGGTCGTCGCGGTGCGACGGATCGCGGCCGGCCCGCGCAGCCGCACAATCGCCTGGACGGGGAGGGCAGTGCCGAGATCGTGCGAGCGTAGCTCGACCGAGCCCGGCGCGAGCAGGGCGTGATTGCGCAGGTCAGCGAGAAAGTCGAACACGGCTTGCGGGGGCTGGGCAAGTTCGGTCCCCGCCGTGATCGGAGCGGTCATGTGGTGAAACTGTCGACGGCTCGCTCGAGCGTCGCCGCCTGCCGCGACCAGCCAGCTGCGGGCGCGGCGGCAACTACCACGGTGGTCGCGCGGGGCCCGGCGACGATGCAGGCGATCTCCCTGAAGCGTGCCCTGGTGGTCGAGTAGCTGTCGATCACGCACGACCCTCGCCCCGCGCGGAATCGGAGCCGGCCGGCCGCGGCCTCGAGCCGGATGCGGTGGGCGCCTTCCTCGGCCACATGGGCAACGCGGAAGCGGCTCCAATTCGCGAGTGTCTCATCCCCGCCGAGCGGGCTTGCATTCAGGTAGCCGGCAAACGATCCGCCGGCCCCGATCGGAGCGGCGGACACGGTTCCGCGATCGGTCTCGATTTCCTGCCAGCTCGCGGGGTAGGCGAGCCTGGCTCCCGATCGGGTCACGCCCACGTGCCAGCCGCTCGGGACTGGCGTCGGTCGCAACCAGCCGAATGCTTGCGCGTAACGGGTGGGCGGGGGCTGGTGCCCGCCGGCGAGCACGACGATTCCGAAGATGGCGGCAAGCGCCGCCGCGGCGGGCCAGGATGGCCCGCCACAGCGGTCGTGCATGCTTGCTACTGGTTCCCATCACCGTCGCTGGGGGCGCCGTTGTTATCGCCGTCCATGTCGCCGCCGTTGTTCTGCGGGATGCCAGCGCTCGCGGGTGGCATTGGCGAGGGCGTCGTCACCGTCTTCGGAGCACCTGTGCCTGTGGCGTGATGAGCGGCTCGCTGCACGAGCACGAACCACACGCCCCCGAACCCCTGACCCTTGACGTCACCGGGCCGGTGGTCGCGGGCGAACGTGTAAAGCGGAAGGCCGTTGAAGGCGACTTGCAGCTGACCGTCGGGTCGGCGGACGATCGACAGCCGTCGGCGCACGCTGCCCGAGGCGAGTAGTCTCGTGCCGCGGGAGCGCACGAGCAGCGGCGGCCACAGCTTCGCGCATGCGCCGGTGCAGATGATGTGGTGGGCGCTTTCTGGCATGAGGTGATACAGCGTTCTGCCGGCGGAGTTGACGAGGATCGTTTCGTGCAGGCGGGAGCTTTGGCTCTCGCCGACGCGCAGGGTCGCTCTCGAGGAAGCGCCCGCGGCGCTGGCGGCGAGCGCGAGCGCCGCGGTCAGGACCATTCCGGCCGTGATCGCGAGCAGCCCCGCCGCCCACGGGGACCGCTTTTGGATTGTGGTGATGGCGCGATGGTTCATGGCTTGTCTCCTGAGAGTTGTGGGTTGGAGTTGCGTTGGGACCGGTGGAGGCGGTCAGACGTTTCCGTCGCCGTCGCTCGGACCGCCGTTGTTATCGAGGTCCATGTCGCCGCGGTTGTGTTGCGGGATTCCCGTGCTGGCGGGCGGCGGCGGGGCGGGACGTGCCGCCGGCGTGGTGTGCGCCGGCGTCGTGTGGGCCGGGGTCGTGTGGGCGGGGGTCGCGGGTCCGACTGTTGCGCTGGGTGCCGGCGGCGGCGTCGAGCTGCGCGCCCGCGTCGGCTGGGTGCTGGGGGGCGGCGTCGGAGCGGCGGCCGCGACCACCGGCGGCCGGCGGCCATGATGTGGATGACGTCGAGCGGGATGGCTGGGCGCTCGCTTGGCCTGGTGCCTCGCGGTCGCTGTCGTGACGGCGGCGTGGGCAGTCGGCTTGGCTGTGGAGGCTCCGCCGCAGCCGGCGATCGCGACCGCGGCGAGCGCGGGCACGCCGATGAAGGCTGCACGGATTCGGTTTCTGGGGATGGGCATGTCAGTGGTCCGTTCTCTTGGGTCGGGTATCGGTGAGGCTCTGAGGTAGGTTGGCGGCGCTACTGGTTTCCGTCGCCGTCGCTCGGACCGCCGTTGTTATCGAGGTCCATATCGCCGCCGTTGTGTTGCGGTATGCCCGCGCTCGTGCTTGCTGCCGCCGGCGCGCTCGGCGCCATGGGGTGCGTGACGCTGGTGGTGGAGTGGCTCGCGCCGGACCCAATGGCCCCGTAACCGCTGCCGCCGCCAGCGCCGCCGCAGCCGGCGATTGTGGCTGCGATCACGCCCGCTGCCAGCAATGCGGGCAGCCCGAGGCGCACGTTCTTGATCCGTGTTCTCATGGTGATTCCTGTTCGTTGGGTGCTCTCGCGGCCGGCCCGGTGCTCTTGGCTGTCTGACTTGGCCGGTGGGAGAAGCTTGTCCACGAGAAGACCCCGGGAGGGGCCGGTTTCTTCCACGGCTTCCGGAAGAAGCGCTCGTGGCGTCCTGGCCGGGTCGCTGCGACCGCGGCCTTCAGTTGCCGGCGTCGTCATCGGGCCGAGCGGGACGGTAGGGTCGGATCGACGCTCGCCATCCTCCCTGCTCACGATTCGACATGGCCGACAAGCCCGTGAACTCCGATGGGACGTCGTCCGCTGGCGATGCGTCCCTCGGCGCCACGCGCCGGCTGGATCCCGACCGGCTCGGCGATCACCTCGACCGCCTGTACCGGGCGGCGTGGGCGCTGTGCGGCTCGCGCGAGGCCGCCGAGGATCTCGTGCAGGACACCTACGCTCGTGTTCTCGCCCGCCCGCGGTTCCTACGTCACGAGAATGACCTGGGGTATCTGCTGCGGGTGCTGCGCAACACGTTTTTGAGCTCTCGTCGCACCGCTTCGCGGCGTCCGGTTACGCAGCCGTTCGATGAGACAGCCGAGCCGGCGGACGAGCGCAGCGAGTGGCGCCCGGAGCAGGCTGCGGAGACGCACATGGTCTACGAGGCGATTGCCAGCCTGAGCGACGAGTACCGCGACGTGATCGTCGCCGTCGACGTCGCCGGGCTGTCCTACGGGGAGGCCGCCCGCGAACTGCGCGTGCGCGAGGGGACGGTCACGAGCCGCCTGTTCCGCGCCCGGCAGCAGGTCGCACGCCGGCTGAGCGAGCCCGGTCCGGTCCCCGGCGAGGAGGGCTGAACCTAGTAGGGGATCGCGCCGTTGCCGCGCCACGCTGCCAGGCGCACCAGCACCCGGCTCGGGCACGCCGGCGCCCGAGAGCACGCAGGTGTGGCCGCGCCGCAGCCACGTGGCCGCGGTCCGGCCGCCCACGGCAAACAGCTCGATACGGATCCCGTCACGGACGGTCACCCGTGAACCGACTGGCGTGGCAAGTGCTCGGCCGGAGACGATCGTGTAGCCGACCAGCAGCCCGGCGTCGCGGTAGAAGACGGTGGTCATGGCCCGGCCTGAGATGCGGTCGTGACGGACCCCCATCGCCCGCCAGCCGAACCGGTCCTCCCAGTAGGGATAGGGCAGACCGGCCGCACGTACCCGCGGCAGGACCGCACCGATGTTCCCGGCGGGGGCCGCCGCCTGCGCCGGACGTGACGCCAACAGCGCCGCCTCGGCGACGCTCGGCGCGCCCGAGCCGACCGTTGCGAGCACGATAGCCAGCACGACCACGACCGCTCCGGCGGCGAGCGCCGGCGCGAAGACCAGCCGGCGTCGCGCCCGGGCCGGGGGTGCCGAGCGCTCGAGCCGGGAGCGCAGCGCGCTCGGCGCCGGGACGGCGGCGCCTTGCACGAGGCTGAGCGCCAGACGCTGTTCATGCACGAGCTCCTGAAGCTCGAGCGATTCGGCCACCATCGCCTCGACCCGATCGCGGCGTTCGCCCGTGAGCGATCCGTCGGCCAAAGCCGCCAGCTCAGCTTCAGAAGGTCGATGTCCGTGACGGCCTAGCACGCGTTAAGCATGACGCCGCTGGGGGGTCGATTCATCCCAGACGCCGGATTCGATCGGTTGTCGGACCCAGCATGTCCAAGCACACTACCCCCGCCACCCTGGCGGACACCCAGTCCGAGAGCTCAGCCGCCGACTGATTGACAAAGTTCAATTGAAGTGATAGATTTCGATCTAATGTCCATCGGAATCGAACTGGCCCCCAAGACCAAGCGCCCGGCTGGCGAGCGGTGCTCCTCGCCGCTCGTCTATCCAGAAGTCGAGCCTGAGCGATCGCAGCGGCTCGCGAGCGTCGCCAAAGCCATCGGCGACCCGGTTCGCCTCCAGCTCGTCGACGTCTTGAGAAAGCATGCCGGGAAGGTCTGCGTGTGCGAACTGGTGCCGCTGTTCGCCCTTTCCCAGCCCACCATCTCCCATCACCTGAAGGTCCTGCGCGAGGCCGAGATCGTCGGCTCGGAGCGCCAAGGATTGTGGGCGTACTACTTCGTGGTTCCCGACCGGCTGAGGGAGCTCTCGGCATGGCTCAGCTGAGCGACGGGAGCGCCAGATCCCGCGCCAGCGCTACGAAACGGTCGCCGGCCGACACGGCCGCGATCCCACCAACAACCGCGTCCTCGAACAGGCAACCCCAGCGATGGCTCGAGCATGCAAACCCAGAGGAGAGCAACCAATGCACCCCCACCTAACCGCCATCATCGCCGCCCAGCGCCAGCAGGACCTGCAACGCGCAGCCGGGTGCTGCACCGCTCAAGTCGAGCACCGCCGGTCGGCACGCAACCAGGTCAGAAACCGCCGGCGACTCGGGCTCGGGTTGCACCGAGCAGGCACACAGCCTGCGATCTGCTGCGCCTGATCAGGACCCGGTCCTCGCCCCGTGACCGGCACCAGCAGGCTATGGGCGATGTGCCCCATAAGGAAGCCGTGAGAGTCGCAGGACGGCAGCGTCGGCGAGGCCTCATTAGTGGCTCTCACGCCCAGCGAGCGTAGGACTGTGCCGCTCGCCACGGAACATATCCGCGACGCTTCCTAGGATGGAGACAAACGACCAGGATGTCGGAGGAAGGCGGTGTCCGGGCTGCGGACAGTGCGACAAGCAATTCAGCGCCTGCGGAGGACCGACGCGCCCGGCTGCGCGGCGTGTGGGCGTCCGATCACCGGAGAGCTGGTGGTACGGGACCTCGACCACGCGGGCGGGCTGGGTGACTACCACCAGGCCTGCTCGCCCAGCGTCAGGCGGCGTGAGCGCGGCGCCCATGCTCCTTCATAGACTCGAGGTCGGCCGTGAAGCTTGAATCGCGGAAGCTCGCTCAGCTCGGCTCGATCGCCGCGCTGGCCGTTGGAGGCGCCGTCAGCCCTGCGCTCGCGGTGAGCTCGACTGGGGCTGACCTCAGCGCGGCGATCAAGACGACCACGGCGAAACCACGTCCCGGCAAGCACGTCTACTTCAGGGTCACCGTGACCAATCAGGGTCCCGACGCGACGAGCGGCTTCCAGGTCGCGCTCCTCACCCACCAGGGCCTGGTCGACCCGCGCGTTGTCGTCGCGCCGCCGGACAGTGTGCGGACGGTCTGCCCGGTGACGACAGCGCCCGGCGGCTCGGCTGGCTGCCGCACGACATGGATCCCTCCGCGCTGCACGGCATCCAAACACGCGCTCACCTGCCGCTACCGGACCCTCGAGCTGACCCCGCCGAGCGGCCCGAGCAGCTCCATCACGCTCGTCCTCAAGGCGACGACCGGTGCGCGCCGCCACGAGCTCGCAGTCGCGAGCGTGACCGGCAAGGACGATCCGAACCGGACGAACAACACCGCATCGGCCAAGCTGATCGTGAGTCGCCACCGCGCGAGCCCACATCGGCCGCCTGGGCATCATCGCCCTTCGCGGCGCCGCTGACATGGCGAACCAGACACTGAGCGAGGCCAGGATCCATCCCGCCACCGAGATGGGCACGGTGGCGCTGACCGTGCACGATCTCGAGCGCTCGGGCCGCTTCTACGAGCACGCGCTCGGGCTCGAGTCCCGCCAAAACGAGGACGGCACGATCTCGCTCGGCGCGCCCGGCGCAAGCGCGCTCGTCGAGCTCAGAGGCGATCCGGCGGCGGCGCTGCTCGACCGTCGTGCAACCGGGCTCTTTCACCTCGCCGTCCTCTTCCCCAGCCGTCGCGATCTTGCCTTCGCCCTAGCCCGTCTCTCCACGGCACGCTGGCCACTCGACGGTGCCTCCGATCACCTCGTCAGCGAGGCGCTCTACATCTCCGACCCCGACGGCAACGGGATCGAGCTCTACCGCGACCGGCCGCGCGAGCAGTGGCCGCGCTCAGATGGTGAGCTCGCCATGGCCACCTTGCCGCTGGACCTCGACAACCTGCTCTCCGAGCTTGCGGAGGCGGGCGAGCCCCCGAGCAAGGCTCCTCCCGGGACGAGGATCGGCCACATCCACCTCCAGGTCGCCGACCTCGATACCGCTGAGCAGTTCTACAACGGCGTTCTCGGATTCGACGTGATCGTGCGCTCATACCCGGGGGCGCTGTTCGTCTCGGCAGGCGGCTACCACCACCACATCGGCTTGAACACGTGGCACAGCGCCGGAGCCGCGCCACCGCACCCTGGAGCCGTCGGGCTGCGGAGCTTCGAGGTGGTGGTTCCGGATGCCACGGAGCTCGACCGGCTCAGGGCTCGTATCGGGGCTGCCGGCCAGGAGGTCGAGCCGGCCGGCGACGCCATCGCAGTCCGGGATCCGTTCGCCAACCGGGTGCTCCTCCGGACCCCCTGAGGCCCGTCCGCGCGGCGCTACGCTACGGGCCCCGGCGACGTGGCGGAGTGGCTACGCAGCGGCCTGCAAAGCCGTCTACACCGGTTCGATTCCGGTCGTCGCCTCTAGATGAATCCGCTGCAAATCCGAATCTTTCGGCGCCATTGCGGCCAGACCCACGCCGCCGAAGCGGTAAAGGCTCCCCAAGGGCTCCCCATGGGGGATGTATTCGGTCGTCGTGACGTGGCGGTGGCCCATCATCCGCCGGACCTCGTAGATGTTGAAGGCGCGGATCGCCCGGGGTGCAGATAAGGCTCCGCTGCTGGTCGTGTAGGTGAACGAGAACTCGTTGACCGTGTTCGCCAGCGGCTGCGAGGTGACTGCCGCTGTGCCCGCGTTTACTTCGGCGAGAGCCGGATCGCGCCGTCGAGGCGGATCGTTTCGCCGTTGAGCATGTCGTTCTCAACGATATGGGCTACGAGCTGGGCGTACTCGTCCGGGCGGCCAGGCCGTTTGGGGTAGGGCGCCGATTCGACGAGCGCGGCCTGCTTTGGCTCGGGCAGCGCGGCGAGCAGTTGTGTGTCGAACGCTCCTGGCGCGATCGTTACGACCCGGATCCCGGATGAGGCGAGGTCGCGTGCCGCCGGGAGCGTCATCGCGACGACGCCACCCTTTGAGGCGGAGTAGGCGGTCTGCCCAGTCTGGCCCTCGAAGGCTGCAACCGAGGCGGTGTTGATACAGACTCCGCGGTTGCCGAACTCGTCCGGCTCGGCGCAGATCATCTTCTGCGCGGCGAAGCGCAGCAGGTTGAACGTACCGACCAGGTTGATGGCGATGATCGTCTCGAACGCCAGGAGCGGGTGCGGGCCCTTCGTACCGGCGACGCGCTGAGCCCAGCCCGTGCCGGCGCAGGACACGGCGATCCGCAAACCGACCTCGGCGCCGGCCGCATCCACGGCCGCCTGGAGCTGTGCTTCGTCGCGCACGTCGCAGGCAACGAACCGGATGCCCAGCTCGCTGGCAACCGCCTGGCCACGGTCGACGTTGACGTCGGCAATCGTGACGGTCGCACCAGCGGCGTGTAGTCGCCGTGCGGTCGCCTCCCCGAGTCCGGACGCTCCGCCGGTGACGAGCGCACCGCTGCCGCGGATCCTCATCGTGGCCTCGCTGGCACTCTGCTACAGCCCGGGCTCTATCTCTATCGGTGAAGTAGGGCGCGCGCGTCAGTTAGGAGGAAGCGGCTCCGCCGGTACCTGACTGGGGGGTACTCCGATGCCGTTCCCGGGCAACCCGCAGGTGCTGATCGGTGCAGCGCCGGTCAGCCGCGCTGAGAGGTATGCCACCGCGTCGGGCGCTCCCGACACGGCAGTGGACAGGTGCTCCTGGCCGGGGTAGACGTGGAAGTCCACGGTGGCGCCGCCGTCGCAGTAGGTCCTCACCAGGTTCTCGACTTGCCCGAACGGGATCAGCTCGTCGTTGAAGCCCTGGTAGATGTAGAGCGGCGCGGTGGGGGTGTGCTGGCCCAGGGCATCTGCCTGGACCACCTGCGCGATGCCCGGAAACTGCCCCGGCTCATCGACCGGGTTGCAGCCGCAGACCGTGTAGCCCTGGATGTTCTGCGGCTGGCCGGCCGGGTAGCTCGAGTTGCCGGTGGCGCGGAAGTTGGCCATCAGCGCCTGGCCCGCCGCGTTGAACAGCGACGTGGGCACCAGATTGGGGTATCCGGCGTTGGTCCCCACCGCGACGACGAACGCCAGTCCCGGCGCGAGAGTTCCATTGTTGAGATTGTCGAAGACCGTCTTTGGATCGGCCGGGAGGCCGCCCTCGGCGACCGCCGCGATTTGAAGCTCGGGGGCGTAGGCCGGCGCCAGCTCGCTCGCTATCCCGCTTGCGTATGCCCCACCGGAGTAGCCCCACATCCCCACCTGGGTCTGGGCGCCCTCAAGCCCGTCGGTGGCCGAGAAGTTCTCTGCCGCCCGGATCGAATCCAGTACCGCGTGGGCCGTCAGCGCACCAGCGCCGTCCGCGGAGTCTGGTCCCTCGTAGTCGGGCACCACGACATCCCAGCCCTGCGCCAGCATCGGCTGCCAAGCTGCGTTGTCGGAGGCGGTCCCCAGGCGCAGCGTGTAGGAGGGCGCTTTCAGCGTCGAGTCGGCGTCCTCGGCGGCCTGGTAGGCCACCAGCGGACGCGGCTTCACGCTGTCTGTCAGGGGCTCGACAATCAGCGCCGTTGCCGCCATTGGCGTGGCGTTGTAATTCGAAGGCTGCCCGCTGCTGTCCTCGGAGCCACTGGACATGTACATCACAAGCCAGGCGGCGTAGGGCATCGGGATCTCCAAATCCGCGATACACACCGGCTCTGAGCGAATCACCGTTCCCGCTGGTACCGTCGGAAGCGGACTCGGCGGCGTATAGAACGGATCGCTCGGGGGCGGCGTCGGGGTGAGCGGGCCGCGGGCGCCGGTCGTACAGCCAGGCTGGCTGCCGGCTGTCCCAGCCGCCCACCCTTGGGATGCTGCCGTAAACAGGAGCCCAACCGCCACGGCCATAACGGCCGCGGTGTGTGCGCACCTGTTGCCAAACCTGATGCCGCGCATCTGTCTCCTCCCGCCTAGCCCGTACCCACCGTTTCGACCGATGGTAAAGTACCAGCTGTTTCGCCACTGTCAACCAGCGTGAGCGCAGTCAAGCCACAGCCGATCTTCGAGCGACCGCCGCTGCTCCCACGCGGGCCGCACTCGCTGAGCCGAGAGGAGGTCGCGGAGTCTCAGCGCGGCCGGTTGATGGCTGCCTTGACGGAGCTGTTGGCCCGGCACGGCTACGCCGGCGTGACAATCGGGGCCCTGGCCGCCCGGGCAGGCGTCTCCAGAGCGGCCTTCTACGCGCACTTCGCCGACAAGGAGGCGTGCCTGCTGGCCGCCTACGACCGTTTCGCCGAGCAGGTCGCGCGCGCGATCGCGCCTGAGCTCGACGACGACGCTCCCTGGAGCGAGTTCATCGAGGCGATCGTGGAGGGCTACGTCGGGATCCTGCAACGCGATCTGACCGCGACGCGGGCGTTTCTGATCGAGATGGACGCCGCCGGCCCCGCGGCCCGCCGACGCCGGCGCGAAGCCGCCCACGCATTTGCCGCAATCGTCGCCGAGCGCCACGCCTCGATTCGCCGGCGCGACCGCTCGCTGGCGTCGCTGCCCGCCCCCGTCTACCTCGCCCTCGCGCTCGGCGTGCGCGAGCTTGTCCGCGACGCGCTCGAAGGCGATGCTCGCCCCGAGCTGGGACAGCTGGCCCCTGCCATGGTGAAGCTCGTGACCGCCGCGGTGAGCGGCGCATGAGCACCGCGGAGGCCCATGGCCCTCAGCCGTCGGGGTCGCCGGCCGCTTCGGCCGCCACGCCTGCGCCGGTCACCCTCTGCGAGTCGTTTCAGAAGATCGCGCGGGAATTCTCCGACCGGCCGGCCCTTAGCAGCCTCGACGGGCGGCCTGCGATCTCGTGGGAGGAATATCGCCGGCAGGTAGAGCTGACCGCGCGCGGTCTGCATGGCCTGGGCGTGCGCAGCGGCGACACGGTCGGGATGATGCTGGTCAACCGGCCCGAGTTCCACGTGCTCGACCTCGCGGCGGTGCACCTCGGAGCCATCCCGTTCTCGCTCTACAACACCTCGAGTGTCGAGCAGATCGTTCACGTCATGGCCAACGCCGAATGCCGCGTGGTGGTCTGCGAGGGGCAGTTCCTCGAGCGGGTACATCAGGCGCGGGCGGAGTTGGACGCGATCGAGCACCTGGTGCTGCTCGACGGCGCTGAGCCGGCGGCCGGGATCCCTTCACTGGCCGAGGTCGAGGCGACCGGGGACCCTGAGCTCGATTTCGAGGCGTGCTGGCGGGCCGTCTCGCCCGAGCAGCCGGCCACGATCATCTACACCTCCGGCACCACCGGCCCGCCAAAGGGCGCGCTGATCACGCACGCCAACCTGCTCGCGGCGTGGCGCTGTTCGGTGAGCGCGGTCCCGGAGCTCGCGCGCCAAGGCCGATATGTCTCCTACCTACCCGCCGCGCATCTGGCCGATCGGATGTTCTCCCACTACCCGGCGATCATGACCGGATCGGAGATCACCTGCGTCGATGATCCGCGAGCGGCGCTCGCACGGTTGGCCGAGATCCGCCCGACCCTATTCGCCGGAGTGCCACGAATCTGGGAGAAGCTCAAAGACGCAATTCAGGCCGGACTACCGATCGAGCACACCGGGGTGGGCGATGCGGAGCTGCTCGTGTCGGGCGCGGCACCCATACATCCCAGCGTGCTGGAGTTCTTCGCCAGGCACGGCGTGTCGATCTGCGAGGGCTATGGAATGACCGAAAGCACCGCGATCGCAACCCTCAACCTCCCCGGACACCAGCGCGTCGGCACCGTGGGCCAGCCCCTCCCGGGCGTTGAGTTGACGCTGGCCGATGACGGGGAGGTGCTGTTGCGCGGTGAGTTCGTGATGGCCGGCTACCGCCACGACCCCAACCGCACCGCTGAGGCACTCGACCACGACGGATGGCTGCACACGGGGGACATCGGTCGCCTCGACGAGGATGGCTATTTGACGATCATCGATCGCAAGAAGGAGCTGATCATCAACGCCGCCGGCAAGAACATGTCGCCGGCGAACATCGAGGCGCACATCAAGGCCGAGACTCCGCTGATCGCTCAAGCCATCGCGATTGGCGACCGCCGGCCCTACAACACGGCGCTCATCGTCCTGGACCCTGACGCGCTCGCCTTCTACGCCCACCAACGCGGACTTGCCGAAGCATCCATCGCCATCCTCGCTCGCGACCCTGACCTGTGGTCGGACATCGCCCAGGCCGTTCAGCGTGCCAACTCGCATCTCTCGCGAGTCGAGCAGATCAAGCGATTCACCGTCCTCGATCACGACTGGCCGCCCGGAGGGGCGGAGCTCACGCCGACGCTCAAACCCAGGCGCGACGCCATCACGCGTCGCTACGCCGAGGAGATCGAAGTGATGTACCGCAGCGCAGAGCGGTAAAGCCACGGACTCCGGCGGTCAGTCGCGCAAGCTCGCTGAGCCGGCGCGCGCCCCAGTCCCCATGAGCGCTCCGTACCTCGCCTCGGCGACGGTCTGAGGAGCCACGATCCGACGCCCGAATGTGAGTTTGCGGTACTGCGCCTGGAGCTCGCGGTCATCCCGTAGCGGCGCCGTGAAAACGTTCGTGTCGACGAGAATGGCGCCGTTCACTCGTCATCGGCGAGTGCAGCGGCGAACGCCTTGCGCTCCTCGTCGGTGAGATCGGGGATGTCGAGCTGTTTCCGTCTACACCGGTTCGATTCCGGTCGTCGCCTTTGAGTCCTTGCGCGCGTCCCTCCCGCGCGTCTACTGCGTGACCGGCAGCTGGCGGTAGGTGTTCGGGGTCAGCGCGGCGCCGCCGAACGCCTTCAACCCCGAGAACGCACTCGGGCCGTATGAAATGTTCGGCTTTCCGCTGGAGCCGAAGTTCACCGTGCCGTTGCCGTCGACATCGATCCCGCCCTGGACGTAGGCGTTTCCGTGGGTGGTCACCACATCCCCGCTCGAGCCCTGGGCGTTCACGGCGTAGATCACACCGTAAAAGGTGACAGTCCCGCCGAGGTAGAGCGTGCCGTTGACAAGGATCAGGCAACCGGGCGAGGAGGCGCTGTTGGCTGTGTCGTTGCCGGTGAAGCTGAGATTGCATGGCCCCTCGACGTAGACGGGCGATCCTGTGAGCTGCGCCATCGTCGTCGGACAGTTGCCGGCCGCGAAGTAGGTGCCGTTGGAAATTGCCTGTGCTTTGGCCGCCGCGAGCTGCGTCGAGCTGAGCGTCGGGGTCTGGGATGACGGACTGGCGTACGTCGGGCCTGGCGAGACCTGGGCCGACTGGCCGTATTGGGCACATGAGGAGCTGGGCGGCTGGCCGCCGAGACCGTTGCAGCGCAGGCTGATGTTGCTCGGCTGAGCCGCGGTTCCCTGGGTGTCGATGATCTGCTTGTTGCCGTTGTTGGAGGTCTCAAAGCCATTGGCGTTGACAACCATCGAGGGGAAGTTGAGGTGCACGACCTGCTCGGAGACCTTGGATACGACGACCGCGGTGTGGCAGTTGACCGTGGCCACTGACCTCACCCATACGTACCCGTTGGCGCTCGCGTCGTAGGCGGCCATCGTCTTCTCGGTGGCGGACTGGAACAGGCTCTGGGTGCTCGAGCTCGTTCCGGCGTCGCGGACGTATGTCGTCCAGCCCGTGTTTGTTGGCGCAGAGGAGCTCCAGGCGTCGCCGGGCGTTCCGGTCGGGCAGCTGGCTGAATTCGAGCTGTAGGCGCTCGACAGGTCGCTCGGACTGGGGCAGTACGAGGCGTTGTTGCCAGCCGAACTGCAACTCGAGGGATATGGGCTCAACGTGGCGTTGTACCTCGTCGGCCACGAGATCGAGAGCTGGTAGACCTCGGCGTTGAGCGCGGCCTCGGCGAGCGAATAGGACTTCTCGCTGGCCAGCTCGTTGGCGCTCGACGTCTGCTGACCGCGCGCCGTATTCATTAGTGCGGTGCCGATGCCGAGGATCACGAACAGCAGGATGATCGTCACGATCATCGCGACGCCGTCCTGCTCTTCCGTAAGTCGTCTGATGGGATCGGAACGTGTCATGGTGAGATGGAGATGGTCTGGGTTTGGCACGCCACGAGCCCTGCGGTGTCGGTCACCTGGAGGAGGAAGGTTTGGTTGGTGCCGGTGGTATACGCCGTGGTCGTGGTGTAGGACTGCGTTGTGGCGCCCAGGATTGGCGTGCCTCCGGATATCGCCCCCCCGGAGCAAGTTCCGGCGGTGTACCACTGGTAGCTCAGCTGCTGCCCCTGCGGGTCATACGAACCCGACCCGTTCAGGTTGACGTAGCGCGTGCTTGGCCCCGCAGGTGTGAGCGTCGTCGTGAACGTCGCCGTCGGCGATGAGGTCTCGTTGCGCAGATAGATGCCACTCGTCAGCTCAGTCGGGCCCGGGCGCCCGCCGGGGTTCTCGTCGGTGTACAGGTCGATGCTCACCTGGTTGATCTGCGCCGCGTTGGTGTAGCCGGTCGGACCGAAGCTGAACAGCGGGCGGGTGGTGTCTCCGCCGATCTCATTGGTGACGTCGTTCAATTCCTTATAGGTGGCTCCCCACGCGCTGTTGGAGCTCGGGCACGCGCTCGTGTCGGGCATGGCTGGTGCCGTCGACGTCGTCCAGGTCTCGCTCTGGCGCCAGAGCGTGAGGCTGGAGTCGAGGCAATAGCGCACCCGCTCCTGGTTGACGAGGTTGCTCCCCCCCGCCGGCCCGGCGGCCACCGTCTGGAATACGAGGTCGAACGAGGTTGCCTTCTCGAGCAGCCCCGCCGTTGCCGCAGTCGGCGAGGCGGCGCTGCGCAGCTCGCGGCTGAGACGGTCGATCAGCTGCCGGGCCTGGTCGATCGCGTCGTCGCGATAGGTCTCGTAGCGGTTATCACGCGTGGTGACAGTGATGATGGACACAACCGCTCCCAACACGACCGCCGAGATCAGGATCGCAACCAGCATCTCGATGAGCATGAACCCACGATCCTCGCCGAGCCGCTTCATCCGGTCTGCGGCCCGGTTGCCGCCGACTCGGCCATGTCGGAGCCGAGCGCTGCTCCACCAACCGAGCTCACGTAGTAGCTCTGCGCCGTCGAGCGGCCCGTGTCGTGGTAGCTGCAAGTGGCTGAGCAGCTGCTGGCGGGCAGCACGTCGTAGCGGTTGCCGTAGTTGTCGCCGTTTCGGTAGATGCGATAGAAGCTGACCTGGGTCCCTCCTGACACCGGCGTCCAGGTGACGTAGGCGGTTCCATCCGGCTGCGCGGTGACCGTGATGCTCGAGGGTGCCGCCGGCGGCGTCGGCGCACCGCCGGTCAACGTCACGCTCGTCGCGGTGCCTGTCTGCAACGTGTTGTTGACGTCGTAATAGAGCGGCTCAAGCGTGTAGGTGAGCAGCGAGCTGTTGAAAGCGGGTGGGCTCATGTCGACGCACGCTGTGGCGCTCGAGCACCACGCGCTGTTACCACAGCTGGCGGGGAAGCTCGTTGAGTAGAACGTCTGGCAGATGAGCGCGCCCGACGGGTTGTAGAGGTTGTACCCGACGACGTTCAGCTCGGGATTTGAGTTCCACTGAAACTCGGCGACGTTAGTAGCGCTGCCGCTCACCATAAAGTTGGTGTTGAAACCGTCGCCCGTCACGGTGGGGGCAGACGGAACGTTGCGGATCAGCCTGACGGCCATCGTGACACCGGGCCCGTCCACGCCGGAGGAGTCTTCGGCCTGGGCACCGATCGTGTAGGTGCCGTCCGATAATCCCGATAGCGACCACACGTTCGACGTCCACGTCGTCCCGCTCGGCGCCGATCCGTTCCACGAGCTTTGTTTGGAGCCGTTCAGCGTCCACACGATCGCGGTGGCGGTGGCCGGCGCAGTGACCGAGAACTGAAGCGAGCCGACACTCGTGGAGGTGACAACCGGGGAGGTCTGGGTGCCGGACACCCCTACCAGCGGCCACGAGGCGAGCTGGAGGGCGCTGGCGGAGAGCCCGGGGTCCTGGCCCGCCACGGTCACCGTGACCGTTTCTGACACCGTGTGGGTCTGCTTCTGAAAGGTCGTCCAGCTCACCGCGGTCGTGACCTGCTTGATGTCGGTTGCGCCGGTCGAGTCCTTTGGATCGTTGAGGTTCGCCACAGCGGCGGTGACCGCGTAGGTCACGCCGTTGCGCACGATCGTCCAGGTGGAGCCCGAGCTCGAGCTGCTGAGCCCAGGGAAGCCCTGGAGCGTCGTGGCGATCGTCGCGTTGGACAGCTGCGAGTAGTCGATCGAACGCGCGTCCTCGCTGATCTGGCGGGCGAGCGCGACAGCGGTCTCTCGGGCTCGGACGTCCGCACTCGAGTGCTCGGCCACTGCGAGCATCATGTACGCCGTCAACAAGCCGACGGCCAGTACGAGCGCGGCTACGAGCGATTCGATGACCGTTCCGCCGTCTTGCCCCCTGGCTTTCTCCGCCACCGGAGCCATTGCGTCCCTTAATCGGCAGAGTTGGCGCTTTACGTCCACTATCAGTCCAGAAACCGGTGTAATGGCTGGACGTTCGTACTACCGAGGGCGTCTGACCCACACCTGCCGCGGGAACGCCCGGGCGCACCCCCCCGCGCGTCCTCCGGCCCCGGGATGCGGCGTCTGACCGGCTGCCGGCCGCGGGACGTCCCCGGCGCGCCTCTATAATCCGTCCCCGCGCGCGCGGCTGTAGCTCAGTTGGCTAGAGCGTCTGCTTGCCATGCAGAAGGTCGAGGGTTCGAGCCCCTTCAGCCGCTCTCCAAACGCCCCGGTATGAGCCTGTTTCGGGACTGCGCGCAGGCTTTGTCCATGAACGGGAGTAAGACACGGAAGCCCGGCGAGTTGCCGGTTCTAAGCCCAACTGGGAAGCCAAACGGCTACTGGTCAGAATCGGGGGCCGGAGCAGCCGGTGCTCGACCGGTGCACAACTGAGCCGGCCAACGGCACCTCGACCGAAGCGCTTGTGCCGGTCGCGTCGGTGATCGTGACCTCGACGCTTCGGGCGGTGCGCTTTCCGGAGAAGCGGTGGGTGACGGCGGGCCCCTGAGTTACGACTCCGTCGGAGAAGGTCGCCACCCGGTTCACGAGAGCGCCGTCTCCACCGGTTGCGCTGATCGCGACCCGCCACGCCCCATTTGAGAGACGACGGGCGGTGACATGGGCAACGAGAGCAGGATGAACCGTCACTGGAATCGTGAAGGTCACCATTCCGCCCGTCTGTTCGGTCGCGGTCACCGTGACCGAATGCGTACCGACCGGGAAGCTCGCGTTGAACATCGCGTTACCGACCGGGGTCGCGTCCAGCGAGTGGTAGGTGTAGTAGCCACTGGTGGCCATGCGCCCGTCGCCGAAGTTCCAGTTCACCGTGCCGGAGGGCAACTCACCCCGCGGATCATGCTGGCCGGTGAGGTCATCGGTTTGTCCCGCCGCGGTGTAGATGGCACGCAGCTGTGTCGTGAAGGGACAGGCATCGCCGTTGGAGGGCGAGGCCAGCGCCTGGACTCCTCCCTGCCCCAGCGCGACGTAATTGTCGGCGGGCAACGGAAAGGTATTCAGAACGCCCGCCTGCAGCGACCTGAATCCGACGGTGCGGGCCAGCGCTAGGTCGGTATCGACCACCGAGCCGGCGAAGTCCGGTGAGATGTTGAACAGGGTGTGATCGTTCTGGGGGCTATAGGCATCTCCCATCGTCCCTTCCCACGGAGGGAAGTAGTAGCCCAGCATGTCCTGAGCCTGATCGAGAGTGACCACCGCCGTGGGGCCTGAAATCAGCCGGGCCAGATTAAGGCGGATCGCGGGAAACGCCTCGCCCGGTTGGCTCAGGTACAGCAGACCGCCGATCCTGAGCGCTGTCAGTGGCGTCCCGAGCACGTTGCCGGACATCCAGGGGGCAGACTGCGAGCGATCAAGCGGTGCGATATCCACGCTGTTGCCAATCTGTTGAGCCTCGCCGAAGTGGTGGAAAAAGATCAGGGTCAGCACGGCTGGGTTGGTCATGAGTACCTGGAGCGTGGTCTGGGCTGACGCGATTCGGTCGTCGGAGATCCACTGAGCGTTCTCCAGGGCGGTGGTCGCGAGGTTGGCGACCTCCCCGGCGAACCAGTCGGCCGTCGCATAAGCGGCATTCAGACGCGAGCGGTCCCCCTGCATCCAGGGCGGATCCTGGCGTCCCAGGGTTCCCGGGCCCATCACGACCTTCCCTCCGATGGCGTTCTCGATGTCCCGCCTGGCCGGACCATCAAAATCACTGCTGATCACGCCCAGGTTCAGGCCCAGGTTGATGATCGGGTGCACCGGGACATTCACGTAGGCGCCGATCGTGGCCATGGTTGCGGGGCTCACGGCTCGAAGGATTGAGAGCTGGCCGTCGGCCTGGAATCCCCGGTAGCTGTCCTGGGTGGTGAGAGTGAGGCTGTTGAGGTACGGCGCGCTCACCGCGCCGTATTGAAGATAGGCCGGCTGAGCGCGGCGCGCGCTCTCAACGATCGCTTTCACCTCACCGGCGGCCAGCTGCTCCATATAGGGCACCGGCGGAGGCCCCCAGAGACCGATGACGCTCGCGGCCCCGTGCGAATGCGTGCTCTGAATCATGATGTCGGCCGCGTTGATGTGGGGGCCGATGCCGGCCTGGTCGATCTCGGCAGCGGCCCGCGCCCGGATCGCGGCCAGGCCCAGATCGGGTTGCCCGTCATACGCGGCGAACTGCCCGAAGGAGTCCGTGGACGCGAGCACCACAGCGTTCCGGCCGTTGGATATGTAGATCGCCCGCGCGGTGAAATCGCCGTGGCGCTTAGTGATCGCGCTGCCGCCCCCCAGACCGACACCGCCTGGGTAGACGGGCATGCTGGGGTTGACCGTGACGGACCCAACCCCGGCCCGGAACAGCGCAGGGCGGGCCCACGCCGATGAGGCGCAACCCAGCCCAACCACCAGGACCGTCCAGAGCACTGCCGCCCTGCGCATGCCAATAGATGATCCTCCGAGGAAGCGGGGTCGTCAATTGGACTGATCGCCAATAATGGCGGCATGGACTTGGTGCAAAGCTCCAATGTTCGGGCGACCGTCATGTCCAGCTTGGCTGAGCGCCTCGCGGCGAGAGACATGACCGAGGCCATTGCCGCGGCCCTCCGGGAGAACCTTCCGGCATACCGCGCCATCCCCGCCGACCTTTTTCGCACCCGGGTGAAGCCGGTCACCCGCGACAACGTCGAGCTGCTGCTCAGAGTGCTTCGCCAGGGAGCGCCCGTCCGCGACCCTGAGCTCGAACGGTTCCGTCGCTCGGCAGCCGACCGCGCCGCCGAGGGGATGGCCCTGGGGGATGTCCTCGGCGCCTACCGGATCGGCGGTCGCGTGGTTTACCGACAACTCGTGACGATCTACCAGCGGGGCGAGGAACCCGAGTTGCTCAAGGCCACCGACCTGCTCATGCAGTATGTGGACCAGGTGTCCTCAGCGGTCGCAGAGGCCTACGTCGAGGAGTTCAAGCACGTGGTTTCCGAGGGGGAACGAGACCTTCGAGCGCTATTTGACAGTTTCTGCCGCTCGCGTCCCGTCCCGGCAGACCTACATGCGCGGGCTGACAGCTTTGGCCTCGTCGACGGCGCCGAGGTTCATCCCGTGGTGGTTATCGCGGGCGAAGCTGACGTTCGGGCTCACAGCGATCTGGCGGCGAGACTCCGTGAGCACGGAATCCTGGCGATCTCCGAGGGCCGCCACGTCGTTGGGCTTTCCGTCCCTTCGCCGCGGCCGCTGCTACCTGATGATGAAGCCCACCTGGCCACATACAGCAGGCCAACGCCGGCATCGGAACTGATCGCCGCTCTGGGAGCTCTCCGCGACGCCGCAGCGCTTGGCCATCGTTTAGGGCGCCGCGGCGTGCTGCCGCTCAGCGAGCTCTTCCCCGAGGTCCTGCTCGCCGCCTCGCCCAAGACCGTCGAAACCCTCAAGCAAGATCTGCTGGAGCCGATGCGCGCCAACGGTCGGCGAAACGCCGCCGATCTAATTGGCACCGTGCGAACGTACCTCGAGCATGACCTGAGTCGCGCGGCAACCGCCAACGCCCTGCACATCCACGTCAACACACTCGATCACCGGCTTGGCCGGATCGCAGCGCTGACCGGCATCGATCTCACCACGACCGATGGCATCGTCCGCGCCGCCCTAGCTCTGAGCTCCGAGGCACTCCCGGCCGATCGCAACTAGGCGTCTGGCAGGTGAGCGGCTTGCCCGAGCCTCGCTTGCACGAGCAAGCGAGTCCGATGGGCAGGGCAATCCTCGGCTCGCCGGCGAGACGGCAGACGGGAGACCTATCCTTGTGGTGGTCGCCGCGGACGATCCGGACTTCGTCATCACGACCTTTCTCCAGAGCTGAGCATGCAAGCCGACTACGACAGCGCCGCCAACGCGATCTCGATGGCGATTGCCGACGCCCGGCGCGCGGACGCCAGCGACGAGGTTCATCCGCGCGCGATCGTTGCCCTGGCGGACCGAATCGTCACGCTCGAGGTCGCGCAGCGCGAACCCGCCTGAGCACTTCGGAGGACGGTTCCGATGAAAGCCTGGTGGAAGCCCCCGACGTCATCAGCCCATCATGACACCACTCGGCTGGCCTCCCGGCCTGACCTCCTCACCGTGCTGATACGAATTGCGCCAGCCGATGGCCCCTGAGCAGTCCCGCGTCCGCCCCACCCTGCCCAAGCTCGGAACCGGTCAGGTGGCGCTCGTGCCGAGCGGGCCGATCCTCACTCCGAGCGAGCAGGTTCGCAACCTCTACCGGCTGTCCGATCCAGCCCTGTCCGAGCTCGGGCTCGAGGAGCTCCTCCAAGAGCTGCTCAACCGCGTGCGTGAGCTCCTCTCGGTCGACACGGTCGCGATCCTCCTGCACGACAAGGAGGCGAACGAGCTTTTCGCCCGGGCGGCTAGCGGGATCGAGGAGGAAGTCGAACAGGGCGTGCGACTCCCGCTCGGGCGGGGCTTTGCCGGACGGATCGCCGCCGAGCGGATCGCGATCTACATCGCCGATGTCGACCACGCGGACATCCTCAATCCGATCCTCCGTGAGAAGGGAATCCGTTCACTGCTCGGTGTGCCCCTGATCGTCGAGGGCAACCTGATCGGAGTCCTGCACGTGGGCTCGCTCACCCCACGCGAGTTCGACCAGAAGGATCTCGCCGTCCTGCAGCTGGCCGCCGCGCGGGCCGCGCCGGCGATCGAGCGGGCTCGCCTCTTCTCGGAGCTTCAGAAGGAGCACCAGGTGGCGATGCTTCTACAGCGGAGCCTGCTGCCGGGGGCGCTTACCCAGCGGGGTGGGGTACACAGTCGCGGCCCGCTATCTGCCCGCTCGCGAGGAGGTGGGCGGGGACTGGTATGACGTGATCGAGCTGCCACGAGGGCATCTCGGCATCGTGATTGGGGACGTCGTCGGCCACGGCATCTCGGCCGCCGCGCTGATGGGCCAGCTGCGCACGGCGCTACGGTCTTACGCACTCGAGGGCCATGGACCGGCCCAGACGCTCGAGCGCCTGGCTCGCTTCGTCCAGACAATGGACGAACAGGCGATGGCCACCGCGACCTACGCGGTGTTCGATCCTGAGACCGGCGAGATCGCCCTGGCCACCGCCGGTCACCTTCCCCCCATCTTCGTCGGCGCCGACGGCGCGCGCATGATCGAGCTCACCACCGGCACCCCGCTCGGCGGCTTCGCCTACGAGCGCTACACCGAGCACAAGCTCTCGCTCGCCAGCGAGGAGATGCTCGTGCTGTACACCGATGGCCTGGTGGAGCGGCGTGGCACCCCGCTGCAATCGATGATCGAAGAGCTGGTGGACCACGTCGAGCGGAGCGCTCAGTCCGGACGAGGCATGTCTGTTACGCGATCAACGCGCTCGTCCCCGTCGATGGGCTCACCGACGACGGTGCGATCCTCGCGCTCAAGCGGACGGCCGTGCCGGGAGAGCTCCACTTCGAGCTTCCCGCCGTGCCAGACGTGTTGTCACAGGTCCGGCGAATGATGCGGCGCTGGCTGCGCGAGCAGGATGTCCCCGCCTCGGTGGTGGCCGAGGTCACGCTCGCCGTCAACGAGGCGTGCGCCAACGCCGTCGAGCACGCGTACTCGCCGGGTCCCGCCACGTTCCTGCTCGACGCGACGGTGGACGACGACCGCCTGACCGTGAGCGTCAGCGACAGTGGAAGCTGGCGAGCGCCACGGGAAGCGGATCGCGGGCGCGGACTGACGATAATCCGCGCCGCCATGGACGAGGTCGAGGTGAGACGGTCGGGCGGCGGCACCGAGATCCTGATGACGCGAACGCTCAGCCTGCGATGAAGCTCGCCGATCTGCGGCTCACCACCCGCCTCGACGCGGTAGTCGCTGTCCTCAGCGGTGAGATCGACATGTCGAACGCCACTGAGCTTCAGGTCTCTCTATCCGAGGCGACGCCCAACGGGGCGGCGGGACTCGTGCTCGACCTAGGCTCGCTCGACTACCTGGACAGCGCCGGAATTCAGCTCCTGTTCAGGCTCCACGAGGACCTCCGTACCCGTTCGCAACGGCTGGTGCTCGTGATCCCGGAGTCGTCGGTGGTCGCCCAGACCTTCCGTCTCGCCGGCGTGACCGGTCGGCTCGAGGTCGCCGACGACGTCGAGCAGGCGGTTACCGCCCTTACAGCGCAGAGCGCTCCGTCCTAAGCCCGATGCCTGGGAGCGAGCGGTATGAGGTGGTGGTGGTGGGGGCAGGGATCGCCGGCCTGGTGACCGCGCTCGAGCTGCTCGAGCACGATGCGGGTGGCGACGGCCGACTGCTGCTCGTCGACCGCTGTCACCCCTACGAGGTCGGGGGGCTGGCGCGCGAGGCGTTCGGCGGCATGTTCATGGCCGACACCTCGGAGCAGCGGCGATCGGGGATCCGCGACAGCGCTGAGCTGGCCCTCGAGGACTGGTTGCGGGTCGCCGAGTTCGGGGACGACGACGAGTGGCCGAGGCGATGGGCAGAGGCCTACGTCACCGGCGCCCGCGACGAAGTAGGCGAGTGGCTCAAGCGTTATGGCGTGCGCTTCTTCCCGGTCGTCAACTGGGCCGAGCGAGGCGTCTACGGGGACGGCAACTCCGTCCCGCGCTTCCACCTCACGTGGGGCTGTGGCAAGGCACTGACCGATGCATTGTGGGACGCCATCGAGCGCCATCCCAGCAGGCATCGGCTCGACGTTCGGTTTCGCACGCGCGTGACCCGCGTGCGGCTCCGCCAGGGAAGAGTGATCGGATGCCGGATCGAACCTGAAGACGGCAACGGTCCGAGCCGTCCAAGTCGCCGCCCATCAGGTCGCGATCGCCGCCGGCGGGGTCGGCGGCAACCTGGAGATCGTCCGCAAGAACTGGCCGCCCGAGCTCGGCAAGCCCCCCAAGGAGATCCTGATGGGGTCGCATTACTACGCCGACGGCGCTATGCACAAGGAGGTCACCCGGATCGGCGGCAACGTCACCCACATCTCACGGATGTGGAACTACGCGGACGCGGTCCGCAACCCAGACCCCAAGCGCCCGCTGCACGGGGTCAAGCTAATCCCCCCGCGGTCGGGGATCGTCCTCGACCCGACCGGGCAGCGTTACGGCCCGATCCCGCTCATCCCGACATTCGACGCCTACTATGCGCTCGAGCGCATGTGCGAGGACGCGCGCGGCTACTACTGGATGATCTGCAACTGGAGGATCGCCCGTCGCGAGCTCGATGTATCCGGCTCGCAGCACAACCCGCACATCCGCGAGAAACGCCTGGTCCGTTTCCTGCTCTCCGTGCTGCTCGGCAAGCCGACGCTCGTGCGCCACTTCATCGGTCGCTGCCCTGACTTCGTCACCGCGACGTCACTGCGCGAGCTCGGAGAACGGATGCGGGAGGTGGCAGACGACGGAGCGCTCGACGTCGAGCAGATGGAGCAAGAGGTATCGCGCTACGACGCGACTATCGCTCGCGGCCGCGCGCTCTACAACGATGACCAGCTGCGACGCATCGCACAGCTCCGAAGCTGGCGAGGCGACCGCCTGAGGACGTGCAAGTTCCAGCGGATCGTCGATGAGCGGGCGATGCCGCTGATCGCGATCCGGATGACGGTCATGTCCCGCAAGAGCCTGGGTGGCATCCAGACTGACCTCTCCTCCCGGGTGCTGGGTACCGACGGCGAGCCGATTCCCGGCCTCTACGCAGTGGGCGAGGCAGCAGGCTTCGGCGGTGGCGGTGTCCACGGCAAGCGCTCACTCGAGGGCACATTCCTCGGCGGATGCGTGTTCACAGGCAGGGTCGCGGCGCGTGCGATCGCCGAGAACCTGTCCTCGACCGGCTGAACGCGACCCATCCGGTGCCGCTGACAATCTCGAGCAAGCGAAACTCCCATGATCACAAGGTGTTTGAGCGCTAAACGCCTCGCGCCTGCGGCCGATACCAATCCGTAGGCGGGAGCGAAGCCCGGATGGCGGACGCTCAGTGGCAGGCCGGACCTCAAGAGAACAGACGATGACTGACTCAGTGATCAGCGACGGGACAGGGCGTGCGCTCACGCCCGCGCGCGCACAGCCAGTCGCGGGCAGCCTGCCGCCGGCGCGGACTCTCCTAGACATCTTCGCCGCGACCGTCGCCCGCTGCCCCGAGCGCCCGGCGCTCGAGGCGCCGGACCTCAACCTCACCTATGCCGAGCTGGCCGACCGATCGCTCTCGCTCGGCGAACGGCTCCGCGCCCAGGGCGTCGGTCCGGGCGACCGCGTCGGGGTCCGACTGGCGAGCGGGACCGCCGAGCTCTATCTCGCGGTCCTCGGTGTGCTTCAGTCGGGGGCCGCGTACGTCCCTGTCGACGCCGACGATCCCGAGGAGCGGGCGCAGACGATCTGGGAGCAGGCAGGCGTCTGCGCTGTCGTCCATCCCGGGCTCGAGGTCGCCCTGATACGCGACCCGCTGCGGTCGCGCCGACTGGTGACGGCCGACGACGACGCCTGGGTGATCTTCACCTCCGGTTCGACCGGCCTGCCCAAGGGTGTCGCGATCACCCACCGGTCCGCGGCGGCATTCATCGACGCCGAGGCGCTCCTGTTCAGCGTCTCGCCGGAGGACCGGGTTCTGGCGGGCCTATCGATCGCGTTCGATGCCAGCTGCGAGGAAATCTGGCTGGCTTGGCGGAGCGGCGCCGTGCTCGTCCCGGCGCCCAGAGAGCTCGTCCGCTCAGGCCCCGATCTCGGTCCCTGGCTCTCGGAGAACCGCGTCACCGTGGTCTCCACGGTTCCCACGATCGCAGCCAGCTGGGACGAGGCCCACCTGGCGGAAGTCCGCCTGCTGATCCTTGGCGGTGAGGCCTTCCCCGAGGCACTTGCCTGGCGGCTGGCCGCCGGGCGCGAGGTGTGGAACACCTACGGACCAACCGAGGCGACCGTGGTGAGCACCGCGACCGCGGTGCGGGCGGGTGAGCCGGTCACGATCGGGTGGCCGCTGCGCGGTTGGGACGTGGCGATCGTCGATCACCGACGAACTCCGGTGCCCCTCGGTGAGCCCGGCGAGCTCGTGATCTCGGGGGTCGGCCTCGGTCGCTACGTCGACCCGCAGCTCGACGCAGAGCGATATGCGCCGCTTCCGGCGCTTGGCTGGCAGCGCGCCTACCGGACAGGCGACATCGTCCGCGAGCGGATCGACGGCATCGAGTTCCTCGGGCGCCGCGACGATCAGGTGAAGATCGGGGGGCGTCGCATCGAGCTGGGCGAGGTGGAGGCACAGCTGCGGAGCGCGCCGGGGGTCAAGGCAGCCGCTGCCGCTGTCCAGACGGCGCCAGCGGGAAACCCGGTCCTGGTCGGATACGTGGTGGGCAACATCGACTCGGCCGAGGTCCGCAAGCACGTCACCGATCGGCTGCCCCACGGAATCGTCCCGCTAATCGTGGCGCTCGATCGCCTGCCCATGACCGGAGCCGGCAAGCTCGATCGCAAGGCGCTGCCGTGGCCGCCCCCGACATCCTCCACCGCGCAAGCCCGCACCTCCCTCAGTGGGACGGCCCGCTGGCTGGCCGAACTGTGGGCCGAGCAGCTCGGCCCGCGTCCCTTCGCCGCAGACAGCGACTTCTTCGAGCTGGGGGGAAGCTCTCTGGCCGCGGCCAAGCTCGTTTCGGTGCTCCGTGCGCGCTACCCGTCGGTTGCCGTCGCCGACGTCTACGAGCACCGCAGGCTCGGCGAGCTCGCCGCACGCCTCGATCATCTCGGCCAGGGTGCCGAGGCCGAGCCGAGCGCAAGCCCGTCCCCCCGGCCCCGCGGCTGGACCCTGTGGCAGCTGACCGCCGTCCTCTTGCTGCGCGTCCTCGCTACGCCACCATGGCTGATCGGGGTCCTCGCCGTGAATCGCATCGAGGGCCTCGCGATGGTCCCTCGGGTCGGATGGGGATGGCTGATCGGCGGATGGATCTTGTTCGGGAGCGCACCGGGTCGCTCGCTGCTGCTCGTGCTCACTCGCCGGCTCGTGCTGCGCGACCTTCGGCCCGGGCGCTTCCCTCGCCACAGCGGTCTGATGCTGAGGCTCTGGCTGGTCGAGCGGCTGGCCGACACCTGGCGACTAGGAGGCCTTGAAGGCACACCGTGGGCCGCGCGCTACGCCCGGCTACTCGGTCACCGGGTAGGCGCCGGAGCGCGGT
Organism: uncultured Solirubrobacterales bacterium; assembly: GCA_963803595.1. Lineage (GTDB taxonomy): Bacteria > Actinomycetota > Thermoleophilia > Solirubrobacterales > Solirubrobacteraceae > Palsa-465. The sequence continues at coordinate 1,333,421 of CAWDNF010000013.1, forward strand.
TGTTCACGTTGCCGCCCGCAGCCAGCCTGATCGAGATCGGCGCCGGTGCAGTGATCGAGCCACAGGTCGACATCGAAGGCTGGTGGATCGACGGCGACGCGCTCGTGGTAGGAGAGCTTGTGGTCGCAGAGGGCGCCCGCCTGGGCAACCACAGCGTGCTCATGCCAGGAGCCCGGATTGGGGCCTTCGCCGACGTCGAGCCCGGGAGCGTCGTCAACGGAACGGTTGGCGCCGGCGAGGTCTGGGCCGGCTCGCCCGCCCGGCGCGTCGGGGAGGCCGCCGCGAATTGGCCTTCCGCTCCGGCGCCTGCCCCGCAGGCGCGCGCTCTCTGGCGCGTGCTGTACGTGGCGGGCATTGCCATACGAAGCCTTCTCCCCCTGGCCGCAGCCGTCCCCGGGCTCCTGCTCCTCACCGTGCTGACAGGCCCGGGCGACAGTGCCCAGCAGCTCGGCGGCGAGCTGTTGCTCACTGCGCCGCTGATGGTCGCGAGCTTCCTAGTCACCTACGGCCTCCTGATCGCCGTCCTGATGCGCTCCGTCTCGCCGCTCTTGCGCCCAGGCTGGCACCCCGAGGGCGGAAGCGTGCGGTGGGCACTGTGGTTCACCGAGGCCTTGATGGGCTCAGCCAACGAGGTCCTGTTTGCGTTCTACCTATCGGTCTACACACGGCTCTGGCTGCGCCTGGTGGGGATCAAGGTAGGCCGCAGGGCCGAGGTCTCCGTGGCCTACGGGCTCAACCGGCTTACGTGCCTGGGCGAGAAGAGCTTCGCCGCCGACGCAGTTGTCTTTGCCCACGCACGCTCGCGAGGCGGCTGGCTGCACGTCGGGACGATCGAGATCGGAGAGCGAAGCTTTCTGGGCAACGGCGCGATCGTCTCCGGCGACACAGAGGTGGGCGCGGACTGCCTGGTCGGCGTCCTCAGCTCGACCCCGGCACGGACCGACGCCGGCACCAGCTGGCTCGGCTGTCCGCCCTTCGAGTTGCCCCGCACGGGAGAGGAAGCCGACCCCACGCGGACAACCGACCCGCCCCGGCGCCTGGTGGCGGCCCGCGGGGCCACCGAGCTCGTGCGCATCCTGCTGCCCGGCAGCGTATCGCTGGGGCTGGCCAGCCTGGCCTTCCAGCTGCTCGAATCGGTCGGCGCCCACCACGGGCTCGCGGCCATGATCGTGCTCACTCCGCCGGTCTTCCTGCTCGGCGGCATCTGCGCGGTCGCGCTCACGATCGCGCTCAAGTGGATCTTGATGGGCCGCTACCGGCCCGGCCGCCACCCCCTGTGGTCGTTCTTCGTGTGGCGAGACGAGATCATGAACAGCTGCCAGGAGCAGCTGGCCGCCGCCTGGCTGATGCGCTCGGCGGAGGCGACCCCGGTCATGTCGCTCTACCTGCGGGCGATGGGCGCACGGGTCGGGCGCGACGTCTGGTGCGAGACGATGACGATCACCGAATTTGACATGGTCAGCCTGGACGACGGCGCGATCGTCAACCGGCACGGCATCGTCCAGTCTCACCTGTTCCACGACCGCCTGCTCCAGATCGGACCGGTGAGCCTCGGCCGAGGCTCGACCCTGGGGCCGATCAGCGCGGTCCTCCCGGAGTCGGTGCTCGGTGACGGCTCGACCGTGGGTGCGCGCTCGGTCGTGATGCGCGGCGAGCACCTGCCGGCGCACACCCGCTGGCACGGCGTCCCCGTCGTCGCCGTCTAGCGCCGTGCCCGGCCTCCCGGGGGAGGCACAGGGTGATCGGCCTTCGGTCGCGCTGCTCGACGCCCGCGAGCGAGGCCTCGATGAGGCTGGCCTGAGGCGCTGGGCGGCCGAGATGAGCCAGGGGGCGACCCATACATCCCGCTCTTACCGCTACCCCTACGCGCTTGTCGCCTGCCACACCAGACAGGTGGGGGTCGACATCGAGCGCGTCGAGGAGCTGGGCGCTGAGTTCCTGGATTCGATCCTCACCCCCGGCGAGCGTCTCACCGTGGGCACCGCCTACGACGCGCGCCACGTAAGCTCGCTGTGGTGCAGCAAAGAAGCGCTGGCCAAGGCCCTGGGAGACGCTCTGCGCTACGACCCTCGCCGGCTGGAGTCTCCTGCCGGCTGGCCCGGGGAGACATCCGGGCCGTGGCGAGCACTCGCGCTCGACGCTCCGCCCGGGCACGTCGCCTGGCTCTGCTGGCGTTCCTCCTGACGCTTGCCATGTTCGCCGGCTGTGGGAGCGCCCGCCGCATCGGCACCGTGCAAACCACGACCTCGCCCGTCGCCACCGTGGCCGGAGCGATGCCGGCACACCTCGCGCTGGTCGTGATGGAGAACCACGAATACGGCCAGGTGATCGGCTCACCGGACGCCCCGTTCATCAACCGGCTGGCGCGCACCTATGCGCTGGCCCGGCGGATGTACTCGATCACGCATCCCTCGCTTCCCAACTACCTCGCCCTGACCGGCGGCTCGACGTTCGGGATCGACAGCGACTGCACGGACTGCAAGGTCAGCGTGCCGGGGCTGGCCGATCAGCTCGGCCGGGCGGGGATCTCGTGGAAGGCGTACATGGAGGGCCTTCCTCGACCTTGCTTCAGAGGCGCAGGCGCGGGCGACTATGCCAAGAAGCACGATCCGTTCGCGTACTACACGTCAGTCACCGAGGACCGGGGACAGTGCACGAGGATCGTGCCGCTCACGGAGCTCTCGTCCGACGAGCGCTCGGGCACCCTCCCCCGGTTCCTGTGGATCACCCCCAACCTGTGTCACGACATGCACGACTGCTCGGTCGGCACGGGAGATCGTTTCCTCCAAGGCCTCATCCCGCCTCTGCTCGCCAAGCTGGGCCCTCGCGGACTACTCATTCTGACCTGGGATGAAGGCACGAGCAACGACGGCTGCTGCCGGTACGCCTCAGGAGGCCACATCGTGACGATTCTGGCCGGGGGCCTGGCCCGGCGCGGCGCGCAGATGGCCAAACCAGCCGATCTCTACTCGGTGCTCCAGACCGTCGAAGATCTCTTGCGGCTGCGCCGCCTGCGGGCTGCCGCCTGCTCCTGCACGCCCTCACTGCAATTGCTACTGCGGACAAACCGGACAGGTACGCTTCGCCGCGGATGAGTATCCGGGCTCTTCGCCGGGCACTTGTGCCCGCGGCGCTTCTGGCCCTGAGCGTGACCCCTTCCGCAATCGCTCAGCCGCCAGTCCCCTACGGTCAGAACGACGCCGGCGGGTTCCTCAACGTGCTGCCAGCCGGTGAGGCCGGGGTGGACAACGCGGTGCAGCTCGCCCAATTCGAGGCCGCCGGAACGATCCCGCCGCACTTCGCCGACCAGCTTCCGCTCTACGCCAACCTGGTCTATGCCGACCCGACGCTGACGCCGGCGGAAGTACCCAGCTACTACAAGGACGCCACCTTCGGCGTCAAGGACTCAGACGTCGCCTCGACCGAGTCGCCCGAGCCAGGGCTGACGATCGTGCGCGACCAGTACGACGTCCCCCACATCTACGGCCAGACGCGCCCCGAGGCCGAGTTCGGCGCGGGCTACGCGGCGGCGGAGGACCGCCTCTTCCTCATCGATGTGTTGCGCCACGTCGCCCGCGCCCAGCTGAGCGCGTTCGTCGGCGGCTCGCCGTCCAACCGCGCAATGGACGAGACGCAATGGGCAATCGCGCCCTACACCGAGCAGGACCTCCAGTCCCAGATCGATAACGCGCAGAGAAACTGCGAGCTCGAGGCGCCGCCCGTCGGCTTCCCGGCCAGCCAGTGCGCCTCGCTTGTCGGGACGCTGCTGTCCGACGTCACCAACTTCGTGGACGGGATCAACGCCTACATCGCCAAGGCGACCAATCCGATCAACGCGGCCTCACTGCTCCCAGCCGAGTACGCGGCGATCGGCAAAATGCCCCAGCCGTGGAAGCCGACCGACATCATCGCCGAAGCGTCGCTGATCGGCGGAATCTTCGGCAAGGGCGGCGGCAACGAGCTCGGTTCGGCGCTGGCCCTCCAGGCGCTCGAGCGGCGATTCGGCGCTCACCGCGGAGAGCGCGCGTGGAGCGACTTCCGCTCGGCCAACGATCCCGAGGCACCGACCACCATCCTCAAGAAGTCGTTCCCCTACGAGACGGGCAACCCGTTCTCGAGTAAGGGGCTTGCCCTACCCGATCCGGGCTCGGTCAGCTATCCGCCCGCCGGTGTAGTGTCGGGTGGCGCGGCGGACCGCTCGACATCCCAGGCGGCTACCGGCCCCTTCGCGCATCTTGGCGCCGAGTTGATGCGTGCGCTCGGTCACGGCGGCCCGGTGCACGCCTCGAACTGGGAGCTCGTGTCCGCCCGACATTCAACCGACGGGCATCCGCTGGCCGTCATGGGGCCGCAGGTCGGCTACTACGTTCCGGAGGTCCTGATGGAGGAGGACATCCACGCTCCCGCGTCGAGCGCGGGCCCTGGGATCGACGCCCGGGGCGCCGCCTTCCCCGGCGTCAACCTGTACGTCGAGCTCGGACACGGCGACGACTACGCGTGGAGCGCCACGACCTCGACCTCGGACAACATCGACACGTTCGCCGAGGTGCTCTGCCAGGACGCCTACCACTACATGTACAAGGGCCAATGCCTGCCGATGGAGAAGCTCACCCAGACCAACTCCTGGACGCCGAACGCCGACGACAAGACGCCGCCGGGATCGGAGACGCTGACTGCCTACCGGACGGTGCACGGGATCGTCTACGCCAGGGGCACCGTCCATGGCAAACCGGTGGCGTTCGTGCATGCTCGCTCGACCTACTTCCATGAAGCCGACTCGGCGCTCGGCTTCCTGGAGCTCAACGACCCGAACTTCCTGACCAGCGCATCCGCCTTCCAGCAGGCCGCAGCCAAGATCAACTTCCTGTTCAACTGGTCATACGTCGATGCCGACCACATCTCCTACTACATGTCGGGCTGGATGCCCCAGCGGGCCCCCGGCACCTCACCGGACTTCCCGATCCTGGGCACCGGTCAGTACGACTGGAAGGGCTATGACCCGACCACCCACACCGCCGACTGGCTGCCGTTCGCGGCTCACCCGCACACGACCGACCAGGACTATCTCGTCTCCTGGAACAACAAGCAGGCGCCGCGCTGGGCGGCGGCCGACGACCAGTGGGGCTACAGCCCGATCTTCCGCTCGCAGCTGATCGAGGATCGGATCAAGGCCGACATCGCCCACCGGCACAAGATGAACATCGCCCAGCTCGTCCAAGCGATGGATGAGCCGGCCACGGAGGACATCCGAGCCGTGATGCTCCTGCCGATCATCTTCAAGGTGATCGGTAAGCCGCGCGCCGCCAAGGTGCGCGCCGCGCTGGACGAGCTCCGTCTCTGGCAGCGCGCCGGCGGGCACCGGCGCGACCTCACGCCCCGCCCTCCGAACCAGCTCGGTCACGACCAGTACACCCCGGCGATCGAGATCATGGACGCTTGGTGGCCCAAGCTGCTCAATGCCGAGTTTGAGCCGATGCTCGGAGCCGGCGCGCTCAAGGCGATCGAGACGATGAACGGCTTCGGCGACACCTCGTTTTCCGAGGGCTGGTACGGCTACGTATCCAAGGACCTGCGCCGCGTGTTCGGTCTGGGCCGGGAGCGCGGGCGATACAGCCAGGCCTACTGCGGGAACCTTCCGGGCCGCCACTTCCGCAAGGCCAAGCTGCGCCGCCGCTGCCGTGCAGCGCTTCAGGCTTCGCTCGCCGCGGCGGTTCCCGTCGACCCCAAAGCGCTCTATGGCTCAACTTGCCCGAGCGATCCCGAGCCCGCGTGCTCGGACGCCAACACGTGGACCGAGGTGTCGGCGATCACAATCCCGCCCTTCCCCTACCAGAACCGGCCAACCTTCCAGCAGGTGGTCACGCTCACGCGGCGCATACCGCGATGATTCAGCGCCGGGCCTGGCTGGCGCTTGTGCTGGGCGCCGCGCTCGGTCCCGGCTGTGCCCTGGCACTCGCACTGCCGCGACACGGACCGACTGCGCCCGCGCTGCCCCTGTCGCATTCCGGGCGGTGGATCACCGACTCGCGCGGCCGAGTGGTCGTGCTCCACGGGATCAACATGGTGTACAAGCTCGCGCCCTACTATCCGGAGGCGATCGGCTTTGACGCGGACGACGCCGCGTTCCTGCAGAGCATCGGCTTCAACGCCGTTCGGGTCGGCGTCCTGTGGCAGGGAGTCGAGCCACAGCCGGGCATCTACGACGACGGCTACCTGGCCCACATCGCCCAGACGGTGGCGACGCTCGCCCGGTACGGGATCGTGTCACTACTCGACTTCCACCAGGACCAGTACAACCAGCTCTTCCAGGGCGAGGGGTTCCCCGGCTGGTCTGTGCAGGACGACGGGCTCCCGCCCCAGCCCCAGCTCGGCTTTGGCGCCGACTACGTCGGGATGCCGGCGCTCGAGCGGGCCTTCGACCACTTCTGGGCAAACTCCCCTGGGCCCGGCGGGGTGGGTCTCCAGGACCGCTACGCCGCCGCCTGGCGCCACGTGGCCGCCCTCTTCGCGGGCAACTCGGACGTGTTTGGCTATGAGCTGATGAACGAGCCGTGGCCCGGCTCGGTGTGGTCGAGCTGCGCCCAGACGCAGGGCTGCCCGACGTTCGACACCGGTCCGTTCGCCGGCTTCTACCACCGGGTGATCGGCGCCGTGCGCCAGGTCGATCGCCGGACGCTGATCTTCTACGAGCCCCAGGTGCTGTTCAACTACGGGTCGAACACGAACCTCCCCCCGCTGGGGGATGCGCGCCTGGGCTTCGCTTTCCACGATTACTGCCTCCAACACGACGAAGGCCAGGGCTCGAGTACGTGTCCGACGTTCGACGACATGGTGTTCGCCAACGCTTTGGCCCGCGCGGCGCAGACCAAGGACGCGCTGCTCGAGACGGAGTTCGGCGCCACGACGGACTCACAGATCCTCACGCCCGCCGTCAGGCGCGCCGACAAGGACATGGTCCCGTGGCTCGAGTGGGCTTACTGCGGCTGCAACGACCCCACCACCTCGGGCCCCGGCGCCCAACAGGCGATCGTGCTCGATCCGCGCAAGCCGCCGCGCGGATCGAACCTCAACCTGCCGACGCTGCGGATCCTGGTCGAGCCCTATCCCCAGTTGATCGCCGGTACCCCGCTCGGCTGGGGCTACGACCCGGAGAGCAAGACGTTTACGCTGCGCTACTCGACCGCTCGGGTCACTGGCCGCGGGCGGTTTGGCGCCGGCGCGATCAGCCAGATCGCCGCGCCGCAGTTCGTGTATCACGGGCGTTACGCCGTGGCGCTGGCCGGCGCGAGGATCGTCTCGCGCTCCCGCGGTGTGCTCACACTGGCCGCCTGCCCCCGGACGCCTACCGTCAGCGTGACGATCACTCCTCGCGGCCGGAGCCGGCAATCGTGCCGACCCCGCCGTCCGCGGGGGGCTCCCCGCGCTCGCGCCAGACGGACCCGAGGATCCCATTGACGAATGCCGGTGCATCCGTTCCACAGAATCGCTTCGCCGTCTCCACCGCCTCGTCGATCGCGCCCTCCGGGGGAATCGCGCGCTCGCCTGGCAGCTGCCCGGGATAGAGAAGCTCGGCCAGCCCCACCCTGAGAATCGAGCGCTCGAGCGGAGCGATCCGCTCCAGCGTCCAGCCGCTCGAATGGCGGCTGATCAGCTCGTCGAGCTCGGCCTGGCGCTCCCGGACGAGCCCCGCTAGCGCTCTTGTGAACGGATGGGGATCCCGGGAAAACGTCTCCTCGAGCGGCCGATTCAGGAGATCGCTCTGGTAGAGCGCCCAGATCGCTTCCCGGCGCTGCTCGGTCCTACGCAAGCCCGGTCCAGTGCGCCGGGCTCAGGCCCGCGAGACGTATTCGCCGGTGCGCGTGTCGACCCGTACCACATCGCCCACCTCGATGAACAGCGGAACCTGGATCCGCGCGCCGGTCTCGAGCCGGGCCGGCTTGCTCCCGCCGCCCGACGCCGTGTCTCCCCGCACCCCCGGTTCGGTCTCAGAGACGGCGAGGTCGGTCGCGCTCGGAAGCTGCACGTCGGCCGGGCGGTCGTCGATGTAGAGGAGATCGACCTCGGAGGCCTCCTTCATCCAGTTGAGCGCATCGCCCAGGCTCCCCACTGGGATTGTCAGCTGCTCGTAGCTCTCGGAGTCCATGAAATGGGCGTCCGATCCGTCCTGGTAGAGGAACTGGACGCGACGGTTCTCCGTCCGCACGGGCCGGAACTTCTCGCCGGCCCGGAACGTCCGGTCGATCACGGCGCCGTCGGTCGAGCGCCTGAGCTTCGTGCGCACGAAGGCGCCTCCCTTGCCCGGCTTGACGTGCTGGAACTCCAGGATCTTGAAGATCGTCCCTTCCACGTCGATGTGGGTCCCATTGCGGAACTGGTTGGTCGAGATCACGGCGAGGAGGGTAGCGGCGGGCGTGCCCTACTCGACCTCGCGCAGCTCCTTGCCGAGCCCGGTGAGAATCTCACAGCCCGCCCCATTCGCTTCCTCGCGCTCGGTTACCACGACCAGGTCCTCGATCCGGATCCCGAACCGGTCAGATAAGTAGACACCGGGTTCGACCGACACGACGTTGCCGGCTTTGAGCTCACCTTCGGCGCCTGCGGTCAGCCGAGGGTCTTCGTGGATCGCCAGCCCAACACCGTGCCCCAGCCCATGGCCGAACTCCTCGCCATAGCCGGCCGCGGCGATGATCTCCCGCGCCGTGGCGTCGACCGCGGCCAGGTCCGCGCCGGCGCGTACAGCTTCCAAGCCCGCCAGCTGCGCCTCGAGGACGACCGAGTAGACCCCGCGAGCTTCCTCGCCCGGCTCGCCGGTCGCCAGCGTGCGGGTGCAGTCCGAGCAGTAGCCGTCGAGCTGTGCGCCCCAGTCGATCACGACGAGCTGTCCCGGTTCGATGGCAACGTCTCGCGGCGCGGCGTGGGGAAGCGCGCCGTGCGGCCCGGCGGCGACGACCGGTTCAAAGCTCGGTCGCTCGGCGCCGAGCCGCCGCATCGCGAACTCGAGCTCGAGCGCGACGTCTCGCTCGGTGCGACCAACCAAGCCGCTCTCCAACAGCCGCTCGAAAGCAGCGTCGGCGAGCGCACTGGCCGCGCGCATCCGCTCGATCTCCTCGGGATCCTTGACCGCCCTCAGACCCTCGATCAGATCGTCGATGGCCACCAGTTCGACGCGTCCAGGCAGCCCCTCGCGCAGTCGGTCGTAGATACGCACAGGTAGCGAGGTCTCAAAGCCCAGGCGCAGCTTCCCCCCGGGTAGCAGGTCCTCGATCGCGCTCAACAGATTGCGCGGCAGGACGTGGCGCTCGAACGAGGCGTCGACCTGTTCGGCGGCTTGCGAGACGTAGCGGAAGTCGGTGGCGAACGTCCGTGTGTGAGCGCCGATCACGGCAAACCCATTGGTGCCGACAAACCCGGTCAGGTAGCGGAGGTTGATCAGGTCGGTGACCAGCAGCGCGTCTACCTCGGCGCCCGGCAGCTCGGCCACCGCGCGGTCCACCCGTTCTGCTGTCGGAGTCAGTGTGCTCACGGACCCGATTGTGACGCCAGCACCTGACGCAGGTGCTCGAGCGCATCCACGTAGCCCTCGACTCCCTTGCCCGAGACCGATGCGATGCACAGCTCGCGGATCACCGATTGCGCGCGCCACGCCTCGCGGTGCTCGACATCGGACAGGTGGACCTCGACCGCCGGCAGCCCCGTCAGCTCGAGCGCGTCGCGGATCGCGTAGGAGTAGTGGGTCCACGCGCCGGGGTTGAGAACGAGCCCATCGGCGCGCCCCTCGACGCGATGCAGGCGCTCGACGAACTCTCCCTCGTGATTGGTCTGGAAGAACCGCAGCTCGAGTCCGCGCTCGACACCCTTCGCCTTGATCTCGCGCTCGAGCTCCTCGAGCGTCAGCGAGCCGTAGTGGGAGGGGTCGCGACGCCCCAGCTGGTCGAGGTTGACTCCGTGCATCACCTCGACCCGGTTTCGGACCGCCATCAGGCGGCCAACTCTCGCACCGCATCGATGATCGCGCGTGGCTCGACCTGGCAGCCGGTCCTTACCTCGCCCGGGCCGGCCAGCAGCACGAAGGGGACCCGGCCCTCGCCGAGCCGCTTCTTGTCGAGCGCGGTAGCCATCACGACCGCGTCGGGATCGACGCCGTCGAGCGTCGTCGGAAGCCGGTGGCGATCGAGGAGCCCCGCCACCTCATCGCGCAGCTCGTCGAGCCCCGATAACCGCAGCGCGGCGAGGAGACCGAGCGCCACCGCCTCGCCATGCCTGTACCTCGCGTAGCCGGTCGCCGACTCGATCGCGTGACCGATCGTGTGACCGAGGTTGAGCGCTTGACGCGGGCCAGCGTCGCGCTCGTCCCGAGCGACTATCCGGAGCTTGGTCAGCACGCACGCCGTGATGACGTCGGGTGAGCTCGGGTCCGCGCCGCGCCGGATCTCCGACCACAGGTGGCCACCCGCGATCAGCGCCGTCTTGACGACCTCCGCGTAGCCGGCGGCCAGCTCCTCGCCTGGTAGCGAGCGCAGCGCGTCAGGATCGGCGATCACCGCGGCCGGCGGGTGGTAGGCCCCGACGTAGTTCTTGGCCTCGACGAGATCGACACCGGTCTTGCCCCCGTAGGCGGAGTCGACCTGGGCGACGAGGCTCGTCGGCACCTGCACGTACCTGACACCGCGCTGATAGGTGGCGGCGCAGAACCCGGCCAGGTCGCCCACCACGCCTCCACCGAGGGCCACGACCAAGTCGGCGCGCGTCATGCCCGCCCGGGCGAACTCGCTCCACACGATTTCGGCGTGAGCCACCGTCTTGGACTGCTCGCCCGGCGTGATCATCACGCGGGCGGCAAGCGGCTCGAGGCTGTCTCCGTAGAGCCTTCCCACGTTTCCATCGCTCACGAGAAAGCGCCGTCCGGGGAGGCTCGCCGGCCAGAACGAGCGCTCGAGCAGACCTGGCCCCACATAGGCTGGATAGTCGCCCGACGCGGAGGCCGCCCACAGCATCCGCGCGCCGCGCGGGAGCCCGTCGAGCGCCGGGATGATCGCTGCAAGCTGTCCAACCCGCTGGGTGGGAACGACCGCGTCGGCCAGCGATGCGTACACCGGTTCGCGCTCTGCGTAGAGACGCACGAACGCGTCCCGCCGCTTGGCCAACGGACGACCGGTGCCCTGGGCACGGGCCCACGCGGTATCGACTTCGACGTCGATCCAGATCACTTGGTGGGAGGCCAGAGCCGTCCTGACGCGCTCAGCGCCGACCGCGCCACCGCCGAGGGCGAGGACGGCGTCTGGCCGCTCGCGCAGGAGCTCGACCGTAATCTCCTCTTCGAGCTCACGGAAGTAGGTCTCGCCCTCCTCGGCGAATATGTCCTCGAGCGGCCTGCCGAGCCTTTCCTCGAGCACGCGGTCTACGTCGATCGACTCGCGGCCGAGCGTCCGCGACACCTGCTCCAAAGCGGTCGACTTTCCCGCGCACATGAAGCCGATCAGGGCGATGCTCATCGCCCACGCACGCTAGCTCAAGCCGGAGCGGACCCGGAGGCGGCTAGGCGGTGGCGGGCACGACGCGGCGGCGCCTCGGTCTGGCGGCGAGCCGCTGCGCGGCTTCCGGGGCATAGAGCGCGAGCATGAGCGCGAAGGTCGCGGGAAGCGCCGCGGCCAGGAATATCAACGCCTGCATGTCGGGCGCGATGTGGAGCGCGGGCTTGGCCACCTCCTGGAGCGCGAACCAGGCGGCCAGCGTCGCGACCAGCGAGAGCACGGGCAGGCGCCGGTGACAGAGCGCCTCCCAGCTCGTCAGCACGAGCAGGAAGGCCACCGGGTAGTACGCCATGTCCCAAGGGTCGAGCGAGCAGCGCAGCAGTAGGAGCAGCGCGAGCAGCAGCAATCCGTCGGCGGGATGCTTCGCCGGGCTGCTTCGCCCCCGGCGCGCCAGCGCGTAGAGCGAGCTGAGAGGCAGGGCCAGGGCGACGATCAGCAGATGGGCGTAGCTCACGACCCATCCAGGCGCGACGCGGTAGCCAGGCCTGATGTGACCTGAGAGGTCACGCACCGGGTGCGCGTGCGAGCCAAGAAACCACCACAGCTGACCTGGGTTGAAGATCGTCCCCGTGGTCGTGGCGGCCGATCGCGCCTGGCTCACGACTCCGCCCGCCAGCGCAAACGGGGCGAGCACGACCCCCGCCACCGCGCCGGCGGCCACGAGCGCGTGCATACGGCGTCCCGGCAGGGCGATCAGGACGGGCCCGGCTGCGAGCACCGCCCACTCCTTGTTGGCGACCGCCAGTCCCAGGCAGGCACCGGCCACGAGCGGCCGGTCCCAACCTGCCGCCACGAGGGCAGCCACGCACAGCACGGCTCCCAGAAGCTCCTCGGGATGGCCGTATTGGAGCGCAGCCAGCGTGACCGGGTTGGCGACGCACAGTAAGAGAGCAGCTCCCCGCGCAGCCAGCGAGTCGCCACGCGCGCGCATGCGAGACACGAGCCACACGCCGAGCAGTGCCGAGGCTGCCATGCAGGGCGCCGCCGCGGCCCGGAACATCGCGAGCTCTCCCCCACCCCACAGCTTTGCCGCAAGTACGAACGGCGCGCGGAGCAGGAGCGAGCCGCCGTAGGCGGGCGCGAGCTGCAGAAACAGCACCGCATGGCCGTGCACGAGCGCGTCCAGCGCGGGCCTGGCCTCCGAGTCGTAATCCGTCCACGACCAGTCGCTCAGACCGAGCCAGCCGAGCACGAGCAGGCCCAGTGCCGCCGCCGCTAGCGCCGGCGCGTTGTCCTTTATACGCGCGCTCATCTGTTCGATATCGACCCGCAGAGAGCGGCGCTTGAGGCGAGGTCAGCCCTGTCCGGCCTCCCAGCCAATCCTCCGCTCGTAAGCCCGCAGCGCGCCGAGCGCATCGTCGATGTGGTCGCCGCCGAACTTGTCGCGGTAGGCGCCGGCGAGCACGAACGCGACCATCGCCTCTGCCACCACACCGGCGGCCGGCACCGTGCACGAGTCTGTCCGCTCCCGTAGTGCCTCGGCCGGCTGGTGGGTGGCGATGTCGACCGATTGGAGCGGCTTGGTCAGCGTGGGCAGAGGCTTCATCCAGCCCCGGACGACGAGCGGCTCTCCGTTGGTCATCCCCCCCTCGAGTCCACCGGCGCGGTTGGTCTGGCGAAAGTACCCGCGCCCCTCCTCCCAGTAGATCTCATCGTGTGCCTGCGATCCTGGTAGACCAGCCACCTCGATAGCGTCTCCAATCGCGGCGGCCTTGATCGCCTGGATCGACATCACCGCCTGTCCGAGTCGCCCGTCGAGCCGCTGCTGCCAGGAGACATGCGAGCCAAGCCCCGGCACGAGCCCGTAGGCGCGCACCTCGAACACGCCGCCCAGCGATTCGTTGGCCTTTCGCAGGCGATCGATCTCGGCCACCATCGCGCGACTCGTGTCGGGATCGATGCAGCGCACCGGCGAGGCATCGACCTCGGCAAAGTCCTCCGGGCGCAATCCATCGCGCTGCGGAGCGCTGACCGAGGCGATCTGGATCACATGCGAGAAGATCTCGACCCCCAGCGCGCTCAGGAACGATTTGGCGAGCGCCCCGCCGGCTACGCGTGCCGCCGTCTCGCGAGCGCTGGCGCGCTCCAACACGTCGCGAACATCGGTCAGCCCGAACTTCTGGGTACCGACGAGGTCGGCGTGGCCCGGCCGGGGAAGGTGCACTTCGTCGACGTCGGCCTCGACCGGCCACGGACTCATCCGCTCCTCCCAGTTGGCGTAGTCGCGATTGAGCACCTGGAGCGCGACCGGACTTCCCAGCGTGCGTCCGTGACGAACCCCGCCAGTTACCTGAACCTGATCGCGCTCGATCTTCATCCGACCGCCCCGGCCATGCCCGAGCTGGCGCCGGGCGAGGTCGCGATCGATCGCCTCGCGGTCGAGCTCGAGCCCGGCGGGCATCCCTTCCACGATGCAGGTGAGCCCCGGTCCGTGGGACTCCCCGGCTGTCGTCATCCGCAGCGCCATTGGGCGCTGAAGGTTAGGGAGCGCGGTCCTTAGTAGCTGCCGGCGACGTCGACGACCACGTGATGGCCATCGGCGCCGGTCAGGGCCAGGCGCACGCTCAGGGTGACGTGGTGGAGACGGCGGAGCTTGCGAGCGATCCTGCGTGAGAGGTGCAGGTGCAGCATGCCGGTTCCACTCTTCAGCTCGGAGATGGTTCCGCGAGCCACGGCCACCCAGGACTGCTTGCCCACCTTGAGGTGAATTCGCCGAGCTGCGCGCCGCGAGATGTAGATCGTCGCCAGGCCGTCTGCCGCCTCATCGGAGTTGACCTGCAGCGCGAGTCCGTGGTGCAGCACCGCGTGTAGACCCTGCGGCATCAGCTGCAGCTTGACCGCGAAGGGCCCCGACGTGCTGCTCGACGGCGTCGGCGGGGGCGGCGGCGGAGCCTGCTGCCCGCTCGGTGTGAGGACCGTGATCTGCTGCGCAAACGTCGCCTGGTTGCCGCCTCGGTCGGTGACGCTCAGCTTGACCGTGTAGGTTCCCGCGCTCGAGTACTGGTGGACGACACTGTGGCCGGTGGCGGTCGCGCCATCGCCGAAGTCCCAGTGGTAATTGGCATCCGGGACAAGCAGGGTCGACGCCGTCGACGAGCCGTTGAACGCCACCTCGTCGCCTTGGAAGACAGGGTTCGGCGGGACAAAGTTCGGTGCCAGGATCACGTTCGGCGCGCAGCCGAAGTACGTGGACGGGTCGTTCTTCATCAGCGCCGCGTTGTTGAACTCGCGCTGAATCCAATACTGCGAGGTGCCGACCGTCACCTGGTCGAGGCCGCTGCCGAGCGGCACGCACCCGTTGATGTCGTTGATCTCGAGGCCGTTGAGGCCAAACCAGCCGTCGAGCCCCGGGTTTACGAGGGTCGCCGTCATCGCCTGGCTGAGCGGGCTGACCAGCCGCATGCCGACGTTGGTCTGAAGAACATCCGACGCCGCGTTGGCGGGGATCGCGGGGACATCGGGCTCGTCGCACTTGGTCATCGCCGTCCACGGCTGGACGACGTAGGCCACCTCGGTGCCGCTCACGCTGACTTGTCCGTGGTAAGAGCAGAACTGAGCCGCCGCGGCGCTGTTGGCCGAGCAAAGCTTCCCGCCGCCGTCGAGGCATGTCTCCACACCGGGGGGTGTGAGCAGTACGACAACCGGCGTGTAGCCGGGCTGGGTGCGGCCGAGGATGCCGGTCTCGGTCACGAGAGAGCCGATCTCACTCTGCAGCTGAGCGTCGGTCAGGCACACCGTGTTGCTGGTGGCCACGCCTTCGAACGAGGTACCACTCGGCGTGCAATTGCCTGAGGTCGGATAGTCGTGGCCGGCGTACGGGCCACCCGCGAATTGGCAGTCGGCATTACCAGACATGCCCTGATCGACGCAGCCGCCACCGTAGACCGAGCGGTTGGCGGCACGGCCGGTGCCATCGGTGTACTGCGGCGTGACGGCGAACGGTGAGCTCAGCGTCCCGCTCCCAGCGGCGACATCGGACAGGAACTTCTCGACGTAGCCCGTGGTCAGCGGCCATTGGGTTCCCACCTCCCACGTGAAGTCGAACGTCTCGTTGCCGTGCAGGACCGAAGCGCCGGACACGCTGTGCCAGCAAAGCCCCGCACTCGACACCGACAGGTCCGGGGTGATCGCCGGATCGGCGCACGCGGCGCTCGAGGTCACTGTCGGGATGTTGTTCGTGGCCAGCGTGCCGTCGGTGCCCGGGACCATGGCCACGCCGTAGTAGCCGCTCTGGTCCGAGGAGTTGAAGGCGACGCTCGTCGAGCCGAGCGCATTCATGTCGACCACGACGGCCTGTGCAGCGGCCGTGGTCAGACCCAGCGAGACGACGAGAGGCAGGACGAGGATCAGGAAACGGCGCATCGGCTAACCCCCAATCGACAGGTTGCGCAGGTCGACGACAGCTCCGAGCGCAGGCTCGTAGCGGAACAGCGAGACGACGTTCTGCTGAGAGCTCGCGAGCTCGTCGCGTCCGGCCGCCGAGACGCGGCGACGGGCGGTAGCCGCCGCCGAGCTGGAGCCCAGGCTGTGTGCCGTGATCGAGGTGACGGCGAACAGCGCAACCTCGTTCGGACCCGTCGGCGACTGCGAAGACAGGTTCTCGTTCTGGCCGACGGCGAGCGACAGGACCTGGCAGTCGATCGGACCGGGCGTGCAGGTCCCGGGACCGCTGACTACCGCGCCCGGCTCGACCGCGAACAGCACGCGCCCACCGCCCTTCTGCACGCCGAGCTCGACGAGCAGCGGCTGGCGGTCGTTGGGCAGCACGCTCAGCCGCTCGAGCGGATCGATCGTGTCCAGGCCGCCCGAAGGCCAGCTGACGGCCAGCGCCACGCGGTACACCTGGGAGGACCTCAGGCTCGCGGGGGCGCGCTTGTGGGCGGTCGGCGTCGTCGTGATCGGCGCCGGCACGCTCGGGGATCCGGTAACGGTGGGGACGGGCGTCGAGCTACCTCCCGACGTGCCGCTCGAGGTTCCACCTGGCTTGGAGGCGGTGGCGCTCGACGGAGTGGTCGAAGACTTGGAGCCCTGCGTGGTCGAGCCACTGCCGCCCGCGCTGGCGCCCCCGCTGAAGGGGTCGTGGGAGCGGCCGGACAGATGCGTCTGGTTCGGGGACTGCGACGCGCTCACGACAGGGAGGCTTGGCCCAGAGGGCACGGCGGCGGGAACGCTCGCGGTCTTGGCCGGAGCCGAGGCCGACTTGGAGAGCAGTACAGGCACGGCGACGAGCACCGCGAGGAGCGCGGCGACGACCGCCCATAGACGCTTGTCGCGAAAGTCGGTAGCCATCTCTCGCAGGGCGTTCATCGCACCAATCCAGCGGTCGTGGCGGGCGCGCTCGAGCCGGCAGGCGCCGCGGTGGCCGATCCCGCGCTCGCCGTCAGGGCCGAGCTGGCGCTCGTCTCAGCCGGTCCGAGCGGCGTCGCTCCGGCCGTCAGGCCCTGGCTGGAGGGAAGCAGGAAGGTGGTGGCGGACATCGTTGCGGTGATGTTGGGGAAACCGGTCGAGCTGGCCGCCAAGCTGATCGCGTCGAGCGTCATCAGGCGACCGCTGACCGAGATCTTCTTTTCGGTCGCAACGACGAATCGCTGAAGCCGTCCGAAGAAGTCGGACAGATGGAAGAAGTTGCCGCTGAAGGTGAACGTGAAGGGCTCGATCGGGAAGCCGGCCGGGCCGATGCTGGCTCCCGGCGGGAGCGTCGTGGCCGCCGCCGAGCCGCCGGTGGAAGACGAGCTTCCGGTAGACGAGCTCCCGGTTGAGGACGAACTGCCCGGGTGAGCAGGCGTGGTGGGCGTCGCACTCGACGACGAGGCGGCGGAGCTGGCCAGGCTCAGCGAGTCGAATCCGACGTGCGCCTTAGCCGCTGCGCTCTGGATCTGGTAGATGAGCGACGGCACATTGTCGTCGGCCGGCACGGCCTCGCCCAGCCGGGCCAAGTCCGTGTAGCTGCCCGCAAACGCGTTGCGCGCCGCCTGGCCCTGGGCCATCTGGGTCTGGACCTGGTCGAGCTCGCTGCGGACCGAGGTGACCTGGCTGGCCAGCTTCGAAGCCTTGTCGCGCTTGGGCTGCACGACTGCCAGCCACGCGCCGACGGCGAGGGCGATCACGAGCACTGTCGCGATCACGGTCTGGTCGCGCCGCGTCATCCCACACCTCCGGTGCTCGCCGTTGCACCATTCGAAGTGGCAGGCGGCGTGAACCACACGACGACGTGGAAGGTGGGGCCGTTTCCGCAGCTCGCCGAGCTGCCAGACGTGCTCGATGAGCTACCCGAGCCACCCTGGGCGTCGGTCGAGCTCTGCAGGCTGACGCGCGTGACGCCGTCCATCACCCTCAACCTCGACATCAACCGCGCCACGTCGTCCTGCGTCTTGGTGCAGCCGGTGAGGTCGAAGGCCGGCGCCGTGATGGCACCCCGGAGCGGGCTCGAGCTGCTGCCCGTGTTCGGAGCCACCGTGGCGTTCAGGCTCTGGAGCGACGTGTTGGTCGGGACCACCTTTGAGAGGTCCTCGAGCGCGCCGTGCCAGTCGAAACGAGTTGCCAGGATGTCGCGCACCGTGGTGACCCGAGCCTTGGCGAGCTGCGCGAAGCGCTGGTAGGCCGCCAGGCGAGCGGCGACGGCCTGGTCGCGCGCGAGCTCGGTGCGCATACTGGTCAGCTGCGTCTGGCGCTGGGAGATCGTGTTGTTGGTCAGCACGAGCACCGAGACCAAAGCCACCGCGAGCACCAGCGCGGCGGGAAGCAGATAGGCGGGCGACAAGCTGAGCCCGGCGGTCGTCACGGCGGACCGGCGGTTCTCGCGCGGGATGAGGTTGACGGCTCTCATGCCGACACCTGCTCGATCGTCAGCCCGGTGGCCACGGCCAGCCGGCCCGCGTCGATGCCCTGGAACCCGCCCGGCTTCGCCTCGCTGACCACGCCGACCTCGGCCTCGAGCCCGGCGTGCTCGCCGAACTGACGGGCAAAGCCCGGAATCGAAACCGCAGGGCCGGTCAGCACGAGCCGGTCGACGGGCTCGGCGCCCTCCTGCATGGCATAGAAGTCCAAGGAATTCCGAACCTCGTCCCCGATCCGCCTCACGCCCTCGGTCAGCACGCTGCGCGCCTCGAGAACGATCTCCTGGTCGCCGTCGATCCTGGCGACCGCCTCATCGAGGCCGACATGGGTGAGCCAAGCGTGGGCATGCTCGAGTGTCAGTCCGCGACGCTCGGCGAGCTCACCGGCCAGCGACTCGGTGCCGTGCTGGATCACGCGAGTGAACACGCACGTGACACCCTTGGCGATGGCCAGGTTGGTGAGACCGCCGACGGCCACGTACACCGTGGGGCCGCTGAGATCCGGGCGGTGCAGCGCACGGATCATGGCGAAGGCCGACAGGTCGATTCCGGCGGGACGCAGACCAGCGGCGGTGGTGGCCTCGAGCAGGTGGTCGATCACGTCACGGCGCGCCGCGACGAGCACGACCCGAGTACGCGGACCGTCGGGAGTGTCCACCGTTCCGAGGATCTGGTGCTCGAGCACGGCCTGCTCGAGCGGCATCGGGATGTGGTCCTGGGCCTGGAAGCGAACGGCTGACGCGACCTGCTTTGAGTCGCTCAGCGGGGGGAGGTCGATCGTCCGCATCACGATCCGCTGGTTGGCCACGCCGAGCCGAACGCGCTTGGGAAGCTTGTGCTCGGCGAACAGCTCGCGCAGCACGCCGGCGAGCGTCTCGACGTCCATGACTTCGCCGTCGCGGACAATGCCCGGGGCCAGCTGCGCGTAGGCGGCGTTCTCCACAGCGACGCCGCCCGCAGCGACCTGCACCGCGGCGATGTAGCCAGGCTCGATGTCGAGCCCCACGACCGTGTTGCTTCTACCCCTCAACATGTGAGGGTACTTGTCGGCTAGTTTTGCCAAGAGGTTGAGGGTTGGGGTGAGAAGTACGGACTGAAAGCCCTGCGCGGCTGTTCCTACAGCCCTACGTGCAGGTACCAGTGGACGATTTCAGGGCCGGCGAGCAGCCCGACCAACCCGCCGGCGGCCAGGAACGGTCCGAACGGGATCGCTGTCTTTCTTCCCTCACTCATCCCCACCCGAGCGATGACGGCGACGCCGACCGCGGTTGCGAGTAGGACGGCGACGAGGATCGCCACCCCCACAGACCGGCCCAGGAACAGACCGAGCACGCCCGCGAGCTTGACGTCGCCCATACCCATCCCTCTTGGGTAGGCGAGCGCGAACACGAGCAGGAAGCCACCCGCGGCAGCAGCGGCGATCAACTGCTCGGGGACACCGGCTGGCCGCAGCGCGGCGCCGAGCCCGAGTGCCGCCAACGCGGCCGGACCCGTGATCCGGTTGGGGATCGTGCGGTGATCGAGGTCGATCAGGGCCACCGCGACGAGCACGCAGACGAGCAGCAGCCCCAGCACGAGGTCGTACGCTGAGTGCTTGACGAGCACGACCGACAGCGCGAGTGCGCCGGTGAGCGCCTCGACCACCGGGTAGCGGGGCGAAATCGCCGCTCGGCAAGACCGGCAGCGCCCGCGCAGCCACAGCCAGCCCAGCACGGGGACGTTGTCGTATGGCTTGATGTGGGTGCCACAGTCCGGACACCTGGAGGGCGGGTAGACAAGCGACTCCCGCCGGGGGAGCCGGTAGGCAACGACGTTCAAGAACGACCCGACAACGGCGCCCATCACAAGTGCAAAGGCGGCGGGCACGGTCAAGCCTCGGCCAGCGCCGGAACGCGCGGCTCGGCAACCCGCGGGGAGCGCCGCGCGGAAGGGTCGGTGGCACCCGTGGGCGCTGCCTCAGGCGGGGCGAGAAACGCCACGATCGCGAACGGCAGGAACCACAGGATGTACCAGTAGTACCAGTGGGTCGCCGGGAGCTGAATCGCAATCGTCAC
This sequence comes from uncultured Solirubrobacterales bacterium, assembly GCA_963803595.1. Classification (GTDB taxonomy): domain Bacteria; phylum Actinomycetota; class Thermoleophilia; order Solirubrobacterales; family Solirubrobacteraceae; genus Palsa-465. The sequence goes on from CAWDNF010000013.1 coordinate 1,353,842, forward strand.
GGCCCCAGCGAGGGCGCATACGCGGGCCAGCGAGCGCTCACGCGGCACGAACGCCACGATCCCGGCCAGGAGGACGGCTAGGACCTCGAGGGCGACCTGGACCGGATGGAGGCTGCTGTGAAGCGCCCACGGGGAGAACACGTCGACTCGGTTGATCTGGAAGGAGATCGTCCTGTGCCAGAAGTAGCCAAGCCCCTTCGGTGGGAGCCAGGCGTAGACGGCAAGCGCGAGCACCCCCGTAAACGCGCCCGCGCAAACCGCCGCGCCCTTCCAACCTCGCTTGCGGGGGGCGGCCAGCAGCGGCAAGAGCCCGGCCGGGGAGAACTTCGCCGCCGCAGCCAAGCCGAGCAGCGCGCCGCTCACGGCGGGCGACGCAATCGCAACCATCGCGAACACGGTCAGCATCGACACGAGCCCGTCGTTGGTGTGGACGATCAGCCCGATGATCGTGAACGGGCACGCCGCCCATGCCCAAGCCAGCAGGAGCCCGAGACGAGTGCCCTCCGCGCCTTGACGCAGCCGGCGGCCGAGGAGCACGAGGCCAAGCACGGTTCCCAGGTCGAACAAGATCGCCGCGGCATCCGCGGCGTGCAGGTTGGAGAGCGTGTTCTTCCAGGGAAAGAGCAGCTCGAACGGGACATATGCCAAATAGGTGATCGGTCCGTACGTGTCTCCGTGGTTGGGATCGTTGTAGTAGACCGGGAGGTGATGAAGCACACGGAAGGCGCCGATCACCGACTCGTAGCCGACGTCGATCTCCTGGTGGCCGATGAGCGAAAGCACGATCCGCGCCACCAAGAGCACCGGCAGGCCGACGGCCAGCGTGCGCAGGCTGAGTAGAGGGGCCAGACGACCGGCTGACCGCCGGGGTCTGTAGCCCAGGGTCAACATTCGCCAGAGCAGGTAGATCAGCGGCGGATAGGCGGTCCACACCGCCGCCTCCAGATGCTGATTGTCCAGCAGCAGATAGGAGGCCAAGAAGGCAAGCACGGCCAGGCCGTCAAGGTGGGCCAGACGCCAGAGCCGGCGCGGATCGAAGAAGGCAAGCATGAACAGGAGCGCTCCGGGCAGGAGGATGAGCCAGCTCGTCTGCCACGCCGAGACACCACCGTGCGTATAAGGCGCCCATGCCTCGCGCCCGGTCCACACGCCGGTCAGCTTGCCGGCCCGGCTCACGTTGGCGTCGGCGACGATCTTGCCCTTGTAGGTGAACACGACGTACCAATAGGGGTGCTGCGAGCGCCACACGTAGGGCACGACATGAAGCGGGTGCATCCGGCTGTGCAGTGCCTCCAGCGTCGCGCTGCGCTCTGCCGCGTGGATCGCCTGGATCGCGCTCGAGCCCCACCCGAGCGGGACCTCGTTGAGGGAGACCACCATCGCCTCCGCTGAGCCCTGCTGAGCGATCAGGAGCTTGTTGAAGGGCACCGCCGCCCCGGCGCTTACCGGAAGTGCCAGTGACACCCCCACGGCGACGATCAGCGAGAGCAGGGTCAGGCGCACGGTCATAGGGTGAGTATCGACCTGGGGACGGACGACTTAAATGCCAGGAGGGCGGATCTGCGACCCGCCCTCCATGGCGTTTGGTGTGTGGGTTCTAGAAGGGGATCTAGAGGGAATTACCAGGTGCTGCTGACGCAACCACCGCCACTGCCGGAGCAGGACTTGGTGATGGCACCGTTGGCTTCCACGTAGGTGAACGTGTCCGGGCTGGAGCCCGAGCCCTGTGCCGTCGCGACCAGCGTGTAGCCGACCGTACCGTTGTTGGTGGCCGTGACGTACGGCGTGCTCTGGAGCGTCGGCTCGATCTGCGCCAGCGCGCCGGAGCTGTCGGAATTACTCAGGGTGTCCGATGCGTACGTGCCGCTGTGGTCAGTGGCGTACGTCTCCTCGGCGATGGCCGCCGTCTTGATGTTCGACTTGGCGGCGGCGTCATACGCCTTGTTGCGCTGGTTGAGGAACGCGGGAATGGCGATCGCGGCAAGAATGCCGATGATCAGGATGACGACGAGGAGCTCGATCAGGGTGAAACCCTTCTCATCCTCGGCGCGACGTCGGAGCTGCTTGAGCATGGATCCTCCTGGGATCGTTGGATTTGGTCCTGCCAGATCCGTTGGTCCCAGCCATGCGGCGTGGTGTGAGCCGCTCCAGTGGCAACCCGGCTTTCTCCGGTCGGGAGATCCGTGGCTTTGCGCCCCATCCTCGCGGATGGTTTGCCTTTGGCACCTTTTGGCTCTGGCACCACACCTATCGGCACCTTCGATGCTCACCTTTACAGGTGATTGGAGTCACTCAACAGGTAATGTCAACTCGAGCGCTCGACGCTCGAGCGCTCGCGCCTCAGGCAGGCGCGGACTCGGCGGGTGCCTGCTGAGCGTCGTGACCGCCTATGAAGCGGCCGGTACCGTCACACCAGGGACAGGTGACCTCGTGCGGCTCGCCTCCCAGCGCCGAGATCAGCTGCCCGGTGCCGCGACAAGGTGTGCACGTCTCCCGTTCGGCGGAGCCGTGCCGAGCTGTCCCTTCCACGCTTAGTGGATCTGGTTGTAGACGTCGAACAGCGGCAGGTACATCGAGATAACGATAACCCCGACGATTCCGCCGACGAAGATGATCATCGCGGGCTCGAGGATCGACGTCAGCGCCTTGACCGCCGCCTCGACCTCGTCCTCGAAGAAGTCGGCGACCTTGGACAGCATCGCGTCGAGCGCGCCTGTCTCCTCGCCTACACCCACCATGTGGGCGACCATCGCCGGAAACTCCTTGGCCCGACGGAGAGGCTCCGACAGCGTGCCGCCCCCCTTGACCGACTCGATTACGTCGTCCATCGACGCTTCGATCACGGCATTGCCCGCCGTCTTACCCGTGATCTCGAGCGCCATCATGATCGGGACTCCGGCGGAGGTCAGTGACGAGAAGGTGCGCGCCCACCTGGCGATCGCAACCTTCTGCACCACGTCTCCGATCTTCAGTGGGATCCTCAGCTTGAGTGCATCCCACTGCGTCCGGCCACGCTTGGAACGCTTCCAGTAGATGAACGCAGTCAGTCCGAGGGCGATACCACCAATCAGTATGTACCACTGATGGTTGACCATGTGTGACAGGCCCACCATGAACTGTGTCAGGGCCGGGAGGTGACCTCCGAACTGCTTGAAGACCGATGCGAACACCGGGATCAGGAATGCCACCAGCGCCAGCAGCACGATCAGGGCGAAGGTGATCACCAGGCTGGGGTAGATCGTCGCCGCACGGATCTGGCGGCGCAGCGCGGCATCCTTCTCGAGCTGATCGGCCGTCCGGAGCAGGGACTGCTCGAGCACGCCGCCGCTCTCGCCCGCCCGCACCATCGAGACGTAAAGCTGTGAGAACACCTTGGGATGGCGCTCGAGCGCCGCGGAGAAGAGGAGGCCGGCCTCGACGTCCTGGCGGACGGAGGCCAGCGTCTCACGCAGCAGCTTCGACTTGGTCTGGTTCTCCAGGACATGCAGTGCCCGCAAGATCGTCATGCCCGATGAGACCATCGTCGAGAGCTGACGCGTCATGATCGCCATCTCGTCGAGCTTCACGCGGGCGAACAGCTCGATATTGATCTCCTTGGAGCGGTACTTGTTGGCGATGTCGAGCACGATCAGGCCGCGCTGCTTGAGCTGATCGGCCACGTCCTGCTTGGAGACAGCCTCGACCTCTCCCTTGGCGGGCAGGCCCGCCAAGTCCATTGCCTTGAAGGTGTAGGTGGGCATCGTCTACGCCGCCATCGCCTGCTCGCCCGGTACCGATACCAGCAGCCGGCGAAGCTCTTCGGTCGACTGCGCACGGGACTCGGCCAGGGCACGCGTGATCTTTCCCGCCCGCACCAGTTGCGCCAGCGCCGCGTCCATCGTCTGCATCCCATGCGAGCCGCCGGTCTGCAGAACCGAGTAGATCTGGTGGCTCTTGGACTCCCGGATCAGGTTGCGGACCGCCGGGGTGGGCACGAGGACCTCGACCGCCACGCAGCGCCCCGAACCGTCGGCCGTCGGCAGCAGCGTCTGGGTCATGATCCCCTGGAGGGCGACCGAAAGCTGAGCGCGGATCTGGCCCTGCTGCGCCGAGGGGAACACGTCGATGATGCGGTCGATCGTCTGGGGCGTGTCCTGGGTGTGGAGCGTGGCGAACACGAGGTGTCCGGTCTCCGCCGCGGTGATCGCCGTCGAGATCGTCTCGAGATCCCGCATCTCACCCACGAGGATCACGTCGGGGTCCTGGCGCAGCGCCGCTTTGAGAGCGTCGGCGAACGAGAGCGTGTCGGACCCGACCTCTCGCTGGTTGACGATGCATTTCTTGTGCGTGTGAAGGAACTCGATCGGATCCTCCACGGTCATGATGTGTTCCTCGCGGGTTGTGTTGATGATGTCGATCAGCGAGGCCAGCGTGGTTGACTTGCCCGAGCCTGTCGGGCCTGTGACCAGCACCAGGCCGCGCGGCTTGTGCGCGAACTCCTCCACGACGGCAGGCAGCGCCAGCGTCTCGAGCGGCACGACCTCGAACGGGATCAGGCGGAGTGCGGCGCCGACGGCGCCCCGCTGGTTGTACGCGTTGACGCGGAAGCGGGCGGTGCCCGGAATCTGGTACGCGAAGTCGAGCTGCAGGTTGTTCTCGAACTTCTGTCGCTGCCCTTCGGAGAGGATCGAGTAGACGATCTCCCGTGTATGGGTCGTCGTCAGCGTCGGGAACCCTTCGACCGCCGTCAGGCGACCGCGGATCCGGACCATCGGCGGCGAGCCGGCGGTGAGGTGGAGGTCCGACGCACGGCGGTGGACAACCTCCAGGAGCAGTTGTGCGAAGTCGATTTCCATACCCTCGCCTATCGGCAGCGACTGGCTATTGCATTACCAGCCGGGTTTCGCTCCAGCCGCGCGAGCGCGGTCAGGAGCCCGTTACGCGGGAGACCTCGGCGATCGAGGTCAGTCCAGCCTTCACCTTTTCGAAGCCGTCGTCCCGCAGCCGCCGCATGCCTTCCTTGACCGCGACTGCCGCGATCTCCTTGGAGTCCGCCTGCCGGAGCGTCAGCGACCGGATCTCGTCGGACATCACCATCACCTCGAACAAACCGATCCGGCCCTTGTAGCCCGATCCGCCGCAGCGGGAGCAACCCACCGGCTCGAAGACCTCGAGATCGGACGGGGCGTCCTCCACGTCGAACAGCTCGCTTCGCAGGCCTGAGCGCCGCAGCACGTTGCTTGGGATCACGTTGCGCTTGCGGCAGTGCTTGCAGAGCGTGCGGGCCAGACGCTGAGCGACGACACAGTCCATCGCCGAGGCGATCAGAAACGGCTCGATTCCCATCTCGATGAGACGCGTAATTGTCGACGGCGCATCATTCGTGTGAAGCGTCGAGAGGACCATGTGGCCGGTGAGGGCCCCTTCGACCGCGATCTGTGCCGTCTCGCGGTCGCGGATCTCGCCCACCATCAGCACGTCCGGATCGGCACGCATCATCGACCGCAGGCCGTTGGCGAAGGTGAGCCCCGCCTTGTTGTTGACCTGGACCTGGGTGATGCCCTCGATCTCGTACTCGACGGGGTCCTCGATCGTCACGATGCTCTTGCCCGGCTCATTGAGCTCGTTGAGCGCGGCGTACAGCGAGGTCGACTTGCCCGAGCCCGTGGGACCGGTTGCCAAGACCGCGCCGTGGGCACGGTTGAAGGCGCGGCGATAGAGCTCGCGCTCCTGCTCCTGCATGCCGAGGCTCTCGAGGTCGAGCCGGGTGTTGTCCTTGTCCAGGATCCTCAAGACGACCGACTCGCCGTGGACGGTGGGAAGAGTCACCACCCGCACGTCGATCCGCCGCCCGTCGACCGTAAGACTGACGCGTCCATCCTGGGGAAGCCGGCGCTCGGAGATGTCGAGCTCGCTCATGATCTTGACCCGGGAGACGACGCCACCCACCATCCGCTTGGGGACCGTCGTCTCGTCGCTGAGCACGCCGTCGACACGCATCCGGACACGGAGCTCGTGACCGTTGTTGCCCTTGAGGTCAGGCTGGGGCTCGAAGTGGATGTCCGAGGCGCCGCGCTCGGCTGCCTGGGCGATGATCGAATGGACGAGCTTGATGACCGGCGCGTCCTCGGCCGATTCCCGCAGGTCGACGATCTCGAGCGGAGAGGCATCCTCGCCCTCCTGAACCGCCTCCTGCACCGCGTCCTCGAAGCGGTTCATCCGTGCGATCAGCGCTTGGATGTCCTCTGCCGAGGCGACCGCCGGCTTGACGTCGAGGCGGGTGATCATCGCGATGTCGTCGACCGCGATCACATTGGCTGGATCGGCCATGGCGAGCAGGAGCGTCCGGTCGTCGACGAACGCGACGGGGACCGCGCCGTAGCGCTTGGCCGCGGATGCGCTGAGGAGGTTGGCCGCGCCCATGTCGACCTTGAACACGCCGAGGTCGAGGTGGTCGAGGCCGTAGCGCTCCGCGATCGCCCGGGACAGCTGGTCGGCAGTGATCGCGCGCTGCTCGAGCAGCATTCGCTCAGGAGACGCTGCTGCCCCACGCGCCTCTTCGATCGTCGCGTTCACGCGCTCGCGGTCACAGAAACCGAGATCGACCAGCACGTCGGTGAGGAACCGGCTGGAGCCGCCCGGCTGGGTTGGCGGCGTTATGCCGGTGATTGCCATCCTGCTATCGGGTGACTCGACCTCATCGAGGTCGACGGGTGCCAGATGCACGCCGGTATCAGTCATTGAGTCCTGCCGCTGTACGCATTACTTCGCGCGGCGCCGCCCGCCCGGTGAAGCGCTCGAAGCTCAAGGCCCCCTGCGCTACGAGCAGGTCAAACCCGTCGACGGCCGGAACCCCGGCCTCATGGGCAGCACTGACGAGGCGCGTCTGGCCCTCGTCGTAGACGAAATCGACGACGCAGCGGAACATCGCGATCTCATCGGCTTTCTGGGGTATTGACTTTAGGAGACGGCTGTGTCGATCCATCCCGACCGGCGTGCAGTTGACGAGAATGTCGGCCGGCTCGATCGCCGAGGCGACACTCGCACCTAGCTGCGCGCTCAGCTCGTGGGCCCGTTGCGCGGTGCGGTTCCACACCCTGACCTCGGCGGCCCCGGCCGCGATCAGGGCCCACACCGCTGCTCGCGCGCTGCCCCCCGCTCCCAGGACCAGCGCGGTCTTGCCCTGGGGTGAGAAGGGAAGGCTGTCGATCAGCCCCGGAGCGTCGGTGTTCTCCGCGCGCACGCTCCCGTCGTCGAATAGCAGCGTGTTCGCCGCTCCGATGGCGAGCGCTTCCTCGCTGGTCTCATCGGCCAGCTTTAGCGCAGCCTGCTTGTGAGGGATCGTCACGTTCGCGCCCCGGAATCCCGCTGCTTCGAGCGCCCGGACGGTGGACTCGAGGAGCTGCTCGGGCACCGGAAGCAGCTGGTAGCGCCACTCGTGCAGTCCGACCGCCCTGAGCGCTGCGTTCTGCATCTGGGGCGAGCGGCTGTGCGAGACGGGCCAGCCGATTACGCCGAGGCGGCTGCGCTCAGGCACCGGTTCAGCAGCGCGTAGGCGACCGGCCGCCGCGGCGCGCACGGGCTGTCTGGTACTGCGCGGCGTAATGCTGGAACTGCGCGAAGCTCGCGGTGAACACCGACGCCCCGTTTCCGCATGGCTTGGCCACGAAGTAGAGATAGGCGGTGTGCGCAGGGTGGGCTGCTGCCTGGATCGCGGCGATGCCAGGGTTATCGATCGGCCCGAGCGGTAGGCCGGGATGGACCCGAGTGTTGTAGGGCGAAGGGTCGCTGAGCTGCGAGGCAGTCAGCGGCGTCGTGAAGTTGCCGGTCGCATACCGAGTAGTGGCGTCGATTCCCAGCAGCATGTGATCGTGCAGGCGGTTGTAGATGACCGAGGCGATCAGCGGCATGTCGTGGAGCGTCTGCGCTTCGGCCTGGACCATCGAGGCGATCGTCAGCACGTCGAACGGCGAGAGGTGCCTGCTCCGGGCATATCCAAAGTTGACGCTGGCAAACCGGTGCTTGAACGTCCGCAGCTGGTCGGCCACCAAGTCACCAGGTCTGATCGGAATCCGCAGCTGATATGTGGCCGGGAAAAGAAATCCCTCCAGCGACGGAAGCGACGCGGGCGCCCCGTAGGCGCGCGGGTTCAGAAGCCGTGAGCGGCGTGTCAAGGCCAGGTAGCTGCCGCGGATGCCCTGTGCGCGGAGCAACGACGCGATTCGAGCTCGGGTGTCGCCTTCGGCGATCGTGATCTCTGAGGTCGGCGCAGGCTTAGGCGGCGTGGTAAGGATCGTGAGGACAGTCCCGTAGCTCATCCCGAGCTTGAGGTGATAGGTGCCTGCGAGCAGCTTGCCGCGGTCGCCGGCCAGCGCCGCGCGGATGTTGAAGAAGAAGCTCGAGGCGATCACCTCCTTGTGCGCCAGCTCGTCCCCCACCTGGCTGGCACTCGAGTGCGGCGGGATCGTCACCGTCACGCTTCCGTGGCCTGAGCCGTGAAGCGGCTGGAACAGCTCGACCGCGAACCAGATGATCCCTCCAGCGATCACGAGTGCGAGAAGCGCTGCGATCCTGGCGCGACGCGAATGCGATCGCCGCGGCGGACGCGGCGCGGGAGCCGGGCGGCTCCGGCGTGGGGGCATCTGAGAGGCTCGCGCCGGCTCGGGTTCCGGGCGCACTGCGTCCCGTTCCCCGCGCAGCGCCTCGCGCCGCTTGCGCGCCGCCTCGCGCTCATCGGCGGTGCGCTGGCCGTAGTCAGCCATCGCGGGCTCGCCCCTGCGCGGCCAGCCAGCCCTCCAGCAGGTGGGCGGCGGCCCGCGAGTCCTCGCTCGCCTCGCCACCCATCCTCGCCGCCAGGCTCGTTGTCAGGCGCTCGTCGTAGAGCTCGACCGGGACATCGAGCGCCTGTCCCAACGCGATCGCGAACTCGCGCGTCTCCCTCGTCTGCTCGGAGTCGGCGCCGCTCAGTGACAGGGGCAGCCCGACGACCACCCGCTCGGCCTGGATCTCTCGCACCAGCTCACGCAACCGCGCCAGGCCACGCCGGGACCTTGGCGCCCGCACCGGAGAGAGCGGGGTGGCGAGGGCTCCGGTGGGATCGCTGACCGCGCACCCGCAGCGAGCGCTTCCGTAGTCGAGCGCAAGCACTCTCACGGAGACTATTGCGTGCGGTCCAGGGCCGCCTCGATCGCCGCGCGCGCCGCCTCGATCGCCTCTCCAAGCCGCTCGATGTCGCGGCCGCCGGCTCGCGCCAGCGTGTCGCGCCCCCCGCCGCCACCCCCCACCACGGCGGCGGCGGCATGGGCGATCTCGTTGGCACGGACGCCGCGCGAGACGAGCGATGGGGCCACGCTTGCCACGACATCGACCCGGTCCTCGCCCGCCGAGGCGAGCACGATGGCCGCGTCGCCCAGCTTGCCCTTGAGCCTGTCGACGAGCTCGAGCAGCGCCTTGCCGTCGGGCGCAGGAACGGCGGTCACGAGGACGTTCGCGCCGTCGTGCTCGGAGGCGAGCCCCACCAGCTGTTCGACGTCGACCTCCATCTGGCCGTCGCGCTGCGGACCGGAACGCTCGAGCTCGCGCACGCGTCGGCGCAGCTCCTCCACCGCGCCCGGCACATGCTCGGGGGCCACGCGGAGGATCTCGCCCGCGGCTACAGCCGCCCTGTCGTTGCGGCGTACCAGCTCGAGCGCGGCTGGGCCGGTCAGCGCCTCGATTCGCCGCACATTCGCGGCGCTCGAGGTCTCGCGCTCCGTCCTGAACAGGCCGACTTCGCCCGTGTAGCGCACGTGTGTGCCGCCGCACAGCTCGCGCGAGAACGATCCGTCGCCCACCTCGACCATCCGCACGATGTCGCCGTACTTTTCGCCGAACAGGGCCATCGCTCCCAGCGCGCGTGCTTCGGCCAGCGTCGTTGCGAGCGCGCGCACCGGCTGGTCCTCGGCGATCCACCGGTTGACGAGATCCTCGACGTCGCGCAGCTCTTCCTCGCTCAGGGCCCTGCCGTGGGTGAAGTCGAAGCGGAGCTTGTCCGGCCCGACATAGGAACCGGCTTGACGAACGTGCGATCCGAGCCGCTGACGCAGTGCGGCGTGCAGCAGATGGGTCGCCGTGTGGTTGCACTCCGTCGCATGGCGTGTCGCGGGATCGACCTGCGCGTGGACACGCTCGCCGGCTTTGATCTGGCCGCGCTCGGGCACGAGCGCGAGCACCTGGTCATCGCCCACCCGGAGCACGTCGTCGACACGAGCCCGGCATTGTCCGTCCAGGCACTCGACGTAGCCCGCGTCGGCTATCTGGCCGCCCCCCGTAGCGTAGAAAGGCGACTCGACGAGCTTGGCCAGCAGACGGCCGCTCCGAGGCTCGGAGTCAACGACTCCGATCGTCGTGTCACGCTCGGTCGTCTCGTAGCCCACGAACTCGGTGAGGAAGCCCGCCTGGCTGATCAGCGCCAACGCCTGCCCGCGCAGCTCCTCGCCGGCGCGCGTGCGGCCAGAAGAGGCCCGGGCTCGCTCGCGCTGCTGGTCCATCAGCCGCTCGAAGCCCTCCTGATCGACGCCCAGTTCCTGCTCGGCGGCAAGCTCAGCGGTCATCTCGATCGGGAACCCGTAGGTGTCGTGGAGCATGAACGCGTCCTCGGAGGAGATCCCCTCGGCTCCCGCTTCGCGAGCCCGCTCGAGCAATTCCGACAGCATCCGAGTCCCTTGCTCGAGGGTCCGTCCGAACCCTTCCTCCTCGGCATCGAGCCACTTGCGCACGCTGTCTTTCTGCTCGTGGAGCTCGGGATACTCCGAGCCCAGCAGCTCGGTCACGCGGTTGGCATAGAGGGCAAGAAAGCCTGCCGGCAGCTCGAGCCTCCTGCCGTGCAGAATCGCCCGCCGGGTGATCCGACGCAACACATAGCCACGATCCTCGTTCGAAGGGACGACCCCGTCAGCGATCAGGAACGTCATCGACCGGCTGTGGTCGGCGAGGACTCGCAGCGAACGGTCAATCGGGAAGTCCGCACCGTAACGCCGCCCTGACAGCTCTTCACCGAGCGAGATCAGCGGCGCAAACTGGTCGGTCTCGAAAACCGACTCCTTGTCCTGGAGGACCGAGGCCAGACGGTTCAGTCCCAGGCCGGTGTCGATGTTCTTGGCCGGCAACGGGGTCAGGTGGTTGATCGGGTTCTGGTCGAACTGCATGAACACGAGGTTCCAGTACTCGAGGAACCGCTCGTTCTCGCCGCCCGGGAGATCGTCGGCACCGCCTTCACCCGCGGTGCCTCCGAATCCCCGCCCTCGATCCAGGTACAACTCGGAGCACGGCCCGCATGGTCCCAGCGGGCCGGCCTGCCAGAAGTTATCTGACCGCGGGCACTCGACGATCCGCTCGCGCGGAACGCCGATCTCCAACCACGCCTCGATCGCTTCCTCGTCGGGTCCCAGCCCAAGTTCTTCGTCGCCCGCAAAAACCGTGATCCAGATTGCCTCTGGCGCGAAGCCAAACCCGTCCACCGACAGCTCCCACGCGAAGGCCGCCGCCTCGCGCTTGAAATAGTCGCCGAACGAGAAGTTGCCCAGCATCTCGAAGAACGTCAGATGCCGGGTGGTCGTCCCGATGATGTCGATGTCAGCGGTACGGAACGTCTTCTGGCAACTCGTCACGCGCGGGTGGGGTGGCTTCTCGATACCGGCGAAGTACGCCTTCAGCGGGTGCATTCCGGCCACCGTGAATAGCGCCGAGGGATCGAACTCGGCCGGGATCAGCGATGCTGAAGGCAGCCGCCTGTGGTCGCGGGCGACGAAGAACTCCAGGAACCGCTGCCGGATCTCGTCAGAGGTCACGGGCGTCGCAGTTTAGGCGGGTGTTCGATCTCCCCTCGCACGCTTCAAGTTGCTCGTGAGGACGGCCGAACATCGCCTTCGTGGGGTTGCTCCGCCGATCTGTTCTCCTCGCTTTGGTGGCCGCGTTGCCGATGCCGGCCGCCGCCTCGGCTGACGCCTCCGATCCGCTTGGCTTCCAGCTGACGCCCGGCTCGATCAGCGTCCACGAAAGCGACGGCCAGGCCGTCATCACCGTGCAGCGCTCGGCGGCCGCATCGGCCGTGGCCGCTCAGGTGCGCTACATCACCTCGGGCGTCGGCTACGACCCGGACACCAAGTCCCCGTACTCCTGCGGCTCGGCTCCGTGCACCGCGGTTGCCGGCATCGACTTCACCTCGGTCAAGGGCGAGCTCGACTTCGCGCCCGGCCAGGCCAGCATGCAGTTCGCCGTGCCGGTCGCCGACCACGGTGTCGACACCGTCCCCAAGACCCTGCGTGTGTCGCTCTTCGGGGCCCACGCGACCGGGCTTGGCCCGAGCTCGAGCGCAGTGGTCACGATTCTCAACGACGACGCGGCCTCCCCCCGTGACCCGTCCAACCCGCTCGCCCTCCCCCAGCCTCCCGGCGGCAACCCCCTGTCGGGCGCCAGGTTCTTCGTTGACCCGCAGAGCGCGGCCGCCAACGCCGCCAAGCGGTACCCCGCCCTGAGCGTGATTGCCAGCCAGCCCGGGACCGCGCGGTTCGGGAAGTTCAGCTACAACTCGCCATACGTCCCGAACATTGGCACGGCCGTCTCTCGCTACCTGGCGCGGGCCGAGACGGAGGAGCCCGGGACGGTGCCCCTGCTGGCCACCTACGCGCTTGTCCATGGCGTGCGCGGTAACGGCGATCCGCCTGCCTTCCAGTCCTGGTATCACAACTTCATCGAGGGTCTGGCGCAGGGAATCGGGTCCTCCCCCGCAGTGCTGTTCCTCGAGGAGGACTCGATCATCACCACGCCTGGGCTGAACCGCCATGGCCTCGCGGTGCGGATGGCCGAGCTGAACGATGCGATCGACGTGCTCGAAGCCAACTGTCCCCACCTCGTGATCTATCTCGATGCCGGCGCCGCGGACGCGCTGCCCGCCCGCCGGGCCGCGCGGCTTCTCCTAAGCGCCGGCGTCTCCAAGATCCAGGGGTTCTTCCTGAACTCGACGCACTTCGACTGGACTCGGAGAGAGGTCAGCTACGGCGAGCAGATCTCGCGGCTCACGGGGGGCAAGCACTTCGTCGTGAACACCGGCGACAACGGGCGAGGACCGCTGCGTCCCAGGAACGTCGTCAAGTCGGGCAACGAGGTTCTCTGTAACCCGGTCGGCCGCGGCCTTGGTCCAAAGCCGACCACGCAGACCGGGTACCCCAACGTCGACATGTTCGCCTGGACCACGAACCCCGGAGAGTCCGGCGGGCAGTGTCACGACCAGCCTGGACGCGAGATGCCGGGTGCCCCGCCGACCGGGGCCTATTGGCCGGGCTACGCCCTGATGCTGGTAAAGAACGCGGACTTCAGCGTCCGCTGAAGGCCGCCTGCCGGCGGGAGTAGAGGCGCGCCGGTCGGTGCGTCAGCCCCGTGTGATCGTCCCCCAGCCGACCACGGCCTCCCCGTCCATCAGGCACGCGAGCTGTCCCGGCGCTGGGCCCTCCGCCCCGGACGGAATCTCGACCCGCAGCGACCGGTGCCGGCCGGCGGGAAGAACTCCCGCCACGCGCGCCGGCAGCGGCCGCGAGCGGTAGCGCAGCTTGACGCGGTCGACACGCGTGCTGTCTCGGTGAAGGCGTGCGCCGCGCAGCGACACGCGATGCGTCCGCAGCTCCCGCCGCGGCCCGACCGTGACGCGATTGGAGACCGCCTCCTTGTCGAGTACGAACAGTGGCTCGTCCGCGGCCAAAGCGAGTCCGCGCCGCTGCCCGACTGTGAACCCGTGGTGTCCGAGGTGATGCCCCACCACGCGCCCCTGCAGGTCGACGAAAGATCCGATCCGCGCGTGAAGCCCACCATGCCGGGCCAGGAAGCTCGCGCGGTCGGTTCCAGCCAGGAAGCAGAGGTCCTGCGAGTCCGGCTTGCCTGCCACCGGCAGCTGTGCCTCTTCGGCCAGCCGGCGAACCTCCAGCTTGGTCAATCCGCCCAGCGGGAAGCGCATGCGAGCCAGCGAACGGGGGTCGAGCGCCGCGAGCATGTAGGTCTGATCCTTGGCGGGATCGGCGGCAGTGCGAAGCAGCGGGCCCCGCGCGTCGTCGTGCTCGATTGTGCGCGCGTAGTGCCCGGTGGCGAGAGCCTGGCATCCGAGGCCGTCGGCCAGGGCAAGCATCGCGTCTAGCCGGACGTGCCCGTTGCAGCCCACGCACGGGTTCGGTGTCTCCCCTGCCGCGTAGCCGGCGATGAAGGGCTCGACCACCCCGGCTCGGAACTCCGGACGCAGATCGAGCGTGAAGTGCGGGATGCCCATCCGGTGCGCGAGCTTGCGGGCCCCGGCCACGGCGCTAGCCGAGCAGCAGCTTCGCTCGGCGTCATTGTCGCTGTCGGCCCAGAGCTCGAGCGTGACGGCCACAGTCTCGCCCTCCGTGCCACACAGGAGCGCCGCCACCGCACTGTCAACCCCTCCGCTCATCGCCACGAGCGTCCGCGAACCGACTGGGGCGCCGACATGGGCGCGCTCCCGGACGGCAGCGCCCAGCGCCCGGGCGAGCGCTTCGCCGGCCAGCTCGGCGGCGTGTTGCTTGGCCTCGCTGAGACCTCCGAGCTCACCGGCGATTTCGAGGCCGCCGATCCGTCCCGCGCCCAGCACGTCGATTCCCCGGACGAGCGTCACAGCTGCGCTTCCCGCCGCCGTTACCGCACCGCAGCCTCGCGCCACGAAGCCGGCATCGACGATCCGGTCGCCGCTCACCGCAAGCGAGATCTCGATCGCGTCACGACAGGCGGCCCCCCCGGCGGTCGCGGTGAACCCACCGCGGAGGATCCGGCCCTGGCCCTGCGGGGAGGTCAGATGGTGCTCAAACGCCAGCGTGTCCACAGGCCGCGAGCATAGAACTCGTCGACCTGCATCCGGGGCGTTGGTAGTGGGTCAGTCCCACTACGGGCGTTCCCCGCCCAGTCGCTACTGCGCGTCGTCGATCAGCTGAGCGATCGCGAACGTGTCGGCGAAGCCGGCTTGCTCGACGGCCTGGTACTTGCGGTTGACCACCACAAGCGTCGGCGAGAAGTTGACCGGCACCTGAGCGGTCAACCCGGCATAGCTCGGTAGCTCGCTGAGCGGAATCGCCAGCTTGACCACCTCGCCGCGGCGGGTGGGGATCGAAGCCAGCTCGTTCTTGACCGCCTGGTCGTCCGGCGCGGCGGGGTTGTAGAAGAGGAGCGCGAGCACCTTCCGCTGCGCAAGCGCGCGCTCGACGGCGGCGAGCCGGCCGGCAGCCGTCGCGGCGACACCGGGGTTGGCAACCGCATGAGCGGCCCTGTGCCCCGCGGAGCTCTTGCGCACGGCGGAGCTCTTGTGTACGGCTGAGCGTGTTTGTGCCGGACCTACCGCTTTGTGAGCCTGTGACGTATGGGGGCGCTGTGCGGTCGCGGCATGCTTGCCGGGCCCAGACGCGGCGCCCGCACTGGTCACGGATGACGTGCTGGTCGGCCGACCGGCCTCGGCGGCGCCCTGCCTGGCGGTGTTACCGGCTACAACCTTGGCGACATTCTTGGCCGCATTGATGTCCTTGCTATAGGAACCGACGCCCGGCTGCTGCGTCGTCCCGCTGGTGCCCGCAGTGTGGGGCTTGAGGGCGACGATCCACAGCGCGAAGAACGCAACCGTGACCGCCAGCAAAGCCATCAGGGGACGTGAAACATTGGCCATGCCCTCCATGATCGGCACGGCGACGTGATCGGTTGAATTTCGGCGCTTCGCGCTTACAGCGCCCGGAGCCCCAGCTCGCGCAATTGAGCTGGGTCGACAGGTGCTGGGGCGCCCGTCAGGGGGTCAGCGCCACTGGCCGCTTTGGGAAAGGCAATCGCCTCACGGATCGTCTCGCGCTGAGCGAGGATCGCCACGATCCGGTCAAGTCCCATCGCGATTCCGCCGTGAGGCGGTGCGCCGTAGCGCAACGCGTCGAGCAGAAAGCCAAACCGCTCTCGGGCTTCCTCTGGCCCGATCCCCAGCAGCTCGAACACGCGCTCCTGGACATCGCGACGGTGGATTCGGATCGAGCCACCGCCGATCTCACTTCCGTCCAGCACGAGGTCGTAAGCCCCCGACAGGCAGGCGCCGGGGTTGTCGAGGTCGCCGGTCGGCGCAGTGAACGGGTGGTGGGCGGAGTCCCACCTTCCGCCCTCCTTATCCCAGAAGAAGGCAGGGAACTCGGTGACCCACAGGAGATCGTGACGGGTGCGGTCGATCAGGTCAAAGCGCCGCCCCAGCTCCATCCGCAGCGCGCTCAGGGCCTGGCCGGTTGTCGTGAGCTCGTCCGCGACGATCAAGAGCAGGTCGCCCGGCGAGGCCTCGAGCCGCGTGTTGACAGCCGCAACCTCCTGAGGTGAGAGGAATTTCGCGATCGGCGAGCGCCAGCTCTCCTCGCCATCCTGGACGAACGCCCACACCAGCCCCTTGGCTCCATGCTGTTTGGCGAGCTCGGTCAGGCTGTCGAGGTCAGAGCGTGGCAGCTCACGGGCGCCGGCATTGATGCCGCGCACCACGCCGTCATTTGCGAGCACGTCTGCGAACACCTTGAAACCGGTTCCGGCGAGGGCTTCTCCGAGGTCGCGCAGCTCGAGGCCGAAACGACGGTCCGGGCGGTCGATCCCCCATCTCGACACCGCCTCGGCGAAGGTCACCCGCTCCCACGGCGGCCTCGCTACCTCGAATCCTGTGCGCTCGAACACGGCGCCCATCACCGCTTCCATGCACTCGAGCACGTCATCCTCGTCGACAAAGGCCATCTCGAGATCGAGTTGTGTGAACTCGGGCTGGCGGTCGGCGCGCGTGTCCTCATCGCGGAAGCAGCGGGCGATCTGGTAGTAGCGCTCGAACCCACCGATCATCAGCAGCTGCTTGAACAGCTGGGGCGATTGCGGCAGGGCGTAGAACGACCCGGGCTGGATCCGGGCCGGCACGAGATAGTCGCGCGCGCCCTCCGGCGTCGAACGCGTCAGATTGGGCGTCTCGATCTCGAGAAAGTCCCTCGCGTCCAGGACCTCCCTCATCGTCGCGATCACCCGGTGACGAAGCGCGAGCACGTCCTGCATCTCAGTCCGGCGCAGGTCGAGCGCCCGGTGGCGCAGGCGCAGGTTCTCGTCGACCATGTCGCCCTCGTCGAGCGGGAAGGGCGGCGTATCGGCATCCGCCAGGAGCTCGAGCTCTGACACCGCTATCTCGATCTCGCCCGTTTTTATATTGGGGTTGACGTTCTCGGGCTCGCGCCGCGCGACGCTCCCCGCGGCGCTGACCACGTCCTCCGAGCGGAGCCGGTGCGCGACGTCGTGGGCGGCTGGCGCGGTATCTGGATGGAAGACGAGCTGGACGACGCCGGAGCGGTCGCGCAGGTCGATGAAGATCAGACCTCCATGGTCGCGTCGGCGATGGACCCAGCCGGCGACCCTGGTCTGGGTGCCTGCGCGCTCGGCCGTGAGCTGGCCGCACCAACTGTCGCGGTAGGCGTTGGGCCGGGGCGGCTGCTTCATAGCGGCTTACCCCGGAGGATCGCGGGGATGACATCGACCGTCGAGAGCTCGCGCTGCTCGCCTGACTCCATCTCCTTCAGGCGGGCCTGCTCGCCACCGGCGACGATTGCCACGTACCTGGCCCCGATCCGATCGGCGTGCGCCAGCTGGCGGCGCAGCGCACGATTGAGCAGGTCGAGTTGGGCGTTGATGCCGGCGCGCCTGGCCTCGCGCGCGAGCTCGAACGCCGGTGCCACGGCCTCGCGCTCGGCCACCGCGACGTAGAGGTCGACAAGCATTGCGGCGGCAGGCAGCTCGCCGCTCGCCAGCAGCATCCGCTCGACGCCGGCCGCCCACCCGCAGGCAGGGGTGTCAGGCCCGCCGAGCTGTTCGATCAGCCGGTCATATCGCCCGCCGCCGCCGACGCCGGACTGCGCACCGAGCGCGGGGCTCGAGAACTCAAAAACTGTTCGCGTGTAATAGTCGAGTCCTCTGACCAGGGTCGGATCGAGTTGATAGGCCAGACCGGCGCGGTCAAGTAGTGAGCGGACCTCGGCGAAGTGCTCGATGTCCGCCGCGGCCAGATGGTCGATCAGCTTCGGCGCCTCGGCCATCACCGCCTGGGTGGATCGGTCGGTGGCGTCGAAAGCGCGAAGTGGGTTCAGCTCGATCCGCGTCCGGACCTCCGGCGCTAACTCGTCCTCGTGGGCGCGGAGGTAGCTCTTGAGCTCCTGGCGGTACTTGGCTCGGGTCTCGGGCGATCCGAGGCTCGAGAGGGCGAGCGTGGCGCGGATCCCCAGCGCGTCGAGCAGCTCAGACAGGAGCACGATCACCTCGGCGTCCACGGCCGGCTCATCGGAGCCGATCGCTTCCGCGCCGACCTGCCAGAACTGTCGGTAGCGACCGCGCTGTGGAGCCTCCGCGCGAAAGAAGCTCGACAGGTACCAGAGCTTGACCGGCTGGGGAAGCTTGTGCATCCCGTGCTCGAGGTAGGCGCGGCACACGGGGGCGGTCCCCTCCGGCCGCAGCGTCAGCGACCGGCCACCCGCGTCGGCGAACGTGTACATCTCCTTCTGAACGATGTCCGTGGCCTCCCCCACGCTCCGTGTGAACAGCTCGGTCGACTCGAACGCCGGCGTCTCGATCCGCTGATAGCCGGCGGCGGTCAGGATCCGTTGGGCGTGCTGTTCGAGCGCCTCCCGCCGGGCAGCCTCCTGGGGGAGCACGTCGAACGTGCCGCGTGGGACCTGGAGCTCCCGGGTCACCGATTCTCTGTCGCCAGCTCGCGCAAGAAGGGGTTGGTGGCCCGCTCGCGCCCGAGCGTGGTGATGCCCATGTGTCCCGGATAGACGGTCGTGTCGGGACCGAATCGCTCGAGCAGTGACTCGATCGAGGCAAGCAGCGTGGGCCAATCACCGCCGGGCAGGTCGACTCGTCCGACCGACCCTTGGAACAGGACGTCGCCCGAGAAGATCGCCTCGTCGTCCTCGAGCGCGTACGTCACGTGGCCGGGACTGTGACCCGGTGTGGAGAGGACCTGGAAGGAGAGCCCGGCAAGATCGAGCGTCTCACCACCGCGCACCGTGTGGTCGGCCTCGTAGCTCTCGAAAGGCCCGAATCCGGGCCACGGCACGAAGTCCATGATGTTGGCCAGGACGCGCGTCTCCAGCTCGGGACACCAGACGGGTGCACCCGTCGCCTTAGCGACAGGAGCCACTGCCCCGATGTGGTCGAAATGCGTGTGGGTGACGAGGATTGCCTCGAGCTTCTCGATCCCGAGACCGTCGAGCGCTTCCAGGAGCCGCTCTGGTTCGTCACCTGGATCGATCATCACCGCCGTGGCGGCTTCCTTCTGACGCACGACGAAACAGTTCTCCTGGACGGGCCCGACAGTGAACATCCGCACGTCGATCATGGCTTGCCCGGCCTCCGAGCATCGGTCTGGGCGCCTGCCGCACGCCGCTGGCGTCGTCTGAACAGCGCAAGCTCGAGGTAATAGCCGGCGGGGATGTAGACGACCAGGGCGACGATCGTGAACACGAACGCGGTCGGCACGCGGTTCTTGCCCTTGGTGGTCACGAGCAGAAACACGAAGACGATCACGGATGCCACCAACGCTCGCGTGACCGACGAGCGCCAGGTCGGCGGCGTGCTGAGCCGCTTCTCGCGCGCGCTCATTCGCTCCTGCTTCTTCCGTTCCGTCGGGCTCGGCGGCCGGCCGGTGCGGCCCCGGGCTTCGATCGTGCCCGCGGGAGTCCCCCGGTGCTTGCTGCGTCGCTTGCGGCGCGTCTGGGCCATGGGGGTGGGAGCTTAGTCGCTGTCTGTGAGCGCGTCCTCGATCGTTCGGGCTCCTCGCAGGGCGATGTCTTGGGGAAACCCGGCCAGAGCCGCGCGGGGCGCCAGACCGACGAGCTCGGCCTCGGCTACCGCTGCCCGCTGCGCGATCGTGGCGAGCACTTCGGCGAGCGGGACGCGGGCCGGATCCTCGATGTTCATAGATACCTGTGGCACCTGGCGCTCGGCCAGCCAGATGGCAATCGCGCGAACGCCGGGCAAGCCGTGCTGCCCCCCTTCGCGGACCGCCGCCGCGACCTCGCGCGCAGTCTCGATTGTGGCCGGCGGGGCCAGCTCGACGTTGAAGGCGACAAGTGGTGGGCGGGCCGCAACCAGTACAGCTCCCGCGGTGGGATGAAGGTGCGCGCGTGGTCCAAAGTCGGGCGTCAGCTCGCCCGAGGCGATCCGCTCGGCCAAGCGGGATGCACCTCCCGCGCGCAGCTGCGCCCTCGTCCGTCCACCGGCCAGGGTGCCGTAGAGGAACACCGGCAGACCGAGCTCTTCCCCCAGCAGGTCGGCGAGGACGAGCGCCTCGGCGCAGGCTCGGCCCTCGTCCGGCTCGCGCAGGTAGACGATCGGCGCGACGTCGAGAGCACCGACGTGGGGATGCTGGCCTGACTGTTCGGTTATGTCGATCCGCGCCACCACCTCGCGCGCGCCGGAAACAACGGCGAGCGCCAGCTCGCGCGGGCTGCCGGCAAGCGTGAACACGCTGCGGTTGTGGTCGGAGTCGGAGTGGACGTCGAGCAGCCGGACGGGACCGGCGTCGCCGCCCGCGCCGAACGCCCGTCCGAGCGCTTCGATCAGGCTCCCGTCCCGTCCTTCCGAGACGTTGGGAACCGCGAGCAGCGTCGTGCTGCTCACACTCCGTCGAGGACGTAGCGTCCCGCGTCGAGCACTCGCTGACCACCGATCTCGAGCGTGGGCTCGAGCACGACGACATCGAGATGGATGGGCACGGTCACCGTGCCGCCGATCCCTGCACTGGCACCAAACGCGACGTGGACCGTGCCGAGGATCTTCTCGTCCTCCAGGATGTTGCCGGTCAGCTGGGCATGCTCGTTCGTACCCACCCCCAGCTCGGCCAGGTTCGTTCCCTTCTCGCCGTGGACTCGCAGCCGCTGGAGAAACTCGGGGCCAAGCCCGCCCTCGGCACCGGCGATGCGGCCATCCTCGACGGTGAGCCTCGCTGGCTCCCGGCTCACCCCAAGGGGCGCCAGGCTGGCCGCGACGAGCGTCCCGTCGCCGCCCAGCGGGGCGATGAATCCCTCGCCGCATGGCAGGTTCCCGAACGATCCGGGCTGGCTGAGTTCGCCATCGTCCGGGATTCCCTCACGGCCGGTGAGATCAAGCGTCAGATTCGAGCCACGCGGACAGGTCACACGCGCGCTCCCGGCATCGGTCAGGAGCTGCGCGACCTGCGCAGAGCGCACGGCCATCAGGTCAAAGTCGATTGCCATCGCGCGCGCCAGCATCTCTTCGGTCACGCCCGGCAGCGTGGCCCCCCGCGCGCCGGCGTCGGTCGCGCGCTTGCGGGCGACCGTGTGGCTTAGTGATCGGCTTGTCGGTGCCATGAACACCTGACAGGCCCTGAGCCCGACCGCTACGACGTCGGGGGGCTCGGTCCCGTCGTTGGCACGCTCGTCCATGACCGTGAGGACCGCGTCTGCGCCGGCAGCCTTGGCGCGGTCCCGCAGCGCCTCGCCGATGGCACGTGTCGCCGGGTCGACGATCACCAGGACCTCCTCGCCGGGCGCAACCGCGAGACACCGCTCAACGATGATCGCCGCGGCTGGAGCGAGGTCTGGCACGCGGTTGATCATATGAGCGGGTGCTCGTGGGCACGGCGGCGAGCGGTGGCAGGTTCGCGCGGAACGCCGCGCTGTGCGTGAGCGCTGGCGGTACGCGCGGAACGCTGACGCTCTGAGCGAGCGCTGGCAGCTCATGCTCGTCGCGGCCCACATGGCCTCACGCTAGCCTTGCTGCGCTGGCCGGCTCCGTGTCGGGTGGGCTGGGCGGCCAAAAACCTGCGTTCGCAGGCAGATAAGTACCACGCCGGAGTAGCTCAGTCGGTTAGAGCAGCGGAATCATAATCCGCGTGTCGGGGGTTCGAGTCCCTCCTCCGGCATCCGCGATTCCGTGCATTTGCAGGGGTTACAGGAGCGTAGACGGGGCGGCGGGAGCACGCGGAAATGGGACCCCGGTGGGTGCGAAAGGACGGGCCTGTGCAGGTGTTTCTCGCAACCCGCGCAGCCCGGACGTTCGCCTGGATGTCCAGTGTCCAAGGCGTTTTTCGCCGTGCCCCCAGCCTGATGTCTCGCCCGCTCGGAATCGAGACCAGAGCCTTCCGCCTGACAAAACGGTCCAACTAACGGTCCAACAAATGCACTTGGTTCGGCCGGTCGTTTGAGGTCGCTGAGTGCGATCTCAAACTCGTTCTGTAGTCCCTAGCGCCCTGGCACCGTGTCGGGATGCCTGACGCCCCCGACAAAGCGCCGTCCTATTCCTCCGCTCATTAAGCGTGGGCGCCGCGGCTGCCGCGCGAGGCCGTTCGTTTCGGTCGGAGCGATCGCGCGCGCCAGCGAGGAGACCGCCAGACGCGGGCGAGCGCGTGGTCGCCGTTGCTCGTCCGCTTGGGGGAGGTAGCGACGATCGCTCTCGAGGAATGCGCTCGTCGCGCCACCGGCGCGGTTTGACCGAACCGGGCAAACCGGGGGGTCGGTGTTAGCCAGAATCGAGCAAGTACCCGCTCCTCCTCGCGCGGAAGAGCGGGCGCGGATCGGGTCGCTCACGAGGCCGGGGTGGCCTGCGACCCGGCCGGTTGCGCAGCTGGCGAGATGCGAGGGAAACTGGCTCCAGCGGCACGAGACCTGCAGTGCCATCAGCGCGGTACTTGGCGCCTGAGTCGTCGCGGCCGCTGCGTAGGAGCAATCATCTGGCGCGATCGCCGCTCGTGACCGTCTTGGCAATGATGCAGAAGCGCGGCGTAGTCGAACGCCGTGACCGATTGGCGGGGCGCGCATCTATGCAAGTCAGCGCCTCGAGACGCCGGGCGGCGCGCATCCGTTTGCTCGGCTCCGCGACGACGGCCGGGCACCCCGAACCGCCTTGTCTTCCCGCGCCCCGTCCGTCGATCCGACCGCTCCGGGCCGCTAACTTGCCGGTCACTCGTATCCATCCACGCCCACTCGTCGTCGACCGAGAAACGGGGCTCGTTCAGCAGCGCACGCGGTTCATGACCTGAGAACTGGGTGCAGCGAACTGGTGTCAGCCGAAGCTGGCGAGGAACCGCTGTTGGGCGGAGCGGGTCCGTGTGAGCCTGGCGTCGGCGATCCCGATCTCCTGGATGATCCCGTGGCGGACCTTGAGCACGCCGCGACTGGCGGCGTTCGGCACGAGGTACCACCAGTTGAGCCCGATGTGGAAGCCCCTGCCGACCGCCAGCCGCCGCGCGACCGTCGCCAGCCGCGTTCCGGGCCGAACACGACGCAGCGCGTAATAGCGGTTGGCCGTCAGCGTCAGGATGACGCGGCCGCGCACGTGCCGGCGCTGGGCGTTTGGCAGCGTTCTGAGCAGCGTGGGTGACGGGTAGCCGGCGCGGATCCCAGGACCATGGCCCAGGCAGAAGAAGTCCATGTAGCGGCGTGCCCTCGTGGAGTAGCGGCCGATTTGGTGGCGGGCCTGTGCGCGCGTCATTCCCAGCTTGATCGGACCGAGCCGGCGGCGGGCGAGACGGCCAGAGGGCGGCGCGCACGCTGGTTGCCTTCCGCCGGGTGGCGCGCCGTTCGCGCCAGGGGGCGCGGTCGTGGCACCGCGACTTGGAGCGCTGTCGGGGGTGTCGGCGTAGGCCAGGAAGGAGAAGTTGGCCGGCCAGGAGTCGGAGGTCAGCCCGGTGCCCGCCTGGCAGGCGGCGCGCATGTTCTCGACGTCGAACGCGCTGCCCGTGTCGAGATGGATGTCCAGCCTCGAGGTTAGGTAGGTGGAGTACATGTCGCCGTCGGGCGGGACTTGGTCGTCGACGGCTTTCTCGGCGGCGTCGTCGCACCAGCGCTTAGTGGTCAGCCTGCGCGTCGGCGGTGGGGTCGTGCTTGAGGTACTTGTCAAACCAGGCGAGCGTGTACCAGTCGGCCATGTCCATCCCGCGGTGCGTGGCGCCGAAGGCTTGGTTGGGGATGTAGGAGAACTCGTAGTGGGTGCCCCCGCGGATGCTGAACTCGCCCGAGTCGACGCCCGCCTTGCTGAGGGCAAGCGAGGCGGCGTTCTTGGAGGCCGGATCGGGCACGGTGGTCGGCGTGAACGGCGTCGGCGCTAGCCCGTAGTCGTCGGACATCCCGAGCGCGGGCTTGGTCACCTTCAGCGTCGCTGGCCATTTCGAGGACCCCGATGGGCAGCGAGAGCGTCTGGCCGAAGTTGCTGGCACCCGAGGAGGTCACGTCGGAGAGGTTGTCCCAGGCGACGATCGCTTTCACCCGCGGGTCGAGCTGGCCGATGTAGGAGACGGCCGCGGCCCCCAGGGAGTGTCCGGCGAGGCCGACTTCGCTCGTGTCCAGGTGGCTCCAGAACGGGTTGTAGCGCCGAGTCAAGCCCCGCGGCCACGCGCGCCTTCTGCTTGGCCTCGTGCGAGGTGCCGCTCGAGCAGCTCGGTCGCGGCACGTATGGGTGCTCGGGGGTCGAGAAGAAGAAGTCAAGCGCGTCCTCGGTGCCGAAGAAGAACGGCCCACCGTCCTGGGAGGGGACCCCGTCCATGCGATCGACGCCTTCGCCGTAGGTGTCCGAGTATCCCTGCCCCTGCGGGTCGAAGGTGAGCACGACGTAGCCATCCTTGGCCAGCGTCTCTGCCGCATACCAGTAGAGCTGCTCGGGCGCCTGGATCGAGCCGTTGACGATCACCACGCCCGGCCGCTTCTCCGGGCCGGCCCGGGTCATCCACACATGGCCTGACAGGGTTGCGCCGTTGCGCTGGGTGAACAGGACCGGAACCACGTCGCCGTAGCCCTTCGCCCCCCAGTCGTAGAGGCGAATGTCGCCCGCGCAACCGTTCATGTGATGAAAGCACAGGTTCCCCGTCGGGTCACGGCCATAGGTGTCCTGCGGCCCGTCGCTGGCCAGGATCTGGGCTCCCTGAGCCTCGTTCTCAGCGCCCTGCGCCGCCAGCTGCGCGTCGAACGCCGGCGTGTAGTCCGAACGGGCGCGCTCGTTTATCTTCGCGTAGTTCCGCGCCTCATAGGCGGGGTCGAAAGCCTGGGCCGCCGATGCTGCGCAGGTCAGCACGAGCAGCAGGAGCACGCCGGCGATGAGTATGCCCGCGCGCAGCAGGCCGGTGCTCCGCCCGCCATAGCGGACGCAAATTAGCGACGGTCCCTCGTTCATCCAACCGCTTGGTGATCTGCGTGGACGCACGCTCAGTCATATACTAAACGTTATTCAGCATTCCAAAAGCCGTTCAGAAGCACTCGCTGTGCCGTCGAAGCCATTCCCGATGCTCAAGGACGAGCACCGCCGTCAGAAGCGCATGCTGATCGAGCACGCCGCCGCCGCCGTATTCGCCGAGAGGGGCTTTGACACCGTCACCGTTGCCGAGGTGGCCAAAGCCGCCGGAATCACCCCCGGCACGATCTACCTGTACTTCGGCGGACGCGACGAGCTGCTGTTCGCCACGGTCCTTCACGAGATCGACGATCTCGAAGCTCGCATGCACCGCGTCCTGGACGAGCGCGCTGCGCCCGCGATCACGCTCAAGCGGATGATGGACGCCTACCTCGAGTTCTGCCTCGAGCGCCCGCATGGCTTTCAGATGCTCGTCGCCGGCATCTCCACCACGACGCGGCGGAACGCCAGCGCCGAGCTGGTCGCCGAGTATGACCGCCGCGCCGCGGGATGCTTGAGCCTGCTGCACAAGCAAGTCGTCCGCGGGATCGAGGAAGGTGCATTCCGGCCAGGTGACGCCTGGCAGCTGACCCACACGATCTGGGGCGCGTGCCACGGCATCCTGGCTCTCGCCGTCAGTGCCGGCGACCCGGCTCACTTCGTCGGCTTCGAAGTCAAAGCCCTGTTCGACCGCACGTGCCAAGCACTCATGGAGGGGATCCTCACCCCCCGCGCAGGTGCGCACGCCTGAAGCTTCTACGAGCGCAGCGCAGCCGACGCCCTTACAGCAGCTGAGAGTTCTCCGGAGCGGGCTGGAGCGAATGCTCGACAGTCGCCGTCATTCGGTGCGCTCGTCGATGGGCGATCGCGCGTTTGGCCACCCGGCCCCAGGTCGCGCGCTCGCTGCGACAAGCAGGAGGAGCTGACGCGTCCCAGCCGCTGACTCGTCCAATCAGCGATTGCAGAAGTATCGCGTCAACTCGAGAGCAGGGCTCGGACAACGTCTCGGCCTGGATCTCGCATCTCGCCAGCTGCGCAACCGGCCGGGTCGCAGGCCACCCCGGCCTCGTGAGCGACCCGATCCGCGCCCGCTCTTCCGCGCGAGGAGGAGCGGGTACTTGCTCGATTCTGGCTAACACCGACCCCCCGGTTTGCCCGGTTCGGTCAAACCGCGCCGGTGGCGCGACGAGCGCATTCCTCGAGAGCGATCGTCGCTACCTCCCCCAAGCGGACGAGCAACGGCGACCACGCGCTCGCCCGCGTCTGGCGGTCTCCTCGCTGGCGCGCGCGATCGCTCCGACCGAAACGAACGGCCTCGCGCGGCAGCCGCGGCGCCCTCGGTCTATGAGCAACCCAATGACCGCGGGAACCCGACCTTCGCCGGCGGGCGAAGAGCCGGATGCGTCCGACCGGCCGGCCCGTGAACATGGGGTCTTGCCAACGATCAGCCGCTTCTTCGGGATCACGATCACGATGTACTTCGACGATCATGGCTACCCACACTTTCACGCCTGGCATGCCGACGGTAACGCCAAGATTCGAATAGACGAGATCGACGTGATCGAGGGTGATCTCACACAGCGCCAGCTGCGGCTCGTGCTGGCCTGGGCCGAGCTTCACCAAGCCGAGCTGCTTGAGAACTGGCAACGAGCAAGGGTTGGTGGGACACTCAACGCGATCGAGCCTCTGAAAATGAGCCTGCCAGCTTTCGCCATCACCGCCGTCTCAGTGGTCCGTCACGGCGTCCTGCAGCTCACCTTCTCAGATGGTCTCACCGGCGAGGTCGATGTGCTGGCGCGCATGCACGGCCCAGTGTTCGAACGTGCCCGCACACCCGAGGGGTTCGCGGAGGCCAGGGCCGACGAAGAGACGCTAACCGTCGTCTGGCCGGACGGCGCCGACCTGGCGCCGGACACGCTTTACGAGCGCGTCCGCACCGGCACCTGGCCCGATCAGGACGTCGCCGCCTAGCCCAACTGTCGCTGCGAGAGGACGCACGTGGATCGCCGACGCCGAGCGGGCTCCCCTCGAGTGCACGGCGGTCTGACAAAACGGTCCAACAACACGGTCCAACTCGCCCGATTCGCCCGTCAACTAAGGCAAGTCGAGCGGAATCATAATCCGTGTGTCGGGGGTTCGAGTCCCTCCTCCGGCATTTAGGATTTCCCTGCTGAAAAGCAGTTTTGTGACCTCGGCTCGGGGCGCGGGACGAAATGTGTCCCGAATATGTCCCCGAAATTTGCAGAGAGTCGATGCAGACGCAGCTCTGCCCGACTACCGGAATCTGCCCGTCTACCGGAATCTGACCGACGCAACTGCTTGTCTCGCGATGTGCAAGAACTGCCTGTACCCGGCGCGAGGCCCGACGATCCAGATGACCAGTGGCAGTGTGTGTACCCGGAGGATCTCGAATACCGCTTGATCGCCCGGGTAGAACGTGTACCCCGCTGCGGTGATGGCGGGCGGGCCGAAGACGGGCACGCACGGGGCCACGCACTCTGGTGAGGAGGACCGGAACGGTCGCGGTCCGCCCTCCAGTTCCTCGGCCGGGAGACCCCCAACCCGAACACGGATCGGCCGGGACAGATCGAGCCACTTATTGCCACGAAGCCAGCCCGCCAGATCGGTAGGAACGGCACGCAGCGGGGGGTTCGTCCGGTTGGTCGGCTCGTAAACTCCCTCGGGGTCGATGAACTGCAATGCATCTTCACCATTCGTGACCCGGACGAATGAAGCGACCCTGTGGAGGCTTTCCGGAACGGTCGTCTGATAGATCCAGCCGCGACCCAGCCGCAGGAGAACAACGGGGTTCGTCCGGGTCATGTAGCCCCCCGGTCTGACAATCCCTTTGGCGGGGAAGCGATACCCGCTCGGCGCCGACGTGCTCGGTGCGGCGGCTGGCGATGAATGCGTGAGCTTCGCGCGGTCCGTCGGGTGAGTTCCTCCGCACGCCCCAAGCGAGAACGCCACCACCGCCACAATGGTTGCTTTTCGAAAACGAATGATGGATCGGACGAGACAAACCAGCAGCCGGTCCCGCCACCTCATCGACGGCCAGCCTAGCGCTGTCGTCCATCAGGATCAAATGCGCCGTCCAGAGGCCAGCGTGAGCCTTCTGGTTCTCGCCTGACATTGGAGTGTGGGCTCCGACGACAATGTCGGGAGCAGGCGCGCAGCCCTGGCCCAGCAGCCGATAGACGCCACAGTGGCGGCGATCACGGAATACTCTTTGAGTCGCCAAAAGGTTGGCGAAAAGCGTCCACCACTGACCTAGCGCTCCGTGCAGATTCCCGCGTTGGCCGTCTAAGGCGGGGTGGGCGTGGCCCTCCTCATCGGTGCGATTGCCAGCCTGTATCCCTCCATGCGAGCGGCCCGTCTCTCCCCAACCGAGGCATTACGCACCGTGTGAGGGCCCGAAGAGAGGCCAACTGCGAATGCAGACAAGCCTACGTCGTACGACCAGACGCTGGCAGACCCTTGCGTGAGGCCCGGAAATACTCGCGGCGGGCAAGCTACCACCGCGCGGCTAGATTGGGCCCATGGCGATTCAACGCATGGATAACGTAGGCATCGTCGTCGACGATCTACCGGCAACGATCGCGTTCTTTCGCGAGCTCGGCCTCGAACTCGAGGGCCAAGCCACGGTCGAAGGAGAATGGGCGGGGCGCGTCACTGGACTGGGCAACCAGCGCGTCGAAGTCGCGATGATGCGCACGCCGGACGGCCACAGCCGACTCGAGCTCTCGCGATTTCTCACGCCTCCTGCAGTCGCCGATCACCGCAACGCCCCGGTGAACTCTCTCGGCTATCTACGCGTGATGTTTGCCGTGGACGACATCGACGACACGCTGACCCGAGTCCGTGAGCACGGCGCGGAGCTTGTCAGCAGCGAAGTGGTCCAGTACGAAAACGCGTATCGGCTCTGCTACATCCGCGGGCCCGAAGGACTTCTCATAGGGCTGGCCCAAGAAATCGGCTGAGCGCCCAGCCCTTTCACCTGGTGATTTGATCGTCCTCAGCCGCGCCGAGCCATGGGTGTCGAGTGCCGCCTGGTGCTGAGGACGGCAAGCCGGTCCGCCAGCTCCGCGGGCCGGCCAAGCATCGGGACGTGCCCGCCGGGCATCTCTTCAACCGCCAGCCCGAGGCGCTCGCGCGTGACTCGTCGCTGGAATTCGAGTGGGAACAGGCGGTCCTCGCGCGGCGCGAGCACTCGCGTCGGTACCTGCGGCCATGCGCTCAACGGCCACGGCTCGGAAAACATGCCGGGGCCCGGAGCTCCGACAAACCGCTCGGCCTCCGACGCAATCTCAGCCGGCACGTCATGGAGGAAGACCTCGGCCAGCTCCTGCGGCCCCCACGTGCTCATCCTCCCCAGGCGCTGGATGAGGGGAGCGATCGCTTCCTCGTGCTTGGCGGTCGCCCACCAGTCGCCCGCGGTCTCGCCCGGGGCAGGAATCATCGGCGCGACGAGGACGAGCTCGGCTACATCGATGCGGGCCGCCACTAGCGATGCCGCAAACGCTCCCAGCGACGCTCCAACTACCACCGGCCGGCCGTCGAGTTGACGCGCCGCCTCCACGACGGCGTCTGCGTGAGCGCTCGGCCCGGCGTCGGGATCATCGAGGGGAAGCCGAGGCGCCAGGCCGCGATGACCCCGGGCCTGGAGCTCCTCAATCGTCCAGCGCCAAATGTGCCGGTCGATTCCGGCTCCAGGGATGAGGACGAATGTCAAATGATCACCACTGATGAAATCGTTCATAGCCGTCAGACCGCTCAGCCAGCCCGTTCTCATCGGCGCGCCAGCTGCGCAAATGCGCAGTCCGAGACTCGAAACCCGAGCGTGGCGCCTCTCGCCCGCGCTCTGTAACTGCAAGGACAGCGCGCACAGATCGTCGCAATGCTTACGAGCAACCGTCCCCTGGTGAAGTTCGCTGCGCCCGGGAAATGAACGACGCATCGGGAGCGGGATTGGCTTTGGCCCAGTCGGCGATTTGGCTTGATCCGTCGATGAGCGTGCCGCCGTCGAGGACCAGGGTGGGGACTTCGTAGTTGCCGGTGAGCCGTTTGACGGTGCGCCGGCCGTGCCAGAGGGGATCTGTGCGGAAGCAGCCGTAGGTTCTGATGACCTCCGGTGAGTGTCCTGCGGCGAGAAGTGCCTGGTGGGCTTTGGCGCAGGGGTGGCGCTCGGGTGTCCCGAAGGTTCCGTAACAGACGTAGAGCTTCATCTGGTTCTCCTGGTTCACGTTCGGAGGTCTTGGGTTCGCTTCGCGTACGTGACGCTGGCGATGATGAGGGCGGGTAGCTGGACAAACGCACGGTCTGGGACGGCTTGCCGGTCGGCTAGGCGCTCGAGTGCGAGTCCGTTGCCGAGGGCAGTGAGGGCGAGTGCGAGGTCGGCGGCAGGAACCGGGAGGTCAGCACCGGCTTGTGTCACTTGAGCCTCGATCAGCTTCTGCATCGCGGCTCGCAGGCGACGTGTTCGCTTTACGACCTCGCGGCGGGCTCGTGGACTGCGCGATGAGTAGGAGACGAATTCGAAGAACAGCTTTGGCCAGGTGCCCTCGCGCACGACCTCGAGAAAGGCGGTGGCGAGCGGCGTCCATTCGGCGGCAGGTGAACCGTCGGCTGGACGCTGAAGTTGTTCCAGGTAAGCCGAGCACCGTTCGTCCAGCAGCGCGAGGAAAAGATCCTCCTTGGACTTGTAGCGGTAGTACAGCGCTCCTTTGGAGAGGCCGACACGCTCCGCGATCTCCTCCATCGTTGCCGCCTCGAAGCCGCGCTGTGCGAACGTCGCGGCCGCGGCCGCCAGGAGCGCCGCGGTCCTCGCCTCGTTCTTTTCCGCCCTCGTCGGCTTCTGCCGAGCACTCGATGATTTCATACTTAAGAGTATAAACTACCTGTCCGTATGAACGATGACGGTCTACGCGCACGCCAACGGTCGAGCCAACGATCCTTCTACCGGTCGTTGGCCTCCGGCTCCCCCGGCGCCAAGCTCCTTGACCTCGGCGGCGTGCAAGCGACGCTCGTCCCGATTCGCGAGTGGTTCTCGATCTTCAACAGCGTCCTGTACGAAGATCCGGCCCAGCTCGAGGTCCACCACGATCAGATTGCCGCCGCCTACGACGATGCCAGCATTAACGCCTGGACCGTCTGGGTGCCACCGACCGATCCAGATGCAGGGCCCTTGCTCGAGAGCCGAGGCCACCAGCTCGACTCCACGCCGATGCTGTTCGCCGCGGAGATCCAATCGCTCGATCTAAAGCCGGCCATCGAGCTTGATCTCGAGCCGGACCCGACGTGGAAGCTAGTCGCGCAAATCAACGACCGTGCCCATGGCGTGCTCGAGGAATGGAGCATGAGCGCCGTTTTCCAAACCATGAACGATCCGGCAAGCCATCTCCACGTCGCACGCGTCGACGGGGCACCTGCCGCGGCACTCATCGCCCGCGAGCACGAGGAAGATTGCTACTTCTGGTTCGTTGCCACGGTGCCAGAGGCCCGCGGGCGCGGACTGGCCAGCGAACTCATGCGCCACGCCCTACGCTCGGCTCGCCAACGCGGCTGCACGACCACGACGCTCGAATCGACCAAGATGGCAGAAACTCTCTACAGCAACCTCGGCTTCACGCCACTCGGGCGATATGCGATGTGGGAGCGACGTATTACGTGACGGCAGTCGCGTAACGGAGCAAGCGCTCCGCGCGTTGCGGCTACTCGTCGGCCAGGGCCGAGTGACCCATCCCGGCGTGCACGCCCCGGGGGATCCCTAGGGGCTGGCCGACACGAGCGAGGAGGTCGAGGAGCTGCTCGCGCTCCTCAGCACCGAGATCGCTCGTCAGCCGCTGCTCGTGCTCAACCGCAACGGCGAAGGCGCGCTCGAGCAGCTTGCGACCCTTCGCGGTCAGGAACAGCGCGCGGGCACGACGATCATCGGGGTTCTTCCGGCGCTCGAGGACGCCTCGTTCCTCGAGGGAGTCGATGAACGCAACCATCCGGCTGGCCGCGATTCCCATCCGTTCACCAATCGCCTGCTGGGAGACTCCCTCGCTGTTCGCGACTGTGCGCAGCAGCGCGAAGTCACGCGGCTCGAGCCCGAGCGGCTCGAGAAGCTCGCGGAAGCGGCGCGCGATCGCGTAGCCGGTCGTGGAGATGGTGAAGCCCACCGATCGGTACGGCCGCGAGACATCGGGCGCTGCGATGCCCTCCGTCGGTGCGGGTCCCAGGTCGCCCGGCCAGGGGCCGCGGCCAGTCCTCGGCGATGGGTTTTGGCCTGTCTCCGGAGTCCTACTCGCCGACGTGACTTTTTTCACAAGCTAATCATACACCTTGACAATGATTTATGATAGGAATCATTCTTCCTTGCAACGAAAGTAGATCCTCGCGACGAACGTGGAAGGAGCACGATGAGCGACCACCTGATTCCCACGTCATCTGAGCCAAGCGGCGCGATCACTCGCCTGGCGCGCTTCGTGCTCGCCCACCGGCGGCTCGTGCTGTTCGTTTGGGTGCTGCTCCTGCCCGCCGGCATCTACGGCGCGAGCCACGTCTCCAAGCGGCTCTCGGTCGACTTCTCGCTGCCGGGACAGCCGGGCTACGAGACAGCCAAGAAGATCACCCATCTGTACGGCAACGGCGGCGACACAGACCCGGCGATCGTGCTCGTCACAGTGCCGGCCGGCCAGACCGTGAAGGGTGACCGCAGCGCGCTGGCCGCCGCCTTCGAACGTGCCCGCACCGTCGTGCCGAGGGCGCGGATCGTCGACTACGGCGCCACCGGTAACCCGCAGCTGATCACAGACAGCGGCCATTCGACCTACGCACTCCTGTTCACGCCTATCGAGAAGACGTTCGGCGCCCCAAAAGTGCCGGTGACGGTCGAACGAGCGCTGCACGCGGCGCTGCCGCCGGGGACCCAGGTCGGGCTCACCGGCTTGCAGCAGCTGGCCAGCGGAGGCAAGGCCAAGGGTCCGGGCGTCCTCGTCGAGACCATGATCGGAGCGGGGGGCGCGCTCGCCGTGCTGGCGTTTGTGTTCGCTTCGCTGCTCGCGTTTGTGCCGCTGCTGATCGCCGCCAGCTCGATCCTGACGACCCTGCTGGTCGTCCTCGGCGTGACGACGTTCGCCAACGTCTCGTTCATCGTGTTGTTCCTCGTCTCGCTCGTCGGCCTCGGCGTAGCGATCGACTACTCGCTGCTGATCGTCACCCGCTGGCGCGAGGAGCGCGCGCACGGCCGCGAGAACCATGATGCGGTGATCGCGGCGATGGCAACGGCCGGCCGAGCCGTGGTCCTATCCGGGCTCACTGTCGCAATCGGGCTTCTGTCGCTGATCGTGCTGCCGGTTCCCGGCCTGCGCAGCGTCGGCTACGGCGGGATGCTGATCCCGCTCATCTCGACTGGCGTCGCGTTGACGCTCCTCCCCGCTCTGCTCGGCGGCATCGGGCCGCGCGTCGACTGGCCACGCGTTCGCCACGAAGCACGGGCCAGCCGCGGTTGGACGGCCTGGGCGCGTGGTGTGGTCCGGGGTCGCGGCGCCGCCGCCGCCATCGCGCTTGTCGCGCTGGCTGTGTTGACGATTCCAGTGTTTGGGCTGACCACGGGCGAGACCGCCGCCAGCGCGTACGCCAAGAACGGCGCCGCGCACGACACCTATACGCGCCTGTTGAGCGGCGGCACGCCGAGCGGCGTGCTCACGCCGATCGAGGTGCTCACGCGCAAGGGCGCCGCGTCAGCGATCAGCGGACGGCTCGACCATATTCCGGGCATCGCGAGCGTCGTGCGCTCGAGCGCGCCCGACAGCAACCGCGCAGGCACGACCGTGCTGCTCGCGATCCCGCGGACCGAGACGGTCAACGCCGGCTCGCTTCAGCCGGTGCGCGCCGTGCGCGCCGCGGTCCGAGCGATGCCCGGAGTGATCGGAGTGGCGGGCGACGGAGCGATTGAGCTCGACTACCAGAACGCCGTTTTCGGCAACTTCCCGTTGATGTTCGCGGTGATCGCCGTGCTGACGATCGCGCTGCTTGCGCGGGCCTTCCGGTCGATCGTCCTCGCGGTCAAGGCGGTGTTGCTCAACCTGATCTCGATGGCGGCGGCATTCGGTGTGATCACGTGGTTCTGGCAGGACGGCCACGGGTCCTCATTCGTGTTCGGGATCCCGGCTACCGGCGCGATCACGTTCTGGATCCCCCTGATGGTGTTCGCGTTCCTGTTCGGCCTCTCGATGGACTACGAGGTGTTCATCCTCACCCGCGTGC
This sequence comes from uncultured Solirubrobacterales bacterium, assembly GCA_963803595.1. Lineage (GTDB taxonomy): Bacteria > Actinomycetota > Thermoleophilia > Solirubrobacterales > Solirubrobacteraceae > Palsa-465. Next base: position 1,388,264 of record CAWDNF010000013.1, read on the forward strand.
GCGAGGAGTACGACCGCACGGGTTCGACCGACGCCGCGATCGTCGAGGGCCTGGGCCGGACCGGGCGCCTGGTGACGAGTGCCGCGCTGATCTTGTTCCTATCCTTCGCATCGCTGGCCTCGGCCCCTAACACCGACGTGAAGGTGCTCGCCACGGGCCTCGGAGTCGGAATCCTGCTCGACGCGACGCTCGTCCGTGCGCTGCTCGTCCCAGCCCTCGTGTCGCTGCTCGGTTCCTGGAACTGGTGGTTCCCGCGGCCGCTGGCGCGCGCCTTGCGCGTGGCGCCGGCACCGCGGCCGGCAATCGAAGCGGCGGGCTAGCCAGGCTCGGTACTGGCGATCGCTGGCCGGCGAGCGGCGAGGTCGTGGCGGCGGCGGTGCACCCCCGCCGTGGCGGCGGCGGCGCACCCCCCACCCTGGCGATCCACGAATAGTCGCCGCCAGCCCGGGAACACTGACTGGATGACCGTGTCACCGACTGTCCGCGCCTGTCCTGCCTGCTCTGCGCTCGCGTCCGGCGAGGCGCGCTTCTACGCCGCCAACGCCTCCGCCACGAGCTGCAGCGCCAACTCGAGCCGCTGGGTGAGGCCGTCTACCGCGGCGATGACCAACGGGCCCGGGCGCTCAAGGCCCAGGTCAAGCGCCTCGAGCGGGCGCTCGCCGAGACCGAGCGCGAGCGGATTCGCCTGATCAAGCGTGTCCGCGATCAGCTGGCTGAAGAGCGGGCCGCGGCTGAGCAGACAGCTGCCCTTCCGGCTCAGCCGTCTAGCGGCGCCCGGACGTAGTCCGCGAGGCGTTCGAGCTCCTCGGCATAAATCCGGCGCATGACCCGCGGCGCGAACAGCCGCTCGAAGAAGCCGCCGACCCCGCCCGCCCCCTCCCAGGCGGTCGCGATCCGGACCCGGCAGCCGGCCGCCTCCGGGTCCACGGTGAAGGTCGTGACGAGGCTCGAGCCTAGGTCGCTCTCGGTTAGGACACGCCCGCCCGCGTTGACCTTGAACGACGTGACCGTGCCGGCGCCCCTGCCACCCTCCTCGATCCGGAAGTCTGAGAAGGCAGCCGGAAGGAAGCGGGCGTGCTGGTTCATGTCAGCGATCGCCTCGTAGACCCGCTCGGCCGGGGCGGCGACCGATCGCTCTGCATTGACCTCGATCATCGCTCGTACCTTAAAGGGATCGCGCCCCGGAGATCCGGCGGGGCACTGCAGCCGGGTCAACGGAGCGCGATAGGGAGGAGAGGGTTGTGACGCCATCCTCCCACCGTCAGGTTTAGATGTCCAAGACGAGTCTCGGAAGGTATTTATCATGATCGCTTATCGAACTTCGCCAACTCCGCTACCTCGTCGCGCTGGCCGATGAGCTCCATTTCACCCGCGCCGCCGCCCGCGAGCATGTCGCCCAGCCTGCCCTCTCGCAACAGATGCGGCGCCTCGAGGAGGAGCTCGGTCTCGGGCTCGTGGAACGCACGACACGGCAGGTCAGGCTCACCGACGCAGGGGTGGTGCTCGTCTCCCGGGCGCGCCGGATCCTGGCCGAGCTCGACGCCGCGCAGGCCGAGCTCCAGGCGATCAAGGGGATGGAGGCCGGACGCGTCAACGTGGGAACGATGCACACGATGGGGCCGGTCGACGTCTCGCTGGCGCTGGCGATCTTTCACCGCCGCCATCCCGCAATCGAGCTGACCGTACGCGAGCAGTCGAGCCAGGAGCTGGCCGAGATGCTGCGCTCAGACGAGCTCGATCTCGCGTTCCTCTCGGTCACCGAGCAGATCGAGAGCCATGAGCTCGGACTGCGCTCGCTCGTCTCCGAGGAGCTCGTGGTGATCCTCCCTCCGGAGCACCGCCTCCGGGATCGCCGGCGCTTGCGGATGCGCGAACTCGACCAGGAGGAATTCATCAGCTTCCGCGAGGGGGCCCGCTTGCGCGAACTGCTGATGACGGCGGGCGCGAGCGCTGGCTTCGAACCGCGGATCAAGCTCGAGTCGAACGAGAGCCAGCGCATCCGGCGCCTCGTCGCGCGCGGAATGGGTGTGGCGATCCTGCCGCGCTCCGACGCGCTGGGGCCCGGCGACAACGTCGCGGTCGTGGCGCTGGGCGAGCCCTCGCTCACCCGCGAGATCACGCTCGCCTGGCGCCAGGGACGCCGGCACCCGCCGGCGGTGGTCGAGTTCCTCGAGCTGGCGGGCGAGCTCTTCAGTTAGCAAGCTCAGGCGTGCGCTGTGCCCAGGGCCGGGCCTGCTCGATCTGGCCGGCCAGCGAATACAGGGTGGCCTCGGCTCCCGACCGGCCAATCAGCTGCACGCTGAGCGGCAGACCATCGCTGCCGATCCCGGCCGGAATCATGAGCGCAGGCTGGCCCGTCACGTTGAACACCGCGGTCCACGGGGTGAACCGGCCGGCCATGTTGAAGGCGCCGAGCGCCGACTTGCCGTAACCGGCCTCGGCGGCGATCGCGGTGCCCGCCAGCCCTGGCGTGATCAGCACGTCGACCTCGTCCCACAGGCCGCCGATCCGCGCCGTCGTGACGGCCCGCTTGGCCCGCAGCTTCTGGGCGCGGCGCTCCGACACGAGCCGCTTCCCGGCCGCGGCCATCTGCCTGGTGGCACGCTCGAGCTTCCGAGGCTCGGGTACCGCAAGCGTGTCTTCGTAGATCCCCCGCAGCCAGTTCTGCGTGAACTCGAGCCCCACGTTGCCATAGGCCGGCGCCCGCTCAGTCACCTCGTGCCCCAGCTCGCCAAGCAGCTCGCCGATCTCCTCCCAGGCGCGGCGCTGATCGGCCGACAGCGAGACGATCGGGCCGCGGGGCACCTTGCGGGAGACAGCGATCCTGAGCTTTTCAGGCGAGCTCATCGCGGCCGCGTGGTAGGACCCTCCGCCGGCCATGACCTCGAGCACCAGGGCGCTGTCGGCGACGGTCCGTGCCAGCGCGCCGTATACGGTCAGCCCTAGCCAGTGCTCGCTGGCGGGGGTCAGCGGGACGAGGCCGAGTGTCGGCTTCATCCCGACGAGCCCGCAGCTGGCGGCCGGAATCCTGATCGAGCCCCCGCCGTCGGAGCCGGTGGCGCACGGCGCGAGCCCGGCGGCAACCGCAGCCCCCGACCCGCCCGAGGACCCGCCCGGCGTTCGTTCCAGGTCCCACGGGTTGCGCGTTATCCCGTTGGCCTCGCTGGCTGTCCAGGGCCAGATCGTCAGCTCGGGGACGTTCGTGATTCCGATCGGGATCGCACCCGCGGCGCGCAGGCGCCTGACCGCCTCGGCATCGGCCGCGGCTGGAGGGCCGTAGCTCCGCGATCCCCAAGTCGTGGCGTGCCCGGCCAGCGGCATCGAATCCTTGATCGCCACGGGCACCCCGGCGAGCGGCCCCTCGGGTGTCCGGGTCGCCCGTGCCGCCGCCAGCGCCTCGTCCCCCAGCGTCGAGCGAAAGGCGTTCAGGTGGCGATCGAGACGCTCGATCCTCGCCAGGAACAGCTCGACCAGCTCGCCGGGCTCTACCTCTCTGGCGCGGACCAGCTCGGACAGCCTGGCTGGTCCCGCGAAGGCAAGCTCGTGATCAGGGCTCGGGGGCTTGCTCGTCACGGGCAAACCCTATGTCAGTGAGGCCACCAGCTCGCGGAGCGCGAGTGGATACCGGTAGCTCGTTCCCCCGTGGCCGCCGTCAAACAGCTCGAGGCTGTGCTCGATGCCCAGCTTGTCCAGCTCGGCGGAGAATGCCTGGGCTCCGAGGTCGAGGAAGAACTCATCCGAGGTTCCAGCGTCCAGGTAGATGCGGCGCATGCTCGCGAGAGCCGCGGCATGCAGCGGCGCCATACGCACCGGGTCCCATTGAAGCCACCGGTTCCACACATCCTCCACGAGCCGCCCAGTCGAGATCTCGAAAGGCAGGAGGACCTCACCCGCATGATCGGGATCAGGCGAATAGGCGGCCGCCATCGCGTAGGTCGAGAGCGGTCCCCCGAATTTGTTCCAGTCAAATGCCAGCGCGTTGGCGATCGCCTCGCGTAGGACGGCGAACGAGCCCCCGTAGTGGTCGCGCAGCGCGCGGGCGACGCGCGGGAACTCGGGTAGGTAGCAGCACTCGAACAGCGAGTCGCCGGCGTGCGAGGCAAACGCGCCGAAGACGTCTGGCCGCAGCATCGAGGTGACCATCGCGCCGTAGCCGCCCGAGGACTTGCCGCTCACACCGCGGTGCGCGCGGTCGGCGCGCGTCGCGTAGCGCTGATCGACGAACGGGACGACCTCGTCGCACAGGTAGTCCATGTAGCGCCCGGTCGAGGTCGAATTGATGAACTGCGAGCCGCCGAGCGAGGTCCACGCGTCAACGAAAACGACGATCGCCTCCGGACAGTCGCCGCGCGCGAACATCGCGTCGAGCCGCTCGACCGCCGTCGGCTCGAAGGACGACCGCGCAAGCCAGCTGTCGACCTGCCCGCCGTAGCCCTGCAGCACGTAGATCGACGCCACTGCTCCGGCGTCCGATCCGGTCGTGACGCCTGGCGATCGATACACGTACAGCGGGCGCCTGGCCGGATCGCCAAGCGGGTTGTCCGCCAGGACCTCGGACTCGACCACGAGCTGATCGAGCACCCCCTCCAGCGGCCGCGACCACGGCGCGCCCGCGGGCTCTGTCACTTCGCGCAGCGCCACTTAGCCGCACCGTATATTGGGATCCGCGAGGAGTCCAGCCCGAAGATGAGCACTACCGACCGAGCCCAGACGGTGAACGGACGCGTCAACGGCGACGCCGATCCCGCCGAGACGAGCGAGTGGCTGGAGGCCCTCGACGCGGTTGTCGCCCACGATGGCCCTGACCGAGCCCGGGAGATTCTGCGCCGGGTCGTCGAGCGGGCCCAGCACGCCGGCACCGGCCCGATCGCAAGCCTCAACACCCCCTATCTCAACACGATCCCGCCTGAGCGCGAAGCTCCACTCCCCGGCGATCCCGCCCTCGAGCGTCGCCTGCGCTCGATCGTCCGCTGGAACGCGATGGCGATCGTCGTGCGCGCCAACAAGGAGTCCTCCGAGCTCGGCGGCCACATCGCCAGCTACCAGTCGCTGGCCACTCTCTACGAGGTCGGCTTCAACCACTTCTGGCGGGGGGCGACCGAGGATTTCGCCGGCGACCTCGTGTTCTTCCAGGGCCACTCCTCGCCGGGCAATTACGCGCGCGCGTATCTGGAAGGACGCCTGACCGAGGAGCAGCTGGACGGCTTCCGCAGAGAGGTGTCAAAGCCGACTGGGCTCAGCTCATATCCGCACCCGTGGCTGATGCCGGACTTCTGGCAGTTCCCGACCGTGTCCCTCGGCCTCGGGGCGATCACCTCGATCTACCAGGCGCGCTTCATGAAATACCTGCAAGCGCGCGGGATCGCCGACACGACCGGCCGCAAGGTGTGGGCCTTCATCGGCGATGGCGAGGTAGACGAGCCTGAGACGATGGGCTCGATCGGCCTGGCGGGACGCGAGCAGCTCGACAACCTCATATGGGTCGTCAACTGCAACCTTCAGCGCCTGGACGGCCCTGTCCGGGGCAACGGCAAGATAATCCAGGAGCTCGAATCCGACTTCCGGGGCGCCGGCTGGAACGTGATCAAGGTCATCTGGGGCTCGAGGTGGGATCCGCTGCTCGCCGCCGACACCGACGGCCGGCTCGTGCGGGTGATGGAGGAGTCGGTCGACGGCGAGTACCAGACCTACAAATCCCGCGACGGCGCCTACGTGCGCGAGCACTTCTTCGGTAAGGACCCGGTGCTCTTGGACCGGGTATCCCACATGACCGATGAGGAGATCTGGCGGCTCAACCGCGGCGGTCTCGACCAGCAGAAGGTGTATGCCGCGTATCACGCCGCGGCTAACCACACCGGACAGCCGACGGTCGTGCTGGCCAAGACGATCAAGGGCTACGGGATGGGCGCCTCCGGCGAGGGCCAGATGATCACCCACCAAGCCAAGAAGATGACCGAGGAGGCGCTGCTCGCCTTCCGCAACCGCTTCGAGCTCCCGCTAACCGACGAGCAGGTCCAGGGCGCCGAGTACTACAAGCCGCCCGACGATTCACCGGAGATGCGCTACCTACGCGAGCGCCGAGCGGCGCTGGGTGGCAGCCTTCCGCTCCGCCGCAGGCACGCCGGCCTCGAGCTTCCGGCTCCCCCCCTCGATCTCTTCCAAGGCCAGCTCGAAGGCACTGGTGAGCGCGAGATCTCCACCACGATGGCATTCGTCCGGGTGCTCGCCGCGCTGCTGCGCGACAAGGAGATAGGGCGCCACATCGTGCCGATCGTGCCCGACGAGTCGCGCACATTCGGCATGGAGGGGCTGTTCCGCCAAGTCGGGATCTACGCCCCGTTCGGCCAGCACTACCAGCCCCAGGACTCCGAACAGCTGATGTTCTACAAGGAGGACGCCCAGGGGCAGATCCTCGAGGAGGGCATCACCGAGGCGGGGTCGATCTCGTCGTTCATCGCCGCAGGGACCTCCTACTCCACCCACGGAGTGCCGATGGTGCCGTTCTACATCTACTACTCCATGTTCGGCTATCAGCGGGTCGGAGACCTCGTGTGGAGCGCCGGCGACAACCGCACGCGGGGGTTCATGCTCGGGGGAACGGCTGGCCGGACCACGTTGAACGGTGAGGGCCTCCAGCACGAGGACGGCCACAGCCACGTGCTGTTCTCGGTCGTGCCCAACTGCCGGGCCTACGATCCCGCGTTCTCCTACGAGGTCGTGGTGATCGTCCAGGACGGTCTGCGGCGAATGATCGGCGAACAGGAGGACGTGTTCTTCTACATCACGCTGATGAACGAGAACTACCGCCATCCTGCGATGCCGGCCGGTGCCCAGGAGGGCATCCTGCGCGGCATGTACCTGTTGCGCGAGGGAGAGGCCGGAAAAGGCCCGCGCGTGCAGCTGCTCGGCTCGGGCACGATCCTCAATGAGGTTCTCGCCGCGTCCGAGCTCTTGACACAGGATTTCGGAGTCGCTGCCGACGTGTGGAGCGTGACCTCGTTCACCGAGCTGCGGCGCGACGGGACAGAGATCGAGCGCTGGAACATGCTCCATCCCACCGCCCAACCGCGTATGTCCTACGTCGCGCAGTGCCTGTCCGCCCGGGGCCGGCGCGGCCCGGTGATCGCGTCGACCGACTACATCCGTGCCTTCGCCGACCAGATCCGCCAATGGGTGCCCGGGCGCTACCGGGTGTTGGGAACCGACGGGTTCGGACGCAGCGACAACCGGCGCGCGCTGCGACGCTTCTTCGAGATCGACCGCCACTACGTGGTCGTAGCGGCGCTGAAGGAGCTGGCCGACGAGGGGACGATCGACGCCGGGCAGGTGCAGGAGGCGATCGATCGATACGAGATCGATCCCGACCTGCCGATGCCGACGACGGTATGAGCACAGCCCAAGCCGTCGCCGTCGAGGTCCCCGACATCGGCGACTTCGAGCAGGTCCCGATCATCGAGATTCTCGTCTCCTCCGGCGACGCCGTCGCGGTCGACGACCCGCTGCTGACGCTCGAATCCGACAAGGCGACGATGGACGTACCGGCACCCCTGGCCGGCATCGTGCGCGAGTTGTCGGTCAAGGTCGGCGACCACGTCTCGCAGGGTGATCTTCTGCTGATGATCGAGCCCGCCGAGGCGATCGCGGTTGCGGATTCGGTGCAGAGCGCCGAGGAGGCCGAGGTGGCGGCTGCCTCCGAGGCGCCGCCGCCATCGCGCGCCTCGAGCGATGGCCCCGCGCCCCCGTACGCCAGTCCGTCGGTTCGCCGCCTCGCGCGCGAGCTCGCCGTCGATCTGAGGGCCGTGCGCGGCACAGGTCGCAAGGGACGCATCACTCGTGAGGACGTCGAGGGAGCGGTTGGGATGGGGCCGGCTGGGCCTTCGGCCGCCGGCCCCGGGGTCGGCCCTGCCATGTCTGGGCTTGCCGCTTGGCCCTCACTCGATTTCGCAAAGCAGGGCCTTACTGAGCGCGTTCCGCGTACGAGAATCCAACGGATCTCTGCGCCCAACCTGGCCCGCAACTGGGCACTCATCCCCCACGTCACCCAGCACGACGAGGCCGACATCACGGAGCTCGAGGCGTGGCGCAAGAGGCTCAACGAGCAGCACGCGTCCGAGGGCGTGAAGGTGACGATGGTCTCCTTCCTTGTGGTGGCCTGCGTCGCGGCGCTCAAGCGCTTCCCCGACTTCAACTCCTCGCTCGACGGCGAGGAGCTGATCCTCAAGCGCTACTACAACATCGGATTCGCCGCTGATACGCCGGAGGGCCTGGTGGTGCCGGTGATCAAAGCGGCCGACCAGAAGGGGCTGCTGGAGATCGCCCGCGAGCTGACCGAGCTCTCCGGCAAGGCGCGCGAGGGCAAGCTCGGCCCAAGCGACATCTCGAGTGCGACCTTCACGATCTCGTCCTTGGGGGGCATCGGCGGAACCGCGTTCACACCGATCATCAACGCTCCTGAGGTGGCGATCCTCGGCGTCTCGCGCTCGGCGATCAAGCCGGTGTGGGACGGCGATCAGTTCGTACCCGGGCTGATGCTCCCGCTGTCACTCTCCTACGACCACCGAGTGATCGACGGCGCCGCGGCCGCGCGCTTCGTCGTATATCTCGCCGGGGTGCTGTCCGACCTCCGAGAAGCGCTCCTGTGATCGAGGTCCGCGTCCCCGACATCGGGGACTTCACGGACGTTCCGGTGATCGAGATCCACGTCGCGCCCGGCGACGAGGTAGCGATCGAGGACCCGCTGGTGACGCTCGAGTCCGACAAGGCGACGATGGATGTCCCGGCTCCCGTGGCGGGTGTCGTGAAACAGCTCGGCGTCAAGATCGGCGACCGCGTGTCCGAGGGCAGCCTCCTGCTGGCGCTCGAGGAGGGCGAGGAGGCGCCCGCCGAGCCGGCCAGGGCTATTTCCGCGGCTCCGGACCGCGAAAGCGATGGAACGCGATTGGCCGGCTCGCCGGCCGCCTCCTCGCCTCCGGAATCAGGGGCCTACGACTTCGATGTCGTCGTGATTGGCTCCGGTCCTGGCGGATACACAGCCGCGTTCCGGGCCGCGGACTTGGGGATGAGCGTGGCGCTCGTCGAGCGCTATCCCACGCTCGGTGGCGTATGCCTCAACGTGGGCTGCATTCCGTCAAAGGCGCTGTTGCACGCCGCTCGAGTCATTTCGGAGGCAGACGAGATGGCGGAGCGGGGGATCTCGTTTGGCAGACCGAAGGTCGACGTCGCCGCCCTGCAGGAGTGGAAGCAGTCGGTCGTCGACCGCTTGACCGGCGGGCTTGCCTCGCTGGCCAAGCAGCGCAAGGTCGAGGTCGTGCGGGGCGAGGCGCAGCTGACCGGTCCTCACAGCGTTTCGGTGGGCGATCGCACGATCTCGTTTGCCAACTGCATCATCGCGGCGGGTTCCGAGGCGGCTTGGCTCCCAGATCTCCCTGAAGATCCGCGAGTCGTAAGTTCGACCGGGGCGCTTGTGCTCGCCGAGGTGCCGCGGCGACTGCTCGTGATCGGCGGCGGGATCATCGGGCTCGAAATGGCAGCGGTGTACGACGCGCTTGGCTCCCGCGTGACCGTCGTCGAGCTGATGGACCAGCTGATTCCCGGTTGCGACGCTGACCTCGTCGAGCCGCTTCGCAAACGAATCGCTGGGCGCTACGACGCGATCCATCTCGGCACGAAGGTGACGGCCGTAAAGTCCCAGAAGAGCGGCGTCAAAGTCGAGCTCTCAAGTGGCGAGAGCGCTTCTTTCGACCTGGTGCTGGTGGCGGTCGGAAGGCAACCCAATGGACACAAGGTGGGCGCGCGGGCCGCGGGCGTCGACGTCGACGACGCCGGCTTCATCCCGGTGGATCGCCAGCTGCGCACGAATGTCCCGTCGATCCACGCGATCGGCGACGTGGTCGGCGGGCCGATGCTCGCGCACAAGGCATCGCACGAGGGCAAGATTGCGGCCGAGGTGATCGCCGGTGACAAAGCGGCGCAGTTCGACCCCCGCGCGATCCCGGCCGTCGCCTACACCGACCCGGAGGTTGCCTGGACGGGGCTGACCGAGGCGGTCGCCCGCCAACAGGAGACCGCCTACGAGAAAGCTGTCTTCCCGTGGGCCGCATCGGGCCGTGCCCTTACCCTCGTGCGCGACGAGGGGCTGACCAAGCTCCTATTCGAACCGGGAAGCCGGCGGCTGCTCGGAGCCGGGCTGGTCGGAGTCGGCGCGGGCGAGCTGATAGCGGAGACCGTGCACGCGATCGAGATGGGCGCCGAGGCCGAGGACCTCGCGCTCACGGTCCACCCCCACCCCACGCTCACTGAAACCATCGCCTTTGCCGCCGAGAGCGAGGTCGGGACGATCACGGACCTGATGCCGCCGCGGCGGCGCTAGCTTCAGCCGCGCCGCCGGGCCCGAAGCAGCAAGGCACCGGCAAAGCTCGCAGTCGCCGCGGTGGCCGCGGCCAGCCGCGACCGCGAACGCCGGCCGGCCGCGCCCGACGCAGAACCCCGCGACGGAGCTGGAAACGCAAACTCGTCCGCGGCCAGAACGTCGTGCGCCTCCGGGATGCCGCTCGGATCAGCTGGCACTCGGCTTGAATCAATCCGGCGCAGGTCGGGATCGGCCGCGGGAACCGCGAACGCCTCGGCAGCGAGTACATCGTGCGCTTCGTCTTCAGAGGCGGGTCTGCTCGTCATGCCAGCAGATGATCCCAAATCGCTGGTACGTGCGTGGTGTCCCCAGGTACGCGCGTGGATGTCGCTAATCTCAGTGAGGAACGCTTAGATCTTGCGCCAGGACCGGCGTCCTGCATGATATCCTTACTTATCAAAAGTAAGCACCTACTGAAAGTGAAGAACTAGTGCCTTCGCCCCAAGAAACCATTTCCAGCCGGCTTTTTCTCGTTCCGCTCGACGACGTGGTGGTTTTCCCCGGCATGTCGGTGACTCTGGCCGTGGACGCGGGCGAGGAGGACCGGGTGCTGCTCGTGCCTCGACGCGGGGCCGATTTCGCCAACGTTGGCACGGTCGCCGAGGTCGCCGACCGCGTCCGGTTGCCTGGCGGTGCCCGGGCCGTTGCGCTCCAGGGGCTGCACCGTGGTGTCGCCGGAGCGGCTCACACGCTTCCGGACGGCCGCCTCTACGTCGAGGTCGAGGAGCGGCCCGACGAGGTGCCGGTCGACGGCCGGACGCGCAACCTCGAGCGCGAGTATCGCGCCGTCGTCGAGGAGATCCTCGCGCTGCGTGGCGATGACGGCCGGATCGCCGCCTTCGTGCGCGCGATCACTGAGCCCGGGACGCTCGCCGACACGAGCGGCTACTCGCCGGACCTGAGCTTTGAGCAGAAGATCAATCTGCTCCAGACGCTGGACGTCACGGAACGGCTCGAGCTTGCCCTGGGCTATCAGCGCGAGCGACTCGCCGAGCTCCAGGTTCGCAAGCGGATCCGCGAGGACGTCGAGTCCGGCGCCGAGAAGCAGCAGCGCGATTACTTCCTGCGCAAGCAGATGGAGTCGATCCGCAAGGAGCTCGGCGAGGACGACGCCTCCGTGGTCGAGGAGTACCGGACGAAGATCGAAGAGGCCGGCATGCCCGAGGCAGTCAGGGAGCAGGCCGAGAAGGAGCTGGGGAGGCTCGAGCGCCTCGGTGAGCAGACGGCCGAATCGAGCGTGATCCGGACGTATCTCGACTGGCTGATCGCCGTCCCCTGGAACAAGCATTCCGACGAGCGGTTGGATCCCGAGCACGCGCGCGAAGTGCTCGACGCCGACCATGCGGGCCTCGACGACGTCAAGAAGCGGATAGTCGAGTACATCGCGGTCAAGAAGCTCCGCCAGGAGCGCGGCATCACCGAGGACAAGCGCTCGGGCGCGATCCTCACCCTGATCGGGCCCCCTGGCACCGGAAAGACATCGATCGGCGAGTCGATCGCACGAGCCACCGGCCGCGAGTTCGTCCGCATGTCGCTGGGCGGCGTACACGACGAGGCCGAGATCCGGGGGCACCGGCGGACCTACATCGGAGCCCTTCCGGGCCGCTTGGTCCGTGCCCTGCGGGATGCCGGGACGATGAACCCTGTCATCATGCTCGACGAGGTCGACAAAGTCGGCGCCGACTGGCGCGGTGACCCAAGCGCGGCTCTACTCGAGGTTCTCGATCCGGCGCAGAACCACAGCTTTCGCGATCACTACCTCGACGTCGAGCTCGACCTGAGCGGTGTGCTGTTCATCGCGACGGCAAACGTGGCCGACACGATCCCCGGTCCCCTGCTCGATCGCATGGAAGTGATCCGATTCGACGGCTATACGACTTCCGAGAAGGTCGCGATCGCACGTGGCTACCTCTGGCCACGCCAGATCGAGCGAAACGGCTTGAAGCCGGAGGAAGTTGAGATCACCGACGAACTGCTCGACACGATCACGACCGAGTACACGCGCGAGGCCGGCGTTCGGCAGCTCGAGCGCGAAATTGGCACTCTGCTCCGCAAGACCGCGACCAACGTCGCCTCGGGCAACGCGAAGGCGCCGGTCGTGATCGATCTCGATCAGATCCGCGAGGCGCTCGGTCGCCAACGCCACTTCCAGGAGTCCGCGATCCGCACGGCGGTCCCCGGTGTGGCCACTGGCCTGGCCGTGACCGGCACGGGCGGCGATGTGCTGTTCATTGAGGCGACGGGGATGGATAAGGGTGCCAACGGTGGCGTGGGTGGCGCCGGCCTAATCCTGACCGGACAACTCGGCGACGTGATGAAGGAGTCGGCGCAGATCGCGCTCTCGTATGTGCGCGGTCACGCGGACGAGCTCGGGATCGAGCCCGGCGCGTTCGAGGACCGTGCCTTCCACGTTCACGTGCCCGCCGGCGCGATTCCCAAGGACGGACCGAGTGCCGGCATCACGATGACGACGGCGCTTGCCTCGCTCCTCTCGGGCCGGCCGGTCAAGCACACGGTCGGGATGACCGGGGAGATCACGCTGCAAGGTCGGGTGCTGCCGATCGGCGGGGTCAAGCAGAAAGTGCTAGCCGCCCATGCAGCCGGCTTGACCGATGTGGTCCTGCCCGAGCGCAATCGCGGCGACCTCGACGATGTGCCTGAGGAGGTGCGCGAAGCGATGCAGTTCCACTTCGCCATGGCGATGGACGAGGTCCTGGGGATTGCGCTCGAGCCCGCGAGCCTCGCCCAGGCGGCATAGCTCGAGGCTCGGGCCTCACTCCTCGAGCGCGAGGAGATCGCCGATGTCGAGGATGTCTCGATCTCGGCCCGTGCCTGCCTTTAGCCGGATCAGGTCGTTGCGCGAGGCGACACGGATCGGCACGCCGTCGACCTCTGCCTCGATCGAGCGCTCGTAGAGGTCGGCGAACATCCGACGGTACGGCTCGGCACACAGGACGTCGAGCTGCCCGGCTTCGGTAATGAAGCGCATGTTTGCGTCGCGGGCCAGAAGCTCGGGAGTGACCGGCGTCTGGGGCTCACCATGAGGCCTGCCTTCAAGCGCCGTGATGGCGCCCGCCAGCTGGGCTAGGTTGCTGGCCTCGGGCCCCGGCACGATGTCGACATCCTCTGTGGCTCTCACAACGCCGTGGGCGATCAAGGCAAACGCGCCCACCGCGACGTACTGGACCCTCGCCTGCGCAAGGGCCGCAAAGATCCGCTCCGGGACGAACTCCGAAGAAGCCTCGTTCACGGCTGGCGAGGCGAGACACCGGAGACGGCTCCCCGAATCCGCGACGCAGCACGCGAGAGCTGGATGCCGTGGGCCAGCCGCTCGCTCATGGTCATCCTGCGGCCGTCTTCCCGTGTGCGGGGATCAACCTCTCGCCCACTCCGAACCGCAGCTGACCGCGCGAGCGGGTGAGGGTCGTGATGGCGGATCTCGAATGTGGCCACGCAGTAATGATGGCGACTGTCGCGCCCTGGGTAGGTTTTAGCCATGACCACCATCACCTCCACCGAAGAGCAGCGCGTCGTCGACCAGGTTCCCAAGCAGCTTTTCATTGGCGGGGAATGGCGCGACGGGTCCAAGGGCGCACTCCCTGTCGAGGATCCCGCCACGGGCGAGACGATCTGCGAGGTGGCTGATGCGTCGGCGCAGGACGCCAAGGCAGCACTCGACGCGTCCGTCCAGTCCGGACCCGACTGGATCAAGTGCCCGCCACGTGAGCGCGGGGAGATCTTGCGCCGGGCCTTCGAGGCGATCGTGGCACGGAGCGACGAGCTCGCGCTCCTGATGACACTCGAGATGGGCAAGCCGCTCAAGGAGTCGAAGGCCGAGATCGCCTACGGGGCCGAGTTCCTGCGCTGGTTCTCAGAGCAAGCCGTGCGGATCGACGGGCGCTATGCAATAGCCCCCAACGGCCAGGGGCGACTTCTGACCATGAAGCAGCCCGTCGGGCCCTGCCTGCTGATCACCCCGTGGAACTTCCCGCTGGCGATGGGCACTCGCAAGATCGGGCCCGCGATCGCGGCGGGCTGCACGATGGTGGTCAAGCCCGCCCAGCAGACGCCACTCTCGATGTTGATGCTGGCCAAGATCCTCGAGGAGGCGGGGCTGCCGCAGGGAGTGCTCAACCTGATCACCGCCTCCTCGGCCGGCGAGACGACCGGGCCGCTGATCTCGGATCCGCGGCTTCGCAAGCTGTCCTTCACGGGCTCGACCGAGGTGGGTCGCAAGCTGATGGAGCAAGCGTCCGAGAACCTGCTCCGTCTCTCGATGGAGCTCGGCGGGAACGCGCCGTTTCTCGTTTTCGACGACGCCGATATCGACGAGGCGGTCAAGGGCGCACTGATCGCCAAGATGCGCAACATCGGCGAGGCGTGCACTGCGGCCAACCGCTTCCACGTCGCCGGCTCGGTGATGGAGCCATTCGCCGAGAAGCTCGCCGAGGCGATGGGCGAGATGAAGGTTGGACGCGGCACGGAGGAGGACGTCGAGGTCGGGCCGCTGATCGATGAGAATCAGCGCGAGAAGGTCTCCGGACTGGTCGAGGACGCGCTCGGCCGCGGCGCGCGCGCCATCGTCGGTGGCCACACGATCGACGGCGCCGGCTACTTCTACGAGCCGACCGTGCTGACCGATGTCACCGCGGATGCTGACCTCCTCAGGGAGGAGATCTTCGGCCCGGTGGCGCCGGTACGCGCCTTCGACGACGAGAACGAGGCGATCGCGGCGGCCAACGCCACCGAGTTCGGCCTGGTCGCCTACGTCTATACCCGTGACCTCAAGCGCGCGCTCCGCGTCGCCGAAGGGCTCGAGACCGGCATGGTCGGACTCAACCAGGGCATGGTCTCCAATCCCGCCGCGCCTTTCGGCGGCATCAAGCAGTCAGGCTTCGGTCGCGAAGGCGGTCCCGAGGGGATCGAGGAGTACCTCGAGACCAAATACGTGGCGGTCAACCTGTAAACACGCAGGCCTGCACCGTGCGGCGCAGCCCCGCCGCGGGCGAGGCGGTCCAGATGATCGTCACCGTGCCGCGACGCTCAACCTCGCCGTGGAACCGCTTCGCGTTGCTACGGATCGAGGGCTCCAGGCGGCGGGCTTTGGGGGCGCTCGAGTAGAAGCCGATGAACGTGGGGTGATTCGAGCCGATCTCGACCTCGCCGTCGGGCGACTGGGGACGCGCGGGCAGAACCGGCGCCCCGTAGGCTCGGAGGCCCGCAGCGCGCAGGCACTCGCGAGCGCGATCCACAGCCCGGTATGTGACTCGCTCGGCGGGTGTGAGCGTCACCGAGCCGTGCCTGCTGCAGCCCGCCGCTCGGAGGTCGCTCGGGCTGGGCCCGCTCGGCGCTCGGCGGCAGCTGAACCGGCGACCGTCGCTCAAGACCACATCACAGGACTGGTTCACGGGGTGGCCCGGCGCGCCGGTCGCGATGCAGCTGCTCGTGAGGATCTGGGCGGCGTGAGACTTGCTCGCGCCGTGGGAACCGCACGCGGCGGCGAGGAGCGCGAGCGTACAGGCTGTGCCCCGCGTGAGGCCTGTCTTCGCGATCGCGTCACGAGCTGCGGTTACCGTAGCCGCGGCAACGCGCAGCCGCGAACGAGAAGAGGAGATCGGATGACTGACAACGACCCGCTTCGACACCACTCCCACTATCAACGCGCGGGCGCTAATCCGTCCCCCTATGCGGGAGGGAGCAGCTTCATGGAGCGCATGTCGGAGGGGGTGGCAAGCGGCATGGGAACGGTCGGCTTTCTCCTCGTCAGCTCGGCCATCATCGTCGCCTGGGTTGGCACCAATCATGTGATCCATTTCCTGAGCAACTCCTGGAGCGGGCTGTTGAACGGGAAGGGGTTCGATCCCGCGCCGTTCATCCTCCTCAACCTTGTGTTCTCCGCGGTCGCCTTCTACACGGGTGCGCTCGTGATCATCGCGCAGAAAGCCCAGACGCGGACCGACAAGGCAAACGAGGAGGCGGCCGCCAAGCATCGCGACGAGCTGGCCAAGTTTCAGCTCGACCTGCTCCAGAAGAACACCGACATCACCCAGCAGATCCACGAGCTGGCGGAAAAGCTCAGCGCGCTGACCGAGGAGGTCCACCGGGCGACGTGCGTCAAGGACAGGGGCGCCGAAGGAGCACCCGACTCAACCTAGATCCACTGCGCGGCTGAGCGTCAGGCGGGTGCGATCGTGAACACAATCGCCACCTGAGCGTCGACTTCCACGGTGCCGGGATTGATCTGCGTCGGCGTGCTGGCGGAAGGAGCCTTGGAGGGGGCAGGGACCGAGGTGCCGGCCGAACTAGTCACAACCTCGCTCTGTGGGTTGAGATCGATGGACTGGACTCCTGTCACCTTGTAGCCGATGGCCGCAGCGGCGTCGTCCGCCCGCGCCTGCGCATCGGCGATCGCCGCTCGCGTGGCGGCTTCCATCCCAGCCGAGGGATTGCTGAACGAGAAGCTCGGGCCGTTCACGTTACTGGCCCCAGCATGCGTGGCGGTGTCGATCACCGACCCCACCAGCTTCACGTTCGTGATGTGGATTCCGAGCGACTCGTTGGCCGACCAGCGCTTGTGGTGCTTGTGGCTGAACGAGGACACGTTGACGTACTGGGTCTGGATGTCTCGGCCAGGGATACCGAGCGCTTCGACGGCATGCACGATCCTGTCGGTCCGCCGGTTGGCCTCAGACAGCGCCTGCCGTGAGCTCGATGCCTTCCGCGTCACGGAGACCGATAGATCGGCCACATCCGGTGTCACGAACACCTTCCCGTTGCCGATCACGCTCAGCGTCTGCGTAGTCGTGTCAGCCGCCGCGGGTGCGGCGCCGAACATCGCGACGCCGGCGAGCAAGGCCAGCGCCCAAGAGAATCTGTACACGCCCCTCTCCCTTCGTCCGTGTGTGCGCTTCGACCTCACTACGGCCGCTGCGCGCCCGCGTCACACGATGACAGATCAGGATTCAGGCCGCTAGCGGCGATGAGCGAGCTCACGGCGCGGGACGAGGCCAGATGCGTAGGCTGCCGGCTGTGCGCCAGCTCGACACCCGCCTAGAAGGGTCGATGCTGATCGAGCCGGCCGTGTTCGGCGACCCCCGCGGGTTCTTCTGCGAGACCTACCGGCGCGCGGCCTTCGCGGATCTCGGCATCCCCGAGGAGATGGTCCAGGACAACCATTCGCGTTCTCGGCGCGGAGTCGTCCGCGGCATGCACTTTCAGATCGGGGCTGGCGCAGCGAAGCTCGTGCGTTGTGCGTACGGCGAGATTCTCGATGTCGTCGTGGACATCCGCCGCGGCTCGCCGACGTTCGGCGAGTGGGAGGCCTTCAAGCTGAGCGACGAAAACATGAGGATCGCCTACTGCCCCATCGGCTTCGCTCACGGCTTCTGTGTCGTGTCGGAGATGGCCGACGTGATCTACAAGCAGAGCAACTACTACGCAAGCGAGACCGAGCGGGGCTTTCGCTACGACGACCCCGATGTGGCGATCGAATGGCCGGAGAGCCTCACGCTCGTCGTCTCAAACCGCGATGCCACGGCGCCACTGCTGCGGGAGATCGTGCGCGAGCTTCCGTTCGAGTACTGAGCTCGCTCCACCACCCCGCCGAACGAGGCGGACCTACGGACCGTGAATCTTCGAAACTACCGCGTTGGCCGTGTTGACCGCTTGCTGCACCACGGTGACCGGTGCGGGCGCCGGGACCGACGGAGATCCGGAGCTCGAACCGCTCGAACCCGATCCGCCACTTCCGCCCGATTTGGCCATCGTGCTGGATGCCTTGCCCGGAGCTGCTACCCGGTCTGTACCCCGGGTGGGCGGAGAGACACTGCGCGGCTGGGTGGAGCGCGTCTTGACCGAAGCAGTCCTGACCGGTTGGGCCGCCCTAACCCTCCGTACGGGCGTCGAAGTAACGACCGCTGTCCTGACCACGGGCGCGGACAGCGTGTGGCGTGCGGCTCGTCGGGACGGCGCGGCGTGGGCGCGATGCGCCGCACGAGCGACGAACGGGTCGGCGTGCGACGTCCGCGCCGCCACAGGGCCCTGAGCAGGGCGACTTACACTTCCGGAACCGGCAATCAGCCGCGGGACCGCCACCGCGGGGACCGCCACCACGGCAACCAGTGACGCGGTACCTACAACTCTGCGCAGCTGGATCCGGCGGGTGCGCTCGGAGCGCGCAGCCGAGAAAACGGCCATCGTGCTGGCCCTGGGCGCCGGCTCGACGGGGGAGGACGCGACCGTGCTGGCCTTCGGCGTCGGCTCGACAGGGACGGACGCGACTGTGCTGGCCCTGGGCGTCGGCTCGACGGACGCGGGCCTCTGGCCCTCCGTGTTCTCCCGCGGAAGCCATTGCGAAGGCTCGGCTTTCGTCGGGGCTGCGCTCGGACTTGTCGTCGCCTCCTGGACCCAGTCCGCCGGTAGCCACACGGTGGCGGTTTGACGTGGCTGATCTGCGACCCGGCTCTCGGTGAAGATGATCGAATAAGAAACTGGGCGCTTCAGGCGGCGAAAGCGCATGCCGACCTAACGCGCTATCGCGCCACTTTCTTTTGCGTTGATCGGCCGCTCAGGCAACCGTCACCGACGAGCGGCGGCCAATCTGCAGCCGCAACGCAGTCGGCATTCCGAAATCCCGCGAGATCTCGGCCTCCATCCCAATCACGCTCGCTTCGACTCGCTGGCCGAGATTACGCAGAACCGCACCCTCGAGCACGATCGAATGCTCGAGCTCCGCCCCCTCGAGTCGCGCGCCGGCGCCGATCGCCGTGTACGGCCCAATGAACGTATCGCTCAGCGTGGCGGCACCGCCGATCACGGCAGGGCCGCGGATTGTCGTGCGCTCGAGCCGAGCCTCAGGGTGGATCGCGACGCGCCCCTCGATCTTCACGCCATCGAGCTCCGCCTCGACAGGCATGTGCGGAAGCTCGTCGAGAATCATCCGGTTGGCCTCGAGGAGGTGCGAGTAGTCCGGCGCGTAGATCCAGCACCCATCGAGCGGTATCCCGCCAATCCGCACTCCTGACTCCGCGAGAGCGGCCACGGTACCGCCTACGGTGGCGGTGTCGGCGTCGAGATCTTCGAGCTGCCGCAGGACCTCGGCGGAGAGAATCGCGGCAGGAGCCACGTGCTCGGGATCGCGGAAGGGTTCGTGGGTCCGAGTCGCCCCCCGCACGCCGGCCAGAGCCAGCCCCGGATAGCAGTGAGACGGCTCGGAGAGCAGCAGCACGTCGTGGGGCGACCGCTCAAACTGCTTTACCGCCGCCGCGAGTCCGCCGTTGACGATCGCGTCCCCAGAGTGGATCACGAGCGGGTGACCCCCCAACTCCTGATGGGCCGCAAGTAGGGCTTCGGCGACGGTGGCCGTCTCGGGCAGCTCGAGGTAGCGGAACCCCTGATCGAAAAATGCACCGCCCCCGATCGCCGCCTTCACGTCGTCCATCGTCCCCGGCGAGACGACGACTGCGGCGTCGCGGACTCCGCACGCAGACAGAGCCTCGGCCGCATAACGGACCAGCGCCCGGTTGGCGAGCTGCATGGCGTAGCGCGAGCGACCCTGGAGCCGGTAGACGAGATCGTCGTCCTCCGAACGGGTGGCAGCGAGGATCAGGCCCTTGAGCATCGCCATGTCGAGCTAACGCGTTGGGGCTTCGACCGCTTTCACAAGAACCTTCGAGCAGCACGAAATTCGTCTGGCCTGGGTGCCTTCGCCCACCAAGAGATGCACAACCTTTTCGACGCCATCCTCCAGCGCCCTTTCGGCCCCGCCGACTAGGACTAAATTTCCAGGTGCATGGATCGTGTCAACCCCGATGCCACCGTGGACGGCGTCTACCGGAATCCTCGGCCAGAGGTGGGTCAAGCCGATCAGCTACGACTGATGGCGAAGGCACGGCTCGGCGTGGAGATCCTCCTCGTGTACGCGCGCATTAGGGCCGCCTTCCGGAATGGCACGCTGCCCGATCTCGTCGAGCGTCTCCGAGCGCCAAGCCGAAACTGGCTCGTGCGTGGGCCGCTCGGCGATGTGGACCATGAGGGCAAGAAGCTCGGGGATGTCGTCGTCCGGGTTCTCGACCCACTGCCCTTCGACTCTCGCTGTCTCATGCGCTCGCTCGTCCTGCTGCGTCTGCTCGAGAGGCGCGGTGCACACAGTGAGCTGGTGATCGCGGTCCAGAAGGGCGGCACGCTCGAGCTCGAAGCACACGCCTGGATTGAGCTCAAGGGCCGGCCGCTACTGACGCCTGCGCTCGACGGCTACAGCCATTTGGTGACGCTTTGACGGCAACCGAGGCAGATCCGGAGACGATCGGGGTCGAGCCGCCCGCCGACGAATTCACGCTGCAGGAGTACTTCACGCCGCAAAAAAAGCGGCTGCGCCGGTTTCCGCGTCTCGTCAGGATCTCGTTCCGTCTGGTGTGGGAGGCAGCCCGGCGTGAGCTGATCGAGGTAATCGCCCTGCAGGCGCTGTCAGCCGGTGGCGCAGCCGCGCAACTTCTGCTGCTGAGGCAGCTGCTCGCACGCCTCGTGGGCAACTCGCACTCTTTCAGCGGGCTGTTAACGCCGCTGGCGGCTCTGGTCGCCGTGACCGCGGTGGTCGGCATTAGCAACGCGGTGCTCGGTCTGCGCAGCCGGCTACTGGGCCAACTGGTCGCCCGCCAGGCCACCGATGCTGTGGTCCGAAAGGCGAGCAGCGTCGATCTCATCACGTACGACTCGCCCGGGTTCTACGACCGGCTTCACCGCGCGCAGCTTGCTGCCGGGAGCCGCCCGACGATGATGGTCCAGGCCCTCCTCGGCGCCGCGGGGGCGACCCTGGGGATCGCGGCGATCGCAGTCACACTGCTGGTCATACAGCCCCTTTTCTGCCTGCTCGTGCTCGTCGCCTACATCCCAGTCTGGTTTGCCACCAAGCGCGCAGGGCGTCTCACCTACCGGCAGACAGTCGAACAAACCGAGCGGTTGCGGATGCGTGAGTACCTATTCGAGCTCCTGACCACCAAGCAGCCGGCCCAGGAGCTCCGTGCCTTCGGGATCGCATCCTTCCTCGCCGATCGGCACGACGCGGTGTTTCGCGGGCTGCTGGAAGAGGTACGCGAAGCGCTGCTCAAGCGTCAGCGGATCGCGCTGGTCGGCGAGGTCGCAACCGCTCTGCTCAGCGCAGGAGCGATCGTACTGCTCGTCTGGTTTGTGACAAGTGGGCGGATGTCGCTGTCCACCGCCGGATCGGCCGCCGGGGCGATGGTCCTCCTGGGAGGACGCCTGCACGGCATCGCCGGCAGCTCGGCTGGGCTCTACGAGAACTCGCTGTATCTCGAGGACTACGTCAACTTTGTCACTGAGACGCCTGAGGGCGGTGTCGTATCGCGGCGCCGCCTAGAGTCGCGGGCGCCGGACGCGCTCATCGCGGACCACATCAGCTTCACCTACCCCAGCCGCACGCGGCCCAGCCTGATCGATGCCTCGCTCGTGCTAAGGCGCGGCGAGGTTGTCGCGCTGGTCGGCGAGAACGGCTCCGGCAAGACGACATTCGCCAAGCTCTTAGCGGGGCTATACGCCCCTTCACGCGGGGTAGTGGCCTGGGACGGCGATGACATCGCCACGCTGGACCCGGCCGAGCTCCGGCGGCACATCTCGGTGGTCTTCCAGGACTTCATGCGCTACTTGCTGCCCGCGCACGACAACATCGCGTTGGGCGATCACGCTCGGTTCCACGACCGAGCGGCCGTGGAGCTCGCCGCACGTGAAGCGGGAATACACGACACGCTGGGCGGACTCCGGCACGGCTACGACACGATCCTGGGGCCGGCCTACTTCGGTGGCAGTGACCTCTCTGGCGGCCAGTGGCAGCGTGTCGCGCTGGCCCGGCTGTTCTTCCGCGACGCGCCGATGGTGATCCTGGACGAGCCCGCAGCCTCCCTCGACCCGCGGGCGGAGGCAGAACTCTACGCAAGCATGCACCGGCTGTTTGCCGGGCGCGGTGTCCTGCTGATCTCCCACCGCTTCGCGTCGACTCGTACGGCGGACCGGATATATGTGTTGCGCGACGGGCGCATTCAAGAGCAGGGGGACCACTCGGAGCTGATGGCCGCGGGCGGGTATTACGCCGAGCTGTTCGAGCTGCAGGCGAGCCAATATCGGGATTGATCGTGGACATGGCGATGCGGACCGTGCTCGCCGGCGGCCGGGTGCCGGGCGGCATGGGCCGAGCCTTGCACGCCATGCTCGGCGGAATCTGGCTCGGACTGCTCTCGGAGTCGCAGCTGCGCGAGCTCGACGAGCACTACTACCGCAGCGATAACACATACCGCAGCGACGCGTGGAACGAGCGTGGTCTATTTGACTGGGAGCGAGAGGCAATCGGCCGGAGCTTCCGCGCGGGCTCGAGCATCGTCGTGATTGCCTGCGGCGGTGGCCGCGAGGTGCTGGAACTCCTGAGGATGGGGTTCGACGCGATCGGCTACGAGTCCCATCCTGACCTGTGCGCCTACGCCCAGTCATTCCTCGCGGAGCACGGTTATCCGGACCGGCTCCGCGAGATGCCACGCGACCGCTTCCCGCTGGAGGCGCGTGGTGAGGGCGTGCTGCTGGGTTGGGGGGCTTACTCGCTGATCGCCTGGCGAGAGCAGCGGGTCACGTTCTTGCGTGATGCCGGTGCAGCGGTCGCGGGCGACGGCCCAGTGATGCTCTCGTCCTTTGCCAGGCAGACGCACGGGCGGAGCTTCCGCCTTACGTCGCGTATTGCCGGAGCTCTGCGGCGGCTTCGGGCTGGAAGGCCGATCGAGCTGGGCGACACTCTGGCCCCCAACCGGTTGCACGTATTCACCCGGTTGGAAATGGCATCGGAAATCGAGGAGGCTGGGCTCAGTCTCGAGAGCTACGAGATCGTTGGAGCCGCCGAGCCCACGACGGGTTATGTATGCGCGGTGGCGCGGTCGCGGACGTGCCACGCCTGAAAGAAGAAGCATAAGTTGATTGACCGGCTTCCGTATGTTGCTGTTGCTGCAACAGACTGCCGCAGGCATCGGCTAGGGAATCCTTCTGGTCCAAAAACGTCGAAGAGAAATTGCCCAACCGCGATTAATCTGGTACAAGAGCCTGGGACCCACTCCAGGTACGCAGCACTAAGCGGGAGAGAATCGGATGAAGAAGGACTACGAGGCGCCGACGATCCGTGAGCTTGGATCGCTCGCTGAGTTGACCAGCCAGTCGTTCAACAAGGTTGGCAGCGCGTCAGATGCCTTCAGCCAACTGACCAATAACCAGGTGATCGGGAGCCTGGTTAACGCGCCCTAGGCTCGGTCTCCGCCTAACCCGGGCAGTCCCAGCGCCGCCGCGAAGCCAGCATCTGCGCCGCGACGGTTCCGGGCAGGGCCTGAAATCGCGTGCCACTCCAGATCCGGGAGTGCTGAGAGCTCCATGAGCTGCGCAGCTTCGTGTGGGCGGTAGCACAGAAGCAGTGATCGGCAGGCAGGTTCCGCGTCCCAACGAGCTAGAGGTGCTGGCGAGCACCATGTTGGGGCCGGATATTGGCGTGGAGCCGCTCCCGCGGCCAGCTGGACGCGGCGTCCGCGCAGCCCTGGACGGCGTGCTGGTCACGGCTTTGTCGAGGGAGCCGTGTGTCGTCAGTTTCTCAGGAGGACGGGATTCCAGCGCCATCCTCGCGTTGGCGAGTGACGCAGCTCGACGGCACGGCCTTCCTCTCCCCACACCGGTGATCATGCGCTTCCCCGGCGCGCCAGATACCGAGGAGACGGAATGGCAGGAGCTGGTGCTCGAGCACCTGGATGTTGTCAACACGGAGGCGCTCGAGCTGCACCACGAACTCGACGTGCTTGGCCCAGCGGCCACCTACGCGCTACGCACACATGGGCTGCTCTGGCCCAGTAACGCTTACATGCACCGGCCGATCTGCGAGGTGGCTAGAGGTGGAACAGTGTTGACGGGGGCCGGCGGGGACGAGTTGTTCGGCACCAGTGCCCCGCGCCGCGGCCCCAGACAGCTCGCCGTGGGCTGCCTTCCCAGGCGCGCACGACAGACGATCTGGCTTCGCAGGCACGCGCCTGGCTCTTACGGCTGGCTCACGGGCGCTGGGCGAAACCGCGTCTACCGAGCCCTGGCGCGCGAAGAGATCGGCTGTCCATACAGGTGGGACGGGGCACTCCGCTACTGGTATGAGAGCCGGGCATATGGCGCGAGCGTGGGATCGCTCGCGCTGATCGGCAGCGATTTCGATGTCGAGATCGTGAGCCCGCTGACGGATCCGCAAGTGCTCGCGGAGCTCACCGTCGCGGGCGGCCGGCGCGGCTTCCCGAGCCGCACGGACGCCATGCACTGGCTGTGCGGCGACCTCCTGCCCGAGCGCGCTATCAGCCGCCCGACCAAGGCGTCGTTCAGCGGCGCCGTTTGGGGGCCGGCGGTCCGGGACTTCGTCGCCGGCTGGGATGGGAGCGGCGTCGACCCCATTTCTGTGGACATCCAGCTGCTCAAGCGCGAGGTCAACCGCGACGCACCTGATTTCCGTACGACGCTGCTGCTGCAGCTGGCCTGGCTGCACAGCGTCGGCGAAGCAGGTCCTGGGTCTGAAAAAGGTTCAAAAGGTTTTGCGTAGCTATGCGTTATTTGCTACAAGTCTGGACAAATCCAGGGAGGCACGGAGAAGATGAAAAAGGACTACGAGGCACCGGTGATTCGCGAGTTGGGGACGCTCGCTGAACTGACCAACCAGTGCTACAACAAGATTGGCCAGACTCCAGACGCCTTCAGTGGCCAAAATCCCAACGTGATCGGGAGCTTGGTCCCGGTTCCCTGCACCTAGCCCGCGCCGGGCAGCGCCGCCAGCAGCCGCGCAGCAACCTGTTCTAGGTCTCCCAGATCCGCTGGTCGCGAGCATTCCCACGCCGGCAGGGCGGCAAGCGCCAAGAGTTGCTCAGCCTCGCGCTCCTCAGGGCGCAACACGGTGCTATTGACGAGCGCTTGCAGCCGATCCTTCGGTTGGAGCGGCTTCACCCCGATCTGATCGCCCCACACCAGGTGAAACATGCCTCCGAGCGGCAGCGACGGCGGGCAGTCTGACGCCCGCAGCCGCCACCGTTGCCGATTCCCGACGAACCCCAGCGGCTCGCCGCCCAGCCCCGCCGCATCCGCGCGCAGGTCGACCGAGCGCGGGCCGCTGAACACAGTCGTCCCGCGGATGATCAGAATGTCGTCGCTCAGGACCGGGTGCCCCTCGCCCAGCAGATGGGCAAGCGATGAGCTCTTTCCGGATCCCTGACCTCCGAGTAGCGCCCACGCGCGCCCCGCGTGGGCAAACGCGCCGCCGTGCATCGAGAACCGGCCGAGCCAGCGGCTGGCGATCGAGGCGGGCAGGCCTAGGAAGGGGTGAAGGATCGCGGCTGCGGGAACGGGCTCCGAGGTCATGAAGCGTATGACGAGCGGGTCGCGCTGAACCTCGATCCGGTCGCCGTCCAGGAGCGAGAGCTCGGCGTGGTCGGCGTCAATGTGGATGGTGCCTGGTGGCTCTTTATCTTCATGCGTGGTGCTCGCGAACTCGACGTGTAGGTGCGGCCAGGATGCGGGCACCTCCGAGAGCTCTCCCGCAACCGCATCCAGTCCCGTGATCCGGAACCCGTAGGTTCCCAGGTGCTCAGCGGTCAGCCCGACTCAGCCTCGCCTTGCGATGGATCCTCAGCCAGCAGCCCACGGCTGCGGCAATCCGCCAGGAATGTGTCAACGTCGGCTCCGGCACGCTCGGGAGTGACCTCGAACTCATCGAGCAGCGCGCGCACGAGCTGCGTTCGCGTAGTGCCGCGCTCAAGCTCGCGCCAGAGCGTCGTCCCCGCCGGATTCGTGGAGAGATAGGTCGAGCTGCGCAGGTCCAGCGCGACGATCTCGTCCCCGAGTCCACGAGAGGCCACCTCGTCTGTCCTCAGCTGCAGGTGCGGCTCGTCCGGAAGCGGGGTTTCCGCAGACACGGTTGCTTAATGTAGACGCGATGGGCACGTCCTCCCAAGACACCCCCGAGCTCAGCGTCGTCATCGTGGCCTGGAACTCGGGTCAGGAACTCGTCAATTGCGTGCGGTCCCTGTATGACAACCCCCCGTCGGTCGCCTGGGAGGCGATCGTCGTCGACAACGGATCCACCGACGGGAGCATCGAAGCGCTGCAGAGCGCATTCCCCGCCACCCGGGTGCTTGCCAATCACCGCAACCGCGGCCTGGCCGCCGGCAACAACCAGGGCATCGAGGCGTCTGGCGGACAGTTCGTCCTGATTTCGAACCCAGACGTCCTTTACTCTCCTGGCGCCCTCGACGCGTTGCTGGGACTCATGCGGCGGCGTTCACGCGCGGCATTTGCGATCGCCAAGCTCATCCACCCCGGAGGCGCGCTGCAAACCTCGGCCGGCGATCTGCCAACCGCGCGTGAGGCGCTGCTAGGCCAGCGGTTGAGCCATCGGGCCAGCGGCGAGTGCTCCGGAGTTTGGTGGCACGCCTGGGCACACGACGAGGAGCGTCAGATCGGTCATGGCGCTGAGGCGTGCTACCTCGTGCGACGGGCCGCGATCGAAGACTTCGGCTTGCAGGACGAGCGGTTCGTACTTGACTGGGAGGGGCTCGACTGGAGCCGGCGGGCCACCGAGGCGGGATGGGAGGTTTGGTTCTGCCCCTCTGCGGTGGTCACCCATCTCGGCGGGGTGAGTGTCCGGCAGGCTCCCAGGCGGTGGATCATCTCAACTCACCTCGGCATGTACCGCTACTTCGCCTCCCGCACGGCACTCCCGGCTCGGCCGCTGCTCGCCGCCACGATCGCGGTGCGCGCCATGGCTAAGCTCGTGGCGGTCGCACTAGGGGCGCGGATGTACGAGCGAGCGCGCCGGGCCGAGGCCTGACGTGCGGGTCAGCTTCGACGCTCGGTTCATCGGGCTGGCCGGCATAGGGCGGATGACAGCCGAGCTCTGGCGAGCATTGGTGGAGCTTCAAGCTGATGTGGTCGGCCTCTGGCCCGCGGAGCCTCAGCTCGACTGGATGGGCACGCACCGTCCCGGGCCCGCCGGGACTCATGTGGTGATTCGTGCCCGGCCATTCCTGCCCGCCGAGCAGCTCGTCCTCCCGCGTGTCATCCGTCAGGTGGGAGCGGATGTCCACCATGCACCGAACTACGCGTTCCCGCACCTGACCCGCCGACCGGTCGTGCTCACCGTCCACGATCTGTTTCCATACCTCGAGCCCAAGATCGCCCGCTCCCGAGGCGCCGCCGCGGTCTACAGAGTGATCATCCCCCTGGCCGTCCGTCACGCCCGCATCATCGTTGCCGTCTCCCGGTTCACGGCGGATCAGCTGATGGAGACGTTCGGCATCGGCGGAGAGCGCGTGCGAGTCATCGAGCATGGGATCGACCGCGCGCGCTGGAAGCGACCCCCCTCCGAGCAGATCGCTGCGGTGCGTGGGAAGTACGAGCTGCCGAGCGAGTACCTGCTTTACGTGGGAACCGTCAAGCCGAACAAGAACATCGGAACACTGCTGGCCGCCCACCGCCCCAGCCATCCACCGCTCGTGTTCGCCGGAGCAGGCCGGCCAGAGTTCGGGCGGGCCGGACTGGCCACCGACGGGCTGGTCAACGTGATCCCGCTGGGGCGGGTCCCGGATGCCGATCTGGCCGCGCTGTACGCAGGTGCCCTCGCGCTCGTCTTGCCGTCGCTGTACGAGGGGGCAGGTTTCACACCGCTCGAGGCGATGGCATCCGGCACGCCCGTCGTGTCCAGCAACGGAGGTGCCCTGAGTGACACCGTCGGCGACGCCGGGCTGCTCGTACCGCCGCAGGATGTCGGCGCTTGGAGCGAAGCCTTGAGCACCATCTCTGAGCAGGCGTCGCTGCGCCAGGAGCTCGCGTCCGCCGGACAGCAGCGGGTGAGCCGGCGCAGCTGGAAGCAGGCCGCGCGAGAGTACCTGGACGTCTACCGGGAAGCCGCGGGATGAGCCGCCTCAGGGTGGCACTCGATGGCCGCCCGCTGCAGAGCGAGCCGTTGGGGGGAGTCGGGCGGTACCTGGCTGGCCTCATCCCTCGGCTTGCGGCGGACGTCGATGTCCACTTGCTGCTGGATGCCCGACGGCCGGTTGCTCCCACGCATGTGGAGGGTCGGATCGAGCGTGTGCGCCTGGCGGCCCCTGGACGACTGCCGGGACTCGCGTGGCTCGAGGTAGGCGTGAGCCCATGGCTGCGGCACTTCGGCGGCATCTTCCATGGGACCTTCAACACGCTTCCACTTGCGTGGCGAGGGGCGTCGGTCCTCACTCTCCACGATCTCGCCCCACAGCTGCATCCTGAAGACTTCAGACCGGCGACGCGCGCCGCTTGGCGGTTCTATGTAAGAGCGTCGCTCTCCCGGGCGCGAGTCATCACCACGGTCTCCCGCTTCATCAAAGACCAGATCATCCAGTACTTCGGCATAGAACCGGACCGGGTGCTCGTCGCACCCGATGCCCTCGATCCCGTCTTCAGTCCAGCCCGGACCGCCGATGCTCCCGCGCTGGCGCAGCGGCTGGGCATCACGACGCCATACGTGGTCGCGGTAGGCGGAGCCCCGCGCCGCGGGCTGCCGGTGGCACTAGATGCCTGGCGCCGGACGATCCACGCGCTCGGCGAATCTGCGACGCTCGTGGTGGCTGGCGAGAAAGCCTTGCCACCTCAGCCCGGGATCGTGGCGCCCGGTTACCTGGACGACCTCTCATGGGCGACGCTCCTGGCTGGAGCCCAAGCCCTCTGCTATGCGACGCGCTACGAAGGCTTTGGGCTTCCTGCCCTCGAGGCGGCTGCCAGCGGTACGCCAGTGGTGTGTGCCCGCGTCGCCTCGCTGCCCGAGGTGCTGGGCGAGGCCGGCTGCTGGGCGGAGGCGCCTAGCGCGGAGGCGCTCGCCGACGTGCTTGTGCGTGTCCTGACCGATACCGAATTTCACTGCCAACAGCGGGAGGCCGGTCTCGAGCGTGCCCGGGCCGCGCCGTCCTTCGACCGCGTAGCCCAAACGGTGTTGGACGCCTACCGCTGCGCGAGCTAGAGTGCGTCTCTGCTCTAGCGGGTCGACTGGAGGGCCGGGCTGCTGCTTGAGGTGGGCAAATGGAGGAAGACCTGGGCGGTAGGGGCCGCGGTGGCGCTGCTGCTACCCGCAGCAGCCTTGTCTGCGCTCAGCGGCAGAGCGGCGCCCCTTCCGGTCTATTCATCGGTCACGCTCGAGGTGTCTACCGGCTCTGACTGGACCACGGTCGGACTCGTGGGCGGCGATGTCGTGGACGCGAACGTTACCTCGAGGAGCTTCGATGCCCGACCAAGCCTCGGAAGCAGCGGGATCGGACTGGGTGATGATCATCCGTCCTCGCGCAGCGGCGCCAACACGCTCCCACCGGCCCAGGTGACGGTGAATCTCGTCTACTCAGTTCTCCCCGGCCAGGGAGTCATGTTTCAGATCTGCAAAGGCGACTTGGGCACGGTAAACGCCACCGTCACCCACAACCAGGGCCAGGATCACACTCCGGTGGCCTCGTTGCACGACGCCAGTTCGGGTCAGGACCAATCTTCAAACGGCTGCCAAAACGGCACAAGCGTCCCCATCACCCAGCAGGCCTTGACCGGGACGGGCTCCTGGCCCGCGCCCATCGACACGCATCGTCACGTCCTGGCGATCTACTACCCGTGGTATGACGCCAGCTCCTTCCGGACCGGCACCTGGGCAGAGATCCCGCGCCGCCCATTCGACACGTCGAACGCCGCCAATATCCGCGCTCAAATCGACGAAGCACGGGCAAGTCACGTCGATGGTTTCGTCGTCTCCTATGACGGCAACCGCACCTATGCCCAGCGGCTGGCGATGGTGGCGCGCGAGGCGGCGACTCGGCCGGGTTTCTATGTAGCGCCGATGCTCGAGATGAATCAGCTGGCGACTCGCTCCGTGCCGACCAAGCTGGTTCCAGAGATCGCACGGCAGATCGAAGCGGCGGTGGCTGAGACCGCGGGACCGAGCCAGCTCCAGGTAGCCGGACGGCCTGTCGTGTTTGTGTTCGCGTCCGGAGATCTCTCGCCAGCGACTTGGAAACAGGTTTTCCTGAGACTGAAACCTCAGCCTTTCTTTGTCGCCGACGCCCGGAGTCCGGCATACGGCTTCCAGGGCCTCTTCGACTACACCTCGAACTTCGCCAGTGACGATCAGATGGCCGATCTGGCACGTGGCTTTGAGAAGCTCGCCCGCTGGGATCCGGCCGTAAACGGCGGCTCCCAGCGACTCTGGGTAGCGGCCGTATCTCCCGGCGAGAACGGCTGCGTCTCACCGGTTTCCGACCGTGTCCACGTCGGGCGGGAAGCTGGCGCGCGCTACGCGTATGCCTGGCAGGCAGCCATGACCTCGGAACCCGAGTGGGTGCTCATATCCACGTGGAACGAGTGGTACGAGGACACAGCGATCGCACCAGGAAGCAGGAACGGCCTTAGGGCGCTGCGCCAAACACGCATGTTCGCTCGGGACTTTGAGATGCATCCAGCGGTGCTACCGGCCTCGACGTATCCGCCGCCCGCCTCGGGCAACACAAATCAAGCCTGTCCATAAGGCGAAAGTCCTCGCCAGCCGGCGGCGTTATGTATGTGTGCCACTCGCCACGCGTGTCCGGCCTGCGAGAAATCTCTCCGGACGGTCAAGGCAGACCGTCGCATCTCAGGCGCCTGGTCTGGGCAAGCCCGTGGTGCTTCACGTGGTCGAGGCGTTTGCCGCTGGCACCGGCCGTCACGTGCTCGATCTGGTGCGGCACCTCTCGGAGGTCGATCACGTGATCGCCGCTCCGTCGGTGCACCACGGCGCATCGACGAGACCTGCATTGGCTGCCGCAGAAGCGTGCGGCGCACGAGTCGAGATCGTCGAAATGGGACGGTTCCGCTCGCCCCATCGTCATGCCGCGGCGCTACGTCGGCTCCGCGAGACGATCCTCCGGGTTGCCCCGGACTTGGTTCACGGGCATAGCTCCATCGGGGGTGCGATGGCCCGGCTCGCGACGATCGGCACCGGCATCCCAACGGTGTACACGCCCCATGCGCTGAGTCGATCGCGGCTGGCGCTGGCAGCTGAGCTTGCCCTCCGGCGCCGTGCAGCGCGCATGATCGCGGTTTCGGAGAGCGAGCGGG
Source organism: uncultured Solirubrobacterales bacterium (assembly GCA_963803595.1). Taxonomy (GTDB): domain Bacteria; phylum Actinomycetota; class Thermoleophilia; order Solirubrobacterales; family Solirubrobacteraceae; genus Palsa-465. Next base: position 1,419,825 of record CAWDNF010000013.1, read on the forward strand.
AGTTCGCACTGCGCAACCGGATCGCCGACGAAGGCCGCACGGTGGTGATCCACAACGGCGTCGAGTTGACCCCCCCGCCACCCCTGGCTCAGGCGCTGCGAACTCTGCTCGGTGTCGGCCAAGACGTTCCGCTAATAGGCTCGGTCGGCAGGCTGACGCGGCAGAAGGCCCCTGAGGTGTTCATCGCTGCTTGCGAGCTCGTCGGCCGCCAGTTGACCGACGCACATTTCGTCTTGATCGGCGTGGGCGCCCAGCACACCGAGTTGGTGTCGACGCTCCGGGGAACGACAATCGAGAGCCGCTTCCACCTCGTTCCCTGGCTTCCCAATGCCGCCGCCGCGATGTCTGAGCTGGACGTGTTCGCGTCCTCATCGAGATTCGAGGGCGCTCCCTACACCCCACTCGAGGCGATGCGCGCCGGCACGCCGGTGGTGGTCACCGATGTCCCGGGCAACCGCGACGTAGTCCGCGGCGACGAGAACGGTTTGGTCGTGCCCCCGGACTCGCCGGCGGAGCTGGCTGACGCGATCTACCGGCTGCTCTCAGACGATCTCCTGCGCACACGGTTGGCGCGCAACGCGAAGGGGACGGTGGCTCGCTGTGATGTCCGTGCAATGGCGGAGGCCACCTGCTCGGTGTATCGCGAGCTGCTCGCGCCGCGCTCTTCAGAGCGGACCGAGCGCGCCAAAGCGCTCGGTGTTGGCGTCAATGCTCTGCCGTAGCGGCCATCCGAGCAAATCCATCCTCCTACGGCGCGACGATGGCACGTCAGGGATAGGCCAGCCAGAAGAAGTCCCGGTGTTCGCAGTCGTAGAAAAACTGCTCTCGCGAGAGCGCTTCCGAGCCCACGAGCCAGCGGTCTAGCGAGGTGACGTTAAGTCCGGCGTCCTTGAGTAGGTCGTATACGGCTCCCTTTATCTCGCCATAGTAGGTCGCTCCCTCTCCATGCTCGAAGGCTACGAAAGGACGCCACCGGCGCAAGGTTCGCATCGCGCCACGAAAGACATCGACCTCTCCCCCGTTGGCATCAACCTTGATGAACTGAACTGGGAAGTTCTCGGGCAGCACGTCGTCGAGGCGGCCGATGCGCACGTCGATCCACTCCTCCCGGGGCGGAGGCTCGTTGGGATGGTTTCGCTCCCACCGGTCGCGCTTCAGGCCGCTCCACCCCGGCTCATCGACAAACCAGCAAAACCGGCTACTGCCGTCAGACGCAGCCAGCGCCATCTCGTGGACCGATACCGATGGAAAACGGACCCGAAGGTTGGCCGCGAGCGTAGGTAGGGGTTCGAATGCGTGGTGCTGGCCGTTCGGAGCCAGCCGGACCATTTCCTCGACGAACGCTCCCTCGCACGCCCCGACGTCGATGCAATTCGAGTCAGCGTTTAACACTCGGCGCATGACCTCGCGCGTCTGCTCGTCGTAGCGCTCGTTGAGAACGACCCACCACGGCGCGGAAGGAGCTGGACGCCGAATCGCCCAGCGCGCGAGCGGCTCGAGCGGAGTCCCAGCGAGCAGACGGCGACCCGCGCGCCATGCCGCACCAGGGCGCTTCTCGCGCTCCACCCCGGGTGTTCCTCTCCTCGCCACCCTGGCCGATGGTACCTACAGTTATCCCACCCACTCATGCGGTGCCAACCACGGGCCGGCGACTCATCCAGGTGCTGGCTCGACAGCGCCCGACTAGTGGGCACCTTGAACTCAGACGGCTTTGATGACTTCGGACTACCGCGACGGCGAGCTGGGGCTCGTTGCGGTCGACACGACCCACGAGCTTGTCGAAGCCGTGCCGGGCGAATTCGGCTGACGTTCACCGGACGTCCGCAGCACCACCTGACGTCGAGATTGAGCTACCAGCAAGCCCAGGGCAATCAGCGAGATCAGCGTCATGCTGGTGAGTCCCAGGTCGCGCCAAGCGCCAGGCGCCAAGTGTTGAAAGGCTTCCTTCTGAACATTTGGCACGAGAAGCAGAGCCAGCACGAGAGCCACCCACCTGTCACGATCGGCGGCTCCTTTCCTGAAGGCCATGAGCAGCAGGGCGGCGAGCAACCATACGAACGCGTGATCCCAGCTCACCGGGGAGAAGAGAGCAGATGCGATGCCGACTACCACGATGCCCGCTTCACCGAAATGGTCACGGCGACTAACCGCAAGCACGACTGCGCCGACACATACCGCCAGGATCGCAACCAGCGTCCATGTCAACGGCACTGCCAAGTGCCATTGCTTAACCGCGCCGAGCAAGCTGAGGTTGCCGTAAGGCTGAGCCTTGACCAGAGCCGAGAACTGTTTGGCCGCTTGGTCGTACTCACTGATCACTCGCGTACCAATGGGCAGCGAGCCCGCCAAAGTCAATGCCGCAAACAGCCCACAGGCGCGTAGGACCGCTCCCCAAGACCTTCGAGCGAGCGCCCAAACCAGAAACAGCGCGGGCGTCAGCTTCAGCGCGATAGCCAAACCGAGGAGCCATCCACCTCTGTGCCGCCCTTCCGTGATGTCGAGCGCAGCGATAACCGTGAGTGCCATCACGACGACGCTGACCTGACCAAGCAGCAGGTCGCTCCTACCCGGCATGCACACCAGGAGCGCCAGGAGTGCGGCGAGGTCCACGAGCCACTCCTCGACCGGCCAATGGCCACGCAGCCTCATCCGCCGAACAGCGGTCAGAAAAAACGCGGCGGCAACGCCATCGAGCAGCGCCCCGGCGACCTTCACCGCGAGCAATCCGAGTGGCCACAACAGCGGGATCGCAGACGGTGGGTAGTCGAATGGCGGGTTGGACGTCAGCGAGTAAGGGCTAATGCCGTGAAGCAGCCGATGCATCCCCTTGACGTACACCTGGGCGTCGACAAACGTGTGCGCCGCCCCATGCAAGGCAAGTAGATAGCCCCACGCTGCGGCCAGCACGGCAGCAATCAGCAGGATGCTGCGCCTCATCCTCACGCTGTGATACGACGGAAGCGCGATCGCGTCGCCCATCCCGGAGACAGACTGCTCCATACCGACATAACGTCGCTCGCCACGCCGACTTGCGCTCAATCGGGCGCGCATACGCCGCGTGGAGGATGGCATTAGTTCGCCCGCGTTGGCCTGTGTGGACGGGGCATAATCGTCGGTAGGGGTCAGGATAGATGTCCTAGCACAGAGCCTGCCCGACTCCATATTCCGGCCCGCCGGCCAAGGGAGCAGACTACGAAGCTGACAGAAATCTCCGATAATGGGTCTGCTCGAGGAAACGTACGACCTCGTCGTGGTTTGAGACAAACTCCGAGAGGTCGTCGGTTGTCAGGCGCGCAAGGCTGGGCTTAACCCGGACCGGGCTGACGCCGACGTACTCGGCAATCCGATCGACGGTGCGCTGATGGTCCTCGGTCCGCAGCAAGTCGCGTTCATAGACGAGATCGAGAGAACGAAGGCCGGACAACGTTGCTTCCTCGTTTCGCGCCCTGCGCTCGACCTCACCTAGCCAGTAGTCGAGTTCCTCAATATTCACGCTCATCCGGGTAACCTCCGGCTTGCCGTCGGCTGAACGGTGGTGGTGATATCCGCCGGCATACCCCCCGCGGTGTTGCACGTAGAACGCGGAGAGGACCTGGCGAAGCAGGTTCCACCTTCTCAACCAGATGATCTTGTATCCCGAGCTGTCGAGTTGTCGCAGAAATGCCGCGGGACTGGAGACCTTCTGAACGTGCGTAAGGTGATAACTGAGGAGCTTGAAGCCATAGGCCTGGCCCGGGGCAATCGATTGACAGCACCGAACATAGAGCCACGGTGCCATTACTCGGGTGCGGAGAATTTCGCCGTCGCAATGGACCTCGGGCAACTGATTGAGCAGGTCAACCAGGAGCGTGCTTCCGTCACGCCCACTGCAGTAGACGACAAAGCGAGGGTGGTGCTTGCTCGAGCTCAGCAAGCCTTTGACATAGATCCGCGCCTTTTGCCGCACCTCAGCGCTGCGGTTTCTCGGCATCATCGTACCGGGAGGAAAGGATCTGACAATTCAAACTGACCATTACCCCTCGCGTCGGTACGACACCTTGAGCCGACGACGCGCTGCCCGCTTACAAGTTCGCAGCACACGCATCGGAGCGCTTTGCAACAGCCGCTCGTAGCGATCAGTCACCTTCAGCAGGAATACCGAGACAGGCTCGGCGCCGCCGACCATGGTCCGGGTCAGCTCATAGGGTCGCCAGCTCCTCGACTCTCCGGCCACGGCGGCAAGCAGCCCACAATCCTGGGCCGCCGCCATCGCTGCCGCGCCGTACCGTCCGAATGGATAGGCGAAGGTCTGTACCGGGCTGCCGGTCAGTTTCGCCAACTCCGTGCAGCTGCGTTCGATCTCCGCCCGGCATTGCGCGTAGTCGAGGAGAGACAGATCGGTATGGCTGACCGTGTGCGCCCCGATCTCCCAGCCGTGCTGGACGAGCTGGCATACCTCATCGCTGGTCAAGATAGCCGCATCAGCCTCGATGTCCGGGTGCCGCCCACCCAGCCAGCCGGTCGGCACATAAACCGTTGCCCGTATTCCCAGTTGCCTCAAGATCGGTAGCGCAGTGGTGAGGTTGTTCCGCAGGCCGTCGTCGAAGCTGACGGCGGCGAGCCCCGGAGGCGGCCGCCCATTCCCTGCCATCTGAGCCAACTCGGCGACGGTGACAAAGCGAAAGCCGGCAGCAAGCAGCACCTCCAGCTGAGCGCGAAACATGGCTGGCGGGAGCTGCAGGCGATACTGGTCCTCCTCGTGGGGAGTGTCCGCCACTCCGTGGTAGCAGAGGATCACAGAGCGCCGGCGAGCCACATGGCGTACTGCCGCCGCCCATGCTCCACCGGCCAGATACCCGATCGCCGGCAGCCTCACTTGATATGAGTTTACGGCCCGCTCAGGTGCGGGTCCTCCGGCGGGCGAGTGCCTCCTCATAGACCTCGATATGTGTCGCTGCGGACGTGCCCCAGGAGAACGCGCGCGAGCGCTGGTAAGCGCGCATGCTCCACTCGCGCCACTGGTTCGGCGTTCGTAGGAGTTCGCCGACGGTAGCCGCCAATGCCACCACATCCCCGTCGGGCACGAGTTGACCGCCGTGATCTATGACCTCTGGAAGAGCAGTGTTGTCGAAGGCGACCACGGGAACCCCGCAAGCCATCGCTTCGACCACCGGCATCCCGAACCCCTCTGCGCGGCTCGTGACGATCAAGCAATCCGCTCCGCGATACCACCTGACCAGCGCCTCGTCATCGGCGAGGCCGGCTAGCTGGATGCGTTCGGGATGGCGGCTCTGACCAATCAGCTCATCGACCACGGGCCGCCACCATGGAGCCAGGCGGCCGACCATCACCAGCCGGTGGGGCAGCCCCATGGCGGCCAGCTCGTCGATCACTGCGAACGCCTCGCGGTAGCCCTTGTGCGGTCCGTATTCGCTGACGAACAGGATGTAGGGCTCGTCTCGGCCCGGGGCTCCGTGGCCGGGCGGCTGATCGGGATCCGGCGAGAAGCGCATATCCACCCCGTGGTGAGCGACGTGCACACGCTGCGAATCGAGTCCCAGCAGCGCGATCGCGCGGTCCGCGACATACCGCGAGACAGCGACCACGCCGTGGGCGTATCGAACGCGAGCGCGTCGCTTCTGCCACATGCGCAGCTCATCGGACAGGTTCGCCTCGGAGAACGACAAGGGCACGTCGTGCAGCGTCTGAACCCATGCCCGACCGCACCACCGAGGGGGTTCCTGGCCCGGGCTGTGAAAGACCGCCGAACGGTGGCATCCGATGTCCAGGGGAAGGCGGACACGGTGTTCGAGTTCAGCGAACTTGCCCGGAACGATCCGATGTATTGGCTCTGCCGTTATCCCGTCGCCGACCGCGCCTATGCCCGCCGGCGTAACCAGCACCCTGGCGTCAATTCGCGGGTCCTGGGCGAGCTCGGCCAATAGCCCCCGCAGATACCTGCCAAAGCCACGCGTCGCGCCGAAGCCTGCAAGGTGCCAGCCATCGATGAGGACCGTGGTCAAAGCACGTCAGCCGGAGTCGCCCGAGACCACACACGGCGATCCCATCATCGAGTGTCAGGCAACGAGGCCGCGCCGGCGCTGTAGCAGAGCTCGCAGGCGGTTGGTGGCGGCGTGAGGAAGGACCGCGGCTACGAGGGCGTTGAACAGACCGCGCGTGCAGCCGCGCCCGATGAGCGGTGAGGTGAACAGGAAGGGAGCGGTAGTGACAGCCCTGATCGTTGCGAGGAGCGCAGTCCGGTAGGCGGCCCGCTTGAACGCGACGTCGGCGTCCCGGAGATGTTCCCTCGCGGCTGCGGCCTTCCTGGCTCGGAGGCCTTGGCCGGCTTCGGTCAACAGGTAGCGCCGCACGACATCCCGCTCCAGCTCACGCCAGCCGGATGCGTCGCCAACCAGCCCGTGTGGCCGGTGCACGAGGACGCTCTCAGGCACGATCGCCACGGGACCTCGCGTGGCGACACGCAGCCAGAGCTCCTGGTCTTCGGCAACCGACAGCCCATCCTGCCAGCCGCCGACGTCCTTCAAGAGGCTCGTTCGGAATAGCGACTGCCCCCCCAGCGCCACCCAGCCGGCGAGCAGCTCGAGCCGAACGTCGATCACCAAGGGGCGCTTGGGCTGGACCTGGCGGCGCCGCGTCCCGTCGACTTCATAAATAGCCGCGCCCACGCTCGCGCAGACACCGGCATGCCGCTCCAGTGCCCCGGTCAGCAGCTCAAGCGCGCCGGGAAGCAGCTCGTCATCGTCGTCGAGGAACAGCACGGCCCGGGACCTCACCAGCTCTAGACCGCGATTGCGGGCGGCGGAACGCTCACCATGCTCGTCCAGACATATCGCCCGTATCCGGGGATCCTCGATCTCGGTCAAAAACGCTGGAGTGTCATCGGTGGAGGCGTCGTCGACCACCACGAGCTCCCAGTCCTCGAGCTTCTGGCCCAATACGCTGGCGATCGCCCGCTCTAGCCGCTCGCGCCGGTTCCTCGTCGGAATCACGACAGCGGCGACCGGCACGGAGCGGAGGATATCCGCCCCGCCTCAGCCCTCAGAAGTGAACGACACGATATCTGGCTGCACCGACGAGCCGACCTGAGCAGAACGCAGCCTTCGACAGCCACTCGCCGCGGTGCCCCGGGTCGGTCAGGAGGCGCCACGAGGGCGTCAGTACCACGCGGTATACCGGCCACTGCTCGCGCACGCGCGCAGGTGGCACACGCTCGCGGAACTTTCGACGCAGCAGCGCATCAGTCCGTCCGTAGGTGTACTGCTGCCGCACGACTTCCCGAAGGTCACCGCGCAGGCGATAGTGCATCACGGCGTCCTCGCGGAACGTGATCGAGCCACCGCTGTGCTGGATCCGCCACGACAGATCGACGTCGTCGCTGCACGCGACGAATGCCTCATCGCACCCGCCGACCGCGTCGAAGGTCGCGTGCCTCACGGCAAAGTTGGCGCCGACCGCATAAGGGAGATAGCCGAGCGCCCGAGGCTGCAACAGCCCCTCCTCCGAGAACCCGCGCCACTCGCGTGCGCGCGCGCCGTTGAGCAACTCGAGCTCGAGCCGGCCCCCGACGATGTCCGCCTCGCTCGCGCCGTTCAGCAGCGCCTCGAGCCAGCCGCGGTCAGCGACGTCGTCCGCGTCGCAGAACGCGAGCACCCGACCCTTCGCGTTGGCCGCTCCGACGTTACGCGCGTAAGGAAGGCTGTGGCGCTCGCGGGCGGAGACGAGCCGCAGTCTCGGGACTCGTCCCTCCCATTGCCGGGCGATCGCTGCCGTCCGGTCGGTCGAGTCGTTGTCGACGACGACGAGCTCCCAGTCCGCGGGGCAGCTCTGGGCACTGAGTGCCGCCAGCTGGGCTTCGATCGTGCTGGCGCCGTTGCGCACGCACAGGATCACGCTCGCGTCGATCATGCCGCGTCCCGCCGCTCGGTGAGCGCCAGCATTTTGTCGACGAACCCAGTGGCGATCCGCCGCCAGTCGAACCGCTGCTCGACAAGCCGGCGCCCCGCGCTCGCAAGCGCGGACGCCGCCTCTTCATCGAGCAGCAGCCGCACGATCTCATCTGCCATCTCGCCCGGGTCGTCGGCGATCACCGCGGTCCGCCGGTGCTCGAGCCCAAGCCCCGCCACCCCGACCGACGTGCCGACGACTGGCCGCCCCGCAGCGAGCGCTTCGAGCGCCTTCAGCCGCGTACCCGACCCAACATGCAACGGCACAACGGCAAGACGGGCAGCATGAAGGAACGGAAGTGTTGACGGCACGTCGGGGTACACGGCAACACCTGGGCCTTGCAGCGCGAGGACGTCGGCGGTCGGGGCGTATCCCACGATCTCGAGCCCGACCTCTGGCACGCGTGAACGCACACGAGGCAGGACCAGGCGCGTGAACCACTTCAGCCCCTCGACGTTCGGCAGCCAGTCGAGGCGACCCGTGAAGACGATGCGCCGCTCGCTGGGGAGCGGCGCTGGCCGCACGACGTCCGCGTCCACGCCATTTGGCACCACGATTCCGCCTCCGTCCAGCGCCGCAGCGTCGTCAGGGCTCGTCACGAACACCGCGTCGAAATCGCGCACCACATCGCGCTCGAACGCGAGCGCGACCGGGGCCGCCCGAGACGCCAACCACCGGGCGGCCGGCGAGCTCTTGTGTGCGAGCAGCTGCGCCTCCTGCTCTGAGCGAAGGTAGTGGAGCGTGATCGTCCGACGCGGGAGCCCAGGCTCGCGCCCGAGCGGAGCCAGCCGGTCGTGCTCGAAGTGGACGAGGTCATAGTCGGACGCCCTCGCACGCAGCCGCGGCGCGAGCAGGCGGCGGTGCGCTCGCGTGTCGATGACCGGCGAGGGCAACCGTAGAACCTCGTTCTCCCACACTTTCCACACGTACCACGGCAGCCACGGCGGGCGCGACTCGCCGGGGGGGTCGGGCAGCTGCTCGACGTCGCGCACCACCCGTGCGCAGTGCTCGTCGAGCCCTTCGCACGCGAGCAGCAAGTCCACGGTGGTGGCGCGCGCGAGCGCCTCGAGCAGGTATGACTGGCGGATGCTGCCGCCGCCCCCGCGTCGGTCGGGTGGCTCCGGCGTCACCCATAGCACACGCGGCGATCCCGTCATCGAGCGTCAGCAAGGCCGGAGCGCCCGGCTCGGGCAGCAAGCGATAGCGCCTGTCGCATCCCGTCGACGTCGCCCGGTCGGACCAACTGTATGGGTGCACCCTCGCCTTCGACCCCACCCTGTAGAGAGGTGGATGTGGACTCGAGAGGAGGTGCGCTCTGCGTCTTCTCACGCGCTGGCATTTACGCTCAGCGCAAACAGTACGATCCAGGCGATCGCCACCAACTGCAGGGTGCGGTCACCCAGCACGAGCTCCTCGGGAGCTTCTCCGGCGCCCGCCCGCAGCAGTGCGCCGTAGCGGACCATGCAAGCCGCGAAGGGCAAGATCGTCAGCGGTCTCCAGGGAACGCCATGAGCGGCCGGAACCTGGAAGGCCCAAAAGCAGTAGGCCAACAGCGCTATCGCTCCGCTGCCGACGAGGATCAGCTGTAGTAACCAGCGCGGATAGGAATGCAAAACTCGCCTTCGCACGGCGAGATCGGCACGGGCCCGGCGCAGCTCGGCGTGACGCTTTCCGGCTGCTATGAGGACCGCCGCAGCACTGACCACTAGGAGAAACCAGCGCGACAGCGCGACAGGCGCCGCGACACCACCCGCCACGGCGCGGAGCACGAATCCACCACCAACCGCGACCACGTCGAGGATCACGAGGCTTCGCCAGACCAGCGTATAGCTAACGGTGAGACCCAAATATCCAGCACCAACGAGTGCCAGGAGCGGGCGCGCTAGAGCACAGAGCGCGAGTCCCGAGAGCATCAGGCTGATGCCTAGGCCGACCGCCGCCAGCGGGCTGATCTCTCCCGCCGCCACCGGCCGAAGGCACTTGCGCGGGTGACGCCGGTCCTCCTCCGCGTCGCGCACATCGTTGATCGCATAGACGCCAGACGCCAGGAAGCAGAACGCGAGGCAGGCCAGCAAGACGTGTTCGGGTACGTGGTCGCGACCGAGCGCTCCCGCAGCTCCAGCTGCCGCGACAACCAAACCATTCTTCATCCACTGCCGAGGCCGGATCGTGGCAACCAGTGCGTGAAGCGAGCCACGGCGCGGGAGGACGTCCACCGAGGGGACGAGTGACGCGCCCACCTCCGCCGTCAGTTCACCGGGGTTACCGATCTGCTCGTACAAGACCTCAGCCCCCGTAGGACAGCCGGAAGAGCATCTGCCAGCCGCCAAACCCCGGAGCCAATGGTCGCGAGCGTCTCGCTACCAGGATGAAGCGGATCCCGTCGAGGGTCTGGCTCTTCAGGCCTCGATCAGCTTTGAATGTCATGAACACTTGGTCCAGGACGCTTCCACGCATGTACGGCCGGGTCGCGACGTTGCCATCAGCGATCCACCAATTCGGTCGGTAGCGGAGGAGGAATGCCGCCATACGCGTCGGGGCTTGGTACGGACGGACTTTGGCATCGGTGATGCCGTCCTCAGATAGGACGGAGACGTCGCTGCGCAGGTAGTACCGCAGCTGCACCTCGTAGGCGAGGAGCTTGTCGCCTGGATGCGCGAGCGTGTTGATTCTGCTCACGACATCTCGCTCGAACACCTCATTCGAGGTCAGTCCGAGCGAACGAAGCCATACAACGCGGTGGTGCAGGTCTTTGAGGCTGAGACCACCGATCAGCAGTGCGGCGAGGCAAAGCACACCCAGGCCAACCCGTGGCACACGAACCGAACAGAGACAGCGTGCTGCGCCGATCGCGAGCACTGGGGTGACAGGCAGCAAGTACCGGGGGGTGTCGTACCAACCCGGTGAGATGAACGTCAGGAGGAACACGTAACCCACCAGCACGACGCCTCCCACAAATCCGAGCCAGCGCGTCTGGCGCTTCCAGGCGAGCAGTCCGAGCCCTGCCAACCCCGGAACTGTCACCACTACCCAAAACGTGCCGAAGAGCTGGCGGAGCGCATCAGGCGAGAAGTAGAACGGTCCCAACCAGTGCCGAGCCGCCTCGTGCAACGCGAACGCACGCTCGCTGGCGGATGTTGAAAACGTGCCGAGGTGGACAAGTGAGTACCCGTAGTAGCCGGCAGCCGGTACGGCCGCCACGACCAGCGCAATCGCGGTGACGCGTGCGGCCTGGAGGCGGTTCCATGGGCCAGCGAGAACGAGCGCCGCCGCCTCGGCCAGGACCACGACCGTGGCATCGGGGCGTGCCAGGGGCAGGATCGCCCAGATCAGCATCAGAGGCATCAGCGACCGCAATCGAAGGTCTGCGGAGTCCCGCGATCGCTTGAGGACGTAACCGGTGGTGATCAGCGAGCCTGACACCGCCGCGACGACGAGCGCCGACTCATAGAGCTCAAGCGCGTACCACGACATCGCGGCTACGACGAACAGGCTCGCGATTGCACCGGCCACGACCGAGCCGCCGAACTCCGCAGCCGCAACCCAGACCAAGACGAGTGCCCCCAAGACAAAGATGAGCGCAAAGACCTTGGCCCCAGCCAGCCCCAATCCGAACAGATAGGGGATTCCCAAGAGGACGCCCCAGAGCGGCGACGTCGTCCCTGACGAGAACTGTCCAAGGTTGAATTGGAAGAAGTGACCATCGGCGGCATGTTGCGCGTACGGCAGGTACACGGCGGCATCACCGACGTAGACGTTCCGAAGCGCGTAGGCCGCGAGGCAGACGACGATCGCCGCTCCGCCGAGTCCGCCAAGCCAGATCAGTTCGGCTAACGTGGGCTGGCTCAGCCGACCCCAGAAGCCGCCCGCGACCTCTCGCGCGAGGCCCACGTCCGATCCGACTGCTGAAGCCCAGGAGAGGTCGGAACGACGTATTGCCAGGCGTGGCATCTCGCGGATATAACGCCGAGGCTGGAGGATTCTTACGCCCGTCGGCCCGCTGATCGTTTGGTGGGCAAGCGGCGCTCCCTGCGGACTTGCCGCCGCGCAGCGCGTGTGGCTCAACCCGGACCGGAGGGTGGCGATAGCTACGTGCGCCGCGCTAAAGAAACTCGGACCACATGCGTGTCCTGCGCCTTGTCGGCTCGTTCGTCCGTGCGCGTGGTAGTTGCGAGTTCATATACGGCTACGCAACCAAACCGGTGCTCTGATCTGAGCAGCCGGCCTAACTGCAACGGCCCAAAACGCGGCTCGCAGTCGGCGAGGACGTAGCGCGCGCCGATTCGGCGCAGCAGCGCTTGTGTCCAGACCGGGGATTGCCGCCCCGAGAAGAGTTCGGCGACGGTCTGGACTCTCGAGCCAAAGTTAGGAGTCCAAATCGTGTGGCCAAGCCACGTGCGGCGGCCCGTGTAGGAGGGTACGGCCGCCGAGATGCGCAATGAGGGCAGCACGCCCCCGGGATCACCTGTCTTCGTCAGAAAGGCCAGGGCCTTGGTCTCGCCAGGACGGAAGAGCATGCCGCCCGGGTCTGTACGTGCGGCATCTCTGTAGAACTGCGCAAAGTAAATGAGCCCGGGGACGGTGGCCACGATTATCACCGGGAGGGCGAGCGAGACAGGAAGCGTCATGCGCTGCCATCCCCTTACCGCGAGTACGATCAGAGGCAGCGACAGGCCCTCGAGCGCATGGGTGGCGCCGCCCGTACTGACGAAGTAGACAGCCAACGCTGCGACGGGCCAGGCCACTAGCAGCCGGTCCCCTGTGGTTCGCCAGCGGCCGCGCGCCCCGGCTAGGACGAAGACAAGCACCGGTACGAGCGCGAGCAGGACCAGGAATCCGCTAGGTCGAGCTAACGGGGTCTGCGTTTGCGCGATCCTCCAAGCAGCATCCTTGTGGAAGAGAACCAGGTAGTAACCCAGCGGAACAGCAGTTGCAAGCGCAGGTGCGAGCAGTGGCCAAAAACGTTGCCTGAATCGATCCAGGATGAGCAGGAGGCCGGTCAGGCCGAGCAGGATCTCCCCGTGCCATGGATGAACCCAAGAAACGGTCATCCCGATGATGGCGGCCCAGAACAGATACCAGCGTGCAGAGCGTCCCGGCCTGCGTTGAGCCTCGTCAGCTAACCGCTCGATAGCCAACACGTAGATCGGCATCAAGCCGACAGCGATGGTGGCCGGGAAATAGCCCCAAAGCGCTGCTGTCGGTCCCATTTCGGTGCCGACAGCCACCAATCCTGGCGAGTGAACCGTCCACCCCGACAGGGGAGCAACGGGGGTTGTGAAGAAAAGCGCCAGACCCAATGCGGCGGCTCTTGCAAGCGCCGGGTCCAGCATCCGACGAATGAACTGTCTAAACCCGACAAAGAGGATTACAACTGAAACGGGCAGCCACACCAGGTAGCTCAGTGCTATGCCCACCCCACCGCGCCACAGGAGCCCGCTGAGGAGAAACATTGGATGTAGGAAGACGTTGCCGCCCGTACGCAGGTCGAAGTCGTCGGCGGCGAGGATGTGTTCGCCGGAGCTACGAATCCATGAGAAATACTGCAGATCGTCGGCGGGAAACACTGACTCGGCGCCGCTGAACGACTCGTGGTGTGATCGCGCCCGCAGCAGTAGGTAGAGGATCGGCAGACTCGCCCACACGCAAAGGATGACTAGCGTGCCCCACGCAAGCCGTTTAGCCAGCATGTCTCCCGGCAGCTCGTGCAGACGTCGCCAACTTCGGCTGTAGCGCGCAATCATATTTCTAAGCGCTCAGGAATAGGCCCCCATGCTTGGCAACTCGCTGGTCTTGAGACCGCATAGCGCACGTACCGTGCGTGGATGGTCTGTTCTCCATGGGCATGTGATTGGCATTGAACTCGCTAGGAGCCACCGGCTCGGGACGTCCCCCAATCGACGGCCCGAAACCCACGCCGCCGCTTAATGACGCGCTCACGGACACACAACGTCCACGGCGGCAAAAGCTTTTCCGGCTAGCGCCTGGGATGGCGGGTGATTGTTCGGAAGCTCCAGCGGCGGCCGGCCGTCTGATTGTTGCGCCAGCGCTCAACAGCGTCCTCGTAGGCGGCAAGCGTCAGGTCGGCCACCCTGTCTGGATCGCTCACCTGTCGAATAAGGCGGGATCCAGCTTCGCCGAGCGCGTGTGCCTTTGCGCGGTTGAGGAGCAGATCGCTGATCGCCGTAGCCCAATCCTCTGCGCTCTCGCTCGCTGCCACCACTCCCGTGGCTTGGTCTTCCACCATTTCGCAAAAGGCTGGAATCGCCGACACAACGACTGGGCGACCTATCGCCGATGCCTCTGCCGTGACGTTCGGAAAGCACTCCCACCGCGAGGGGAATACGCACACCGTTGCACGTCGCAGCTCTTCGGCAACGCCCGACCAGTCCAATTGACCCCGCAGCTCGACCGCGTGCTCAATGCCGAGGCGCTGCGCTTCGCGCCGAAGCCATGTTGATGACGGCCGAGCTTCCGGCGCTACCACGTCACGGCCGACGAAGACGAAGCGCGCAGTTGGGACCGCCTCGAGGACCTTAGGTGCCGCCTCCAGCACCACGTCGGGCGCCTTTCGTGGCTCCAGGCGCCCGACAAACGTCACCCTCGGCGATTCGGACGGCTCGGGAAATGGCAGCGGCTGAGGCAGGCGAACGATGTGCGGGATAACGTGAACGGCGCGCTCGTAGAGCGGTAGCCAGCGGCTGACGTCGGCCAGGTTTGAACGGGTGCTGAGGATCACATTGGCGCGTCTGATGGCCGCCTCCTCCAGCCGCGCAGCAGTCCAGCCGTCGATCCCTCTCGCGGCGCGGCCCTGACCGGTGTAGGTAAACAGCTGACGGGCGCCTGAGTGCAGCCGGACGACCAGCGGCCAACGTTGGCGCAGTCCGAGCACAAGGCCCTCGGCTCGCCAGTCAGGGCATTCGACCACCGTGGGCAGAAGACCCAGACGGCCCACTGTTCGCGAGACTGCTCTCGTGAGCCCGATCCGGACGGCCGCCTCGGGCAGGCGTCCCGCGCCGCGGACGGGAGGCAACGGGAAACGGTGCACCGTAACGCCGCCCACCTGCGCGGTTCGTTGCGCTTGACCCTCGGCCACCGACAGCACGTGGACCTCGGTGCCCCTGGCCGCAAGTGCCTGCGACACAGCGTGGACGTACGTGCCGATCCCGCCCCACCCCGTGTCGGGCGGAAACTCCTGAGAAACGAAAAGGACTCTCACGGCCCTGGCTGTGGATCAGCTGCGCGTCGGTGCAGCGGCTCGGACTATCTCTTCGAACGTCAACTCCGCGAACCTCTGCACGGAAAAGGCAGCCGCAGTCTCGTGGCCCGCTGCACAGATGCGCCGGCGCAAATCATCGGCTTTTGCGAGGCGCTCGATGCTCGTAGCAAGACCACGTGAGTCGTCGCTCGCAAAGACGAGCGCATTGTGTCCGTCGCGTACATACTCCGACGTTCCACCTCGGGCCGTGGTCACGACGGGACGTCCGACGCCCATTGCCTCCAGCGGAACGAGCCCAAACGGCTCCTCCCACCTCACGGGGAAGACCACTACGTCGGCTCCCTCGTAGACCGATCGCAGCGAGTCGGTATCGACGAATCCCCCAAACTGGACGCGGTCAGCCACGCCGATACGTGCCGCAGCAGCCTTCATCTCCTCGACATACCCATCATCGCCTTGGCCCCAGATGTCAAGCCTGGCGGCTGCGGGCAAGTAAGCCAGTGCGTCGATGGCTAGGTCGACCCCCTTCTGGCGATCGAGCCTGCCCACATAGACGATGCGCCACCCCCACGACTTCGGCGCCGCAGGCTCGAGGAAACGCTCGTCGATGCCCGGATGTATGACTGTGGCCGCATCCACTCCAAACCCTTCTCCTCTCGCTCGTTCCAGCGTGTAGCGCGAGTTGAAGACCAATGGGCCGGCTGCGTTCAGATCAACGCGTGCCGGAACCCTCACAACACGCTCGGCGATACGTCCCAGGGTGGGATGATCGCGCCAGCCATTCAGCCACCGGTCGAACCTCCATCCATAGACGAGCCAATCGTCGTGGACGATGAATATCGCTGGGATGCCAGCGCGCCTCACCTGCTCGATCATCGAAAGCGACATGCACCCCATCGACCACCAGCTGACAATGCTGGGTCGAAACGCTTGCAAGTGGCGACGCAGCTGCAGGGCGTTGTGACGCTCGATCCGAATTCGCTGGAGCTTCGGCTTGCCGACGAAGTCGTAGCGGTCTGGATCCCAATACATCCGCAGGCAGCGGTAGACGTCGGGATCTTCCTCGGGAACACCGGTGTGAGCCCCGTAATCGGAAACGACGACTCGCACATCGTGGCCTAGCGCACGAGCGTGGCGCATGACCGCCTGCCAAGCCAGCTCGTACCCGCCCGAGTGGTGCGGCGGATACATGTTGCCGACCGCGAGGATCCGAAGCCTCTGCTCGGGAGGCAGTTCGCGGCTGTCGCTCACAGAACAAGGGATCGCCAGGCGAGGCTGCCGACGACCAGGCCGCAGAGCGTGGCGGCGTCGGAGAGCGGAGCGCCCAAGGCGAACTCGATGGCTCGGCGCCCGCCCCAGCGGCGCGACTCGGCCGCCCACCACCTGGCATACGGAAAGGCCGCAGCCAGGCAGATCTTTCGGTGAGTGGCCGCGGCAGCCGCGACCGCAATCACCGCCAGATCGAACCTCGCCGACCGAGGACTGAAAAACCACCGCTGGTAGAAGGTCACCTCGCGGAGCTCCGGCACGAGGCGGGCGAGGCCCGGCATATACCTCGACCAGTGCCAGTGGTGTCCCATCTCGTCCCAGACTCGGCCGGGAAACACCCCGTGATGTACGACCGCGTCAGGCGCAAAAGCAGTTCGCGCGCCGGCTCTGCGCGCTGTCCACGAGAACAACGCGTCCTCCCCTGGAGGTGTGCCGTTGCGCGCGTCCGAGCCGCGTAACCAGGCGGGTCCCTCGAGCGACCAATCCCGGAAGCCTCCCACCACGTCGAACACCCAACGTCGCGCCATCAAATTCGCCGTCTGGTAGAAGCCGCTGATCCCGTTGACCTGAAGGGTCCGGTCGAACGGCATCCGAGCGGCGTGCGGATCCGGAGCAACTGCGCCCTGAATCAGGTCTACCGCCGAGATCGCCGCCAGCCCCTCTGCCAACCAGCGGGGAGTGGGAGCACAGTCGGCGTCCGTGAACGCTAGGACGGGCGCCCGCGCTGCCATCGCTCCGCGATTGCGAGCCGCGCCGGGTCCCTCACTCCGATCATTGCGAATCAGGCTGACAAACGGCTCATGTTCCCTCGCAACCGCCGATGTCTCGTCGTCCGAACCGTCGTCGACGACGATGACTTCGAAATCCTGCTCCAACTCCTGCGCTTTCAGAGCGGCGAGCGTTTCCCGCAGCGTCCGCGCTGCATTGCGGGCCGGAACGATGACCGAGACCGCCGGCACGCTTGCTTGGGCGACCGCACCGCTAGCCGGGTCCATCGCGGCCCGATCGTAGCGACCTCGGCCGGCGGCCTGGCGAGCGTCCCGGGCGCTCCGTGAGCCAGCCACAGCCCTGATCTATTCTGAGCCGAATGGAATCGGGCATGCGGCGGTACTGGGACAAGCGTGCGGAGGAGGATGCCTTCTTCTTTGTGGACAACCGGATGGAATACGGCCGCGCGGACCTTGAGCGCTTCTGGGCCGACGGAGAGCGGGACCTGGACCAGCTACTCGGCGTCCTGGGGGCAGCCGTTGAGCCGCAGGACCAAGTCCTCGAAATCGGCTGCGGGATTGGTCGTCTGACGCGGGTCCTCGCGGCGCGGGCAGAGTCTGTCATGGCACTTGACGTCTCGCAACTGATGCTCGACAAGGCAGCCGAGCTGAATCCTGGACTGAGCAACGTCGCGTGGATCCTCGGCGACGGATCGAACCTGGACGCAATCGAGACAGGCACTGTGGATGCCTGTGTCTCACATGTCGTCTTCCAGCACATCCCGGACCCAGCTATCACGCTTGGCTACATCCGCGAGATCGGCCGGGTCCTGCGTCCCGGAGGCTGGGCCGCCTTCCAGCTCTCAAACGATCCCCAACTGCACCAGCCGGGTTCGCTTGTGGCTCGCGGACGAGATGCCCTGCTGGCGTTCATTGGTCGGGGCCCGCGAGGACAGCATCAGTCAAGCTGGGTTGGCTCGATGGTCGAGCTCGACGACGTCCGATCCGCTGCCGCCGCGGGATCCATGGAAGTCGAGCGCCTGGTCGGCGAGGGAACGCTGTTCTGCGCGGTGCTGACGCGCCGCGCCGAGAAGCTCGCCGCGGAATAGAGGTTTGACGCTTGCGCAACGAGGCGCGCCTCGTCCATAAACCTTGGGTTCCGGAGAACCCTGCCTGGCCGCTCCCAGGTTGACCCGCGTGGCGTGATCACGGAGATCGCGTCGATTAAGAACCGTCCGTAGTGCCAGGCAATTTCCTCCTGCGCTACGCAGGTCAAGCCAGCTTCGTCACAGACGCGACGAAACCACGAAGCCGATGTTGTCTCAGCACGCCAGGCGCTCACGTTGACTAGGAGGCCCCGCGTTTCGAGCTTCCATCGCCAGCGTTCGGGGACCCGACGCGCGAGCGCTGCCCATGCCCGCAGCTCGCGCATGTTCGAGTGATGGAGGAAAGCAACACCTTCTGGCTTGAGCACCCGCGCAAGCTCGAAGGCATACGACTTGAGCGCGTCAGCTTCGGCGTGCACGAGCGAATCAAAGCTGAACGCGAAATCGACGGATCGATCTTCGACAGCGTTGAGTGTCATCCCATCATTGACGTAGTACCTGATGTGCTGCTCCCCGGCGAACCGAGAGCGACACTCCTCGATGCAGTTCTCGGCGAGATCAACCAGGATGAGCTCGTCGCATAGGTCCTTCAGATACTGAGTCCACCGTCCGTGGCCTGGGGCGAGCTCGAGAATCCTGTGCGCCGGCACGAACGCGTGGATCCGAGGCAACAGCGTTCCCCACCACTGCGCCTCTGCCCCTCCCCACGGCCCTGACCATTGCTGTTCGGCGCCATCCCAGTTGGAGGCCGCATTCCATGTTGACACGTTCTCGTCGATCCGCATAGCCGGAGGATCGTACCGACGCGTGCAGTAGCCTCAGATGGCTCGATGCCTGAAACCGCTCGGCAGCAACAGGTCACTGTCGCTGTCGTGTCTTGGAACACGCGCGAGCTCCTCGCCGAGTGTCTCGAGTCGCTGCACGAGGATGCGAAAAGCGATCTCGCGGATGTTTGGGTGATCGACAACGCCTCGAGCGATGGTTCCCCCGACATGGTCGGTGAGCGATTTCCGTGGGTGTCACTTGTCGCCTCGGAGGACAACCTCGGCTTCGGTCCGGCGGTCAATCTCGTCGCAAACCGGACATCGGCCCCGTGGATCGCGCCGGCCAATGCCGACGTCCGGGTGGCGCCGGGTGCGTTAGATCGCCTGCTAGCAGCGGGTTCATCCGACCGGAGTGCCGGAGTGATCGCCCCGCGCCTCGTCTTACCGGATGGCCAGACACAGCGATCGGCATATCCGTTCCCGACCGTGGCAATGACGCTCATGTACCTCGCGGGCGCAGCCCGGCTGAGCCCGCGTCTGGCGAAGCGGTGGGCATTGGATGGCAGCGAGCCGCACGAGGGCGCGAAGGTGCCATGGGCAGTCGGCGCATTCCTCCTGGTCCGGCGAACAGCTTGGGACGAGATCGGGGGATTCGATCCGGGGATCTGGATGTATGCCGAGGACCTGGACCTTGGCTGGCGCATGCGCCGTGCCGGCTGGGCCACGCGGTACGAGCCGAGGGCGATTGTCTTCCACGAGGAGTCCGCCGCCACCACCCAGGCCTGGGGAGGTGCTCGCTTCGCGCGGTGGCACGCCAGCACCTACGCCTGGCTGGTTCGCCGGCGGGGGCTGCCGTTCGCCCGCGTGATCTCTGTGGTAAATGTGATCGGATTCTCCGCTCGCGCAGGGCTGTACACCGTGTTGGCGGCCTGCGGCCTCCCGAACGGTCGCAATGCGCGACGCGACGCGATCAACGCGGCTAGGGCCCACGCAGTCGGTCTACGCTCGGGTAGTTGGCTCAGACAGCAGCGATAGTCGCAACTGGCATGCGTGATCCCTTCCTGAGCATCGTCATCCCATCGAGGGGTGAGTCGCCGACGCTTCCGCGGGTGATCGATGGACTCGAACGTCAGCAGCCGCCACTCCAGGGTGTCGAGGTGATTGTCGGCGTCGATCGGATCGGGCCCCAGCCGGTGATCCGCGCCTCAAAACACCGGCCCTTTCCGATAACCGTCGTTCACTCTGAGCCTGGCGGCGCCTCAACTCACCGCAACGTCGGCTGGCACGCCGCCACCGCGCCACTCGTGCTCTTCCTTGATGACGACATCGTTCCGACCGCGCAGCTCGTAGCCCAGCACGTCGCCTGGCACAACCGCTACCCCGGACCCGACATCGGCGTCCTCGGTCTGGTGCGATGGTCTCCAGAGGTCAAGGTAACACCGTTCATGCGCTGGCTCGAGATGGGGATCCAGTTCGATTACGACCGGATCCAGGGCACCGACGCCGGGTGGGAGCACCTTTACACGTGCAACGTGTCAATCGGCCGCGCTCTGCTCGAGCAGGTCGGCGGCTTCGACGAGGAACGATTCCCGTTCGGTTACGAGGATCTCGATCTCGGCCGGCGCATGACGCGACACGGCTTCCGCCTGCTCTTCAATCGGGCCGCGGAAGGTCACCATCTCAAGACCGAGACGCTCGAAAGCTGGCGCCGGAAGCTTCCGTATTACGCCGCGGCCGAACGAGAGTTCGTCGCCACCTACCCCGACCAGCAGCCATATTTTTACGACATGTTCCGCGCGGCGGCCTCAGAACCCGTCGCGCGGGGCCGAGGCGCAAGGCTGGCTCGGTTCATCCCCCCCGCGGTTCCGTGGTTAGGCCGAAGGGTGTGGCACAGCTATCACAGGGCGTGTGTGCAGGCGCTCGCTCCTGACTTTCTGGCCGCCTGGGAGAAGGCGGCTCCCGCCAGTACACCGGCTCTCGGCGAATAGACTCAACCCCGGTGCGAGCAACGCTTCCCAGGCCGGTGGCCGACTTCGCTCGCTACCCGATGCGACGGGCTGAGCTCCGCGCGCAGCTGATGCGCCCATATTGGCGCCGACGGTTTTATGCGTTCGGGGACCGAACCATCCTCCACCGCCCAGGGAGCATCTTCGGAGCTCACCAGATAGCCATTGGGAGCAACAGCTTGATCCTTGCCGGTACGTATCTCTCCGTCGAGACGCATGCATGGAATCGGCCGGCTCCCGTACTGAGCATCGGAGACCGAGTTGGAATCAGACCGTATTGCATGATCAGCGCGGCAAACGAGATCGTGATCGAAGACGACGTGATCATTGGCGCGTTCAGCAGCGTGATCGATTCTGACCACACGTTCAGCGACGGTCAGCCGAACGTCATGCACAACTCGCTGAGAACGGAACCGGTAAAGATCGGGCGCGGGACATGGCTGGCAGAGCGCGTCGCAGTCCTTCGCGGCGCGAGCATCGGTCGCTGCTGCATCATTGGCGCAAACAGCGTCGTCCGGGGAGACCTGCCGGACTACTCGATCGCAGTCGGAGCGCCGGCCCGGGTGATCGGCCGGGTTGAGGGCGTGGACGCCGACGCCCCTCCGGCCTCCGACCGGCTCTTCTAAGCCTCGCCTCGGGGCGGCCTTAAACGCAAGATCCTGGAAGTTCTGACGTTCTTCGGATGATGGGGAACATCCAACATGGCTGAAGCGACGGCAGACTCCATAATCTTGCCAGAGCTCGATGCGGCCGCCGTGGTTTCCGAGCCAGCGGAGACATCGGAGCGCCTGGTAGGAGGGGGTCCCATCAACCTCAGTGGTCGAGACGACCGCCTACGAGGAATCTCGAATCTCCGGCGCCACGTGGCGAGGGGCATGCTGATTAACGGCGTCTTTCAGGTCGGGCTGTTGGCGGTGGCCGCGATCCGCGGCGTAGCGGTGGCGGCGTTCATCACCCAATCCGACTACGGATTATGGGGATTGCTTGGCCTCACGCTCTGGACGTCCGTTGGCCTCAGGCAACAGTTCGGCGCCGGTGAGAAGTACATCCAGCAATCCGAAGCAGATCAGAAGCTCGCCTTCCAACGGGCATTTTCGATGGAGCTGCTTTTCACGGGTGCCGTGCTGCCAATCTCAGCCGCGGTCGTGGTGGCCGTGGCCGCTGCGAGCGGTAGGTCTGAACTTCTGCTCCCCGGCCTGTTGCTGCTGCTTCTTCTACCGGCGGACGTGCTCGCGTTTCCGCTCGCGGTGTTCTATCGGCGGATGGACTTCCGGCGCGAGCGGACCTTGCAGGCTGTCAATCCGGTCGTCGCGATCGCAGTGACGGTCGCTTTGGCTGCTGCAGGTGCTGGCTATTGGTGCTTCGTCATCGGGACACTGGCGGGCGCCTGGGCCCAGGCCTTGGTAGCGCTTCGCGTGAGTCCGTACCCGCTTGCTTGGCGCTATGAAGCGAGGACGCTACGACGATATCTGGGCTTCTCGGCACCCCTGCTCGTCATGTCATTTGCCGTCTTGGCCGAATTCTACGTGATCTATCTCGTTGGTAACAAAGCTTTGGGAGTCGCAGGATTGGGAGCCTTCACTCTCGCAGGCAATCTGGTCCAGTTCACCGATCAGGCTGACTCCATCATCACGGGGACGCTCTACCCAGCGATATGCGCGGTGAAAGACAGGGTCGCGTTGCTCTCGGAGATCTTCGTTAAGTCCAACCGGCTCTCGTTGGTCTGGGCAGTCCCCTTCGGGGTAGGGATGACTCTCTTCGCCTCAGACCTCGTACGGTTGGTAATCGGCCAAAGATGGATACCGGCTATTCCGGTGCTCGAGATTATGGGCGTGGTCACCGCCGTCCATCACGTTGGCTACAACTGGTCCGCCTTCGTGAAGGCGCGCGGGACTACATGGCCGCTCGCCGTATCGGCGCTCATCGGGGTAGCTGTGGTTATTGGGTCCAGCGTTCCGCTCATGTACAGCGAACATCTTGTCGGGCTGGGCATCGCATTCATCCTGGGTGAACTGGCTGGGTTCGCGGTAAGGGGAATCTGGCTCGGCCGGTTCTTCCACGGCGTCTCCATACTTTGGCAATTGACGCGAGCCTTCGCTCCAACGGCGATCGCCACCGCCCCGGTGCTCCTGATCCGCTTGTCGTCAGGCACGGAGACGACATTGCCTACGGCCCTCGCCGTCTTCGCCCTGTACGTGTCTGTCACAGTCGTCGCCACCCTCGTCCTAGAGCGCCCTCTCCTGCGCGAGGCACTGGCGTACTTCCTCCGCGCCAAGCCGCAGCCGGCGTAGAAGCACCCATACCACGGCCCCGCAAGCCGCTCAGATCGCCACAGATCGCTGAGTGACCACTAGCCGGCGAGAAAGGACTCGAACCCGGATCCGGTCAGGCGCGCCTGCAGTTCCTCGAAGTTCTCCACCACGCTCGACTGCGGCTTGCTGCGCACCTTCTTCAAGCCGGATGTGAGTTTGCTCCAGTCATCTGCCGGGATGCCGAGAAACGCGAGGATCCTGCCGAAGGCTGAGGGGTCAGCCGTGAGCTCCTCGTACTCGGTCTCACAGGTCGGTGTCAGGGTGAGAGACAACCACCGGCGGTAGCGGTCGCGTCGGCGGGCGAGTTCCGTCAGCTGCCGAAGAACGTCTGCCGGATCCAGGGTGATGCGGTCCTCTGCCGGCGCGGCCGGCGCCCAAGGGATCGGAGGTCGGCCGTCGGTTGGGCGGTGATAGAAGCCCGTGGCCTTGGCTAGCGCCGAGGAGATGACCACATCGAGCAGGTTCTTCCGGATGAGGTGGACGACGGGGACCCGAGCAACGGCTGCGTATGGCAACACGGCTCGACTGTGGCGCACTTGGTCATACATGTATTTGAAGCCGACTCCTCGCACATCGGGCTGGCGGAATACGTGGCGGACGTAGCGAATGGTCCAGTAGTCACGAGATAGCCACGGGACGCGCATGTGGGTCTTGAGGTAGGTGTTGGCGAACTCGATGTCGCGCGGCTCCCAGATTGAGATTCCCTCGGCATCTACCTGGAACAGCTCGTTATAGACCTTGAGATCCGGATGGCTGTTGAGCATCTCCTGGACCCAGCTCGAGCCGCTTCGCTGGGTGGCGAGCAGGATGAACGGTCTGGCCGCCATGCCGCTGAACATCGGACGAGATCGTAGAACAGGGCGAACCTCGCGGCCATCCATTCAGCGCACCGGCTACCGTTTTGCTGCGCACCATGCCCCCCCGTCCACACGCGCGCGAGCTCCTGAAGCCGGAGGGGCTTCGAAGCCTCTACCGCTGGGCTTCGATCTGGCTCGGGTACAAGCGCGGCCCGCAGCTGATGTCGTGGCTGCGCAAGCGCTGGGTCATCGCGCGACATCCGCTGGCTGACATTCGATTCGGTCGGCACGTGTACCTGGGTCCCCGGTTCAGCCTGTTCATACCCGAGAATGGGAGCTTCATCGTCGGCGATGGGGTCGAGTTCCGCCGTGACTTCCGCGCCGAGGTATCCGAACAGGGGAGGGTGACGATCGGAAGCGACACACGCTTCACGTACTCCGTGCTGATTCAGTGCACCACAACGATCGAGATCGGACAGCGGTGCGTGTTCGCGCAGACGACGGTCCTCCTCGACGGCCAGCACTGCTTCCGGGACCTTACGCGCCCCATGCTCGAGCAAGGCTATGACTTCAGCCCGCTCCGAATCGACGATGACGCTTTCATCGCGGCAAAGTGCACGATCATGGCCGATGTCGGCACGCGCGCTGTTATTGGCGCCAACGCGGTAGTTACGAAGCCGATCCCGCCGTACACCGTGGCGGTCGGGGCTCCGGCCCGCCCGATCGAGTACTTCGGGCCTCCCGGCCAGGAGCCGAAGAACCTCTCCACGACAGTGCGCAGCTAGAAGCGACCAACGCCGGCTCAACCGTGAAAGTTCCGCGCGTGCTACTCGTCTGCAGCGGGCTGGACCACGCGCGCCGCGGCTACGAGTCATTTGCCCGCGAGTGCTTCGACCAGCTTCACGCCGTCTCCGGGTTGCGCATCGAGTTGGTCAAAGGCAGTGGACATGGTGGGCCCGACGAGGTTTCCATCCCCACGTTAAGGAGAGACCGACCTATTGCTCGCGCGGTCGGGCGCGCGCTGGGGGCCAGACCGTTCCGGATCGAGGCCCTAGCCTTCGCCGCCAGCCTCCAGCCACTGCTGGCACGACGCCGACCCGACGTCGTCTACCTCAGCGAATGGGACACCGCCCGAGCGCTGGCGAGGCTCCGCTCACTTTTACGTCAGCGATTCAAGCTCCTCCTTTGTAATGGCGGGTTCGCCGAGACGGGGTTCGACCACCTCGACCATGTTCAGCAGCTCACGCCGGCTGCGCTAGTCCACGTCGTCGCTCGGGGAGCTGATCCCGGCCGCCATACCGTTCTACCACTTGGCTTCGATATCCCAGCGGAGTTAACGCCTGTCGTCCCGGCTGAGCAAGCGGCGTTGAGGGCGAAATGGGGGCTGCCGCCCGAGGGTCGGATCGTCGTAAGTGTCGCAGCGCTCAATCGTTCGCATAAACGGCTCGATTATCTGATCGACGAAATCGCGGCTCTCTCGGAGCCGCGGCCGTTTGTGCTGCTTGTCGGCGAGCCAGACGACGAGACACCTGAGCTGCGTTCCTACGCTTCAGCCCGGCTTGGCCTGGCCAGCCATCGCTTCCTTACCGTGACTTCCGGAGAGGTACGAGAGCTGCTTCGCGCCAGCGACCTTTTTGTGCTCGCTTCGCTGGCCGAGATGCAAGGACGTGCCGCGATTGAGGCGATGGCAGAAGGGCTGCCGTGCCTCGTCCACGACTCGCCGGTGATGCGCTATGCGGTAGGCCCCGCAGGGCTCACGGCTGACTTTGGACGCAAAGGCTCATTGACGCAACTGATCGCTAAGCAAGCGCAGCTCCCTTTCGATGCCGCGAGCGCCGCCCATCGACACCGGCACGTTTACGAACGCTTCGGCTGGGAGGCTCTGCGGCCTCGATACGCCCAGCTACTCACCGACGTGGCTTATGGGGTGTCGGCAAAGAGGACTGTCTCGTCCTCGAGTGGCGAGAAACTGTCGACGTAGTACCGGTAGGCGGGATTGAGTTCGCCCACCGCCGCAGGGATCCGCACCAGGTCATCGTCTCGGTGATAGGCAGCGATCCCCAGTTTAGGAGCCAGGGCGGCGAGTGTGTTTCGCGCTCCGGCGATCACATCGAGTTCGGCGCCCTCCACGTCCATCTTTATGTAGTCGACCCGCTTAAGCCCCCGCTGCTCGACAAAGTCGTCGACGGCCAACGTTTCGACTTGCAACGCACCACCAGCTAGATCCTCGGTCCCAATATTCGTCATGCGGCCAGCGGGTGCGAACTCAAGTGTTTCTCCGCTACGGTTCCAAAGTGCGCGCTCCACGACCTCGATGCGCGCGGCGAGTTCCGGGTTGAGCGCGAGGTTGGCTTGCATGATCGCGAGGTTTCGCGGATCGAACTCGAACGTGAATACCCGGCCCTGAGGGCCGACGAGGTTCGCGAAGTAGAGCGCTGTGTCACCCCAGCACCCGCCCGCGTCGAGGACCACGTCGCCGGGCTGGGCCGTCACGTCGTGGCCAGCCCGCCGGTAGCTGTACTGCTCGAACAGGAACACGCTGACCACGTCGACTGAGTGGCTATGAAGCGCGACCATGCTGGTGCCGTCGACAGGTACGCGGTAGAGCGAGAGTTGTGAGAAGTACGGGTCAGGGACCTCGAACGTCGCGCGCTTAGCGCGAAGGTCGCGGTCCGCATACGCCTGCTTCTTGCGATACGCCTCAGGGGTGATCCGCAGCGGTGCGTGATGCGGGCCCAGGACGCGAAGCTTCAGAACATCCAGCATCGCCCGGCGCGACTCATTGTCTCCCAGCAAAGCGAAGGTTGCCTCGAGGCCGTCCGAGAGTTCGAGAATCCGCTGGAGCCGCGCGGCCGATGCCTCCGGATCAAAGTGGCGACGGCTAAGACCAGCTCGGGAAGCGACGCGCTCAAAGATGTCGCGCGCCTGTTCGCGGCCGCGGGTCGCCACCCGGCTGGGCAGCGGCCGGCGGATGATGGTGGGCAGATCCTGCTCCAGCCCGGGCACATAGCGATGCGCATCACGCAGGATCTCAGGCAACAGCTGGGAAGTGATCTCGGTCTTTTGGTTCATTTTGCTCGGCAAATCTCCGCCCAGATTGATCCGGCGATCCGAGCCGCGTAACCCATCCTCGCCAGCCGCGCCATCGCGCGCCATTCGCCGCTATCAAAACCGCCGGCCGAATAGCCGAATTGCCGCAGAGCACGATCGCCCCGGATTGCAGGCCACGGATCGCGCCACGCCCGGTAGCCCGCTCCCAGCCGGTAGTAGGCCTGGTTGACCGAATAGCCGTGACGGAAGCAGCGCTTTAGCAGCGGTCCGAGCTTTCGCTCGCCTTCGTGCTCGACGACGGCTGTCGGGCAATATGCCAGCGAGTACCCGGCGTCACGGGCGCGGAAGCAGAAATCAACATCCTCGCCGATGTGGCGCCATGTGGGATCGAATCCACCTACTGCGTCGAATGCCTCCGCATCGACCAGCAGGTTCGCGGTGGCTGCCCAGCCGTCTTTGACCCATGATTCCTGCCCGAAGCGCCAGAGGGCTTCGAACCGTTCGACGACGTTCGGCGGTTCGCTGGTGACCAGCCGCACGGGACCGGCTACCAGCGGGGCCAGTCCGGCGCATCCCAGGAGTTGCTCCAGCCACCCAGAGTCGGCGACGCAGTCAGCGTCGGTGAACGCGTACAGCCGCGCGAGGGCGGCCGCAGCTCCCGAGTTCCGCGCTCGTGACCGGTTTGCCACCGGCTCGGCCACCACCCGGGCCCCGTAGCGGCCGGCAATCTCGCCAGTGCCGTCGCTCGAGGCGTTGTCGACCACGATTACCTCATAGCGCTCGGCTGTCAGCGTCTGCGCGGCAAGACTCTCGAGCAGCGGCGGAATCGATCCGGCGCCATTCCGTACCGGGACGATCACGCTGATCTCAGGCTGCGCCACCGCCCGAAGGGTAGGCGGTGGCAGGAACCTCTACGACGAGCTAGCCCCCACTAGGGGAGCAACCAGCGCCTGCTCAGCGGCCTGGAACGTGGCGACGGCAGCTGCGGAGATCCCGGCGTGCGGCCAGGAAAGCGATCCGGAACCCATGGCCGCCGTGGATACTCCTTGCTCCAAGTTGGTAGGCGGCGGGTATTGGAAGCCTTCGCAGAAAGAATCGGGCTGGGCAGAGTTGATCCCACCCGTTTCCCCACTGCTGAGTGTTACGCCCTCGCTCACCGGCGCGGGAGCGGTCGCCGCTCCGATGCTGGGCACCGCAACCGATGCTCCAGACAATCCCGAGCTCGGCCAGGACGAAGCGACGGTCAAGTACCACGTGTCCGGCTTTTTTAGTGAGATCGCGACGATGTAGGAGAAATACGCGGTTCCGTTGCTGCTCGGCCGGGACAATGCGGCGGTCGCTGTGGGAGCCGCAACGGAGATCGGCGAGCTGTTCGAGGTTGTATCGACAACTTTCTCTCGGCAATTCGTTGAGTACGAATACGGTTGGAAGTCGTGGGCCTTGATACAGGTATCGACGTGAAAGACGTGTCCAGGTCCTAGGCCGACAGACGTGTCAGACGCGGTGGCTCTGGCCGTCGTGTCGTTGAAGCTCACCAGCATCGAGGCCGTCCCGTCAGCGAACCCCCATACGACAGGATCACCTTAACGACGGAGGGCATGGCGTTCGGCAGCGCGTTGGCACTCGCCACCGCTGGCAAGGCGGCTGCCACCACCAAGGACCCGATTATCGTCAGCAGCCGCCTGCCACGGCTGAAGCGCTGCGTACGCATAGAAATCCTGTCTAGCTGCGGTTGCAGCCGGCCCACCCTTGCGATCCGTCCCGCATAGCCCGTGCGACGGCTGTAGGGCAAGACCCTAGGGCGGCCTGCGGCGCTTCGCCCCAGGGACCCCCCTAGTCTTTGTCGAGGCGCAAATTTCCGCCGCTGTCAACGTTCGGTGGGTGGATGACCTCGCTGATCCGCCGATTCGGCTTCTCCCCGGCGATTCTCCGGTCGAATCTGGTCGGTGCTGGATGCTGGAGCCTCGCCGGCCTAGCGATCCTGGCCGTCTATGCCTCACCGAAGCACCTGATCTCGGTGCAGACCGCAGTGACCGGCTTGTTCGGCCTGGGGATCGTCGCGATCGCCGCCAGATGGCCTGACCGGAGCCTGATCGTCTTGATCATCCTGCTTCCGTTCAACGTGTTCATCCTCGCCAAGCTTTGGGCCTGGGGGGTGCCCGCTTCGCTGGTCCGCCACCTCAGTGGCTGGAAGGAGGCGCTGGTTATCGGCGTCGTCGTCGCCGGTATCAGGAACTACCTGGCGACCGGGCGACGCGCCGACGCGCTTGACCGCATCGGCCTTGGGTTCGTGGCGGTCGTGGTTTTGTATCTGCTGGCACAGAAGGCGATCGTGCCTTCATCGACCGCGCAAACGAGCGCCCGATTGCTCGGCTTTCGCCAGGACGCCGGTTTCGTTCTTCTGCTGCTCGGTGCCCGGCATGCTCCGCTCCCGGCCAATTTTCTCCAGCGAGCTGGTAAGGCCGCGATCGCAACGGCCATTGTCGTCGCCGGGCTCAACGTCTTCGAAGCGCTCAACTCGGTTGCGTGGAACCGGTTCGTGGTCAAAACGCTCCAGGTCACGCACTACGAGATCGACGTGCTGCACGGTTTCTCGCCGAACCCGTCCGACGTCCGCGAGTGGGCAAACGTCGGGGGAACCCAGATCATTAGGGCTGGCTCGGTCTTCCTGAGCCCACTCACCTGCGGCTTCTACCTGGTCCTCGGCTGGGCACTGGCACTCGAGCGAGTCGCGCGGGGCCAGGGCAGGCGCTTGATGCTGGCAGCACTCGTCGTGATCGGTGCCGGACTGCTTCTGACTCAGACGCGAAGCGCGATTCTCGGCGCATTGGTGGTCACGTTTCTCGCCTTCCGCCCGGCCGCCGGGCGCAAACGCCACTGGCGCACCCAGCTGGCCATCGTGGTCGCCGGACTGGCGATCATCGCCGTGCCGGCAGGGGTATCCACCGGCGTAGTCGGCCGCGTGACCTCTCCGACGACCAACTCCGACAACGCAGGTCACATATCCGCGTTCTGGGAGGGGGTCCACTCGATCGAGCACCACCCGCTGGGCCTCGGTTTGGGCAGCTCGGCGGGTGTCGGGCAGCTCGCGACGTCCGATGCGTCGCAGACCGTGATTCCCGAGAACGACTACCTCCAGGTAGGGATCGAGCTCGGAGTGCTTCCGATGCTCCTGTTCGTGCTCATGACCGCGGTTTGGATTCGCAGCCTGTGGTCGGCGGCCAGACGACGACCGAGCCCTGAGCTGACGGCGGCCGCCGCCGCCGCCGCGGGGCTGGCGGTGAGCGCGTGGTTCCTGCAGGTGTGGATCGACTTCACGGTGGCGTGGACCGTCTGGGGCCTGGCGGGCGCGGCGCTCGGAGCAGCCCGGGCCAGGGTGCCGGCGCGCGAAGAGCAGCCGTGGTTGCCGGGTCGGCTGGCCGGCGGGCCAGCCGACCGCCCCGCTCCGGCGTGACGCTCCGAGTCGCGCTCGACGTCACCCCGGAGCTGATCGCCTCCACCGGCGTGGCCCGCTATAGCCGCGAGCTTCGCCGCGCGCTCGAGCGCCGGGAAGACTGCGAGGTGTCGGCGTTCGGGATCGGTCGGCGGTCCCAGTCCGTGCCAGAGGGTGTTCGTCACCTGGGGATTCCGCTCCGGGTCATCCAGGCCGGGTGGGCCGTCTTTGGATGGCCACGGGCCGAACAAATCAGCGGAACAGCGGATCTCGTCCATTCCCTGGACCTAATCCCCCCGCCGACGAGATTGCCACTCGTGGTGACCGTGCACGACCTCGCGACCGCCGAGCTGCCTTCTCTGCATCGCGAGCGCGCTCGGCGCATGCAAGGACGCCAGCTTGCCGCGCTCGAACGCGCGGCCGCAGTGCTAACGGTCTCGCAAGCGGTAGCCAACTCGCTAATTGACGGCGGGCTCGAGCCGGTCAGGATCCACGTCACGCCCAACGGCCTCACCACACTTCCAGCGCCGGCCGAACCCCCGATCCCTGAAGGCCCGTTCATCCTGGCCGTGGGCACGCTCGAGCCCAGAAAAGCCCACGACGTCCTCATTCAGGCTTTTGCCGCGGCACGGCTCGAGGACCCCAGGCTCGTGTTCGCGGGGCCAACCGACGGCAGGCAGGGTGAGCTCGAGAACCTAGCGTCGAGTCTCGGTGTCGGCGATCGGGTGACGATCCTCGGGCCAGTCGCCGACGCAGCGCTGGCCGGCCTCTATCGGCGGGCGACACTGCTGTGCATGCCGAGCCTGGCCGAGGGCTTCGGCCTTCCGGTGCTCGAAGCGATGGCCGCGGGCCTGCCAGTGGTGGCCAGTGACCTGCCAGCGATTCGCGAGGTGGCGGGGGAAGCGGCGGTCCTGGTGCCACCCGGCGACGTGGATGCCCTCAGTTTGGCCTTGGCGGATACCGTCCGCAACGCGCAGCTCCGCGAGACACTCCGCCACCGAGGCAGCGAACGAGCGGCTGCCTTCACGTGGGAAGCAACGGCTGAGGCGACCATCGGCGCCTATCGTGCCGCGCTTGAGCGCGGCGGGCGGCACGGTCTCGGCCGTCAGTCTCCCGACGCAAGAAATAGGAGTGCTCGCCGTTCTGTTGGTACGACGCGAGGGCCAGTGACGTGACCAACAACCCATTTGCCCGGATCTCGTGACGACCGAAAGCTCATCCGCTCGTTACCAAACGCTCAGCGACTACCTGCGCGTGTTGCGCCGCTACTGGATCATGGTCGTTGCGGTCATGATCGTGGGCGCGGTGGCCGGATACGCGTTTGCCGGGCAACAGTCGGCGTCCTACAGGGCAACCGCCGAGGTTAGCTTCCAGGACCCGTACTCAGCAGGTCGGGATCGTCGGGCTTCCGCTAGGCACCCCCCAGACGCCTGCTCAGCTAGCGGCCGTAGCAGCCGACCTGTTGTCGGCGCCCAAGGTGATGGACGAAGTCAGGCGCGAGCTCCGCAGTACATCCGTCGCCAGCGCTGACCGGCGTCGCCGGCGTCGTGGCCCCGTCCGGCCTACTCGCAATCCTCGCGACGGCCAAGTCCCCGAACTTCGCCGCGAACCTGGCCAACACGACGGCGAGGGTCCTCGTTAATCAGGACAACGCTCAGGTTCGCGCTCAGTTCGCACGCGTCGCCGCAATCGTCCAGCAGCGGATCTCCGCGCTTACTGCACATCGCGCTCCACTCAAATCCAAGCGAGCTTGCGTTCTACGAGGATGAGATCGGCCGCCTGCAAACACTTTCCTCGTTCGCCACCACCGCACAGTTCGCCAAGCCGGCCACCGTTCTGTCCACATTGAGCTCCTCGCCCAGCAAGGCCCGAAGCACGCTGCTGGGGATGCTGTTCGGCCTGTTGCTCGGGATCCTCGCAGCCTTCGTCCGCGACGCCACCGACCGCCGGCTGCGGGGCGGGAAGGATGTCCAGACCTCATTCGGGCTTCCCGTTCTCGGGCACGTGCGCAATCGCGCGCTGGGGGGGATCGTTCAGATCTCGGACCGTTCGCGCCGTGGCAGCGAGCAGGACGTCGAAGCCTTCCGCATCGTCCGCCGCAACCTCGAACTGCTCGAGCCGGGTCTTCCTCCTACGACGATTCTCGTCACCAGTGCCGTGGCGGAGGAAGGGAAGACCAGCGTGGCCGCATCACTGGCGGTTTCGATCGCCTCCACCGGCCGCCGCACGTTGCTGATCGAGGCGGATCTGCGACGCCCCGCGCTGGCCTCACGCCTCGGCGTCGAGCCTGCCCCAGGGCTGACGGACTACCTGACCGGACACGCCGCTCCGCAGGAGGTTCTCCGCACTATCCAGTTCGCTGAAGCTCCAAGCAAGAACGGCTCGACTCCGTCCAACAACGGGCACCTGAACGATGCCGGCGTGCGAAGCCTTGTCTTCGTTCCGTCGGGGTCGACGACCCCGCGGGCCGCCGAGCTTGTCGGATCGGCCCGGTTCGAGGAACTGCTGCAACAGGTGAGGGAAACCTATGACGCGGTCGTGCTGGACACCCCGCCGCTTCTGCCAGTATCCGACACGCTGGAGATCCTTCCCAGCGTCGACGCGGTCGTCCTTTGCGTCCGCGAGTCGCAGACGACTCGGGAGCAGGCGGCAGCCGCAAAGACAGCGCTCGCGCGGGTCCCGGTGCACCGAGTTGGCGTCGTCGTCACCGGCATCAAGCCTCGGCGTGCCGGCGCCGAGGTCGGCTACGCCCACGCCTACGACTACGCGTGAGCCATCATCGACGCGCAGCGAGCGCTCCCATCTACGATCCGTAGCTTCGGAGTCCGACATGAGAAGTGGGGCGCGCAACATCATTGCGGCGGCCCGAGCCCTGGCCGTGGACGCCGCGTGCGCCCAGGTGGTGCGAGCGTGGCAGGAGCGCGGAATCGATCCGATCCTGCTGAAAGGTCCGACCACGGCAGCATGGCTCTATCCCGCCGAGCCCCGGGGCTATAACGATGCGGACCTGCTCGTTGCGCCGGACCGCGTAAGGGAGACGGAGGCCATGCTCGAAGAGCTCGGCTTCGCTCCAGCTACCCAACCTGACGCAGAGCACTCTAATCAGTGGACTCGGGGGGCCGACGGCTCGATCATCGACCTGCATTCGACGATCTGGGGAACGACCCGCCCACCACTCCACGTCTGGAATGAGCTCCAGGGCTGGGTTGAGCCGTACCGCATCGGCCCGGTTACTTCCCGGGCCCTAAGGCTTCCCGCGCGCGCGCTCCACCTGGCCCTTCACGCGGCCCAACACCCCGACGTGCCGAAACCACGGGAGGACCTCCGGCGGGCGCTGGAGCGAACCTCGCTGTCTGATTGGCGTGAGGCCGAGCGCCTGGCCGAGCGGCTGTGGGCCCTCCCGCTCATGGCATACGGCCTCCAGCTCGAACCCATCGGACGAGAGCTCTTAGGGAGGCTTCCGCTGGCGCGTGCGGGGCTGGTGGCCGAGCTCGAGGACGCACCACTGGCGATCGGCTTCGCCCGGCTTGCCGCGACGCGCGGGCTTCGCGCAAAGGTAGAACTGCTCGCAGAAGGACTCGTGAGCCCACCGCCTCAGTCGCGTTCCAACGACGCCGCTCCGACGCCGCCCGGCCGCTTTCGGCAAGAGATCAGCCGTGTGCGCTGGCTGCTCGCGGGGCTCCTGCCAACCATCCGGTCGTTTCGGCGAGCCAAGGCATCAAACTGGCCTCCGATTGAGCGAGAATGATCCCCGCCCTGCCATCACCTTCGCGCTCAGCACCCCCGCCGTCGACGCCGTGACCCTCGGTGGGCTGCTCTTCGGGAGCATCGCCTCGCGGCGTGTAGTTCTTTGACCGAGCCGCTCGGGGTGACCGTCACGTAGAAGGCGTCTCCGTCCGCAATCGCCGGAATCGAGACGCGGGCGGTCCCGTGGCTGACCGACGCGGTGGTCGTCATCTCCGCCGGTTGCGTCGGCACCGTGATCTGATGTCCCGACGCGGTTGGACTATCCGGCATCGGCTCCACGCTCACGCTGACAGTATGGATCGACCAGGGAATCGCCAGCGACAGCGAGAGCTTGACCGGTCGCGAGTTCGAGGGCTGGGACTGCGGGCACTGATCTCCGCCAAAGCAGTCGTCGGCTCGCCCGATCAGCGCTTCGATCGTGTTCGACTGCGCCGCCGTCGCCAGCGCAAAGAAGTTCGACCCGGAGGCGCTAACGGGAAGCATCGATCCGCTCATCTGCGAATACGCTTGCATCACCCAGTAAGGCATCTGCGGATTGCCGTCGGCGCCGATCAGGCCATCGAGGAGCTGGCCGCAATCGGCCGCATGCGGGCAGGTCATCATTCCCTGATCGGCTCCGGAGTTTTCGAGCGCGGCGAAATCGCCCACCAGCCACCCGGGGATGTCCACGCCGTATGTGGGGCCGTACTCGTTGACGAAGATCTTCGTGCCGGCGAGCGACGGATAGCGAGCCAGCAGCGCCTTGGCCTGGGTGACGTGGTTGCCGATCGCGGCCGGCGACCAATAGTCGCGGAAGCCACCTGGAACTGGTAGCCCGGGGCTCAGCTCGTCAACCGTTGTGCCGTCCTCGTGCCATGAGATAGCAGCAAAGCGATCCCCGGAAGCCATCTCCCAGTTGAGGAAGTCGGTCAAGCTCAGCTCGTACCCGCGCGTGTTGGGTTGGTTCGCCGAGGCGAGCAGGAAGTTGTCGATGCTCGGCCCTACGAGCTGCGCGCCCGGATCGGCCGCTTCGATCGCCCGGTAGGCCGTCCCGTAGACAGACAACCACTGATTCACGGTGCCGGTGGCCGTCGGCTCATTCCAGACGTCGAAGTACGTCGGGACCTCCGCGGCGGCCATCCGCTGCTTGACGTCGTTGTAGATGAACGAGTAGTACGTCGAGAGGTCGCCGTAGGGCGCGCCGTCGTACCGAGGGTCGGCGTCGTATGCCCAGTCCTCCCAGTCGCTCGTCAAGTCGAGGCTGATTTGGGCCCCGGCGCGACGGGCGAGGCCAAAGACGCCGCCACCTGGGGCGGTCAACCACGCCTGGCCGAGCCTCCATTGGCGCGGGTGGAGCGCCGCGACGAGCTGTTCGTCCTGGGGCGTGATGCTCACACCGGCATCGGTGTTGAATCCGTCGAGGAAGCCGAGGGCGACGTGGCCCAGCGCGCGGCCGCTCGAGGAGCCGACGGTGAGCGCGCAGGTGCCCGCCAGGCACTGGCTCGACGGGTACTGGTACTGAAACTGGTCGGCCGGGCTGACGGGGGAGGTCCCGCACGAGTTGTGGACCCGGACGTCGACGGGCCCACCGAAGTTGGGAGGCGTTACAACGCTGAGCTGGGAGTCGGAAGGTATTTTGTGGACCGTGGCGAGGATCGCGTACCCATGCACCAGGTCGGTGCCGAACCAGACCTCGTAGCCGCTCGCGCAGGCACGGCCTGAGCCGAGGAAGCCGCTGCCCTTGATCGTGACCGTCTGCCCACCCAGAACCGAGCCTGACGATGGGCTGATGGAGGAGATCTGGGGGCCAAGGGCGCTGGCAGAGCAGGCATAGACGGTCTGCGCTGCGAGGATCGAGACGCAGATCATCGCCAGGCGGGACGCCCACCTGAAGGGGATGCGAGAGACCATGGCAAATGACCCCACGGATGGGTGATCGGCGGCGAGCCGGCGCAGCTTGACCCCCCAGCGCGGCTGGCCCCGAATTCGGCTTTTCTGTGAAAGCTTCCGGAAGCTGGCGCGTTCAGTGTCCAGATGGAGAGGAGCGCCACAGCCACCGGATTGGCGGGACATGATCATTGCGCGCCCAGCCGGCGCGTTGCGGTGTGTGCGGCCGACGAGGATCAGCGAGACCGGATCTGCCAGGTCTTGTCCGAGGTCGGCCACGAGATCGTCGCGGAAAGCGGGTCGCCAGAGCGGCTCATCCAATCGGCCCGGGAAGTCGATCCCCAGCTCGTCGTGCTCGCGTGCTCGCTCGAGCCCTTCTCCCCGGGGCCCGAGATCGCGATGCTCCGCACGCGCCTGCATGCGTGCCGGATCGTGATCGTGGCCAGCGGCCCACTCGGCCGCTCGCTTCGCAAGCTGGTCCTCGCTGAGGCCGACGGCGTCGTGCACGACTCGGACCTCGAGCAGGCCCTACCTGCCACCGTGAATTGTGTGGGGTCAAACCATTTGTGCGTGCCCTCGTCCGCTCGGGAAGCACTGGCTCAGCCCGTCTTCTCCCACCGTGAGAAGCAGGTGCTCGAGCTCGTGCTCGCGGGGTTGACCAATGGAGAGATTGCCGGCCGGCTGTTCCTCTCGGAGAGCACGGTCAAGAGCCACCTGGCCTCGACCTTCAGGAAGCTCGGCGTGTCCTCGCGTGCCGAGGTGGCCCAGCGGCTCGTCGAGTACGACTGCGGATTCGACCCTTCGTGGCAGCCGACGGCCACCCCCTCGCTGCCACGCACCCCTGAATTGGTATGACACCGCCTGACGGTGTTGGGCGGGCTGAGGCGCTCGCGGTCCAGCTCGAGGCGCCCAGAGCGCTTGTTGCTCCTCCCCTGCGCGCGCTGCCCGGAGAAGCTGACGCCTGTACTCAGTCGGCTCGCTACTCGCCTACGCTCAGCTGGCTGCTCGATGGGAGCGGCTGGCCGTGGATGCGCGCAACGGCCGATCTGACAGCTCTGCTGAGCGCCGTCACGACCGTGACTCCGAGCCCCTTGAGGCTGCTTCCGTTCGTGCCGCTGGCCATGGTCCTGTTCTGGTTGCGCGGCATGTACCGGCGCCGGATCTCGACCTCCTTGCTGCGGGGTGGGCTTTCCGCGGTCAGCGCGCTGGCCACCAGCACGATCCTGCTTGCGCTCTTTTACAACTCCATCGAGAGACATCCGCTCTCTGAGTCGCTCCTCCTGCGTCTCTGGACACTGGCGTTCGTCGCGGTCGTGAGCGGCCGGGCCGCGCTGGTCGGCATCCGGTATTTCTCGCGCGTAGCGCGGATCAGCACCAACCCAACCCTGATCGTCGGCGCGGGCAAGATCGGCCTTCAGATCGCAGATCGACTGCTCAGCCGGCGCGGCTACGGACTGAACCCGGTCGGCTTCCTCGATCGCGCGGCAGATTCCGACATAAGCCTCCCCTACGAGGTCGATCTACCACTGCTCGGGAGCCCCGCGGATCTCGAGCGCGTCGTGGAGCAGACCGGCGCTCGCCACGTGGTGATCTCGTTTGCCCGGGACCGCGATCAAGAGCTGGTTCCGCTGATCCGGCGCTGCAGCAGGCTAGGTGTCGACGTCTCGCTCGTCCCGCGGCTGTTCGAGTCGGTCAATCAGCGGCTGACGCGCGATTCCGTGGGTCCCCTTCCGCTCCACGTGATGCAGCCCACCAACCCGCGTAGCTGGGAGTTTGCCTGCAAGCACGTCATCGACCGTAGCGTGGCGGCACTCGGGCTCACCTTGCTCGCGCCGCTGCTCGCACTCGTCGCCGTGGCGATCAAGCTCACTTCGCCCGGCCCCGCGATGTTTCGCCAGTGGCGGGTGGGCCGAGACGGCCAGGTGTTCGAGATGGTCAAGTTCCGCACGATGTGGCCCGGCGGCGCAACGGCATGGGTTGGCCCTGGTCTCGGCCTCGCCCCCGGTGGCGTCGAAGGTGAGGATCGGCGCACACCGGTCGGCCGCTTCCTACGCCGGACGTCAATCGACGAGCTACCGCAGCTGTGGAACGTGCTTCGCGGGGAGATGAGTCTCGTCGGCCCGCGGCCAGAGCGGCCCGAGTACGTCGAGCGCTTCCGCGGAGAGGTGAGCCGCTACGACGACCGCCACCGCGTCAAGTCCGGGATTACCGGTGCGGCCCAGGTCAACGGTCTGCGCGGCAAGACCGGGCTGGCCGATCGCATCGATTGGGACAACTACTACATCGAGAACTGGACGCTGGCGCTCGATCTCAAGATCCTGGCGCACACGGCTCTCGCCGTCCTGCGCCCGGTCGAGTAACCCGCTCGCGGCTCAGGTCAACTGCAGATCGGCAAGAGTGAAGCCGGGCTCGGCGTTGAACTCCTTGCCGAGTCGCGCCCTGAACGTCTGGTAGCGCCGGACCGCCTCGCTTCGCCGCCCAACCGCCAGCAGTACGCGCAGCAGCTCGCGATGAACGTCGTTGTCGTATGGCTCAAACTCGGATAGGCGCTCGAGCTGCTTGGCCGCGGCAGCATGGTCGCCGCGGGCCAGAGCGATCCGCGTCAGCGTCCGCAGCGCATCGGTGGCCATGCCCCGCAGCCGGTCTCGTTCGGCCATCGCCCATTCGGCGTAGGGCTCGTCCTCCAGCAGGTCGCCCCGATAAAGCGAGATCGCGAACTCGAGCAGCTCTCCCGCCACCCCGTCCTCGCCCCGCTGGGCAGCATTGAGGCCGTCCCCCGCCGTCTGGGAGAAAACGTCGGCATCGATCCTCACGTGCCGGCGGTTGATCGCGTAACCGCCCCGCACCGTGATGATGAACGGCGTCGTCGTGTGGCGGGCGCGGCCCGGCTCGAGCTTGTCGCGCAGCGCGTGAACGAAGTGACGGACGCTCGAGAGCGCCTGGCGGCCCGAGTACGGCCACAGCGCTTCGGCGATCTCCTCCGCCTGGACCACACGATCGCGCTCGCAGATCAGGTACTTCAGGATCTGGCCCGGACGCTGCTGGAGCCAGTTCCCGCCCAGCGGCCCTTCCCGGCTGTCGACCCGGGTCCGCCCCAGCGCCTTGATCGTCAGCTCCGGATCCTTGATCCAGTGTGACTCCGACCGGCGTCGCCGGTCTCGCGAATCGCCTGGGCGCATGTGGAGCAGGACGCAGGCGTTGTTGAGAGGAACGGTCGTAACCCACACGGCACTCACAGGGCTGCCGGCCGCCATGTCGACCCGCAGCTCAGGCAGGGCCTCGCCCGCGTGGGCTGCGCGCTCCACGAGGCACCCATGCTGGCAGGGCCCGTCTGGCTTGCGGCAGGCGAACACTTCCCGGCACGCGGTCGGCGGTGCGGCATCGCCGGACCGCCAG
The DNA here is from genome assembly GCA_963803595.1 of uncultured Solirubrobacterales bacterium. Lineage (GTDB taxonomy): Bacteria > Actinomycetota > Thermoleophilia > Solirubrobacterales > Solirubrobacteraceae > Palsa-465. The sequence goes on from CAWDNF010000013.1 coordinate 1,459,442, forward strand.
CCCATTTCGATTGCCGCCTGGTTGGCGCTCAGCACGCTGCCCTGCTCATCGGCGACGACGAGGCCGTAGGGAAGCTGGTCGTACATCGCCGATGCCAGTTCCGCCCTTGCGTCTGTGGCCCTGCGCCCCGGCGCTTTGCGTCGGTTCTGGTCTGGCTTGGGTTTGTTGGAAGTCGCGGTTGGCTTGGGGGACGTGGCGGGCATCTGCCGTGTCCGCTTTGCGGTCCTCGCCTTCGGCTTCCGTGCTGTTTTCGATTCGACTGTCATCTGCCCCTCGCGGGCGGCGGCCAGCCCCAAAGCCGCGGTTCCTAAACCTAATCGGACGCAAAACAATACTAATTTCGTACTAATCCTGATTCTAATCGAGCGCAGAGCGGCCTTCCTTACCTTCTCCGCTCGAGTCGTCCGCATCCACTGACCGGATCGGACGGCCCACAGATAACGAGGAGCACGCGCCTGGGAGGCGGGGTGCTTGCCCTCACATCGCCAACGGATGGCCATATGGCCGCTCAACGGATGAGGAGAGACCACATGTCCCAGCAAGGCTGCTTCCAGGGCAAGCGAATCCTCGAGAAGGAAGCTCGACCCGGTGAGGTCGCTCGCGCAGTCGCCCGCGCTAAGCAAGGCGATTCCGCCGCAATTCGGTTCCTGTACCTGCGCTACGCGGGCAACGTCTACGGATACGCCCGCTCGATCGTTCGCAACGACCATGACGCCGAGGACGTCGTCCAGCAGGTGTTCACCCGCATGCTGACCGCGATCCAGAAGTACGAGCAGCGCTCAGTTCCGTTCTCGGCATGGCTCTTGAGGATCACCCACAACGCCGCAATCGACCACCTCCGCCGGCGAGCCCCGATCTGCGAGGACCCCGAGGCGATGCTGGCCGACGAGCCAGAGCACGTGGAAAGCGACCACCTGCGTACAGTCATCCGTGACGCCCTGGACCAGCTGCCCGAGGTCCAGCGGGAGATCGTTGTTCTCCGCCACGTGGCCGGCCTCTCGCCGCGTGAGATCGCCGAGCGACTCGGTCGCTCGGAGGACTCGATCCATGGCCTGCACCACCGCGGCCGACGGGCCCTTCAGGTGGCGCTCGTCCAGGCAGGTGCAACGCCAATGACGCTTGCGGCCTGACGCAAGTTTTCGATCCCTCAAGCGTTTTGTCCCACAGCAGACGCCGATCCATGACCGCAAGGAGAGCTCGTCTTGGCAACACTGACTGCTACCAAACCTGCGATACCCCGCACCGTCCTCGCCCCCGTCACCGTCGCGTTGATGGGAGACCCCGTCAGCCGCAGGCGCGTTACCTCGGCGATCGACGAAAGCGAGTTCGAGGTCGTGGCGACCGGGTCATCGCTCGGGACACTCCTCGACACCGGGCCTGACCTGGCGATCCTGATCGGAGATACGGAGCTCCTGGGTCGTGGAGGCGCGATCGAGACGCTCCGCAAGCTGCGGCCTGATTGCACACTCGTGATCGTCGCGCAGAGCCAGGATCGGTCGCTGATCCGCAAGGCGCTCAGAGCAGGGGTCGACGGCTTCGTGCATCAGGCCGACATCGAGCGGGCTCTGCCCCACACGCTGGACGCAGTCCTTGCTGGTCAGATCTCGGTTCCGCAGGCAATTCGCGAGCAGGTCTCGTGGACGTCGCTCTCGATCCGCGAAAAGCAGGTGCTTCAGCTCGTCGCGGCAGGTCTGACCAACTCGGAAGTGGCCAGCCGCCTCTTCCTCTCAGAGAGCACCGTCAAGAGCCACCTTTCATCGAGCTTCCGCAAGCTCGGCGTGTCATCGCGTGCCGAGGCAGCAGCGCTCATCCTCGATCCCGATAACGGACTTCGTGTGCCGGAGCCCGACGCTCGGATCTTCTCGCTGGAGCGAGAGCTGCTCGGACACTCCACGGCCTAGGCAGCGGCCGCAGCGCTCGGCGCGCCCACGCGCCGGACATCACCGCCTACACGCCGGACGTCACCGTCGTTTCAGCGGTGGCGCTTCCTGACTCGGATTCCCACGACCGAGACAGCCAAATGCACCTGGTGGCGATGGAAGCCATCGACGGCATCTGAGCGCACGAGATAGAAGCCCGACGGGATCTTGGCCCTCAGTGTGAATGTCCAACGCGAGGTGCCCCTTGCTCGGTACTCGATCGGTCTCGAGCAAGGAAGCGGCTTGGTCAGATGCCCATTGCGCAACAGGAAGCGGCAGCGGCCGCGGCCCGCCGGGCGATAGATCGCCACGAACACCTTCACCACCCGGTTGCGGGACCGGGTAGCAGCCGAGACGCCGGTACACACGCGCTCGCGGGCACTGCCCGAAGCCGTGATCCCCTTCCGCGACGCGTGCGCCTTGCCCCGGTTGATGCGAGACGTCGGGCGGGCGGTGCAAGGCTTGGGCTTCGCGGTCGACGCCGAGGGCGGGGGCGAGCCATTTGCCGGGTTGCCCAGCGGCTGGCTGGGTGTTTGGTTGCCCGTCGTTTGCGTCGCCGCCGCCACCGTGAGACGCGAGGCGAACAACGCGCTGCTCCGCGAGCCGCTTGCGCCGATGACGACCGCGTCAGCCTGACCCGAGGCGCCAGCGGCGACCCGCGCCGTGCCGGGCACTGCCCCTGAGACCCCGGCGATCGTCACAGGGGGCGACCAGGCCTGGGGCTTGCCCGATAGCGGAGGTACGCGGTTCGAGGCCTGCCAGCTGCCGCCGTTGGTCCAAACCAGATAAGCGTTGGCGCCGGCATCCTCTGCCAGCCAGAACGGCGGCGTGTTGACCGAGTAGCCAGACGAGTTCGAAGGACTGTCGATGCTGCCGGTGACGCTCTCGGGCGTTGTCCAGCTCGGGGACGTGGAGCTGCTCGAGGTAAAGCAGCATTCGGCCGAGAACAGTGCGTCGGCGGGCGGCGGGCTGCTCTCGGATGCCTCGATCCACGCGACTGTCACGTCGGTGCCGCTGGCCACCACGCGCGGGGTGGAAGCGGGCGGCTCGGGAGGGCTGCCGCTCGAGATCTGTGCGGGCGGGTCAGGCGGGAACTTGTTCGCAGGCCATTCCGTCGCGTAGACGTTGTTGTTGAGCCCAGTCTGGCTCTCTGTGTCGACGATCCACGCCGTATCGCTCGAGTCGATCGCGACGTCGTAGTTAGCCGGAGTGGTCGATGAGCTCGAGCCAAGCGGAGAGCTCGTGACCGGGACCCGGTCGCCGGATTTGTTGATATGCGCCCACTCGTTGAAGCCCTGCGCGCCCGCCGATCCGATAACGGCGCCTGCCGGCGCTCTGACGGCAAACAACTGGCAGTTCGTGGTGTTCGGGAGGTTGCTGTTGCTGCACCCCTGGAGGAAGGCGATCACAACCGCCCCATCGGTGCTCACGGCCAGTCTCGGCTCTTCGCCGCAGACGATGCCGGCGGGCGTCGCACCGGCCGCATCGGGGCACGTGGTCGCGCTCGCCTGTCCCGTGGCCACGATCGGCGCCGGCGTCGTCCACCCGCCAGACGGGGTGTACGTAGAGAGATAGATCACCTGGTCTTGCGTGGGGCCGTTCGGCGGCTGGCCGGACACCGCATAGCCGTGGCCATAGCCGTCGAATGCAACCTGCGCGTCCGATAGGTCGTTTTGCATCGGGTCGCTGAACAGCATGCTGTAGCTGCCCGGGATCGCCGCCCCGCTCGGCCAGGCCGTAGCCCAGATCTGTTCCTGTTGCGCGGTGAGACCAAGCGCGTTGCCATTCGAATCCGCGGCTGCCTCGATCGGCAGATCCGGCGTGAGCGGCGTGGGGCCGTTGGCGAAGGGCGTCGTCTGAGGCGCTGCCCATGCGGCGTCCGTGGCGCCGCGTCGGATCGCGTAGTAGCCGGCGGCCCCATTCACCGTCTGCTCGAAGAAGGCGGTCGCAGTCCCATTGCCACCATCGGCCAGGCCGACGTATTTGCCTGTGGCGCCCGCCGCCGGCCCCTGGTTGTCCACCACCTGGGCCTTCTCCCAGGCCGCCGACGCACCGCCCGCAGCGGCGAGGGAGCCTGCTCCGGCAACTACCAGAGCCAAGGCCGTTCTAGCCAGGTTTTTCAAGCTCCCCTCCATGGTCGAATCCTGCACGGTCCCCGGCCACCTGGTGATAACACGCGCGCGCGGAGAATGTTCGGCGAGCTAGCCGAATTTCATCCTCACTGACATTGGCGGCGCGACCTCCTAGCCTCCCCGACGGAGACAGGCCGCCCTGTACCCTCAACCTCCAGACATGGCGTACGTCGAGGAGAGAACACGGCCGCTACCGGCACCTCAGGGACCGCGGCCCGCGCCAGGGGTCGTCCAGGACGCCACGCTGCTGGCCGAGGAGTGGCGGCGACTGCGTCGCGCAGCGACCGCGGTCGCCGTGTTCACGAGCCCCATGTTCTTCGTCGTCCTCTACGACAAGCTCGGGCTGTCGCTGCTCGGGACGATTGCCGCCACGGTCGGCGGTGTGATCGCATTCCGGGGGCTGATCGACGTGCTTGCGCGCCGACTACTGCCCTGGCCCAGCATGTACGGCGTAGCCCGCGACGTCGCCCAGGAGGACGTCGTGGCGCGGCGCCGCACCTGGTTCTGGCGCTCGCTGTACCGCAAGGTCACGTTCCTGGCTCTCCTGATCGCCGCGATCGGAGGGATCGTGGCGCTCGCCGGGCACCACACCTGGTGGGGCGGCATCACCGCGATCTTCCATGCCATCGGGTCGATCGGCGGGATCCTGCCGAACCTCGCGTTCAGCATGGTGATCCTGTTCTTCATCAACGCCTTCATCCTGTTCGGACCCCTGCTCATGGCCAACCTGCGCCAGGTGCGCGGACTACGAACCCGGCGATGCCAAATGGGGCGTCCAGATGGAGGACGTGCGCGGCCAGGCCGAGCCCAAGGAGGAGGTCTCGCGCGTCGTCCGGCTGTGGCAATCGGGCGAGGAGTTCGAGAAGGCTGGGGGCAAGCGCGAGCGCGGCCTGCTGTTCCTGGGCGCGCCGGGCACCGGCAAGACGATGCTCGCCAAGGCAATCGCCACCAACTTCAACTGCCCGTTCGTGACGATCCCGGGATCGGGTTTCGCCGCCACGTTCATCGGGATCGACGTGATCGTCGTGATGTGGCTGATCCGCAAGGCCAAGCGACTGGCCAGAAAATGGGGCGGGCAGTGCATCGTGTTCATCGACGAGATCGACGCCGTCGGCATGCGCCGGGCGAGCCTCGGCCCGGGAGCGGCCACCGGGATGGGACTGGGCACCCAGAGCATCGAGGACTACTGCTTCTTCGGCCCCTGGGGGGCGCTCACCCCCACCGGCGACCTGATCCTCGAGACGCGCGCCTGGCGCGAGCGGCTGTTCGCCGAGCGCGCCGATCAGCCCGTGTCGCGGATCCCGCCCATCCTGGCCAAGCCGGCCGAGCTGGTCCAGCGCTACATGTTCCCGGGCGGCATGGGCGGCGGCTTCGGCGGGCAGGCGCTCAACCAGCTGCTCGTGCAGATGGACGGGATCGGCGAGGCGCCGTTCCTGCGCCGGTTCGTCACCAACCGCGTCAACACGCTGCTCGACGCCTCCTACCTGGTCCCGCGCAAGCGTCGGCAAGCTCTCGCTGCGGCTGCCGCCCCCGCCGCCCGCCACCGAGCAGGTGTTCTTCATCGGCGCCACCAACGTGCCGATCGACCGGCTCGACCCGGCGCTGATCCGCCCCGGCCGGATGGGCCGCCACGTCTGGTTCCGCACGCCCACGCTCGAGGACCGCAAGGACATCTTCAACCTGTACCTGGCCAAGGTCGACCACGAGCCCGACCTCGACACCGAGCGCCGGCGCGACGAGCTGGCCCGGATCACCAACGGCTACTCGCCGGCGATGATCGAGCAGGTCTGCTCGCTGGCGCTGACCTACTCCCACGCCGACGGCCGGCAGTCGTTCGGCTGGTCGGACATCGTCGAGGCGATGACGACCGTCGAGGCCGGCACCGCCGTCGCCATCGACTACATCCCGGAGGAGACCCGCGCGGTGGCGATCCACGAGGCCGGCCACGCCGTCAACGGCCACCTGTACATGAAGGACGTCCTCTCCACCCGCCTCTCGATCCGCAAGCGGGGCGAATCGCTCGGCCACCACCAGGCGATCGAGACGCAGGAGCGGTTCTCCTCCTGGCGCAGCGACGAGTTCTCGAAGCTCGTCTGGACGCTCGGCGCGATGGCGGCCGAGCACGTGTTCTACGGCGAGAACTCGACCGGCGTCGGCGGCGACGTGACGAGCGCCACCGCCCGGGCCGCGTGGATGGTCGGCATGTGCGCGATGGGTCCGAACCCGATCGACCTCAACGGCCGGTTTGCCTCCCAGGAGGACGCCGACGCCGAGCGCGAGAAGCTGATGGCGCGCTTCGAGGACATCGGCGTGCAGATCATGAACCGGGCCGGCAGCGGCGGGCCGTTCGAGCAGAATCCGATCGCCGCCGTGCTCGGCGACCGCGACAAGCGAAAGGCGGTGAGCGCGCTCCTCGGCCAGGCGTACGTGACCGCATACGCCACGGTGGCCGCCAACCGCGAGCGGGTCGAGCGGATCGCCGAGGAGCTGATCCAGCGCAAGGAGATGCACGGCGACGAGGTGGTCGACCTGCTCAACAGCGTCGAACCTGGTGAGGCCCGAGATCGACCTGCTCGACGAGCGCACCTGGCCGCCGGTATGAGCCGCCGCCAGACGTTCGAGGCGCGGCAGGCCCACGCGCCGACTGGCCCGTACGCGCCCACGCCGGGCCGCTTCCGGCCTCGTGCTGTACGGCGCTCGATCGCCCTGCTGGCCTGCGGCTCGCTCGGTGCGTCGCGGTGGCGCTCAGCTCCGGTCGGAAGACGGGCCTCGGCCCTCAGCGACTGGTCGGCGTGGAGCCCGCCCGACTGCGGACTGCCGGGCGCCCAGGAGATCGCCGACTACGTCGCTCCTTCCTACCGGGCCACGCCGGCCGAGCAGCTGGCCGTGGTCACGTCGTCAACCTCAACAACCCCACCAGCCCGCTCGAGGTCGTCGTGCCTTCGAACGGCGCATCGGGGACGCTCGTGCCCCTGCCGCCAGGCTCGAGCGTCGTCTACAACCTGTGCGGCGCGGGGAGCAGCGACTGCTCGATCGGCGTCGGCCAGCCGTCCGCGGCCCGGCTGCTGCTGCTGCGCCGCGAGGCGCTCGAGCTGGCGCTCTACACGTTCAAGTACATCGCCGGCGCCCAGACCGTCGTCGCGATCCTCCCGCCGGGCAAGACGACCATCGGGTGCACAGGCATCTGCCCCAAGTTTCACTCGCCGACCACGACCAAGCCGCTCCACCTGGCGCTGGCCTTCGACCGCAACGAGCTCTCGCCCTGGCTGCGCCGCCCGCTGCGCCAGACCCTGCCCGAGGACCTGCCGCCGACCGTCGCGCAGATGGCGTCCGCCCCCGAGGCCGAGCTGGTCAGCGTGATCACCGCCCACGGCCTGTTCTCGGAGCATGCCGAGCAGGCTCAGGACGGAAGCTCGGTGGTCGTGCTCAGCCCGATGCCGCCGCAGTAGTCGGCGCGGCATTCGCTCGTAGCCGGGGCACTCGCTCACCGGCAGCCGCGGATAGCGCGGATAGCGGTCGGGCTCGGTCCGCGAGCGGCGGCACAGCGAGAACACCGAGCCGCGCGTGTTGCGAATCAGCTGCTGGTGGCGGCAGGAGTCGCACAGCCCGGCAAGCGATCCGGGCGCCCGGCTTCGACGTGCCCCCTGGCGAGTCCTTACTCCAGCCACATCCCGCTGGCGACCCGGGCCTGGACCAGCCGCGGGCCGTCCTGGGCGGCGATCGCCTCGCGCAGCGCCTCGACCAGCTCGCCCGGGTCCGACGACGTCCCGCGCCGGCACCCCGTAGCCGCGGGCGACCGCCGCCGTGTCGAGGCCCGGGCAGCTCGAGCCCGGGCGCGCCCGGACACCTGCTCCATCGCGGCGAACCACTTGAGGATCATGTACTCCTCGTTTCGCAGCACCAGGAAGGTGACCGGCGCCTTGTAGGCGACCGCCGTCCACAGCGCGGTGATCCCGTACTGGGCCGAGCCCTCGCCGAGCACGCACACGACCGGCCGCGACGGCTGGGCCAGCTGGACGCCGACCGCGGCCGAGATCCCGAAGCCCAGCCCGCCGCTGGCGCAGAAGTAGTAGCTGCCCGGGACGCGAGATCCGCAGCCGGTTGCGCAGGGCGAGCGTGCTCGAAGGGCTCTCGAGCACCGCGATCGCCGTCCGGCGGCCAGACCTCGGCCAGCGCCGCCATCGCCTGCGAGCCGCTCATCGGATCAGACTCCTGGGGCGGGCCGGGAGCCGGCCGCGGCTCGGGCGCCGGCCGCTCGGACTGGCCGACCAGCCGCACGAGCTCGCTCGAGCGCCAAGCCCGACGTCGCCCACGATCGCGTCGCCCATCGGCGCGCGCGCCGCCTCGCCGGGATCGCTCGTGAGCGCCACCAGCGACGTCCCCTCAGGCAGCAGCGGGCCCGGGAGGTAGGGGTAGTAGGGGAACACCGAGGAGCCGACGACCAGCACGAGGTCGTAGGCCCTTGAGCGTCTCCGAGATCGCGCCGATCGCCGGCGGCAGCACGCCGACGAAGTTCGGGTGGCCCTCGGGGAACCCGAGCCGGTTGCCGCCGGTGGCCGGCGAGGCCCATACCGGCAGGCGCTGCTTCTCGGCCAGCGCGACGGCGGCGTCCCAGCCGCCGCTGGCGTCGATGTCGGGGCCCGCCACCAGCACCGGGTGTGCGTGCGCTCTCGAGCATCGAGGCGAGCTGGGCGAGCGCCGCCGGGTCGGGCACCGCGCGGCCGTTGACGTGCCGGCGGATCGCGTTCGTGCGTGCGGTCCTCCTCGGCCTCGGCCTCCCAGTCGTCCATCGGGATCGAGACGAACGCCGGCCCCTCGGGCGGCAGCGTCGCGTGGTGGATGGCGCGGGCCAGCGCGCCGGGCACGTCCTGGGCGCGCGGCGGCTCGTGCGCCCACTTGACGTACGGCTGCGGCCCGACCGTCGCGTCGCGGTTGGTCAGGTTGGCCTCCATCGTGATGTGCGAGGCGGACCTGCTGGCCGGCGGTGATCACGAGCGGCGACTTGTTGGCCTGGGCGTTGAAGATCCCGCCGACCGCGTTGCCGACGCCCGGGGCCGTGTGCAGGTTGACGTGGGTCGGACGCCCGGTGGCCTGGGCGAAGCCGTCGGCCATCCCCACCACGGCGAGCTCCTGGAGCCCCAGCACGTAGGTGAAGTCCTCCGGGAACCCGCCCAGCATCGGCAGCTCGGTCGACCCCGGGTTGCCGAAGATCGTCGTCATCCCGTGGGCGCGGAACAGCTCGAAGGCTGGCTTCGCGGACGGTGGCCATCAGGCGGCGACCCTAACCGACGGCCGCCGCTCGTGCCATCGCTCGACCTGCTCGAGCTGCGCGGCCAGCGCGATCAGCAGCTCCTCGGCGCACTCCGGACCGAGCAGCTGGGCGCCGACCGGAAGGCCCGTCCGCGGTGAGCCCGGCCGGCACGCTGATCGCCGGCCAGCCGGTGCACGTTCCAGGGCCAGGTGTAGGGGCAGTAGGAGACCATCTTCTTGTCGGTCTCCCAGCCGGAGAGCCCGTCGATCGTCCCCACCGGCATCGGCGGCCGCGCGGTGGTGGGCGCGAGCACGACGTCGAAGCGGCGGAAGATCCGGCCCACCTGGAGGCGCATCGGCGTCTCCAGCGCGCGGCCGGCGCGCAGCACGGGGCCGCCCAGCCAGCGCGCCGATGCCGGACGTTCTGCTGCGTGCGCGGGATCGAGCTGCGCCAGGTCGGGCGAGGTTCTCCGCCCACGTCGCGAGCCCGGCGATCGACCGCGCCAGCACGCCCGGCGCCGAACACGCCGTACGCGGGGTCGGCCGGCTCGACGTGGTGGCCGAGCGAGCTCGAGCACGCCGGCCAGGCGCTCGACCGCCTGCGCGGACCTGCGGGTCGAGCCGGGCGGGCGCGACGCTGTAGGGGGTCTTGAGCGACAGGGCGATCCGCAGCGGCCGGCCCGGGTCGGCGCGCCGCGCGATGTCGGCGTACGGCTCGCCGGGCGGCGGCGGCTGGTCGCGGTCGGAGGGATGGTTGCCGGCCACCGCGTCGAGCAGCAGCGCCGCGTCGGTCACGGTCCGGGCCAGCGGGCCGACGCACGCCAGGCCGTTGAAAGCGTCGGCGTACGGCCAGGTCGAGACGCGCCCGCGCTGGGGCTTGATGCCCACCAGGTGCGTCCAGGCCGCGGGAACCCGGACCGAGCCCGAGCCCGTCCGACCCGAGCGCGGCGGGGACGAGCCCCGCCGCCACCGCGGCCGCCGAGCCGCCCGAGGAGCCGCCCGGGGTGTGCTCGAGGCTCCACGGGTTGCGGGTGATCCCGAACGCCGGAGCCCTCGGTGATCGGCCACTGACCGAGCTCGGGGGTTGTCGTCTTGCCGACGATCACCGCGCCGGCCGCCTTCAGGCGGCGCACGACTTCGCCGTCCTGCGCCTTGGCCTCGAACGAGCCCGGGCAGCCGAACTGGGTCGTCTCGCCCGCCAGGTCGGTGTCGTCCTTGATCGCGACCGGCACGCCGAGCAGCGGCGCGGTCTCGCCGGCCGCGCGGCGGCGGTCGGCCTCGGCGGCCTCCTCGCCGCGCGTGCTCGGGGCGCAGGCAGCGGAACGCGTTCAGCACCGGCTGGAGCTGCTCGATCCGCTCGAGCGCGAGCTCCACGAGCTCTGCCGAGGAGCTCTCGCCGCGGCGCGAGCAGGTCGAGCTGCGCGGCGAGGCCCGCGAACGCCGAGCTCGTCTCCGCGCGGCGAGCCGGTTTGAGTGCTGCTCACAGCCCCTGGAGGACTTCGCTCGCGGCGCGCTCGCCGGAGCGGACGGCGCCGTCCATGTAGCCGTTCCAGTAGTTGGAGGTCTCGGTGCCCGCCCAGTGGATCCGCCCGACCGGCGCGCGCAGCCATGGACCGTAGGCGAGCAGCGTGCCGTTGCTCGGGATCCCCACCGGGCAGCCCCGCGTCCACTCCTCGCCGCACCAGCTGGTCTCGAAGAAAGCCGGTCGGCTTGAGCGCCTGCGAACCGAAGAAGTCCGCGTACTGCTTGAGCACCGCGGCCTGACGGTCGGCCGGCGACATCGCGGCGTATGAGCGTGCGTCGTCGCCGCCCACGAACCCGAACACGACGCCCGGGCCCTTGCTCTCGGTGGCATCCGGCGGCGAGTCGTCGAACGTCGCGGTCACCGGCCCGCCCGTGTCGAGCGCGGTGCCGTTCAGTCCCTGGGCCCGCCAGAACGGCGTGTCGTAGACCGCGGCCACCTTGGTCAGCGTCCCCTGGCCGTAGCGCTGGGTGAGCTGGTCGCGCTGGAAGGGCAGCAGCGGCTCGTAGTAGATCCGGCCGGCCAGCGTCGGCGGCACCGCGACGATCACGCGCTTGGCGCGGACGTTGACCCGGTCCGAGTAGACGGTGACCCCGCCGCCGTCCTGGACGATCCGGCGCACGGGCGAGCTCAGCATCACGCGCGAGCCGAGCTGTCCGGCGACCTTGAACGCCACGAGCTGGGAGCCGCCGACGAACCGGTTCTGCTGGGCGCCTCCGCGGGTGTCGAAGTTGCGCTCGAACGTGCCCGGGTTCTTCTCGTCACCCGAGGAGGCGATGTAGAACAGCGTGAACAGCAGCGAGAGCTCGCGGGGCTCGGCGCCGAAGATCGGCCGCGTCGCCAATGGCACCAGCTCCTGGAAGCTCGGCGAGGCGCTGTTCTCCTTGACCCAGCGCTCGAGCGTGTAGGTCTCCCAATCGGCCGCGCTGGACGCCTCCCACGGCGCGTCGACGGGGACCGACGTCGACATCTGGTCGAGCTGGGCCACGACGGCCGCGGTCTCGCCCGTCGTGGCCGGATCTGGCGGCGCGGTACCAGCGGACCGGTGTCGCTGTACGTGGAGCTGCCGCCATCGTGCGGTGACGTACACGTCGTTCCCGGTGTCGTAGGTGGGGAAGGTGCCGATGCCGAGCTCCGACAGGAGCGCGAGGATCCGGTCCTGCGTCGGCCCGACGAACGTGCCGCCGCGCTCCGAGACGTGACCTCCGCCCAGGTCGTGGTTCCACACTCGGCCGCCCACGCGGTTGCGCGCCTCGAGCACGATCACCGAGTGGCCAGCCTGCGTGACCCGCCGTGCCGCGGTGAGCCCGGCGAAGCCGGCGCCCACGATCGCTACGTCGGCGCGCCGGTTCCGGGAAGGCGCCGTGTGCTTGTGCTTGTGCTTGTGCTTGGGCTTGTGCCGGTGCTTGGCCGCTTGTGCGCTTGCCGGCAGGGCAGCTGCGGCGCCGCCGGCCAGGGTGCCGGCGACGAACCGCCGACGGGTGATCGGCTTGGGGTGCTTCATCGCGTAACCGTCTCCTGTGTATTGGTGTCCGCCGCGAACCGATCGGCGGCGGCAAGATCGAAAGACCCGAAATCCGAGCCGAGCCCCCCGGCGACAAGGGCCGCCGCGGCGCAGCCGAGCACCGCGGCATCGCGGGGCGCGCGGCCGAGTGAGATGCCCCGGAGAAAGCCCGCGCTGAACGCGTCGCCGCAGCCCGTCGTGTCGACGACCTCGGTCTCGAAGGCCGGAACCCGCTGCGCGCCCGCGCCATCGACCACGACCGCGCCGCGCTCGCCGCACGTGGCGGCGACGCAGCCTACCCCGCGCTCCCGAAGCACCTCGCACCCCGCCGTGAGGTCATCCGCCGCGGTCAGCCCCAGCACCTGCTCCTCGTTGGGCAGCAGGTAGTCGAGATGCTCGAAGGCGGCGCCCACCCAGTCGGCGATCGCCGCCGCCTGCTCGCCTGGCGCGAGCAGATCGGCCGAGGTGACGGTGCCTTTCTCGCGGGCAAAGGAGAGGATCTTGGCGGCCTCTTCGCCTCCCATGAATTCCGGCGCGCCCATGTGTAGGAAGTCGGCTGCCGCGATCTCCTCCCACGGCGCGTCTGATGCCGTGTAGGTCCCGTTGGCGCCGACGACGTGGAAGGCGGGACGCGATCCGTCAGGCCGGATCGGCAGCACGCTGGCCGAGGTCTGAACATCTGCTCGGTGCACGAGGAGCGAAGTATCGACCCCGAAGCGCCCGAGCAGCTCCACCAGCACCTGCCCGAGCTCGTCCTCGCCGATCGCGCCCGCGCTCTTCACGCTGGCACCGAGCTTGGCCAGCGTGATCGCTGTCCCGCCGGCCGAGCCGGCCGGGGTGATCCTGATCTGCTCGACGAGCTGGCCGCCCTGGCCCTCCGGGATCTCCTCAACGGGGCGCACGAGCACGTCGACCACGTGGACTCCGAGCGCGACGACGTTCATGCCCGGGTCGTCCCGTACGCCCGCTGCGTCGCGGCTTGGATCACGTCCTGGAGCTGCTCGCCGGTCAGCGTCTTGGGCGTCCCGACCTGGACTGCCCGCCAGTAGACCTCGCAGCACCATTCCAGCAGGAGCGCGTTCTCGACTGCCGCCTCGACGTCTCCCGAGTGGACGATCGTCCCGTGGTTGGCCATCAGCGCGGCACCACGATCGCGCAACGCCTCCAGCGTCACTTCGGCCAGCTCAGGCGTGCCGAACGTCTCGTAGGGGGCGACCCGGACCGAGCCGCCGAACAGGAGCATGTTGTAGTGGACGACCGGAAGCTCGTCGATCACGCAGGACAAAGCCGTCGCGATCGGCGAATGGGCGTGGACGACCGCGCCAGACTGATACCGCTCATACACGCCGAGGTGAAGTCCTAGCTCGGAGCTCGCGCCCAGCTCGCCGTCAAGGTGATTGCCCTCGAGGTCGACGACCGCGACCTGGTCGGTCTCGAGCTCGCGCAGCGCCGCGCCGGTCGGGGTGATCGCCACGACGTCTCCCGCCCGCTCAGAGACATTGCCCGCGGTGCCCAGCACGAGGCCCTCGGCGGCCAGCCGCCGAGCAGCGGCGGCGACCCGCTCGCGTGCTGCCGCGGCGTTCACGCCGGCGACGATAACGTGCCGGGGATGAGGCGCGTCGCACGCCTGTGCCTCCTCATCGCGCTCGTGCTCGCCGTTGCGACACCGGCGGCAGCAGGCGCCCCTGCGCGCGGAGGCGTTCAGGTCCTGGCGCTGATCCCACCGCCGGGCTTCCCCGCGATGCCGCTCGTCGTCGGGAACCGCATCTACGAAGGGACGTACGCCAACCCGAGCGGGAGCTCGGTTCCCTCCCGGGTGCTCGAGTACACGACCGGCGGCGAGCTTCTGCGGTCGTGGACCGTCGAGGGTCAGGACGTCTCCCAGACGCACGGCATCCAGGTGGCGACATACGACTCCAAGGGCGACCTGATCCTGCTCGACGACACAAGCGGCCGCGTGATCCGACTCGACCCGCGCACCGGCCGCCAGACGCTCTACTCGCAGGTGCACGACCTCCCCAACTGCTCGAGCGCCCCGGCGGGCACCGAGTGCTCGCAGACGACAATTGATTTACCGCCGGAGCCCGACTACGCCGCCTGGGGTCCGGACGGCAGCCTCTACATCACTGATTACCAACAGGCAGTGATCTGGCGGATCCCACCGGGTGGGGTCGGGAAACCGCAGATCTGGCTCTCGAGCCGCCTGCTCGACGGCGGACCATTTGGAACCGCCTGCCTCGTGATGATGCCGGACCACCGCACGCTGCTGTTCGACCAGGCCTCGCACGGCGGGCTCGGCGGTTCCAACCCCACGACCGGCAACGTCTACGAGGTGCCGATCCAGACCGACGGCCGACCTGGTCCGATCAGAGACCTGTGGCAGAGCGGACCGGCCAACGCTCCCGACGGGTGCATGCTCGCCGAGTCCGGTCACATCTACGTCGCGATGTCAGGTTTCTCCAACCAGATCGTCGAGCTGAGCGCGAGTGGGCAGCAGATCGGCGCATTTGGCCAGCCCTACACGGGCGCCAACGGCTCGCCGGTGCCGTTCGACACGCCGTCGGGGATGGACTGGGCGGGGAGCGCGCTGATCATCGCCAACCAGTCCTACATCGCCCAAAACACGTCCGACATGGCGCTGCTCTCGCTCGAGACCGGTGAGCCTGGCACGCCGATGTACGTCCCGCCGGGCGCCGGCTACGCGCCGTCTCATCACTCGCACCGGAAACGGCCGCGACGTCGCCGGCGTCACCCCCGGCGCTGTCACGACCGGCGGGACCGCGACTGCGACCGCGACCCGGACGCGCCGGGCGGCCATTAGCCCGGCGAGCGCCCGGCCACGCCGCGCACATGCCATTAGTCCCTATCGCCTCGACCCCGCGGTCACGTGCGGGAAGTATCGCGTCAGCCCGCTCCAGCGGAAGCCGGGCTGCACCCGGCAGGGCACGTTGCCGAGCCCGAGCGGCGACTGCGAGCGGTTCGCGAGGTTGGCGCAGCTGGCGGCCAAGAGCCCACCCCGGCGCAGGTTGGCCAGCTCGCCCGGCGAGAAGTAGGTGTTGTCGCGGTTGCTCGGCTCTCGCACGGACTGGCCGAAGAAAGACTCGTTCGAGATCTCTGTGATCGAGCGCAGGTAGCTCGCGCTGCCGCTGGCCGTCGAGGCGGGCGCTGTCGCCTCGAGCGAGGCGGCCAGGTTGCCCATCGCGCTGACCAGCTCGCGGTTGTAGAGGCCGATGAAGCCGATCAGCGGGGCGACCTGGCGCACGGCGGGCAGCAGGGCGTCGAGCGCTGGATGGAAGGCGCGGTTGAAGCGGGCGATTGCGGGCAGGGCGACCACCGAGTCGTGAAGCAGCCGGGGCGCCTGGTGAAGCAGCGACACGGCGGGGCCCGAGAGCGAGATCAGGTCGCGGAGCGCCGGGGCGAGGAGCGGCGTTACCGGCCCGAGCGCGTCGAGCGAGGGCTTGGCCAGCGTGAGCGTCGTGCCCGCCGCGGCCAGCGTCGAGCGCAGCTGGGCCAGGAAGGGCGGCAGCGCGTTCACGGTCGCGGTCAGCTGTGCGTCGCGGGCGGCGGTCGCCGCGAACACGTCGTTGCCAGCAGTCACCAGCGAGCGAAGGTCGGCCGAGCGCTGCCCCAATGTCCCGAGCACGGTCGCCGAACCGCGTACGAGCGCCTGGACGTTGCCCTGCTCGGCCTCGAGCGTGGAGACGATCTGCTGGAGGTCGGACACCGCCGGGTCGAGGTTCCCGAGCGCGCTAGAGATTTCGCTCGCCCGCCCCGCGATCGACGCGGCGCTGCCCGCCAGGAACGACTGCAGGTTGCGTTGCGCGGGCCGGCCGAAGGCGCTCAGCACCTGGTCGAGCTGCTGGCTCGGTTCCACCTGGGCGAGCGGGATCGTGCCGCCGTCCGCCAGCTTGGGTCCCGACCGGGTACCCGCCGAGAGCTCCACATAGGCCTCCCCGAGCAGCGTTTTCAAGCGCAGGAGAGCCCGCGTGTCGGCGGGAATCGGGGCGTACTGCTGGAAGATGTCCATCGTCACCAGCGAGCGCGTGCCGCGGGCGGAGACGCCGGTGACCCGGCCCACGTTGACGCCTGAGATCCGCACGTCGGCGCCCGGCACGAGCAGGCCCGACTCGGGGAACGTCGCCTTGACCCGATAGCCCTGCGGCGCGAACGGGACGGTCCCGCCGAACTGCGTCCAGACGAAGATCATCAGCCCGATGCACGACAGCGCGAACGCCACCGCCGCCAGCACCGCCGTTCGTCGTGGAGCCTGGGTTACCACGCCACGCCTACGAACATCCGAAGGTCGTACCGAGGACCTGCTCGAGGATCGGCCCGGCGGCGAGCGTCTTCAGACCCCGGCAGCTGCCGATCAGGAGGGTTCGCCACACCGGCCCGTTGGCGTCGCTGGTCGAGATGAACGAGTCGGAGTTGTGGGCAAACCAGGCCAGCCAGTACAGGAAGCCGGGGTTCTTCCCCCCCGGGTTGTAGGCGAGCTCGTTGGTGGCGTAGGCGAGAACCTTGAAGGTCTTGATCAGATCGGGGACTTCGATCGCCAGGTAGCGCTGGAGCCGGGGCAGCGCCCGGGTCAGTGGCGCCGAGGCCTTGACGAACGGAGCGATCTCCTGGAGTGGGAGCAGCGCCGCGCCCTGAAACACGGTGCGCGAGTTGCGAAGCGTGCCGGGCAGCGAGCGCGCCACGGGAACGAGCGCATCAGCCGTCGGCCGCAGCGCCTCCGCGAACCCGACCACGTCGCCCAGCGTCTTGCGGGCGACTGAGCAGTGTCCCGGGCAGGCGCGAGATCGCCTGACGCAGCGACACGTCCTGGCCGGCCAGTGCGCTGATCGCCTGATCGCCGGCCCGCACCACCGTGCGCAGCTCGGCGTCTTTGCTCTGGGCGGCCCGTGCCAGCACGCCGAAGTTGTGGACGATCTCGGCCAGCTCGGCGTGGCGGGCGGCGAGCAGTGAGGTGACCTGCCGGGTCTGTGCCGCTGTCGGGCCCAGGGCATGCAGCAGCGCGTGGATGTCGGGCCCACGGCCCGCTGTCCCCTCTCCGAGCGAGGTGATCAGGCTCTGAAGCCATGTGCGCGTGTCGGTGTCGAGCGCCGAGAGCAGCTCGTCGGCGTCGATCGGCGAGGTGGTCTGCCCCACCGGGAATCGTGGCCCCCGGCAGGAAGCATGCCCGCCGACGGCTGCCCAGGGTCGATGTCGACCTGCATGTCCTTGAGCGGCGTGTTGGGGATCAGGTCGGCCGATGCCGCCTCGGTAGAGGTGCCTGATCTTGCTCGGGTCGATCTCCATCCGGATGATCGCCTGGCCGTCCCGCAGCGAGGTGCCGGTGATCTGGCCCACCCGCACTCCGGCGACGTTGACCGGCTCGCCGAGCCCGGCCACGACGCCGGCCGCGCTCGGGAACGCGCCGTTGACCGAGTAGATAGGTCTGGAACGGATCGGGAAGCCGCTGGTTGAGCAGGATGAAGAACCCGCACGCAGTGCCGACCGCGACGAGCGCCAGCAGCGCGACGAAGTGGCGGCCGTAGCGGCGGATCTGGACCGCGCGCCCGGCCTCTCATGGCGCGGTTTTGGCCTTGCCATCGGGGGCGCCCGCCGTCCTGCGCTCGAGGTCGGGAGCCGCGGTCGGCGAGGCGAGGCTCGGGACCTTCTGTCCGGCGCACGGCTCATCAGGCCGGAAGTCGGACGGCGTCGAGGTCGCCGACCCACTGCGGGCGGGCGCCCTGGAGCGAGCCGCCGCCGGGAGGCCCGGTGGCGAACCACCTGCTGGCCGCCGATCGTCCCGGACAGGGTGTTCGTGCCCCCGCCGGTCACAAACCGCGTGTACGGGCCGTCGGCGTCGAAGCTTCCGCTCGCTCCGGCGATGCCCGGGCAGGAAGTGCAGGAAGTCGAGCAGCACAGACTGGCCAGCTCGAGAGCGAGCCGTCGGGCACGGTCTGCTCGAGGACCGGGAGCACGTGGGTCTGCAGGCAGTCGGTGACCTGCCGGCCGACCGGGAACGAGCTGGCCAGCTGGGTGAGGATCGCGGGCAGCTGCTCGAAGGTGGCACGCAGCGAGGCGATCAGCGGGCCGCGCGGCCTGGCGCCAGCACCGCCGCGAGCTGGCCTCACGGTGCGCGATGAGCGCGTCGAGGATCGGCGGCGAGGCGCGCAGCGATGGGTCAAGCGCGCGGGCCAGGCGCGAGACAGGCGGGAGCGCCGGCATCGATCGCGGTCAGGGCGGGCGGCGTGGCCCGAGCGTCTGGTCGAGGCCCGAGACGCTTTGCGCCAGCGCGCCGTCGGAGGAGGCGAGCGCGCTCGCCGTGGCGTTCAGCCCGCTGACCAGGTCGGCCAGCTGGGCCGAGCTCTGGGCCAGCGTTCCCGTGACACGGCGGCGGTGGAGCGCAGCAGCGGCCCGACGTCGCCGGGGCCGGTGCCCTGGAGGCCGCTGGTCGATCTGCGGCGGCGTCGCTCTCGAGCGGCTGCGAACTGCGGCGCGGCGCGTCTTCAGCCCCGCCGCCGCTGCCCTGGGCGAACCCCTGGTCGAGCGCCTCCAGCGAGGTCGTCAGCGCGCTGCCGGGTCGGGCTGGTCGAACAGCGAGAGGACCTGCCAGAACTGGACTGGGCTCGAGGTCTGCGGAGAGCGGGATCGTGCCGCCGTCGCGGATCACAGGCGTGCCCGCCGTCCCGGGTCGAGCTCCAGGTAGTAGCTGCCCTCCAGGAACAGGCGGTCGCGGATCCGGATCGTGGCGTCGCGGTGGATGGGCAGGGCGGTCGAGTCGAGCGTGAACTGGATCTCGAGTCGTTTGCCCTGGGGCTCACCGCGACGACCCTGCCGACGTCGATGCCGGCGATCCGCACCGGGTCGCCGCCGCGGACGTTGACGCTGTTGGCGACCGTGGCCCGCAGCGTGAACCGGTGGACGAACGGGAGCCCGTGGTTGAAGGCCAGGTAGGTCACGATGACCGCCGAGGCGATCACCAGCGCGGTGATCGCGAGCGGGTGCAATCGCCGCCGCCGATGCCGTGGTGACCTCGGCGGCGTCTGGTGCGCACGAGCCTCACGGCACCAGCCCTGCCTTCTCGCCCTCGGCCAGGACGCCCGGCGGCGGCGAGGTGTTGTCCACGCGTCCTCGAGGTCCGCGGCGGGTTGCCGATCAGCTGCTTGCCGGCGTGTAGCCCTCGTTGCCCGCCTGGCACTGAGTGGTGTCCTCAGCCGGGTAGTAGTTGAGGTGCAGGTCGGAAGCCGGTGCGGCCGCCTGCGCGGCCTGGGCTCTGGTCGAACATCGGCATCGCCCGCAGCCACGCCCCGCTGCTGTCGCCCTCGGTGAGCCCGGAGGCGAAATTGCGAAGCCAAAGGCCGGCCACGTTGCAGGCGAACTGAGCCGGCGCCACCGCCCGCAGGACCGCGCCGAGCCCCACGTCGGCCGAGGCTCCGAAGGTCGCCAGGTCGTACGAGCCGAGCGCGCTGAACGGCCTCGTCGATGCAGGGTCGCGGGCCAGCGCCTCCACGGCGGACAGGGCGGCCTGAAGCTCGCTGGCGAGCTTCGGCACGGGCCCCCAGATCGGGGTGCCGGCCAGCACGATCTGATCCAGCCGGTTGGCGGCCTCTGGCAAGAGAGCGGCGGCCGGCCGCAGCGCGGTGACGATCGCGGCGGCTTCGCTGAGCGTCGGCAGCGCGCGGCCGAGGACGCCGCTGGCCACGCTCTCGGTCCTCGCCAGCTGGTCGATCGCCGGCCCGAGCTGCGAGCGCTCGAGCGCACCGAACGTGGTGGCCGTGTTCCCGAGCAGGCTCGTCAGCTCCGGCGCGACAGCGGCGAGCGCGCCAGTCGTCTGGGCGGCGCCGCTCAGCAGCTGGGACAGTCGGTTGCGGGGGTCGACCAGCAGGGCGAGGAGCCGATCGAGCGGCCCCAGCGTGCGGGCCAGCGAGTACGAGCGCATCGTTGACCTGATTGCCGCGGCCGGCCACCACCTCGCTGAACTGGTCGAGCGCCGCCCGCAGTGCCTGTCGGGTGGCCGGCCCGAAGGCCCCCAGCGCGGTGTCCAGATCGACGAACGGCAGCTCGTGGTTGGCGCCCGGGTTGGCGTTCAGCGTGAGCGTGCCGCCGTCCGGGATCCGCCCCGTCCTCACGTGACCCGGGATCAGCTCGAGGTACTTGCCCCCCAGCACCGAGCTGAGGCGAATCCGGTAGTGGGTATCGGGCGGCAGCGGGCCGAGGTTGGAGTCGAGCGCCAGCGACAGCTGGGCGAACGGATGAGGCCAGGTCCGGCTCGCCGGCTCAGGCGTGATGGACAGGATCTGGCCGACCCGCGCGCCGCCCACGCGGACATCGGCGTTCTTGGCCAGCTCATCGGCGTTGGCGACCTGGACCGCAATTGAATAAGTGGGGACGAAGGGGAGCCCGTTCTCCGCGATGTAGCTCAGGTACACCGCAAGCGCGACGACGAGGATCGTCAGGGTCCCGATCAGGACCGGGTTGTCGAGCAGCGATGCGCCTAGACCCCGAGCCCTCATCGCATCAGGTAATCCGCGAGCCGGGCCAGCGCCTGTTCGGCGCTGCGGCTGGTAGGCGGGCTGGGAGCCGTAGTGCGCGCTGCAGCCGCTCACCGCACTCGTCGCGTATCGCCCGCACATCCCGTTGTTGGGGGCAACGAGCAACAGGGGCAGGATGTGCGAGGTGGAGTCAAAGCGCGCCAGCGATGCCGCGACGTAGTAGGTGACGGCCAGGAATTCCTCGATGAATCCGTGCCGCTGGAGGTTGGGAAACAGCGCACCCGAGAGCTCCGTGTTGCCCAGCGAGCGCCGGGCGTAGGCCTCGATGGCATCGAGCAGCGGAACCGACTGGTGGATCGCGGGAATCGCGCTCCGCAGCGCGGAGGCCAGCTTCTGGAGGGCGGGCCGGGCGGCCCTGGCAAACGGCCCCAGGTCGCGCGAGACGCGGCGAAGTCCGGGCACCGCATTCCCCAGCTCGGTCAGCAGAGGCGTACCCTGAACAGCGATCGCGTCGAGCTGACGAAGGGCAGGTTGGGTAACGGCCAACAGACCCGGGAGCCGCTGCACGTCCTGCCCCAGCGCGCCTCGGTGGGCGGCGGCCAGCGCGCTCACCCCGGCGGCGCTCTCGATGAACTGCTTGAGCGCCCCTGTGTGGGCCGCCGCCTGGGCGGTGAACACGCGGCCGGAGTCGATCACGGTTTGCAGGTCGGCGCGCTGGCGGGAGAGGATCCCGATCGCCTGTCGCGCCAGCGCCAGCGTCGGGTTGGCGCGCAGCAGGACCTGGTTGATGTCCGCTCCACGACCCGCCGTCGCGATCCCGAGCTCGTCGAGCAGCACGCTCAGGCGCTCGCGGGTCGGGAGGTTGAAGATGTTGAACAGGTCGAGCAGGCTGACCGGCTCGCTCGTGTGACTGACTGGCACGGTGGGCGGATGACCACCGCTGCCCCGCAGGATCGGGCTGCCGGAGGTGCCCGGATCACATTGGAGGTAGTTCTCGGCGACCAGCGCCTCGGGACGGATCGTGCAGGTGGCGTTTTCGTGGAAGGGCATGAACCGCCGCTCGATCGAGGCCTCGATGCGCGCCTTGAAGCTCGAGGTCACGACCACGTTGTCGACCGTCCCGGCGCGCGCACCGGCCACCTTGACGACCTGGCCGGAGACCAGGCCGCGGGCGTTGTCGAAGATCACGTCGAAGCGCGCCGCCGAGGTACCACGCGACCCCCCGCTCATCACGAGCACGGCGAGGAGACCCACGGCGGCGAGGAGCCCGACGGTGGCTGCCGCGCGTCTCATCGCTGGTCGTCCATCGGGTTGCAGGGCTTGGCGGCGCCTGCGGTCACGTCGGGCGATGTCCAGGGGTTGGAGGCGTCGGGGGCCGGTGGATTGCCCCCACCGGGACACGGCGAGAGCAGCGCCGGTGCGCTCGCCGTTGAACGGGCCGAGCTTCGACGCGTTCTGAGCCAGAAGGTTGGGCAGGCCGGTGATCGAACTACCGCCGCCCTGGAACGCGATCATGCCGTGGAGGTAGTGGCCGTTGGCGTCGTAGCTGCCGGCGGTCGCGCCGCCGACGCCGTTGAAGAACCCGGCGACCACGTCGGGGCCGTAGGGCCGCAGGAGCGAAAGGTCGGGCAGGAACAGCTTGAGCGCTCGCGTCAGCGACCGGACGGCCGGGGTGGCGAGGGCCTCGATCGGCGGGAACGCCTCGAGCGCGTGCTCGGCGCCGGGGAGCAACCTCCGCACGGCGTCGAGGGTGGGCACCCCTTCGGATTCGGCGCGCAGAAGCTCGGGCAGCAGGACGGCGAGCCTCCGGGCGACCGGCGGCAGACGTGCCAGCGCGGGATCGAGTACGCCAAGCGTCCCCTTGACATGCCCAAGGACGCGGGTCGCCTGGGCCAGAACGCCAGGGGCGCGCGCCAGGCTGTCCTCGAGCGCCGAGCGTTCCGAGGCGACCTCACGCAGCGTGGCGGCCGTGTTGGTGACCGCACCGCCAAGCGCCCCGCTGCGTTCAGCCAATGCTGTCGTGAGCGCAGCGATCGCCGACACCAGCTGGCTCAGAGCAGCCTTGTCGGCCACGACCTCGTTCCCGAGCTGCGCCCCCTGGCTGGCGAACGGGTTGAAGTACGCTGCCGCACGGTTCAGCTGCGACGCCGTCGGCTGAGCGACCAGGTTGGCGCCGGAGGCGAGCAGCCGGTCGAGCGAGGCGCGAACGGGCGGCGTGAGCGAATCGAGCAGCGTGTCGAGGTCGACGATCCCGCGCGTCTGCGTCGAGGGGAGCGCGCCACCGCTGGGGATCGTCGCCCCTCCCATTCCGGGCTCGAGCGCCACGAACCGGTTGGCCACGCCGGTCAGGCTGAGCTGGCCGACACGCGCGATCGTGCTCGCCCGCAGGGGGGTCAGTGACGAGTCGGTGATGTCCAGCTCGACGTCGGCCAAGCCGTTGCCGGTCAGCGTGATCTTGCCGACCGACCCGACCTGGTGGCCGCCCACCGTGACGAGATCGCCGGACACGAGCTGGCCGGCGTCGGCGAAGCGGGCGTGCAGGACGTACGTGCTGCCGGCCGAGACGAGCACCACGATGAGCGCGCCGAGCGCCAACAGGAGCGCCGCGACGGCGACCAGGCGAGCTCGGCCGGCGGCGGGGTCCATCCTCATCCTCCGATCGGGGCCCGCGCGTTCCCGCCCCAGAAGAGCGCCGTTCCCACCAACCCGATCAGGTGGATCCCCAGGATGTTGACGAACATCGAACGCGCCGTCGCGCGCCCCACCCCCACCGGTCCGCCCGTGACGTGGTAGCCGTAGTAGATGCAGACGAGCACGATGAAGGTCGCCATCGCCATGCACTTGATCCCGCTGAACAGGAAGTCGGTGGGCGATTGGAACTCCCAGAAGAGCTGGAGGTAGCCGCCCTTGGAGACCTGGCCGAGCTCGATCACATCGGCCAGGTAGGAGGCGAGGAACCCGACCGCGACGGACAGCATGTAGATGAAGGGGAGCGTCAGCCACATGCCGAGCAGCCGGGTCGAGCCCAGGTAGAGGACCGAGTCGAAGCCCATCACCTCGAGCGCGTCGATCTCGTCGGAGATTCGCATCGACCCAATCTCGGCGACGAACCCCGTGCCCACCTTGGCCGCCATCATGTAGCCGAAGGCGTAGGGGATCACCTCACGCAGGTCGCACAGCGCGGTTATCGCACCCGTGGAGGAAGGTGCCCCCACCGTCTTGGCCGCGTACGCCCCCTCGATCCCGCACTGCAGCCCCAGGATGAAGACGAGCCCCAGCACGATGATCGCCGACCCGATGATCAGGATCCCGGCCTGGCGCACGGTCTCCCCTACGAAGCGGAGCACCCGGCCATCCAGCACGTGGATGAGGATCCGGCCGCAGAAACGGGCCGCCTCCCCGAAGGCGGCCAGCGACTCGAGCGGTCGCAGCAGCACGTTCATGGTCGCCGGAGCCTCCCGCTCATCGCGGCGTGTTGAGGGCCGGGTGGGTGGCCAGCAGCGTCTGCGTGAAGACGTAGTCGATCGCCCCGATCCCCAGGAACGCGAGCACGACCGCCTGGTTGACCGCGCGCCCCACCCCCTCAGCGCCGCCCGAGGCGGTCAGACCCTTGTAACAGCAGACGATCGCGATCATCGCCCCGAAGATCGTCGACTTGAGCAGCATCGCCTCGAACTCGGCGACGTTGGCCTGGGCGAAGAAGGTCGAGAAGAAAGGCCCGACCTGGGCGCCGTTGGACAGCGTTACGAGGACCCCGCCCAGCGTCCCGAAGAGCAGCGCGTACACGCTGAACAGCGGGGTCAGCAGCATCAGCGAGAGGAAGCGGGGGACGACCAGGCTCTTGACTGGATCGACCCCCAGCACCATCAGCGCGTCGAGCTCCTCGCGGATCTTGCGGGCGCCGAGGTCAGCCGTCATCGCGGTGCCGGCGACGCCCGCCATCACGATCGCGCATACCAGCGGCGCGAACTCCCGCATCACGATGATCACGAAGATCCCGCCCAGCCGGTCCATCGCGCCGAGCAGGTTGAGGAAGTTCCCCACCTCGATCCCAGCCGGCCCGTAGGTGAAGGCGAGCGAGGCGAGGATCATCGGGAACCACCCCAGCCGCAGCGCGAACAGGAACTGGTCGACGAGCTCGGGGCCGTAGTCGAACGGCGGGCTGAGCGCGGCGACGAGCGTGCGGCGAAGCAGAAGCACCATCGCCCCCACGGTTTGCACGAACCCGCGGACGGGCAGGTAGGCGACCCTCATCACCACTCCCACCGGCGGAGAATATGGCGATGGTCGTCACAATCGCAACATGGAACCGGCGGGTGTATTCACCCGCCGGCGGGCGGGCACATGTGCCCGCCCGAGGGGCGGCGCATGCGCCGCCCCAGGGGGCCGCGCATGCGCGGCCCCCTCTACCCAGCTACCACTTGAGCTCGGCGACCAGCGGCGAGTGATCGGGCGCCGCGTCGATCACCAGGTCGGCTTGCTCAGGCTGCCGCGACACCCGCCCGGCCAAGTTCCAGCACAGCAGCGCCGCGCGCACCGTCCAACTATACTTTGTGAAGTATGACCACGTTCAGGCGTCTGCTCGGTTTTCTGCGTCCCTACCGAGCCAGCGTGGCGTGGTCGGGCGCGCTTGCCTTCGGCGCCCTGGGGGCGACAGTTCTCCTCCCCTACCTGACGGGACGGGCGATCGATGGCATACAGCACCACCATCGGGGTGTGCTCGTCGCGTGGGGGATTGCGATCGCGGTCGCCGGCCTCCTGCGGCTGGGGCTGAGTGTCGCGCGGCGGCTGGTGGCCGGCCGCGTATCGCTCGGCGTCGAGCGCGACTTGCGCAACCGGCTTTACGGCCACCTCCAGCGCCTGGAGCTCTCGTTCTTCGATCGCCAGCAGACCGGGCAGCTGATGTCGCGCGCGACTGTCGACCTCCAGTCGGTGCGCTTCTTCCTCGGATATGGCCTGATCTTCATCGGGCAGTCGGCACTCTCGATCGTGCTGGCGGCGGCGGCGATGTTCGCGCTGCATCCCACGCTGGCCGCGCTGTCGCTGGCGCCCGTGCCACTCGTCGTGCTGATCGCCCAGCGCTACGGTCGCCACTCGCGCCCCGCCCTCCAGGAAGCCCAGCAGCGGATCGCCGAGCTGACCGCCGACGCCGAGGAGAACATCTCCGGCGTGCGCGTGGTCAAGGCATTCGCTCGCGAGGAGCGCCAGCTCGAGCGCTTCCGGCACTCGGTCTCGCGCGTGTTCACCCAGCAGATGACGGCGACCCGGATCCAAGCCCAGTACACGCCGCTGATCAGCTTCCTGCCCAACCTCGGGCTGGCCGTGATCCTGCTCGTCGGCGGGCGCGAGGTGATCAACCACACCCTGACGCTGGGCGAGTTCACCGCCTTCTATGCCTATCTCCTGATGCTGATCTCGCCGATGCGCACGCTCGGGTACATGCTGAGCGCGTCCCAGCGGGCCACCGCGTCAGGCGCGCGGATCTTCCAGGTCCTCGACCGGGAGCCGGGGATGACGGTGCCCGCCGACGCACCGCCGCTGCCGGATGGGCGGGGTCACGTGACGCTGTCAGGGGTCGGCCTCACATTCGACGGTGCGACGCGGCTGGCGCTTCGTTCCGTCGATCTCGAGGTGCCGGCCGGGGAGACGATCGCTTTGGTCGGGGCGATGGGCTCGGGCAAGACCGCGCTCGTGTCGCTTCTGCCGCGGCTCTACGACGTGAGCGCCGGCAGCGTCCAGATCGACGGCGCCGACGTCCGGGAGGTCGATTCGGCCAGCCTGCGGCGGGCGATCGCGATCGTCACCGATGACCCGTTCCTGTTCTCGGCCACCGTCCACGACAACGTCGCCTACGCGCGGCCCGAGGCGACGCGCGAGGAGGTCGAGGCCGCCGCGCGCGCGGCGCAGGCCGACGGCTTCATCCGCTCGCTGCCCAAGGGCTACGACACGCTGGTCGGTGAACGCGGGCTGACTCTGTCGGGCGGGCAGCGCCAGCGGATCGCGATTGCGCGGGCCGTCCTGGCCGATCCGCGGATCCTGATCCTCGACGATGCGACCTCCTCGGTCGACGCCTCGACCGAGCAGGAGATCAAGCTCGCGCTCCGCGAGGTGATGCGCGGCCGGACGACGTTCGTGATCGCGCACCGGCTCTCGACGATCGCGCTGGCCGACGAGATCGTGGTGCTGGAGGATGGGACGGTCGTCGCGCGGGGTACTCATCAGGAGCTGCTCGAGGCCTCGCCGCTCTACCGCGAGATCGTCGAGAAGGGAATGCCCGATCAGGTGTTCCTCAACCGCAAGCCTCTCGAGGCGGAGGTGGCTGGGCTGTGAGCGCGCCGGGCGAGGCGACCGCTGGCCGAGTGGCCGAGCTGCGGCGCCGGCTGCGCGCCACCGGGGGCCGCCGGCGCAAGCTCCGTGGCCTGGCTGAGCTGCTCGCCCCGTATCGCTGGCGGGTACTCGCGATGTTCGTCTCGCTCGTCGCCGCCACCGCGGCCGCGCTGGCGCCGGCGCCGCTCGCCAAGCTCGCGATCGACGACGGCATCAAGCGGGGGGACACCGGAGCACTTGACCTGATCGTGGGCGCCTTCCTGGCATCCGCCGTGATCTACGCGGTCGCCTCGGCGGCGCAGACGTACCTCGTCGGGTGGGTCGGGCAGCGCGCGCTCCAGGACCTTCGCGTCCGGCTGTTCTCACATCTGCAGCGGCTGTCGATCGGGTTCTATTCGCGCAACCGAGCCGGGGTCATCATCTCGCGGATCACCAACGACGTCGAAGCGCTCGACCAGCTCGTGGAGGACGGGATGGCGACGTTGTTCCAGTCGGGGCTGACACTGATCGGGGTGGTCGTGATCCTGTTCGTGCTCGACGCCAAGCTCGCGCTGCTCACGTTTCTCGCGCTGCCGATCCTCGCGGTGGGGGGCCTTCTCTTCCGGATCGCCTCGGCGGATGCCTACCGGCTGACGCGCGAGAAGATCGCCTCGATCACCGGCTACCTGCAGGAGTCGCTGTCCGGGATCCGCGTCGTGCGAGCGTTCGGCCAGGAGCCGCGGCACATCGAGCGGTTCGCCGAGCTCAACGAGGAGAACCGCGCGGCCAACATGACGACGGTCAACTTGAATGCCGCCTACTTCCCGGGCGTCGAGTTCCTGTCGGCGCTCGTCACCGTCGAGATCCTGCTGATTGGCGGCTTCGAGGCGCTGGGCGGCCATACCTCGACCGGCGTGGTGTTCGCCTTCATCGCCGCGCTCAACAACTTCTTCGACCCGATCCAGCAGCTCTCGCAGCTCTACACCACCTACCAATCGGGCATGGCGGCGCTTGACAAGATCTTTGACCTGCTCGACGAGCAGCCCGACATCGTCGATGCGCCTGACGCGGTCGCCGTGCCGCCGATTCGCGGCGAGCTTCGCTTCGACCACGTGTCGTTCCGCTACGGCTCAGGCGAGGATGCGGCCTGGGCGCTGCGCGACATCGACCTCGTGATCCCTCCGGGTCAGACGGTCGCTCTGGTCGGCGAGACGGGCGCCGGAAAATCGACGCTGGCCAAGCTCGTAGCCCGCTTCTATGACCCGACCGAGGGATCTGTGCTGGTCGATGGGCACGACCTGCGCTCGGTCACGATGCACTCGCTGCGTTCGCAGATGGGAATCGTCCCCCAGGAGGGGTTCCTGTTCAGCGGCACGGTGCGCGAGAACATCGCCTTCGGCCGTCCGGATGCCAGCGACGCGGAGATCGTGGCGGCCGCCCGCGCGGTTGGCGCGGAGGCGTTCATCGCTGCGCTCCCGGATGCCTACGACACGCAGGTCGGCGAACGTGGCGTGCAGCTGTCGGCGGGGCAGCGCCAGCTGCTGGCCTTCGCCCGTGCGCTCGTGGCCGACCCGCGAATCCTCGTGCTCGACGAGGCGACGTCGAACGTCGACGTGCACACCGAGACGCTGATCGAACATGGGCTGCGGCGACTGCTCGCGGGGCGAACCGCGATCGTGATCGCCCACCGCCTGTCGACGATCCAGCGGGCATCGCGGATCGTCGTGCTCGAGCACGGTTCCGTGGTCGAGCAGGGCACACACGACGAGCTGCTCGACCTGGGCGGCCACTACTGGCGGCTGTATCGCGACTGGGCCGAACAGGCCGCGGCTTGATCTCGGTCACCGCGCTGTCGATCACGCCGGTCAAGGGGACGCGGCTGCTGCCGGTCGAGAGCGTCGAGCTCGATGAGCGGGGAGTCCGGGAGAACCGGCGCTTCTATCTGATCGACGAGCGCGACCGGATGGTCAACGGCAAGCCGGTCGGCGAGCTTCAGACGATCGTCAGCCGCTACGACGACGCGCAACGGACGCTGTCGCTGGAGTTCCCGGATGGCCGGGTGGTGGATGGGCGGGTCGAGCTGGGCGAGGAGCTGCGGACGCGCTTCTTCTCGCGTGAAGCGGTTGCCCGGCTGGTCATCGGTGAGTGGTCGGAGGCGATCAGCGACCATGTCGGGCGCCCGCTGCGCCTGGTCGAGGCCGACGGCGACGGCGCGGTCGATCGCGGGGCGCGCGGGCCGGTGTCGCTCGTCTCCCGGGCGTCGCTGGATCGGCTGGCAGAGGAAGGGGCGCTCGAGATGCTCGATCCGCGGCGCTTCAGGATGCTGATCGAGATCGACGGCGTCGCGGCGCACGGCGAGGATGCCTGGGTCGGGCGCGAGCTGGAGGTCGGCGAGGCCCGGGTGCGGCCGGAAGGGCACGTGGGGCGCTGCCTGATCACGAGCCGCGACCCCGAGACCGGGATGATCGACGTGCCCACGCTCGATCTGCTCGGTCAGTACCGGGACGGGGTTGCGACCTCCGAGCCGCTGCCCTTCGGGATCTATGGCGAGGTGGTCTCGCCCGGGCGGATTCGCGTGGGCGATCCGGTGGCGCTCGCGGGCGGGTAGGCTGCGGGCTGGTGGACGAGGAGCGCGTCAGGGTCTCGGTTGAGGAGGAGCGAGTCTCCGTGGACGAGGAGCGAGTCTCCGTGGACGAGGAGCGCGTCAGGGTCTCGGTCGAGGACCACGTGGCCACGGTCACGCTGGCCCGGCCCGGGAAGCACAACGCGCTCGACCAGCGGATGTTCGCGGCGATTCTCGACGCCGCCGAGTGGGCGGCCGGGTTGACCGGGCTGCGCGCCGTCGTGCTGCACGGCGAGGGGCCGAGCTTCTGCTCGGGGCTCGATGTCTCGAGCGGTCTTTCGGGCGAGGCGGGGGTCGACGGGGCGTCAGACGCGCTCGACGGCGTGGTGCCGAACCGGTTCCAGCGGGTCGCCTACGACTGGGTCACGCTTCCGGTGCCCGTGATCGCGGCGATCCACGGCAACTGTCTCGGCGGCGGGCTCCAGATCGCGCTAGGGGCCGACGTCCGGATCGCCCGGCCCGACGCGCGGCTGTCGGTGATGGAGGTCAAGTGGGGCTTGATCCCCGACATGTCGATCACCCGGACGCTGCCCAGGCTGGTCGGGATCGACGTCGCCAAGCTGCTGACGTTCACGGGACGGATGATCAGCGGCGAGGAAGCCCACCAGCTCGGACTCGTGACGCTGCTGGCAGATGACCCGCTGGCCGATGCCCGCGCGCTGGCCGCAGACATCGCGGGGCGCTCGCCCGATGCGGTGCGCAGCGCCAAGCGGCTGTTCGAGGAGTCGTGGGACCGGGCACCGGAGGAGACGCTGGCGCTCGAGGCGGCGCTGCAGCGCAAGCTGATCGGGTCGCCCAACCAGATTGCCGCCGTGGTGGCTGGGATGAGCGGTGAAGTGCCCCAGTTCCACGACGCGGACTAGCCCCTCTAGCCATCGCCGTCGCCTTCCAGTTCGCGGACGATCCGCTGGCGTCCGCGGTGAAGACGAGTCGTGATCGTTGCCTCGCGGACGCGCAGCGCGCGCGCCGCCTCCCGATACGACATGCCCATGATGTCGATCGCGACCACGGCGTCTCGGAAGTGCTCGGGCAGCTGGGAGACTGCCCCGTACACCTCGCCCGCCTCGAGCAACACATCGGGCTGCGCGGCGCGGTGGTCCTCGATGAAGTCGAGCGCGTCGGGGGAGCCGGTCGCCTGGGGGCGGCGGGAAGCCGCGCGGCGGCTCGAGATGAACGTGTTGCGCAGGACGCGGAGCAGGTAGCCGATGTCGTCCTCTGAGCGAAGGATCCGCGGCTTGCGCAGAACCCGGGCGAACGTCTCTTGGACCAGGTCCTCGGCCTCTTCGCGTGACCCGGCCATGCTCCGAGCCGCTCGGTAGAGCCGGTCGATGTGATCGCCCAACCCCTCTGGATCGAGCTGACGCTCCATTGATTGCGCGGCGAGCATAAGCGATGAGAGCCGGCGAGCCCCCGTGCGCGCTCTAGTAGTCGCTACCTGCTGGATGCCATGCCGCCAGCGCGTACAGCGCGCGGGCCGAGATGCCGGTGCCCGAGAGCACGCAGGTGTGACCGAGCCGCCGCCAGGTCACGACCATCCGTCCGCCTAAGTGGAGTGTTCTGAACTCGGTTCCGGCGAAGTGGACCGATGCGACGCTCGGCTCGCGCATCGGAGGGCTGGCGAGGATCGTGTAGGCGATCGACCGGCTACGCCAGGCGTAGTACACGGTCACTGCGAGCCGGCCGTCGAGACGGTCGACCCGCTGGCCGGTGGCCCGCCAGCCAAATCCGGCCCAGTTGGGGAAGTAGATGTCCTCGACGCTCCGGTCGAGGCGGAGCCCAGGTGCCTCGTGGGCTGGCACCGGCGCGCCGATCACCGGCCCCCTGATCCCGAGGGCGGCGACTTGAAGGACCGACGAGGCCCCTGGTCCGCCGGCGGTGAGAGCGACCAGTGCCGTCAGGACCGCGGCGCAGGCGACCGCGGCGCCCAGCCCCATGGCGGGTGCGCGCAGGGGTCGCTCGCGAGCCGGCCACGGGAGGCGTCGAGGCCGCGGGCGTACGGCCGAGCGGGCGGCCTCGAGCGGGGGCGCGGGGGCGCGGGCGGCCTCGCGCGGGGGCGCAGCCGCGCGGGGCCGGGGTCGTGTCGGGCGGGGAGCGGCGCGCAGGCGCTCGATGTTGGCCCTCAGCTCATCAGGCGCCCGGTCGGCGCGCAGCGCGTGCAGGAGCCTGACCGCGCGCTCTTCTGGATCACCCATCGCGTTTCCTTGCGATTCGCCTGTGTCGTCCGGACCAGACATCAGCGGTTATGAATTGTCGACCTTTTTTCCGCTCGGAGCCAGGGCATACCAGTCGTGGCCGAAGCCGTGCACGCCCTCGCCATAGGCGTCGCCGGAATCCTTGTCGCGGGTGAAGTAGTACAGAGGGTGGCCCTTGTAGGCGAGTTGCTTGCTGCCGTCGGACCGGGTAACCGTCGAGACATCGGACTGCATCGCGGCGCCGCCGACGGCCGATGCGCCTGCGGTCGTGACCGGGGGCCATATGCTCGTGCACACGCTGTTGCAGTTCGACCTACCGGTCGTGTCGCCTTCGAACATGTAGACCGTGAGCTCCTTGGGGCCGCCGGCGAGGATCATGCCGAGCTTGCCGTGCTGCTTGGTGGTGAGCTTGACGGCGGTACTCGCACTCCCGTTCGCGGCGGCGCTGGCGGCGGTGCTCGCGCCGGTGGTCGTGCCTCCGGTCGCGCCACCCGAGCTGTACGGGCCGTAGCCGCCTCCCGAGCTCGAGGAGTTGCTGGCCGGCGCGCCGGAGGCAGCCGAGGATTTCGACGCCGCCGTCTTGTGGCTCGAGCTGCCGCATCCGACGGCGATCAGTGCAATGCTCGAAATGGCTGCTGCCACGCTTGCTCGCTTCACATTTCCTCCTCTTGGTGTTCCATGACTAGGACGCCAGCGGGGGCGGTTCCTTCCCTCGGGGGCGGTTCCTTGCCGTGGGGCTCTTGGGCCCGGGGGCGGTTCCTTGCGGGCCGGGACGATGGCCTCACCCCGCCTGGACGCCGAGGCGACGGGTTCCTTCCGGCGCGCAGTCTCACCTCGACGCCGCTCGAGCGGACCGAGACGCCCCGTCCTCCGCGCCGGTGGTCAGAGCGCTACGGTGATGAGCCCGCTGGGAACGTCCGCCGTCGAGTCGGCGTCCTGAATGTGTCAGCAGTCTCAGGAAGGAGCATCAATGCTTAAAGCAATAGAGCGTCCGTCCCGCCTCGCCACCACGTTCCTCGTGGCGGCGCTCGTCGCGATCGGCGCGGCCGCGTGCGGATCCAGCTCGTCGAACTCGAAGACGAACTCTCCGGCCACCACCACGTCGTCGTCGCCTTCCGGTGGCGCCCCAGCCAGCAGTGCGACGTCCTCCAGCGCGAGTAATCACATTCCCCAGGGCGCTGGCGCTGGTGACGGCGACTCGGACAACAACGGTGGGCCCAGCGACGGCGACGGCAACATCTAGAGCGAAGTCGCGGGCGGGTCTCGAGGCGCGCCCGCGACTCGGCCTCATCTTCGGCATCGTGGTAGGAGCCGCGTGGGCGCTGGCCTGCGTCGGCTGCGGCTCATCGGCCAAGCCGAAGCGGTTGCCGGTTTCGACGGCGGTTTCGACGGTGCCCACGGCGTCGACGCGGTCGACGCCCTCGACCAGGATCGCCTCAAGTGCCGGGCTCCCCGCGGCATTCGCCTGGCTGGCGGCTCCGGCACCGGCTACGTGGAAGACGATTCCGATCCCCTCAGGCGGGAGCCTTGTCTACCCACCGGGCTGGCACCCGGCCCGCGGCGACAGAGGCACCGCGACCGCGGTTGAGGCCGATCGAGCCGGCAATCTCCTCGGCTACCTGAACCTCACGCCCCGCCAGGCCAACGAGCAACTCGGGACGTGGGCGTCCTTCCGCCTGGCACACAATCGGGAGGAGGGCGATATCCACATCCGCCGTCTCGCGGCTGGGACCGGGCTCACCTTCCGCTCCGGCCACGGCAGCTGCGTCAAGGACATCTATTCGACACGCTTCGGTACGCGCTATGTCGAGATTGCCTGCCTGGTCACGGGCTCCCGCACGAGCGCCGTGGTCGTCGGAGCCGCGCCACCCGGCGTCTGGCCGCGCATAGCGGGGGCGATCGAGCAGGCGATCGCCGCAGTGAGGGCTTAGCGCACGAGCTATTCACATCAATCGCAGGCTTCCACGCCGGCCCTTGTTACGACCGCCCCATGTGTCTGTCTGGCTGTGACAGTTCGGACATAGGAGCTGAAGGTTTTCCAGTCGGTTGTCGTGCCCATCCCCATTTATGTGGTGGAGCTCGAGCGCGAGCGGTTCACCCTGCCATTCGCTCAGCCCGCAGAGCTCGCATTCCGGCTCCTTGAGTCCGGCTGCGAGCAATCTGATCTTCACGTGGTGGCGGTTGCGAGGTCTCCCTCGTCTCAGCAAATCGCCGATTGGCTCAAGTCGCGGCCGTGGCGAGATCACGCCTCGCCGAATCGCATCCCACCATGCATTTCGGCTGAACCCGAAGACCTGCATGCACTGTGTCATCGAGTGCCCTGCCTCGTAGTAGGCACGGATCGCGTCCCAGTCGTAGCGCGCCGAGAACTCCACTGATGGCGGAACCCCAAGCATCCGGAGGTGAAAGCAAACAGTCGGCTTGGAGATGCCAAGGTCACGAGCGATCTGCGCGCTGGAGAAGCCTTGGTCATAGAGAAGGGCGACTGCTTGACGCGTCTCACCAACCGGTTTCTTCGGCGGAGGCATACGAACGTATGTTCGCGAAACGCTGCGGACAGAAACGCGTCCGGGGCCTCCTGAACGGCGACGAGGGAGAGCCTGGCCGCCTCTATACTCAGCGCCGGGCGAATCGACTTGGCACGTCGAGATGCCGGTCGAGGCACGCTCTGCGGGGTAGTCCAGTGGCAGTGACGCCCGGCTCTGGACCGGGAGACGGAGGTTCGAGTCCTCCCCCCGCAGTTCGAATTTCTTGCCGGGGTTTCGGGACCCGCTGGCTCTCAGGACGGCCGGCTTGAGCGCAAGCGCGACCTAGTCCTCGAGGGTCAAAGCGACAACCGGGATTGGCCGGGGTGTGCTCGCCTGATATTCCTCATAGCGGTCGGAGTTCTTGTCGTTGACGATCTGCCACAAGCGCGCATGGTCCGGATCGTCTCGACCGACGATCTGTGCGCCGGCGCGATGCCGCTGGCGTCCGATCTGGACCTCCGCGTTTGGGTTGGCGCGGAGGTTGTGCAACCACCCCGGCGCCCGGTCGGAGCCGCCGTTCGAGGCGACGACGAGGTAACGGTCAGCGTCCCGGGCGTAGACGAGGGCGTTGGTCCGAGTCAGTCCGCTGCGCGCCCCCGTCGTTCGCAGCAGCAGCGTGGGCACAGCGAGCAGGCGGTGACCGACGAGGCCGCCGCTTCGCTCGTATAACGCCTGGTGAACCTTCAGCGCGGCGGAGAAGAGCGACATAGCGTCAAGCCTACGCTCCTTTGCCTCTCGCCGATCGAACGAGATCAGACCGGCGTGCTTTGCTCGATCACGCGTCGCAGCAGGTCATGCAGTTGGCGCTGCTCGGAGGCCGACAGCGCCGACAAGCCTCCTCTGACACTCCCGACGTGGGCCAGAAGCCGATCACGCAGTCGCTCTCCGGCAGGGGTCAGAACCACATGCTTGACCCGGCGGTCATCGGCGCTCGGCTTGCGGGCGACCAGGCCGCGAGCCTCCAACCGGTCAACCAGTCCGGTCACGTTGGAGTTGTCGCAGGCCAGGCTGCGCGCGAGCTCGTGCATAGGTAGCGGCGATCCGAGCTGAAGGAGGGCCCCGGCTTGCGCCGGATGCAGATCGAGCTGCGCGGCCGCGATGAGAAAGCTCCGTCGCTGGAGTCCAAACAGCGTGCGCAGCAGCGTCCACACCTCCTCGGCCGGCGACCCGCCCTCCGTTC
Source organism: uncultured Solirubrobacterales bacterium (assembly GCA_963803595.1). Taxonomy (GTDB): domain Bacteria; phylum Actinomycetota; class Thermoleophilia; order Solirubrobacterales; family Solirubrobacteraceae; genus Palsa-465. The sequence continues at coordinate 1,495,078 of CAWDNF010000013.1, forward strand.
GCCGGGCGCACTCGCCTTCAACACGCCGGGGCGACTCGCCCTTCGTTCGTCGGGGCCTTCTGACAGCGGCTCTCATCGCTGTGACATTCTATTGAGAATCTTAATGGTTGACAACGTCAAGCATTTGCTAGATTACAGACCATGAGCAACGGACCCGCCATCGAAGTCGAGAAGCTCGTACGCGAGTTCCGCAAAGGCCCACGAGCGGTCGACGGGATCGACCTCGCGGTTTCCCCTGGCGAGATCTACGGCTTCCTGGGGCCCAACGGCGCCGGCAAGTCGACAACCGTGCACATGCTCACCACCCTGCTTCCTCCGACCAGCGGCACGGCCCGCGTCGGTGGCTACGACATCACTCGCCAAGGCGCGCAAGTCCGCGCGACGATCGGCGCCGCCCTGCAGGAGGCCGCGCTCGATCCAATCCTCACCGGCCGCGAGCATCTAATGCTTCAGGCGACGCTCCAGGGCCTCGCTGCCGCCCAGCGGCGCGAGCGCACCCAGGCGCTGCTCGAGCGGGTTGGGCTGCGCGATGCCGCCGACCGGCGCGTCGGCGGTTACTCCGGCGGGATGAAGCGCCGGCTGGACCTAGCCCTTGCGCTCGTCCACTCGCCGCGGATCCTGTTCCTCGATGAGCCGACCACTGGTCTCGATCCCCAGAGTCGCGCCGCGCTATGGGAGGAGGTGGCGCGGCTGGCCCACGACGAAGGCATGACCGTGTTCCTCACAACCCAGTACCTCGAGGAGGCGGACGCGCTGGCTGATCGGATCGGGATCATCGACCGCGGCCGAATCGTCGCCGAGGGCACGCCCGCTCGCCTCAAGGCGGAGATAGGGAGCCCGACGGTCGAGGTGGCTCCCGACGACCCGGCCAGCGGAGAACGGCTTGCCGAGCTGCTTTCAGGCTTTGAAGGCATGCGCCGGAACGGGCGAGGCAGCGTGACAGTCCAGCTGCCCGGCGGCGAGTCTCAGCTGGCTGAGATCGTCCGCATCCTCGATCAGGCGGACCTGCGGGTGGAGACGCTCCAGCTCCATCAGCCTTCCCTCGACGACGTGTTCCTGGCCAAGACCGGCCGGAAGCTCGAGGGCTCGGGCGAGGGCCTCGAGGCCGAGCCGCCGCAAGCCGCCGGCCGCTGGCGGAGGCGCCGTGGCGGTTGAAGTCGCAATCGGCTCGGCCGGCGCGCCGGCCGGGATCGACTCCGCGGGCCTCGTCGAGCAGACGCTAGCCGTGGCGCGGCGGGCGGTGGTCCGCACGGTTCGCCAGCGCGCGCTGCTGGTGTTTCCGATGATCTTCCCGCTGATCCTGTTCGCGATCAACGGCTCGGCGCTCAGCCCCGCCACCCGGATCCCGCGCTTTCCAACGAGCAACTATCGCGACTTCCTGATCGCCATGCCGTTCGTGCAGGGAGCCATGTTCGTCTCGATCACCGCCGGGGTCGACTTGGCGCGCGATATCGAGAACGGGTTTCTCAATCGCCTGGCGCTGACGCCCCTGCGGGGGGAGGCGCTGCTCGTCGGACAGCTCGGTGGCGCACTCGTGCTCGGCGTCGTGCAGGCGATCGTCTACCTGCTCGTGGGACTGGCCACCGGGGTCACGCTGGCCAGCGGGGTCGGCGGTGCGCTGGTGCTACTCGTCCTCTCGATCCTGATCGCGTTTGCCTTCGCCAGCCTCGGCGGGCTGCTCGCCCTGCGCTTCGGCACTGGAGAGGCGGTGCAGGGGATTTTCCCGCTCCTGTTCGTGACGCTCTTCTTGAGCTCCTCGAGCTTGCCGCGCGACTTGATCAAGGCGACTTGGTTTCGGGACATCGCCACCTACAACCCTGTCTCCTACCTGCTCGAGGCGCTCCGCAGCCTGGTGATCAAAGGCTGGGACGGTCAGGCCCTGGCGCTGGGATTGGCCTTCACACTGGCCCTGCTCGTCGTCTCCCTGGGCCTCTCGCGGTCGGCGATGCGGACCCGGCTGGCGCGCCGATGAGCCGCTTCGTCAGCGTCACCCGCGCCGTTGCCTGGCGATCGATCCACAACACGCTCGTGAACCCGGCGATCCTCGTGCCGTCGATCATCTTCCCGCTGTTCTTCCTGATCGCGTTCGCGGGCGGGCTGTCGCGGATAAGCGACGTACCCAACTTCCATTACCGGCCCGGCTACACCGCGTTTCAGTTTGTTTTCGTGTTCCTCCAGTCGGCGGCGTTCGGCGGCGTCTTCACCGGCTTCGCGGTGGCCCGCGATTTCGACTCGGGGTTCGCTCGCCGCCTGCTCCTGAGCGCGCCGCGGCGCAGCGGGATCATCGCCGGCTACACCGTCGGCGCGCTGCTTCGCTGGGCGCTCACCGGAACCGTGGTCACGATCGCCGCGCTGATCGCAGGGATGAACGTCAGCGGCAGCGGGATCGACCTGTTCGGGCTGCTCGGGCTGGGTGTGACGATGAATCTCGTGGCCGCCCTGTGGGCGGTGGGTCTGGCGATGTTCCTACGCACCGAGCAGGCGGGCGCGGTCATCCAAATGCCGGTATTCGTCCTTCTGTTCCTCGCCCCGGTCTACGTGCCGCTTCCGCTTCTCACCGGCTGGATCCACGACGTAGCCAACCTGAACCCGATCACGGCCGTGCTCGAGGCGGGCCGTGGCCTGCTTGCCGGATCTCCGGTGAAGGTGGCCATCGCCTTCGCCGCGCTCGGCGCTGCCACCGCCGTGCTAACCGCTTTCGCTCGCCGCGGCTTGGCGTCTGCCGAACACGCCGGCTGACTCCAGGTTCGAGCGAGGGGCCCGCCGCGATCGAAGCTCCCGCTTCGGATCCTGCCGCGCTACAGAAAAGGCCGTCAGGACGCGACGAAGTTGTGCAGCTGAACGACGTGGGGCTCGGCTTGCGGGAGTCCCACCTCGCCGAGGATCGGCATCAGCTTCTCGCCGAAGCTCTGAAACGCCTCGGCCGACTCCCAGACGTCGAACACGCAAAGTGCGCCGGACTCCTCCGGCCATACGGCATGTTCAAGGCAGCCCCCGCCGGGCCAGTCCGAGAGCTTGGTCAACGGCTGTCCGTCGTTGAGTCTGCGGCAGACCTCGTCGTATTGCTCGAGCTTCGTGTTCTCGAAGTTCAAGTAGACCCCGATCGCCATTTCGTTTCTCCTTTCTCGAAATCTCTCGCGCAACGCTAGCGACGGCCAGCGCCACGGGTCAATCCGCGCGAGAAGGAGCGTGCGGTCCCGTCCCAGCGAATCGCGGCGGCGGCAGTCGCCTATGGCTCCACAGGTGGGCGTCTCATGAGGAAGAACACCGCCACGACCAGCTCCACGAACGTGAAGGCGAGCAGGATCCCGGCGGCGCTCCCTGGGGTGAGCGAGAAGAACCCGTTGCCGAAGCCCAGCACGCCGGAGTTGTCGAATCCGGCCAGCCGCTGTCCGAGTCTGGCGGCCGAGCCAAGGCCTGCGTATGACCACCGGGCATAGATGAGGTTGGCGAGCCCGGCCACGACGCGTGGCATCTGCGTGAGCGGGATCAGCCCACCGGCGAGCAGAAGTTGCGGCATCAGCAGCAGTGGTACGGCGCCCGCTGCCTGGTCGACACGGCGGGCTGCGCACGACACGGCCAGTCCCATCGCGGCGCTCGCCCAGGCCGTGAGGACGGCGAGCACGAACAGCTCGACCACGCCGCCCACCCCGATCCCGAGCGGACGCAGACCAGCCACCGCAAGCGTCAGCCACAGGACCTGTACAAAATTGAGTGCGAACAGGACGAGGGCCTTGGCAAGCACGTAGGCATCCAGACGGACGCCCACGTCGAATTCCCTCTCGACCAGGCCGCGCTCCTTGACGACCTCACGGCAGGCCGACGCAACGCCGAGCCAGATCGCGCCGGTCATGAGCAGGAAGACAAGTTCAATCGCGTCGATCGGAGAGGCATCCGGGGCGAGCGCTCCGGAATGGAACACGACCGCGATCAGCAACCCAATCACCGGCGCCTGCACGAGCAAGAGGAAGAGGGTCCGTCGGTCGCGGGTCAGGGTGCGCAGATAGCGACCTGACAGCACGCGTAGCTCGAGTCCAAACGAGCGCCTCACCTCCAGTGGCGAGACCGCGGCGGGGTCCCGTCCAGAATCGCCTGTCAGGCCCGCCGGGGCGGCATGAACCGGAGCCCGACCGCCAGCCTCGGAGACCGGCGCAACCGGGGCTTTGGAGGGCGGCTCGGGGCCTGCCGCCACTCCCGCCAGGTGCGCCCGCGCTCCCGCCGGACTGCCGTGATAGGCCGACCGGCCGTTGTGGAGAATGACCACGTCGTTGCACAGTTCGAGGCTGGCCGTCGCATGCGTGGCCACAAGCACGGCGCGGCCGTGATCCGCTAGGCGCCGGAAGAGCCCCATCAATCTGCGTTCGAGAACGGCATCGAGGCCACTCGTCGGCTCGTCGAGCAACAGGACCGGGGGATCACCAACCAACTCGAGCCCACAGGCCGCTCGTCGCCGCTCGCCCCCCGAGAGCCGCCGGATCATCGTGTCGGCCTGCTGGACCAGCCCGAGCTCCTCGAGCACGGTCTCTACGCGCCGCTCGACTTCGGCGCTGGCATCGAGACGCAGCTGTGCCGCACAGCGAAGCGCCTCACGGGTGGTCAATCGGTCGTGCAGGCTCTCGCGCTGCGGCACATAACCGAGTGCATGAACCGCTGATGAGGTCGGCGCCCTCCCCCAGGAGGCGGTACCCCTAGTTGGCTTGACGAGCCCGGCGAGCACGCGCAGGAGGGTCGATTTGCCTGATCCGCTCGCACCCATCAACGCGACGAGAGCCCCCGGCCAGACCTCTAGCGAAACCGGCGCCAGGATCACCACATCGTTCCCGACGCGGACCTCTACCTCACGCGCAACGAGCACTGACGCCACCCTAACGCCGCGCGTCGCGTCCGCGCGCTCCGTCAGACGCTGCTAGTGGGCAACTGACCCACTACCAGACGCTCATTGCCGGGGATGTATTAGTAGGGTCATGGGGCCGTGTCCGATGTACCTAGGCCAATCACAGGTCGCTGCCTGTGCGGCGCCGTGAGCTACAGCGTCGATGCCGAGCCGGTCTGGCAGGGCGTGTGCTACTGCGCAAACTGCCAGCGCCAGACCGCCACGGCGTTCTCGGTGATCGTGGGCGTACCGAGCAAGGCACTCACAGTTGAGGGCAGCACTCTCGCCTCCTTCAAGACCGCCAGCGAGGGCTACGAGAGCACAACGGAGCGGCGGTTCTGCTCGGCCTGCGGGTCTCCGATATTCAGCACGATCGAGTCGCTGCCGGAAGTTGCCTTCCTGAAGGCCGGGACGATCGACGATACTTCTTGGTTCGAGCCGACGGCCGAAATTTGGACCCTCTCGGCGCCGGCGTGGGCACCGCACTTTGAGAAGGTCCCACGGCACGCCCGTACGCCGGTCTAGCTGACCGGCGCCACCACTTCACAGGCACCCTGGGGCTTCAGCCAACCCCAGCCAGGTCGGTCCCCAGATCCTCCAGCTCGCCCTCGCGCCCGCGGACCTCGACACGATCCGTAATCCACCGCCGCGCGTGCTCTAAGTCGTCGGAGCGCCCCACCGACAGCGCAGCCGCCAAGCCGCCCTTCTCGAGATAGAAGATCGAGAACTCGCCGTCGTCGAGCGAGCCGCGGAGGACCTCGCGATCCCAGCTCCTTGGCGGGGCCGACGTACTCCAGCGACGCCCAGTCCGACAGGTCCGAGAAGAAATAGGGCACGACGTCGTGGGGCTGGTCGCGCGCCGAGCATGTTCAGCGCCACGGTCTTGCCCTGGTTGAACGCCACGTCCCAGTGCTCGACGCGCAGCCGCCGCCCATGGATCACGCTGTCGTACTCCGCCATGTCGCCGGCCACGTAGACGCCCGGGAGCGAGGTGGCCAGCCGCGAGTCGGCGACCACTCCCCCGCTCTCGCCGATCTCCAGTCCGGCGCGCTTGGCCAGCATGACATCCGGCACCACGCCCGCCCCCACGACACGGCGTCTGCCTCCAGCTCGAGGCCGTTCTCGGGTCACGACCTTGGTCACCTGGCCGTCGGCGCCCTCGAAGCGCTCCAGCGCGTCGTCGCCGTGGAGCTTGATCCCGTGCTCCTCGAGCCGATCCTGGAAGAAGCGCCCTCCGGTCTCGCCGAACGCGCCGCTCAGGGCCACCTCTCGAGCATCACCATCGTGCACTCCTACCCAGCTCGGTCAGCGAGGCGGCGACCTCGCAGCCGATGAACGAGCCTCCGATCAGGACTACCCGCTTGCCCGCGGCGGCGTCCCGGATCGAATCGCTGTTGCCGAGCGTGCGCAGGTAGAAGATCCCGCTCCAGCTCCGCGCCGGGCACGTTCAGCCGGCTCACGTTGGCGCCGGTGGCGAGCAGCGCTTTTCAAAGCCACCGCGTCGCCGTTTGACAGCGTGAGCACCCGGTCGTCGGGATCGAGGGCACGTGCTCGAAACTTGGTCAGAACCTCGATCTGCTGCTCGGCGAACCAGTTGGGTCCCGGTATGGCATTTCCTCACGCGGCTTCTCGCCGCGCAGGTAATCCTTGGAGCAGTCGGGCCGGTAGTAGGGCGGGTCGGGCTCGCGCCCCACCACAGACGCCCCCGTCCGCTCCCTCCTCGCGCAGCCAGCGCGCGCAGTTGAAGCCGGCGGCCCCACCCCCACGATGACGAACTCCACCTCGCGCTCAGCCAGCCACTGCCGGCTTACCGCCGTCCGCAGTGAGCGTACGGCCAGCTCGCCCTCACGTCGCTCGGGACCCGGCTCCGTTGGGCGCGAACTGTGGCGTGATTTGTGACTCGAGGCCCGGGTCGAGGATCAGGAGGACCTGATCTCCGGCCTCGATCATCGAGTCGCCCTTGGGCACGAATCCGCCCCGCCGCGCAGCACCGAGATGATCAGCGAGCCGTCGGGAAGCGGGACGTCCTGGACCAGTTGTCCGGCCGCCACCGAACCCTCCCCCACCTCAACCTCGATGATCTCCAGGTGCTCCTCCTCCAGCGCCAGGAGCTGGACCAGGCCGTACTCGGGCACCTCGTGCTCGATCAGCCGGAGGATCAGGTCGGTCGCGGACACCGCGGGCTGGACGTCCAGAAGCCGGAAATGCTGAAGGTTGCGTGGGTTGTTGACGCGGGCAACGATGCGCTGCACCCCGTACTTCTCCTTGGCCATCTGACAGATCAGGATGTTGTCCTCGTCGTCACCGGTAACCGCGATCACCAGGTCGGCGCGCTTGATCCCGGCCCGCTCCAGCACCCAGAGCTCGGTGGCATCGCCGTACTGGACGGCGTGCTCGAGCTCCTCCTCCACCACGCGGTAGCGCGCGTGGTCTGACTCGATCAGGGTCACCTCGCGGTCCCGCGCGATCAGCTCGCGCGCCAAGTTCCATCCGACCTTCCCGGCGCCGGCGATGATCACGTACATGAGGTCGCGCGCCCTCGGCGGTCAGTTGGTATCGCCGCGCTGGACGCGGTGGTGGATAACACCAGCTCGGAGGCCTGGTCGATCGCCACCTGGGTCGGTGAGACTGTGAACAGGCCCTGCTCGCCATACCACGGCGGCCGTCCCGGGTCAGCCACCCTCACCACCACCCGCGGCACCTTGAACCGCCGCTGCGCGATCTGCGCGATCACCAGGTTCGTGTTGTCTCCGCGGGTGGCGGCCAGGAACACGTCGGCGTCCTCGATCCCCGGCCTCGATCAGCGCATCGATCTCCAGTGCGGTCCCCACCGTGAAGCGCCCGCCGGCGTCCTCCCAGCTCGTGGTCTGATCCTTGTCGAGCCGCTCGTGGGAGAGCGGGTCGGAGTCGAGCACCGATACGTCGTGGCCGGCGTCGAGTGCCCGCTTGGCGACCGCCGACCCGACCCGCCCACAACCGACGATCAAGATCAGCATCCGGGGCTGCAGCCTAGCGCGCGGTAGATCAGCGCCCACAGAGTGCCGGCGCTGGGTCATGTCCTCGTCAGGTGATCAGCGGGATGATCAGGAGCGCCACGATGTTGGCGACCTTGATCATCGGGTTGATCGCGGGGCCCGCGGTGTCCTTGTAGGGGTCGCCCACCGTGTCGCCGGTGACCGCTGCCGCGTGGGCCTCTGAGCCCTTGCCGCCGAACGCCCCGTCCTCGATCAGCTTCTTGGCGTTGTCCCAGGCGCCGCCGCCCGAGGTCATCGATACAGCCATGAACAGCCCGACGACGATGACGCCGATCAGCAGGCCACCCAGCGCCTCGACGCTGATCAGTCCGACGATCAGCGTGATCACGATCGGGATCAGCGAGGGGAGGATCATCTCGCGCTGGGCCGCGCGGGTCACGAGCCCGACGGCGTGCCCCGTACTCGGGCTGCTCGGTGCCCTCCATGATCCCCGGCTTCTCGCGGAACTGGCGACGGACCTCCTCCACGACCGCGCCGCCGGCGCGGCCGACCGCCTCCATGGCCAGCGAGACGAACAGATAGACCATCATCCCGCCGATCAGCAGCCCGATCAGCACCGGGGGGCTGCCGATCGCGAAGTTGTAGACGTGGCCCTTGCCCGAGAGCTCTCGTTGGAAGGCGTCGAACAGCACGAGCGCCGCCAGCGCGGCCGAGCCGATCGCGTACCCCTTGGTCACCGCCTTGGTGGTGTTGCCGACCGCGTCCAGCGGGTCGGTGACGTTGCGTACCTCCTCGGGGAGGTCGGCCATCTCGGCGATTCCGCCCGCGTTGTCGGTGATCGGGCCGAACGCGTCGAGGGCGACGATCAAGCCGGTGAGCGAGAGCTGCGCCATCACCGCGACGCCGATGCCGTAGATGCCCTGCGTGGCACCGCCGGCAAGCTTCCAGGAGCCGAGGATGCCAAGCGCGATCACGATCGCCGGAGGGCGCGGTGGACTGAAAGCCCTGGGCGAGGCCCTGGATGATGTTCGTGGCGTGGCCGGTCTGCGAGGCCCGCGCGGTGCTCTTCACCGGCGCAAAGCGCGTCGAGGTGAAGTAGTCGGTGATCACGAACAGGCACGCGGTCACCCCGATGCCGATCAGCGCGCACAGGTAGAACTTCCACCAGTGGGGGCGCGGCAGCCCGGTGCTCGAGAAGGTGATGTGGCGCATCATCCAGTAGGTGATCGGGATAAAGGCCAGCGCGGCCAGCCCGCCAGAGACGATCAGTCCCTGGTAGAGCGCGCGCTCGACGTTTCCCGCCCGGGAGCGGACGGCGAACGTCCCGATGATCGAGGCGACGATCGAGATCGCGCCGAGCACGAGCGGGTAGAGCGCGACGGCTGACTGCTGGTGGAAGAGCAGCACGCCGAGCAGCATCACGGCCACCGCGGTGACCGCGTAGGTCTCAAACAGGTCGGCCGCCATGCCGGCGCAGTCGCCGACGTTGTCGCCTACGTTGTCGGCGATCACGGCGGGGTTGCGCGGATCGTCCTCCGGGATCCCCGCCTCGATCTTGCCCACCAGGTCAGCGCCGACGTCGGCCGCCTTGGTGAAGATACCGCCGCCCAGCCGGGCGAACACCGAGATCAGCGAACCGCCGAAGCCGAGCCCGATCAGCGCATCAACCGCGTGGCGAGTGCTCTCGCCGGCGATCCAGGTGAGGACGCCGTAGTAGCCGGCTACGCCGAGCAGGGCCAGGCCGACCACGAGCAGGCCGGTGACCGCCCCGCCCCGGAAGGCGACCGACAGCGCGCGGGAGATGCCGCTGCGCGCCGACTCGGCCACCCGGGCGTTGGCCCGCACCGACACGTTCATCCCGATGTATCCGGCCGAGGCCGAGAGCACGCCGCCGATGGCGAATCCGATCGCCACCCGGATGTTCTGCAGCGGGATCAGCAGGATGAACAGGAGAACTCCGACCCCGGCGATCGTCGTGTACTGGCGGTTCAGGTAGGCCCGGGCCCCCTCCTGCACCGCGGCCGAGATCGCCCGCATCCGTTCGTTGCCCGGCGATAGCGCGAGCAGGGAGCGTGAGGTCAGTACCCCATAGACGAGAGCGGCGGCGGCGCAGACGAGCGCGACGATCACACCGTGGTGCGTCAGGAAGCTTGACAAGGAGGTCCTCCGAAAGCGGTTTTAGTGCTGGGAGAGCGCGGCGATTCGCGCTCACGTAGAACGGCAAAACGGGCCGCCACCCGGCATGACGCGAGCGGAGGCCCGATGAAGACGGCGCGAGTGTAGCGCGCGCTACGCGGGGGTGCGGGGCGCCAGTCTGTGCCCGCCGCTACGCGGGGGTGCCGGGCGCCACAACAGGCAAGCGGACCCGGCGGCTACTGCCCGGGCACCCAGAGACGGCCACTGCGCTGGGCGGGCCCGGCCTCGCCGGGTTTCGACGGTGGTGGCCCCGCTTCGCCGGCTGACCTCGGCGCCGGGGCTGATTCGCCGCCGGAGACTCACCCACGGCCGCCTCCGCCGCCTGCCCGCCGATCCGCACATAGGCCAGCTGCAGCTGCGACAGTGCATCTCGAACCTGCCTCACCTGCCCTGGTGCCGACTGCTCGAGCAGGGGAAGCAGCGCACGCACGGCCTCGATCGCCAGCCTGACCTGGTCGGGGTCGCGCTCCTCCTCGGTGCCTTCGACAAGGCCGGTGCGGCGCATCCCGAGATTGACCAGCGTCACGATGTCCTCGATCAGGACGTGCTCGATCCTGATCTGCTTGATCTGCGCCTCGTAGGCGGCGCGGAGCTCCTCCTCGGTCGGCTCGCGCTCGCCGCCGGACTGGGCTCCCCCTGGCTGGTGCTCATCGCTTCACCTCGACGCTCCCAGCATAGGTCTCGCGCGTCTGGGCCACTGCCTCGGCGTAGGTCTCTTCGAGACTCATCCCGGACTCGATGCCTCTGGCGCTGGCGCTGCGCCCCGTTGACCGGGGGCAGCGAGACGTCGATTCCCAGCTCGCCCCGCATCGGCTCGCACCACGCCAGCAGGCGGTCGGTGGCCTCGGCGGCCGGGAACGTGTTGTCCTCGCGCAAGGTCGATCAGCTCACCGTCGAGCCCGTGACGGGTGGCCCGCCAGACGTTCTCGTCGATCAGCCGTCGCGGAAGGTCCGCCGTACGGCACCGCCTCGTCCTCGATCGCGTGCGGCTTGCGCCACGCAGGCCGTGATCAGCCCTGCCAGCGCCTCGGACTCGCCGGCCGTGGCATCTGCGCATCGCAGATCCGCACCTCGACCGTACCGAAGGCGAAGTGCGGCCGGATCGACCACCACACCTGGGTGTACTCGACGATCGAGTCCGGTGCGCACCAGGAAGTCGACGTAGCTGGCGAATGACTCCCAGCTCCCGAAGGCGTCCGGCACGCCGCACCGCGGAAAGCTCCTGGTGAAGATCTGCGTGCGGGCGCTGTGCAGCCCGGAGTCGCGTCCGTCGAGGAACGGCGAGTTGGCCGAGATGGCGAGCAGCAGCGGCAGCACCGGCCGCATGCCGGTCACACACGCGCACCGCGCGGTCCGGCCCCTCGGATGCCCACGTGGACATGGAGCGAGAAGGTGTTGTTTCGCCAGGCCACGTACTTGAGCCCCTCCTCGACCCGGCGGTAGTGCTCGGTGTCGATGATCAGCTGATCGCGGTAGTCGGACCACGGATGGGTGCCCGTCGCCCCCAGCGCCACGCCCTGCGCACGCCGCCAGCGCGAACAGCCGGCCGGCGGCGATCGCGCTGCAGGCTACGTCGCTGATGCGAAGTCCTCTCCTCGCCCCGAGCGGATCTCGATCTCCGAGCAGATGAGCTCGCCGGAGATCGACTCCGGCCAGTACGGGATCCGCGCTCGGCGGCGGCAGTTCGCAGCTCGTCGAAGCGCTGGGTCAGGCCCAGGCTGGCTCGTCGAGGATCGCGAACTCCTCCTCGAGCCCAACCGTGAAGTCCTGCGGAGGACTCGAATGCCGCCCGCGCGCGTTCCAGGTCGAGATCCATCGCTCGCCTGGCCGGGGATCAGGTCAGATAGAAGTAGAGGGCGTAGAGCAGGTCGACAGCCGGGCTCGAGGTGTGGACGGTCACCTCGGGCGGCACCTGAAGCAGCGCGTCGGAGTAGTTGAAGATGATCTTGACGCCGGCGTCGACCAGCTCGTCGGCCAGCGCCTGAGCCGCCGCAGAGGGGACCGCGAGCACGGCGACGACGATGTCCTCGTCGTCGATCACCCGGCGCATCTCCGACGTTGGCCTGGACCGTCAGCGGCCCGATCTCGGCTGCCCACCTTGGTCCTCGTCGACGTCGAAGATCGCCACGACCCGGAAGCCGTGGTCGGCGAAGATGTCCGAGGTGGCGATCGCGGTGCCCAGGTGGCCGGCGCCGAACAGCGCGATGTTGTGCTGCCCCGAGGTGCGCAGGATCTTGCGGATCTGGGAGACCAGCGAATCGACGTTGTAGCCGACTCCCCGCTTGCCGAACTTGCCGAAGCCCGACAGGTCGCGCCTGATCTGGGTCGAGTTCACATGCGTGTAGTCGGCCAGCTCCTGCGAGGAGATCGTCTCTTTGCCGATCTTCCTCGCCTGGGTGAGGACCTGGAGATAGCGCGACAGCCGAGCGGCGACGCCGAGCGAGAGCTTCTCCCCCGGCTTGTCCGCCTCGACGTCCTCACCGCCGACTGACCGCTCGCCGTCGACCGTGTAGCTCATCGTGCTTCTCACAATACCGAGCCGCTGCTCTAGCTCGGATTCGTCCACGAACAGCTCGAACGCCTCCGTCGCCATCGATCTCGACAACCGGGATTCGCTCCAGGTAGCGGCGCAGGAGCGCATCGTCGGACTCGATGTCGCGCAGCTCCAGCGAGAACTGCCTCGGGATGGCGGGCGCGGACCCGCTCGACGACCTCGAGCGCCTCGTGGCACAGGCAGCAGCCCTCGCGCGTATAGAAGACGACCGCGCTTCATCGGCACCGCCTCACCGGCGCGCCCGACGCGGCTCGCCGGTCGCGTACACGTCGAGTCCGAGATAGTCGGGGTAGGCAAGCGGCGGCACGTACCGGGCGGCGCTGGCGATCATCGCTGCGTTGTCGGTGCACAGCGCGCCGGGGCGGGACGTCGAGCTCGACGCCCAGCCCGGCCAGCCGCTCCCGCAGCGGCCCGTTGGCGGCCACGCCCCCGCCGATCGCCAGGCGCTCGAGGCCGGTGGCCGACAGCGCCCGCTCGACCCGGATCGCCAGCGACTCGACGATCGCTCGCTGGTAGGAGGCGGCCAGGTCGGCGCGCCGGCGCTCGGCCTCGGCCTCGTCCGAGCTCGCGGATCCGGTAGAGGAGCGCGGTCTTCAGCCCGGCGAAGGAGAAGTCGAGGCCTGGGCGGCGACCGGCCGGTGGGGAACTCGAACGCCTCGGGATCGCCCTCGCGGGCCAGCCGCTCGAGCGCCGGCCCGCCCGGGTATCCCAGTCCGAGCAGCCGGGCACCCTTGTCGAACGCCTCGCCGGCCGCGTCATCGAGCGTCTGCGCCGAGCACCTCGAAATCGGGACCGCGGTCGGTGACCCGCGCCAGCAGCGTGTGGCCACCGCTCGCGATCAGGCTGAGGAAGGGCGGCTCGAACGGATCCGGGCTCGAGGAACGCGGCCGCCACGTGGCCGTGCAGATGGTCGACGGGGGCCAGCGGCAAGCGGCGGACGGCCGCCAGCGCCTTGGCGCTGGCCACCCCCACCAGCAGCGCCGCGACCAGTCCCGGCCCGGCGGTGACGGCGATCAGCTCGAGGTCGTCGAGCGAGACCGTCGGCCTGGCCGAGCGCGTCGTGGACCACGTCGTCGATCAGCTCGAGGTGGTGGCGGGAGGCGATCTCGGGCACGACGCCGCCGTAGCGGTCGTGCACGCCCTGCGAGGAGATCACGTTCGAGTGGATCACGCCCTCGCGGCGAGACGACCGCGGCGCAGGTGTCATCGCAGCTGGTCTCGATCGCCGAGGATCACCCGCTCGTCTCCGTGCGCTGCGACGGCGTCCTCGACCGCGCCACATGATCAGCGCGTCCTCGCCGGTGTCGTGGTAGTAGCGCGGCCGCATGCCCGGCCGAGCGGAAGCCAAGCCGCTCGTAGAGGGCGATCGCCGGCGCGTTGGAGGGCCGGACCTCCAGCGTGTACGCGGCATCGGTGCCGGCCTGCTCGATCAGGCGCTCCATCAACGCGGCCGCGATGCCGCGCCGGCGCAGCGCCGGATCGACCGCGATGTTCATCACGTGCCAGACGTCGGCGTAGCGCGCACAGATCAGATAGCCCGGCCAGCCTCTCGGCGCCGCCTCGTCCCGCTGGACGGCGGCCAGGCAGATGCTCGACGGCTTGGAGAGCTCGAGCACGAACATCGCCAGCGACCACGGCGTGGGGAACGACCGCCGCTCGATCGCGATCGCCTGAGGCAGGTCGGTGTAGCCAAGCTGGCGGATCGTGATCTGGTGCTGTGGTCATGGGGCGGCGCGGCGGGCGATCTCGGCGTCGGGAAGGCGGATGTACTCCGGACGGACCTCGTCCGGGTCGGAGACGGGCAGCTCATCGGGCGATCTCGGCGTGGACGGCGGCGCTGACTCGGTGAAGGCCCGATTCGTCCGGCCGGCACGAACGCCCCCGCGCTTTCGAGAACCTCTCTGAATGCTATCGCCCCATCCCCCACCGCCATCGGGGCTGCGGCCGAGGTCGCGCAAGCGACCTCCGAGCGCGCTCGGGCCGAGCGCCGCGGCCTCCAGCACGACCTCGCCCGTCGACGGCTCGCCAGGCCGCTGGACGAACACCTCGTGCCGGCGCGCGTCGATGACCGCCAGCACGACTCCGTGCCCGCCGGCGCGTCAGCCTCGCCTCGCGCCGCGCGCGCCAGCGAGCGCAGGGTCGAGACGCCCACCAGCGGCACTCCGGCAGCGATCGCCGAGCGCCCGGGCGGTGGCGATCCCGATGCGCAGGCCCGGTGAACGTCCCCGGGCCCGTGCCCACCGCGATCCGGTCGAGCGACGTCCCAGCTCGGCTCCGGCCTGCTCGAGGCACTCCGGCAATCAGCGGCAGCAGGCGGTTGACATGTCCCGGCCGCTCGCCGGGCGCCGGGTCGTCGCGAGCCTCGATCGCCGTGCGCGCCGGACACCGGTCAGCGCGACCGTCGTGGCCGGCGTCGCGGTGTCGAAGGCAAGGATCCTCACTCGATCTCCACCAGCCGCTCGTCGCCCCCGGCGTGGCTCGAGCCGGACGCGGGCTGCCACGCTGGCCCAGCGCGGCGAGTGTCCGCCTCGCCGTGCGAGGGCCACTCGACGAACGCGATCGTGTCCGGACCGCAGGTAGTCCGAGAGCAGGTCGGGATCCTCGTGTCCGAGCATCGGCGACCCGGAACAGGTCGACATGCGCAACCGGGACCGGAGCCGGATAACGCTGGCCGATCGTGAACGTCGGACTCGTCACCAGGGCCGTGACCCCGAGCGCCCGGCAGGCGCCCCGGACGAACGTCGTCTTCCCCGCTCCGAGCTCGCCCTCCACAAGCACCACGTCGCCGGCGCTCAGCCGCGCGGCCAGCTCCGCGCCAAGCGCTTCGGTCTCCTCTGGGGCCCTCGTCCGGCGACGGCTTGCCATCGCCGCAGCCCAATGTATTCGGTACCGTCACTCGGCCATGAGCGCCTCCCCAGAGCCCGCGCAGCACGGTCCGATTGTCGGCTCTACGCAGGCGTTTCGAGCCCCAGCTGGCAAGCGGTCACCGGATCGGACACGGCCAAGGCAGCCGGCCTGGCCGGCGCGATGATCGCCAACAACGTGATCGCGCTCGGCTCGACTGTGGTGTTCGCGCGGGAGCTCACCGACTACGGCTCGCTCGGAGCACTGATCAGCTACCTGCTGATCCTCACCGTGGCCGGGCAGGCGATGCAGGTGGCAACCGCGCGCGAGGGCGTGCTCGGCCACCTCGGGCTGGGCAGACGCGTTGATCGCGACGCTCAGGAGCTGGACCCGGACGCTGCTCGTGGTAAGCGCCGGGCTGACGGTGGCCTCGATCCTCCTCCGCCATCCGATCGCCCAGGCGGTAGGGGTCAAGCACTACCCGTGGGGGGCGGCTCTCGGCATCCCAACCGGCTGCCTGTACCTCGAGGTCTCGCTCCTACGAGGCGCGCTTCAGGGCGTCGGCGACTACCGCAGCGTCGGGCTCAGCCTGGTCTTCGAGCAGGGCGACGCGACTGGTCACGGGCGCAATCCTCGCGGCCGGCCTCGGGGTGACCGGCGCCTACATGGGCTCGATCCTGTCCTACATCGCGATGTCGCTCTACTGCGCGCTGAAGCTGCGCGACTACGCGAACTTCCCACGCCGCCGAGACGTCCGTCCGCGCCCGCCCTCTCGCTCGGTCGGCACATCTGGAGGGCGGGCGCTCCGATCGCCGGCCTGGTGGTGATCGCGGTCCTCCAGAACATCGACATCATCGCCGCCAAGCACCGCTTCTCATCGACCACGGCCACCTCGTACGCCGCGGCCGGCGGTAGCGGCCAAGGTGCTCATCTGGGTGGCGATGGGGGCCGCGTTCTATCTCGTGCCCGAGGCTTCGCGGCGGCGTGCGGCGGGCGAGGACACCCGACCCGTGCTGGCGCGCGCCCTGGGGATCGTCGCTCGTCTGCTCGGTGCCCTGCCTGTTGATCTATGCGTTCGCCGCCCATCCGCTGCTCAGCGCGGCGTTCGGAGCCAAGAAGGCCCACGCCTCTAGCGCTCTGCTCATGCTCGGGCTGGCCTTCACGGTGCTGGCCTGCACCTATCTGGCCATCCAGTACATGCTGGCGCTCAAGCGGGTGTGGTTCCTCGTCGCGGTTGGCGCGGTGGCGATCGCCGAGCCGATTCTGCTGCTCCAGGCCTCGCGACGGCCCGAGGGGTTTGCCGCGGTGGTTCTCGCTGTCCAGGCGTTGGGCGCTGGTTGGCTCGCGTTCGCGCTGCGCGCATTGCGGCGCCGAGATGGCCACGCCCCGGGCCCGGCTCGCCCTCAGAAGAGCCCGAGCTGAGCGGGCCGGCTCGGCGGCGATCGCCAGGCCGCGCTCGTCCGGGGCAGATAGCTCGACGGCTGGCTCAGCCGTTGAGGTCCTCAGCCCTCGAGATAGCTCCTCCGGTAGCTCGTCGATCGGCTGCGGCTGCTCGGGCGCGCCCTTTGCCAGCAGCTGGGGGATCCGCTGGAAGTCCGACGCGCAGCGTCTCGAGCATCGACGGCGTGTACAGCGCCGCCGCGGGGTGATAGAGCGGATAGAGGCGGACGGCTCGGGGACCGATCACCCGCACCTCCTCGCGGCCATGCAGACGCGAGATCCCGGTCGTGTCGCCTCGCAGCAGCTTGGTCGAGAAGTTGCCCAACGTGCAGATCATGATCGGCTCGATCAGCTCGATCTTCTTGAATAGGTAGGGCTCGGCAGGTTTCGATCTCGCGGGGATGCGGATCGCGGTTGTCGGGAGGCCGGCACATCAGGGTGTTCGCGATGAACACGTCGCTGCGCTCCATCCCGATCTCCCCCAGCAGCTTGTCGAGCAGCTTGCCGGCCTGGCCGACGAACGGCAGGCCCATCCGATCCTCGTTGGCGCCCGGTGCCTCGCCAACGAACATCAGGTCGGCGTCGGCGTTACCCGAACCGAACACGACGGTCGTCCGGGTGGAGTGCAGCGGGCAGTCGAGGCACCCCCGCGCCTGCTCGTAGACCTGCTTGAGGAGCTCCCGACGTTCTGCTGGGCTCGCCACCTGACCCGATGGTACTTTCGCGGGGCGACGGGGTATGTATCCTCATCCCTGAGGCCGTCACGTCTCGACGGACGGACCTCGCAACTAGCGAACAAAACCTTCTTCGACAGCCGACCGGTATCTCAAGTGCGGGAACTGGAACGGGATTCCTCCTACGACGCCCCTGCCTCAATCCGCCTGGCCATCGTCGGGCAGGGCCGTCTGGGGCGGGCGCTGGCGGCGGGCGCTGAGGCAAGCCGGCCAGCCGGTCGACGGCCCCCTCGGCCGTGGCGCCGCCTGGGACCGGCGCCGAGGCAGTGCTCCTATGCGTTCCCGACGCGGAGATCGCCGGCGCCGCGCAGTCGATCGTCCCCGGCCCGATCGTGGGGCACTGCTCAGGCGCCACCGACGCTCGCGCCCCTCGGCGACCGTGAGGCGTTCTCGCTGCACCCCCTGATGACGGTGACCGACGCCGGCGCTTCGTTCATCGACGCCGGCGCCGCGATCTCCGGCAATACTCCCCGCGCGCTCGAACTCGCGGCCGAGCTTGCCCACCGCCTTGGCATGACGCCCGTCGAGATCGGCGACGAGGATCGGAGCGCCTACCACGCGGCGGCGTCGATCGCTTCCAACTTCCTCGTAACGCTCGAGGCCGCGGCCGAGCGCCTGGCCGAGACCGTCGGCGTGCCGCGAGAGCTATTCGTCCCGCTCGTGAGGGCGACGGTTGAGAACTGGGCCGCGCTCGGGCCCGTGCGAGCACTCACCGGCCCGATCATCCGCGGAGACGAAGCGACGGTAGCCGCCCAGCGCGAGGCGATCGCAGCGCGGGCCCCCGAGCTCACCGAGCTGTTCGACATCCTCACCGAAGCGACCCGGACACTCGCCACGACTGCCAAGGTGGCCGCGCCGTGAGGCAGGTCACACGCATCGACGAGGTGAGGGCGGCGCTGGCCGAACCCCGGCGCCAAGGCCTGACGATCGGCCTCGTCGCCACGATGGGCGCCTTCCACGAGGGCCATCTGTCGCTGATGCGCCGGGCCCGCAACGAGTGCGACGTCGTGGTGGTCTCGCTCTTCGTGAACCCGACTCAGTTCGACGACCGAGCCGACCTCACCGCCTACCCCCGCGACGAGGAGAGCGACGCCGCACTGGCCGCGGAGGCTGGCATCGATCTTCTGTTTGCCCCTGCGGTTGGAGAGATGTACCCGGCCGGGCTTCGCAACCGCAGTGTCGGTTGCCGGCCTCACCGAGCGGCTCGAAGGCGCTCACCGGGGCCGAGCCCATTTCGACGGGGTCGTCACGGTGGTGGCGAAGCTGTTCAACATCGTTCTTCCCCACATCGCCTACTTCGGGCAGAAGGACGCCCAGCAGGCCGCGATCGTCAAGCGGCTCGTGGAGGACCTCGACTTCCCGGTGCGGATCGAGCTGTGCCCCACGATCCGAGACCCCGATGGGCTGGCCCTGTCAAGCCGGAACGTCAGGCTCGCGCCGGTGGACCGCGAGCGTGCTGCGGCGCTGCACCGCGCGCTGCGCGCCGCCGCCGAGTCAGCCACCAACGGCGACCGCGACCCGGTCGCGATCAAGGCGCGCGGCCTCGCCGAGCTCGAGGCAGTCGGGATCGAACCCGAGTACCTCGAGCTGGTCAAGGCCGATTCCTTTTTCCAGCCGCCACGCTCGACGGCGAGGTGCTTGCCGTGGTCGCCGCGCGCGTGGGCGACACGAGATTGATCGACAACGAACCCATCCACATCGAGGGGAGACGGTGAATGCAACGCACGATGCTGAAGTCCAAGATCCACCGGGCAACGGTGACCGACTGCGACCTGCACTACGTCGGGTCGATCACCCTCGATCCCGACCTGCTCAGAGCCGCCGACATGCTGGAGTTCGAGCAGGTGGCGGTTGTCGACGTCGACAACGGCGCCCGCTTCGAGACATACACGATCGCGGGGGAGCGCGGCTCGAAAGAAGTCAAGATCAATGGCGCCGCCGCGCGCCTCGTCCACCGCGGCGACACCGTGATCATCATCTCTTACGCCACATACGACCCTGATGAGCTCGAGAACTACGTGCCGCGCGTCGTGCACGTCGGCGCAGACAACGAGATCGTCGCGGTCGACGACCAGGTAGCCGCGCTGTTGCCGGTCGGCGCCGCCTGAGGAGGCAATTCATGTCAGCCACACCCCACATTTCGGTCCCCCAAAGTCTCGGCGACCCCGTTCCGATGACGCTGCCCCGCCTGGCCGAGAAGAAGCAGCTCGGCGAGCCGATCGTGATGATCACCGCCTACGACTACCCGTCCGCGCAGGTCGCAGAGGCGGCGGGCGTCGACCTCGTGCTGGTCGGCGACTCGGGAGCAATGACCGTGCTCGGCTATCCGTCAACCGTGCCGGTCTCGACCGACGAGATGCTGATGCTCGCCGCCGCTGTACGGCGCGGACTGAAGACGCCGCTGCTGGTCGGCGACCTTCCGTTTGGCTCCTACGAGGCCTCCGACGAGCAGGCGGTCGCCACCGCCCAGCGGTTCGTCAAGGAGGCCGGCTGCGACGCGGTGAAGCTCGAGCGGGGCGGCAGCGAGCGCCCAACGCGCCAAGGCGATCGTCGAGGTCGGGCATCCCGGTGATGGGCCATGTCGGGCTAACGCCCCAGACCGCCACCGCGCTCGGCGGCTACCGCGCCCAGGGGCGCACGGCCGAGCGGGCAATGGCCGTGGCCCGCGATGCGCTTGCCCTCCAGCAAGCCGGCTGCTTCTCGATCGTGTTCGAAGCGATTCCCGCTGCGGTGGCGTCGATGCTGATGGACGCGGATCGAGGTTCCCGTGGTCGGCATCGGCGCCGGGCCGGCGACCGACGGGCAGGTGCTCGTGTTCCACGACCTCCTCGGTATCTACTCATCATCCACTGGCCACGCTCCGCGCTTTGCCAAGCGCTACGCCGAGCTCAAGTCCGAGATGGTGGCAGCGGTGTCCCACTACGCAGATGACGTGCGCACCGGCACTTTCCCCGCGCCGGAGCACACCTATTCGATCGACGATGAGGAGCTGTCGGCCTTCGGCATGCTGTGGCAAGAGCCTGAGCGCTGATGTAGGTTCGGACGTGTGGAGTCGTCCAACGGTGCGGGCCTCTCGGTAGCGGGCGTAACCGTTTCGTTCGGGGGCATCGTCGCGCTCGACGACGTCTCGCTCGACGGTCACGCCGGGTGAGGTCCTCGGTGTGATCGGTCCAAACGGTGCGGGCAAGACCACGCTCTTCAACGTCATCTGCGGGTTCATCGACCCTGATTCGGGGATGATCACCTGGGGTGGCGACTCGCTCAGCGGGGTGCGGCCGGATCGACTCACCGAGGCCGGAATCGCACGCACTCTCCAGGGCGTCGGAATGTTTGCGCGGTTGACCGTGCTCGAGAACGTGATGGTCGGAGCGCACCGCTTCCGCCGCTCGGGACTGCTCAGCGCGCTGTTCGGGCTCCCACGCGCTGACCGCGATGAAGCCGCGCTCCGCGAGCGAGCGCTCTCCGCCCTGGAGCGCGTCGGCTGCCGGGAGTTCGCCGACCGCCCGCCCGGAACGCTTCCGTATGCGATCCAGAAGCGCGTCGCGCTCGCCCGTGCGCTGGTGTCGGAGCCGAAGCTGCTGCTGCTCGACGAGCCGGCGGGAGGCCTCGGCGCGAGCGACCTCTCGGACCTCGCCGGCCTGATCGACTCGCTCCGCAGCACGATCGCGGTGATGCTCGTCGACCACCACATGGACTTGGTCACGTCCGTGTGCGATCAGCTGGTCGTGCTCGACTTCGGACGCGTGATCGCCGCGGGCGATCCGTCGACCGTCCGCCAGGACGAGCAGGTGCTCGAGGCCTACCTGGGGCGGAGCGCCAGGCGAGGAGGAGGTCGAGGCCTGATGCTGACCGTCGAAGGGCTGACCACCGACTACGGCCCGGTGCGCGCGGTCGACGCAGTCTCGCTGGAGGTCTCGGCCGGGTCGGTGACGGCCGTGCTGGGCGCCAACGGGGCCGGCAAGACCTCGCTCCTGCGGACGATCACCGGGCTCGTCCGCCCGAGCGCTGGCATTGTGAGTCTCGACGGCGAGGAGATCACCCGGCTGTCGGTCGAGGAGATCGTGCGCCGCGGGCCTGGCCCATGTTCCCGAGGGACGTGGCGTGATCGCCGAGCTGACCGTGGCGGAGAACCTGCGGCTGGGCGGGCCTGTGGCGAGGCCGGCAGGCCGCGCCGATCGATGAGATATACGAACTGTTCCCGCGGCTGAAGGAGCGCAGCGGCCAGCCGGCGTCGCGGCTCTCGGGCGGCGAGCGGCAGATGCTCTCGATCGGCCGCGCGCTGATGGCCCGCCCGCGCGCCTGCTGCTCGATGAGCCCTCGCTCGGCCTGGCGCCGCGGCTCGTCCTGCAGATCATGGAACTCGTGCGCCGGCTGGCCAGCGAGTTCTCGCTCGCCGTGCTGCTGGTGGAGCAGAACGCCCGCAGCGCGCTCTCAATCGCCGACCGCGGGGTGGTCCTGAACCTGGGGCGGGTCGTCGTCGACCAGGATGCCGGCCAACTCGCCGCCGACGAGCGCCTCCGCCATGCCTACCTGGGGTTCTGAGCAAGCTCACGTGACATGACGCGGTTCATCAACCTGACACTCAGCGGGGTCTCGATCGGCGCGATCTATTCGGCGGTGGCGCTCGCGCTGGTCCTGATCTGGCGCGCGACCCGGATCGTGAACTTCGCCCAGGGAGCGATGCTGATGATCACGACGTTCATCGCCTCGGCCGTGATCACTTCCACCGGCTCCTATGTCGTCGGCTTAGTCGTCGCGCTGGCCGCAGGGATCGTGTTTGGTGCCTTCGTCGAGCGGCTCGTGATTCGGCCCGTCGAGTCTGCCCCACCGCTCAACGCGGTCATCGTCACGCTCGGTCTTTACACGCTGCTGATCGCGGTGGCGGGAATGATCTGGGGTAACACGCCGCGCTCCTTCCAAGCCGCTTTCTCGCTGCGCGGTTACACGGTCGGCAAAACCCATCTCTTGTTCGCGCCCAACGACACGTTCATCGTGCTCGTCGTCGTCGGGGTGGCGGTAGCGCTGGGGTTGTTGTTCAAGGCGACCTCGCTCGGGCTTCAGATGCGTGCGTCGGCCTTCGCGCCTGAGGTGGCGCGCCTCCTGGGCGTGCGAGTCGGTCGGCTTTTGACCCTGGGCTGGGCGCTGGCCGCCGCGACCGGGGCGCTGGCCGGAGTTCTCGTTGCCCCGTCGACGTTCCTTGGACCCAACAGCTTCGACCCGATCCTGATCTCGGGATTCGTCGCAGCTGTCCTCGGTGGCCTCGATAGCCCACCCGGGGCGATCGTCGGAGGCCTCGTACTTGGCCTGGCGCTGTCCTACGTCTCCGGGTACGAGGGCTCGGCCCTCGAGCCGCTGGCCGCGCTCGTGATCCTCCTGCTCGTGCTCATGCTGCGGCCCAGTGGGCTGTTCTCGTCCACCAAGGAGCGTCGGGTGTGAGAGCGCGTGCTGCGGTTCACGCTGGCTCGCTCGCTCGCGGTCGTGCTGGTGACGGGGCTGATCCTGTTCCTCGTCACCGAGGCGGCCGGCGACTACCGCAACTCACAGATCGCCACCGGTGCCTATTACTTCGCGGTGCTGGCCGGTCTCACCGTGCTGGCGGGACTCGGCGGCCGGATCTCGCTCGGCCACGGGGCGCTGATGGCGGTCGGGGCGTACACCGCACTGCTCCTGATCGGCAAGGAGCACTGGGCGCTGGTGCCCGCGCTGGCGTCCGGCGCCGCGGCCGCCGGAGTCGTGGGGCTGCCGCTCGGGATCGTGACAACGCGACTGCAGGGGCCGTACCTGGCCGGCGCCACGCTCGCCTTCGCGGTCGGTCTACCGGCGCTGGGTGACAAGTTCTCGAGCCTGTTCGGCGGCGAGAACGGGCTGACCGTCAATCCGCCGACCCCGCCCTCCGGGCTGGGAGCTAACTTCAGTCTGTTCCGCTGGGAAGCATGGGTTGCCTGCGTGGGGGCGCTGCTCGTGCTGTTCGTCCTCTACAACATGGTTCACGGCTGGCTGGGCAGATCGCTCAGAGCGGCACGGGACGACGAGATCGCTGCCTCGCTGTGCGGGGTGCGTGTCGGCCGATTGCAGACCACGGCGTTCGTGGTCAGCGCCGGCTGTGCGGGCCTGGGCGGCGCGCTGCTCGGTGCCGTCGTGCAGCAGCTGGCAACGCCGACTGCGTTCGGCCTGACGCTCTCACTCACGCTGCTGGCGGGCGTCGTCGTTGGCGGGCTGGGCTCGCTCTGGGGTGCGATCTGGGGCGCCGCGCTGCTCGTGCTGCTCCCCAACTGGAGCAACGACCTGGCCAACGCCTTCTCGGCCTCGGTCAACGTCAAGAACAACCTGCCCCTGGCGATCTACGGGGCCGTCCTGATCGGGCTGATGCTGCTGTGGCCGGACGGCATCCAGGGCGCAGTCAGCGCGCTCTGGCGCGTCGTCCGGTCGAGAGCCGGCGCTCGCCGGGCACCCCAGATGCGAGCCGAGCCGGAATAGCCGGCACTCCCAGCAGCGCAGCTTCGACCTCGCGCAAGCGTTCGTGGTCTCCGCGGATTCCAACCGCGGCGTCGTTGTAGAGGAATGCCTCGGCCAGCCGGACTACGGCGTAGGCCAGCGATGCCGGGTCGGCTGGTGGCTCGTAGGCCCCCGCGCGCGCCTCATCATCGATCAGCGCCTCGATCGCGGCAACGGCTCGCGGCTGGATTGGACCTCCGCTCGAGGTGAGCAGCCGGAGCGCGGCATCACGCTCCTGCTCGAGCAGGCGCCGCAGCGCGCTCGACCGCGCGAGGGTGCGGTTCACGCGGTCGAACACCTCGAGCAGGCCGGCCGCGCCGTGTCGCTTGACTCGCGCGCGCTGAGCGGCGATGAGCGCCTCGAGCTCGGCTGCGATCACCTGTCCCAACAATGCGTCCCGGGAGCCAAACCACCGGTAGATCGTGGCGCGCCCCAGCCCCAGCTCACGAGCCAGAACGGTTATGTCGAGGCGCTGCCCATCGAGGAAGGTTGCGCGCGCCAGGGCCAGTACCTCCTCGCGCGTGGCGGTCGCCGGCCTCCCCCTGCGCGTTCCGGTTACCGTGGCCATCGACCCAGTCTAGTTTGATACGCCGCTTGCGAGCCGTAACAAAACTAATATTTGACCGCGCGACGCCGGACGTGGTATTCGACCGACCCACACCACCGGAGAGGAGAAGCAGCATGGCACACCGCAGCACCAGATGGTTGGCGTCAGCGGCGACTGTCGCGGTGGCGATCGCCGTCACCGCGTGCGGCTCGTCGAGCAAGAATTCGAGCAGCGCGCCCGGGGTCACCGCCACGAGCATCACATTCGGATCCCATCAACCGCTCACGGGCCCTGCGGCACCGGGATACAGCGAGATCGCTCCTGCCTCGCAGGCCTATTTCGACTACGTCAATGCCCACGGCGGTGTGTTTGGCCGCAAGATCCATCTCGACTACAAGGACGACGCTTATAACCCCACGAACACGGTCAATGTCGTCCACCAGCTGATCCTCCAGAGCCATGTGTTCGGGATCTTCGAGGGACTCGGCACGCCTACCCACACCAAAGTGGTGAGCTTCCTCAACGCCGAGAAGGTCCCCGATCTGTTCGTCGCCTCGGGCTGCCCGTGCTGGGACAACGGCACGAGCCAGCCCTACACGTTCGGGTGGCAGCCGCAGTACACGATCGAGGGCAAGATCCTGGGGCAGTACATCAAGCAGCATTTCGCCGGCAAGAAGGTCGGCGTCCTCTATCAGGACGACGACTTCGGACAGGGCGGCCTGGCCGGCATCCAGGATGAGGTACCGGCCAGTGACATCGTCGCCAAGGAGCCCTACCAGGTCGGGACGACGACGTTGGCATCGCAGATCTCCGCGATCCAGGCCGCCCATGCGCAGGTGATGGTCTATTTCACGGTGCCGATCTACACCGCAATCGGCCAGCTGACGGCTTTCAAGCTGGGATACAAGCCGCAGCTGGTTACCTCGAACGTCAGCATCGATCCCACGACCGTGGCCGGTCTCCTGAAGTCGATCTCCAAAGGCAAGGCATCAGGCACTGCGCTGATCGAAGGCGCCATCACCGATGGCTATCTGCCCTCGACGGCTGACGCGTCGAATCCTTGGGTCCAGCTGTTCTTGAAGATCAAAGCTCAGTACGACCCGAGTGCGCCGTGGGATGCCAACGTCGAGTACGGGATGGCCAACGCCTACACGCTCGTGCAGGCACTCGAGGCTGCCGGTAAGAATCTCACCCGCCAGGGGCTGGTGAACGCCGTCGAGAAGGATCGGCGCCAGCTGGCGTGGGCCTGGACTGGTGCCTTTCCGCTTCAGCACCAGCGACCACGGCGGCTTTGGCGGCGTGGAGATGGGACAGGTGAGGGGCGGCAAGGTTGTGCTATTCGGCAGGTCCATTGGCCACCGACCCTAGCCCGACCGGCCCGATCACCCCGTACACCGGCACCCAGCCGACGCCGCCGGCGAACGGGGTTCCGACGTCGTAGCGCCTGGTAACCGTGGGCGCCGGCGTAGCGCCGGCGCCCACGCTGCCGGGCTCGACCCGCTCGCCCGCGCGCCATCGAGCGCGCTCGTCCTGAGCGCGATTGGATCGATCCAGTTCGGCTCGGCGCTGGCCACGAAGCTGTTCGGCGCGGTCGGTCCGGCCGGCGCGGTCCTGCTGCGCCTGGTGTTCGCAAGCGTGGTGCTGCTGGCGATTTGGCGGCCGGGCATCCAGTCGCGCTCGCTCCGTGATCTCGGCTTGGTGGCCCTGTTCGGGCTCGTGCTGGCCGGGATGAACCTGAGCTTCTATGAGGCGCTTCACCGTATCCCGCTGGGGATCGCCGTGACGATCGAGTTCGTCGGTCCGCTGGCGGTGGCAATCGGCGGCTCCCGGCGCCGCGTCGATCTCCTCTGGGTCGGGCTGGCTGCAGCGGGGATCGTGGCGCTGGCGCGCGGCGGGACTCACGGCCTGAATGGCCTCGGCGTCGGCTTCGCGGTGGTGGCCGGATGCCTTTGGGGCGTGTACATCCTCGTCAATGCCCGGGTGGGACGGGCCTTCGAGCGAGGGAGCGGCCTCGCACTCGCGCTCCTGGTCGGCTCGCTCGCGCTGGTGCCGTTTGGAGTCGTCGAGGGTGGCACCCATCTGCTCGAGCCGCGCTCGCTCGGGTTGGGCGTCGCCGTGGCGATGCTCTCCTCGGCGATCCCGTACTCGTGTCGAGCTCGAGGCGCTCCGCCGGATTGCCCCATCGGTGTTCGGAGTGTTGATGAGCCTCGAGCCAGGGATGGCGGCGCTGGCCGGGTTTCTCGTGCTGGGCCAGGCACTCAGCGCACGTGCGCTGGCCGGCATCGCGCTCGTCGTGCTCGCCTCGATCGGCGCCTCCCGGCGGGTCCCCAGCGCGCCGGTCGCGGTATAAGGTCTCCCGCGATGCGCCGACTCTCTGTCGTCGTCGTGCTCGCGCTGTTCGTACTTCCCGCCGCCCAGGCCGGGGCGGGCGCTGGGGGCCGGAAGTCGGGGATCGCCGGGCGGACCATGGAAGCTCCTACCTGTCCGGTCGAGCGGGTGCCGCCCGAACCGCGGTGCGCGCCGCGGCCGATCCAGGCCAAGGTCCGGATCAGCGAAGTGGGTGGACATTCACGGCCGCGGGTCGTGCGATCCGGCCAGGACGGCCGCTTCCACGTGCGCCTCGTCCCCGGCAGCTACATGGTGCGGGGCCTGCCCACGAATGGGTCAGGACTCCCCCGGCCGCCCGCCGCCGAGCGGGTGAGGGTCTCCCCTGGACGCTTTAGCCGGATCACGATCACCTACGACACCGGCATCCGTTAGCCCGCCCGCTAGCCCCCTAGGGCAGGAGCGGCATCGGCCGGCAAGATGAGCCGCCCCCTAGGGCAGGAGCGGCTGATCGGCCGGCAAGATGAGCGCCGGGCTTCTGGCGCGGCCCAGCTCATTGCGCACGTCGCCCCCGATCGAAACGTGGCCCTGGCTGGCCCCCGGCGCCGAGCCCACCACGATCAGGTCGACTGGCCCCACCTGGGGATCGATCACTTGCGCCCCCAGCGTCTCGGCAAGGGCCTGCGCGGTCTGGCGGGCGACGTCGTTCTTGGGGCCGGCGATCGGCACGGCGATCTTCTCGATCGTGGCTGGCCCCTGGGTGCGCAAGCCTGCCGTCGCGATGGCGACCGCGACTGAGCCGCCATCGAGCAGATGCTGGGCCGAGGTACCCGGCTCGACGTGGCCGGGAGCTGTGCGGTAGTCCGAGCCGAAGATGACAAGCGACGCGCCCTCGCTCTGCGCAAGGTCTCCCAGACGTGCGCCGGTGGAGGCCCCGATCACCACATGGCGTCCGAGCTCGGGGGCCCCCAGCAGCGAGGCGCCCCGTTCGAGCCGCTGCTCGGCGTCGTGCTGGGCCAGCTCCTCGCGCGCCGGATCGAACTCACGCGAGTGGCGGACGTAGGCGAGAGCCAGGTCAAAGCCGGCGGGAGCCAGCAGCTTGCCAAGCGCCAACGCATCGTCGTCGTTGGGCGTCCCGTCGTAGGAGACGATCGCGGTGAGCCCCATCCCTACGGAACATTGGCGGGTCGGAGGGGCTGGAGCATCGTACGTGTGGATAGGGATCGCATCCGGCGACTATCCGAATGTCTTGAGGCCTTGAAACAGTGACCTATTCAAGGGCCTCGTACTCGATCCTGCGCAGCACCTTGGCAGGTGCCCCGAGGGCTACCGAGAACGACGGGATGTCGGAGGTGACGACCGAGTTGGCGCCGATCACGCAGCGCTCGCCGACGGTGACCCCACTGGCGATCACGACATTGACGCCGCACCAAACGTTGTCTCCAACCCGCGTGGGCCCGCGGCTCTCGAAGCCCTGCCAGGGAACGGGCAGGACGGGATCATCGAAGCGGTGATTCGAATCGGAGATGAAGCAGCCGTTGGCGAACATGCAGTGGTCACCGATCTCGACAAGCTCCTGGGAGGCGACCATCACCCCCACGTTGAGAAAGCTTCCTCGGCCGATCCGGATTCGCGCCGGACCGGGCGCGGTCAGCCATACGTGGGGCTCGAACAGCGTATGGGCACCGATCTCGAGCCTGCCCTCGCGCAGCGCCTCCAACACGTTTCCATGGATCGGCCAGCGCGCGAACGCCCGACGGCGCATGAGCTCCCAGTGGATGCGGGTCCGGTTCCACGGCAGCGAGTTGCGCTCATACCAGCGCCACTTCTGCACCCAGAGCCTCGCGGCAGCCGGATCCATGGCGCCGCAGCCTAGCCGTGCTCAGGCCGCGGCCGCTGCCCTACGGCGCGGCGCCCGCCGCTTCGCGCGCTGGGGCTCGGCCCGCAGCGCGTTCTCTCCCAGCAGCTTGCGCAGGAAATCCCCTGTGTGGGATTCCGTCACCGCCGCCACCTGCTCAGGCGTGCCCGCGGCGATCAGCTTCCCTCCCTCGTCACCGCCCTCTGGCCCGAGGTCGATGATCCGATCGGCCACCTTGATCACGTCGAGGTTGTGCTCGATCACGACGACGGAGTTGCCGGCGTCCACCAGCCGGCCCAGCACCTCGAGCAGGCGCTGGATGTCGGCGAAGTGGAGCCCGGTCGTCGGCTCATCCAGGATGTACATCGTGCGGCCCGTCGCCACTTTGCACAGCTCGGCCGCCAGTTTGATCCGCTGTGCCTCTCCGCCTGACAGCGTCGTGGCCGGCTGGCCCAGCCGCATGTAGCCGAGCCCGACATCGTTGAGCGTCGCCACTCGGCGGCGGATCTTCGGGATGTGGGCAAAGTACTCGAGCGCTTCCTCCACCGGCATCTCGAGCACCTCTGAGATGTTCTTCCCCTTGAAGCGGATCTCGAGCGTCTCGCGGTTGTAGCGCTTGCCGTGGCACTGCTCGCACGGGACATAGACGTCAGGCAGGAAATGCATCTCGATCTTGATTTGCCCGTCGCCCCGGCACACCTCGCACCGCCCGCCCTTGACGTTGAACGAGAAGCGTCCCGGCTTGTAGCCGCGCGCCCGCGCCTCCTGGGTGCGGGAGAACAGATCACGGATCTGGTCGAATAGACCGATATATGTCGCGGGATTGGAGCGCGGCGTGCGTCCGATCGGCGACTGGTCGACCGAGATGATCTTGTCGAGCTGCTCGAGGCCGGAGATCCGGCGGTGCGCGCCGGCACGCTGACGGCCCCCCGCTCCGCGGCTGGTGCCTCGGTGCAGGCGGTTGGCCAGCGCCTTGTAGAGGACCTCACCCACCAGGGTGGACTTGCCAGAGCCCGAGACTCCCGTCACGCAGCAAAGCACCCCGAGTGGGAACTTCACGTCGATCCGATCGAGATTGTGCTCGGCGGCGCCTTCGATCGTGACGTATCCGGACGGCTTGCGCCGCTTGGCCGGAACATCGATCACTCGCGTGCCGGCCAGGAACTGCCCGGTCAGGGACTCCGGCACCTCGGCGAGCTCCGATGCGGTCCCCTGGGCCACGACCCATCCGCCGTGCTCGCCGGCTCCGGGACCCATGTCGACGAGGTGATCGGCGGCCCGCATCGTCCCCTCGTCGTGCTCGACCACCAGCACCGTGTTGCCGAGGTCGCGCAGCCGTTCGAGCGTCGCGATCAGCTTCTCGTTGTCCCGCTGGTGAAGCCCGATCGACGGCTCGTCGAGGATGTAGAGCACGCCTACTAGCGATGATCCGATCTGGGTCGCGAGCCGGATCCGCTGCGCCTCGCCGCCAGAGAGAGTCGAGGCCGCGCGGTCCATCGACAGGTAGCCGACGCCCACGTTGTCGAGGAACTGAAGCCGTTCCTCGATCTCCCTCAAGACGAGCCGAGCGATCCTGCGGTCGTGCTCTGGCAGCTCGAGGCCGCGCAGCCACTCGAGCGCACGCTTGGCCGGCAAGGCCGTGTACTGGTGGATCGGCGTCTGCCCGACGAGCACGGCGCGCGACTCGGGCCGGAGCCGCGCTCCGCCACATTCGGGACACGGCCGAAGCGTCATGTACTCCTCGATCCGCTCACGGGTGAACTCGGAGTCGGTCTCGCGGTAGCGGCGTTCGAGATTGGGGACGATCCCCTCAAATCGAGTCGCATAGGAGCGGCGGCGACCGAACCGGTTGCGGTAGGAGATCTGGACGCGATCGCCGTTCGTGCCGTAGAGGAAGAAATCGCGCGAGGATTCGGACAGGTCCTCCCATGGGGTCTCGAGGTCGACCTCGTATCGCTCGGCGATCGCCTGGATCAGCTGGTCGTAGTACTCCGAGGCGCTCGCCGCCCATGGTGCGATGGCTCCTTCGCCGATCGAAAGGCCCGGGTCGGGCACGACGAGCTCGGGATCGATCTCCATCTGGGAACCCAGACCGGTACAGCGCTGGCACGCCCCATGCGGGGAGTTGAAGCTGAAGATCCGCGGCTCGAGCTCGATCAGGCTCGGTCCGTGGACCGGGCAGGCGAACCGTTCCGAGTAGGTCTGTACCTCGTTGACGTCAACGAGCTCGATTTCGACCAGCCCGTCGGCCAGCGAGACGGCTGTTTCGATCGAGTCGGCCAGCCGCTTGCGCAGCTCGTCCTTCATCACCAGGCGATCGACGACCACGGCGATGTCGTGCTTGAACTTCTTGTCCAGCACGATCTCCTCGTCGAGGCGTCGCAGCTCGCCGTCGACCTTGGCGCGGCTGAACCCCTCGGCCCGCAACTCCTCGAGCTGCTTGCCGTATTCACCCTTGCGTCCCCTGACGATCGGGGCAAGCACCATGAAGCGCGTGCCCTCCGGCAGCTCCATCACCTGATCGATGATCTGCTCGGCCGATTGGCCGGTGATCGGGCGCCCGCAGATGTGACAGTGGGGATGACCGATCCTCGCCCACAAAAGCCGCAAGTAGTCGTAGATCTCCGTGACGGTCCCGACGGTCGACCTTGGGTTGCGCGAGGTCGTCTTCTGGTCGATCGAGATCGCAGGCGATAGCCCCTCGATCGAGTCCACGTCGGGCTTATCCATCTGCCCCAGGAACTGGCGCGCGTAGGCCGACAGCGACTCGACATAGCGCCGCTGCCCCTCGGCATAGATCGTGTCGAAGGCCAGGGACGACTTCCCCGAGCCAGACAGGCCGGTGATGACCGTCAACGACCCCCGCGGGATCCCGACGGTTATGTCTTTGAGATTGTGCTCGCGGGCGCCCGAGACGACGAGTTCATCCACGCCACCGAGTCTAGACGCCCGAACAGACGTTCCGGTGGGCTTTTCCCTGCTGTTTGCGGGGTTATTCGTCGATCGCGGCGTAGACCTCGTCGATGAGCGAGTCCCGGTTCTGCAGCTCGAAGTTCTCTGCCAGATACCGGTCCACTTCATCGCGGGGTGCGCCGTTGAGAGCCATGTTGAGTGCGATCAGGCGAGCGTCCTCGTCCGGGCTCGGGGCTTCGCTTGACCCCTCCTCCGCCAGGACCGCCGCTGTCTCGGCTTCGGCGGGTGGGCCCTCGCCCAGCGTTGCTGTGGCCGTCGGCGCGAGCTGCTCGGCCTCCTCGGGCTCCTCGAATCCCGGCTCGTCGTGCCCTTGCTCGAACTCGGGCTCCTCAGGGATGACGGGCTCAGGCTCTTCGTCGTACTCCTCGTCCTCCTCGACCGGCTCGGCTGGCTCGTGCTCGAGAACGGTTCCGCTCTCGGCGGGGGGAGCTGAGGCGCTTCTCGCCCGCAGCGACACGGCGTCCTTGACGTCGTCGAGGCTTCCCTGCAGCTCGTCGAGCTCCCCCTGGACCCGGCCGCCGGCCGAGCGCAGCAGATCGACGACCGAAGCGAGCTCGCGGTCGATCGAGTCGACACGCTGCAGCAGCGAGGACGTGGCATCCGACACGCGCGAGACGTACTGCGCGGCCTGGGCCGTGGCGTCCTCGCGAGTGCTCTTGGACTCCAGGCGCGCCTGGCGGCGGATCTCTTCAGCTTCCTGCTCGGCATCCCCCTGGATCTTCGTCGCGGCCGTCTCGGCCGCCGCGACGATCGCCTGGACCTCCTCGCTGGCCACGGTGGCCAGCGATTCAGGACGGCGCCGGCTCGAGCGCTTGAGCTCCTCGACCTCCTCGGCAAGCAGCCTGAGATGGGTATCGACCGCATCGACGTCGTACCCCCGCCGCGAGATGGGAAAGTCCTTCTTTTCGATCGTCTGTCGATCCAGCGCCAACGGACCAGCCTCCTCCGTCTTTGGTTCGATGGCCGCAGAGTATCCGATTAGCCGATCGGTGCTCGCCCTTCAGACACGGCTTGATCGAGCTCGCGTTTGAGGTCGCGGATCTCATCGCGCAGCTTTGCGGCGTATTCGAACCGCAACTCCTCGGCGGCTTGGAGCATTTCCTCCTCGAGCTCGACGATTGTCTTCTCGATTTCGGCCGCCGGCATCCCGGTTCCGGAGGCTCGCCGCCGTCGACGCGAGCGGGGGACTTTGGACTCGGATTGCAGGAACTCGGCGATGTCCGAGATGCCCTTGACGATCGTCTCCGGCGTGATGCCCCGCTCCTCGTTGTACCTCCGTTGGATCTCCCTGCGGCGGTCGGTCTCGTCGATTGCCGCGCGCATCGCCGCGGTTTCCTTGTCGGCATACATCAGCACCTTGCCCTCGATGTTGCGCGCGGCCCGCCCAATCGTCTGGATCAGCGAGGTCTCGCCTCGCAGGAAGCCCTCCTTGTCGGCGTCGAGAATCGCCACCAGGGAGACCTCGGGGAGGTCGAGTCCCTCGCGCAGCAGGTTCACACCCACGAGCACGTCAAAAGACCCCAACCGGAGCTCGCGAATGATCTGGATCCGCTCCAGGGTGTCGATCTCGGAGTGCAGGTAGCGGACGCGGAAGCCCATTTCGAGCAGGTAATCGGTGAGGTCCTCGGCCATCTTCTTGGTCAGCGTCGTCACGAGCGTGCGTTCGTCGCGCTCGACCCGCCCTCTGATCTCGTTCATCAGGTCGTCAATCTGGTTGCGCGTCTCCCTGACTTCGACCTCGGGATCTACGATCCCCGTCGGACGCACGATCTGCTCGACGACGCGGCCGGACTGGCGTCGCTCGTACTCGCCCGGGGTGGCCGAGACGAACACGATCTGCGGGGTGATCGAGAGGAACTCGTTGAACGTCTGGGGACGGTTGTCGAGTGCGCTGGGCAGCCGGAAGCCGTAGTCGACCAGCGTCTGCTTGCGCGAGCGGTCGCCCTCGTACATGCCTCCTAGCTGGGGCACGGTCTGGTGGGACTCATCGATGAAGCACACAAAGTCATCGGGGAAGTAGTCGAGCAGGCAGTAGGGGCGCTCGCCCGGAGCCCGGCCGTCGAGGATCCTCGAGTAGTTCTCGATCCCAGAGCAGAATCCCAGCTCGCGGAGCATCTCCATGTCGTACTGCGTCCGCTGGCGCAGGCGATGCGACTCGAGCAGCTTGCCCTGGGCTTCCAGCTCGGCGCAGCGCTCGTTCAGCTCGCGCCCGATCTCCGCCACGGCGTCCTCGATCATCCCTTCGCGCACGTTGTAGTGGGACGCCGGCCAGATCCCGACATGCTCGATGTCGTCTTGGATCACCTCGCCGGTGAGCGGGTCGAACTCCTGAAGCAGCTCGACCTCGTCGCCGAACAGGACGGCGCGGTACGCCGTCTCGGCGTAAGCGGGGAAGATCTCGAGCGTCTCGCCGCGGACGCGGAACGTGCCTCGGGCCAAGGCGGTGTCGTTGCGCGTGTACTGGATCGAGACGAGCTTGCGCAGCAGCCGGTCGCGGTCCACGTAGGAGCCCTTGGTGAGCGTCTGGAGGTTCTCGTCGTAGACCTCAGGCGAGCCGAGGCCGTAGATGCACGAGACGCTCGCCACGATCACCACGTCGCGACGGGCGAACAACGCCGCGGTCGCCGAGTGCCTGAGGCGGTCGATCTCCTGGTTGATCGCCGAGTCCTTCTCGATATAGAGGTCCTTCGAGGGGACGTAGGCCTCGGGTTGGTAGTAGTCGTAGTAGGAGACGAAGTACTCGACCGCGTTGCTCGGGAAGTAGGTCCTGAACTCGTTGCACAGCTGCGCGGCCAGAGTCTTGTTATGGGCGATAACTAGGGCAGGCTTCTGCACCGCCTGGATCACACCGGCCATCGTCATCGTCTTGCCGGTCCCGGTGGCGCCCAGCAGCGTCAGGAAGCGTTCGTTGGCGTTGACCCCGTCGGCCAGAGACTCGATCGCTGCCGGTTGATCGGCGGTCGGCGAATAGGCGGAGTCGAGCTCGATCTTGGGCATCGATTCTGAGCGTAGCGTCGGAGGCGGTTGATCCAATCGCCCGGTTCTGTTCGAATAGCCGTCCGAAGGCGCCTCGGACAGAGGAGGAACAGGCGTGTCAGTAATCGTGACGGTGTTGACCAAGGGTGACCCGGGGCAGGTCGAGGAATACGCGTCGGCAAATAGCGACGCGATGCAATCGATCACCGAGAGCGCCAAGAGCCACGGACTCATCGCTCACCGCTTCTATGGCGCCGACGGGCAGGTCCTGGTGATCGACGAGTGGCCGGATGGCGAGAGCTTCCAGGCGTTCTTCCAGGAGAACAGCGACCGGATCGGGCCGATAATGGAGGCCGCTGGCGCCCAGGGCCGACCCGAAGTCACTGTCTGGAACAAGCTCGAGACCCACGACGAGGTGGGCTGGAGCTGACTGCCCCTGGCCTCAGCCGTATCCGAGCTGCCGCGGGTAGGTGTTGCGGTAGTCGCGCTGAGCCTCGAGCACCCGCAGAACGTAGGCGCGCGTCTCGGGGAAGGGGATCTCGCCGATCGTCAAGGGTCTTCCCTCGGTGCGCTCCTGCGCGATCCAGTGGGTGACGTTGGCCTCTCCTCCGTTGTAGGCAGCCAGCGCGAGCATCTCGCTGCCGCTGTACTCGTCGAGCAGATAGCGAAGGTAGTAGCTGCCGTAGGCGATGTTCACCTGTGGCGTGCCCAGGTCGCTGAGGTTGAAGGTCGTTGCGCCAGATCGCCGGGCGAGGAACTCGGCCGTGCCGGGCATGATCTGCATCAGGCCCTCGGCTCCCGCCGAAGACGCGCGGGCGTCGAACTTGGTCTCGGCGTAGATGACCGCGGCGATCAGCGCAGGATCGAGGTGCTTGGCCGCCGCTTGCTGGCGGATGATGTCCGGGTAGGCGAGCGGCAGGCCGAACTCGTTGACCGCGCGGCGGAGCAGTGGGACTGCGATGGCCACCGCGGCGATCGCGACAAGCGCGGCCAGCCCCAGGCGCCGCGTGGTCAGGAGACGACGCGAGCCCGTGCGGCGGCGAGAAGCGATGGTTGCCATGGGCGGGCTCATGGGCGAGAGCGGTCAAGCATGTCAAGCACGGCTGACAGCTTCGCCTCGAGCTCGTCGACACTCCCGTCGTTGACAACTACGTGCGTAGCGAGCTGCGCTTTCTGCTCCTGGGAGAGCTGCCGCGCGCCGCGCGCGGCCAGAGCCTCGTGGCCACGGCCACCCGCCCGCCCGGCGCGTAGAGCCTCGTCAGCGATGACGGCGATCGTGGCATCGAACACACCTTCCATTCCCGACTCGAACAACAGCGGGACCTCGACAACCGCCGCCCGCGCAAGCGGCGAGTCACGATCGACGTCCGCCCGCCACTCAGCCATCCGCTCGCCGACGCGCGGCCACAACATGCCCTCTAGCCACGCTCGGTCCTCGGAGCGGGCAAACGCAGCCCGCGCCAGCGCCGCCCGGTCGATCGCCCCCTCGGAAGCAACCGCGTCTCCGAACCTACCTACCACCCGATCTCGCACCTCCGCGTCTTGATAGAGCTCGTGCACGACCCCGTCGGTAGAGAGCGTCACCGCCCCCAGCCTCTCGAGCACGGCGAGCGCCGTCGACTTCCCGGCCCCAATCCCGCCCGTCAGCCCGACGAACGGGACGCTCAGGCTTGCTCGCCCTCAGCCGGTGCGTCCGGTTCGGCCGGCTCGTCTGAGTCGGCCGCAGCGGGCTCAGATTCCGGAGCAGCCTCAGATTCGGCAGCCGGCTCAGATTCGGCAGCGGGCTCGGCGGCTTCCGATTGTGCTTCCGCCTCCGGCTCGCCGGCCTCGGGCTCCGCGGTCGCCCCGGACTCGCCCTCTGCTTCGGCGACGGACCCGGGAGTGTCGTCTTCGGCGGAGGCGTCCTCGGAGGCGAACACATCCTCCGACAAGCCCAGCTCAGGCACATTGTCGAGATCGCCCGCCTCGCTCTCAGACGGCGGCGAGATCGGCCGGACGGGAAGGACCTGACCTTCCACCCGTTTGATCGACAGCGACAGCCTCCGTCGCTCCGAATCGATCTCCAGGATCTTGACGCGGACCTGGTCGCCGGGCTGGATGATCTCGCGCGGATTCTCGACGTGGTGCTGGGCGAGCTCCGAGATATGCACCAGCCCCTCAACCCCGTCGAGGATCTCGACGAAGGCGCCGAACGTGACCACCTTGGTCACCGTTCCCTCGAGTTCATCCCCGATGTTGTAGGTATCGATCACGCGCTGCCACGGGTCTTCCTGAGTCTGCTTGAGCCCGAGCGAAATGCGCTGGCGGTCGCGATCGATGTCGAGCACCTTGACCGTGACCAGGTCCCCGATGCTGAGGAGCTCCGAGGGATGGTTGACGTGGGACCAGGAAAGCTCTGAGATGTGGATCAGCCCGTCGATCCCGTCCAGGTCCACGAAAGCGCCGAAGTCGACGATGTTGGAGATCGTGCCTTCCACCACCTGCCCCGGCTGGAGCCGGTCGAGAATCCGCTCACGGTCCTCTTTGCGCTGCTCCTCGAGAACCGCGCGTCTTGACAGCACGACGTTGTTGCGCGAACGGTTGAGCTCGATCACCTTGCACTCGATCGCCTGCCCGAGGTACTCGTCGAGATTGGGCACGCGCCGGATGTCGACGAGCGAAGCGGGGAGGAATCCGCGCACGCCAAGGTCGATGATCAGGCCGCCCTTGACGACCTCGATTACGGTTCCCGACACCGGCTCACCCGAGTCGGCCGCTTGCTCGATCCGGCGCCACGCCCGCTCGAAGCGGGCGCGCTTCTTGGACAGGATCAGCCGGCCGTCCTGATCCTCCTTGGTGAGGACCAGGGCATCGACTTCGTCGTCGAGCGAGACCTCCTCGCTGGGATCGACCGACTTGCGGATCGAGAGCTCGCCGGCCGGGATAACGCCTTCGGACTTGTAGCCGATGTCGACGAGCACCTCGTCGGTGTCGATCCGGACCACGCGACCGGTTACGACGTCGCCCTCCTGAAATGGATGGATCGTCGCGTCGTAGTTGGGGACGACCTGCCCGTCGACCTCGAGCAGGAGGCCGTCCGAGCCTTCTACGACCCTGGCTTCTGGCTGTTCGGCCTCGGAGGACAAAGTGGTGGTCGAGGACATGATGCGCCCTGAGGATAGCCGCAGTGTGCATACGACGGCTCCCTATCATCAGGCCGCAAGTGCCCTTGCGAGCAACTAAACGCGGCCCGGAGCGCACCGCGTTGAACCGGGACTGCGACGTTCTGATCTGCGGGGCGAGCTTTGCCGGGCTCGCCGTGGCCCGCGAGCTGGCGGACTCGAGCGCCGACGTGCTCGTGATCGACCGCTACGAGATCGGAGAGCGCCAGACGTCGGCTTGCGGGATCCCGACTGCGTGGCTGGACGCGCTGAGGCTCGACGGTGCGCTCCAGCAGACGTTCGGTCAGCTCGTCATCCACACCCCGCACGCCACCGTCCGCTACGACCTGCCATGGACGTTTTCGACCTTCGACTACCGCGCGCTGTGCGCCCTGCTCGCCGAGCAGGGAAGCTTCGCGTTCGAGACCGCCAAGGTACATGGGCGCACCGGCACCACTGTCCTGACCGACCGGGGCGAGATCCGGGCATCCCTGATCGTCGACGCGCTCGGCTGGCGTCGAGTTCTGGGGGTCGGCGACAACGTGCAGCCGCCCGACGCACTGCTCTCACGTGGCTTGGAGGTCCATCCGTTCGGATCGGGGGAGGAGATGGAGATCTGGATCGATCGCGGTTACGTCCCAGCCGGCTACGGCTGGAGCTTCCCGGCAGACCGTGAGCTCCGGATCGGCGTCGGCTCATTTGATCCGCGCTTCCACGTCCGCGAGCCGACGGAGCGCCTGGCCGGCGACCTGCGCGCCGACACCACTCGCTATCAAGGCAACTGGATTCCGCACGCGCTCCGGCCGGCCACCGAGGACGGCACCTTCTTCGTGGGAGACTCGGCCGGACATTGCCTGCCGCTGACCGCCGAGGGCATCAGGACCGCGTTCTACTTCGGCTTGGCTTGCGGGCGCGAGCTACGCGCGGTTGTGGATGGGCATCAGAGCGCCGGACAGGCGCTCGAGCGCTACGGCGCGTTCTCGGCCTCACACGCTCGGCCATTCGCCTGGATGCTTCGCGTCCAGCGACTGATCCCGCGGGTCCCGCCCCGGCTGCTGTCCCGCGGGCTCAGGGCGATCGACCACCGAGGATTTCTCGACTGGGCGTTCGATCACTACCTGGCGATCGCTCACCCCGACTTCGTCGGCACCCGCGACGCCCCGCGGCCGCGGCCCGCGCCGGCGACCGCTACCGAGATCGCGCGCGTGTAGAAAGCCCAATTGCCGGCAGCGTCTGAGGTCTTGAGCGTGACGCGGTAGGTCCCAGGCCGCCTGAACGTGTGACTGACGCTGCGGCCGCGGGCGATCGCGCCATCGCCCAACAGCCACACATAGGAGACGATCCGGCCATCGGGATCTCTGGCCCTGGCCAGCAGCCTGTAAGCCCGGCTAGTGGTCCGTCTCCTCGCTCGGGCCGCTGAGCGACTCGCCCACGCGCTGAACGTCACCTGGTCTGACTCGTCGCGAGGCCGGCAGCCGTGGTCCTCGTTTGACCACTCCCCCTGGAGGTAGTAGTGGCCCCCCGCGATGTCCTCGTTCCAGGCACTGGCCCCGGCCCCGCCGATCGGGGCCGAGAAGTTTGTGATGCACCGATCTCCGTCCTCGTTGCCCGCGCTGTCGATCCATGCGTCGCCCACGGGGTCAGTGATCATCTCGCTGTGCTCGTGACTGATCGTCGACAGCGCCGGGTCCGCGGTGCTCGAGTTGGGCCGTGGATTGTCGGACTGACAGTGGCCTGAGACCGCGTTGTAAGGGATCACGGCGTAGAGGACGTTTCCGTCCGGCGTCTCCGAGTGATAGCCGCAGTATCCGCTCACGCTCCCACCCAGCGAGCAGCTGGTCGACGAGGAATCGGTGCAGCTCCCCAGCCCTTTGGGGGTGACCAGGAAGTAGACGTCGACCTCGGTCGTCGGAAGGTGGTCGACGGCCACGACGTGTTCGATCTCCGCTTGGAGCTGGCTGTTGGTCAGGCACACCGTCCATCCCGGGCCCGACACCGGGGGCTCGACACAGCCGTTCGGCGGCAGCCGATCGGTGTCGATCACCGCGCCGCCCCAGGTCGACTCGTAGGTGGCCGGTCCGAGACTGTCGGTGTACTGGCCGGTCAGGCCGTAGACGTTGCTTGGATCGTGACTTGCTGCCGCGACCTCGGCGAGGAACTTGTCGATCAGCTGCTCGTACCCGGAATCGAAGCTGAGACCTGATCCCGACGGTTGCCAGAAGATCACGTGGGTGCGGTTGGCGTGGAGGACCGGGCCGCCGCCGTATGGCAGGTTGCCCGTGTCGTTCGCCGCAGCCGCGAAGCGGGCACGAGTTGGGACGTCACGCACCATTCCGATCACCGGATCGCCGTGGGCGACCCCCGCCGCCCCCAACCACAGCGCGCCTCCCAGCGCGGCCAGCCGCAGCCTCACTTCGCCGCCAGCCAGTCGCTCCCGACGCCGACATCGACAGCCAGCGGAGGATCCATCTCGAACGCCCGCTCCATCTGCTCGCGCGCCAGATGCCCGACCTCCTCGGCCTCCTCCCCGGGTCCTTCGAACAGCAGCTCGTCGTGGATCTGAAGCACCATCCGCGAGCGCACGCCCGCTTCCTTGAGCGCGCGATCGCAGTGCACCATCGCCACCTTCATGATGTCGGCCGCCGTGCCCTGAATCACCATGTTGACCGCAAAACGCTCGCCCTGCTTGCGGAGCTCCCAGCGCCGGGCGCGCAGCTCGGGGACTTGGCGACGGCGCCCGAACAACGTCGAGACGTACCCGTCCTCGGTGCCTTGCTCGATTGTCTGCTCTATGAAGTGGGCGACGGCCGGGAAGCCCGCGAGGTATCGCTGGATGAACTCGTCGGCCTCATCCTGGGGGATGTCGAGACGGTCGGCCATCCCCCAAGCCGACAGGCCGTAAACGATCCCGTAGTTGATCATCTTCGCCTTCGAGCGCATTCCAGGGTCGATCTGATCAGGCGTGACGCCAAACACACGACACGCTGTGGCGGTGTGGACGTCATCCCCTTTTCTGAAGATTTCTTTCAGTACGTCCTCCTCCGCGATGTGGGCGAGCAGCCGGAGCTCGACCTGCGAGTAGTCCGCCGAGGTGAGCAGATTCCCCTCCTCGGCCACAAAGCATGACCGGATCTCCCTTCCGAGCTCCGTACGGATCGGAATGTTCTGGAGGTTGGGGTTGTTCGAGGACAGCCGCCCGGTGGTCGCTGCAGTCTGATTGAAGGTCGTGTGAATTCGGCCGTCTCCGGCGATCAAGAGCGGCAGCGCATCGAGATATGTCTGGGCCAGCTTGGTCAGCTCGCGCCAGCGCTCGATCTTCGAGATCACCGGGTGCTCGTGGCGGATGGCCTGCAGGACCCGCGCATCTGTCGAGTAGCCCGTCTTGCCGCGCCGTTTGCGCGAGAGGCCGAGGCGGCCGAACAGCATCTCCTCGAGCTGCTTGGGCGAGCCGATCGTGAACTCCTCGCCGCAAAGGCCGTAGATCTCTTGCTCGAGCGCGTCCGCCTCGGCCTTGACGCGTGATGAGATGGTGGCGAGCCGCCCGGTTTCGAGCTTGACACCTGCCTGCTCCATCTCGCGCAGGACCCGAACGAGCGGCAGCTCCACCTCGCGCAACAGATCGGTAAGCCCGCGCCGGCGTATCTCATCGCGCTGCCAATCGGCGAGCGCTTTGACAAGCATGGCGTCGGCGACCGCCTCGTCCTGGACCGATGCCGCGAAGCCCCGCTCCTCGACGAGCTCGCGGAACGGATAGCCGCGCCGTGCCGGTTCGAGCAGATAGGCGCCGATCTCGGTGTCGTGGACGAGGTTGAGCGGA
This sequence comes from uncultured Solirubrobacterales bacterium, assembly GCA_963803595.1. GTDB lineage: Bacteria > Actinomycetota > Thermoleophilia > Solirubrobacterales > Solirubrobacteraceae > Palsa-465. Next base: position 1,536,825 of record CAWDNF010000013.1, read on the forward strand.
ACCGCCCCAAGCGACTTCGCGTCATGGGCGATCGCCGGCCGCTCGCCGATCGCCTGGACCAGCTCCTCGGGCCGCTCACACGCACCCGCCAGCGCCACCTTGCCCGCCAGGACGCCGAAGCGCCACTGGAGCGTGTCGCCGAACAGCGCATCCTCCGGTGCCCGTGGTGCTCTCACCGCAACCGCCACTTCCCCTGGGGGGAGCTTCGCCACCTCGGCTAGTTCGGCTTCCCTCACGGTCGCCGAGAGCGAGCGTTCGGCAGCCGGCGCGGGCGCCGCCGCGTCGGCCGAGCCCAGCGCCTCCTCGAGCCGCCGGAGTGGCTCGCGTAACTCGAACTGCCTGAACGTCTCGCGGAGCTTCGAGCGGTCCGGCTCGGCCGCCACGAACCCCGTCAGGTCGAACTCGAGCGGAATGTCGCGCTTGGCCGTCGCCAGCTGCTTGGAGGTCCGTGCGTCCTCGGCATGCTCGATCAGGTTCTGCTTGCGCTTGGCGCCGCTGATCTCCTCGACATGCGCCAGCACATCCTCGAGCGAGCCGAACCGCTGAAGTAGATCGGCCGCCGTCTTGTCCCCAATCCCCGGAACGCCGGGGATGTTGTCCGAGGTGTCGCCCTTCAGCCCGATGAAATCGGGGATCAGCTCGGGCGGGATGCCGTAGCGGTCGATCACCCCATCCCGGTCATACACGCGCGTATCCGTGATGCCCCGCGAGGTGGTCATGATCTTCACCACCCCGTCGTCGACCAGCTGGTAGGCGTCGCGATCGCCAGTCACGACCATTACCGGGATCGGCGGGTCGGCCTGGCGCGCGTGCTCGACGATCGAGGCGATCACGTCGTCGGCCTCGTACCCGTCCACCGCCAGGTTCTTGTAGCCGAACGCGTCGACCAGTGGCTCGAGATGCGGCCACTGCTCCTTGAGCAGATCGGGCCGGCTCGTCCGCTGTGCCTTGTAGTCGGCGTAGAGCTCCCGCCTCCCGGTGTCGCCGGCATCCCACACGACGACGGTCGCCTTCGGCCCGTAGTCGGTGAGGATCTTGACCAGCATCGACGCGAACCCGAAGATCGCGTTCGTCGGCATCCCGGTGGATGTCGCGATCGACTCCGGCAGCGCGAAGAACGCCCGGTAGGCCAGGCTGTTTCCGTCGATCAGGAAGAGCTCATCCGGCATCGTTCGTGCACCTATATGTCAGGCTATCTGGCGCTGTGGCGGCTACACCGAGCGCGCAATACAGCCTGACGCTGCGGGTCGAGATCGACGACCGGCCGGGGATGCTCGGCAAAGTGGCAAGCGCGATTGGCGACGCGGGCGGAAGGATCGGCGCGATCGACCTGGTGCAGGTCGATGGCCACCACACGATCCGCGACATCACGGTCGATACGACCGATTCCGAGGACTGGCCTCGCCTCACGGCGGCCGTCGACGGGGTTGCGGGGGCGAAGGTCCTGGACTGGACCGACCGAACTTTGCAGCTTCACGTCGGTGGCAAGATCGAGATCCAGAACAAGAACCCGCTCAAGACCCGCGACGATCTCTCGATGGCCTACACCCCTGGCGTGGCCCGCGTCTGCGGAGCGATCGCCGAAGATCCTGACAAGGCCTTTCAGTACACGATCAAGCGCAACACGGTTGCCGTCGTCTCAGACGGAACCGCCGTGCTCGGCCTGGGTGACATTGGGCCCCGGGCGGCCATGCCGGTGATGGAAGGCAAGGCGATGCTGTTCAAGGAGTTCGGCGGGGTCGACGCGTTTCCGATCTGCCTGGACACGCGCGACTCAGACGAGATCGTCGCCGCGGTGCAAGCGATCGCACCGGGGTTCGGAGGCATCAACCTCGAAGACATCTCGGCGCCGCGGTGCTTCGAAATCGAGGAGCGACTCCGCGGCGCGCTCGACATCCCGGTGTTCCACGACGACCAGCACGGTACGGCCGTGGTCGTACTGGCTGCGCTGCTCAACTCGCTCAAGCTGACCGACCGTCGGATGGAGGAGCTCCACGTGGTCGTCGTGGGGGCGGGCGCGGCGGGCGTCGCGGTCTCGCGCATCCTGCTGGCATCCGGCGTCCGGAACCTGATCGCATGCGACTCCGACGGCCCACTCAGCGTCGAACGAGACGACTACGCCGACGGGACGATGTCGTCCGTCAAGCGCACGCTCGCCGAGGAGTCGAATCCAGAGCGGCGTTCGGGCGGCGTCGAGGATGTTCTCGAGGGGGCCGATCTGTTCATCGGACTCTCTGGCGCGCGTGTGATGGACGCGCCGGCGCTCGGCCGGATGAACCGTGATCCGATCGCTTTCGCGATGGCCAACCCGACGCCGGAGGTCTCCCCTGAGGACGCCGCCCCCCACGTCCGGATCATGGCGACAGGTCGGTCCGACTACCCCAACCAGATCAACAACGTCCTCTGCTTCCCGGGGATCTTCCGCGGCGCGCTCGACGTCCGTGCCACCAGCATCACCGAGGGGATGAAGCTGGCCGCCGCCCAGGCGATCGCCGGGATCGTCAGCGACGAGGAGCTCCGCGAGGACTACATCATCCCCTCGGTGTTCAACCGCGACGTAGCGCCGGCCGTGGCCGAAGCGGTGGCCTCGCAGGCCCGCGAGAGCGGTCTGGCCGAGGCGGGCGCCGAGGTCGGCTTCGCTCAGACCGAGGAGTTCGGGCTGCTGCCCGGTCGCTAGACGACGCGGTTGCGCAGGACGCCGATGCCCTCGATCTCGAGCTCGACCTCATCGCCTGGCTCGAGCCAACGCCCGTCCCCGTGCTCGAGGATGCACCCGCGGCCCACCGTCCCAGAGCCGATCACGTCTCCGGGCTGAAGACCAGGCGTGTTGCGCGCCGCCTGCTCGAGCAGCCGCGCCCAGGAGAAGTACATCCCGCCGGTGCGGGACTCGGTTCGCACCTCCGCGTTGACGCGAGCGATCGCACGCATGTCGAGATCGCGCGGCAGCTCGTCGGGAGTGACCAACACCGGTCCGAGCGAGGTCGCGAAATCTTTCCCTTTGGCCGGTCCGAGGCCAACCTGCATCTCGAGGGCCTGTAGGTCACGCGCCGACCAGTCGTTCATGATCGTGAAGCCCTCGGGCTGCGCGTCAGGACCGATCACGCAGGCCAGCTCGAGCTCATAGTCGAGCGCGTTCGTATCGTGCGGTTTGGGGATCTCGTCCCCGTCGCGGTAGATCGCCGCCGGGTTTGAGAAATAGAAGGCCGGCGCCGCATACCAGGCCTCGGGCACCTCGCGGCGGCCAGTCGCCGCGCGTGCATTGCGCACGTGCTCCTCGAAGGCCATGAAGTCTCTGATCGACGGAGGGCGGCCGTCGGGAAAGGGGCGTCTCACAGCTTCACGGCCTCACCGCCGCAGCAGCGTCGAGAGGACCACCTCGGTGACCGTCCGTGTGACACCATCGGTGGCCCGGATTCGCTCGAGCACCTCCTCAAGGTCTTTGGTGTCCTGCGCCATCACGTGCAGGTGCGCGCTCGCCGCGCCGGCGACCGTATGCGCGGCCACCACACCCGGTTCGCCCTCCACAGCGCGCTTGATGGCCTCGCCCGGCATCTTGCCTTCGCAGAACAGGTCCACGAACGCCTCGGAGTGCCATCCGAAGGCCGCCGGATTGATCACCGCGGTGTAGCCCAGGATCACTCCGTCCTGCTCGAGCCGGTCGACGCGGCGCTTGATCGCCGGCGCAGACAAATGCACATGCCGGCCTATCGAGTGATAACTGCGCCGCGCATCCTCGCGGAGCAGTGCAACGATCTTCTGGTCAGTTTCATCCATAGCGACCTGTATCGTCGCTCTGACGCAATAAACCGCTCTTGAGCGCGCGAGCAGACAGGCGGATCATTGCATACACCATGACAACGGAAACGATCTCTCCCCTCACTCCTCTGCCCAGCGACGTGATGCCGGTTCACGGCATCGACCACCTCGAGTTATTCGTCGGCAACGCCGCGCAGGCCTCGTACTACTACCGGCACGCGTTCGGATTCAGCGAGACGGCATACCGCGGGCTCGAGACAGGCAGCCGGGACCGCGTCTCGCACGTCCTCGAGCAGGGGCGCATCCGGCTCGTGCTGACCGGAACGCTGACCGGCGATGACGAGATCGGCGAGCACCACAAACGTCACGGCGACGGCGTTCGCACGATCGCTCTGAGCGTCCCGGACGCGGCGGCAGCCTACGAGCACGCGGTCAAGCACGGCGCGCGCGGGATCGAGACGCCATATGAGCTCTCAGACGAGCGCGGGACGGTAAAGCTCGCCTCGATCGAGACGTATGGCGAGACCCGGCACCTGTTCGTCGAGCGAAACGGGTACGCGGGGGCATTCCTGCCTGGCTTCGAGGCGACGGGAGACGAGGCCGATGGAATGGCACCCGGCCCCGATAGCGGCGTCGGCCTGCTGGTCGGCATCGACCACGTGGTCGGGAACGTCGAGCTCGGTCACATGGACGAGTGGGTGCGCTACTACGAGCGCGTGTTCGGGATGACCGAGATGATCCACTTCTCCGACGAGGAGATCTCGACCGAGTACTCGGCATTGATGTCCAAGGTCGTCACGGATGGGTCGGGGCGGATCAAGTTCCCGATCAACGAGCCAGCCCAGGGCAAGCGCAAGTCCCAGATCGAGGAGTACCTCGACTTCTATCGCGGCGCCGGGGTCCAGCACATCGCGGTCTCGACCACGGACATCGTGGCCACCGTCGACGAGCTACGCGGTCGCGGCGTCCAGTTCCTTCCGATTCCCGAGTCCTATTACTCCGAGGTGCCCGAGCGCGTCGGCGAGATCGAGGAAGACCTCGCGGACCTGCGGCGTCTGGGAATCCTGGTCGACCGCGACGACGAGGGCTACCTCCTCCAGATCTTCTCCAAGCCGGTGGGCGACCGCCCGACGCTGTTCTTCGAGGTCATCGAACGCCACGGCGCCCGCGGCTTCGGCGACGGCAACTTCAAGGCGCTGTTCGAGGCGCTGGAGCGCGAGCAGGCCCGCCGGGGGAATCTCTGATGCGCTACGAATCGCGCGGCGAGCTGCCGTCCAAGCGCCACGTCGCGTTCCGCGACAACGGCGGCGGGGCGGGAACCCTATTGACCGAGGAGGTGATGGGGTTCGAGGGGTTCTCCGGCAACGAGTCGATCCTCTATCACCTCCAGACGCCGTGCCGCGTGACCGAGCTCGGTTCCCACCAACCGATCGAGCGTGAGGAATGGGTGCCCGACGCTCACTCGCATCATCTGTTCAATACTTCCGGGCTGGGTGCGCAGGGGGATCCTGTTCGCGGGCGGCGGTTGTTGATGTTCAACCCGGATGTCGAGATCGCGATCTGCCGACCCGCGGACGATCAGCACTTCTTCTACCGTGACGGTGAGGGCGATGAGGTGATCTTCGTCCACGATGGATCGGGGGTACTGGAGACGACGTTCGGGACCCTCCCCTACCGCGAGCACGACTACATCGTGATACCCCGCGGGACGACCTATCGGTTCGTCCCGGAGGGCGACCAGCTTTGGCTGACGTTCTTCACGCCCGGGGAGATCGAGACGCCCTCCCGCTACCGGAACCGGTACGGGCAGCTGCTCGAGCATGCGCCCTATTCCCACCGCGATTTCCATCCTCCGGGTGAGCTCGTCACGCACCGGGAACGCGGCGACTTCGATCTCGTGGTCCGGGTCCGGGACGGCTACCAGCACTACAAGCTCGACTACCACCCGCTCGACGTCGTCGGCTGGGACGGCTACGTATACCCCTACACGTTCAACATCGACGACTTCGAGCCGATCACGGGGCGGATCCACATGCCGCCCCCGGTGCACCAGACCTTCCAGGGCCCGAACTTCGTGATCTGCTCTTTCTGCCCGCGGATGCTCGACTGGCACGAGGAAGCCATTCCCATCCCCTACAACCATTCGAATCTTCAGTCCGAGGAGATGATCTACTACGTCAGCGGGTCGTTCGGGTCCCGCCGCGGGATCGATGTGGGATCGGTCACGCTGCATCCGTCGGGGCTCCCGCATGGGCCCCAGCCCGGACTGGCGGAGAAGTCGATCGGGACGAGATTCACCGAGGAGCTGGCCGTCATGTGCGACACGTTCCGGCCGCTGCGGCTGACCCAGCTCGCGCGCGAGCTTGATGACGGCAAGTACGCCCTCTCGTGGGCCGCCGACGTGGCAGACGACGGTGCCGCCGCGCCCACGTCGGCGGGCGTGACAAGTCACATCTAGGAGGAGGAGTGTTCGAGGAAGCTCAGCTCTACGCACCGGTGACCACCGAGGAGGACGGGACAGTCACCGTCCATCTCGCCAAGGACCATCCCGGCTTCGCCGATCCCGACTACCGGGCTCGGCGCAACCACATCGCGTCGCTGGCCCTCGACTGGTCGCCCGGGATGCCGTTCCCTCAGGTGGACTACACCGAGGAGGAGCAGGAGGTGTGGCGCACGGTCCGCCGCGAGCTGGCCGCCAAGCACGAGCGGCTGGCCTGCGCCGAGTACCGGCATGCCATGGACCGGCTGGGATTGCCATTGGACCACGTTCCCCAGCTCGATCACGTCGGCGAGCTGCTCCGCCCGCTCACCGGCTACGAGTACCACCCCGCCGCCGGTCTCGTCCCGTTCGAGGAGTTCTACGGCTCGCTGGGCGACGGCGTGTTCCACTCGACCCAGTACCTCCGCCATCACGCGCGACCGCTCTACACGCCCGAGCCCGACCTGATCCACGAGGTCATCGGCCACGGCGGGATGCTGGCCAGCCCCCGCTTCGCCGAGCTCAACCGCGCCGCCGGCCGCGCGGCGCGGCGCCTCGAGACCCAAGAGGGACGCGATTTCTTCGCCCACGTCTTCTGGTTCACGATCGAGTTCGGCGTCCTGTGGGAGGAGGGCGAACTGCGCTGCTACGGGGCCGGCCTGCTGTCGTCCTACGGCGAGATCGAGGAATTCCGCTCAGCCGAGATCCGTCCCCTCGACGTCAGCGACATGGGCGTCCACGAGTACGACATCACGAAGTACCAGCCGATCCTCTACGCCGCAGAATCGATCGATCACCTGCTGGAGGTCGTCGGCGGGTTCTTTTCGGAGTGCGACGATGACACTCCGTCGCGCTACGCCCAGGCAGCGCACGCCTAGCCACGTAACTGTCACAACTCTGCGCCGATAGCGGCGCATTGGCCATGGCCGGCCAAAGAGGCGGCATGCTGGGGAGATGAAGCCGCCCGGCGCGTCGAAAACTCACCCCGTGCCCGGCTCGCTCAGGCCGCGGGTCAAGAGTTCGACGCCCTGCGACGAAAACGCGACCTACCACGTTCCGGTGCTTGGACGGAGGCGACTTTTCGTCGTTTCTGGGAGACGGGAAGCGCGCATCGGCGCGGTCGCGGCGCAGCAGAGAGGTCGCATCACTCGCCGTCAGCTGCTGGCGATCGGCGTTGCGGACCGGGCCATCTACCGACTCGTGGCAAGTGGATATCTCCGCCGTGAGCATTGCGGCGTGTACGCAGTCGGCCATACCGCGCCGGCCTCATTGGCCGAGGAAACAGCAGCCCTGCTGGCCTGTCGTGACGGGGCCGTTCTCAGTCACTTCACCGCGGCACGGTTGTGGAAGATCCTGCTCCGGGGCGACTCCGTCCACGTCACGGTCCCCGGTCAGCACGCTCCGCGCCTGCGGGGCGTACACGTTCACAAGACCAAGTGGCTGGCGCCGGGGGCGGTCTGTTTTGTCGACCACCTGCCCGTGTCATCCCCTGCCCGTACGCTGCATGACATCGCGTCCGGCCTCAGTCGGCGTGAGCTGGAGCGCGCGGTGGACGAAGCGATCCAACTGGGACTGGTGCAGCAACGCGTGCTCCTACACGTCGGCGGTCGCCTCGCGCAAGCCGCCGCGCGCCACTCCGCCAGCAAAGGCGTTACGCGCTCCGAGCTGGAAAGGCGATTCCGCCGGCTGATCGACGACGCTGGGTTGCCACAGCCGCGGTCAAACGTGCGGCTCCATGGCTACGAAGTCGACTTCTACTGGCCGGCCCACGGACTGGTCGTCGAGGTCGATGGCTATCAGTGGCATCGGACCCGGCCGAAGTTCGAGCACGACGCGGCCAAGGGAGCGGCGCTCGTGGCGGGCGGGCTGGCCCTCATCCGCTTCACCTGGCGACAGATGGAGGACCGGCCACTTGCCGTCGCAGCTCGACTCGCCCAGGCCATCGCCCGAGCCGACGCCGCCCGAGCGGCCTAGGCCTCAGGCCGCCACCGCGTTTGCAGCGCCGCCGAAGCCGGTCGGCCGCCGAATCTCCAGCGCCGCCGAATCTGCAGCATCGCCGAACCCGCATCGCCGCCGAATCTCCATCGCCGCCGATTCCGCATGCATCGCCGCCGAATCTCCTCGGCTACATCTCGTCGAGCGGCTGCTGGTCGAACCAGTGGTAGCGCGGGAAACGTGCGATCGTGTCGAGCAGGTTGGCCTCGTTCAGCTCGGCGAGGTCGTAGTAGTTGCCGATGCTCCGCACCTCGTGGGTGCCGTACAGAACATCCAGCACGAGGTGCGAGCTGTCGTAATTTCCGTCGCTCGATCGCTCCTCCACGCCAAAGTCGAGCAGCCTTTGCATGTAGAACTGTGCATCGGCCGCTTTGTCGACCCTGAGGGCCGGCTCGCCCTCTCGATGGAGCTCCTCGCTCTCGATCGTCAGCATCGCGCGGTCGTAGTAGATCGGCGCTCCGAACCAGTCGAGGCGCAGACCGAGATGCCAGTCCTCACCCCCGATCGGGTCGCACAGCTCGTCGAAGCCGTTGACGGCCACGAGCAGATCTCGTGGGGCGCCACAGCTGCAGCCGTATAGCTGCCCCCCACCAATCTGAACCGCTCGCTCCTCATCGCCCTGCTCCCAGCGGACGTCGCGTCCCTGGGGCTCGCCACGTCCGGCCACGAGGATCCCATCCTCCACGGCCATCTCCCAGTACTTCTCGTATGCGCCGGTGACGACGTATCCGCCGCGGGCCGCCTTCCGAACCTCGTCGAGCCAGCCCGGCATCAGGACCGACGCGTCATCGACGAACACTACGTAGGGCTTGGTCGCGTACACGATGCCGGTGTTGCGAGCGCTTGCGGCGGCGAAGCAGTCGCGGCTGGTCAGCCGGTGCGGTCCTCGATAGGGGCTCGGCTTAGCGGCCAGGTGCCGATACTCGAACCTTCCCGCCACAGCTCGACGCAGCTCGAGCTCGCGCTCCGATGAGAGCAGGCCGTCGACGAAGATCAGCTCGAGATCGTCGTCGTCCCGGAGCTGCCGGCTCAAACTGTCGATGAACCAGTCGAAGCGCGGCCGGGACCGGTAAGTCAGATACACCAGGCTGACACCGCGGTTCGAGCGCGCCATTGCCGTGTCGGCGATTCCGGCGTCGATGCCCACTAGGTGCTCATATCGTATGAGGGCAATGGAACCATCGCGGTTGGCGTTCCCCTGGGTCAGCGTGGCAGGAAGCCCCGCCGTGGAATTCTGCCTCGACCCGTTCGGGGGCGATCCGGTGACTCCGTGGTTGCTCGACCACGACTGGATCGACGAGCCCGTGATGCGGGCGTTCCTCGGCATGGTCATACCCGGCGCCCGCGTGATCGATCTCGGCTGCCATCTCGGAACCTTCTCGCTGCCGGCCGCCGCGCTGGGGGCCGAGGTGATTGCCGTCGACGCATGGGCCAGGCACGTTCACCTCCTGAGACTGGCTGCCCGCCGCAATCGCTTCAAGCACCTGCACGCGGTCCACGGAGTGATCAGCGACGGCGATCAGCCTGTCCCGTTCATCGAACGGAGCATCCATGGCCGCGTCGTGGCCGAGGAAGACGCGGAGAGTCCGACGACCACGGTGCCGCCACTATCGGTTGATGACCTGGTTGAGAGCCATGGCTGGGACCGTGTCGACGCGATCAAGATGGATATCGAAGGGTGCGAACCCGCAGCCCTGCGGGGGATGGAGCGCTTGTTCTCACGCGGGCACCGCCCCGCGATCGTGTTCGAATGCAACGGCGGGATGCTCCCGATCTTCGGCTCGTCAACCGGAGAGCTGCGTCAGGCGATCGCGGCTCTCGGCTACGAACTGCTGCTGATCGACCATCTGAACCCCGGCAAGCTCGTCGAGACCCACCCCGATGCGGTGCAGACCGAATGCGTGTGCGACTACCTCGCGCTCGCGGAGCGTCCGGACAAGCTCGCACGAGACTGGACGATCGACCCTCCCTTCAGCCGTCAGCAGACAGTGGCGCGGCTGCTGGAAACCGCGGCCGACGAGGCGGCCGGCTATCGCCGCTATGCAGCCGACCTCCTGGCCACCGGACCGGACTGGCTGCGTGGCGAGCCGGTTACGGCCCTGACCATGCGAGCCCTCGAGGGCGACGTCAACGAGAGCGTGCGCACGGCGATTGAACAGAGCCCACCCGTTTCTCATCTGAACGAGGTGGCCCCCCCGCCCGAGGGGAGCGCAGATGACGTGATCGTCTACGCCGCTCGTGTTTGCCTGGCTGCGGCGCGCACCGAGGCCGACCGGCCAGTGTCGAATGGTTCGCCGCCTGCGGACTTGGCTGTTCGCGAGCTTTCCTTCCACCTCGAGGCAGGCCACTCGCTCGGAGTTCTGGTTGACCAAGACGAGGTCGGCTCAGCCCTGGTTCATGCACTCTCGGGCGAGGTGACGCCAGTGGCCGGGGAGCTGACGATCCGTGGGCGAGCGGTGTCGGTGGCGAACCTTTCTTGCGTGGTGGAGCCGGAGTTGACGGTTGGCGAGAATCTCGCCGTGCTTGCGGCGTTTCTTGGTTGTGATGTACGGACGGTTGGCCCGCGCGTCGGGCATCTCGCCGATCGGGCTGGGGTTGGCCATCTGATCGAGACCCGCTTGGCCGACATGCCAGAGGAAGTTCAGACGCGCCTGGGCATAACAGTGGCGCTCGAGTGCACCGGTCCCGATTTGCTGATCCTGGGCCAGCTCGCGAGCGTCGAGGACCGAGGGGTCCGCGTCTGGCTGCACGATCGCATCAATCAGCTGAAGGCGACCGGCATGGCCGTGATTCAGATCACGCGAGATCCCGATGAGTTACTCGCCGGCGCGGACCGAATGCTCTGGATCGACGGGACCCAGCCTCGGGCGTGGGGACATCCCAGCGCAGTCGTCGATGGCTGGCGCGCCGCCGCCTGCGCCGAGCGGCCAGTAGGAGCAAGCTGGGAGTGACGCAAGCGGGTGGCCAGACGATCGGCCTGTGCATGATCGTCCGCAACGAGGAGGCGATCCTCGAGCGGTGCCTCAGGTCGATCGACGGGCTGATCGACTCTTGGGTGATTGTCGATACGGGCTCGCAGGACCGCACGAAGGAGATCGTCGAATCGCAGCTGGCAGACCTTCCGGGCGAGCTCCACGAGACTGAGTGGATCGACTTTGGCTACAACCGAACCGAGCTGATGGAGGTCGCCAGAGGCTCGGCGGACTACCTCTTGCTGATCGACGCCGACATGACCGTTCGGCGTCGCGGCTCCCTCCCCGCCCTGGACGCCGACGCCTACCTGCTGCGCGAGACCGGTGGGCTTGACTTTGGCGTTGTCCGGCTCGTACGAGGCGACAGGCGCTGGTGGTACGAGGGCTCGACGCACGAATACCTGGCGACCGATGGCCGGTTCCAGCAGTACGAGCTCGAAGAGCTCTCGATCGAGCACCACGGCGACGGCTCATCGCGCTGGGAGAAGCTGATCCGCGATGCCGGCCTGCTCAAGCGCGACATGGCCCGCGATCCTGAGAACCCGCGGCCGGTGTTCTACCTCGCCCAGACCTACCGCGACATGGGCAAGCACGAGCTCGCGGCCGGCTATTACCGTCAGCGAGTCGAGATGGGTGGCTGGGACGAGGAGGTCTTCTACGCGAACCTCCAGGAAGGGATCCTCCGCTCAGGCTGGGACTTCGACTCTGCAGTCCCCGTACTGCTCGAGGCCTGGCAGCGGCGACCTACGCGCGCCGAGCCGCTCTACGAGCTGGCACGCGGGCATCGGCGGCGAGGAGACCTCGCGGTGGCCCACATGTTCGCGACCCGAGGGCTGGAGATCGACTATCCATCCGACGTCCTGTTCATCCACCGCTGGGTTTACGACTGGGGTCTTCGACTCGAGCGGGCTCAGGCGGCAGTTGGTCTGGGGCGCATCGAAGAGGCGCAAGCCGATCTCCGCGAGCTGATCCGAGTCACCGATCTGCCCCGAGACATCGAACGCTTCGTCCGCCGGACGCTCGGAGAGATGCTCGATGACCGGGGAGCCCACCCCCGGCCCCCACACCGGCGGGACGTCGCGCGACTCGAGTCGGTTGCGCCCAGCGCCCGGATCGGAGAGATCAAGCTACGGGTGAAGCCGGATTGGCCCTGCTTCAACCCCAGCATCGCAAACGACGGTGACGGCTTCCGGATGGTCGTCCGAACCGCGAACTACCGCATAGAGAAAGGTGTCCTGCATCCCGAGGGGATCCTCCACAACATCAACTACCTGGTCGGGCTCGATTCCAGTCTCGCGGTCACGCGGGTGGAGCCGATCGTCGACCGCTCGACGGGACCTCACCGCTACCACGCCCTGATCGAAGGCTACGAGGACTGCCGGCTGATCGAATGCTCCGAACAGTGGTACGCGACGGCAACCGTCTGCGAGCTGAATCCAATCGACCGTCGCGAGATAGCGCTGCTGTCGCTCGCCGGACCCGAGATCGCATCGGTGAGACGTCTTGCCGGCCCCCATCCCGGCCGTCACGAGAAGAACTGGATGCCGTTCCTGGTGGATGGCGCATTCCACCTCCTCTACAGCTCGGGTCCGACGGTGGTGTTGCGCTGCGATCCTGCGACCGGGATCGTCGAGCTGGTCTCAGAGCGCGAAGCGCCCTCAATCGCCCACGACTTCCGGGGCGGATCGCAGGGCGTCGAGATCGACGGCGGTTACCTGTTCGTGATCCACGAGGTCGATCACTCAGAGCGAGCGCTGCGTTATCTGCACCGCTTCATCATGCTGGACGACCATCTCTCCCTCGCCGGGATTTCGAGGCCGTTCTCGTTCACCTCGGACCGGATCGAGTTCTGCGCGGGAATGGCCAGCCAGGGCGGCGAACTGATCCTCAGCTTCGGCGTAAGCGACGCGGCGGCCGGGCTGGCAACGCTCGCGGTCGACGAGGCGCTGGGGCTGCTCGAGTCAGCAGACGTCAGTTCTCGGACAAGCCGTGACAACCGGCAGTGAAGCCGCTATGTTGCGCCAGTGAGCCCGCGGGAGCCCGACGACGCCGATCGGCCCATGGCGTCCGAGGGTCCCGAGACCTCCGGCTCGCCAAACGATTCGATCACGCGCCGCCGGTTCGTGGGAACCGGGATCGCGGTCGGTGCCGCGGTGGTCTGGACCTCGCCCTTCCCGTTCGCTGATGCGGCGATCGGTCAGACGATTCAGGCCGGTCAGGCGGGCGATCCCACCGGGACGACCGGAACGACAGGCACGACCGGCACACACCACCACGGGGGAGGCGGGGGCGGTGGTGGCACAGGGACGACCACAACCACCACGACGACCACCACGACCGGTCCCACCGGCACGGGCCCGAGCGGGCCGACCGGGCCAACCGGCACCGGCGGCGGCAAGAAGAAGAAGCACAAGCTTCACTTCGTCCTCAACGGCAACACGCTGACCGTCAGCATCGACGGCACCATCGTGCTGACGCTGGACAACGTGGGTAACACCCCGCTAGACGGCACCCTGACGATCGAGGCGTTCCTGGCGAGCCTGGCGCGCAAGCATCGCGTCAACCTCGGGAAGGCGAGATTCCACATCCCCGTGGGCCACAAGCGCCGGGTGAAGATCCGCCTGAACTCCGAGGGCCGCAAGCTGCTGGCTCACCACAAGACGCTCACCGTGCGGTTGGTCGCGACGGTCAAGAACGGCCCCACCGTGCACCGCATGGTCAAGCTTCACCAGGCGCACAAGCACCACGGTTGAGGGTCCCCTGGGCCCTCGCGGTCGCGTCGCAGTTCTATAACGACGCGCACTTCCTCGAGGAGTGGATCGAGTACCACCTGCTGGTGGGCGTTGAGCACTTCTGGCTCTACGACGATTCGAGCACCGACCACTGGCGCGAGGTGCTTGACCGGTTCATCGGGGCGGGCACGGTCGAGGTCATTCCCTGCTCGCTCCCACGGGTGGGCTCCCATAACGACCGGCAGGTCGTCTCCTTCCAGGATGCCGTAGCCCGCGCGCGCGGCCGAGCGCGCTGGCTGGCTCTGATCGACACCGACGAGTTCCTCCTTCCGCGGCAGGACGCCACCGTTACCGAGTGCCTCGAACGGCATTTCTCCGATGCCTCGGCGGTCTACGTCAACTGGCGCAATTTCGGCCCAAACGGGGTTTGGCTCGGCCGAGCCAGCCCGATCCTGACCAAGCTCACCGCGTGTGCCGAGTATCTTCACCCCACTTCCGGCAGCGGCAAGTCGATCTTACGACCCGAGTGGGTCCGCCGTGAGGAGATCTGGTACGTGCACCACGCGCCGCTTGCGGAGGGCGGAACGTACCTCAACGGCGACGGCGAGACGATCCCGGTGGGAAAGCTCGAGCCTCAGCTCGACGGACGCGCGCACGATCGTCTGATCCGGCTAAACCACTATCGGATGCGTGATGAGGGGTTCTTTCGCTCCGCCAAGCTCGCGCTACCGCGTGGAGACATGCCCGAATGGGAGCGCTGGATATGGGACGAGTATCAGATCTTCTCGCAGGACCGAGACGAGGAGATCATCGACTTCATCCGCAGGCAGCACCCGGCGCGCTACGCGGCGTTCTGGGGCCGACCGGACGAGGACTGGCCGGCCCTGGGGCCCTATGTGTCGGCGTGGATCATGGGCGGCCTCGGCAACAAGCTGTTCCAGGTTGCCGCCGCCAGCGCACTCGCGTGGGACAACGGAGCAGAGGCCGTGTTCCCCGGCCTCGACGCCTCGCCGGCCCACTATGAACACGTATTCCGCCGTTGCCACGCCGGCCCCGATCGCGACTGGGAGGACTGGCACGAGCCGAGTTACTCCTACTCACCGATCCCCTTCCGCCCGAACATTCGCCTGCGCGGCTACTTCCAATCGGAGCGGTACTTCGCTCACCATCGCGAGCGGATCCTGAGCCTGTTCCGGCCTTTGCCCGGCGACCGGGAATACCTCAACAGGGCCTTCAGCTGGCTGATCGACCGCCCGGACACGGTCGGCGTCCCGATCCGCTACTGGCGGGGCGAATTCCCAGACAGCGACCGCTTCCCCCAGTACGGGAGGACCTACCTCGAGCGCGCGATGACGCATTTCCCAGGCTCGCCGCTATTCGTCGTCAGCAGCAATGACCTCGAGTACGCCCGGGCGATCCTCCCTGCGCAGATGGAGAACGTGTACGTCCTCGAAGGCCATCCGGACTACCTCGACTTGTTCGTGCTGAGCGCGTGCCGCCATCAGATCATCATGAGCTCCACGTTCGGCTGGTGGGCCGCCTGGCTCAACCAGAACGACGAGAAGATCGTCGTTCGCCCTTCCATCTGGCTGAAGGACAGGCCCGACGACGACCCGTGTCTGCCTGAGTGGCTAGTTGTGGAGGCGCCAGAGGAGTGAGTTTGGCTAGCGTGACGGTCCCGGCCACCGGAGCACGCCGAGACTCGGCGACGCCCCGCCTAGTCCGACGGGCCCGCCGCGCGCCGGCGCCCCGGCAGCCACCCATCGATCCGCCACTTCGATCCGGGCCGGCCGGGCAGGAGCAGCACGATCAGCAGCCCGACCGCCGAGAGCAGCAGGCCGAAGGCCAGCCCGACTCGCTCTCCGTACCCCTTGCGATCAGACAGCCAGGCGCCAGCGGCCGCCGACAGGAGCCATACGAACAGGAGGTACAGCGCCGTGGCGCCAATGGTCGCGTAGATGATCATGTCCCCAGATAGGCCTTCTGCACGCGTTCGTCCTCCCGGAGCCGGGCCGAGCTGTCGGCTAGCACGACCTCCCCCGTCTCCAATACGTAGCCCCGCTTGGCCGCGCCGAGGGCGTAGTTGGCGTTCTGCTCCACGAGCAGGATCGCCACGCCCTGGCGGTTGATCTCCTCGATCGTCTCGTAGATTCGCTGCACGAGGATCGGGGCGATCCCCATCGAGGGCTCGTCGAGTATCAGCAGCTTGGGGCGGGCCATCAGCGCCCGCCCGATGGCCAGCATCTGCTGCTCGCCGCCCGACATCGTGCCCGCCTTCTGGCGCTCGCGCTCTTTGAGCCGGGGGAACAGGTCGTAGACGCGCTCGAGATCCTCTGCCACCCCATCGCTTCGCCGGCGAAACGCCCCGAGGTCCAAGTTCTCGCGCACCGTCATCCGGGGAAAGCAGTGGCGGCCCTCGGGCGACAGCGCGACCCCGAGGCTGACGATCTCGTGCGCGGGCATGCGCGTGATCTCGCGGCCGTCGAACACGACCCGTCCCGAGGTGGCAGGGGTAAGCCCCGTGATCGAGCGCAGCGTGGTCGACTTCCCGGCGCCGTTTGAGCCGATCATCGTCACGACCTCCCCCGCCTCCACCGTCAGCGAGACGCCCCGCAGCGCCTCGATCGCCCCGTAATGGGTGTGGATGTCTTGCACCTCGAGCAGCGCCATCAGCTCTGGGTTCCCAGGTAGGCCTCGATCACGCCTGGATCGGTCCTCACCTCCTCGGGTGGGCCCTCGGCGATCTTCTCGCCGTGGTCGAGCACCGTAACCCGCTCGGAGACGTCCATCACGACCTTCATGTCGTGCTCGATGAGGAGGATCGTGAGCTCGAGGTCATCGCGGAGCTTGCGCATGAAACCGGTCAGCGCGGCGGACTCCTGCGGGTTCATACCGGCGGTGGGCTCGTCGAGCAGCAGCAGCCTGGGGTCGGAGGCGAGCGCACGGGCAATCTCGACCCGCCGCTGATCGCCATAGCTGAGGTTCCGCGCCAGCTGCTCGAACTGCCCTTGCCTGATGCCGACGTACGAAAGGATCTCGGCCGCGCGTCCGCGGACCGCGCGCTCTTCGGCGCGCACCCAGGGCGCGCGCGCGATCGAGCCGAACACGCCGGCCCGCATCCGGCTGTGGCGACCGACCATCACGTTCTCGAGCGCAGTCATCGCGCCGAACAGACGGATGTTCTGAAACGTTCGGGCCACTCCCAGCTTCGTGATCACATCGGGCCGGGAGCGGGTGATGTCCCGCCCCGAGAAGACGATTCGCCCCGCCGTCGGCTTGTACAGGCCGGTCAGCATGTTGAAGAGCGTCGTCTTTCCCGCGCCATTGGGCCCGATCAGCGAGACGATCGAAAGCAGCGGGATGTCGAGCGAAACGCCGCCTACCGCGACCAGTCCGCCGAAGTGCTTGGACACGTCGTCGGCCCGCAGCAGGGAGGGTACGGTCGGCGCCCCAGTCGATACCGGCGCCTCGACGGTCATACCGCCGTCCTTCCTGCACCGACCACGCCCGCGCCGGGTTCCTGAAGCTCGGTCTCGCCGATCCCCTCGGTCAGCTCGAGCTTTCGTCTGCGCTCGGGAAGGAGCCCCTGTGGCCGCAAGACCATTACGAGCACGAGCAGGAACCCGAAGATCGCCACGTTCAGGTCGGTCAGGTTGAAGTTGAGGCCAAAGTCGTGGGGGAGCGAATTGAGGACGTCGGGGATCAGGTAGTAGTTGATGTTCGCGAGGAGCAGCGCGCCGAGGACCACCCCCCAGACCGACCCCAGTCCACCCACGATCACCATCGCCAGCACGAAGATCGAGAAGCCGAACTGGAACTGGTCGGGGTCGATCAGAGTGCTGTAGGCCCCCAGGAAGGCCCCGGCGAAGCCGCCGAACACCGCTCCGGTCGCGTAGGCCAGCAGCTTCGTGCGCACGGCCGGAATGCCCATCGAGACGGCCGCCACCTCGTCCTCGCGCAACGCGATCCACGCCCGGCCCAGTCTGGAGTCGCGCAGCCGGAGGTTCACGAACAGCGTGATCAGCACGAGGGCGAAGATCGTCCAGTACCAGGGTCTGACGTGGAGCTCGTCGAACGTCCCGATCCCGGGTTCGTAGGGAGCGTCGATGCCACTGATCCCGAGCACCCCGGCCGTCAACGGCATCCCAAACACCTTCAGCGATGGGCCGTTGATCGCGAACACGCGGATGATCTCTCCGAACGCCAGCGTCACGATCGCGATGTAGTCGCCTCGCAGCCTCAGGGTCGGGAGGCCGATGATCGCCCCCGCGACGGAGGTGACCAGCGCCGCGCAGACCAAGATCAAGATGAAGTTCAGGTGGATGCCCGGGAGCGTCGAGGCGTACTTGGAGACACCCACGTGGACATGGGCCTTGTAGAAGAAGTCAGAGCCGAACCAGCCGAGGGCGTAGGAACCGAGCGCGAAGAACGCCACATAACCGAGGTCGAGCAGCCCGGCGAAGCCGACGACGACGTTGAGCCCCAGCGCGAACACCACGTAGGCCAGGACCACGACCTCCTTGTTCACGAAGTTGCTCGCGGGGTCGGAGAAGATGAAGGGCAGCAAGAAGCCGAACAGGATCAGCAGGGCCGCCAGCGCCCGGGGCCACCACGGGGGCAGGAGGCGCTGCAGCGCCGCGCGCCGTTCGCGCAACATCGCGAGGAGCTCGTTCATCCGGCCTCTCTCGTCTCCTCGCCGAGCAGCCCTCGAGGACGCAGGACGAGGATCATGATCAGGTAGCCGAACACGATCGCCGGCGTCCACTGCGGTCCGATGCGTGCATCGGAGAGGTTCTGGATCACCCCGATGATGAGCCCTCCCAGCACGGCGCCTCGGAGGTTGCCGATTCCGCCCATCACGGCCGCGGTGAACGCAATCAGGCCGGCCTCGAATCCCTGGAAGTACCAGATCGTCGTCTCGTACAAGGCGTAGACGAGCCCGGCGGCACCGGCCAGCATCCCTCCCAGCAGGAAGGTCAGCGAGATCGTCGTGTTTACGTTGATTCCCATCAGCCGGGCCGCCTCCGGATCCTGCGCGGTTGCCCGCATGGCCTTCCCGAGTCGCGTTCCCGACACGAACCAGACCAGGAGGACGACGAGCGGCACGGTGACCCCGATGGCAAGCACGTCCGCCCGCCGGACGACCACCCCCGAGATGTGGAACACCGGGTCGTTCTCCTGGATCAGGTCAGCCACTCCCGTGGGCAGGCCGCCCTTCCAGAGGAGCCCGACGTTCTCCAGGATGAACGAGAAACCGATCGCCGTGATCAGCGGCGCGAGCTTCGGCGCGTTGCGCAGCGGCCGGTAGGCGACGCGCTCGATCAGGACGTTCAGGCTCCCGCACACGAGCATCGAGACGATCAGCGTCAGCAGCAGGCCGAGCACGAGGCCGAGTGGCCCCGTCGTCAGGCCCAGCCCGATCGTGGCCCAGAAGCTCGCTCCGGTCAGCGAGCCGATCATGAACACGTCGCCGTGGGCGAAGTTGATCAGCTCGATGATCCCGTAGACGAGCGTGTACCCGATCGCGATCAGCGCCCAGATGGCCCCGTTCGAGATCCCCTGGACAAATGTGCCGCCCAGGTAGGAGAGGTTGTGGATGGCGACCGTGTGCCCGTGGACGAAGCCGGGATAGCCGGAAACCAGATCGTGGACCACGTAGACGACCGGCAAAGCCGCCAGCGCGATGATCAGACCCCAGCGGCCCACGGCGCGACGCACCGCCGCGAGGAACGCCCGTGCGGCTGGTGGGGCAACCCTGAGAGCGAGCGAACTGGCTTCCATTCCCCCGGGTGAGCCTAACCGCGAAGCGGGGCCGCCGCAACGGCCCCGCTTCGCTCGTGGCCGGCTAGCCGACCGCGGTCAGGAACTTGGGGTTGCCGTCCGGGCCCACCCCGTAGACGCCGTACTTCGTCAGCGTCGTATCGCCGTTCTTGTTGAACCCGTAGGTGCCGAGCACCGAGTTCCGGCTCTTGATCGCGAACAGGGCGTGGAGCACCGCGCTCCTGCTGTTGCCCTTGGACCCGAGACTGGCGATCGTGTCGAGCCCGAGCTTCATCGCCTCGTAGCCATAGATCGCGTACGGATCGATGGCCGAGGCAGCCACGTGATACTTGGCCGAATAAGCAGCCTCAAACGTCCGCCCGCCTGGATAAGCGGGAAGGTCGAGGGTCGCGACCGTGCACCTGAACAGCGGGCCCAGGCTGGCCGGGATGCCGCCCTTCGCCGGGTTGGTGATGGCGGCTTCGCAGACGCCGTCGTCGCCCATGACCTTGGCGGTCGGGATCGCCGAGTGGATGTCCTTGATGAGCTCGACCTCACCGGTCGGGTTGAACCCGGTGAAGACGCAGTTCACGCCCTGCGCCTTGATCGACGACGCGTAGGCACGGAAGTTTGGCGACGTGGGGTCAAGCGCGGTATTGCCTGTCACCGTGATGCCGTACGTCTTCGCGTGCAGCTGCACCTGGAGCGCCAGCCCCGCGCCGTACGCGGTCTTGTCATTGGCATCCGCCACCCTTGTGCAGCCCTCCTGTTTCATCGCCATCAGGTCGGCGACGGCCTGGATCGAGTCGCGCGGGACGAGCCTCAGGTAGGTGCGAGAACCCGTCGGGTAGTACTTCTGCGGCTCACCCGGTGCGCTCCCGGGATCGTTCGTCGTCAAGCCGACGTACGTATTCGCGGGACTCACCTGGGGTATCCCGGCCTGGTTGAGGATCGGGATCATGACCTTGCTGCAGCCCGAGTTGAACTCGCCGACGTAGTACACCGCCTTGGGATCGGTCGCCGCCCGGCGAGCGTTGGCCTCCGACTGGTTGACGTCGCACGTGGTAGCCGCTGAGGTCGCGGTCGAGTCGTCCAGCGAGATGAAGTTGACGGTGAACGGCCCAGCCTTCCCGCCGGCCTGCGCGAGCGCGAGCTTCTCCCCATTGACCACCTGATCCGTCGTAGCGCTGACGGCTCCTTGGAGCGGAAGGCTCGAGTAGATGTCGATTACGTTTGAGCCCTGCGCCCCGCCACTCGAGCTCGTGTTCTTCTTGCTCGAGCCGCAGGCCGCGATCGCGACCGCCGCGAGTACGACCATGCAAGCTGCAAATGCCCTGTTGGACAACCTCATAGTCCTCCTTTCGTCGCCCCGAGCCTCATCCGGCTCGCGTCGAGTGCAAAACCTAATGCGGCACGTACCCGGATCACAACTACCGCTCAGCGGCCTAACGCAACGTCAACCGATGGCCGTCCAGTAGACCAGGCGGCCGTCCACCACGCGATAGGCGCCGAAGCGGCGCATCGAGCTGTCGCCATCTCGCGCGATCGAAAGCGCTCCCAAGGCACTCGGCCAGGCGCGCGTGCTGAGGAGCTCGCTGACCACCCGCCCGCGGTCGGCCGTCCTGCGTCCCTCGTCTGTCGCCCGCACGATCGCCCGCAAGATCAGGCTCATCGCCGTGTAGCCGAAGATCGCCTGGGGCTGGGGTGTCCCGAATCGCCGGGCATAGCGAGCCAGGAAGGCGCGGCCGGCCGATGGGATCTCGGGCGGCGCGGGAGCCGGAGAGAGCACGATCACCTTCGAGTCGATCCCGAGCGGGATCCCACCCGCCGCCGGATCGGCGAACGCCGAGTCGGCCAGCAGGCTCGACGCGAAGATCCTCGCGCTCGGCAGGGCCCGGGCCAGCTGCCCGGCCAGGCGGGCCGCGCTGCGCTCATCGACTCCCGAGAGCAGCACGCAATCCGCCCCCGCGGCAGCCACGCCGGTCGCCACCGAGCTGTAGTCGGGCGCCCGGCGCCGGAAGCTCTGGACGCCGAGCACGTGCATACCCGCGCTCTGTGCCGCGAGCACGTAGCTGATCGCGTCGTCCTCGCCATCGACCTCGCCGTCCTGGAACACGTACGGCGCGTGGCAACCGAGCGAGCGCTGAAGCGCCACGATCGCCGCGGCCTCGAGTGCATCGCTCGGTACGACGCGGGCAAACGTGCGAACCCCGGCCGGGTAGTACTTCTGGGGCTCGCCAGGCGAAGCCCCCGGGGCCGCCGAGGTGAGCCCGACGGCACCGGCCGTCGGGCTCACCTGCGCGATGCCCGCTCGGTTGAGGACGGGAATCGAGATGGCCGTGGCGCCCGAGTCGAGATCTCCCACATACCCGATCGCGTCCGGGTCCTGGGCCGCGGTGCGGGCGTTCACCGTCGTCTGGTTGGGATCCCATCCCCCGCTCGCAACGGTCGAATCGTCGAGCACGACGAGAGCGACGCGGTAGTGGCCGATGCGGCCACCCCGGTCGGCCAGCGCGAGCCTCGCGCCGTCCCGGACGGCACGTCCCGCGGTGCTCGAGGCACCCGACAGCGGGACGCTCAGGTAGACCCGCAGCGTCCGGCCGGCGATCCGTCCCGTTCGCCGGCTCGCGCCGCATCCCGTCGCCAGCCCGGCCACGAGCCCCCCGCGAGCAGGGCGACTGCGGCCCGCCTCACCCCTGGAGCGCTCCGATCGTCACGAGTCGATCCCTGCGCATGCGCTCGATCAGGAACGAGCTGAAGCTCGTGTCGCCGTCGTTGATCGCGTAGGGCCCCAGGACCGAGTCCGAGTAGCGCAGCGACATGAAGTGCTTTACCACCGTGGCCCTGTCGTTGGCCTTCGAACCCGCCTGCGCCAGCACGTGGAGGACGGCCTGCATCGCGGCGTAGCCGAAGATCGCTTGGGGAGACTTGGAGCGGTAGATCGCGGCGAAGGCGCGCGCCACGCCGCGTGACACGCCGAGTGCGGAGGCGTAGACGTCGCGCTGGGCTGTTGGTGAGAGCGTCGACACGAAGGCGGCGTCGGCCAAGGGCGAGGGCACGAACAGCTTGACGTGCGGGTTGCTCGCGGCGGCGCTGTCGAGGCGGCTGGCAGCGTCCGCCCGCGAGGCTCCCGGCGTATAGCACGGCACCGGCTCCGGAGGTGGCCGGCGAGATCCCCGCCGCCGGCTCCTGGCCGATCAAGGCCTGGGTCAGCGCGCGGCCGTAGTCGCTGCCGTCGGAGTGGATCTGGAGCGTCTTGACGCCAAGCGAGCGCATCTCGGACACGAGCGCCGCTGCTTCGCGGCTGCTCGTCGGAACCATCCTCGCGAAGGTGTGTCCGTAGGTCGACCAGGATTCGTAATAGCGAGACGGCGCGCCCGAGATCGCGCCTGTCCGCTGCGTCAGTTCGAGCGCGTTGTCGGTGGGGCTGACCTGGAGCAGATCCTGGGAGTTGGTGATCCCCACCGACTCGGCCGAGCTACCGGGAAGCACCTCGCCGAGATAGGCGATCGCGTGGCTGTCGGAGATCGCCGCGCGCGCGTTGGAGGACGGCTTGCCGGCCGTGACGACGACCTCCGAGACCGAGTACGCGCTCACCCGGCCCTTGAGCTGCGAGAACGCGAGCTTCTCCGCGTTGACGACGTCCTGCTGGCTGGCAGTGAGCCCGGGCGGGTCGCTGATGTAGATCCTCAGCGGTCCGGAGCCGACTGTCGTGGATGCCGCCGTCGTGCAACTCCCGGCCCCGGCCGAGAGCAGGGCGGCACCGCAGGCTACGAGCGCCCAGCGCCGGTGAGGCACGGGCTCGTCAGCTCCGGCGGCCGGGCAGGTACGGCAGCACGCCGCGTACCGCGATGGCGATCAGCACCATCACGATTCCGATCAAGATCGAATCAAAGCCGCTGAACGAGTCGGTGGCCCAAAGCACGATCCAGATGCAGAGCCCGGCGGTGCCAACGAGGACGAGACCCATCGCACGAGGATGCTAACCGAGTGCGCCGGCAAATCCGCGCATCAGCTCGGACACCGCCGCCACCGGATCCGCGGCCTCGCCGGCTGCCCTGACGAGCCGGCTGCCGATGATCACTCCGTCGGCGCCCGCCTCGACCGCGGCGCGTGCCTGCTCGGGGGTGGCGATCCCGAAGCCAACCGCCACCGGTACCTCCGTGCTGGCGGCGGCCCGCTCGAGCACCTCCTCGAGCGAGTCGCCGAGCGAGGAGCGCTCGCCCGTCGTCCCGGTGAGCGACACCGTGTAGAGAAAGCCGCGGGCCTGCGCGCCGATCGGCGCGAGGCGCTCGGCCGGGGTGGTCGGCGCGACGAGCGGCACGAGCGCCAGGCCGCGCTGCGTCGCACGCCGCGCGGACCTCGGCGCTCTCCTCGAACGGGAGGTCGGGGACGATCAGCCCGCTCACGCCGGCCTCCACCAGCGCGTCGGCGAAGCGGTCGAGCCCGCGCGAGAAGATCGGGTTGGCGTAGCACATGGCGACCACCGGGACCTCCTCGGCGATCGCCCGCGCCAGCCTCAGCACATCGTGGACGCTGGTACCGGCTCGCAGCGCGGCGGTGCCCGCGGCGTGGATGACCGGGCCGTCGGCCAGCGGGTCTGAGAACGGGATCCCGAGCTCGACCAGGTCGGCCCCGCCCGCCACGTAGGCCAGCCCGATCCGCCGCGAGCGCTCGAGGTCGGGAAAGCCGCCCATCAGGTACGGCATGAGCGCCGCCCGGCGGCCGTCGGCACGGACGGCCGCGAACGCGCTCGGCGATCCGGTCAGCGCCTGAGGTGATCCAGCGCCTCCTCGAGATCCTTGTCGCCGCGGCCGGACAGGCACACGAGATCGAGCTCGCTCGGCTCTCTCCGGAGCACGAAGGCCAGCGCGTGGGCGCTCTCGAGCGCGGGGACGATTCCCTCCAGGCGCGCGGTGCGCTCGAACGCGGCGAGCGCCTCTGCGTCCGAGACGGCGAGGTACCGAGCCCGCCCTGAGTCCCGCAGCCAGGCGTGCTCGGGGCCGCTGCCCGGGTAGTCGAGGCCGGCCGAGACCGAATGCGCTTCGAGGATCTGGCCCTCCTCGTCCTGCATGATCGCCGAGAAGGACCCGTGCAGGACGCCGGGGATCCCGCCGGCGGTGAGC
The DNA here is from genome assembly GCA_963803595.1 of uncultured Solirubrobacterales bacterium. Taxonomy (GTDB): domain Bacteria; phylum Actinomycetota; class Thermoleophilia; order Solirubrobacterales; family Solirubrobacteraceae; genus Palsa-465. The sequence goes on from CAWDNF010000013.1 coordinate 1,561,645, forward strand.
GGCGCGCCGTGGCGGCCGCTGTCGAGGCCCTCGCCCGCTGCCTCCACCCCGACCAGCTCGACCCCGGGATCGTCGACGAACGCGGTGAACATGCCGATTGCGTTGGACCCGCCGCCCACGCACGCGATCACGCGCTGGGGAAGCCGGCCCGTCCCTTCGAGCACCTGAGCGCGCGCTTCATCGCCGATCACCCGCTGGAGGTCCCGTACGAGCGCCGGGTAGGGCGCCGGCCCGACGCACGAGCCAATGATGTAGTGCGTGCGTGGCGACGTTCGTCACCCAGTCGCGGATCGCCGCCGAGACCGCCTCCTTCAATGTCCGTGCCCCCGCCTCGACCGGCTCGACCCTGGCCCCCAGCAGCTCCATCCGCTCGACGTTGGGCCTCTGGCGGCGCATGTCCTCGGTCCCCATGTAGACGACGCACTCGAGGTCGAGCAGCGCGCACGCGGTCGCCGTGGCCACGCCGTGCTGGCCCGCGCCGGTCTCGGCGATGATCCGCCGCTTGCCCATCCGCCGGGCCAGCAGCGCCTGTCCGAGGGCGTTGTTGATCTTGTGCGCGCCGGTGTGGTTGAGGTCCTCGCGCTTGAGGTAGATCGGCGTGGCCCGCGGCGTCGCTCAGCCGCCCGGCGTGGTAGAGAGGCGAGGGCCGCCCGACGTAGTCGCGCAGCAGTCGCGTCGAGCTCGGCGCGGAAGGCGGAGTCTCCGCGCGCGTCCACCCACGCCGCCTCGAGCTCGGCCAGGGCGGGCATCAGCGTCTCGGGGACGTACTGGCCGCCGTAGCGCCCGAAGCGGTGCTCGAGCGTGCTCATGAGGTCGAGGTTCGGGGGCGCGCATGCGCGCCCGCCGGCCGGCGCATGCGCCGGCCGGGGCCGGGCCACAGTGGCCCGGCCACGATTCAGCGAACGCCCGCAGCTTGTCGGGATCCTTGACGCCAGGCTCGAGCTCTACCCCGCTCGCCACGTCGACCGCGAACGGGCGCACGGCGGTGATCGCCTCGGCCACGTTCTCGAGGCGTCAGGCCGCCGCTCAGGATCACCGGGATCGAGCCGCGATGCTCGCGCGCAAGCTCCCACGCAAATGCTCTCGCCGGTCCCCCCCGGAAGCGACGGCGAGTAGCCGTCGAGCAGGTGGTAGTCGGTGTGAAACGGCGACAGCGCCTGGATGTCGGCGCCGCTGCGCACGCGGGCCGCCTTGATCACCTTGCAGCCGGTCCGCCGCGCCGCCTCGGCGCAGAACGCCGGGCCCTCATCGCCGTGCAGCTGGAGCATCGTCAGCTCGGCCTGCTCGGCGACGCGCGTCACGCGCCTCGAGCGTCGCATTGACGAACACCCCGGCGACCTCCACACGGCGCTTGACGGCGGCGGCGATCTCCGTGGCCGTCTCACGCCCGCAGCGCCGCGGCGAGCCCGGCCAGAAGATCAGCCCGATCGCCCAGGCGCCGTTGGCCACGGCGCGCTCGGCATCGCTCAGCGAGGTGATGCCGCAGAACTTGATCTTGGGCGCCTCGGCGCTCATGAGGACATCGTAGGAGCGGTGAGCGCCCGGCAGGCGGCCTCGACGTCCTCAGAGCGCATCAGCGCCTCGCCGATCAGCACGGCGTCGACACCCGGCCGCCGCCAGCTCGTCGAGCTCGGAGCGGCGGCTGAAGCCGGACTCGGCGACCACCGTCGATGCCCTCCGGCACACGCGCGCGCAGCTTGGGACGCGCGGGCGGTGTCGACCTCGAGCGTCCGCAGGTCGCGGTTGTTGATCCCGATCAGCTGTCGCGCCGAGCTCGAGCGCGGCCTCGAGCTCGCGCTCGTCGTGGACCTCGACCAGCGCGGTCAGGCCCAGCTCGGCGGCCAGCGCATGGAGCTCGGCGAGCTCGCCGGCGGGTGAGCGCGGCGACGATCAGCAGGATCGCGTCGGCTCCCCAGAGCAGCGACTCGGTCACCTGGTATGGGTCTACGACGAAGTCCTTGCGCAGGATCGGGAGGCTCGAGGCGGCGCGCGCCGAGCGCAGGTCATCCAGCGATCCGCCGAAGCTGGGGCCTTCGGTGAGGATCGACAGCGCGGCAGCGCCGCCGCGCTCATAGGCGCCGACCACATCGGTGAGCGCCAGATCTTCCCGGATCGCCCCGGCGGAGGGCGAGCGCCGCTTGTGCTCTGCGATCAGCGCCAGGCCCTCATGCCGCAGGGCATCGAGGAACGGCCGCCGCGGCTCAGCCTCGCGGGGGTCGCCCAGCGGCGCGACGCGGCGCCGGCGCTCGACCTCGACCCGCGTGGTCTGGCACGATCCGCTCGAGCGTGCTCACGGGGCGAGCTCCCGGGTGGCGGTCAGGAACCGCTCGACGGCGCTCTGAACCGCGCCGGAGTCGATTGCGCTCCTGCGCCGCCTGCACCGCCGTCGCCGAGCGTCGGCGCTCCGCCGCCGACGTAGATCGCGGCGCCCGCGTTGAGCACCGCGAGATCTCGGGCGGGGCCGGGCTCGCCGGCGAAGATCCGCCGCGCGATGCGAGCGTTCTCATCCGGGTCGCCGCCCGGGATCACGTCCGGCGCCGCGCGAGCCAGGCCCACCTCCTCGGGAGACAGGGTGTAGCGGCTCACCTCCTCGCCCCGCACCTCGACCACGCTGGTGGAACCCGAGATCGAGAGCTCGTCCAGGCCGTCCTGGCTCGAGACGACCATGGCGTGGGTCGTCCCCAGCAACCCGAGCGCGCCGGCCATCAGCTCGAGGTAGCCGGGGTCGGCGACGCCGATCAGCTGGCGCCTGGCTCCCGCCGGGTTGGTGAGCGGTCCGAGCAGGTTGAAGATCGTCCGTACGGCGAGCTCGCGCCTGACGCCGGACCACGTATCGGGTCGCCTGGTGGTGGCTGGGCGCGAACATGAAGCCGAACCCCACCTCGTCTATGCAGCGCGCCACCGCCGGGCGGCGGCAGGTCGATGCGCGCCCCGAGCGCCTCGAGCAGGTCGGCCGAGCCGGACAGGCCGGTGGCCGATCGGTTGCCGTGCTTGGCCACCACGCAGCCCGCGCCCGCGGCGATCAGCGCGGCGGTCGTCGAGACGTTGAACGTGCGCCGCCCTCCGCCGGTCCCCGCCGTGTCGAGCAGGTCGTCACGGGAGGCCTCGACGGCGACGGCGAACGAGCGCATCGTCTGCGCCAGCCCGGCGATCTCCTGGACCGTCTCGCCCTTGGTGCGCAGCGCGATCAGAAATGCGCTGATCTGGATCTCGGTCGCGTGGCCCGACATGATTTCGCGCAGCACCGCGGCCGTTTCGTCGAGGTCGAGATCCTGTCGATCCGCGAGCGCGTCGATCGACGCTGGTCAGGAGGTCGGTGGCTCACCGACGCGGCGAGGAAGTTGGCCAGCAGCTCGTGGCCCTGCTCGGTGAGGATCGACTCGGGGTGGAACTGGACCCCCTCGGCGGGAAGCTCGCGGTGGCGAACGGCCATCACCACGCCATCCGCCGAGGCGCTCAGCTCCAAGCAGTCGGGCAGCTATGGGTCGGCGACCAGCGAGTGGTAGCGACCTACCTCGAGCGGACTGCGCAGACCGGTGAAGATCGTCCGTCCATCGTGGTCGATGGTCGTCGTCTTGCCGTGCACCGGCTCGTGCTGGATCACCTTGCCGCCCCAGGCCTGCACGAGCGCCTGATGCCCCAGGCACACCCCGAGCGTGGGCACGCCCGCCTGGGGAAAGCGCCGCACCGCGTCCAGCGAGATCCCGGCCTCGTTGGGGGTGCACGGTCCCGGCGAGACGATCACCCGGTCATAGCCGCGGATCAGCAGCTCATCGACCGCGGCGCGGTCGTTGCGAACGACCTCGATCTCGGGCGGGCCGGCCGAGCTCGCCCAGGTACTGGACCAGGTTGTAGGTGAAGCTGTCGTAGTTGTCGATGACGAGGACTCGCACAAGGCGAGGAAGTAAAGCGGCCTACGGCCAGTCCGGCTGGCGGCAGGCGAGCTCGATCGCGTCGAGCACGGCGCGCGCCTTGGCCTCGGACTCGCGGAACTCGAAGTCCGGCTTGGCGTCGGCCACCGTCCCGCCGCCCGCCTGCACGTGGGCCACGCCATCCTTGACGACCACGGTGCGGATGTGAATGCAGGTGTCGAGGTCGCCGCCGTAGCCCGCCCAGCCGATCGCACCGCCGTACCCACCGCGCTTGACCGGCTCGAGCTCGTCGATGATCTGCATGGCGCGGACCTTGGGCGCGCCCGACAGCGTTCCGGCGGGCAGCACCGAGCGCAGCGCGTCGAGTGCGCCGACGCCCGGGCGGAGCGTCCCCGAGACGTTGGAGACGATGTGCATCACGTGGCTGTAGTTCTCGACGACCATGAACTCGTCGACCTTGACCGAGCCGTAACGGCACACGCGGCCTAGATCGTTGCGGCCCAGGTCGACGAGCATCACGTGCTCGGCGCGTTCCTTGGGATCGGCCAGGAGCTCCTCCGCCATCAGCCTGTCCTCCTCGGCGCTGGCGCCACGCGGACGGGTTCCCGCGATCGGCCGGGTCGAGACGCGCTCGCCACTCACCGTGATCAGCGGCTCGGGACTGGCGCCGGCGATCTCGAAGTCCCCGAAGTCGAGGAAGTACATATAGGGGCTGGGGTTGATCGCGCGCAGCCCGCGGTAGATGGAGAATGCCTCGAGCGGGACGGGCGCCGACCAGCGCTGCGAAGGCACGACCTGGTAGGCGTCGCCGGCGCGGATGTAGTCGATGATCCGGGCGACGATCGCCTCGAAGTTCTCGCGCGGCATGTTCGGCTCGAACTGGGGCACCGCCCGCTCGCCGGCGCGCTCGTGGGGCGGGCGGCAGGGGTCCCGCCAGCCGGCGGCGCACCTCGGCGATCGTCTGGAGCGCGCGGTCATAGGAGGCCTCGAGGTCGCCTCGGCGATGCACGTTGGCCAGCACGGTCAGGGTGTGCTTGAGGTGGTCGAAGATCACCAGGCGGGTCGGTCAGCATCACGGCCAGGTCGGGCAGCCCGAGCTCGATCGCGCGGGGGCTCGCCCGAGCGGCTCGACCGCGCGCACCAGGTCGTAGGCGAACATGCCGACGGCCCCGCCGGTGAACGGCAGCGGATCGGTGCCCGCCGGGGCCGGGTTGAAGCGTCCGAGCTCATGCGCCAGGCGCGTACGGGTCGCCGGCGTCGGCCAGCGCTCCAGCGCAGCGACCTTCCGCGGATCGAAACCCGATGAACGAGTAGCGGCCCACCCGGCCCTGCTCGGCTGACTCGAGCAGGAAGCCGGCTCGCGCCTGCCGCGCGCCCGGCGTCCGGCCTCGCCGGAGTGCGCGGCGCGCGATCGTCCGGCTCCCCCCGGAGCCTGAGGAACGCCGAGACCGGGGTCTGGATGTCGTCGATGAAGGTCTGGCTGACCGCGATCAGGTTGTAGTCGCGCGCCAGTTCGCGGACCTCGATCGAGCGAGGGATGGGCGTCTGTCGGCGGCTGGCTCAGCCCTTGCGACGGCCATCGAGCACTCGCTCGGCGTCGGACAGGGACAGCCCGCGCTCGCGCAGCAGCACCGCGAGGTGGTAGAGGACGTCGGCCGCCTCCTCGGCAACGCGGTCGTCGGCCTCCTCGCGCGCCGCGCGCGCCACCTCCTCGGCCTCCTCCTGGACCTTCTCGCCCACCCGCCGAGGGTCGCCGAGCAGCCGCGCCGTGTAGGAGCCCGTCCGGCCGGTCGACCGGCGCGCTGCTCGATCGTGCGCTCGAGCGTGGGCAGGACCTCGTAGGGGGCGCCCGGCTCGAGCTGGCCGTGGTGAAAGCAGGTCCGCTCTCCGGTGTGACAGGCCGGGCCGCGCGGCTCGACCAGCGCCAGCAGCGCGTCGCCGTCGCAGTCGTAGCGCAGCGCCCGCGAGCTCTGCGTGTTGCCGGACGTCTCGCCCTTGTGCCACAGCTCGTCGCGCGAGCGGCTGAAGAAGTGCATCTCGCCGGACTCGAGCGTGCGCGTCGAGCGCCTCGGAGCTCATGTAGGCGAGCGTCAGCACCTCGCCGGTGCGCCAGTGCTGGACGATGCACGGCACCAGCCCGCGCTCGTCGAATTCGACCTCGAGTCCTCCACCCGGGCGGAGTTTAGGTGCCGTCCGGGACCGTCGCCCCTGGCCGCCATCTCGGCCGGGACCCAGCCGGCCAGCACGTCCTCAGCGGCCTCGGGCGTCAGCGGCCGGCAGAACACGTAGCCCTGGCCGTACTCGCAGCCGAGCATCCGCAGGCGACGCAGCTGGGCGGGCTGCTCGATGCCCTCGGCGATCAAGGTGCAGCCCGAGGCCGTGCCCCAGCGCGATCATCGAGCGGACGATCGCGTCGCTCGTGCCGCGTCCGGTCATCGCGCCGATGAAGCTGCGATCGATCTTGAGCGCCTCGATCGGCAGGCGCTGAAGCAGGGTCAGCGAAGACTCGCCGGTCCCGAAGTCGTCCAGGTGCAGCACGATGCCCGAGTCCTCGACCTCGCGGGTGACCGCCTCGATGCGCGTCGAGGTCCTTGATCATCGTCTTCTCGGTGATCTCCAGCCGGAGGAGGTCGGCGGGGACGTCCGGATGCGGCGATCGCGGCCCGGATGCGGGAGGCGAACATCGGGTCCTCGAGCTGGCCGGCCGAGACGTTCACGCTCATCACCGCGTCGCCGGGCACGAGGCCGGCCGTGCGCCACGGCGGCCAGCGTCTCGAGCGAGCGTTCGCAGGACGTGGAAGCCCGAGCTCGCCGATCAGCCCGGCCTGCTCGGCCAGCGCGATGAACTCGAGCGGCGTCATCTGCTCGGAATCCTCCGGCCAGCGGGCCAGCGCCTCGAACCCGCGGATGCTTCCGGTCGCGAGGTCGACGATCGGCTGGTAGTGGATGGCCAGGCCGTCGCCCTTGACGAGCTCGCGCAGCTCCTCGCGGCGGCTGGAGCGGCGCTCGACCGGCGTCATCCGCTCGTGGTAGACCGCGACCCGCCCGCGCCCCTTGCGGCGGGCGTCGTACATCGCGATATCGGCGTTGCGCATCAGCTCGGCGGCGGTGATCCCGGCCGAGCTGAGCGCGATCCCGATCCGGGCCGTGATGAACAGCTCGTGGCCTCCGATCCGGAACGCTTGCGAGACGGCGGCCTGGATCCGGTTGGCGACCGTCCAGGCATGCCGCTCCTCGTCGAGCCCGTCGAGCAGTACGGCGAACTCGTCAGACCCCATGCGGGCGACCGTGTCCGCCAGGGCGCAGGAGACCGGCGATGCGGCTGGCCACTGCCCGCAGCAGCTGGTCGCCCAGCGCGTGGCCGAGCCGCTCGTTGATCAGCGCGAAGCGGTCGATGTCGAGGAACATCACCGCGCACGGGACGTGGGGATCGCGGCGCGCAGCGGCTCGTGACGTGGTCGAGGCGGTCGATGAACAGGATCCGGTTGGGAAGCTCGGTCAGCGGATCGTGCAGGGCGTCGTGGCTCAGGCTGACCTCGGCGGCGTGGCGCCCGGCCACGTCTGACAGCCAGCCGGTCATGCGGCCGGCCTGGCCCTTGTCTGCCTGCTCGGCGTAGCCCCGCATCAGCACCCAGCGCCAGCTCCCGTCAGCGCTCAGCATCCGGTACTCGCATTCGACGCGGGCCGTATCGCCGGCCAGGTGGGTGTCGATCGCCGCGCGCAGCCGCAGGAGGTCGTCGGGGTGGACGAGCTCGAACCACGAGGACGGGTCGATCTCGCCCGCCTCGCCGCTGCGGCCAAGCATCGAGTACCAGTCGGCCGAGACGTAGAGCCGCTTGGGCCTCGAGATCCCAGTCCCACAGCGCGTCGCTCGCCGCCTGCGCCGCCAGCTGGTAGCGCTGCTCTCGCGCGCTGAGCGCGCTCGATGGCTTCGCGACGGGCCAGGGCGTGGCGGATCGACGCGCTCGAGATCCCAGCGGCGTGGCACCCGACTTGACCGCCACCCCGTCGATGTCGAGCGCCGCGTCCTCGAGCTCGAGCTTGGACATGTCGTCTTCGAGCAGCATCACGATCGCTGGGCGCAAGCCGGCTGCCCGGGCGGCGCGCACCAGATCGAGGCCGGAGCGCTCGCCAAGCGCGCTCGGCGATCAGGCAGACGTCGTGGCGCTGCTCGACGATCGCCTTGGCTCCTGCCTTGAAGTCACGGCACCACTCGAGCTCGAAGCGCGTCCGATCCTGGCCGCCCAGCAGCTCGCCGATCAGCGCGTGGCTGCGCTGATCGCCATCGACCAACAGCGCCAAAATGGCCGGACCCCCAGACTCTGTACTGCTCACCAGACCAGTTATCGGCGCTTGGGATCGCGCTCGTGAGGGCTGATACTGCCCGGCCGGCCCCGCGGGTTGGCCCTCTTCCCCTGCGACGATGCCGCCTACTCGATCCCCAGCCGGTCGAGCAGCCCGGTGTCAGCGCGCCAGTGGCGGCGCACTTGGACACGCAACTCGAGGTGGACATGGGCTCCCAGCTCGTGCTCGATGGCGCGCCGCGCCGCGGTGCCGATCGCCTTGATCATCCTCCCGCCCGCTCCGATCAGGATCCCCTTCTGGGACTCGGTCTCGACCAGCAGCATGCCAGCGATCCTCACGACCGCCTCATGCTGAGCGATTGTCTCGATCTGGACCTCGACGGCGTGCGGCACCTCTTCGCGCGTCCGCCTGAGCACCTGCTCGCGCACGAGCTCGGCCAGCCGCACGATCTCGGACTGATCCGAGTGCTGCTCGGGCTCGAAGTAGAACGGGTTGGGCGGAAGCAGCGAGCGGAGATGGTCCGTCAGCGGTCCGATTCCGGCGCCGGTCCGCGCCGACGTGGGAAAGATCTCCTCGGCCACCTCGAGCGCCGCGGCCGCCTCGAGCGCCGCGGCCGCCTGGGCTCGAGTCGCGCGATCGAGCTTGTTGACGGCGATCGCGACGGGCACCCGCGCCGCGGCGAGCAGCCTGGCTATGAACCGGTCGCCCGGACCAACGCCCTCCTCGCCGTTGATCACGAACAGGCAGCCGTCGGCCTCCTCCAGCTCGCGCTCGACGCGCCGCTGCATCCTCTCGGTGAGCGCGTCGCGCGGGCGCTGCACGCCAGGCAGATCGACCAGCACGAGCTGCCAGTCAGGGCCGGTCGCCACGCCGCGTATCGCCCGCCGCGTCGTCTGCGGCTTGTCGGAGACGATCGCGACCTTGGCTCCCACGATCGCGTTGGCGAGCGTCGACTTCCCGACGTTGGGCCGGCCGGCCAGCGCGATGAAGCCCGAGCGGGTTGTGATCCCCGTGACCTGCTCGCCCATCGAGGGCGTCAACTGACCCACCGCATCAGCTCGGCCTGGAGCGCGAGCATCTCGCCCTCGTCGGTCTCGTGGTCCATCCCCGCGAGGTGAAGCGCGCCGTGGATGACTGCCTCGCGGACGTCCCGGGTGTGGTCGACGCAGATGAAGATGTCGCCGAGCTCCCGGGGCCCCCCGACTGGACGGTCCTCGTCGATCCCGAAGGACAGGACGTCGGTTGGCGCATCCACCCCTCGGAAGGTTCGATTGAGCTCACGGATGCGATCGTTGGCGACGAACTCCACCGCGACGTGGCCGTCGGCGATCCCCGCTGTCGAGAGGGCGAGCGCGCAGAGCTCCTCGACCTCAGGCGCCGTCGGGCCGTCGGCGTCGCCTTCGGAGCCACCCGGGGCCACACCCTTGACCCCGATCACCTCGATCTCGAGCACGGCGGCTTCCGCCGCTCAGGCTCTACGGCGCGGACGCAGCTCGGGCGTCTGGCGTTGCGTGGCCTCGTTGTAGGCGGCGACGATCCGCTGGACGAGCTTGTGGCGGACGACATCCTCCTCGCCGAAGCGCACGAACTCGATTCCGTCGACCCCGTCGAGGATGTCGGCGACCACGATCAGCCCCGACTCCTGCTCGCGGGGCAGGTCGATCTGGGTGATGTCCCCTGTGACGACCATCTTCGAGTTGAAGCCCAGGCGCGTGAGGAACATCTTCATCTGCTCGGGACTCGTGTTCTGGGCCTCGTCGAGGATGATGAAGCTGTCGTTCAGAGAGCGGCCCCGCATGAAAGCCAACGGCGCGACTTCGATCACCCCGCGGTCGAGATGCTGGCTGACTCGCTCGGCGTCGAGCATGTCGTGCAGGGCGTCGAAGAGCGGTCTCAGGTAAGGATCGACCTTCGCCGCAAGGTCGCCCGGCAGAAACCCGAGCCGCTCGCCGGCCTCGACTGCCGGCCGAGTCAGGATGATGCGATTGACCTCGCGCCGGCTGAGGGCGGCCGCCGCCAGCGCCACGGCCAGGAACGTCTTGCCGGTCCCCGCCGGGCCGATGCCGAATGTGATCGTGTTGTGGCGGATCGAGTCGACGTAGCGCTTCTGGTTGACCGTCTTGGGCGCCACCTTGGTCGCGCGGTGGCGCCACACGACGTCCTCGAGGATGCGGGCGGGCGATTCGTGGGCGTCGAGGGCGCGGGTTACGGCATCGATCGTCCCGGGCGCGATCTCGTGGCCCTGGAGGATCAGCTCCGAGAGCTCGCCCACGACCGACTCGGCCGTCTGCACCGCAACGGCCTCGCCGTCGAGGGTGAGCACGTTGCCGCGCAAGAAGACGTCGCAGTCGAGGTGACCCTGAAGCGCCTTGAGCACGGCGTCGCCGGTGCCGGCCAGTTCGCTGGCGACGATGTTGTCGAGCTCGAGCTGCTTGCGCACTCAGCCTGCCTCGGCCGTACGCTCGAGCGCTTCGCGCACGCGGGCGGACACACGCTTGCCGTCGGCGCGGCCGGCCACCCGGGCCATGACCGCCTTCATCACCTGGCCCATCGCCTTGGCATCGCTGGCTGCCGGTTTGTGTGATCGCATCGCCGATCAGCGCATCGAGCTCGGCGTCGGAGAGCTCGCTCGGCAGATAGCCGCCGATCAGCTCGGCCTCCGTCTCCTCCTTGGAGGCGAGCTCGTCGCGCCCCGCCTCGACGGAACTGGGTGGCTGCCTCGAGCCTGCGCTTGCGCTCGCGCCGGAGCACGGCCAGCTCGTCGTCGGAGCCCTCCTTGGCCGCCTTCTGAAGCTCGGACAGCACGAGCCGCAGAGCGTTGGCGCGGTCTCGCTGCGCTGCTTTGACCGCCGTGTTGATGTCGGCCCTGACCTGCTCGAGAACGCTCACCCGGATCAGGATAGAACCGCGGCGGGCAGCGGCCGGCACTTCAGTCCGTCGGCGTGGAGCTCCTCGCAGACGACCTCGATCAGCGCGCCGCGCGGGCCGCGTCGGCGGGCAGATAGCAGCGCGTGTAGTCGGCCGTATAGCCGCTCGCCTGGACTGCGGCGACCTTGTCGATCAGGACAGGCTCGCGACCGTCCCAGCTTGGCCGCCCGGTGGTGGCGCGAGCGGACCTCCGAGCGGCCGCGGAGCACCTGCGAGCGGCGCTTCTTCTCCTCAGGCGGCACGCGGTCGCCCAGCTCGGCGGCGCGGGTTCCGGGGCGCGGGGAGTAGCAGAAGGTGTGGACCCGGGTGATGCCGGCGGCGTCGATCGCCTCGAGCGTCCTCTCAAACGCCGCCTCGGTCTCGGATGGGAAATCCGACGATCACATCGGTCGTGATGTTGACCTCGGGAACCGCCGCCCGGACCGCGGCCACGTGTTCCAGGTACTGAGCGGCGGTGTAGCTGCGTCCCATCGCCGCGCAGCACGTCGTCGTCGCCCGACTGCATCGGGATGTGGAGGTGGGGGCAGACCTTCGGCTCACCGGACAGAGCGGTGAGCAGCGAGTCGCGGACGTGGATGACCTCGACGCTCGAGAGCCTGACTCGCCGCACTCCCTCCACGCGCGCGACCTCCCTCATCAGCTCGCCCGAGCTCCAATCCACGCTCGGGATCGCGATAGTCGCCCACGCTGATGCCGGTGATGACTATCTCGGGCTGGCCCTGCGTCCGCCCGGCGGCGCACCTCATCGAGGACTGCGCTGGCCGGCCGGGAGCGAGCGCTCGCCCCGGACGGTGGGGATGATGCAGTAAGCGCAGTGGCAGTCGCACCCGTCCTGGACCTTGACGAACCCGCGGGTCCGGGCGGGACGCGTGAGGCCACCGCCTTGCGCGGCCGCCGCCAACCGCGACTCGCGGATCAGGAGGTCGTGCTCGAGGTCGGCACAGCCGCCCAGCCCGTCTGCCATGGAGCGGGCGACCTCCTCGGCGTGGCCGACGAACGGCCGCACGCGGTCACCGAGCGCGGCGAAGGCACCGGGCCTGAGGTTGACCGCGCAGCCGCCCACGTACACCTGCTCGGCGGTGCGCAGCGAGCGCCTGACCGACTGGCGCGACTTCGCCTCCGCCTCGGAGGTGATGCAGCAGGTGTTGATCACGTGCAGCTGCGCCTCGTCCTCGGGAACCTCGACGTGGCCGGCTTCCAGGAGCGCCTGGCGGGCCAGCATCGCGTCGGCCTGCGAGACCTTGCAGCCGAGGAACTTGACCGCGAACGACGCCAAGGCCGGCGACGCTAGCAGGCGGCCGTGCGCGGGAGGCGGGCCGACTCGTGCCGCTCAGGCCACTCCGGGAGGACCGGAGCCCGCGCTGCCGGGGCGGCAAGTCCCCAGCACCCCGGGCGGAACCGGCCGCCGGTTCGCCTCCTGGGCGATCAACCGCGCCCGCATCCGCGCCAGCCGCATCGTCCACCTGTCCCTCTCTGCGAACGCGCGGGCGTATATCCCGAGCGCATCGGCCAGCCGATCCTCGTACGTCGCGTCCTGGCCGAACAGTGCGCGGCAGGCGCCCGCGGTCAGACGCAGGGCGAGGGCTCGGTTGACCGACGCGATCCGGTGAAGATCGGCTGCCGAAGCATCCATCGTCCATTGCTGACACGGCCGAGCTCGGTAGCAACGCATGGCTAGCGAGAGGTTGCTGAATTCGTGCAGCGTCACCTGACAGCCCTCGTAGACCACGCGCGCCTCGGCGTCGGCTAGACGCGAAATGGTTGTGCACGCCCGGCCGAGCACGGCCGAGGCCTCGGCCGGCTGGGCGAAGCGCAGTTGGTCGCTGGCCGCGGCAAACAGCGCCAGCGCGTCGTAGCCACCCGAGGTGAGCGTGGAGCGCGGCGCGAGCAGGCCGCAGCTGGCGACGGCGAGCCGGCACGCGATCGCCTGCGCCGTGTCCACCAGCTCCTGATCGGTGAGGTGAAACGGGCCTTGGAGATAGGTACTCGGCGGCGCCTCGACAATCCGGTAGACGTCTGCGCCCGCGGGCCAGAAAGACGTCCCCCTCTCGCTCGGCGTCCGGATTGGTCCAGGCCACGGCGCGGGCGCCGGCTGGTTGAGCAAGCGCGAATGACACCGCGTCCTGGCGGCAACGTGCCGAGGCCGCCTGGCCGACGAACCGGCTCGCGGCGCGCGCACTGGGAAACCGGAACAGATCGGCGGCGAGGTGGTCCTGATTGTCGGCCCACCACCTGATCTCGTAGCCGGCATCGGCTGGGGCGACGCTGCTCGTAGAGCCGCCGCCTACCGCCCGCTCGCCGGGAGGCGCCTCGACCGGCGGAAGATCCGACCAGACCGCCGCCGGCGGCTGGAAGCCTTGCACCTCGGCGGCGCGAGAAGCCGGAAGCGAGCCGAGGCCCGAGGTGCGGGTGCAGCCGGATGACCTGCCCTATCGTCGCGCGCGCACTCGCCGGGGCGACCATCGGACACCCTGCCCCGCTGGCCGATGTCTCGCCCAGCAGTGTCGGAGCCCCGTAAGCCGCCACGCCTATGAGCACGGCGAGGAGGACGAGCAGGCGGCTGGGCGGCCGGCGTCCCATCCCCTGCTGATCGACGTACCCCGTGCAGAGCTTGAGCTCATGCGCCAGCGCGGCGGACGCCACCGGCGACCGCCAGCAGCAGGCCAACCCACCCCGCGCGCGCCCGGCGCGCGCGCTCGTGAAGTCCGGCCTGCGCGAAGGCTTGGGCGACGCGGTCGCTCTCCGCAGTGAGAAGACCGGACGCGATCAGGCGGGATGGCAGCTCAGTCGGCTGCCCGGCTAAGGCGAGCAGAAGCGGCGCCACGAGGTTTGCGCCCACCGTGGCGCCGCCAAGGTCGAGTCGGTCGGCTCGGATGTCGGCCCGTCGAACCTCGTCGAGCGAGACCCCGTTGCGGGCCGCGTTGGCCACGGTCGCCTCGATCGCGCCGGGATCGTTGTCGTATGCACGCACCGGGCTGTAGCCGAGCCGCCGGGCGGTGATCGCCAGCACCCCCGAGCCGCAGCCGAGATCGACGAACGGGCCTGCCGGCGGGCAGCTCGAGCATCAGCTCGAGGCAGAGCCGGGTCGTCGCGTGCGCCCCGGTGCCGAACGCCGCCCGGGGTCGATCACGACGTCGAGCTCGGTGTCCCTGGGCGGCTCCCAGGGCGGGCGCACGGTGAGGCGCGAGCCGAGCACGAGCGGCTGGTGGAACTGGCGCCAGCGCTCCTCCCAGCCGTCGGCGACCTCCTGGGCGGTGACCTCGACCAGTGCCGGACCCGCCGCGGCCCTCAGGGCAGGCAGCGCCGGCAGCTCGCCGCGGAGCCCCGTAGACCGCGTATTCGACGACGCCGCCACCCAACTCGACCTCCTCGACCCCGCCCGGGGCGAGCTCGAGCAGCTCGGCCAGCACGAGCTCGGCGTGCGGCGGCGTCGACGCGGACGCCGAGGCGGACCAGCCGGCTATCCGCCAAGCGCCCGCTTCAGCTTGGAGAAGACGCCTTCCTCGGAGCGTAGGTTGTGATCGGTCATCGAGCCGGCGAGGCGCGCGAACAGCTCGCGCTGCTCGCGGTCCAGGTGGCGCGGTACGACCACGTTGACGATCACCCGCAGGTTCCCGCGGCGCTGGCCGCGCAGCGCCGGCATCCCGGCGCCGCGCACGAGGAGCGTCTCGTGCGGCTGGGTTCCCGGCCGGGATCTCGAGCTCGACTGGGCCGTCGAGCGTCGGGACCTCGACTGTCGTTCCGAGCGCGGCGAGCGGCGCCGAGACGTCGACCGCGGTCACGAGGTCCTCGCCGTCGCGCACGAACCGCGAGTCCTCCCGCACATGAACGAGCACGTACAGGTCTCCCGGAGGGCCACCTCGCTCTCCGGCGTGGCCACGGCCGCTGATCCGGATGCGCTGCCCGTCGGCGATCCCGGCCGGCACCTCGACGGTGACCTTGGTGCGCTCCACCCTGCGGCCACGTCCCCGGCAGACGTGGCACGGATCGCGCGCTATGCGCCCGTCGCCGCCGCACTCGTCGCAGGCGGCCGCACGGACGACCTGGCCGAACGGCGTCCTCGACACGACGCGCAGCTGGCCGCTGCCCCCGCAGCGCGAGCAGGTCTCGATCGGCGTGCCGGGCTCGGCGCCGTTTCCGTGGCAACGCTCGCACAGGGTGACGGCCTCATATTCCACCTCGACGTTCGCGCCGTGGGCAGCCATGTTGAGATCGATTTCGGCGGCCACCGCGATGTCGCCCCCCTGTCGGGAGCCGCCGGCCCGGGCACCGCCACCGAACAGGTCGCCGAACCCTCCGCCACCGAACCCTCCGCCGCCAAAGAACGCGTCGAAGATGTCGGCCACCGAGGCGAAGGCATCGAAGTTCGGCGCGTAGCCGCCGCTGCGCAGTCCCTCGTGCCCGTAGCGGTCGTAGGTGGCCCGCCGCTCGGGGTCGGAGAGCACCTCGTAGGCCTCGGCGGCCTCCTTGAACTTGTCCTCGGCCTGGGGATCGTGGCGGTTGACGTCGGGATGGAGCTCGCGGGCCAGCCGCCGGAACGCCTTCTTGATCGTCGCCTCATCGGCGTCCCTGGCCACCCCAAGGACGTCGTAGTAGTCGCGAACAGCGCTCATCGCTCGTCGTACACCTCGGCGACGAACCTCGAGAGCTGGCGTGCAGCATCCCGGACCGAGCGGATCGCCCGCCCGTAGTCCATCCGCAGCGGGCCGATCACCGACACCGTGCCCAGCCGCCGCTGCGGGAGCCCATAGCCGGCCGCCACGAGTGCCAGGCTGCGGAACGCGGGCGTGGCGTTCTCGGTGCCGATCCGCACCACGACGTCGCCCTCGGTGAGGGCGGCCCTGAGCACGCCCAGCAGCGTCACTCGGCGCTCGAGCATGTCCATCAGCGCGTTGAGCTCGGAGACGTCGCCCAGCCGATCGTCGCGCAACAGGCGCGAGGCACCCTCCACGTACAGCGAATCCCAGGCGCTCTCCTCGAGATCGGTGAACACCGGCGAGAGCGCGCGGAGGAACTCGCTCTCGGAGTTCGACAGTGACGGATCGTGGAGGCGCTGATGAAGCATGCGCGCTCCCAGTCCCATACCAACCAGCTGCTCGTTGAGGTAGCTGGCCGCCCAGTCGGCTAGCCCCGGGTCGACCGGCTGGGGGAAGGTGAACAGGCGCTTGGTCACCCCGCCGGTCGAGGTGATCACCACCACCATCAGCACCTGCGGCTGAAGCGGGAGCACCTCGATGTGGCGAACGGTCGAGGTCTCGATCGGGGGAGCGGTGACGATCGCCAGCAGGTTGTTGACCTGCGAGAGCGTCTCGCTCGTGACCCGCATCGCCTCGTCGAGCTCGTTGCGCACCAGCGAGAGCGACAGCGCCGGGTCCGGCCTTCTGAGGCTCGCGGCGCAACAGACGGTCGACGAAGTAGCGGTAGCCGGCCTCGGTGGGGACTCGGCCGGCCGAGGTGTGCGGATGGGCGAGCAGGCCGAGCTCCTCGAGGCTGGCCAGCTCGTTGCGGATCGTCGAGGGGCCCCATTCGCTCTCGGCGGCCAGCAGCTTGGAGCCCACGGGGGCGCCGCCTTCGAGGTAGGCCTCGACGACCTTGCGCAGCAGGAGCTCCTGGCGATCGCTCAGCACTGAGGCTGATTCTAGGAGCGGGCCAGATGCTCCCGTGACGTGCACGGGGTGCGGGACGAGCTGGGACGCGCACGAGGGTGCGCGGCACGCGCTCTGACGCGCACCGGGGTGCGCGGCACACGCAGAGGACTACGCGCTAATGCGCCGGTAGAGGTGCCGGGCGGCCGCGACCAGGTCGGCGATGCTCGTCTTGACCGAGCCCTGGGCGCCGAGGACCTCGCCCACGGTGTAGGCGTAGGGCCCCTTGGCGAAGCTGACGTTGATGCCGCCACCTCCGCCGCCGAGCACGCCGTAGCCGAGGGCGCCCGGGATGCCCGGGACGGCGAACTCCGTGTACTTGCCCTGGGTTGCGATGGCATGCTTGAACTGCACGAGCCCGAACGCATTCTCGCTCCGCGCGCCCTGGGCAGTTCGGAACTGCTCGACCACAGACAGCCCCGGCGTGCCCCCATCCGACAGGTTCTCGCTGACCCCCTGCAGGAACCCCTCGCGTCGAAGCCTCCTCTTATCGGCCGGTTGCTGGGCGGAAGGCACCTGGGTGTCGAGCTCCCATTGGGAGATCGAAGTGTCGGGTGTCGGCGGCTGACCGGTGAAACCGGGCAGCTCGTTGTTGGTGAGCACGCGACCGGCGATCCCAGGCGGCGGCTTGGCCGGCGCCGACGAGGTCGCGGTGGTGCCCGTCAGATTGCTGCGCGTCGCCGTTTTGTGGCTGCTACCGCCACAGGCGCTCAACGCCACCGCGCCCACTAACGCCACGCCCCAACGTCTCATTCTCGCACCCTACGGCGGCTGGGGGCTCGGGTCAACCCGTCGCCTAGACCGCCACCTCCGCCTGCCCGTTGCGGATGATCCGGTTGCCTCGCCCTGCACCGCGTTCGAGCTGACCTGGGCAAGCGCCGTCCGCGACGCGCTCGATCGTCCCCGCTGACCACGATCTCCTCCTCCAGCCGGCCCACGCCGCGGAACTGGACCGAGAGCCGCTTGAGGTGCTCGGGGCCGCCGGCCGCCTCGGTGTGGGCGCGGGCCACCTGCGCCATCGTCCACAGCCCGTGCAGGATCCGTCCGGGCAGGCCGACCTGGCGGGCGAACTCCTCGTCGATGTGGATCGGGTTGAAGTCGCCCGATGGCGCCCGCGTAGCGGACCGTCACGTACCGGTCGGGAGTCACCCGCAGCTCGAGCGTCTCGCCCGTCACGAGCGCCATCAGCCGCCTCTCACGATCTGCGTCCACGTCGCCGGTGCACACGAGTTCGCCGCGCTGGTTCTCGGACACGGTCTCGAACACGTAGAAGGCCATCCCGCCGCGCTCGGAGATGTCCTTGACGCTCGCCGTCGTCGTGATCTCGTCGCCCGCCACCACCAGCGGCCCCCAGCGGAACTCCTGGGCAGCGTGGAGCATGCGGGCGAAGTCGATCCCCACCTCAGGGTCGAAGATGCCCGGCATCACGGCCCGTGCCGAGTAGACGACGGCGAACATCGGCGGCGCCACGACGTCGGCGTGGCCCGCGGCCCGGGCCGCCTCGAGGTCGAAGTGCAGCGGGTTGCTCTCCCCCACTGCGGAGGCGTACTCGCGGATCTTCTCGCGCCCCACGGCATACGTGACGGGTTCGTAGCGCTTGCCGATCGGGGTCGTACTGGCAGCCATCGGCGCGGCAGTCTCTCAGATGATCACGGGCACGGTCCCGCCGTCCACCGACCACGCCGCGCCGGCCACGTTCGAGGCCGGCTCCGAGCAGAGGAACACGATCACGGCTGCGATCTCCGCCTCAGAGGCCAGCCGGCCAATCGGGGTCCGCGATGCCGTCGCCTTCAGCACCTCGCTCGCGGCTGACGCCCCGCGCCTCGCGCCGCCTGGTCGGCGAGGCCGCCCGGGGCCATCCACAGATCGTCGGCGACGGGACCGGGCGCCACCGCGTTGACCAGCACCCCCTCGCCCGCGTACAGGTCGGCGAACGCCCGCGAGAGCGAGAGCACCGCGGCCTTGGTCACCGAGTACGCCATGTTGGTGCCCGACGGCCGCTTGCCCGACGAGGAGGAGACGTTGACGATCCGCCCCCAGCCTTGCTCCGCCATCACCGGCGCCGCGGCGCGCATCGCGCGCATCGGACGCCATCACGTGAAGCTCCCACTGCCCCTGCCAGTCCTTCTCGGTCAGCTCCTCGAGCGAGCGCACCGCGCTCGTGCCGGCGTTGTTGACGAGCACGTCGAGGCGGCCGAAGCGCTCCAGGCAGGCCTGCACCAGGCGCTCGCCGGCGTCGAGCGCAGTGACGTCGAGCGCGAGGCCCTCGGCGCGCCTGCCTGCGTCGCGGCATACCCGGACGGCAGCCTCCAGCGCCTCCTTCTCGCGCGCCACGAGCAGCACCGAGGCGCCTTCGGCCGCGAGCAGCTTGGCGGTCGCGCGGCCGATCCCGCGCGAGGCGCCGGTGACGACGCAGGCGCGATCCCGCAGGCCGAGATCCACGCACGCATTCTCACAGCGCGAGCGCGCGGATGCCGTCCTCGATCGCCGCTTCGCTCAGGCCGGCGAAGCCGAGCACCAGCGCCGGCGCCGAGCCCCCCGGCGCCGAGCGGTGGGCGGCGAGCCCCTCGAGCCCGACGCCCCGGGCCGCCGCCTTCCTGATCACCGCCTGCTCGTCGTCAGCCCGCCGGCAGGAGCGCCGTCGCGAACAGCCCGGCCGCCGCGCCGGTGGGCCGGGCGCCGGGCAGCCAGCGCTCGAGCGCCTGGCCAGCAGGGCCGCGCGCCGGCGCCGGTAGCGCAGGCGCATCCGGCGCAGGTGGCGGTCCAGCTCGCCCCGCGCCAGGAAATCGGCCAGCGCGAGCTGCTCGAGCACGCCTGGGCGCAGCCGGCGGCCGAGCCCTGCTCGTAGGTGAGCGCCCCGCTCAGCCAGGAGGGAGCCAGCATCCAGCCGAGCCCGACGCCGGGCGCCAGGCGCTTGCTCACCGATCCGATCTGGCAGACCCGCTCGGGCGCGAGGCCCTGGAGCGCCCCGACGGCCACCCGGTCGTAGCGAAGCTCGGAGTCGTAGTCGTCCTCGACGATCAGCGCGTCCTGGTCCTCGGCCCACTCGAGCAGCGCCGCTCGCCGCTCGGCGCTCAGCACGGCGCCGGTGGGGAACTGGTGCGCCGGCGTGACGACGACGACCTCGCAGCCGGTCTCCGCGAGCGCAGCTACGTCGATCCCGTGCTCGTCGACCGCTACCGGCACCGGGTCGAGCCCGGCGGCTTCGCAGATCAGCCGGTGGCGCATCCAGCCCGGCTCCTCGACCGCGATCCGCTCGACGCCGCGCGCGGCAAGCGCGCGGCAGAGCGAGGCGAAGCCGGCGATGAAGCCGGCGCAGACGAGCGTGTGCTCGGGCTCGGGCGCGGCCGCCCGCAGCCCGCCCCAGATATGCCATCAGCTCGTTGCGCAGCTCCGGGCTGCCCCCGGGGATCCGACGTGCCGAGCGCCGAGAACGCGGCGCTTGCGCAGCGCCGCGGCGCAGCGCAGCGCGACCACTCCTGACGTGGGAACGCGGTCAGGTCGGGCAGGCCCGGATCGAACTCGATCCGGTGGCGCGGCTCGAGCGAGGCCGCCGGGAGCGGCGGGCGCTCGACCGCCGGCATCTCGGCGACCCGCGTCGGCGCGCCCTGGCTCGAGACCAGATAGCCCTCGGCGACGAGCTGCGCGTAGGCCTCGAGCACGACCCCGCGAGACAGCCCGAGCTCGACGGCCAGCGCGCGCGAGGAGGGCAGCCGCGAGCCGGGAGCGAGCCTGCCCGCTGCGGATCTGGCCCCGCAGGCTCGCCTCGAGCTGCTCGTGCAGCGGCGCCGGCGCCCGCCCGGTCGAGCGCCGAGCGAGCAGCTCCGGGCCACGGCAACTGGCTCTCTTTCAGGCTCCACAACTGGACCTTAACAGCAGGCCAGTTGCTCCGTAGGGTCGAGGCATGCGCACCGATCACGATCGTCGGCGGCGGCATCGCGGGCCTCACGGCGGCAATCTCATGTGCCGAGGCGGGCGTGACGTGCGGCTTCTCGAGGCCCACGAGCAGCTGGGCGGCCGCGCCCGCAGCCTCGATGGGCCCTACAAGGCCAACCTCGGCCCCCACGCGATCCTCGCTTCGAGCCCGTTCTGGCGCTGGCTGGGCGAGCGCGGCCTGCTGCCGCCCTACGCCCGGCCGCGCCTCTCCGGGGTGCGCTTTCGCTGGCAGGACGAGGTCCGCCGCGTTCCGGCGGTCGGCGCAGCGGTCGCCGCGCTGCGGCTGCGCGGCCGGGCCGCCCCGGTCGAGCTCGACTTCCGCACCTGGGCCGCCGAGCAGGTCGGCGAGGAGACGGCCGAGACGCTGGCGCGCAGCGCCGGGCATCCTCACCTACTACCACGAGCCCGGGCGAGCTCTCGGCGGCGTTCCTGTGGGAGCCGCTCGTCCGGGGCCTGCTCTCGGCGCCCCCCACCGCGCGCTATCCGATCGGCGGCTGGAGCACGCTGGTCGATCTGGATGCAGCGCGCGCGCTCGCGAGCTCGGCGTGCGAGATCGAGCCGGGCACGCGGGTCGAGACGCTGCCCGAGCCCCCGGTGATCGTCGCCACCGAGCTGGCCGACGCCCGCCGGCTGCTCGGCGACGAGAGCTTGGCGTGGCTGAGCGGGAACGCGGTGTGCCTCGACCTCGCGCTCGTCCACCGACGCGGCGACCCGTTCGTGGTCGTCGACCTTCAGGAGTCCGGCTGGGTCGAGCGCTACAGCGCCGCCGACCCGTCGCTGGCCCCGGCCGGCGAGGAGCTGATCCAGGCGCAGATGCCGATCCGGCCCGGCGAGTCGGCGGACAGTCCGCCGGCGCAGCGGCTCGAGCGCCTGCTCGACGCCGCCTTCGCGGGCTGGCGCGAGCGCGAGACCTGGCGCCGCCGCCAGGTCATGGACGGCCGCACCGGAGCGCTCGACCTGCCCGGGAACCACTTGGCGCGACCGGCCCGCCGATCGACCGCGGAGACGGCGTGTTCCTGGCCGGGGACATGGTCGCGGCACCCGGCTGCCTGTCGGAGATCGCCTGGGCGAGCGCGGTGCGAGGCGAGCCGGCTCGCCGTGGCGGCTGGCGGGCGCCGGATCGCGCGGCCGAGCGGTGGCGACGGTGAGCGATGCTCGCTCGCGCCGGGCTTGCTCGTGGTCGCGCTGGGCCAGCTCGAGGTCGGGATCTGGGGAGAGCTCGCCGCATTCGTTCTTCACGACCTTCCCCGGCGCCGGACACCACTGGCTGGTCCACATCGGGACCTACAACGAGCATCTGGTGCGCGACTACGCCGCGGCCGAGCTCGGGCTCGCGGTGCTGCTTGATCGCTCGCTGCGATCTGGTTCGAGCGGCGGCTGGTGCTCGGTCGCGGGGGCGGCCTTCCTGTTCGCCACCGTCCCCCACTTCGCCTACCACCTGACCACCACGGACAGCCTCTCGAGCGGCCGACAACGCGCTCAGCCTGGCGTCGTTCGCCGTCGAGATCGCGCTGGTCGTCGCGGCCATGCTGGCCGTGTCCAGAGCACCAGACAAGGAGGCCACATGCCACGCTTGCAGCCAGCTGAGCCCCGCGGGCTCGATCTGTTCCGCCGCCTCACCTACGCCGCCGCCAGGCGCATGTACGGCCGCCCCATGGAGCCCACGCGCACGGTCGCCCACCATCGCAAGCTGCTGTTCGGCTACGGGATGGTCGCGACCGCGCTCGATCGCTCATCGGCAGTCGACGAGCAGCTCAAGCACCTGGCCATGCTCCGCACCGCGCAGCTGATCGGGTGCGAGTGGTGCCTGGACTTCGGCTCCTACCTGGCCCAGCGCTCGGGGTGCTCGGAGGATCAGCTGCGCGAGCTCTCGACCTGGCGTGAGTCCGAGCGCTTCGACCAGCTCGAGCGGCTTGTGCTCGAGTACGCCGAGGCGATGACGCGGACCCCGGTCGAGGTGACCGACGAGCTGTTCGGTGCGCTGCGCGAGCACTTCGACGAGCGTCAGATGGTCGAGCTGACGATGGCGATCGGCCTCGAGAACCTCTACTCGCGCTCGAACTGGGCATTCGGGATCGAGGGCGAGGGGTTCTCCGATGGGATGTACTGCGTGGCGCCGCAAGAGGAGCTGGCCAGCGCGGCTGTCTAGGCTGTCTAGTTACGCCCGCCCGTGGTCTCGCTACTCGTCCGGGGATCGCTTGCCCCGGCTTCGCAGCCGCGCTAGCCTCAAAGCCATGGCCAGGCCCTCGATGCTGCGAGCTTCGGACTCGACCGCGAGAACGTCGCCGAGCGCCTGCGAAACGCAACCGCCGAGGGCCGGCTGCTCGCCTCCGAGCTCGAGGACCGGCTGACCGCCGCGTTCTCCGCCCGCACCTACGGCGAGCTCGACGCCCTGGTCTCCGACCTGCCGGTGGTCCGGGAGCGAAGGCGGGGCGCGGACACCGCTGTGGATGCGCGCTGGATCTCGGTGCTCGCCGTAGTCATGGCTGTGGTAGCGGTGGCGGCGCTCGTCACGCTCTGTCGTCCTCGGCATCGCCGGTGCCTGGATGGCGTGGATGGTCTTCGCCTGGCTGTTCTTCGGCCGCCGAGGGTGGCGGGGCCGTTACGCGGGGGCTCGCGTTGGTGTGGCGCCGCTTACCGGAGCGGGATGGCGACGGCCCGCCCCCCGCGGAACGGTCCCGCCACCCTCAACTAGCGCAGAGTTCTCCCCCAGCTCCAGAACGGCCAGGAACGCCTCCTGGGGCACCTCGATCCGCCCCACCTGCTTCATGCGCTGCTTGCCCCGCTTCTGCTGCTCGAGCAGCTTGCGCTTGCGCGTGATGTCGCCGCCGTAGCACTTCGCGGTGACGTCCTTGCGGTAGGCCTTGATCGTCTCGCGCGCCACGATGCGCGACCCGATCGCCGCCTGGATCGGGACGTCGTACTGCTGGCGGGGGATCTTCTCGCGCAGCTTCTCGGTCAGGGTGCGCCCGGCCTCGTAGGCCTTCGAGCGGTGCACGAGCATCGACAGCGCGTCGATCGGCTCGCCGGCGAGCAGGATGTCGAGCTTGACCAGGTCCGACTCGCGCAGCCCGATCAGGTCGTAGTCAAGCGAGGCATACCCGCGGGTGCGCGACTTGAGCTGGTCGAAGAAGTCGAGCACGATCTCGGCCAGGGGAAGGTCGTAGGTGAGCTGCAGGCGCTCGGCTGACAGGTAGTGCATCCCCGAGTGCTCGCCGCGGCGCTCCTGGCAGAGCTCCATGATCGCGCCGACGTAGTCCCTGGGGGTGAGGATCGAGGCGCGGATGTAGGGCTCGCGCACGGCGGCGACGAGCGCCGGATCGGGCATGTCGTTGGGCGAGTGGACGGGAACCGTGACCCCGTCGGTGAGCGTCACCTCGTACTCGACGCTCGGCATCGTGGCCAGCAGCTCGAGGTCGTATTCGCGCTCGAGCCGCTCGCGCACGATGTCCATGTGCAAGCAGCCCCAGGAAGCCGGCAGCGGAAACCGAAGCCGAGGGCGACCGACGTCTCGGGCTCCCACGACAGCGCCGCGTCGTTGAGCGAGAGCTTCTCGAGCGCGTCGCGCAGGTCGGGGTAGTCGTCGGAGTCGATCGGGAACAGGCCGCAGAAAACCATCGGCTTGACTTCGCGGTAGCCGGGCAATGGCTCGCTGGCGGGGCGCCGCCTGGTGGTCAGGGTGTCGCCGACCCGCAGCTTGGTGACGTCCTTGACCCCGGTGATCAGGTATCCAACTTCGCCGGCGTGCAGCTCGGGCGCAGAGGTCATCTGCGGGGTGAAGAACCCGATGTCGTCGATCTCGGCCTCGGTGCCGGCCTGCATGGCCCTGATCGCCTCTCCCGTGGCGAACGTCCCGTCGACCACCCGGATATAGGCGATCACCCCGCGGTACTGGTCGAACTCCGAGTCGAAGATCAGTGCGCGCGGCGGGGCGTCGGGATCGCCCGCCGGGGGTGGGACGCGCGCGATCAGCTCATCGAGCACGTCGGTGACGCCCTCACCGGTCTTGGCGCTGATCCGCCTCACCGATCTCGGCCGGCTCGCCCGAGGAGCTCGGCCACCTCCTCCGCCACCCGCTCGGGCTCGGCGCCGGGGAGGTCGACCTTGTTGAGGCAAGGGATCAGCTCGAGCCCGGCATCGATCGCCAGGTAGGTGTTGGCGACGGTCTGGGCTTCCACCCCCTGCGAGGCGTCGACCACCAGCAGCGCGCCCTCGCAGGCGGCCAGCGACCGGGACACCTCGTAGGTGAAGTCCACGTGCCCGGGAGTGTCGATCAGGTGCAGCTGGTAGGTCTGGCCGTCGTGCGCGGACTCGTAGAACACGCGCACCGCCTGGGCCTTGATCGTGATCCCGCGCTCGCGTTCGAGCTCCATCGAGTCGAGCACCTGGGCGCGCATCAGCCGCGGGTCGACGGTGTGGGTGAGCTCGAGGATCCGGTCGGCCAGCGTCGACTTGCCGTGGTCGATGTGGGCGATGATCGAGAAGTTGCGGATGTGGGTGGTGGCCACGGTCACACCGCCAAGGGTATTTGGGCCGCCGGGGGCGACGCGCGCGGGCGGCCGTCAGGCCACGGCGGCGCCACGGCCGGCGCTGCGCCCGCACTTCTTCATCTTGTACATCCGGCGATCCGCCTCGTGCACGGCCTCGGCGATGCTCGCGCTCGGCGGGACCGACGCCAGCCCAACCGAGAGGCGGAGCAGCCGATCATCGAGCTCGAGCCGACGCTGCTCGAGGCGCGCGCACCAGTCCTCGGCCTGCTCGGCGTCGGTGTAGCGAAGGAGGATCGCCGAACTCGTCGCCGCCGATGCGCGCGACGAGGTCGGTGGCGCGCACCGAGCCGGCCAACAGCGCCCCGCACCGCCGCAGGAGCTCATCGCCCACGCGGTGCCCGATTTCGTCGTTGACCGCCTTGAGGCTCGTCGAGGTCCGCGATCACCACGGACGTCGGCGCGCCACTGCGCAGCCGATGAAGCTCCTCGCGCCCGAGCGCCTCATCCCAGGCGGCACGACTGGCCACGCCGGTCAGTGCGTCGGTGCGAAGTCTCGCCTTGAGCGCCGCGTTCTGGCGGCGAAGCCGTTCGAGCTCCTCCACCAGGCGAACCTGCTCAGCCGCGCCAGTCGATCGCGTCCTGCCTCCCGGTACGCCGAACCGCCCGCTTCGCTTTGGCGGTGAAACTAACCGGCATGGCCGCGTGAAGGGCATTTGCGGAACCGCGCATCTTTGAGCCGCAGCCTTTGTTTTATGGGAACCTAGATTTCTGATCGGCAGTCTGGTCGGAGGCCTGGATCGAACATTCGTCTAGTTTCGGCCCTAGTACTAATGTCCAGGCGGCTCGGCGGGCAGGGCGTAAACCGCGGCTCACACCCATCGATCGAGCACCTTGGGCAGCAGCCCGAGCTCCTTCAGAGCGCCTGCGGCCCGCCACGCCCATCGTCAGGAGTCCCGCAAACAGCGCCACGGCGTCGATCGACTTGCGGCCCTGCTTGCTCCCAGTAGTCGTCCTTGAGATCGAGCCAGAGCGCGAACTCATCGAGTGTCAATGCCGAGGCCACGCCGTAGCCGGCGGCGCTGACCCGCGAGCCCCAGCGGCTGCCGGGATGGCCGCCGATCCCCCACCGGTAGGTCCACACATAGCCCACCCCGAGCAAGCCGAAGATGCCGAATGTCGAGTGGTGGATGTGGGTCCCGCCGGCCGAGATGTTCTGAAACGGACCGACCCCGGCCCGGATTGCGTGGGTGATGCCTCGCGCGGTGGCGAACGCCGTCGTGAATCCCAGGGCGCTCAGGAAGCCGCGCTCGCGCTTGGGCTCGCCGAAGTGACGCTCGTAAAAGCTCATACGCGCCCGCTTCGCCACGCCCTGACGCTTCCCGCATCAGACCCGTCCTAGCCGCTGGCGGACCAGGAATTCGATCTGGCGCGCCTCCGGGACGCGCATCGTCAGCACGGTCTTGGCATACAGCGCGCATGCCGCCGCGCTGGCCAGGCCGACGGCGAAGATCTGGGCAACCAGCGAGTGCCCCAGGACGGCATCCAGACCGGTCCAGATGCCGCGCGCCAGCGCCGCCATCAGCACCGTGGCCACCATGATCCGCACGGTGATCATCAGCGTCTGCGCCCCTTCCAGCCTCCCGTTCAGCCCCGCGCGCAGGCGCTGGAGCTGAAGGAAGGTCATCACGATGTTGGCGCTCGCCGTCCCGATCACGAGCCCGGCGATCCCCAGCGGCTTGTACAGCGCGACGCTCACGATCACGTCGACGACCATGTTCATCGCCGCCAGCTTGGTCGGGATCCACGGTCGCTGGAGTGCGAAGAAGGTCCGGGTCAGGAGCAGGTTGACGCCGGCGAAGGGCAGGCTGAAGGCAAACCAGAAGAGCGCCTCGGAAACGAGGTGCGTCGAGAGGCCACCGAACGTCCCGTGCTGGTAGACGAGCCGGGTGATCGGGGTGGCGAGCACCAGCAGCAGTGCGGCCGAGGGGATCAGCAGCAGGTTGATCTGGCGCATCCCGTTGCCCACCGCGCGGCGGATCCCGACCGGGTCGCGCCTCACCGCCATCCGGCTGAGCGTCGGGAACAGGACGGTGGCGACCGCGACGCTGAAGATCCCCTGCGGCAGCATGTAGATGCGGAACGCGTTGTTGATCGCCGAGGGAGCGTGGCTCGAGACCAGCGACCCGAAGCCCGCGTTGATGAAGATGTCGAGGTTGACGATCCCGATGCTGATCGTCACCGGAAGGAACAGGATCAGGACCTGCCTGACGCGGGGATCGCGCCAGTCGAAGCTGCAACGACAGCCGGAAGTCGATCCGCCGCAGCGCCGCGGCGACCATCAGCAGCTGCACGACCGTCGCGGCCAGCCAGGCGATCGCGTAGGCGTAGATCTTGTGGTTGCCGTGGAAGCGAGAGTGCAGCACCACGAGCAGGCCGAGGATCACCAGATTCCAGGCCGCCGGCGCGAGCGCCGGGATCGTGAACTCGTCGTAGGCCTGGAGGATCCCGACGAGGAGGCCCGGTGAGGCTCAGCAGCAGGACGACAGGGAACAGGACCCGCGAGAGCCCCGCCGTCAGGCCGGCCGGGATGTGAGTTCCCCGTGAAGAGCGGCGTGATCAGGCCGGCCACCGCGATCCAGAGCAGCGTGAGCGCGCCCAGCGCGACCAGGATCACCCAGAACAGCGTCGCGGCGACCCGGTAGGCCTCCTTCTTGCGCCCCTCTTGCAGGAGCTCGGTGAACACGGGGACGAACGCGGCCGACAGCGCCGCCTGCGAGAACAGGTTCGAGAACAGGTTCGGAACCTGGGAGGCGAGGGTGAACGCCGAGGCCGCCGGGGAGGTCGCGAAGAAAGCGGCCTGGACGACCTCGCGCCCCAGACCGGCGATCCGCGAGGCCGCCGTGGCGAGCGCGAAAATCGCCGTGCTGAGGGCGATTCGCCGCCTCGGGCGGCCCTCAGCTTCGATGGTGGGGCGCGGCCACGGCCGCCGCTATAGTAGGCCGCCGCCGCGATGGCCAACATCCACTCACAGAAGAAGCGGATCCTGCGCGCGGAGCGCGAGCGGCTCGAGAATCGCCGCTACACCTCGCGGATCAAGACCTACTTCCGGCGGCTCGAGCAGGCCGTCGCGGCATCCGACGAAACCACCGCCGACACCGAGCATCGCGCGCTCGTGCAGACGATCGACAAGGCGGTCAAGCGCGGCGCGCTCCATCGCAACACCGGCGCCCGCAAGAAGTCACGGGCGGCGCGCGTCAGGCGCTCTGGCTAAGCAGCCGGTCGTGCATGCACGACCGGCCGGCGCGGTGCATGCACCGCGCCGCGGGCGGGTGCATGCACCCGCCCGAAACCTTCTACTCGGTGATCTGCGTCGATCGCCGCGAGCGCCAGCGTGTCCTCGCCGGCCCCGCCCGCTGCCCCGCCGCGCGAGGCCAGCTCGAGGTCGGCGATCCGTGGCGAGCGCCTCGCGCAGCCGCTCGGCTCCAGCCCGGCCGGCGTCGGCGATCAGCCGGTCGCCGGCGCGCGAGGGCATCCGCAGCCGCCGCTTGATCTGCGCCGGCGGCTCGCCGGCCTCGAGCGCGAGCGCCACGTCGAGCGCCGCGCGCACGCGCTGGGCCATCCAGTAGATCAGGCCGGGCAGCCGCTCGCCCTGCGCGCGGAGGCTCAGATAGGTCTGGACGGCGGTCTCGGGCCGGCCCTCGACCAGCGCGTCGGCCAGCGCCCAGGCGCGACGCTCGGCCGAGGGGGCGGCCAGCTCCTCGACGTCCTCCAGCATCCACGCGCGCGCGATCACGTCGCCGCCAGCGCGAGCTTCTCGAGCTCGCGCAGCAGCCGCTGCTGGCGCTCGCCGACGTACTGGACGAGCGCGCGAGCCGCCTCCGGCTCGCAGCTGGAGCCCCAGCTCGCCCGCCCGCGGCAAGCACCCATTTGGGGAGCTCCCACGGCTTGACGGCTGGCCTCGGCACTGATGTCGCCTCCCGCCTTGTGGACGGCCTCGTGGAGTCGTTGCGGCGCCTTGGTGCGGCCGTCCTCGCGGGCGAAGAAGGCGACCGTCGTGTCCGGCGCGACCGCCTTGAGCGCCGCCTCGAGCGGCTCGAGCTCCTTGTCCTTCCAGCGCTCGGCGCCGTCGACGATGATGAACCGCCGTCCGAGCGCGAAGGTCATCGCGCTGAGCGTCTGGGCCACGTGGTCCGGGGGCGGCGGCGTCGCCCTCGAGCAGCTCCACGCCCTGGGCCCCGCTCTCCGCCTCGGCCAGCGCGCGCAGGCGGGCCCGGCGCTCGGCGATCCGGCCGTGGTCCTCGCCGTGGATCAGGTAGGCGGGCTTGAAGGTCGGCACCGTGGCCAGTCTAGCGTGCGGGCGGATCGCCAGCTCGGCGGTCGCCGGGTTGCTGCGACTGCACTCCCTCGATCTCCCAGGTTCCCAGCCCGACCACGCGGGACGCCCGCCTTCAGCGCCAGCGCGATCTCCGACAGGGTCCCGTGGAGGCCGGCGCCGCCGATCGCGATCACGGCGTCGGCGGCGCTGACGACGAGCCCGTTGCGCAGCTCGCCGAGACCGGTGGGGATGGCGACATCGAGAAACGGGTTGGCGGCGGCGCGGTCTGCGCCCGGCAGGAGCCCGACCGTGGTGCCGCCCGCGGCGCGCGCGCCACGGCGGCGGCGGCCATCACGCCGCCCAGCCCGCCGCACACGACGATCGCGCCGTGCTCGGCCAGCAGCCGCCCCACCTGCTCGGCGGCGGCCTCGTGCTCGGGGCGTCGCCTCGCCCGGTCCGACGACCGCGACGTACGAGGCGTCAGCGCACGACCACGTTGACGAGCTTGTCGGGCACGACGATCACCTTGGCGACCTCGTGGCCATCGACGTGCGCCTTGACGCCGCGGGTATCGAGGCATAGGCGCTCGAGCTCCTCCCTGGGCGCGCCGGTGGGGGCAGTGACGCGGTCGCGGACCTTGCCGTTGACCTGGCAGACGAGCTCGAAGGTGTCGGCCTGGAGGAAGGCAGGGTCGGCGTCGGGCCAGCGGCTGCTCCCACACCCGCTCGCCGGTCAGCCGCTCGTAGACCTCGGCGCCGAGGTGGGGGGCGAACGGGAAGATGAGGCTGGCCGCGGTGGCGGTGGCGAACCGAGCCGCCGCGGACGTCGGCTTCGCGGTAGCGGTAGATGTCGTTGACCAGCTCCATGACAGCGGCGATCGCAGTGTTGAAGGCGAAGCGGCCGCCCATGTCGGTGGTGACCTTGTCGATCGCCCAATGGGCCTTGCGGGTCAGCGTGAGAGCGTCGCCCTGCGGGTTCTCGGGGGGATCGGCGCCCTGCGCCACCGCGTCCGCGAGCTCGTCGGCCAGACGCCATAGCCGGGCCAGGAAGCGGTGTACGCCCTCGACCCCGGTCTCCGACCAAGCGGCGTCCTGGTCGGGCGGGCCGAGGAACAGCACGTAGGCACGGGCGGCGTCGGCCCCGTAGCGATCGACGATCGGCTGCGGACTGATCACGTTCCCAAACGACTTCGACATCTTGTTGCCGTCCGGGCCGAGCACCATCCCCTGGGTGAACAGCGCCGCGAACGGCTCCTGAAAGCCGAGCAGCTCCATGTCGGCGAGGGCCTGGACGAAGAATCGCGAGTACATCAGGTGCAGGATCGCGTGCTCGACGCCGCCGATGTACTGGTCGACTGGCATCCAGGCGTCGACGATCTGGCGGCCCCAGGCGCGCCTCGTCGTTGCCGGCGTCGCAGTAGCGCAGGAAGTACCAGCTCGAGTCGACGAAGGTGTCCATCGTGTCGGTCTCGCGGTGGCCGGGGCCACCGCACCGGGGGCACTTGGTCCTGACCCAGTCCTCGGCGGCGGCCAGTGGCGAGCGGCCGCGGGGCTGGTAGTCCTGGACGTCGGGCAGCTCGACGGGCAGGTCCTCGTCGGGCACGGGGACGATGCCGCACGCCTCGCAGTAGACGATCGGGATCGGGCAGCCCCAGTAGCGCTGGCGCGAGACGAGCCAGTCGCGGAGCTTGTAATTGACCGAGGGGTGGCCCTTGCCCTCGCGGTCGAGCCAGGCGACGATCGTCTGGTAGGCCTCCCGGTTCGGCAGGCCATCGAATTCGCCCGGACTCGCGCATGGGGCCGTCCCCCAGGTACGGCAGCTCGTCCTCGTCGCCCCCGATCACCTGGCGGATCGGCAGGTCAAACGCGGTGGCGAACTCGTAGTCGCGCGCGTCGTGAGCGGGGACGGCCATGATCGCGCCGGTGCCGTACTCCATCAGCACGTAGTCGGCCACGAACATCGGGATCTGCTCGCCGTTTACGGGGTTGGTCACCGTGCGGCCCGAGCGGGACGCCGGTCTTCGGCTTCTCGGCGTCGCCGCGGTACTCGAGCGACGCGGTCAGGGCCCGGTTGACGTAGGCGTGGACGTCGTCTTCGTGGTCGGTGCCGGCGACCAGCTTGAACACGTCGGGGTGCTCGGGAGCCATCACGAAGAACGTGGCGCCGAACAGCGTGTCGGGCCGGGTCGTGAACACCGCATAGTCGATCCCCAGCTCCTCGCAGCGGAAGACGACCTCGGCTCCCTCCGCAGCGGCCGATCCAGTTACGCTGCATCGTCTTGACGTGCTCGGGCCAGTCGATCCCGTCCAGCCCGTCGAGCAGCCGGTCGGCGTAGTCGGTGATCCGGAACAGCCACTGCTCGAGCTGGCGCGCCTGCACCTCGGCGCCGCAACGCTCACAGCGGCCGTCGATCACCTGCTCGTTGGCCAGCACGGTCTGGTCATTGGGGCACCACTTGACCGCCGCCTCCTTGCGATAGGCGAGGCCGCGCTCGAACAGCCTCAGGAAGATCCATTGGGTCCACCGGTAGTAGGCGGGATCGTGGGTCCCAAATTCCCTGCTCCAGTCGATCGAGATGCCCCAGCGGTGGAACGCCTGGCGGAAGGTCGCGATCGACTGGTCGGTCGCCTCGCGCGGGCGGACGCCCGTCTTGATCGCGTTGTTCTCGGCGGGTAGGCCGAAGGCGTCGTAGCCCATCGGGTGAAGAACCTTGCGGCCGGTGCGGCGGTGGAAGTGGGCGACCGCGTCGCCGATCGAATAATTCTTCAGGTGCCCGATGTGTGGCTCGCCGCTCGGGTAGGGGAGCATCTCGAGCACGTACGAGGCGTCCTCGCCGACGTCCTCATTGGGCACCTGCCAGGTGGCCTCGCGCGCCCACACCTCCTGCCACTTGGGCTCTATCTGGTCAGGGTTGTAGCGGCGCTCGGACACGGTTCGACAGGTTACTTGCGGGTGTGGGCTCCGACTGCGGCGCCCGGGGGCGGGATCAGGGCGCTACAGCCGACGCGCGTTCTACGATCCGTCCGTGCCCAAGCGCCCGAGGTTCGGCTCGCGCCCCCGCGATGGCGAGGCCAGCCCCCCGCCTCCGATCAGCGTGCTGGCATCACGCTCGGGCCCCGGCAGCGCCGCCGATCCCCCGGACGATCCGGACGCCGGCGGTGGTGCGTCGCCGCGCGCCGAGGAGCCCGAGGCGCCAGAGCCGCCCGTGACGAGCGGCGAGCCGGCTCGGGTCGCCCGCCGGGTGGCCGAGATCGTGGTGGCCGCCGAGCAGTCGGCCCAGCGGATCCGGGGCGAGGCCGAACAGCAGCTCGCCGAGCGGATCGCCGAGGGCGCGCGCGCCGCTCAGCACCGGCTCGAGGCGGCCGAAGAAGACGCCGCCGAGATCGTCGGCGCCGCTCGCGAGGACGCGGCCCGGATCAGACAGGAGGCCTCGGCAGAGGCCGAGCGGCTGCGCGCCGAGGCGGAGGAAACCAAGAGCAAAGCAGCCAGCGAGGCGCTCACGATCGTCGGGAACGCCCACCGGACGGCCGAGGAGCTCGAAACGGACGCGGCTGCCAAGGCGGCTCGGGTTCAGGCCGAGGCCGACGAGCGCGCCGAGAACCTCGTGGTCGACGCGCGCGCCGCGGCCGATGGCGTCCGAACCGAAGGTCTGGAGCTTGTCTCCAACCTGCGCGAGATGGGTGACGCGCTGCGCTCGAACGCCGAGCGCCTGCTGCGCGACGTCCAGCGGATCCATGCGCGTATGAGTCAGGAGCTCGCGGTGGGAAGAGGAGCCGGGACGGGCGCCGGGAGCGCCAGGTCGCCCGACGCGCCCGCTTCGCCGGCGCCCGGCGCGCCCGCTTCGCCGGCCCCCGGCGCGCGCCGGGCGCGCGAGGTCTCAGATCGCGCCGCTTCGGACGACGGGGACTTCGAGGTCCCCGAGTTCATCCCGTAGGACGTTCAGGCGCATGTACTACGCTTGCAAGGACTTCGCGTTCCACGGGGCTATAGCTCAGTTGGGAGAGCGCGTGACTGGCAGTCACGAGGTCGCGGGTTCGAATCCCGCTAGCTCCACTCCCGGCTCACAGGCCGTCGCAGCGGTCCGTCCGGCTCCCAGACCGTGGCAGCGGTCGTATCCCAGCAGCCGCGACCCGCCACAATGGGCTGCCCGTCAAGGAGGCACCCGCCCATGGCCGACGTCATCAGCAACTTCAGGAAGATGGACGAGCGCGCGTTCGTGCTGCGCTACGTCCAGCCCGGCCTGGTGGGGCTGATCGACGGGACGCTCTCGACGCTGGCGCCGATCTTCGCCGCCGCGCTGCTGTCGGGCTCCCACGCCGCGCTATTCGTCGGCCTGGCCACCGCGGTCGGCGCGGGCATCAGCATGGGATTCTCGGAGGCGCTGTCTGACACCGGCGAGCAGACCGGCCGCGGTTCGGCGATCGCGCGCGGCGCGGTCACCGGGGTGATGACAACCTTCGGTGGCGCGTTTCACTCGCTGCCGTTCATCATCAGGGACGTCAACACGGCGCTCGTGGTGGCCGGGATCGTCGTCGCCTGCGAGCTCATCGCAATCTCCTTGATCCGCAAGCGCTTCCTCGACGTGCCGCTGCGCCTCAGCCTCGTGCAGGTCGCGCTGGGCGGCGCACTGATCGTGGCCGCCGGGGTGCTGCTGGGCAACGCCTGAGGCGGGGCGCCAGGGGCGCCCTTCGAGCGGAGCGCCACCGAGGTGCGTGGGCGCGGGGCGCCCAGGAGGCGCCGCGCCCGGGCGCCCCGGAGGCGCCGCGCCACCGCGCCCCCCCTCAGCGATACGGGCAGCCGTCTGCCGGCTTGGTGTCGTGCGAGGGGAGCGACTGACCCATCCGCGTTCCAAAGTCGGCGGTCCAGGTCACCGGTGCGGTGTCCCAGCGAACCGGCTTCGTGCTGAGCCCGATGCCGACGTCGCGGAAGTCGGGATCCAGGATGTTCCGGCAGTGACCGGTGCTCGCCATCCACGCTGCCACCACCGCCGCCGGCGTCTCCTGGCCGGCCGCGATGTTCTCCCCCGCCGCCCGCCAGTGGTAGCCCTCGGCCGTGAACCGGCTGGCGAAATCGTTGCCGTGGCTGAAGTCCCCGCTTGCCACCATGTGATCGGTCCAGCCCTGCGCGGAGCGGTCGAGCTTTCCCGCCTGCTTGAGTGGCGGGAGGCCGCGGCCGGTGCGCTGGCGGTTGAACAGACACACCACGGCCGCCCGCGCCGCGGCAGGCGACAGCCTTGCCGCCCGGCGGGTGCTGTCCTTGCACCCGTTCGGGACCTTGGCCGCTGAGAGCCCGCCGCCGACCAGCGCCGCGACGACCAGGACGCTGATGATCGGAACCCGCCTCACTGATTTCCCCCTGACTGCGACTTGGCCGCCTCGATCGCCGCAACCGGATCGCTCGCCCCCCCGCCGCGCACGAGCTCGAGGGCCCGGTCCGCCACCTCGGCTGCCTGGGCTCCGCTGAGCTCCTGGTCGGCCAGCGCCAGAGCGAGCAGGACTTCGCGCATCAGCTCTGGATTCTGGGCGTCGGGCGGCTGCCCGGGACGCGGCAGCGCACGGATCGCGGCCAGCAGCCGCGAGGCGCCGCCACTGCCGCCGAACAGCCGGCCCGGGTGCCTGGCGGGAATCGTCATCGCGATCGCGCCGGTCCCCGGATCGACCACCGCGAGCTTGCTTCGCAGACCTGCTCGCTCGGGGGCCAGCCGGTAGCCCGAGAGCCTCAGGTATCCGAGGTGGGCGGCCAGCTGCATGAACGCGTTCGCCTCGGCCTCGTCACGCAGCCGCCCTTGGTGCAATGAGATCTGGGTTCCGAGATCGGTCAGCCCCGGCCCGGGATCCGGCGCAACGAGCAGGAAGGCATGTGAGCCCAGCCGGCCCGCCCCCACGCCACCGATATCGGCCAGGAGCTGATATCCGCTCAGCCCGAGCGCGGCGACTATCCCGGGCGGTAGCGGATGTGCCGCGAGATGACCCGCGGGGTAATGGCTTTCGCCCGTGCCCCCGACGCTGGACACCGATCGATACCTAGTTGTCGAGCAGGCCGCCGACGATGCCACCGATCAGGTCCCTGCCCCCGCGCTGCGAGGCTCCCCCCGCCCCCTCCTGGACTGGTGGGTGGTAGTACGCGCTCTGGAGACCGACCCGGCCAGGGCCGGTGAAGCGGTTGAACACCAGGTTTCCCGCCCCTCCCAGCAGCCCCGTCTTGAACCCGTACACCTCCTGCTGCATCTGGACCGAGTGGTCGCGGTAGACCCAGCCTCCCGGCTCGATGTCGATCGTCTCGCCCGCCTCGAGCTGCTTCTCGAACACGTTCCCGTAGCCGTGCACCCACACGACACCGTCCTGGCCACCGGCCAGGAACTCGTCGACGAAGAATCCGCCGCCATAGAGCATGTTCGCGAAGCCCTTGATGCGGCTGTAGTCGTACTCGATTGCGCCGGTTGCGGCGAGGAACTGATGCTCGCGCACGACGAGACCCTGTCCGGCGGCCAGGTGCAGCGCGACGATGTGTCCGGGAGCGTCGCGGCTGAAGGCCACCTCACCGGCGGACTGCGCCTCGAGCAGGAGCAGCGGCATCCCACCGAACACCCTGCGCTTGAGCCCCTTCTTCAAGCGGGTGCAGCCCGATCTCGAGCTCCGGGTACTTCCAGAGCAGCACGTGGTGCTCGAAGTACACCGGCACGCTTCCGTCGAGCTGCATGTGCAGGACGGGCACGAGCTCGCCCTCGAGTCCGGTAGGACACGCCCGGAGCGGTTCCTTCCGGGATCTGGGTGGGGAGGATCTGCGGCGGTTGTGGCATGCGGGCAACGCTACCGGACGGCCTGCGGATCCGCAGGCGCGCGCCTCGCCGCTGCGCTGCGAGCAGCCCGCCCTGCCGCGCGTCAGCCGCTAGCCCGACACGCCCACCGCGTCGCGCGACGCCGGGGCCTCGCCCCACAGCTGCTCGAGCCGGTAGTACTCGCGCGCCTCGGTCGTGAACACGTGGACCACCACGTCCAGGTAGTCCATCAGGATCCAGCGCGCCTCCGTGCGGCCCTCCACGCGGTGGGGAAGGATCCCGTGGTCCCCCTTCATCCCCTCGTGGATCGCGTCGGCGATCGCCTTGGTCTGGCGGTCGCTGCGCCCGGTGCAGATCACGAAGTAGTCGGTGTAGCTGACGATCTCCGCGCAGGTCGAGCGACACGATGTCGGTTGCCTTGCGGTCGCGAGGCAAGCTCCGGAGATCGCTTCGACAAGCTGCTCTGGGTCCTCACGCGCCGGGCTACCCCGGTACAGGCCGTGTCGATCGATGTAGGCGCGGACAGACGTCCGGCATCAGATATGTGGTCGGCACCCCCGACCGCATGCGTCTACGCAGCATCGTCGAGGAGATCCCGATCCGAGGCATGTCGAAGAGCCTCGCCTGCTCGCCACCTTCGAGCCGGCTCAGCGTGGTCTCGATGCTCGCCTGATCGGTGCCCGGGCGCGCTGCGACGGCCAGGCGGGCCAGCGAGAGCACCCGCTCGGGCTCGCCGCCAATCGCCCAGGCCAGCTGCGATATCTCCGCCAACGATCAGGTACAGCTCGTTGTCCGGGTGGTCGGCTCGCAGCTCCTCAAGGGTATCGACCGTGTACGACGTTCCCGCCCGGCGCGCTTCCAGCTCGCTGACCTCCATCCGCGCGCCGTCGCCCCCGATCGCCAGGCGGCACATCTCGACCCGGTGCTCGATCCCCGGCTCCTCGGCGATTGCCTTGTGGGGCGGGACGTGCGCGGGCATCAGGATGACTCGTTCCAGCTCGAGTTGAAGGTATGCCTCCTGGGCACAGACGAGGTGACCGAGGTGTGGCGGATTGAAGGTTCCGCCCAGGATCCCGAGACGCACGTCGTCAGTGGCTGCGCCGCCCCGCCCCGGCGCGCCTCACTCCGTCCCCCTGGGCCCTCGGCCGCGGTGCATCCTGGCTGCGGCCCTCACGCGCGGATGTGGCCGGAGCCCTGCACCAGGTACTTGAACGTGCAGAGCTCCCGTAGCCCGATCGGTCCGCGGGCGTGCAGCTTCTGGGTCGAGTTCCCGATCTCGGCTCCCATCCCAAATTCCGATCCGTCGGTGAACCGCGTCGAGGCATTGACGTACACGCATGCCGAGTCGACTCCGAGCTCGAACGCGCGAGCCGCTTCGGTGTCCCGCGTCACGATCGCGTCGGAGTGGCCCGAGCCATAGAGGTTGACATGCTCGATCGCCTCCTCGACCGAGTCGACAACTCCCACAGCCAGGGTCAAGGCGTGATATTCGGTGGCCCAATCCTCCTCGCCGGCCTCGGCGACCGGCACCGCTCCGGCGAGAGCGCGCACACGGTCATCGCCGCGCAGGTCGACCCCGGCATCGTGTAGCGCGGCGAGCATCCTTGGCAGGAACTCCTCCGCGACGGCCTCATGCACGAGCAGCGTCTCGGCCGCGTTGCACACGCTCGGACGCTGTGTCTTCGCGTTCAGCGTGATGGCGAGCCCATCCTCGAGCGAGGCATGCTGGTCGACGTAGACGTGGCAGTTTCCCGACGCCGCATACATCACCGGGACTGTGGCCACTCCCTTCAACGCCGCCTTCAAGCCCTCGCCACCGCGCGGGATGATCAAGTCGACGGCGCCCTCTTGGGTTGCCAGCTGCTCTAGCTCCTCGTGGCCACCTCCCCCAATCAGGCTGAGCGAACCGTCGGGGAGTCCGGCCTCGAGCGCCGCGTCGACCGCCACTCCGGCCAGGGCTGCGTTGGAGTGAGCAGCCATCGAGGAGCCACGCAGGACGATCGCGTTGCCGGACTTCAGGCAAAGCGCTGAGGCATCGATCGTCACGTTCGGACGCGCTTCATAGATCACAGCGACGACCCCCAGAGGCACCCGCACCTTCCGTACCTCTAGGCCGTTGGCCAGCCGGCGGCCCTCGATCACCTCGCCGACGGGATCGGGCAGCGCGGCGATATCCCTCACCTGGCCGGCGATCGTGGCCAGCCGCGGCTCGTCGAGCCGCAGGCGATCCACCAGCGCGGGCGTGAGGTCGCTCTCGCGCCCGGCCTCCATGTCTCGCCCGTTGGCGTGGAGTATCTCCTCGGCCCTGGCCTCCAGCGCGTCCGCGATCGCCGCCAGCGCGCCGTTGCGGACGCTCGAGGAGAGGGTGGCCAGCACGCGCGCCGCGCGCTTGGCGGCGGCACACGTCTCGGCAACCGTCAGCGTGGTGGTGGCCATCCGTAAAGCTTAGGACGCCCTCAGGTGAGCACGAAGTAGTCGCGGTGGATCGCCTCCTCGGAGGCGCGCGGAAGCAGCTCGCGCACCTTTGCCGACTTCAGCCCCCTGACCTGGCGGAGCTCGGCCGCCGAGTAGTTGCTGATTCCCTTGCCGACTGGCGCGCCGTCGTGCGCGATCTCCACCGCGTCTCCGGCGTCAAAGGACCCGACCACGTCGAGTACGCCGACGGGCAGCAGGCTCGTGCCGCCTTCCCGCAGCGCCCGCGCTGCGCCCGCGTCGATCAGCACCCGGCCGCGCGTCGGCTTTGCGTAGCGCAGCCAGAGCTTGAAGCTCGAATAACGCCCCTCACGCGCCTCGAACCGCGTACCTACGGAATCGCCCGCCACGGCGGCCAGGATCGTTCCCGCCTGAAGGCCGCTCGCGATCACGGTGGGGATGCCGGCCGCCGTCGCCATCTCGGCCGCCACGACCTTGGAGCGCATCCCGCCCGAGCCGATCGGCGAGGTGGCATGACCGATATCGAGCTCCTCGAGTCGCTGGAAGTCCTCGACGTCCGGCACGAGCTGGGCGCCTGGGTCCAGGCGCGGGTCCGCCGTGAACACGCCCTCTGCGTCGGTCAGCAGCAGGAGCAGCTCAGACCCGAGCAGGATCGCTACCTGGGCGGCGAGGAAGTCGTTGTCACCAAATGAGATCTCGTCGGTCGCCGTCGTGTCGTTCTCGTTGATCACCGGGACGATCCGCCAGTCGAGCAGCTTGCGCAGCGTCTGCCGCGCGTTGACGTAGTGCGTCCGGGCGCTCATGTCGAAAAAGGTCAGGAGGACTTGGGCAGTGGGGACTCCGCGACGGTCGAGAAGCTCGTCGTAGACGCGATAGAGCTTGCCCTGCCCCACTGCGCTTGCCGCCTGGAGCTCGTCGATGGCTCGCGGACGGAGGGGAATGCTCCGCACCCCCATCCCGCGCGCGATCGCGCCGCTGGTCACGACCACGGGCTGGCGGCCCGAGCTGTAGAGCTGCTCCAGCTGATCGCAGAGGTCCTCGAGCACCTGGCGGCGGACTTCGCCGGCCTCGTCAACGACGATGCTCGAGCCGAGCTTGACCACGACGCTGCTCATGCGTGGACAGGGTAGGCGCTGACCTCGAGGCCCCGGGCTCAGCGGCGACCGCGCCGCTGTCGCCCGGCAGCGGTGGCCGCGCCGCTGTCGCCCGGGCTAGTCTCGGGCGCAGCCCTTTGCCGCGGGGCGCGGGTCCTAAGGCTCGTGCCCGCCGACGTCGGGGTCGCGGTCGTGGCGGCGGATGCTCGTGCGGCCGTGATTGTGCTTACGCTTGGCTTTGTGCTTGGCCGTGTGCTTGCGCTTGGCCCCGTGCGCCGGGCACCACGGGTTCGCGGGCACGCCGGCACACGGGTTCGGCATGCTCGGCAGGTCCTCGGCCGCCGGCAGCGGGTGCATGACGACCTGTGTGCGACGTGGATAGCTGTCGCTGGGCAGGCATGGGGCCTTTCCGACCAGCGGCAGGTAAAGCGTCGAGTCGCAGGCGACCTCCTCGGTGAACATCGCCCCGCCGGGAGTGGTGTCGCTCGGCGGGACCGTCTGGCCGTTGCACGTCGGGTACATCTGCTCGGCGTTGGAGGGCGATGTGGTGAGCGGGCCGCCGGTGTCGATGTTTCCGGCGAAGCAGTTGGTGGGCCCGGGCTCGAAGTTGGTGAGCGCGATGTCGCCGTTGGTGGGGTTCTTGTAGCCGCCGTTGTCGGTGAAGGTGTTGTTGAGGATTGCGTTGCCCCACGGGTCGTACACGCAGGCCGGCTGGCCACCCGGACCGCTCGTGCCGCCCGTGCATGGTGGACCGCTGTCCGGGAACGGAGTGATGCTCACGCCCCAGGCCTTGTTGCCCGTGATCCGGTTGTCGACGACGGTGTCGTCGCGGGTGCCCGCGAGCGATATGCCGGTGCCCACCGGGCCGCCTCCGGCCAGGCCTGCGCTCGGTATGTCGGGGTTGTTGTTGTCGTGCACATAGTTGTGCATGAACACCCAGCACGAGTGGGTGTGGGTGATCGGGCTGATGCCGTTGTTCGGGCACGCGCCGTCCTGAGGCGGCGGGTTGTCACCGTTCTGGCTGTTGGTCGAGAACCCCGTCTCGTTGTTGTCCCACTCCGAGTTCTCGACGACGAGATTCCCGCCCGAATTGGAGCCCGAGTAGCCGAGCGCGTTGTACTCGGCCCAGGCGTGGTCGACCACCTGATCGCATTGGTTGACGCAGGCTCCGATGTAATAGCCGGAGTCGTTGAAGTTGCTGGCGTACGTGTGGTCCCACGTGCCCCCACTCCAGTTGCTCGAGAAGATCCCGTATGCGGCGGCGGTCTTCTCGTCTTGGTAGTAGGTGCTGGTCGCGTTCAGGTAGGAGCCGTAGAACCCCCAGCCGTGAATGGAAGGCGTGGTCGCTCCTCCCGTGTCCGCACCCCCGTTCCACCAGATCTCGTTGCCGGCTGCGTCGGCTCCCCCCAGGAAGTTGCAGGCGGTCAGGTTCTGCACCCACACGTCGTCGGCCTCGAACACCATGATCCCGTTGAGCCCCGCCGGTCCATTGGAAGTGCCGGGGCCGAAGTTCTGATCCGCCTTGATCCGGTTGCACGCTGGACCGGTCGTCGTGCCGTCGACGATCACCTTGTTGCGGTTCATGCCGCGCAGCCGGAGGCGCGGCTTGGTGATCAGGACGGCCGTCGGGAACTTGTCGGCGCTGTCGCTGGCCACACGGCTCGAGGTCGTTTTGTAGTCACCCGGGCCGATCAGGATCCAGTCGCCGGGCTTGGCAGCATCGACCGCCGCCTGGATCGACCGATATTGGCCCTTGAGCCCGTGGTAGGTGCCGACGCGAAGCACCTTGGCCGACGCAGCGCCGGGCAGAGACATCCCGGCAACGGCGAGCGCGGCGACTACGGCGATGCGACGCAACTTGGTCTCCTCTCCGGCGAGCCCTCCCGGCCCGATGTTACCGCTCGGGGTCGAGGTCGAAGATAACGCCTGCGATTTCGACCTCGTCCCCCGGCTTGAAGCCGGCCTCCAGCAGCGCGTCGATCACGCCGATTCCGCGAAGCCGCCGCTCGAGATGCGCGAGCGCCTCGTCGTTGTCGAGGTCGTAGCGCGCGAGAAGACGATCGATTCCCCAACCTGTGACCGCGTACCCGCGCTCTGCCACCTGGCGGACCTCGAACGAGCGATCGGCGGCGGGGCGGAACACGCGGTGCTCGGCGAGCTCGCCGTCGGTCGCCGGCGGCGCTGGCTCGTCCTCGGTCTCGGGCAATCCCGGCACCTGCCGCGTGAGCTCGGCCGCGAGCTCTCCCAGCCCCAGACCGCTCACCGAGGAGGTGACGATCACCGACGCTTCGGGCCCGAGGCGCGCCTGCCAGTGGGCGCGCTGCTCCTCCCGGGCCGGTTCGTCGACGAGGTCGGCTTTGGACAGCGCCAGCACGCGCGGCAGCCGCGCCAGTGCCGGCTCGTGGAGTGCGAGCTCTCGCTCGACGATCTCGTGGTTTCGGTCCGGATCGGATCCGTCGAGCGGGGCCAGGTCGAGGACGTGGACGAGGAGCCGCGTGCGCTCGATGTGAGCCAGGAACTCGTGCCCGAGACCGGCTCCGCCCGAAGCGCCCTCGATCAGACCCGGGATGTCCGCGACCACGAGCTGGCGTTCCTCGCTCTCGAGCGTCCCAAGGACCGGCTCGAGCGTCGTGAACGGATAATCGGCGACTTTGGGGTGCGCCCGCGTGAGGCGGGAGAGCAGCGACGATTTCCCCGCGTTGGGCAGCCCGACCAGCCCGACATCGGCGATCAGCTTCAGCTGCAGCGTGACCCATGTCTCATCGCCCGGCAGACCGCGCTCGGCGAAGCGGGGCGTCTGGTAGGTCGGGCCCGCGAAGCGCTTGTTGCCGCGGCCGCCCGGACCGCCACGGGCGATCGTCACCCGCTGTCCGGGCCTCACGAGGTCAACTCGGGTGCCGTCGTGCTCGACGAGCGCCTGGGTTCCCGGCGGCACCGGAAGCTCGAGCGTCTCGCCATCGCGGCCGTGCCGCAGAGCGCCCTGACCGTGGCCGCCCGGGCCCGCCTTGAACTGGCTGCGGCGGCGGTAGCGCTCGAGGTCGCGCATCGAGTCATCGCAGACGAGCACCACGTCGCCGCCGCGCCCGCCATCCCCGCCGTCGGGACCCCCTCTGGGCACGTGAGCTTCCCGGCGGAAGCTGAGGCAGCCGTCGCCGCCGGCGCCGGCTCGGACTTCAATGCGGGCTCGATCCTGCATCTGCTTCGATGCTGCCAGCTCGATGACTCACGCGGCCTCCATAATGCGAGCCCGGATGGCGAGCGGAGGCCAAGCGTGAGTGACCGCGTCCTCTTGATCACCGGAGCCTCGAGCGGCATCGGGGCGGCGACCGCCCGGCACGCGGCGGCTGCGGGTTATCGCGTCGCGCTTGGCGCACGCTCGCTCGACCGGCTCGCCGCGCTGGCTGATGAGCTTGGTGGCCCCGAACGGGCGCTCGCTGTCGGGTGCGATGTGACCGACTGGGAGGCCCAGCGTTCGCTGGTGGCGGCTTGCCTGGACACCTTTGGCCGGCTCGATGCCGCGTTTGCCAACGCCGGCTTCGGCGCCCCCCGGGGCTTCCTCGAGTCCGACCCCGACCACTGGCGCTCGATGGTGCT
Source organism: uncultured Solirubrobacterales bacterium (assembly GCA_963803595.1). GTDB lineage: Bacteria > Actinomycetota > Thermoleophilia > Solirubrobacterales > Solirubrobacteraceae > Palsa-465. The sequence continues at coordinate 1,605,035 of CAWDNF010000013.1, forward strand.
GACCAACGTCTATGGCGCCGCGCTGACGATCCGGGCGACGCTGCCCGCGCTGAAGGAGTCCCGCGGCCACCTGCTCCTCACGGGATCGGTGGCGGGGCGTCGCGCGCTGCCCGGATCGCTCTACTCGGCCACCAAATGGGCGGTCACCGCGATGGGCGAAGCGGCCCGCCAGGAGCTCAACGGAACCGGCGTGCGGGTGACGCTGATCGAGCCCGGAATGGTCGACACGCCGTTCTTCGAGAGCCGCCCCTCGCAGGCCCTCGAGCCAGACGACATCGCACGTGCGGTGATGTTCGCGCTCGAGCAGCCGTCCCACGTCGATGTCAACGAGATCCTCGTCAGGCCGACGGCGCAGGACGGATGAGCGCCGCCGTGAGGTCGGCCGTGACCGCGGCCGGCTGGCCGGCGACCTGCTCCTCCGTGTATCGGAGCGGCACCAACCCAGCCGCCCGCAGCGCGAGGTCCTTGCGGCGGTCGCGCCTCACCTGGGCTGGGCTGCGGTGGTTGTCGTAGCCGTCGAGCTCCACGACGACACGCTCTGCACGCCATAGCGCATCCACTTCCCACCCGGCTACCCGGACGTTGACCTCGGGCAGCGGCAGCCCGGCTGACTCGCACAGCTCGAAAAAGATGACCTCGAGGCCGCTCCTCGTGTGGGCAAGCTGCGGCTGGTGGTGCTGGAGGGCGGCACGAAGGCTGGCGCTGCCCGGGCGACCTTTGCCAAGCGCGCACTCGAGCGCCGGTACGTCGAGGACCCCCCGGTAGTCGGCCTTGGCCAGAGCGCGCCGGAGGATGCGGTCAGAGGCTGTCGAAGCCAGGTCGAGCAGGGTCTGGGGAAGCGGTACGGCGGGCAGGCCGTTGTGGCTGATCCGTTCGAAGCGCCGCCGCTCATGAACCTCTATGCCGGGAAGGGACCGGCAGCGGCGCGGCGTGCTGACGTGGATCTTGCGGGGCTTCTCGTCGACGAGATCGAGCCACCAGGCGGCGGTTGCGTGGCTGAGGGCGGCGCCGGGACCGGCGTAGAGCAACGCCGCAGCCAGATCGGCGATCGGGTCGGGGGCGCGGTGTCCGACGGCGTAGACGGTGGGAAGAATGCGATGGATGTAGCCCTGGCGCAGCCAGCGCTGGATACGGGAATCGTCAGCGAGCGCCCGCAGCTGACCCCGCGTCACCCTTCCCCACTGACGCCCGGCGACGTCAGCCAGCCGAACTTTGGCGCCTGACATGTGCATATGACATGTAGAGCGCCATCGTTTGAGTTTTCACCCCCCTTCTGAGCGGGGCAAGCGGCGTTTACTCGTTCGGCTTCACAGACACCACGCGGCCCGCGCGCCCGCGTTGGAACGCGACCGTCCCCGCCGCGCGGGCATAGAGCGTGTCGTCCTTGCCGATCCCGACGCCGTCGCCCGGCTTGAAGCGGGTGCCGCGCTGGCGCACGATGATCTCGCCGCCCGAGACCGTCTGCCCGGCAAACACCTTGACTCCCAGCCGCTTGGCCTGCGAGTCGCGCCCGTTGCGTGATGAGCCAAGGCCCTTCTTATGTGCCATCGGTCTCCTCCTTCGGCGTCGGCTTGGGCTTGGGGGCGCGCGGCTTGCGAGCGGCAGGCGCCCCAGCGTCGCGCGGCTTGCCCTCGGTTGCGGCACCAGGGGCGCGCGGCTTGCCCTCGGTTGCGGCACCAGGGGCGCGCGGCTTGCTCTCGGTTGCGGCACCGGCGTCGCGCGGCTTGCGAGCGGCGGGCGCCTTGCCCGTCGCGGGCCGCGACGCGCGCACCGGCTTGGGGGCGGCCGCCTCGCCGACACCGGCCGCCGGTTTCGCCGCTCCCTTCTCCGCCGCGGCCTTCTCCGCCGCCATCTCCCCCGCGGCCTTCTCCGTCGCCCCGCCGCGGGCGCGCCGCGTGGCCAGCTTGATCTCGGTCACCTCGAGCCGGGTCAGCTCCTGACGGTGGCCGGTGCGGCGCTTGTAGCCGCGCTTGGGCTTGAACTTGACGATCCGCAGCTTGGGCCCGCGCTCGTGTCCGACCACGCGCGCGGACACGCTCACCGAGCCGAGCTCGTCACCGTCCAGAACCGAGTCGCCGTCGACGTAGAGGAGCGGCGAGAGCGCGACGGTGTCGCCCTCGGTGCAGCCGCGCAGACGCTCCACGACCAGGGACTCGCCCTGCTCGACGCGGTATTGCTTTCCACCTGTCTTGACGATCGCGTACATGCCTACTTCGAGGAGCTCTTGGACGAGGCCTGGGCAGACTCGGCCTTGACGCCGGAACGGCGCCGTCCACCTCTGCGGCCACGGCGCCGAGGCTTCGATTGTAGGCCATCGCTTCGGCCGTCCGGCGATGCCAAGCCATCGCCCGGACCACTCGATCCGCCGCTCGGCCCGGGTTTGGCATCGACCAGCGACGCGAGCGCCGCGGTCCGGCCGGCCTCCTCTATTCGCACGAGGTGCTTCTCGCCCACGTACGGCCCGCCGCCGACCACCGAGATCACGTAACCGTCGACCTTCCCGACGGCGTCGCCCGTGTTGTACATGTGCGGCTCGACGATCTCGACGTAGACCTCCTCGCCGACCCGGAACGGGACGGCGCGCTCGAGGACCTCGTCCCGGCTCGCCTCGAGCAGCACCGCGAAGTGCTCGAGGGGCAGCCCCTCGGAGCCCTCGAACACGAACAGCTTGCCGGTCTCCTCCTCGACCGCCCGCAGAACGCGCGCGTCGTCCCGGGTGAACTCGCCGGAGACCCGCGGGTTCATCTGGATCAGGATCGCCTCTGTCTTGTTCCCGGCTGCCAGCTCCCGCATCCGCCGCTCGAACTCGATCGCAATCGTCTCCTCGGACTTGATCACGCCCTCCCCAGCACACGTGGGACAGGGCCGGGTCATGATCTCCCGCACGCCATCCGTGACGTTCTGGCGCGTCATCTCGACCAGCCCGAGCGGCGAGATCTCGACCACGAAGGTCTTCGTCCGATCCTCGTCCAGCGCCTTTCGCAGCGCTCCCAGCACGGCGTCGCGGTTGCGCGCCCGCGCCATGTCGATGAAGTCGATCACGATGATCCCGCCAATGTCGCGCAGGCGCAGCTGGCGGACGACCTCGTCCGCCGCCTCCAGGTTGGTCTTGGTGATCGTGTCCTCGAGCCGTGCGCTCTTGCCGCGTCCCACGAACGAGCCCGTGTTGACGTCGATCACGGTCAGCGCCTCGGCGTAGTCGATCATCAGGTAGCCGCCGCTCGGCAGGTCCACCCGGCGCGACAGCGTCGAGTCGAGCACCTCCTCGATCCCGAACGCGCTGAACATCGGCTCCGGCTCCTCCCACAGCTCCACTCGCTCGACCAGGTCGGGCGCGGTACGCGAGAAGAACGACACGAGCCGGTGGTGCTGCTTGGCGTCGTCGACCACCGCGCGCTCGAACTCGGCGGAGAACACGTCGCGCACGACCCGCACCGACAGGTCGGCCTCCTGAAAGACGAGAGCCGGAGCCCGCGATTCCGCCACGCGTTTCTGGAGCACCTCGTTGAGCTTCAGCAGGTAGACGAGCTCTCGCTCGAGGTCCGCCCGCTTCGCGCCAAGCGCCGAGGTGCGGATGATCGCCCCGGCACCGCCCAGGTTCAACTTCGCCGCCTCCTTGCGCAGCCGCTCGCGCTCCTTCTCATCCAGGCGCCGCGAGACGCCCACGCCCTCTCCGAAAGGTGCATACACCATGTAGCGCCCGGCGATCGTCAGCTCCATCGACAGGCGCGCTCCTTTCGTCTTCAGCGGGTCCTTGACGACCTGTACGACCACCTCCTGGCCGGGCTTGAGCATGCCCGTGATCTCCCGTCCGTCACGCGAGGATCCTCGCCCGCGCCGGGGCGCCTCGACTCCGGGAAGCACGATTTCGTCGACGTGCAGGAAACCGTTCTTCTCGAGCCCGATGTCGACGAACGCGGCCTCGAGGCCGGCCAGCACGTTGTCGACGCGCCCCTTGTAGATGTTGCCGACGATCGAGCGTGCGCCCCGCCGCTCCAGATAGAGCTCGGCGACCTTGTAGCCGGCGCTCGGCTTAGCGGGCTTACGTCTGCGTCCCGAGGAGCCCGATGCGGGCTTGCGCGCGGCGACCGTTCCGGCCGCTTCGAGCAGCGCCACCCGCGTTTCCCCGCGGTCGACGCTGACCAGTACTTGCTTCTTCAATTGTCTTCAGTCCTTTTTGATTGGGCCGCGCTGGCGCCAGGGCGCCGCGCGGCCTGTTGTGGTGGAGCCGCGCCAAACCGGCGGCAGCCGCGGACGGCGCCAGGGAGGCGCCGGCCCTCGGCCGCGCCCAGCCAGGGCTGCAGCTCACCGAATTCACGAAACGATCGCTCGGGTCTTCGACGCGTTGGCTATTCGCGCCTGCACGTGGATCGATTGCAAAAGCCCGAGCGCGATGAACGTCACCAGCACAGATGATCCGCCATAGCTCATCAGCGGTAACGGCACCCCGGTGATCGGCATGATGCCGATCGTCATACCGACGTTCACGAACACCTGGAACATCAGCATCGCGAGGATGCCGCCGGCGATCAGCGTGCCGTAGAGGTTCTTGGCCATCATCAGAATTCGGAGCGAGCGCCAGATGAGCAGCGCGTAGAGCGAGAGCACGAGCGCCGCACCGGCAAAACCATAGGTTTCGCCGACGACCGCGAAGATGAAGTCGGTCTGGTTCTCCGGAAGGAAGTGTAGGTTGGTCTGGCTGGCCCCCTTCACTCCCCGGCCGCTCTTGCCCCCCGACCCGACCGCGATCAGCGATTCGTGGATGTTGTAAGTGGCGCTTCCCGGGGCGCTCGACGGGTTGACAAAGCCGGTTAGGCGCTGCACCTGATAGGGCTTCAGGACGTGCACGCCAAGCGCCGGCGCGCCGGCCAACACGATCGCGATCGACGCGACGAACATGGCCAGCAGCGCAGTGAGCTGCTTCCACGAGGTCCCCGCGACGAACAGGATCATGAGCCCCACGGCGACGTACACCATGCCGGTCCCCAGGTCGGGCTGGGGGATCACGAGCAGCGCGGGCAGCAGCGAGAGCAGCATGATCCGCGCCGTCGTGCGCCGCTCGTGCAGCCTGCGGGCGCGGTCGGCGGCGAACGCTCCCAGCGCCGTGATCAGGAGGATCTTTCCGAACTCCGATGACTGGAACTGAAGGAGCGGGAGGGGGATCCAGCGCCGCGAACCGCGGACCGCCGGCATCGCGAACACGATCACGTTCAGCGCGATCATCGCTCCGTAGAGCCCCAGCTTGTACCGGCGCAGCCGTGAGTAGTCAGTCCGTGCGAGCGCCAGCGCGACGACCAAGCCGGCCGCCGCGTAGAGCGCCTGCCGCGTGACGTAGTAGCTGCCTGAGGCTCGGGTCGCCCCGTGCAGCGTGACGAGCGAGCATGCGACGAGCCCCAGGGCCGCCACCATGAGCAGCGGATCGATCCGCAGAAGCGAAACGAGACTGATCGCGCGCGCCTCTTCGACGGGCTGGATCGCGCTCGTCGGCGCCCGGACGCTCACAATGTCCTCGATGTGCCGGCCACGAACGGCCCCGGGCGGCCGAAGAACCACTGGGACAGGATCTGGCGCGCGACCGGCGCCGCGGCCACGGCGCCGAAGCCGCCCTGCTCGACCCATACCACGACGACGATCGGCTTGCCTGTCGCCCACTGAGGGACGAAGCACGCGTACCACGAGTAGTCGTTCTGGCCGGTGTACTGCGCGGTGCCGGTCTTGCCGTAGACCTGCTGGGGGAAGCTGCCCATCACGTCGGCCGAGGTGCCGCCCGGTTGCGAGGCGGCGGCGCGCAGACCCGCCCGGATCGTCTCCAGGTAGATCGGGTTGATGCTCAGCTGCCTGACCGCGGGCGGCTCGATCCGCTGAAGCACGGTGCCGTCAGGCTGCTCGACGTCGAGCCCGATGTGAGGCCGGACGACCGTGCCGCCGTTGGCGATCGCCGAATAGGCAACGGCTAGCTGAAGGGGGGTGACCTGAACGTCGCCCTGGCCGACCGCGAGCGAGATGTTGTCGCCGATCGACCACGGCCGGTTGGTGCCGTCGGCGATCCCGCAGCCGCCTGGCGGGAGCTTGTGGTGCGGATGGGTGGGGAAGAGCGGGCGCGGGCCTGTCGCGCTGTCGCATTCGGCCTCGAGCCGGTTGCGTTGTGCGCGCCAGTTCGGGGTGGGCAGCGTCCCCGACACTTCTCCCCCGACATCGATCCCGGTTGGCTCGCCTATGCCGTACCCCCGTGCCCATTGCTGAAGCGCGCCTCCGTCCGGGTGGGTCACAGGATCGGCATTGGTCAGAGCACCCAGGTTGTAGAAGAAGTCATCCGAGGAGACCTTGAGCGCGTCGAGGAGATCCAGCGAGCCGTCGACCGCTCCGCCGGCGTTGTGCCGGCACTGCTGGGCGCCTCCCGAGCCTACGCAGAACGTACCCGTGTCGTCATAGACGTCGGACACGCTCCAGGCGCCGCTCTGGAGCGCCGCCGTCGCGGTGATCGGCTTGAAGGTCGAGCCGGTCGGTCCGGCGCTCTGGATCGCGCGGTTGATCAGGGGGTAGTCGGTGGAGGGCCCGAACAGCTGGTCGAAGCGCGACGTGCTGATCGGATGGGTGAACACGTTGGGATTGAACGAAGGGTTCGAGCCCATCGCGTAGACCTCGCCGGTCTGGGGGTTCAAGGCCACGAACGCACCGCCGTTGCCCGCATTGCGGCCGATCGAGGTCGCCAGCGCCGCCTCGCCAGCCCTCTGAAGTCCGACGTCGAGCGAGAGTTTCAGGTTGTGACCGGGCACCGGTCTGACCTGGCCCTCGACGCCGGTGAACCGCCCAAAGGCGTCCACCTGAACCTTCTCGGCGCCATCGATGCCCTGCAGGTAGCGGTTGTAGTACCACTCGAGCCCGGACTGGCCGACCACCGCGCTCCGCGCCAGCCCCCGGAAGCGCGGATCGTGTAGCTCAGTCGGCGAGATCTGTCCCACTGTCCCGAACAGCTGGGCGGCGACGTCGTCGAGCGGATAGGTGCGCAGCCACACCTGCTCGATCTGCACCCCGGGGAACCGGAGCTGGTTCTCCTTTAGATAGAAGAGGGTGTCGTTGCTGACGTCGGTGGCGACCGTGACGTTGGCGTAGGGGAGCTTGGCGTAGCCCTGGGAGATGGCGCAGGCGATCGGCGACAAGCGCGGGTAATAGCGATACACCCTCCCGGAGGAGGTGAGGTCGATCTCACAGCGACTCGGCACGGTCGGCTTGCCAAGCACGTGTGCCAGCCTGGTGTAGAGCGCCTGGTCGCGGGCCGGCGGATGGGTGACGGTCGAGACGCTGAGCGCTACGGGGAGGTCTGGGGTGGAGACCTGCACGGCGGTCGCCGGCTTGGAATTCACCAAGATATTCCCGCTGCGGTCGACGATCTGACCGCGCGGTGCGGGGATATCGATGTCGCGCACCCGGTTGACCTGGGCTTGGCGCGCGTAGGCCTGGCCCGAGAGTATCTGCAGGAACCAGAGTCGGAAGAAGATGATCGCGAACATCGCCAGGGCAAAGCTGCCGATGACGGCCACGCGCAGCGCGAGCTGCGGCGTAAGCGGGGGCCGCCGTTCCTCGGGCACCTGGATCATCGCGAAGGACGCGCCCTGGAGCCCGCCCGCGCCGCCGAAGCCTGCAGCGGGCTGAGGCCGCCGGTCGTGTAGGCGCGGCGGCGACGCCGCCGCGTCGGGTCCTCGGGCAACACCGGAGCCACGACCCGGCGGACGACTGCATACACCGGAAGCGCGATCAGAGTGTTGACGAGCACGGCGATGAATATCTGCTGTACCAGCAGCAGGCTGACCGGTGCATCCACGCCGAGCAGGAACTGGATCACGGTCATGCCGAATCCGGCGAAGGCAGTCGCCGCGGCGCCCATGCCCATTGGTACGAGGCCGTGGGCAGGATCGCGCAGCTCGCGGAGCCGGCCCGCCCAGTAGCCGATCGCGATGTAGAGCAGCGAGGTGACCCCGAGGGTCTGGACGAGCACCATGTCGACGAGCAGCCCCATCCCGAAGCCCATCACCGCACCGGCAACCGATCCGGCGAGCAGGCCGACGCTCATCACTACGAGCGGTGTGAGATCGGCGCTCGTTCCGAAGATCGAGATCTGTGAGATCGCCGCCTCTTGGACGATCACCGCCGCGAAGGCGAGCAGGATCAGACGCAGCGGCAGCCGCAGCGACTCGCGATCCAGCGTGATGTTCACGGGAGCTGCGCCCTCGCCGTCGGCGCGTGCGGGCTGGTCAGGACCTGGACGACGTCGAGGTGGCGCAGGTCGGCGGTCGGCGTCACCGACACCTCGCCGTTGTTGTAGAGGTTGTTGATGTTGGCGTTGGCCACCTGACCGATGGGAATCCCCGCCGGGTAGATGTCCTGCAGCGAGCCCGATTTGAACCCGACCGTCACGACCTGCTGGCCCGCCTGGACGGGGGCCGTCCGCGGGAGGTACTGGAGGACGAGCTGATCAGGGTTGCCCACCGCCGGGACGAGCAAGCCCTGGTCGCCGCTCGAGTCGAGCACCTCGGCGGCCACTGCCATCGTGTGGTCGGTGATCAGCGTGACGACCGACACAGTCGGATCGACAAGCGTGACCTGGCCAACCAGCGCGCCGTCCCCGGTCACCGGATCGCCGACCTTGACGCCGTCGTCTGAGCCCTTGTCGACCTGGATCGTCGCGTACCACAGGGTGGGGTCGCGGAATATCACGTGCGCCGAGACCGGCTTGTAGGAGGCGATGCCGTCGGTGTTGTCGAGGGCGAGCTGGCGCTGGAGCTGCTGGTTCTGCGACTCGGCGTAGAGCGCGGCATCCAGCTGACGCTGAAGTAGGTGGACCTTGCTGCGGAGCTGGCCCACCTCCGACTTGGCCTTGAAGGTGTCGGAGAACCAGCCCGCGATGTCGCGGACCGGCGAGAGGGCCACGCTGGCGCCCTTCTCGATCGGCGAGAAGACCTGCACGATCCCCCGCTGCAGTGTATGCAGCGGGCTCGAGGCGGACTCGCCGAAGTAGGCGGTCAGCAGGATCAGGGAGACGGCAACGAGCGCCGCGACGACGGCTCGCCGGCGGCGGACTTGCTTTGAGTGCACGGCCGTGTCTCCAGGTTCTCGATCGGCGCCCTCACAAGCTAATACCGGTGGCGCCTATTGCGTGAATTCTTGCTCGAACGGTGAATCGCCTCGAACTCCTCCAGCGACCTCCCGGATCCCACCGCCACACAGGTCAGCGGCGATTCGGCCAGGTGCGCGGGCATCTGCGTCTCGTGACGCAGACGGTCCTCCAACCCCTGCAGCAGTGACCCTCCTCCGGCCAGCATGATGCCACGATCCATGATGTCGGACGCCAGCTCGGGGGGCGTACGGTCGAGCGTCTCCTTGACCGCGTCGATGATCTGCATCACGGGCTCCTCGAGCGCGCCGCGCACCTCCTCGCTGGTCAGGACGACCGTCTTGGGCAGGCCCGAGACCATGTCGCGCCCGCGAATCTCGGCCTGGACCTCCTCTCCGGTGGGAAACGCCGAGCCGATCTCGAGCTTGACCTCCTCGGCTGTCTGCTGCCCGATGAGGAGCTTGTACTCGCGCTTGACGTAGTTCATGATCGCCTCGTCGAGCTCGTCGCCGCCCACCCTGATCGACTGTGAGACGACAATCCCGCCCAGCGAGATGACCGCCACCTCGCTGGTGCCTCCGCCGATGTCGACGACCATCGACCCGGTCGGTTCGCCTACCGGCAACCCCGCTCCGATGGCAGCGGCCATCGGCTCCTCGATCAGGTAGGCCTGGCGCGCCCCGGCCGAGAGGCAGGCCTCCTCGACGGCCCGCTTCTCGACGCCGGTCACCCCGCTGGGGACGCACACGACGACCCGGGGATGGGCCCATCGGTTCTGGTGCACCTTCTGAATGAAATGCCTGAGCATCTCCTCGGTGACCTCGAAATCTGCGATCACGCCGTCCTTCAGCGGCCTGATGGCCTGAATCGTGCCTGGCGTGCGGCCGAGCATCCGCTTGGCCTCGATGCCCACCGCGTGGACTTCACCGGTGCGCGAGTCGACAGCCACGACGCTCGGCTCCGACAGCACGATCCCCCGGCCCCGGACGTACACGAGCGTGTTGGCGGTCCCCAGATCGACGGCCATGTCGCGGCCGCCGAAGCCTGTCAGGTAGCTGAAGAAGCCCATGGAAGCGATCTAGAGGTATGGGTCAGCCACGGACCCGCTGGCAGGCGTCGTCGAGCCAGCCTGCGGCGGTGCCGCCGCTGCGCGAGTGTAGCCGAACACGCCCATCGCGGGACGCCGTGAATGCCCCCTGTCGGCCGCAAATGCGCTGGAAATATAGATTTCGCAGTAGCTCGTGAGCGGCGCTCAGCCGCCTGCGCTTTCCGCAGGCGATCGGGAGCTGATCAGGCGCCGGGCAGGAGCGCGGGCTCCAGTTCGAGCAGCGTCGTCACCGGCAGCCCGACGACGTTCCAGTAGTCGCCATCGATCCGCGAGACGAGCGCGGCTCCACGCCCCTGGATGGCGTATCCACCCGCCCGGCCGTGCCACTCCTGGCTGGCCAGGTACCACTCGATCAGCGGCTGCGGGAGCGCCCTGAACGTGACCGAGGTGGTGGCCGTCGCCACCCGGCTGCCGGACCTCGACACCAGGCAGATCCCGCTCGTAACCGTGTGCTCGCGGCCCGAAAGCGCCCGCAGCGTCGCCTGGGCACCCGCGGTGTCGCCCGGCTTGCCGTACAGGGTCCCGTCGAGGCTGACCACGGTGTCGACGCCGAGCACCAGCTGATCGGGATGCCGGGCCGCGACGTGCTCTGCCTTGCGGCGTGCGTTCTCGGCAGCGACCTCCTGCGCCGGCCCGTGCTCGCGCTCCTCCACGTCCGCCGTGACAACCGAGAAGCTGACGCCGAGCTGCTCGAGGATCGCCCGCCGCTGTGGCGAGCGGGAGGCCAGGATCAGGCCGCGCCCGGGAAAAACAGCTCGACCTCGCGCGCAGCCGATTCCGGGGAGTCGGAACCGTGCACCATGTTCTGCCCGACCGAGATCGCGTAGTCGCCACGGATCGAGCCCGGAGCTGCGGTGATCGGGTCGGTCGCCCCGATCACCTGCCGAGCCGCTTCGACCGCGCGTTCGCCTTCGAGCACCATCGCGACCAGCGGCCCGGAGGTGATGAATGCAACCAGCTCGTCGTAGAACGGCTTTCCCTCGTGCTCGGCGTAGTGGCGGGCGGCGAGCTCGCGCGTCATCGTCAGCTGCTGGAGAGCGGCCAGGCGCAGCCCCTTGCGCTCGAACCGGGCGATGATCTCACCTGTCAGGTTGCGAGCGAAAGCGTCCGGCTTGACGAGTATGAGCGTGCGCTCCATCGAGACTGGTGGTGGCGATCGGCGCGGCGCGGTCAGATGGTGGGCGGCCGGGCAGACCGGCCACTCGGCTGGCTACCGCGCTCGGCGGTGCTGGATGCCCCCTCGACGAGCCCCGTCGCCCCGGCAACAGGACGCTCGCGTCCCGTTTCGCTGCGCCGTCGCGAGCGTCGCGGCTGCGGTGCCGGGACCGCGATTTCGGTCTCGCAGAACGGACATATCTTCCAGATCGGGTCAAGCGGTCGGCTGCAAACCGGACACGGGTCCTTCAGCTTGCGCAGGCAGTTCGGACAGCGCAGGAAGTCCTTTTCGACCTCGTAGTCGCAGTGGGGGCAGAGGTGGTATCCGATCTGGGCCAGCCGGGCCTCAGCGGCCTGGATCTCGAGCTCGCGCTCCCTGACATCTTCCAAGAACTCAGGCGGACGCACGATCATGTACACGAGCGTGCCGACGAACGGGAACAGCGAGGCCGCGGCGGCGCACCCGATCAGCATCGGATCGGCGATCCTTCGCCGGGCGTCGGAATATGTCCAGTAGATCAGCGCGATCCACAGCACCACCAGGAACAGGATCAGCAGATCGATGGCGAGGTTGACGCCGCTGTTGCTGATGCCGAAAACGGCGGGGGCGAGCATTCCAGCGGGCGAGTGTAGTGATCGGGGTGGTCGGGTAGTCGCGTATCCCGCCGAGCGGCGGCGGGCCTGTATCCCGCCGATCGGCGGCGGCCTGTATCCCTCCGAGCGGCTGCGGCCTACAGGAAGAAGCGGCCGAACAGGTACCCGATCCCGAAGAACACCAGGATCACGACGGCCACGACCATCGCGACCAGGCCGATCATGTGGAGGAAGCTTGGCTCTTCGTGCTCGGAATTCATCGACCCACGCTCACAGGGCGGAGGCCTGGGTCATGTCAGCGGGTCGCAGGAGATCCGCGACCAGGTAGAGCGACCCGGCAACCAGGACCGCGCCGTCGGGACCCGCGAGCTCACGCGCGCGGGCAACTGCGGTCCGCGGATCGGGGACTATCTCGGATGAGGGCCCACCTGGCCCAGCCAGCTGGGCGGCAAGCGATTGCAGGGTGCCGGGCGGCAAAGCCCGGGGATTGTGACTGCTCGTGAGGACCAGCTCCCGGCACAGCGGAAGGATCGTGCGGAGCATCCCTGCGGCGTCCTTGTCGTCGAGGATCGAGAGAACCGCGGTCAGCTTGGGTTCGCCGGGTCCCAGGAAATCCGGCAGCGAGTCTGCAAGCGCCGCCATCCCCTCCGGGTTGTGCGCGCCATCGAGCAGCGTGAGCGGATCTGCATCGATCACCTGCAGGCGGCCCGGAACGATCACCTCCGCCGCCGCGGCGGCCACCGCCTGGGGGTCGAGGCTGCCGCGAAATGCCTCGGCCGCAGCGTGCGCCAGCGCGAAGTTGCGCCGCTGAAACACGCCCCGCGCGGCCAGCTCCACCCCCGGATCGGCCGCGGCGTGGACGATGCGCGCCTGGCGCTGGCGCGCAACCTGCTGGGCGATGGCTTCTGCTTCCGGGTGGAGGCGATAGCCGAGAACCAGCGTCCCCCCCTCTCACGACGTCGAGCTTCTCGCGCGCGATGTCGCCGATCGTCGGACCGAGCCAGCGCGTGTGCTCGAGCCCGACGCTGGTCAGCACCTGCACCTTGGAAGGGATCACGTTGGTCGCGTCGTAGCGTCCGCCGAGTCCCGCTTCGATCACCGCGACGTCGACTTCGCGCCTCGCCAGCTCGGCATAGGCCGCGGCAGTGAGCAATTCGAACTGCGTCACCCGCTCCCCGGCGGGCAGCGAGCGGTCGACGAGCTCGGCCGCATGCGCCGCGCGGGTCACCGCAGCGGCGAACTCGAGCGGTTCGAGGTCACGCTCGGCGATGCGGATCCGCTCACCGAACGAGACGAGGTGCGGAGAGAGGTACGCGCCTGCGCGGAGGCCGTGCCGGCGCAGGATCGCAGAGATCATCCGTACCGTCGAGGACTTGCCGTTGGTCCCCACGACATGGATCGATTGAAAGCGTCGCTCGGGGTGCCCGAGCGCAGTCATCAGCCGGCGCATACGGTCGAGCCCGAACCGCATTCCGAACAGCTCGCGCTCGAGGACGTAGCGCTCGGCTTCTTGCGGTGTCACAGCGCGCCTCGCTCCTCGCGCACCCGCGCCAGCTCGTCGCGCACCTTCTGGACAACCTCGGGTGGAGCATTCTCGACGAAACCGCGGTTGGCCAGGCGTGCCTCCAAGCGCGTGATCTCGGCGTCCAGCTTGGCCCGCCGGGCCGCGCGCTTGCGCTCGGCCGCCTCGAGGTCGAGATCCGGGCTGGGAAGGAACTCGACCGCCCCGCCCGCGATCGGCACCGTCGCGGCGGGCTGGGTCCCGTCGCTCGTCCACTCGAGGCGAGCCAGCCGCGAGAGCCCTTCGCCGATCTCCTCGTAGCCGGCGGCGGCGAGCCGCGCCGGCAGCACGGCACCCGGCTTGACCCCGGCAAATTCGCGCCATGCGCGGAGTGTTTGGATCGTGTCGATCGCCCGTGCCAGGACCTGCTCGGCGGACTCGTCGACCGCGGCGCCGTCCGCGCCGGCCAGCACCCGCGCGGCCAGCAGCCCCTCGGCGCCGGGGACGTACGAGTAGATCTCCTCTGTGACGAACGGAAGCAGTGGATGGGCGATCGTCAGGGTCTCGGTGAGGATGTGCAGAAGCGTCGCAGCGAGCCCGGGGTCCCCGGCGCGCAGGCGAGGCTTGATCAGCTCGAGGTACCAGTCGCACAGCTCGCTGTAGACGAACTCGTACGTGGCGAGCGCGGCATGGGAGAAGTCGAAGGACTCGATCCGGCCGTCGATCGCCTGGCGGGCGCGGGCCAAGCGCGACAGGATCCAGCGGTCCTCGATCGCGACAGGCGCGAGACCCGCGCGGGCCTGCGGATCGACTCCGCGCAGGATCAGCCGCGCCGCGTTCCAGAGCTTGTTGGTGAGCTGCTGACCCTGGGCAACCTTGTCCTCGGAGAAGCGGACATCCTGTCCCGAGGACATCGCCAAAAGCCCCCACCTGACCGCGTCGGCGCCGTAGGCTGGAAAGGAACCTCCCTCCTCGAACACCGGCGGGCGCGGGCCTCCTTCGATCAGGTCCAGGGGATCGATCCCGGTCCCCAGCGATTTCGACATCCGCCGTCCGTCCGGAGCTTGGATGATCGAGGTGATGTGGACGTCCGAGAACGGGACCTCTCCGGTGAACTCGAGCCCCATCATGATCATCCGCGCCACCCAGAGGAAGATGATGTCCCGCCCGGTGACCAGCGCGTCAGTTGGGTAGAAGGCGTGCAGCTCGCCGGTCGATTCCGGCCAGCCGAGCGTCGCGAACGGCCACAACGCGCTCGAGAACCAGGTGTCAAGCACGTCCGGGTCGCGCTCCCAGCCATCCCCCTCGGGCTCGGAGATGCCCACGTACACCTCCTCGCCGCGGTACCAGACCGGCAGACGATGGCCCCACCACAGCTGCCGCGAAAGGACCCACGGCCTGATGTTCTCCATCCACTCCAGGTACACGCGGGCGAACCGCTCAGGGTGAAATCGGACGCGCCCGGTGCGAACGACCTCGATCGCCGGGGCCGCCAGGTCATCCATTCGCATGAACCACTGGAGCGAGATCAACGGCTCTATCCGCTCGCCCGAGCGGTGGGAGAACGGCACCGTGTGCGTGTACTGCTCTGTAGATGCCATGAGTCCCTGCTGCATTCAGCTCCGAGACGACCGCGCGCTGGGCCTCGCCCACGGCCAACCCCACGAAGCGGGCGGGCGCAGCCGCCGTGATCAGGCCGTCCTCCCCGATCACCGAGATCTGCTCGAGTCCGTGGCGGCGGCCGATCTCGAAGTCGTTGGGGTCGTGACCGGGGGTGATCTTCAGCGCCCCGGTACCGAACTCCGGCTTGACGTACTCGTCGGCGATGATCGGCAGCCGGCGTCCGACGAGCGGGAGGATCGCCTCTTGTCCGATCAGGTTCCCGTAGCGCTCATCCCCGGGGTGGACGGCAACGGCCGCGTCGGCCAGCATGGTCTCGGGGCGCACCGTCGCGACCGTGACATGTCCCTCGCCTGAGGCCAGCGGATAATCGATGTAGTAGAGGGTGTCGACCACCTCGCGTGGCTCGACCTCGAGGTCCGAGATCGCCGAGCCGCTCCCCGGGTCCCAGTTGACCATGTATCGGTCTCGGTAGATGTAGCCCTTCTCGTACAGGGCGACGAACACCTCGAGGACCGCCCGCACGTAGCCATCGTCGAGTGTGAAGCGCTCCTCGTCGTAGTCGCACGAGGCACCGAGGCGCTTGAGCTGTTCGATGATCTTGCCGCCATAACGCTCTCGCCACTCCCACACGCGGTCGATGAACGCCTCCCGTCCCAGCCCCTCGCGCGAGGTTCCCTCCTCCAGAAGCGTCCGCTCGACCTGGGTCTGGGTGGCGATTCCGGCGTGGTCGGTGCCGAGGATCCACTTGGTGCGCCGGCCCTGCGCGCGCTCGTGGCGCACGAGGCAGTCCTGCACGGTGTTGTTGAGCGCATGACCCATGTGGAGCACGCCCGTGACGTTGGGAGGCGGGATCGCGATCGAGTAGTTCTCGAGCGCGTCCCCCTCCGGGGGCGGGTGAAACAGTCCCGAGGACAGCCAGCGCTGGGCGACGCGCGGCTCGACCTCGAGCGGCTCGTAGCGGGTTCTGGATTCGAGCTCCGACACGCAGGCCAGTGTATGTGCGGGTTGGCGTCTGAGCCGGACGCTAACGTCGCATCCGATGCGGAGGCTGATGGCAGCGTTCTGCGCGCTCGGGGCCGGAGGCCTGGCCACCGCGGCAGCACTCGCCGCGGGGCCCGTCAAGGGCAGGAGCTTCGGCGGGAGCGGAGGCGACTACATGAACAACGCGCCGACGTGGAAGCGCGAGGCGACCGGGAAGTTCAGTTTCAGGACCTCGCGCGACGGCACCCGCATCATCGACTTCCGCGGTACCTACTCCTACTACTGCGGCTCCGGCACGGCCACGCTCACAGCCGGGTACGTCAGCGTCCGCGCGAGCGGCGCTTTCGGCTACCACTTCACCCAGCGGGTCAAAACCGGGACCGATTACGGCGAGATCTACGGCAAGTTCGCACGCGATGGCCGGAGCGCCTCGATCAACTATCTGGACGACTTCGTGGCCAAGGGCAAGACTGTCCGTCATCCCTACGACACGACACATCCCAGCGCGCTCGGTTGCACGTCGTGGGTGCGTGGGACCGCCCGCGTCCAGTAGCCGCTGACGCGCGGCGCGGCCGGGTCCCTCAGGCCGCCGCCTCGCCCTCTTCGGCGGGAGCTTCCGGAGCGGCGACCGTGACGAGCGTCGGAGGGACGTCCTTGTCGATCGTCTCCTTGGTCACGACGCACTTGCGCACGTCGCGTCGCGAGGGCAGCTCGAACTGAACCTCGAGCAGAACCTCCTCGATGATCGACCGCAGGCCGCGGGCCCCGGTCTCTCGCTCGAGCGCCCTGTCGGCGATCGAACTGAGCGCCTCGTCGGCGAACACGAGCTCGATGCCGTCGAACTGGAAGAAGCGCTGGAACTGCTTGACGAGCGCGTTGCGGGGCTCGGTGAGGATCTGCATGAGCTCATCCCGTGACAGCTGGTGAATTGCGGACATAACCGGCAACCTGCCGACGAACTCGGGGATCAGCCCGTACTGGATCAGGTCCTCCGGTAGGCAGTGCTCGAAGATCTCGCCGTCGTCGCGCTGGTCCTTTGACTTGATCGCCGCACCGAAGCCGACGCCCTGATGGCCGATCCGGCGCTCGATCACGCGGTCGAGGTTGGCGAACGCCCCACCGCAGATGAACAGCACGTTGGTCGTGTCGATCGACAGGAATTCCTGGTGAGGGTGCTTGCGCCCGCCCTGGGGCGGGACCGAGGCGGTCGTGCCCTCGAGGATCTTGAGCAGCGCCTGCTGGACGCCCTCGCCCGAGACGTCGCGCGTGATCGACGGGTTGTCCGCCTTGCGCGCGATTTTGTCCACCTCGTCGATGTAGATGATCCCGGTCTCCGCCTTCTTGACGTCGTAGTCGGCGGCCTGGATCAGCTTGAGCAGGATGTTCTCTACGTCCTCGCCCACGTACCCCGCTTCGGTCAGCGCCGTCGCGTCAGCGATGGCGAACGGGACGTTGAGGATCTTGGCCAGCGTCTGCGCCAGTAGCGTCTTGCCACAGCCGGTCGGACCCAGCAGCAGGATGTTGGACTTCTGCAGCTCGATGTCGTTCTCATCGGCCTGCATCATCTGGACGCGCTTGTAGTGGTTGTAAACGGCCACCGAGAGCGTCCGCTTGGCCTGCTCCTGGCCAACGACGTACTCGCCCAGGACGTCGTAGATCTCCCGCGGCTTGGGCAGGTTCTCGATGTCGAAGCTGGGAGGAGCGGTGAGCTCCTCGTCGATGATCTCGTTACAGAGATCGATGCACTCGTCGCAGATGTAGACGCCGGGTCCGGCGATCAGCTTCTTGACCTGGCGTTGCGACTTGCCACAGAAGCTGCAGAGAAGCTGTTCGTTGGAGTC
The DNA here is from genome assembly GCA_963803595.1 of uncultured Solirubrobacterales bacterium. GTDB lineage: Bacteria > Actinomycetota > Thermoleophilia > Solirubrobacterales > Solirubrobacteraceae > Palsa-465. The sequence goes on from CAWDNF010000013.1 coordinate 1,622,950, forward strand.
GGTGGGACGTGCCATTGTTGCCCTCGCTCCCGGGTGCGCCCCGGCGCGGCTACCGCGCGAAAGGGTAGAGCCTCAGTGCTGAGAGATCACCCGGTCGATGATTCCGTAGTCCTTGGCCTCCTCAGGCGTCATGAACTTGTCTCTGTCGGTGTCCTGCCGGACCTTGTCGAGATCCTGGCCAGTGTGCTTGGCGATGATCTCGTCTAGTCGTCGGCGCACGTCGATGATCTCTTTAGCGTGGATCTCGATGTCGGTCGCCTGGCCCTGGAAGGCGGAGGAGACCTGGTGGATCAGGATCTTGGCGTTGGGAAGGGCCATCCGCTTGCCGTGGGCGCCGCCGGCCAGCAGCAGCGCCCCCATCGACATCGCAATCCCGACGCAGATCGTCTGCACATCGGGCTTGATGAACTGCATCGTGTCGTAGACCGCCAGCCCGGCATAGACGGAGCCGCCTGGCGAGTTGATGTAGACCGAGATGTCCTTGTCGGGATCCTCGGACTCCAGATGGAGCAGCTGGGCGACGATCAGATTGGCGATCTGGTCGTCGATCGGCGTGCCGAGGAAGATGATCCGCTCGTTGAGCAGGCGGCTGTAGATGTCGAATGCCCGCTCCCCGCGGGAGGTCTGCTCGACGACCATCGGTACGAGTGGGCTCATCGTCCTCGCTTCTTTCGCTTCCTCCGCCGGATTCCTGCCGACTCTAGCAACCGCCCGGTGGCCCCCAGAGCGGCCTCAGCCGCCGGGTGTCCATATTTGGCCTGAGCCCTCCGTGGCGCCCTCGCCACCCGGAGTCCACAGCTTTTGCCTGGCCTTGGCCTGCTCCACCGAGATCGGCTTGGCCTCTCGGACGAGCAGCTCCACCGCGTGCCGAGATGCAACGTCGGCGCGTACTCGTTCCAGACGATCGCCCTTGCGCAGCCGTTCGAGCACCTGCTCAGGCGAGCTCCCGGCTCGCCGGGCCGCCGGCTCGAGCGCTGCTTGCACTTCCTCGTCTGAGGGCTCGATCCCCTCCTCCTCGACGACCGCCGCCAGTACGGCCTCGCGGCGCAATGCACGCTCGGCCTCTGGCTCGGCGTCGTGGGCAAGCGCCTCCTCGTCCTTGCCCGCGATCTGCAGGTAGACCTGCTTGGAGATGCCTTGGCGCTCCAGCGCGGCAAGCGTGTCGCCGAGCAGCTCGTGTGCGCGTGCGCGGATCAGCTGCTCTGGAACCTCGACCTTTGCCTCGGCCACGGCCGCGTCGAGCACGGCTTGCTCGAACTCTCGCTCGATCGCGCGCTCGTCAGCATCGCGCAGCTTGGACGCGATGTCTCCTCGCAGCTCGTCCAACGTGTCGAAGCCGCCCGCCTCGAGGGCGAACTCGTCGGTCACGTCGGGCAGGCGCTTGGCCTTGACCTCGTGGACCGTCACGTCGAACCGCGCCTGGCGGCCGGCGAGCTGCTCGGCCTGGTAGTCCTCCGGGAAGGTCACGTCGATCGATCGCTGCTCTCCCGCGCGTGCGCCGGTCAGCTGCTGTTCGAACCCCGGGATCAGGCGCTCCGCGCCGAGCTCGACGAGCTGGTCGCGGCCGGCCCCGCCTTCGAAAGGCTCGTCGTCGATGAAGCCGGTGTAGTCGATGACGAGGTGATCGCCCTCGGCTGCCGGCCGCTCCACACTCTCGAGCGTGGCGAACTGCTGGCGCAGGCGCTCGAGCTCCTCCTCGACACGCTCCTCGGGCGCCGAGGGCTCACGCCGCCCGACCTCGAGACCCTTGTACTGACCAAGCCTCGCCTTTGGCCTGACGCCGATCTCGATCGAAAACGAAAGCGGCTGGCCCTCGGCTGGCAGCTCGCCCAGGTCAAGGTCCGGCTCGCCGACTGGGGCGATCCCGGCGCGCTCGATGGCGTCTTCGTACCAGCTGCCGAGCGAGCTGCGCAAAGCCTCGTCGAGCACGGCATCGCGGCCCAGACGCCGGATCACGATCGGCGGCGGCACCTTGCCCCTGCGGAACCCGGGGACGCGCATCTGGCGTCCGAGCGCCCGCGCCGCCTCGTTCAGACGCCGTTCGACCTCCTCGGGAGCGACCTCGGCTTCGACCCGGACCCGCGATTCGGAGAGCTCGGTCACGTTCGTCTTGACGCTCGGCATCGGCGCCAGACGATAGCTTGCAGGCGGTGCTGCGAAAGAAGGCAGGCGGCCTTGCGGCACGCGCCTTGACTGGTCCCGGGGCGTTCTTGTTCGCCACGGTTATCGACCTCGCTGTGTACTTCGCAGCCAGCCTAGCCCGTCGCAATCCGGCCCACCCCCCGGTTGCGCACGACCCTCCACCGGTACCCGCTCCCCCGCCGGGAAGTTCCTCTACCATCACGCCGCGATGAGTTGGAGACGGGTTGTGGGGGTGGCGCTCATCGTCGCCGCGATTGCCTGCGCTCTTGCGGCTCCAGCCGCGGCTTCGAGCACCGAGGTCTCGATCCTGATGGACGACGACCAGCTGATCTACGTCCCGCAGCAGCACATGGTCCAGACGCTGAACCGGCTCGCCTCGCTCGGTGTCGACGTGGTCAAGGTGTCCCTCGTCTGGCAGCTGATCGCGCCCAATCCGTACTCGACCCGGCGTCCGCACTTCAACGCAACCGACCCCGCCGCCTATCCGAGCGGTGCCTGGACGCGGTACGACGAACTCGTCGAGGCAGCTCAACGACTCGGGATGAAGGTGTACTTCCTGATCGCCCCGCCCTCGCCGGAGTGGGCCTGGGCAGGGGGCCTGCCGCGCGGGCAGGGCGAGTCACTCGGACAGGCGCCCAATCCCAAGGACCTCCAAAACTTCGTCCAGGCGGTCGGCAAGCGCTACAGCGGCACGTACGTCGACCCAGGGAGCGACTCCACCACGACTTCGACGGCCACCAGCTCCACCACTACCACCACCACGAGTACGGCGACGCTGCCGATGGGAGGGGTCGGACTGCCCGACGGGACGCAGCCCTCGGGCGGTTCCGGGGCGACGAGCGGCCCGCCGGCTATCCCCCGCGTGAGCTACTGGGGCATCTGGAACGAACCGAACTTCCCCAGCTGGTTGAACCCATGGCACATGAAGGTGGGAGGTGTCGACGAGCTGACCCAGCCCTCCCTGTATCGCGGACTTGTCAATGCCGCCTGGAACGGGCTGTCGGCGACGGGCCACGCGCACGACACGATCCTGATCGGGGAGACCGCCAACTTCGGCAACATCGAGCCCGTCCCGTTCGTACGCGACCTCTACTGCGTGGACAACCACGACCAGCCGCTGGCGGGAACGGCTGCGCGCCATGTCGGCTGTCCGGCCTCTCCGGACCGCAGCAAGTTCGAGCAACAGAATCCTGGACTGTTCGCGATCGGCGGCTACGCCCATCATCCGTACGCCTTCGACTACGCGCCTAACCGCCCGTACCGCTACCGCAGCTGGGTCACGCTACAGAACATCGGATGGCTCGAACAGGTCATGGACGGGATCTTCTCGGGCTACGGGGTACACCCACCCGGCGGCGTTCCCCTGTACCTCACCGAGTGGGGCTATGTAACTAACCCCCCCAACCCGTACGCCCACACCACGCTGAGCGAACAGGCCACCTGGCTCGACGAGGGCGACTACATGACATGGCGGGATCCGTATGTCCGCTCGCTGGCCCAATTCCTGTTGGTGGACGACAAACCGCGTGCCAATGAGCCCAAGGGCAGCGTTCTCTACTGGCACACCTTCACGACCGGCCTGCTGTTCCAAAACGGCCGCTCCAAACCGGCCCTTCAGTCCTATCGCCTGCCGATCTGGCTGCCCGTGCAGCGCCACGGGTCGCGCGTGATGGTGTGGGGACAGCTGCGGCCGGTCGACCATCAGCGAACGGGTTCCGGCGTGATCGAGTTCGAGGCGCACGGCTCGTCGCATTGGACGACCTTGACACAGGTGCAGACGAGAAATCCCGAGGGTTACCTGGTCGCCCATGTCTCGATCCCCTCGGCGGGCGACGTGAGACTCGGCCGTCTCTATCCCGGCGGAACCGCGGTCTTCAGCCGTTCAGTCCCAGTGACTTGAGAGCGGCACTCACGCCTCCCTGCCGACCAGTGCTCTGACCTCTCGTAGTGCGACGGGGAGGGTCGTCGTGTCGTATGCGCGCGAGGCACGGATGTCGGCCAGCGTGGCCAGCGAACGCTCGATCGCAGCCTGGTTGCGAGCCCACCAGGCTTCGATCCCGTCCTCGCCGTCGCCCGACTCCTCGAGCACCTCGCGCGCGAGCTCCGCGTGCACGGCGAACAGGTCGTCGCGCAGGGCGGCGCGCGCCAGCGCCTGCCACCGGTTCGACCTGGGAAGCTCGAGAATCCGGTCGCGCAGCCAGCCCAGCTCGAGCTTCGAGCCAAGCCGGAAGTAGGTCGTCATCACCTCCTCGGGCGGCTGCCCAAGACCTTCGGCAACGTCGACGATGTCGAACACGGCCACGAGGTGCGGCATCGAGGCAACCTGGGCGGCCAGCTGCTCGGGAACGCCTGCCTCGACCAGCTCGGCCGCGCGCGTCTCGAACACGTCGCTGTCCGCTTCGTCGAGCAGCTCCGGAAGTGCGTTGCCCAGCATGTGCGCTGCGTCGCGGAATCGCTGCACCGTCTGCTCGGTATCGATTGCCGAGCTGGTGGAGCGGACCAGCCAGCGGCTGGCTCGCTCGACCAGACGCCGGCCGTCGATCAGCATCGAGAGACCCACCTGCGCATCCACGTCGTTGTCGAGCCGCTCGAGCTCGTCCCAGAACGCGCGCATCTCGAAGATCTCCCGCGCGGCTGCATAGGCGCGCGCCAGGAGCGCCGGCGAGGCACCCGTCTCCTCCCCCAGCCGGAAGGCGAAGGTCGTCCCCGCACGGTCCACGAGCTGGTTGGCCACCACGGTCGCCACGATCTCGCGGCGCAGGCGGTGCTCGGTCATGGGCTCCCGGAAGCGCTCGGGCAGCGGCGAGGGGAAGTAGCGCTCGAGATCGTGCGCCAGATGATCGTCCTCGGGGAGATCGGATTCCAGCAGGCGCGCATAGAGATGGATCTTGCAGTGCGCCATCACGATCGCCAGCTCCGGCGCGACGAGACCACGGTGAGCAGCCTTTCGCTCTGAGATCTCGTCGTCAGAGGGCAGGAACTCGAGCCCGCGATCGAGTCCGGCCACCTGCTCGAGTCGCCGAATCAGCCGCGCGTGCACGTCGATCATGGGTGCCGCCTGCGCAAGCGCAAGGCTCACCGCCTGCGTCTGTGTGTAGCTGCCATAGATGACCGCGTCGGACACCGCGTCGGTCATCTCGACGAGCAGCTGATTGCGCTCGTCCTGCGACAGGCCTCCAGCGGCAACCACCGCGTCGAGGAGGATCTTGATGTTGACCTCGTGGTCGGAGCAGTTCACCCCGGCGACGTTGTCGATCGAGTCCGTAATGATCCGCCCCCCGTCGCCGTCCTGCCCACCCTCCAGCGCGTACTCGATCCGCCCCTTCTGAGTAAAGCCGAGGTTGCCTCCCTCGCCGACCACCTGGCACCGCAGCTCACGCCCATCGACTCGGACCGAGTCGTTGGCCTTGTCGCCGACATCGGCATGGCCCTCCAGGTGCGACTTGACGTAGGTGCCGATGCCGCCGTTGAACAGGAGGTCGACCGGCGCCTTGAGGATCGCCGATATCAGCTCGGCGGGTGCCAGCTCGTCGGCCTCCACGCCCAGAGCCTCGCGCGCTTGGGGTGAGAGCCCAACCGATTTGGCGCTGCGCTCGAAGACGCCGCCCCCCGGGGAAAGCACATCCGGGTCGTAGTCAGACCACGACGACCCTTCGAGCTCGAATAGCCGTTGGCGCTCGGCAAAGCTGCGCTCGGGGTCGGGATCCGGATCGATGAACACGTGGCGGTGGTTGAACGCGGCGATCAGCTTGATGTGCCGCGAGAGCAGCATTCCGTTACCGAAGACGTCGCCCGACATGTCACCGATGCCGGCCACCGTGAAGTCCGAGCTCTGGATGTCGCGTCCCAGCTCGCGGAAGTGGCGCTTGACCGACTCCCACGCACCGCGGGCCGTGATCCCCATCGCCTTGTGGTCGTAGCCGTGTGATCCGCCTGAGGCGAAAGCATCTCCGAGCCAGAAGCCGTACCTGGCCGAGATTTCGTTGGCGATATCGGAGAACGCCGCCGTCCCCTTGTCGGCGGCTACGACCAGGTAGGGATCGTCCTCGTCATAGCGGATCACACCCTCGGGCCCCACTGTCTCGCCGGCGACAATGTTGTCCGTCAGGTCGAGCAGCCCGCGCAGGAAGAGCTGGTAACAGGCGACCGCCTCTTTGCGCAGCTCGCCGGCATCGCCTGGCGGGGGTCGCTTGAGCACAAACCCGCCCTTGGCGCCGACCGGCACGATCAGCGCGTTCTTGACCATCTGCGCCTTCATCAGGCCGAGGATCTCGGTGCGGAAGTCCTCCGGCCGGTCGGACCAGCGGATCCCGCCTCGCGCCACACGGCCACCGCGAAGGTGGACGCCTTCGAAGCGGGGCGAGTAGACGAAGATCTCGAACTTCGGCCTCGGCTTGGGCAGGAACGGGAGCTCAGTGGGATCGAGCTTGAACGCGATGTACTCCGTCCACGCCCCGTCGCTCGCGGAACGGTAGAAGCTCGTCCGCAGCATTGCTCCGAACACGGTCAGGAAGCTGCGCAGTATCCGGTCCTCGTCGAGACTCTCGACGCCATCGATCGTCATCTCCATGGCCCGGCGGAGGTGGTCGGCGAGCTCGGTATCGGTAGCGTCGGGATCGAACCGGGCGGCGAACAACTTGACCAGGAGCCGAGCGATGTCGGGGTGGCCCAGCAGGGTCCGCTGCATGTAGGCATCCGAGTAGGGGATTCCCGCCTGGCGCAGGTAGCGCGCCACGGCGCGCAGTACCGCTATCTCGGGCCCGGTCAGTGCCGCGGCGAGCACCAGGCCGTTGAGCCCGTCGTCCTCGAACACCCCTGCGCGGGCCCCCAGGAAGACCTCTTCGAAGATGTCCGTCACTCGCTCGAGGTCCTCTGCCGGCGAGCGCAGCCCGAAGTCGTAGATCCACAGGTGATCGTGCTCGCGGCCGGTCGGAGTGATCGCATACGGGCGCTCGTCGATCACCCGCGCACCCATGTGCTCGAAGGTGGGCACTACATCGGACAGCGAGACGTCTGCCGTGCTGTAGAGCTTGCAGCGCAGCTCGTCTCGCGCGGGATCCGGCCTGTAGAGCTCGATCATCGTCGCCTGGCCCGAGATCATTCGCTCGAGCCTGGCGATGTCACGACACCGCGACCTCGGCGCTCCAATCCGACCGATAGCCGACCGGGAATGCCTGGTTGTAGGCGCGGAGCAGAGAGATTCCATCCTCCTCGCCGCGCTCGGCGATCAGGGCATCGCGCAGATCATCCACCCAGGCTCTGGCGGCGGCCGCCAGACGCATCTCGATCGCGGTCACATCGTGGCCTGGGATCCCCTCGGGGCAGCGGACGATGTAGTGAACGCGTACGAGCAGCGACTCCGAGAGCTGGAGCGTCCAGTCCAGAGCGCTGCCGCCGAACTCCTCGAGCAGGATCCGTCCGATGCGCTCCCGGCTCTCGGTGTTGAACCGGTCCCGCGGGATCGTCACCAGGCAAGCCACGAACCGGTCGAGCGGGTCCTGCCAGACGAACAGCCGAACCCGAGGGCGTTCACCTAGCGCGACCAGTCCGGCGGCAACTGTGAACAGATCGTCGGCGCTCATCTGGAAGAGCGCGTCCCGCGGATAGCTCTCGAGGACCTCGATCAGCGCCTTCTGATCGTGGCTGGCTTCCGGAAAGCCGGCGCGGTCCAGCACCCGCGCGAACTTGCCGCGCAGCAGCGGGATCTCACGAGGGCTCTCCCGGTAGGCGGAGGTCGTATAGAGGCCAAGGAAGCGGGCCTCACCCGTCGTCCGTCCTGTCTCGTCGAAGCGCTTGATCCCGATGTAGTCGAGCTGGCTCGGCCGATGCACCGTCGATCGTGCATTTGCCTTGGTGAGGATCAGAGGGTGCGGGTCTTCCGGGAGTGAGGTCGCTTTCGCCCGCAGCGGCTTGAACGGCGTTTTCGGATCGGCCCGCAGGATTCCCAGCCCGGATCCAGCTCTGGCGCGCAGACCCTGCTTACCGTCCTCCTTCACCAGGTCGTATTCGCGGTAACCGAGAAACGTGAAGTGGTCGTCGGCCACCCAGTGCAGGAACGCCTCGACCTCGCCGAGCTCGTGCGGCTCGACCGGGGCACCGCAGCGATCGATGCCCCGCGGCCAGCTCGAGCGCACGCGCTCGCATCGCCTGCCAGTCGCCGACGGCGGCCGCCACCTCGTGCGAGAACGCGCTCGAATGCTCTCCTGGAGGCGGGTGCGCGCCTCGCCGTCGTGCTCACGGGCAACCTCGGCGTGGAGAACCGACTCGGGCTCTACGCCGGGCTCGTCGGTGCGCGGCTCCAGCACGTCGAGGAGCCGACCCTCCGTCGTCGCGTCGCATCCAGATCACCGGATGGATCTGAAGGTCAAGGCGAGTAGCCGGCTCGCGCGAGCTCCATCGTCACCGAGTCGACGATGAACGGCATGTCGGCCGAGACGATGTCGATGAATGTGTGCGGCCGAGCTCAGACCTTCGTGATCGGGCTCCGGGTTGTAGACACGGACCTTGGACTCGCCTTCGGTTCGCTCGCGCGCCAGCTCGAGGTGGGCCAGCGCGGCCGCCGCGAGGTCGGCATCTTCCCGCGGCCGTGAGGTCCTCGGCCGGGACCCACTGGTAGTACTGACGCGCGAAGCGGTCGGCCAGCCCGGCGTCGTCGTCGGGGAGCTGCTCGCGTACAAGCTGGCACACCCGGTCGATCAGCTCCGACCCCAGCGCGCCGGCCTTGACCGCCATCTCCAGCTCTTCTCTCCTCTTGCTCAGCTTGTGCTGCCCAGCTGAGAGCCTAGCCCCAGCCTGGCCGCAGAGCGCAACACCGCGCCCACGTTACGATTTCGACGTGGAATCCAGCGCCGGTTCCGCGCCTGCCGCTGGGCCGGATCACCTCACGGCTTCGCCTGAGGCGATCCCGCGCCGGGACCCGAGCGTGCTGACGCTCGGTGACTGCGCACGCGCGTTCGCCCATATGCGCACTCCTCCGCTGCTCGGCGCGGCTCTGCTGACGGCGGTCGTGCTGCGGTTGCTGCTTGGTCACTACGACTGGCGAGACGCGGTGGTCGTCGCCGGAGCGGTGGCGGCCATGCCATTGGTCGAATGGGTGATTCACGTCTACCTGCTGCACGCGCGGCCGATCCGTTTCCGCGGACGCCGCCATGACCTGATTGCGGCGCGCGAGCACCGCGCGCACCACATGGCGCCGGCCGAACTCGACGGCGTGCTGATTCCTACCTACGCGCTCTTGATCTTTCTTCCCCAAATCGCGTTGACCGTCTGGGCCCTCTCGTTTCCCATTCACATCGTGCTCGGTGGCGACCGCCTGGCCCACGCGGCCACAGGCCTGCTGATCAGCTATGCCCTCCTCGCCGGGTATGAGTGGTGCCACTTCCTGATCCACACGCCGTACCGCCCGCGTGGCCGCTACTACCGCTCGATTCGACGCGGCCACCGCCTTCACCACTACAAGAATGAGCACTACTGGTTCGGAGTCACCTCGACACTCGGTGATCACGTACTGGGGACCGCCCCGGACCAGACCGAGGTCGAGAAGTCACCCACCGCACGGACGCTCGGCGTCGAGATCAGCTAGGCGCCCGTCTGGGCGCCCAGATCCGGCGCTTGACCCTGAAGCTAGTCCGCCTTGCGCTCGGCCTTGGCCTGGCCGGCCGCTTCGGCCAGACGCGCTGCCTCGTCCCGGGCAGTGAGCCCGCGCTCCTTGGCCCGCAGCGCGTCGGCCTTGGCCCCCAGCGCTTCCAAGCGCTCGCCTGGCTCGCTCGCGGCGATCGCCTCCGCCGTGCGATTCTCAGCCTCCCGGTTCTGCTCTAGGCGACTGCGCTCTTCTCGGGCCGCACGCTGCTTCTGACCCTGAGCATGGCGCTCGGCCTGATCCCGGCGCGAGCGAGCATGCTGGGTCGCCCTCCTGCGCTGCTGCCTGGCCTGCTCGTCAGTGGCCTCCAGGCGAGCCTCGGCCCGCTCCTCGGTCTCCTCAGCTTGCTTGCGAAGGCGCAGGCCGCGTTCACGCTTGCGCGCGGCCTCGAGCCGTCGCGCAGCGTCCTCGCGCATGACGGGGTCCTGCAAGAACGCTCCGGCCAGGGCCCGTACCGTGGCATCGGTACGGTCGATCGCGCGCTGGGCGGACGGCTTGACGCCCGTGCCGTCGCCCGGCAGAAGCCGGACGGCCCCGTCGAGCGGAAGGCGTGCGAGCTTGAGGTAGCGGTCGAGCGCAGTCCTCGGAATGACGCGAAGGTTCACTGTTGCTCCTTGTCTGGATCGATGGCTTGGGCGGCCGCCTCGGCGCGGCGCGCCTCCTTCTCGAGTTGAATCTCTTGCCGGGCCGCGTCGAGCCGCTCTTTCTCAGCGCGCTCAACTGACCCCTCGGCAATCGCCTCCTGCTTGGCGCGCTGCTCGTGGGCGGCAGCCTTCTCCCGGTCAGCGCTGACTTGGGCTTGAGCCTCATCAGCCCGGCGCTGGGCCTCGATTTCGGCCTCGCGCTCCTGGCTGATCACCTGGTTCTCGAGGTGCTTGCGCTCGAGCTCGGTCTCGACCCTGTCCTGCGCCAGTTGAGCTGCCTCCTCACTTTGCTGCGCCTGCTGCCTGTACTCGCGTGCCTCGAGCTCGGTCTCGGCCTGCGCCTCCTGGAGGCGGCCTTCTCGGGCGAGCGCATCGTTGCCGGCCAGGGCGCCGGCGGCGGCTTTGACCTTCCCGGTCAGCTTCCCGAACAGGCCCCCGCGTGTTCTCTGGTCTTCAGTCAACGTCCTGCTCCTTGAAATCGGCGTGCTTGAGTCTCGGTCCCGCGGAATGGCCCCATGCCCCTCCACTGGATACCCGAGCACCCGCCTCGCCCAAACGCGTGTTCGTCCTAGGTCCGGACGATTGTGCCGCAGCCGGCCAGGTCGTACCCGCCGTAGCCGGCGACGCGGGTGGTGAACGCCGCACTTGCGAGGAGGTCCAAGAGTGGTTCCGCCCCCGGATGGCCAAAGGAATGCTCTCCGAGCCACAGCTCGACGACATGTTCCTCGAAGGGAAGGAAACGCAGCCCGAAGGCGCGGGCGGCCGCCTCGGTGGCCAGCCCCGGGCGGGCTCGTATGGCGGCCAGCCGGGCTGACTCGAGATGGCCGGCGGCGAGTGCCTCGACCGGCGGTGGCGGTGCACCGATCGCCTGACAGGCTCGCCTGAGCGCCTGCTGGACTGACGCGCTGGGGTCGCGCTGGACGACGGGTACTCCCTCGAGGAGGATGGCCTCGAGGTCCCTGTCGAGCTCGCCGGGTACTCCGAGCCCGACCTGCCAGCGCGCCACGTGGATTCGCTTGACCGCTTCGTCGGGCGCCGGCAGCCGTTCCGGGAGGTCGTGCACGACCGCGGCATGGACACGCCCGAGCTTCAGCGCCGCTAGCGCGCGGCCGGTCGGCGCCGGAATCGCCACCAGGCTCTGCGTCCCCAGTCCCGCCAGCATCTGCTCGGCGATGCCGAACGCGGGTTCACAGCCCGCGACCGCCAGCCCTTCGGTGTGGGCTCCGGGAAACAGTCTGAGACGGCCACGCTCCCAGACGCCGTCGGCCCTGGCCCAACCTGCTCCGGCTATCCCATGGTCGGCCAGCCGCGACCCGACCAGTTGGTCAGCGACGCGCACCACTCTGAGCGCTGCTCCGTCCGGGAGCCGGTCGTCAACCGCAGGCACGAGCCGGGGTGCCGGCTCTCCGAACAGCTCCTCAACGCTGATGTTCAACGCCCGGGCCAGCCGGAGGGCGGCGTCCACGGAGGGCGCGTTACGCCCCGTCTCGACCGCGGCAACCAGCTGCCGACTGACTCCGGCGCGGCCCGCAAGCTCGGTCTGGGTAAGGCCGCGTTCCTGGCGGCGACGGCGTAGCCCGGCGCCGCTGCGCCACGTCTCGCGCGGGCCGCTCGACCCCGTCTGGCGGGGACCGCTCGATCCCCTCTGGCGGCCTCCGCTGCGACGCGTCTCGCGGGGAGCGCTCATGCCAGCATCCTAGTAGGCTGCTCGGATTCTGGCAGACATCCCTCGTCTTTTCGTCTCTGCGGTCGCCCTGTCGGCGCTGGTCGCATGTGGAGGATCAGCTTCCCGCCACGACCGCACGCCCCCGGCGCCCGCGCGTCCGACGGTGCTCGCCGCCGCCTCGCTGACCAACGTCCTTCCCCGCATCGACCCGCGCGCGTCGTTCAACTTTGGCGGCTCTGACGCACTCGCAGCTCAGGTCGAGCAGGGGGTTCCGGCCGACGTGTTCGCCGCAGCTTCGAACCAGCAGCCCGCGGAGCTCTACGCCCGAGGTCTGATCGAGAAACCGATCAGGTTCGCGACCAACACGCTGGTCCTGATCGTCCCGCGCTCCAACCTGGGCCACATTCACGCCGTCTCGGACATCACGCGCCCGGGGGTCAAGCTGGTCATCTGCGAGGCGACCGTGCCGTGCGGCGATTACGCCCGCAAGGCGTTCAAGGCGCTTGGCATCACGAGAGCCGCGCTGAGAAACGTGGTGAGCGAGACGACCGACGTCACGCAGACGCTGGCCGAGGTTGCCCTGGGGCAGGCGGATGCAGGCTTCGTCTACATCACCGACGCCGCCGCCGCCGCCCAGGGCAGGGTGTCGGTCATCCGGCTGCCGTCGCGAGCCAAGCCCAGGACCGAGGACGTGATCGCCGTGTTGAAGGGAGCACCACACCGGGTTGGCGCCCAGGCCTTCGTGGAGGCCGTTCTCTCCTCCCGGGGGCAGGCGATCCTGCGGGCCGCGGGATTCGGTCCGCCATGAGCGCCGCGCCGCCCGCCCCCCGTCTCACCCGGCTGATCATGTTCGTCGCCGTCACGCTAGTGGTGGGCGCCGTGCTCGCTTTCATCGTGGCCCCGATCGTGGCGCTGATCACCTATCAGCCGTTGCACAGGCTGATCGATGGCTTCGGCTCGAACGTGGCCACCGACGCGATCGTCGTGTCGGCCAAGACCAATGGAATCGCCTTCGCCGTCATGGTCGTGGTGGGGACACCCTTCGCCTACGTGGTCGCGCGCCACCGCTTCTGGGGCCGCAGCGCGATCGTCACGCTGGTCGAGGTTCCACTCGTGCTGCCGCCGGCGGTCGCCGGCCTGGGCCTCCTCGTCGCCTTCGGTCGCCTTGGCCTGCTTGGCCACGCGCTGAGCGCGCTGGGGATCACACTCGACTTCACCCAGGCCGCGGTCGTGCTCGCGATCCTGTTCGTGGCCAGCCCGTTCTACCTGCGCGGCGCGATCGCGGCATTCGAAGCCCTCGATCCGACCCTGCTCGACGTGGCGGCGACGCTCGGCGCCCGGCCGGTTCGCCGGATGCTCCGGATCGCCGTACCGTTGGCGGCGGGCGGGCTGACCGCGGCCGCGGCAGTGGCCTTCGCGCGTGGGCTTGGCGAGTTCGGCGCAACGATCCTGTTTGCCGGAAGCTTTCGCGGCACCACCCAGACCTTGCCGCTCGCCGTGTACTCGCTGTTCAGCGCCAACCTCGACCAGGCGATCGCAATCGGCGTGCTGCTGATCGTAGTCAGCGGCGCGATCCTGTTCTCGTCAAAGCTTGTGCTGCGGAGATGGAGCTTCTCGAGATCGACATCGCGCTCGAACGGCGCGAGTTCGAGCTTGGCGCGCAGCTGAGCCTGGGCCCGGAGACTCTCGCCGTGGTCGGTCTCTCGGGGTCCGGCAAGACCTCATTGCTCCGCGCCGTTGCCGGCCTCGAGTGGCCTCGAGCCGGCCGCATCAGCTTCGGCCACGCGGTGTGGTTCGACGCCGACGATGGCGTACACGTCGCGCCCGAGGAGCGCCGAGTTGGCTACCTGCCGCAGGATTACGGGCTGTTCCCCCATCTCGACGTTGCAGCCAACGTCGGCTTTGCCTCGAGCCGGCCGCGCCCCGACCTGCTCGAACGGCTCGGCATCGGGCACCTGGCGCACGTATATCCGCGCCAGCTCTCGGGTGGGGAGCGCCAACGCGTGGCGCTGGCCCGCGCCCTAGCCAGGGAGCCGAGCGTCCTGCTTCTCGACGAACCGTTTGCGGCGCTCGACACCGTGACGCGCGACGAGGTACGCGAACAGCTGCTTCGCTTGCTGGCGGGCTTGTCGCTCCCCGCCCTGGTCGTCACCCACTCCTTCCATGACGCAGCGCTCCTGGCCCCACGCGTCGGAGTGCTCGATCGAGGCCGACTCGTCCAGCTCGGAAGCGCGGCCGAACTCGCAGATAGTCCGGCCAATGCGACCGTTGCGGCGCTCACCGGAGCGAACGTCCTGGCGGGAACGGCATACCCTCTCCCCGGCGGATCCGCGATCCGGCTCGAAGGCGGAGGTCAGCTGATCAGCTCTCGCGCGGCGGAGGGGGCCGTCTCGGTGGCGGTGGCGCCGTGGGAGCTCGAGCTGTGCGAAGCCGGATCGAGTCGCCTGCTGGAGACCGTGCGTACGATCAGCGAGGACCAGGGCAGGCTGATCGTGCGGCTCGATCGGTTCACGGTCCACGCCGACCCGCGGACTGCGGTCGTCCGGATAGGTCAGCTCGTCGGCCTGCGGGCAAGGCCGGAGGCCGTCCAGGTCCTGGAGCGAATTGGCGAGTAACCGGTCAGAGCAGGAAGGGAACGAGCATCTTCGTCCTCGCCCGGTAGCCAGGATAGACGGCGGGAAAGGATGCCGTCATCAGCTCCTCCTCGATCCGCGCGCTGTAGAGGAAGTAGCCGGCCATGACGATCAAGCCGATCAGCCACAGGAGGTTTGTGGCGAGCGCGGTGCCCGCCGCCGCCAGCAGCAGACCTGAATAGATCGGGTGGCGGACGAACCGGTATGGACCGGAGGTGACCAGCTCGGGGTCCTCCTTCCTGGTCATCGGCATGCCCCAATTTCGGCCTAGATAGATCCGTGCCCATACCGCGAATGACAGACCGGCCAGGACGAGAACCAGCCCAATCGCCTGCACGGCCCGGCTGTGCACGGCCAGCGCATTGGTCCTGAACACCCGCGCCAGGAGGAGCGCCACGACGATGATCAGACCGGGAGGAAAGGCACGGCGGTTCCGGGAGCCCGGGCTGGCTCCGAACGCGGCGATGAACCAGTAGAGGCCGAAGACGGCCCACGCGATAAAGACCGCAGTTCTCACCCTCGCCGACCGCTGCTCAATTAGGGGTGAGCGATGGGACTCGAACCCACGACCGCCTGGACCACAACCAGGAGCTCTACCAGCTGAGCTACGCCCACCGCGGACGAGATGAATCTAGCAGCGGGCCGTAGGATGGCGCCGTAGCGAATCGAACCGCGAGGGAGGAACCCGAGATGAGTCTGCCAGCACCTGCACCTGATTCGATCGCACTGGTCACCGGCGCCTCGTCCGGAATCGGCGAGCAGTTCGCCCGGCAACTCTCCGAGCGGGGCCATCGGGTCGCGCTGGTCGCGCGCGGAGAGGACCGTCTCAACCAGCTCTCGGACGAGCTCGGAGGGAGCGACCGAGCGATTGTGATTGGGGCCGATCTATCCGAGGCGGACGAGCGAAGCAGGCTGGCGGCACGGATAGAGGAGCTCGGGGCACGGGTCGAGATCCTCGTCAACAACGCCGGTTATGGCATCTACCGGCCGTTCGGAGCGGCCGGACGCGAGGCGGAGATCGGTCAGCTGCGCCTGCTCAGCGAAGCGGTCGTCGATCTGATGGCGCGCTACCTGCCGGGGATGGTCGAGCGCGGCAGCGGCGCGATCATCAACATGTCCTCCACGGCCGGCCTCCAGGCGCTGCCGTTCAACGCCGGCTATTCCGCCGCAAAGGCGCACGTCCTCGTGCTGACCGAGGCGGTGCACGCGGAGGTCAAAGAGCGCGGGGTGACGGTCACGGCCGTCTGCCCGGGTCCGGTCCCTACAGGCTTTCAGGAGACGAGCGACGCCGGCTACTTCGCCGAGCGCCTTCCCAAGTTCACTTTCGTCGACCCGGAGCGCGTCGCGCGCGACGCGCTCCGTGCCGCCGACCGTGGGCGGATCTCGGTGATACCGGGCGGCCCGCATGTCCGCCTCGCCTTCGGCCCCAGCCGAAGGCTTCCGCGTTGGCTCGTGCTCCCTATCAGCAAGCGGCTGATGGCGCGCGGTTGATCACGGCGAGAACTCGACCCTGAATTCTGCGACGGACGGTCAGTCGGCAAGCTCGGCCCAGACGGCTTTGCCCTGGTCGGCCAGGTCCACCCCCCAGCGCTCGGCCAGAGCCGCGATCAGGTGCAGACCGTGACCTGAGCCGGTTCCCCTCACGCCCTCGCGCAGTCCGGGACTGTCCGCGCTCGCATCCTCGACCGCCAGATGGACTCGTCCCGACATCGGGCGTGCCGTAACGGTGAATGGTGAGCACGCGTGGACCACTGCGTTCGTGGCCAGCTCACTGATCACGAGCTGAGCGTCGTCGACGATTGGGCCGCCGTGCCCCCATTCCCGCAGCACCTCGGCGACGAACCGCCGCGCCGAGGCGGGAGCTTCGACTCGGGCAGGAAACTCGCGCCTGATCGCCGGCTGGGTGGCCGGTGCTCGGCGGGCGCCAGAGTGCAGCCGGCACACCTCGGTAAGCGCCTCGGCATTCTCCTCACCGGCCACTGCACTCGAGCGGTACCCGCACAGCAGCGAGAACTCGAGCTCCTCGCCCAGCTCGTTCCAGAGCTTCTCGAGCTCGATCGCGCTGAGCACGTGACCCGCTTCCCACAACAGGGCGACCATCTCGCCATAGGCGAAGACGGGCCCGCTTTTCTCGCTCGCTCGCTCGAGGACTCCCCCGACGACGCGCCGAAAGCCCTCCGCATCTATCTCGTGGCCCGAGCTGAATTGCTCAAGCGTCACGGCGGCGTCCAGCATCACAAGCGACCCGGACCGCATGGCCCGATCGGAATCGAGACCCGACGCATCGAGTACCGAGGCCAATGCTCGGCGGTGCGCCTCGGTCGCGATCACGACGCTCCTCGCGCCCCGCTGGTGGGCGGCCAAGACGTGACGGCAGACCGACTCGGCGAGCTCCACGTCGTCGTCGTAGAACTCGACCACGTGCTCGCCTGTCCGCAGCGCTGTGTTTTCCAACTCAACCAGCATCGGATCCGTCCACCGTTGGATTACCCAGGGGCTATGGATCCTAGCCCTCCTGGCGCAGAAATCTGAAGCGGGACTGGTGCGTGCCTGCTTCGCAGACAATCACGCAGCGAGCCCCGTCTGAACTGATCACGCGGCGAGCTCCGTCTGAACTTCGAGCGAGGAGGACCAGCCAGCGTGCAAGCCAACACCAAACGAGCCGCCCTCGTAACCGCGTCGGCCCTCGTGGCGTGGTTGTTTGTGGCGTCCGCAGCCCAAGCCCACGCACGGATCAGCCCCCCGGTGTCATTGTCGGGCAAGCTGCAGCTCTACAGCCTGGCCGTGCCCACGGAGAAACCTGGGCTCGCAACGACGAAGGTGGTCATGACGGTTCCCGCCGGTTTCGGGATCGACTCATTCGTGCCCCCCCCTCCCGGCTGGCGCCAGCAGATCCAGAACACGGGATCGGGGGATAGCGAAGTGGTAACTCGCGTGACCTGGTCAGGCGGCCGTACTTCGACAGGCGAGGACGCGCTGTTTCAGTTCCTGGCCCAGCCGGCGTCGGCCAAGACCTACACGTTCCAGGTGCAGCAGACGTACTCGGACGGCTCGATCGTCGATTGGACAGGGCCTGAGTCCTCGGCGGCGCCGGCTCCCACTATCGAGGCGAGGGATTCCCTCGGCGGCGAGAGCGTCTCCGCGTTGACGATCGTGGCGCTGATCTTGGGCGTCCTCGGTCTGCTCGCCGGAGGCTTTGCCCTGCTCGGCGGATCGCAGGAGCGATCCTTGGCGTGAGACGGCAGGGGCGGATCCTCGCCGCGCTGTTCGCGCTTTCCGGGTGGCTGGCGGCGCCGGACGGGGCGTCGGCGCACGCCTACCTCGTAAAGACCGTGCCGGCGGCAAGCCAGGAGTTGAACGGTTCGCCCCCCGAAGTCCAGCTCACCTACGACGAGGCGGTCGAGCCTCGCTTCGCGATCATCTCTGTGACGAACACCGCCGGCCAGCAGGAGACGACGGGTCCGGTACGCCGTTCGACGGCCGATCCCGACACCCTCGTCGTCGCGCTTCGCCCCCACCTACCGGAGGGCTGGTACCTGATCTACTGGCGGGCGATCTCGATCGACGGCCACCCGGTGCAGGGGGCGTTCACCTACGCCGTCGGGCCGAATGCAGGGCCCGCTCCCGAGTTCCGGGTACCGAGCATCTCCGCCACGGCGACGGCTCCGCAGCTACTCGTCGCGAGGTGGTTGGTGTTCCTCGCGGTGATGTCGGCCATCGGCCTGTTCGTCCTCAGGATGTTCATCGTCCGCCCCGTCGTTCGCGGGGTTCCGGAGACCGGCTTGCGCGCCGTGTCGGCCGCGTTCGCGGTCGCGTCCGTGACCGGCCTGATCGCGATTCCGGTCTATCTCGACCTCGCAACCGCCAACGATTCTCTGCGCTCGGCGTTCGACGTCTCCGCTCTGGTGCCGCTGTTCGGGGTCACCGCGTTTGGCCGCGCGATACTCGACCTCGAGCTCTGCTTCGCCATGTTCTGCCTGGCCGCCTGGGTTTGCCTCTGGGTCGACCGGCCCGATCGCCGGCAGCGATCGCTCGCCGAGCTGGCCGCCGGGACGGGAGGGGTGCTCGCCGCCAGCGCCGTGCTGTTCGTCCCGGGGGCGTCCGGCCACGCCGCGCAAACGTCGCCCCGCGGGCTCACTCTGACCTTCGACGCGCTGCACATGGCAGCGGCATCCGTATGGCTGGGCGGACTGATCGGGCTAGTGGTCCTGTGGATCTCGCTTCCGGCCGGTCGCCGGGTAGCTGCCCTGGCCGTATCCGTCCCCCGGTTCTCGGCCGTCGCGCTCGGGGCTGTCCTGACGCTGGCAGGTAGCGGGCTCGGGGAGGCCCTCGACCACCTTCCGGCTATCAACGCGTTGTGGCTGACCGGCTACGGGCAGGCGATCCTGGTCAAGTCCGGCCTCCTTGCCGCAGCGCTTCTCATCGCCTCCGGGAACCTCCTGCGCACGCGGCCGCGGCTGATCGCCGCTCGACACAGGCCAGAGCTCGGCGATCCCGCCGCACGGCTCCTGCGCCGGCTGATCAGCGGAGAGGTGGTGATCGTGACCGGGATCGTGTTCGCCGCCGCCGTCCTGTCCAGTCTGGCGCCCCCGCCGCCGGCGTTTGCCCTCCAGAGCTCGGCGCTCGCGCGGGTCGGCCCCGGCACCGTCGTGAGGAGGGTGGACCGCGCGGGCTACCGGCTCGAGCTGCTCTTATCGCCCAACCGCGCCGCGGCGCCCGACTCATTCGCCCTGCGGATCACCAAGGGGGGCCAGCCCGTGCGCGGCGCCAACGTGACGCTGACTTTCAACATGACCACGATGCAGATGCCCCAGCAGCAGTACCAGCTGGCCGAGATCCGGCCCGGGCTCTACTCGCGTGCGGCACCTGCCCTCGTGATGGTTGGCGAATGGGGGCTGGACTTCCAGATCGCTCCTCGATCTGGACCGCCCTTCAGCGCGCTCATCCTCGACCAGGCAAATGGATAGGAGCTAACCGCATGCGAAGGCTTTTTCCCGCCGTCCTTGGATCCATCTCGATCGCGACCGCCGCCGGATGCGGCGGCTCTGGCACAGCCACGGTGAGCGTTCCGAGGGTCGCCCCGGCCAGGACATACGGCCTGCAGCGCTTCGCGCCCACAGCTCCCGTCCGTCCGGGCCATCCCACCACCGTCTCGTTCACGATCCAGCAGCCGTCCGGGCAGCCACTCACGAGCTTCCGCAAATGCTGCGACCCGCACGCTGGGGTCGATCTGATCATCGTCCGCTCGGACGACAGCCACATCCAATACGACGACGCGGCGATCGGGGGCGGAGGCCGGGTCGCGCAGCCGGTGGTCTTCCCTACTCCCGGGCGCTACCGGGTGATCATCGACGCCTACCCGGCGCGCGTCAATCCAGGTCAGCCGATCAACTTCCAGCTGTTCACCTGGGTCACGGTGCGGGGCGCCTATCACCCGCAGCCGATGCCGCG
The DNA here is from genome assembly GCA_963803595.1 of uncultured Solirubrobacterales bacterium. Classification (GTDB taxonomy): domain Bacteria; phylum Actinomycetota; class Thermoleophilia; order Solirubrobacterales; family Solirubrobacteraceae; genus Palsa-465. The sequence goes on from CAWDNF010000013.1 coordinate 1,643,125, forward strand.
ATACGCCGCCGCCGAGGAGGCCGGTGGATACCGCTTTGAGGTCCAGCCTCACCCTGCACTCAAGGCGATTCAGGCGACGTTCCTCACGATCAAAGTGACCGGCCCCGGTGGTCGGGCGGCCGCGTTCGGCACCTGGCACGGAGCGCTCGCGCATGCGATCTTCATCCACCAGTCATCGCTCGACTACTTCCACACACACGTGTGCAGCCCTGGCGCGATCTACTGCACCTCGGTCCTCGGCGGGACCCGGGTGACGGGTAGTTCGAGCCGTCCCGGCCTTCTGCGCGTCGGGATCTTGCTCCCCGAGCCCGGCACGTGGCGGATGTTTCTCCTCACATACATCCACGGGCGTCACATCGTCGCGCCGTTCACCCTCGAGGTCTCATCATGAGCTCGCGCGACACAACCCGTCGGAGCACGAGCGAAGGAACGCCTCCGCCGCCTCATGAGCCGCTGTCCCCCCGCGCGATCCGGCTCCGATTCCTCAGCGCGGTCATCGCGTTCTCCGCGGGCGTGACGGCGCTAGTCGTGGCAATCGAGCTCCTCCGCACCACGCTGTCGTGATGAGAGTGATCCGACTGTGGCTTGTGCTGGGGGTTGGCCTGCTGGCTTTCTGTCCGCCGCCGGGCGTCCTGGCCGACGGGGATCCGGCGAGCGACGTGCTACTCGCCGTGAGCGTCTTCTACCCCTACAGCCCGCCGGTCTCATCGAGCCTGCGAACGACGCTGAACGCCGAGACCGCAGCGGCCAAGCGGGCCGGCTTCCCGATCAAGGTCGCGCTGATCTCCTCACCCGTCGATCTAGGTGCGATCCCCGACCTGTTCGACAAACCCCAGCAGTACGCGATGTTCTTGGACCAGGAGATCAGCTTCTCTGCCACCAAGGAGCTGTTGCTCGTCGTCATGCCCAACGGCTACGGGGTGTCCGGGATCAGTTCACCCGCCGCCGCGGCCGTGTCGAGGCTGGCGAAGCCCGGCGGGGCCGACGGCAACCATCTGGCGCGGGCCGCCATCGCCGCCCTGCCCGTTCTGGCCGCGGCGGCAGGTCATCCGATCGGCTCGGCACGAATCGCATCCCCCCCGGGCAAGGGCCACGGCTCGCCGGCGCTCACCGTGGTGGCGATCGCCCTCGCCGCTGTCGTGGCTGCCGCCACAACGATCCTCGTGCGACAGCGACGCGGCTCGAGGCCGACACCGGGGGGATAGAACGTAGAGCCCGGCTCGGCTCGCGACCGGCGTCGTTGCCGGCCAGTGCCCCCGGCAGGACTCGAACCTGCGACCCACGGCTTAGAAGGCCGTAGACCGCCCTCTGATGCCTGCAAATTACAGGCGATTCGGTGTGGCATTTGGCCCGTAAACAGGGCAATTCTGGTGGAGAAGGTTGCCCGACACGGTTGCCCGACGCGACCGTTGCCCGACCGTTGCCCGCACTCCGAAGCCCAGTGTAAGCTCCTACAGCGGACCCTGAAATGAAGTCGGCAGCGTCACCCAATCCAACCTCGCGCCCGTATCTCAGGGCGCGCCCCGGCGGCGTTTACTGGTACGGCAAGTGGTCGCGGAACGGGACGCCGGTTATTCGCGCGCTAGGGCGCGCATGGACGGAACCGGACGGCCAGGGTGGCTGGAAGCGGCGGCGAGGCCGTGCGCCTGACGGGTACCTGACGAAGGCCGAGGCAAGCGCCGAGATGCTGAGACTTGTACATGAACATCACGCCGAGCAAGTCAAGCTTGAGCAGGACGCCGCGGAGCGACGCCGGCGAGGAGTGAGCTTCCGACAGCTCGCTCACGAGTGGCGCGATTACCTCGAGCACGAGAAGGGTGCCAAGCCTTCGACTCTCCGCGACTATGCGTGGATCCTCGCTGAGCCAGGTCAGCCCCACCGCCGAGGGCGCGGAACGGCGCCTGGGCTGCTCATGGCCGCCTTCGGCGATCGCGCAGCGGAGGAGATCACGACGCGTCAGGTCGCCGAGTATCTACGGGGGCTGGATCGAGCAAACGCGCACCCCCGCACCGTCAACAAGCACCGCCAAGTGATCTCAGCGATCTACGGCTACGGGATGCGGGAGGACACCTTCGGACTCGCGGTCAACCCCGCCGCGGCTACGAACAAACGACGCGAACCCCCGCCAGCGGTGCTCGACTTCTACGAGCCAGAGGAAATCGAAGCGCTCGCCGAGGCCGCGGCATCTGGAGTGCATCGCCTCAATGGGGATGGCCCCCTCCCCCACTCCGAGTCCATGGCGAGGGAACTCGAGGATGCGCAGGACGCCGAGCTGTATCGGATCGCGGCGTACACCGGGCTTCGACTCGGCGAGTTGCTGGCGTTGCGATGGGAGGATGTCCACCTGGACGATCGCCGGCTGGTCGTACACCGAGCGATGAGCGATCGCACTGAAGGGCCGACCAAAAGCTGGCAGGCTCGGTTCATCCCGTTGGCTGACGGCGCGGCGCAAGCTTTCGCCCGGCTCCAGCAGCGACCTGAATTCGTCTCCGCCGACGACTACGTGTTCTGTTCACGCCTGGGGCGGCCCCTGGATGGATCCGCGCTCAGGCGAAGATTCAAGCGCACAGCGAAGTCTGCCGGCCTGCGCGTTCTTCGATTTCACGCGCTACGTCACGGCGCCGGGTCCCTCGCGGCACGCTACGCAGACGCGCGATGGGTCCAGGAGTTCTTGGGCCACTCCAAACTCACAACCACCGCCCGATATCTACACGCAAAGGCTCGGCCAGAGGATGTAGAGCGGCTGAACCGAGCGTTCGGTTCGGGCGTACAGCAGGGTACTTAGTAGGAGCTGCCCCAAAGGGGTCTGGCGAGTATCGTCGCCGACAGCCTCCTTCGCGCGGCGAGCAGGGCCAGCTCCTGCCACGCGATAGCGATAGCGCGGCGAAAGCCCGCGTTGACGGCTGCACGCCAGAAAGCGGAAGTCTGCGCCGAGTCGAGCCAGACGCCGCCGCTGAACCACGTCGAGCCGTCCCAGCCCTCAACTGCCTGCGCCGGGCGAGAATCGACCGGGATAAAGAACGGCTGCGCTTGGGTATCGGCGCTCATCTCCCACAGCGCCTCCCTAGGTGCCTGCTGGCGCGGCGCGGCGTCAACACTCCCCGCCGTTGACGATAGGACGCCGGCGCGGGGACTCCACAATCTCGAGGCATTCGTTCAGCGCGTTTCGTGTCGCGTGGTGGTATTGCGGGCTTGTGTCGAACTGGATCTTCCAGTACCCGGGTCTCACGCGGACACCGCGCAGCGGCTGCCGATGCACGCTGAGCGTGCCGCATGCGCCTGCGGTTCGTCCCACGCGGGCATTAGCCACTAAGTGGTACGCGGCATGCGGTCCAGGCCCAGGAGAGGGCCCGCGAACAGAGAAACGGTAGTGCGCATAGATGGTCGCTCCGGGAAAGCCTGCGAAGCGGAACAGGACCCTGCGCGTCTCAGGCTCCGGCATGAGCTGAGGTCTGTTGAACCCACGCTCGACGAGATTTACGGACATCTCAGCGAATACGGGGCTTCCAGACTGACCGACCGCCTGGACCGTTCGCGTGACCGGATAGAGACTTCCACCATCGACCCCTCCGTCGGCTGGAAGTCGGGCCACAAATCCGCCGCTGGGATCAGACGTCGCTTGGGTATACCGAGAGGTCTGCGTATATCGGTATTCCAGAATGACCGTGGTCGATGGTGGGAAGCCCTTGCCAACGACCGGATAAGTCGGAACCGTTGAGCCCTGGGTGAACCAACACCTCACAGGCGTAGACAACATCGCACCATCAGTCGCATCCGGCCGAGCGGCTCCCGCGAACCACAACACACCAACCAGCACGCCCGAGACGCACGCCGAGAACATAACCCACGATCTCCGGCCCATCACCAGAACCTACAGCGTGCCGCGTTTTTGTGGGAGGGTGTCCGAATAAAAGCGCTATGCGCGCATTCGGCAGCATGAGACGAAAGCAACCGTCCGGTCCAGCAAGACCAACGGGCCGGTGGCTCCGCTTGGTCCTCGCCGGCGTCTTGCTGATCGGGTCGGGCGCGCCTAGCGCTCCCGCACGGGCCTGGCCTGCTGCTGCGGCGGCACGAACTCCACTTGAGACGGACGTGGTCTTCTCTGGCCGTGCCAGCGCCGAGGTTGTCGACAACGGGCGGGTGGCTTTCTCCACCAAGGTGTGGTGGAGAGAGTCGATACGCGTGGCGTTTCGCACCAGGCTCGCCCTCGGCCACGGGGCCTTCAGCCACGTTATCGGTGGCGGGGAAGCAACGTGGACCCCGACAAGTCACCCGTTCGTGCGGCGCCGCTGCCAGGGCCCGGTACGCGTGGTCCGGGACCATGCCGCCTACTTTGACTCCTTCAGCGACATCCGGCCACGCATTCGAACGTTGCCATCTCCGGTTGGCAGATCGTTCGTGTACCCCAACGCCAGCTTCCTGCTCGAGTTGCCCATCAGCGGCTATGGCATCGGCCGGGGAGCGGGGAGCGGCCAAGTCTTCACGTTTTGCGGCCAAGAATCTCCCATGCCGGATTGGCGACCATACGCCTTGTTGCGAATCCGGCGCGGGCGCTACCGATACCACGTGCGCTTCCCGACCACCACTAGCCAGTGTGGCGCCGGAGTCATCACTTACACCGCCGCCTGGAGCGGGCAACTCACCGTCAGCTTCGGACGCTCAACATTCGGTCACTATGCGTTTGCGATCGGCCCCATGACCTACGTCAACCCGATCCGGGACGCCATCCCCGTCGCCTTCCTGCACGCACCACCACGCCGAAACCGAAATCACTTCACCTGTCGGTAGCATCACTGGTAGCTAATCCGCGCGCTCCCGGGCCAGGAAATCGCCGTCACGGCCCTGGTGACACTGACGTCACTGAGCGAGCAGACGGTTTCCTCAAAGACGAACGACGGGCGGCAGCTCCTCCTGCGCAGGTGTATATGCGCGAGCTCACCGCCTGCCGTGTCAGCAGCGACGTATGACCGGCGCCCGGAGTGCCGTCGGTACAGCCGGACTTGAGCGAGCAGGGGCCGCTTGTGACTCGGGGGAGGAGCGGGTGGTCATGCCGCGCGAGCCTGGTTGTCTGGGGATTGCGCCGGGACCTCCAGATCGTCATGCTTCGCGCATGAGAGGCGCGCGCACGCCGCTTTTGGCTTGCGCTTTGTTGTTGGCAGGGTCGTGCGCGGTCGCGACACCGGGAGCTAGTGCGGCGATCCTGTCTGGTCGTGTGATGGCTGCCGGGCAGCCGGTTGCGCGTGCGTTCGTGGCGGCGACTGGGGTCGCGGGCAGCGCCGCCGCGGTCACGGATGCTGCCGGGGCCTACAGCCTCACGTTGCCGGACGGGACGTACCGCGTGGCTGCCAATGCTTCTGGCTTTTCCTCGCTTGTGCTCGGCAAGGTCCAAGTCAGTGGTCCGACGGGCCAGGACCTAGCCCTCACGGCCTCGCAGGCGAATCTCAAGGCCGTTCCGCTATACGGCGGAGGCGTCGATGTTGCCGCTGACGGCAAGCCCGGGGTGTTCTATTTGTTGGGGGCCAATGTTGGCGAGGTGTATAGGACGCTCGACTGGGGTGGGAATTGGACGCAGGTAACGGCGACACCTGATGATGCGGCATGGGGGCTTCCCGAGGCCGCGGCTCCCCAATCGATAGCGACGAGTGGCTATCCAGGCGAGGTGGCCGTGGCGCTCGCTGACGGCAGCGTGTTCTATTCCACGGATTACGGCGTGACATGGAGCATTGTGGGCGGAGCGCCGACCACTCCTGCGTTTGACACGACCGAGCTTTTGTGGGGGCATGCCGGAAGCCGTAGCGTGCTGTTGTTGCTTACAAACCGCACCTCGGGCATCTTCGTTGCGGACATGACCGCCTCGCTCCCCAGTTTTGCGCGGATGTCGGCTGCCTATTCGGAGGGAGGGGCAATCACGGTCGCCGACGGTGTTGACCGGCCGTGGGTGGCGACCGCAGACGATTCGGGAGTCGTTCGGCTGTTCCCGCTCACCGCGACGCTGATCGCACCACCCGCGACGATGACGCTGTCAGGCTTTGGGAGGTATCCCGAAGCGATCGGGCTGGGCGGCGCAAGCGCACCCGGCAAGCCCCCCGCGGGGATCGTCGTCTCCTCGCTCTATCACGCGGCAATGAGCATCAAGCCCCCTGGGAGCGACAGATATCCGCCACCCCTGGACGCAGCACTCGACGGCAACACGTGCCGCACTGGCTCAGACGCACGCTTCCACAGCAATCAGAACCGGGTTGCACCCAATACAACCGGGTCATACGGCGCTGCGTGGGTGGAGGGCTGCTGGATACAAGATCTTGGCGACAGGCTGAAAACTGCACCCGCCGGGACCTCCAGCGTCGCGATCGATTCTGGATATAACGCGACGGATACCTCCCCTGGATCGGACGCGGTGGTCATGGTCGATCCGTTTCTGCCCGGTGGCGGCCCGCCTCCGTATCTGGAGGTGACGAAGTGGGCCGCGTCGGACAGCGGCAATCCCGTACCGCCCGCCGATCAGACTCTCGTGGCCCAGCCGGGCACTGATCCCAGCAGCGGTGGTGCCGCTGAGACGGGCGTTGTCAAGGCCGGTTGAGAATTGACCCTTTAGCGCCGGTCGAGAATTGACCCCCCTGGGGTTGCGGCGGCTTCTCGCGGAGCGAGCCGTAGGCGAGCGGAGTGAGATGCCGCCGGCCGCGTCTTCGGCGGGGTGTAGCTTTGCTAGCGAAGCTATAGCCGGGGTGGCCTAGTTTTCGGCCGGCGTGACGCGGCCGAGGTCCCGGTCTTTGAGGCGGTAGCTGTCGCCTTTGAGGGAGAGGATCTCGGCGTGGTGCACGAGGCGGTCGACCATCGCGGCGGCGGTGATCTCGTCGCCGAAGATCTCGCCCCAGGCGCCGAAGGGCTTGTTGGAGGTGACGATCAGGCTGGCGCGTTCGTAGCGGCGGGAGACGAGCATGAACATGAGGTTCGCGGCTTGCGGGTCGAATGGGATGTATCCGACTTCGTCGCAGATCAGCAGCGGGTAGCGCTCGAGGCGTTTGAGCTCGTCGTCGAGCCGGCCCTGGCGTTGGGTGTCGGCGAGCAGCGCGACCCATTCGGTGGCGGTCTTGAAGATCACCCGCTGGCCAGCGAGGCAGGCGCGGATCCCTAACGCGATCGCCAAGTGCGTTTTCCCGGTTCCTGGCGGCCCGAGCAGGATCACGTTCTCGCGCGCGTGGAGGAAGTCGAGCTGGCCGAGGTGTTCGATCACGGTTTTTTTGACCGATCGCTGGAAGGTGAAGTCGAACTCCTCGAGCGTTTTGCGCGCGGGGAAGCGGGCGAACTTGATCCGTCCTTCGCCGCCGTGCGCCTCGCGGGCGGAGACCTCGGTGGAGAGCAGCGCTTCGGCGAACCGTTCGAAGCTCCACTCCTCGGTCCGGGCCCGGTCAGCGAGCTTCGGTAGCGCTCTGGCCGCGGCGGGTGCTTTGAGCTCGCGGAACAGGTGCGTGAGCTCGGCGGTGCGGGTCATGCGGTCAGCGCGTCATAGGCCGAGAGTGGCCGGATCTCCACCTCGAGCTCGCGCTGTGGTTCCCCGCGGCGCTCCCTGAGCGCGCGGGCGTGATCGAGCGCGGTGATCGTGCGGTGCTTGGCGAAGCTCCGCTCGTGGCGGCACGCGAGCTCGCCGGTGTCGAGCGCGACCGCGGTGATTTCCCGCTGGCTGACCCGGACCTCGACGCGGCGCCCGACCAGGTTGGGGTCGAGCGAGTAGTCGTTGGTGTCGACGCGCAGATGCGGGTCCGGCGGCACCCTGACCACAAGGCGGCGGTCGACGTCGGGCGCCCGATCGGGCAGCGAGCGCATCACCTCGCGCTCCTCGACGAGGCGGTCGACCGGGCGGCAGCGAAGCGTCTTGTGCGTCCGACCGTTGGCCTTCTCAAACCAGGCATCGAGCTGCAGCTGGAGATCGAGCTCGTTCGCGAACCGCCGGCCCGGCTCGAAGTTCGTCTCCAAATAGCCCTGCAGCCGCTCGACCGCACCCTTCGCCTGCGGATCGGCCGGCTGACAGAACAGCCAGCCGACGGGCAGCTGGCCGCAGAACGCCGCATACGCGTCGGTCGGGCGCCCGGCGCCGGCGTGCAAACACCCCTCGCGGTCCCACACCATCAGCTCCGGCAACGCCCCGAAGGACCACAAGCAGCGGGTCATGCCCCACAGCACGTCCGGCGCCTCCTTGGAGAAGATCAACGCGCCCGCCCCCGCGCGCGAGTACCCCAGGCACGCGACCACCACCCACGCGCGCCGCGACTGCCCGTGACCGACCGGAACCGGCGCTGAGGTCTCCCACAGATCCCACTGGCAGACCTCGCCGGGGCGATAGACCGTCCGCTGATGTGTGCGCGCCTTCAAAAACAGCGGCCGGACCTCGCGCAAGTAGTCATCGACGATCGACTTGCCCCCGTCGAACCCAAGCGGCTCGATCAGCTCACGGACCCGCACCCCGGTCAACCGCGGGTCGTGCCTGAGGAGCTCGTGGATCTCCTCCTTGAACGGATCGACCTTCGACGGGCGCTCCGGGCACCGAAACGCCGGCGGCGCCTCCGAGCGCAACGCAACCCGAATCGTGTTGCGCGCCAACCCAGTCCGGCGCATCAACTCCTTGATCGAGACCCCACGGACGAAGTGTTCCCTGCGCAGCTCGGCCCACCGCTCCACGTCCAGCACAACCCTTCTCCCGGTCTCGGTGACATGACCGAGCCAGGCTCGCCATCACCCCGGACGCTCCGCCCACGACCGAGGGGGGTCAAATCTCAACCGGCGGAGGGGGGTCAGTTTTCCACCGGCGCCAACAGGCATCACGGCATCTACCGTGCGCCAGACTGCGCTCGCTATCAGCGCCGCGGGAGACATCGCATCTGCCACCAATATTGGAGGGGCTGCGTCCACAGACGGAGGACTGTCGTTTCATCGGACCAACTTCGGCGACACGTATTCGGTTGCCTGGTGGCAGGGTGCAAGCGGCAGCTGGCTGATGTTCGGGCAGTCGCCATATGGAACCTATCCCGGGGCGGTGTCGGGGTTCGAAAACTGGTCGCCCAACACCCCGCCTGTCGACGGAGGCAACGTCGCGCACAGCTCGCTGCGCGACGACCTCGGGATCCAGCCGGTCCCCTTCGCGGTGCCCTACGTCGACTCGATCGCCGGTGTTCCTGGAGCGGACACCGCGTTCATAGACGCCGACTCGAGCGTGGAGTGCCCGGGCAGCAATTGCGTCGAGGGTGACGTCAACCGCGTGGAGATCGATCAGGGGCCGTCCTTCTCTCATATCACGCGGATTGGCGGCGGCGTGATTACCAAGCCGGGACCGCTGGCCTACTGCTCGGCCTCGGGGTCAAGCCTCTCCTTGGCCGATATCTTGCTTGTAGTCGCCGAGGACTCTTCTGGAGGTGCGCTCTACCGCGTTACCGGCGCGACGGAGCCCATTAGTGACCAAGGTGGCGGATTTACCCGGCACAGGTGGCGGGCAAGGGCTACCTTCGCTTCAGGCCGACTGCGCGACGGGGATCGTCACCGCGGCATCTGGCGCCGTCGGGGCAGGGCTGCTGCAGTCCTCAGACGGCGGGCAGACATTCAGCCCGGTTGCGGTCCCGTCGGCGGCTGGCGGTAACGATCCAATCAGGACGGTCTCGATTAACTCCCGGCGATCCGACCTCGATACTCGTGGCAAGCGCCTCGGGGTTCATCCAGCGCTCCGACGATGGTGGTCGGGACTGGCGTGTCGTCAACAACCCAGCCCTTGGGGTGAACCTGGCCGCGTCCGCCAACGCTGCCGGCGGCATCTGGAACATCGTCGCGACGTCCGCCCTACGAACCTCAACCCGCCAGCCACGGACAGCGGCCTCAACCAGTCGCGACCTGGTGGACGGCCCGGGAGAGTTCGTAGGTCAGCTAACCACGCTGCCGAACCCCGAGATTCCGACGATCACAAGCTTTGCCATCTCGCCAGTCCGCGTTCGCTACAGGCAGCGCCGACCCCGCGTCACGTTCATCCTGAACGAGCCCGCGACTGTCCTCCTCGTCATCGCGCGGGCGGCGGGGGGCAAGCGCGTCGGGCGACACTGTGTTGGAATCAAGCGTCCCCCAGTGCGACGGGCTCGCTGCACCCTGTACACAGCGCTACCGGCCAAGACCCTCCACCTCAACTCGCCGGGACGCGAACAGCTCGTGCTCGGATGGAGGGATGGCGGCGCCGTCCTCGGCCCCGGAAATTACCTCGTAGAGATCCTGGCCCAGACGCCGAACGGCCAGCGGTTCACGCCGCGCCACACCGCGTTCACCATCACGGCTCGCCCAACGCGCCGTCACCCACATAGGCGGCGATAGCTGCGACCCTTTCTATCGATCCACCGCCAGTCCCCGGGCTCACTGTGAGCGAACTGCCCAGCTAACGGGACCTGATCCGAGCGCCTGCCATCGTTTCCAACCTGCTGCGAAGGAGTAAGCGTCTCGCCAGGGCCAGCGTCTTCGCGCGCGAGCGCGTCGCGATTGCAATCGCGCGCAGGTGCTACGGGAGACGACTCCTTCGACGCTAGTCGAGGAACGAGCCGGGGCCGCTTCGGAGCTCAGCGGTACGCACGGGAACCGGACGCGTTTGCGACGGGCGCTGAGCGCACGCGATTGCGTTGGCGAGGCGTGACCGCGTTGTCAGCGCTCCTTCCAGCGGAAAGCAGTAACGACTGTGTCGGCGTTGAACTCGACCGGTGTCTTCGAGCTTTCGCCGCGCTCCACACGCTGTGGTTCGCAACGTCCTCTCGGGTACGTTCTCTGGTATGAAGGGCGGGTCTTTACGGCGTGCCACGCTCCTCCTAGCGTTCGGTCTTGCGCTTTCGGCCTGCGGGAGCGGCTCGGCAAGCGATCCGGGCGCTGTCGTAAGGACCTACCTGTCCGCGTTTCTACGTGGTGACGGCAAGACAGCGTGCGATCAGCTCACCCAAGCTGCGGCCGATCAAGTTGCGCAGGACGGACAGCAAAACCCATCGATCGGCGGAACGACGTGCGTCGGGGTCTTGTCCAAGGCCAACCAACTGCTTGGGGGCGATGTACGGAATCTGATTAGCCATGCGACCGTACGCACTGGCACGATCTCTGGCAACACCGCGACTGTCGTGATCGTGATCCATGTCCTCAGCGCGAGTCGCTCCGTCCCAGCGCATCTAACGAGAGTGGGCGGGCATTGGTACATCAACCAGGCAAATGTCGTGACGGGCGGATAAGGAGCGCCAACGACTTCGTCACCTCATCGCCACCAGGCAGTCGGTAAAGCCACGCGAAGGCAGTGTCGCCGCGCATGTCTCGTCGGGCCGCTCCCTGGTCGCCAAAGGACTCGTGCAATCTGACGCACCGAAGGTGGCGAAAGCGATCGCCCGCGGCTGAGGCTGCTCCTATTAGACCCCCTGTGTCAACCTCCGGTGGCGATGAGGCGTTGCAGGGCGGTGTGCTGTAGTGGGTCGTAGGTGTCGTGGTCGTGCCATAGGCGCCAGATGATTTGGCTCCAGGCGCGGCCGAGGATGCGGGTGGCGTAGGTGTGGCTGGCGCCTCTGGCGCGGGCGCGGTCATAGATGTCGGCGGCCAGGGGTTGTGTCGGCGGCTTGAGTCGGCGAGGGTGCAGAACGCGCCGCGGAGGCGGTGGTCACATGCCCAGCGGAATTGCGCGTGTCTGGCTTTGCCTGACTCGACCGCGACGGGGCACTGGCCCGCGTCGGCGGCGAGTGCCCGGTAGCTGGGGTAGCGCTCGCGGCAGTCGCCGATCTCGGCGATCATCGTCGCGGCGCACAGCCACGAGTCCTGCGCGATGAATAGCGAGCGGAACGTGGCGCAGTCGGGGTGTGCCTCGAGCGCATGGCGGATCTCGATCGTCAGCTCGCTGATCCGCGCAACGACGGGCTCGAGCGCTGAGACGAGCGCCAGCACGATCTGCCGGCGGGCTGCCATCTCGAGCTCGCCGGTGCGCCCGTCGGCGCCTGCTCGCAGCTTTGCGAGCAGCTCAGCGGCTGGCTTGCGGCCCGGATAGCCGTTGCGCTTGAGGAACGCGTCGAGGCGCTGCTCGCCCAAACGGCGGGCATCGAGGGGGGTCGGATAACGCTTGAGGAACGCCAGCGCGATCTGAGAGTCAACGCTCCAGAAGACCTGGCTGGCGCCGGGCCAGAAGGTCGCGAGCTGGTCTCGCAGCTGGTTGGCCCACCCCACCCGCGTGCGCACCAGCCCATCCCTCGCCCTGGTCATCGCCCGCAGCGACTTGGTCTGGTCTGAGTCAGGGACCAGCACCCGGAAGCGGTGGCTGTCGGTCCGCGCCAGCTCGGCCAGCACGAAGCTGTCAAAGCTGTCTGACTTGCCGCCCGCCACGCTGAACCGCGGACGCATCGCCTTGACCTGGTTGGGATGCACCGCGACCACCGCCAACCCGGCATCGAGCAGCCGCTCGATCAACAGCCCATCCGGCCGCTCGAGCGCGACTAGCGCCACCCGCAAACGCACCAGCCGGGCGCACAACGCCCGGATCCCCGGCTCGCTGTGCCGATAGCGCTTGCCCTCAAGGATCCTGCCCAGCTCGTCGACTACGCACAACGCGTGCTCCTCGCTCGCCCAGTCCACGCCGGCGAACCGCCGCTCGCTCATCACCCTCACTCCCTTCATCCGACCTGGTTGACACGGGTCGGCGCGAGGTACCCTGGCGGATGCTTACTGATGGCGCTCTAAGGGCGCGACCTCCTGTTGCCGCTCTACGAGCACCTCGACGGAACGTCGTCTAAAAGCGGCCCTCTGACCGGGCAAGCCCAAAGCGGCGCTCTTCCCGACATCCGCCGACAACACAGAAGCTTGACCAGTAAGCCCGATCCGACACTCTGTATCAGCGTGGACCTAAACGATTGCGTGTACGAACGTGGTGAACGTCAACGCAGCCTTCCCAGTCTTCCCGGTCACTCGCCAGCAGCCTTCCGTTGGGAAGATGACTCCGCTTGACTGAAAGCCAGTCAGTCCGTATCCGTTCGGGACCGACGATCGTAGTGGCGGAGCGTCCCCGTCCAGGCGCCGTCCGGTGATTTGCAGATGACCACGGACATTTCGCCACCATCCAAACTTCATCCCGATGGAACCGTCCCCGTTGATCAAGCCCGGTCCGGCGTCGATCACGCCTCGTGACCAGAGGCCGCCTACCCAAAGCTTTCCGTTGCCGTAGGCGGATCCCCCGCCGAACAGCGCCCGCTGTTGCACCCCCGGCGGAGGAGTCCAAGCGCGCGGAAGGGTCACCGCACAGCGCCCAGCAGGCGACGTCGTAGCTGACTTCACAGCAATCTGACGACGTGCGCTACCAGCGGGAGTCTGATGGCCTCCGCAGGCTGACAACCCCACCGCGAGGGCGAGCAAACTGACCACCATCACCAAGCTTCGGGTCATCGAGGCCCCTCTAATCCGAGGCTACACCCAAACCCGAACCCGATGCGCTCGCGAGCTGCGACAGACAGCCGCTTCGATCGACGACGAGTAGCTGCATGCCTAAGGCAGCGCGGTGCGTGGGTCGCGCGCCGTTAGATCGTTCGCGTGGGCAGTGACGAGCGGATCATCCGAAGCCCGCCCGGCGCCCTGCGCGACGAGTCGTTTGGCCTCAACCGAAGTCAGACGCGTGCGGCGGTAGCCGGTCGCGTCGAGGTCCTGGTAGTGGAAGAGCGTCGATAGCCAAGGCAGGTTGTGAAGTTTTCCGGTCGCTGGCATGTATTCCCACCACAGTCCCCTCCGGTCCTCATAGGCCACGACCGTGGGCTCGCGGGAGGTTTCTGATGGCTCTAGCAACCACCAGCCGGGTCGCGTCACGGGGATCTGCTCAATCAACTCCTGAACGCGCCAGCCGAGCTCACCGCCCGGGACTTTCAAGAAGAAGCCAGAGACCTTGCTGCGTACACGAAACAGGTCCACGGCACCGAGTCTCTCCAAGAACAGGTGCTGCCGCAATGATCGACCACCGATAGCCGTGCCGGCGTCGTCGGTGCGGCCTCAGTCGTGGATCAGGGCTGTCCCCAACTAACGATCAACCACCGATGTCGCAAGCGGCGAAGGTTGACCGTCCAGAACGTATCGGGATTTCCCTCGCTCGGGGAATACGACTCATGGAAGGTGCATTTGACGCTGACGGTGGCACGCCTACGCGTTGCCGGGAGGTTCGTGCAGTGGAGATGTGTGAACGTCGACCAGGTCGAAGGCGGCCAATTCCCTGCCTCCCACATCTTTCTTCCCGCTGGCGCGAGGTACGAGATGACTCTGCGCTCGTTCTTCGCGTTGATGGCTCTGAACCAGCCGATCGTTGTCTGTAGCGGCGTCTCGTGGGAACGCGCTTGGGCGGTCTCGCCGCTCAGGCCCGCCAGAATCACAGCGGAGGCCGCTGCAGTCCCGAGCACAATCGGGCGGATCACGCGCGACGGGATGTGTTGAGAAGCACGGGGCTAGCGTAATTGACTAAGGGACGTCCCTCATTACGCGCAACGCCATGCTGGTGCCCCGCTTCCCGTCTGATCGACCCGAGGACTACTGGACACGGTTCTACCGACCGAGCTAGCTCGCTTCCACTCAGATCGAGCTGGAGCTGTGTCAAGGGGCGAGTCGATCTGCGACCGATCGTGCTGACACACTTTCGTCGAGCATTGCCTTGAGCCCGTCCGGCCGGACCTGCGCAATGAAGTACACCAGCACGATCTCGGCGGAGAACGACGCGAACAGTCAGTCGACGCACTCTTCGAGACGTTCCCTGCTGACGCGAATCCTCTCGCCTGTGTCCGCGCCCTCAATTAGGTGCTCGAGTTCATTAAGCACGCGGAGCATGTCGCCGGGGCGCAGATCTCGTGCGGCGCCACTCTTCGAGTGAATCGCCGCAGGAGCCTAATCATCAGAGGCGACCGATAATCAGGTATTTGTCCGCTCGCCTTTGCACGCTCGGCTGCCGTCTCCATCTGCCGGCGGGCGGTGGTTACTACGTCGGGCTCACGGCGCGCCAACAGAGCTGCGGCCACGGCCCCCGCGGGTACGTCGTCCCAGAGTCCGTCCACCATCGACCGGAACTCCTCCTTGGGAATCGAAACAGCCGCCGAACCCCACACGGAACGCCCTCGGGCAAAGGCGTCAAGTTGCTCACCGCCTCGATGAAGCGCGACGCTGATGACTTCGCTTCATCCTGAGGCCAACTCTCGCCACCACGTCCATCCACCTCGGATGTGAGGCTACACCGATCGCCGCGTGCGGTGCCGGTTTGATCGATCACCAACAGGCGCCCGCGTCCGTGCCGTGCGCGAGGATTTGGCGTATGCGGCTGTTCCACATCGCGCTAGCGGCTGACTGGTCGGACGCCCAGCGGATAGGGGCTTATCGCGTTTCGACACTGGACAGGACGCTTGAGGAGGAGGGCTTCATCCACCTGGGGCTCGCACATCAGGTGAAGCCAGTCGCCGACGCGATTTACCGCGGCCGAGCGGATCTCCTACTTCTGACAGTCGACCCGGACCGACTCACGTGCCCCGTTGTGGTCGAAGCCCTCGACGGCTCCGGCAACGCATTCCCCCATGCGTATGGCGAGCTGAACCTTGAGGCAGTTGAGCGGTGCGCTCGTTCCACGCCGAGCTAGACGGCACCTTCCCTGTCGTCACGGACGCTTCCGCGTAGATCGACGATCAGCTGTGACCGCTGCACTACTTCTGCTCCTGCATGTATCGAACTCCCGCGCGAACGGCAGCGTCAGCCTCGGAGACCCCGCGACCGTATCGCGGCCACACCGTTCGTCCAGTTTCGAGCTGAACAAGATCAGCCCAGAACACGCCGTCGCGTCCGAGCTGAACACGAGGCGAAAACCCTTCTTGGCGAACCACGCCTGAACCCGAGCGACGTCCCTTGCGAGCACAGGATGGTCGTCTGGCATGTCGTGATGGTACGGGTGGGCGCGCCGCCAACTGAGAGTGCCGCTTGGATCGAACATCGGTAGCCGGGCAGCAGGCTCACCCGCTCGGCGAGGGCCTCCGCCCGCTGGCGCCGGCCAGTGAGAAAGCGCGCCGTTTACGGGCGTGCGCCCGCTCGGAGGACATTCACCATTCGCTGACCGCCACCGACCGTACCCTCGCGCGTATGCCCGACGTGGCCGGACTGCGCCGCCTGACGCTCAGCGATCTGGACGACGACACGCTCCTCGAGCTCGCGAATCATGGCGAAGACCTGCTGGTCGAGCGCAAGCGTGAGCCACCCGCGGCGCCGAAGTTCGGCGCCGCCGTCGGATCGCTCGCGAACACACTCGGCGGCTGGATGCTGCTCGGCGTCGAGGACGACGGCACGGTGCGGGGGTGGGAGCCGCCGGGTGGTGCCGATGTACAGTCGCACCTCGGCTCGATCCTGCGCGCCCAGGTGGATCCATTGCCACCGTTCGTCGCTGCCATGCGGGAGCTCGATGGTAAGCCCCTCGGCGTCATCCGTGTTTTTGCCTCGTCCGATGCACCGCACATCGTCCGCGGCACCGGAGCGGTGTACCTGCGCAGCTCCAAAGGCAAAGAGCCTGTGGACGATCACCGAACGCTGTTGGAACTCGCGCGGCGTAGCGAGGAGTCCGAACGGCGCGCCGCGGCGCGGCTGGGCGAAGTTCCACCGGGCAGCATTGCAGCACTGATCTACGGCGACAACGAGGAGCAACTCCCGGAGATACGACAGATACTCAGGGCAGCACCGCTCACCGTCACACCGGCGCTCGCCGAATGGCCGCTCACACGAGTTGCGGCAGACGAGTGCATGCAACTGGCCGCCTCGCTGCTTCCACGATCCCGCATCCGGCAGCCGTCCGGTCCTTGGCCTGAGCACTTCGGGAACACGATGATCGCGACAGGCCAGATCGACACCGATTGGGCTCAAACGGTCACCGTCTCAACGATCGCGACGACTGATGGGCTGCTTGGTCTCGAGTATCTCGAGCGACAGAAGGATGGCCACCCCGCGGTGATCCTGCTCGAGAGCCTGCTTGAACAGCACATGCGGCCGCTGGCTCGAGCACTGGGGAAGATGCTGGACTCGGCGGAGGCGATTGGACGGGTATTGGTCGACTACTCGCTCGGATTGGGGGTACAGGGCTACATCTCAGGCGGGCGCCACCGGCCACAGGCTGTCCGGGCCAGCGCCGAGGTGACCATCCCGGCGACCGAGCCCGAGATCGATGAGCTCGCAGCCAACTGGCATCGTCAGTTGCAACGTCAGATCGGGATCGTCAAGTACGAGCGCGATGCTTGAGACCCAGCTTGCGGTGCGCTGCTGCTGGTCGAGGCATGAAACTGCGGCTGGGAGGCTCTGTCCGGTCCTGACCTTACGGTCGGCTGATCCGGGATAGGGGCTTCTGTTTGGGAGAACGCAGACGGGTAGGCCGTTTTGATCGATGGGCTTCGAGCCCGGGCTTTTCGTTCGGCCGCCCCTGCGACTTGCCTGGATTGAGCCACAGAGCTCGTATCGGTCTGTGTCGTTGTCCCGCTGCTTCTCCCGCGCCAGTTACACGAGCTGTGGAGGTGAGGGATGGCAGTAGCCAGATGGGTGGGTCGTGCGATCGGTGTGGATGTGCACCGCATGTTTTGCGAGATCGCGATCTGTGAGGACGGCAACGTCCGCTCGGGAGGCCGGGTTCCGGCGACGCCTGAGGGGCTGAGCTCGTTGGCGGCGAGCCTGTTGCTCTCGGATCGGGTGGCGTTGGAGGTGACCGGCAGCTGCTGGGAGGTCGCCCGGATGCTCGAGCCGCACGTGAACCGTGTCGTGGTGGTGAGTCCTGATGACACGGGGATCGCGAACGCGCGGGCCAAGACGGACAAGCTCGACGCTCGCGCGTTGGCGAGCTTGCTGTGGAAAGGGGAGCTTGAGGCGGTGTGGATGCCTGATGAGCGCTGCCGGATCCTGCGCCGCCGGCTCGCCCGCCGCGAGCAGCTGATGCGCGCCAGGACTCGCTCTAAGAATGAGATCCATGCCTCACTGCAGCGCCGACTTCAGGCTAAGCCGCCGTGCTCTGACCTGTTCGGCGTCAAGGGTCGCCAGTGGCTGGCCGGATTGGAGCTGGCGGGCGAGGAGCGCGAGTCGGTCGACGCGGCGATGCGTCATATCGAGTTCCTTGATCAGGAGCTCGCAGCGGTCGAGAAGCTGATCGCCCAGCAGGCGCTGTCCTGGCCGGAGATCCAGCGGCTGATGACCGTGCCCGGCGTGAACCTGATCTGCGCCGCGTCGTTCATGGCCGCTGTCGGCAACCCGTATCGGTTCCTGACCAGCCGCAAGCTCGTCGCATATCTGGGCCTTGATCCCAGGGTCAAGCAGTCAGGTGAGGAGCCGGCGCGCAGCGGGCGGATCTCAAAGCGCGGGTCGGCGTCTGCCAGGTGGGCGCTGGTTGAGACCTGCTGGAGCGTCGTGCTGCAACCCGGTCCGATGCGCGCGTTCTATGAACGCATCAAGCAGCGCCGCGGGCACGGCAAAGCGATCGTCGCTACCGCCCGCAAGCTCGCGGTGCTGTTCTGGTGCATGCTCACCCGCTCACAGGACTACGCCCACCAACAGCCCACGCTGACGCGCAAGAAGCTCCGGCGCCTGGAGATCACCGCAGGCGCGGCCAAGAACACTCGCCGCGCCGCCGGGACCTGGTCAACGAACCTGCTGATGCGCCAAGCCGAACGCGAGCTCGCCGAGCAGGCCGAGACCTCCTACAAACGGATGGTCCAAGACCAGCGGGCCGGCGCGCCAGCCAGAAAAGCGGGCGCGAGCGTGACACTGGAGCGCGCATAGATAAGTCACTCAAAAGAGGACAAGCCGCGCGGCAGACCACAAGCTCCTGACGTCTGCTCTTCGCTACGTCATCAGCTCGCGCCCACCCCAGAACCTACGCCGCTCCGACACCACCCGCAAGACCAAGGAGAACACAGCCACGGAAATACCGACCACAAACAACTTGACTTTCATCGGTCGATCAGACCGGAAGCGCCTTGGCGCCCCGAGCGATCATCCGCCAATCGGCGCTTTCCCGCGGGTCGCGACCACGCGGCCGTGCTTGAACGTGACCGTTACCGTGTTGGGGCCATACGACCACAACTCCCGCCCGTCCGGCAGGGCCTTCACTGATCGAGGTGCGCCGATGTGCGCGCAGACATCCTTCTTTGTCAAGCGGTTGAGTGCGCCAAAGAGGACGAGAAAGTGCCCGCCGTACGGTGCTGTCGGAAGCCCGGCGCAGGGCCGCTGGCTGATCGATGTTCCGCCGCAGCCAGCGATGACAGCCACGCAGACGCAACCACCGACGCCGGGGATTATCCCTTTGACGCAAGGGTGGGCGAGTAGTCTTTGCGTCGCTTCCCCTTCTATCCGGTTCTGATCTTGGTCTTCGTCGCTGGTGTCGCGCATATGGTTGCCCTCGCCTCTTCCGGCCTGTCTGATGCAGGCAATATCGCTTCGATTGCTGCGGCTGCGTTTGCGGGCGCTTTACTCGCGGGCGGAGTTGCGCGCTGGGCATGGTCCAAGTTGGCGGCGCGGGACATTGACCATGGCTTGCACGTCGTTGGATCGCTTCAATTGGCTGACGTCAGAATTGACCAGCAGCGTGGGCTGCTCAGCTGTCGGGTTGGGCTCGACTTTCGAAATGGCTCCACGCGACCGCTCACTTACATGCCGCATCGATTTAGTGTCCGTGTGGCTGATACGCAGCACCCGCTTATTGGTGAAGTTGACGCCCAGGACATTGCCCCCGGGGAAACAAAGGGATGGTTTCGCCATCCCACTACCGTCGAGTTGGCGAACTTACCTGCGACGGTGGGTCTTGACTTCGAAGTGGCGTACGGGCGGCTTGGTGGACCCTTCCGTCGTCAGCTAGTCGGCGTTTGGACGACTTTTTTGGAGCTTCCCGAGCCGGCTGGTTCGCCTGGCACCGTGTCTGCATGGACGCTGTTTGCGGAGTCTGCTCCGATTCGCGATCAACGGATTCCCGGCAGCATCGCTGCTACTAGGTGGTGGCGACGAGTTCTCGATAGGGAAGAGCGTCGCCGTGCAGCATGACGAGCAGCGTGTCGCGGAAGAGGAATGGGTTCTGGCGGCCGTTGAAGCGGAATTCGATCTCGTCCAGGTACCGGGGCAGGTGCTTGACGCTGACCTTGTGAAACGCCCCGATGATCGAGCGATCAAGCAGCGACCACACGCTCTCGATGGTCTACGTGTGAACGTCGCCCCGCACCCATTCCTCGGCCTTGTGGTCCACGTACTCATGGCGGGTGTTGTGGTCACCGACGCGCCGGTAGGAGCGATTGGAGTCGATGTAGATCGCCTCAGCCTCGTCGGCCACAACGTCGTGCATGAAGCCCAGGAGCGTCGGGTGCTTCGTGTCGCGGACGAGCCGCAGGCGGACTTCGCCGTGGCGCTCGACGGCACCGACGACGATGGCCTTGTTGTCCATCCGGTGATCGGCGGCTTCCTTCGCGGAGCGGAACCGCTTGCGGTACTTGCCGCCGAGGAAGGTTTCGTCGGCTTCGATGATCCCACGCAGCAGCGGTTGGTCGTCGTCGCCCATCGCCTCGCGGATGCGGTGACCCATGTACCAGGCCGTCTTGTAGCTGACTTTCAGCATCCGTTGGAGCTGCTTGGCGCTGATTCCCTTCTTGCTCTCAGCGATCAGGTAGATGCCGAGAAACCACTTCCACAACGGCAGGTGCGAGTCGTGGAACAGCGTCCCTGCCGTGACCGAGAACTGGTAGCGGCATGAGTTGCAGTCGAACTGGTGGCGCTCCACGATCCGCGACACGCTCTCGCTCTCGCAGCGCGGGCACACGGGGCCGTTGGGCCAGCGCAGCTCTTCCAGGTATGCGCGGCACTTCTCTTCGCTTCCGTACTTCTCGATCAGGTCAACCAGGTTCACGTCCACGGGGGAGCCTCCATACCTAGGCGCAAGAAGAAAGCGCACGAGCTAACGACCGACGAGGCGCTACGAAAGATGTTCCCTACAGAAGCGCGCAGGGCTGCCCGCCAAGAGGCGAGAAAGGCCCGCAAATCTGAGGGCAAAGAGCGCCACTAAGAAGGACTCTACCTGAATGACCACCTTGTGTAAAGTAGATAATCCCCACCGACGCTCCTCCGCACGCTCTAGAAGCTACCCGGCGGACAGCCCTCTGTCGATCAACTGGGCACTCTGCTCGCGCTGATTGCGGCTTCTGGTTCAAAAATCTGAACTCTGAAGTGCGCCCGCTTGCCGAGGTGGTTCTCGCTGGTCGTCCAGTGCGGTGATTTCGTCGAGCCAGTGCGGGCTATGGCTCACACGGTGCATCCGAGGGCACCGGCGTGGGCTGGTCCGTGTCGCTAGAAACGGCGGTAGACGCCAGCCCTGCTCGTGAGCCTACAACCTCACAGTTCCTTCGAAGCTCGTTCCTCTGTGCTAGCCGCTCATGACTCTGCCGGAGCCCGCATCGATCCTGGTGACTCGATTGGCAGCGTCGTTCGCTACCCACACGCCGCCTTGGCCGATCGCGATTGCTTTGGGGCCAGGCGGGACTTTGATGGGCCGCCCGATGACGTGTCCGGATCGGGTGCTGATGCGAGTGACGCTGCTGTCGCGATAGTTCGCGACCCAGAGTTCGTGGTTTGAGACCGCGATCGCGTCCAGCGTGGTGCCGACGCCGCGAGCTGCTCCGACGAGTGTTCCGGAACTTGGATCGACCTGCAGGACTGCACCGAGCCCGTTTGTTACGTACAAAGCTCCGCTTCCCATGACTATCGCGAGCGCAAAACCACCAACAGGAATCGGTCGGCCAACGACTCGTCCAGAGCTGGCATCAATCCGAGACACGGTGCCATCCTGAAAGTTCGCAACCCAGACTTGCCCGGCGCCTACCGCGATCCCATCAGGGAACGCCCCGACCTTGATGGGGCTCCCGGTCGGCTTCCCCGAGCTGGCATCGATCCTAGTGACAGTGCCGTCGGCTTGGTTGGCAACCCAGACGCTGCCCTGCCCAGTCGCGATCGCATCAGGCTGGGAGCCGACACTAATTGCATCGTCGATCACCTGCCCCGAGCTCGCGTTGATCTGCGTCACCGTCCCGTCCGATTTGTTGGCAACCCAGACGCTGCCCTCCCCAACCGCGATTGCATCAGGTTGGTTGCCCACTTTGATCGGCTGGCCGACTACTTGGCCTGATTCGGCGTCGATCCGTGTCACCGAGTTATCGTTGTAGTTAGCGACCCAGACGCTGCCTTGGCCGACTGCGATCGCATCGGGCTGGGAGTGCGGCGGCAACGACCCACGGACCGCGCTTTCATCCCCGGGTCGGCGCGTGGAAGCCGAAGAACAACCCACACCCGCGACAAGTACGACTGCGAGTCCGGCAAGCCATACACGAGCCGACGTCGTCGTGGCGCTCACCGAGACGTGAGAGTGCGCCAGGGATCCCGGACGACGAGAGACTTCGGGTCCTTCACCGCTCACCGCGTGCAGTGTGACAGCGGCTCGCGACGTGGACTGCCGCAGGAGTACGACGCGAGCGCACTGATGCTCGCCTGATGGCGCATGACGCAGCACGGGTCGCTACCGCTCTTGCAGGCGATCGATCAGCTCGGAGCGGACCGAGAATCTCGTCCGGTCTGGACGAGCGAACATGCATCCTCAAGCCGTCATTGAACACGCAATCGCCCGCAACCAAGCTTCGTGCTCGCTGCTTCACATTGATCGATACGCACTCTCGACTCGACGTCAGGAGGCCATCTCGCCGCCATCCTGGGGCGTGCACCTCCGAGCCCCGTCTACGGCGTCCTGAGGTGGCTGAGGTATGAGACGAGTGCGCGAAAGTCGCGCCGGTTGAGGGCGAACGAAGGCATCGGCGCGACTGGATGCCTGAGCGTCCTGGCTATCACGCGAGCCGAGAGCTCTGCCCCGATGTTGCTGAGGTTAGGACCTGGTCCGTTGTTGCCTTGATTGCCGAGGCGGTGGCATGCCAGGCATCCGGTCTGCAGCATCACGTCGCGACCGGTGTCGGGGTGGGCGATGTCAGCCACGAGCGGGCTGTTAGCAGGCTTCGCGTGCGGGCCGAATGCGCATCGCTCGATCCGGCGGGCACGGGTGGTGGTTGGCCAGGGCATCCCGTAAAGAAACGTGACGACGGCATTCCCGTACTGAACGACTGAGCCCTGGGTCTTTTCGGTCGCGAACGCGCGCGCCGCATCGCCCACCGTTGGGTACATCCGGATCCCGATGCCATCCCGAAGAACAGCCACGACCTGTTCGTGGCGAACGAATCCCGGGGGCAGGGCTCCGCTGAGAGGAACGATCGTACTGGCGCCGATTCCGTGGGCACGCAGGCAACTCGTGACCGCCGTCACCGTGCGGACGGCGTCGGTCGAGCCCGAGCCGCAGCCAACGACAACAACGACGACGACCGCGAGCAGGAGCGTGCATCCTCGCTTCACCTGCACAGCCTAGATCGCGTCTCATGCCAGAACAACAGCCGGCGCCACCCGCCACGCCGCCCGATCCCGATCAACGGTGAGCCGCCCTGTGGAGAGCGTGGTGATCCGCGTTGGCGCCGCCCGTCGGCAAACGACCGTTGCAACGGGCTACATCCAGTCATCGCCTGGACGTGCTCCGAGCTTCTCCGTTCCGCCGAATCCGGCACTCCGGCCGCCCCGCCCGGCCCGATTGCTTTCCGCGTCTCGCCGCCTTCCGCGGCACGATCGCATCGGCGACCAAGGAGTGGCCTGGTGAGACATGCGCGGCGCCACCACTATCGCGTGAACGCGGCGGCGCGGATCGGTGCCGTCCTAACCTGTCCGGGCTGTCAGCGGGCGATGCTCTCTCGATTCGACATCGCGAACGCACGATCGCGTGGGTATGCGAACTCGGCGATCCGTGGGGAGCCAGTAGCCCTCTCTAGCCGAGTCTAAAGAATCTAAAGCTCTCTAAAGTCTTGCGCTAGTATCCGCGGCGCGCGATGGCTAATCCGTTCCATGCGAGCTTTGGGGTCAGTCCCCCTCTGCTCGTCGGCCGCGATGACTTGCTGGAGGATTTCGTCGAGGCGCTTGAGGATGGGCCAGGCTCCGCGGGGCGCGCCACTCTGTACACCGGGGCACGGGGCGCGGGCAAGACGGTGATGCTCAACGCGGTTGAGGATCGCGCGCGCGAGCGCGGGTGGCTGGTCGTCAGCGAAACCGCTACGGCTGGGTTTGTCTCCCGGATGATCAGGCAGCAGCTGCCGAGCCTTTTGCGGGAGTTAGATCCGGACGCCGTGAGGCGCCGGATGACCGGCGTGACCGGACCTCTGAATGTTGGCGCCGTTTCCTGGGAGACGATCGAGGCCCATGTCGTTCAGGCGGGTTTGCGCAATCAGCTCGAGGTGCTCACCGATCTGTTGGCCGAGCACCGCACGGGGGTCCTGATCACCCTTGATGAGATCCACCACACCCAGATCGAGGAGTTGCGCGAGCTCGCCACCGTTGTGCAGCACGCCTTCCGTGAGGATCGCGAGCTCGCGTTTGCTGGCGCTGGCTTGGCGGCGAGCCTGAGCGACGTCGTTAACGACGATGTCCTGACTTTCCTGCGTCGGGCGGAACGGCACACCCTTGGCTCGGTCGCGCGGGCCGAAGTCGAACGCGGCTTCCGTGAACCCATCGAGGCAGCCGGCCGCAGGATCGGAGAGCAGGCCCTCCAGGTTATGGTCGAGGGCGCCCAGGGCTACCCGTTTCTGCTGCAGCTGATCGGGGCGCAAACGTGGCGGCTGCATCCCAGCGCACCCGAGATCACCGTGGACGATGCCACCGCCGGGGTGGCTCGAGCCCGCCGCCGCCTAGGCAGATTGATTCACGAGCCGGCGCTAAGCGCCACGTCGGACATCGACAAGTCTTTCCTGCTTGCGATGGCCCGAGACGATGGTCCGTCCAAGATGTCGGACATCCAGCAGCGTCTCGGCGTGGACGTCAACTACGCAAGCCAATACCGGCTGCGGCTCATCGCTGCGGAACTGATCCATCCGACCCGCCGGGGCTACGTCGATTTCGCCCTGCCGTACCTGCGCGAGTACCTCCGCGAGCAGGCCGCCGCCGACATTTGACCGGCCCTGGGCCACCAATCACGGGGCGGGCCGGCGCGGCCAGCGTCGGAGCATGGGGCTGGCTGGCGGTTGGGGAGTGTCGGAGAGTGGGGAAGACTGCTCTGCCTCGTCCTCGAACAGGTACTTGTCGATGTCGTGGTCGGTCTGGATCGGCTCGGTCGCGGTGTCCCAGAGCGTTTGGTAGTGCTCCGTGAGCCGGTCGAACAGGCCGCCGGGCCGGTGATGTTCGAGGTGCAACAGGAAAGGTGGTGCGTCGAGGAGTTCGGTGAGCCGCAGGGCGGCGAGCATTTGCTGGTCGGCGCGGTGGATGGTGAGCGGCTCGATGTCTTCGAGAGCTCTGATCTCGATCCTGGCTTGGCGCAGTAGTGGTCTGAGGCAGTCGACCGGGTTCGCGATCAGAATCCGGATCTGACAGCCGTCGCTGGCTTTCGCGATCACTAGGTCGGGGACGCCTGGCTGGGTGAGGAGTCGGTGGAGCGTTTCGTCGAGCAGGTCGATCCGTTCGGTGGCCTGGCTGATCAGGGCAAGCGTGCTCGGCGCGCTGGGGTCGTCGGCGTCCGGGTAGGCGGTGATCGTCTCGCCGGCCGCAGCCGGCTCGCTGGGGGAAGGGTGGGGTGTGGTGACTTCTGGCCAGAGGTCGTGTTCTGTGAGTTGAAGGGCGCGGACGATCTTGATGCGGTGGCGGGGGTAGGGGGCTGGCCGGTGAGCCAGCGGCGGACGGTCCGGGTGTCGACTTTGATCAGCTCGGCGAGCTCTTCACCGGTGATTCCGGCGCTGGCGAGCGCTTGACGGAGGTTGTCGTTGCCCGGTTTTGCCATCTCCCGCAGCCTTGCCCGGGTTCTGGGAAGCCTTGTTTGCTGGGGAATCGAGTGTAGATGCCCGCAGATGTCCGCCGCCGTGGTGAGGACATCTTTGAAGGTGTCCGTAGATGCCCTTGAGATGTCCGCGGGGTGTTGCTGATCCTTTCGGCCATGTCCGTCGCGGTTCCCAATGGTCAGCACGTCGACGCTGCGCCCCCCGTTCGGGCTGGCCTGACTCGCGATGATGTGCTGACCGCCAGCGAGGTCGCTGACTTGTTGCATCTGCCGGTCTCGACCGTGTATTACCTGGCCCCGGCGGGGGAGATCCCGGCCCGGCGTTTGGGGCGGACCTGGCGGTTCGTTCGCCCCCAGCTCGAGGAGCTGCTCGGCGCCTGAGCGCGCCCGAGCGAAGAGCGTGTCGGGTATGGAGTGGGGTCCCAGGCATCAGACCTCTAAGCGCCCGCGGCCGTGGTGGGTCCTGCTGCCTGGCTATGCGCTGCTTGGCGCCTGGTTCTTCTTGTCGCAGAGCAGCCTGGTGTTCTGGGTGGCGGTGGTACCCGGGCTGCTGGTGCTGTTTGCGCTCGAGCGGCTGGTCACGCGCGGGCCGGCGGCCTTGAAGGCTTGGGCCACGCAGGCGATTGCGAGGACCGATGATCCGCTGGCCGTGGTCCGCGAGGGTGCCCGCGAGGACGGCGGCGGCCTGTATCTCGGGATCAGGCAGGACGGGGATTGGCAGCTTTCGCGGCCGGAGCGGGCGGTGCTGCTGCTGGGGCCGCCGCGGTCGGGAAAGACGAGCGCGGTGATCACCCCGCGCTGCTCGCGCACGAGGGTCCGGCGGTGTGTACCTCGACCAAGCCGGACGTCACGGCCGCGACCGCGGCTGCCCGCGAGCGGTTTGGCCGCGGCTGGGTGTTTGACCCCACCGGCCGCCAGGACGCCCTTGGGATGGCTCGGTTGCGGTGGTCGCCGGTGCGCTGCGCGGCGGACTGGGATGGGGCGCTGTTGATGGCGCGGGCGATGACTGCGGCCGCCGGTGTCGGTCAGGGCACCACGCATGGCTCGCATTAGGCCAAGCGCTCGCAGGCGCTGCTGGCGCCGTTCTTGCATGCCGCCGCGCTCAACGGCCGGGATATGGAGACGGTGGTCGACTGGGTGCTGCGCCACGAGCTCGATGAGGCCGGGATCCTCTTGGAGCAGGAGACGGCGTCGCGGCTGGCGTTCGGGTCGCTGCTGGGGATCTTGAACACCGAGGATCGCGAGCGCGCGTCGATCTTCTCGGCTGCCGCCGACGCGCTCGACGCCTACAGCTCAGAGGCGGCGCTCGATGTGGCGAAGGATCCGAACTTTGACCCGGTCGCGTTCGTCGCCTCGGAGGACACCGTCTATATACACGCGCCCGCGGAGGAGCA
This sequence comes from uncultured Solirubrobacterales bacterium, assembly GCA_963803595.1. Taxonomy (GTDB): domain Bacteria; phylum Actinomycetota; class Thermoleophilia; order Solirubrobacterales; family Solirubrobacteraceae; genus Palsa-465. The sequence continues at coordinate 1,670,404 of CAWDNF010000013.1, forward strand.
GGCCGCGGCGGCTCCGCTGGTGTGCGGGCTTTTGGCGGAGATCCGCCGCGCCACCTACCAAACCCACCGCCAGGGAGCTCTCCCCCGCCGGGTGCTGTTCGCGCTCGATGAGGCCGCGAACATCGCACCGCTGGAGGAGCTGCCGCAGATCACCTCCGAGGGTGGAGGTCAAGGTGTCACGCTGCTGGCGGCCTTCCAGGATCTCTCGCAGGCCAGGCAGCGGTGGGGTAAGGCGGCAGAGGGCTTTTTGACCTTGTTTGGGACCAAGCTGATACTGCCGGGCGTCGCCGATACCCAGACGCTCGAGGCGATCTCCACCGCGCTGGGTGAGTATGACCGCAAGATGGTCGCCACCGGAACCGTGCCGCTGCGCGACTCGTGGTTTCCCGGCAGGACCCGGACCGTCTCCACGCAGCGGACACGGATCTTCTCGCCCGGAGAGATCGCCAACATCCCGGCCGGCAAGGGCCTGCACCTCGACGGGCTGGCGTGGGAGCTGCTCGCGCTCACCCCCGCCCACGCGGCCGAGCCGTGGAAGACGATCATCGGCGGGCGCGTCGCACGCTGATGATCGGTCCCGCGGCTCGCGAGACGGCGCCTGCGGGTGCGGACATCTGCGGACATCTTGCCCAGCACTGCGTGTGCGTAGAGTGTGATACTGCTGTTGGGCAGGGGAAGACGCGATAGGGGTGCGGCTGGATGTTGACCGTCGCGAAGGTCACGCAAGGCTCGGCGCCCGGCTACGCGGAATACCTCGAGGGCAAGGCGCAGGCAGTCGAGCTGGGTGACTACTACCTCAAGGACGGGGAACGAGTCGAGGCGCCAGGACGATGGGCAGCCGGCGCCAACCTGGTCGGAGCACAGCACGAGATGCCGGTAGGTGGCGAGGAGCTGAGAGCGTTGATGGACGTCCGCCGGCCCGACACCGGCGAGCCGCTGCGGCGGGTCGGAGCGGGCGGCGACGCGATCGCGGCGATCGACGCGACGTTCTCGGCCCCGAAGTCCGTCAGCGCCATCTGGGCTACCGCGGACCCGGAGCTGAGGACATCGATCGAGCGGGCGCACGAGCAGGCCGTGGATGCGGCCCTGAATTACTCGCTGCGGCATGTGGCGATGATCCGCCACCGCGTCCAGGGCGGCACGGTGAACCACGCCAAACCGGCCGGCCTGATCGCGACCAGCTGGCGACACACAACGGCTCGCGCGGTCGACGGCCGGGCCCCGGATCCGCAGCTGCACTCCCACGTGCTGCTGCACGCTGCCGTTCGGCGCGATGGCCGGATCGTCGCGATCGACTCACGCTCGTGGCTCGTGCACCGCCGCGAGGTCGGCGCCGCGTACCGTGCCGAGCTTGCCCGAGAGCTCGTTCAGCTCGGGTTCGAGATTCGCCGCGAGACCGGCCGCGGGCAACGGTACTTCGAGATCGACGGCGTTCCGCAGAGCCTGATCGACGACTGGTCAAGCCGCCACCAGCAGGTGCAGGTCGCGATCCGCCAACGGCTTGCCGACCAGGAGCACGCGCTCGAGGCGGCGCTCCAGCGAGGCGGGGCCGACGCGGTGGATGCCGCGGAGCGTCTGGAGCTCCTCAGGCGGACCGGGCTGCTGGCCCCGCGCGAGGAGCGCTTGATGGCGACCGTCACCCGGTCGGCAAAGGCGCATCTCACCCACGCCGATCTGGACGAGCACTGGCGACGCGCCGGCGCTCGGCACGGCCTCGACGACCGTGCCCTCGATCGGCTGAGGGCCAGCCGAGCACCGCTGGCGCCCGCACCCCGGCGGCAGCTCCTGGCGGGGCTGACCGAGTTCGACGCCACGTTCCCCGCTCGCGACGCGCGAGCGGTCGCGCTCGAGCGGTCTGCCGGCACACCGATCGAGGAGGCCGTCGAGCAGCTGCGCGAGCTTCGCGACGCCGGAGACATCATCGTGCTCGCCGACGGGACCGGCACCACCCGCGAGCACCGCGGGCGCGAGCGAACCACGGTCGCGATCGCGCAGCGACTCGCAGCCCAGACCGTGCCGCCGATCCCCGCGGCACTGGTGGCCCGCGAGACCGAGCGGCTGGGCCGCGAGCTCGCAGCTCTCGGCGGAGCGCTTTCCGTGGAGCAGCAGCACGCGATCCAGGCCGGCTGCGGGACCGCTCCGCTGGTCGTGATCGAGGGGCAGGCAGGCACCGGCAAGAGCACGACACTGACCGGGATCGCCCGCGCCCACCAGGCCGGCGGGCGCAACCTGATCGTCGCGAGCACCGCCGCGCTCGCCGCCGAGCGGCTCTCCACCGAACTCGCCGCCAGTGGCGTCAATGCCTCGCCGTACTCGACGGCTGCCCTGCAGGCCGCGATCGACAGCGGCCAAGTCACGCTCGGGCCGGACACGACCGTGATCCACGACGAGGCGGCGCTCGCCTCAACGCTCGAACAACGCCGGCTGCTCGAGGCGATCGAGACCTCGGGCGCAAGACTGATCGAAGTCGGCGATCGGGCCCAATCCCAACCCGTCGGCGCCGGCGGGCTCTGGCCCCATCTACAAGAAGCAGCCTCCGGCTCCGGTGCGTATGTCGAGCTGACCCGCAACCAGCGCGCCCAGGATCCAGCTGACCGCCGCGACCAAGCCAGGTTCCGGGCAGGCGAGCACGAGGATGCGATCCGCAGCTACGCCGCCCGCGAACGCATCCACCTCACCAGCGACCAGGCCCGCGCCGAGGACCTTGCCCTAGATGCCGCCTACACCGACCACGAAATCGGCAAGATAACGATCGTGATCGCGCAGACCTCGAATGAGCACCTCGACGAGCTCAACGCACGCGCCCAGGCGATCCGCCGCCAGCACGGCCAACTCGGAGACGACGCGATCGACGTTCCCGGCCGGCCATACCAGCTACACGCCGGCGACGAGGTCCAGATCCGGCGCACGATCAACCACCCAGACCACGGCCCGCTGCGCAACGGCACCATCGCCAGCATCGCCAACGCCGACAGCAACCTCGGCCGGCTCGAGCTGGAACTCCGCTATGGAGAGCGCATAACGCTCGACGAGCAGCAGGTCGCCCGGGCTGACCTGCGTCTGGCACACGTTCAGCACCCGTTTCCCGCCCAAGGGCAGACGACCGACACCGCACACCTGATCGTCTGCGACCACGCCACCGCCGAAGGCTCGTACGTCGCGATCACCCGCGCGCGTGACCGCACCGACCTCTACGCCGGCATTGAACCGCTGGACGAGCCAGACGACACCGACCAGCTTAGGGTGCTCGCCGAACGCATGAGCAGGGCAGAGCCCGCACTGCCGTCGATCCGCGTTCCGCTCAGGCACGAGACCTCGATCACGATCGAACCCGACCAGCGCGATTCCACGACAAGGCAGACAACGCGCGCCGATCTGGCAGAACCGACAATCACCGAGGACTTGCCGGGGCTGCACAGAGCGGCCGAGGCGACCAACGGACGCCGGCAGTGGCCGCAGGCCCGACAAGGTGATGGAGTCGAACGAGAATCGCTCGAACCTGACCGAGGGGACGAGTCGACTCGCCCCACCCCAAGCCGGGGCTGGGAGCCATAAGCAGTCCCCCTCGCAGGACCAGGACCATCACGCCCCATCGACATCGTCTGTGAACCGGGGTCATGTCAACCCTGTGCTTCAGCGGGACGGAGCGTGCCTGCGCGAGGGGGTCGCCCGCCGGCATGGATGCCGGCGGAACCCCGGCCGGACGGGGCCTCGTCAGCCCACCGAGCGCGGGCTGACACTGGGCCGCGCTTTGGCGGCGAGGAGAAACGAGCGAAGCAACCTTCGGGCCACTCCCCGCGCCACCATCGTCCCAGCCCCGGGAGGTGAGGGCCTTAGCCCTCGTTGACTCCAACGGGATGGGGGCTGAACGCAGCTACGAGATCTCGCCACCATGGGCGCGCTCATTGAGCGACAGCCGTCGATCTCCCGAAGGTGGTCTCTGCTTCGGCCGGGAACGCTGGCCCCGGGTTCCGCGCATACCGAGTGCGCGATTCGGAGGACCGTGATTACCGCGGCGGGACGAAACGAGGTCTGGACTGCTCAGTCGTAGCGGAGCGCCGGGAAGTTCGGCTCGTTGCCGCGGCCTTGCGGCGTCAGATCCAGCACGTTCCAGATCGGCCAGATGGAGTCGACGTGGCGGGCCTCCAGCCCCTCGTCTCGCGGCGCGTACATCAGCTCGGAAGCCCACGTGTGGCGGAACTGTTCGCAGTCGCGGACGAACACGTTCAGTACCGGCATCTGCTCGCCTTCGGGGGTCTCCGCGTGGTAGTTGCGGTTGTAGTTGTTGGTTCGCGAGGACAGAAGCCGCAGGTGGCGCCAGCCGCGCTCGCGTGCGAAGTTGCGGATCCGGTCGGGATCGGACTTCGCGACCACGGCGAGGTTCAGCCGCTTGTGGAGATGGGGAGCGGCGCCGTCGAGCGAGTCCAGGATCGAGGTGCAAGATGCACAAGGGGTCTCGGCCAGCGGAAGCCGCGCCGTCTCGCCCCCGTCGGGTCCGGATCTGGTGTCCCCCGAGTACCGCGGGAACATGAAGCTGTAGATGACGAGCGTGTCCTTGTCCGGCTCGAACAGCTCGCTGAATCGCACCTCGCCGCGGTCGGAGGCCTCCTCGAAGCGGTAGTCGTCGGGAACGACACCGCCTGGCGGCAGCGCGCGGCGCTGTTCCGCGACTTGTTCGATCGCCCGCCGCAGACCGGCCTCGGCTTCCAGCAGACGGTTGCGCTCGCGACGGTAATCCTCGGACTCGCCAGGAAAGCGAATGCCGGAATCTAGTGGGGTCATCTGTCCCCTCCTTGTGTGTTGGTGCTTGCTTGGTCTTTTTGGGGTTCAGGCCGCGGTTGGCAGTTCTGCGGACTCGATGCCTGTCAGTGTCTCGCGGCGGGGCGAGCTCATGGCGCTGGCGCTCAGGGCGGCAAGGAGGGCGAAGGCGGCGCACGCCCAGAGGGCGGGCCTGAATCCGGCGGTGACGCTCGCGGGCGTGCCGAGGTGGCCGGTGGCTGAGAAGACGGCGCTGGCGATCGCGATTGCGAACACGGCGCCGAAGCGCTGCGCCATGTAGTCGATGCCCGACGCCTTGCCCATCTCCTCAAGGGCGACCGCGCTCAACACCGCGGTCGGGACGGTCGGCAGCGCCATCGAGATGCCGATGCCAGCGACGAGCAGCGCGAGAGTCAGCTCGATCCAGCTCGTACCAAGGGAGCCGCGCGCTGCGACCCAGATGAAGCCGATCGCCTGCAGGGTGAGCCCCGTGACCATGATCGGGCGGCGGCCGATGCGGTCCGAGAGCGCCCCGGCGAGCGGCGAGATGAACATCGGCGTCGCGAAGAACGGCAGCAGTCGCAGCGCGGCGCCGACGGGAGAGTAGCCGCGGGCGAACTGGAACTCCTGCGTGACGAAGAACGCCGCGGCGAAGATCGCGCCCGACATCAGGCAGGTCGTCAGGTTGCCGAGCGCGAACTCGCGGACCGCGAACAGCCGCAGCGGCACCATCGGCTCGCCGACGCGGCCCTCCCACGCCACGAAAGCCACGAGCAGCAGAGCGCCGACGACAAGGGTGATCACTGTCTCGGCGCTGCTCCAGCCGATGTCGCCCGAGCGGGTGAGCCCCCACACCAGCGCGACCGCTCCGGCGGTGACGAGCCCGACGCCAACGAGATCGAGCCGCGCGGTTGCGCCATGGCTCTCGGGCAGCAGGCGCAGGCTGAGCAGCGTCGCCACGACGCCGATCGGCACGTTGAGCCAGAAGATCCAGTGCCAGTTGATCGCTTGCGTGACGAGCCCGCCGACCACCGGCCCGAGCGCGACCGCGAGCCCGGCCAGGCCGCCATAGACGCCGACGATCATCCCGCGCTTCTCCGCTGGGAACGCGGTCGTCAGGATCGTCAGGCTCAGCGGCAGCACCACCGCGCCGGCCAGCCCCTGAACCGTGCGCGCGGCGATCAGCTCGCCCGCGGTCGGCGCGAGCGCGCACGCGGCCGACGCGACCGTGAACAGCGCCACCCCCCAGTTGAACACTCGCCGGCGGCCGAAGCGATCGCCGAGCGCGGCGGCGGTGATGATTCCGGCAGCGAACGCGATCCCGTAGGCGTTGAACGTCCACTGCAGCGACGACAGCCCGGCGCGCAGGCCGCGCTGCATGCTCGGCAGCGCCGTGATCAGCACGGTCGAGTCCAAGACGACCATGAAGTAGGCCGCCGAGGTGAGGGCCATGACCCAGCCAAGACGCGGCTTGGCGGTTGCGGGTGAGCTTGTCATCACAGCCTCCTTTTGGTTCAGAGCCCGCCGGATTGCTGGTTCTGCTCTGATGACGAACGCGATCCCAGTCCACGGACAGATCGATCGAGGATCCGCCCGGTGTCCGTCCGGGCTGCGGCCGTTCGTCTGATGCGAGGAGCCAAAACGAGAAGGGAGCGCAGATGAAGTACGCACTACTTGCCTACAGCCGCGGAGACAGGCGCCCAACCGACAAGATCGATCCCGCGATCGCCGCGGTCCTGGACCGTCCCGAGGTGACGGGCTGGCTGCGCTTGCAGTCGGCGGACTCGGCGACCACCGTCAAGCTCGAAGCGCGTAGGACGCTCTTGCTCGATGGCCCGTTCATCGACAGCAAGGAATTCCTCGGCGGCCTCATCCTCGTCGAGGCCGACAACCTCGACGGGGCGCTCGCCATCGCCGCCGAGCTGCAGGAGCTCGACCTCTCGGCTGCGATCGAGGTCCGTCCGGTGCTAGAGCAAGAGCTTTCGGATGCTTGAGGACGTCTTTCGCGACCAGTGGGGACGGGTGCTGGCCACCCTGGTCGGCCTGCTCGGAGACATCGAGCTCGCCGAGGACGCCGCACAAGAAGCCTTCGCGCTCGCCGCGGAACGCTGGCCGCGCTCAGGCCAACCCCAGAACCCGACCGGCTGGGTGATCACGACCGCCCGCAATCGCGCGATCGACCGCATCCGCCGCGAGCGCACACTGGCCGCCAAGACCGAGCAGCTGGGGCGGGAGCTGCGCGATGCGCCGGAGGAACCCATGGATGAACCTGTGACGTTCACCGACGAACGCCTGGAGCTGATCTTCACCTGCTGTCACCCAGCGCTCGCGCTCGAGTCCCAGGTCGCGCTCACCCTGCGCACGCTGGGAGGCCTGTCGACCGAGGAGATCGCCCGCAGCTTCCTTGTGCCGTTCGAGACGATGAGCAAGCGCCTCACCCGCGCCAAGCACAAGATCCGTGATGCGCGCATCCCGTTCGCCGTGCCCCCCGAGCACACCCTGCCCGATCGGCTCGACGCCGTCCTGGCAGTCGTCTATCTGATCTTCAACCAGGGGTGGGGTGCCGAGCGCGTCGACCTCGCGGCCGAAGCGATCCGCCTCGCCCGCGCGCTCGTAGAGCTGATGCCCGACGAAGCCGAGTCGGCCGGCCTGCTGGCGTTGATGCTGCTAAACGACTCTCGTCGCGACGCGCGAATCCGTGACGGCGAGCTCATCCTGCTCGACGATCAAGACCGCTCCCTGTGGAACGAAGCCCAGCTCGCCGAAGCACGGCGGCTGCTCGACCGCGCGCTCGCTCTGCGCGGCGCCGGCCCCTACCTCCTGCAGGCCGCGATCGCCGAGCTGCACACCCACGAGCGACGCGACTGGGAGCAGATCGCCCTGCTGTACCGCCGGCTCGAGGAGCTCACCGGCTCGCCGATCGTGACCGTCAACCGTGCGATCGCGACCGCCGAGCTTGACGGCCCGGCCGTCGCGCTCACCCGACTCGACGAGCTCGACCTCGACCTTGACAGCTACCAGTACTTCCACTCCACCCGCGCCGATCTCCTGCGCCGACTCGGTCGCGCCGACGAAGCCCGCGCCGCCTACGCCCGAGCCCTCGAGCTGACCGAAAGCCCAGCCGAGCAACGCTTCCTCCGATCGCGACTGAGCGAGCTCGCCACCCGCGGCCAAGCCGACTAGCAGGGCTGACTGATGTCCGTTGCTGCCCACGCCGTTCGTCAATGAGCTGAAGGCGTGCATCCGGCGCGCTGCTAACCGAAAGGATGACCAGCATGGCGAAGTTCATCTATCTCTACCGGGGTCCGGCCCCCGACCATGCACCGGAGAAGCTCGCCGCGAGAATGGCCGCGTTCGCTGACTGGCAGGAGAAGCTCGGATCGGCGCTCATCGACGTCGGTCATCCATTCGGGGCGAGCGGGTCGATCCGCGACGACGGCGCTGAAGGAACCGCCGGCGACCTAGTCGCCTACACGATCATCGAGGCCGACGACCTCGCGGCAGCAAAACGGCTCACCGACGGCCTTCCGTTCCTGGCGGACCGTGATGGGGAGCGCGCGGTGGAGATCTTCGAGTTGCTCGAGCTGTAGCAGCGGGGGCGGTCCGCCGCGCCTACACCGAAACGGGCGGCGGAACCGTCGGCAAAGGATGCACTGCTAAGCGACGAGCGGCGGGCGTCGCTGACCGCCTGCCAGGATACCTCCGGACCACCGTGCCACGAACCGATTACAACGGCAACGCTCGCGCCGTGGGGTCAAAGCAGTGCCGACACACGCGGCCTGTGGCACCTGGTCCTCGCGCCAAGATCGCGACTATCCTCGTCGGCCGCTGGTCCGGCGGGACGGCGCTGCCATGGTGACTTCCCTCGGACCCGCGCTTAGCGGGTTAGCGTCGACACCGGGACAGATGCTCGTCGCATTGCGAAAGCAGGGCGCGCAGCCGCATCCGGCTGAGGTCGGAAGCTACGCCCGCCTGGCTCTGAACAGGCGCGAGTTCGGCCTGTTAGAAGCGATGGCAGGCGTCGTGCCCAATGTGGCCGTACCTTCCCGGTCCAGGGGTCCCGAATTGGCACTTGGGCGGGCGGCACGTAGTTCAACAGCGAGCTCGGTCTTGCTCAGGGCTCGCCACCGCGGGTCGATGACGAGACCGTTAGGCTGAGCGGATGTCCGCTGAGCAGGTGGCGGAGGGTGTCTGGTTGCTTACCGGGCGACCGGAGTACCGGATCAATCAATATCTCATCAGGGACGTTTTGATCGACTCCGGGACGCCTGCTGCAGCGCGCCGGCTACTGCGTGACCTAGAGGGCCGGGCGATTGTCGCGCACGCCATTACGCATGCCCACCCGGATCATTACGGTTCGAGCAAGGCTTTGAGCCGGCGACTCGAGCTGCCGTTCTGGTGTCCCTCCGGCGACGCGGACGCCCTGGAGAGTCGGCGTCTTCCGCATTCCGAGCTTCTGCTCGGACGGCTGATTGGCTTACCGCCCGGACCGGCGGGGCCGCCCATCGCACGCCGGCTGAGGGAGGGCGACGAGGTCGCGGGCTTCCGAGTGCTCGACACGCCGGGTCACTCGCCTGGTCACGTCTCTTATTGGCGGGAAACTGACGGTGTGCTGATCGTCGGCGACGTTGCCTTCAACGTTGCACCGCTAAGCGGTCGCGTCGGGTTGCGCGAGCCTCCCGCATTCATGACCGTAGACCCGGCTCGCAATCGTGAGTCGATTCGACGCCTTGCTGCGTTGGAGCCGACACTCGCACTCTTCGGACACGGCCCGCCGCTGCGCAACCCGGCTGCTTGGCCGACGTTCGTGACTGGGCTTCTGGCCTAGGGCAAAGAGGGCGCGCAAGGCATAGGACCTTCCGCCTGCTCCGCCAATCGCTGTCGCAAAGACTCATCAAGCGAACGTGTTTCTGAACGCGACCAATCAGGCCGCGCCCTCATCTCGATTCTCCCTCCACTCCCGTCGGTGGCACGTGCTTCGTCGCCGATGGGGGACACTTAGAGCAGGCCCCCGAGCCGCCCTCTTTAAGGCTCCCGCAGTGGACGACAACGAGACGGCTAACGCCCAGCGCCGGGACACCGACCCCCTCGTGCATTGCGCCAGCCCAGCGTCAGCTCCCGACTCCGCGCACTGCGGGTGCTCGTCGCGGGTCGCAGAGGCACCCGTGCGGCGAGAGAAGCAGGTCTCGGGCGAGGGGGCTGTGGCTGGCAGCGATCGGCGCCATTCCCACGGCACTGGTGGAGTCATGCCGCCCGATTTATGCTGCGCTCGTGGGGTTTGTGATTCAAGAGTTCGATCCTGTACCGGCGCTGGGTGGCGTTGTCCAACGCGTGGTGGACTTCCATGAGCGGTCTGCGCCGCTTCGGCGACTCGAGGGCCCGCTGGTCGGCGTGGTGTTGGTCGTCAGCTTGGGCCCAGACATGGAGATCGACGGCCGCACTGTCGGCTCGTTCGTGGCAGGGGTATGGGACCGTCCCACGGTCACTGGCCATTACGGTGAGCAGGCCGGCTACCAGCTCTCCCTGGATGTGCTCAGAACGCGGCGTCTCCTCGGGGTTCCTGCGGGCGAGCTGGCCAACCGGCTGGTCGCTCTCGAGGACGTCGTTGGGGAGTTCGCGGGCGAGTTGGGGGAGCGTTTGGCGGATGCACCCTGCGCGCAGGAGCGCCATGCCACTGCGCAGCGGCTGCTCGCCGGCCGCCTGTCTGGCGACCATGCGCCGCCGTGGGAGGTGTCCTACGTGCTAGAGCGCCTGCGGTCTACGCGCGGGGCGGCTCGTGTCGAGACGCTGGCTGGGGAGGTCGGTTGGAGCAGGCGGCATCTCGCCGCCCGCTTCCGCGAGGCGGTCGGGCTACCTCCGAAGGCAGTCGGGCGCCTGCTCCGCGTGGAGCATGCGGCTCAGCGGGTGCGCGCGGGCGACGACCTGGCCGACATCGCCTACGGAGCCGGGTATGCCGACCAGGCCCATTTCAGCCGCGAGTTCCGGGCGCTGGTTGGCTGCACGCCATCGCAGTTCCCATTCGTTCAAGACAACCTGATTGCTGCCTGAGAAGCTTCTGTCATGAAGCTCTATCCATCGCTCCGTTACAAGGACGCCAAGGCCGCCCACCAGTGGCTCCAGGAGGCCTTCGGCTTCGAGCCTGTCGCCCTGTACGAGGACGACAACGGCAATGTTGCCCATGCCGAGATGCGTTGGGGCAGCGACCTGATCATGTTCGGCACCGCGCGCGAGGATCACTATGGCGACCGTGTCGGACAGGGCTGGGTGTACGCCACCTGCGATGACCCCGACGCGCTGTACGCGCGCGCCAAGGAAGCCGGGGCAGAGATCACCATGGAGCTGACCGACCAGGGATACGGTTCCCGCGACTTCGCGGTACGCGACCTCGAGGGCAACCGGTGGAACTTTGGCACCTACGAGCCCACGTAGCTCGCGCCGATTCCACCGGGCGACAGCGCTTCGCCCCGGCTAGAGTCGTCCGTCCCGCTCGCCGCGCTTAGGAGGACGCGCGACGTCGGCGACGAGATGCGCGTCCGAACGCGAAGGCGGGTCTGGGCTGGTCGTAACGTGCCGCCCCGAGCGTGGCTGCTGCAAGCCTAGAGCGGTCAGGCGGGCGTCGCCAAGGTCGCGGGCACCACCCGGCTGGCGGCTCATTCGCTCCGCAGGAGCTTGCGCAGAAGTCGGTTGAGCTCGTGTCGTTGTTGTTTGCCGCCGAGGCTTTGGTCGAGTTGGTCGTTGATCTGAGCGATCGCGGTACGGGCTTTGCGCAGGGTGGCGTGCCCGTGGTCGGTGGGCTTGAGTGCGTTGGACCGGCGGTCGGCGGGGTCGCGCTGGCGTTCGACCAGTCCGGCGGCCTGGAGCCGGTCGACGGTTTGCACGATGGCGGGGCCGGTTAGGCCGAGCTGGTCGGCGATCTGCTGCTGGGAGATCGGACCGCGGGCTTCGATCGTGGCGAGTGTTCCGTACAGGGCGGTCGTGATCCCGAGCTCGTTCAGGCGCTCGTTGACGCGCTCTCGAACACGGTGATGGGCGAGCGTGAGGAGCAAGCCGGCGCGCCACGCAAGCCCCGCCGGAAGCTCCGCAGAGTCGCCCCCGGTCGCGATCGCGCTTAGCAGCCCACAGAGCGTCTTGCGCTCTCGCGCGGTGAGTGCGGCGGTGAGGCCAGCCTCGGCGTGGTCGGCAGCCGCGCACAGCTCGCTCAGGGCGAGTTCGCCGGCGGGGGTAAGTTGGAGTGCGTAGGAGCGGCGGTCCGCTGGATCGCGGCGGCGTTCGACTAGGCCTCCGCGCTCGAGCCCGTCGATCATCTTGACCATGGTCGTCCGGTTGACCCACAGCAGCTCTGAGAGCTGGCGCTGTGAGCGGGGCCCCAGGTCAGAGAGCGTTTGCAGAATCTCGTAGTCGCGGACGACGACGCCGGCGGGCATCGCCGAGGCCGCCCATTGACCGGCGTAGACGTACGTCCGCCTGAGCAGATACCCCGTCTCATCCGCGAGCGACGGGGGCACCGGTGCCGGCGCGGCGGGAGGCTTGACCATATGCCGGCTGAGGGGTTGATCGAGCTGGATGCTCATCAGGGCGCCAATATAGCAAAGCTTCCAGACGATCACTACCCTATATCGATAAGCTATTTGACAAATAAGTTTGCTGACGATATGGTGCCTTCTGTAATCGATCGGAAGGAGCCAAGAATGTCTTCCACCGCCACTTCTCATCGCGTTCTCGGCGCGAGCCGTGCCTCTGAGGTCGATCGTCGTCGTTGGTGGACGCTCGCGGTGCTGTGCCTGAGCCTGTTGATGACGGTGCTCGACACCACCGTCGTGAACGTCGCGCTGCCAACCCTCTCGCGCGAGCTGCACGCCAGCTCGAGCGGGCTCGAGTGGATCGTTGATTCCTACACGCTGCTGTTCGCCGGGCTGCTGCTGCTGGGCGGGGCGCTCGGCGACCGCTACGGTCGCCATCTCACCCTGCCGACCGGGCTCGTCGTGTTCGCTGGCGGATCGGTCGCCGCCGCGATCTCATCGACAGCCGGCGAGCTGATCGCCGCCCGCGCCGTGATGGGCGCCGGCGCGGCGCTGGTCATGCCCGCCACTCTGTCGATCCTCTCCGGCGTTTTCCCCAACCCGGCCGAGCGCGCAAAGGCGATCGGCATTTGGTCAGCCGTCAGCGGTCTGGGAATCGCGATCGGCCCGACGCTCGGCGGATTGCTGCTCGAGCACTTCTCGTGGAGCTCGATCTTCGTGATCAACCTGCCGGTGATCGCGATCGCGCTGATCGCCGGACGCAAGCTGATCCCCGCCTCACGTGCGCCGCGGCCGCCGCGGCTTGACCTCACCGGCGCCGGGCTATCGGTCGCCGGGCTCTCCGACCCTGACCTACACGCTGATCCAGGCGCCCGACAACGGCTGGACCTCCACCGCCACGCTCGCGACCGCCGCCGTGTCGGTGCTGCTGCTCGGCGCATTCGCGACCGTGCAGCTGCGGAGCACCGAGCCGATGGTCGACCTGCGACTGCTCACAAACCCGCGGTTCGCGGGCGCCTCCGCCGGAGTGATGGCGCTGTTCTTCGCGCTCACCGCCGCCACGTTCCTGCTCACCCAGGTCTACCAGTTCGTGCTCGGCCTCTCGCCGCTGCAGGCCGGGCTCAGGGCGCTGCCGCCCGCGCTGATGGTCGCCGTAGTCTCGCCAATCGGCGCGAAGATCGCCGATAAGGCCGGCCCCCGCACCCCGATCGCGGCCGGGCTGACGCTGGCGACCGGCGGCCTGATCCTGTACGCGACAGCGACCGCTGGCTCCGGCTACCTGCACTACATGCTGGCGATGAGCGTGATCGGCACCGGCATCGGGCTGGCGATGGCACCCGCGACCCAGTCGATCATGAGCTCGCTTCCGCCTGCCAAGGCCGGCGTCGGCTCGGCGATCAACGACACCACCCGCAACCTCGGCAGCGTGCTCGGCGTCGCGGTGATCGGCAGCATCGTCACCAGCGCCTACAAAGCCGCGCTCGTGCCGGCGCACCTCGGGCAGTCGATCACCCAGGCAGCCCGCGGCTCCGTCGGAGCAGCGACCCAGATCGCCCACCAGCTACCCGCGCCTACCGGACACGAGCTCGCGAGCGTCGCGCACCACGCGTTCGTACACGCCGCCGACCACGGTCTGCTCGCTGCCGCCGCCGTCACCATCGCCGGCGTGATCATCGCCACCCGCACCCTACCCGGCCCAGCGCGCAGCACCGCGCCCACGACCACCAACCAGACCGCCCCCGCGAGCGCGTGACCCGGTAGGAGCCTCGATAACCGCCCACCCGACGAGCGGTCCAGCAAAGACCGCTCGCCGCCACACCTCAAGCGACAGGAGAAACCAATGACAAGCCAGCCCAACTCATCCGAGGCCCGCATCCGCGCCCACGCCGGCATCGTCACCCTGATCAACGTCTTCACCGTCGAGCCCTCCCACCAGCAGCAGCTCGTCGAGCTCTGGCAGCAAGCCACCGAGGATGTGATGCGCCACCTGCCCGGGTTCATCTCAGCCAGCATTCACCGCAGCTTCGACGGCACCAAAGTCATCAACTACGCCCAATGGGAGACCCGCGAAGCGTTCGCCGCGATCTTCCAAGACCCACGAGCGAACGCCCAGCTCACCAAGCTCGCCGAGATCGGCACGCCCGACCCCGTCCTCTGCGAGGTCGTCTCCGTCCACCAGGCCAGCTCAGCAAGCCACGACTTATGACCGCATGCGGACCAACGACGCGCCGAGCGCCATAGAGAGCGGATACCCGTACCCGACCGAACGAAGGACTCGACGTGATCTACATCAGAGACCTCGTATTCGCCAATTGCGCAACCGCCGTCCTCCCTCCCTTCAGTCGAAGCAGCGACCAGCTCCGACCCCTCACCGGCCGTCGCTCAATGAGCGCACCCATGGCCAGACTCCGCATCCCTGCTCTATGGCGGAGCAGTGGCCGACCGCGCTTACGCCGCTGCGTGAGCGCAACCCGCGGCTTGGAGGACCGGGTTCATTGATCTCAGGGTCCCCGACCGTTGCCCGACACCGTTGCCCGCTCCGATTTCGACCGCGCTTACTGCCGCCATCCGCGCTAAAAACAATGCGTTTTGCAGGCTATTTACCCAATGCCCCCGGCAGGACTCGAACCTGCGACCCACGGCTTAGAAGGCCGTCGCTCTATCCAGCTGAGCTACGGGGGCTGGGCGGGGGACTGTAGTCCCGCGGTGGCGTGCCCAAAAAATTGAACTAGAAGATCGGGGTGGCCGGATTTGAACCGGCGAATCCTCTCGGCCCCAAACCGAGCGCTCTACCAGGCTGAGCTACACCCCGACGCGCGGTGCTGAGTGTAGTCCCAGCCAGCGCGAATCCGAGCTGGAGTCCCCGCTTGCGCCTGGAGCCGGCACTCTGGCCTTTCGGTCGGACGGAATTGAGTAGCCTCCGCCGCCGCGATGGCCGACGTCCAGCCCCTGCGAGCGCTCCACTACAACCTCGAGGCGACGGGTGGACTTCAGGAGGTGATCGCCCCGCCCTATGACGTGATCGACGCCGACCAGCGCATGGAGCTCGAGCGGCGTTCGCCCTACAACGTCGTGCGCATCGACCTCCCGGTCGGGGAGGAGCCCTACGACCGTGCGGCGCAGCAGCTCGACCAGTGGCGGGCGGAGGGGATCGTCGCGCAGGACACCGCCCCGGCCATCTGGGCGCTGGCTCAGGACTACACGGGCCCGGACGGCAGAGCCCGTACACGGCATGGCTTCCTCGCGCGCGTGCGCGTAGATGAATATGGCGCCGGGCGTATCCGGCCCCACGAACGGACCCACCCGGGGCCCAAGGAGGATCGCCTCCGGCTGACGCGGGCCACCCGGGTCAACCTATCCCCCATCTTCTCGCTCTACTCGGACCCCAGCGGGGCGGCCCGAGCAGCGCTGCAGGCGATGACCGACCAGGTGCCGTGGGGTGAGGCCACCGACGACGAGGGCACCGTCAACCGGCTCTGGCGGATCGAGGACGAGCACGTGATTGCTCAGGTCCAGGCGGCGCTGGCCGACGCCGAGCTTCTGATCGCCGATGGTCACCATCGCTATGAAACCGCGCGCGTCTACGCCGAGGAGATCGGCGGCGAGGGTGATCACCGCTACGTCTTGATGTGCCTGGTCGCGCTCCAGGACCCGGGTCTGACCGTGTTCCCGACGCATCGCCTGCTCAAGGCGCTTCGTCCTGACCAGCAGGAGGCGCTGGCCGACGCGCTCCCCGCGACTTCACGATCGCCGAGCTGGAGAGCACAGATCGAGCTCGCTCCGGCGGGAACAAGAGAAGGACCGAGTCGTACTGGGATACATCGATGCGCACTTCCAGCGTCCATTCGAGCTGACCCTCCGCGACGCGGCGATCGCCGATGACGCACTCGGCCGACCACGCCGAGCCATACCGCCGGCTGGACACCGCCGTCCTCGAGGCGCTGGTGCTGAAGGGAGCGCTCGCGATGAGCGACGAAGACATCGACCACCTCACCCAGCTCGACTACGCCCGCGAATCGCGAGCGCGCTATCGAGCTTGTCCTGAGCGGCGAGCGGGACGCCGCCTTCCTGATGGGCAACCCGCCGATCGAGCTCATCCAGGCAGTGGCCGCGCGCCGGCGAGACGATGCCGCCGAAGTCGACCTACTTCTTCCCCAAGGTGCCGACCGGTCTGCTGTTCAACCCACTGAGCGGGACTAGCCCGATGCGAGCCGTCGCGAGCAACGAGTCGGCCGCGGCCAGTACACCCATCGAGATCCGGATGCGCAGCCACGAGCTGATGGTCGACGAGCCGGCCGAGCAGGGTGGTGGCGGACGAAGGACCAACCCCGCAGGAGCTCCTCGCGGCAAGCCTCGGCTGCCTGCACGGCGATCACGGTCGAGATGTACGCAAGGCGCAAGGGATGGGAGATCGGACCGGTCGAGGTCGAGGTGAGTACGAGCAGCCAGAGCGTGGCCGCCAACCGCACTTCGGCCTCGTCCTGCGGGTTGCCAGGAGAGCTGCAGTGACGAGCAGCTCGATCGGCTGCGCGCGATCGCCGCGAGGTGCCCGGTCCACCGCACGCTCGCGGGCGAGGTGGCGTTCGAGGAGCGGGTGGAGCGGCGTCAGTCGCGACGGTCACGCCGGCCGCGCGTAGCTCCTCGACCGCCCGGTCGCCCGCCGAAGGCTCGACGGCGCGGGTTGCGTTCCGGTGCAGGACGACGTCAAAGCCCGCCCGGCGAGCATCGAGTGCCGTGGCGCGGACGCAGTAGTCGAGCGCCAGGCCCGCCACGTGCACTGTGCTGCACTCGTGCTCGCGCAGCAGAGACATCGAGCTCGGTGCCCTCGAAGCCCGAATAGCCCGCGAGCTCCCGGTCCTGGCCCTTGTCGACGACGACATCGATTGCCCTGCGTTCCACCTGCGGGTGGAGCTCCGCCCCCGGGGTTCCCTGCACGCAATGCTCCGGCCATCGTCCCCCCTGGGCGGCGAACGAGGCGTGATTGGGAGGGTGCCAGTCACGCGTCGCGACGACGAAGTCAGACATCTCGATCAGCTGGTTGATCGGTGCGAGAACCGCGTCGCCGTCCGGTACCGCGAGTGCCCCGCCCGCACAGAAGTCGTTCTGGACGTCGACCACGATGAGACCGTCCATGGGGCGGCAAATATAGTCCGGCGATGCCCGCCCACCGGGACGCGTTCGCGCCCGCCGAGCTCAGCCGCCGGCTGATCGCGGTCGAGGAGGCGCTTCAGCTGACGGCCGCGGGCTCGACCAGGGCCGCAGTGCTTGTCCCGCTCTACGTCGAGGGCGGCGAGCTCCACGCGGTGTTCACGAAGCGCAGCGCATGACCTGCGACGCCACCCTGGCGAGATCTCTTTCCCGGTGGCCGCCAGGACGAGGGCGAGCCCGACCTTCTGCGCGACGGCCCTGCGGGAGGCCGAGGAGGAGATCGGCCTGCCGGCCGACGCCGTCGAGATGGTCGGAGCGCTCACGCCGACGCCGACGATCGCCACCGGGTACGCGGTGTACCCGTTCGTAGGTCTGATCGAGGCCGGACACGCGTGGACCCTCAGCCCGCGTGAGGTGGCCGAGGTGATCGAGCTTTCGCTTTCCGACCTGCGGCAGGGATACGGGCGCCGGCGACTCGTGCGCCGCGGTATCCCGATCCGAACCGACACCTACGTGGTCGGCGACCACATGATCTGGGGCGCGACCGCGCGGATCCTGGGCGATCTGCTCGCCCGGGTGGACTGACCCTGCCCGATCAGCCCTTCTCGATCGGTACGTTGACCATGTTGCCCCACTCGGTCCACGAGCCGTCGTAGTTCTTGACGTCCTGCTCGCCCAGCAGCTCGTGCAACACGAACCACGTGTGCGCCGAGCGCTCACCGATCCGGCAGTAGGCGATGATCGGGTTACCGCTGAGGACGTCCTTGCCGCCGTAGAGCTCCTTGAGCTCGTCGGCCGACTTGAACGTCCCGTCCTCCCGAACCGCCTGCGCCCAGGGGACGGACTTGGCGCCGGGAATGTGGCCGCCGCGCTGCGCGCCCTCCTGCTCGTAGCCGACCGGCGAGATCAGCTCGCCGGAGAACTCCTGTGGAGAGCGGACGTCGACGAGGTCGTGACGATCGCCGAGGGCGTCGAGCACTTCGTCGCGCCGCGCGCGGATCGAGTCGTCGCCTGGCCGGGCCGTGAACGTGGCCTCCGGGTAGCTCGGGACCTCGGTGCTGGTCGGCCGCCCTTCCGAGATCCAACGCTCGCGCGGGCCGTTGAGCAGCTTGACGTTGTCGTGCCCGTAGTACTTCAGGTACCAGTACGTGTAGGCGGCGAACCAGTTGTTGCGATCGCCGTAGAGGATGATCTGATGCTCGTTCGAGATCCCGCGGCTGCCGAACAGGCGGCCGAAGTCCTCGGGCTCGAGGAAGTCGCGCTTGAGCTGATCCTGGAGGTCGAGCTTCCAGTCGAAGCCGATCGCTCCCGGAATATGGGCCTCCCGGTAGAGCGCTGGGTTCTCGTCGACCTCGACGATCCGGATCGAGTCATCGCCCAGCCGCTGCTCGAGCCAATCGGGCTCGACTAGTACGTCCTTTGCATAGTCCGCCACGGCCAGCTCCTTTGTCCAAAATCGTGATCGAGAATTAGGTAATTACAATGTTACCGCCGTCTCTGCCCGGCTTCCAAGCACTCGGCGACCGCCCGCCGAGCGGCCGCGAGCCAGGCAAGTCCGGGGCGCCGGGATCGGCGCCGAGCAGCTCGACACCGGGCCCGCGTGCTGCGCGCGAACGCCTGCAACCCGCCGTGCTCCTGCCTCGAGCAGCGGGGGCTCGATGCTCCCGGCTGACTCATAGACGACGCCGTGCACCGTGGTATCGACGAGCTTGGTCAGGAGCATCTCGAGCCGTGTCCCGTGGAGCGCCTCGAGCTGCGCCGGCGAGCCGGTTGCCGAGCCGAGCAGGATCACGACAACGGTCACCTGAGCCAGCGCGCGGAGGAGCGTTCCGACACGGTCCGGGTCGGCGATGACCGCTTCCGCGCCGGCCGCCTCGATCTCCCAGCCGCCCTCGGAATCGCGCGTCGTGCCCCTGACCACGTGACCTTCGGCGAGGAGCGCGGCGGCCAGCAGCCTTCCCCGGCACCCACAACCGATGATCAGGCACCGCGCCAATCGTCGCCCGACCGCGGATCACTCCGCCGCCGGAGGCTCGCCGCCGAACTCCCTTCGAACTTCCTCGCGCGTTCGCTCAGGCTCTCCCCTCGCGCGCCGTCGGGCATTGGTCGCCTCGAGCAGCTGGTCGAGCTCCTGATCCGCCAGGTAGCGCTCCCGCCGCCTCTGGACCTCTCGAACGTCCTCGGCCACCCGCAGCTCGAGATCTGACACCGAGAGGTCGGCCTCGCCCCGGGCACGGCGCCGCGCGTTGTGGGCCGAGAGCATCTGGTCGAGATCCTGGGCGTCCAGCGCCTCTCGCGTCTCGGTGATCTCGCGCGAGGTGCGCATCCCGATCTGCTCCATCCCGGACCCGGGATAGAACCGCCCGAGGAGGTACATGGACAGCACCACGACTGCGATGCCACTGAGGACCACGATGGCAAACGGATCCACTGGACACGCAGTCTATCCCCGTTAGCTACACGGAATTGCAACGCTCCCCGGCAGACGCAACTTCGAACTGCGACACCGTGTTATGGCAGGCATCCGAAGGCCTTCCGCCCGGCGAGGCCGGGTCCCGGCGGAGAGGCGACAACCTACCGGGATAGGAGGCCACATGCGCCTGCGCTTTGCCGTGCTCGCGGCTGCCGTCGCGACGCTCGGAGTTACTGTCATACCCATCGGGGCATCAGCCGCCCCGAGGCACAATCATCACCTCACGATCGCAGCAACGCCAAACCCGGTGATCGCGGGTCAGGGTGTCCTCATCTACGGCCGGCTGCTCGGACCCGGCAGCGGCGGTCAGGCGATTCGGCTCTACCACCGCCTGCTTGGCTCGGGTCAGGGCTTCACCCTCGTCGGCACCGAGATGACGAACCCCGAGGGCTATTACGAGTTCACACGTGAAGAGGGCGTCGTCTACACCAACCGCGACTGGTTCGTCCGCGGCCCCGACGGCGCACACAGCCGCACTCTTCACGAACGTGTGGTGCCACTCGTCAGTGTCGCCTCGAGTACGACGAACACTGATACCAACCACGCGATCGTCTTCACCGGCAGCGTCACTCCGAACCACGCGTATGACCGCGTCTTTCTCCAGCAGGAGATCGGAGGGAGCGACGATTGGCGAACCCTAACCAGCACCCAGCTGGATGGCAGCTCGCATTACTCGATCGCATACCGCTGGCGACGGCCCCTGGTGCGTGACGTCCGTGTCCTGATTCGCAGGGACATCCGAAACGTCGCGGGCGCCTCGGATCCGCTCACGGTGAACATCCAACAGGCGCAGGTGCCTGACTTCACGATCAACACTTCGGACCCCATCGCCCCTTCCGGGTCGAGCGTGACGATCTCAGGCGTTGTCTACCAGCCGGGGACCACGACACCTGAGGCGCAGACCGTCGTCCAGCTCTGGGGAAAGACCCCCGGCGGCGCATTCACAGTCCTGGCCGATGGCACGACAGGCTCCGATGGGAGCTATAGCTTCAATCAACCAAACCTGACGGGGAACACTGTCTACCAGGTCCGTACGATGCGGATGAAGGGTGAGCGTGCCCGGCACACGGCGATTCTGTTCCAAGGCGTGCAGGACGTGGTGACGCTGAGCGCCAGCGCGACGTCCGTGACGACTGACCAGCCGGTCAGCTTCACGGGGACCGTCATGCCCGACAAGGCCGGTCACGTGATCTATCTCCAGGAGCAAGGCAAGGACGGTGACTGGCATTCGATCCGAGTCGGGGTGGTTCACCATGACTCAACCTTCCAGTTCACCTGGCGCGCCGAGGCCCCCGGCACGTATGCCTTGCGGGCAAGGATCACGAGTGACCGCTTCAACGTAGGTGGACGCTCGACACCTGTGACAATGACGGTTACCGCACCACCGGCTAGCTCGCTTCCCCCCGGCTCGTAGAAAGCGGACGTGCCGGGCAGCTGCCTACGCTGCTGCGTGAGCATCGGGACACGCGACTGGACGCCCTCGCGCCGAAGGCGAAGGGGCGTCCAGGCGTGTGTCCGGGGATCAACCGGCCACCGCCCACAATCGCCACTGCCCTGGGACCCCGCGCAGCTCGTGTTCACCGCGGTCGTCGAACTCTAGGTCTGATCCCACCACCAAGTCCTTGACCGTGCCGGAGACGAGCGCCTCGCGCGGTTCCGCCAGCGACACGATCCTCGCTGCGATGTGCACCGCGATCCCGCCCAAGTCGCTTCCGATCACCTCGACCTCGCCCGTATGCAGCCCGGCGCGTACGTCGATGCCGAAGTCGCTCCGCGCGACGTCGCGGATCGCCAGTGCGCATCTGATCGCGCGGGCGGGACCGTCGAACGTGGCGAGGAAGCCGTCGCCCATCGTCTTGACGGCCCGCCCCCGGTAGCTGCGCAACTGACGGCCGACTGCCCCCGCGATCGACTCGAGCGTGTCCCGCCAATGCCTGTCGCCGAGCTCCGCCGCGAGCCGCGTTGAGTCACAGATGTCGCCGAACATGACAGTGGCAAGAACGCGGTCGGCATCGGCCGAGCCTCGCGCCCCGGTCAGGAACTCCTCGACCTCGTCGAGCAGCGCGTCATCATCGCGGCCGAACGTAATCGCCTCAGACCCGGGGAGCTCGACATAGCGAGCGCCCGGCACCTGGTCGGCTAGGTAGAGCGAGTGGCGCTTGTCGATGAACGTGTC
The DNA here is from genome assembly GCA_963803595.1 of uncultured Solirubrobacterales bacterium. Lineage (GTDB taxonomy): Bacteria > Actinomycetota > Thermoleophilia > Solirubrobacterales > Solirubrobacteraceae > Palsa-465. The sequence goes on from CAWDNF010000013.1 coordinate 1,692,479, forward strand.
GTCTGCCCGATGCAGCACGAGCGTCGGCGCCTGGATCGATGCAAGCACGGCGCGCACGTCGACTTGGGAGTTCATCATCAGGAACTTGGCGGCAGTTCCCGGGCTGGCGGCGAGCCGCTCGAGCCTGGCAAACCACCGGCGCAGGCGAGGGTCGTTGGCGGCGCTGGGGGCCATGGCAAGGATCCGCGATCCGTCTCCCCACCCTTCGGCCAGCCGCGACTCCCGCTCTTCGTCCCGCAGTGCCCAGTCGTAATCGGGCGCCCACGACATCCTCGGCTGCGCCTCGTAGAGCACGAGCGCACCTGTGCGCTCCGGGTGGGTGGCCGCGAACAGAGCGGCCATGGCGCCGCCCTCGAGCTGGGCGTAGAAGGCTGCCCGCTCTGATCCGGCCGCGTCCATCACCGCCACCACGTCGTCCATCTGCTCCTCGAGCGTGGGGGCCCGCAGGAGGGGATCGGACAACCCGGTGCCGCGGCGGTCGAACAGGATCAGCCGCGAGAACGACGCGAGCCGGTTGAAGTACCGGGCAATTGCCGGTTCCTCCCAGTAATGATCGATGTTGGAGATCCAGCCGGGCACCCACACGAGGTCGATCGGCCCCTCACCCACCACCTGATACGCAATGTGGAGATCGCCGCTCCTGGCGTACCTCGTCTCGGGCGCCATCACGCCTGAGGCTACTGCCCTCGTATACCTTCCACGGGCATGGATCTAGAACTGAATGACGAGCAGCGGCTCGTCCGTGAGACGGCGCGCGACTTCACCGACCGGGAGATCGTCGAGCGCGCTCGCGAGAACGACCGCAACGAGCACTTCGACCTCGAGCTGGTTGGCAAGATAGCGGCGCAGGGCTACCTGGGCGCGATCGTCCCGCGTGAGTACGGGGGGGCCGGGCTCGACTACCTGACCTATGGACTGATCGTCGAAGAGATCGGACGCGGCGATTCTGCGATGCGCACCGTCGTGTCGGTGCAGACCTCGCTCGTTTGCACGGGAATTCTCCGCTGGGGCAACGAGGAGCAAAAGCAGCAATACCTGCCCAAGCTCTGCTCGGGCGAGTGGCTGGGCTGCTTTGCCCTCACCGAACCGGACACGGGCTCGGATGCGGCCAACCAGAAGACACGCGCACGCAAGACCGACTCCGGCTGGGTGATCAACGGCTCGAAGATGTTCATCTCGATGGGCAACCACGCCAAGGTCGCGCTCGTGTTCGCCCAGACCGATCCGGACAAAGGGCACCGAGGCGTGGCGTGCTTTCTGGTCGACACCGACCAGCCCGGATTCCAGCCCCAGGAGATCCACCACAAGCTCGGCCTGCGCGGCTCCGACACGGCGGCGATCGGCCTCGACGACGTAGAAGTGACCGACGAGCAGATGCTCGGCGAGGTGGGCGACGGCTTCAAGGTCGCGATGAGCAATCTCGACTCCGGGCGCTACAGCGTCGCAGCGGGCTGCGTGGGCATCTGCCAGGGCTGTCTCGATGCCTCGGTCAGATACGCCAAGGAACGGGTGCAGTTCGGGCGCCCGATTGCCTCCTTCCAGCTCGTCCAGGAGATGCTCACGGACATAGCGGTGAAAACCGATGCGGCGCGGATGCTCGTGTGGCGGGCGGGTCTTCTCAAGGACGCGGGCAAACCGAACACGACCGAGACCTCGATCGCCAAGCTGTACGCCACGGAAGCCGCGATCGAGTGCGCCAACACGGCGATCCAGGTCCATGGCGGCTCGGGCTACGTCGACGACTATCCGGTTGAGCGCTACCTGCGAGATGTGCGCGTGACCACGCTTTACGAGGGGACTTCGCAGATCCAGAAGCTGATCATCGGACGCGCCCTGACCGGGATCAACGCGCTCGTCCCCGCCTGATGGCGCAGGCGGGGACTCCGCAAGTCATCGGTGTCGCCGGCGCGGGCACGATGGGAGCGGGGATCGCACAGCTGGCCTGTCAGTCGGGCGCACGCACGCTCCTCCACGATCCTGTCCCCGACGCCCTCGAGCGAGGGCTTGACCAGATCACAGGCCACCTGGAGCGTGGCGCGGAGCGCGGTCGTCTAACCGCCGAGGAGGCCGCGGCGGCCTCGGCCCGCCTCGAGCCGGCGGCCTCGGCGGACGAGCTAGCGCCCTGCGAGCTGGTGATCGAGGCAGCTCCGGAGCGGCTCGACCTCAAGCAGGACCTGTTCCGCCATCTCTCCGAGAACGTCGTCTCGCCGGATTGTGTCCTGGCCACGAATACCTCGTCCTTGCTGGTCACCGCGGTCGCCTCGGCAGCCCGTGGTCCCGAGCGAGTTGTGGGGATGCACTTCTTCAACCCTGCGCCGCTCATGGCGCTGCTCGAGGTGGTGGCAGGTGAACAGTCTTCGCCCGCAGCCCTGGCGCGAGCACGAGCCGCGGGGGAAGCGATGGGGAAGGTGGTGATCGACGCCGTCGATGGCCCGGGGTTTCTGGTCAACCGCTGCAATCGCCCGTTCGGGCTCGAGGCCCTGCGTCTCCTCCAGGAGGGAGTCGCGCCCGTGGAGAAGATCGACGCCATCTGCCGGCTGGAGGGCGGCTTCCGGATGGGCCCGTTCGAGCTTTCGGACCTCGTGGGCGTCGACGTCGGGCTCGACGTGGCACGCTCGTTCTTCGAGCAGAGCTTCGCCGAGCCGCGCTGGCGCCCTTCGGGTATCCCGGTGAAGATGGTCGCGGCCGGAAGGACCGGACGGAAGTCGGGTCGTGGCTACTACGAGTACAGCGGCGGGGAGCACCGGCCCGCAGATCCCCCTCCGCCCTCGGTCGGCGGGGGCGATGGTGTCGTCGTCATCGCGGGCGACTCGGTGGTCGCCGAGCAGCTTCGCGATGCAGCCGCGCAGGCCGGGTGGGACGCGCTCCGGGCCGAGGAGGCGGGCGATCGCCAGCCACCGTTTCTCGTCCTCGACGTCGGTGTCGAGGATCCCGACTTGCCGCTCCAGGGGGGGCCTCACCTCATCTGCTGCGCCAGCGGCTCGCTCGCCGCGCTTGACCCCGGGGGCAACGCGGCGGGATTCCACGTCCTCCCCCCGCTCAGGGAGGCACGGCTCGTCGAGCTCACGCGTGGGCCTGACACCGCGGACTCGGCGGCTCATGCCGCAGAGAGCTTCTTCTCGACGCTCGGCAAGCACACAGAGTGGGTGCAGGACGCGCCCGGCCTAGTCCTGGGTCGCATCGTGTGTCAGGTCATCAACGAGGCCGCGTTTGCGCTCGGCGAGGGAGTGGGGAGCGCAGCGGACATCGACGCCGGAATGATCCACGGCCTCAACTATCCGCGGGGGGTCCTCGGGTGGGCTGACGAGATTGGACTCGACCACGTGCTCGGTGTTCTCGACGCCCTCCACGAGGAGCTCGGCGATGACCGTTACCGCGCGGCACCGACGCTGAGGAAGCTCGTCTGGTCAGGCTGCCTGGGCCGCCAGACCGGCGAGGGGTTCTTCAACCACGAGGTCGGGTCGTGAAAGCCGTCACCTTCCAGGCTCCTGGCCAGGTGCGACTCGAGGAGCGCCCGGAGCCTCAGCTCGAGTCTCCCCAGGACGCGATCGTCGCGATACAGGCAACCGGGATTTGCGGCTCCGATCTGCACATATTCCACGGGCGCGTCAAGATCGAGCCGGGGTTCACGATCGGCCACGAGTTCGTGGGCGAGGTGCTCGCGGCGGGAGACCAGGTGAGCAGCGTGGCTCCCGGCGACCGCGTGCTCGGCTGCTTCCACACCGCCTGCGGGACGTGTTCCTTCTGCCTGCGCGGGGCCTACCACGAGTGCGATCACAAGCGCACCTTCGGCCACGGGGCCAACATGGGCGCGCTCCAGGGCACGCAAGCCGAGCAGACGCTTGTCCCCCACGCCGATCTCACGCTCCGCAAGGTGCCGGCCGCCGTCCCGGACGATGTCGCGCTGTTCGCCGGCGATGTGATGGGGACCGGTTACCACGCGATCGACGAAGGCCAGGTCAAGCCGGGCGACAGCGTTGCGGTGCTCGGCCTCGGCCCAGTTGGGCTGTGCGCCGTGCAGGCGGCGGTCGCCGCCGGGGCCGGCCCGGTCGTCGCGGTCGACACGGTCAAGGATCGCCTCGACACCGCCGTGCAGTTCGGGGCCGTGGCGGTCCATCTGACCGAGGAGAGCCCCCGGGACGTGGTCAAGGAGCTCACGAATGGTCGCGGCGTTGATCTCGCCGTCGATGCAGTAGGGCATCCGGACGCCCTCGAGCTGGCCATCCGTCTGGCGCGCAAGGCCGGCGCCGTGGTGGCGATCGGGGTTTACGCCGAGCGGGCCGACGTACACATGGGACTTGTCTGGATCAAAGGGCTCACGCTCAAGGCGGGACCGGCCAACGTAATCGCCCACGTCGACCGGGTCCTGGCGATGCTCGAGGCCGGGGTGCTCGATCCGACCCCGCTCGTCACCCACCACATGGCGCTCGAGGACGCGGTCGAGGGATATGCCCTCTACGATCGCCGTGAAGCGCTCAAGATCGTGCTCACGCCATAGGAGGTCAAACGCGATGTCCGTCACCGAGCTTCCCGAGCAGCTTTCCGCGCCGGCGCGCGATTTCGCAGCCCGCGAGCACCAGCTGCTGATCGACGGCGAGCAGCGCCCGGCCGCGGATGGGCGCGAGTTCCAGACCGTCGACCCCTCGAGCGGCCACTCGATTACATCCGTCGCGCATGCCGGCGCTCAAGACGTCGATGCGGCCGTCGCGGCGGCCCGTCGCGCGCTCGAGGACGGCCCCTGGAGCCGCACGTCCGCGGCCGACCGCGCCCGGATCATCTATCGCCTTGCCGCGCTGATCGAGGACCACGCCGACGAGCTCGCGCAGCTCGAGTCGCTCGACAACGGAAAGCCGGTCAAGCTGGCCAGGGTCGTCGACGTCTCCCAGACAGTTGCCTGGCTGCGGTACTTCGCCGGCTGGACGGAGCGCATCCGCGGCGAGGTGATCCCCGTCGGCGCCCGCGACATGCATTGCTACACGCGCAGAGAGCCGGTTGGCGTCTGCGGCCAGATCATCCCCTGGAACTTCCCGATGCTGATGGTCGCCTGGAAGCTCGGCCCGGCCCTGGCAGCGGGATGCACCGTGGTGCTCAAGCCGGCCGAGCAGACTCCGCTGACCGCGCTACGGATCGGCGAGCTGGCGCTCGAGGCGGAGCTGCCCGCGGGGGTCCTCAACGTCCTGACCGGCGAAGGCGACACGGGCGCCGCGGTAGTCGAGCATCCCGGGGTGGACAAGATCGCCTTCACGGGGTCGACCGAGGTGGGACGCGAGATAGCGGCCAAAGCCGGGCGCGCACTCAAGCGGGTCACCCTCGAGCTCGGGGGCAAGTCGCCCAACATCATCCTGCCTGACGCTGATCTCGAGGCCGCGATCGCGGGCTCCTTCAACGCGATCTACTTCAACACCGGCCAGGCTTGCAACGCGGGAAGCCGGCTGTTCGTGCACCGCGAGCAATTCGACCAGGTGGTCGCGGCGCTGGCGGATCGCGCCACGCAGTCGCAGGTCGGCCCCGGGCTCGACCCCCAGACCCAGCTAGGGCCTCTGGTCTCTCAAGAGCAGCAGGACCGAGTGCTCTCCTATATCGAGTCCGGTCGCACCGAGGGCGCCGAGCTCCTGACGGGCGGCGCGCCGACCGGCAACGGTGGGTACTACGTGGAGCCCACGCTGTTCACCGCCACGCGCGATGACTTGCGCATCGCCCGCGAGGAGATCTTCGGTCCGGTACTCGTTGCACTCCCCTACGAATCGCTCGAGGAGGTGGCGGCGCGCGCCAACGACACCGAGTACGGCCTGGCGGCGGGCGTCTGGACGCGTGACCTCGGTAATGCGCATCGCCTAGCGGCGCTCCTCAAGGCGGGGTCGGTTTACGTCAACTGCTGGGGCGAGGTGGACCCGGGTGCGCCGTTCGGCGGCTACAAGGCGTCGGGCATTGGGCGCGAGCACGGCCGCGAGGGACTCGAGGCCTACCTCGAGACCAAAACGGTGTGGATGAAGCTGAGCTGAGGCGCGGCTAGGCGCCGGCCGGGATGTCCTGGACTTCGGCCTCCCCGACCGGGAACGGCGTATCGCGCAGGTACCACTCTGCGTCGAGCGCGGCCTGACAGCCCGAACCCGCGGCCGTGACGGCCTGGCGGTAGGTGTGGTCGACCAGATCACCGGCCGCAAACACTCCGGGTAGGTTGGTCAGGGTCGAGCGCCCGCGGGTTACGACGTAACCGGCGGAGTCGGTCTCGACCTGATCGCGAACCAGCTGTGACTGGGGCTCGTGACCGATCGCGATGAACGCGCCCGAGACGTCGACTTGGCGCGTGGCGCCGTCCCCTGTGTGGCGTAACGTGGCGGTCGTCAGCGACCCGCCGTCGCCGGCCGCGAAGCCCTCGACCACGTATGGGGTGATCCAGGAGACGTTCGGGATTGCGCGGGCTCGCTCGAGCATGATCTTCGAGGCGCGGAACTCGTCCCGGCGGTGCACGATCAGTACTTCGGAGGCGAACTTCGAGAGGAACATCGCCTCCTCCATCGCCGAGTCGCCTCCACCGATGATCATCGTGGGGACGTTCTTGAAGAAGGCGGCGTCGCAGGTTGCGCAGTAGCTGACCCCGCGGCCGCCCAGCGCTTCCTCGCCCGGCACGCCGAGCTTGCGGTGCTGGGCTCCCATCGCCAGGATCACGGTCCGGGCCACATGGACCTCGCCTCCCGAGCTCACCCGGTGCAGGCCACCCTCGGTTGAGAGCTCGACCTCAGTCACATCGTCGGTCTCGAGCCGCGCCCCGAAGCGCTCCGCCTGGTCGCGGAAGCGCTGCATCATCTCCGGCCCCATGATCCCCCCAGGAAAGCCCGGGTAATTCTCGACGTCGGTCGTCTGCTGAAGCAGCCCGCCCCAGGCAAAGCCCTCGATCACCAGCGGCTCCAGGTTGGCGCGCGCCGTGTAGAGCGCGGCGGTGTAGCCGGCCGGCCCGCTGCCCACGATGATCACGTTCTCTACCTTGCCTGTCACTTCATTAAGTATAGCTAGGGGCTTCCTGGGGTGGCCGGGCGGTCGGCGGCTCGAGCTGCCAGCGGTGAACCGTGTGGCGCAGCTGGAAGTATGCGATGGCGCCGGGCACGGTCGGGAGCCAGAAGGCAAACGCGCGGTAGGCGAGCACGGCGACCACGGACAGCTTGACGTCGATGCCGAATGCGGTAAAGGCCCCGATCATGCCGCCGTCGACGCCTCCGATCCCACCAGGGAGCGGCAGCGTGTTCCCGAGCATTCCGACGAAGTAGGCCATCACGATCACGGCCTGAGGCGGGGCGGCGCCAAACGCGTGGAAGCAGGCCCAGAGCACCGCGATGTCAAAGCCCCACCAGCCCACCGCCCCCAGCAGGTGCAGATTGCGCGAGCGAACCAGGTCGAGCGCCGCCCGCATCCCGGTCGCCGCGGTGGCCGGTGCCGCGGCCAGCCTCAGCGCCAGTCGTCCCAGCCGGCTCGCCCCGGTCGTGAGCCGCGCCACCCACGGCTGTAGGTCAGCCCTCCACCCGGCAAGACCGAGGAACAGCGCGACCACGACGGCGCCGAAGATCGCCGGACCGATCGTGATGGCAAATGGCGCCTTCCCGGGGAACAGGCCGAGGTAGAGCCCGAGCCCACCGGCCACGAGCGTCAGCATGTACACGCCGTAGAGGAGCGCCAGGAAAGCGATCATCCGGCAGGCAACCACCCGTCCCCCCAGCCCTGACCGTCGGAGTGCCCACGCCGTCAGCGCGATCCCGCCAGCTCCCGCCGTGGCGAGCAAGCGCGTCGCGGCCAGACCGGCCATCGTGATCTGGTAGCTCTCGCGCCAGCCCACTCGCGAGGGCGGACGGACGAACACGGCCCGGAACAACGCGACGTAGCTCGCAAACGACGCAATCTCGAGCACAGCGGCCAATCCGAACCACCAGCCGTTCCCGTGCTCGATCCGATTCCAGGTGTGGCGCAGCCCCAGCAGCTTTGGCAGGACGAAGTAGAGCAGCGCCAGACTGGCCAGGACGAACAGCACCGAGGTGAGCACGTTGCGCCGGGTGAGCCTGATCGCGAGGCGGTCGGGTGCCCCAGGCGGGTGGGCTTCTTCACCGATGCCGGACATGCCCGGAGTCGGACTCGTGGCGGGTCGGTCAGCCATCCCTCACCTTCCGAGCGCCACCGCCTGGGCGAGGCGATCAAGCGCGCGCGCGAGGACAGAGACTGGACGTCGGACCCGGGGAGAGGCGGTGCGGATACCCTCGCTGAACGCCGCGCCGGCCAGCAGGTCTACCAGGTAGTGCTCGCCCAGGTACACGAGAGCCAGGCCGAGCGTCGTGGCGTAGCCGAATCCGATCGCGCCCGCCACGGGGTCGACCTCGCTCAGAACATGCGCACCCATCAATGAGGTGGCGAAGTGGAGCGACGGCATCGCAGCAAGCGGATTTCCTCCGAGGACATCGTAGAGGGGCACCCAGAAGTCACCCCAGAACTCAGGGCCATACTCGATCATCATCCGCCTCACGTGGACGCTGGTGGTCTCGCCCAGGTAGCCGTGCGCCGAGGCCCACCACGGAGGAGCCGTCGGGATCGTCCAGTAGAAGATCGCTCCGAGGTCGAACACCGCGTACATCTGAGCCGCGGCACGCGGGAACTGCCCCGGGCGCCGGACGAGGACGTAGGCGATCGAGCAGTGCGGGAAGAGGAACCACAGCCAGTGGCACCAGACGAGCACCCGCTCGAAGCGGTTGACCGCTCCGGGGGTCGCGAATGTCCGTTGCAGGCGGGTAGTGGGCAGAGCACCCAGACCGAGCACGCGATCGGCGGCGATCGGGTAGCGCACACGGGCCCGCCCGGC
>CAWDNF010000014.1:0-88628 GCA_963803595.1 uncultured Solirubrobacterales bacterium
GGCGGGCACTTCGCCAGGCGACGCGGCGCGAGCAAGTCCCAGCCTCCCGGGCTGTCAACGGACTTCTCCGTTGGCCTGACCGCTGGCGTTACCCTGATCGCGGGCCCCCGTAGCTCAGCTGGATAGAGCGACGGCCTTCTAAGCCGTGGGTCGCAGGTTCGAGTCCTGCCGGGGGCGCTCACATTCTCGCATCGCTCCGCACGTTCTCGCCGTAAAGCTCGGGTTTTGGTTCGTGGTACGAGGACCTTCGAACATGCGAGGAGATGCGAGCTTCTGCGTCGCTGGCAACCTTCGTGGTCGCATCCTGGTCGCATCCGGTGTCCTGCTCTTCTTTCACCGCCCACCACGAACGGGGACGCATCAATAAGGGCGACCCCGGCCGGGCTCAGTCCCCGGGCGCGGCCCGTCCGCAGGTCGCTCGGGTCATGGTGGACGGCGGGCTGCATCAGACCGCCGACGTGCTCGCGGAAAGCAACCGTGATGCTGCTCGCCGACGTCCTGCTCGACCGCGGATGGTGGCGCTCGGGCCGAGCCGTGCAGCAGCTCACCCATCTCGCCGACGTTCGTCGGGGTGCAACGCCCCGGCTCCGAGGCAGAGGCGTTCGGCGTCGCCGTGATGCCCACTCTGGCCGCCGGCTGTACGAGGCGCCGTAGGGGGTTGAGCGTAGGTGTCGTAGACCGACGCTTTATCCAGCTGAGCTACGGGCGCTTCGTTGTTTTCTACCTGCTATCACTACATTTGACTCGACCTTTTGGAGCTCATATCGACGTCCTGCCTAGCGCATACCTGGCAATACGGCTGGATATGTGCCCGCGGAGGGGCCGAGGGCACAAACTCGCTTGGGGTGGGCCCGGAGAAGGATAACGGGTGGCACCCCGACAGGAACGGGCCTCTCATACCGTTACGGCAACCAATGTCCCGGCCGATAAGCCGATCTGGCGACGACGACGGCGGCGATCGCGTCGATCTCGGTGAAGCCATAAGGAAGGGGTCTGGGGTTCGAGTCCCAAGAGGGGTTTTCGTCGATTTCGAGGGAAAACATGCTTCGGGAACCGTCGTAGCCTTTCCCTTGGCGTACCGTGGGCGCAACCGAGGGGTTCGTTAAACCGCGGATCCGCGGCGATGGGGAAGAGCCGGTGCGTAGGACGCTGAGCCCGGTTGAGTGACCCAAGCGTTGCCTCCGCGACAACGGGGCGCTGTCCGCGCCGCTCGGCTCCGGCGCGTTGCGGTTCTGTTGATAGGAGGCGTCCGGACGCCGGCCAATCGCCCGGCAAAGCGCAAGTCCCGTCCATCGGCGCCGCTGGAGTGGCCCCGGTTTCGAGGACACCTGGATCTGCCCCGGGAAAAGTGGAGTTCGAGTTTTGAGGTCCGCGGCAGAGAGGATCCTGTCGCATGCCTCGCAGGTACCCGCCGGAACTCCGTCGTCAGGTGATCGAGCTCGCTCGAGCCGGCACGCGTGTGGCGCAGCTCGCGGCCACGTTTCAGATGTCGGAGGTGACGGTCTATAACTGGATCAAGCAGGACCGCATCGATCGCGGTGAGGAGATCGGCGAGACGACCGATCAGCAGCTCGAGCTCGCCGCTGCGAGGCGGCGGATCAAACAGCTGGAGACCGAGCTGGCGGTCGCCCGCAAGGTCAACGAGGTGTTCTTGAAAGAGGGCATCAGCCCAAAAGGCTCTTCCCGGTGATCGAGTCTCTGACCGGGCAGGGGTTCAACGTCCGCCACGCCTGCCGGACCCTCGGTGTGTCGGAGTCCGGCTTTTACGCGTGGAAGCATCGGCCCGACCCGCCGCGCACGCTGCGGCGGATCTGGCTGGCTGGCGAGATCGCCGCCGTCCACAAGGCCTCTGGCGGAACCTACGGGTCGCTCAGGGTGACCGCCGAGTTGAAGTACGGCCGCGATATCAGCGTGGGCCACAACGCGGTGGAGTTGATCATGCGAGAGCTCGGGATCAAGGGAACCCCAACCCGGCGATTGCCGAAGGGGGCAAGGGTCGCGCAGGTCACCTCGCTTGACCTCGTGCGCCGCGTGTTCGTTCGCGACCGGCCCAACGAACTGTGGCTGACCGACATCACCGAGCACCCGACCAACGAAGGGAAGATCTACTGCTGCGTGGTGCTGGACACGTTCTCGCGGCTGGTGGTCGGCTGGTCGGTGGACTCGACCCAGACCACGGCGCTGGTCCTCAACGCCCTCGGGACGGCCACCCAGCGCCGCGAGCACCGCGACGGGCTGATCATCCATTCTGACCGCGGCACCCAATTCACCTCCTGGGCGTTCAGCGACCGGGTCCGCACCGTGAAGATCGCCCCATCGATGGGAGCGGTCGGCACCGCCGCTGATAACGCGATGATGGAGAGCTTCTGGGGCCGCCTGCAGGTCGAGCTGCTCAACCGCCGTCGCTGGAAGACCCGGATCGAGCTCGCTACCGCGATCCACGACTACATCGTGTTTCACAACACGCGACGCCGGCACTCCGCGCTCGGGATGCGCACCCCCTCCGAGATTGAAGCCGCACGGGCCGACCCCGAAAACGGCGCCGTGGCTCAAGCGGCCATGGCTAGGACCGCGCCAACAGTGCTGGTTGACGAGAGCGCTGGCGCTGGTCTCTCCGCTCTCCGGACCCAACCAATCGAACACACCCATCAACATCTACTTCTCAAAAACGACCAAGCCGCGTGATCTCAGAAACGCGACTCCACCGAAACCGGGGCAGATCCCCTGAGGGCTTTGGTCGAAAGACCAGGGTCAGGAGGTGAAGTGCCTCGAACCAGACCGCCGTATCCGGAGGAGTTTCGTCGCGAGGCGATCGAGCTCGTTCGTTTCTCGAGCAGGCCGCAACGGAAGATCGCCGAGGATCTCGGGATCTCGGATGTGACGTTGCGTAACTGGGTCAAGCAGGCCGAGCGCGACGAGGGCAAGCGCCCGGACGGGCTCTCGACCGATGAGCGCGAGGAGCTGGCGCGGCTGCGTCGTGAGAATCAGACGCTGCGGATGGAGCGCGAGATCCTAAAAAAAGCCGCGGCCTTCTTCGCCCGGGAGACCGACGAGCCGTAGGCGAGGTGTTCTCGCTGATTGCCGCGGAGAAGGCCAATTATCCGGTGGCTGTGACGTGCCGCGCGCTGGGCGTGAATCGGACGAGCTTTCATGACTGGGAGCGTCGCGCGCCGTCTGATCGAGCGCTCGGCGACGCGTGGCTGACCGAGAAGATCAAGCAGATCCACGCCGAGTCTGATGGCACCTATGGCGCCCGGCGGATCCATGCCGAGCTGCGCCTCGAGCATGGGATCCGGGTGGGGCGCAAGCGCGTGCAGCGGCTGATGAAAGCGGCTGGTATCTCGGGGCTGCTGGCGCGTAAGCGCCGGCGCACGACGGTCCGGCTGCCCGGTGTCCGGGCTGCCAGCGACCTGGTCGAGCGTGACTTTGACCCGACCGGTCCTGATCAGACCTGGTCGGCGGACATCACCTACATCTCGACGTGGGAGGGGTTTCTGTACCTCGCGCACGTCCAGGACCTGTACTCGCGACGGATCGTGGGGTGGTCGATGGCCGACCACCCGCGCGCACAGCTCGTCATCTCAGCGCTTGAGATGGCCCTCGGGCAACGCCGTCCCGACTCGGGGCTGATTCACCACTCCGACCAGGGCTGCCAATACACCGCGGTGCTGTTCACCAAGCGCTGCGCCCAGGCCGGGATCGAAGTCTCGATGGGCAGGAGAGGCGATTGTTTTGATAACGCGTGCTGCGAGACGTTCCACGCAACCCTCAAGAAGGAACGCATCTACCGCCAATCGTGGCCAACCCGGGCCGCGGCACGCACCGCGATCTTCACCTACATCGAGGGCTGGTATAACCCCCGCCGCCGGCACTCCACGCTCAATTATCTCTCCCCGATCGAGTTCGAGCGACACCACACCGAAGTCGCCCAACCGGCGCTCGAGGCCTCGATCTCGGACAACGGATCGGTCGCGGCGATCTCCCGAGCGCCGCAGACGGGCTTACAACGCGTCGCGTCTCAACGGTCGGCGTCGATTTCGCCGCCAACAGCTCAATCTCTCCCGAGAACGCTCTCGCTGCTCAAACCGGTTCCGCTCAGGCCGCGACCGACGGCAGCCAAGGGACGACCGCCAACGGGTGGCCTCTCCGACGAGTAGTCACCGAACATGCTCGCTGATACAAACATCAACTACAACAGCCAAGACGTGTCGTCCAAACCGGGGGCGGTCCACGCGCCCCCTTCCGGGCGAGCGATTGGTCGCGAGGCTGTCGGAATATCGGTGCTGTCTGGTGGGTTTAAGACACTTCTGGCATGGCTCGAGAATTCGCTGGGGTGGACCGTGGTCAGTTGTTGTTGATGCCGCCGTCGTTGGTCGAGTGGCTGCCTGAGGATCATCTGGTGTGGACGGTGCTCGGTGCTGTCGATCAGATGGACCTCGGCTGCTTCGCTGAGCGGTATCGGCTGGGCGCGGCGGGGCGCGCGCCGTTTGATCCGGTGGTGATGGCCTGAGCTCAACCGGTCGTCGCAACGCGGTGTGGCTGTGACTCTAGGGGCTATGAGGCACGGGCTGACCCTCTGGGGGGCCGGCTGTCGTCGTGGAGGCTCGCCCGGAGGGCGGGCCGGAACGGCGATAGCCGCGTGCGACCGTCGGGCGCCCCCCGGCAACCGGGAATGCGCACGTCCCGCGGGCGGTTGCCGCGGCGCGGGATGTCGCAGACCAGCGATCAGGCCACAGCGCTGAGGTATTCGGTGAGCACCTCAGCGGGTGTCTTTCAGCCGAGTGTCTTGCGGGGTCGTCCGTTCAGCGCCGTCGCGACGGCTGCGAGCTCCTCGGCGCTGTGGCGGGCGAGGTCGGTGCCTCTGGGGAAATACTGGCGCAGCAGCCCGTTGGTGTTCTCGTTGGTGCCGCGCTGCCAGGGGCTTCGTGGATCACAGAAGTAGATCTGCAGGCCGCTGTCGAGCCCCAGCTGGACGTGTTGGGCCATCTCGATCCCCTGGTCCCAGGTCAAGGACCGCCTCAGTTGCTCTGGGAGAGTCGTGATCGTCTCCGCGATCGCATGACGAACCGCGCCGGCCCCGGCACCCGTGATCGCCGGTCCGGGTGTCGCTCTTGGGGTGTTGTGACCTTCGATCGGCGGGAGATGTAGCAGCATCGTGAACCGGCTTGCCCGCTCGACCAGAGTGCCGATCGCCGACCGGTCGGTGCCGAGGATCAGATCGCCTTCCCAGTGTCCGGGAACCGCCCGGTCATCAACCTCGGCGGGCCGTTCGCTGATCAACAGCTCGTCGGTCACAAAGCTTCGGTTCCCGCGTGACGTCCTGTTTCTGGGGGCTCTGAGCGCCCGACCGGTCCGCAGACAAGCGCTCAGTTCGCGACGCAGCGCGCCGCGGCCCTGGATATAGAGCGATTGATAGATCGCCTCATGGGACACGCGCATCGATTCATCATCGGGGAAATCCAGGCGCAGGCGACCAGAGATCTGCTCCGGGCTCCAGCACTGCCCCCAGCGACGGTCCTTGCGCGGTCCCTGACGCCGCCCACGCCACGCGATTTCTGGACCGGCGACGCTCCCGTCGGGCCGCTGCACCGTCCCCGAAAGTCGGTCCTGGACATAGGCCCGCAGCTGCGGGTTGACCGCGAGCTTTGCCGGCTTGGGTCGACGGGCGCGACGCTCCGCATGCCTCTGGGCGGTCGAGGCTCGATATTCAACTCGGCCGCGTCCGATCGCCGAGTTGCGTTGCAACTCCCGGGAGATCGTCGACGGCGCACGACCGAGCCGACGCGCGATCTCCCTGACCCCGCACCCGCCGGCGAGCAACACGGCGATCTCCTCTCGCTCGGGGAAGGACAAATAACGCCCGGACACCGGCGCGAGGGTGAGAGGCGGCATGCCGCCACCCTTACGAAACCACCGGACACCAATGCTCGGCAACACTCCCGCCTCGACGGCAGCCTTCTCGCTTGAGGCACCTCGCGCGATCGCCTCCCAGAACCGGACCCGATGCTCCCTGCGCCCCGCAGGCGGACGTCCACCCCAACGCGTTCCGGCTGCAGCGGCGCGATTCCACGCCAGGTTATTTCTCGCCATGACAACTCCTCAACGTCAGGCGTTGCGACAACCAGTTGAATCCACCTGGTGGCGTTGTTGCTCTACGCGTACGCGCGCGGGATTCGGTCCTCGCGGGGGATCGAGCGGGCGTGTTGGGAGGACGTGGCGTCAAGGTGATCACGGGGATGTGCTGCCCGGACCACTCCACGATCGCGGAGTCCCGCCGGCGCCATGAAGCGGAGATCGCCGGGCTGTTTGACGAGGTCCTCGGTTTGTGTCGGGAGGCGGGTCTGGTGTCGGTCGGGGTGATCACGTCGATGGGACGAAGATCAAGGCGAACGCGTCGATGGATCAGAACCGCAGCTATCGCGGGCTGGTCAAAGACATCCTGCGCGAAGCCGAGGAGACTGACCGCCGTGAGGACGAGCTCTACGGCGAGGATCGCGGGGATGAGTTGCCCGAGGCGCTGCGCAACCCAGAGACCCGCCGCCAGGCATTGTCGGACGCCAAGCGTCGCCTGGCCGAGCGCAAACAGCGTCCGCGGGTGAGGAGCCCGAGCCGGAGCCTGAGGAGCTGGAGATGGATCTGGAGGCGGCGGTCATGGGCCGTCCGGTGCTGCGGCGCGGCGGTCGGATCGAGTGGCTCCGGGTCGCGCGGCGCGAGCTGGAAGCCTTCCGCACACGCCAAGCAGCGCCCGTCGCGCGTGATCGCGATGACCGGATGATCGAAGCGCTTGAGCGGCTGGAGGAGAACCATCGGGTGGACCTTGCCGCGGTCAAGACCTATGAGCGTTGGCGCACAACGGCGCGGGATACGAAAGGTCGGGTGCTGAAGGGCAACAGCAAACCGTTCACGGTGCCGGAGCTACCGCAAGGAGTGATCAACCTGTCCGATCCGGACTCCAGGGTGATGCGTACCCAGGGCACCCCCGCCTCGGCAGGCCTACAACGCGCAAGCCACCGTCAACGACCAGCAGGTGATCCTGGCGGCGGAGATCACCAACGCCGCCCCGGACTTCGGACAGCTCGCGCCGATGTTCAAAGCAACGATGCGCCAGCTCGCCGAGCAAGGCGTGAGCGAGACCCCGGAGGTGGTGCTGGCTGACGCCGGCTTTTGGCATCACCCGCAGATGCAGACCACCGAGCAGCAGGGGATCGAGGTGCTCGTCCCGCCCGACGGGAACATGCGCGAGGGCAAACGCCGCGGCTGGGAAGAAGGCGTCTACCAGCAGATGCGCGACAAGCTGAGCACCGATCGCGGCCGCAAGCTCTACGCCCAGCGGAAGATCACGATCGAGCCGGTATTCGGGCAGATCAAATACAACCGGCACATCGACCGGTTCATGCGAAGAGGCAGATCGGCCGCCCGGTCAGAGTGGCGGCTAGTCATAGCGACCCACAACCTGCTCAAGCTCCACAGCCACTGGATCGCCACCCCCGGCCTGACACCGCGGGTCGCCGACCCACGCGCCCCCGAGTTACCGCTCCACCGACGCCGCACGCAAGATCAGCTTTCCCGCTCGTTGCGCATTTTCCGACGGCCTCTCGCCAAGGCGATCATGCGCGGCGTGGTTGCGAGAGGACGAAAGGTATCGTCTGACGCTCCGGTCGGCATCTCTGTGGCCGATGCACGAGCGCCGTCGAGGCGGCGTCAGCGCGCACGCTCGTGCAGAGCAAGCGCGCGTCTCACGGAGCCCGCTTCGGCCGAAGGGAAAGTCCCGGTAGCCAGGCGAAGGGGCAAGTCAGGGCCGAGAAGGGCAGGATGCGTGGACTGCAAGCAAAGCCGGTGCCGCGGGACGACACAGCCGAATGGTTGCCCCCTCGTCCACAGCCAGTCTGGTGGCGTACGGCGGGGTATGGTCACCACCAACCGCGCTCATGTCGGACGCGGTCTGACTCGCAGGCATCGGCGACCAGCTACAGGGCTGCGGGCGCCTCTTCGGGCACAACGCGAAAGCACCGAATCTTGAGCCCCCGAGACCGTCAGTGCAGCGGAAAGTCCAACTAGCCCGAACTGCTAGCTCGCCTGGAGTCGCCTTGTTCGGCCTCTAACAGGACCGCTTCGAGCTGGTTGCGAAGAGGCGCGCCGGGGACAATCTCGTGGTCCAGTACCGCGGTTCCGACTGTGAAGCCCCAAACGCCAAGCTCGCGCAACTCCCGCACGCGAGCGAGCGTGTTTACGGATCCGGCGCAGATGAGCGGAAGCGTGGAGGCCGCCTGGACCTCGCTGATGAGCCGACCAACGTCGCCGTCGTAGCGGTAGGCAAGCAGGTTGATCCCGTCCACGCCTACCCCCTGCACCCTCGAGGCGTCCTGGCATATCTCAGGCACCGATCCGCGCAGGAGGCAGGGGTGCTCGATGATCTGTCCAATGTACGGGAAGAAGCGAATGTTCGTCCCCTGGATGATTTCCAGTATGGGCTCGATCAGCGTTCCGCCGATTAAGTAGTCGGGCTCCAGCTCGGCGGCCATGCGTGCGGATTTGAGTGTGTCCGCGGGCGTTTCGGACACGACCTCGATATAGGCGGTGTGTCCGTTAGCCCTGATGTCGTCCATCAGCGCCACCAACTGCGCCCTGGGCAGGCCGACGTCCTTGAAGCCGATATGCCGTATGCCAGCATCGGCTACCTGTTCGTAGCATGCGCGGGCGGCCTGGATTGTCTCATCGTTGCGCGTGAGCATGAAGATAAAGTTGCTCATCAGTTTTGGGCGGTTACGCGGCCGGCAACGAAAGACAGGGCGACGATCCCCAGTGCGGTGCCCACCAATGGCACGTCTGTACGGTCGAGCTTGACCTCAGATCTCCACGCTCCCATCGATGCCTCCAGTGCCAAGTGGTGTTCCTTGATGCCCACCCTGGTGATGCGCACCGGAAAGCTTCCGACCGGCGAGAGGATCTCCATCTTGCGCCTCCTTGATTAGGTCTACCGTCGCGTCCCCGCTCGTATAGTTCAAGACGGCGCGCATGGTCTCGCTCGCCGCTTGGAGCGCTGTCCGCTCAGCGTCCTCCAGCCGCTTGGGATCGGCGCGCGAGTAGCAGCCGATCACTCCGGGAGTCGGCCTGACCGCGCCTTCGACGTTGTGCATCGGGGCCCGGCCAGCGGCCAGGATCACCGCGTCGGTGGCGATCGCTTGGCGCTCTTCACCACGCTCGATCGTCATCGCGTGCACCCGAGGACCGCCATGGATTTCCTGGGCGCGCCAGCCTACATAGGACAGGGCGTCGGGAAGGTCGGTGATAACTTCGTCGGCGATTAGCGACACCCGCTCGGCCCCGGCTCTTACCAACAGCTCACAGCAGTGGGCGGCTAGCTGCCCTCCGCCAACTACCGCCGGAGATCGACCCAGCAGCACCCCCGCCGTGATCAGGTGGACAGCCGCTGAGCCGGGCACCACACCCGCGCAACGGTCGCCGGAGATGCCCATCTCTGCTCTGGTGAGGGGTCGCGTTCCAGCGGCGAGCACCAGCGCCCGGCACGGAAGAGCGCGCGCCCCATCCACTCCGAGGGTCTGGAGGCGGCCTGGACTCCACGCGACCGCCATCGTCCCGAGCAGCATCGTCGCTCCGGCGCGGTGGGCGTCGGCTGCGAGCCGGTCGATTAGGGGATGCTCGGGCTCCTGACCGCCCGGGGCGGGCAATCGCTCGACCACCGTGACGGCCAGCCCGTTGCGGGCCAGCCGGCAGGCGACCAAGAGCCCGCACTGACCCGCGCCGACGACCGCCACACTAGACACGGTCGGCCTTGGCCACTCCCAGCGTGCCTGCCGGGTCACCGTGAGGAATCGACCATGCATCGCCGGGTAGGTACTGGGAGGCGATGAAGCTCACTCCGGACAGGCATGCCGATCCCTGGCAGCGCCCCCAAGTAGCCCGCGTCCGCTTCGCGATCGCGCTGATCGACGCTGCCGGCACCTTCGCTTGCATCGCGTTGTGGATCTCTAGCGCGGTGACCTTCTCACACGCGCACACAACCGTACGGCCCAGCGGGTCGCCGGCGAGCTTATCGCAGTCGAATCCGTCGGCCAGGCGTGGCAGGCGGCTTAGCCCATGGACCGCATGAGCTCGCGGCTCGACGTGCAGACCAGCGTGAACGAGCAGACCGTGCACGTACTCTCCCATCGCCGGCGAAGACGACACGCCAGTCGAGCGAATCGCGCAAGCCTGGATGAGGTTAGACACCTCGCCGGACGGCTCGACGCGATAGGTGCGCTCCGACGCGGGCCGAAGTCCAGCGAAGCTCTTGATGAAGGCTTGTGCCGGAATGTCTGGAACCAGCCGGCGGGACTCGGCGAGCACGCGGTCAAGCACATCCTGGTGCGTGGAGCGGTCCGTTTTGTCCTCGTCGTCGTCAGCGGTGGGACCGAGTAGCACTGAACCGTGCGTGCTGGGAACGACCATGACTCCGCGGGTGTGCTCTGACGGGGGCCGAGTGACGATCTTCGTTATGCGGCGCCCCACCTCGCGGTCGGCCAGCAGGTACTCGCCCCGCCTCGGCCACACCGCGAAGTCTTCGCCACCCAATAGGCGCGAGACCATGTCGGCACCAAGTCCTGCGGCGTTGACGACGAATCCGGGCCGTATGAGCAGTGAAGGCGTATGTACCTCAGTAACGCGCCCACGCTGATTGCTCGCGCTGACCAAGGGGTGGTTGAAGAAGAAACGCACCCCGTTGCGGGCGGCAAGCTCCGCATAGCCGACAGTGAGGCGGACCGAGTCGATGATCCCCTCGTCCGGCACGTCGACCGCTGCAAGTGCGTCGGGGGTGACGTATGGAGCGACGTGCAGCAGCTGCTCACGGGACAGACGTTCGGTACGGACACCGTTGGCGACTGCAGCGGCCTCCACTGCATCGAGCTGGCGTACCTCTTCCTCGCTGCGGGCAATGCACAGGCCGCCGCAGCGCCGGAACGGCACGTCGAAACGCTCCGCGAACTCTTCCCACTGGGGGCTGGACTGTGTGACGAGCTCGGCCTCCAAGCATCCCGGAGTGCACTCCCAGCCCGAGTCGGCGACGCCGGTATTGGACTTAGAAGTCTCCTCGGCTACGTCATGGTGCCGTTCGATCACCATCACCTCGACGCGGTCGAGCGAGAGCCGAGCGGCCACCGAACAGCCGACCACACCCGCGCCGACGATGAGCACGTCTGTGTTAACTGTCTGCATAGCGTCCCCCTCCCACGCCCGCGAGGACATCCACGACGCCAGCCCGCTCGGCGGTCCAAGTCAGCGCAAGGTCCGCGTAGACCCGAGTGCAGGTCCGTAGGTCTTCCAGCTCGACGTACTCGTCGACGGCGTGAGCCTGGTGGACCGACCCGGGGCCGAAGCACACTGCCGGAATCCCACCTTCCCGCATCAGCTGCACCTGGTCCGCCCAAGAGTCAAATCCAACGAGGTGGTGGTTCTCGAGCCCCTGGCGCGCCGCGACCTCAATAAAGGTTGCGACGAGACGGTGGCCGGCATCCAGCTCAGCAGCCGGGAAGTCGCACAGCCACGCGACCGTGGGATTATGCTCGGCCAGCCACGGATCGCTCAGGGCGGCGCGCCTGACGCACTCTTCGATCTCGAGGCGAACCCGTGCTCCGTAGCCGGTAGGGTCGACCTCTCCCGGCAGATAGCAGCAGTTGAGGATAGCCGAGGCATGCGCCGGCCAGCTGGAGGCGAAGCTGCCGCCCTGTATCACTGTGGTGAGCACGTAGGGCGTGGACAGAAGCCAATGCTGCTTGTCAGGCCGGGTGCGCCACTCCTCGTTAGTCGCTCGGAGGCGCACTAGGACGTCGATGAGCTTGTCGATCGCGTTCACGCCGCCGCCCGCGGTGTGATGAGGCTGGACGATCTCGGCGTGCGCAGAGCGACCCTCCACGTCGAGGCGGCCAAGCAGCACGCCCCGGCAGGCGATCAGCGTGTTCAGCTCGGTCGGCTCGCAGCAGACCGCCGCACTGGCGCGACGGCCACGCAGCATCGTGGCGGTCGTGCCGATCCCGTTGACCTCTTCGAACGGGACCACGTTGAAGAACAGGTCGCCCCTTGGGCGTGCTCCCTCGGTCACCAGCGCCTTGGCGACCGCCAACGCGCAGGCGATTCCGCCCTTCATGTCGCAGGCACCGCGCCCGTAGAGTCTCCCTTCCCGGATATCGGGGGTCCACGGTCCAGTGGTCCAGTCGTCGATGGGATCCGCCGGGACTGTGTCGAAGTGGCCGTTGAACATCAACGACCTGCCCTCGCCAGCACCCGGCAGGCGGCTCCAGACAATTGGACGCCCCTCGAAGGTCTGGTTCGGTCGATACATCGGATGATTGGAGATCTCGTGCGCCTCAGGCTCGATCAGCTCGACCTCGCAGCCAATTTCCTGCAGATAGTCGGCGATGAACCCTTGGAGGTGCGAGTCGCCGCGCGGCGCATCGGTGTGCTCACGGATCGTGGTGTCAAAGGAGACGAGCTTCGCCAGCAGCGGCACGACCTCCTCATAGGCCCGGTCCGCCACGGTCTGAGTCGGTATCAGCGGATCGGACATCCCCATTGGGTGCCTCTCCTACGCGTAGGGTCCAGTTCTGATCACACTTAGCTCGAAGACGTTAGCCACGTGGAACTCCTGCGAGTGCAGGACTGGTCGGCCCTCGGCCGTGTAGTCAATCTGCGAGAGCTTGACCAAAGGCTCGCCAGTCTCGATCTCGAGTCGGGTAGCCAGCTCAGACGAGGCTGGGATCGCCTGGAGCTTGGCCATCGCGTGGGCGACCGCAATCCCGCAGTGATCGTGCAGCCAGTCGTACAGCGCAATGTCAGGCAGCAGTGGCGCGGATGCCTGCTCGACAAGCGCTAGGTCGAGATGATCGATGGTAAAGATGACGGGGATGCCGTCAGCGGTGCGAGTCCGCTCCAGGGCCATCACCGGGGCGCCCGCGTCCAGCCCGAGCTCGCTGGCGACGTTCTCGGGCGCCTCGGTGAAGTGGAATTGGGCGTTGTGGACCCCGTATCGCTTACCGGACGTCTCGATCATCTCTTGGACGCTGTAGTTACGATCGAGCGAGTTTTCGACGACTGGCCGAGCCGACACCGTCGTACCCACCCGCGGCCGGCGCGCAAGAACCCCCTCTCGCTCGAGCAGCTTGAGAGCCTCCCGCAGAGTCGCCCGGGAGACTCCCAGCCCCCGCGCCAACTGCGGCTCGGGCGGCAAGCGGTTGCCGATCGGGTACTCGCCATTGGCGATTGAGCGCCGTAGCTTGTCGGCCAACCCAACTGAGAGCGATCGTCGGCGGCTGCCGTTTGCGGCGACGGTATGCATTTGCCGGACATAGTATGGCCTACGCTGTCAAACGAAAGGCCGAGCACCGGATTCGGCCCGATCGAACCGGTATCCGGCGCCCTTGAACCCGCGCCTGTCACGCCGTACCGTTAAAGAACATGGGTATTGCTAGACAATACTTGCTCAGACCGGCTCGCAGTGTCGTCTGCGGGCTCCGACCGTCCTGTCTGGGATAAGCATGGAGACAGCTCGCGGGGACCTAGTTCTCGCCATCGACCAGGGTACAAGTGCCACCAAAGCGTGCGTGTTTGCGCCTCCGGACCGGCTCCTCGGCGCGGCTTCGATCCCCGTCACAAGAAGCTATCCCGAGCCCGGCGCGGTAGAGCAGGATCCTCGCGAGCTACTCGAGAGCTGCCGAACAGCGGCGCGCCAGGCGCTGCGGATGGCTAGAGTTGGCGCCACCGATCTCGCGGGCGCGGCGCTGTCCAACCAGGGGGAGTCGTTCCTGTTGTTCGGCTCCGACGGCGAGCCGCTGACCTCGGTGATCGGCTGGCAGGACAATCGCTGCGGGGACGTGCTCGGGCGGGTAGCGGCCAGCGTGGGGGCCCAGGTGACCGTGCGCACTGGGCTCCCGCTGCACGCCGAGTTCACCGCACCCAAGCTCGCCCATCGGCTTGCCACCGACGATCTGCCCGCGGACGTCAGGTTCGGAACCCTGGATACCTGGCTCATCCACCAGCTGGATCCCTCCCGTCCGCACATCACCGACCGCGCGACGGCGCAACGGACGATGCTCTGCGAGCTGGACGGGTCCTCGTGGAGCGCCGAACTTTGCGACTGGTTCGGTGTCCCAGCGGAGGTCTTGCCTGCGATCCGTCCCTGTGATGCGCCGGACGCCGCGTTGATGCTCGACGAGTGTGAGGTGCCTCTGCTCGCGTGCGGGTACGACACTGGCCTCGCCTTGCTCGGACACGGATGCCTGGACGCGGGACAGGCGAAGGCGAGCTTCGGCACATGCCTAGGGGTAATGATCGCCACGGGTCCGCGCCCTGTCCACGCCGCGGGGCTGGTCCGCACGATTGCCTTTACCAGAGCCCAGCGCAGCCGGTTCGCCCTGGATGGCGAGATCGCCGGGTCGGGGTCGCTCGTGAGCTGGATGCAGCGCCTGGGCATCGTCTCCTCGCTGTTGGAGCTCGACCGGCTGGCAGCGTCGGTGCCCGACACCGCGGGAGCGGTGATCGTGCCCGCCCTCACTGGCCTAGGCGCGCCGCACTGGCGCGATGATGTGACCGGCCGGGTGGTGGGAGTGACCGAGGCGTTTGGCCGTGGGCAGTTTGCACGCGCGACGATCGATGCGATCGCCTTCAGCCTGCGCGACGTGCTTGACGCGGTGCGCGAGGCGGGGATCCCGATCACGACGGTGGGAGTAGACGGCGGTCTCACCCGTAGCGCGGCCATCATGCAGCGTTCCGCCGACGTGTGCCAGACCACTCTGGTGCATGCCATGCAGCCCCAGGCTGCTGCCTATGGCGCCGCCGTGCTCGGCATGATCGGATCGAAGCTGCTTACCGAGGACGAGTTGCGGCGGGTGACGCGCGGCGACCGTTACGTCGAGCCAGGAGATCCGCCGTCCGACGGTGAGCTCGAACGGTGGGAGCGCGCAGTGGAGATGGCACTTGACGCCCAAGATCGACGGCCAAGACAAGGCGGGGCGCTGCCCGCTGGACCACTGACGGACGTGCACCGCACCCGAGAGCCGTGATGACTGCGCCGCCCAGCGATCCGATCGAGGCCGGCCTCGCCGTTGTCGATGCCGCCAACGCGCGCGGCACGACGCTCCGCCTCATCGGCGGCGTGGGGGTCGCCGTCCATTGCCCGGGCGTCGACCAATCGTTGCGACGCTCTGTCGGCGACGTCGACTTCGCCGCCGAGCCGCACCTGCACGCGACGATCGCCGACGTCTTCCAGTCGATCGGATATGCGCCGCGCGCGGCATTCAACTCCCTCCACGGGGACCAGCGCCTGATCTTTCTTGACGTCCACAATGGGCGCCACGTCGACGTGTTCGTGGGCGATTTCGCCATGTGTCACCGGATCCCGCTGACCGGCCGACTGCGCGCTGATCCCCGCACGATCCCGCTGGTCGAACTGCTGCTCACAAAGCTCCAGGTGGTAGAGCTGAACGCCAAGGATCTGCAAGACGCAGCGGCGATCGTAACCGCCCATCCGCTCGGCGACGACGACGACGAGCGGATTAACATCGCCCGGCTGAGCGATCTAGTAGGGGCCGACTGGGGCCTATACACGACCGTGGAGAGAAATCTCGAGAAGTTGTCGGCCTTCGCGGCGGACAGGCTGTCGCCCGAGCTCAACCGACGCGTGGCCCGGGCGGTCGAGGATCTGCTCGGGGCAATGGCGGCGGCGCCGAAGACCCGAGCTTGGAGGATGCGGGCTCGGGTTGGCACGCGCAGGCGTTGGTACGAGCTTCCGGAGGAGCCCTAAGCCGACGCATAGTCGCTTGACAAGGCGACTTGAGCGGAATAATCTGTGCCGAACATCAATTGCTAGACAAATCGCGTTGCCTCGGCGATCATCGTAGTGTCTCCGCCCGCCGCAGAGGTCGAGCGTCGCGGCTGAGGGTGCCTGCACATTCGAGCGGGAAGGTTGTTGAGACTTGTCAAGCATCACGTCCCCGGCGGGACTCGATACGTTTGTCCGGTCGGCGACCGGACTGGTCCGCGAGATGCGACCGCGTCAGGCGGTGGCATACAACATTCTCGCGATGGTTCTACTGCAGAACTCGATCTTCATGTTCGCGCAGGCGCCGTACTCGTTTCCCGGGGGCACCGTATGGCTAGCCATCGCCCTCGCAGGGATCCTGGGAATCGGTCATATCGTGACCTACGCGCTATTGAGCGCGCTCATGCCCAGGGCCGGCGGCGACTATGTCTACCAGAGCCGTGCCCTCCATCCCGGGATCGGCTTTGTCCTGATCGTCACCGGTTTTGCGCTGTGGTTCTCATGGTGGATGGCCTATTACTCCTGGGCGATGATCAACCTGGCGATAGCGCCACTGTTGGCCTCCCTCGGCTACCAGCTGTCAAGTCCCTCGCTAGTGAGCGCAGCGAGCCACGTGGCCACCCCGACGGGCACGGTCATTACCTCGCTGGTCTTCGTGGCCTTGGCATGGTGGGTGACCAGCCGGGGAATGCGGCGGTACGTGCGGGTGCAGTGGATCTTCCTCGCAGGCACCGCCGTGGCCGCGATCACCCTGGTGCTGGTGCTCGCGCTCACCGGCCATGCCACCTTCATGGGCCGCTTCAATGCGTTTATGCACAGCACGACCGGGCAGAGCGGGTTCTACAACCAGGTTATCCACACCGCCCACCAGGAGGGGTTCAGCCAGTCCAGCGGCATCGACTGGAGTCATACGCTTGGGATCATGAGCCTTGTGTGGGTGAGCACTGCCTGGGCGATGTACAGCGCTCTGATTGGCGGCGAGATCCGCAGGGCCGGCAAGGCCAAGGAGCAGCTCTACATGATGGTCACGCCATATATCGTGGGCACCGTGTTTCTCGTGGTCCTCGCGCTGCTCCTCGACCACACCATGGGGCACGCCTTCCTGGGCAGCATCGGCTACCTGATTTTCAACGGGTCACCGCTCATCGGAAAGTTCACGTCTACTCCGTACTTCTGGCTGTTGGGCGGCGTGACGTCGGGAAGCTCGGTCGTGGTGATCCTGCTGTACATCGGCCTGCTGGTCGCGGTCTTCCAGTATCTGATCATGACTGCGATTGGGGCTACCCGGATAGTTTTAGCCGCCACCTTCGACCGTCTACTCCCTGAGCGGCTGGCGACCGTGAACGTCAAGACACATGCGCCGTCAGCGGCTATCGCCGTATTCTTTCTCTGCTCCTTCGTCTGGGTGTTCGTGTACAACTACACGACGGTCACCCCTTACACCGCGTCGGCTGAGCTGGTATCGCTCCTGGCGTTCATGGGAACATGCCTTGCGGCGGTCGTCCTGCCCTATAGGCGGCGCGAGCTGTATGCGGCCTCGGAGTTGGCGCGATGGAATGTGCGGGGTGTTCCCGTGATGACGCTGGCCGGCCTGGCGGGGTTCACCTTCAACTTGTACCTGACCTACCTGTACCTGAGCCAGGATGCCCTGTTCGCCAATGCTGCCACCGGCCTGATCGTGGTGTTCGGGATCTACGCCGTAGTCCTCGCCTATTACGTGTTGCGGACCTTCTATCTGCGCGGCCGGGGCTTGTCGGCGAAAGTCGCATTCTCCGAGATTCCGCCGGAGTGAGGCAGGTGATCACCCTCTACTTCGCCAGCGACCTGCATGGATCCGACCGCTGCTTTCGCAAGTTCCTCAACGCCGGCCAGCATTATGGCGCAGACGTACTCGTGCTCGGCGGAGACGTCGCCGGCAAGGGGCTGGTCCCGGTGGTCGACCACGATGGACGCTACCGCTGTAACCTGCTGGGGGAGCAGGTGGACGTGGCGGGGGAGGACGGGCTGGCGGCGTTGGAGGCCCGCATCCGATTCGTAGGCAATTATCCCTATCGGTGCTCGCAGGAGGAGCTAACTGCTCTGCACGACAGCGCCGAGCGCCAGGGCGAGGTGTTCATGCAGGCCATGGTGGAAACGTTCCGTGGCTGGCTCGATCTGGCCGCCGAGCGCCTGGAGGGCAGCGGTCGGCGCTGCATCGTGATGCTCGGCAACGACGATCCTCCCGAGATGGCCGAGGCTCTCAGCGCATGCGGGTCGGTGGAGGACGCCGAAGCGGGCCTGGTGGATATTGGCGAGGGTTTCGTTCTGGTGAGCTGCGGCTACAGCAACCGGACCCCGTGGGACTCGCCCCGCGAGCTGGACGAGGCGGAGCTCGACGCCAGATTGTCGCGGGCGTTGGAGGAAGTCCCGGACAATGCCCGCGCCGTGTGCAATTTCCACGTCCCTCCATACGCCTCCCAGCTCGACCTGGCGCCAGCGATTGACAAGCAGCTGACCGTCATCCACCGAAACGGCCGTCCCCAGATGGTGCCAGTCGGAAGTACGGCCGTGAGGTCGGTGCTGGAGCGGTATCAGCCGCCGCTGGGCCTGCACGGTCACGTGCACGAGTCCCGAGGGATCGCCCGCATCGGCAGAACGGTCTGCCTCAATCCGGGCTCGGAATACGGCGAGGGAATCTTGCATGGGGCGTTCGTCGAGCTCAAGCGCGGGCGCGTTCGCTCCTACCAACTCGTGGCAGGCTGATCCCGGTCAGGTCGCCGCAGCGACCACTCACCAGAGGGGGGAGTCATGAGTACGCAAGACGACAGCGCCCGACCCGGAAGTAGCGTACAGCTCGGTGCGCTTATTCCCCGGGAGGAGTTTGCCAACCGGCAGGGTCATGTCGCCATGGAGGCCCAGCGTCACGGCCTCGACGCGGTCGTCGCGTGGTCAAAGGGAGGCGGAACCTACGACGCATATGCCGACGTCGCCTACCTGGCTAACTACTACACCGCGTTTCCTCACCTACGCGACCTTAAGCCCCTCTGGACCGGGCGCGGCCATGCCGCCGTAATCGTGCCGGCGCACGGAGACGCCGTGCTCGTCCTCGACACCGCGGATTATCGCCCCGAGGTCATCGCAGCGCCCGACGTTCGCTTCGACAACGACGTGCTGGGAGCAGTGGCCGGTGTGCTTACCGACCGCGGCCTGGCAACCGGTCGGGTCGGACTCGCGGGTTGGGAGTTCCTCTCGATCGGAGCTTATCGCGACCTAGCGTCGCGCCTTCCGGCGCTGGACCTACAACCGGCGGATGACATCCTAGACCGGGCGCGCATGATCAAGAGCCCTGCAGAGATCGAGATGCTCCGCCGCAGCGGATCGATCGGCTCGCAGGCATTCGAAGCCATGATGGCCAACGTCGCGCCCGGACGTACCGAAGCCGACGCGGTCGCCGCCGGTGTGGATGTCCTCACCCGAGCGGGCGGGGCGCTGTACACGGCGCTGGTCGCGTCGGGTCCGCACGACGCGGCGCTGGTGTGGAACGAACTGCCGGGATACGACGCCGAAAGGCCGCTGGAGCGCGGCGAATTCTTCCATGTGGACATGTACGGCCCAGCCTGTGGAGGCTACCTGTTCGATTTTGCCCGCTCGACGGTGGTTGGCGGCGATGCCAGCGACGCCCAGCGTGACCTGTTGGAGGCGTCGGTCGCGGCCATCGATGCGGTGATCGCCGCCATCGATGGAGGCGCCACAGCAGCCGACCTAGCCCGTGCCGGCGACGGCTTCCTTCACCGAGAAGGCTTCAGCGGGGACAACCGTGAGGACGATGTCGCCCGCAACGACCTGAACTTTCCGGCCTGGGGCCATGGATTCGGGCTAACCTGGGAGCCGCCATACCTTATGGTCGGTGACCAGACGCCAATCGTTCCCGGCATGTGTGTGGCCATCGAGCGTCACCTAGGACGAAGTGGCGTGGGCACGGTCGCGTTCGAGCAGAACGTGGTCGTCCTGGACTCGGGTCCCGAACTGATCAGCACCGCGAGCTCGCGGTGGTGGTGAGAGGTGTCAAGGGCGCGAAGGAATTGACAGCTTCGTGCGGGACTGTATTCACGAGAGGTTCACGTTTCGATCCGCGTCAGTCGACAGCTAATCGGCCCCGATGACCATCAGCGCCTCCACGACGAATCTCAAGTTCATCCTATCCGAGGCCGAAGGCGGCCTGCGTCGATTCGACGAAACAGGGGCACCAGGCTGAGCTACGGGAACCGAGCGCCTCCGGCGGCAGACAGCGTTGGGACCCTCCTGGATCTCTGGGGACGGGACCAGCCTGTCAAGGCCGGTCGAAAAGTGGACCACTCGCGCCGGTTGAAAAGTGGGCCAACCCGCCGTTTGAGAATTGACCCCTCAGGGTGAAGTTGATCGCGGAGCGGTTCGGGGTCCGGGTGCACCGCCGCTCGATCGAGCGGGCGCTCGCGCGTGCCGAGCGCGCGGAAAGCGAGGGAGACCAATGAGCCACCGGGCCGGCGTGATGACGTTGAACGGTATGAGCAGCTGCGCTGCCAAGCGCTGCAGGGCGATGCGACCGGATGGCGACTCGGGCTCGCGGTGCTCGAGCACCGCGGCGTGGTGGCATGGGCCCGCGCGTGGCAGACCACCTCAAGTGTCAAACTAATTCTGCCGCACTGTTCGGACGGATTGACGTGCGATCGTGGGTTAGCACCGTCGAGGTAGCGCTATGCGGGACGGGAGAGCTGTCGATGGTGTGCTGGCGGCATAATGGGCTAACAGTCACGGCATATTTATCTTTACATCCGTTGCGGTGGTCGGAGCTTGGGCGGGCAGCCACTAGGACGGTGGCGCCACCCCTGCGCGCGACCTACGACGAGCTCGTCGGGATCAGGGTCACGACCGGCTGACGTCGGGGGCCGCTAAGAACGGCGCCCTGATCCGCTGTCGGGCGAGGCAGGATGGTCGCTGTCGATCAACGGGCTCACCCTGCGCGACTGGGCATCCTGCACCTGACGCTCGAACCACGTGGTCACGAGCTCCTCGGCGAAGCGGACATGCTTGCCCATCTCACGCCTCGCGACGTCCCCCTGACCGCCCTCGATCGCCTCGCGGATCTGGTGGTGCTGGGCGACGTTCTCATCGAGCAGCCTCACGTTCTCGCGTAGCGCCGCCCAGGTGAGGTTGCGGGGGAAGCTGCGGTGTAGGTCGGCGATCGTCGCGCGCAGCCGTTGGTTCTGCGCCGCCTCCTGGACGACCTCGTGGAAAACAGTGTTGGCCTGAAACCAGTTCTCCTCGGCGGCGCTTCCGGTACCGCGGGTGCGGCCCTCGACGAGGTCCGCGACCGAGTCGCGGAACATCGCCTCGGCCTCGCGGAGCCGCTCGAGCTGGTCGGGCCGGATCCAGCGGGTCGCGAGCTCTGCGGCGTATGCCTCGAGCTCTGCGCGGATCTCGTACGCCTCCCGGATGTCGCGGACGGTGGGACCGCGGACGAGCGCCCCGCGGTTCGGGACGAACTCGACGACGTCGCTGACCTGGAGCTTGCGCAGGGCCTCTCGGATCGGCGTACGGCTGACCCCGAACTCGGTTGCGAGTGACTCCTGGCGGAGCCAAGACCCGATCGGGATCGACCCGGCCATGATCCGGCTCTGGATCTTCTGTGCCACCTCGTCCACGAGGGTCGAGAGGCTCTCCCCGCTGCCGCCGCTCGTCGTCTCACTCATCGTCGTTCCCCTCGTCCACTCTCCGGTAACACGGGCCGCGTTGCTTCACCGGCTCGAGCAGATCCCTCTCGATCCCGGCCGAGGAGTCGACCGGTCGAGCCATCTGTCCCGTATACCCGATCATGCGCCTGACCTCGGTACTCGTGTAGTACGCACCCGCCGCTGCAACAAACAGCGCGTCGAAGTCTGACGGCTGATCCCGCTGGATTCGCTCGACGGTGGCCGCGGGCTCGCCGTCGCCGGCGCGATCGAGCAGTGCGAGCAGCGGCTCGAGCAGATCCGGCCGCGATGCGAGAACGCGATCGAGCCCGTCGGCCGCGACGCCGGCCGCGCTCGCGCTCGGCATCCCACCGGCCTCTGGGATGAGCTGGTCGGCCAGCCGCGCGAGCGTCTCACGCAGCCGCTGATCGAGCTGATCGGCATCGGCCGGCTGCCCGGGCATCAGGCGGCCGCCCTTACGTTGTGACGCTCCTCGACCAGGTGCTCGGCCGCTCGGAGAGCCAGCGCGCAGATCGTCGAGGTCGGGTTCGCGCTCCCGCCGGTCACGAACGTGCTCCCGTCGACGACGTAGAGGTTCGGGACGTCGTGGGCCTGTCCCCACTGGTCGACGACCGAGGTTTCGGGATCGCTCCCCATCCGGGCGGTGCCAATCAGATGCCAGCCGAACTCGGGCATCAGAGGTTGGGAGACGACCTCGCTGGCGCCGGCCGTGCGGAGCGACTGCTCGGCGAAGGCGACGTTGAACTCGAGGATCCGGCGCGAGTTTTCCGACACGCGGTAGGTCACCTTCGGCGCCAGGAGGCCGTCCGAGTCGGTCAACTCCGGGTCCAAGGTGACGCGGTTGTCGTCCTCCGGGAGGTCGTCCGCGATGATCCCCCACGCAGCGGACCGCCCGAGCCATTTGCCGACGTGCTCGTGGATCTCCGGTCCCCACAGGCGATCTCCCGGCCACGGGAACAGCGCGGCCGCGAGCGGACCGCCGGTCGGGACGAGGTTCCACTTGGCGCCGCGGACGAAGTCGCGCGTGGTGTTGGTCTCGTAGAACTCCAGTGAGTGGATGCTCTGGCCCCATGGCCCCTGCCAGCTGTCGAGGAAGTCGTCGAACAGCCCCACCACGCGCGTGTACGGGTGCATCATCAGCCTGCGTCCTACGAGACCGGAGGAGTTTGCGAGGCCGTCGGGGAACGTCAGCGAGGACGAAAGAAGCAGTAACCGCGGCGTCCCGATACCGTTCGCCGCGAGCATCACGACGGACGCCCGGTGGAGGTGCTCGCCGCCTTTGCGATCGACGTACACGGCGCCTGCTGCCCGGCCGCGTTCGTCGAGGACGACCTCGCGAACACGGGCACCGGTGATCAGCCGGACGCCCAGCTTCAGCGCCCGCGGCCAGTGCGTGATGTCCGCGGTCGCCTTCGCCCCGTCCGGGCAGCCCCACCCGCACACGCCACGCTGGACGCACGGACGCAGCTCGCGGTAGGGGCGCGAGGCGATCGCGTTCGGTCCGGGCCACCAGTGCCAGCCGAGCTTGTTGTGGGCCCGCCCGACCCGCCGGCCCGCCTCGCCGATCGGGAGCGGGGAAAGCGGAGCCCGCGCCTGAGGCGGATAGGCCGGGTCTCCGGCGAGGGCGGACAGGCCGACGTCGGCGTCGGTGCGGTCGTAGTACGGCTCGAGCTCCTTGTAGGAGAGCGGCCAGTCGTCCGCGACGCCGTCGAGCGTGCGAACGTGGAAGTCCGACGGGGTCAGACGCGGCCACTGGGCGCCGTACACGATCGTGCTCCCGCCGACCGCGTTGTACATCAGCGGCTTCATCTCCGCCTCACTGTCTTCGATCGGGTAGTCGGCCGGGGCGGCGCGGACGTTCGGGCTCGCGTGCCACTGTTTGAGCGCAGTCAGCTCCCAGTCGGCTTCACCACCGCGGAACGAGCCCGAGTCTACGTGGTCTCCCCGCTCGAGGCAGACGACGCGGAGTCCGGCCTCCGCGAGGCGCAGCGACGCGATCGCACCCGAGATCCCGGCTCCGACGACCAGGACGTCGGCCGCTAGCTCGGAGCCTCGTCCCATCCGGACAGTCGGTCGTGGGGCCCGAGCGGCTCGGTGTTGATGGTGCCGCCGTCCACGGGCAAGGCGGCCCCGGTGGTGTACGAGGACTCCTCACCGGCGAGGAACAGGACGGCATGGGCGACCTCTCGCGGGTGTCCGAACCGGCGCATCAGGATGGCCCGTTCGTCCGCCTGCCGCTTCGCCTCCGGGTCCGGCGTCATCTCGTACTCACCCGCGATGTTGTCGGTGTCGATCCGCCCGGGGCAGACGGCGTTGACGCGAACGCCAAACGGCGCGAGGTCGGCGGCCAGCGATCTCGTCGCGGCGAGGCTCGCGCCCTTGGTACCGCTCTGCGTCGCGTGGCCTATCTGACCCTGGAAGGCGAGCTCCGATGCCATGTTCACGATCGCGCCGGAGCGCTGGGCGATCATCACCTTCGCCGCCTCCCGGGCGAACCAGAACTGGCCGGCCACGTTGGTCTCGAAGGCGAGGTACCACTGCTCGTCGGTCAGCTCATCGATCCGTGCGACGAATGAGATGCCGGCGTTGTTGAAGAGAATGTCAAGCCGCCCCCATTCCTTTGTGACCGCTTCGACTGCGGCACGGCACTGCGCGGAGTTCCTCACGTCGACCTCGAGCTTGAGCACCGGATCCATCTGCCCGAGCCGTTCGGCGACCGCGTCGAAGTGATCGGAGGCCGGCGCGACCAGTCCAACCGAGGCGCCCTCCTCGACGAATAGCTCCGCGGTGGCGAGCCCGAGTCCCCGACTCGCGCCCGTGACGATCGCCGTCTTGCCGGTCAACCTCCGGGCACCTGCGGCCACGCGATCATTCATCCGACGCTCGATCCTCCGTCAACCACCACGTGCTGGCCGGTCACGTAGCGCGCGAGCGGCGAGGCGAGGAACACGAACGCGTCGGCGATCTCGGCCGGCTTGGCCATCCTCCCGATCGGGATCTGCTCAAGCATCGTAGCTTCGATCTCGCGGGCGGTCGTCCGGCGAGGGTCGGCTCGGTCGCGAAACAGCTGCTGCATCATCTCGGTGTCGACCTGGCCGGGACAGACCGCATTGACGAGGATCTCGTGCGGTGCGAGCTCGGCGGCTAGCGACTCCACCAGACCGATCACGCCGAATTTCGACGCTGAGTAGGCGCCATTGTCCCGGCCGCCCCTGGTGCCGAACAGGGACGAGGTGACGAGGATCGAGCCTGCAGCGCCCGCGGTGACCATTCGCCCTCCGAACGCCCGGCAGCAGAGGAAGGCTCCCGTGAGGTTGACGTCGAGGACCCGTCGCCATTGCTCGAGCTTCATCTCGAGCACCGGCTCGAGCAACAGGATCCCCGCGTTGGCCACGAGCACGTCGGCGACGCCGAACTCGCGCTCGCACGCGTTGGCGGCGGCCTCCACGGACTCGGGGTCGGTGACGTCGACAGTCGTCGCCCGAACGCTGAGGCCCCGGTCCCGGAGCTCGGAGGCCGTCGCCTCGGCGGCGTCGCCCGCGACGTCGCCGCACAGGACACGTGCGCCCTCCTCGGCGAACCGCTCGACCAGCGCGCGCCCGATCCCGCGCGCGCCACCGGTGATGAACGCGGTGCGCTCGGCGAGCAGGTCGCTCATCCCAATCCGGTCGGTTTCGGAACCGCTGAAGAGGCACCGGGCGACGAGAGCTCCACGAGCCAGCCCGGCTCCTCGATCAGATCGACCAGATGGCCGAGGAACTCCGCGGCGCCGGCGCCGTCGAGCACGCGGTGGTCGCACGAAAGCAACAGCGACAGGGTCCGGTCGGGGGTGATCGCCCCAAGCGCGAGAATCGCCGCCTGCGGCGGAACCACCAGCGCGCGGAAGCGCCTGACGCCGAACGGGCCGAGGTTCGAGACCGTGAACGTGGTCGAGAACATGTCCTCGGCGCTTAGCGCGTTCTCCCTGGCAGCCGTGGAGAGCCGCTCGCGCTCGGCGGCGATCTCAGCGAGCGTGAGCCCGTCGGCCCCGCGGATCGCCGGGGCGATGAGACCATCTGGAAGCGAGATCGCGAGGCCGATGTTCACGTCCTGGTGCTCAAGGATCGCGTCGTCGACGAGCGAGCTGTTCACCGCCGGGAAGCGGCGGAGCGCGCGTGCGCAGGTGGCGACGAACAAGTCGGAGTACGAGACCGGCGAGTCGGCCGCCAGCCGGCTGCGCTGCTCGCCCAGGGCGGTGACGCTCGGCTCGGACTCGATCGTGAACTGGGGAACGAACGCGCTCGCGGTCATCGATTTGATGATCGCTTTGCGCATCCTGCTGAGCGGCTTGCGGACGGGCTCGCTCACCTCGTGTCCACCCTGTAGGCGGCCAGCTTCTCCTCGTCGATCTCGACGCCGAGCCCTGGGCCCTCCGGGGCGAGCATCAGCCCGTCCTCGTAGACGAACGGGGCACTGACGATGTCGTCGGCGTAGTAGCGGCCCGCTGCCCGCGCCGAACCGGTTCCCGACGGCGCCGTGACCGGGATCACCGCGGGGAGCGAGATCGAGGGCATCGCGGTGGCGAGGTGGACGCTCGCGGCGTTCCCGACGCCGCTCTCGAGCGAACCGTTAACGTCGCACGGGAAGCCGTTCGCCTCGGCGATCGTAGCGACCTTCCTCGCGCGGGCGAGGCCGCCGGCCTTCGCGACGTAGATCGAGATCGCGTCGGCGGCACCCGCCTGCGCCACGCGCACCACGTCGGTCGGCTGCCAGCAGCTCTCATCCGCGATCACGGTCACGTCGACGGCGGCCCGGACGGCGGCCATCTGCTCGAGTCCTTCCGTCGGCTGCTCGATCGCGTCGATCCCCGCGGCCTCGAACATCCGCACCGACCTGATCGCCTCCTTTACGCCACGGCGCCGATAGCCCTGGTTGGCGTCGAGGCGCAGCATGAAGTCCGTCCCGAGCTCCTGGCGCAGCGCGACGATGATCTCGACATCGCGCTCGAGCTCGCCGGTCCCCTTAATCTGGAAGGCGCGGCAGCCATCCTCGCGCGCGAGCCGCGCCTCCTCGAGCGCCTCCTCGCGGCTCATGATCCCGATCATGTGCGCGATCGGGACGCCACGCCGGTAGCGGCCGCCGAGCAGGCGATAGACTGGGAGGGAGCAGCGCTTGCCCTGGAGGTCATAGAGCGCCATCTCGATCGCGGCCTTCGCGTAGGTGTGACCCTTGATCACGTCGTCCATCCGCTCCGCGATCCGCTCGATGTCGAACGGGTCGGCGCCAACGAGCGCCGGGCCGAGCAGCTCCGCAACGACATGCCTGACGGTGGCCGGCGTCTCTCCCGCATAGGAGTTGAAGTCACCGCCCCAATCGGCAAGCGGGGTCGCCTCCCCGTAGCCGACGAGGCCGGTGTCGGTGTGGATGCGGACGATCACCCACAGGCCCAGCTCGGCGTCCAGTCCACGCCACCGCCATTCACGGCGGACCGGCAGCGCGATCGGGATAGTCTCGATCCGTTCGAGGACGCCGCTCCGGTCAGCGACATGAGCGGGTTCGATCATCGCTCAGCCCGAGCGGATGCGCGCGAGCACGGTGCCGACCGCAACGGTGCTGCCCGCTTCGACCAGGATCTCCTCGAGCACCCCGGTCTCCGGCGCCTCGAGCTCGGTGTCGACCTTTTCGGTCTCCACGGTGGCGATCACGTCCCCCTCCTTGAGGTCGTGGCCGACCTTCACGAGCCACTTGCTGATCGTCCCCTCCTGCATCGTCATGCCCCACTTCGGAAGGATGACGTCCATCAGACCTTCGCAGTGGCGCCGACGGTCTTTATCACCGCGGCGCGGATGTCGTCCTCGTCGACCAGCACGCGCTTCTCGAGCTCGTGGGTCGAGGTGATCCTGTCGGCCTCCACGAGCGCGGAACAGGCGCCGACCGCGACCGATTCCGCGCCGATGTAGAGGTGGATGAAGCCGGGCAGCCTGCCGCGCTTGAACAGCACCCCGAGCTTCTCCTCGAACCGCCTGATCCGCAGCATCCTGCGCATCATCTGCAGCAGCTGGTCGTGATCGAAGTTTGCCGGGGGGCTCGTCATCGCTCGCTCCGATCTTGTCAGGTCTGGATCCAAGTTTCAAGAAGTTGGATGCAGATTCTTGTACGGAAATGACATCAACTGCACGTGTACCCGCCGTCCACGGGGAGCGCCACACCGGTGATCCACTCGGCGTCGTCCGAGGCGAGAAACGCGACCGCGGCGGCGACGTCCGCCGGACGGCCGAGGCGGGCCACGGCATCGAGCGCTCGAGGCTCTGTGTGCTTGGCCGCGTCCTCGAGCGCCGGCGCGAGCATCGCCGTCTGGATGAAGCCGGGGCACACCGCGTTGACCGTGATCCGGTGCGGTGCGGGGTCGAGGGCAGCTGCGCGCGCGAGGTTTACGACCGCCCTTCGGCGCGCAGTAGCTGGGCTCCGCCCGCAGGCCGACGAGCCCGGAGATCGATGCGATTCAGACGATCCGGCCGCCGCCGCCCAGACTCCTCCACCGCCGCGCGGCCGCCCTGCAGCACAGCCACACCCCGCCCTCGTTGATTCGCATCGTCGCGTGGTGCGCCTCGACCAGCTCCTCGAGGACTGAGGCGTCGCTGGTGAAGATCCCGGCGCAGAACACGTACACCCGCGGCGGGGCACCGAGCTCGCCCGCCCTCGCGAACGCGGCGTCGATCGACTCCTCGTCGGCGACGTCGCAGCTGTAGAAGGTCGCGCGCCCTCTACGCGACCGGATCGCCTCATCGGTCGAGAGCTACGGCAGCTCGTCGAACCCCTCCCGGTCGTGGGGCGGCCGACAGGTCGCAGCGGCCAGCCGACGCGCCCTCGCGGCGGGCCACAGCGCGACTGTGCGGCCGATGCCGCCGGAGGACGCGGTGACCACCGCACCTACTCCCTCGAGCCCCGGTCTCAGCATACGGCCGCCCAAGTCGCGCGCCGCGGGTCTGCCGCGGCGAAGGCGGTGCCCGTGTCGGCGTCGAAGCCCGCGAGTGCACACGCGCCGAACAGCGAGTCGCCGGCTGGAAGCCAGGTAACCTCATGGCCGCGCCGGCTGAGCGATTCGGCGACGCCCCGATCGAAGCCGTGTTCAAGCGCGAGGCGGCTCTCGATCGATCGCCATCGCGGCGCGTCGAGCGCCTCGGGGATCGAGATCCGGTCGGCGAGCAGGGACTCGAGGACCTGGACGAGTACCTGTACCTGCCCGTCGGCTCCCGGCGTCGCGAGCGCCACCGGACTGCTGCTCGCCTCGAACAGCGCAGGCGAGAGCGTGTGCACCGGGCGCTTGCCCGGCGCGGCTGCGTTGGGTGAGCTCGGGTCCGGGGAGAAGCCGGTCATGCGGTCGTTGAGCACGAAGCCGCCCTCCGGCACGAGTGAGGCGCAGCCGAAGTCGTCGAACACGCTGACGAGCTGCGAGACCACCGTTCCACTCGAATCCGCGGTGGTGATGGCGGTCGTGTGAGCGTAGGCCTTGGGGCCGCCGCGGCGGCTGGCGCGCTTGTCGTCGATCTCGAGCGCGAGCGACAGCAG
Source organism: uncultured Solirubrobacterales bacterium (assembly GCA_963803595.1). GTDB lineage: Bacteria > Actinomycetota > Thermoleophilia > Solirubrobacterales > Solirubrobacteraceae > Palsa-465. The sequence goes on from CAWDNF010000014.1 coordinate 29,068, forward strand.
GCGCGCTTCGGCGCCGGGTGCGGCGATCTCGTCACGGTGCGCGAACGCGGCTTCGACCGCCTCGACCGCTACGTGGACAGCGGCGTCGCGGCCGGCCGGCACGCGCCGCTCCAGCTCGCCGAGCACGCTCGCCGCGAGCAGTGCCTGCGAGACCGGTGGCTGAAGCCAGAGCCGTGTCCCGCGGTGCAGCACCGAGATCGGCGCCCGGACCACCGTCTCGTGGGCGGCGAGGTCGGCCGCGGTGAGCGATCCGCCCTCGGCCGCGACCGTCCGCTCGATCGCGTCGGCCACCGGGCCGGAGTAGAACGCCTTGGCACCGCGCTCCGCGATCAAGGTGAGCGTCCGCGCGAGCTCGGGCTGGCGGAACAGCAACCCGGGACGCAGAGAGCGGTCGAGGAGGGGCCACGAAGGCGCGCCCCGCTCGAGCCGCCCGCGCTGCGCCTCAACTGCGCCCAGCAGCGGCTCACTGACGGGGAAGCCGTCGCGGGCCAGGGCGATCGCCGGCTCCAGCACGGTCGCGAGCGGCAGCCGGCCGAAGCGGCGGTGTGCCGCCTCCCACGCCGCGACCGCTCCGGGTACGGCGGCCGAGGCGGCGCCGTCCGGCGGCACCGGCGCAACGAGCGCCGCGGGCGCGGCTCCACTGCCGTTGAACGCGGTAACGGAGCCGGCCTCTGACCGCACGAGCAGCATCGCGTCGCCCCCGAGCCCGCACGCCTCGGGCAGCACGACCGCGACCGCGGCGGCAGCGGCGACCGCCGCATCGACCGCACCGCCGCCGGAGCGGAACGCGGCGGTCGCGACGGAGGCGGCGAGCGGGTGGCCACAGGCGGCAGCGCCGACCCCGCCGCGCAGCAGCGGTCGCGGGATCGAGCTCACGCCGCGGAGATCCACCCTATCACCACGTCTCCGGGACGGGCACCTGGTGCCCTGAGATGAACACGTCGCGGACGGCGGAGAGCGCGCCCGGTTCGGTGATCACGAGATCGGCCACGGCTCCCGCGGCGACCCGTCCGCGTCCCGGAGCGAGCTTCGGCACGGCGTCCACGGGCGACGAGGTCATCAGCCGCACGGCCTCCTCGAGCTTGATCACGCCGGCCTCGTGCGCCTTCTGAGCGACGAGCAACATCGGGTCCCAGAAACCGCCCGCGTAGTCGGTCGAGATCAGATCGACCACGCCCTCCTGGAGCATTCGAAACGTGACCTCCGGACCTGACTGGAACTGCCGGGCCGAGAACGCGTCACCGGACATGATGTCGATCAGCGCCCCGCGCTCGCGGAGCGCGCGAGCCCTCTTGCATGCGTCCTCAGGGTCGTAGATCTGGAAGTTCGAGTGGCCGGCGATCACGCGCCCGCCGAGATCCGCGGCGGCGTCCATCACCGCATTGTGAGTGCCGGGCGTGTGGTGGAGGATCAGCGGCGCGTCGTGCGTCCGAGCCGCCGCGATCGCCTCATCGAGCGCGACGCGGGCGAGCCGGCGCCACTCGATCGTCGCCTCGTGAATCGAGAGGAACTCATCGGCGGTGACGCCTTCGGCGCCGGTCTCCTTCAACAGTTCCTCGATGCGCCCGCGGTCGGCAGCTTCGGCCGCGAGCCTCAGCCCCCGCGCGGTGTCGATCGTCGTACGCCCGCCGCGCCGTGCGATCGCCTCGGGGATCAGCGTGTAGTTGGTCCAGTGGGCGTCGATCCCGGGGCCGGCCTCGCCTATCGCGGGCGCGCCCCGCTCGAGCATCCGCTCGAGCGTCCAGCGGTGGCGCTCCTGGATCCCCCCGAACGGGAACGGCCCATCGATCACCCAGGCCATGTGCGCTGGGGTGTGGAGCGTCGAGACCTTCACCATCAGCGGGTGAAAGCGGCTCGAGGCGAGCGCCTCCTCGGTCGTCGGGTAGCCGTCGACGTTCAGCGCGGTCGTCACTCCCTGCGCGAGCAGGCGGTCGAGGTTCGACTGGACGCGGTCGCCTTCGAGCGCGGGCTCACCGACGATCATCAGCGGCCCTCGCGTGAGTCCGTGGACGTGGTGGTTGACGACGCCGGGGAGCACGAAGCCGCCTCGCGCGTCGACGATCGTCCCGGCTCGGTCGTAGTAGAGGGCGCGGCGTTCGATCACTTCGGCGATCTCGTGGTCCTCGATCACGACCGTCGACTCCGGGCGCATCGGCGCGCCGGTCCCGTCGATCACGACGGCGTTGATGATCAGCGTCCTCACGTCTCTGTGGCCTCCTTGCTCGGGGGATCAACGTTCAGCGGGTGGTGGCACGCGGCGAGGCGGCCGCCGTGGTCAACGAGTGGCGGCTCCACCGTCCTGCAGACGTCGGTCGCGTACCGGCAGCGTGTGTGGAACCGGCAGCCCGCCGGTGGATCGAGTGGGCTCGGCAGCTCACCCTCGAGCACGATCCGCTGGCGCTTGGCGCTCGCGACCGGGTCAGGGATCGGGATCGCGGACAGCAGCGCCTCGGTGTACGGGTGGATCGGGCGCTCGTTGAGCCCGTCGGTCGTCGCGACCTCGACGAGCTTGCCGAGGTACATCACGGCGACGCGGTCGGCGATGTGGCGGACGAGCCCGAGATCGTGCGCGATGAGCACGAGCGTCAGGCCGTAGTCCTCGTGCAGGTCGTCGAGCAGGTTCACGATCTGGGCCTGGATCGAGACGTCGAGCGCGGAGACCGGCTCGTCGGCGATCACCAGCCGCGGCCGCAGCGCCAGCGCTCTGGCGATCCCGATCCGCTGGCGCTGACCGCCGCTGAACGACCGGGGCCGGCGGCTGGCGTGCTCGGGACGGAGCCCAACGCGCGCCAGCAGCTTCTCGACCTCAGCTGCGACCTCGCCGCGGTCGCACGCGTCGTGTGCGCGGAGGACGTCGCCGATGATCGCCGAGACGCGCTTGCGCGGGTTCAGTGAGCTGTACGGGTCCTGGAAGACCATCTGGATCTCGGACCGCAGTGGCCGGAACGCGCGCTCGGAGATGTGGGTGACGTCGTTCCCGCGGAAGCGGATCGTCCCCGAACTCGGGTCGTACAGGCGCACGAGACATCGTCCGAGGGTCGTCTTCCCGCACCCGGATTCTCCGACGATTGCGAGCGTCTCTCCCTCGTGGACGCTGAAAGTGATGCCGTCGACGGCGTGGACGACGCCCTTCGAGCTGCCGACGGCGTTCGTGGCGGCGAAGTGCATCACGAGGTCCTCGACCTCGAGCAGGGGCGGCTTCTCGGCGGTTGCCGTGCGGTCGGGGGCTTCGTGGCTCTGAGGCGCGGCCGGGTCGCTCACGACGCTCCACCGGCATCGGCATCGGCCTCGGCCGCGATCGGCGATCGCTCCCGCTTCTCCTTCGGCTCGAGCCAGCACGCGTCGAGGTGCGAGCTGTCTCCGTCCGCGCCCTTGAGCTCGGGCGCTGCCTCGCACTTGTCGAACACATGGGCACAGCGGGGGCGGAAGCGGCAGCCGGTCGGGAGGTCGGCGGGGGAGGGTGGCATCCCGTCGATCGGCTTCATCCGCCGCGAGCGCGGCCGGTCGACTCGGGGGATCGACGCGAGAAGACCCCACGTGTACGGGTGCCGCGGGGCGAAGAACAGCTCGTCGCGTGACGCGTACTCCACGATCTTGCCGGCGTACATGACGGCGACCCAGTCGGCGATGTCGGCGACGATCCCGAGGTCGTGGGTGATGAGGATCACCGCTGCGCCGCGGTTCTCCTGCTCTCGCTTGATCAGGTCGAGTACCTGGGCCTGGATCGTTACGTCGAGCGCCGTGGTTGCCTCGTCGGCGATTAGGATGTTCGGGTCGCACGCCATCGCGAGCGCGATCATCGCCCGCTGTCGCATGCCGCCCGAGAACTCGTGTGGGTAGTCCCGTGCGCGTTCGGAGGCGCGCGGGATGCCGACCTCGCCGAGCAGCTTCACCGCCTTGGCCCGAGCTTCTTCGCGTGAGATCTCGCGATGGATCCGCAGCATCTCGACGATCTGCTGACCGATCCGCTGCAGTGGATTCAGCGAGGTCAGCGGGTCCTGGAAGATCATCGCGATCTCGGCGCCGCGCAGCCGCCGCAGCTCTGACTCGGGGAGGTTGACCAGGTCCTTGCCTTGGTAGACGATCTGACCGGTCGTTTCCACATTCCGGTCGCGGATCAGCCTCAGGATCGACAGCGCGGTGACGGACTTGCCGGATCCCGACTCGCCGACAATCGCGAGCACCTGGCCCTTGCGTAGCTCGAAGTCGACGCCGTCGACGGCCCGCACGTGGCCCTCCCTGGTGTCGAACGTGACCCTGAGTTCGCGGACCTCCAAGAGCGCCTCGCGTCCGGGCGGCTGCTCGCTCATGTCGCCAGCAGCCCTCCATCAACGACCAGCGCGTGCCCCGTGAGGTAGCTGCTCGCGTGGCCCGCCAGGAAGACGACCGTGGACCCGATCTCCTCCGGCAGCGACTGGCGCCTGAGCGGGATCCGGCCGACCGTCTCCTCCATCCTCCCGGGCGGCTCGTGGGCCCAGAACGGATCGTTGAACGGCGTGTCGACCCACCCTGGGCAGATGCAGTTGACCCTGATTGAGTCGGGTCCGAGCTCGGCCGCCAGCGAGCGGGTCATGTTGACCAGACCGCCCTTCGACGCGTTGTAGGCGACGCTGCCCGGCGAACCCCGCAGGCCGCCGAGCGAGGCGGTGAAGATGATCGAGCCGCCGCCGCGCCGCCGCAGCTGCGGCGCGCTCGCCTTCGCGAGCAGGAAGTTCGCGGTGAGGTTGATCGCCAGGTGCCGGTTGAACGTGTCGAGCGCCATCTCGTCGAGGTCGGCGGTCGCGAGAAATCCGGCGTTGCCGAAGGCGATGTCGATCCCGCCGAGCCCGGCTGCGGCCGAGGCGACAAGCGCTTCGATCTGCTCGGGGCTCGTGACGTCGCACGGCCGGGCCGTCGCCCGGCCCCCTTCGGCCTCGATCCGCTCGGCCGTTCCCGCCGCCCCCCGCTCGTCGACGTCGCCGATCGCGATCGCCGCACCTTCCCGCGCGAGCGCGACCGCGGCGGCCCGCCCGATCCCGGACGAGGCACCGGTGAGCACAGCGATCTTGCCGGCGAGCGAGCTCACGCCCTCTGCAGTCTTGGGTCGAGATAAAGGTAGGAGATGTCGGTGAGCGTGTTGACGAGGATGTAAAGGATCGCGATCACGAGCGCCGCCCCCTGGACGACCGGGTAGTCGCGCTGGAATATCGCGTTTACCATCAGCTGGCCGACCCCTGGATAGGAGAACACCACCTCCGAGATCACGGCGCCGCCGAGCAGGGCTCCGAACTGCAAGCCCACGATCGTGACGATCGGCAGCGAGGCGTTACGGAAGATGTGGTGCCAGAAGACGCGCTGCTCTCGCATCCCCTTCATCCGGGCGGTTCGGACGAAGTCCCCGCCCATCGTCTCGACGAATGAGGCCCGCGTGATCCTGGTCACGAATCCGGCGGTCGTCAGACCGACGGTCAGCGCCGGCAGGATCAGGTGTTGGATCCAGGGCCAGATCAGGTCGTAGCGGTCCTCGAGCACCGCGTCGATCAGGATGAAGTTAGTGCGCGGCTGGTAGTTCACCGTCGCGGGCAACCGCCCGTAGGTCGGCAGCCATTTGAGCTTCACCCCGAATAGCAGGATCAGCAGGATTGCGAGCGCGAACCACGGCATCGAGAAGAAGACCGTCGCGACCAGCCGCGACCCCGAGTCGATCCAACTGTCGCGGAACGCTGCCGCGAGCGATCCCGGTGGTGACGCCGATCAGGACCATCACGATCACCGCGGCGACCGCGAGCTCGATCGTCACCGGAAGTGTCTGCCGAGAGCAGGTGGGCGACGACTGTCGCCGCTGTAGAACGAAAAGCCGAAGTTGAGGTGGGCGAGGCCCTTGAGGAATATCCAGTACTGCTCGAAGACCGACTGGTTGAGCCCGAGTGACTTGATGATCTGCTGCTTCTGCCCGTAGGTCGCCTGCTGGGCGAGGACGTCGGCGGCGTTCCCGGGGACGACGCGCAGCACGAAGAAGACGATCGTCGCGACCGCCAGCGCGACGAACGGCAGCAGCGCCAGTCGCTTGGCGATCAGCATCTTCACGGCCGCTAGACCTCGCGGTCTCCGGCGAACAGATCGCGGAGGTCGTCGCCCGCGAAGTTGCACGCCATCACGAAAAGCGTGATCAGGATGCCCGGGATCAGGGCGAGGCGAGGAGCCACGAAGATGAACTCCTGCCCCTCCTTGACCATGTAGCCCCAGTCCGCGGTCGGCGGCTGGATCCCGAGTCCGAGGTAGGAGAGCGCAGCCGCGTAGCCAGCTGCGACCGCGACGATCGCCGTCGCCTGGACGACGATCGTCCCGAGGAGGTTGGGTGCGATCTCGCGGAAGAGCACGCGACCGACGCCGAAGCCACTCGTCCTGGCGGCGAGCACGTACTCCCGCGGCCGCTCCCGTGCAGTGAGCGTCCGGGCCAGCCGCGCGCACACGGGAAGCTGCGAGATCCCGATCGCGACGACGAGGTTGATCAGCCCCGTGCCGAGCGCCGCCACGATCATGATCGCCAGGAGGATCAGCGGAAAGGAGAGGATCACGTCCATCGCCCGCATCAGCCCCGTGTCGACGAACCGCCCGAAGTAGCCGGCGACGAGGCCGATCGCGAACCCGAGTACGACCGCGACGACGACCGCCAAGAGGCTCGTGACGATCAACGGCCGGGCGCCGTAGATCACGCGCGAGAGCTCGTCCCGCCCGAACGAGTCGGTGCCGAGCAGGTGCCCGCGCGCGCCCGGCTTCATCAGCGGCGACCCGGTGGTCGCGGTCGGGCTGTAGGGCGCGAGCAGCGGGGCGAAGATCGCGACCAGCCCGAAGATCACCAGGATGCCCCGCGAGATGATCGACACCGGCTTGCGCAGCAGGCTGCCGCGGCGCAAGAACCCACCCTGTGGAAGTGCGAGGCCGCCGGTGGCGACGGCCCGCTGTTCGGTCGGTTCGGGCCCGAGAACGCTCAGGGCTGATCGCCCCCTAAGCGGTCAGTTGGCTCCACTATGCGGAAAGGCTGGTGTTGTCCAGGAATAGACGGTATGTACCCAGCGCGTCGGCATTGAAGTTCTGGATCGTGTTGATGCTCGCAACCGGCGTGTAGATGTACGCCAGCATCGAGTAGACCATCACTTCCGTGACAAGGAACTGCTGCAGCTCGACGTAGAGCTGTGCTCGCTTCGTCGGGTTCGTCTCGCCGCGCGCTGCCGTGAGCATCTGGTTCAGCTTCGGCTGCGTCGGAAGCAGCGTGTTCGCGGTGATGTCCTCCGCGGTCGACTCGCCGGTCGCCAGCAGCGGCGTCAGCTTGTTATCGGGGTCGGGGACGAACGCCGAGCGCTGCCACGTCGCGAGCTCGTGTCCCTTCGGATCGAACTGTCGGGAGCTGAACGTCGCCGAGTCGAGGTACTGTGAGTTGACCTTCAACCCCAGCTCGTCGAGGTTCGACTCGACGATCTGCCCGACCTTGGGCCAGAACAGGATGTTCTGGTTGACGTTGCTGACGCTCTTGCCGACCGCGCCGGCCTCCTTGAGCAACTTCTTCGCCTTCGCCATATCCTGAGTCGAGTACTGGGTCAGGCTCGCGTCGTATCCGAGCTCCGGCGGCCCGACCATGCCGGCGGGGAGCTGTGCGTGGCCGAAGAACGCCTCCTGCACGATTGCCTTGCGATCGAGAGCGAAGTTAATCGCCTGCCGGACGCGGATGTCCGAAAGGAGCGGCGTCCGCACGTTCATCTGCAGGAAGATGTCGATGTAGGGCTTCGGCGTGTAGACGGACAGGCTCTTGTCGGCAGAGAGTTCGGGCAGGTCCGAATCGGCGATGAAGTTCGATGCCTGCACCGAGCTGTTGACGAGTGCGCTCGTCAACGATGACGGGTCGGGGAGCACCTGAAGGACGACCTTGTCGAGCTTCGGGCGGCCCTCCCAGTAGTTGTCGAATGCCGCCAGCGTCACGCTCTGACCCGGCGTCGAGCTGACGAACTTGAACGGCCCGGCGCTGACCAGATGGTTCCCGATCTGTTTGCCGTACTTGTCGATCGCGTGCTCGGAGAGGATCACGCCGTTCGGGTTCGAGAGCCGCGCAATGAACGCCACATCCGGCGCCCTCAGCTTGAGCTCGAACTCGTGGGTGTCGATCGCACGGGCCGAGAGGACGTTCGCCCCGCCCAGCTCGGCGATCGCGTAGGTGCCGGCGGGCCGGCTCGGGTCGTTCGGGTTGATCAGCCGGTTGAACGAGCGGGCACAGTCGTTCGCGGTGACGGGGTTGCCGTCTTGGAAGATCAGACCCTTGCGCAGCGCGAACCGGTAGGTGAGCCCGTCCTTGGAGATCTCCCAATTCTCGGCGAGCGCGGGCTGCACTGTCGTCGTGTGGTAATCGATGTGGGTCAGGCCGCGGGCGATGCAGTCGATCGTCATCCAGTCGCCGAAGGTCGCGAAGATCCCGGGGTCGGCGTTTCCGGTCAACGCGTCGACCGCGAAGATCAGCGAGCCGCCCGCCGTCGTCTTCCCGCCGCCGCTCGTTGAGTTGCTGCCGCCGCAGCCGGCGAGGAGAAGCGTGATCGCGCCCAGTCCGCCAGCCCCACGGGTCAACACGTCCCGGCGCGTGAGCACAGAGTTGAGACCGGCCGGACTCAGCAAGTCCTCGGACCGGTGGTCCACCTGACGATTCATCCCTCTTCTCCTTCCGCCCTAGATCTGGACACGCGAGACCGGGGTGCGGGGTAAGTGCTTGGCAAGAGCCTAGGATAGATGGATCCAGGATGCAAGTTTTTGGATACACTCCACGCGACCCTAACATCGGAGGGGAGATATGCATCCAACCGGTGGTGACGGCACCGGATCCGGCGGCTCAGAAGGCCGGCAGAAGGCGGATCCGGCGGTCGCCACGTCACAGACACTCGTGCCGCTGACAGCAGGCGGGCGCGACGAGGCGACCGCTCTGCTCGCCGCCGACGGGAGCACGCGGTTCACCTATTCGGAACTCGCCGCGGGGATCGAGTCGCTGGCAGGGAGGCTGCGCACGCTCGGCGTGGAGCGCGGTCAGCGTGTTGCGCTGGCGATCTCGAACGGACCCGAGTTCGTGCAGCTGCTGCTCGCGATCACCTCGCTCGGTGCGGCAGCCGCCCCGCTCAACCCGAGCTACACGCGGAGCGAGTACGAGTTCTACCTCACCGACCTCGACCCCCTCCTGTTGCTGCTCCCGGCCGGGGAGTCCGAGGCTGCTCGCGGAGCGGCGCCCGCCTCGACGACGGTAGTCGAGGTCACCCACGACTCGGGAGGCGTCCAGATCACCTGCGACGGGGGGACGATCAGGCAGGAGACGGCATTCGAGCCCGCCCAGCCCGAGGACGTCGCGCTGCTGCTGCACACGAGCGGAACGACCAGCCGGCCGAAGCAGGTTCCACTGATGCACAGGAACCTCGCTGCGTCGGCCGCCGCAATCGCGCGCCACTACGAGCTGTCCGACAGCGACGTCTCGTATTGCGTGATGCCGCTGTTCCATGTCCACGGCCTTGTCGCGTCGACCCTTGCGACGTTCCTCAGCGGAGGGACCGCCGTCGTGCCGCGGCGGCTCAGCCGCCGGCGCCTGATCGCCCAGCTCCGGGAGCACGGCGTGAGCTGGTTCTCGGCCGGGCCGACGCTCCACCACATGCTCCTCGAGGATGCGGGGCATGGAGAGGTGGAGCTCCCGAGCCTTCGCTTCCTGCGGTCGTGTAGCTCGTCGCTGTCGCCCGACCTTCTCGTGCGGGTGGAGGCGTACTACGGGGTGCCGATTCTCGAGGCGTATGGGATGACCGAGGCGAGCCACCAGATCAGCTCCAACCCGCTACCGCCCGGACAGCACCTGCCGAGGTCGGTCGGGAACGCCACCGGGACCGAGATTCGGATCGTCGACGCCGATCGGGCCGAGGTTCCCGACGGCTCGGTCGGCCAGGTCCAGATCAAGGGTCCCGGAGTGACGAGCGGCTACCGGAACAACCCCGAGGCAAACGCCGAGAGCTTCGTCGACGGATGGTTCCTGACCGGCGACCTGGGCGTCCTCGAGAACGGCTACCTGAGCCTCAAGGGGCGGTTGAAGGAGATGATCATCCGCGGAGGCGAGAACGTGTCGCCGGCGGAGGTCGAGGAAATCCTGCTCAACCACCCCCTGGTCACCGACGCCGCCTGCTTCGGCGTGCCCGATCAGAAGTACGGTGAGCAGGTCGCCGCCGCGGTTTCGTTGTCGGGGGACGCTTCCGAGGACGAGCTGATCCGCCATTGCGGAGAACTCCTCGTCGGGTTCAAGGTGCCGAAGACGATCTACATCCTCGACGCCGTCCCGCGGACGCCCACCGGAAAGCTCCAGCGACGTCGCGTCGCCGCACAGTTGCTGGAAGGCGGCATGTGAGGTTCGCCGTCGTCGGTGCCGGTGCGATCGGAGCGTATGTCGGGGCAGCGCTCGCCCGGGGCGGTCGCGACGTCACGCTGATCGCGCGCGGGGCGCACCTCGAGGCGATGCGTGGAGACGGCGTACGCGTGCTGAGCCCGCGCGGTGATTTCGAGGCGCAGCCGCCGGTCACCGACGAGCTCGAGGCCGTGGCCGACGCCGACGTGGTGTTCGTCAGCCTGAAGGCGAACAGCCTGCCCGCGCTCGCGCCGCGCCTAGCCGCGTCGCTCAAGCCAGGCAGCGCTGTGGTCTGGGCGCAGAACGGGATCCCGTGGTGGTACTTCCGATCGCACGGCGGACCGCTCGACGGATTGGTGCTTCAGAGCGTCGATCCGGGCGGCTCGATCGCCGGCGCGTTCTCCCCCGAGTCGGTGATCGGATGCGTCACATACTGCTCGACAGAGATCGTCTCGCCCGGGGTGATCCGGCACATCGAGGGCACACGGTTCCCGCTCGGCGAGCCAAACGGTGCGCGCAGCGAGCGGTGCGCCCGGATCTCGAGGGCGTTCGTCGACGGCGGTCTGAAGGCGCCTGTCGACGCACGCATCCGGGAGCAGATCTGGCTGAAGCTGCTCGGCAACGCCGCGTTCAACCCCATCTCCGCGCTCACCGGCGCGACGCTCGGCCAGCTCGGCGAGGTCCCCGAGATGGTGGCGCTGCTCCGCGAGCTGTTCGAGGAGACGGCCGCCGTCGCGACCGCGCTCGAGGTCGAGATCCCCGTCTCGCTCGAACGGCGGCTGGAGGCCGGGATCGAGGTCGGCGATCACAAGACGTCGATGCTCCAGGACCTCGAGGCCGGCAAACCGCTCGAGCTCGACTGCATCACCTCGGCCGTGATCGAGCTTGCGGATGCGGTCGGCATCGACGTCCCGAGAACGCGTGCCGTCTATGCGTGCGCGAAGACGCTCGACCGCGTGCGCGCCGTGGTTCCGCCGAAGTGATCGAGCCGGACCTCAACCCACGGCCCCGGCCACCCGGCTCCGCGGGGTACGAGCGGGCGGTCACGGCCTTCCACCGCACGTTCCCCGACTACCGGCCGACCGAGCTTCGCCGGCTCGATTCCCTGGCAGGCGAGCTCGGGATCGACACAGTGCTCGCGAAGGACGAGTCGAGTCGCCTCGGCCTGCCGGCGTTCAAGATCCTCGGCGCCTCGTGGGCGATCCGACAGGCGCTCGGGGGGCGCCTCGCGATCGAGCCGGACGCGCTGGTGTCTTTCGAGGAGCTCCGGGTGCGCGCAGGTGAACTCGGTCCAATGTCGCTCGTGGCGGCGACCGACGGCAACCGCGGTCGCGCTGTCGCGAGGGTCGCACGGATGCTCGGCCTCGGCTGCCAGATCTTCACGCCGGAGGGCACCGTTACCGCGCGGATCAAGTCGATCGAGCAGGAGGGGGCTGAGGTCACGGTCGTCGACGGGGGCTATGACAAGGCCGTCGCGACCTCAGCGGGAAGCGCCGGTGACCGGTGCCTGGTGATCTCCGACACCTCGTGGCCCGGATACGAGACCGTGCCCCGGTGGGTGATCGAGGGGTACTCGACGATCCTCGCGAGGTCGCAGACCAGCTGCGTGAGCAGCAGCTCGCCGCTCCGCACCTGGTGTTCGTGCAGATCGGCGTCGGCGCATTTGCGGCCGCCGTGCTGCGACATCCGTTCCCGTGCGATGGCGTGGTGAGCCGCACCGTTGGCGTCGAGCCGACGAGCGCGGCGTGCGTGCTCGCGTCGCTGCACGCCGGGCGGATCGTCGCTCTGAAGGGTCGGCAAGAGTCGATCATGGCGGGGCTCAACTGCGGCACCCTTCACTGATCGCGTGGCCCGAGATCGATTCGGGGCTCGACGCGTCGCTCGCGGTAGCCGACCAGCGCGCCCGCGACGCGATGCGGAGGCTCGCGGGTAACGGGGTGCTCGCCGGCGAGTCCGGGGCGGCAGGTGTCGCCGGCCTGCTCGAGCTCCTGAGCATCGATGCGCTTGCACCGGTTCGGGCCGAGCTGGGCGTCAACGGCGAGACCCGGGCGCTCGTCTTCTGCACCGAGGGCGCCACCGATCCACGGGCCTATCGAGAGGTGCTGGCGACGAGTGGGTGAGGGTCCGCCGGATGTGCTCGCGCCACCGTGTGGAGACAGGGGATCTCAGCGGTGTGCCGGTCGCGTCTGGTGATCGCGGCGTGTGGGGCTGCTGTCGTGCCGTTCGGTGGTCGGAGGCGCCGACGCCGGCCGGTCGGTGGGTTGAGGTCTCGTGCGTAAACCCGAATGGGTCGTCGCGCCGAACGAGGGATGGTCTGGGTGCACTGCCGTCTCCCAGTACCGCTCCGGCAACGGTGCGCGATGCGGTCCGAGCTAAGCGATGTACGGGATCTTGAGTGCGAACGCCGCGGTTCCAGTGGGACCGTCGAGATCGAAGAACGTCTCCAGATCAAGATCTACGCACAACTCATAGCCGTCTTGCAGATGCCGCATGGCCTCGGCGATTGCCGTGTGGCAACTTCGGCCAGGTCGAAACCCATGACTTGATGGGTGAAACGTTGGCTTCCACAGCGGTTCGAGCACCTGCCGCACGGCCGCACAGACCACCCGATCCATCACGTCGGAAATCCCCAGTCCCCTCCTGCCCGCCTCCCGCCTTGGGAATGAACGCCCGGCGAATCTCGCCCGGCCGATACGTCCCGACACCAGGTCGGTTTGCAGCCTGGGCAAGACGACCGGCCACTGGTCAACCAGCGCCTCGACCGTCTGCCCATCCGGCCCGGGAGCGCGCCCTGGTTCAACGCCACCTTCAACAACGCACCCGTCAATCGATACGCAACCTCCTCCATCGTCGCCGACGCTGCCGCCCCGTCTTTATCGATCGCCTTCGGCGCTCCCGCCCGGATCTCCCCCAGCCAGTCCCGGGATCTCCTGCGGGCAGCCCCCTCTCGGGTTTTCTGCTGTCGCGATCGGCAGGCAAAGCTGCACCGCCGCTTCTTCGACCGGCGATCGAGGATTTTCCTTGTTGGATCCAAGCAGTTGCGAGTTGGATCCATTCTGGTAAGGTTCCTCAATTCAGATCCTTAAGGAAGGGAGCAGCCAGTGGACGCCGATGCGAGCGCCGGCCTCAGCAGCGCGCGGCTCGTCGAGATGCTTCGCCGGATGAAACGCATCCGGTTCTTCGAGGAGAAGCTCGCCACGCTTTTCAAGCGGGGCAGGCTCCCGGGGTTCGTCCACCTATACATCGGTGAGGAGGCTTGCGCTGTCGGCGTGTGCTCTGCGCTCCGGGACGCCGACCGGATCACATCGACCCATCGCGGGCACGGGCACCTGATCGCTAAAGGCGCTGATGTTAAGCGCATGATGGCGGAACTCCTCGGGCGCCAGGATGGCTACTGCCGCGGGAAGGGTGGATCGATGCATATCGTCGATTTCGGCCTCGGCATCATGGGCACCAACGGGATCGTCGGTGGCGGGATTCCGATTGCCGTCGGCTCGGCGTGGGCTGACAAGCAGCTCGGCAGGGATGGCGTCACCGCCTGCTTCTTCGGCGATGGAGCCGCGAACCAGGGAGTGTTCCTGGAGGGGATGAACCTTGCGGCGATCTGGCGACTGCCGGTCATCTTCGTCTGCGAGAACAATCAGTACACGGAGTGGACTGCCACGACGAAGCTCACCGCGGGTTCCATCGGCGAACGTGGCACGCCCCTGGGGATCCCGGGGCAGACGGTGGACGGAAACGATGTCGTCGAGGTCTACCGCGCTACAGAGGCTGCCGTGGCCAGGGCACGTAACGGACAGGGTCCGTCTCTTCTGGAGACCGTCACGTACCGGTGGCACGGGCACAACGAGGGCGAAGAGGCCTTCTCCGGCCGGTACCGCCCAGACGAGGAGATAGCGGAGTGGAAGGCGAAGGACCCGATCGCCGGTTTCTGCGGACACCTGCTTGAGGAGCGCGTGCTCGACGACCCGGGCCTGGCGCTCATCGCTGAACAGGAGCGGGAGCTCATCGAAGAGGCGCTGGCGTTCGCCGAGGCGAGTCCTGAGCCGGATCCGGAGGAGGCGCTTGCTCATGTCTTCTCCAGCGGACCTCCAGAGACAGTGCAACCCGAGCCGGCGTTGGCTACGCCGGCCGGCGTGGCGCGACCTGCAGGAGTGTGAGGCTGATGGCAGACCGAGAGCTCTACTTCATCCGAGCGATGTATGAGGGTCTTCGCGACGCCATGGCGGCGGATTCCACCGTCGTGGTCATTGGCGAGGACGTAGACAGGTCGATCATCGGCGCGACGAAGGGGTTGATCGAGGAATTCGGGCCAGAGCGCGTCCGCAACACGCCGATCTCGGAAGCCACCTTGTGTGGTGCGTGTGTGGGCGCGGCAGCCGCTGGGCTGCGGCCGGTGATCGACCTCATGGTCGGGTCGTTCTTTTATGTGTCGATGGATCAGGTCGCCAATCAAGCGGCGAAGCTGCCGTACATGTCTGGCGGCCAGATCCAGCTCCCGCTGGTGTACTTCACAGCGACCGGACCGTCGGGATCCGCGGCAGCCCAGCACTCCGAGAACCCCCACCCAATGCTTATGAACGTGGCTGGACTCAAGATCGTGATGCCGAGCACGCCGGCCGATGCCAAAGGCCTGATGCTCGCTGCCGTGCGCGATCCCAACCCGGTCGTCTACTTCCAAGATGCAGTGCTGGGAGGCACCAAGGGTTACGTGCCCCCGGAGGCATACGAGGTACCGATCGGCGTGGCCGAGGTCAAACGTGAAGGCGACGATGTCACGATCGTCGCGATTGGGGCGCTCGTCGGCCGCGCGCTCGCGGTCGCCGATCAGCTGGAGGGCGAGGGGATCTCGGTCGAGGTTGTCGACCCGCGCTCGCTTGTCCCTCTGGATCTGGACAGGATCCTGTTGTCGGTTCGTCGCACCGGCCGCCTCGTCGTCGCCGACAACGCGCGGCTGACGTGCAGCGCTGCCAGCGAGATCGCCGCCTGTGTCGCCGAACGTGCCTTTGACTCCCTCAAGGCGCCCCCCCGCCGCGTCGCGTGGGCCGAGGCACCAGTGCCGTTCGCCCCCAATCTAGAGGCGCGCGTTCTCGTCGGCGAGGACGACATCCGCGCCGCCGTGCTGTCGACCATCGGCGCGCGGGTCTAGCCATGACGGTCGATGTTGTCTTGCCGAAATGGGGGATGACCATGCAGGAGGGAACGATCGTTGAGTGGCAGGTCGATGGTCGGACAGGAGGGGGCCAAAGGACAGGCGCTTGCCACCGTGACCACCGAAAAGGTCGACGCGGACGTCGAAGCGTCGGCCTCCGGCGCGGTTGCCGAAATTCTCGTCTCCGAGGGCGAGACGGTCTCGGTCGGGACCGTCATCAGCCGCATCAGCGCGCCGTGACCGCCCTCCTCGAGGGTCGCGTTGCCTGCGTCACCGGTGGAGCACAGGGCATCGGACTGGCGGTGGCGCAGCGATTCGCTTAAGAGGGCGCCAGAGTAGTGATCGGCGACGTGCGCCACGACGCCGCCGAGGCTGCCGCCGCAGCACTGCGCGATGAACGTGCAGACGCCCACGCAATCGAACTCGACGTTACCGACCGATCGTCGGTGGTCACCACCGTCCGTCCTGTCAGCACCGCTTCGGAGAGGTTGGCGTGCTGGTCGCCAACGCGGGTGTCCTAATCCTGGCGCCGATGCTGGGGCTTACATCAGAAGACTGGCAGCGAACACTTGATGTCAACTTTAGTGGCGTGTTATAACCTGCCAGGAGTTTGCGCGTGTGATGTCGCATGGCACTGGTCGCATGATCGTGACATCGTCCCTCTACGGCCGGCGCGGAGGACGCCACCACGTCGCATACTCGGCTTCGAAGTTCGGGGTGGTCGGACTGGTGGAGTCGCTCGCCGCCGAACTCGCGTCCGAGGGCGTGCTGGTCAATGCCGTCTGCCCTGGACAGGTGGACACGATGATGATGCAGGACCTCCGTCGAACACAGAGCGCGCTGCGCAGAGCACCGCTCCACGAGGTCGCAGGGGAGTTCCTGGCCCGGATCCCGCTCGGTCGCCTCGCCGATCCGACGGAGATCGCCGAGATCTTCGTCTACCTTGCGTCACCTCTGGCGACGTACGGGACCGGACAGTGCCTGGTCGCTGACGGAGGGATGCAGGTTGCCTGTCTCCCTGCGCAATAAGGTCGCCGTCATCACTAGTGGCGCATCCGGGATCGGGCGGGCGGTCGCCGCCGCTCTTGCCCGCGAGGGGTGCGGCGCTCGTGATCGGCGACACCGACGGACAGGGAGCTGTCGCTGCGGCCGCTGTGAGCGGCGGCCGCGGCAGACGCTGTGACGTCTCCCGTGACGAAGACCTCGCCACCCTAATCGACACCGCTCAGGAGTCCTTCGGCGGTATCGATATCGTCTTCGGCAACGCCGGCATACTTCAGACCGCTTCGCTCAGCGGTCTGACGAGGGCGGCCTTCGAGCGTCATCTCGCGGTCAACCTGACCGGGAACCTGATGCTCACGAAGGTCGCTGCCCCGACTCTGCGTCGCCGCGGCGGTGGAGCGATCATCTTCACGGCCTCGGTGGGTGGGCTGCGGGGTTCGGCTGGTTCTGCCGCGTACAACGCGTCGAAGGGCGGTCTTGTGAATCTCACCAGGTCGCTGGCAGATGAACTTGGGCCCCATGGGATCCGGGTGAACTGCCTGTGTCCGGGCTGGGTCGACACGCCGTTCAACGACCCGTTCTGGGCACACGCGGACCCGCTGCGATGGACGCTGTTATCGCACGCATACCGCTTGGCCGCCAAGCGACGGCACGGGAAATCGCGCCCGCGGTTGTGTTCCTAGCCGGCGATGGCGGCAGCTACATCACCGGTCATGCGTTGGTTATCGACCGCGGTGCCTTCGCCAGGTGAGCTATGTCGCCTATTTTCCTTCGCGATGACCGAGACACATGACGGCAGGCAGGTGCGAGGGCGCGAGAGGCGCCTGACGCGCTGCAACGATGCACTTGTGGACGAGTTGGCCCAGACGATCAGCGCGTGCGTGGTGGTCGGCGATTATGAGATCGGCTCGTGGCTGCGTCAGGAGACGCTGGCATCGGAGTTCGGCGTCAGCCCCACGCCGATTAGGGGAGCGCTACGCCAGTTGCAGTCCAGCGGTATTGTGACCCTAGTACCCAATCGCGGCGCCCTCGTGTACGGCCCGACGCTGCGCGATATCCGCGAGGCGTACCAGGTCCGCGCGGAGCTGGAGGGCCTCACAATTGAGCTTGCGGCAGGACTCATCACCTACGAGCAACTCGAGCGCCTGCGCGAGGCCGAAGGGCTCCTCCGTCATGCGGTCACGGACTTTGTTGCGGCGCGCGGGAGGCGCCGTCGCCTTTAGCTCGCCGAGGCCGTAGTGAGTGAGGTACCGCTGGGCGCGACGGTAGGAGATCTCGTCCACTCCGATCGCCACGAGACCTTCGAGCCGGCGCTCGTCGAGGTGCTCTGAGACGACACGCTGGACGATCCGTCCGACGTGTCCCACCCGATCCGCAACAGCGCGGCGATCGGAGTCTTCGCCATCTGCTGCGCCAGCCATGCCACCACGTCTTCAAAGTCACGGGTGTGGTGCGCCCCGGGCCTGGCCCACGGGACCGCCTCGAGGTGAACAGCGCAGTCTGGGCAGCCCAGCCGCCGCAGCTCGGCCTCGATAACGCACCGACTGCAGCCAAGATCCAAGTGGGGCCAGCGCTTGACCCGCCGATCGTGGATCTCCAGCTTGCGGCCGGTCTGCCCACACCGCCCGCACACTCTGCGACGGCGTCTAAGCCGGACGGTCACGATCACCCCCTCGCCGCCAAAACTGACATCGATCACCGACGCGCCGGGCAGGCGCAGAAGCCGGTTGAATGCGGTGCAGACGCGCATCTCACCCTCCTTGCGGGCCGCTTGACCTTTGACAGCCAACAGCCTGCGCTGCAGGGCGGATGCGCGTCGCCGCGCTCTGCGCAACCTCCGAAGAAATCCTCAGCCGCGAAGCCCCTGTTCACGCGGCAGTTGCCGCGCCCCCTTCACCCTCAACTCGATCGGAGACCCCTTTTTGCTCAATAGCCGCATGACTGGCTTCTCCCCAGACCCGGCGGCCGCCAACGCGCCGGCGCCTGGGCGTCGTCCCGTCCACACGCTGTCTCCTGCTATGCACCTAGACGAGCGCGCTGTGCTGGCTATCTCTTCGCCAGGGGCGGACGGGCAGGTCCAGACGCTGGTCCAAGTGCTCGACGCCCCCATGCGGGAACGCGAGGAGCTCGGTGAGGTGCTGGTCCGGCCGCGTTGGCGCTCGCAGGAGGGCCGGCTGCTGCTGGAGGCCAGCTTCCCCGACGTGGTCGCGTCGAGGCTCGCCCAACGCGCGCATAGACTTACCCGTCTTCCCGATGGCCACAGCGCGTTCGGATTTGTCGCGGCCGCCGGGTTCGATCGCTCCACCACGTCGGTGCTGGACGCCGCCGACCCACGACGGGAGACGTCAGCCACGGCGTGGTGATGATCCCGCAGTCAGCCTACGCGGCACGCCCCACAACCCCACAGCCCCGCGAGAAAGGCCTCGGCATGACCGATGACATCCTGCACTGCCCGGACGTGAGTCTGGCCCTCGCCGAACGTGTCCTGGCCGGCGTCCGTGACGCCGCGGGGCGGCGAGGCCTCAAAGTCGGCGCGGCGATCCTCGATCGTGGAGGACAGCTCGTTTCCGCGGCGCGGATGGACGGAGCGGAGATCTGGTCCATGCCGCTGGCGCTTGACAAGGCCTACACCGCCGTCGCCGTCGGCGAGCCGACCCACCGATGGACCGCGAGCACCCAACCCAGGGAGTCGGACTGGGGATTCAACACCACGCTCGGTGGGCGCATCGTCGTCATCGCCGGCGGTATGCCGATCATCCACGACGGCGCCGTGATCGGCGGTGTTGGCGTTAGCGGGGACGCCGCGACCAAGGACCGGGCCTGCGCTGAGGACGGACTGAGGTCAGCCGGCCTGCAGTGGGGGTTCGGCGCGACCACATGATCATCACGGCTCGTCGCGTAGCACCTAGCCGAATTGGGGTGTCGCGGGGGCGGGAAGCTCCGCCCGGTGCAGCGATCGCGTCACTACAGTTTCCGCCACCACCCGGCCGCGACGCAGCACCCATCGGCGGGGCGCGATAGTGGCGATGGCATCGGTGACCGTCTCGGCATCGAAAACGTTGAGGCTGGCCAAACAGTCGGGTCCCAGGCCTATGCTGCCGACGCGAAGCGCGGCGGCTGCGGAAGCGGTCGGCATGCGCCAGAGCTCATCCATCTCACCGGTCGTCTTCAGCTGCGCGCCGTGGGCCAGGATCTGGGCGGTGAGCAGCGGGTCCGGATGGCGCAGCGTCACGATGTACGTCGACTGGACTGTCTCCTGCCCAAAGCAAACCCGGACACCGGCATCGAGCAGGTCACGGATCCGCGTCAGCCCGCGCCAACGCGGCTGCGGATCGCGCAATGCACGGAACAGGAGGTTCGACGTGGGATTTGTGACCACCGTGATATCGGCTCGTTTCAGCAGGCGGATCACCTTGTCGGCGTAATACGGGTTGTACTGGGACAGGCCACATACGTGGCCGGCGGAGACCCGGCCGCGCCAGCCGCGCCGGATGGTCTGCACCGCAACGTCGTGGATGAAGGTGGACGCGGGATCGTCGGTTTCGTCGACGTGCAGATCGACATCGACGTCGAACTCCCGGGCGAGATCGAACACGATCTCGATGTGCCGCTCGGAGTCCTCGCGGCAGATCTCGAGCTGCGGATGCCCTCCGATCAGATGCGCGCCACGCCGCAGCGCCTCGCGCAACAGCTCTTCCGTCCCGGGATCCTGAACGATCCCCTGTTGCGGGAAGGCGACGACCTGGATATCGACGAGATCGGAGTAGCGGCGGGCGGCCTCCAGCACTCCCGCCAAACCTCGCAGCTCCGCCGCCGTGTCGACATCCACGTTCGTGCGGATCACCGTCACGCCAGCTGCCACGAGGGTCTCGATCACACGACCGGCACGTTCAGCGACATCGGCGACGGTGAAGCGACGCTTGCGGTCGGCTTCGGCGGCGATGTAATCCTCAAGGCTGAGCAGGTCCCGTGACTGCTCGCCCGTGTAGCACTTGTCCAGGTGAAAATGGCTTTCGAGGAACGTGGGGCCCACGAGACGGCCCGCCGCGTCAAGCTCTGCGCGGCTACCCGGCAGCTCCGGCCGCACAGCGGCGATCCGCTCCCTGCGGATGCCGATGTCCACCAAGCTCGCGCTGCCGGGCAGCCGTGCGTGACGGATGACGAGATCGAACTCCGTCATTACCGTGGCCGGTGGTCCGTGGCGCCGCGCAGGACGTCTGTATCCGTCACCGATGGCCCCCATGGGGATGCCGTACCGCGTTCCAGAACCCCTGGTCGTGACCTGGGATGAGGCGGGCGCCAAGCCGCTCGGCGTCGGACAACAAGCGCTCAAGCGAGGCCTCGGCTCGGACCGAATCCGCGGGATCCGCGGTCCAGCCGGGCGGCACCCTGTCACTAAGGTTCTCACCGAGGTCGGCGGCGTCGAACGCCAGCAGCCAGGTCCCGGACTCGCGGAGGTCGACGCGGAACGACAGGTGCCCAGGCGTGTGGCCGGGGGTGGCGAGGGCGAAGAGCCCGGGAGCCAGCTCAGCATCGCCTTCGAGCTCTCGCCACGTGATGGCCGGGGTCGAGTAATCGGGCGCGTAGTAGGCGTGCTCGAGACCTGCACGCTCACAAGCGAAGGCGAGCTCATCACGATGAACGATGATCTCCGCTCCGGCCTGAGCCGCCAGGTCGAGGCCTCCAGTGTGATCGCAATGCAGGTGACTGACCACCACGATATCTATATCCGTTACTCCCATGTCGATACCAGCCAGCGCGGTCACCAGCGGCTCTCCGTCGAGCGCCCACGGTTGCTCGATCGAGGCGTAGACGATCCGCCTGGCCGGCTCGTCGTCGAGGAACCGGCGACTGAAGCCGCTGTCGAGCAACACCCGACCGACGTCCGTCTCCACGACCGCTCCGACCACCGGGCACCAGATGATCCGCTCGGGAGCTCCCCGAACTGAGATTGCCTTCGGCGATGGTTCTGCACCAAACTGAAGCAGAAACAGCCTGTGTGCGTACCGCGAGGCCACGCGAGTATCTTGACAAACCATGTCGGCTGCGGTGGCGTCAGTCAAACTTACCTTGGAGCACACAGGACGACACCGAGCATGAGCGAACCTGGTCCGGTGTGCTCCCCACGATCTGCCGATACGCTTCCGGGTCCGTCGGACCCTCGGTGAGGAATATCAGCGCGGCGCTGTCGCGCCCGAGCGGGGGACGGTGTCGACCTGTGAGGAGCCCTCGCGCCGCCCCCACGCCGCCGCCTGAGCACTCGCCTCCGGCGATGCCGACCGTGGCCAGATCACGCATCCCCGCGCGCGCGAACTCGTCATCGATCGCCAGGAGCAGATCGATACTGCCAGACACGTATGGCCAAGCGACCGGAGATGGCGTGCCGCAGTTGAGCCCGGACATGATCGAGTCCTGCGGCTCTGGAATCCTCACCGGGCGCCCCGCCTCGATCGACGCGAACAGGCAAGCAGCACGGAACGGCTCAAATGACACGAGCAGAGGGGTTGCCGCCCTCGCGGTAGCTCGGTAGTGGCGGCACACCGCCGCAGCCAGTGCACCGACGCCGACTGGGATGAAGACGACGTCGGGATCTCTGCGACCGCGGAATCGCAGCTGGTCGTCGATCTCCCACAAGCATGTCGAGTACCCGTCGATGACTGAGCGCGGGATCTCCTCGTAACCTGGCCACGAGGTGTCGGAGACCACGACGTGCCCGAGCGCTTCCTCCTGCGAGGCCCTGTGCACCGCGGCGTCATAGCCGCCGGCCACCTCGATGACCAGAGCGCCCTCGGCGGCGATGGCCGCCAGGCGCGCCGCGGCCATGTTGGCCGGAACGAAGATCTTTGCCGGCAGATCCAGCACCCGGGCCATCCTGGCGACTGCCTGTCCATGATTGCCGTCCGTCGCCGCGACAAGCATTGGGCGCTCTTGAGATCGGGACAGCGCCCCTCGCAACGCATCAATTCCGTCGCGGCGGTCCATCGCGAGTCCCAGACGCGTGCACAGAGCATGCGCCACCGCCCACGACGCGCCGAGGATCTTGAATGACGGGAGCCTGAACCGCGACGTCTCGTCCTTGAGCCACACTGTGCCGATGCCGAACGCGCTTGCCAGCTCAGCCGACTCCACCAGGGGCGACGGCGCGTAAGCCGGCATCGCCCGGTGAAAGCCCAGGGGCGCGCGGTCGGGCGGATCCTGTTCCCGGGAAGGTTTCGCGAGTGGATTGCACCTGACCACAAAGCCGTCGGCCGGGTGCGAGCCCCAGGGGATTGACGTCTGCTTCATCGCGGCGCACTGCGTCGGCGTTGGGAGGTCCGCGAGTGTCTCCGTGGAGCACCCGGGAGGTGGCCGGCCGGGGAGGACCAGGTCCGTGGCCCTTCCCGGCACTGACCCCGCGCTGCCGGTCTAGATCGGCCCGCCGCGCGCCCACGCCGTCGGCGGCGTGATTTCGAACGAAGCGGCCTCACTCCGGCGGGATCTCGGCAAACGCCGCCTCCAGAGGGACGGCCGAGTTGCGGCGCGAGTATCGCGCGATGTAGTAGATGACCAAGGAGCTGAGCACACAGATCCCGACCGCGCTCCAGGTCTTAACGAGCGTCCCGGTACCAAGCACCGACGGGTAGATGAACACGAGCGCGAAGTAGATCGCGCACGTGATGAACGCCAGCACCCCGGCGATCATGACGACTGGAATGCCCAGCACGCTCATGCGCGCCGTCGATCGCTCGTAGTCCTCCCGGCGGCGGAATGGCAGCAGGATCGCCGAGACTGCCGTCACCGTAAGCATTACGAACGAGAATAGGCCGACGTAGGACCAGATCTCCAGGAAACTGGCGCTACTGAACGACGCATACGCGGTCACGCCGATGCAGCCGATGCACAGGAGCCCGAGCGCGTACAGGGGCGTATGGGTCCGCTCGTTCACCTCGGCCACCTTTGACGGTAGCAGCCCATCGAAGGCGTAGGCGAAGAGCGGCCGGCTGGAGGTGGCGACCAGCTCGGACAGCCCGCACCAGATGTTGAACACGAAGCTGAAGACCAGCAACGCCGCGAGCACCGGGTTGGACACCACTACGCCTGCCAGCAGAGTGTAGAACGGCGGAGCAGGGAGCGGGTTCTTGCCAATCGTGTTGAGGTAGTTGATCGATCCGAAAAAGGCGTTGCCGGCGGTGTGCAGGAACACGAAGGCGGTGAGGAAGAGGATGAGGATCTGGAAGCTTCCCGAGCCGACCATCACCCGCAGCTGGCGCCCAACGCTGCGCGCACCTCGCTGCTCCCCCGCGAGATACGCCGAAGACCACGCCCATACGGACACGGTCAACACCACATAGATCGACCCGAGCGTATCCGACAGCTTGTAGCCGCCGTGGGTAAATCCGTTGGCTTTGGCGAGCGCGATGATGTAGTGATAGGAGTCCTGTCGGTGGGTGTAGCGGTGGGCGAACGTGTTGAAGTGGTTGATGTATGAGGCGTTGCCGACGAGCAGCAGCGCGATGATCGCGATGATCAGCCCGATCAGGGAGATAAAGAAGGTCGTGTTCTGGAAACGGAACGAGAGCTTCAGGCTCTTCGCCGCCACGCCGAAGACGGCGAACGTCAGGGCACAGCCGATTAGAAAGATCCATCCGGGGTGCGAGATGGCCGGAACCCATCCCGCCACGGTATTGTTGTTCTTCAAAGCTCCCCAGATCGCGAAGACGCCGGTGAGGCCGACGGTTGTCAGCCACGTCGTCCACAGCGCCATGGCGATGACAGTTGATACGAACTGCAGCCAATCGGCCGCGAAGCCGACCCGGGGACCGATGATCCGGGTGTTGAAGATGTAGCCGCCACCGGTGCGCGGCATAGTTGCCGCGAGCAGCGCCCAGCAGAACCAAGTGAACGCGCACAGGAGGCCACCGAGGAGAATCGCCACGGGGAAGTCCGTGTGCGGCCAGATCGCATAAGCGTAGAACAGGCCAGTTGCGATCGGAATCGACAGGTTGCCGCAGATGTTCAGGACTCCCAAGTCCAGCGACGAAGCCGACCGCACAAGTCCCGTGGCGTTGCGAACAAAGACCCGGCCTTCCACGAAGTCCTGGCTTTTGAACTCGCCGGACGCCTCAGGGCCGCCCGCCTGACGGATTGGATCCTTCGTTGCCATGCTCGCCTTCCTCCAGTCGCTCGACCCTCGGGTCAGATCACAGGTCCCTCAGCCACGCACAAACTGCATGTCGACGATGCGGCCGGGCGCGATGCGAATGACCGCACCCCTCAGCACGCCCTCTGTGTACTCACTTCCGGGATTTACACAGACCGTCGGTCCGAGCGCGATCTTCCCGTGTGACTCATGGATGTGGCCGTGCAGGCCCAGAAGCGGCTGATGTCGCTCGAGGACGGTGCGGACCGCTGATGAGCCAACCGGGACCATCTCAGGCTCGCCGCCGGCCTTGTGAATCCGCAAATCGTCAGTCAGACGCGGCGCATTGTCCAATCCGGAGCCGAAGGGCGGCACGTGCAACGACGCGATCGCCGATTCCGGCCGTTCCAGAGTCGCGAACAGCCCCTCCATGAGCTCCTCGAGGTCATCCTCGGAAAGCTCCCGCGGAGTGTTCCAGGGAGTGATGTTGCTCCACCCGGTCGCTATCAGCTCGACGCCATTGGGCAGCTCAACGCGCCGGCCGTCTGGGTTGACGATCGCGGACGAGCTGCTGAGGATCTCGTCGATCCCGTCCAGGTCGTCGTTGCCGGGCACCATCAGGCACGTCACACCCGATCCCGCCAGACGCGTGTCAGCGAGTTCCACCCATTCCTGCACGCACTTGAGCGCGACGCGCGAAATCAGGTCCTCGATCGCCCCTTGTTCCTGGTAGGAGTGCAACTCGTCCTCGTCGCACTCGTAGGGGTATGCTCCCGTCTCGCGCAGCATCGCGGAGAATGCCGTCACCTCCTCCCGGCTACTGAAGTACGTGCTACGCCCGCCGTAATCCGCCGACCAACCCGACTGTTCCGGCGTGATGGGGACCAGCATCTTGCCCATCAGATCGCCGCCCATGAGCAGAACGCTGGCCCGATAAAACGAGGCGGCGTTGAGGAACTTGCGAAAGCAGCGTTCGGAGCCGTGGATGTCGGTTGCGAAGAAGAGCGTCAGAGCGTCTTCGACGTTGACGCGGCGGAACAGCTTCATCGCCACGCTCCGCTGCCGGCGCGTCGCGCCGGATCCTCGCTACGCGCGTATGAGCTCCGCGGCCTAAACGTCGAGGTGACCACGTCGTTCGTTGAGTCCCGCGAGAGCGCACGGACAAGGCAGCTCGAGTACACGCGGCGAGCCTACTCTTGGATCCAATCCGTGTCAAGGTGGATCCAGCATCATGCGCCGCCGACCCGGGACCTGCCGCGGTACCGTGTGGCCGTGACGGCTCGGGAGCTTGAGTCTGAAGCTGCGCTCCTTCGACGGCTCGCGGGACTCCGCCGGGTCGCGCGCCTCACCGTGTGCGCATGTCTCGGCGGTGGGACCGTTGCGGCGACTGCGCATCTGGCGATCGCGGCGGCCGCATTGGTTGTGGGCGCGGTCGTGAGCGCCCTCATGCTCGTCGGGGTGACCGAGAGGCGGAGGGGCCGCGTCTCACGGCTTGCCCGCGACGAATCCGCTTATGCGATCGCGGAGGTGCGCGAGTTCGGACGGCGATGGTCCTCACCGGCCAAACGAAGCCTTTTGGCGACGTGGCTGCGCGACACCACGAGGAACGCCCTGCTGCCTAATACCCTTTACCTCGCTGCTCGCGTGTGCGACAACGCCGAAGCGCTCCTTGATCTCGCCGGCGATGTGGAGTCGTGCGACCGGATGGAACCGGTTAGCGCCGTCACCTGTTTGGATCTGCTCAAGCGCCCAGTCGAGAGCCCGCTCTTCAACCCGATGATCCCCCACAACGAACTGCACCTTGCGCTGCGGCGGATACGCCAGGGGATCCATGCCACTGCAGGCGTTGACGGTGCTCCCGCCGGGGGGGCGCGGGACCAGCACTAACGGCAGGTGTAGCCGCCGTCGACGACGACGGTCGCCCCCGTGATCCACTCGGCGTCATCGGAGGCCAGGAAGGCGACCGCACCGGCGACGTCCTCCGGACGTCCGAGCCTCGGCCAAGGCGTCAGGCGCTCCAGCTCGGCCTTCGCCCGCGGATCTAACAAGGTGTCGCGCAGCATCGACGTCGCCACGAAACCCGGACAGATCGCATTGACGTTGATCTGGTGAACGGCCAGATCGAGCGCCGCTGCCCGGACGAGATTGACGACCGCGCCCTTCGATGCGCAGTAGGCGGGCTCGTCGGGAAGCCCGACAAGGCCTGAGATCGACGCGGTGCAGATGATGCGGCCGCCGTTGTCTTCCGCTACGAGGCGCCGTCCAGCGGCTCGCAGGCCGAGCCACACCCCGCGCTCATTAACCCTCAGGATGTCGTCGTGCTCCTGCGCGGTCTCTTCGAGGATCGACACATCGCGCCGGAATATTCCCGCGTTGAGCACGTACACCCGCAGCGGCACCGGCAGAAGCGCACTGGCGAACGCCCGGTTGACTGACTCCTCGTTCGAGACGTCACAGTGGACGAACTCGGCCACGCCCCCGGCCTCGCGGATCGCGTCCGCCGTGGGCGTCGCCTCGGCCCCCTCGCCGGACTCGGCCACGTCGCAGCAGAGTACGGCCGCTCCGTCGGCCGCTAGCCTGACGGCGATCGTCCGGCCAATCCCTGCCGCCGCGCCGGTGACGAGCGCTCCGACCCCCGCGAAGCGGCTCACCACGGGTCCATCGCCGCCAGGGCAGCGAAGCCGAGCCGCCCCGCCGCCAGCTCGGCATGGCTGATCGACTCATCGGCCTGGTGTGCGTCCTCGGGGTTCCCGGGGCCGAAGATGACGGTCGGGATCCCCCGCGCCGCGGTGAGGCTCCCGTTGGTGCAGAAGTGAGCCGGTGATCCTTCCGGCAGGGCCGCGACGGCACCGGCGACGAAGGGGTGGCGCCGGTCGGCTTTCCAGGCCGGAAGAAACCTCCGCGCCGGTAGCGCGACGCCGGTATAGGTGCTCACCTCGCCCTCGCTTAGTTCCGCCCGCGCCCGGCAGCCGCTGTCGCTGGCGGCCTCCAGGTATGGGGCGAGCTCAGCGAGCACTTCCTCGGCGGTCTCTCCAGGAAGGGTTCTGCGATCCAAGCGCATCCGCATCCGGGCGGGGACGATAGAGATCCCGGGCACCGGCTCGCTGACCGCCTCGGTGGCGACGAGGACGCCGGCGCCGAGGTCCTCGTCCTGGGGCACGGGCCGCTGTTGCAGCGCAACCACCACGGCCGCGGCGCCCTCAAGCGCGTTGGCGCCCAAATCCGGGAACGCGGCATGTGCCGCGCGGCCCTCGACATCGACCATCACCTCGGCTCGGCCTTTTTGAGCGAGCGCGAGACGGCTGGAGGAGGGCTCGGCGATGACGACCGCATCCGGCCCGAAGGCCTCGACCACATGCCCGAAAGCTGCGCCCTCGATCACCTCCTCCAGCGTCGAGATCGATACGCCGGCCGTACACCGAAGCGTGCCGTCGCGGGCCGCGTCGGCTACGCCGTGAATCACGGCCGCGAGAGGCCCTTTCATGTCGGTCGCGCCAAGCCCCCACACGCGATCGTCTGTCATCGTTGCCTGGTGGGGCTCTCGCGTCCACGCCGGATTCGGGGCGACGGTGTCGGCATGTCCGTCGAACAGGATCCGGTTGGGTCCTGAGCCGATCACCCCGAGCGCATTGCCTGCGGCGTCGATCTCGACGTCATAGCCAAGCTCTCTCATTGCCTGTGCACACAACCCCACAACCGCCTCCTCGTCCCCGGACACGGAGGGGGTCGAGACTAGCGCTATCAACAGGTCGATCAGGGCCATTGCGCAGGCGTCAATATCTCTGGTCCCGCGTCGCCCACCAGCACGTCGTACTCGCCACCGGCGGCGATGCCGTTTTTGTTCACGACGGTTTCGATCGCGAGGGCGAACCCGGCCTCGAGCCCCTCGCTGTTGTTAGTCAGCAGAAACGGGCCCTCCCAGCCCATCCCCAGACCGTGCCCCCAGTGCGGCGGGTAGGCCGTTTTGACGTCCGGCTCTAGCGCCGCCTGCCCGGCCCGCGCGATCGCACCGCACGGCGCTCCGGGCGTAGCCGCCGCGACCGCCGCCTCCAGCCCGTCCCGAAGACGGGCGATGACTGTGGCTGCAGCGGGATTGGCGTCCCGGCCGCCAACCACCCATGAGCGACCAAAGTCGCAGTAGTAGCCCTCGTAGACCCAGGCGAGATCCAGCCGTGCGAGCTCACCGCGGCCAAGCTGGCGCTCGGCCCGATACCCTGGCAACGGCCGCCCCGTAAAGCCCTCGGCGCGGTCTGCTACCGCGAGCGTCGTGGCGTACATCGCCCCGCCCGCCCCGAGGATGATCTCGCCGGCCGCGGCCACCGCCTCGCCTTCTGTGGTGCCTGGGACAGCGTGCGCCATAAGTGCGTCGACCGCTCGGGTCCCGACGCCGCACGCATACCGCAGCAGCTCCTGCTCGGCCGGGCTCTTGCGGCGACGGAGCTGCTCGATCACGGGTTCGGCCGGCTCAAACCCATCGAGCGGCAGGCCGAACGCGGCCGGTGCAACATCGAAGCCCGAGAAGCCGCCGTGGCCGATGCCGCGGATGAGGGTCGCCGCTTCGGCGCGGAAGTCCTGGGCCAACCTGACCTCGTCGACCGCCAGCTCTGGATCGCTCTCGGGCGCGCTGCACAGCAGAGCTGAGGGTCCGTTCACGGGCAGCACCATGAGCGCGTGGGAGCGGCCACTCCACAGGGGTACCCTGTCGGGCAGGTAGACGAAGCTCTGGTAGTGGCCGCAAAGGTACATTAGGTCACCGTGACGGTCATATGTTCCGCCTCCACGCCCGAGCACGGCAACGCCGTTCCACCCCCGCGCGTCGGCCTGCTCGCGAAGCCGCTCCTGGCGGGCTCGATGTTCGGTGCTGGAGATCCGGGGGCCTGCGCTCATTTGACGAAGAGCAGGCCACCGTCAACGACGAGCGCCTCGCCGGTGACGTAAGAGGCCGCGTCGGACGCGAGGAACAGCATCACTTTGGCGATCTCGACCGGCTGCGCCTGGCGCCGCAACGCCACGTGCTCGAGCGTCGCCATCTGGGCTTGGGCGCGGCCGCCGGCGAATGTCCAGATGGGATCGTTGAAGTGGGTGTCGACCCAGCCGGGACACACGCAGTTGACCCTGATCTGATCCGGTGCAAGCTCAGCCGCGAGAACCCGGGCGAGGTTCATAACTCCGGCCTTGGTGGGCGCGTAAGCGCCCTCCCCGGCGCTGCCGACCAGTGATGACGTGGAGCCGGTGAGGACCATAGCGCCTCCTCCTGCGGCACGCAGGTGGGGAATCGTGTACTTGGCGACCAGGAACGCGCCACGGAGGTTAACCGCCAACGCCCGGTCGAACATCGTCTCGTCCATTTCCTCGACTCGGTCGGCCTCTAGGACGCCCGCGTTGGAAAAGACGAGGTCGAGCCGGCCGTGGCTGGCGACCGCGCGGCGCACCGCGGCTTGAACTGACGCCGAGTCCGAGACGTCGGTCGGCTCGGGCTCGGCTAGGTCGGCCACCGTTACCATCGCGCCCTCGGCTCGCAGGAGCTCGACGAGCGCCGCACCAATTCCGCTAGAGCCCCCCGTGACCAGCGCCGCCTTGCCGGAAAGTCTACCCAATTTCGTCGGGCTCCTCATACCACCGCTTGCGATCTCCAACGCGATCGCGCATCCTGAACCGCGTACCTTTCGGCTCGACCTCGATCCGATCCCACAGCGCGGTCAGGCGTTCGCCCAAACGCCGGCGATCTTCCTCGCCGAGGTCCTCGTCTCCGAGCCGCTGACGGGTCCGCTCGACGTTCATCTTGACTGTGCGCCAGAGCCCCCAGTCCGCGGCGCACAGCCGCGCGACGTACCCGGCATTGATGGTCTCGACGTCACTGTCGGCGACATCGTGCTCGTAGAGCAGGGCCAGGATGTCACGCTGGTCCTTATCGTTCAGCTGCACGATCTGCATCTTGGTCAGGAGCAGTTCTGCCAGAGGTACGGTCACCGGCTCCAAGTCGATCCGATCGGCGATCGGGATAATGTGACACATCTGAAACTCACCAACGAAGACGTCGAGCTGGCGCTCGTTGACGAGGTCGTAGAAGAGGGCGCGCCGGCCGCTGTTCATTGCGTTGAAGCGTTGGTTGGGCTCGTAGCCCAGACTCACCAGCAGCTCGCGTGCGGCCTTTGCGGCCCCCTTGCGCGCCACAAGGTCAATGTCTTTAGGCGTGCGCGAGAGCGGAGGCGGCAAGCGGTCGGCAGAGTGAAGCTGCACGGCGATGCCGCCCATGACTCGTATGGTGAGGTCCTGCTCCTCGGCGGCAGCGTGGACACGCAGCGCCTCCTCGAGAATGTTGGCGATCATGCCGGTACTGGCTCGTCGATCCGATAGTGGGCGCGGACGTGCGGCAGGAGCCTCTCGGCGAGCTCGACAGTTGCGTCGTTGATCGACACCGCGGGCTTGCCATCAGGCGCTTTGCGGTCGGCGACGATCGTACCCCCCGCGATCACGGCGCGAATGTCCTGCGTACGCGCCGTTGCGAGCGCCAATGCCAGCACGTCCACCGGGGCTCCAGGCCGCACAAGGGGCCTCATGTCGACGAGGACGAGGTCGCCGCAAGCGCCCGATCGCAGCACGCCCACGTCTCGGCGTCCCACGGCTCGACCCCCCGACTCAGAGACGATTGCGAGCAACGTCCGCGGCGAGATGCCCTGGTCATCGATCTGCGGGCGGCGGTGCAAGGCGTCGAGGAGGCGCAGCTCGTCGAGGAGATGCTCTCCCCCGCCGAGCCTCATGTTGTCGGTGCCGACGGCGACGCTGACACCGGCCTCAAGTAGCGGACGGATCGGTGCGATACCCGCGTGCAGACGAAGGTTCGAGCTCGGGTTCGTGACGACGGTAGTGCCAGCCTCGGCGATGGCGGTCCGGTCGGCCCCGTCGAGCCAGACGCCGTGTGCCACCGACAATCGCTCGTTGAGAAGTCCCACACGATCAAGCTCGGCGATCGTGCCGATGCCATACGCGCGCCGGCCGAACTCGCGCTCGTAACAAGTTTCGTGCAGGTGCGTGTGGACGGGCGCGTTGCACCGGGCGACCGCGGCGAGAAGGTTGCTCGAGCACCACGGGGGCCCCGGCGGCCCGTAGATGAGCTCGACGTCACCGTGGCGCCCGAGCCGGATCTCCTCTCGCAGCCCGGAGATCACCTCGAGCCCGGCGCGCAATGGCATCACTGACCTCACGAGGTTAGTGATGCGCCCGCGAAGGGTGTTGGGGAGGCGGCGAAGGAACTCCTGGGTGTCCCCGTAAACCGGCTGCCCGCGGTCACGCAAGTCGGCGGCGACGATCCCGCGGACGCCACCGTCGCGGTAGCCGGCCAGCAGTGCCCGGAGCTCGGCATCGTACTCGGCCGCGGTTGTGGCGACGGAATAGTGGCTGTGGATAGCGGTCGTGACGGCACCCGCGAGCATCTGCTCGCAGAGCCTGATGGTGTCGGCATACGGATCGGCCGCCGGGAGGGCCAGCAGCGCGACCAGCCAGCATTCCAGCGGTGCATCAGCGACACCGAGCGCTAGCGTCGAATCCGGACGTCCGTGCTGGTGGGCATTGACCAGGCCGGGAAGGGCGAGGCAGTGCCGGCCGTCGAGCCTGACATCCGCGATTGCGTCCGCCAGATCGCCGACCTTGGCGATCGCGCCAATCCGGCCGTCCTCGATCAGGATCGCGTTTCCCTCGCGCAGATTCCCGCCCGGCTCCGCGATCCACGACGGCTCCACTATGATTCTCACGCGACCAGCATCCCCCCATCGACCACGATGGCCTGACCAGTGACGTACCCCGCCAGCGCTGATGCCAAGAAGACGAACGTGTCGGCGATCTCCCGAGGGTCCGCATAACGACTCAGTGCGATCGCGTTGAGGTTCTCCGCAGCGACCTCGGCCTCGTCGCGCCCGGTGGCGGCGGCCTGCTCGCGCGCCAGGTTGACCATCATCTCGGTGTCGACGGTCCCGGGACACACACAGTTGACCAAGACACCATGCGGGGCGAGCTCCGCCGCAGCCGATTGGGCCAGACCGATTACACCGAACTTGCTCGCGGCATAGGCGCCATAGAAGGGGCCCCCGCGCCGGCCAGCGATCGACGAGGTGATCAGGATGCGTCCTCCCCGTCCGCGCTGCACCATCTCGCGCCCGAACACCTGGACGCAGTGAAACACGCCGGTGAGGTTTACGTCCAGAGTTCGCTGCCACATCTCCACTCCCATGTCGAGGACATGGTCCTGGAGCAGGACGCCGGCATTCGCTACGAGCACATCCACTGGAGCGACCTCGCGGGCGACGGTCTCGAGCCCGGCCCGGTCCGTCACGTTGCACGGGACGACTCCATCCTCCTCCACCACGTCGCATGCGACGACCGTGGCGCCCTCCTCCGTAAAACGGTCCCAGATCGCCCGACCGATCCCTCTGGCCGCGCCGGTTACAACACAACGTCGGCCTACGAGCAGATCATTCACCGGTGGCGGCCCATCCTCTGCCGGGACCTGGCGTCGCGTGGGGTACGACCGCGACGCTCTGGGGCGCGCGTCCGACGGATGCTCCCTTCTCGGCCCGGCCAAACCAGGTAGCTCTCCTGCGGCGGCATAGGCGCGCTCCGGCTAAG
Organism: uncultured Solirubrobacterales bacterium; assembly: GCA_963803595.1. Taxonomy (GTDB): domain Bacteria; phylum Actinomycetota; class Thermoleophilia; order Solirubrobacterales; family Solirubrobacteraceae; genus Palsa-465. Next base: position 62,350 of record CAWDNF010000014.1, read on the forward strand.
CGGGCTCTCCGCGGAACACACGTCTCGCGACGGCACACCCACACCATATGCTTGGATCCAATTGCTGTCAAGCTGGATCCAAGGAGGCCAGTTCATCATAATCACATCACAGTTGGCGATCTCGTTGCGGCTGGAACTGAGCGGCTGCTGATATCAGGACTCTGTGCGACCGCGCCGGGCTGTCAACCGCAGGGCTGGTCGTCCAGGATCATGAATCAGTCGTCGGCGACGCGCACGATGCTCGCGCCAGAACCGCCGCTTCTGTACCACGTAATCGGCAACGGCAGCGACGTGTGAGGCCTCCTGCCGCTCGCTCACCGACCCGAGCATTCTCGGTCCGGAGCTGCGGGCCGGGGGCGCACACGCGCTGCGGTGTTCGGCCGGCACATGCCGGCGCGGCTGTTCGAGTCCGATCACAATGCGACGAAGCGTGCTGTCCTCAAGGCGACCCTGCGCTCGCTGGACAGCGTCCTGGCCAGGTCGATCTCGAAGTGCCCGCTGCAGTGCGCCGGACGGACAGCCCTGCTTTAAGGCCCACGCGCGTGATCCATCTGGCCTGGCTGCTCAGCGGCAACCTCGAGCTGGGCACCGTGACCTCGCTGGTGGCCAGCGCGAGGCTGATCCGGCGTCCGCGGGTGGCGGAGGTACCCGCGCACATCGCGGCTCTGCGGGCGGGAGGTCAGCTGAGCGCGACGCTACGGCAACCGGCCGCGTCGCCACGAGCATAATCCCCGTGGCATTGCTGGCGGGGACGGCTCACCACCAGACTCGTCCGGCGCTCGCCCTGCTGGCGGCCCTGGCCGGGGCCGGGTGGAGCCGGCTGCGGCCCCGCTGGACCCGCTGCGCTGGGCGGCGCTCTGCATCGTTGACGACGTCGGTACGGGACGGGAGTCTGGATCGGCGCGCTCCGAGCTCGCCGCTAGGAAGCGGTGGTTCCGATCCCAAAGGGCCGACCGACTACGGCCCCAGCCTCACGACGCCTCAGCGCGGCTTGACGAGACTGCGCGGGCCGAACTGCCCACGCGGTTGTCTGACGAGATCTGCGTGTGTGCCGGAATGCGAGAGGGGATCGGCGGTGCGACGACACACGCCGCCAGTTGCGGGCACCATCGACACGCGACGAGCATCAACGCATCCATTGACGAGCCGCCCGTCTTCCACCACGACGTCGGCAAACGGACGGCCAGTCGGTCCCGATCCACGAACGAATGCGCCATTGGTCTCATAGACCATTCCTCACCTATAAGACCACTCATCACTTTACTAGCCTCATAAGTTTACATCAGACCCTTGCATTCTTGGAATGCCCGGCGGATACTGCTGCCGGAATGATGCGTCCGACGGCGATCAAGGGCGCCCGTGCGGTGGCGTATTACGACACGCTGGTGCCTGATCAGGAGCAGGTGGTTTCGGGCGAGCGCGTCGAGGACTACTACCTGTCGACGGACGAGCAGCCGGGGGTGTGGTGGGGTGCGGCCGCCGGGGAGCTGGGGCTTGTGGGCGAGGGGTCGCGCGATGAGTTTCACGCCCTTATGGACGGGCTCGATCCGCGGTCCGGGGAGCCGCTGGGGCGCCGCCAACGGCGGGATGGGGTGCGGGGGTTTGATTTGACGTTTTCGGCACCGAAGTCGGTGTCGGTGCTGTCGGCGGTATGCGGCGAGGAGGTGGAGCGCGCGATGGTGGAGGCGCACGACGCCGCGTTAGCTGCGGTGATGGGCGCGATCGAGGAGCGGGCAACGACCCGGTCGGGGACCGACGGTGTCTATCGGGTGGACGTAACCGGGCTAGCGGCGCTTTTGGTGCGGCATCGCACGTCGCGGGCCTTGGATCCGCAGCTGCACACGCATGCTGTGGTGGCGGCGAAGGTCAAGAGCGTCGATGGGCGGTGGCGGGCGCTTGACGCGGCGATGGTGTTTCGCGACCAGCGCACGCTGGGCGCGATCTATCAGGCGGCGCTGCGGGCGGAGTTGACCGCCCGGCTGGGGGTGGCGTGGGGGCCGGTGGTCAAGGGCCAGGCCGAGATTCTCGGGGTAGAGGAGAGGCTGTTGGAGGCGTTTTCCCGCCGCGCTGGGCAGGTGCAGCGCCGGCTGCGGGGCAAGCTGGCGGCGTTTGCGCGGGCGGAGGGGCGGGATCCGTCGCGGCGGGAGTGGTCGATCCTGGCGCGTGACGCGGCGCGGGAGTCGCGCCCGGCGAAGGTGCGGGGCCGTGACGCCGGTGAGCTGCGCGGGGAGTGGCTTCAGACCGCCGAGGCACACGGGTTCACCGGCGAGGAGATCCTGGAGACGGTTGCCAGAGCGGGCGAGCCGCAGTTGGCGCCCACTCGGGCGGGGGGCCTGGACCGGCTGGATGGGGGCGCGGAACTGGCCGGTGAGGTGGTCGCGACGCTGGCGACCGGGGGTTCGGTCTGGACGATCTCCGATGTGCAGCGCGAGGTCGCGGGGGCACTGCCCACCGGTCGGGGTGGTTCGGCGTCAGAGCAGGTGCGGCGGGTGGAGGCGGTGGCGGCGCGGATTGTGGCTGAGCGATGTGTTGATTTGGCGCCTGCGGAGGCGCGGGGGGTGGCGTTGGATGCGTTGTCTGAGCCGGGGGTGCAGCGCTACAGCACGCCGGGGTTGGTGGAGCAAGAGCAGCGGATCGTGGGGTTGTTTCAGGAGGCGGCCGCGGACGTTGGGGGGCCGGTGGTGGTAGGGGAGCGCCTGGCGCGCGGCTTGGATGCGGAGCAGGCGGCGGCGGCCGCCTTGGTTGCCGGTCGGGATGGGCTAGTGGTGGTGATCGGTCCGGCGGGTGCGGGGAAGACCAGGGCGATGAGCGCGGCGGTGCGGGCGTTGGAGGCTCAGGGTCGGCCAGTGCTCGGATTGGCGCCGTGGGCGGTGGCGGCCGAGGAGCTGGCCCGGGAGACGGGCGTGCGCGCCGAGACAGTGGAGCGGTTTTTGCGCCAGCATGAGCCGGAGCAGCCATCCCTGGATGCGGTTATGGCGCCGGCGGGCAGTACGGTGATCGTTGATGAGGCGGGGTTGTTGCGTACCGAGGACGCCGAGCGGCTGATGCGCCTGGCCCGCGATCATCACTGGCGGGTGGCGCTGGTCGGCGATAGCCGCCAGCTCGCGGCGGTCGGTCGTTCGGGGATGTTTGATCAGGCGCGGACGGTCGCGCCGGTGATCCAGTTACGAGAGGTTCGGCGATTCCAAGCTCGGTGGGAGCGCAAGGCGTCGGTGGCGTTGCGGGAGTGTGACCCGGAGGCGCTTGATGCCTATCGGGACAACGGTCGGGTCAAGGCCGGGAGCGCGCACGAGATGGAGCGGGCGCTGGTCGATGATTGGTGGCAGACCGTCAGCGACGGGCGCCGGGGAGCGTTTACGGTGTCAACCAACGATCAGGCCCGGCGGCTCAACGACCGGGCCCGGCGACGGCTCGTCGGCTCCGGCGCGGTCGACGACGATCACGTATTTACGACGGCGGCCGGTGAACGGGTGGGGGTGGGGGACGAGGTCCAGACCCGCCGCAACGACCGGGCGCAGCGCACCGAGCTGGGCCAATGGGTCAGAAACCGCCAACGTTGGCGAGTGCAGCAAGTGCTCGAGGACGGGCGGGTGGTGGTCCGCGGCCGCGGCGGGGAGGTCACCCTGGATGCTGACTACAGTCGTGAGCATGTGGAGCTGGCGTACTTCACGACCGTACATAGCGCGCAGGGCCTCACTCGGGATGTCAGCGCGACGCTTGTCGACGAGCTCGCCGGATGGCGGTCGCTGTATGTGGGGATGACCCGCGGGCGAGCGCGGAACACCGCCTACGTGGTCCTCGGAAACGAAGAGGAAGCGCGGCCAGTGCTCGAACGGGCGTTGCGCCGCGACCGTGCTGATCTCGGGGCGTTGGGTGTCCAGCGCCGGCTCTTTGACGACGCGCGGCTCATGACCCAGCGGCGGGTCCGCGAACTGCAAGACGAGCAGGCCCGGCTTAGAGCCTCAAGCGGCCAGACGGATCGGGAGCGCCTTGAGCAGGTGCGCCAGGAGCTCGAGCAGCTCCAGCCGGGAGCGCCCACGGCAAGCGCTCCCCAACCAGGCCGTCCCAGCCTTGGCCGGCGCGCCCCCGGCCGGACGCTCGGGCGCTAGCCGCCGCTGTTGAAGACCGCGGCTGGGGACGGCGGTCACGAGGGCCACTGCGTCCAGAACGGCAGCGTTGCGGGCTGCTGAAGATCTGGAAGGGGCTCCGCATCCGGCAAGGCCAGCACGGTTACCGAGGAAGTATCAAATGACCCGTCATCCACCTCGACCGACAAGAACTCATGCCACCGACACGCGCTCGCTCACGCTAGCTGAGTCGATTTGAGCCGACCGATGCGTATGAACGGTTCCGCCTGTCATGGCGTCAGCATGCGTCTAAAACCTAGGTGAGTTCGCGACGTCTGTGTTGCGTGGCTTCGTGGTCGAGCTCGAGCGTGTTGGTCAGGATGACTCCGTACACCGCAGCGGCTTGCTCGCGGGAGACGATCTCGTCGTGCACGTCTTCGAGAACGAGCTTGGGATCACGCTGGAGCGGGTCGCCCCATCCGCCTCCCCCGCCACTGTGAAAGACGAATGACTCGCCTGGCGTGAAGCCGACGTTGCCGAGCATCTGGGGATGCCAGGTGCCCTCGTCATCCAGTCCGCCGATCGTTTCGAGATCACCGTTGGGCGTCTTGCGAAGCTGGCGTTGGCGAGACGCGCGCGCGCCGTGGTTGACGCCTGGGGAGCCTTCACGTGTCCGCGACGTCTCCATGGTGATGATTTGGCCGCGACCGAGGAACTCGACCTCGAGGCGGACACCACAGCCGCCGCGATGCTCGCCCGGGCCGGCGGAGTCGGTGATCATCTCGTACGCGTTGTAGTGGACGGGGAAGAGCATTTCCGCGGTCTCGGCAGGCAGGTTCTGGCAGTTCCCGAGGGGGTCCATTGTCACGTGCATGCCGTCGTTGAATGGGGTGCCGCCCCAGCCGCCGGCGGGCAGGTCAGATAGGACATGCTGCTCCCCGGTCTTGGGGTCCGCCGCGCTCGCCAGGAACCAGTTGCACTCCGAGCAGGTAGGGGCGATTATGCGGTCGGGTATCGCCTGGGCGAGCGCTTTCCAGATCGCTGCGGTGATCTTCGATGAGGTGGCGGTAGTGCATCCGAAGGTGGGCGCGGGCCAGGATGGGTTAAGCCACGTGCCCTCGGGGATGTTGAGGTCGATTTGGCGATAGAGGCCGGCGTTGGGCGGCGCGTCGGGGCTGAGGAAGAACTTCAGCGAGTAGTAGACCGCTGACGCGGTGTTGCCGTACGGAGAGTTGATCGGTCCGACGGTGACTGGGTCGCTGCCGTTGAGATCCACGGTGATGCGGTCGCCTTCAACGATCAGCTTGACGCGAACGTAGACGGGATCGTCGGAGAACCCGTCGCTGTCGACGTAGTCGCTGCCTTCGTACTCACCGTCCGGTATGCGCTCAACGGCGGTCGCTGTCATTCGCTGGGTGTAGTCGAGGACCTCGAGCATGCCCTGTCTTACGATGTCGGCGCCGTACTTGTCGGCTAGTCGCAGCATCTCGTCGCGACCTGCTCGGAGCGCGCCGATCTGCGCCTGGATATCGCCCTCGACGTACTGTGGAGTGCGGGTACAGTTCTTGATGATCTCGATCAGCTCGTCGTTGAGCCTGCCGCCTCGATAGAGCATCAGCGGCGGCAGTCGTAGCCCCTCTCCACCGATGTGCGTGTCGAGGTTACCGCCGACGTCTGTCCAGTGCGCGCGGCTGACGGCGACCGCCAACAGCTCGTCGTCATGGAAGATGGGCATCGTCAACGTCACATCGGGCGTGTGCGTCCCGCCTCGATACGGGTCGTTGAGGATCACGATGTCGTCCGCTTGCAGCTCCGAAACCGGGAAGCGCTCCAGTGACGCCCGGGCGCTGAAGTGCATGGCTGCGATGTGAACCGGACAGTTGGCGGTCTGCCCAATCAGCTCGATGTCGGGGTCAAAGATCGCGTTTGAGTAGTCGACCATGTCGTAGATGATTGGCGAGAATGACGCCTTTTGCAGCACCTGGCTCATGCGCTCGGGGGCATATTCAAAGGAGCGGCGGAGCACTTCGAACGTGATCGGATCAAGCTGCCGCTCGCCCCGGGTTGTTGTAGTGCTCACGCCACCGTCTCCTCGTTTGGGGTGATCATTACGTTGCGGTACCTGTCAGCTATCGCGATCGAGTCTGGCGGGAGCACAATCACACCGTCGGGCTGCTCGATGATCGCCGGCCCCGGGATGCGTTGATCCGCCGCCAGGCGATCAACAACATGGACGTCGACCTCGTGCTGGCGCCCGTGAAAGTAGGCTACGCGCCGCTCCGTGACGGAGCCGCCAGCGCCGCCATCGCTGCCGCTCATCGCCGTCGCCAGCTCGTCGGCCTCGGGTCGATGACCCCGGCCCGTGCCCGTCACGCGCAGCGTTACAAAGGCGACCGCGAACGCGCTCGAGGCGACGCCATACTCGCGCTCGTGCACTGCATTGAATGCGTACGCGATCTCGGAAAGGTCAGCCTGACCAAGCGTACCCACGGGCACAGGTGTGGTCACCTCGTAGGACTGACCGACGTAGCGCATTTGCGCGCTGCGCTCGAGGTCGATCTCCTTCTCGGGGACACCGTCGGACTGAAGCAGGCTCCGCACTTTGTCCTCGAGCTCCCCGTAGGCTCGAGTGAGCTCGGCGGAGTCGGTTTCTTCGACGGGAGCGTAGAAGGTCGTCTCCAGATCATGGCGTACGTCCATCGTGGTGGCGCCGAACGCACAAGCCACGCCTGCGAACGGCGGTACCAGCACACGATCGATTCCGACCGCTCGCGCAATCTGACACGCGTGCAGACCGCCGGCGCCGCCGAAGGCGACCATCATGTGGTCGCGGGGGTCGCGGCCCCGGTCGACCGACACCGAGCGGATCGCCATCGCCATGTTCTCGCTGACGATCTCGGTGATTCCCTCAGCGCATTCGAGTGCCGAGAGCCCAAGCGGGTCCGCGACTGTCTGGATCGCCTCGGTCGCGGCATCGGGATTGAGCGGGAGCTTTCCGCCCAGAGTCGGATTGACGTGACCCAGCACGAGGTTGGCGTCGGTGACCGTGGGGAACGTTCCGCCGCGGCCGTAACAGGCCGGCCCGGGGTCGGCGCCGGCGCTTTGCGGCCCCACGCGCAGCGAGCCGCCGTCGTCGATCCAGGCGATCGAACCGCCGCCAGCCCCGATGCTGCGAATATCGAGCATCGGCGTGATCACCGGTCGCTCCCACTCAATCTCGGTCTCGTCGGCGACCAACCCGACACCATCTTCGAGCAGACTCGCCTCAAAGCTCGTGCCGCCCACATCAGTAATAATCAGGCTGCGGGCCTCAAGGAGGTTGCTCAGATAGCTGCCGGCGGCGACACCGCCGGCGGGACCGGAGGCAATCAACTCCTCAGGGCGTTCCCTCGCGGTAGCAGCGCTCATCATGCCACCGTTGCTCTTGACGACGAACAACGGAGCGGTGCAGCCCGCCTTCACCAGCTTGCCCTCCAATTGCGAGAGATAATCGCCGACCACGGGGAGCAGCGCGGCCCGCAGGGCGGTGGTCGTGAACCTTCCAAGTTCACGCACCTTGGGCCGGGTTTCTGACGACAGCGCGACCTGCACATCGGGGCTCACGTCGAGGAGCACGTCGCGCATCTCACGTTCGTGGCGGCCATCGCGATACGCGTTTATGAACGCCACCGCGACATTGCGAATCTCCTGTTGAGCGAGTAGCTCGGCGATTCGCTGAGCCTCGTCACGGTCAAGCGGGACCACGGTCGAGCCGTCGGCGCCGAGCTTCTCGGCAACGGTGAACCGCCGGGCTCGGCGGATCAGCGGCGGAGGCTTGACCTGGTAGGGATCGTAGAGGTGACGACGCCGCTGACGGCCGATCTCGAGCACGTCACGAAACCCCCTCGTGGTCACGAGCGCCGGCTCCGGATAGCGACGCTCGAGCAGAGCGTTGGTCGCAATCGTCGTCCCGTGAACAACGGTGCCTATCTGCGCGGCTTCGATGCCAGCCGCGGCAATAGCTTCCATGACGCCTACCGAGGGATCCTGCGGCGTCGTCAGGACCTTGACCTGGCGCGGGTGTCCGGACCCCTCGGCCTCGAGATCCCAGGCGAACAAATCGGTGAACGTTCCTCCGATGTCGATACCCAGCTGGATCATTCCTCCTCCTGTCTGTCGAAAGCGCGTGCGCGGCGGCTCCGCTTCCGGCCGGCGCGTGAGCTCCCTGCACGACGCGAATGTCTGCGGCGGCAGGGCCCACAATCCGGCCGGGCGACCAGCTCAAGTAAACCGCGAGCGCCGAGCATCGCCGTCACCCCGCAGCAAGCATTTCGAGCCCGTGCCGGACGGCGATGGTGCCTTCGAGGATCGCTTCTTCCAGACCGCGTGGCGAGCAGCAGTCGCCGACGGTTTGCACTGCCGCGGTTTCGTGCTGGCGCAGCTGGGGGACGAGCCCGTGTTCGGGGATGCGTCCAAGCGATACCAGCAGGGCGTCAGTGGCGGTCGTCGCTTGCAGCTCTGGCGCGAAGATGTTGCGAAATTGCACGACACCACCGGCCGCCGAATGCAGTCCGAGGTAATGCTCGATGCGCACATTCGCGCGGGCGAGGCGCGCGAGGTACTGGTTGCGGGCGTACTGATGAAGCGTCTGGCCGAGCATGACGGCCCCGACGGCGAGCGTGACGTCGCGGCCCTCGGAGGCGAGGATCTCGGCGCAGTCAAGCGCCGCGGGATCGCCGCCCCAGTCGGCGATCACGGGCCTGCCCGCCGGGCGAGCGCCGGCGAGCACATCCCAGACCTGGCAGACCTCGACGCCGAAGAGCTCCTGGCGCGGCGGCGCTGGTCGCGCGCCGGTGGCCACGACGACGAGATCTGGCTGCATGCCGGCGATCGTCTGCGGATCAGCGATCACACCGAGGCGAACGTCGACATTGGAACGGTCAAGCAACGCCTCGTAGTTTGCCCTCAGCGCCGCGGCCTGCTCACGGTGGCCGGGGCTGTGGCCGGCGAGCTGTAACTGTCCGCCGACCTGATCGGCACGCTCACGCACGATCACCTCGTGGTCGGCAGCGGCGGCCGCCAGCCCTGCCGGCCCGGCGCCGACGACGACGACGCGACGGATGGTATGCGCGCGGCGCACGGCTGGGAGGGTGCGCTCGCGACCGGTTCGTGGATTCTGGGCGCAGCGGATCGGTGTCTCGGCGTGATAGTGGGCGATGCACACGTTACAGCCGATGCAGCGCAGGATGTGACGCAGCTCGCCCGAACGGGCCTTGCGCGGCATGTCGGGGTCGGTGATCAGCGCGCGGGTCATGCCGATCGCATCGGCTACCCCGCCGGCGATCAGCTTGTCAGCGTCGGTCGGGTCAACCACGCGGGTGGTAGCGACCAGCGGCGGCCCGAGCTTGAACGGCTCGGTGAAGTCAGCGATCAGGTTGCGCGGGGCCGGGGGTGGCGGCGCGATCCCGCTGCAGCCATCGAAGGTCGCCGAGTTGCCCACCGCAACATGGATGTAGTCGACGAGCGGCGCCAGTCGAGGAGCGACCGCGCGGGCCGCCACGGAGTCGGCGCTCAGGCGCAGTCCCAGAGCTAGGTCAGGGGCGGCGGCGCGCACCGCCTGTAGCACTTCGGTGATAAAGCGGGCGGGCTCGGCGTAGCGGTCATCGCGGAGGTTGTACTCGGGAGCGAAGAACTGCTCGCCGAGGTAGCCGTGGGCCGCGGTGACCTCGATGCCATCAAGCTCGGCCTCGGCGGCGAGCGATGCGCAGCGCCCGTAGGCGGCCACGAGCTCCTCGACTGCGCGCGCGGTTCGGTGTGATAGCGGTGGCTGGGCAGCGCGGAGGATGAGACCGCGGGCGGGCGCGGCGGGGACGCGAACACCTCACGGCCGCCGTGAAAGAGCTGCACGAACAACCTGGTGCCGTGCCCCTGGACGGCGGCCGCGACTCGGCGGTAGCCGTCCACCATCTCGTCGAGATAGCCTCCGAGCGTGTGCGCCGTCAGCAGGCCCGAGGGCGCGATCGCCACCGCCTCCATGATGATCAGCCCCGTCCCGCCACGAGCACGCGCCTGCTGGTAGGCGATGAAGTCCTCGGTCGGGAGGTGCTCGTGCACCAGTGTCGTCTGATGTGACGCGGAGACGATGCGGCAGGGCAGCTCGATTGGGCCGACCGTCAGCGGACAAAACAGGTGCTCCAGCGTCACCGCGCTCGTCTCACCGCCGCACGGAGACGCGGCGCGATCCGGGCATCGAGGCAGACCCGGCGGGCGCTCACTCGACGGTCGTCGCCGTGGTCGGGGCGACAGCCGGTCTCGGCACGCGCCAGAGCACGCGACCGCGTTGTCCCTCCTGCACGATGCGGGTGAAGAAGTAGGAGATCAGCCCGACCGCGATCACGCTGAGCGAGATCAGCTGCTCGGTGCTGCCGCCGTACCCGACGAGCCCGGGGTGAGTGAAGCCGATCACGATCATCGCGATGTTGACCGCGATGAGCAACGCTGCCACCGGCACCCAGACACGGCCGAGCTTGATCGGGCGCGGGGCGTCCGGGCGGGTGGCGCGCAGCAGCAAAAACCCGCCGAGGGCGAAGACGACGCACAGCAGGTAGCCGAGGTTGCTGGCAAAGATGATGCCCGCGACGTTGCTGACAAGAAACAGCACCAGCAGGTTAAACACCAGGTCGACGGTCATCCCGCGAGCCGGCTGACCGGCGCGGTTTAGCTTGTGCAGTTGGCGCACGGTCAGGCGATCGGCCGCCATCCCGTACAGCGCGCGCCCCGAGTCGCTGGTGGCCGAGCCCAGCGCGATTACCTGCGCGGCGCAGACGATCGCGATCGCGGCGCCGCCGAACGAGCTGCCGAGCACCTGCGAGACCAGCGTGGCAAAGAAGCCGACGGGGTTGCCGGCGATTGTGTGCTCGCCCACCGCGGCCGGGAAGATCGTCGTGCTGAGCGCGACGACGACGATCATTAGCAGCGCCGAGCTGCGCAGCGCCCGGGCGACGTCGCGGTGGGGATCGCGGTACTCGGGCGTGAACGTGGCGGCGAGCTCGGTGCCGTATGCCGTCCAGGAGGCGACAAAACCCCAGGTGAACAGCGTGACGATCACCTTCCAGGCGCCGTGGCCGGCGGAGAACGTGAGCGGGAAGTGAAGCTGACCAAGGACGATCGGCCCGCCAATGCACACGCCGGCCAGCACCACCAGCGCGGCGGCGATCACCAGGTTGGTGTTCACGACCGGCTTTAGCCCGGCGATGTTGATCAGATAGACACCGATCACGACCCCGGCGGCGATGTAGGTGGGCAGCCCGACGTGGTTGCCGAGAATCGAGATTGTTGCGGTGACATGGGGAAACCACTGGGCCTGAACGAGATCGCCGATCACCAGCGAGACGACGGCGAGCGTCAACGACCAGCCCGCCCAGTAACCCCAGCCGAAGATGCCACCGAGCGGCGCGAGGCGCTCAGACCAGATCTCGCTCGCGTACAGCGCAATACCGCCGGACTTGTGCGGAAACATCCCCGCCAGTTCGGCGTAGATGAAATTCTGCAGCAGCGCGATCACGCTGGTGCCGACCCAGACCGCGAGCGCGCCGTAGGCGCCGATCGCGCCAATCTCATAGCCCACCAGCGTGAGCCCGCTCATCGGGATCACCAGCGCCAGGATGAACCCCCACGCCAGGTGAGAATCTGCTTGAACTGTCGCTCGGGCCCGCTTCGAACTGTGATTCCGCTGCAGCCGTCGTTGCCATCGTCAACCACATCCAATCGCGGCGAGGATCTCCTGGGACAGCGACACTTGCGCTCTCCTCAGACGCCGCGAACCTAGCACAGACACTGTGGTGTTGTCAAAGTCTCTACAGTGAAGCTACAGTTACGCCGATGGCGCTCGATGACCAACTCCGACCGTCGCTCGCTGATGGCGTCGGGCGGCATTTGCGGCGCGCGCGCCGGCGCCGCGGCCTCACGCTCGCCGCTCTCGCCGCGCAGGCGGGGATCAGCGAGAGCTTCCTGAGCCAAGTCGAGCGCGGCCGCGCCGGCGCCAGCCTCGACTCCCTGCAGCGCGTGACCCACGCACTCGGTATCCGTGTCGCCGACCTGTTCGAGCCCGACCATGCGCGCGACCCGGCGGTGCTGCGCGCCGGCTCGCGCCCGCTGCTCGACGTCTGGCATCTCGGGCAAAAGGCGCTGCTCACGCCGCGCTCGAGCGAGCACCTCGAGGTGCTCATCTGCCGCCTGGAGGCCGGCGGCGCGACCGGCGAGGAGCCCTACACGCACGGGGACTCCGACGAACTCTTCCTGCTCCTCGAGGGCGTCGTCGACCTACAGCTCGGCGAGCGCCTGCACCATATGCGGGCCGGCGACAGCATCACCTACCGCAGCTCAACCCCCCATCGCGTGATCAACCGCGGCGGGCAGATTGCCGAGGGACTCTGGGCGATCAGCCCTCCGAGCTTCTGAAATCCGTCGTGTTCCCGCGGGCCGGACGAGGTGCCGCGCATGGCGGTGCTATCCCGGCGCCCGACCCGGCTAGCTGCCTAGTCAAGCCAGATCCTCTGGCCCGGTGCCGTTTCCGCCGCGGCACCGCCTGGGCGGCGAGCTCAGCGCCTCGAGCGACAGGGCTGGCCCGCGAGCGCGGCGGCGACGATGCGCCGGTCAGGCGGCGGGTCAAGCTCGACCGCCGCGAGCACGTTGATCGGCACCGCCAGCACGACGGCGCCCCCCTCATACACGTTTCCCTCACGCGTGATCACGCGGACCGCTGCGTCGCGCTGCTCGACCCTGTGCACGGGACTGGAGAGCACGACCTCGCCGCCGTCGGCGGCGAGGCGCCCGACAAACTCGCCGGTACCGCCCGCGAGCTGCTCCGCCAGGCCGTCAAACAGCGCGTAGGCGCTACCGCCAAAGGCGGCGATGTCGCACGTGCGCGAGAAAGGACTCCTCGCGTGGATCGCAACCGCCGTACATCGCCGCCCAAGCGAGCAGGAACTCACGGGTCGCGCGCGGCAGGCGCAGCGCCTCGATCCACGCCGCCGCGCTCACGTCCAGATCCTCCAGGCCCTCCGCGCCGCACTCGGCCAGACGCGCCGGCAGGCGCGTGCGGCCGCACCCAGCTCATAGAGCGCGCGCTCGAGCGCTCGGGCCTCCGACAGCGGCAGCGGCGCGCCACTGCGCAGCTCGCCACCGTTCAACCAGCGATAGACCCACGCCGGCTCCGTCGCGCTCAGCGCGAGCCCATAGCACTCGATCTCGCGTGCCGGTGGCTCCATGTCGCGGCTGGAAAACCACGCGCCGCCGAACTCCACGCGGGCCTCTGTGTCCGCGAACGGCCGGTGCAGCGTTCGCCCGCCCAGCCGATCACGCGCCTCGAGCAACGTCACCGCCAGCCCCGCTCGCGCCAGCTCGCGCGCGGCGACGAGGCCAGCGACCCCACCGCCGATGACCACTGCGTCACTCATCGCCGCGAACGGCCTCATCGCGTGGATCGGTTCTTGAGGAGGCGCACGGCGCGCCGACGATACCGCACCGTGACGCGGATGTGTATGTGTCAAGCGGCGCGACGGCGACGCGCGGCGGTTGCGTAACTCGCCTCGTCCCGGGGGCCTCCCCAGAGCAGCGCAGCTCGGATGGCGAAGCACAAGCGTGGTGACCTCGGATAGGGGGATCGTCCCGGACGAGCGCCTGGTCGCCATCTCGATCGCGCGGGTCCGCGACGGCCGCGCCGAGCAAAGCCTTCGTGCGCTGAGGCGTCCACGGACGACTGCTGGTGGGCGAAACCGCAAGCGGAAACCCGTGAGGGGTCGGCGGGGCTGGAGACCTGCTTTATCTGGGAGCAGGCGTCAGCCGGCGCACCGGGCGGTCCGCGCCCCCGAGTCGGGCGCCAGCGCGTGCTTTCACGCGAACGCATGAGCCACGCGGAGGTCGGTCGTTCGGACTGTAAGTCCCATCAAGGTTGGTTCGCTCGTTGAGGCGAGCGATGGGCGGTTGGTGGCCGAGGGCTGAGTGTTTTCGGTGGTGGTTGTGAGCGCCGGGATAAGCCGGCATGGAGAAGGAGATGAGAGAGCTCTACATCGAAGATCTAGCGAATCACGGTGGCCCCGAGTCATGCGTTGGCGTTCGTGAGGGCGTCGGCGAAGCGTTGACAGGGGTACGCGTAGGCGGGGCTATTGAGCCGCGAAATCAGCCAGTTCGGGGTGCCGACGCCGTACAACTAGGCGGAAGGCGAGATCGTCGGTCGCGCTATGCGAGTGGCCGGCGGACCCTGCGCGGTCTGAGAACCCAGGCATGCGCGGAATCTCCATGCGCGAGAACCGGGAGGCCCGATGATCGCCCGTCAGCAGTCGATGATGCCCCGTCCTGGATGGTTCGCGGGGTGGCATATCGACGGTTGCGCGGGCCGCGAGGGGAAGGCCGAGTCCGAAGCCTGAGATGAACGATCGTCGGGAGTCAGACAGCCGCGTAGTACCTGCGAAGCCGGTGAACAAGGCCGAGGAATCGGCGGCGGAGTTGGTGGAGGGAAGGCGGCTGGACAAGGGGAACACGGATCAGCAAAACGCGTGCCGGACGCAGAGCCGGGATGTGAGCGCGTCAAGTGCGCTGGAGCGTGTGCGGCAGGTTGCCGCGAAGGACAGGGACGCGAGGTTCACCACGCTTGCGCATCACGTCGATGTCGATCGTCTCCTGGGCGCGTACCGGGCGTTGAGCCCGAAGGCGGCCGCCGGGGTCGACGGTGAGACGTGGGAGTCCTACGGGCAGGATCTGGAGGGGAACCTCCGGGATCTGCATGCCAGGGTTCAGCGGGGTGCCTACCGGGCCAAGCCGTCGCGCAGGGTGTACATCCCCAAGACCGATGGGCGGTTGCGGCCGCTCGGGATCGCCGCGTTGGAGGACAAGGTCGTCCAGCGCGCCGTGGTCGAGGTGTTGAACGCCAGGCGATCTGGCCTCGGGCGATCCGCCGGACCCCTTTGCGACCGATTCGTCCACCTCGAATTGGAATGCCATCGACCTTCTCCCGACCGCCGCCCCGATCGCCGTGAGGCCAGCCCTGGCGGCTCGCCCCTGCGGCATCCCGTGGCGAGCGAGGTTCTGGTTGCTGTGGCGCTCGTCCCCGGTGACTTCTCGCACCCGATCCAGGGAGGGGCCTGGAACCGGCGGCGGCGTCTCCGTCGGGGAACTCGACCTCAGCGATGATCAAACCTTCGAGCCTTCAGTAGAGATCGACCTGGACCTTGCGGCCATCGAGCGGAGCCTCGTATCGGACCTTCCTGATCCCCCGGCCCTTGGTCAGGGGCCGGGGCGAGGCGAACTGTGCCGGCGTCGTCTCGACCTCCTCCTGCCCCCGATCCTGAACTTGCCCCTCCTTGATCGTCAGGAAATGCCCCTTCCCCTCCTTGCGAACCCGCACCTCGGTGCCGGCCTCGGTGATGGCGACGTAACCCTGGCGGAGCTTGGTGCCGGGGCGATCGTGGAGTCCATCGGGGGGCTCGCCAAGGTGAACTTGCGGTCGATCTCTCGGTTGGAATCCGCCATCGTCGGGCTCCTCCTCGTCGGCAGGGGTCCATGCGGGGCCGTGCGTCGTCGGTCATTTTACCCACGTCGGCGTCAGGAGTCTGTCACAAACTGTGCCCCGCTGAGCCGGTGGTCGGGAGGCGGGCAATGGGCCGGACCCCGACACCGGCCCGTCGCAGCGGACAAGGGAGACGAGGCTCGCCACCCTGGTCATTAGGGCCAATGACCAGGCCGGGCCACCGGGGACCGCCCCGCCTGACACCACGGTAGGGCGCACATGCCGCCCGACGGTGAGGCGGCCCGATCCCCGTGCGCCCCGACCCCGGAGTCGCCATGTCCATCGCCCCGAACATCCCCGTGCCGCCCCAGCACCAGCCGACTCCCCCGCCCACCTGGGCCGACCTGCTCGGCTCCGTCCCGAGCCCCAGGTCGCTCGTCGAGCACCTCGACCGCCACGTCGTCGGCCAGCAGGCCGCCAAGCGGAAGCTCGCCGTCGCCGTCAGCAACCACTTCCGGCGCCTGGCCGACGGCGAGCGATCGGCCGGGCAGGGTGACCGGCCCCGACCCGCTGGCCGACGCCCCCGACCTGATGCACGTGCCCATCGAGCGGTCGAACGTCCTGCTGATCGGCCCGACCGGCTCCGGCAAGACGCTCCTGGTGCAGGCCCTCGCCAAGAAGCTGAACGTCCCGGTCGTCATCGGCGACGCCACGACGCTTCACCGAGGCCGGCTACGTCGGCGACGACGTGGAGAGCCTGCTGACGAGGCTGTACCTCGCCTCCGGCGGCGAGTCTTCGGCCGGGCCCAGGGGGCATCATCTTCATCGACGAGATCGACAAGCTGCGGAAGTACCACGGCAACTCGGGGATGTCCAAGGACCCCACCGGCGAGGGGGTCCAGCACGCCCTCCTCAAGATGATCGAGTGCTGGGTCGTCGTTCATCCCGACGAAGCTCGGCCCCAGGCACCCCGAGGCGGAGACCGTGCCCTTCGACACGACCGACGTGCTCTTCATCTGCGGCGGGGCCTTCCCCGGCCTGGAGGACATCATCGCCCGGCGACTGGGGCGGGATGCCGGGGGGTTCGGCTTCGGTGCGGCGACCGGTGAGCGACCGGAAGACGAGGGCGACCTCCTGCGTCACGTGCTGCCCTGCGACCTGGAGGCGTTCGGGATGATCCCCGAATTCCTCGGGCAGGCTGCCGGTGATCGCCACGCTGGACGACCTCGGCGAGGACGACCTCGTGCGCATCCTGTCCGACCCCGAGAACGCCCTGCTCAAGCAATACCGCAAGTTGTTGCGGCTCCAGGGGGCCGACCTGGAGTTCACGCCCGACGCCATCAACGAGATCGCCCGGCTGGCGCACGAGCGAGGCGCCGGTGCGAGGGGCCTGCGGGCGGTCGTCGAGCAGGTCGTGGAGGACGTGATGTTCGAGGTCGGCGAGGCGGACCGGGGCCAGGTCTTCGTGATCGACGAGCGGGTCGTGAGGGGCGAGGGCGTGCCGGGGCGCAGGCCGATCCGCCTGCGAGCCGCCGCTGCGGTCGTTGGTGAGGCGACGGGTGACGGGGTGATGCGCCCGGCCGTCACGGTGTCTTCGCGGCGAGCCGAAGCCACGGAGGCCCGATCCGGCTCGGGGCCCGGCGAGCCCGGTGGTCCGATTGGGAGCGGCGAGATGAACCGATACCTGGGAAGATGCGTCGAGGAGTTCGAGCGGGTGGGCGGGGAGATCGGCTACCTCCCGGCGTTGCTCTACTCCACGCTGCTCATCCTCATGACGGTCGTCGGCTCGATCGCCGTGATGGTCCTGGCGGCGCTGGTCCTGGCATCCTCGCCGTTGGTGCTGGCGATCATCGGGTGGCCTCGTTCCGGTCCCGGTCGTGCCGAAAGGGTGACGGTGGGGATGAAGCCGGTGACATCCGACCCCTGGTTCTCGGAGTAGTTCGCACGACCCCGGCCGCCGATCCGGCCCCATCCCTGCCCGGAGGGACCGTCGGGATACGAGCGAGGTGCGTGCGTTCCGATGCGGCGACCATAGATAAGGTAATACCATGACATTCACCGAGTTCCTGCAACAAGACGGCGACCCGTTCGCCCGCTACCTGGAGTACAAGGCCCATCAGGACGGCGTGGGCCTGGAGGAGGCGGCGAGCCGGTCGCTGGGGCGGCTGTTCGCCCAGGTCTCCGGCAGCCCGAACACGCTGGTGATCATCACGGCGTTCCGGGGCGAGAACACGCTGGCGGTCAATCGGGCCAGGAATGCCCAGTTGTCCTCGGAACTGCGTGGCCTCGGCTGGGGCTTCACGCCGGTCCTCGGCGGGTTCGTGGAGACCACGCCGGACGGGACCGGGCAGCCTCAGCAACGGAGTGTCCACGAGGAGTCGTTCTTCGTGAACGCCTCCGGGGACGCACGGCAGGTCACGGCGAGGGTGATCTCGCTGCTGGGGAAGTACCAGCAGGAGGCGGCCCTGGTGAAGTACGCCGGCAGCGAGACCGCCAGCCTGCTCTATCCCAACGGGCAGACGGTCGAGGTCGGGCGCTGGCAGGGCGACCCGAAGCTGATGGCGACGTACTACACCCGCATGAGGAAGGGTCCGGCCGATCGCCAGTTCGCCTTCGAGGCCGCCGGGGACGATCCAATCATGACCCGGATGGCGGTCGATCTGTACTTCCGGTCGAAGGGATAAGCTGGACGTGCGTGACCTGCCCGGCCAGTGGCAAGCCGAGGTGGTCGCCGATGCTGCCCGCCGGGGACCGCGGTCGGGTCGAATTACCCCGGAGACCCTCGGCGGCCTGTGCGTTCCGGCGACGTTCCCGCCGGATATCCGGCCCGAGGCGGATCAGCCGTCGGTGGCTTCGGCCCCACGGCCCGAACCGGGCCACGACCGGGTTGTGATCGCTGAGCCGGTCCCACTCAGGGGACGAGACGACCTCGCAGGCCCGCAGGCGGCACGCCCACGACCGGGGGACGAACAGGCCGTCGCAGTGGTAGGGGACCTCGGGGGCGTTCGACCAGCGGAGGGTCTGGGCCGGAGGGAGTCCGGGGTTGGACTGCCTCCCAGCAGTTGACCAGCCCGAACTCGTCACGCAGTCGGCGCTGGATCGCCAGGTCGGCGGGGCGTGTGCGGCGGCCCTCGCCGGGCTGCCGGGGGGTGATCGAGAGGTTGAAGTCGCCCCCGATCACGAGGCCGCCGTCCCCCGAGTGGTCGGCGATCATGTCGAGGATCTGGTTCACCGCCTTCTGGTAGCCGCCCCGAGCGGGGGCGTGGACGCTGAAGGCCCGGATCGGCGAACGGTCCCCGTCGGGCCACTCGGCCCCGGCGACCTCCAGGCCGACGACATGGCCGTGGAAGTCGGGCAACTCGACCGGACGTGCCTCGCCCAGGCCCGCATAGACGGCACTCCCCCAGCGCCGCCCCTCGACCCTCGCCCAGGCGAACCTCCCGGCCATCTCGGCGAGGATATGTGGCGGCAGGTGGTCTTCGGGTGCGACGGTCTCCTGGATGAAGAAGAGGCCGGGATGGAACTCCCCGATGATCCTCGCCCAGTGGAGCCTCCCCGTGCCCCCCGACCGCAGGTTGTAGGTCACCAGATTCATGAGGCCGACTCGATCTATCTGGGCTTTCGCCTGAGCGACTTCTTGCGGTTCGCCAGGGCGACCCCCAGGTCGGCATCGTGCCCCTGCGCCCACCGGCACAGC
Source organism: uncultured Solirubrobacterales bacterium (assembly GCA_963803595.1). Lineage (GTDB taxonomy): Bacteria > Actinomycetota > Thermoleophilia > Solirubrobacterales > Solirubrobacteraceae > Palsa-465. The sequence goes on from CAWDNF010000014.1 coordinate 81,599, forward strand.
CCGGTGACGGGTTCGAGGAACGCCCGCCCCAGGGCGGTCAGGTCGTACTCCACCCTCGGCGGCACCTCGGCGTACACCTTGCGCCGCACCAGACCGTCCCGCTCCAGGTTGCGGAGCGTCTGGGTCAGCATCTTCTTCGACACGCCGGGCAGGCGGCGGTGAAACTCGCTGTACCGCTGCGTCCCCTCGCCCAGGAGGTAGACGACGATCGGCGTCCACTTGTCGCCGATCAAGTCGAGCAGCCTCCGGGCGGGGTAATCCTCGCCGTACACGGTGCTTGCGGCGGCCACGGGAACCTCCGGGTGTCCTGGCGACCGTGCGGTGCCTACTTGTTGAACTCGCCCCCTGGAACCTACCATCCTCCTGGGCCGCTGACGAGGCCCTGGGGAGGTGTGGGATGGGATGGACGTGGACGTGACCTCGGACGTGATCTGCCCGTGGTGCTACATCGGCAAGCGGCGGCTGGAGCGGGCGGTGCGTGAACTGGGCGGGCGGCACGAGGTCCGGGTCCGCTGGCACCCGTTCCAACTCAACCCGACGATGCCCGCCGGGGGCATGGACCGGAAGGACTACCGGACGGCGAAGTTCGGCAGTTGGGAGCGGTCGCAGGCCCTCGACGCCCAGGTGGCGGCGGCGGGCGAGGCGGAGGGGATCGCCTTCGCTTTCGACCGGATCGGGCGGACGCCCAACACCCTCGACGCCCACCGCCTCATCGCCCTTGCCGGCGAACAAGGCGTGCAGGACGCCGTGGTCGAGGCGTTCTTCCGTGGCTATTTCACCGAGGGCCGGGACATCGGCGACCGGGAGACGCTCCTCGACCTGGCCGCACGAGGCCGGGCTGGACCGGGGACGTGCCGAGTCCCTGCTTGGAGGCGACGAGGGCCTGGAGTCGCTCCGGGCTGCGGAGGCGCAGGCCCGACGACTCGGGGTCCAGGGCGTGCCGTTCTTCGTCATCAACGGCGAGGTCGCCATCTCCGGGGCCCAGGGGCCGCAGGCGTTCCTCGACGCCTTCGATCGAGCGTCGGCCGACGGCCCGGTGGGCGGCGAGGGCGTCTGCACCATCGGGCCGGGAGGGGTGCCGACGTGCTGAACCCGGCACCGAGGGTCGTGGTGGTCGGCGGCTCGCTCGGCGGCCTGTTCCACGCCATCGCCCTGCGGTCCCTCGGCTGCGAGGTCGAGGTCTTCGAGAAGTCGTCGGGGCTGCTGAATGACCGGGGTGCGGGGATCGTCTTGCAGGGCGAGGTCGTCGAGTTCTTCGAGCGGTACGGGGTCGGCACGGTCGAAGAGATCGGCGTCCCCGTCCACGCCCGCCGCTACCTCGACGCCGGACGGCTCGACGTTGCAGGAAGGGCCGATGCCCCAGGCGATGACCTCCTGGGACACGCTCTACCGGAAGCTCCACGCCGCCTTCCCCGACGGGCAATACCACACCGGCAGCGGCTGGTCGGGTTCGAGGCGGGCGAGGACGGGGTGACGGCCCGGTTCGAGGGCGGGCGGGAGGAGGTCTGCGACCTGCTGGTGGGTGCGGACGGCCCCGGCTCGACGGTCCGGCGGCAACTCCTGCCCGAGGTGCGGTCGGAGTATGCCGGGTACGTCGCCTGGCGGGGCGTGGTCCCGGAGGACCAGGCCCCCGACCTCGCCGCCGAGTTCGCCGGGCGGTTCACGTTCTTCCAGGCCCCGCACACGCACATCCTCTGCTACCTGATCCCCGGCCCGGACGGGTCGCTGGACGCCGGGCCGGCGGCGGATCAACTGGGTCTGGTATCTCAACGCCGCCCCCGGCGACGAACTCGACCGGGTGCTGACCGACCGGGACGGGAGGCGGCGGGAGTTCTCCGTGCCCCAGGGGCTCGTCGCCCCCGACATGGTGGACTGGCTGCACGGGCAGGCCCGCCGCATCCTGCCGCCGCAGTTCCGTGCGGCTGGTCGGAGGCGACGCCGGAGCCGTTCGTCCAGACGATCCACGACCTCGCCGTGCCGAGGATGGCGTTCGGGCGGGTCTGCCTGACCGGCGACGCGGCCTTCGTCCCCCGCCCGCACACGGCGGCGAGCACCGCCAAGGCCGCCGCCAACGCCCTCGCCACTGGCCGACTGCCTGGAGGCGGGCGGCGGCGACGTGGACGAGGCGTTGCGGCGATGGGAGCCGGGTCAACTCGACGTGGGCCGGCGGCTCGGGGTGCAGGGCCGGCGGCTCGGGGACCGCTCGCAGTTCGGGCGATGATCGTCCCGGCGACTCAAGCTCGAAGGGAGACGCGGATGGCGGACTTGAAGGGCAAGGTCGGGATCGTGACCGGGGGCGGGACGGGCATCGGCAGGGCGACCGCCCTGGCGATGGCGAGGGCCGGGGCCTCGCTGGTGATCGGCAACCGGGACGCCGCCAAGGGCGAGGAGGTCGTGCGCCTGATCGAGCAAGGCGGCGGCCGGGCGGTGTTCCAGCGGACCGACGTGAGCAGGCCCGACGACGTGAAGGCCCTGGTCGGCCGGGCGGTGTCCGAGTTCGGGCGGCTCGACCTGGCGTTCAACAACGCCGGGATGGACGGCGAGCAGGTGCCGCTGCACGAGCAGGACATCGAGCAAGGCGTCGATGCTCTTCGACGTGAACGTCAAGGGCGTCTTCTACTGCATGAAGTACGAGATCGAGCAGATGCTCAGGACGGGGGGCGGGGCGATCGTGAACACGTCCTCGATCTTCGGGCTGAACGGCTACCCCGGCTGGAGCCTGTACACGGCCACCAAGCACGCCGTCACCGGGATGACCAAGGCGGCGGCGCTGGACTACGCCAGGCTCGGCATCCGGGTCAATGCGGTCGGCCCCGGCCCGGTGGAGACGCCGCTGCTGGCGAAGGGGACCGGCGGCGACCCGCACAGCTACGCCGCCTTCGTGCCGATGGGGCGGATCGGCCAGCCCGAGGAGATCGCCGATCCCGTGGTCTGGCTGCTGTCGGACGAGGCCCGGTACGTCACCGGCCACACGCTGCCCGTCGATGGCGGCGTCTGCTCGCAGTAGCACCGCACGACCCGCCCGACTCTCGGCGGTCGCCGCTACCGCCCCGCCCACCGGGCGACCTCCGGCGTGTACCGCTCGCCGGCCGCCGCACCGGGCGGGAAGGCGGCGTCGAGCCGGGCCAGTTCCTCGGGCGTCAGGGCGATGTCCACGGCCGCCACGTTCTCGTCGAGGTGGGCCCGCCGCTTCATGCCGGGGATCGGGATGACCTGCTCGCCCTCGGGACAGCACCCAGGCCAGGGCGACCTGGGCGGGCCTCGCCCCGTGGGCCTGGGCGACCTCCTCCAGGGGCCGCAGCAGGGCCCGGTTGCGGGCGATGTTCTCCTCGGTGAACCGGGGGTTGTTCGCCCGCCAGTCGCCCGGTGCGATCCCCTCCCGGCCCGTCACCGCCCCGGTCAGGAAGCCCCGGCCCAGCGGGCTGAACGGCACGAAGGCGATCCCCAGTTCCCGGCAGGCCGGCATCACCGTCGCCTCCGGCTCACGGGTCCAGAGCGAGTACTCCGACTGGAGGGCCGTGATCGGGTGGACGGCGTGGGCCCGCCGCAGCGTGGCCTCCGAGACCTCGGAGAGCCCCAGGAACCGGACCTTCCCGGCGGCGACCAGTTCGGCCATGGCCCCGACCGACTCCTCGACCGGCACGTCGGGATCGACCCGGTGCAGGTAGTAGAGGTCGATCACGTCCGTCTTCAGGCGGGCCAGGCTCGCCTCGCAGGCCGAGCGGATGCGACTCGGGACGCCCATCGACGCCGACGGTCGTCTTGCCGTCCGGACCGGCCCGCTTGACCCAGCCCGTCTTGGTCGCCAGGACGAACTCGTGGCGGCGGCCCTCCAGGGCCCGACCGATGAGCGACTCGTTGTGGCCGTCCTCGCCGTAGGAGTCGGCGGTGTCGATGAAGTCCACGCCCAGGTCGAGGGCGTGGTGCAGCGTGGCGACCGACTCGGCCTCGTCGGCGGGGCCGTAGGAGCCGGACATCCCCCAGCAGCCCAGGCCGATCGCCGAGACCTCGATGCCGCTCCTGCCGACCGATCTTCGCTTCATCGCCACCTCCCGATCGAACGAAGTCCTCCGGGCCGTCATCCTATCAGGGGCCGTTCGGACGAGTGATGGCCCGGCGTACCCCGCTGCCGCACGACCCGCCGACCCGCCATCTACTCCGACCGCCTCGGCGTGATCTTGTACAGGTGGACCTGATAGCCCGTGAAGCGGTCCTCCCACCTGCCGCCGACGGCCTCGATCGTCCGCCCCTCGCCCAGCACCTCGACTCGTGCATCGCCCGTGCCCGGCACCGTGAACGTGGCCGTCGTCTCCCCGTCCCTCATGGCGACCGAGAACAGATACGTCTGGCCGGCGTGCCGCTTGACCACGAAATCGACCGGAATCCCCTGCTTCGAGGAGGCCACGGACGCCCCATCCGAAACGTCGGGGGCGTTCAGGGCCGGGGCCAACTCCCGGACCTGCCGGTTGATGTCCGCCACCCCACGGGCCATCTCCTCGTCCGCCAGGAGCCCGGCCTCGATGAACTTCGGCTTGAACTCGTGGGCGAAGTAGATGATCCCCTTCGCCCCGTGGACCAGGGCCATCCAGACCTCCGACCGGACCTGCCCCGGCGTCGGCTTGCGGTCCGGGTTGTTGATCCGGGTGGTCTCGATGCAGCACCACACGTCCTTCTTGCCCCCGCCCCAGCGCCGGAGCCGATCGACGCCCTGGGGCACGAACCAGAGGTTGCCGGCGACCTCCTTGTTCTCGTGGCTGGCCGGGTAGATGTCGAACGAGGCGATGTCGCAACCCTTCAGGTACTCCGGGTAGTCCTCCGGGTGGTTCGTCCGCACGCCCCGCCCGTAATAGCGGTCCCAGGCGACGCCCTGCCCGAGGTTCAGCAGGACCGGTCGATCGGGGTCGGCCTTGCGGATCTTCTCGTACCCCTCGACGATCGTCGCCGGGAGGATTGGCGGCCCGTACCCCTTGCCCCGTCCGAGCGACTGGGCGTTGTCGGGCTCGTCGCCGTGCATCCAGCCGACGATCGTCGGGCGGTCCTTGAACCGCAGCGACCGCTCGTTCTGCCCGCAGATCAGGCGGATGCCCGCCTTGTCGAGCGCATCGAACTGGTCCTCGGTCGGCCCCCGGTAGATGGCGACGTAGGTGTTGATCCCGATCGCCTTGTACCGCTCGGCGTTGGCCGGGGCCTGGAGCCAGACGGCCAGCGGGAAGTGACTCCGGCGTCTGCGGCAAGCCCCTCGGGTAGGGGCCGTCGGCGGCGTGAGCAACGCCGCAGGTCGTCAGGCCCAGGACCAACAAGATGATTCGTCGGATTCGCATGCGTCTCCTCCACTCTCGGATCGGCCCCGCCTTCGATCTCGGCGGCCGGGGACCCCGTGATGTCTCGACTGGGTTCAGAGCCACGCCCGATCGGCACGAGGAAGCCCCGACCACGGCCCCCGTGCCCCCGCCGTGCCGCCCTATTGCAGGGCGAACCTCAGCGTCTCCCTCTTGCCGTTGCGGAGCACGGTCACGGCCACCTCGTCGCCCGGCCGCTTCTTCTGGAGGGCGTACGCCAGGAGTCCCGACTCGGACATCTTCCCGGACGTGCCGTCGAACGAGACGATGATGTCGCCCTTCTGGAACCCGGCCCGCTTGGCGACGGCGTGCTCGCCGTATTCGCCGACGTGCTCCACCCGCAGGGCCATGGATTCCTTCGGCAGCTTCGCCCGGTCACGCCCTTCGTCGTCGAGTTCCGCCAGCTTGAGCCCGCCGAGGCCCATCCGCCGCAGGTCCCAGGTCGTCGCCCGCCAGGAGATGTCACCACGCCGCCAGCCCTCCGGGAGGTCGAGCGTCATATCCACCTCCTTGCCGTCCCGCCGCACCTGCGCCGGGAGCTTCGTCGTGGCGGGGGCGTTGTGCAGCACCCACTGGAGGTCGGCGATCGAGAGCAGCGGTTGCCCCGCCAGCGTCACGATCTCGTCGCCGACTTTCAGCCCGGCCTTCCCGGCGATGGAGGCGGTCGTGACCTTCTCGACCTTCGCCATCTCCTTCGGGTCCATCTTCAGGCCCAGGACGGCGGGGTCGGGGTACGGGAAGAGCACCTCGTCGGGGATCGGCTCCTTCGCCGTGCGATAGACCAGCCGCTCGGCCTCCCGGATCTGGTGGCAGTGCATGCAACTCCTGGCCGTCTTGCCCTCGTAGTCGATCGCCTCCCCGTACTTGCCCGAGAGGCTCGGGTAGTCCCTCGGCGTCTTGTAGCGGGCCTGCCTGACCTGCTTGCCCGCCAGGGACGGCTTGACCGCCCCGTAGTCCCGGTGCATCCGCAGGGCCGCCTCCATGGCCTTGCGCAGGCCCTCCAGCGAGATGTCCTCGTGCTCGGGCCGCCCGGAGCGGGTGCCGAACCGGCCGTAGATGGTCAGGTCCGGGTTCATGAGGTAGGCGGCGAAGGACTGGTCGAAGTCGTGCTGGAAGCGGGTCAGGTCGATGGTGTTGGCCTGGACGATGCGGACGCAGACGAACTCGTCGAGGAGGTCACGGATGATCGGGTCACGGCGGGCCACGTCGTCGTCGAACTCCTGGCACGCCTCGCACGGGATGCAGCGGAAGACGACCAGCAGCGGCTTGTTCGACCGCCTTGGCGGCCCGCACGCCTTCGGTCAGGTCGTTGTAGATCCAGTCCCTCGACGCCCCGAACGCCTTGCGGTCGTTGCGGACCTTGGTGTCCCGGTCCTGGGCGGTCGCCTGGGTCGTGAGGAGGAGCAGGCCGAGGAGGGGGAGCCAGGGTCGCACGGGGCGTCTCCTTCCGGTGTCGTCGTGGTCGCTCTCGGCATCCTACCGGGACGGCGGGAGGGATGGAACCGGGTGCGAGTCTCCCTCGAAACCGAGGGGCGGCGGATCGGCCCGGTGTCGCCCGATCGATCGCACCTCGTCCGACCGGCCAGGACTCGTTCCGAGGCAGTCCTTGGAGCGAGCGGGTGGATCTTGTGGCCCCTTCGATCGGAGGCCCTTGGCGGGGCTCCCCTCTGAATGGAGAAATCCGGCAAGGG
>CAWDNF010000015.1:0-19549 GCA_963803595.1 uncultured Solirubrobacterales bacterium
TCCGGGTTGTCGTGCGGCATCTCGTATGCCGCGATGTAGGCCCACATGTTGAGGGCGCACACAGCCACGTCGCGCGCCCGGCTCCGGGGCATCACGGCGCACAGGGCTGGGGCCGCCAGACCGGAGGTTCCGAGCACGAGGGCCGGTGAAAGCTTGGCGCGCCGACGGAGTGCCGGGGCCGCCACGCCAGCGGCGATCAGCGCCCACGCGGCAACTCGAATGCCCCTCCGGAAGCGCAAGGGCGGCGAGTATATGGACTGCCTCGCGGGGCGCTAAGGCCGCCTGGCCCTGGATAGAATGCCGCGCCTTGCGCCCCGCCCTCTCCGTCGTAAAGGTCTGCCGCCGGCGGCGCTGCCGGGCCCTGGGCCTCCTCGCGGTGGCGGTCGCGGCGTCCCTCGTGCTCGCGCCGAGCGCCGGCGCTAACTTCTTCACGCCCAAGTCCGGCGGGTCGCCGAACGCCAACCAGATCGACTCGCTCTACAAGATCATCCTCTACATCGCGGCATTCGTCTTCGTCGTGGTCGAGGGGGCGCTGTTCTATTCGGTGATTCGCTTCCGCGCGCGGCGAAGCAAGGTCGCCGCCCAGATCCACGGCAACACACCGCTCGAGATCGGCTGGACGGTGGCGGCCGCTTTGATCCTCGTCGTCCTGACCGTCGTCACCTTCGTCAAGCTCCCGTCGATCATCAACCCGCCCAATTCGAACCGAGCGAGCGCCTACCTGTCGGCGTCGCTCAACGTCCCCACCCCGCCCAACAGCAAGAAGCTCACGATCTGCGTCCAGGGGCGCCAGTACATCTGGCGCTACACCTACGGCAACGGCTGCCTCAACAACGCGTTCGCCTCCAAGCTGCCCTACTCCTACCAGGAGATGTACGTTCCCGCCGGCACAACTGTGGTGCTGGCGATCCAGGCCACCGACGTGATCCACTCCTGGTGGGTGCCCTCGCTGGGCGGAAAGGTAGATGCGGTCCCCGGCTACACCACATATACCTGGTTCAAGGCGCCATACGCCGGCGCGCTCTACCACGGGCAGTGCGCGCAGCTGTGTGGCCGCCAGCACGCGTACATGACCGCGCTGGTGAGGGTGCTGACGCCGGCCCAGTACAGCCAGTGGCTGGTCAACCAGAAACAGATGATCCAGGCGTCCAACGCCCAGGTGACCCAGCTGCGGCAGGTTCTCACCCAGAGCGGGAATCTCGGAGCCAGCTGATATGTCGGTGACCGTGGAGCAGACGCTGAGGCCAGTCCCGCAGGTGGTCGCACACGAGGTAGCCCGCCCGCGCACCACCAAGCGATGGATCGACTGGATCACGACCACCGATCACAAGCGGATCGGAATCATGTACCTGGTCGCGACCTTCGTGTTCTTCATGCTGGGCGGGGTCGAGGCGCTCCTGATGCGGACTCAGCTCTCTGAGCCGGGCAACACGCTGCTATCCGGCGAGCGCTACAACGAGCTGCTGACGCTCCACGGCACGACGATGGTGTTCTTGTTCGTCGTACCGGTGATGGCCGGGTTTGGCAACTACTTCGTGCCGCTCATGATCGGGGCGCGCGACATGGCATTCCCACGGCTCAACGCGCTCTCCTTCTGGCTGCTCTTGACCGGCGGGCTCGTGTTCTACTGCACGCTGTTCTTCAACCCGCCGGAGGCAGGATGGTGGAGCTACCCGCCTCTCTCCAGCATCCAGTTCTCGCCCTCGGGCGGCCAGGACGCATGGATCTTTCTGATCCACCTCACCGGCATCGCCTCCCTGCTCGGCGCGATCAACTTCTACGCGACGATCGTCAACATGCGCGCCCCCGGGATGAGCTGGGGGCGGATCCCGCTGTTCGTCTGGGCGATCCTCGTCTACGCGGTGCTGCTGATCATCGCGCTCCCCCCCGTCGCCGCCGCGGTCACGATGCTCCTCACAGATCGTCACTTCGGCACCCACTGGTTCGACCCAACCGCGCACGGCTCGCCCGTCCTCTGGCAGCACCTGTTCTGGTTCTTCGGCCACCCCGAGGTCTACATCATGATCTTGCCCGGCTTCGGGATCATCTCCGAGGTCATCCCGGTGTTCTCCCGCAAGCCGATCTTCGGCTACAAGGCTGTGGCGGCCTCGACAGCCGTGATCGCCTTCCTGGCGACACTTGTTTGGGCGCACCACATGTTCGCCTCCCCGGTTCCGATCGTCGTCCTGGGCTTCTTCATGCTGAGCTCGTTCCTGATCGGGGTGCCGACCGGGGTGAAGATCTTCAACTGGATCGCGACGCTGTGGCGCGGCTCAATCGTGCTCACGACCTCGCTGTACTTCGCGGTCGGTTTCATCGCGATCTTCCTGATTGGGGGCATCACCGGCATCTTCCTGGCGACCTTCCCGGTCGACTGGCAGCTGAACGACACCTACTTCGTCGTCGCGCACTTCCACTACGTGCTGATGGGCGGCGCGGTTTTCTCGATCTTCGCCGGGATCTACTACTGGTTCCCGAAGATCACCGGACGACTCTTGCATGAGCGGGTGGGCAAGACGTCGTTCTGGCTGATGTTCGTCGGCTTCAACGTCGCGTTCTTCGTCCAGCACGCGCTCGGGCTCTCAGGGATGCCCCGGCGGATCTACACCTACCAGGCGAGCACCGGATGGGGTACGTACAACATGATCTCGACGATTGGCTCCTACATCTTCGCGCTGGGCATCCTGGTTACGATCGCCAATGTCATGCTGAGCCTCAAGCGCGGCCGGCTGGCGGGTCCGGACCCGTGGAAGGGCAACACACTCGAATGGTTTGTGCCCTCGCCTCCGCCGGTCAATAATTTCGACGTGATCCCACGGGTGCGCAGCGTCGAGCCGATGCGCGACATTCGCCGGCAGGTCGAGCGCCAGACCGGGGTGAGCCAGAAGACCGGCGGCGGCGAACGGTTCGCCGGGGTGTGATGGCAACCGCCGAGGCATTTCGCTCACCCACACCGCTGGCCGCCGCCCGCCAGCTCGTCGGCGACTACATCGAGCTGACCAAGCCCAAGGTCCAGTCGCTGCTCCTGCTCAGCACGGTGGCGACGATGGAGGTGGCCGGCAGCCCGTCGGTCTCGAAGATTGCCCTCACCTGCGCGGGGGGCTACCTGTCGGCCGGTGGCGCCGGGGCCGTCAACCACTACTACGACCGGGACATCGACGCCCGGATGAAGCGCACCGCGAGCCGGCCGATCCCGGCTGGCCGAGTGGCGCCGCGCACCGCGCTTCTGTTCGGGCTCGCGCTGGCGGGGCTTTCGTTCGTGCTGATGCTCGCGACGCTCAACCTGCTCGCGGCGAGCCTCGCCCTGGCCGGCTTCCTGGGCTACGTAGGCGTCTACACGATCTGGCTCAAGCGGCGTACCCCGCACAACATCGTGATCGGCGGCGCGGCGGGCGCCGTTCCGCCGCTCGTGGGGTGGGCGGCCACTCGGGGCTCGCTGTCATGGACGGCGGTCTACCTGTTCGCGATCGTCTTCTACTGGACGCCACCACACTTCTGGGCGCTCAGCCTGCTGATGAAGGACGAGTACGCCAAGGTGTCCGTGCCGATGATGCCGGTGGTCCGCGGCGAGCGCGAGACACGCCGGCAGATCGTGCTCTATACGTTGTTGCTGTACGCGATCTCGCAACTCCCGTTCTGTGCCGGCGCGTTCGGAGGCGTCTACCTGGCGGCCTCGGTGCCACTCGGCCTCGCGTTCGTCGGCGGAGCAGTGCTGCTGTATCGGCGGGCGGACCGCCGCACCGCGCTTCGCCTATACCTGTTCTCGCTCGCCTACCTGGCGTTGCTCTTCGGCGCCATGGTGGCCGACATCAAGTTGTAGGCTCGCGAACGCCATGGATCGCAAGCTCGCGCGCAAGAACATCCGCTCCGGCCTGATAGCCGGCGCGGTCTGCCTGCTGATGTTCGGGATCACATTCGTCGCGGCCGCGATCTACGTCCATCCATGAGCGTGAGCCCTTCGCCAGGGGAGCACGCCGAGCGCCCCGCCCCGCCGCCCGGCGAGGAGATCCACATCCCCCAGCCGACCTTCCTCCCGATCGTGGCAGCGATTGCGATCACTTTCATCGTGATCGGCTCGACGCTCACGTGGGGCCTCTCGATCGCGGGCGGCGTGCTGCTGGTGATCGTGGCGTTTCGCTGGATATCGGACACGCGGCGCGACGTCGCCGCGCTGCCCGAAGAGCACCACTAGTCAGCTTTCCTAACCGCCCGCCGCCGCCGGCACCTCGCTCGTGGCGCCGTCGGCCGTCCAGCAGCGGACGATGTCGCGCATCGAGAGCATCCCCGCGATCTCGCCACCCTCGACCACCACGAGATGGCGGAAGCCGCCTCGGACCATCGCGGCGGCGGCGCGCTCGAGCGACCAGTCGGGAGACGCGAACGTGAGCTGTGAGGTGAGGTGGTCGGCGACGAGCTCTGTGTCGGGATTCTCACCCGCGGCGACGGACTCGAGCACGTCGCGCTCGGTGATCACGCCTGGGCCCCCGGCGTCGGGGTCCACGACCACGGCGGCGCCGACTCGGCGCTCGGCCATCGCCTTGGCGGCGGCGCGCAGCGTATGCCCCGGTCCGACGGTCAGGACCAGCTCGGTCATCCCGTCACGTACTTGCATCGCGTTCTCCCCGCGTCGCTTGCAACAATCGCCGCAATCATAATCGAGGCGGGCTCGGAGGGCCCCGGTGTCGCCACCGGCGTCCGCCACGGCAATGGCGGGAGGCTCCGGGGGCCCGCCGCGGGGTCACCGCTCGGACGTAAGCGGCGGCCCGCCGCGCCATTCCGGGCCGAGAATCCTTAGGATGCGCCCAAGCGATGCACCCCGGAATCAAGTAGCACGGACGTTGCGCAACCGCCCTCTGTTCCAGCTTGTTCTGATCGCGGTGATCGGCTGCGCGATCCTGATCCCGCTCGCCCTCGTCGTGCCGTGGTTCCCCGCCAAGGCCTCGCGTCAGGCGGGGAACATCCATACCCTTTACGACGTTCTGCTGATCGCGTCGGTTCCGGTGTTCGTGCTGGTCGAGACGGTCGTCGTTTACTCCGTGTGGAAGTTCCGGATGCGGCCGGGCGATGAGAACAAGGACGGCCCCCCGATCCACGGCAACACCCGGCTCGAGGTGATGTGGACGGCGCTGCCCGCCGTGCTGATCATCTCGCTGTGCAGCTACGCCTATACGGTGCTGCGCTCCAATGAGGCGACCAAGCGAGGCGAGCTGACGGTCAACGTAACCGAGCGTCAGTTCGCGTTCGAGTTCTCCTATCCGCAGTCCGGCGGCAAGAGCATCGTGTCTCCGGTGCTCTACCTGCCCAAGGACAGGCCGGTCGTGTTCAAGCTCCGTTCACTCGACGTCGTCCACAGCTTCTTCGTGCCCGAGTTCTCGCAGAAGCTCGACGCGGTGCCTGGGATCACGACGACGCTGCGCGTCACCCCCACCCGGCTGGGCAGCTATCCGGCGGAATGCACCGAACTGTGCGGGGCGGGCCACTCGCTGATGCGCTCGAGCGTCGAGGTGGTGACGCCGGAGCGGTTCACCGCCTGGCTGGCCTCGCAGTCGCCGAGCGCCAAGCCGCCGATTGGAACGCCGCCGCCGTTGGTCAACCAACCTGGGATCCCGGGAGCGGCCTCGAGCAGCGCAACACCGGCCCCGTCCTCGAGCTCCTCGAAGTCATCGAGCTCGGGCGGAATCCCCCAGGGTCCCGGCGCGGGCGACAATGACAGCGACAACCGCGGCGGACCAAGCGATGGAGACGGCAATGTCTGACGCAAATTCTGTCGCTCGCCGTCTTCTTGGCGAGCGTGGCAAAGTGATGAGGGGCCGGCAGGCGACGCAGGAAATGGAGGAAATCGGCTGATGGCAACGGCAGTCTCGGAGGCGGCGGCTCCCGCCCCCGCGCGGACAAAGACCCGAGTCCCCCTGCCGCCCAAGCTGCGCGCACCTGGCTGGTACCGCGCGGCGCTGTTCGAGGTGCTGGGGCTTGGGTTTGCCTTCGGAATCACGGCGTTGATCCGCTGGCTGCAGCATCAGCACCCGGTCGTCTCAGGCGACGCGGTCACGATCGTCGCGATGTTCTCCGTGCCGATCTTCTTCATGGTCGGGCTGGGCGCTTTCGACTACTGGCTCTACTGGGCGGCCGGCCGGTCGACGCGCCCGGAGGATCACTCCTCGCACGGTGCTCACAGCTGGCGCGACTACTTCCGTGTCAACACCGACCACAAGGTGATCGGGATCCAGTACACGGTCACCTCGTTCTTCTTCCTGTTCGTCGGCGGGTTGCTGGCGATGATGATCCGCGTCCAGCTAGCCAAGCCCGGGATGCAGTTCCTGACTCCCGAGCAGTACAACGGCGTCTTCTCGGTCCACGCGACCGTCCTCATCTTCCTGTTCGTGATCCCGGTGTTCGCCGGGCTCGCCAACTTCGTCCTGCCGCTGATGATCGGCGCGCCGGACATGGCGTTCCCACGGCTCAACGCGCTGTCCTACTGGCTGCTCCCGCTGGGCGGAATCATCATGCTGATGAGCTTCCTGGCCCCGGGTGGCTCGTTCGCGTCGGGCTGGACTGCCTACGCGCCGCTATCCACGACGATGCCGCTGGGACAGCTTTTCTTCTCGATCGGGGTCCAGTTCGCGGGGTTCTCCTCGATCTTCACAGCGCTCAACTTCCTGGTGACGATCATCACCATGCGCGCCCCGGGCATGAGCTTCTTCCGGATGCCCCTGCTCGTGTGGGCGAACTTCTCGACCTCGCTGCTGGTCGTGATCGCCACGCCGTTCATCGCCTCCTCGCAAGTGTTCGTGCTCGTCGATAAGGCGCTCGGCTTCCACTTCTTCGACGCCTTCGTCGGTTCGGGCAAGAACGGCAACGTGCTCATGTACCAGCACGTGTTCTGGTTCTACTCCCATCCGGCCGTCTACATCATGATGCTGCCCGGCTTCGGGATCATCTCGGAGATCATTGCGGTCAAATCGCGCAAGCCGATCTTCGGCTACCGGATGATGGCCTTCTCGCTGCTTGCCATCGTGGTGCTCGGCTTCACCGTCTGGGCCCACCACATGTTCGTCTCCGGCATGCAGCCTTGGATCAGGATCCCGATGATGATCACCACGGCGATCATCGCGATCCCGACCGGGATCAAGATCTTCTCCTGGCTGGCCACGCTGTGGCGCGGCGTGCTTCACCTCGACACGCCGATGCTGTTCGCGCTCGGCTTCCTGACGATGTTCACGCTCGGAGGGATCAGCGGCGTGATGCTGGCCATGATCCCGTTCGACATCCACGTGAGCCAGACGTACTTCATCGTCGCCCACATTCACTACGTGCTGTTCGGCGGATCGCTGTTCACGATCTTCGCCGGCGTCTATTACTGGTTCCCGAAGATGACTGGGCGGATGTTCGATGATCGCCTGGGCAAGCTGCACTTCTGGCTAACGTTCATCTTCTTCAACCTGACCTTCGGCCCGATGCACCTGATCGGGATCCAGGGCATGCCGAGGCGAGTCGCGGAATACGCGTCGAAGTTTGCCGCCTGGAATCTGTTCATCTCGATCTCCGCGTTCATCCTCGGGCTCAGCACACTGGTCTTCCTCTACAACATCGTGGCCAGCTGGCGAGGGGGCCCGCGCGCCGCCGCCAACCCGTGGCGTGCCTTGACCCTCGAGTGGCAGGTCTCCTCGCCGCCACCGATCTTCAATTTCACGGACGTCCCCACGGTCGTGGGCGGGCCCTACGAGTACGGGGTACCAGGTGCCGTGCACGGGATCTTCAAGCCGCCCGTCGAGGCCAGGCCGGCTGTCACGGCGGGCACGTTTGGAGGGCTGCCCAGCCAGGAGAGCCACGAGTGAGCAACCGGACGGTTCATGCGGGCTCCAGTAACAGCGAGCCCGGATGGCGAGCGGAGCCCGCATGAGCGCGGATATCGCGTCGCGCACGATCCTCGTCGTGGCCAACGAGACTCTCGGAGGACGCGAGCTACTCGAGGTGGTCCGTGAGCGTGCCGACCCCGATACGCGCTTCGTCCTCTGTGTGCCCCAGAACCGCCCGCGGGCGGGGCTGGTGATCTACGACGATGCGGTGTTCGATGCGGCGCAGGTCCGGGTCGACCTGGCGCTAGAGGTGATCCGGGCCATGGACATTCGCGCGATTGGCGAGGTCGGCGACCCCGACCCGTTCACGGCGACGCTCGACGCGATGCGCGAATACCACCCCCAGGAGATCATCATCTCGACCTATCCCGAGACCCGCTCAGGCTGGCTGCGCCGCGACCTGATCGAGCGAGTGACCGATGCCACGGGTCTGCCCGTCACCCACGTCGTCACCGACATCGACTCCGAAGGCCTGCCCTTCCACGTCACGCTGGCCGTCGCCAACCGGACCGCGTCGGGGGATGAGCTGCTCGATGCTCTTTACGCCAAAGCCGAACAGTTCTCACAACCCGATCGCCGCCAGCTGTTCATCGTCCTGGTCCCCGCCGAAGGTGGTCACGGCCACGCGGTCCGCCGGGCGCGTACGCGTCTGAAGCTCGTGCTCGATCGCCTGCGGGTGCGGGGCCTGTTCGCCGCTGGCATGGTCGGCGACCCCGACCCCTACACGGCGATCACAAACGCTCTCCAGTACTTCCGGGTCGATGACATCGTGATCTCCACCTTCTCGGAGACGAAGTCCGGCTGGTTGCGCTCCGATCTGGTCGAGCGGGTACGACGCAGCACGGGCAAGCCGGTCGAGCACGTCGTCCATTCCGAGGCCACGGCGGCCGCCTAGCGATGGAAGCCGCATCGATCACCCACACCGAGCACCACGGGCCGCCACCGGCGCACCGCTCATCGCGGGTCGAGGCCCCAACCCTCGGGATGCTGCTTTTCATCATGTCCGAGGTGATGATCTTCGGCGCCTTCTTCACGGCGTACTTCTTCATCCGGATCGTCACCCACAACCCCTGGCCCGCCCACGGGACCAAGGTGCCCGAGGCAGTGGCCGGCGTCAACACGGCGATCCTCGTCTCCTCCTCGCTGACGATCCACTGGGCTCTGGTCTCGATCCGCAACGGCAACCGGTTCGGCCTCAAGGCCGGGATGGTGGCGACCTTCCTGCTAGGCCTCAGCTTCCTCACGATCCAGATCAACGAGTACATCCACGTCGGGTTTGCGCCCCACGACTCGGCCCAGGGGACGATCTTCTACTCGCTCACAGGGCTCCATGGCGCCCACGTGTTCGTCGGCCTTTGCGCACTGGCGATCGTGACGATCCGGTCGTTCCGCGGCCACTACTCGTCCGAGCATCACCAGGGCATGGAGGTTCCGGGGATCTACTGGCACTTCGTCGATGCCATGTGGATCGTCGTGTACACGACTGTCTACGTCCTCTAGGTTCGATGCGGCTGCCTCGCTCGGAAGCCGACGCCTTTCGAGCCCTCCTCTACCTCATCGCGGTGCTTGCCGTGATCGTCGCGCTGGTCCTCGTGATCCGGGCGCTGAGCTGATACCTCCTCCGAGCTGCCGAGCGAGCGGCCGCGGCTTACTTCGTCACACTCGAGATGAACGCCACCAGGGCCTGGATCTGAGTCTTGGACAGCGTCTTTGAGAAGGTGCTCGGCATCACGCCCGCCGGGTAACCGGACGGCAGATATGCGTAGGGGTTGGTTATCGCCGTGGTGATGCACTGCTGGAGCGTCTTGCCGCGAATCCGCTGCGAGGCCGCCAACGCACAGTCGCTCTTCAACCGCTGAGACAGATTGGGCCCTGTGGTCCCGGTCGTGCCAGCCGCGCTCAGGATGTGGCATCCGCCGCACCCACCGATCCCGGTGAAGATCGACTTGCCGACGGCGGGTGTGACCGCCACCTGCTGCGGCCCCAGCGCAAGGGGTCCGGTGTCCTGGCCCGGACGGGAGGCAACCGCTGCCACGTAGGCCGCCACGTTCTGCACATCCTGCTCGCTGAAGCAGAACACTCGCTTGGGGCCAGGGGCACAGTTGGCAGGCATCACGCCTTGCGAGTTCGGATACTGGATCCAATAGTCGACCAGGCCTTCGATCGAGGTGCTCTTGATCCCATCCCGCCGGTCCTGCCTGAACGCGACGTCGAGGTTCGGCCCCGTGGTCCCGGTCGTGCTCGCGTGACCCAGCGTATGGCAGACGCCGCACTTCGCGATGAACAACTGCTTGCCCCGCACCATGTTGGCAACCGGGTGCTTGAGCGCGCAACCGCCCAGTCCAAAGGCCGCCGTGGCGGCCACCAGGATCCCGACCATACTGCGTGAACGCACCATGCGACGGGCGGCACTCTACCCAAGGCGGCCGGTCCGGGGCCCTGCCGCCAGGGACGGCGTCCCGGGCGCCGCAGACCCCCTACTCGCCGAGGGCCGCCCGGAGACCCGCTGGTAGCATGGCCTCGGATGAGGACGCGCCAGAAGTACCGGATGCGGACGCCCTCAAGCGGCCGTGAGGTCGTGATCGAAGCTGAGCCGGGGACGACGTATCTCGACCGCGAGAGCGGCGAAGAGCTCGAGGTCGTGGCCGCCCTCCTGCCGCTGGGCCCGACTGCCTCGGAGCTCCCCTGGGCGGTGGAAAACCTTCGCTTCTGCAACTGGTGCGACCAGCTGACCCAGAAGGACCTCAACGACTGTCCGAATTGCGGCAGGCGGATGGAACCGCTCGGTTCTTGATTCGCCTCTTTGCCATAGCGCTCGCCGATCCCAGACGCGCGGCTGTCAAGGTGGCACTGATCCCCGCGCTGCTGCTCGCCGGCGCGCTCGTGGCCGCTTGCGGGAGCAACCCGACGGTGGCCAACACGTCGGGCAGCCCCTCCTTGACCGTTCCGACGGGCACCATCGCCGCACCCAGCTCGTCGACGACGACGTCGTCAACCGCGACCACTTCCTCCGCTACGAGCCCCAGCAGCTCGGCCGCCTCGGGCGGCTCGGCCGCCACAGGTGGCGCTACGGGATCGAGCTCAGGCGGAGCCGCCGCCCCGAGCGGGGCGGGGACCAGCACGGCCGGATCGACGACTGGCTCAGGAGGCGGCTCGAGCAGCGGCGGCGCAGGCCTGAGCTCGTTCTGCCAGCAGAACCCTGGCGCCTGCTAGCGGCGCTTCTTGGTGGTCGTCGTGTGCGTTGTCGTACTCGTCGTCACCGTCGTCGTCGAGCCCTGGTGCTGGGGCTCGGACCCGAGCGGGTATGAGACCTCGGTGACCGAGTACTCGACCCGGGTCCCCGGATAGTCGCACTTGTAACTCGCCGTCTTGCCCGGGGTCAGCTGGGCTTGGCTCGACGATGGGGGGTTATTGCAGTTGGCGCTCCGGCTCTGACGGTAGGCGAACTTCTTTGGGTCGACGTTGATCGAGAGCACCGGGGCCCATGTCGGCGTGGTCAGCGCCACCACCTCTCCCGGCACCACCGGGATCGAGCTGTCCAGGGGGATCTGAACGACACGACCCAGATACGGCTCCACCTGGTAGAGGGGGGTGACGGCGAGGGTCTGCCACTGGAAGTTCTTGTGCTTGCCGACCGGTCGTAGTACCGCGATCCCCAGCTGGGTCGTGCCGCCGTAGGCCTGGTCCAGATATCGAATGTACGACTTGCGGGTCGTAGCACTCGATGAGAGCGCCGAGAGCCCGACCGTGAAGGCCACGAGCCGTCCCGCGGTCTTGACTTTGGTGGGGTACGTGATCCCATCGCGCAGCGTCTCCAGCGCGGTCACGCGCGTGAGGATGATCGTGCATTGCGAGGATGGGACGTTGGGCGGGCAGGACGGTGAAACCAGCGGGGTCTTGGTCTGGCCGAGCTCGTAGACGTTCGCGATCGCGATCGCGGGCACGACCGCCATGCCAGCGCCGACGGCCGCCATCACCTTCCAGGAGGGTCGTCTCATGCCCTCCATTCAACACGAGATGGCGGCGGCAGTAGCGCGCTGGGCACTGGCTTGCAGCGTCCTATCGGGCGGGTGACCCCGCCGTTCGGCCAGGGGGGAGGCGGCTAGAGCTTGGTGACGTTGATGGCCTTGGGGCCCTTCGGACCCTCCTCGGCCTCGTAGGAGACCTTCGTCCCCTCCGCCAATGACCGGTAGCCGTCGCCGGCTATACCCGTGAAATGGACGAACAGGTCACGCCCGCCGTCGTCGGGCGTGATGAAGCCGAAGCCCTTGTCGTCACTGAACCACTTGACGGTACCCGTTGTCATGTCCTCCCCTCCACCTGTGAAGCGCGTCGCGAGGCTTACTCGAGTGCCCCGAAGTGCGCGAACCGTATCAAGCGTCTCCCCGCAGCGCTCGTGCGGCGGCGGCGATCTCATCGGGGTCTCCCTCGGCCGGAATCCAGGGGAGGCGGAGGGGGTCACTCTCGTAACGAGGGATTACGTGAATGTGGAAATGGAACACCGTTTGCCACGCTGCCCGGCCGCACGAATTCAAGACGTTTACGCCGTCGGCGCCCAGCCTCTCCGACGCGGTTCTGGCCAGCCGTTGCGCCGCCAGCGCCGTAGCCTCGAGGTCCTCGGCTTCGATTTCGAGCAGGTCGCGGGCATGGCGTCGTGGCACGACCAGCGCATGTCCGCGCGTCGCCGGATTGATGTCCATGAACGCGACAGTCCGTTCATCCTCCTGGACGATCTGCCCCGCAATTTCTCCCGCGATGATCTTGCAGAAGATGCAGTCCTCGTCGCTCACCGCCGTGCAGGCTATCCATCGACAGCCAGCAGCGTCCGCGCACGCTCGAGCGCCTGCTCTCGCGTGGTGATCTCCCGGGCGAACGCCGCCTCCCTGAGCGCCGCGAGGATGCGCCCCAGCTCCGGCCCGGGCGCCAGGCCCAGCTCGCGGGCGAGCTCGTCTCCCCGCAACGGCGGCCGAGGTGGCGCAGCCTCCCAGCGGAGAGCCTCGGCCAGCATCCGATGCGCCAGCTCCAGATGCTTGGCAATCGCCTCGTCGGATCGCTCGCCGCGTGTCGCCAGCCGGTCGGCCACGCTGAGCACCGTGACGTCGACCCCGACCGGCTCGGACGCCTCCAGGTACTCGTATACCGCCCGGCGCGAGAGCGGGGACTCGTGCACGAGAAAGCCGAGCCGAAGATGGTTGCGCACGAGCGATGAAACCTGCTCGCGCAGTCGCTCGGAGGTCCGCAGCCGAGTCATCACCTCGCCGGCGATCTCCGCTCCCATCCGATCGTGGCCCATGAAGGTGACGCGTCCCTGCGAGGTCACGGCCCGGGTGCGGGGTTTGGCGATGTCGTGCAGCAGCGCCCCGAAGCGGAGGGCGTGCCAGCGAGTCATGCCGTTGGCCAGCGGCGCCCGCAGTAGCTCGTCGGCTGCCCCCGCCTCAGACCCGAGCGCGCGCTCGGGATCAGCCTCGATGGCGATCGTCTCGCCCAGCACGGCGAGCGTGTGCTCATAGACGTCGAGATGGTGGTAGCGGCTCTGCTCGACGCCCTGGAGATCCCCCAGCTCGGGCAGGACGGCGGCGACGATCCCGAGCTGGTTCATCAGCGAGACACCGTCGGCCGCCCGAGGCGAGCCGAGGATCCGCTTGAGCTCTTCGAACACTCGCTCGGGGGCCACGTCGGCCAGCCGCGGGGCGACCTCGACCGCGTGCGACAGTGTGCCCCCCTCGATCGTGAACTCGAGCTCGCATGCCAGACGGGCCAGCCGCAGGACGCGCAGCGGATCCCGGACGAAGGCGCCGGCAGCGACCGCGCGCAGCCTGCGCCCCTCGAGGTCACTGCGGCCGCCAAACGGGTCGACGAGCTCGCCGGCCGGCAGCGGCTGCGCGATCGCGTTGATCGTCAGGTCGCGCTGCGCCAGGTCGCCTTCGATCGTCCCGCCGCCCAAGGGCAGAAGGTCCATCTGCCAGGAGCGGTCGCGGGCCACGACTCGCCAGGCGGCAAACGCCTCGGAGAGCTCGAACGGATGGCCCTCCGCGCGGCGTGCCAGGTCCCAGGCGACCGACCGCGGGTCACCACCGACCACGACGTCATAGTCGGCGGTATGACGCCCGAGCAGACGGTCGCGCACCGCCCCGCCGACCAGCCAGGCGGGCAGCTCGAGCTCGGCCAGCGCCTCGAGAGGCTCGATCACGCCGCCTCGCCGTCGCGGGGATGGACACGAGGCTCGATCACGCCGCCTCGCCGTCGCGGTGATAGACACGCGGCACCCTCGAGGAGATGCCACACATGACCTCGTAGTTGATCGTGCCGATCCGCCCCGCGAGCTCCTCCGCCGTCTGGCGCTCGCCGCCGTCGGCGCCGAGGATCGTCGCGGCCTGGCCGACCGATGCGGCCGGCTGGTCGCCCATGGCCACCGTCACGTTGTCCATGCTGACGGCGCCGACCAGCGGATAGCGGCGTCCGCCGATCAGCACGTCGCAGTTGTTCGAGAGGCTCCGCCTGATGCCGTCTGCGTAACCGATCGGCAGGGTCGCGATCCAGGTCTCCCGCTCGGCCACAAACCGGCGGCCGTATCCGGCGCTCTCGCCGGGCCTGGCGAGCTTCACGGCCGCTACGTAGCTGGTCAGCGAGAGGGCCGGCTCGAGCCCGTGGAGGAAGGGATCCCGGTTCATCGGATCGCCACCGTAAATCGCGATGCCCGGGCGTACCAGGTCGAGATGGCTGGCGGGCTCAGCGAGGATCGCTGCGCTGTTGGCGCTGTGGGCGATGAGCCCCGGCACCCGCTCGCGTAGGCGCTCAACGAAGGGCGCAAACCTGGCGAGCTGGGCGCGCAGGAACTCGGGGTCCTCGTCGGCGGTGGCGAAATGGGTCATCGCGCCGACGAGCTCGAGCCCCGGGGTCGCAGCGATGCGCTCGGCCACGGCGAGCGCGTCCCCTAGCTCGCGAGTCCCCAGCCGGCCCATCCCGGTGTCGAGCTTCACGTGCAGGCGCACGGGAGCATCGGCAAGCCCCGACACCCGTTGAACGAACTCCTCGCTCCAGGCCACGAGCTCGGCGCGGGCGCCGAGAGCCTCGGGCAGCTCGTCGCGACTGAGCGCGCCCATGATCAGGACCGGTGCCTCGAGCCCCGCGGCACGGAGCTCGGCGGCCTCACCGGCGGCCGCGACCGCCAGCCAGGATGCCCCCCCGGCCAGCGCCGCCCGGCTCGAAGCGACAGCACCGTGCCCATAGGCGCCTGCCTTCACGACTGCGCACAGCTGCGTCGCGCCGCCCAACAGCGCACGCAGCCGTCCGACATTGCGCTCGATCGCCGCGAGATTGACGCTGGCCAGGGCGCGCAGCGGCACGGCGCCAGGGTATTAGCTCGCGCCCGGAGCCCGGGACAGCACCGCCGGGAGCGCCTCGATCACGTCGCTGGCGATGACGCCTTCGGACCCGATTCGCTCTGCGCACAGCTGCCCGGCCCTGGCATGTGTGAGAACCCCCGCGCACGCGGCGCAGAAGGGGTCCATCCCCTTGGCCAGGTAGGCCCCGATCACGCCTGAGAGCACGTCCCCCGTCCCTGCCGTGGCGAGCGCCGATGCTCCTCCCCGGCTGACCGCCACCGACCCCCGGGGGTCGGCGACCAGCGTATCGTCGCCCTTGAGCACGACGATCGCATTCGCCTGGGCGGCCGCCGCGCGGACGCAGGCCAGCCGCCGGGCACCGACTTCGCGCGAGTCGCTGCCCAGCAGCCTCGCCAGCTCGCCGGCGTGGGGCGTCAGCACGGTCGAAGCGCTCCTACCCGCCAGGAGCGCGAGCTCGCCGGCGTGTGCGTTCAGGCCGTCGGCGTCGAGCAGCAGCGAGACCTCGGCTCGGGCCGCCACGCCGCGCGCGAGCTCGAACGCCTGCGCTTCCCGTCCCAGCCCCGGGCCGAGCACGAGCGCGTCGGCCCTTCCGGTCCGCTCGAGGACCTCGGCCGCCGCTCCGGCCGCCAGCGAGCCATCGGCATCTCGCAGCGGCACCGTCATCACCTCGAGCAGGCGCGCCTCGAAGATCGGGTGCAGCGAACCAGGGACGAGCGCCGTGACATATCCGGCGCCCGCCCGCATCGCGGCTTCCGAAGCGAGGCACGGGGCACCCGTCAGACCTGTCGAGCCACCGCATACCAGCACGCTCCCGGCGGCGAACTTGGTCGATTCACGCCCGCGGCGCGGAATCGCGTCGAGCACGCCTGACGAGATCAGGCCGATGGCCGCCTCGGCCGGCCCCCCGGGCGGGATTCCGATGTCGATCACCCGTACCGTCCCGGCGTGCTGCTTGCCGGGAGCGATCCACAGCCCGGGCTTGGCCGCGTGGAAAGTCGCCGTGGCGCGCGCCTGGACGGCGACGTCGGTGATCTCGCCCGTCGAGGCGTCGACGCCGCTCGGCACGTCGCATGCCACGACCGTCGCGCCCTGAGCGTGCGCGTTGATGGCCTCGATCGCCTCGGCCGCCGGCGCGCGCGGCTCACCGGTAAAGCCCGTCCCCAGGATGGCGTCGACGATGCCTTCCGCGCCGCGCAGGGCCTCCTGCCGGAACGGCACGGGGGGCGCCCCCGGTAGCCGCTCGAGGTTTGTCCGCGCGTCGCCGCGCAGCTCGTCCGGCTCGGCCAGCAGCAGCACCTCAACCTCGCGTCCCCGCTCGCGCAGGAAGCGCGCGCAGACCAGACCGTCACCGCCGTTGTTGCCTTTCCCGCAAACGACGGCGAGCCGTCCCTTGGGTGCGAGCTCCATCACCACCTCGGCGAGACCTGTACCCGCTCGTTCCATCAGATCCAGTCCGGGGATGCCGCGCTCGCCGATCGCCCACTCGTCGAGCGCCCGCTGCTGGCCGGAGTCGTAGAGAGGATCGAGCCAGGCGGGCAGCGCCATCAGCACGCGACTGCGATCGCTGCGGCGTCGCGGCGCGTGTGGGTCAGCGACACGCTGACCGTCACGCCGAGCTCCTGCGCCCGGCGCGCCACCGCTCCGCTCAGTCGCACCGACGGCGGGCCCCCACCAGTCAGCACCTCGACTTCGCTGAAGCTCCAGGCGTCGAGGCCCAGGGCCTTGGCGACTGCCTCCTTCGCGCAGAAGCGGGCCGCCAGGTGCTGCGCCGGCCGGGCGCGAGCGCCCGCATACTCGCGCTCGGCATCGGTGAACAGCCGCTCGGCCAGCCGGGGCCGGCGGTCGAGCGCGCGTTCGAGCCGCTCGATCTCGAGCAGATCGATCCCCACGCCTCCCTCCCACGAGTGCTCAGCGGCCGTGCTCACTCCACCGTGACGGTCTTGGCCAGGTTGCGCGGCTGATCGACGTTCAGCCCGCGGGCCCGGGCGATGTGGTAGGCCAGCAGCTGGAGCGGGATGACCGCGAGCGCCGGCGCGAGCAGCCAGTGCGTCCTGGGTACGCGGATCACCTCATCGGCGTGTTCGGCGATCGTCTCGTCGCCCTCACTGGCCACGGCGATCACTCGCGCACCGCGCGCCTTCACCTCCTGGATGTTGGAGATCAGCTTCCCCAGGACCGGCGATTCGGTGGCCACTACCACCACCGGCCTACTCTCGTCGAGCAGCGCGATCGGTCCGTGCTTCATCTCGCCCGCCGCGTAGGCGTCGGTCGCGATGTAGGAGATCTCCTTTAGCTTGAGCGCCCCCTCGAGCGCCGCGGGAAGCCCGGCGTGGCGCCCGATATAGAGGAAGAACTCGTTGCGGCTGTGTTGCTGCGCGATGCGCTCGATCCCGCCCAGGTCACGCTCGAACAGCTCGGCGATCCGGTGCGGGAGCCGCTTGAGCTCTGAGATCGTTGCCTTGAGCTCGGCTTGCGCCATCGTCCCCCGGAGCTCGACCAGCCGCAGTGCGAGCAGATATAGCGCGGTGACCTGGGAGACGAACGTCTTGGTGGCGGCGACGCCGATCTCGAGTCCCGCGCGCGTGTAGAGGACGCCGTCGGACTCGCGTGTGGCCTCCGAGCCCATGATGTTGGTGAGCGCCAGCACGGCGGCCCCGCGCTCGCGCGCTATCCGCATCGCCGCCAGCGTGTCGGCCGTCTCGCCTGATTGCGAGATCCCGATGACCAGGTCGCCCGGCCCGACGATCGGATTGCGGTAGCGGTACTCGGAGGCAGTCTCGACCTCGACCGGCACGCGCGCCCACTCTTCGATCGCGTAGCGGCCGATCAGGCCCGCGTGGTAGGAGGTCCCGCAGGCCACTATCACGATTCGCTCGAGCGTCCGCAACAGCTCGTCGTCGATCGCGCCCAGGTCTCCCAGATCGATGCCGATCCCACGCGCCGCCCGCTCGCCGATCGTCTCGGCCACTGCGTCTGCCTGCTCGTGGATCTCCTTGAGCATGAACGTCTCATAGCCCTGCTTCTCGGCTGTCTCGGCGTCCCAGTCGACCTCGACTACCTCACGCTCGATCGGCGTGCCGTCGGCGCGGAGGAACTCGACTCCTTCCGGCCGAAGCGCCACGATCTCATCGTCGTGGATGTACTGGACGCGCCGGGTGTGGCGCAGGAAGGCGGGGATGCCAGAGGCGAGGAACTGCTCTTTCTCTCCGCGTCCGACGATCAGCGGGCACTCCTTGCGTGCTCCGACGAGCAGCCCAGGCTCATCAGCGCTCATCGCGACGAACGCGTAGTGCCCGCGCAGCTCCGCATAGGCGCGGCGGACGGCGTCGACCAGGTCGCCATCGTTGTGCTTGGCGATCAGGTGGGCGATCACCTCGGCGTCGGTCTCCGACGTGAACACCGCCCCCTCCTCCTCGATCAACTGGTACTTGAGCGCGACGTAGTTCTCGACGATCCCGTTGACGATCACGTGGATGCGCTCGGTGTTGTCGAAGTGGGGGTGCGCGTTCTCCTCGGTGACGCGGCCATGCGTGGCCCACCGGGTGTGCCCGAGTCCCGTCCCGACCGCCGGCCGCTCAGCGAGCGCCACCGCCCCGCCCCGAGATCGATGCGCGCTGATTGCGTCGTGCAGGCGGCTCAGGTTGCCGACGGCGCGCACCGCCCGGATCCCGTCGCCCTCGAGCACCGAGATGCCTGCGCTGTCATAGCCCCGGTATCGAGCTTCTCGAGTCCCTCGAGCAGGACCGGCTGGACATCGCGCGCGCCAACGTAACCGACGATTCCGCACATTTGCGTCCTGACTTTAGAGCTACGGGCGGCTAGCGCCGATCGACTGCTCGGCGGCGGCGACCAGCCGCCTGGAGATCTCTTCGGTCTCCTGCGCCGACGGCGCCTCGACCATCACCCGGATCAGTGGCTCGGTGCCCGATGCCCTGACCAGCACGCGTCCCCGGCCCGACAGGTGTGACTCCTCACGCTCGATCGCACTGCGCAGCTCTGGGTCCTCGAGTGCGCTCGAGAGCGCCGCCCGATCCTCGGCGCGCACGTTGACCAGTCGCTGGGGAAGCTTGCGAATCGCGTCGCGTTCGTGCAGCTGGCGTTCTCCCAGCGCCTCCAGTACGAGCAGCGCGCTCGCGATCCCGTCGCCCGAGGGGGCGAAGTCGAGGTCAATGATGTGACCTGACTGCTCCCCGCCCAGCACCCAGCCGCGTCGCCGCAGCTCATCGAGCACATAGCGGTCGCCGACGGCAGTGGTGGCCACCTCTATCCCGTGCTCGCACATCGCCTGGTGAAAGCCGTAGTTGGCCATGACCGTGACCGCGACGCCTCCGCCCGTGAGCCTGTCCT
>CAWDNF010000016.1:0-47213 GCA_963803595.1 uncultured Solirubrobacterales bacterium
GATGTATTGCTGGCTCCATCACGTAGGCGCCCGGGCTGCGTACGAGCTGGGTCACGACGACCCGCTCGGTGCCGTTGATGACGAACGTGCCGCGGTCGGTCATCCAGGGGAAGTCGCCCATGAACACCGACTGCTCTCGGATCTCGCCCGTCTCGCGGTTGATGAACGAGACCGTTACGGTGAGCGGCCGCGAGTAGGTCAAATCCTTCTCACGGCACTGCTCGAGGCTGGCGACGGGCTCGTCGAAGGCGAGCTCACCGAACTGAACGGCGAGGTTTCCCGTGTAGTCCTCGATCGGCGAGACGTCGTCGATCGTCTCGCGCAGACCGCCCTTGACGGGATCGGTCAGCCATTCGAAGGACCTGCGCTGGATATCGATCAGATTGGGGACATCGAGAACCTTGTTCAGACGCGCGAAGCTCCGGCGCGTCCGGGGGGCGTGACTGGTTGCCAAGACGGCGACTCCTCGGGCGGTCGAGAGGGAGGCAGAGACCGCGCTGTTCGGAGCCCCGGGAGACCCCGTCCGGACCCGCTCGAAGGCCGTCGGCAGAGGCTTCCAGTGCTCCTAGAGCACGACCAGCAAAGATAGCACACGGCATCGGTGCCCTGTGCAGGGTCAATCAGCTCTCACGGACCCCGCCCCAGGATCACCGCGTATGTGGCGCGACGCCTACTAGTGGGACGGCTACGGCTATTGGCTGACCGCGGCAGTGTAGGGGGAAATGAGGCGGGTGGCAAGGGCCGTGGGGCGGGCGGCAAGGACGTCTGCCGGGTCCCCGTCCGCTGAGTGGCAAGGACGTCTGCCGGGTCCGCTTCCGCCCTGCTCGACCGTCGGCTGCGACGCGAACGCAATGAGCCGGGGCGAGGCTTGGATCCTCGCCCCGGCTCAAGTCCATCGGTGCGGTCCGAGCTCTGGCCGCGACGCGTAGCCGTGCGCTACGGCCACGAAAGCGCGATCAGCCTGCCAACCCTCCATAGCTCGCCGGGGTCACTTGACCATGTGCGGATCGATGTTCAGGTTGAACAGCGACAGGCCGCCCAGGCTCTCGCTGCCCGTGACGTTGAGGTCAGGCAGCCCGGGAACCGCCACCGGCAGCGTGGTAGTGGTCGTGCTGAGTACCGGAATCGAGAGTCCGAGGAGGGTGGTATCGGACGTCGAGACGTACGTCCCCGAAGCGGCGGACGCGCTGGAGACCGGGATTGCGATAGATGAGGCGACCACAGCCGCACCGACGCATGCGGCACGACGGATAGTTACAAGCTGCTTCATGACGCTACCTCCGTGGTGTCACTGGCAGCCGAGCTATCTCGCCCAGTGCGAGACCTCTAGCTTTGCGTCGCCGGCTCGCGCCGGGTTTGCCCCTTCAGCTGGTCTGTAGCCCTTATCGACAGAATTCTAGTGTGCTTTAGCTCGCGGGGAGATCGTCCGCCCATTCACTCCGCTACGGCTATTGCGGTAGCGCACCAAAAGATCACGGCCGTTGGCTGGTTTGCCGATAGTCGGAGCGATGGCTCTTGATCCAACCGCGAGCGAGCAGGAGCTGCTCGAAAGCACGCTCCGGCGCGATGCCTCATCCCCTACGCCGAGGGAGCGAACGGCAGCGGGCGTGGTGCTTGGCGGCTTCGTGCTTGCCAGCGCGGCGCTCGTGTGGATCCACCCGCCGAGCGATTTCTCGATGCTTCCGGCGCTCGCCTGCATGGTGGTGCTCGCGCTCGCCGCACGCATCTCGTTCGAGACGCCGCTCGGCTTCACGGTGCCGACCCAGCTGGCGTTCGTGCCGCTGCTGTTCACGATGCCGGTGACGCTGGTCCCCGCTGGCGGTGGCGGTCGCTCTGATGGCGGCTCGAGATCCCGGACCTGCTGCGCGGGTCGATGACCGCCGAGCGCCTGCTCTACACGCCGACCAACGCCTGGTTCGCCCTGGGTCCAGCCGCGGTGTTCGTGATCGGCGGGAGTACCGCCACGCGCCGCCTCGCGCGCTCGTCCTGCGTGCTCGCGCTGCTCGGTCAGTTCGCGGCCGACTGCTGCCGCTTCGGCGGCGCGCATCGCGGATCGAGCGCGCGGTCGGGTTGCGCGAGCACATCTCCTACGCGTGGGTGTACCCGATCGACGCCGCCTTCTCGGGGATCGGCCTTGTCGTCGCCCGGCAGATGGAGCATTCGACGGTGGCCCTCCTCTCGCTCGTCCCGCTGCTGGCGATCTTGGCCGTGTTCGCACGCGAGCGCCACGGCCGGCTTGATGAAGCCTGCTCGAGCTCAACTACCGCCTACCGGGGACCGCGCTGGTGCTCGGCGACGTGGTCGAGGCGGACGACGGCTACACGGGCATGCACAGCAAGAGCGTGGTCCAGCTGTCGCTCGAGGTCGCCGACCGGCTGGGGCTCGACGCCGACCGCTGCCGAAACATCGAGTTCGGCGCGCTGCTGCACGACGTCGGCAAGATCGCGATCCCCAAGGACATCATCAACAAGCCCGGCAAGCTCGATCCGGAGGAGTGGACGATCATCAAGACTCACACGATCGAGGGCCAGAGGATGCTCGAGCGGGTCGGTGGCTTCATGCGCGAGGTCGGCCAGATCGTCCGCTCCCACCACGAGCGGTGGGACGGCGGCGGCTATCCCGACGGCCTCGCCGGCGAAGCGATCCCGCTCGAAGTCGCGGATCATCGCCTGCTGCGACACCTGGAACGCGATGCGCACCGACCGGGTCTACCGCAAGGCGCTCTCGCTACGAGACCGCAATGGACGGAACTGATGGCGGCGTCGGGGTCGCAGCTCGACCCGCGCGTCGTCGACGCGCTGATCGAGGTCGTCTCGCGGCCACGGCCGAGCCACTGCGCGCGAGCCCGGAGCGGCGGGGCGGCGCTCGGTCGCTAGTCGCTTCGAGCCCAGCTGCGCCCGCTCGGGCCTGACGCGCGCTACTTCAGCTCGACGCTCGCGCCGGCCTCCTCGAGCTCGGACTTGAGCTTGTCGGCCTCCTCGCGCTCGATGCCCTCCTTGACCGGCTTGGGCGCCTCGTCGACCAGCGCCTTGGCCTCTTTGAGGCCCAGGCCGGTGGCAGCGCGCACGACCTTGATGACTTGGATCTTCTTGTCGCCCGCCGCGGTCAGGACCACGTCGACTGTGCTCGACTCCTCTTCGGCTGCACCGGCGCCATCGCCGCCAGCGCCGACCGCCGCCGCCGGAGCCGCCGCGGCGACCGCGGTCGCCGAGACGCCGAACGCCTCCTCGAGTGCCTTGATCCGTTCTGAGAGCTCCAGCACCGAGATGCTCTTGAGCTCGTCGATCCATTCCTGGGTACTGGTGGCCATTGGCTATTCCTCCTTTGCTTCCTCGGCCTCAGGCTCCGAGGCGTCAGGTTCAGTCTGTGTCGAAGTCTGTGTCGAGTCATCAGCGGCCGCATCCGTCTCAGCGGCCGCATCCGTCTCGGAGGCCGCATCCGTCTCGGAGGCCGCATCCGTCTCGGAGGCAGGCGGGGCTTCCGACGCATCCGCGTCAGCCGTTTCGGACGCGGATGGCGCGTCCTCCCCTGAGACCAGCCCCTGATCGGCAATTTGCTTGAGCTGGATCGCGACGCCCGCGATCAACGCATTCAGCGTCCGCGCCAGCCCGGACAGCGGCGCTGCGATCGTCCCCACCAGCTGGCCGTGCAGCACGTCCCGAGCGGGCAGGCGCGCGATCGAACGGATGTCGTCGGCGCTCAGCGCGTTGCCGTCCATCAGGCCGCCCTTGAACTCGAGCGTCCCTAGCGTTCGCGCCGCGTCATTCAGCGCCTTGGCCGCCAGGGCAGCGTCGCCACTGACGAAAGCCAGCGCCGTGGGACCTTCGAGCAGCGTGCGCAGGGCGTCCGCGCTCGCCTTATCGGTGGCGCGCTCGGTCAGCGAGTTCTTGACGATCCGGAATCGGGTACCGGCCTCGCGCAGCTTGGCGCGCAGCTCCGCCGCGTCGGAAACGGAAATTCCTCGGTAGTCGACGGCGAAGATCGCCTCAGCGGCCTGGATCTGCTCGCTGAGCTCCTCGACGACGGCTGCTTTTTGCTCTCGGTTCATGTGCTCTCGACTCGTGGGCAGGGGGAGGTCGAGAGGCGACCCGAGGTCGCAGTCGAGCTTCCACCTGCTCCGGACTTACGGTTCGACCGCCGGAGGTCTTCGGCAGACTTTCTCCAGTTTACGCGGCGGCCGCGTCCCGGGCCGGCTGCGGCGCCCCCGCCTCCTCGACGATGTCGCGGGTGCGAGCTCGGATCGACCTTGACGCCCGGGCCCATCGTGGTGGCGAGGGTGACCGAGCGGATGTAGCGGCCTTTGGCCGCCGAGGGCTTGGCGCGGATCAGCTCGTCGATCACCGCCGCATAGTTCTCGAGCAGCGCCCGGTCCTCGAAGTCGCGCTTGCCGATCACCAGGTGGACGATCGCGTTGCGGTCTGTTCGGTACTCGACCTTCCCCGCCTTGGCCTCTTCGACCGCCTTGGCGACGTCCATCGTCACCGTGCCGACCTTCGGATTGGGCATCTTGCCGGCGGGCCCGAGGATCCGGCCGAGCCGGCCCACAACGGGCATCAGGTCGGGCGTTGCGATTGCCACGTCGAAGTCGTCGAAGCCGTCCTGGATCCGCTGCGCCAGATCCTCCCCGCCGACGACGTCGGCGCCCGCTTGCTCGGCTTCCCGCGCCTTGTCGCCCTGCGCGAATACGGCGATCTTGACCTCCTTGCCCAGGCCGTTGGGCAGCGCGATCGTGCCGCGCAGCTGCTCGTCGGCATGCCGCACGTTCAAACCCGTCCGAACGTGCACTTCGACCGACTCGTTGAACTTGACGTGCGAGAGTTGCTTGACCAGCGAGATCGCCTCGGCCGGTGGATACTCGCGTGTCCGGTCGATCTGCTGCCGGGCCTCGAGGTGCGCCTTGCCGTGGTCTGCCACTAGACCACCTCCACGCCCATCGAGCGAGCGGTGCCCGCGATGATCTTCGCCGCGGCCTCGACATCGTTGGCGTTCAGGTCATTCATCTTCTTCTCTGCGATCTGACGCAGCTGATCCTGCGTGATCGTGCCGACCTTCTCCCGATAGGGCTCGGAGGAGCCCTTCTCCAGCGACAGCGCCTGCTTGATCAGCACTGCGGCTGGCGGGCTCTTGGTGATGAACGTGAACGAGCGGTCCTCGTACACGGTGATCACGACGGGGATCACGGTGCCGGCGTCGCCCTGGGTCTGAGCGTTGAACGCCTTGACGAACTCCATGATGTTCACGCCGTGCTGGCCCAGCGCGGGGCCGACCGGCGGCGCCGGGCTCGGCCTGCCCGGCGGGCGCCTGGAGCTTGATCTGGGTGAGGACTTTCTTGGCCATCGAATCGCGCTCCTAACCCTAGATCTTCTTCACCTGGTCGAAGCCGACCTCGACCGGCGTCTCGCGGCCGAAGATCGAAACCAGCACCTTGATCCGCTGGGCGTCCTCGTTGACCTCGGAGATCTCGCCGGAGAAATCGGACAGCGGCCCCGAGACCACCTTGACCGATTCGCCGATCGAGAACTGGGCGCGGCTGCGCGGCCGGACCTCCTGCTCGCGGTGGAGCAGGCGGTTGACCTCGTCCTGGGTGAGCGGCACCGGCTCGTTGGACGCGCCTACGAACCCGGTGACGCCGGGGGTGCCCTTCACGAGGCTCCAGGAGTCCTCGTTGAGGTCCATGTTGACGAGCACGTAGCCGGGCATCGTGCGCTTCTCGACGGTGACTCTTCTGGTTGTCCTTCATCTCCGAGACCGACTCGGTGGGAACCACGATCTGCCGGACAGCGGTCTGCTGCCCAAGCGACACCACGCGGTGCTCGAGGTTCTGCTTGACCTTGTTCTCGTGTCCGGAGTAAGTGTTTACGACATACCAGCGAAACATGTCCTACAGGTCACCAATGCCCGTTGAGTATGAGAGTGACGATATGGCCCGCGAGCAGATCGGCCACGCCGAGGAAGACGCCCGGCGACGATCACGAAGCCGAGCACGACGCTGGTCGCCTGGACGACCTGGCGCCGGTCCGGCCACTGTACTCGCTGTAGCTCACGCCAGCTTCCTTGCAGGAACGCGAGCAACCGAGGCAGCGGCCGGGGCCGCGGCTCCGGCACGGCGGCTCCGGCCGGAACCGCCGCTCCACCACCACCTCCTCGACCTCCACCGCCTCCGCGGCTGCCGTCGCCTCCGCGCCCATCCCCGCTATCCGCCGGCTGAGGGGCTTCGGCCTCCGCCTCGGCTTCGAGCTCGGCTTCGAGCTCGGCCTCGAGCTCGGGATCGTCCTCGTCGAAGGGCTCGGGCCGCCCGACAGCCAGCTGGGCGTCGACGAGCTCGACATCCGGCGTAGCGTGCGCGATCGGATCGGGGGCGCCGGCGTCGGCGCCCGCCGTGGCGAGACCTGGGCTGGCCCCTGTCTGGCGGGCGCCGACCGCGGCGCTCCTTTGCACGTTTGCGATTACGCGGCACGAAAGCTCCGAGGGCTCAGCGAGTTTCGCGATGCGCAGTGTGGCGCCGGCACCAGCGGCAGTACTTGCGCAGCTGGATGCGCTCCGGGTTGTTTCGCTTGCTCTTGTTCGTCTGGTAGTTCCGGCGCTTGCAATCCTCGCACGCGAGGGTTACGGCAATCCGGACGTCTCCGCGGGCCATCTTGGTGCTTCCCGTCAGCCGTGATCAGGGTCCGCGCCGGTCTCAGGCGCGATTACAAACGCCGCCCGGCGCCTCGGGCGAGTGTAGCTACTCGACTAGTTCTGCGGGCACGAGCTCGAGCTCCAGCCACTGGTCGCCGCGCAGCACCTTGACGCCCATCCTGCGACCGATGGACTCCTGGCTCATCAGCTCCTGGATGTGATCGGCCCGCTCAATCGGTGAGCCGTCGATCTCGGTTATCAGATCCTCGGGCCGCACTCCAGCGCGCGCCGCGGGTCCATCCTGTACTACCTCGACCACCTCGAGGCCTCCCCGGCGGCCGAGCCGGGCGCGGGCGTGGGGGGGCAGCGGACGAGGCCCGCCGGCTACCCCGATGTAGGCGCGGCGCACGCGCCCGTCGCGCATCAGCGCACCGATGATCCTCCGCGTGGCCGTGTTGATCGGGACCGCGAGGCCCAGCCCGATCCCCGCCACAGCAGTGTTGACGCCGACCACGCAACCGCGGCTGTCGACGAGCGCGCCACCCGAGTTGCCAGGATTGAGCGCGGCATCGGTCTGGATCACGTTTTCGATGTAGCGGAATGTGCGGCCAGAGCGAGCGGGCAGCGAGCGGCCGAGTGCGGAGACGACCCCCGCAGTCACCGATCCGGCGAAGCCGTGGGGGTTGCCGATCGCCACGACGAGCTGGCCGACCCGCAGACGCTCGGCCTCGCCCAGACGCGCCGGCACGAGATCGGTTCCGTCGGCGCGGACGACCGCCAGATCGGACAGCCGGTCGACGCCGATCACCTCGAGACCCAGCTCCCGGCCGTCCGTGAAGGCGGCGCTGCCACCCCGCGCAGAACTGCCCACGACGTGGGCGGAGGTGAGCATGAACCCATCGCTCGAGAGCACGACCGCGCTTCCGGCGCCTGCCGGGATCCGGCCCATCCTCGTCCGCCGCGTCAGACGCAGGCTCGCGACGGACGGGGCGGTCCGCTCGGCCACATCGACCACGATCCGCGAGTAGGAGTCCAGAGCCTCGGCTTCGGCAGTGCTCCTGTGATCGTCGATCACGGCCACCTGCTCCTCCTCCCGACTAGAAGACGACCTGGACGGTGCGCTCGTCGGCGCCTCGCAGCACGCCCAGCTCCAGCTCGCCGGCATCGCGGGCCCGGTCGAGCGCCTCATACAGGGCATCGAGGCGATCGAGCGGCTCGTTGCCCGCGGCCACCAGCAGATCGCCGCGTTCAAGCCCGGCCCGTTCGGCGGGACTACCGTCCTGGACGGCGCGGATCAGAACGCCATCGCGCTCCGGAAGGCCGACCGCCCGGCGCAGGCGCCGAGCGACCCGCGGCGGCGCGACAGCGACACCGAGCCGGACGGACTGTGGCCGCTCACCCCGTCCGAGTGCCTCGATCCGCTCGCGTGTCGCGCTGTCGGCCGGAATCGCGAGAATCAATCCCGGATCAACGCGCACGGCGTTGATTCCGATGAGCCGGCCTTCCGCGTCGATCAGCGGCCCACCTGACGATCCTCTCGGCAGAGGCGCCGTGTGCTCGATCGCGCCGGCCAGCCGACGGCCCCGGCCGGCTCGGAAGGCGCGGACCGCGCCCGACACGAAGCCGGGCGTCGCACGCAGCCCGCGACCGCCTGGATTGGACATCGCGAGCACGAACCGCCCCGCGGGAACGCCTCCTCCTCCATCCTCCCAGGCGAACGCGACAGCATCATCGGTGTCGACCTCGACCAGAGCCAGGTCGAGCTCCTCGTCGATGCCGGCCACGCGTCCCACGTGGGGCGCCGACTCGCTGAAGCTCACAGTTACTTCCTCACCGCGGATGTTGTGGGCGCAGGTGAGAACGCGGCCAGGCTCGATCACGAAGCCCGAGCCCCGGCCCCATCCGCGGCCGATTCCGACGACCGATGCGCCCAGGCGCTCGGCCGCTCCGTGGATCGCGGACTCCATTTCGTTCAGTGCAGACATCTTGGGTCCTTCCTCCTCCGCGGCGGGCGCGGGCACGATATGCGCGCCTCGCGAGCGCGCTCGCGCGCCCCGCCAAGAGAGTTACTTGTCATTTGCAAGTCACTAGTCTATCATTCAAGCGCGTGACCGCATCCACCTCGCTTGGCAATCCTCAGCGCTCGGCGCTCGCCGGGGCGCTCGAGCGGGTCGGCGATCGCTGGACGCTGCTCGTGATCGCGGCGCTGCTGGATGGCCCCCGCCGGTTCGGCGAGCTCCAGGACGAGGTCGAGGGAATCGCCGCCAATGTCCTGACCCAGCGGCTGCGCCGCCTGGAACACGAGGGGCTCCTGCTGGCTCGGCCTTACTCCGAGCGCCCACCGCGGTTCGTGTACGAGCTGACCGCCGCCGGCGCTGAGCTTGCCGACGTGCTCACGCTGCTGGCCGGCTGGGGCGCGCGCGCGGCGCCGGGCGAAGCCCGTCCTGTCCATCCGCTGTGCGCAACACCGCTCGAGGTGAAGTGGTGGTGCCCCACCTGCCGCGAGCCGGTCTCGGACGCGGCACACGAAGAGCTGCACTTCGCTTAGTAGCCCCGCGCCTGGCCAGGGGCAACAATTGCGCGCATGCTCCGCCTCATGGGCCTGATGATCACGATCGGCCTGGCCGATTCGCTCAACCCCTCGACG
Source organism: uncultured Solirubrobacterales bacterium (assembly GCA_963803595.1). Classification (GTDB taxonomy): domain Bacteria; phylum Actinomycetota; class Thermoleophilia; order Solirubrobacterales; family Solirubrobacteraceae; genus Palsa-465. The sequence continues at coordinate 9,266 of CAWDNF010000016.1, forward strand.
ATCGCGCCGGCGCTTTACCTGGCCTCCGGGTCGCGCCCGCGAACAAGGGTGGCGGAGTTCACGGTCTCGGTGTTCCTCGTCTACCTGCTCGGTGGCGCGCTGATCGCGATCGGCCCGGGGCAGCTCCTGCGCGCGGTCCTCCCTCACCCCGACTACGAGGACCGAGCGGTCGCGGAGATCGTAGCGGGCGTCGTGCTGGTCATCGCGGCGGCAATCATCTGGCGAGGCCGGGACCGGCTGCGTGCCCGCTCGCTACCGAGCGCGAAGCCCAGGCGGAGGTCCAGCGTCCTGCTGGGCGCCTCGATCACAGCGGTCGAGCTGCCGACCGCGTTCCCGTACTTCGCGGCTATTGCCGCGATCGTCGGCTCGCGGCTCGGAGTCGGGCGCCAGCTCCTCCTGCTCCTGCTCTTCAACATCTGCTTCGTGCTGCCGCTGTTGGGAATCGAGCTCACGCTGCTCCTGGCTGGTGACCGCGCCCTGCGGATCCTGGGAACCGTTCGAGGGTTTCTCGAACGCCGTTGGCCGGATCTGCTCGTCGGTCTCATCCTGCTCGTCGGCGCGTTCGCACTGTTCCTAGGTGGGACCGGGCTGGCCGCGACAAAGCACGGAGGAGTGGCGCGCTTCTTCCGCCACTTCCGCCACATCCTGCACCTCTCGCACTAACCGACACGCCACTGGCGCAGGGCCATATGATCGGACGATGGCTGGCGTGAGCGCCCAGGCCGCGAGCTTCGACCCCGCCACGCTCACGCGCCTTCTCGACGGGCGCCATCGAGAATTGCGGACCCGGATCATGGAGGCCCTCGCGCGGCCCGAGCTCGCGCCGCCGCTGAGCCTCCCTACGCCGGAGTACCGCGAGCGGGTGCTCGAATGGGCCAAGTGGCTCGCGCAGGAGGGCATGGCGGCTCCCGGTTTCCCAGCCGAGTTCGGCGGTCAGGATGATCCCGGAGCGAACATAGCTGCGTTTGAGGCGCTGGCCTTGGGCGATCTCTCGCTGCTGGTCAAGGTCGGGGTGCAGTTTGGGCTGTGGGGCGGCGTAGTGCTCGCGCTCGGGACCCGCACCCACCACGAGCGCTACATGCCGCAGACGGCGACACTCGAGCTGGCGGGCTGCTTTGCCATGACCGAGGCGGGCCACGGTTCCAACGTCCAGGGCATCGAGACGACCGCCACCTACGACCCCGAGCGCCAGGAGTTCGTCGTCAACACGCCCGATGATGAAGCGCGCAAGGAGTACATCGGGAACGCGGCGTGCCACGGCCGGGTGGCGGCCGTGTTCGCGCAGCTGATCGTCGGCGGCGAGCGTCACGGCGTCCATGTTCTGGTCGTCCCACTGCGCGATGCCAAGGGCCACGTTTGCCAGGGGGTGCGGATCGAAGACTCGGGGGAGAAGCTCGGGCTGGGCGGCGTCGACAACGGGAGCATCTGGTTCGACCACGTGAGGGTGCCCGGGATGCTCTGCTCAACCGCTACGGCGAGGTGAGCGCCGAGGGCGCGTACACGAGCCCGATCGAGAACCCCAACCGGCGCTTCTTCACGATGCTCGGCAACCTCGTCCAGGGCCGCATCTGCATCGCGGCGGCATCGGGTAGCGCGGCCAAGACCGCGCTGACGATCGCGGTCCGCCACGGGCTGCGGCGACGGCAGTTCGGACCGCCGGAAGACGATGAGATCCCGATCCTCGACTACCGCACCCAGCAGCGCCGCCTGATGCCACTGCTGGCCAAGACCTATGCACTTCACTTCGCGCAGGCCGAGCTGACCGACAAGTTCCACCAGCTGTTCTCGAGCGACGATCCCGCCGAGCGCGAGCAGCGCGAGCTCGAGTCGCTCGCCGCCGGCCTGAAGGCGGTGTCCAGCTCACATGCCACCGAAACGATCCAGACCTGCCGCGAGTGCTGCGGAGGGGCGGGCTACATGGCTGTCAACCGCTTCGCCGCGCTCAAGGCGGACACTGACGTGTTCACGACGTTCGAGGGCGACAACACCGTGCTGATGATGCTGGTGGCCAAGGGCATACTCACCGACTACAAGGATCACTTCTCCGAGCTCGACCCGCGCGAGACAGTGATGTTCGTCGCCGAGCAGGCGGTAGAGACGATCGTCGAGCGCCTGTTCGCCCGGAAGATCGCGCAGGTCATCGCCGACGTGGTCCCGGGCGTGGACGAGGTCGGCGACCTGCTCGAGCGCGAGTCACAGCTCGACCTATTCCACTGGCGGGAAGGCCACATCACAGCCGCGGTGGCCCGCCGCTTCCGGCGGGGGCTCGAAGAGGGATACGACGCCTTCGAAGTGTTCCGCGCGGTGCAGAACCACGCCGTGGCCGCCGCCCACGCCCACGTCGACCGGCTCGTGCTCGATTCCTTCGCGCGTGGGATCGAGGCCTGCGAGGACGGGGAGTGCCGGGCGGCCCTCGGCACGGTCTGCGACCTCTATGCCCTCTACACGATCGAGTCAGACCGCGCGTTCTTCCAGGAGCACGGGCGGCTGACCGGCGCTCGCTGCAAGGCGCTCACCCGCGAGGTCAACCGGCTGTGCAACGAAGTTCGCGAGATGTCCGGCGCGCTGGTCGACGCCTTCGGGATTCCCGACGCCGTGCTGCGCGCGCCGATCGGAGTCCGCGACGTCGCTCAGGCCCCGGGCTGACGGGCAGCGCGCACCATCCGCCGCATCCCGGCCAGCCAGCGCTCGTTGTCCTGTGCCTTGTACCCCATGTACTTGGCGACCTGCGGGTGGGGCAGGATCAGGAAGCGCTCCTCCCGGATGCCGGCGAGCACCGCCTCGGCGACCTCCTCAGGCTCGAGCAGCTCGTCGCGCAGGAGCGCCGCCGATCCCACCGCGTCCTCGAGCGCCAGCTCGAGCATCGGCGTACGCACCCCGAGGGGACACAGGCAGGAGACCTTGATGCCCTGCTCGCCATAGGTGATCGAGAGCCACTCGGCGACCGCCACCGCGGCGTGCTTTGTAACTGAGTACACCATCGCTCCCACCTGGGTCAGCACGCCGGCCGCCGAGGCGGTGCTCAGCAAGTAGCCGTCGCCCCGCTGCACCATCTCGGGCAACACCGCGCGCGCGGCCCAGATGTGGGCCATCGTGTTGATCCGCCAGGCGCGATCCCACTCCTCCTCGGAGGCCTCGGGACCACCATCGGGCCCGGGGATCCCCGCGTTGGAGAAGAACACGTCGATCTGACCACCCACCTCTCGCGCCCTCGCGACCAGCGCGACGATCTCATCCTCACGGCCCACGTCGGTCTTCACCGGGTAGGCGGGGACGATTTCCCCCACCTCCTCGACCACAGCCTCGACACCCGCTTGATTGAGGTCGGCCAGCACGAGCGCGTGGGGACTCTCCTGCGCAAAGCGGCGGGCGAGCGCGGCCCCGATACCGCTCCCCGCACCGGTGATCACGATCGTTCGGTCGGTGAGCTCCAACGCGAGCACCTTATTGAAATACGATGCTCAGGGGGCGGCGCATGCGCCGCCCCCTCCGCGGGCGCATGCGCCCGCGGGGCCGGCGTGCATGCACGCCGGCCGTCCCGCCCGACCAAGGAGCAGATCACATGGACTTTGAGCTTTCCGACCGCGCCAAGGAGCTGCGCGAGCGCCTGCTCGCGTTCATGGATGACCACGTCTATCCCGCCGAGCCCGTCTACCACGAGCAGCTCGAGGAGCTGAGCGCAGCCGGCAACCCGCATGGGCACCCGGCGGTCATGGAGGAGCTCAAGGAGCGGGCGCGCGAGCGCGGGCTGTGGAATCTGTTCCTGCCCTACGAGCTGCCCGACGCCTCGGTTCCCGCGCTCGAGAACATCGAGTACGCCCCGCTCGCCGAGATCATGGGCCGCAGCCACATCGCCTCCGAGGCATGCAACTGCGCTGCGCCGGATACGGGCAACATGGAGGTTCTCACGCTGTTCGGCTCGCCTGAGCAGAAGGACCGGTGGCTGGCCCCCTTGCTCGAGGGAGAGATCCGCTCGGCATTCGTGATGACCGAGCCCGAGGTGGCGAGCTCCGACGCCACCAACATCCAGCTCCGGATCGAACGCGACGGCGACGAGTACGTGCTCAACGGGCGCAAGTGGTGGTCATCCGGTGCGATGCGCGACCGCTGCAAGGTCATGATCGTGATGGGCAAGACCGACCCGGACGGGCCAATCTTCCGCCAGCAGTCGATGATCCTGGTGGAGCCCGATACGCCGGGCGTCAACATCCTCCGCAACCTGACGGTGTTCGGCTATGTGGATCAGGAGAGCCACGCCGAGATCCTCTTCGAGGACGTCCGCGTGCCGGCTTCGAACCTGATCGCCAACGAGGGCGACGGCTTCCTGATCGCGCAGGCTCGGCTCGGCCCCGGGCGCATCCACCACTGCATGCGCGCGCTCGGCGCAGCCGAGCGGGCGCTCGAGCTGATGTGCCAGCGCGCCGCCTCCCGGGTCACCTTCGGCCAGCCGATCGCCGAGCGCGCCAACATCCAGGACTGGATCGCCGAGTCGCGGATCGAGATCGACATGGCGCGCCTCCTCACCCTCAAGGCGGCGTGGCTGATGGACACGGTCGGCAACAAGCACGCCCGCACCGAGATCGCCGCGATCAAGGTCGCGGCGCCCAACGTCGCGCTCAGGGTGATCGACCGCGCAATACAGGCGCACGGCGGCGCCGGCGTCTCGGGCGACTTCCCGCTGGCCACGATGTACGCCCATCTGCGGACACTGCGGCTGGCCGATGGGCCCGACGAGGTCCACAAGCGGACGATCGCCCGCCAGGAGCTGCGCAAGGTGCGCCAGGAGGAGAAGGCCCCGGCTTCGACGGTCCCGGCCTGAGGCCCCGTCGAGAGCCACCGATCTAGAGGCTCTCTAAAGCGAGCGCAGCGCCGGCAGCAGCTCGCGCTCGGCCCACGCGATGAACGGCTGCTGGTGCTCGGCGCCGATCTGCACCAGCGCGATCTCGTCAAAGCCGGCGTCTATGAACTGCTTGACGGCCTCGACGTGCGGCTCGAGGTCGGGTCCGCACGGGATCCCCTCCGCCACCTCCTCGGGGGTGACGAACTGGCTTGCCGCCTCGAATGACTCGGGATTGGGAAGGTCGGCGTTGACCTTGAAGCCAAACCCAAACCACCTGAACTGGTCATGTGCGCGGGCGATCGCAGCGTCTCTGTCCTCGTCGTAGGCCAGCGCGAGCTGACCCACGCGCGGCTTGCCTTCGCCGCCCGCGGCGTCGAACATCTCGCCGAGCTCCCGCTCCGGCTCCACCGCGATCAGCAGGTCGGCTTGCTTTCCTGCCACCCGGCAGGAATCAGGGCCTGACACCGCAACCCCGATCGGAACCCGCTCGTCGGGCAGATCCCACAGCTTGGCCTGCTCGACGTCGTAGTAGCGACCGCGGTAGTTGACCCTGCCCTCGCCGTCGAACAGCGCCGAGATGATCTCTACAGCTTCGGCCAGCCTCGCCAGTCTGGCGCCGACGGCCGGCCAGCCCTGGCCGACCACGTGCTCGTTGAGGTTCTCGCCGGACCCGAGGCCGAGTCGGAAGCGGTTACCGGAGAGGATCTGCATGGTCGCCGCCTTCTGGGCCACCACCGCGGGGTGATAGCGGAGGATGGGGCAGGTCACGTACGTCATCAGCCCGATCCGTTCCGTGGCCTGCGCGGCCGCTCCGAGAATCGACCACGCGTAGCCCGAGTGCCCCTGGCTCTCGAGCCAGGGCTGGTAGTGATCGCTGGTCACCGAGAAGTCGAACCCGGCCTCCTCGGCTTCTCGCACGTCGCGAACGAGCAGATCGGGCCGCGACTGCTCGGTCATCATCGTGTAGCCGAACTTGGTCAACGGTCCCCGGCATACCCGCGGCAGATACGCTCCAACCCGTGGCCAGCCGGCGGGTCCGGACAGCGGACGGAATCGAGCTTCATGTCGCCGATCATGGGCCGTCGGATGGCCCGACGGTCGTGTTGCTCCACGGCTTTCCCGAGCTCGGTTTCTCTTGGCGCCATCAGATCCCGGCGCTGACCGCAGCCGGATATCGGGCCCTCGTACCTGACATGCGCGGCTTTGGGCTCAGCGATGCACCTGATGAGGTGGAGGCCTACGCTGCCGACGTCCTGGCCCAGGACGTGCTCAGCCTGCTCGATGGTGCCGGGGCCGAGCGCGGGATCATCGTCGGGCACGATTGGGGCGCCGACATCGCATGGAAGACGGCCTGGATGCATCCCGATCGGATCTCCGCGGTGGCGGGGCTCAGCGTGCCATTCGCCCCGCGTGCCCCCGCCCCGCCGCTCGAGATCCTCCGCCGGCACATGGGCGATGACTTCTACATCGTCTGGTTCCAGAAGGCAGGCGTTGCCGAGGAGGCGCTCTCGCGCGACGTACGTCGCACGCTCACCACCTCGCGCGTATGGACCGCGGAGTGGGCGAAGGACACTGGCGAGGAGCCACAGCCGCCTCATTTCATGACCGAGGACGAGCTCGCCGTGTACGTCGACGCGTTCGAGCGGACCGGATTTGCCGGCGGGCTTGCTTATTACCGCAATATCGACCGCAACTGGGAGCGAACCGCGTACCTGGGCGACCGACGAATTGAGCAGCCGGCGCTTTTCCTGACCGGCGAGCGCGATCCGGTTCGTAACTTCATGCCGGCCGAGGCGATGAACGGCTGGGTCACCGACCTGCGCGCCTCGATCGTCGTCCCGCGCGCCGGTCACTGGGTCAACCAGGAGGCCCCAGACGCGGTCAATCAAGCGCTGCTCGAGTGGCTGGGTTCGCTCTAGCCGGCGGTCGGCACTAGAACGTCCGTCGCCAAGACTTACGTTTTCACCATCGGCCACCGATGAGGGGCCATGGATTTCCTCGAGGAGGCTCACGGGCCGGCGTCGGTCGCGCCCCCCGGCTGGGACGCGCCGAGACTGATCGCAGCCCCAGCTGCTGCGCCCCAGCTCGTTCTCGATAACGGGCAGCAGCCGACCGAGGCGGCGCTGCGGTGGCGCCTGCGCGCGGCGAGCCTCGACTACCTGATCGTCTACGGCGTCTACCTCCTGCTCTGCCTGGCTTTTCGCTGGCGGGTGGCCACACTTGGACACGCGATCGTCCTCGCCATCGTGGTCGCCGCGTATCACTTCGTGCTCGAGTCACGGGGTGGTCAGACGATCGGCAAGGCTCGTTACGGCCTTCAGGTCGTCTCGGTAGACGGCAGGCCGGCGACGCCGAAGGCCATTGCGATCCGCTCGGTCCTGCGCGTAGTCGACCAGCTGCCCACCTGCTACGTCTCCGGCCTGATCAGCATCGTCCGCACGGGTCCGGCCCGGCGTCAGCGGATCGGCGACGTAGCTGCCGAGACGAAGGTGATCGCGGTGGACGGCGTGGCTGCCGCGAAGGGTACGCCTGCTTGGATGCTGCCAACCGCCACCGTGCTGGCAGTCATCGTCTCCGCCCTCTTTGCCTACGGGATCGCCGAGGCGGGAAAGCAGCCCCTGAGCAGCGCCCAGAACGCACAGTTCGTCGCCGGGTGCGAGCGCTCGCCAGGCGCCCAGCTCATTGACTGCGGCTGCCTGCTCAACTACCTCGAGGCCGACGGCTATGTGACGCTCAGCAGCCTGGAGAACCTCGTCTCGCAAGCCACCAATGAGCGAATCACCGGACGACAGGGATCTGCGCGTCGCGACCTCACCGCGGCCGGCCTCGCCTGCCGTCGCTGAGGCGCTCCCGCGTCAAGCGCTCCTCGAGTTTTGCCGATAACCGGTGTATGTCAGACCGGGTCCGACCCGCGGCGCGGTCGGTCCCTGCTCAGGGTGAGGATCGACTGCCTTCGCACGCGGTCGTGGCCTTGCTCGTGCTGCTCAGCGGCTGGGGAATCGCGTACGAGCTCGCCGACACTCTCGTAAAAGCTTGGGACAGGTCCCCCGCGTTCGTGGGCGCCACGAGCGACATCCCATTCTTCGTCGCGGCGCTCCTGCTGGTCGCGCGCGGCGTGTGGAAAAGCGGTGAGCGCGGCTGGATCCTGATCGGGCTTGGCGCCTTGTGCTGGGCTGCCGGGGACGTCTACTGGAACCTCAACCTGGCGAACATGTCGAGCCCTCCGGTACCCTCTTGGGCCGACGCCGGATACCTGTCCTTCTGCCCCCTGGCCTTCACGGGCATCTTTGCCCTGGTCCGCCAGCGCTTCCGTAGCGCGCCTCGCACGCTGATCGCCGACGCGGCTAGCGCGTCGCTGTGCGTCGGTGCGTTCAGCGCCGCCGTCGTGGTCCGGCAGGTTCTCATCCACGCGACGGGCGGCACGCTGGCCGTGGCCACCGATCTGGCCTATCCGCTCGTCGACCTGCTGCTGCTTGGCCTGATCGTGGGAGTGATCGCGCTGGGGAATTGGAAGGTTGACCGGGTCTGGCTCTTGCTGGGCGCCGGGGTGATCACCTTCTGGGTCTCCGACAGCTTCTACCTGGTCAAGGTCGCCACCAGCAGCTACCAGCAAAGTGACTGGTACAACCCGCTGTGGTACGTCTCACCGATCCTGTTCGGGTGGGCGGCGTGGCTGCCGCGCAAGCGCACGAGGCGGTCGCGGACGGAGAGCGGCGGCGCACGAGGGATCGTCATGCCACTCGGCTTTGCCTGCGCCGCCCTGGGCCTGCTCGTGTGGTCGAGCTTCCACGCGGTGGGTGTGGTCGCGATCGTCCTGTGCGCGTCGTCCCTCCTCGTGGTGATGGCCCGCCTGGCCCTCACCTGGCGCGAGAACTCCTGTCTGCTTCGCACCAGCCGAACCGAGGCGCTGACCGACGCGCTGACCGGGCTCGCCAACCGCCGGGCGCTCGGCCTCGAGCTCGAGCGCCGCATGGCGCAAGCGCAGGAAAGCGACCGCTTCGGACTCGCGCTGTTCGATCTCGATGGCTTCAAGCACTACAACGACAGCTTCGGCCACCCCGCCGGTGACGCGCTGCTCCAGCGTCTTGGCCTGAGCCTCGCCGACCAAGTCGGCGAGCGAGGAACGGCTTACCGGATGGGCGGCGACGAGTTCTGCGTGCTGGTCACCGATCGCAGCCAATCCGACGGGTGGGATGACACGCTCAAGTCGATCGAGTCAGCGGCCCGCGCGTTGACAGAGCGTGGCGAGGGCTTTGCGATCGGCTGCTCCTATGGGCTCGTCCTGCTGCCGGATGAGGCGGACGATCCCGCGACCGCACTTCGCATCGCCGACCAGCGCATGTATGCCCACAAGCAGAGCAGCCGGCCGTCGGCCTCCCGCCAATCGGGTGACGTGCTCGTGACGGCGCTCGTGGAACGCGATCCGCAGCTCGGCAGCCACCTCAAGGACGTCGCCCAGCTGGCCACCGCGACGGCGGAGTGGCTCGCGCTCGCGGAAAGCGAGGTCGAGCAGATCCGTCAGGCCGCCGAGCTCCACGACGTCGGCAAGGTGGCGATCCCCGACGCGATCCTCAGCAAGCCGGATGCGCTGAGCGAGAACGAGTGGGCGTTCATCCGTCGCCACACGCTCGTCGGAGAGCGCATCCTGGCCGCGGCGCCCGCGCTGCGAAATGTCAGCGGGCTGGTTCGCTCCAGCCACGAGAACTTCAACGGGACCGGTTATCCGGACGGACTGGCCGGCGCACAGATCCCGCTCGGGTCGCGGATCATCGCCGTGTGCGATGCCTTCCATGCGATGACCAGCGATCGGCCCTACCGCAAGGCGATGTCCGAAAGCGAGGCGATCGCCGAGCTCCGCCGCTGCGCGGGCAGTCAGTTCGACCCGGATGTCGTCGAGCCGTTCTGCCTCGCCCTGCGTGAGTGCGATCTTTTGCGCGCCGCTTAGCCGGCGCTCGGGTCTGAAGCTCTAGCGAGCGTGCCGGTGCCGGCGGCTGTGCCCCCGTCGCTTGTGCCGCTTTGGTCGGCGCCTGACGGGTGGATTGGGCGCAAACGCGCTCGGTACGAACCGCGCGATGAACGCCTTTATCGGACCCTCGGCCAGCCGCGCATAGACGCCCGGATGGCCGGCCTCCGCGCACCCCCTGCCAAAGCTCGTGGCACCCACCAGCCTCAGGACCCCCCCGCCGACTGGGACGAGCAGCGGGCCACCTGAATCACCCTGGCAGGTGTCGGTTCCCCCCTGCGGATATCCCGCGCAGAACATCGTCTTGGGGTCGAAGTAGCCATCGTCGGCGGCGGTGCTCAGCCCGTTGGGATAGGCCGCGGCGCAGTAGCTGTCGGTAGTGATCGGGACCTTGGCGTAGCGCATCGTCGGTGGCGGGGTCTGCGCGCTCTCCGATGTCGTTCCAAAGCCGGCGATCGTCGACAGCACTCCCGGTCGCCAGTCTTGGCGCTCAACCGGGGCGGCGATCAGCATCGGCCTGACTCGAGACGGATGGTCCAGCTCGAGCAGGGTCACGTCGTTGCCGACTCCGTTGGTGATGATGTAGTCGCTGTCGACGAGGACGCGCGTTACCGAATGCGTCTCTGCACCGCGGCCGTCGGCGTAGATGCTCCCCAGCTGCACCTTGTAGAAGGACGCCGGCCACGTCGCCTGCGAGGGCGCGAGTCCCTCGCTGAGCGAGCCGGTAATCGAGCCGCAGTGCCCGGCCGTCAGGACCCATCGCGGCGCGATCAGCGTCCCGCTGCAACCGAAGTCGCCCCCGATCAGGACATCCGCGACGTATTCGAATTCCCCGGGCGCGGCCGGCTTTCCCCCCACGACGGCGTGGGCGGGCGGCGCCAGCGCGCCGGCGCCGCATAGCACCGCGACGAGCACCCGGAACCTCCTCACAGCGCGGATGGTAGAGGGGTTGCCTGGCACTTAGACTCGCGTCGGTGCCGGGCTTGCGGCTTGCACTGCTTCGGGCGTTGATGCTGGCGACGCTCGGGCGGGTCACAGGGCCCGCAAGCCCTAGGACCGGCCTCGCCGAACCAGCGACCACAGGACGGCGGCGGCACCGACCAAGAGCAGCACGCGGCCGGCGTAGGAGTCAACCGTCGCCCACGCGCGCGCGGCCAGCGTGCCTGCCAGCACGAACCCGGTCGCCCACAGCCCGCAGCCGAGCGCGGTCAGGACGATGAACGGCACAACGCGGACGTGGCGCGCGCCCGCCGGCAAGGAAACGAACGTCCGCGCCAGGGGCAGCAGTCGCGCGATGAATACCGCGCGCGTGCCATGCCGCTCGAGCAGCCCGCCCCACCGGTCGAGGACGCGCCGCACGCCTGGGACGTGTTCGAGCATGTGTGTGGCGCCTAGCTGGTAGGCGAGCAGCGACCCAACCAGGTTGCCGGCGGTGGCCCCCAGTACGGCGAGTGGAAAGCTCATCCATCCTTGGTGCACGGCGAACCCGGCGAAGAGGAGGGTCAGTTCGCTGGGCACAGGTACGCACGCGCTCTCCGGGACCATGAGGAGAAACACGCCGAGGACCCCGAAGCGCTGGACTATGCCGATCACGGTGATGTCACACTGTCATTGGTAATGCGACTTAAAGCTTAAGTGATCTTATCTAATGCCTCCTAGACGTCCTTCCACAGCGCGCAGCGCTGGGGCGCGCGCGACGGAGCCAGGCGCCGGGGCGCGCGCGTCGGAGCCAGGCGCCGGGGCGCTCGTCTCGGTCGCACTGCTGATTGGCCGCTGGACCGAGCGTCTGCTCTCCGGCCACACGCCTCCCCTGACCGTCAGCCAGTTCCTCGCCCTGCTGGCGATCGAAAGCGAACCGGTGTCGGGATCCGAGCTTGCGCGCCGCGCCGGCGTCTCCGCGCCGGCGGTCTCGCAGTTGCTCACGGGCCTGACCGAGAACGGCCTGATCGAGCGCTCAGAGCTCGCCGCGGATCGCCGGCGCCGGGAGCTCCGGCTCTCGGCGCGCGGAGCCCGAGCGCTGTCGTCCGTCGAGGCGCTTCTAAACGAGCGATTCGCGCCCCTCCTCGACGAGCTCCCGCCCCACGAGGTCGACGCGCTTGGCCGAGCGCTTTCCCAGATCCAGGCCACACTCTCCGGGACCTCACCGCCGCGCCGGCCGCGACCGCCGCGACCGCATCGGTCTGCCGGAGGTCGGCGTGCCTCCTAGACGGGGGGCGGCACACTCGATCTAGGCGTGGCTCCTAGACGGGCGGCGGTGTCCGGCTCAACCAGGGCTCGGACCGCCTCGAGATCCTCTGGCGTGTCGATGTCCCAGCCGCGGGCCAGCCCACCGCACTCGACGGTTCGTCCACCCTCCAGCAGCCCACCCGCCCCTCGGTCTCCGTCGAGCTCGGCTAGCGCGGCGATCTGCTGGGGGCCGAGCACGACGGGATGCCCCGGCGTGCCGTCGTAGAGGGCCCGGGTCCCGGGTGGCTCGGCCGCCATCCGCTCGATGGCGGCGGGAGTGATCAGAGGTTGATCGCCGAGCGTGACGATCACCTTGTCCGCTGTGCCCAGCTCGCTGACCCCGCGGCGAAGCGATTGCGAGACGCCAAGCTTCCAGGGGGCACAGAACACCGGTCTCGCGCGCCCGAAGTCGAGCCTTGCCCTGATCTCGTCGGCGTGGGCACCGAGCACGACGACGATCGTCTCGAGCCGGGCAACTTCACATTGCGCGCGGACCGCGTGCTCGAGCAGCGGCCGTCCCGCCAGGGGCGACAGCAGCTTGGGCTCCTGGCCGAACCGCTTGCCCTCGCCGGCGGCGAGGATCAACCCCCCGATCAAGCAGGTACCTGGTGGATCCGGCCGCCCGCTTGCGCCAGGCGACCGCCCGAGCGCCCGTGACTTGCCGCGATCACCTCCGCCAGGATCGAGATCGCGGTTTCCTCCCGCGCGATCGCGCCGAGATCCAGGCCCACGGGAGCCGACAGCCGCTCGAGTGCCTCCTCGGCGAGGCCCGCCGCCAGCAGCCGCTCTTGCCGGGCCGCTTGGGCCCGCCGCGAACCCATCGCGCCGATGAACGGCGCCGGCGAGCGCAACGCGATCATGAGCGCCGCATCGTCGAGCTTGGGGTCATGGGTCAGCACCACGATCGACGTAGCGCGATCGATGCCTCCGAGACGCGCGAAGGCTTCCTCCGGCCAGGCGACGATCACCTCCTCGGCACCTGGGAAGCGCTCGCGAGTGGCAAACCGCGCCCGGGGGTCGACAACGAACGGACGCCATCCGGTCGCTCGTGCCAGCTCGCAGAGTGGCGCGGCCATGTCCACCGCGCCGAACAGGACCAGCCTGGGCGCCGGCGCGACCACGTCGACGAAGATCCCGCCGCGTCGCGCCGAGGTGCCGCTCCACAGAAGCTCGGAGGCAAGACCGATCGCGTGGTCGTCGAGCCCGGGCGCGCCCAGCGAACCAGCGCGGGCCCCGTCGGCTTCGAGCAGCAGCTTGGCGCCCGCCGTGGGCCCTTCGAGCAGCGTCACCTCTGCCGCGCGTCCGCCAGAGGCCGCGATCGCGGCGAACCGGCCGTGCCGGTAGGCCTCGACCCAAACATCGATCTCGCCGCCACACGGCAGTCCTATCCCCCAGGCGTCGGCGTCAGCGATACCGAACCGGGCCAGGCGCGGCGGTCCGCCAAGCAGGACGCTCTCGGCGATCTCGACGACCGACCCCTCGACGCACCCACCGGACACCCCGCCGGCTATCTCGCCCCGGTCGTTGATCGCCATCTTGGCGCCGGGCGCCCGGGGAGCCGAGCGCTGCACGTCGACCACTGTCGCCAGCGCGATCTTGTCGCCGCGCTGCACCCAGGCCTCGACCTCAGCTAAGACATCCTTCACCGTGGCTCCCGGAGCCGCCGCCTTACATCTTCTCAGCGGCAGCCGTTATCGCCGCGCGGATGCGCGGATAGGTGCCACACCGGCAGATGTTGCGGAGGTGGTCGAGGTCGGCCTCGGTGATCTGGCGACCCGACGCCTTGACCTCCTTGACCAGCGCGACCGCCGCCATGATCTGCCCGGGCTGGCAGTAGCCGCACTGGGCGACGTCGTACTCGAGCCAGGCTTCCTGCATCGGGTGAAGCTGCTTGCCCACAGTGCTAGGCAGGCCCTCGATCGTCGTGATCTCGTCACTTGCCTTGATGTCCGATACCGGCACGCTGCAGGGATTGAACGCCTTGCCGTTGATGTGGCAGGTGCAGGCCTTGCACACCTCGAGCCCACAGCCGTACTTCGGCCCGTGAACGCCGAGCAGGTCGCGTAGCACCCAGAGCAGCCTGACGTCGTCCTCGCAGTCGACCGATACGTGCTGACCGTTGAGGATGAAACTGTGGGTTGGCACGAAAGGCTCCTAAAACGCCTTCTGAAGGCCATCGGTGGGCGACTGCGGGACCGGTGGGACGGTGGGCAGCGGCGCGAACCCGAGTGGCAGGTTGTGGTTGACCGGGAAGCTCGTCGGCAGATGGCGGGTGGCCCGGGCATACGCGCAAGCGACTGCTGCCATCGAGGCGGCGACTCCGAACTCTCCGGCGCCGCCCGGATCGTTGCCGGTTGCCGGCATCACGATCACCTCAACGTGCGGAGGGGTGTTCCACTGGCGTGTGTAGTACGCGTTGTCCCAGCTCCCCTCGAGGAAGTAGCCGTCCTTCAGGTGCAGGCTGTAGGTCAGGGCCTGCGCGATCCCATCCATGATCCCGCCCATCATCTGAGCCTTCAGCCCAAGCGGATTGATCGGCAGGCCGACGTCGACCGCGTACACCGCCTTGGTCACGCGCGGGCCGGTGAACGCGTCGCGGATCCGGCGGCCCGCCGTCTTGGGCCGGCAGTCGATCTCCACCAGGCACGCGGCCCGCCCCTTGTACTCGGTGTGGATCGCGATCCCCTGGGCGGTTCCCGGCCGCATCGGGCGACCCCACTTGCCCGCCCTGGCCACCGCCTCGAGCACCGCCCTCATCCGCGCGTCGCGCACGAACGCGCGGCGGAACTGGTAGGGGTCCTGCTTCATCTTGGCCGCGACCTGGTCGACCATCAGCTCGGTCGCCGTGCATACCTCGGGGCTGTAGATGTTGCGCACGCTCGAGGTGTTGAACGTGTTGTAGTTGTAGACCTCGTTGAGCGCCTGGCTCGCCACCCCGAAGTTGTACGGGACGTTGGCGGTCAGGTTGAACACGCTCTGCGAGTAGCCGAGGTAGTCCTGCTCGGGCAGAGCTCCGTAGTTGGAGCTCAGCATCTCGCCGAGCCCATGCGTGAAGTCGGTGGCCACGCTCGTGTGGTGCTGCTCGAAGCTCAGTACGTTGGCGCCCGAGTAGGTGATCCGCACCCGGGAGAGGCACATCGGGTGAACTCGCCCCTGGCGGAAGTTGTCGGTTCGGTGCCACATCAGCTTCACCGGCTTGCCCATCGCCTTGGAGATTGCCGCCGCCTCGAAGGCGGCGTCCGCGAACAGGTGGCGCCCGAACGACCCGCCGCCTTGCGTCACGTGGGCGGTGACCGCGGTCACCGGTAGCCCAAGCATGGTCGCGATCTGCTCCTGCGCGTAGATCGGCGACTTGAGGCTCGACCAGACCTCGGCGCTCGAGGTTGTGACGTTGGCGATCGCGCAGTTGGTCTCCAGCGGATCGCCCGGGCGGAAGTAGAAGGTGAACTGCTGCTCGACGTGGCTGGCCAGCGGATCCGGCGGCTCAAGGGGTATCTCGCCTGCCTTCAGGTCAGCCAGGACGCTCTCGTCGGACTTGCCGTCGACCGAGCCGGCTCCCCACACGACGTCGAGCGCCCGGATAGCGTCGATGCACTGCCCGAATGTCTTGGCGCGCACCGCGACGCCGCCGGGCACGAACTGTGTGTGGGGGATGATCGCCACGTCGGTCACACCCGGCATCGCCTTGACCTGGGCCAGGTTCTTGACCGACACGGCGCCCCCGTTGATTGTCGGGGGGCGGCAGACCATCGTGGGCAGGGCGCCGGGCACGTCGAGATCCATCGCGAACTGCTTGCGACCCGTGACGATGTCGAGCGCATCGACCCGGCGCTGGGGGGTGCCGACCAGCTTGAGCTGGGCATGGGGCTTGAGCTGGGCGCGGACCCGCCGGGTGGCTGGCGCGGCCGCCCGATGGGCGAGCGATCCGAATGTCGCCGACTTGCCGTTGCGCGCCGTGATCGTCCCGTCGCTCACCGACATCTGGCTCGGTAGGTCGCCAAGCAGCTCAGCGGCCGCCGCCACCAGCTGGCCGCGCGCGATCGCCGCCGCCACCCGCACCGGCGTGAACATCGAGTGCATCGTGTTGGAGCCGCCCGTCAGCTGGTTCCACACGAGCTCGGGGCGAGCGTCGGCCAGCGTGACCTCGACGTGGTCGAGCCGTACGTCCATCTCATCGGCGATCGTCATCGCGATCGCGGTCGTGATTCCCTGTCCCACTTCGGCGCGCGGCAGCGCGAACGAGACTGTCCCGTCCGGGTTGACGGTGACCGTGATCAGATGCGCAGTCGGCTTTGTCGCGTCCGTCAGGAAGTCGGTCAGGTCGTAGTTGTCGACGGTCTGGTGGGTGGGGATCGCCGCTTGCGCGGCCGCCGGCAGCAGCAGGTCGGCTCCCGCCACGAGCGTCGGGGCGGCGATCACCCAGCCCATGAACCGCCTGCGCGTGACGCCGCCGGGGCTGTTCGGCCCTTGGCGGGCACGCGTCCTTCTCACCGCCGGCGAACGGCTTCCTGCCTCATTACTCGGGTTCGACCAGCTGGCCGGATCGCTCATCGGGCTCCTCCCGCAGGACTGCGATGGGCTTCAAGGAGGTATGCGGTTGGGCGCCCCAGGATACGCCAGGGGTGCCGGATTGGCCAGGCATATCCTGAGGGTTCAGCCTTTTTCACGACCACGGTGTCGGTGCCGCGCGGGGTGGGTTGGTCTCAGGATCGAACGGGGGGCCGCAGCACGCGGCGCCCAGCCAGCGGTCCGGGGCCGCTCACGGCACCAGTACGGTCCGGCTGGATCCGGAGGCTGGCGATCAGCGAGGCGAGCATCTCGTAGTGGCCGATCAGCATGACCAGCTCGATCAGCTGCTTCTCCTTGAAGGTCGCGGCGAGCTCCGTCCACAGGCGATCTGAGATCTCACGCCGATCGTGCAGCTCGTCGGCCGCGCCGAGCAGGAGCTTCTGGCGCCCGCTCCAGCCGGACGCCTGCGGTCCACTCCGCAACCGGTCGATCTCCTCGGCGCTCAGCCCCGCCGCGCGGCCGAGGCGCTCGTGGTGGCGCCACTCGTACTCGCAGCCCGCGTTGTGGGCGACGCGCAGGATCACTAGCTCGGTATCGGTCCTAGGAAGCGAGCCGCGCGGCATCAGCGCGCCGGCAAAGCGCAGCCAGGCTCGGAACAGACGCCGGTGGCGGGCCAGCGTGGCGAACAGGTTCGGCGGGTGCTTGGAGCCCGCGGCGCGGCCCAGAACGCGCACGATCAGCGCGTTGAGCGCCCCGATCTCCGCCCGTGACCCCGGCGTGATCCGCGGCCTCTCCTGAGGGCTCGAGCTCGCCATGCTCACGAACCAAGCCGGTCGATCGTCACTGTCGTTGTGTATACCGCGGTGCCACCGGCTTGGGCCTGCGGCGTGTCCTGCTGATTGGGGTTCGAGGGACCGAGCGGGACCTCGATCCTCAGTCGCCGGTCGCGCGGCGCTAGGACCGTCTCCGCCCTACTTGCCGTCTGGTCGCCGAACAGCGTCACCGAGTAGTGGGCGCCCGGCTTGTAGACGGGCGGAGTCACCACGGTGGCCGAGCCGCTGCCCGCCAGCGAGAACTCCTTCCTGGCCGCGTTCTCGAGCGTCGAGAACTCGCGCGCTACGCGGTGCATCGTCACCTGCCAGCCGTAGACCGAGTACTGGTCATCCGCGCTCGTGTAGCTGAACGGCGATGGCGCGGGAAGCGGGTGGGCGAAGTCGAACATGATCCGCCCGATCGACCACTGCAGGTCGCGCGTCCAGTACGGCCAGGCGTGGGTGCCCGGGCCGTAGTCGTCGAAGAAGGCGCGGATCCCGAGCGAGTTGATGCGCTGCTCGAAGGCGTTGTTGTCGCTGCCACACGGCCGCCTCGATCGAGCTGCCGGCGGCCGAGCTGGGTGAGGTGTCGTACGGCCCCGGCTCGCCGTTACCCCAGTACATGTACATCCGTGTCCAGCGCAGGTTCTCGGCTAGCGTCGCCGGGTCGTGAGCCGCCCAGTTGATGCCATCGGTCACAGGGTCGCCGAAGAACGTGTCTGGCGGCACGCCGTCGAGCCCGACCTCCGTCGCATTGATGATCGCCATCGCGCCGACCCGTACGCGTCGGGGTCGTAGTAGATGTCGGGGGCCCCGGAGTAGCCCAGCGCAATGCCGAACAGGTCGGGATGGCGCGCGGCATAGCTCATCGAGCAGAAGCCGCCCTGAGACAGCCCGGCGATGGCGCGCTCGCGCGCGGTTGCGGATCGTGCGCAGGTTGCGTCTCGACCCAAGGGATCAGCTGGCTCGATGTGGAACGTCTCCCATTTCTGGGCGCCGTCCGGCCAGTCTGTGCACCAGCCGCCGCCTCCGTCGTTCAGCGCGATGTCCGGCATTACGGTGATCAGCTGGCGGTCGCCGATCACCTTCTCGGCGTTCCCCTTGATCGTCCAGTCGAGGCGGTCCCGCTCGTCCCGTGGAGGAGGTAGAAGACGGGGTAGCGCTTGCGGGGATGCGAGCCGTAGTCCGGGCGGCAGGAGGATGTAGATGTTGGCCGGGTCCGGCAGCGCGGCGGTCTTCACCACAAGCGCGGTCAGCCGTGAGTCGACCTGCTTCACCGACAGGATGTGCAGACCGGCGGCGTCGTGGAAGGAGATGGCTCCGGCTGCCGGTGCGATGGCCAGCCCGGCGAGGGCCGTCGCGATCGTGATCATCCGCTTCATCTAGCTGCCCTCCTCCGCGTCGTGGTCTCGCCGGCGGCGGGGAGCATGCGTGCCACCAGCGAGATGATTGGCTCTCGCAACTCGGGAAGCTCGGCGGCACGCCCGTCGCCGACCCGCGCTGTCACGAGCGAGCTGATCGCCGCCACGAGCGCCTCGCACGCGAACAGATCTCCCGACGGCACCCCGGCCTGGACACCAACAGCGTCGGCGACCATCTCGACGAATCGCTTCTGCAGCTCGATCCGCTCGTGGACAGCGCGCGGACCCGCGCCGTAGGCATCGATCAGGTATGCCTTGGCGAATACCGGCTCGGCTGCCAGAGCGGTCAGGTATGAGTCGAGCACGCGATCAAGCCGCTCGAGCGCCGACCCCGTGACGCGGGGTCCGAGCGCCTGGCCCAAGACCTCGAGCAGCCGTTCGACCCGGTCATCGAGCAGGTTGAGAAAGCAGTCCTCCTTGTCCGCGAAGTGCTCGTAGAACGTCTCGCGCGAGACCCCGGCACGCGAAATCACGTCGGCAACCGTCACGCGCGCGAATCCCTTCTCGGCAGTGGCTTCCGCGACCGCTGCGAGCATCCGCCCGCGTTGTGAGCTGAGCACCTCCTGGCGGCTCAGCCGGTGGCGCCCGCGCGGCAGCTGACGGATTTCGGCGCCCACGGCGCGAGGTTAGCGAACAACACCGTTCGTGGGAACGGAATCGTCCTTTTATCGTCCCTCAGGCGAAGCTGGCGAGGAAGGCGCGGGCCAGACGGCGGTCCGCCGTGAGCCTTGCGTCTGCCAGGCCCACTTCCTCGATTGTCCCGTGGCGCACCTTCAGCACCCCGACGCTGCCGCCCCTCCGCGCGAGGTACCACCAGTTGCGCCCGATGTGGAACGGTTTCGATACGTGTAGTCGCCTTGCCACGGCGGCCAGTCGCGCCGCCCGGGCGGACACCGCGGAGCGCGTAAGAGGGATTCGAGGTCAGCAGCAGGACGATCCTGCCGCGCACCCGGTTGCGCTGGCGGACCGATATGCCACGCAGCAGCCTGACCGACGGATAGCCGGCCCGGATGCCGATACCGCGCAGACAGAAGAAGTCCATGTCGCGCCGGCCGACGGGTGCTCCAGCGGGCCAGGATGTGCCGCGCGCGCGAGCGGCTCATGCCAAGCCTGAGGGGACCCAGCGTTCCGTCCGCCAGCCGACCGGTGGCGAGCGGGCAGCCCTCGGTCTGAGAACTCGCCGGAAGCACCGGCAGGAGCAGTCGGGCGGCGCCCGTGCCCCCGATCCGGATTGTGTTGACCGCCGGCGCGCCTGGCATCGATGCGGCCGAGGCGCCCAGGATGACCAGGCGAATGCGGTGCCCGCGTGCGAACCGATTGCCGATCGGCCAGAACTCGATCTGGTACGGGCGCTCCTCGCCCGCGGAGCGTCGTGCTTGACCGAGTAATCACCGTAGGGCTGGACCACGTCGCCCTCGCGGTCGAGGAGTGACTTGCTCATGATCACGTCGGGATACGCGCTCAGCAGGCGGCCGGTGGCCACCGGGTGCGCGCTGCCGTCGGGCCACACATCCGAGATCACGGCCCAGATCGCGGTCTCACTTGCCGTGCTCGAGAGGCGCAGGTCGAGCGCGGCCGGCCCCGCGGACAGCAGGTCGGCCGAGAGCGGCGCCGTCGTGTAGGTGAGCGCTTGCGGCTCCGACAGCGTCGTCTCGGTGAGCAGCGGAAACGAATTCGCCGCTTGGTTCAGGCCGTCTCCCCCGACCGCTGCCGAGTTGGGCTGGTCCGTCGTACTCGGCTCGGTCGGCACGGCCGCGTAGGACTCGGTGGTCGTGGCGGCGGGTCGTGAGGGAGCCAGCGATCCGTCGTTGATCGAGCCGCCCGAGCCACTGCGCGCCCCACTCAGCCACAGCGAGGTCCAGGTCGTGCCGGGGACAGGCCAGTCGCTCGCGTCGTAGCGCAATAGGTGGCTGGCGAGATACCCCTCGCGGCTCCCATCCGACATGAACAGGCGAACCCGGGGCTGGTGTCCGATGCCGTTGCTGAGGCCCAGCAGGTAGCGGTCGAACCACTCCTTGGCGGCGCTGTCGCCCCAGTCGGTGCCGGCTGGTGCGCCGTCGTGGCCACCCACGACGAGCAAGTGGGCTCCGTCTCCCTTGAGTGCCTGGTAGGCCTGGAATGCGCCCCGGGACTCGACGTCGAAGAAGCTGTCGAGCATCAGGATCGGCAGGTGGTTGACATCTCCCCGGAAGCCGCGCTCCCGCCACCACTCGTCGAGTGTCTGGTGGACTTGCCCACCCTCGAGCCCGGCGTCGAAGAGCCCGATCGCGGTGTCGAAGCTCGTCAGCGGAGCGCGGATCAGCCGCGTCGGTGTCTGCTCGGCAGCCGGCTCGCCGATCAGTCCCAGCACGGCCAGCCCGGGGATGGAGTCCGACACCCCGCCCGGCCACAACAGGTCCCGGTAGAGCTCGAATGTCCCGGATCGCAGCACGGCCGTTTCGACACACGGCAGCTTGAGGTGGAGCGAGTTGTAGATCGTTATCGCGCTCGCCGAGAAACCGTTCAACCCCAGCCGGCCGTTGCTCCAAGCTTGATGGCACGCCCACCGCAGGGTCTCGACCACGTCCTGCTGCGTGCGCGGCCCGAGCGCATCGAACACGCCGTCGCTGTCACCCGTGCCACGGATCTGGACGAGCAGGTAGTTGTAGGCGGGCCCATCGTAGGTCGTACCGCTGCCTCGTCCATAAGGGCTGAACTCGACGATGACAGGACGAGCCGAGAGCGGCGCCTGCCCGGTGACCGTCGCCTGAAGGGTTACTCCGTCGGACATACGAACTCGGGTGTTGAAGCTGGCGCCGGCTGCGCTCGCGGTCGCGGGCAGCGCGATTGCAACGGCCGCGCTGGCGGGCAGCGCGAGTGCAGCTGCCGCGCGGGCGGGCAGGAGCACGCAGCCAGCCAGCTTCGTGATCCGGCCACCGGCGGCCGCACGCTTTGACCGCGCACCCATGCCTCGCCTTTGCATTTCGCTCAAACTTTGCACCTGGAGTTGACATATGGTCAACCACGGAGCCAAAGTTCGTCGCCTCGAGAGGATCGTCGTCCTCCTCCTAGCTGCTGGCTGGGTCACAAGCAGCCGACGGCGCAGGCGCTGATGTCGTTTAGCGGCCGCGCTGGGTGCTGCACGATGAGAGCCAACCGCTCCGGCTAATCGCCGTCTCCGTCGTTGTCAGGGTCGTGACGGCTGGCGGCTTGATGCTTTCGTCTTGGTCGCTGGTTTCGTCTCTTTCGCCGGTGGTGCCTCTTGGCCGGCCGAGAGCTGCTGGGGACGGTGCACAGCGTCGTGCTCGATACGTGCTGGGTGGTGCCGTCGGCGAAGCTGAAGGCTGCCTGCGATGTCCATTGGCCGCTGGAGCAGCTTGGCGGGGTGGCGAAGTAGTGGGTGCTGGCGGGGAACGTGAAGTCGATCGTGCGGACAGCTGTCTGTCCATCGGGCGGACCGCCCGGAAACGCGGGCGGGTTTCCGATCATCTCGTTTCCGTCGATCTGGATGCGGTCATCGGTAATGGTCGCACCGGTGTTGTGATCGCGGAGGATCTCGACCACTCCCTGCCCGGTATTGAAGATCGTGACATCTGTCAGGTACGGGTCGACCGGAGGCCCAAATCCGGTGATCGCGGTGAGCGTCCCTTGGCCGACCTGAGACGCCGGCGGGCAGGCGGAAGGCCCCTGGGCCATGATCTGCTGATCACTCGCGATGCACCGCGGGATACCGAGATCGATCTTCGTCCCTTGAGGTGCCATGATCACCAGGTGGCGGATCGGCGACGGTTTGCCGCTCGGATCGTCCGGCTTCCGGTAGACGATGTAGAGGTGCACCGCCGTCGAAGCGCCAGGCGCCCTGGCCGCGAACTGAAGCGAGAAGTCGCTCTGCTGGGCGTTGGCAGCGGTTGCCAGCAGGAGCAACAGCCCGACCGCGATGATCGGAGCGTGTCGCCGAGCGGGTCGCCGGGCATGTCGGCGGGCGGTTCGCCAGGCGTGTCGGCGGGCGGGTCGCCGGGCGTGTCGCGTCGGGGGGTGTGGCATATTTCCTCCTCCTTTCGTACGCGTACGGTACACGTACGACAACGGATCTGCAAACGTGAACCGCATCCCGGCCATTCCTGAACCTCGCTCTCGGCTAGGCCTGACTCAGGAGACGATCGTCGCTGCTGCGGCCATGCTCCTCGAGGAACGAGGTCTCTCTGGCGTGACGATGCGGCGCGTGGCCGAACGGCTGGGTATCGGCACGATGACGCTATACGGCTACTTCTCAGACAAGTATGAGCTGCTAGACGCAGTAATCGAGGCGAGCGGAGCCCAGCTTGCACCGCCATTGCCGCCGGGAGACTGGAAGCCAAGCCTGCGCTTGCTGATGCTTGCCCTCCACGAGCAGTTGATCGAGCATCCCTTCCTGGTCGAGCTGCGCCTTCGACGTCCCATCATCACCCCTCAGGCCATGCGCTGGACCGAGGCCGCGCTGACGATCCTGCAGCGCGCCGGTCTCAGCCCCGGGGAAGCCGCCCATGCCTTCCGACCGCTATTCGTCTACACCTTTGGTCACGCGGCATTCGTTCCCCGCGACGATCACCGCGGAGTAGTCAACCGGGCGCGAGCCGCTGTCCTCAGCCTCCCGCCAGACGAATATCCGCTCGTCACAGCCGCCGCCCAAGAGCTAGCGCAGGTACTCATTGGACAGGAGCCCTACGAGCTTGGCCTCGACCTGCTACTAGACGGCATCGAAGACCGGTTCGCCAATCGCTAACCAAGCATCCTCATGCGACCGACTGCCGGTCGTTGCAGATGCTGCTGCGTACGGGGACCGAGCTCATCTAACACGGCGGGCCGGCAGCGGGCCGCACGCCTTGCCCTGCCACCCATGCCTCGCCTTTGCATTTGGCTCAAACTTTGCCTGCGGAGTCGGCATATGGTCAACCCCAGAGCAAAAGCTCGTCGCCTCGGGCTGGAGTACCTGACGATCGTCGTCCTCGTCCTCGCCGCCTGCTCGCTTGTCAATACGCCGGCAGCTGCGGCCCGTGGCGCATTGCATGAGCCGCGCTGGCACATCGCGAAGCTCCCGGTGTCGGGACACGGCGCGTTCTCATCCGCCGAGCCCGGCATTGCGGCAGGCCCGCGAGGCCAACTGCTGGTAGACGCGGCGAGCGCCAATACCGGCGCGCCCCCGACCTTCTGGCTCTCGCGCGATGGCGGCATGAGTTGGGGCCCCGGAGAAGACTTCGACCCCTCTGGCGCAAGCACTGGCGACGCCGATGCCTCGATCGGCCCCGACAGCTACATCTACGCGCTCAACCTGGGCTACAACCCCAACCCGCCGGGACAGCCCGCGAACCCGACGATCCTCGTGTTCCGCTCAGGCGATGGGCGCGGATTCTCTGGACCCGGTTCATTTCCGCCTCCGCATGGGGAGGACCAACCGGACCGGCCATGGTTGGTCGTGGATCAGCGCCACCCCGAGAACATAGACGTGGTCAACAGTGAGGGCGGAGGCGACATCGTGATCTGGCGCTCGTCCGATCACGGCGCCCATTTCGCCGGGCCCTATGCGGTTACCGGCGGCGCCAACAGCCAGGCAGCACTAGCGCTCTCGAGCCGCCCACTGCTCGACCCTACTCGCGACGGTCGGCTCTTCATGTTGTATGACGCGGCCACGTCGTCGGGAGCGATGTCCCTGCCCAGTGCCGGCATGCCGGTGTACGAGTTTCCGATGACCCAGCTATGGCTGGCGGAGTCGACAGACGATGGACTCACGTGGACCAATCGCCTGGTGCTCGATACCGCGTCGCAGCCGCCGCCGCTCAGGGGCGGGACCCTCGGACACCTCCTGATCGCCTCCGCGGTCGATCCTGCCGGCCACCTGTACGCGGCTTTCTCGCTCCGGGCGGCCGGCGCTACCAAGACGACGATCTACCTCGTTCATTCGACCGACCACGGCAGCAGCTGGTCGACCCCGGTGCCAGTCGCCGCTCCGACGAAGTCAAACGTGATGCCCGCGCTGGCGGTCAATTCTCGCGGTGACGCCTACCTCTCCTGGTATGGCTCCGATGCCGCTGACTTCCGCGACAGCGGAGCACACTGGGTCGAGATGTTCGCCCAGAGCGAGGATCCGCTGGCTGCACATCCCGAGCTTCTCGGTGCAGCAGCTAAGCGGGCCGGCTCCGGTCCACATCGGCGGTATCGACACGGCGGGCACGCTCGGCTCAGACTCCGGTGCAAACTGGGGCCTGCGCGATTTCCAGAGCATCGCGGTGGACACCTGCGGGCTACCGCACGCGGTCTGGGCAGACGACAACGGACCGGCGGCGACGTGGACGGCCTACCTTTCGCTGCGATCGGCGTGCGAATCGCCTCGGATTCGCCCGCGGCGGCCGCGACGCGTCCGCGTGCGGCATCCCGGGATCGGCAGGCGGCATCGGCGCGTAACCGGCGCAGAGCGCTAGTGGTTTGACGCGGCTGGCGACGGGTGCCAGGCCGGGCGAAAGCCGAGGCGCCCGCGAAGGGCGTTTCGTGTCACGGGCTACCCGGAGGAAGCGGTTGGCCCGGCGTCGGGTAGTACGGCAGGGGTGGCGGGATCGGCTCGGCGGGTACGGGGCTTGGCGGGATCACGCCGCCGTTGTCGGGTAGCCCGCACGTATCGGGTGGGGGAAGACCTCTGAATCGAGCCATGATGTACGCCATCGCCTCCGGCGCTCCGGCCACCGCGTTCGTGACGTGCTCGTCGCCGATGTTGACCCGGAAGTCGACTGTCGCGCCGCGCGAGCAGTAGTACTGAACGAGCGCTTCGACGCCCGCGATGGGGATCAGCTCGTCGTTGTAGTCGTGGTAGATGAAGAGTGGGGCTCGGGGGACGTGCTGGCCGCTGTCGACCGCCTGGGAGACCTCGGCGACCCCGGGGAACTGATCTGGATGATCGGCCGGGTTGCAGCCGCACACCGTGTAGTCCGAGATGCTCTGCGGCGGGTAGGTCTGGGGGTAGCTGCTGTTGCCGGTCGCGCGCATGTTGGCCGCGAGCGCCTGGCCCGCGGTGTTGAGCATCGACATCGGGAGGAGGTTGGGGTACACGGAGTTCATCCCGACCGCGATCGCGAAGGCCAGGCCTGGAGCGATATAGCCGTTGTTCACCGCGTCGAAGATCGCATGCGAGTCATGGGGCACACCACCCTCGGCCACCCCGACGATCCGTAGCTTGGGGGCATACCTCGGCGCCAGCTCGCTCGCCCATACGGTCGCCCCCGCGCCGCCCGAATAGCCCCACAATCCCACCTCGGTGCGCCTGCCCTCGAGCCCATCGCTGGCTGACAGATTCTCTGCGGCTCGGATGCCGTCGAGCACGGCATGGCCGGCGAGCGGATTCGCACCGTAGGCCGACGTTGGGCCTTCGTGGTCGGGGATCAGCACGTCCCAGCCGTTGGCCAGCGCCCAATGCAGGTTCCACGGCGGGCTCTCGGCATCCGTGTACGAAGGCGCCTTCAGCGTCGAGTCGGCGTCCTCAGGCTCGGCGATCACGAACAGCGGGTGAGCACCGCGCCGCTGCGGCTCCACGATCAGGGCAGTCGCGACGGCGGGGATCGCGTCGAAGTTGGAAGGGTTGCCCTTGGCATCCTCTGCGCCAGTCGAGAGGTACATCACGTCCCAGGCCTCGTATCCAGATGGATTGAGACCACCCAGGCACACCGGGCGAGACCTGATCACCGTGCCTGGCGACCCCGCCGGAATCGGATTGGGAGCGGTGTAGAACGGGTCGCTGGGGGGCGGCGTGCTCGGCCCGCTTCCACCCTGCGGACAGCCAGTTGCGCCCTGGCCCAGCGCCGGATTGAGAATCCCGACCGTCAGCACCGCGGCTACGGCAGCCAGAAGCCGCGCGCCTGCGACCAGCTTCCGACGCCTCTCCCGCATATGACGGATGGTGCAGACGCGACCCCCGTCTGTCGAGGTCGGGTCGGGACAATCGGCCGAATATCAGCCGACGGCTACCGACCATCGATGAGCGGACACGCGCCGAGCGCTCGACCCGCGTGTTCGCCCCCAAGCCCTCTGTCGGACTCGAACCGACGACCCCTTCCTTACCATGACCCCGCGGCGCCTGTCGGCTGTTCTACGGATCCAGATTTATCCCGTAATCCGGGCTTTCGCCGATCAGGTGCAGGCGGCTGTGGCGGGTTTCGTGGGGGCTGAGGTTTCCATGGAGTTTCCATGGAACGACCGCGCGCCACCGGCCTACCGCCGTCAGACCGGCAGTAGCTGGAGTGCGTCGACATGGAGTGGCCGCATGGTCGCGAAGTGCCGATGATCCAGGGTCGCCAGCTTGGTCTCGCCAAGCCGCTCGACTATCGCGAGGACGGCGCAGTCGACAAACCCGACCCTAAGGTCCTTGTAGGTTCGCATCAGCTCGGCGGCTCGCGCATGGTCGGCAGGAGTGAGGTGCTCAACATCCAGCTCACCGCGGGCGATCGCGTCTAAGAAAGAAGCGAACTGGTTTGCTCCAACCTCCCGCGCGAGGAGATAGTCGAGCTCGACCAGCACAGGTGCTGGGACAACCCGCCGCTCGCCGGCCGACGCGAAGAGCGCGGCGCACCGCTGATGGTGCTGGTCGTCGGCGTCGAGCGCAGCGACCAACGGGCCCGTGTCGAAGATCAGCGGAATGGCTCGGGTTCGAACTCGTCGCGACTCGCGCGCTCAGAGAGGTCGCCGCGCCCGGAACGAAACACGCCGATCAGTGAGAACGGAGGCTGCGCTTCTCCAGAGCCATTGCCATGCGCAGCCTCCAGCGCACGTTTCGCCTGCTCCTCGGTCCAGCCATCTACCTCAGCGAGCACCTGTTCCTTGGCGGTCATGCCACGAAGAGTAGTGGCGCATTCGGGTGTCGCCCCGAAGATGTGGCACCCGGATCAGCGATCGGACCCGACGCGCGGCTCCATCGCGATGCGGAGCACATCCGCGTACTCGCTCGTCATCCGGGAGCGACGCATCGCGCGTCGCCGCGCATCGGACACTTCCCGCACGTAGACGGCCCGGGTAACCGTGCCGTCACGGTGGCCCAACAGGAACGCAACCTCATCGACGCTCTCTCCAGCGAGCAGCGCGCGCGAGGCTACGGTGTGCCGGAAGGAGTGCATCGACGGGAGCGTCCCGCGAGGAACAGGTATCGGCCGCCCTTGGGCGTCCGTCTCGTGGAGCGCCGGAAAGGTCGGCGCTCGATCGGCGTCAACAGCCCGGGTCTGTGCCTCGCGCAGCGCGCGTGACACGTTGCGCTGCTGAAGCGGCCGGCCTGTTCGGGCCGCGAATACGAAGTCATCCGGCCCGCAATGCCTAGCGGCGAGCTTGTGTTGTGCGAGCACGACCGCCAGCTCCCTCGGGACCGGAACGGTCCGCGCGGAACCGTCGGTCTTCGTCGGTCGCCGGTTACCGCGCCGATCGACCTGCCAAGCGAAGTCGATTTCGGCTTCGTCAAGGGAGTCGATTCGAACGTCGGCCCAGGTCAGCCCGCAGAGCTCCGAGATCCGAGCCCCGGTAAGCGCCGCCACCGTGAAGAGTGTCCGGAATGGTTCGTGCGCCGCGGCGATGGTCTGCTCGAGCTGCTCACCCGTGAAGATCGGCCGGCGCTTGGCCTGTGAGACCTTCGGGCGCTCGGAGGAGAGCATCAGCGTCGTTGGGATCGTTCCGTTCCATCCAAGCCGCCGACCGGCGAACTTGTAGATCCGGCCGACAACGGCGAGAGCAACAGCGATCGTTGCCTCGCTCTTGCCATCCGCTCGCAGCTCGCGAACGAGCCGTGCGAGGTCGTCAGCGGAGATTCCGTCGAGGCGGCGGCCCTCGAAGCGTGGCTGCAGGTGCTCCCGCACGATGCTCCGATATTTCACTTGGGTGGTCTCTCGAAGATCGAGCACCGGTCCATCGAGCCATCTGGCGGACGCTTCGCCGAAGCGCATCTTCGGATTCGGGGACACGGTCTCGCCGCGCGCCCGACGCGCCGACAGGTCGTCTCGCAGCTTGCGAGCGGCGAGGATCCCGCCTTCCACCGTCCGCCAACGCAGACGGCCATTCTCGTCTTTGAAGCCCACCTCGAAGACACCGGTGGGCCGACGGTAGATCCCCCGCTCCACGCGGACCCGTCGCGGCTCTGTCGTTTTCGAGTCAGTCATGACGCCCGCCCCGCAGCGCGACGAGCGACCCCGAGCCAGGACACCGCCACGCGTCCAGATGCGAGGTCCGGAAGTAGAGCTTGCAGCCGGCGCTCGCCTGCTCGGCGGGAATTGCCCCCTCCGCCGCGAGTCGTCGAAGGCTGTCGCGGTGGATGCCCAGATACTCGGCCGCACGCCGCGTGTCCAGCCACTCATCGCTCGCTGCAGTCCGCGGCTCCATTAGCCGGTCGGCGATCTTCTCGGCCACCAGTTCGGCCAGCTGGCCGAGCAGTTCATCGAGAACGGCGCGACCGGGTGCTGCGATCTCACTCGGGCGATCGGGGCCTGACGGCCGCCTGTCCAAGACGCGGAACTCGGCGGCGGCTGCTGGCGCCATCTCGGCAGTTGCGTACGCTTGCATTGTCGGGACCTCCTACATAGGTCTCGGCCAGACCCCGGGGTGTTCCCGCACCGCCGGGGTCGCCTTTGTTTTGTCTTACGCGTGGAGGCTACACCTGCCGTCGGATGGAAAGATGCTCACACCCGTAGGACTTATCCGTCACCACGTGTAGGCTAAACACATGCCTCGAAGCGTCGTACTCGACGACCTCATCGACGCGCATGACGTCGCTCAGATCGTCGGGCTGACCCACCGTAATACCGTGAGCCAGTACCAACGCCGGTATCCCGATATGCCGCGGCCTGCTCTCAATCTAGGCCCCGGCCGGCCGAGCCTTTGGCTGCGCCCTCAGATTGAACGCTGGTACGCACGTCACGTCGCTCAAGGCCGGACTCGCACAAAACGCGGCTCTTCTGGTTGAGCGGCGCGGTGCTCGGTGCCGCTCGGTGCGAGGTTGTCCGGAAGTGATTCCTTAACCCTCGACCCCACCTGCACCGGGCAGCGTCGACTCCCGATTTGGTGACGGCCTGGACGGGCGTCGCCAAATCGGGAGTACCCCAGCCGGAGGCGGCGTTGGGAGCGCGAGTGCGCTTCGCGAGCAGCCACTGACGCCGCTTCTCTTGCGGCCGGACGAGGGCCTCGAGCGGATACTCACTAGGGCCCAAGCTTCCCTCCTCGGTCTGACTCCTCGCCGGCCACCCGGCCCACCCTGATCTCAGAGATCCTCTCGTAGGCCTCCTCCTGCTCCTCAGGGGCCAAGGCGCGAACGCAACGGCCAGAAGCTGGGGCCCGGTGGCCATGGACATGCCCGCAACCGTAGGTCAGCTCACCCTTCAAAACCTGCCTGCACGCATGCCTAATCTCTGAGAGCCAATGACTGCAGGACCACCAAGATGAAGCTGACGGAGCGGATCCCTGATCGCTCAGCGCTAAAGACAGCCCGCTCAGCGCTGATCGCAACTCTGAAGCGCTGGCGGACCGATGCCATCGCGTGGCTGAGGGTCAACGGCCGGCGGCCGAAGATCGCCGTGCCCGTGATCGCGTTCGTCATGGTGATCGTGGCCACGCTGATCGGGGTGTTCTACGGAGTCCTCGTGGCGACGCTGGTGGTGGTGATCTACAGCACGGTATTCGCGGCCATCTCGGTGATCGGCTGGAAGCCGTTCGAGGCCTTGCCGGCGATCACTGTGGGCTTCGGCTCGGGCGGGATCACCCTGACCCATGTCGAGATCAACACCGATCGGCCACGTCCACCGATCGACATCGACGCCTGCGTGGCCGCCTCCTCCGCCCAAGCGCAGAGCACCGTTGCACCGCGCCCGAAGCCGCCCTCGGCGTTCGAGCTTGCAATGCCCAGGATGGACCTCACCGAGTCCTACGACACGGCACTCAACCGCTTCCGAGAGGAGCTCGTGAGCTACGAGGCCAAGCTCCGGCAGTGGCTTGCGGCTTACGACTCACGACGCTGGCCGAACCACAGCGCGGTTCGCTACCCGATCGTGATCCACAACCATGGCGAATCAGTGGCCGACGGGATCACACTCAACCTGTTCCTCCCAGAGGGGCTGATCGCTGTCCCCGACGAGAAGGTGCTGTCGGTGTCCGAGCCGCCCGAGCTCCCGACGTTCGAGCGCCGATCGACGTTCGGAGGCCTGTCGATGCCCATCGCTCCCAGCGTTTACGGCGACCTAGCCCGCTCGCTCCAGGGCCTGCATCAGCGGGCCGAGGGGATCGCCGGGCCCGAGTACGTGATGGAAGGCGATCAGCCGGTGGTCCGCGTGCGCATCGAGACCTTGACTCACGGCGACAGGATCGCGACAAGCGAGCCCGTGCTCGTAATCGCCCGCGCGCCAGGGACCTACACGATCAGATGGACCGCCAACGTCGGGAACCTGAGACGCCCGGCCAGCGGGACGATCACCGCCACGATCAAGCCGCTGCCCGACCCCGGAGATGAGCAACTCCGCACGCTCGACGAGGTCCTGGCAACAGGCGATGTGCCGGTGCGGAGCTAATGCCTGCTCGACGGTCTCAGCTTTACGGCAAGTAGAGGCCGAAGCCCTGGAGATGCAGGTTGCCGGCCAGGCCGCTTGGGGACGTGCGGGGAGAACTCAGACAGGTCTACGCGCGCTCCGGCGTCGAGATGATGGCCTAGTGGCCAGAGGTTGCGGCGATCCCGCCGGCAATCGCCGCGGCCGCTAGCAGCGCACCTACCCACGGCCAGTACTCATCGCGCAACCTGGCCGGAACGAGCAGACGAGCTCCGACCAACACGATTCCCAGGCCGAGCACGGCCACTCCCGCGATCGCCCATTTGTTGGCCAGCACGACCAACCCGAGCACGAACCCTAACGCCAGCCCAAAGATCATCAGCCCCCCGCCGCTGGCGATCCTCACGTTGCGCCGAGCCTTCGCGCTGTGCTTATCGCGCCACTCTTCGAGCCTGCGGATCCGCTCGTCGGCCGCCTGGGCCTCGCCAGCTCGAGCACCTTCGACCTGGGCTATCTGCTCCTGCAACTCCTTGCGCTCCTGCTCCCAGACTTCCTGATGCTCGCGGTGCTTCTGATCGGCGGCCTGGCGGTCACGGGCGCGCTGATCCTCGACGACAGCGATTCGCGTTTCGGCCTCGGCCAGCGCCTCCTCGGCCTTGGCGGCCCGCGCTTCGCTGGCCGCCACCGCCTCCTCCATCTCGCGCGCCTTGGCGCTGTAGGCCGCGCCCACCGCCGCCTCGACCGTCTCCTCGTCCTTGGTGGCGACCGCCGACTCGATCTCGGTCACCTTCGCCGTGTCGGTGAGGACCGCCAGCGCGGTCTCAGGGGAGGCGTCCTCGAAGTGATCCATCCTGCCGATCACCTCCTGCACCACCGCGGCGTTCACTGCCGGCCGGTAACCGACGAAGGGCGAGGTCAGCAGGTCGACCGCGGTCCGGTCGAAGTCGGCTGTGCGGGGTGTCAGTGCCCTGATGATCTGGACCCATGCCGACGGCGAGACGCAGAACGGCAGCTCCGGCGCCGGATCGCCGTTGTCGGGCACCCGCATGGCGAACCGCGGCAGTTTCCCGTCGTAGGTCAGGAACCAGAAACGCGCGTTCGAGACGCGGATGTTCCCGGCACCACGGAGTTGCTCGACCAGCAGCCGGCACTTGGCGTCGTGTTCGAGCACGACCCACTCCCGTTGCTCGGGCCAGCGCTCCGTGTTCAGCAGCGAGGCGTAGAGCTGGATCCGCTCCCCCTGCGCCTCTACCCTCCGGCAGCCCTCGTCGATCTCGTTGATCCCATAGCGCTGCTTCAGGTCAGTCTCGAAGTGCTCGAGGCGATCGAACACGTCCTTTGGACGGGCCTTGGTCTTGGTGTAGGACTCCCAGAAATAGCGCCTGAACCCCTTGTCCCCACTCGCACGCAGCATCGTGTCGCCGAGATCGGGGCGGATGAACGACGACTGGCTGTCGATATCACGCCTGGCTCGAGCGATACTTGTTCTCAGCTCGTTGGCCGTCCAAGGCGTAATCGCCAGCTCGAAGCCAAGCTCACGGCAGAGGTCCACGAGCCGCCGCGAGGAGTAGACCTCCCCGGCCCCCGCCGCGCCCAAGACGGCGTACAGGAAGTTGGTGTCCAGGTAGATCCGCCGGCCCGTCATCTGTTGTTGAACAAGCTCCTTGGCGTCAGGGTCGATCGTGAGCACAGTCATGTAGAAGCTTGTGTTCAGCAGCCCGGCCAGGAACCGCCTCTGATCCGGCGTTGGATGACGGATGAACAAGGGCAGTGCTTCCGTCCGGGCCGCCGCCAGTTCAGGATCTCGATCAGGCAGCCGCTCGAACCCTCGGGCATCCACAGCCTCGAAGAACTCATGAGCCCGCTCGTCCTCGGGGTAGAGCATCAGGGCCGCCTCGGCGCCGTGACGGACGATGATCTCGTGCAACCACTCACGCAGGTCTGTGCTGAGCAGCTCCACCTCCTCGTCGCTGAGCGTTGGACGCATCCGCCTCACCGCTAGCTCCCACTCACGGAAGGCGCGGTCCTCGATCTCCTCGAACTCGCGGGCCCGGCGGCGAAGCGCGGCCAGGGTGTCTGGGTTCAAGCGGTAGGCCTTTCCCTTGCGCTCCATCCGCCTCTGCTCGATGAGCCCGTCCAGCACAGGCCTGAGCTCATCGACCTCGACCTCGATGCCCCACAGATCAATGAAGCCCTGGCGGCAGTCGAGGATCGAATTGAACGTTCCGTCGTTGATCGCCGCGGCGGCCAGCACCAGGTCGGTGAGCACGGCGCGCAGGTCAAGCCCGCCGTGCTCGAACGGGCGGTACTGAGCCAGTCGGCGGACGCTGGGAACAGTGCCTGTGGTCACGCCTTGACGATACGCCTGACCACTGTCGGAACTCTGGCCTGAAAGCGCCCGATGAGCGCTGTGGCTCTCGGCTCTCATCTGTCGGCCCATCATGCCGCCGCCCGCGCCACGCCAGGAGCGCGCCTAGATCGCGCCGGGCGACCGCATCGACGTGGTAGCGCTGCATCGCCGAAGCTGTCAGCGCCTCCTCTGACAGCCCCGCCTGGACGGCGCGCTCATCCCAGTACTCGGAGCCCTTGAGCGCGAGCACCCCGAGGACCGTCTCCTCCAGCGCCTGCTGCCACCAGCCGCCGATCAGGTCCTCGATCGCGCGGCGCGCGCCGGGGACGCGGGGGTAGCGTTTGACCCAGCGCTCGATCAGCGCCAGGTAGCCGCGGAAGTCGGCGCTGACCGTGAGCAGGTTGTGCCGGCGGTCATAGCGGGCCGCCCGGTCCTCCAGGTCAGGCGGGGTGCGCGTCCCGTCTCCCACCGATACCCACATGACTTCGATCTCGGGAAGCTCGTGGCTGCTCAATCGCTCGGCCTTGATCCCCGGCTGGCGCTCGAGAGCGAGTAGAGGTTGCCCTGGGTGCCGCCGCTTGTGCCGGGCGGGCCTCCGGGCCTGGTCGGGCCGGGCTCCTTTGTGGCCGGCTGCCCTCCGGTGGTCGGCTCTTCAGCGCTGGCGCTTCCCTCGTCGATCGCCTTGTAGCGAGGGATGTGGAAGAGGTCGGCGATCGTGCTCAAGCGCTCGCGGATCGCCTTGCGGTGATCACGAGTGCTCGCGCCCTGGGCGATCTCCTCCTGGAAGGCCCGCAGCTCGTCGGGCATCTTCTCCTCGAACTCGGCGGCGTATTGGTCCCAGGGCAGGGGCTGGCCGTCGATCTTGACGCTGGTGCGGACCGAGTCCTGGGTGACCCTGCCGGCGCCGGCGTGCGGCTCCACGTACAGCACTACGCGCTCGTAGCCGAAGCGGATCCCGAACTCCTGCACCTTCTGGTAGCCGCCGCGGGCGGCGGTGGCGAGCTCGAACAGCTCGCCGTCCAGCAGCGCCGCCCGGTGCCCGGTCGAGGCCCAGACGCCTGACTCCTTTCGCCGCTCTTCATGCCGACCATCCAGGATTCGCCAGTGGACGGCGGCGCCCGTGACCTCGACCTTGCTGCTCGCGATCGTGCACTGATCGAGGTGGTAGCGCTGGCCCCGGGCCTGGCGGAATGTGATCCCGGTCGAGCGCACCTCGCGCACCTTGACCGTCACCCAGTCGGGCAGCTCGTAGAAGCGCTGGTTGATCGCCCGGACCAGCCAGCGCTCCCCGCTCTCCCCGGCCGGCGGCAACGTCGTGTCGTGCTCCTCGCTCTCGCCTAGGAAGACGACCATCGTCCCGTGGCCGCCGGCGGCGGCGATCTGCTCGGGCATCGACTCCTCGTCGATCGGCATGGCCGCGGCGATCGACCCGTCGCCCAGCCGATGCTGGCGCATGCCCCAGGTGCCGGAGTGGTCGCGGCCGAGCTCGATCATGTGCCCGGCGCCGCCCTGCCAGGAGAGGTACATGACCCCGTGCGGGTTCACCGCCGCGGCTGAGACCTTGGCACCGATCCCGTAGTTGCCTCTCAGGCTCGGCCGCTTTGCCGAGGCGGTCAGGTCGTTAAGGTACGCGGTCATCTCCGCGGCGCTCATGCCGATGCCCGTGTCGATGCAGGCAAGCTTGCGAGTGCCGAACAGCTCGTGGACGGGGTCGATGGTCAGAACGATCTCCCCGTGGTAGTCGGGCTCGATAACCCGATAGGCCTCAATCGCCTCGATCCCGTTGCGGGTCATCTCGCGCACGAACTGCGTCGGCGGGCAGTCATGGGCGAAGAGCTCGAACGCGAACGGGGCGTCCTTCACGCCGATCGGGATGATCGGCAGGTCCTTACTACTGCTCGTACTCATGTCACTCCTAGGTCAAGGGCCAGGGGCCCGATGAGGGGGTGGTGATCACCGGCGCCGACCGGGCGAGGAGCGAGACGGCGCCGCTCGAGTCGAGCGGAACCGAGTCAAGGTCCAGAGCCAGCGGCGAGCGAGTGGTCAATGGCGGCATTGGCGGCCTTGGGGCCGCCATCTGGTTCAGTCGCGCGGCTACATGGTCTTCGTCTCCTTCAACGAGCCCAGCCGCTGTCCGAGGCTGCGCTTGATCGACTGCTGAACGTGATGGATGGCCAGGGCTGCACCGGAGAGCGCCTCAGGTGAGAGCGCGGCCCGGACACGCGCTTCATCCCAGCCGGGACGACCGGCGAGCTGGTTGACGCCGACGACAACCTCGACCAGCGTCTGCTCACACCACTCGCGCACGACTTCGGACACGGTCTCGATCACCTGGCTGGGCGGCCCGATCGGGCTGGTCTCAGCCAGCGGCAGGTACTGCTCCTGCCAAAAGGCCTGCAAGGCGCGG
This sequence comes from uncultured Solirubrobacterales bacterium, assembly GCA_963803595.1. Classification (GTDB taxonomy): domain Bacteria; phylum Actinomycetota; class Thermoleophilia; order Solirubrobacterales; family Solirubrobacteraceae; genus Palsa-465. The sequence goes on from CAWDNF010000016.1 coordinate 45,300, forward strand.
AAGGAGGGAAAATCCGCGTTGACCTCCAACAGGTCGCGCTCCGGGTGATAGGCACCCGCGAGTCCTTCGAGGTAACCCTGAGGGCGGTTGCCCTCGTGCTCGCCAATCCAAACGATCGAGGGGCTTGACTTACTCTGGCTCCTGGGCCAGCCCGAGCCGGGTGCCGCGTAGGCGCGGATGAACTCCTCCGTCTCCGCGTGCTCGCGCACCGGGCCCTCCCAAGCGGCCAGCGCATCCCACACCTCATGCAGATCCCTAAGCCGGGTATCGAGCGCCTGGGCGCCGACCATCCGGATGGCGTTCAGAGCGAGCTCGTTGTGCTCCCGTAGCTCACGCGGAAGATCACGCTGGAAGAGCGCAGCGCGCTCGGGCTGCTGGCGCCCATCGGTGTAGTCGTGGTCGGCGATCGCCACGCGGTCGGAGCCGGCCACAATCCCATAGCCGCGCATTAGCTCCCAGGTCTCGTCGCAGGGGCCCGCGGCAGCCGTGACGAGCGTGCCGCTGCTGATCCGCAGCACATGCCCGATAAGCGGGAACCGAGGGGCGGTGTGGAGTAGGAACCAATCGAACGGCCCGGCGGTCAGACCACGCCCGTCGAGCTCGACCCGCGCGTGGGCCTCGGCGACTCGCTCCAGCCGCGCGCCGAGACCGCGCACGTGCACCAACTCAGCACCTGGCGGAACTCGCTGTCCTCTGCGTAATCGTGGACGAAGACGTCGTACAGACAGCGAAAATCAGGTCATCCAGCGCGTTGAGAAGACCGTGCATCCCGGCCGTGTCGACGGGTTCGCCAGGGTCACGAGGCGGATGAGCGTCGAGCATGACCAGCGACACGCCACAGCCCGATTTGTGAAGCTCGAACACCTCCGGCTGGGCCGATCGATCCGCCGACGACCAACTTGGGCCCTCGTAACTTCGTGGGACGTTGACATTCACATACTCCTCGCCACCTTCCAGTACCGCGACATGCCCGCGATCCCGACCCAGACTGCGATCAGCACGCGCTGGCCAGCATCCAGTTCGCCGATGCCTTGCAGTAGCGCGGCCGCGGGCTTCGCATCCCAGTTGTCCGCGTAGTAAGCGCCCTGGGGATTGCCTTCATCATCGAAATCAACCTCGATGTTCTGACTCGGGTGGGATCATCGGGAGAGAGCTGAACCGACCAGGTGCATCACTGCCCATCACCGCGCTCCGCGGCTCGTCCGCTGATCCGAATCCCCGACGATCACTGGTGCGTCCTCCTCCTGAAGGAACGGAAATCACCCGTGAGAGTGCGGTGAACCCGGCTGCTGTCAGCAGCGCGAACGGCCACCCGGGATGGGTATGCGATGACTTCGTTCTGTTGCTCCTTCTCCGAGGCGGATCGGGGTAGGAACGCCTCAGTTCCGGTGTCGCTGCTACCGCTCCGCTGTGGTTGGAGCCAAAGCCGTCGACCGACCGGAGGAGATGCAGCGATGCTCGTAGCCAACAGCATACCGTCGGCCACCAGCAGAACAAGAGGGGCCCACCTCGCGGGATCGGCACCATTTACAGAGCTCACTGCGCCTACGACAATCCGCGTAGCGCCGTGGCGAGCGCAACATCCTTTCTGCTCCCCGATCGCGAGCAGCGCCAGATTCAGGGAGTATGCGCTCGAGGCTCTCATCCCGCCGTGAGGGAGGCGACGGCAGCGGCAGCACACGGAGCGCATCGCGCTGCCAGCGCCGCCTCCAGCTGGGGTACTCCCGATCCGACTACACCCATGGGGGCCGTCGCCGGATCGGGAGTGGATGCTGAGCGGTCCAAGGGAAGCGCACGAACAGCAAGACTCAGAAGACGACATGGTTTTCCCAAAGACTCCACGTGGCCCCTCGCAAGGGCAAGGGAAGATCGCATGCCTGCGCAAACCCCCGCCAACAAAGGCAATCTGCCCAA
>CAWDNF010000017.1:0-11209 GCA_963803595.1 uncultured Solirubrobacterales bacterium
CTCCCGGCTGGATCGCCACCCCGCTGACCGAGGCGCTGCGGGCGCCCGGGGGCAGCGGCGAGACCATCCTGGCCCGGACCCCCCTGGGCCGCTGGGGCGAGCCCGAGGACCTGATCGGCCCGACGCTGTTTCTCTGCTCTGACGCCGCGCGCTTCGTCACGGGCGAGGTGCTGCGTGTCGATGGCGGCTATCTGGCCGCCTGATCGCTGCCCCTTCTTCGCCTACTCGTTGGCGGCCCGCGGTAATCCTCGCGCACCGGCACGAACACGTCCAGCACGAGCGCTCCATCGGGCCCCGCGGTTCCTCCGTGCTCGGTATCCCCGGGCACCAGGTAGCCATCGAGCTCGCCGATCTCCCGGTTCTCTGCAGCGATGCTCATGGTCATCGACCCTCTGAGGATCACGCCCAGCTGCTCGTGGGGATGGGAATGGCGCTCCACGGTCGCGCCAGGCTCCATCTCGACCAGGTTGAGCATCGACCGCTCGCCGAACAGCGCCTTGGCGACGGCACCTGGCGCCAGCCGGAAGCCCGGCGTATTCCGGAAGCTGATGAACCGGGACTCCATTGCGAGCTCAGCTCCGCTGGCCGGCCAGGGCGCGAGCGCGAGTCTCTGAATCGAGGCCGCGGGGGTGAGGGCCTCGGGATCGGTGAGGAGCTCGATCAGCGCCGGACGGCCGGCGTCGCGGGCTCGCTGCAGGCGCCGGCAAAGGCTCCGGAATCTTCGACACGCTCGGCGTGCAAACCGAACGACCGCGCGTAGGCGGCGAAATCGGGGTTGACCAGCCCGGTGGACATCACCCGGCCCGGGAAGCGACGCTCCTGGTGCATGCGGATCGTGCCCAGCATCCGGTTGTTGGCCACGATGACGAGGATCGGCAAGCCCTCCTGGACCATCGTGGCGAGCTCCTGTCCGCACATCTGAAAGCAGCCATCGCCGGCCAGAGCCACCACGGGTCGATCCGGGATGCAGCAGCGCGGCGGCCAGGGAGGCGGGGATCCCGTAGCCCATGGCTCCGCTCTGGGGGGCGAGCTGGGTGCCCCGGCGGCGGTAGCGGGTGAATCGATGCACCCACACGGTGTAGTTGCCGGCGCCGTTGCAGAAGATCGCGTCCCCGGGAAGCTGCGCGCGCAGGACGACATCACCTCCCCGAGGTCGACGCCCTCGCCGGGGTCCGCGGCAGTGGGCGTTGACCAGCTCTCGTAGTCCCCCCGCGCGCTCGCCGTCCACTCCCGCCAGCGACGGCCGTCGACGCGAGCGCCCGCGTCGATCGCGGAGGCGAAGGCGCGCATTCCTGAGAGGATGCCCAGCGCCGGCTGGTAGACGCGGCCGAGCTCATGAGGATCGGGATGGACGTGAATCAGCGTCTGGGGGGTGAACGGCGGCGCGGGGAGCGTGTAGCCCTGCGTCTCGACCTCGGTCAGCCGGGGTCCGGCGGCAATCAGCAGATCGGCTGAGGCGATTCGCCGGGCCAGCTTGGGGTTGATGCCCAGGCCGACGTCGCCGACGTAGTGATCACGCTCGTTGTCGACGAGGTCCTGACGGCGAAACGCCGCCGCCACGGGCAGGTCGCAGGCGCTCGCCCAGGCATCGAGGGCAGCGCAGGCCCGGTCATCCCAGGGGCCCCCGCCAACGAGGACGAGCGGACGCTCGGCCACCTGGAGTGCGCGCCGGAGCTCGTCGATCGACGCCGGGTCGGCGGTCGGCTCGCGGGCGACGTACCGGGGGGCGTCGCGGGCCTCGGCGGGAGCGGCCAGAACGTCCTCGGGAAGCGAGACCACCACCGGCCCCTGGCGCCCGCCGGCCGCCAGCGAGAAGGCGCTGGCCATGATCTCGGGTATCCGCTCGGGGTTGTCGAGCTCGAATACGCCTTTGGTCATCGATCCGAACAAGGCTTCGCAGTCGATCTCCTGGAAGGCCTCGCGACCCCGATGGCCGCGCGCGACCTGGCCCACAAGCAGGATCAGCGGGGTCGAGTCCTGGCGGGCGGTGTGCACCCCCACCGCCGCCTGGGTCGCGCCGGGCCCGCGCGTCACCATGCACACGCCGGGCCGGCCGGTGAGCTTGCCGTAGGCCTCGGCGGCGTTGGCGGCCGCCGTCTCGTGGCGGCAGGTGACCACGCGCACGTGGCCACGGTGCTCGAACAGGCCATCCAGCAGCGCCAGGTAGCTTTCGCCGGGCACGCAGAAGCACAGCTCGCAGCCCTGCCGGGCCAGCTGATCGGCCAGGAGCCGACCTCCGCTGCGGGCGCTCGTCACGTCCGGACTGCGGCTCCGTCGAGCGCCTCGTCCACGAACACCTTGTATTCCTGGCGCTTGAGCTTGCCGGCATCCTCGCGACGCACGTAGCGGATCGAGCTCTTGCCCTTGAGCTCCCGTGGCAGCAGCATGCAGCGTACGAAGGCCGTGGGCTGGCTCTCTGAGGCCGCCGCGAACACCGGCACCGGGCCTGGCTCGAACCACGCCTCCAGCGGGCCGTAGCTGTGCGAGCGTCCGTCGGTGTCGATCCGGATCTCGCCCTCCAGGAGCACGCGGATGCCGGGGCCTTGATGGACGTGCAGATAAGCGACCCCACCCGGAGGAAAGGTCACCCGATCGAGCCTGATCAGCCGGTCTACGCCGGGCTGGAGCCCAACGGGCGCGCTGAGCTTGGCCGCGCCGGAAGCGCTTGGGACGACCTCGAACGAGAGCACATGGGCGGGCCCGTGCAGGGTGATCGCGCCCGTGTCGTGAGCCGCGTCCTGCTTGTCGATCCTGTAGACGACACGCTGGGCGGGCTCGAGCTCCATCGACTCCGACTCGGCCAGGCGGTGCTCGAGGACCTGAAGCTCCATCGTCCGCCTCCCCCTCTCAATTGAAATAGGCGCCGCCGTCGACCACGAGCGACTGGCCGGTTATGAAGGCAGAGGCGTCGCCGGCAAAGAACACGACCGCCCCGACGACGTCCTCCGGATACTGGTCTCTGACCAGGGTGCGTGCCTGGGCCGAGATGTCCTTGAGCTGCTGGAGCTGAACGTCGTTGGCCAGGACCCCCTCGGACATCGTGAAGCCGGGAGCGACCGCGTTGACGAGCACGTTGTCGGACCCGAGCTCCTTGGCGAGTGAGCGTGTCATGGCGATCACGGCGCCCTTGCTGGCGACGTAGTGAAGCATGAAGGGAATCCCCTTGTAGGGCGTCCCGGAGGCCAGGTTGATCACCCGGCCGTGACCGGCGGCGCGCATCGTCGGCGCGACAGCGCGGGTCGCCAGGTACATCCCCAGCACGTTGACGTCGAATACCCGCCGCCATTCGTCCACCGACAGCTGCTCGAACGGCGTCGGCACCAGCGAGGAGTAGATGCCGGCGTTGTTGACCAGGATGTCGATCCGGCCGTGGGCGTCCATTGCGACCTGAGCCATCCGCTCGCACGCACCCTGGTCCGAGACGTCGACCTCGATCGCTGTCCCGCCGAGCTTCTCGGCCACGTCGGTGGCCGCGTGCACGTCGGCGATCACTACGCTTGCCCCCTCGGCGGCCAGCCCCTCGGCGATCTTGCGTCCGATCCCCTGCGCGGCGCCGGTGACGACCGCCACCCGGCCGGTCAGCGAGCTCATCGGGTTTCCGCCGCGTCGAAGAACGGCGCCGGATTGAGGATCCGGTTGGACTGCTCGGTCAGCATCGGGCGCATCTTGCGCACGTACGCCTGCCAGTCCGGGTGGGCCTGCAGCCGTTTGCGGCGCTCCAGGCGGTCGTCGAAGCTGTCGTAGGCCCACAGGTGGACGATCTGGTTGACCGAGGGCCCGACCTCGGTCGAGTAGTAGCCCAGCATCCGGCCGAGGATCTCTCGCTGGATCTCCAGGCCCTCGTCCTCGTAGAGCTTGAGGTACTCCGGGACCTTGCCCGGGTACAACGTGTACTCGCGCATCTCGACGATCAAGTGTCGATTCCTCCCAGCGACAGGTAACGGGTCTCGATCCAGTCCTCCACGCCGTACTTGGACCCCTCGCGGCCGATCCCAGACTCCTTGATGCCGCCGAAGGGCGCGACCTCGACGGAGATGAAGCCCGTGTTGATGCCCAGGATCCCGTACTCGAGCTGTTCTGAGACTCGGAAGATGCGCCCCACATCGCGGCTGTACATGTAGCCCGCCAGTCCGTACGGGGTGTCGTTTGCGAGCGTGATCGCCTCGCTCTCTGAGGCGAAGGTGCGCACGGCGGCCACCGGGCCGAACGTCTCTTCGTGCCAGATCGCGCTCTCGACCGAGAGCCTGTCCAGGATCGTGGGCGTGTAGAAGGTCTGGCCTCGGTCGTGCGGCTGGCCGCCCAGCAGCAGCTTCGCCCCCCCATCCAGCGCGTCGGCCACGTGGTGTGAGACCTTGTCGAAGGCGGCCTGGTCGATGAGCGGGCCGACCTGCGACGCCGACTCGGTGCCGGCGCCCACCACCAGCCTCCCCACGGCGGCCTCCAGTCGCGCGATGAAGTCGGCGTGCAAGGACTCGTCGACGAGCATCCGGTTGGCGGTTATGCAGGTCTGCCCGGAGTTGCGGAACTTGCACAGTACGGCTCCGGCCACGGCCTGATCGAGGTCGGCGTCCGCAAAGACGATGAACGGCGCATTGCCGCCGAGCTCCAGCGAGACGTTCTTGACTTGATCCGAGCAGTGGCGCATGATCAGCTTGCCGACCTCGTTGGATCCGGTGAAGCCGACCTTTCGCACGATCGGGTTCGAGGTCAGCTCCCGGCCGATGGCGGGAGCGTCCCCGGCGTCGCCGGTCACGATCGAGAGCACGCCCGCGGGGAGTCCGGCACGTCGCGCAAGCTCGGCGACCGCCAGCGCGGACAGCGGCGTCTGCTCGGCCGGCTTGAGCACCATCGTGCAGCCGACGGCCAGGGCGGGGGCGGCCTTGCGGGTCACCATCGCGGAGGGGAAGTTCCACGGGGTGATACCCCCGCACACCCCGATGGGATGCTTGGTGACCAGGATACGCTTGTCGCGCTGAGGCGAGGGGATGGTGTCGCCGTAGATGCGCTTGGACTCCTCCCCGAACCACTCCCAGAACGACGCCGCGTAGGCAATCTCCGCGCGGGACTCGGCCAGCGGCTTGCCCTGCTCAAGCGTCAGCAGGAGCGCGAGGTCCTCGAGGTTGTCCATCATCAGGTCGCGCAGGCTGCGCAGAATGGCTGCGCGCTCCGCGGCGGGCCGATCGCGCCACTGCGGCAGAGCCCGCTTCGCTGCCCCGATCGCGCGGCGGGTCTCGGCGGCCCCCATGCGAGGCACGGCGGCGAGGATCTCCCCAGTGGCCGGATTGGTCACCGGGAACTCGGCGCCGGAATCGGCATCGCACCATTCGCCATCGACGAAAGCGCGGTCGCGTGCCAGTCCAGAGTCCTTCACCGCGATAGCCGCTTCCTCTAGCACCATGCGGGGGCATAGGATATCCCATTGCCCAACATGACACCAGGCCCGGGGGCGAGCCTGCGCCCCGGCGGCGCCGGAAGTGCTCGCCGGGAACTGCTCAGATGATCAGCTCGGAGCCTCGCGGCCGGGAGCGCATCGGCAGCGTCCCCAGCACCTCCAGGAACTCCCCGGCGGCCGGAGACCACGAGCTGCGCGTGAACGCGACCACTTCTCGGACGAGGCGCGGGCACACCCGAATGAGCGCCGCGTCGAGTCCGGCCGGGACGGCATGGCTTCCCAGCAGCGTCGGCCCCAGGCCCGCGGCCGCCAGCTGGGCAGCCGCTGCCACCTGGCCGGTGCGGACCGCGGCCCGGGGCACGAACCCAGCCCGGGCGCAGGCGCGTTGCGTGAGCTCGTGCAGGCCGTGGCCGGGGTCGAACAGCACCCAGTCGCGGTCGGTGAGTTGCTCGAGCGCCAAGCGCCTGCCGTTGGAGCGCGCGAGCGGGTCCCGGGACGGGAGCACGATCACGAATTCCTCCCAGCCCAGGCGGACGATCGGCCCTGACCACGGGGCCGGTCGGGGGCCGAGGCCCAGATCTCCGAGGCCGCCGCGGATCGCGCTGTAGAGATCCCGGCGATGCGGAAACTCGTGCAGGTAGACGGCGGTCTCGGCGTGCAGGCGGTGCCAGCGGGCGAGCGCGGCCGGAAGGATCCCGACAGCCAATGAGGTCACGGTGGCGATCTCGAGCTCGCGGCCGGGGACGCCGAGGACCGTACGCGCAGCGTCCGCGGCGCGTGCCGCATGTGATGCGGCCGCTCGGCCCTCGGGCAGGAACGCCCGCCCGGCGGCGGTCAGCTGGACGCCGTTTGGCATCCGCTCCAGCAGCGGGCCGCCAAGTTCACGCTCCAGCGCGCGCACCTGCTGGGACAGCGATGGCTGGGCCACCGACAGGCGTTGGGCGGCACGCGTGAACGAGCCTTCTTCGACCACCGCCAGCAGGTAGGTGATCTGGCGCAGATTCATGGCGCGGTGTCCATAGCCAAATCCTATGACAATTGCTAAGGCCATTTAGAAACGCCACGCGCCCCGGACCTCCTGTGTTACAGTGGCCGCTCGCGGAGGAGAGATGCCGATTCCTGACCATCCGACAGGCGGCCGAGCGGACGACCAGGGCGCCAGTCCGCCCGCAGTCGATGAGGCCGGCAATTCAACCAACCGGCCGTTGCTGGACATCCAGGGCGTCAGCAAGGGCTTTCCGGGCGTCAAGGCGCTGGTCGACGTCAGCTGCACGGTCGAGGTGGGCGAGGTGCACGCCTTGGTGGGTCAGAATGGCGCCGGCAAGTCGACTTTGGTCAAGTGCGTCACTGGCGTCTACGCGCCGGATGCCGGCGCGATTCACTTCGACGGAAGCCGGATCGATACCTTCACCCCGAAGGCGGCGACCGACGCCGGTATCGCGGTCGTGCACCAGCGGATGCCCCTGCTGCTCTCGCTCTCGGTTGCCGAGAACGTCCACTTGGGTCAGCTGCCCACACGGCTGGGCCTCCTGGATCGCCGCGCCGCCAACCGGCGCACGCGCGAGCTGCTCGGACGGTTCGGCCTCGACGTGAGCCCCGAGGCGCCGGTGGGATCGTTGACCGTCTCGGAGCGTCAGGAGGTTGCGATCGCTCGCGCCCTGTTCCGCGACGCCCGGCTGCTGGTCCTCGACGAGCCCACGGCGGCACTGGACGCCGCGCAGAGCCAGCGCCTGTTCGAGGTGGTGGAGAACCTCCGGCGCGAGCGAGTGGCGATCCTGTACGTCTCGCACTACCTGGAGGAGATCTTCGCGCTCGCCGATCGCGTCACGGTGCTGCGCGACGGGCGTCTCATCCAGACATCGGCCACCGTCGACACCAACGAGACCGAAATCGTGACCTTGATGGCCGGCCATCGACCGAGCGTCGGCCAGGACGTCGATCCCTCCGCCGAGACCGCGTCCGACGAGCGCGGCGTGGCGTCGGTGAAGCTTGACGCGGTCAGCACCGAGGTGCTTCACGACGTGACCGTCTCCGTGGAGCCCGGAGAAGTGGTGGGCATCACCGGCGTCATCGGCGCCGGGGGTCATGAGATCGCCCGCGTGCTCTTCGGCCTGGCGTCGCCGAGCGTCGGGAGCGTTTCCCTCGGCGGGCAGCCCTACCGTCCGCGAGGACCGCGGGACGCATTGAAGCTGGGCGTCTGCCTCCTGCCCGAAGATCCAGGGCGCGAGGGGATGGTCCCCGAGATGAGCGTGGCCAGCAACATCTCGATCGTCGATCTGCCCAGGTTCACGCGTCGGGGAATGCTGTCGCTGCGCCGCGAGCGCCAGACGGCACGCGATTACGTCAAGGAGCTGGGGATCGCAACCGCCTCGGTCGACACCCCGGTGCGCAATCTCAGCGGTGGTAACCAGCAGAAGGTCCTGCTGGCCCGAGCGCTGGCGGCGGGCGCCCGGGTGCTGCTGCTCGAGGAGCCCACGCAGGGGGTAGACGTCAATGCCAAGCGCGAGATCCACCGGATTGTCAGGAGCCTCACCTCCGAGGGCAAGGCGGCGATCGTGATCTCGTCTGATGTGCCCGACCTGCTCGAGTTCGTCGACCGGGTCGTCGCGCTCCGGCGCGGCCGAGTGGTCAGCGACGTGCGCGCCGCCGACACGAGCTTTGCCGAGCTCCTCGACGTGACCGTCGGGGCGGACACTCGGACGGCGGCATGAGCGTCGATCCCGAGACCGAGGTCCCCTCCGGCGCGGGCGGCTTGGCCTCGCCTGCGGGCGCCGAGGCCGAGACCGCCAGGCGCAGGTGGCGCTGGCCTTCGATCACGATCGGGGGGCTTGATCTGTACTCGCTGTGGCCAATCGTGGTGATGCTGATCATCATCATCGTCACCGCGTTCCGAACCAGCAATTACCTGACCGTCGCCAACCTCGAGAACGTGATCAGCCAGATCGCCCCGCTCGGCATCGTCACCATGGGGCAGGCGATCCTGCTCATCTCAGGTGGGATCGATCTGTCGGTTGGCTACAACGCGTCGTTCGCCAGCATCGTCACCGGGCTGCTGCTCGAGCACGGCAATCCCCTCGGAGTCTGCATCCTCGCGGGCGTGGCCGCCGCGACGCTCGTCGGCTTCCTCAACGGGGTGCTCGCGGCTCAGAACAGGGCCCATCCGTTCATCATCACCCTGGGCGTGTCGATCTTCTTGTTCGGGCTCGACACGCAGCTGACCGGGGGCGCGCCCGTCAACAACATGCGTGGCCTCTACACGGCCTTCGGAGGCACGTTCTGGGGAGGCATACCGACGGTTGCCATCCCCTTGGTGGTGGTCGTGGCCCTGACGTATGTCTTCTTGCGCTGGTCGAGGCTCGGCAGGCAGGCGTACGCGATCGGCGGAAATGAGGAGGCCACCTACCTGGCCGGGATCCGCGTCAAGCGAACCAAGATCTACCTCTATACCCTGATGGGATTGATCGTCGGCGTCGCCGGCATGGTGCTGGCGGGCCAGATCAACGAAGCCTCGTTCAACCTGGCGCAGAACTACGAGCTGGAATCGATCGCCACGGCGGTGATCGGAGGCACCGCGCTCTTCGGCGGGAGCGGTGGCGCCTTGCGGTCCCTGCAGGGAGTCGCGTTGTACGGAGTCGTGCAGAACGCGATCAGCTTCGCCGGTCTTTCAAGCAACTACCAACAGATGGCACTCGGCGTGATCATCGTGCTCGCGGTAATGGTGGCCCGGGCGAATCGGTAGCGCCGATTTTCACCTAGGAGGAGAGAAGCGTGAGACAGAAAAAGATCCGCCCTCGGGTCGTGGCTCTGACAGCGTGCGCGATCGCCGCGGCTGTAGTGGCGGGCTGCGGCAGTTCGTCGTCGAGCAGCAGTAGCAGCAGTAGCGGCAGCAGCGGCTCCAGCGGGAGCAAGAGCAAGGGGACGATCGCCTTCCTGCTCTCGGGTCCCGATCTCTATTACCAGTATGGGCTCGACGGCGCCAAGGCGGCGGCGGCCAAACTCGGGTACTCGATCAAGGTCTACCCGAATCCCAACATCAGCCCGTCGGTCGAGCTCGCCAACGTCGAGAACGCGGTCACGGCGGGAGTGAAGGCCATCGACGGCTACTCGGTGGGACTGTCCACCGAGACGGCCACGATCGCCAAGGCCTCCCAGGCGAACATCCCGATTTTCCTGATGTATGGATATTCGCCCCAGTACGTGGGCATGAAGGACGTCGTCGGATTCGAGCAGGTGCCGCTGATCCCGTACGGCACGGGTCCAGGCGTCTTCCTGAGGGCCCATCTCAAGCCGGGGAGCACGGTAGGCGTGATCACCGGTCAGCTCGGACGTGGTGACGCCGAGGGGTACCGGACCGGCTTCTTGAAGGGCCTCGGATGCACGGGCAACGTGACGGCGGGCCTGCCGCCGCTGACCTGCGCCAACGGGATCAAGTACGTGGCCACAGAGACCGGCCACTGGCTGCGCCCGGACGCCTATACGGCGGCCCAGGACATCATGGGCAAGTACCCCAACCTGACGGCGATGTACGTGGAGAACGAGGACATGGCGGTGGGCGTGCACACGGCGCTGACCGCGGCGCACAAGAACGTGACTCTCGTCTCCTCCAACGGTGCGCCCTACGGCATCGCGGGGATCAAGGCCGGATGGCTGGCGGCCAGCAGCACGGCCTCCCCCTCGCTGGAGGGGCTGATGTCGGTGCGGCTGATCAATGCCTACCTCAACAAGCAGATCCCGGGCGGCAAGCTGTACAACAGCTACAACGTGTTCGTCGACAAGGCGACCGTCAACAAGGCCGTGGGCTGGACGTTCTTCCAGAGTCCAACCGAGGTCAACCACTGGATGAGCGTGCCGCTGCTGCAGCCGACGGCCACCGCATCCTGATCTGAGGCCTCCGGAGCCGTGCAGACGCCCAGCGCAAATTCGCTAGGCGCCTGCACGTGGCTCTGGACCTCCCCGCTGCGCGACGCCGACCTGGGGCTGGTCCGGCGCGTCGGCGTTCTCGGGTTCGACGTCCTCGAACTCTGTGTCGAGGACCCCGGCTTGGTGAGCGCGGACGCGGTTGCCTGCGCGGGCGCAGAGGCCAACGTGGCCTTCTCGGTATGCGGCGCGTTCGGCCCCGACCGGGATCTGGCCCACCGGGACCCCGGCCCCCGTGAGAACGCCCTGCAGTACATCGAGTCGCTCATCGATCTGGCCGCCGCCGTCGGCTCGCCGCACGTGTGCGGCCCGATGTACTCGGCGGTGGGCAAGGCCAGGCTCGACGATCCCACGGAGCGCACGGCGGAGCGCGCCCGGTCGGTGGAGAACCTCAAGCGGGCCGCGGAGCTCGCCGCCGGCCGGGACGTGCGGCTCGCCGTCGAACCGCTGAATCGCTACGAGACCGACATGGTCAACACCGCCGAGCAGGGACTGGAGCTCTGCGACGAGGTGGGCGCCGGCAACGTCGGGCTGCTGCTCGACACCTACCACATGAACATCGAGGAGAAGTCACTCGGGGAGGCGATCCGGCAGGCCGGTGACCGGCTGTTTCACTTTCACTCCTGCGAGAACGACCGCGGAACGCCGGGGACCGGGCACGTACCGTGGCCGGATGCGTTTGCGGCGCTGGCCGACATCGGCTACGGGGGTCAGATCGTGATCGAGTCGTTCACGCCCGCCGTGCGCGAGATCGCGCGCGCGGTGTCGCTTTGGAGGCCGCTGGACGCCTCCGGCGACGAGCTCGCTTCCGACGGCCTGCGCTTCCTGCGGACCGCCATCAGACAAGCCGCTCAGCGGTAGGCGATCGCCACCCGCTGTCCCTCGCGGTCTGAACGCAGG
>CAWDNF010000018.1:0-304916 GCA_963803595.1 uncultured Solirubrobacterales bacterium
GACCGCCGCGAAGCGGGGGCTCGACAGGTGGGCCAGCGCATCCGCGAAGCGGACCACGCGCCGGGCCGCGCGTGGAAGATGGTGTGCGCCAGCACGAGCTCGCCGCGGTAGGACGCGCACGTCGAACTCGATCATGTCGACGCCGACCTCGAGCGCCGCGTCGAACGAGGCGAGCGTGTTGGCCGGAGCCAGCGCGCTGGCGCCGCCGTGGCCGATTCGCTGGCAGGTGTTCGTACGCCCAGGATGCCATGCGCGCCGAGGCTCGCGGTCACGGCGCGCCGTCGCGCGTCAGGCAGCGCGCACCGCACTCGGCGCCCAGCGCGGCGGCGTCGGCGACCGACTCGCCGCGAGCCAGAGCGAACGTGAAGCCGGCCGCGAACGAGTCCCCGCAGCCGTAGGAGTCGCGCGGCGCTCCCGGCGGCGCCACCGCCCGCCAGCTGCCCTCGGACTCGCCCCGCCACACGCCGCCGCGGGCGCCGCGGGTCTCGACGAGCAGCCGGCAGTGCGCCGGCCAGGCGTCCGGCCCAGTGCGACTCGTCGCGGTCGCCGGCGCTGAAGATCAGCGCGTCGACCGGGCGGCCCTCGGCGTGCTCGATCGCGGCGCGGCCGCGCGGCGAGGCGACAGCACTGGCCCGCCTGCCGGGCGTGCGCGAACGCCGCCGCGTCGCCGGCGGTGAAGTAGACCGCCCGCGCGTCGGCGATCTCATCCCAGGGCAGCGGATCGTCGCCCCGCGGCTCGAGCCGCTCCCCGATCGTGACGATCGTCCGCTCGCCGCGTGGACTCGAGCATCGTCACCGCCCGGCGCGTCGGCTCGCCCTCCCGCCACGCCGCGTGGACGCTCACACCGACGCGCGGCGAGCTGGTCGGCGGCGGCGTGGCCGTGGCTGTCCTCGCCCAGCGCGGTGAAGAAGTCGACCTCGGCCCCGAGCTCGGCCAGCACGCCGGCCACCACCCCGCCGCCGCCCGCGGCCCGGGCAAAGGTCCCCGAGGCATGGACCACTTCGCCTGGCCGGGGCAGCCGCTTGACAGGGATGAAGTCGACCCACTCGACGTGTCCCACGACCGCGACCCTCACTGGTGCAGCGAGCGTATCCTGCCCGCGATGGCGCCCCTCACCGGCACCTCGAGCGCGGAGATCGACGCCCCTCTGCAGCAGGTGTGGGATGCTGGTCGCCGACGTCGAGCGGGCGCCAGAGTGGCAGGGCGGGCTGAAGCGGCTCGAGGCGCTCGAGCGCGACGCGGAGGGGCGGGCGACGCTGTGCGAGACCGAGACGGACGCCAAGGTCCGGACGGTGCGGGCCGAGGTCCGCTTCAGCTACGAGCCGCCCACCCGCCTGAGCTGGACCCAGGAGAAGGGCGAGCTCAAGTCGGTCAAGGGCAGCTGGGAGCTCGAGGATCTCGGCGGCGAGCGCACCCGCGCGACCTACTACATCGAGGTCGATCTCGGGCGGATGCTGGGGATGGTGATCCGGGGGCCGGTGGTCGATCCGATCCGCCAGATGCTCGCCGGGGCGCGGGCGGGAGAGCTCAAGAAGGCGGTCGAGCGTTGAGGCTGTCGACGGTCTCTTGGCGTTGCGCCGCGCTGCTGGCGGCGCCGGGCTCGCGCTTGCCGGGCCGGCCGGCGCCCGGATCATCCAGGCGACCTCGATCCTGCCGCCGGGCGAGAGCGGCTACGTGTCGCTGCTCGGCGTGGCGAACGGCACCGGCTCGCCCCACCACTACGACCAGCAGCAGATGTTCATCAACTTCCAGCGCAAGGACGCGATGCTCTCGCAGCCGGGAGGCAGCGCCGCGAGCCCGATGGCGGGCGTGACGATCTCGCGCGATGCCTTCGGCGTGCCTGCCGTCACCGGCGCGACCCTCGATGACGATGTGGTGGGGCGCGGGGTATGCCACCGCCGAGGACCGGCTGTTCGAGCTCGAGGTGTTCCGCCGGGCGACGACCGGGCATCTCGCCGAGGTCCTGGGGTCGTCCTACATCCCGATGGACGTCTCGGTCCGGCGCGACTTCTACACGACGGCGGAGCTGACCGCGATGTTCGACTCGCTGCCACCCGCCTTCCAGGCGCGCTACACGCAGTACGCGGCCGGGATCAACGCTTACGTCGACTACGTGAACGCCCACCCCGACCAGATGCCGGCCGAGTTCGGCGCGCTGGGGATCACCCCCGCGCACTTCTCGGTCGAGGACCTGATCGCGATCGGCGTCTACCTGGCGCGGACGACCCCCAACACGGACGGCGACGAGATCACGAACATGGAGGCGGTCCAGAAGTCGGGGCCGCGGGCGTTCAACCGGATCCTGCCGCTCCGGATCAGGGGCCAGATCTCGACCGTACCGCGGGCCGACGGGCTGTTCCCCTCGGTCCCCGGGCGCACGCGGGCGCAGGAGCGCGGCGCGCTGCGACGCTCGGCTGCCTATGTCCGCGGGTTGCCGATCCCGCCCGCCAGCGATCTCGGCGACGAGGTCGTGAGCGGGACGGTGCCGAGCGCGTCGGCGGCCGACTACGCGTCGGCGGCCAGCGACGGCGCGGGCATCGTCAACCCGCTCTCGCCGATCCACCGCGGTGGCTCCTACATGGTCGCGATCTCGAGTCCTCGCTCCCACCATGCGTGGTTCTTCAACGGGCCTGAGCTCGGGTTCTCGGCGCCCGAGGAGCTCTACGAGATGGAGCTGCACGGCCCCGGGATCGACGTCCGCGGGATCACCGCGCCGGGCGCACCGGTGATCGCGATCGGCCACAACGCGCACGTGGCGTTCGGGCTGACCAGCGGGCTCTCGCAGACCAACGCGCTCTATGTCGAGCACCTCGTTCCGGGTAACCCGGACGAGTACTACTACCGCGGCCGCGTCATGCAGATGAGCTGCCGCGACGAGACGTTCAGCTACCGCCCCGCGCCGACCTCGGTGCTCAACCCGGTGGGTGTCTTGCAGTCGCCGCCCCAGTCGGGGTCGTTCATCGCGCGGCTGTGCCGGACGATCCACGGCCCGGTCCAGGCGCGCGTCGGCAACCTCGCCTACGCCCGCCGGTACGCGACATGGGGTCGCGAGATCGGGACTCTGACCGCGCTGGCGGGCGTCGACGTGGCCTCGAGCATCGCGCAGGTCAACAGCGTGATGGCCACGGCGACCTGGAACGAGAACCTGATGGCGGCCGATGACCGCGGCAACATCGGGTACTGGCACCCCGGGCTGATGCCGATCCGGCCCGTGCGGTGGGATGAGCGGCTGCCCTACCCGGGCGACGGGCGGGCGGAGTGGCGCGGGCTTTCTGCCGGTGAGCGGCGCGACCGCACGTGATCGACCCCAAGCAGCGCTGGCTGACCAACTGGAACACGCTGCCCTCGCAGGGCTGGACGACCGGCAACGACCCTGCCTCCGAGCGCGTGGCGGGTCCGTGGTTCCGCTCCGGGTGGCTCAACGTTCTGGCCTCGCGCTTGGCTCGCCACCCGAGCTTTGCCGGGATGAACAACCTGATCTACGAGGCCGGCACGGTCGCCCAGCAGCGCCCGCTCGCGACCTCTCGAGCTGCGCCGCGCGCTGCGGGGAGCGAGGGGCGGCGCGGCGGTCGTGCTGCGGACGATCCTCGCCTGGGGCGGGTCCTACGCGATCGAGGACTCGGCCGGGACGGTCGACCCCGGCGTGGCCGCCTGGCAGACGTTCAAGGACAAGCTCCAGGCGCTGGCGCTCGCGCCGCTTGGGGCCGCCGGCAAGCTGATCGGCGCCGGCGAGCCCAACAACGAGCACGACTTCGACGTCAACATCGGCCAGGCCTACGCGCTGCGCGTCGAGCGCCCGGCCGGGTGGCGCGCCGCGGCAGCGCAGACCTTTTCCGCGCTCGTGGCGCGCTTCGGCTCAAGCGACCCGGCCAAGTGGCGGGCGCCGCGCGACATGTACCAGGAGACCGCGCTGGGGGCAGAGAGCCGCCGAAGATGCCGTTCTTCGATCGCGGGACGTTCGAGGAGGTCATGGAGCTCGGGCCGTGAGCCGGCCCTGGAGCGCCGGGCTGATGCTCGCGGTCTATGCCGCTTCGCTCGATCACGACGATCCGCTCTCAGGGCTCGAGGTGGGCGAGCGGCCCGAGCCGTCGGTCCCCGAGGGGTGGACGGTCGTCACCGTGCGGGCGGCGTCCTTGAACCACCACGATCTCTGGTCGCTGCGGGGCGTCGGGCTGGACGAGGAGGCGCTGCCGATGATCCTCGGCTGTGACGCGGCGGGAGTCGATTCGGATGGCAACGAGGTCGTGGTCCACTCGGTGATATCGAGCGATGACCTGGCGCGGCGATGAGACGATGGATCCGCGCCGCTCGCTGCTCTCCGAGCGGTTTGCCGGGACGTTTGCCGAGCGGGTCGCGGTGCCGCGGCGAAACCTCGTGCCCAAGCCGCCCGAGCTGTCCTTCGAGGAGGCGGCGTGCCTGCCGACCGCGTGGCTCACGGCCTACCGGATGCTGTTCACGCGGGGCGGCGTCGTGCCAGGGATGACGGTCTTGGTGCAGGGCGCGGGGGGCGGCGTGGCGACCGCCGCGATCGTCCTGGGCTCGGCCGCGGGAGCGCGGGTATGGGTGACCGCGCGCTCAGAGGAGAAGCGCGCGGAGGCGGTCGCGTTGGGCGCTGCCGGCGCCTTCGAATCGGGCGCTCGGCTGCCCGAGCGGGTCGACGTCGTGATCGAGACCGTCGGCGCCGCCACCTGGGGGCATTCGGTGCGGGCTTTGAAGCCAGGCGGCACGCTGGTCGTGTCGGGCGCCACCACCGGCGACGCCTCGCCGACCGAGCTGCAGCGCGTGTTCTTCCTCCAGCTGTCGGTCGTGGGCTCGACGATGGGCACCCGCGGCGAGCTCGAGCGCCTGATCCGCCTGTGCGTCGAGAAGGGCGTGCGCCCGCGGATCGACCGCGTCCTCCCGCTGGCCGACGCGCGCGAGGGGTTTCAGGCGATGCTCGACGGGAGCTTCGTGGGGAAGATGGTGTTCAGGGTGTAGGGGCGCCCCGGGCCGCGGGGCGCGGGGGCGCGGGGGGGGCCCAGGCGCGGGGGCGTCGAAAACTCTTCTCGCGCGCCACCTGCCGAGGGCGCGAGTCGTCTTTTCGACGCATGGCGACGAAGACGCTGCCGGGCACTCCGGACCCCCTTCGAGAGTCGTGTTTTCGTCGCTGCCCTGTCCTCCCCCGCCCGTCCCAGCGGCCTGCTACCTCCCCAGCCACCTCGCCGGGTTGCGCACCATCATCGTGTGCAGCTGCTCGTCTGTCATCCCGCCCCCGCGCAAGGCGGGAATCACCGTGTCGAACAGGAACGTGATGCGCCAGTCGGTCGTGGCGCCCGAGGCGCGGGAGCGCTCCATCGCCTCCGGCGGGTACCAGTCGAGGCCGTGGTCGATGGCCGGCGAGAGTCGTGGGAGAGAGCATCCGCTCGGCATGGCCGCGGCGCAGCAGCTCGAGCACGGTCGCGTTGCGTCGCTCGGTGGCCAGGAACACGTCGATCCCGTAGCGGTCCATCCCGATGTAGACGCCCTCGGCGAGCAGGCGCTCGATGTAGTCGAGGTCGTCGGTGTCGCCGGTGTGGGCGATCTGGATCTTCTCCGGGCGCGACGCCCTCCTCGAGAAAGAGCTCGACCTGGCGCGGCCCCGTGCCCGAGGCCGGCCGCGAGTGGGCCATGATCGGTGCGCCGGTGCTGCAGGCTGGCCCGCGCCGCCGCGCGATGCACCTTCTCGACTGCTCGCGTGACGCCCGGACTCGTCGGCGGCGCACTTGATGAACGCCGACCTTCATCTCGGTGCCCTGGATCCCTCGCTCGATGTCGTGCGCGAACAGCTCGGCCAGGTGAAGTCGGCCGGCCGGTAAGGAGGTAGCGGGGCAGGTGGTCGTAGGTGTAGATGCCGGTGCAGGCGACGAGTTCAGCCCGGTTTGCGGGCCAGCCGCTGCCAGCGCCCGAACGTCCCGCCCGAGCATCGCCGCCGTCGGGTCGACCACCGTCCTGACACCGTGACCGCTTGACGGCCGCGGCGGTCTCGAGCGCCAGCGGCGTACTCGCGTTCGACGTCGCGCATGTGCGGCCACTGGCCGGGACCATCTCGTCGAAGGAGAAGAAGTGCTCGTGGATGAGGGTCACGCCCGAGCCTTCGGCGGCGATGGGCCGGTGACCGTTTGCACTCTCGTACATCTGGTCGCGCGCCTGGTCGGTTGCAGCCGCGTGACGACGCGCCATATAGTGCCTGCCATGTCCTGGACACCCAAGGGAGGGAGCAATGGCCGTGGCAGGAGGGCGGTATCCACGTCGGCGTGGACATCGGCGGGCACGTTCACCGACCTCGTGGCGGTGCTCACCGATGGGCAGACCTTCCGCGCCAAGTCGCCCACCACGCCCGAGGACTACAGCCGCGGGATCGCGGACGGGCTGGACCCGGCTCGCCGAGGCCTCCGAGCTGTCGCTGTCCGAGCTGATGGGCCGCCACGCGGCTGTTCATCAACGGCACCACGGTGGTGACCAACGCGATCGCCGAGCTCAAGGGCCGCGACGTAGGGCGTGATCATCACCGCCGGCTTCGGCGACACGCTGCGAATCGCCCGCTCGGCGCGCACCAACGACCGCGACCTGCACACGCAGACGCCACCGCCCGACATTGTTAGGCGCGGCCACGTGGTCGAGGTCGACGAGCGGGTGGATTACGCCGGGCGAGGAGATCGTGGCGCTCGGTACGTCGACCAGGTGAGCGACGCGGCGCGCGAAGCTGGTCGACGAGCACGGCTGCGACGCGATCGCGATCTGCTTCCTGTGGTCGTTCGCCAACCCCGCCCACGAGCAGGAGGCCAAGGCGATCGTCGAGCGAGCTCTATCCCGAGCTGTTCGTGTCGATCTCCAGCGAGGTGTTCCCGGTGGCCCGTGAGTACGAGCGGCTGGTGACCACCGTGTTCAACGCGTTCACGTCCAAGGGCGTGGCCGAGTACGTCGGGCGCGCTGGAGGGCAAGCTGTCCGGAGCTCGGGTGCGCGGTCCGCCCCGCGCTGATGCAGTCGGTGGGCGGGCTACTCTCCCCCGAGGAGGCGCGCGGGCTGCCCATCGAGCTGATCAACTCCGGGCCGGTGGGCGGCGTGGTCGGCGCGCGCGCCCTGGCCGAGCGGCTCGGACCTGCAGGACGTGGTCACCGCCGACATGGGCGGCACCTCGTTCGACTGCGCGCTGATCAAGGAGCTTGCAGCTGACCGAGGCTCACCGAGCTGAGCTGGGCAAGTTCGCCACCGGGCTCTCGATGATCGACATCTCGGCGATCGGCGCCGGCGGGGGCTCGATCTTCTGGCTGGACGCGCGCGGCGCTCCGCGGGTCGGGCCCGACTCGGCGGGCGCCGTTCCCGGGCCGGCGTGCTACGGCCGCGGGGGGACCGAGCCGACGGTGACCGACGTGGCGCTCGCCATGGGACTGATGGACCCGGCTACTTCCTCGGGGGCTCGATCTCGCTCGATCTCGAGGCGGCGCGACGGCGCGATGGAGCGAGCGGATCGCCGAGCCGCTGGGCTGGGAGCTGGACCGCACGCTTGCCGGCCTGTACCAGATCGTGGTCGACGCGATGTCCAACGCCGTGCGCGCGATCTCGATCGAGCGGGGCCACGATCCCGCGCCACTTCGCGATGGTCGGCTACGGCGGGGCCTCGGGGCTGTTCGTGCCGCTGATCTGCCGGACGATGGGAATCGCGAGCTGGTCATCCCCGGCAATGCGGCGGTGTTCTCCGCCTACGGCCTGCTGTGGTCCGACGCCGTTCGCTCGATGGTCCAGACGGTCAACTGGATCGTGCCCGCCTCTCCGCTCGAGCCGGTCAACCAGGTGCTGGCCGCACTGGCCGAGCAGGCCCGCGAGGCGCTGCGGGCCCGCGGCTTCTCCAATCAGGCGATCGAGGTCCGCTACGAGGGTGACTTCAAGTTCGCGGGACAGGCGTTCGAGCTGACCATTCCGCTGCCGGCCGGGGAGCTTGACCGACGAGCACCGGGGACAGCTGATGCAGGAGTACATCTCCACCTATGAGCAGCTCAACGGGCCGGGTACGGCCTGGGAGGGCTTCCCCATCGTCATGCTGAACGCCCGCGTAACCGCTACCGCCGCGGTTGGCCGGCCTGTGGTCCAGGAGTACTCGCCCAACGGCGGAGCGGCCCGACGCGGCGTGCACGAGCAGCGCACAGTGCTCGAGCCGGAGTGCGGCGAGCAGCGGGAGATCGACGTGTACCGGGGCGAGCGCCTACGCCGGGGATCGCGATCAGCGGGCCGGCGGTGATCGAGGACGTCGACACCACCGTTTACGTGCCCGCCGAGGCCAGCTGCCGTCTCGACGAGTACCGCTACTACCGACTTACCGTCTGAGGAGAGGAGCCCGATGCTCGACACCAGATCGACGCCCGTCCAGGCTGACGATCCTGTCCTGGCCGAGGTCATCGGCAATCGCCTGTTACAACATCACGCTGGAGATGGCCAGCACCTTGATCCGGACCTCAGGATCGCCGGTGCTCACCGAGGCCAAGGACTTCTCCACCGCCGTGTTCGATCGCCAGCGCGAGCACGTCGGGCTTCTCCGGCTACGTGATCGCCCACATCGGCTCGTCGCTGGAGGGCGTGCGCGCCGTGCACCGCGAGTACGGCGACGACCTGCACCCGTACGACCACTTCATCTGCAACGACCCGTACACCTCGGGCGCCATCCACCAGGGCGACGTCGGGATCATCTCGCCTCTGTTCTGGCGCGACGAGCTTGCCGGGTGGGCCTTCTCCAACGCCCACGTGCTCGATGTGGGCGGGATGTCGCCCGGGGGGCTGGGCCCCCGTGGCCTACGACTGCTACGGCGAGGCGTTGCGTTTCCCGGCCGTGCGGATCGTCCAGGAGGGCAAGTTCGTCGAGTGACATCGAGCGGCTGCTGGTCAACAACGTCCGCCTGCCCATCGTGCTCAACGACATCCGCTCGCTCGTGGCGGCCAACAACGCGGCCCAGTCCCGGCTCGAAGTGCTGCTCGACGAGTACGGGCTGGAGACCTACGAGGCCTACTGCGAGCAGAACAAGGACCTCACCGAGGAGGTCATCCGCTCAGCGCATCGCCGCCGTGCCCGACGGCGTGTACGAGGCGACCGACTGGGTCGAGTACGACGGCCATGGCGTCGACGGGCTGTGGAAGATCCACCTGCGCGCTGATCGTCTCGGGCAGCGAGCTGATTCTCGACTTCTCGGACACCGACCCGCAGTGCACCGGCTTCGCCAACGCCGGCTACGGCGCCGTGGCCGGGTCTGGTGGGGGCGCTGGTCATGATGTACCTGGCCTGGGACACGCCGATAAACGCCGGCATCTTCCGGCCGATCCGGCTGGTGCTGCCCGAGCCGGGGACGGTCCTCAATCCGACCATCCCGGCGCCGGTGTCCTGCGGGCACATGGAGGGCTCCTCCAAGGCCGGGCGTGACGGTGTTCGAGGCGCTGGGCAAGGCGATGGCGCTCTCGGATGACGCCGAGCTGCGCAAGCGCGCGGCGGCGGCGGGCGTCAACGCCTGGCCGGGCAACTCCTGGGCCGGCCTGTCCCAGTACGGCGAGTACACCGCGTTCGCGGTGATGGACTGCGGCTCGGGCGGCATGGGCGCCCAGACGGTGATCGACGGCCTCGACGTCTGCCTCCTACGAGGCGCAGCTGGCCAACGGGATTCCCGACGTGGAGATCAACGAGGGCTACTACCCGATGCTCTACCTGTGGCGGCGGCTCAACCGCAGCTCGGGAGGGCCCGGGCTGAACCGCGGCGGCCTGGGGCTCGACTTCGCCTGGGCGCCGCACGGCACGGACGCGTTGCTCGGGACGCTCGAGAACGCGATGGCCGCCGTGCCCAGCCGCGGGATGATGGGCGGCTATCCGGGGGGCACGCACTTCTTCAACGTGGTGCGCGGAACGGCGATCCGAGCAGGCTGTCCAGGACGGTCGAGCGGCTGCCCCAGTCCGTGCAGGAGCTGGGCGGCAGCGAGGAGACCCTGATCAACCACGTTGCCGGGGTTCCGCTCCCCGCAACGGACGTGTTCCACCAGATCACCGGCGGCGGTGCTGGGATGGGCGATCCACTGATGCGCGACCCCGAGCGCGTGGCCGCCGACGTGCGGGAGGGTTACATCACGCGCGACCAGGCGCGCCGCGCCTACGGCGTCCTTTTCGCCGAGGACGGCTCTCTCGACTTGCAGGCCACCGAGCGTGAACGCGCCCAGATCCGCGAGCAGCGGCTGGGTCGCGCGCCCGAGCGCTCGCCGCGGGCGACCGACGATTGGGTCCCCGCGCTCGTCCTCGTCGAGGATGGCGCAGCGCTGCATTGCGCCCACTGCGGCGAGGACCTGGGGTCGACGTCGGACAACTGGCGCGCGCAGGCGGTCGAGCGCCGCTTCGATGCGGCTGAGCGGCTGGCCGAGCTCGAGATCCGGGTCAAGGCCCGCGAGAACCCAAAGATCGTGCTCTACGAATGGACCTGCCCCGGCTGCGGCACGCTGCTCGAGACCAATATTTACCCGCAGGAGATGGACCCGCCGCACGACATACGCGTGGGCGAGGTGCCAGAGCCGCCGGAGGGAACGCGGGAGATCTGACGCTCGTCGCGGGGTTTGGCGGTCGCGCCACCGGTTTTCGCCGCCGCGCCACCGGGATTACCGCCGCCCCAGTGCGTTTGGCGGCCGCGCCGCGGGATTGGCCGCCGCCCCAGCGCGTTTGGCGGCCGCGCCACCGGGAAGCCTCCCGGGTAGGAAGGGAGGTTCTCGACATGAGACATATCACGACACGGATGGCTGGTCTCCTGATTCTGGCCGGAGGCATCTGGGGCGGGTTGATCGCGTTCGTCGGGCCGTATTTCCACTTCACGCTCGGCCCTGACCACGCTTGGACGTGGACGAGCGGTCGGCTCTACCTCGACGTGCTGCCGGCGATCGCCGCGGTGCTCGGCGGGCTGTTCCTGCTCGGCTCCGGGCCCCGTTTGACAGGGCGGCTTGGCGCGCTCATCGCGCTGGCGGCCGGCATCTGGTTCGCCATCGGTCCGGACATCAGCGTGCTGTGGCATGCAGGTGGCGCCCAGGGCGCTGCCCACGGCAGCCGCGGTATCCAGATGCTCGAGCGGCTCTCGTTGCACACCGGTCTGGGTGTGTTGATGGCCGCGCTGGCCGCGTACGCGCTGCCAGGTTTCGCGCGGGTCCGCGCTCCTGTGGCGACAGCCGCGGCCGCCGCTGGGACAGCCGCCGCGACCCGGCCACGTCGCCGCTGGTTCGCGCGCCGCCGCCACGACCAGCCGATCGCCCACTAGGCAAACGACAGCAGCGTGAGCCCGTATCGGGGTCGGCGACCGGCCGGTTTCGGGCTCGGCGAACCGGTCGAGCGTCACCGCTCGGCCCGTTCGCAGCTACGTCGTGAACGCGTAGAGGCGACCCTCGCGTGGCACTCCAGTCGTCCGCGCTGCCCATCACACTGGCCACATGCTCGTGGTGATCGTGGTGGGCACCGCGGGAGTCGTGGCGCTCGCGGGCGGCGGGAGCGCCTTCTGGCTATCGACCCCGGCGGCCCTGCTGGCGTGCTACACGGCGCGCACGATCGCCGGTGCTGTGCTCGGTGCCTCGCTCGTGCTGATCGCGGCGACCGTGCCGGAGGTAGTCTCCTCGAGCGCGGCGCCGCTTCCGCCGGCCTGGCTCGCGCTCCTCGTGCCGGGGGCGAGCGTGGTGCTCACGCTCGCCGCCCGCGCGCGGCTCGAGCGCCAACGCGACGGGATGCGCCGGAGTGCCAACACAGATCCGCTGACCGGAATCGCCAACCGCCGATCGCTGCTGGAGCGGATCAATTACGAAATCGTCCGCCACGGCCGCCAGGAGCACAGCTTCGCGCTCGTGATGCTCGACCTCGATGGGTTCAAGCGGCTCAACGACCGCTTCGGTCACGCCGCCGGCGATGACCTCTTGCGAGAGATCGCCTCCGCGCTTCGCCGAACGATCCGCTCACAGGACACGGCGGCTCGGATCGGCGGGGATGAGTTCTGCGTGCTGGCCCCCGAGACAGACGCCCGCGGTCTGCCCCAGCTCGAGGCTCGGGTGCTCGCGGCGGTCGGTCGAGTGACGGCGGGGATGGACCGCGTGGGCGGGAGCGCCGGAGCCGCCCTGTTTCCGCGCGACGGCAAGACGGCGGCGGCGCTGCTCGAGGCCGCCGACCATCAGCTGCTCGCCGTCAAGCGCGAGCGATCCCGCGAGCAGCGCTACCGGCGCGCCGCCTGACGCCGGGCGGCCGCGGCCTGCGCCCCCGCGGTGCAGGTCATCGGGCCGCTCGGGGCGGTGGCCTTCCCGGGCTCCTGCGGCGGAGGCGCCGTATTCGAAGTGTCGATCGGGTAGTGGGTCTGCGCCGAACCCTCGTTGGCGGCACTGATCAGCGCCGTCTGGCAAGACTCCTGGCTCACGACCCGCTGATCGGTCGCCGAAGGCGAGGGCAGGCTGGGGACCGTCGAGTCGACCTTGGCGAAGTTGAAGGCGCCGGTCATGTCGCCCGTAGCGCCGCGACGCCAGGCCGTGAGATTGGGGACCGTCGTCCCGAAGCGTGTCTCGAGCAGCCGAAGCGTCGAGGTGTGATCGAGCGTGCCGCTGTACACGAAGCCGCCCTTGGAGAACGGCGAGACAACGAGCATCGGAACGCGGAAGCCGAGCCCTATCGGGTCAGTCGAGGGGACAAGGCCAGTCGTCACGAACTCGCCCTGGGTCCCGGCCGGGGCGCTCGGCGGGTTCACGTGATCGAAGAACCCTCCGTTCTCGTCGTAGGTGATGAGCAGTGCGCTCGTCTCCCAGAGCGACTGGTTCGAGAGCAAGGGCGTTCAGCACCTGGGCGGTGATTACCTCGCCCTCGGTCACCGGAGCCGGCGGATGCTCCGAAGTCGATCGACAGGCGCGATCACCCACGAGACCTGCGGTAGCGTGCCCGCCGCGCAGTCGGCGAGGAACTGGGCGGGATAGGTGTTGCCAAAGGCGTTGGCCGCCAGCTGCGGGTTAAGGCTGACCTGGGGATAGGCCTTGAAGTACGGCAGGACGTTGTCGGACACCGGGCTCAGGTTCTCCGGTGACTCGTACACCTTCCAGCTGACGCCCGCCTCCTGGAGGACCTCCGGCATCGTCTTCCAGGTGAACTTGCCGTAGGTCTGGATCCGGTTCGAGGACAGGGTCGAGACGATCGGGCCGCCGTTCTGCCCGTCGGGGTCGATCCAGGCCGACATCGTGTAGCAGCGGTTCGGGTCGGTGGGCCCGATCACCGAGCAGTGGTACTGGTCGCAGATCGTGAACGCGTCGGCCAGCGCGTAGTAGAAGGGCAGATCGGCGCGTATGTAGTAGCCCATGCACAGCGGGCCGTTGACCGGCCCATCGACCGCTACGTGCTCGGAGACGAACTGGTTCATCGCGCCGCCGTTCCAGTAGGTGTGCTGGGGGCCCCAGCTGTGGTCGATGTCGTTGGTGCAGTCGCCACCCTGGGTCGTGTCGATGTGGAACGGATAGAGCAGCGACGAGGCGGTGGGGTATCCCGCCTGGCCGAACACGCCGGAGATCGCATTCGGGTCCTGGTAGCCCGCGACTCCCTTGTAGGTGCCGAAATAGTGATCGAAGGACCGGTTCTCCTGGATCAGGATCACGATGTGCTCGATGTCGCCCAGGCTCCCGCAGCCGCCGTTGGTGTAGGACTGGGCGAGGGCCTTCTCGACCAGGCGGTTTGACAACAGGCCCCAGGCGCTGAGCGCGGCGCCTCCCGTAGCGCCCGCGCGGAGGAGCTGCCTGCGGCTGATCGCGTTCTGCACCTGTTGCCTCCCTGTCTTTAGCCGACGCCCGGAAGTCCCGCGGGCCGGTAGCTGGTGGGCGGCGCCGCTGGCCACGTGAAGCCCGCGCAGCCGCCGTTGGAGGCGACGAACTGGTCGAAGTTCGCCGCGTGGTCGAAGTAGTAACCCTGTGGGTAGTAGGGCCCGAGCGTCGCCTGCTCCTGACCCTGGGCGGGGACGTCCTGGATCGCCTGAGTGAAGCCGGGATCGGGGAGCATGTTGCGCAGGATGATCGGCGCCGAGGAAAGCGGCCCCTTGGGTAGCCAGTCGATTCCGCAGCTCGGGTTGGCGCTGGCCGGTCGGTTGGCCGCCGTCGAGATCACGATCGTGTAATCGCCGTTTGCCTCGAGCTTGACGTCGTCGTCCTTGACGCACCCCAGGTACTGCGTCGTGCTCGTGTTCGAGCACATCGACCAGTAGCGAAGCTGGCAGGCTGGCAGTCCCGTGGCCCTCGAGATCGGGCAGCCCATGCCCATCGTCGTGTCGGAGCTCGAGTAGGTTCGCGGCGTGACGGGCGCCTTGCCGTGGAAGACGAGGATGTCGCCGTAGGAGGAGGTGTCGAAGGTCGTCATGTAGGCGTTGTCGAGGTTGTCGTAGAAGCCACCGGACGGGAGCATGTTCGTGGCGCTCTGGTACGGCCCCCAGGCGGCGCCGGTGCGTGGGTTGTTGAGGACGCCGTTGCCCACGCCGTTGGCGAGGTTTGTGTACTTCAGCCATACCGGCGGGTCCTGACCCCCGAGCTCGGCCGAGGGGACGCTGTCGTTCCCCGCGCCTTGCCCAGCGCCGGCCAGGCCGTCGGTCACCTGCTGGGTCGAAGGAAGCGAGTGATCGGGGCAGTCGGGGATCGATTGGCGCTCAGAGCCATCGTCGGAGACGAGGCTGACCTCCGGGAGTCCGACCCCGCCCTGCTCGTCGAGGCCCTGGTCGGCCTCGTAGACGCGATAGATGAACGTGCTCGTCTGCGTCGGTTCCGAGGTCTTGTACTTGGTCGGGTCCGACTGCTGGCCGTTGTCGGTGTAGATCGTGTTCTGGGCCCGGCCTGCGCTCGGGATCGGTGCATTGACGACGTAGACGGTGTAGGAGCGGCTCGTCGCGGTGCGGTCGGCGCCGGGAAGGAACGGATTGCTCGACCCTGTGTCCGGCACGATCGCTGTGTCGTGGATCCCGTCGACCGCGCGGGTCGCCGGGTCATAGGTCATGAACGACATGTAGCGGGCGTGCGGGAACTGACCCTTGATCTCGATGCGGAAGCCGGGTGGGATGGGGAGCGTGGCCACCCAGTAGCGGGCCGCCTCGTCCGGGAACGCCACGTTGGCCTGGGCCCCCGAGACCTCGAGCGCCCAGGCACACGGCGACTGTGCCTTCGCACCGGGCGCGTGGGCGAACGCGGCGCCGACGAGCGGCGCCAGCAGGGCGAGCAAGGCCGCCGGCCACCTCCCAGTTCCGTGCCGCACGTGTCAATTTTGTGAACCTCGCCGATAGGGGTCAACGCAAATCAGCCGGATTTCAACCGGCCCGAGCGTGTGGGCGAGGGGTGAGCGCCGGCCGTCCTCGAGGACGGCTCACTATCCTCAGCGTCTACCCGCTTCATGGTTGATCCTGCCCACCAGGCTCGCCTGGAGCGCCGAGCCAAGGCCAGGAGCGACCGCCGGCGGCGGCGGATGCAGATCGCGGCCGGCGTCGCTGCGGCGGCCGCCGTGATTGTCGTCGCGGCAGTAGCTGGTAACGGCGCCTCCACGCACCGAGCCCCTGCTGCGCTCAAGCCGCGAGCGGCTTTCGCGCGAGCCACCGTGCGCCCGCCGGCGCTCCAGTCGGGCGGACCACTCGCTCCCGCCTCGGTCGGGGGGCTGCCTGCGCTCTGGGCTCCGCAGAACGTCGTCGGAGCCTCCCCCGACACGACGGCCGCCTATTCGGCCGCTTCGCAGCGACCGGGCCTGCCTGGGTTTCTTTTGATCGCCGACCGGGGCAACAACCGGATCCTGGTCGTGACTCCGAGCGGCCAGATCGTCTTCAAGTTCCCCACCGCCGCGGACCTGGCGGCCGGCCGACGGCTGTTCTTCAACGACGACACGTTCGTGGAACCGGGCGGCGCGGGCTTGATCGCCAACGAGGAGGAGAACCACGCGATCGTCTCGATCGGCGTCGCCGACCACTCGCTCCACCTCCTGTTCGGACACCCGGGCCATGTCGGCTCTGATGAGACCCACCTCAACTTCCCCGACGACGCGTACGTCCTCCCCGACGGCTCCTTCACCGTGGCCGATGCCTACAACTGCCGCATCCTGTTCATCCGCTCACACAAGATCGTCCGGCAATACGGCCACTCGGGCGACTGCCACCACGATCCGCCCCACGCCTTCGGGCCCGTCAACGGCGACACGCCGCTGCCGGACGGCGGCGTGCTGGTGAGCGAGATCCCGGGCAACTGGGTGGATGAGATCGGACCCGACGGCAAGCTCCGCTTCGCGGTCCAGGCGCCGGTCGGCTATCCGTCCGACCCGCAGCCGCTACCGGGCGGCCGGATACTGCTGGCCGACTACTCCAATCCCGGTCACGTCCTGATCATGGACGACTCGGGCCACGTGCTGTGGCGCTATGGCCCGTCCGGCGGCTACGGCCGCCTCGACCACCCCTCGCTTGCGATGCCACTGCCCAACGGCGACATCGCGGTCAACGACGACTTTCGCGACCGCTGCGTGGTTATCGATCCACGCCAGGACCGGATCGTCTGGCAGTACGGCCACACCGATCAGCCCGGAGCCAAGCCCGGCTTCCTCAACACGCCCGACGGCATGGACTTCTTGCCGGCGAGGCCGGGATTGTTCGCCTACATCGCGGGCTTCCCGACCGGCACGCCCGACTGGGGCGCGGTCGTACATCCCTAACGGCGCTACCTTCTGGGCCGTGAGTGGTCCAGTCAGGCGCCGCGAGCTGATCGCAGGCGGCCTCGGCGCGGCTGCGTCCGGGATGGCGGCCGCGGCGGCTGTTGCTGAGGCCAAGAAACGCCGCCACCGCCCGCGCCCCAGGGTCTGTGACGTCGCCGTCGTAGGTGCTGGGCTGGCCGGACTGGGCGCAGCCACGGCGGTCAAAGCCGCCGGTCGATCGGTGATCGTGCTCGAGGCACGCCGCCGCGTAGGAGGCCGAAACCTCGACCACTCCCTGGGACCCGGGAAGGTCGCCGAACTGGGAGGCGAGTGGGCCGGGCCGGGGCAGGACCGCGTGCTCGGCCTTGCCAAGGAGCTCGGGGTGGCCACTTTCCCCACTTACACCAACGGCAATAGCGTCTACTACAACGCACAGGGCCAGACTTCAGACCTACAACGGCGACATCCCGCCCGCCAACCCGGCTTCCCTGGTCGAGCTCGAGGCGGCGCTCCTGGAGTTCAACAACATGGCCGCCTCGGTCCCGGCCGACCGGCCGTGGGCGGCGCCGCAGGCGGGGAGCTGGGACCAGGAGACGATCCAGACATGGATCAACCAGAACCTCCATACCGCCGAGGCCCAGAACCTGGCCGAGCTGGCGATCCGTGGCGTCTACGGCGAGGAGGCCAAGCAGATCTCGCTGCTCGACTGGTTACAGGCGATCAGCGGCGTGGGCGGGGACTTCAACACGCTGATCGGCTCCGCCCAGAGCATCCGCTTCGTCGGCGGGCCGCAGCAGCTCTCCGAGAAGCTCGCCGCGCGGCTGGGCCGAGCGGTGCACCTGGGAGTCGCGATCCGAGCGGTAGACCAGACCCGCTCACGAGTGACGTTGCGCTCTGATGGCGAGAGCTACCACGCCCGCCGCGCGATCCTCGCGGTGCCCAAGACGCTGTTCGGGCGGCTCACGTTCACGCCCGGCCTGCCCCCCGCGGTCGATCAGCTCGTTCAGCGCGAGCCGATGGGGTCAGTGGTCAAGGTCAACGCGATCTACTCGCGGCCCGTTCTGGCGCGAGCAGGGACTCAACGGCCAGGCCACCTCCGAGGTGGGACCGATCCGGATCACCTATGACAACTCGCCACCCGACGGCAATCCCGGCGTCCTGGTCGGGTTCATGGAGGGCGACGACAGCCGCGCGTTCTACGGCGCCACGCGCGCGGCCCGCCGGCAGGCCGCGCTGGCCTGCTTTGCGCGTTATTTCGGCCCTCGAGCGCTGCAAGCGATCGGCTACGTCGACCTCGCCTGGGCTGAGGAGCCGTTCACGCGCGGCGCCTACGGGAGCTTCAATCCGCCCGGCGTGCTCACGTCGCTGCGCGACCCGCTCGCCGACCCGATCGGCGCGCTTCACTACGCGAGCTCGGATGCCTCGCCGCTCTGGCCTGGCTACATGGACGGGGCGATCCGCTCGGGCACGGCCGCTGCCGCAGCGGCCTTGGCCGAGCTCTGAGCCGCAGGCTGAGATTCGTATGGAGTTCGGTCTGGGCGGCCCGGAGCGGCTTTAACATCGCCGCCGTCCAGCGATCGTAGGCAGGGGAGGCTGCACCAGATGAGACGGAACTTGGCTGCTCTGGTGGGAGCGGTTGCGGCGCTCGGAGCTGCGCTCACGGCGAGCGGCGCATTGGCCAGCGGTTCGAGCAGTCCCCAGGGGGCTTCGTTCCGTGCCGGCGCGGCGGTCCAGAGCTTCACCCCGCCTGCCGCGGGCGGGCTTCAGTCAGATCCCGCCGATTGCGTCGGCCCCGCCGACAGCCAGTTCACCGGGCCGCGCTACTTCGCGTTCGAGGAGCCATACATCGACCAGCAGGGCGATGGGCACTACGACCCGGGCGACCCGTTCATCGACTGCAACCAGAACGGCAGGTGGGACGGCGACACGCTGGGCGGCGGCGCCGGCGCTCCCCGTTACTACGACCACGTCGCCGACCAGGTGGGCGCCCGAGCGCTCGTGATCTCCAACCGCCATGAGACGATCGCCATGGAGGTCGTCGACAACGAGGGGCTGTTCAACACCTACGCAGACCGCATCCGCGCCAAGGTTCTAGCCGATGGCTACCGGATCGACAACATCCAGATCTCCTCCACCCACGACGAGTCGGCGCCCGACACGATCGGCCTGGGTGGTCAGGACTCGGTGATCTCAGGGACCAACGGCTACTTCGCGAACTATCTGGTGGCCAAGTCCGCTCTGGCCATCGAGCGAGGCGTTCAACAACATGGTCCCCGCCCATCTCCGCTATGCCGAGGCGGTCGAGCCATCGAACCTGCGCCAGTGCTGGTCCTCCTATCCGTTCATCGACAACCCGCTGATGCCTGTCCTCCAGGCCGTGTCGAACAGCGGGCAGACGATCGCCACCCTGGCCAGCGTGAGCCAGCACGCCGAGACCCTGGGGTTCAACGGTGGGTCGCAGCTCGACCCCGGGACCAAGTACACGCTCGACCAGGAGAAGCTGTGGGTGTCGGCCGACTGGCCGTACTGGTTCCGCTCGGCGCTCGAGTCGACCTACGGCGGCGTCGGCATCGAGATGGCCGGAGCGGTGGGCAGCGTCGAGACTCCTGAGGTGTGGTCGGCCGCCCTGTCGCGCACTCCGCAGCAATTCATCGACGAGGGCCACCCGGCCGGCTGCCGGACGCTGTTCAAGAGCCCGGCCGGCGCCACGATGGCTCCGCTCGGCTACTACAACGAGACCCAGCAGCTGGGCCAGGATCTGGCCGGCGCCGTGGAGAGCGCGCTGGCGACGGGGGCCTCGTGGTCGCACAGCAACCAGATGTGGGCCCGGACGGTCAACATCTGCGTGCCGGTGGCCAACGCGCTGTTCAAGGCGGCCGCCGTCGGCGGCGTGTTTGCCGAGCGGGCCGCCTATCTGCCCGGGCTGCCGGCGCCTCGAGCAGATGCCGGCGGTGCCCACGGGCCAGACGGCGGGCACTTCGATCCAGTCTCAGGCTGCCGCCTGGCGGATCGGCGACGCGGAGTTCATCGGGGCGCCAGGCGAGGTGTTCCCATTCACATTCTTCCGGGGCCCCGTAGGGCCCGAGGACATGAACTACGCCAAGTACGGGATGCCGGCGTGGCCGCTGCCGTACATGCACACTCCATGGCGCTTCTTCGACGGTCTCGACAACGACATGATCGGGTACATCTTCCCGCAGGGCAACGACGCGGGCGTCCCCGGTCAGCACGTGGTCAAGAATCCGAGCGCGAGCGGAACCGACCGCTTCGGCTGCGGCCACTCCGATGATTCCGAGGCGGTCAACGACAAGGCCGGGAACATCGTCGGCAAGGCGCTGGTGGGAATTCTCTCCCAGTACGCACGCCGCCCCGAGTCGATCGAACAGGGCCGCTACGTCCTGCCGGACGGCAAGCTCTCACGCAATCCGGAGGGGACGACCGACACGATCAAGTGCAGCGGCGACCGACACGACGTTCGCCACCGACGGACCCGCGGTGGGCGGTGTGGGAGCCGGGGAAGGGCGTGATCCATCCGGCGGCGTGGTTGGACCTACTCGGCCGCAGCCAGAGCACGCCTGACCGCGACACTCGCGGCTACATCGACTCGGCGGGCCACCGCCACTGGCTCGACGTGTTCGCTGACATCGCGGGTCAGCCCGCGAGCGTCACGCCCTAGGAGCTTGGGAGGAGAAGCGCGGCGGGGCGGCGGCTGCGGGGCCGCCGCCCCGGGTGCGCCTGGAGGCTTCGGGTCCTGGCGATACGCGATGCGGGCGAAGTGGGCGGCGGCGGATCCGCGCCGCAAGCCGGTGCCCTGCGCGGTAAAAGTCAGCTCGTGGAAGGCGACGATCTCTACGGGCTGCCGCTCGAGCGCTTCACCCAGGAGCGCAACGCGCTGACCAAGCGCCTGCGCCGCGAGGGCCGGCGTGAGGAGGCCACTGGGGTGTCGAAGCTGCGCAAGCCATCGGCGGCTGCCTGGGCGGTCAACCAGCTGATCCGGACGCAGCGCCGCGACGTCGAGGCGCTGTTCAGGGCCGGCGACGCACTGCAGAAAGCTCAAGGGGACCTCCTCACCAAACGTGGCGATCGGGGCTCGCTGCGGAAGGCGGTCGAGTCAGAGCGCGCGGCCGTCGAGCACCTCGTCGAGCGCGCTCGCGGGCTCTTGAGCTCCGACGGTCATGAGCTGACAGCAGCCCGGCTCGAACAGGTCTCAGAGACGCTCCACGCGGCTGCGCTCGATGAGGAAGCGCGAGCTCGGGTGCGGGACGGCCGTCTGGAACGGGAACTTCTCCATGTCGGGCTCGGCGGGCTGGCGGGCGCACCGGCGCCACCAATCCGGGCAAAACCAGCCCGTCGTAGCTCCGCGAAGCCGCTGCCGGATCGCGAGGCGGAGAAGCGTCGCCGCGAGAAGTTCAGCGCCGCTCGGAAGGCCGAGGCGGACGCTCGCCGACGGCTCGAGCGCGCCGTGCGCGCGGTAAAGGCGGCCGAGGAGCGACACCGCCGCGCGCAATCCGACCTGCACCAGGCAGAAGCGGACGTGGCCAGCGCGCTCAAGGTCTCACATGAAGCGGCTCGTGACCACGAGCGCGCTCAGCAGGCGCTGGACGGGTTGACGTAGCGCGATGGCCGTTACGCCGGCGTCACCGACAGCACCTGCGCGCTGTACTGGTCGGCGAGCGTCAAGGTCAGGCCGCTCTGGAGCGCTGCGCCGGTGAACGTCCCGAGGACTGCGCCCGTGCGCACATCGGTCAGCGTGTAGCGCTTCGCCGCGTCAGGCCCTGGAGCGCGATCGTCGTCGTGTCAGCCCGCGCCTCCCTGGCGGAACGCGAACAGGTAGCCGTGGTCGCCGTCCCACGGCTGGAAGGCCGCCCACGAGGTGCCGTCGATCGGGTCGGCGGCGGTGTCCTC
This sequence comes from uncultured Solirubrobacterales bacterium, assembly GCA_963803595.1. Taxonomy (GTDB): domain Bacteria; phylum Actinomycetota; class Thermoleophilia; order Solirubrobacterales; family Solirubrobacteraceae; genus Palsa-465. Next base: position 21,583 of record CAWDNF010000018.1, read on the forward strand.
GTAGACGAGCCCGCCGAGGTCGGCGCGGTGCGCCTCGTACCAGGCAGATCCACCAGGCAGTCTCGGTCACCTCGGCCGCGGAGAGCTTGCGTCAAGTCGGTCCAGAACGTGACGTGGCCGAGCAGTGCGATCGGCATCAGGTAGTCGACCGCGTAGGGGCCGCCCAGGTCGCCGTCGTAGGTGCCGAACGCCGAGCGAGGAGGGCGGGATCCACGGGGCGGCCGACCAGACGTCGTGCAGCAGCCGCGAGGGGTACGAGGACCCCTGGAGGTGGCCGTTGTCGAACCACGACGGTCCGAGCGCGGCCGAACGGAAGGCCCACAGCCGCTGGTCGTTGGTCTCGTCGAGCTCGAACGTCACGCCGGGGTGGCGCGCCTCCTGCTCGTGCACCCAGCTGCACGTACGCGTCCTCGTAGTCGAGATAGTCGTGGGGCGGGCAGTCGACCCAGGTCACGTAGTCGAACTTGAACTCGCGCACGCCGTCCTGGGCGATCAGCCGGTCGATCACGCCGGTCATGTAGTCGCGGAGGTGGCTTGTTGGTGAAGTTCCAGACGCCGAGCCCCGAGTCGTCGGGGACCTGTGCGGTCACGTCGCCCGTGGGCGTGCAGGCCCACTGCGGGATGCGCCTTGTAGGTGGCGCTGCCGGGGTTGAACTCGGCCGGGCGACATCCACAGCCCGAGCTGGAGGCCCAGCGAGTGCAGGTAGTCGACGAAGTCCGGGACCCCGTCGGAGTCCGAGACGGGAAGCGCGCCGTGTCCCACTGCCAGTCGCCCGCTGCTCGAGCCCTGCCACTGGTCGTCGAGCATGAACACCTCGCCTCCCAGCTGCTTGAACAGCTGCGGCCTGGGGGCGCAGGTTCGCGTCGCTCAGACCCGGCGCCGTGGCCCCAGGGGTGAAAGGTGTTGAGGTCGACGGTCTGACGTCTGGCTCGGCATCACGTGGGCCGCGAAGTCGGTGGCGAACGCGGCGCCGGCCTGGCCGGCGCCGCCGTGGTAGACGCCCAGGTAGGCCTGCCCCAGATCGAGGTCCCGAACGGCGTCAGCGTGCGCTGGCGGACCGGCGCCGGGTAGGCCGGGTTCTCCTGGCGGTTGTAGTTGGGCGGGCTCGTCATCAGCGGGCCCCAGTCGAACAGGTCGCGCGCGTTGTCGACCCCCACCCAGGTGCGGCCCGCCGGAGTCGCGCCCCACCCGGCTCATCGCCCCGCCTCGCCGCTGGCCGACGAGGAACCAGCCGCTGCCCGGAGCCGTCGTCGAAGCGGGCCACCTCGCCCTCGTCGTCGAATGTTCCCGTTCTCGATGCTCGTGGCGCGGAAGTCCTGGCGCCAGTCCGAGCCTCCGTGGTAGGCGAGGACCTCGGCGGTTACGCGCGGCGGGCGAGGTCAGCTGCGCCAGCGAGTACTGGCCGATCCGCAGCGCCAGCGGGCGTGTGGTTGACGAGCTGCTCTGAGACCTGCTCGACACCCGCGCCTGGGTAGAGCGATCCAGGTCCGGTCGAGCTCGACCAGGCCGCCGCGCTGACGCCAGCCCGTAGCGAAACACGAGCTCGACCCCGCTGGCCGGCGTCGGGGCGGGCCGGATCGGCTCGGACCGCCTGGGCCTTGACGCCGATCAGCTTCCAGCCGCTGAGCGAGCTGGTGGGCGCCGAGTCGAGCAGCAGCGAGAAATCGGGCGCGCCGGCCAGCGCCCAGTTTCGTCGCGTCGCCGGGTCAGTCGACGGCGGTGACCGTGACGTGCCGCGGCGGCGTCGATGCTCCAGCTCTGGCTGGATCTGGCGGTCAGCCAGGACGGCCTCGGTGCCGCTCACCCATGCCGCGGCGTCGCCGGCACGCGCCGCACGTGGCCGGCGCGGGGCCGTGCGCCCCCAGGGCGAGCAGCCCGGCGCTGGCCAGCGTGGCGGATCACGCGCCGCCCAGCGGCGAGCTTCGAGCGCGCAGCTGTCCGCGTCCGGGACGGGCGCGCTCTCAGAAGGCGGCGCGGCGCCCGGACCTACTCCCCAGGACTTGTCCGGCGCGGCGCCCGAGCGTGAAGTCGAGGCGTGCCGCCGTGCCGCAGCTGGCAGGTCGTCAGGTAGGTGCGGGTCACCGGTGCTCGACCGTTCAGCTCAGGCCGTGCACGTAGGGCATCGCGGTCGCTCGGCTCCGGGCGCCTCGATCGTCAAGCTGCGCTGGCCCTCGTGCACCACGATGCCGCGGGAATGCCGGGCTCGACGAGCTCCCAGGCGTCGACTCCCGGGCGTGGCGTGGTAGAGCCCGAGCGCAGCCAGCACGTACCAGGCCGACATCTCGCCGGTGTCGTCGTTGCCGGGCATCCCCTCCGGCGTCTGGTTGTAGACCGCCATCTCGGCCCGCGCGACCTTCTGGGTCTTCCACGGCTGGCCGTAGAAGTCGTAGTACCAGGGCGCCCACAGATCAGGCTCGTTGGCCGGCGTGTACTGGTTGCCGATGTAGTAGACGCCGAAGAAGCTGATCTCCTGCTGGACGAGCGGAACGACCGGGTGCGAGCGGCGTGTTGAGCGCGGTCGAGAAGTAGCGGTCGAGGCGCTTGAGCGCGACGGACTGGCCGCCGATCGCCCGGGCCAGCCCGGCGACGTCCTGGGGCACCGACCACAGGTACTGCCAGCCGGTGCCCTCCTGATAGCCGTCCTGGAAGTCCGGGCTGTAGGGGACTCGACCTCGCCCGACTGAAACCCGGTGATCCCGGTCGGGTCCTGAATCTGCGGTCGGGCTCGCCCAGCTGCCGTCGCTGTTGCGGGGCTGGATGAAGTGGTTGGCGGGATCGACCAGGTGCTGCCAGTACCCGGCCCGGGCCTCGAGCGCGGCGGCGTCCGTCGTGTCGCCGAGCGCGGACGCGAGCTGGGCCACGGCGTTGTCGTCGATGTCGTACTCCTCCGTCAGCGAGGCGCCGATCCCGTCGATGTCGTAAGGCACGTAGCCGTACTTGAGGTACGCGTCCAGGTGCTCGCGCGGCCACACCGGTGGCAGGGTCGTGGCCTGGCTGGCGAGCAGCGAGAGCGCTTCCTGGGCCTCGGCCGGGCGTGAGCAGACCCGCGGTCGCGCCGTCGGCCAGCACGGCCGAGCCCGAGTCGCCGCCCATGATCCCCCGGTCGACGTTGGCCTGGACCCAGCGCGGGATGACCCCGTGGTTCTGCTCGGCGTCGGCGATCAGCGAGGCCAGGACGTCGTGGGCCACCTGGGGCTCGATCAGCTCGAGCAGCGGCATCTGCGAGCGGTAGGTGTCCCACAGCGAGAGAGCCGTGTACTGGTGGTGTCCGGGGGCCACCGTCGTGGACCTGGCCGTCGAAGCCGAGATAGCGCCCGTCGGCGTCGTCGAACACTGACGGCATGAGCAGCGACCGGTAGAGGTTGTCGTAGAACGTCGCGCGCGCGCCGCGGGTGCCGCCGGCCACCTGGATGTGGTTCAGTTGCGCGTCCCAGGCCGAGCGGGCGGCGCCGCGGACCTGCGTCGAAGCTCCGCCCGGCGGGGATCTCGGCAGCGAGATTGTTGATCGCCCCCGCTTGGTCGACGTAGCTGATCGCGACCCGCATCGTGACGGTCGCGATCGGCGCTCGCGGGTCGAAGCTGACGTACGTCGCCGTCCGGGCAGCGTCCCCGTCGAGCGGTGAACGGACGGTCGAAGACGCGCGTCGAAGTAAAGGTGTAGCCGACGTCCGACTTCGCCCAGCCCTGGAGCTCGTCGTCGCCGACAGCGTGGACAGCCGAGCCTGCGTGTGCGCCGTTGATGCTCTGTCCGACCTCGGCCAGGACGTTCTCCTGGCTGGCGTCGGCGGGGAACGTGAAGCGCATCATCGCGGCGCGCAGCGCGCTCGTCAGCTCGGCGCGGATCCGGTAGCGGTCAAGCGTGACCGCGTAGTAGCCGGGCTGCGCGGTCTCCGTGGCGTGGTTGTAGGGCGAGGCGTTGCCTGCCGGGTCGGTCGACGCTAACGGTCCCGGTCGTCGGCATGAACGGCAGGTCGCCGGCGATCTGGATCCCCGCCCCGTCGAAGTGGGTCAGCGAGAACCCGCGGATGTCGGGGTCCTGGTAGCTGTAGCCGTCGTAGTTGACCGGGTCCTGTGAGCCATCGGGCATGGCTGTATCCGGCCCGGGCTGGATCAGCCCGAACGGCAGCTCGGCGCTGACCATCGGGAAGCCGGCGCCCAGGCTGCCGTCACGCGTGTTGACCAGCGCGGCCGGATCAGGCGCCGCCGCCGCTGTGGCCGGAAGCGCGCCGACGAGCGCGGCGAGGCAGACCGCCGCCGCGCTCGCCTAGCGCCATGCCGCATGCTCATCCCAGCCAGGCCGCGAGGCCGGAATCTGCTGCTGCGGTGCAGTTGGTCGAGGGCGGGACCTGGCCCGGGCCGTAGGCGGCAAGCGCGCTGCCGCTGACGCCGAAGCCGAGCGCCTTGGCGTTGCGCCGCTCGAGCCGCGCCACGTCGCCGCCGAACACCGGCGAGATCGTGAAGAACCACTCATCGGTGGTCGAGCACTGGAAGGCGCCGTTGTAGTCCGGGGGCTCCTCGACGTAGCCGAGCTGGTCGTTGGCCAGCCCGAAGATGAACTGCACCGGAGCCTTGACCTGCTGATCGAGCGTGAACTTGATCGACGGGTACGGCTCGCCGGGGACCGCGTAGAACGGGATGTCGCCCACGCGCAGCGTGGTCACGTCGGAGACGAACACGTCGCCGTAGCCCCACGGCGGGGTGGTCGAACGCTCGATCTTGTAGCCGCCCAGCGGGGTGTTGTTGGCCGGCTCGTTGGCCGCCGCCAGCAGGACCGGGTTGGTGTTCTCGACCCTGACCTTGCTCATCGTCCCGTCGACCAGCGACTGCCTGAGGTAGAAGCCGTGGCCGCCTGACACCGCGTCGATCGCCTTCTGGGCCACCGCGTTGCCGTACGACGTCGGCCTCCCAGTTGTTCGTGCCCCTGTCCGTCCGGGGCCAGGTTCTTCTCCTGGTCGACGGGTCGCACGCCCAGGATCGGTGTCGCTGGAGGGAATCCCCGACGGGCCAGGTGTGGCCCATCGCGCCGACGGTCACGATCGCCGTCGAGCCGGGATAGCCGTAGCTCGGCCCCGGCCGGCATGTCCTGCTCGTCGCCCTCCAGATAGGTGGCGGTCGAGCCCGGCCAGTCGGGCGCGACCTGGTCGCGCGGGCCGTAGACGGTCGCGTGGGTCGAGTAGTTGACCAACGTCGCGATCACCGAGCGGCCGGCCGGGCTGACGGCCTGGAGCACGCGCAGCTGGTTGTCCATCGGGTAGTCCTGGTTGTCGCCCGTGTTGGTGTCGTCGGTGTTGGAGCCGAACGTTCCCGAGAAGCCGGTCATGTCGGCGGTGCCGACCTTCAGGTACGCCGGCTGCTCGTTGGCCACGGCCTGCTCGATCGCCGCCTCCATGTGCCTGGGTGACCTCGGCCCAGTAGTCGGTGGGGACACCGCCCCACACGCCGATCTCGTCCGGGCCGTTGTGGTCGTGGGTGGCCTGGAGGATGATGTGGCTGGCCGGGATTCCGCAGGTGATCCTGGATGTACTGCTCGATGTCGTAGAACCCGAACGGCCCGTTCTGGTAGGCGATCGAGTAGCCCTGGGAGTCGAGCGCGCCGATCACGACCTGGTTGCCGTGGCGGTCGCGGATCGCGATCACGCGGAAGTAGATGTCGCGGAGCGACCGACTTCGCCTCGTGCACGGGGCCCGATCCCGTAGCCACCGTTGTAGAAGCCCTTCCGCGAGTTGGGCAGCGTGGGAGTGACGTCGACTTTGGCCGCGCCGACGTAGAACCGGGCGGCGCTGCGGGCCATGGCCGGCGAGGCCCCGACGGCCGCGCTCGCCGCTAGTACCGCGATAAGCGCGGCGCCTACGCGCGCTGGCCTGCCGATGAGAACCCCTACCCGCATGCCTGCTCCTCCGTTCAGCCGCTGATACGTGAGAAGTTAACGCGCAGTCGGGCCTGGTCCGGCGCGCTTTCAGTCGATTTTCATGCTTGCGGGCGGCGCGCTCGCGGGCGCGCGTAGCGCGCCCACCAGCCGGGCAGCGGGTCCGCCAGCCAAGCAGCGCGCGCAGGGCCGTGGGCGCCGCGCGCCCACCGGGCACCGCGCCTGCGAGACGCCGAGCGCGGCGTCAGCTCGACTTCTTGCCGCCCTTGCGCCCGGCCGCCGCCTTCTGAGCCTTGTTGCCGCCGCTGCCGCTGCCGCTGCTCTTGCGGCTGCGGCTCGAGCCGCTGCTCTTGCCACCCCGGCTGGATGATCCGGGGGAGTTCGAGATCGCGGCCGCACGCGACTTGCTCATGCCCTTCTTGCGCAGGCCCTCGTACTGCTTGTCGTTCTTCACGCTCGGCCCATGGTCTTTGGCCACTGTCACCGCCTCCTGGGGTTGCCTGAGCTAGAGCTACCCGGCTGCGGACGCGGCTAGCCGTAGGGCCGCGCGTAGGGCTTAAGCGCCGGCTCGGCCTTGACTCCTGGATGCTGGTCGAACGCGATCACGGCCCGGCCGTAGAGGAACGCATTGCCGAGGAGCACTTGAGCGGGATTGAGGCTCGGCATCGTCGCCGTCGAGGCACGCGGTGCGATCGACGTGTGCCGGGTTCGCCGGACCCGGATGGGTCAGGGCGTCGAGCACGAGCTCCCAGGTGACCGGATCGGACAACAGGCCTGCGTGATGCACCGGGCGACCTGGGCAGATCGATTGGATCGCCACGTTCGAGGTGTTGGCGCCGCCGCGCAGCGGCGCGGTGCTCGAGGGCTCGACCAGCTCGTCGGTCTGGCTGTAGATCTGGGTGTACGCCACACGCCCCGGCGTCTCCGAGACCGAGTTGAGCGCTTTGAGGAAATGCGAGCCGCTCGCCATCTGCCATACCGCCGGCCAGCAGTTGCCGCTGTCCGCGCACCAGTCGGCGGCGTAGATGCCGTGGTTGGGGCTTGCCAGGTCGATCAGGTCGGCGGTGTCGGCCCGCGCCCGCGACCACCAGCGCAGCGCCCAGCGGCCCTCCATCCCGCCCTGGCTGTGGGTGATGATGGCGAGCCTGCGGTGCGTCCGCGCGTGCATGCGCTCGATCGCGTAGACGACGTACTCGGCGGAGACCTGGATGTCGCCGAGCGCGCGGTCGGGCAGCGTCACCGCGCACCAATCGAATCCGGCCGCGGGGAGCGCCAGCTCGTAGTTCCATGCCCAGCTCTCGTCGGCGTTGAGCCCCGTGCCGTGGACGAGCAGCACGGGCTCGCGGTCAGGATGCGTGAAGCGAGCGGGACACTGAAGCGCCGCGCGTAGCGCGCCCGCCGGGACGTCGAGGCGGGGATCGGCCGGGCGCCGGGCGGCGGCTGCCCTGCGCCCCGAGCGCCACCTGCGCCCCGAGCGCCACGACGGCCGTCGCCGCCGCCATCGCCAGGACCCCTCTCAGCATGAGCCGTTGCACCCGCCCCAGTTGACAGCGCTGGTGCGAAGCGCGGAGGCCGCCGCCATCGGCAGGGTGACCGACGAGCGCTCGGCGCCGCCGAAGCCGATCGAGTAGCTGCCGCCGGCCAGCTGGGTGGCCTGCACGGGCGTTGGTTGGAGCGCGGTGTCGCCCGAGGTGAGCGTCAGCCGAAGCCGCGAACCCGACGGGTATCCGCGCCACCGCCGGGTAGACCTCGATGTCGAGCCGGCTGACTCGGCCTGGGATCAGGCGCCGCGCGCTCGCCGCCGTGTAGGGATGCCAGGGCAGGATCACTCGGCCGTTCTCGCGCCAGCTTCGGGCCAGGTCGAGCGCGCGCAGCGATCCCAGGAGCGCTCCGCTCGAGATCGGGCGCGAGCTGCCATCGGGCGCCACGACCTCGACCGAGGCGACCAGCTCGGCGTCCGCCGCAGTGCTCGACAGCTCGAGCGTCACGTCGATCGGCCCCGCGATCGTGGTCGCGGTCTTGAACGGGGCGGCTGGTGTAGGTGAGGGCGCCGGCCTGGGTCGTCGAGTCGTCGTCGGCGCACGGTTCGCCGGTTCCGCCCAGCTCGGCGATCGCGTACGCGGGCAGGCCGGTGCTCCACTGGTCGGTGCCCGAGTTGCAGGGGCTGCGCGCGTCAGACCAGGCGAGCGCGTCGTGGCCCGCGGCACGCGGGGCCATCGCGAGCGAGCGTGCCGCGAGCCCAGGTAGAAGGTCCGGGCGCGGGCCTGCGGCACCGGCCAGCGGGCGAGGTTGATCCACCGCTCGGCCCCGAGCTCGAACACGTGCAGCGGCGTGCGCGTCCTGTCGATCCCGTCGTGCTCGCCCTTCAGCCAGCGGTCAAACCACGCGAGCTGGAGCTGCTGGAAGGTGCAGCCCGAGCGTCGTCGGGTTGTGGAACCAGGGACCAGCCGACCAGCTGGTAGCGCCCGGTGACCGGCTGGTGCGAGCCCATCGGCGCCACGGCGGCAGCGGCGCTCGCGCCGTGGTGGTGAAGCCTCGCCCATGCATCCTGGAGGCCGGCGTAGTCGAGCACCGCGCCGCGCTGGTAGACGTCGTGCCAGCCGCTGACGAGCAGCGCCGGGACGCCGTTGCGGACCACCCGGTCCAGGTACTGGCTGGGTGCGCGCTGTTGCCAGAAGCCGTTGTCGAAGGCGCGCGGACCGCCGGTGTCGACCTCGGCGTAGAGCTGGGCATCGAGCTCGGCAAGGGTGGCCGCCCGGCTGGCCGTGTTGCCGGGGATCCCGGTCGGGTTCTGCTGGGGCTCGTCGGGCTGCGCGGCGGTCATCGTGGCGCGCAGTCCCTCCCACACGAGCGCGAACTCGATGTTCGGGATCCCGCCTGCCGAAGGCCAGATCGCGGTAGAGGTCGCTGCCGGTGGTCGACGGGATGATCGCCTTGACCGGCGAGTGGCGCCGGCCAGCGCGGCGGTGAAGATCTGGTTGATCCCGACGTACGAGGAACCGGCCAGCCCGACCCGGCCGTCGGAGCCGGGAAGCCGCGACGCCCAGCGGGCCAGCTCGACGCCGTCCTGCATCTCGCGCGGGCCGAACAGCGAGAAGTCGCCTGCCGGAGGAGCCGGTGCCGCGCACGTCGGCGACCACGTCGATGTACCCACGCTGGACCAGGTAGGGATAGAAGCCGTCGCCGCCGAAGCCAGAGCCCATCGACTGGGTCGTGACCGGCGAGCGCTTGCCGTACGGCGTCTGCGAGAGGATCACCGGGAACGCGCCGGGCCGCGGGCGCGCCGTTCTTGCCGGTGGGGCGGTAGACGTCGGCGGCCAGCTGGACGCCGTCGGACATCGTCACCATGTGCTGCACGGCTGCGGAAACCCCGTAGAGCGCGGGCTCGGCGTGCCACGGACCCGCGCCGGCCGCCCAGGCCGAGGCCGGTAGGAGAACGGTGGCCGCGATCGCGGCCGTGCACGCCCGCACGAGCTCCCGCATCGCGTCTATTAATACCCGGATTCGCGCATCAGGGATCCGCCCATAGACTTGCCGCGGTGCCGGCGCTCGAGCGTCAGGGAGTGCGTCTCGCGTACGAGGTGCATGGGAGGGGCGGAGCCGAGACGCCGCTCCTCCTCACCCACGGCTACGGGGCGAGCCAGCGGATGTGGGACTCAAACGTGGAAGAGCTGGCACGCCATCGGATGGTGGTCACGTGGGACCTGCGAGGCCACGGCGCGACGACGGTCCCCGATGAAGCGCCGCTCTACAGCCACGAGGCGTGCCTGCTCGACATGGCGGCCCTTCTCGATCGCGTTGGCGCGCCGCGAGCGGTCCTTTGCGGGATGTCCCTCGGCGGCTTCCTCTCGCTCCTTTTCCAGCGGCGCTTCCCCGAGCGCGTTGCCGCCCTCGTGCTCGTCGATACGGGTCCCGGGTTCCGCGATCCAGAAGCGCGGGAGCAATGGAATGAATGGGCCCGCGCCCGGGCCGATGAGCTCGAGGCCAATGGGCTGAGCGCCCTGCCCGGCGGCCGCGAGCAGTCACCGGGCCAGCACGTCAACGGCGCGCGCGGCCTGGCTCACGCCGCCCGGGGAATGCTGGTGCAGAAGGATGCCCAGGTGTTCGACTCGCTCGGCGCAATCCCGGTGCCGACACTGATCGTCGTCGGCGGCGAGGACAAGCAGTTCCTGCCCGCCGCCGAGGTGATGGAGCGCCGCATCCCCGGCGCCCGGCGGGTGGTGCTCGAAGGCGCGGGTCACGCCGCCAACATGGATGCCGCCGAGGAGTGGGGCGCCGCCGTAAACCGATTTCTGGAGGAGCTTTGAGCGCAGAACAGGTCAGCCAAGAGGTGTCGATCGACCGGGTCGCGGAGGGGGTGGCGCTCGTCGAGTTCGACCGTCCGCCCAACAACTTCTTCGACTGGAAGATGATCAGCGAGATCGCCGATGCCTACCAGCAGCTGGAGGCCGAGGGCTGCCGCGCGATCGTCCTCTGCTCGACCGGCAAGCACTTCTGCGCCGGCGCCAACTTCGCCGCCGAGAACCCGGCCGAAGGCGGCCTTCTCTACGAGCACGCGGTGCGCCTGTTCTCGTACGCGGTCCCCGTGGTCGCGGCCATCCAGGGGGCGGCGATCGGCGGCGGACTGGGCGTCGCCCTGTCGGCCGATCTCCGCGTCGCCACGCCCGAGTCGCGCTTCTCGGCCAACTTCGCCCGCCTGGGGATCCACCACGGCTTCGGGATCACCGTGACGCTGCCGCTGGTCGTCGGGCACCAGCGCTCGCTCGAGTTGCTCTACACAGGGGTGCGGGTGCGCGGCGAGGAGGCGTTCGCGATCGGCCTATGCGACCGGATGGCCCCGGCGCAGGAGCTGCGGCCGGCCGCCCTGGCGCTGGCGCGCGAGATCGCCACCTCCGCGCCCCTGGCCGTGCGCTCCATCCGGCGCACGATGCGCGGCGACCTCGCCGAGCGCGTGCGCGCCGCCACCGAGCTGGAGGCGGCCGAGCAGGCCCAGCTGTTCGGCACCGAGGACTTCCCCGAGGGGGTCGCGGCCACCGCGGAGCGACGCGAGCCGCGGTTCGTCGGGCGGTAGGAGCGGCGTAGGTGCGGCTGGGACGGTAGGAGCTGCTGGGTCGGTAGGCCTGGCGCACGCGCCCGGAATGTCGCGGGGTGCCAACAATGGCGCTTGACATGTCGTATTGACATGTAGAGCGCCAAAGTTCGCCGGGTCGCCTCTACAGGCCCCTCCCCGGGTCGCCTCTACACGCCCGTCCCGGGGTCGCCTCTACACGCCCCTCCCCGGGGTCGCCGCTACACGCCCCCACCCCAATTGGCAACCTGCCAATTAGTGTACCCTTGAGGTATGCCCTCTTCTACCGCCTCCCCCATCGTCTACGACGCCATCCGCACCCCCCGCGGGCGCGGCAAGGTGAACGGATCGCTCCACACGACCAAGCCGGTCGACCTGATGGTCGGCCTGATGCACGAAATGCTCTCGCGCAACGCGAAGCTCGACCCCCAGCGGGTCGACGACGTCGTGCTGGGATGCGTCTCGCCGGTCGGCGACCAAGGCGCCGACATCGCCAAGACCGCCGCGATCAAGGCCGGCCTGCCCGACACCGTCTCAGGTGTCCAGCTCAACCGCTTCTGCGCCTCAGGCCTCGAGGCGGTCAACATCGCCGCCCAGAAGGTCGCGTCCGGCTGGGAGGACCTCGTGCTCGCCGGAGGCGTCGAGTCGATGTCGCGCGTCCCGATGGGCTCCGACGGCGGCGCTTGGGCGATGGACCCCGAAACCAACTACGACACCTACTTCGTCCCCCAGGGGATCAGCGCTGACCTGATCGCGACGATCGAGGAGTTCTCGCGTGAGGACGTCGACGCCTACGCGCTGCGCTCACAGGAGCGCGCGGCCACGGCCGAGGAGGAGGGCCGCTTCAAGGACTCGGTGATCCCGGTGGAGGACATCAACGGCAACGTCGTCCTCGACCGCGACGAGCACATCCGCCGCGGGACCACGATCGACGCCCTGGGCCAGCTCAAGCCGAGCTTCGAGGCGATCGGCGAGATGGGCGGCTTCGACGCCGTCGCGCTGCAGAAGTACCACTGGGTCGAGAAGATCAACCACGTCCACACGCCGGGCAACTCGAGCGGGATCGTCGACGGCGCCTCGCTGCTGGCGATCGGCTCCGAGGAGATCGGCGAGCAACTCGAGCTGACACCCCGGGCGCGGATCCTCGCCACCGCCGTCTCGGGCGCCGACCCGACGATCATGCTCACCGGTCCGGCCCCCGCCTCGACGCAAGGCGCTCGAGAAGGCCGGCCTGACGGTGGATGATCTCGATCTGGTCGAGATCAACGAGGCGTTCGCCGCCGTCGTTCTCCGCTTCGTGCGCGACATGGGGCTCGACATGGAGAAGGTCAACGTCAACGGCGGCGCTATCGCCATGGGCCATCCGCTGGGCGCGACCGGCGGGATGATCCTGGGCACGCTGATCGATGAGCTTCACCGCACGGGCGGCCGTTACGGACTGGCCACCCTGTGCGTAGGTGGCGGCATGGGGATCGCGACGGTCGTGGAGGCGCTGCGATGACACAGACGACCGACACGATCCGCTGGGAGCAGGACGAGGACGGCATCGTCGTCCTCACGCTCGACGACCCCAGCCAGTCAGCCAACACGATGAACGAGGCCTACAAGGTCTCGATGGCCCAGACGGTCGAGCGTCTCGAGGCCGAGAAGGACGAAATCACAGGCGTGATCATCACCTCGGCCAAGAACACGTTCTTCGCCGGCGGGGACCTCAACGACCTGATCAAGGCGAAGAAGGAAGACGCAGCGGATGTGGCAAGCGGCATCCGCCAGATCAAGGCGCAGCTGCGGCGGCTCGAGACGCTGGGCAAGCCGGTCGTCGCCGCGATCAACGGCGCCGCACTGGGCGGGGGGCTCGAGATCGCGCTGGCCTGCCACCACCGAGTGATCGTCGATGACCCCAAGGCGGTCGTCGGCTTCCCGGAGGTCACGCTCGGGCTGCTCCCCGGCGCCGGCGGCGTCGTCCGCACCGTGCGGATGCTTGGGATCGTCAACGCGCTCATGCAGGTGCTCCTCCAGGGACAGCGACTCCGCCCGGCCAAGGCCAAGGAGATTGGACTCGTCGACGAGGTCGTCCCAGCCCAGGACGATCTGATCCCGGCCGCCAAGAAGTGGATCGGCGAGAACCCGGAGGCCCAGCAGCCATGGGACGCCGACCCCAAGTACAAGATCCCGGGCGGCACGCCGAGCACCCCGTCGCTGGCGATGAACCTGCCCGCTTTCCCCGCCAACCTGCGCAAGCAGATAAAGGGCGCCAACTACCCGGCGCCGCACCACATCATGGCGGCGGCCGTCGAGGGCGCCCAGGTCGACTTCGACAACGCAATCGAGATCGAGGGCCGCTACTTCGTCGACCTGGTGACCAGCCAGGTGGCCAAGAACATGATCTCCGCATTCTTCTTCGATCTCCAGCGCGTGGGCGGGGACCGGGACCGGCCGGAGGAGATCCCGCCCTTCCAGGCCAGCAAGGTCGCTGTGCTCGGCGCCGGCATGATGGGCGCCGCGATCGCATACGTGTGCGCCAGAGCGGGCATCGAGGTCGTGCTCAAGGACGTCTCGCGGAAGGCAGCCGAGCGCGGCAAGCAATACTCGGAGCGCATCGTCGCCAAGGACCTCGAGCGCGGGCGAACGACACAGGAGAAGGGCGAGGCCCTGCTCGCCCGCATCACCCCCACCGACGACGCGGCAGACGCCAAGGGCGCCGACCTCGTGATCGAAGCGGTGTTCGAGGATCCCAAGGTCAAGGCCCAGGTGTTCCAGGAGGTCGAACCGCACCTGGCACCCGACGCGCTGCTCGGTTCTAACACGAGCACCCTCCCCATCACCGAGCTCGCCGAGAACGTGTCGCGGCCCGAGGACTTCATCGGGCTCCACTTCTTCAGCCCCGCGGAGAGGATGCCGCTGCTAGAGATCATCAAGGGCGAGAAGACCAGCGAGGAGACGCTGTACCGCGCGCTCGACGTCGCCAAGCAGATCAAGAAGACGCCGATCGTGGTCAACGACAGCCGTGGCTTCTTCACGAGCCGCGTGATCGGAACCTTCATCAACGAGGGGATCGCAATGCTGATCGAGGGGATCCCGGCGGCGAGCATCGAGCAGGCCTCCTCGCAGGCGGGCTATCCAGCCCCCGTGCTCCAGCTCTCGGACGAGCTCAACATGAAGCTCATGCGCAAGATCCGCAAGGCTGCCAAGGAGGCAGCCGCCACGGGAACCGGCTGGGACCCACACCCCTCCCAGCAAGTGATCGACCGCATGCTCGACGAGTACGACCGACCCGGCAAGCTCGAGGGCAAGGGGTTCTATGAGTATGTGGACGGCAAGCGCACGGGATTGTGGCCGGGGCTGCGCGAGGCGTTCCCACCCGTCGAGGACCCGAGCCAGATCGACCTCAAGGACCTCGAGGAGCGGATGCTGATCATCGAGTCGCTCGAGGCGGTCAAGTGCCTGGACGAGGGCGTGATCGAGTCCGTGGCCGACGCCAACATCGGGTCGATCCTGGGAATCGGCTTCCCCGGCTGGACCGGTGGCGTGCTCCAGTACATCAACGGCTACCAGCACCACGTGCATGGCAGCGGCCCGCAGGCGTTTGTCGCCCGGGCGCGGGAGCTGGCCGCGCGCTACGGCGAGCGATTCGAGCCGCCGGCCTCGCTGGTCGAGAAGGCCGACCGCGGCGAGAGCTATTCCGATGTACAGGCGCTCGCCGGTGCCACCACGTGAGCTAGAGCTCGACGGCGGGCGGATCGTCGTCCACGTATGGGACGACGAGGCCGTCGGCGCGGATGGGCAGCGTTACATCGCGCTGCTCGCGCACGGCTACGGCGAGCACGCCCGCCGCTATGACCATGTCGCGCAGAAGCTGGTCGAAGCGGGCGCCGTCGTCTACGCGCCTGATCACTTCGGCCACGGCCGCTCACAGGGCGAGCGTGCGCTGGTCGCCGATGTCGACCAGCTTAGCGACGATCTAGGCCGCGTCGAAGCGCTGGCGCGCGATCGGCACCCGGACCTGCCGGTCGTGCTGATCGGACACTCGATGGGGGGGCTGATCTCGACCCACTACGCCCAGAGACATGGCGATGGCCTGGCGGCGCTCGTGCTCTCGGGGCCGGCGATCGGCCGCAACCCCGACATCGAGGCGCTGATCGAGATGGATCCGCTGCCCGACGTCCCGATCGACCCCGCGGTCCTGAGCCGCGACCCAAGCGTGGGGCGTGCCTACGCCGAGGACCCGCTGGTCTACCACGGGCCGTTCAGGCGCGAGACGCTGCAGGCGTTCGGCGCAGCGCTGGAGGCGATCGCGGCCGGCGGCAAGCTCGG
This sequence comes from uncultured Solirubrobacterales bacterium, assembly GCA_963803595.1. Taxonomy (GTDB): domain Bacteria; phylum Actinomycetota; class Thermoleophilia; order Solirubrobacterales; family Solirubrobacteraceae; genus Palsa-465. The sequence goes on from CAWDNF010000018.1 coordinate 36,833, forward strand.
GCCCTACCCGGTCCTGTGGATCCACGGCGCCGAGGACCAGCTGGTGCCCCTGGCCGGCACGCGCGAGACGATCGAGCAGATCCGGGGCGAGCGCTTCGAGGAACAGATTTACGCGGGCGCCCGTCACGAGGTGTTCAACGAGACCAACCGCGACGAGGTGATCGCGGACGTGGTGGCGTTCATCGAGCGCGCGCTCGGTTAGGTCGACAGGGCGCGCCGGGGTCGGCGGGGCGCGCGGGGGTCGTGCGTGAGCGCGCCCAGAGCCGTGCGGAGAGACCGCGCCTAGTCCCTGCAGGGCGCGCTCCCCCGATAGAGCGCGCCCGGAATCTCAGCGGTCTACGAGAACTGCTGCTTGACGGCGATGACCCGCGCCGAGCGCTTGGGACGAATGGTCAGGGCCGCGGTCGCCTGGTGGAACCTCCGTGCCAGCGCACCCGAGGTGCGCGAGCGATGTACCGGCTGGCCTGCGCGCCGCAACTCCTCGACGCGGGCTTCCATCAGCATGGTGTGAATGGTTGGGCTGTACATCGTCTCTCCTCACATCCGTGGTGGTGAGCTACGCGTACGGTCCCACTCAGCGCCCTCCAAGTCGGTGTAGCGGCCCTGTTTGTTGGGGTACGGCTAGCCGCACCCTTCCAGACCTAGGCCGGCTGCTCGGCGAGCAGGAGATGCTTCGGCTCTTCGCTCTCCACCGCCTCGATCCGCACCAGGGCGGCGTTCAGCGCGGCGTTTCCGGACAGCCGATCGACGAGCGATGGATCGGTGATGTCGTTGACACTGGCTCCCGCTTTTGATCGGGCGAGGTTCCAGCCCACGCCCTTGCGGTTGTGCCCGAAGCCGTGCGGGATCGAGACGACCCCGGGGCGGATCTCGTCGCTGACCTGGACGTGCAGCTCGATCGCGCCCACGCGGGAACTGACGCGGATTCGCTGGCCGTCCTCGAGCCCGCGCGTCTCGGCCTCGCGCGGGTGAAGCAGCGCGGTGCAGCGATCCTTGCCCTTCATGAGCCGCGGGCTGTTGTGCATCCACGAGTTGTTGGAGCGCACCTGCCGGCGCCCGATCAGCACGAGGTCATAGCCGTCAGACAGGGCAGCCTCCCGTCCCTCGGCCAGCTCCGCCAGCCGCGCGGCCTCCTCGAGCATCACTTGGGGTGCCAGCTGGACCCGCTTGTCAGGGGTCCGCAACATCGCGATGAGGTGAGGCTCGAGCGGTCCGAGGTCGATCCCGTGGAGCGAGCGCTTGACCTTGCCGATGCTCAGACCGCGCCCGGGGCGCCTCAGCATCCCGTACGGCCCGGCCCGCAGCCCGATGTCGATGACGCGCTCGGGCGTGGCCAGCGCGCCAAAGAGGCCCAGCGCGCGGTTGCGGGCCTTTCCTCTCAGTCCCCGGCCGATCCGTGCCGCCAGCGCCATCAGGATCTGCCAGTCGGTGCGACCGCCGGCCGGTGCGGGCACCGCCGCGGGGTTGTAGCGGAAGTGGTTGCGCACCGAGACGGCGGGGAAGACGATGTCGACGTCGGAGCGCTCGAGCTGGGCGAGCGGGGGCAGGATGACGTCGGCATGGCGCGTCGTCTCGGTGACGTACATGTCGATGGCCACGCACCACTCGAGCCCTGACAGCGCGCGGTCGAGCCGGCCGCCGTCTGGGGTGGAGAGGACGGGGTTGCCCGCGTAGATCAGCATCCCGCGCACCTGGCCCTCGCCCGGCGTGAGGATCTCGTCGGCCAAGCCGGCCACCGGGAACTCGTTCATGAACTCGGGCAGCCCGCTCACGCGCTGGTGGTAGCGGCCCCAGTGCGCCTTCCCCAGAACACGCTCGAGCAGCCGGACGACGTCGAGGGCAGGCGTGGGGAACATCGCGCCGCCTACGCTGTCGAGGTTGCCGTCACCGCATTGAGCGCGTTGATGAGCCAGTGCGTCACCGATCCCGTCTCCTGCTGGCAGACCCCCACCCGGCCGTAGGCCACGGCCGTCTCCGCGGCGGCAAATTCCCTCGCCAGTCGCTCGATCGTCGCGGCCCCGACGCCGGCCGGACCGGCCGCCCGCTCGGCCGGCCAGTCCGCCACCACCTCGCGCAGCTGCTCGAGCCCGTTGCAGTAGCCGGCCAGATGGCCCAGCACGATCGTCCCGTCCGCGAACAGCGTGTGCAGCATTCCCAACAGGAGAAAGGCATCGCCGCCGGGGACGATCGAGACGTGCTCGGAGGCCAGCCGAGCGGTCTCGGTCCGGCGGGGATCGACCACCACGACCTTCCCGCCGCGGGCCATGATCGCCCGCATCCTGTCCCGCACGCCAGGCGCAGTCATGATCGACCCGTTCGATACCGCGGGGTTGGCGCCGAGTATCAGCATGTACTGGGTGCGATCGACGTCGGGGATCGGGAACAGAGCGAAGTGGCCGAACATCTCCTGGGAGCTCAGTTGCTGGGGAAGCTGGTCGGCGGAGGTGGCCGAGTAGTTGTTGTGGGTGCCCAGCAGCTCGCGGACCAGCCCGGCGGCCAGTACGGCCGAGGAGTGGGCGCCTGGATTGCCCAGATAGGTTGCGACGGCGTCGGCCCCGTGCCGATCCTGGACGCGGCGCAATCCTTCGGCCGCCGAGTCGAGCGCCTCGTCCCACCCGATCTCGACGAACGCCCCGTTCACGCGCTTGACCGGTCGCCGCAGACGGTCGGGGTCCTCGTAGACGTCGATCAGCGCGGCGGCCTTGGGGCAGATGTAGCCGCGCGACAGAACATCGTCGGGATCGCCCGTGATGCGCAGCACCCGGCGCCCCTCCACCTCGACCCGAATCCCGCAGTGGGCCTCACACAGCGTGCACTGGCGGTAGACCGTTCGCGCCATCCCGACCTCCGATTGGTTGCCGTCCAACACTACGCCAAGATCGCACCGATGAGTTCCGCTGCTCGCGACCGTCTTGACTGACAGCTGAACCATCTACGAGCATTAGGAGACGACGATGCCCAATCACACCGTTGCAACCCGCGAGGAATGGCAGGCGGCGCGCGCCGAGCTGGCCAAGCTCGAGGCCGAGCAGGCGAAGCTCGAGGAAAAGGTCATCGAGCAGCGGCGCAGCCTCCCCTGGGTCCGGGTCGAGAAGGAGTACGAGTTCGATACCGAGGAGGGCAAGAAGACCCTGCCCGAGCTCTTCGAGGGACGCTCGCAGCTGCTCGCCTACAACATCATGTACGGACCTGAGTACACACTCGGGGCCTGCCCCGGATGCTCGAACCTGGGCGACGAGCTCGGCTCGACGCGCGTCCACCTCGCCCACCGCGACGTGACGCTGATCTGCTTCTCACGCGCACCGATCGACCGGCTTATCGCTTACAAGCAGCGGATGGGCTGGGAGTTTCCGTACGTCTCGACCTACAGCAGCGATTTCCCATTCGACTTCGGCCTGGCTCTCAGGCCCGAGCAGGCTCAGAACATCTCGGAGATCAAGGCGATGATCGACGACCCGCCCCAGTTCCTCGAGGACTGGTCGCGTCAGGTCGGAGCCGGCCTCGAGGACGGGCTGCGCGAGGGACCGGGCTACATCGTGTTCGCCCGCGAGGACGGCGACGTGTACCACACGTATACGGTCATGGCCCCGGATCCGTTCGTCGCGCCGTTCCACTCATTCCTGCTCAGACGGACGCCAAAAGCCCCGTCGAGCGAGCTGCGCGCCTGGCGCAAGGACGAGTACCCGGACTAGGACCGCACCCGCTGCTCGAGGGCATCGAGCAACAGCTCGATCCCGTATTCCGATCCAGCCGCGGCCCCCGTGGCGGCCGCTCCGTATACCTGGCTGAGCAATGCCCGCCAGGCGCGAGCGGCCTCCTCAGGCCCTAGCCCAGCTTCGACCAGCGCGCCGACACCCGCGTCGCGGATCCGCCCGGCAGCGGGAGGAAGGCCCGGGCCGTCCAGGGGCAGGCGCGTGGCCCCCGGGTAGCGCTGCACCGCATCCGCGATCTGGCGGACCAGGTCCGCAAGCCGATCACGCCACATCAGGCCGGAGTCGGGAAGCTCGAGCTTGGCCGCCGCCTCTTCGGCCAGCGCATCGAGCAGCGCGTCCTTGTCGGCGAAGTAGCGATAGAGGCCCATCGGCCAGACGTCGAGTTCCTGGGCAATCCGGCGCATCGTCACCGCATCCTCGCCGTGGCTCGAGAAGAGCGTCGTGGCGGCGTCGAGAATCCGCTCGCGAGACAGCCGGCGCGGGGCCTGCGCCGCGCCGTCGCCGTGGCCCCTGGCAACACCGCCGCCGCCCGCGGCAACCCCGCCGACCTCGCCCCGATCGCTCCTCGGTTGACCCATCTGCCGCTTGAGTGTACGCTGTACACGCGATGGCGGCATTCAGGAGCTCTCGCACCGCGCGGGGCCTCGCGATCTGGGCGATCGCCGCCCAGCTCGTGTTCATCGCCTCGTGGCTGGTTGCCGGATCCATCCAGCCCGGCTACGCGCTTTGGCGCTACCCGATCAGCGACCTCGGTGCCTTGGGCGCGCGTCATCCCTGGATCATCAATGCCGGCCTCCTCGTGCTTGGCAGCTCGTTCCTCGCACTCGGGGTGGCCGTCAGGGACAGCTCACGCGGCGAAGGGCCTCGCTCGTCCTCACCGCGTTGTTGATTCTCACCGGCCTCGGGCTGGCGGCGGCCGGCGTGTTCCGGCTCGACTGCCCGCTGGCGGCTCACGCATGCCGAGCCCGCTTCAACGCCGGGCACCTGTCATGGCACACCTACGCCCACACGTGGGCTGGAGCCGTGGTGGTCCTCGCGCTGCTGGGCACGCCCTTCGCCCTGGCTCGCGCCCTGTGGCCGACGCCCATCGGGGTGGCCGCGCTGATCGCCGGCGCCGTGGGCATAGACCTGGCGATCGCGGGCGAGGTCGTCAACGCCGTTGTGAGCCGCCCGTCCGGCGTCGCCGAGCGGCTCGAGCTCCTCGTCGCTCACATCTGGGTCTGGCTCGTGGCCGGAGGCGTGCTGTGGGCGACGCGCCGCCCACCCTGGCTGTCGCAGCCGACCCCGATGAGCCCGCGGGAATTCTTCGCCGCGGCATGGGTCGGAGAGGGGGCGGTGACCTCGCGCGCCCCGCTGCTCGGCCGGCTCTTCCCAGCGCGTTTCACCTTTCAGCGCCGGGCTCGCTTCGCCTCCGACCAGGTGTGGGTAGTCGACGACAACGCCACGCTGGCAAGCGGCGACGTCCTCGCCCAACACCTGATCTGCGAGCTCGAGCCCTCGGGCCGGATCCGGATCACGGGCGACTACCTTCCCGGCGGCGCCGAGGTGGTGGTCGACGATCGCGGCTACCGGCTGGCTGCCTATCGTTACGTGGTCGAGTTGGGCCCGCTGCACGTGACGGTGCGCTGTCGCGAGCAGCACACCCTCGAGCCGGACGGGACCATCACCAGCAGCGTGGACGCCCGCTGGCTCGGGATTCCGGTGGCGCGGATGCGCGCTCGCGCCCGACGCTCCGAGCCGCCCCCGAGGACCGACCCCGCACTGGCCGAGATGCTGCGTGAGGCGCCCGACCGGGCCAGTCAGCCGGCGTAGCGCCCGACGACTCCGCGCAACCCTCTAAAGAATCGAGCCGGGATGCCGAAAGATCCCTTATGGGTACGCGCGATCCATGGACGGGCTCAACCGCTTCACGCCTCAATGAAGTTGAGATCACGGACGAGGCAATCATTGCCTACGCCCGGCTGCTGGCCATCCTCGGACGGAGGTTGCGCACGCACGGACGCGGCGACGGTGGGCTGATCTGCGAGGACCGCACGAGCCGGGCCCGGCCGAACATGTGGCGGATCCTGCCCGACGGCAGCATCCTTCCCGACACGCGCTACAACTTCGTGCGCCGGGCGTTCGTGACCGCCGCAGTGCCTGACGGCATCTAGCACGGCCCAGCGCGGTGATCGCGCCGGCGCTTCCGGAAAGCTCAGGTGCCGAGGCCCGACCGAGCCGCGTCTGAGACGCGGCGTGCCAGGTCCCGTACCTGATCGTCGGATAGGTGGGCGACGTTGAGCCCGGCCTCCCCGAGCTCGCGGCGGATGCTGGCGATCGCCCGCATCGTGTCGAGCGTGTGGCCAAGGCTCGTGATTACACGGTTGACGAGCGGCTCGTCAAGGCAGCTGGTCCCGTTGACGGTCGCCCTGAGGAGCCACTCGCGCAGGGCTTCGGCCTCGCCGAGCTTCAACTCGAGCTTGATTTTGGTCTCAGGATCGAGGCCGTCCAGATTGGGCTTGGCGATCTTGCTTGCGTTGACTCGGTTTGCGGTCGTCACTGCGGTGACATATCGACCCGCGCGCGGGGGGGCTTGAGCGGTGGTCGCGCGCGAACCTCCTGGCCGACCGGCCAAGGCGCCAGTTCGCGCGCGCGAAGCCAAGGCGCCAGTTCGCGCGACCGGCTAAGGCGCCAGCTCGCCGAGCACCTCGCGGGCCGGCTTGCCGGCGGTGACCCGATCGACGCCCGCCCCGGCATAGAGCGGGCCTGAGTCGACGAGGTTCACCGGGCCGTCGTCGGTTGGTGGCTGCGGGCTGAGGAACGGATACCAGGGCCGCTGCGCGCGCAGCGCCCGGGCCTGAAACCCGCGCGGCGCCCGCGCGGCCACGCCCGCGCTGGCACGATTCGCGGCGCGGATCCACCGCGGCCCGCGCGATCCGTCCCCCAGCCAGCGGCGCGTCGCCGCATTCTCGATCACGCGATGGGGCGCGTCCGGCCACCCAAACCCGAACAGCTCGGTGACGAGCGTGGTACGCGCCTCGAGCACGCGCCGCTTGTACTCGGGGTGGGCGTGGCACTCGTCGCTGACCAGGAACCGGGTCCCGACGACCGCCGCCACAGCGCCGGCTTCGAGCACCGCGCGCACGCCGTCGGCGTCGACGATCCCACCGGCGGCGAGCACCGGCACGCGCACCGCCTGCCGGATCCGCTCGAGCAGCTCCGGCAACGGAGCATCTCCTCGGACGTGACCGCCAGCCTCGGCCCCCTGCGCAATCACCGCGTCGGCGCCCACCGCCTCGGCGGCCTGAGCCTCCTGCACCGACCCGCACTGGTGGATCCAGAACCCCGGAGCCAGGCGCCGTGGCTGGCCCCAGAACGTCACGAGCACGTCGGCCTCGGCCGCGGCCACCACATCGTCGTGCCCCACGAAAGGCAGCAGCAGGTTGACCGCGATCGGCCGGCCGGTGAGCTCCCGTGCCGCCGCGAGCTCGGAGGCGAGCGGCAGCCGCGCGCCGGCGATCGTCCCGAGACCCCCGGCCTCGGACACCGCAGCGGCCAGCTCGTGGCGGGCGACCATCCCCATCCCGGCCTGGACGACCGGCACCTCGAGCGAGCTCAGGTCGAACACCGCGCGCCCTCAGGCGTTCCGGACCGACATCCCGCCGTCGACGACGAGCACCGCGCCCGTGATGTAGGACGCGGCGGGAAGCAGCAGCGAGAGGGTGGCGTGGGCCACCTCCTCGGGCTCGCCGTAGCGGCGCAGTGCGGTCCTGCGCTTGGCGTAGATCTGCTTGTGCTCTTCAGGGATGACCGCGGTCATCGCGGTGTTGATCGGGCCCGGGCAGACGCAGTTGACGTTGACGCCGCTCGGTCCGAGCTCGACGGCCAGCGACCGCGTCAGCCCGATCACGCCGTGCTTGGAGACTGTGTAGGGCGCAATCCCGGCTGTCGCCCCGAGCGCCTCGGTCGACGCGACGTTGACTACGCGCCCCGCGCGGTCGCGACGCAGATCCCCGAGCGCGGCGCGGACGAAATCCATATATGCGGTCAAGTTGACCGCCAGCGTCGTTCGCCAGGCAGCCTCGAGCTCGCCCGAGTCGACCAGCGCCGGGATCGACACGCCCGCGTTGTTGACGAGCCCGTCGACCGGGCCGAGTGCCTCGCGGATCTCGGCCACGGCGCGTGACGGGGCGCCAGCCTCGGTCACGTCGCAGGTGACCGGATGCACCGAGGCGCCGGCGCCCAGGAGCTCGTCGGCCACCTGCACCAGCCCGTCGGCGTCGCGGTCTACCACGCCGACCAGCGCGCCCTCGTCGGCCAGCAGCTGCGCGGTGGCCCGTCCCATCCCGCTCGCCGCGCCGGTCACGACCAGCACCCGGCCGGCCACCGAGCGGCTCAGCTTGGTCAGCCGCGCCATCGCTAGCCGAAGTGCTCGGTGCGGTGACAGCCGGCCAGCGTCACGGCGACAGGCCCGTCACTCGAGACGTTCAGCTTGACCGCGCAGTCGGTCTGCGCCCGGCCCGGGCTGACCGTCAGGCTCGCCACGTTGGTCAGCTTCAGATCGATCGCGTCGGACCTGGAGGCGATCAGCGGATTGCCCCAGGTCTGGTATTGGCGCACATAGCCGATCGCCGGCAGGAGCCCTCCGGTCAGCACGCCGGCGCCGTGCTGGGTGCCCGAGGCCGCGGCATCCGACAGCCCGACACCGTGCGAGAAGGCGTCGACCGCCCCGATCGCGCCAGACGCCCGGGCGCGGATGCCCGAGACACCCAGTACGCGTGGTCGGCAACCAGTCCCCACTTGGGGAAGTCGAGCGCCGGATCGACCGAGTAGGTGACGTGGGCCGGATCGCGGACGAGCGGGTCCGAGGCCAGGAACGCGGCGGCCGGACCGTACTCGTCGTTGAGCGCGAACGTGTTGTGCTCGCCGGGGGAGAACTCGTCGAGCTCGTAGCGGTAGCCGAGTCCGTCGAGCGCGTGGGCTGTCTGCTCGGGCCCGTCGATCGGCACCTCCTCGTCGGCGACCATGTTCCACATCAGGATCGGGAGGTTGCGCAGGTTCCCGGGCATCCCGGTGTTGTCGGTGCCCGAGATCGAGAACGCCTTGCCGAACAGGTCGGGGAACTGCTCGCCGAGCTGGAAGGTCCCGATCCCGCCCATCGAGTATCCGGTGAGCGCCGCGCGCGAGGGGTCGAGCCGGTAGTGGGCGGCGACGTCGGCCATCGCCTCGAACACGTCGACTGCCGGCCAGGCCGGTGTAGTTGCCGTCGGGCCCGCGCGCCTCGGGCGTCAGCACGATCGAGCCGGGGCCGGCCTGCCCGAACTCCGACTGGTTGCGGGATGACAGGTACAGGTTGTAGTTGGTGAGCAGCGCGTGCAGCAGCAGCGTCAGCCCGTAGCCTCCAGCGGGCGCCGGCTTGGCCGGCACGTAGATCGCGTAGGGCTGGAGCTGGCCCTGGTAGGCGCAGCCCGAGTCGCCCGGGGCGCAGGTCGAGGCGTAGCCGGGCGCGACGCCCTGGGCGGGCTCGAAGTGGCTGGCCATGATCCGGTCCATCGGCCCGGTGCGCGGCACGCTCGCGGTTGTCGGTCACGCGCCGCGCGAGCTTGCGCGAAGTCGACGGTCACCGCCAGCGAAGCAGATGTCGCCCGAGGCAAGCGCCTGGCCCTGATCGGCGTCGCGCCACCACGCCGGGCTCTGCGCGGTGGCCGGAACGCTCGTCAGCTCGTGGAGTCGGGCATCGGCTCGTGCAGCCGGAACGCGACATCGAAGAAGGCGGGCGGGATTGGCCGCGGTCCCGGCGCCGCCCGGCGAGGTCGCGGTGGCCGAGGCGCCCGGCAGCAGGTAGCGCCCGTGCGCCTTGTCCCACAGCCCGACCCCGAGCGCCATCCGCACCCGCCCCCGCCTCGGGTTCCAGTCGGCGTGCGGAACCCTGACCTCGATCTGGCGGCGGCGGAGGTCGACGCGCACCGCGGATCGACCGGCGGCCCAGCCGGCGGCCGGTGACGGCGCTGGCTGAGGAGTCGCGACCAGCCGCCTGCCGCGAGCGATTGGGATGGACGGTCAGGAACGCGCTCGCCGGAGCCACGACGTTGGCTCCGAACGGGAACGGCCGCGTCACTCCGGGAGCGCCGCCCAGCGCGAGCGTGAAGGCGATCAGCGTCGGGTCGTGCATCGTGTTGAGCGTGACCCGGAAGGCGGTGGCGCGCCGCAGCGGCTTGACGCGGAACTCGACCAGGTCGGCGGCGTTATTGGCGTAGGCGGGGCTGGTCGGGTAGGTGTAGGTGCCGTTGGGCTGAGAGAAGGTGCGCGCTCGCGACCCGCGGGGATCATTGGGGTCGAGCTGCTCGTGCGCGCCGTGATCGTCGTAGAGGAAGCCCTGGTAGAGAAATTCGCCTCGGCGGTAGGCGTAGGTGCCCGAGATCAGGATCGGCCGCGCCCGCCAAACGCTGTGCCGGGCGTTCTGGAGCTGGGGCGCCACCGCCAGCGGCGCGTAGAGGATTGCCGGGCCAGGACGCGGGCCCGCCCCTGCATACAGCGACCCGGCATGCGCCGTCGGCACCGCCATCGCGACTGCGACGAGACAGACCGCCGCAATCGCGCTCCGAGCGGGGCTCATGGAGGAAGTTTCCTCCAATCTGGCGCGTTATGTGCAACGCGATGCGCCGATGCCTCACGACGACCCTGCTCGCCTGCCTCTTGGCCGCCGCGCCAGCCGCGGCGAGCGGCGTCGCCTCAAAGCTCGCGCGCTTCCCGGCGCCACCAGGGTGTGATCCCCAGCCTCTGGCGGCGATCAGCACCGGGTCGTTCTGCACCAAGGCGCTCCTCGTCACCGCCACGAGCGGCGGTGGCTTCACCGTCAGCGACGGCGTGAGCACCCGCACCGGAAGCATCTCGGGCGGCGCGCCCGCCTGGTACAACGGCTACGGCTGGTCGCTCGGGCCGATGACCGCCGGCCAGGTCGTGACCTTGTGGGGCAACGTCGACCCGAGCAGCGGGTCGCTCGAGGTCACGCGCTGGATCGAGCGCACGCACGGCACGCCCCGGCTGAGCGGTCGCTTCACCCCGCGCCAGCCCTACCACGTCTACCCGGCGCTCGACATCGCGCAGGGGCGGGTGCCCGAGAACCGGATGGTGTGGACCCTCGCCGTGCCGTTCCTCGAGCTCCCCCAAACGCATGAGATCGGCGGCGACGGCGACGTCCACGTGCAGACGATGCTGCCCTGCCCGGCGGCGGGCGTGACGACCGAAACCGTGCCCGAGTTGCTCGGGTACGTCGACTCCCCTTACCTCCTTCCGCCGGTGCCAGACCCGACGGACGACGCCGCCAAGCAGGAAATGCGCCAGGCTCCGCCGATCGGCGTACCGGTGATGATCCTCGGCGCCACCCGGTGGGATCCCGGCTATGGCTGGTGGGAGCTCCACCCGGTCCGGTCCTGGCGCTTCCCGACAGCGGCCGAGTTGCACTGGGCGGCGCTTCAGTGCGCTAGCAACCCCACCCCGCAGCTCAACACCTCGAGCCTCGACTTTCCGATCCCCTACGGTGCGCCCTCATGCGGGCAGTCGCCGGTCGAAGGCGACCAGCTGGCGCCGCTGACCGACGCGCTCGGCTTCAAGCCGTGCGGGCCTGTCTGCTCGGTCAGCGCCACCGCGCTGAACCGGGCGGAGACGCTCTCGCCTGCCGCCTTGTGCGCTGAGGAGGGGATCAGACCGATCGTCGACCGCTCGCAGCTGGGCGGGAGCCCAGCGCCGATCCCGACCAGCGTGACCTTGCCTCCGAGTGGGCTGCCCGCCGAGACGGGGGATGACGGCGGGATCGACGAGCACGAGAACGTGCCGGCCGTGTTCGGCTCATCCGGCTTCATCGCCAAGGTCGCGCGCGCCTACTGCACCCAGCCGCTGCCGCGCGCTGACCACCAGGGCGATCCGTTCTCGGCCTGCCGGCACCGCTGAAGGGCCCGGCACCGCGGCGGCCGCCGGCCCGGGCGGGCGCCCTACTCGCGCCCCGTCGTATCCAATTCGAGCTGGAGAGGTGAGGGCTCGAGCGGCTCGGCGGTGGAGCGCGGGCGGCCGCGCTTTGCCCAGTGGGCGACGACCTCGTGCGCCCGGCAGGAGCGGTAGGTGACCCGCTTGTCGAGCGGCTGGATCGCGAGCCCGCCCAGCGTCGCGCTGCTCGCGACGAGCGCGTGGAAGCGCCGGCCGAGCCTGTCGACTTCGACGATGTCGCCGGGCTGAATGCCCTCGAGCCTCACCTAAACCCTGCCGCCCGCAGGACGGCCGCCGGGATCGCCCCCACCGCGATCTCCTGAGGCCCGTCCCCGGCCCGGATCCGCGCGATCTCGCGGCGACGCGCGAACGAGATCACCGACACGGTGTCGCCCCCCACGCCGGGGCCGCGATTGGTCACGAAGCACAGGCGGCCATCGCTCGAGGTGGCGGCATCGGCCGGCTGGTCGCCCACCGGGATGATCGCCTCGGTGCTCAGCGAGCTACGCGAGACGAGCGCCACGTAGTTAGAGACCGTCGCGGCATCGCAGATCGTGCGCGAGTCGCCGGAGAGGACGATGCCGTGGTGGGCGGCCTGGTTGGGGTACTTCGAAGGCGGCTCGCCGACGGCAGGCCCGCGGACGGGGAGTGCCACCGAGTGGAGGATCGCGCCGCTCGCGGTATCCACCACCTTGAAGCCGTTGAAGTAGGAGAACTGAACGTAGGCGAGGCCGCCGTCCGGGCTGAAGGTAAACGGGCGCACGCCAGCGTCGAACTTCAACACGCGCACGACCTGGAGCGTGCGCGGATCGGCAAACGTCAGCCAAAACCGGTTGGGAGCCCCTGAGGGCAGGAGCTGGTTGCCGAGACTCCCGTTGACGATCAAGCGGTGATCCGGCGTGTACTCGAGCACGTGCGCCCAGTCGCCGGTCGGGAAGCTCCCGACGAACTGATGCGTTCGCGTGTCGATCACCTGCACCTCGTTGGAGCTCATGGCCGAGACGAACAGCCGCGTGCCATCGGGCGAGAGCGCCACGTGGTCGGCTCGCACCCCGGAGACCTCGAGTCGCCACAGCATCCGCCGCGTGGCCAGGTCAAACGCCGCCACGTCTCCCAGGTAGCCGCGCGAGACATAGAGCGTCCGGCCGTCGGGCGAGAGCGCGAGGCCCTGCACGTAGTCGACGCCCTTGCTGCGCACGAGGGCCGGGTAGACCGCGGCCTGGCTTGGGTCCTGAGGCGTCTTGCCGTCGGGGGTGACGTTGATCGCGCCCAGCACCCGCAGCGTGCGCTGATCGATCACCGTCACCGTCCCGTCGCGGTAGTTGCCGACGATCGCGACCGCGACGGCCTTCGGCGCAACATGGTGACGGTGATGGTGGTGGCGATGATGCCGCCGGGTGCGTGCGTACACGGGCGCGGCGGCACCGGCGAGGGCCACGATCGCCACCAGCAGCCATGTCCGCCACCGCACGTCTACACGGTGGACGTTACCGGCTCAGGCGACCGCGGGCCGCGCCGTCCGGGCGCGCGCGGACGACTCCCGGCGCCCCCGCTTGCCCCGTAGCAGCAGCTCGCGCAGGCGGTCGAACGCCGCGTCGTCGAAGTCGAGCTGGGTCGGCTCGGTCGTCTCGATGAAGTCGATCAGCGTGTAGGCCAAGCGCATCGGGTCGTGCAGCTGGGGGAAATGCCCGGCGCCCTCGAAGATCTCGAGCCGGTTGTTCGGCAGCGCGCGGTCGGCGAGGTGGGCATGCTCGAGAGGGATCAGCGGATCTCGGTCACCCCAGATCACCATCGTCGGCAGAAGCTCGGCCAGGTACAGACGGTCGCGGGCGCTCACGCGCTGGCCCGAGAGATCGAGAACGGCACGCAATGTATGGACGAAGGCGTTCCTGGCCCCGGCGTCGGCCAGTGACCCGTAGCCGCGGGCCATCTCGGCCAGGTCCTCCCCCAGCCGCAACCCCACCCGACCCAGGGCGCCGGCCAGCGCACCCGCGACTCCATGCAGCCGCTCGTGGGCGATCAGCGGCAGCACGAGCTCTGAGCCCGGAAGCGTGGCGGCGCGAAGGATCGGGTGGACCTCTGGGCCGAGACCGCCGCTCGAGACGAGCACGAGTCGCTCGGCGAACGGCGGGTACTCGTAGGAGAACTGCATCGCGACGCCGCCGCCCAGCGAGTGCCCGACGACCGTCGCGCGCCGGTGGCCGAGAGCGACCAGCAGGTCACGGACGCTGGCGGCATAGGCGCCCAGCGAATAGTCACCCCGGGGCTTGGCCGACTCGCCGTGACCAAGGAGGTCGGGTGCGAGGACCGTGTAGCGCTCGGCCAGCAGGGGCATGACCTGATCCCACTGCGCGGCACAGCCGACGATGCCGTGGATCAGGAGGACGACTTCGCCTCCGTCGCCGGCCATCCGGTAGCTGACGCGGTGGCCGTGGAGCTCGATCTCGTGCTGCTGCGGTAACGGGAGCATGTCCCCAAGTACCCCGGCGGCACGTGCAGGTCACGCGGCTGGCGGGTAACACGATTGGGCGAACGCGATCCAGGAGGTGGAGATGAAGCTTGGCCTGACGATCTTGCGGTGGGTGCTGGGAGGCCTGTTCGTGGGCCATGGGACGCAGAAGCTGTTCGGCTGGTTCGGCGGCCACGGCCTGGAGGGCACCGGGCAATTCTTTGAGTCGATCGGCCTTGTCCCCGGGCGCAGGCACGCGCGGGCGGCCGGGGCCACCGAGGCGGGCGGCGGCGCGCTGCTGGCGCTCGGGTTCCTCACGCCGGCCGCCGCGGCGTCGCTGATCGGGGTCATGTCAACGGCGATCCAAAAGGTCCACTTCAAGAACGGGCCGTGGAGCACCGACGGCGGCTACGAGTACAACCTGGTGCTGATCGCGGCGCTGCTCGTGCTGGCCGAGCACGGGCCGGGTGAGCTGTCGCTCGACGAGCGCCTGGGGACCGAGCTGACGGGCCCGCTCGTCGGGCTGGCGGCGCTGGCCGGCGGCCTGGCCGGAGCGGCCGTGCTGACCCGCCCGAGCCGGGAGGAGGCACCGCCCACCGAGGCGCCGGCGCCGTTCGAGACCGCGGTCGCGACGCAGCGCCAGGAGCGCGAACCGGCGCCCGCCTCGTAGTACGGGGCCGCACATGTGCGGCCCCGCGGGCGGGCGCATGCGCCCGCCCGGCCCGCGGTGCATGCACCGCGGGCTTCCCATATGGATGAAATTCGGGCCATCCGCGCCAGCCAGACCGCCTTCGCGCGTTGTAGTCACTGGATGCGGAGGAGAGCGCTCCCCCTCGTGGTGGCCCTGGCAGGCTTCGCGGCGCTGCTCGTCCTGCTCGCCCTGGGAGGCAACGCGACCGCGGCGCGCGGAACGTCGCTGAGCGTCGACGTCTCGGCCTTCGCCACGCAGCCGGTCGTGCTGACCGGACAGGACTTCCCGACCTGGTCGTCGGGACCCGAGGTGACCTTCCGGGCGCCGCAGCCACCCAACGACTACGGGGTCTACAACAGCCAGGCCAACCTGCCCTCGAACCTCCAGAGCGACTGCTACCAGCAGAACCCGAAACCGGACGTCAACGGCTCGACCGATCAGAACCAAGGCGACCACAACTGCTTCCAGGGCAGTCAGTCCCCGGTACGCACGGTGCTAAAGGGCGTCTCTCCTGGCAGCCTGCGCGGCTACGCGTGGGACGGCCGGCGCTTCGTGCAGATCCCGTTCCAGGTCGACACCAAGTGGGAGCACTACTTGACCAACAACGCCTCCGGGTTCTCGTTCTACTCGGGCGCGGACAAGATGCTCACCTACACGTTCGACTACCAGCCGTTCGTGGAGACGAGCAACCCCCCGCTCCCCCACGACTGTCCGGGGGTCGACGCGGGCTGCATCCCGTCCGGCCCCGACCAGCTCCACCAGGCGGCGATCGTCTGCCACGCCCAGGCCCCCAACGGAATCCCGGACCCCACGCCCGATCCCAACCGGGCGCTCATCAACTCAGACGAGCTCGTGTTCATGGCGCGCGACGCGGGCGGCGCCGCCCCGCGCAAGTCGGTGCTACCCAAGGGCATCGTTTCGGCCTACAAGGTGCGCCTGCTTGACCCGAGCACGCACGAGGTCCGCTACGTCTACATCATGGCGTCGGCCCCGGGGACCAAGAAGGGGACCTGGCAGGTGCCACTGCGCTACACGGCGGCCAACTCCCCCTACGTCCGCTACACGCCGGATGCCGACGCCGGGATGCTCGCCTACTCGCAGAGCAACTACAACAGTTACGGCAACGCGCCGGTGGGGCCGGCCTGCAAGCCCGATGGCACCCCGGAGGGCGAAGCTGTGATCGGTCAGGGCTTCAAGTACGACCCGGCGGGCGACATCGTGCTCGACCCCAAGAGCTACGTGCAACGTCGCACGCTCGACACAGGCACGGTGAGCACTCCGCGCTACCGCTTCCGCTACGACGGCCGCATGGTGATGGACGACCTGGCGGTATCCGCCGACGACAAGGGATTGAGGAAGGGCGACTACGGGCCCAGCATCGTCGACCGGTGGAAGGGCCGCGCCTTCCAGCAGTCACCCGGTGGCTCGACCCCGTGCTGTGGCTACGAGGACGAGCAGGTCAACTGGAATGGCTCGTCGATGACGATGGGGATTCACGTCGGCCCTGTACGGGTGATTCGGATCACCTGGGGGTCTGACTCGGGCACCAACGTGACCCGCACCGACTTCTTCTACCCCTACTCGATCGTCCACCAGTTCGACCTCCGCGTGCACCCGATCCCGCCGCTCGATGGCATCTACACCCAGTGGGACATGGCCGCCGGGCGCGTGACCACCTACTACAACCCCTACAACCCGAGCGGGGTGCCGATCACCGGGCTGAACCCGGTCCTGCTCGGCGACACCAACGCCCACATCGGGCCGGACGGAATCTCGGAGTCGAGCAACGACAAGGTCGGGCGCGCCGTGGGGCCCGTGAGTGCCGGGAGCCCCAACAACCAGACGTGCAACTCGAGCGCCTGCATCTACGGCTCGTTCAACACCTCCGACCCCACCTTCTCGGGTCTGGCCCCCGAGCTGCTCTCCTGGGAGGAGATGACCGGTCCGGGCGGCACGCTGATCGAGAAGTGGCAGGCCAACACCGCCACCGTCTCGCCAGGCGGCGCGCAGGCAGCCGTCGAGGCCGTGCCGTACTACGTGGATGACTCGTGCTTCGACGACGGCACCGGCAACGACCCCGGGCCGCGAGTCATCCCCCGCAGCGCCAACGAGCCGACGACGTGGGGCTTTGAGAACGTGAACGGCCAGCCGGTCGCGGTCTCGCCGGCGCCGGCGCCGGGCGCCCGCTATCAGGGCACGGTGACCAAGGACGGGCAGACCTTCGATGGCACCGAGGCCTACCAGCGCCGGTGCTGGAACCACCATCCCGACGGCAGTCCGTACAACATTCCGGGGACGGCCACCTTCAACTCCTCCAAGCCCGCCGAGGCCTCGGATCCCCCGCCGGACCCGACCTTCGGGCCTCAGGGCGACGTCCGCTACCTGCAGGGCGACATCGCCACCCACGGGCTGCATCTGCTCTTCACCTCCGACTCGGACAACGCGTACGCCACCGAACCGGTCGACGAGATCGACTCGTTCAACAACCAGCTCATCCTCCCACCCAACCAGGGGAATGTCGGGCAGGCCGCCACCCAGCCCTGGGTCACCCCGATCCAGGCCGTGGCCCGCCCCTTCGGTGTGAGCTCGGTGAGTGCCCCGCAGCCCTACGTGGCCGGACAGGGCATGCCCTCGACCCCGGTCAGCGGCTCGACCTCGAGCGGCTCCTCCAACCCCGGCGCGCCGGACTCGCTGCTTCCGCCGGCGCCGTAAGCCGGCGACGCATCAAGGGTCACCGCGCTCGCTAGCCGGTGAGGGCGGGTAGCCCTCACCCACATGGCACACGCGGACGGTGGGTGCGAGACGGCCTTCGTACTGGGCGGGGGCGGGATCCTTGGGGCGCACGAGGTGGGCATGCTTCGCGCCCTGGCCGAGGCCGGGATCGAGCCCGACCTCGTCCTCGGCACATCGGTGGGCGCGGTCAACGGCGCCTTCTTCGCCGCCGAGCCCACGAGCGCCGGCGTCGGGCGGCTGACCGAGCTGTGGCGCGGATCCAACCTGGCCGAGGTCAATACGGGCACCGTCCTGCGGCGCATCACCACCCTGGCGCGCAGCGGCACCCATGTCGAGTCGTTCGAGCACGCGCGAGCCCGCCTCGAGCTCGCCCTTCCCGTCCGGCGAGTCGAGGATCTCGAGGTTCGCTTCCAGTGCGTGGCCGCCTCGATCGAGCGCGCCGCCGAGCACTGGTTCGACCACGGCAATCTCGCCGACGTCGTGCTGGCCTCCTGCGCGGTTCCCGGGATCCTGCCCCCGGTCAGGATCGGCGACGAGCACTTCATCGACGGCGGCATCGTCAACTCGATCCCCGTCGCCCGCGCGGTCATGCTCGGCGCCCGGCAGATCTACGTAATGCAAGTCGGCCGCCTCGAGAAGCCACTCTCGCCGCCACGCCGGCCGTGGGAGGTCGGCCTCGTCGCCTTCGAGGTAGCGCGACGCCATCGTTTCGCACACGACCTGCAGTCGCTGCCCGAGGGCGTCGAGCTGCATGTGCTGCCGACCGGTGGTTCGGCGGCGCCCGCCTACAACGACATCGCCGGGCAGATCAGGATGCGGCGCGCGGCGCGTACCGTCCAGCAGCAGATCGACAGCTCGTATGAGGCGTCGCGGCGCTATCTCGAGGAGCTGTGAATGCCGCCCGCCCTGCTTCGGCGACCGCTCACCGTCAGCGCGTGGCTCGTCATGTCGGTTCTGGCCCTCGCCCTCAGCCCGCTCCTCCTGGCGGCAGCTGCGCTCGCCTCCGCTCTGGCGCGCCGACCCCAGCCGCTGCTCCTGGCGCGCTTCTCGATCTCGTACTTCGCCCACGAGCTGGGGGTGCTGGTGGCGTGCGGCTGGCTCTGGCTGGCCTCCGGGTTCGGGTTGAAGGTGCGCTCCTCCCCGTGGCGCGATCGCCACCGGCGCCTGCTGCACTGGTTCGTCCACGGGATGGCCACGCGGGCCCTCCGGCTGCTCCGGATCGAGGTGAGGCCGTCAGCCACCCCCGAGGCGAGCGCCGCACTCGAGGGTGAGCGCCCGCTGCTTTTCTTCAGCCGCCACGCCGGCCCGGGAGACACCGTGTTCCTGATCGATCTCCTGCTCGACCGCTACCACCGGGTGCCCAGCGTCGTGTTTAAGGAGGAGCTGACGGTCGATCCGTCCGTCGACCTGATCGCACATCGCCTCCCCCATGCCGTGCTCGACACCTCACGCCCGGATGAGTGCGAGGAGCGCATCGCGGAGGTGGCCGCCAACCTGGAGGAGCGAGGCGTGCTCGTGCTGTTTCCCGAGGGGGGGAACTTCACCCCGGCGCGCCGCCGCCGGGCGCTGCTCAAGCTCTGGCGCAAGGGCCGAGTGCGGGAGACGGCGGCCGGCCTCGAGATGAGGCACGTCATGCCTCCCCACCCAGGTGGAGCGCTGGCCGCGCTGCGCGGGCGCCCGGAGGCCGATGTCGTGTTCAGCGCGCACACCGGTCTGGGGCTGGCCGCCTTCCCTCGCCAGCTCTGGCGACACACTCCGATCGGCCGGACGTTCCGCAACCAGATGTGGC
Organism: uncultured Solirubrobacterales bacterium; assembly: GCA_963803595.1. GTDB lineage: Bacteria > Actinomycetota > Thermoleophilia > Solirubrobacterales > Solirubrobacteraceae > Palsa-465. The sequence goes on from CAWDNF010000018.1 coordinate 56,170, forward strand.
TCGTGAGAGCCGACGAGCGTCCGGCAGATCCCGATGCGCAGATCGAGTGGCTCTACGCCTGGTGGCAGCGGCTTGACGACTGGGTCGACGAGCAAGGCGAGGAGCTGCCGACCGGATCCGATTAGGCTCTGGGCGAGTGGGCACCGTGTTCGTCACAGGCGGGTCTGGGTTTATCGAGCTCCGCGCGGCTGCCTGAGCCCGAGCAGTGCCCGAGCTACCCGAGGCCGAGCGGGCGCGATCGCAGCTCGAGGGAGTGCTCGGCCGGCGCATCGTCGCGGTGGACGACCGCGACACGTACGTCTGCCGGCCCCATGCTCCCGGCGAGATCGAGGCGGCGCTGGCCGGCCACCGGTTCGTGGCCGCCCGCCGCCGAGGGAAATTCATGTGGCTCGAGACGGAGGAAGGCCCGACGCTGGGGCTGCACCTGGGGATGGCCGGCCGGATCGTGCTGGACCCCGATGAGCTGATCGGCTGGGACCGCTTCAGCGTCGAGCTCGAGGACGGTGGCGGCTTTGCCCTGCGCGACAAGCGGCGTCTGGGGCGGGCCGTGCTCAACCCGCCGTGGGCGGGGGCTGATTCCCATGTCGGGCCCGACGCGGCCGACGTGGGGCGTGAGGAGTTCCGCCGGCGGGTCGGGCGCGGGCGGACGGCGATCAAGGCGCGTCTGCTCGACCAGGGCTCGATCTCGGGAGTCGGGAACCTGCTCGCCGACCAGGCGTTGTGGCAGGCACGGATCGCGCCCTGGCGGGGAACCGATTCGCTGAGCGTCGAGGAGCTCGACCGACTGCGCCGATCGGTGCGGGCCGCGGTGCGCTCGTCGATCCGGCGGGGCGGCGCCCACACGGGGGCGTTCAACCCCTCCCGGGTGGCCGGCGGGGTGTGCCCGCGCGATGGTCACGCCGTCGAGCGCGCGCGGATCGGCGGACGCACGACGTACTGGTGTCCCGAGTGCCAGGTCTAAGCCTTAGGCTCTAGGCGCGATGGAAGAGGTCATCCCCGGCATCCTGCACTGGCAGGCCCTCCACCCGAAGATCGGCTTCGACGTGAGCTCGTACCTGCTGCTCGACAGCGGCACGGCGCTCGACCCGATGCTGCCCGAGGGCGAAGGACCTGACTGGCTGGGGCACCCGGTCGAGCGCATCGTGCTCACCGTGCGCCACCACTCGCGCAGCACCGAACAGTTCGGCGTCCCGGTGCTCGCCCACCGCTCCGGCCTGCACGAGTTCGAGGGCACAGGGCTCGAGGTCCAGGGATACGCCGCGGGCGACGAGCTCGCGCCGGGCATCCGCGCGCTGCCCTTTGGGCGCATCTGCCCCGACGACGCTGTGCTCAAGATCGACCTCGGGCCCGGCGTGCTCGCCTTCGGCGACGGGCTGGTCCACTACGACGGTCTCGGCCACCCGCCGGACCGGTACCTCGGGGATGACCCAGACTCGATCAAGGCCGACATCGTCGAGGGGCTCGTGCCGCTGGCCGAGGAGGATTTCGACGTGATGCTGTTCGCCCACGGCACGCCGGTGGCCAGCGGCGCCAAGCAGATGCTGCGGGAGTTCCTCGAATCCAGACGCTGAGTCTCGGGGCCGCGCTGAGCGGCGCGATCAACGGCGGGACCTGGCGTTGCGGATCCGTTAGTGGGCGCCGCGCCTAGAGCTCGGCGATCCGCTGGGCCAGAAAGCGCCGCTCGGCGTCCGAGCTCGCCAGCTCGAGCGCGCGCCCATACGCCTCCCGGGCGCCCTCGGCTCGTCCCAGACGGCGAAGCAGCTCCGCCCGCGTCGAGTGCAGGTACTGGTAGTCGTCGAGATCGAGCCGATCGACGATCTCTAGCGCCTTGTGGGGGTTGCCCGCCTCGGCCACCGCGACGGCGCGGTTGAGTTCGACCACCGGCGAGCTCGTGATCGCCGAGAGCTCGGTGTAGAGCTGGGCGACCTGGTCCCAGTCGATCTCCGGCTCACACTGGAGCGAGGCGATCGCCGCCTGGAGCAGGTAGGGACCGCGCCCGCGCAGCGCGATCGCGCGCTCGAGCCACGCGCGTCCAGCCTCGATCCCCTCCGCCTCCCAGAGCGAGCGGTCCTGGTCTGCCAGCAGCACGAGCTCGCCGCCCGCGAAGCGAGCCTCGCGCCGGGCGTGGTGGATCAGCATCAGGGCCAGCAGGCCGTGGACTTCCGGCTCATCAGGCATGAGCTCGGCCAGGGTCCGGCCCAGCCTGATCGCCTCGGCGGCCAGGTCAACCCGGCCGCCGTAGCCCTCGTTGAAGATCAGGTAGACGACGGCGAGCACGGCCCCGAGGCGATCGGGGAGCAGATGCTCGGCCGGCACCGCGAACGGGATCTGGGTCGCTTTGATCTTCTGCTTGGCCCGCGAGAGCCGCCGCTTCATCGCCTCCTCGGAGACCAGGAACGCGCGCGCGATCTCGTCGGTGGTCAGCCCCCCCAGGGCACGCAGGGTGAGCGCGACCTGTGACTCGGTGGCGAGCGCCGGGTGACAGCAGGTGAAGATCAGCTCCAGTCGCTCGTCCCTGATCAGCGTCTCGTCGATCTCATCCATGGTGGCCTCGGGTCTCTCGAGCAGGCGCGTCTTCTCGGCCAGCGTCCGCTCGCGGCGGATGCGGTCGATCGCCCGGTTGCGGGCGGTGGCCACGAGCCAGGCGCGCGGATTGGCCGGCGTCCCGTCCCGCGGCCAGCGCTCGGCGGCGATCACGAATGCCTCCTGAGCGGCCTCCTCGGCGAGCTCAAAGTCGCCCAGGAAGCCGATCAGCGAGGCGAGGACCCGTCCCCACTCGTCGCGAAAGACGCGCTCGAGCAGCGCTAGCGCTCCACCACCGGCCTGACCTCGACGGCGCCTCCCAGCCGCGCGGCCGGGATGCGTCCCGCCAGCTCGATCGCCTCGTCGAGGTTCCCCGCTTCGACGATATAGATCCCGCCGAATACCTCCTTGGTGTCGGCGAACGGACCGTCGGTGGTCAGCGTCCGGCCATCGTCCACGCGCACCGTCGTCGCGGTCTCGGTCGACTCGAGCTGGGCGCTCGTGACGCAGCGCGAGTCTCCCGCCAGCGCCATGTACTCGCCGAAAACGGCTTGCTGTTCGGCCTCAGGCAGCTCCTCGTGGGATCCCGGCTTGCTGTAGATCATTAGTGCGTACTTCATCTCGACCTCCTGGTCTGAGAGGTTGCCGTATTGCCCTTGAGACGAACGGCGCGGCGTTCAGGGGACAGGTCGGCGGGATCTCGGGTGATGAGCCGTTCGCGGGTGGCCTCGCCCGAGCGGGCCGCGTCGCCTCGCCCGAGCGGACGGCGCTCGCCTCGCCCGAGCGCGCCGCGTTCGCAAATCCTAGGGTGCGCCCCTAGGGCGAAGCCCTCGGCGGCGCTCTAGCGTTGCAGCGCAGAGATGTGGGTGCGTTCCCCAGGGGGTCCGGTGGTGCGCGAGCGTGGGTGCAGGTTGGCGCGCGCGTGGGCGGTGGCGCTCGCGGTGTGCGCGGTCGCGGTCGGTGGCCTGGCGGGCAGCGCGTCGGCGCGGCGCGTTCCGCCGAGCTCAACTCAGTCAGCGCCCCCTTCAACTCAACCGACCGCGCCGAGCGCAGCGACCTGCCGCGCCGCCGGAACGCAGCTGCGGGGCTTTATGGCGAACGTGACGAGCTCCAACGCCTCCAGCTACCAGACGCGTGACTCCACCGGGTACACAACCGACACGATCAAGATCGTCCAGATCCCGCAGGGCTATCTGGGCGTCTATCACGACCTGATCGGGACCTCGTTCTCGGTCCGTCTCGGGTTCTCGACCGACCTACTCCGCTGGCGCTACGTGACGACGATCGCCACCGGCGCCTCCCAGCCAACGATCTTCCCGCTCCCCGACGGCGGGTTTCTCGTCGCCTACGAGAAAGACGATCCTGGGGGCTTCGCCCATCTCGAGTTCCGTGGCTACCCCTCGGTGGTCGCGCTCGGTTACAACCAGTACGACGCGCAGTTCGACGCGCCGCGGACGCTGTCGCCGATCGGCGAGGGGACCCCGAACGTCAGGAGCGTCGCCTATCAGGGCTCCCTTTCGCGATCGACCATCCAGGTCGGCTTTCACTACTTCGACAGGAGATTGGGCCGCGACCGGGAGGGGCTGGGGACATTGACCAACTTCTCGGTCTGGAGCACGCGGGTCAACACCCAGCTCAATACAGCCTTCCAGCCTATGCCGGGAGGCGAGATCGGCGGCCGCGACTACCTGCTCTTCGAGGGCTGTCCGTTCACCGTGATCGAGGCTCAGTCGGTCCTGGGCGACTGGAGCACCTGGCACGTCTACCTATACGACGAGACAGCTCACACCGTGACCGCGATCCCGGTGCGGACGGCAGGCCTCAGCACGTCGATGGGCAACCACAAGTTCGAGATCGTCACCGACCCGGCGGGCCATCAGGCGCTGGTCGTCTCCTATTTCATCTTCTCGCAGGGCTCGGCGCCCGGCGAAGCGGGGCCGCTCGTCTTCTACACCGAGTTCTAGGCTCAGGCTGCAGCGGCCGGAAGCATGGTCGGAGCGTCCGCGATTTGCGGTCGAAGCGGCCGAACTGCGCTCGGAGCGGGCGGAATCGCGCTCGGAGCGTCCGCGATTCCTTGTCGCGTGTTTCACGCCCACCTGCCTGGGGCAAGCCAAACGAAGTCACCCATCCCAGCCCGATACCTCGAGGGAGGCAGCGAGATGAACACGAACCAGATCGTTCAGCGCGGTTTCAAGCTGGCCCGACTCCCGGTTCTGATCAGCGACCGCCTCATCCGGTACGGAGCCGGTACGACCTACGGCGTCCTCCGGCGGGCGCTCGGCGCCGGCGGCGAGGCGAAGCCCCGTATGGACGACGTCACCCTTGCCCGCAAGGTCGAGACGGCGATCTTCCGCGGGTCAGGCACAGCCAAGTCGACAGTCAACGTCAACGTCGCCGACGGCGTCGTGTGGCTGCGCGGCGAGGTCAAGCGCCCCGAGCAGCTCCGCAGCCTCGAGAAGAAGGCGCGTTCGGTCCCCGAGGTGCGGGGAGTCGAGAACCTCCTGCATCTGCGCAAGACTCCAGCGCCGACCCGCGCCGACACGCCCAAGCGCCAGCAGCGCACGCGCTCCTCGACGCGGCGTTCCGCCCCGCGTCGCACCCGCGGCCGCGTGAGCGACGACCGCTCGGATGCGATCGTCACTGAGCGCGAGCCCTCGCCTGGCGAGCACGCTCACGCTCAGGAGGGACGCACGCCGGCGCCGCTCGGCGCCCGCGAGGCAGGCCCCGAGCGCGAGACCGTCTTCAGCGCTAGCTCCGGCGTAAACCGAGACGAGGGTTCGAGCGGTGGCGAGGGTTCGAGCGGTGGCGAGGGCGCGTGGGGCGGCGAGGGCGCGTAACCCGGCAGGCGAGCCTCTGCCGCTTCCCGAGTGCCACCGCGCCGCGGAGCGGCAGGCTCGCCGAGGAGTCCCCCACCATCACCCCGTAGCACCCAGGGGCAAGCCTCCAGCGACGCTTGCTCGTACTCCAGTAGGAGAAGGATCGACGGGCGATCACGAGGCGGACACCGACGCTCTCGCCCGGCTCGAGCGCGACGCGAGCGAAGCCGGCAAGCTGCTCGGGCGGCTCGCCGGTCCGGGGCGGGTCACCGACGTAGACCTGAGCCACGTCGGTGCCCGCGCGCCGCCCGGCGTTGGTGATGAGGAAGCGGACGGTCACCGCCGAGCCGCGCCGCGTGAGGCGCAGGCCTGAGAACCTGAACGTCGTGTAGGAGAGGCCGAAGCCGAACGGAAACAGCGGTGCGATGTGCTTGGCCGTGTACCAGCGATACCCGACGAGCAGCCGCTCGGAATGGTCGACCTGACCCTTGACGCCCGGGTACTGAAGCGCCGTGCGCAGCGGGCCGTCGGATAGCGCCCTGGGGATCGTCTCCGGGAGGTGGCCCGAGGGATCGAAGTCCCCGAACAGGATCGGCGCGAGCGAGTCGCCGTCCACTTGGCCCGGGTACCAGTTCTCGAGCACCGCTCGCACGTGCGCGAGCCAGGGCATCGAGAGCGGCCCGCCGTTCTGGAGGACGACCACCGTGTCGGGGTTGGCCGCCGCCACAGCTGACACGAGCGCGTTCTGGTCGATCGAGCTGTAGCTGCAGCCGCTCTGCACGACGAAGTCACACGTCCCCGCCCGCGGGTTCATGTCGGGCCGGTCGAAGCCTTCGCTCGACACATCGCTCACGAACACGATCGCGACGTCGGCCGCCTTGGCGGCGGCCACGGCGTCTGCCGTCGAGCTGCCGTCTGTGTAGGCGACGGCATCGCCCGCCGAAGCGGCCCTGGCCGTGATCGCCTGAAGCGGCGAGACGACGTTGGGTGGGTAGCCCGGCTCGGGGACGTGGGCTGAGCCGTAGCCCTGCTCGGCCAGCGTCGCGCCTTGCGGGCTGGCCGGCGAGCCGATCAGCGCGATCCGCTTTGCCGGCCCGCTGAGCGGCAGCGCACCCCGATCGTCCTTGAGCAGGACGGTCCCCTCCTCGGCCAGCCGGCGCGCCATCGCCAGGCTGGCCGGTGTCGAGGCGTTGGCATCGAAGGCCTGACTGCGCTCCTGAGGTACGTGGTCGAACAGCCCGAGGCGGAACATCGTGTAGAGGATCCGATGGACCATCTTGTTGAGCGTCGCCATAGAGACCTTGCCCTGCTGGACCGCCGTCTGGAGCGCCGGGCCGTAGTACTGCGCCGAGGGCATCTCCATGTCCATCCCGCCATCGGCGGACCCCACGGTGGACTGGGCGGCCTGCCAGTCCGACATCACCCAGCCGGTGAAGTGCAGCTGGCCGCGCAGGACGTTTGTCAGGTATTGGCGGTTCTGGCAGGCGTAGATGTCGTTGAGCTGGGCCGAGGTGCACATCACCGCTCCGACGCCAGCGCGCATGGCGTCCTCGAAGGCGGGCAGCTCGATTTCCTGCATCGTGCGTGGATCGACGTTGTTAGAGACGTTGCCGTAGTTGTTCGCCGCCGTGCCCTCCTCGTCGTCCGCCGCGTAGTGCTTGGCCGTCGCGACGACGGGGTTCTCCTGGACGCCCTCGATGATCGATGCCCCCGCCTGGCCGGCCAGGTAGGGATCCTCCCCGTAGTACTCCCACCCCCGCCCGTTGAGCGGATCGCGCAGGATGTCGATGCCCGGCCCGAGGAACACGTTGACCCCCTTGGCAAACGCCTCCTTGCCAAGGATGTCGCCGTATTGGCGCAGTAGCGGTAGGTCCCAGGTCGAGGCCTGGTTGACCCCATCGGGGAACGCGGTCGTGAGCACCTGCATGTCGCCGATCCCTGCCGCGGCATCGTTGAGCACGAGCGGCGGGATGCACAGCCGCTGGTTGGCGAAGACGACCCCGGCAGCGCCGTAGTTCGGATAGCTCGGGTCAGGTACGCCTGTGTCGCCCGTGACAAGGTTGACCTTGTCCTGGAGGGTCATCGCAGCGAGGAGCGCAGTCGTGCGGTGCGCAGGTGGCTGACGCTGGTTCATCCAAGCTGAGCAACCGGCGGCGCTCGCCGCGGTGGGGCCGGATGCGACAACCGCTAGCGCGAGAGACAGGGCGACGAGCGAGACCACCGGCCAGACTGCCCCGCGCGAACCTCGCATGGGGCGATCTTACGGGTGGCACGCCCGCGTAGTGCCGGGGGGGCGCGCTCCGGGCCGGGGACTCGCTGAAAGCCATGAGCCTGCGCGCACCGAGGGTGGGGATATCCGCACCGCGACATGCCAGGTCGCCGTATGTCCGCGCCCCGTCCCGCGGGCGACATTTCATGCAGGAGGCAGAATGATCAGCCCATGTCCAAGACCGTCCTGATCGTCGACGATCACGCGACGTTCCGCGCCAGCGCGCGACTGCTTCTGGAGTCAGAGGGCTTCGACGTGGTAGGCGAGGCGGCGGACGGGGAATCGGCACTCGAACAGACGAGTGCGTTGGCGCCTGACGTCGTCCTGCTCGACGTTCAGCTGCCTGGGATCGACGGGTTCGAGGTCGCCAGCCGGATGACCGACTCCGCGGGCGCGCCCACCGTGATCCTGATCTCGAGCCGCGACGGGCAGGACTTCGGACCTCTGATCAAAGCCAGCGGGGCTCGCGGCTTCGTCGCGAAAGCCGACCTCTCCGGCGAAAGCCTGCGCGCGTTGCTGGATGCGTGAGCCGCGCAACATGCGCGACGAGTCCGGGAGCGCAGATACGCCCGACGGCGGTCTGCGCGTGCTGGTGGCAGACGACTCGGTCCTGCTGCGCGAGGGACTTGTGCGACTGCTCGAGGAGGGTGGCTGCGAGGTGGTCGCGCAGGCCGGCGATGCCCCCGAACTCCTGCGCAAGGTCCGCGCCCACAAGCCCGACGTGGCGATCATCGACGTGCGAATGCCTCCCGACAACACCGACGATGGTCTCCGCGCCGCGATTACGATCCGCGGCGAGCAGCCCCAGACTGGGGTCCTCGTGCTCTCCCAGTACATCGAGGAGCAGTACGCGATCGAGCTGATCGGCGATGCTCCGGAAGGCGTCGGGTACCTGCTCAAGGAGCGGGTCAGCGATGTGGGTGCCCTGCTCGATGCCATCCACCGGGTGGCCAGCCGGGGATCGGTGATCGACCCCCAGGTCGTCGGTCAGTTGATCGGGCGCCACCGCCGCGAGGATCCGCTCCACGAGATCACCGAGCGGGAGCGCGAGGTGCTCGAGCTGATGGCCGAGGGCCGCTCGAACCACGCCATCGCGGCCAGGCTGGTGGTGACCGAGCGAGCGGTGGAGAAGCACGTGACCAGCATCTTCTCCAAGCTCAACCTGCCACCGGCCGAAGACGACCACCGGCGTGTGCTGGCCGTTCTCAAGTATTTGAGGGCCTGACCGCATGCCGGCGCTGGGCTGGCGGTCGGCCGTAGGGGCATCCGCCGCAATCGTCGTGATTGCGGGACTGGCGCTCGGGATCGGCTGGCTGGCGTCGCTTCATACGAGCTCGAGCCGGTACCTGATCTCGGAGCCGATCCAGCGCATCGAGCTCGAGATCGCGGCGGGCAACATCGTGATCGTGGGAACCCAGTCCTCGGCGCTCGAGGTGAGGCGGACCGACCATTACGCCTTCGGCCACCGGGCCACCGAGCAGCGCTCGCTGTCTGATGGCGTGCTGCGCATCGTCTCTCGCTGCCCGAAGATCGTGGTCGGCTCGTGCTCCGCGTCCTATGAGCTTGCGGTGCCCGAGACGGTGACCGTCACGGCGAACGACAGCCGCGGCAATGTCCGGCTCACCGGCTTCCGGGGAAGCGCAGCGGTGACCACAGGCACCGGCGACGTCGATGTCGAGGCCTACTGCGGGTTCGACCTCGCCGCCACGACCGGAGCGGGCCACGTCCGGATCGCCGCCGCGTGTTCGCCGCAGCACCTCGAGGTACGGACGCGCAGCGGCGACGCGACAGCGCTCGTGCCCCCGGGCCGCTACCGCGTAAGTGCGATATCTGGCACCGGACAGCCGCACATCAGCGGGATCACGCGGGATGAGCGCGCGCCATTCACGATCGACATGCACTCTGGGAGCGGCAGCCTGACGATCGGAGCAGGGCTGTGAGCGTGTCTTCAGAGCTCGCAGGCTCACCGGGCGCGCCCGAGGTGCTGCTCGAGGCCACCGAGCGCGAGCTCCGCGCCGAGCGGTTCGTCAAGGAGGTCACGTACCTGGCGCTGGGTGTCGCGATGGGCGCGGCCTACATGGCGCTGATCGTTGTCGCCGTCACCGTCGGCATCTTTGGAGTGCCGCTGCTGCTCGCCGTCTCTGGACTTCTGTGGCGCTGTGCGGCGCTCGAGCGACGGCTGGCCAACCGCCTGCTGGAAGCCCGCATCTCCCCGCTTCCGCCGCTTCCGGGCGCGCGGCAGAGCGGCTTCTGGCCCCGGATCCGGGCACGCCTCGGGTCGCGTCCGTTCTGGCGCGCCGTGGCGCTACTGGCGCTGAAGCTGCCGGTCACCATCCTCGCCGCCGCGCCCACCATTGCCGGCGTTGGGGTGGTCATCTCGCTCGTCCTCTACGGGGTGCGTGGCATCGCGCAGACGCACGTCGGCTACGTCGGCCCGTTCAGCCTCGGGCCTGGGCTGGGGGCTGTGCTCTGCCTGCTGGCGGTGCCGGTCGCCGTTCTCACCGTGGCGCTCACCGATGCAATGGCGGGGGCTCTGCGGTGGCTCGCGCGCTCGCTGCTGGTCACGAGCCTCCCGGCCGGAGCCCCCGTGCGCGAGACCCTGGCCAGGAGCCTCGGCGACCGGACCCTGTCGATCGCCTACTGGCTGCCCGAGCGCGAGCAGTTCGTCGACGAGCGCGGCATCCCCGTCCCCCTACCCGAGCAGGGCTCCGAGCGGGCGTGGACCGCCGTGGACTATGACGGCCGGCGAGTCGCCGCGATCATCCACGACGCCAGCCTCGAGGCAACGCCGGAGCTCGTCGAAGCCGCCGCCGCGGCGGCATCGCTCGCGCTCGACAACGAGCGCCTCAAGGCCGAGCTGCGGGCCAGGGTCGAGGAGCTGCGTGCCTCGCGCGTACGGATCGTCGAAGCCTCGAACTCGGCCCGCCGCCGGATCGAGCGCGACCTGCACGACGGAGCCCAGCAGCAACTCGTCGCGATGGCCGTCGAGCTGCGACTGCTGCGCAACCGCGTGGGAGGGAACCCAGCGGCGAGCGATTTGATCTCGAGCATCGAAGACAAGCTGGGGGCCGCGCTCGAGGAGCTCCGCGAGCTGGCCCAGGGCATCCACCCCGGGATCCTGACCGACCGCGGACTGGCGCCCGCGCTCGAGTCGCTGGCGGCTCGTGCCCCCCTCACCATCGCCTGCGAGATCGAGCTGCCCACCCGGCCGCCCCCCTCCGTGGAGGCCGTTGCGTACTTCGTCGTGGCCGAAGCATTGACCAACGTCCTCAAGTACGCGCGCGCCGAGTCGGCCACGATCCGCGCGCGCTACGACAACGGCGGGCTCGTGGTCGAGATGCAGGACGACGGAGTGGGTGGCGCCGACGAGAGCCGCGGCACGGGTCTCCAGGGTCTGCGCGACCGCGTCGGCGCGCTCGATGGCACACTCGAGGTGCAGAGCACGCCCGGCGCTGGAACCTGGGTTCAGGCCCGGATCCCCGTCTCATCCGGGTAGTCGCGCCGTCAGCCGCGAGGTACGGATAGCCGCACCCCCAGATGTGTGCTCGCTCGCTAGTCTGCGCCCAGCGGCAGCGGGAGGCTTCCAACATGCTGCTGCTTAGGACGAACACCAGCCCGGGGCCCAGTCAGGATGTGTGGACTGCCCGCACCCATCTCTGCGCGCAGGCGCATGACGTGCTGAGCGCACTGACCGATCCCACCGCGATCGCCCAGTGGGCGCCGGTGAGCTTCGAGGTCGACGGGCTGGCCGGCAGCCGCCTGCGTGCCGGTAGCCGCGAGCGGGTCACCGGCTCGCTCGCCGGACTCAGGACCGCCTTCGAGGTCGAGGTGCACCGCGCCGATACCGATGGCCTCGAGCTCGTGGCGCGCGATCCAGTTGCGCTCGAGGTCAGCTACCGGTTCCGCCAGCAGCGCACTGGCCTGCTCGTCGAAGCGGCGGTGCGGGTACGCCGGCAGCGCGGGCTCGGGGCGCAGGTGCTGCGGGCCGCGGTTGCCGCCCTGCTCAACGCGGGTGCCCTCGCCTGTGCGCTGCGGCGCCTCGAGGCCTCACTCGCAGTCCGGGCCCAGGCACCTCGGGGACGCTCCACGACCACCGAGCTCGTAGCGGCGTAGGGCCGGGCGCCGGCGCGTCACACCAAGCCGTTGGCGGCCAGGAACTGGCGCGCCACGGCAGCGGGGTCCTGCTGGTCCAGCACAACGGCGGCGTTCATCACCCGCAGCGCCTGGGTGCTCAGCTTGGCGCTCACCGAGTTGATCGTCTGGGCAAAGGCGGGCCCTTCGCGCGAGAGCACGTCGCCGCGGACGACGAACGTCACGTTCTGGAAGCCGAAGATGTTCTTCGGATCGCTCAGCAGCGTGAAGCCACCCTGGGTGAGCTGGCCGTCGGTGGTGAAGACCGCGGCGAGCTGCGCGCGCCCATCGGCTAGCGCCTGATACTGGCGGCCGATCTTGACCGGCATCAACCGGAGGTTGGTCACCCCGTAAACATCGCGCAGACCCACGAGTCCGTTGAACCGGGTCCCGAACTCCGGCGCCCCGGCGACGGTCAGGGGCGTCCTGAGCTGCGCCAGGTCGGCCAGCGAATACAGCCGGTGCTGCGCCGCGTATGCGGGCTTGGCGATCAGGACGTCGGTGTCCGTGGCCGCCGCCATCGCAAGCAGGACGTCTCCACGGCGACGCACGAAGGCGGCAGCGCGTGTGTAGGCAACCTGAGCGCTCGGCGGACGCCTGGGATCGTGGGCCAGGACTGACAGGATCGTTCCCGTGTACTCCGGGTAGCCATCGATGGCGCGGCCGGCGAGCTTGCCCTCCATCACCTCAGAGGCGCCGATGCTCGGCTTGAGCCTCACCGAGTAGCCCTTGGCCCGGAGGGCCTGGGCATAGAGCTGACCGAGGATCACCTCCTCCGGGAAGTTCTTGGTGCCGAGCACCATCACGGGCTTGCCGGCTCCCGGCCGAGCCTCCCCGCCCTGGGCGCTAGCGCCTCTATGGCTGGTGGGACGCGAGCTCGGTGTGCCCTGAGACGAGCCGCAGCCGGCAGCGGCGAGGGCGAGGCCGGCGGCAGCCAGCGCCCAGCCGATCAGTTGTCGCAACGTAGCGATCATCGATGGCCCCTTCCCGCCTAAGCGGTCGCCGCCGAAGCTAGCAGGCGGGTCCGGAGAACCGGCTGCCTGACCAAGGCGCACTCCTCTTGAAGAATCAAGGCCCGGGACGCTGCGGCGGTCCGGGTCGTTCGCTGTCGAATGCCTGCGATTAGGTCTCGGGGCGGGCGTGCCCGTCCGCGACGCGCTCGATCACGGCCGCCACCGCCGCCGGATTCTCCAGTTGCGGGTAGTGCCCGAGCTCGGGGAAGCGGGTCAGCTGCGCGTGCGGGCGCAGCTCTAGCACCGCCTGGAGCACGGCCTCGGTGCAGATCGGGTCCTCGCCCGCCCAAGCCAGCTCGAGCTCACCCGGCCAATCCCTAATGCCGCCGTGCCAGCGGGGCGCTTCGCTTATCCGCTCGTGCAGGTAATAGATCAGACGGTCGAGGATCCGGTGCCCATTGTTGTAGGCGAGCAGTGACCACTGGTCGGCGGCCTCCTCTGCCGTCAAAGGGTGCTGCTCGGAGAAGATCCGCCCGAACTGAAGCCGGAACCCTCGCTCATTTGACAGCCGTGCGGCGAGTGGGCCGAGCCGGCTGCGCAGGATCTTCTGCGAGATCGTGAGGCTGGCCCGCTCGAGCACGAGGCTGCCGTTGAGTAGCAGCACCCGCTGCATGCGGAACGGCAGCTTCCCCTCGATGTCACGCGCCAGCAGCTCGGTGGCGACCGAGATGCCCATGTCGTGTGCCACGAGGACCACCGACTCGGCCCCGATGTGAGCGCAAACCGCGTTGACCAGATCAGCTTGGCCATAGAGCGAGTAGAGGTGATCGCGTGGCTTGTCCGAGAGGCCGTAGCCCAGGAAGTCGAACGCGGTGAGCGCCCCTCCGGGGAGGCGGTCGAACACCAGGCGCCAGTCGTACGAGCTCGACGGATAGCCGTGGAGAAAGAGCAGCCGCTGGCCGGCGCCCTCTCGGTGGTGCAGAAAGATGCGATGGCCTGCGATCTCGATCAGTTCGCCCGTGCGCCGCCAGGCCTCGGCGCGCTCGGTCAGCAACTGCGTCGGGGACGCCTCGACCCCAGACCGCTGGCTCATCGAGCTTTCCCGACGAGCACCCGCGGATTGACCCGCCGGTAGAGGCTCGCCGCACCATCCCCGATGCGCCCGAGCTCCATGTTCACGTTCTCATCAGCGGCGAACATCGCCGTCCGGGGATAGGTGAGCGGGTTGGGGTCGGTCGCCCGCCGCCCGCGGAGAATGCTCACCTCGGCCACCTGACGCGAGGCGTAGACCAGCGGCCCTACTTGTGGCTCGACCAGCTCGCGCAGCTCCTCGAGGCTGATTCGCCCATCGAAGTGAACGCTGACCAGCCAGGGCTGATCGGACAGCGGCAGCGGCCGCTCCTCGGCGTATGTGAACGAGGCCTCGAAGCGGCGCACGCCGCGCTCGCGCAACCGGTTGATCATCACGTAGTACGGATTCATCGTCATCGCGAGGAACCGGCGGTGCGATGGGTAGCGGACGACCATCAGCCGCTCTGCTTGCGACTCCCCCAGCAGCGACCGCTCGTGGTAGCCCATCCACAAGAGCCGGCCACCCACCGCACGGAGTGCCGGGGAGACCGCGACGCCGTAGCGGGCGTAGCTGCGCTCGTCGCTTAGGTGGATCAGGTTGAGCACGTCGAGCGGTCGCGGCAGCTCGCTCCGCGCCAGGGCCAGCGCGGCGCGCGTGTCGATCCGGGTGAGCGCTGTCAGTTCGGCCCAGGTGGGTTGACGACCCCGCCACCCGGGTTCAGCACGAGCCCCTGGCGCGGAACCTGGTTGAAGTCGAAGTCGCTTTGCAGGTCGCCCAGGATCGGCTGGCTCTCGCGAACGTCGGGCCGCGGGTCGGGGCGCCCGTCGGTTTTCGGATCCAGCCGCTGCCCGCCGAGGAAGTCGTCCTCGATGAACTTCAGGTAGGCGTCGAAGCTGTAGATGTGATGGTCGAGGTAGCCCCGCCTGGCGTAGGGACTGATCACGAGACCGGGGACCCGCAGGCCGTAGCCCTGCCCGTCCACCTTCGGCGGGACGACGTGGTCGTAGAAGCCACCCCAGTCATCCCAGGCGAGGAAGATCGCCGTGGAGCTCCAATCGGGGCCGCGCATGATCGCGTTGATGAGGTTCGTGACGTGCCGCTGGCCGGCCGCGATCGTGGCCGGCGGGTGCTCGGAGTCATCGCCGCTCGGCGTCACCCAGGCCACGGCCGGGAGCGTCCCGTCCTTGGCGGCGGTGAAGATGTTGCTGGTCGGCTGGACGTTGCCGAGCTGGTTGTCTTCGTGGACGGTGGCGAAGTCGGGCAAGGGATTCCAGATCTCCGGGGAGTTGACGACCTGGGGAACCGAGGGGCAGGTCATTGCCCCGTTGGCGCAGTCAGGCTCGGTGCCGCGCTCGATGTAATAGCGCCACGAGATGTGGTGCTTGTAGAGCAGGTAGGTGATGTCTGTCCATCCGTAGTCAGGCGGCTGCGGGGAGTTCGCCACGTCGTCGCTGTCCGTGGGCTCGAGCAGCCCGATCGCAGCGCCTTGGATCGTCTGCACGAGCGGATTGCTGGTCTCAGGCACGCCATCCGAGTCAGGGAAGGTGTTGTCGGCCACGCACGTCGCGGCGATCCAGCCGTTCGAGCAGCGGGCGGACCACGCAGAGACCATGTACAGATGGGAGACCAGGCTCCACGAGATCGAAGGCTCGAACATGTGGTCCTGGAGCACGAAGTTCTTGGCGTATGTCCAGTAGTTGGGGATCTCGTGCTGGTCGTGGTAGCCCATCACGTCCACGCAGTTGGGCGGACGCGCTGACACGGTGCAGCCGACGCGGTCGGTGTCTGGCTCAGCGCTCTTCTCGACCGAGGCGATGAAACCGTCCATCTTCCTCCGTCGATGTCAGCGATCGCGCTCGCCTCGTAGTGCGGCCCGCCCGCGTTCGTCTCACGCGGGTCGTGGTAGGGCTTCTGGCAGTGGCCGGCGTTGGGGTCGGGGATGCAGGGGATGGTGCCCCGGTTGCCCGCGAGTCCGGGAATGCCGTCGGCCCCCGGGTAGGTCCCGAAGTAGTCGTCGAAGCTCCGGTTCTCCTGCATGATGATCACGATGTGCTTGATCTTGTGGATCCCGGCTGGGCCGGCCGAAGGCTCCGGCCGCGCCGCGCAGCGGCGCGCCAGCCGGCGCTCGCTGCGCTGGTAGGCCGGCGACTCGCGCCGCTCGGCGCGCTTGGTCTCGCGGCGCTCCTCGTTGGCTAGGCGCGTGCAGGCCGTTCGCGCAGGACGGTTCTTATGGCGCCGGGCTGCCCGGTGATGCTTCGAGGCGCGGGCGGCGGCGGCCCCGTGGGCGGCGGAGGCCGCGTTGGCGCTGGAGGCCGCGTTGGCGCTGGAGGCCGCGTTGGCGCTGGAGGCCGCGTTGGCGCTGGAGGCCGCGTTGGCGCTGGAGGCCGCGACTGCAACCACCGCCGTGCTCGCTCCTGCTACGCCCATTACGGAGATCACCGCAGCCGCGGCGATCACCGCTGGACGACCTGACAACCGGCGTGGCAGCACCTCAGGAAGCCTTATACACGCTTAGTGACAGCGTGTCAAACAGGACGTCACGGCTTGATGTAAGGTTTTCGCTGTGAGCTATGCCCCCCAGCGCGCGCAGCGGCGCGCGCGGCGCGAAAACACGCGGCGCGAGATCCTGGCCGCCGCCGAGCGTCTGCTCCGTGAGCGCCCCTACCGGGAGATCTCGGTTGACCTCGTGATGGCTCAAACCAGCCTTACGCGGACCGCTTTCTACCGCCACTTCGACGACATTCCCGGACTCGTGCTCCAGCTGCTCGAGGACGTGGGCCGCGAGCTCTACCTGATCGCCGAGCGCTGGCGGCAGGGAGCCGTCGAGGACTTCACCAGGTCGGCCCGCGAAGGACTGGCCGGAATCGTCGAGTTCATGGTCGCGCACGGGCGGCTCGTCAAGGCGGTCGCCGACGCGGCCTCGACCGACGAGCTGATCGAAGCCGGCTACCACCAGTTCCTCGACGTGTTCGCCGAGATGCTGACGAGCGGACTCGACGAGCTCGTCCAGGCCGGGCAGCTCGACGTGCCAGACACCCGCGCTCTGGCCCGGGCGCTCAACTTCATGAACGAAGCCTTCCTCCTCGATCAGTTCGGACAGGAGCCGCTGGGCGACCCGGCTCTCGCGCTGGCCACGCTTGAGCTGATCTGGATGAGGGTCGTCACGTAATTCTACTAAATCTATTGACTTAGTGTCACTCGTATAGTCAGCGCGGTGACGGCTGTCCGCGCCAGCGGGGTTGTGAAGCGCTTCGAGACCACGTGCGCGCTCGAAGGCGTTGACCTGGTCCTGGAAGAAGGCGAAGTCCGCGGGCTCCTGGGCCCCAACGGGGCCGGGAAGACGACGTTCCTCCGGATCCTGTTCGGCCTCGTGCTCCCCAACGCAGGGACCGTCGAGCTGTTCGGGCGCGCGCTCGCGTCGGCCGACTCGGCCGCTCTCGAGGGCGTCGCGGGGTTCGTTGAAGACCCCAGCTTCTATCCCTATCTCTCGGGCCGCGCCAATCTCGAGCTGCTCGCCGAGCTCGACCGACGCGATATCGGTCGGGGGATCGATGAACTGCTCGAGCGAGTTGGCTTGGCGGGCCGCGGCGGCGACCGGGTTAGTGGTTACTCGACCGGGATGAAGCAACGGCTTGGTATCGCCGCCTCGCTCCTACGTGGCCCGCGGCTACTCCTACTCGATGAGCCTACGGCTGGGTTAGATCCGGG
Organism: uncultured Solirubrobacterales bacterium; assembly: GCA_963803595.1. Classification (GTDB taxonomy): domain Bacteria; phylum Actinomycetota; class Thermoleophilia; order Solirubrobacterales; family Solirubrobacteraceae; genus Palsa-465. Next base: position 73,642 of record CAWDNF010000018.1, read on the forward strand.
CGGGGTGCGCGAGGTGGGCTCGCTGGTCCGCGAGCTCGCCGCCGACGGCGTGGCGATCCTCCTCTCGAGCCACCAGATCGTCGAGGTCGAGGATGTCTGCGATAGCTTCACGATTCTCCGCCGCGGGAGCGTCGTCTGGGATGGCACGGCAGCCCACCTTCGGAGGGAGGCCGCCGCCTCGGCCTACCGGCTCATGACCAGCGACGACGACCGCGCACTCCAGCTTGCGGAGCACCAGCGCGGTGTCGGCGCGGTTGCCCCCGAGCGCGGTGGCCTCGAGCTGACGGTCGACCACGGAGCTCTGGACGCCTACGTGCTCGCGCTCGGGTCGGCTGGCATCGCCGTGCGACGGCTCGAGCTGCTGGCCAGTCCGGTCGAGTCGATGTTCTTTGCGCTCACCAGCGAACCGGCACCTGGACACGCGGCACCCGAGCTTCCCGCGTCGAGCGAGATCGTGAGCGCGGAGCGGTGAGCGCCACGGGCGTCGTAGGCAGGCAGGCGGCCGTGGCCCGCGGTGGGCATCGCATGGCCGGCATCCGCAGCGTCTACCGCACTGAGCGCCGCAAACTAGCCTCGCAGCTCGTCATCCGACTGCTGGCGCTCATCTGCGTGCTCGCTCCCTTCGTGTTCGCCGCGCTTCTCAAGATCCAGAGTGGTAGCCCGACCGACACGCTCTACGGCATCTGGGTCCACTCCTCCGGATACTCGGTTTCGCTTGTGCTTCTTGCCTTCGCCGGTTCGTGGGGCCTGCCGATCATCGCGGGCGTCGTGGCTGGCGACCTGTTCTCCTCCGAGGACCGCTACGGCACCTGGAAGCTCGTTCTGACGAGATCGTGCACGCGGCGAGACCTGTTCGTCGGCAAGCTGCTCGCCGCGGCCACCTTCTCGGTCGGCTTCCTGCTGCTGACGATGGCAGCCAGTGTGATCGCAGGGGTACTGCTGGTCGGCGACCAGGGACTCATCAGCCTGAGCGGCACCGTGTTCAGCTCGGGCCGCTCTCTTGGCCTCGTACTGGTCAGCTGGCTTCTGTGCATCTTCCCCACGTTTGCCTTCGCCAGCCTGGGAGTCCTCTTCTCGGTCGCCACGCGCAACGGCATCACGGGCGTCATCGCGCCGGCACTCTGCGCGCTCGCGATGCAGCTGCTGCTCCTGGTCGGCAGCGGGATCTGGATGCACATGCTGCTCGCCGGCTATGCGTTCAACACCTGGCGGGCGCTCTTCAACGACCATCCCTTCTTCGGCCCAATCCTGATCGGTATCGCGGTGACCGCGATTTGGAGCGGGGCATGCCTTGCCGTCGCCTGGCGGCTCTTGCGGCGGCGCGACTTCGCCGGCGTCCCCGTGTCCCGACGTCCCGGTTGGATTGTCCCGCTGCGCGTCTCGGTCGCCGTCGCGGCGGCGATCGCGCTGCTGGCCGTGGCCGGCAACTGGGGGCCGGTAGGCGTCACGGCAGCGCGGCTCAAGGCGAGCCTCATCCCCGCCTTCAACCGGCTCACGATCCTGCAGCAGGAGGAACTCGGCCGACAAGTCCCGCCAGGCGCCAAGGTCAACGTCGTTCTGCCCACCTGCAGCCGCCGCGGGAGCACGCCCCGCGGTCCCGGCGACTGGGTGTGCACGATCAACGTGCTGATCCCAACGCCCGGCTCGCTGCCGCCGCAACCGACGCCTGTGGCCTACGACGTCAGCGTGCAGTCCGACGGCTGCTACAAAGCGCAGTCGCCGCCGGCCTTCATCGGCCAGCAACTGATGCGCGATGCCGACGGCCAGCAGGTGGTCAACCCGCTGTACACGATCTACGGCTGTTTCAACACGCTCTGAGATTCAGGCTGGCTTCTTCGCCGTCACGAGCGCCACGCTGCGGCTTGCGATCGGGTCGCCAGACCCGTCCGAGATCCAGGTCCGGGGATCAAGCTGGCGGGTGAACGAAAGATCGGCGATCTCCCAGTCCGAGAGCATCTCGCGTAGCTCCTCGAGCGAATAGGTGCGCTGGAACTGATCGACCTCGGACTCGGCCCCGCAGGGCACGGTCAGCACCAATACTCCGCCGGGCACTAGCCGGGCGCGGACATCACCCAGAGCCAACCTGTCGAGTCGTACCTCATCGCGCTGAGCCTGGCCATAGGCGCCGATCCCGAAGTGCTCGATCGACGACAGCGCTACCGCTGCATCGAACCGAAGCTCGTCTCGGAGCTCGTCTAACGGGAGTGCGTGCTGGCGAAGCATTGGGTGCTCGAGCGGGTACCCGCGCGGGTCGACGACGTGGACCTCGTGGCCCACCGAGGCGAGGGAGAGCGCGACGGTGCTCTCGGCCCCTCCGAGGTCGAGGATCCGACTCGCTCGAGGCAGGGCACCGAGAGCGCCGAACACATATGGCTGCTCGACAATCCGCTCGTTGACGATTCGCACGGCGACGCGGTCTTCGCCGTAATCGAGTCCGACGGGTGGGTTGAACCACAGGCCCGCGCGCGCGGCCGGCCCTTCGTGTCCCTCCGCCCACTTGAGAAATCGGGCCGTCGTCTCCGGCAGGACGAGGTTCTGATCCTCCGTCAGCCGCGCGAGTTGGCGGCCGAGCCCGGACTCTGCGAGTGCGTCGCCCACAAGACGCATCTCGGTCTCGAGACGCTCGAGACGCTCCTCCACACGCACGAGATGCTCATCGAAGCTGTTGAGGATCCACTGCACCCGGCGGTCGAGGAGTCGCCGCGCGGGCCATCCCGCCACCCTCCGAAAGACCGAACCGAGCGCCACGCGTCGCCATCCTACGGCCTTACCTCGACCGAGCGACCGCGGTGGCGGGCGTACATCTCGCGCGTCCAGTCGAGTAGTCCTTCACGCGCGAGTGCCTCACGCAGCGGAGCCACACGTGGATGATCGCGCTGCGGCTGAGGGTAGGGAAACTGCTCCGGCGCCACGAGCGGCGCGATCAAGGCCGCAAGCGTGAGGTCGGCGACGGTGAAGTTGCCGCCGACGAGGTAGTCGCCTGATCCACGGGCCGCGCGGAAGCGCTCTCCCGCCGCGGCGATCTTGTCCAACGCGTTCGACACCGTGGCGTCGCTGATTCCAAACTGGGCCGTCACTCCCCGTCGGATGCCGCGATACCCGGCACGAACGAACAAGTAGCGCACACCCCGAAGGTCCGGCGCGAAGGAGGACAGCATCAGCCTTGGGTCGGGCAGCACATGGTGGATGAACAGGAGGCGGGCGTGAGGGCCGAGCTCCTCGTCGAAGTAGTCCTCCAGGGCGAGCGCCCTGGTTCGATCGCCCGCGTCTGCGGGATAGAGCGGCCGCTGGGGATAGCGCTCCTCGAGCGCTTGGATGATTTTGGTCGAGTCGCCGATCGGGCGCCCGTCGAGCACGAGCACAGGCAGAGTCCTGCCGCCTGTCAGCTGCTTGGCCAGCGCCATGTGCCGGCCCGGGATCGCTGCCCGGCGGAGGTGGGGAACCTGCTTGTAATCAAGCGCCCAGCGCGCCTTCTCGTTGTAGTTGGAAACCTTCAGGTGCCAGAGGACGGGAAGCCCGCGCTCGTCGGTTGCCGCATCCTGCGCCACGGCCTTCATACCGCGTCTCTGGGTACCTGTCACCACGACTCGAGCTCCGCCCGCAGCGCTTCGGTGGCCGTTGCGGTGTCGCGCCAGGGGTCCTCCCCGGATCGCACCCAGCAACCGCTTGACCCAGCCTCGGAAGGTAGTGCTCCCAGCCCGCGCGATGGAACTGAGCTGCCCGCATTGTGAGACCGCGGTGGATGAGCCGCACGACTGTCTCCTCACCATCGGGGATCAACGACACCTCGACGATCGTGGACCCGGGCGGCGTCGCGAACAGCTCGGTCTCCCACCCCCAGCTGAAAACCACGCGGCGAGGCGGGTCGACCTCGACGTATTCGCCCGACATCACCGCGTGTCCGGACGGATTGATCCGGCAGATTCCGCCCGGCCGGGGATCGAGTGTCGCCTCGGTGCCCATCCATTGGACCATCTTGGCCGGGTCGGTGAAGTACGCAAACAGCGTCTCGGGGCTGGCAGCGACCCTCGCGTCGTATTCGTAGACCTCAGTTACGCGTGGCGGCGCGGGCATTTGGGCTCGTGCGCTCCTCTAACTCGGCCGCGGCCTTCAGACGGGCCATGGCCGAGGGAAGAATCTCGGCGAGAAAGTCGTTGAGCTCGGCAATCCCCTCGGCCCGGATTGAGTGAAGGCGCTTGGTGCCGTCTCGCCGTTCGCTGATCAGGCCCACGTCTCGCAGAACCTTGAGGTGCTGGGAAATGGCCGGCTGAGTCACATTGAAGTGGGACACGATCTCGCCGGCGCTGAGCTCCTCGCCAGCCGCCAGCAGCCGGAGGATCTCGCGCCGGGTCGGCTGGGCTATTGCTTCGAAAACCTCCACAGCGAGCACAAAGATTAGCAGACACTTATATAAGGCCATGCTTTCTGAGGCGTTGTTCGGCGCGCCGCCCGCGCCAGCGAGGCCTCGCTTTTACCGCTCCGCCCTTCCCCGCGCCCCGTTTCCGGGGCCGATTCCCGAGCCGCTGAGTCCCCTAGAGCCGATCCCCCTCCGTCCAGGAAAGTTGCACCGATTAAAGGTCTCTGAACCCCCGCCCGATAGCGGCTATGCGCACTCAATCGCCCGTCCGCAAGGAGGCGGCTGGTCATGACCACAAGAAGGCAAAGGGTTCCGGCGTCGGCTATGTACAAGCCCCGCCACCGCGAATATCTCCCGCAGCTGCTCACGGTTGGGCTGCTTGCGCTGATCTGTCCGGTGGCGATGCTTTGGCTGCTGCGCTTGCTGTCGCTTTCTCGCGCCTCGTCGATGGTTCCCAATGACCCGACCGCGGGCCGCGACGGCCTGCCGACTGAGCCTTCGCGCCACCGAGCGAATCACGCGCGGGACGCGAGCCAGTGGCTGGCATCGACCACGACACAGTGGCAGGCGTCGAAGATCACCCAGGCGGTGGCTCACGTCGAGCACGAGTCAATGTCCGGCGTAAACGGCCAGCCAGCCGGGAGCCCCGAGAACGAACCCGCGGAGCCTCCGGTGCGCGCGAACCCACAGAGTTCGCTCGAGTCCTTGAGTACCGCGCGCCTGCTCCGCTATCTGCCCTCGGTCATCGTGACGACCTTGCTCGTGACTGTCGGGCCGCTTGGCGTTGTCTGGGGGATCAACGCGCTCGGCCTTATCACCTCCACGCCTCTGCTGATCGGGACCGGCATGGCGATCTCCCTCGCCCTTTCCTACTTCGGGGGTCTGCTTTGGAGGTCGCGCTCGCACTCGGCCGATCTCCTGTTCGGAGAGCTCATGCTCTGGGGCTGGTTCAGACGGCTCCGGATCGAGCGCCAGCTGAGCAGCATGGTCGGTCTACTCGTCGGGGTGGACGAGTCGCCCGATCTGACGCGCGAGCGACGCGAAGAGCTCCTCACCCAGCTTGCAACCGCGCTCGAGGCCAGGGACCCATACACCCATGGCCACTCGCGCCGCGTGGCACGCAGCTCAGTGATGATCGCGAACAGCCTCGACTTGGGCGAGGCACAGGTCGCGAAGGTTCGTACGGCGGCGCTGTTGCACGACGTCGGAAAGGTCAATACCCCATCAGCCGTGCTCCACAAGCCGGGCCGCCTCGACGATGAGGAATTCGCGATCATCAAGCTTCACCCCGTCGATGGAGCCGAGATGGTTTCCGCGCTCGGCGACGGAGACCTCACCGCGATGGTGCGCTCGCACCACGAGCGCCTGGACGGGACCGGTTATCCCGATCGGCTCGCTGGTCAGACGATTCCGCTCGGCGCCCGCATCATCGCGGTTGCCGACACGTTCGACGCGATCACATCGATCCGGCCATACCGCGGAGCGAGCGCGCATAAGAAGGCGCTCGACATCTTGATGAAGGAGGCTGGGACGCAGCTTGATCCTGAGGTGGTGCGCGCGTTCCGCAGCTGCTACTTCGGCCGGCGTCCCGCAATGTTGTGGGCGACTCTGACGAACGTCCCGGTCCGACTCATTTCGTGGCTTGGCGACGGACTCAACGCCGCCAGCGCAGCATCGGTTGCTCGAGTCATGGCGGTCTCGGCGGTTACCGGCGCCGCGGGTAGCGCGGGCGTGCACGCCCGGCTCGTTTCTGGTGGAAGCCAGCAGAATCAGCTGTCTCCAGTCGCAGCCGTTGCGCTGGGAACAAGTGGCACGCAACCGGCGCGCCATCAAGTGCCGCGCGTCGGTTTTCAGGGTGGTCGGCTTGCCCAGTTGAGCCAAGCAAGCCATCGCCGCTCGCGTCAACTGCGCACGATTCTCGGTCTCAAGACTCCAGGCTCGACCTCGCCCGCGACAACTCAAACCCCGACGGCAACCTATGTCGTCCAGCCGACGAGCAGCGGGCAGACGGGGGCGAGTCCCGCGGTGAGTGTGCGTAGCACAGGCTTTGGAAGTGTCAGCCGGCCTTCTTCGCAGGCGAGCAGCCAAGCTCAGGCAGGTGGCGGCAAAGGGAGCTCCGGGGCTGGGAGTAAAAGCAGCACATCCGGGACAACGCCCCCGGACTCCAGTAGCGCTTCGAGCCCGCCCACCGACACTTCGTCGCCCACGACGAGTGCACCGCCTGAGGCGACCAGCAGTCCGCCAACGACCACCACCGTCACCACCACCACTACTACGACCACCACGCCACCGCCCAGTGGCGGACCGGTCGTGGTCTCGGGCGCGGGGAATCCGGGCTCGGGCAACGGCGGCGGAAACGGCCAAGGACAAGGTCACGGCAATGGCAACGGCAATGGCAATGGCAACGGCAATGGCAATGGCAACGGCAATGGCAACGGCAATGGCAACGGCAAGGCAACGGCCAGGGTCAGGGTCAGGGCAATGGTCAGGGCAACGGCCAAGGCCAAGGCCAGGGCCAGGGCAACGGCCAGGGCAATGGTCAAGGCAACGGCCAGGGCAACGGCCAGGGCAACGGCCAAGGCCAAGGCCAGGGTCAGGGCAACGGCCAAGGCCAGGGTCAGGGCAACGGCCAGGGTCAAGGCAACGGACAAGGTCAGGGCAACGGCCAGGGCAACGGTCAAGGCAATGGTCAAGGTCAGGGCAACGGCCAGGGTCAAGGCAACGGCCAGGGCAATGGCAACGGTCAAGGGAACGGTCAAGGCAACGGCCAGGGTCAAGGCAACGGCCAGGGCAATGGCCAAGGCAACGGCCAGGGTCAAGGCAACGGCGAGGGCCAGGGCAACGGTGAGGGCCAGGGCAACGGTGAGGGCCAGGGCAATGGTGAGGGGCATTCTCACCACCACCACGGCGACTAGGACCACGCTGCCGGGCCCGCAGCTGTATTGGAATCCGGTAGCGGTATCCCAGTAGCGCCGTAAGAACCCCGCAAGGCGACGCTACCTGCCTGGCCCGCGCATACGGGCCTATCTTGAAGAGAGAGGACTCCCGCGTCCCGGCGCGTGCTTCGACGCGGTCCCTCGGCTGGCTACCATCCACCGCGATGCCGAGACCCGGTCTGCGCCGGGGACTCGTCGCCGTGGCGGACCCGCTGCTTGCGATAGGGCTCGCGGTGGCGGTCCTCCTGCTGCTGTCGTCCTGCGGAAGCTCCCACCGCGAGCGTCCCGCGAAGTCGATCGTCAGCACGACGACGCGCCAACCAGCCAAGCCACGCCCGGGACCTACCGACGTGGCCTGGCCGGTCTACGGCTACAACCTTTCCCGCACGCGCTTCTTTCCTCACGGCAGCAGCCTCGATCCGCCCCTGCGCGTGGGCTGGCGCTACCGCGACCGTTCGCTACTGGAGTTTCCGCCGGTCATCTACGACAACACGCTCTATTTTCAGGATGCAGACGGACGAGCCAAAGCGCTCAGCACCACCAACGCACATGTCCTGTGGCTGACCAAGGTGGGGACGCTGGCCGCCGCCTCCCCCGCACTCGACCTCCGCCACAAGCTCGTCTTCTTCACACTTCTCTCAGCCAGTCCAGGCGCGACGGTGCCTGGAAACGGCCGGATCGTTGCGCTGGCGATGAAGACCGGAAGGCTCGTGTGGTCGCATGCCCTGCCGCCCGGTAGCGAGTCCTCCCCCCTGGTCCACGGGCTCAGCGTGTTCGTAGGCGACCAAGGCGGCACCGTCTACTCGTTCCGAACCTACAACGGGCATCTCAACTGGACCTTTGGCGCCAGCGGAGCCGTCAAGGGAGGCGTCGCCTTCGCCCACGGAACGATCTACTTCGGGGACTACGGCGGCCACCTGTACGCGGTCAACGCTCGGAGCGGCCGCGAGATCTGGTCTGCCCCAGCCGGCGACACCGTCTATTCCACGCCTGCGGTCGCCTTCGGGCGGGTCTACATCGGCAACACCGGTGGGGCGGTGTCCGCCTTCTGGGCCAATTCAGGAGCACCCGCGTGGAGCGCGTCGACGGGCTCATATGTGTACTCATCGGCTGCCGTCGCCGACGTCCCGGGAATGGGGCCCACGATCTACATCGGCTCCTACGACGGGACGATGCGTGCCTACGACGCGCTAACAGGCGGTGTCCGCTGGAGCCACGCCGCCGGCGGTCGTATCGATGGCTCGGCCACCATCCTGGGCAACGTCGTCTACTACTCCGACCTCGGCTCGAATACGACCGCAGGGCTCGACCTGCGCACAGGCCGGCAGGTGTTCTCATTTCCGGACGGCGAGTTCAGCCCCGTGATTACCGATGGCAAAGCCGTGTTCCTGACTGGCTACTCGACGCTCTACCAGATGCTCCCCAAGCACTAGGGCTGGATGATCCCGGCTGGCTCCTCGGCCGCCTAATCAGAGCCGGCGGTAGCGGCCCTCGAACAGCGAAAAGATTGCGAAGACCAGAAGCGCAGCCCCGGCCAATCCGACGAGCTCGGCGCCGACCGACTGGTGGTGCAGACGAGCCAGGGCGCCGTCCAGCCCGACCGCCGTGCGAGGGTCATAGGTAACCGCTGTCTTGAGGAGGAAGTAGCCGACCAAAGCGAATGCGATGGCGCGGGCGCTGATACCGACGCGCCCTAGGGTCATGAACGTCCGCCGCCCATCGCGGCCCATCTCTCGGGTCTTGCTCTCGTTGGCGAAATGCCCGGTGACGTCCTCGTAGACCTGGTATGCGCTGATCGCGATCAGCGCGATCCCGCCAATTGCAACCAGAACCGGACCTGCCGGCCACGCGAGCACGCCGGCAGCAGCGTGCTTGGGCTCGCTCGACGAATTTCCCGCGCTCCCGGTGAGCACCCGCATCGCCACCAAGAAGAACCCGACATAGACCAGGCCGCCACCCAAGTTGGCGACACGATCCCAGGGTTTGGGGCTCCCGCCTCCCTCCGGGCCGTGACCGAAGCTGGCCTGACTTCCAAGAAGAGCTGCGGAACGCAATGGCCTGGGACCCGTTCAAGCCAGTCGTCTCCCAGCCGCCGAACTGGATCAACGACACAGTGGCGACGCATGGCCAGCTATGGGACGTCGGCTACCGCTTCTCCGCACATCCGACTGCAGTCGTTCGGTTCACCCGCACGGGCAGCCGGCTGCAGCTCACCTCAGCCGGGACGCCCGTGACTCTCACGACACGTCGCGGCTGCGTGCTGCATGTCGCGACGCCGGCAGACGTGCGGGTCCCGACGAAGAGTTGTAAGGCGAAGAGGCGCGGGAAGCGACGGCGGCGGCGAAGCGTGCGTATCTAGCTGCGAGCACCGGGACGCTGGAAGCTTTGGGTTTCCGGTTCGTTTAGTTGGCATGCGCCGATATCTGGTTGGACTCTGTCTGCTTGCCCTGGCCCTCACGCTTGCCCCCGCCGCCAGTGCGGCGAGCATGACCAAGCTCCCAAACGTCACGATCCAGGCCAGCGACGGCGTCAACCTGGTCGGCGACGTCTACCTCCCGGGCGACGGGAGGGGCCGCTACCCCGCGGTCGTCGACATGGAGCCATACGGACGCTCGAGCTCCACCGACTACGTCCCCCAGGGCTACGCGCGTGTTAATACAGACGTGCGCGGCTCGGGCATGAGCGGTGGGGCGCTGTGCCTGCTCTGTCTGCGCGAGCAAGAGGACGTCCGCGACGTGATCGAGTGGATCGCCAAGCAGCCCTGGAGCAATGGCCACGTAGCCCTTTACGGGTACTCGTACTCAGCGATAACCGCGCTCCTCGGCGCGGCGCTTGACCCACCCCACCTCGACGCGGTCGTCGTCGGCCATCCCCCCACCGACCCCTACCGCGACGTGGTCTGGCAGAACGGCCTCTATGACCAGGGGTTCGTCGATCAGTGGTTCGCCGGCCAAACGGCAGCGCAGTCGATCGGGATCGGCTACCAGCCGCAGATCCTGGACCGCGCCCAGCAGGAGTTCGCCGTCGAGACTCGCTTGCTCCCCTACGACGGCCCGGTCTACTACGAGCGCTCGGTGCTGGCCAAGGTCAACCAGATCAAGGTTCCCGTCTACATCTTCACCGGCTGGGAGGACATGTATAGCCGTGGTGACCTACGTCTGATCGACTCGCTGCGCACCAAGAGCCTGCTCGTGATCAACGCCAGCACCCACCACGGAACGGGCACGTTCGGCGAAGTGGGCGCTCCATATGCCGGCTCCACGCAGAACGACCTCGCACAGGACGAGGCGCTGAGCGACAGCCCGCCTCCGGGAGAGGACATCGCCTGGCTTAACCGTTGGGTCAAAGGGATCCACAACGGCATCGAGCTCAAGCCTCGTGTGCGCTACCTCGACCTGGGCGATCTCAGCTGGCACGCCGTCCCGACCTGGCATGCCGCCGATACCCACCTGACCCACCTGTACCTCTCCGCACAGTCGAGCGGCTCTGCCCCCCTCTCCCCGAACGATGGGACCCTGGCGGCGTCGGTCCCCACGGGCAGCGCCTCCTATCAGGACATGTACGTCTATGACCCCTTCGCCGGTCTGTCGGTGCCGATGGGCAAGGACGGCCCGGACGGCTTCCTCCCCTACGCCCCGCTGGACCAGCGCCTTGACGAGCCGCATGGCCTCACCTACACGACCCCCGCCCTGTCCCAGCCGCTGCATCTCGCGGGCCCCTCCGAGTTCCGTTTCTGGGCGATCACCGAAGGCACCGACATGGCCTGGGTCGCGCGCCTGGAGGACGTCGCCCCCGACGGCAGCGCGTCGCTGATCACCCAGGGCTGGCTGCGGGCGAGCTTCCGCTACGTCGACCCGAAGAACTCCCCCAACGGCAACCCGTACCTGCCCGACGACCGCGACACGCCCGTCGTCATCGGGCAGACGACTGAATATCGAATGGACATCTGGGACACCGCCTACACGCTCGCCCCGGGACACCGATTGCGCCTGTGGCTGAGCTCCTCGGACACCCCGACCCACGAGCCGCTCGACGTGGCTGGGCGCAACATCATCTTCCACGACAGCGACTACCCATCGCAGCTGATGCTGGGCACCGCGACGCCCGGACCGGCTTGCACCAACGGCCCGGACTCGTGCCCGAGCACCGCCGCGGCGCACCCGACCGCTCGGCGTACGCACCACCGCAAGACCCGCCGCCTGGCCCGGAAGACACACCGGACCGCCCGGCACCGGCGGCGCTGATCTGCGCGGCTCACGGGAGATGCTGCGCCGGACCCTGACCCTCACCACCGTGTCCTCGCGTGCGCGGGTACGGCAGGCGCGGCTGCGGCGACGCCGGCTCAGTTCGAGGTGGGCGCGGCGGTCGAGCTCATCAACCCGGCGGCTTGATCGGCGCAGCCCGCGGGTGGTCGGGCAGAGCCGCCTCGCGGCGCAGCTGCGAACCGGGGGCTGAGTGGCCGACGCCTACAGCGGCAGCATCATCCGCCCGCCGACCATCGTCGCCTCATCGCCCGTGCGGTGGCTGGTCAGCGGGTGCTCGTGGGCGCCGTACATCCGCACGTCCGACACCCCTTGAGTGCCCGTGCGCACGAAGCACGCCCGCGGGAGCGCGTTGATGTCAAGCCAGTCTCGAAGCTCGTAGCTGGCTTCGAGCTCGGCAATCCAGACATTGTCGACGTGCCACTGGCCCGTTATCCGGTGAGTCGTGGAACGCAGCGACGCGAAGAATGAGCCGAGCAGGTTGCGGACGTCCTGCGCGCCTTCGGCGTGGCGCCCGTCAGCAGTGAGAATGCGGACGTCGGGCGAGAGCAGCGCGACGGCGCGGTCAACGTCTCGCTCGTCGAAGGCGCCCAGCAGCTGTTCGATCGGCGATTCGCTCACGCGAACCCGATCCTATCCCTAGTAGGGCACCGGTTGCTTGCCACGGGATGGTCATATCGACGGGGTGCGGCGAATTGGAGCCCGGCCCGCGGGCTGGCTCGGCCGCTCGCGTGTGGGCACCGCGGGCACGGGGCGGGTCTCAGGCGAGTCGCAGCCCAGAGTCATCTGCTCGCCGTGATGGATGATCCGGAGCTGGTCGCCTCCCTGCAGCGTGTAGGTCGCTTGGTCCGGGCGGATCTCGACGACGAGTCGCCGGCCCCGGAAGCTGAGCCGAAAAGCCACGCGGCTGAGCGCCTGTGGGAGACGAGGCGCGAAGCGCAGCATTCCCGACTGCTCGCGCAATCCCCCAAACCCGGCTACGACGCCGATCCAGGCCCCGGCGAGCGACGCGATATGGAGCCCGTCGCGGGTTGTGGTTGAGGTCATCGAGGTCCAACAGCGCGGCTTCACCCAGGTAGTCGAGGGCCAGCTCTGGGTGCCCCACCTCGGCCGCGATCACCGCCTGCGTGCACGCCGATAGTGAGGAGTCGCGCACGGTCAGCTCCTCGTAGTATGCGAAGTTCCGCGCCTTCTGCTCCTCCGTGAAGTCCTCACCGCGAACATGCAGCGCGAGCACCAGGTCGGCCTGTTTGACAACCTGCTTGCGGTAGAGGTCGAAGTACGGGAAGTGGAGCAGCAGTGGGTACTGGTCGGGCGCCGTGTGCTCGAAGTCCCAGCGTTGATGCTCGATGAATCCCTCGGCCTGAGGATGGATCTGGAGCTCGGGGTTGTAGGGGATCTCGATCGTCCGTGCGGCGTCGCGCCAGCCCGCCGCCTCTTCCTCGTCAACACCCAGGCTCGCCGCGACCTTGGGCTGGCGTGCCACGACCTCTGCGGCCGCCAACAGGTTCTGCCGCGCCATCAGGTTCGTGTACACGTTGTTGTCGGCGACCGCGCTGTACTCATCAGGTCCGGTGACGCCATCGATCCGGAACTGACCGCTGCTGTTGTGGTGTCCCAGCGAGCGCCATCGCCGCGCCGTTTCGATGAGCAGCTCTGCGCCCACGTCTCGCTCGAACGCGTCGTCGCCCGCCGCCGACTGGTAGCGGACGACGGCGTCGGCGCTGTCGGCGTTGATGTGAAACGCGGCGGGACCGGCCGGCCAGTAGCCCGAGCACTCCTGGCCTCGGATCGTTCGCCAGGGGAACGCGGCGCCTACCAGGCCGAGCTCCTGGGCTCGCTCACGCGCCAGATCGAGTGTCGAATGGCGCCAGCGAAGCGCGTCGGCCGCCGCGCGGGGAGCGGTGTAGGTCAGGACTGGGAGTACGAACATCTCGGTATCCCAGAAGGCGTGGCCGTCGTATCCGGTTCCCGTTGGGCCCTTGGCCGGGATTGCGCGCTGCTCGGCGCGGGCGCCCGCCTGGAGGATGTGAGATAGCGCGAAGCGCATCGCCTGCTGAAGCTCCGCGTCGCCGTCGAGCTCGATGTCGGCGGACTCCCAGAACGTGTCGAGGTAGGCGCGCTGCTCGGAAACCAGCTGGTCCCATCCGCGATGCAGCGCCTCCTCCAGTGCGCCGCCCACCTGATCGCGTACGGCTGAAAGCGATCGCTGTGACGACCATCCGTACGCGAGAAATTTGGTGAGGCGAAGCGGCTTCCCCGGCGCAACCTCGGCGAGGTGGTCAAGCGTGCGGTGTCTACGAAGCTCTCGGCCGACCAGGCGACGTCGTTCGGCCCTTCGATCACGTTTCCCATTCCCGCCGAGACGAGCAGCCCGCTCGCGGCCGCCCGGTGGCTGAGGATCGCGCGCGTGTCGCTGCTCGCGTGGTCCTCGGAGCGCAGTGGCGACGCCAGCGCGGCGGCCCGCGGATCGCCTTTGCTCTCGGGGAGCGACTCGTTGGCCATGAGCTCAGACTGGATCACGACGGGCGTGGGCTCGTCGAGCGCCGTGACCCTCCGGTCAGCTCGACCGAGTGCGACCAGAGTGACGCTGGTCGACGTGCGAGCTGATCTCGAACTGGACCGCGGGAAGCTCCGCGACGGCCCCCAACGCACAAGTTCTGCATCCCTCCGCGACGCCTTGCGGATCACCAATCAGGCGGTTTAGTGGTCGCACTTGGCTCGCGGTGAGAGCGCGTAAGGGGGCGAGTAGTCTCGCTGGGATGATCAAGCTCGTATTCAGCTTGCGGCGACGACCGGAGATGACGCGCGAGGACTTTCAGGCCTACTGGCGCGATCTCCATGCGCCGCTTGTGTCGCGTCACGCCGACACGCTCCGGATTCGCCGTTACGTCCAGACGCACGCCCGCTCATCCGAACTGGCAACCGCGCAGAGCGCCGCGCGCGGCAGCGAGCCGGATGTCTACGACGGCCAAGCCGAGCTTTGGTGGGACAGCCTGGACGATGTCATCGCCGCCGTCTCGACCCCGGCGGGTCAGCAGGCCGCCGTCGAGCTGCTCGAGGACGAACGGCGCTTCATCGACCTCGAACAATCGCCACTGTGGCTCGGCGAGGAGCACGCCGTTATCCACCCGACCTGACGGGGTCGCGAACCGAGGGCAAACTCCGGCGCAGTGCCGACCCCGTCCGTCTCGCGACCGCCACCCCTTGCGGCGATCCAAGGCGGACTCGTAGTCATCGAAACCCGGCGCGACCCAACAACTTCGCATCGCGCTCGACGCCTCCTACTCATATCTATTCTCGATCGCCACCTAGGCGACCGGGTCACAGCTAATCCCCTACAGGCGGGCCGACCCGCGAATAGGTGCGGTTATCGTCGCTATCCCATGGCAGCCCGCAACGACATCCGCAACATCGGGATCGTCGCCCACGTCGATCACGGCAAGACGACGCTGGTCGATGCTCTGCTGTGGCAGTCCGGCGCGTTTCGCGCAGGCCAGGACGTGGCCGACCGGGTGCTCGACTCGATGGATCTCGAGCGAGAGAAGGGGATCACGATCCTCGCCAAGAACACGGCCGTTCACTACGGCGGGGTCAAGCTGAACATAGTTGACACGCCAGGACACGCCGACTTCGGGGGCGAGGTCGAGCGGGGCCTGACGATGGTCGACGGCGTGCTGCTACTGGTCGACGCGAGCGAGGGCCCGCTGCCGCAGACGCGGTTCGTGCTCCGCAAGGCGCTCGAGGCCCAGCTGCCGGTGATCCTGGTCGTCAACAAGGTGGACCGTCCCGATGCGCGCATTGCCGAGGTCGTCGACCAGGTGTACGAGCTGTTCTTGGACCTCGACGCCGATGAGGCGCAGATCGAGTTCCCGATCGTCTACACCAATGCGAAGGCGGGACAGGCGTCGCTCGACCCCTCGACACCGGGCATCGACCTCGGTCCGCTGCTGGACCTGCTGCTCTCGCACATCCCGGCCCCCGAGTACGAGCCGGCACATCCGCTCCAGGCCCACGTCACCAACCTCGACGCCTCGCCGTATGTCGGTCGGCTTGCGATCTGTCGCGTACGCCAGGGGAGGATCCGCCAAGGCGAGACGGTCGCGTGGTGTCGCACCGACGGGGAGATCGAGCGCGTGAAGATCGGCCAGCTGTACGTGACCGAGGCGCTTGAGCTGGTCGAGGCCGCCGAGGCTGCCGCGGGCGAGATCATCTGGGTCGCCGGGATCCCCGAGATCATGATCGGCGAGACGCTCGCCGATCATGATGATCCGCGACCGCTGCCGGTGATCACGGTGGATGAGCCGTCGCTGTCGGTCACGATCGGGATCAACACTTCTCCGCTCGCCGGGCAGGACGGCGACAAGCTGACAGCCAGCCAGGTCAAAGAGCGGCTCGACCTCGAGCTCGTCGGCAATGTCTCACTCCGCGTGCTCGACACCGATCGCCCCGAGGTGTGGGAGGTCCAGGCCCGCGGCGAGCTGGCGCTGTCGGTGCTGGTCGAGCTGATGCGGCGCGAGGGATTCGAGCTGACGGTCGGCAACCCCCAGGTCGTCACTCGCCGGCTTGACGAAAAGCTGTGCGAGCCGATCGAGCGGATGAGCGTCGACGTGCCCGACGAGTACGTCGGCGTGATCACCCAGATGCTCGCGATGCGCAAGGGGCGGCTGGAGCAGATGGTCAATCACGGAACCGGCTGGGTACGGATGGAGTACCTGGTTCCCGCGCGCGGGCTGATCGGGTTCCGCACCGAGTTCCTGACCGAAACCCGCGGCACCGGCCTCGTTCACCATGTGTTCGACCGCTGGGAGCCGTGGCAGGGTGAGTTGCGCACCCGTCCCACTGGGTCATTGGTCGCCGACAGGCGTGGCATGGTCGCGGCGTTCGCCCTGTTCAAGCTGCAGGAGAGGGGAACTCTGTTCGTCGCACCCGGCGACGAGGTCTACGAGGGGATGATCGTCGGCGAAAGCTCGCGCGGGGAGGATCTCGACGTCAACCCGACCAAGGAAAAGCACCTGACCAACATGCGCTCCTCGACCGCAGATGAGCTCGTACGGCTGGTGCCCAAGCGCGAGCTCTCACTCGATCAGGCGCTCGAGTTCCTCCGCGTCGACGAGGCGGTCGAGGTCACCCCGCACGCGGTCAGGCTGCGCAAGGCGGTGCTCGACGGCACGGCCCGCCGCAAGCAGGCGAGGTCAGCCCGGGAGCCGGCCACCGCGAGCTAGGACAGATCACCGTCGGTCTCGACCGCGCTGTCACAGGTATGCAACAAAGCCGTCCTGCTGTCCAGTCGGGCGCCTACGCTGGCACCAGATGAGCGACTTCTCTACCCGGGCACGCTCGCTGGTCGAGCGGATCGAGCTGGACCCGTTGGATCCGCGGCTGGAGGAGGAGCTGGGCGCGCTGCGGTCAGCGTGGCGCTCGTTGCCCGAGGCGGAGCGCGCCGACGCGGCGGATGCGGCGCGAGCGGTGGCGCTGGCCCGCGCCGCCGCACCCCGCGCGAGGGCCGTCGATGACCACGCCGCCGCCCAGCTCGCACTCCACGGCCTGGATCGGATCGACGTCGACGTCCCACCTGAGCGCCGCTACGAGGGGTCACCGGACCCGGACGCGCTGCTTGCGTGGTTCGGCCTGGATGAGTTCCGGCCTGGGCAGCGCGAGACCGTCGCGGCGGCGCTCGCCGGCCGCGACACCCTCGTGGTGATGCCCACCGGGGGCGGCAAGAGCCTCTGCTATCAGCTGCCGGGCCTCGCCTCCGATGCCCTGACCGTCGTGGTCTCGCCGCTGATCGCGCTGATGGCGGACCAGTACCGGCGGCTCCTGCTCGGTGGACACCCGGCGGCGATGATCGCCTCTGGCATGGATCCCAGCGCTGCCACTCGTGCGCTGAACGACGTGCGCAGCGGCCGCGCCCGGATCGTGCTGTGCTCGCCCGAGCGCTTTGCCTCCTCCACGTTCCTAGAGGCGCTCGCGCAGCGCGACGTGGACCTGTTCGCGGTGGATGAGGCCCATTGCGTGTCGGAGTGGGGTCACGACTTCCGGCCCGACTACCTGCGGCTGCGCGGCGTGATCGACCGTCTCGGCTCGCCGACCGTGATGGCGTGCACCGCCACCGCCACCGAGCAGGTGTCCGATGAGATCAGCGTCCGCCTCGGGTTGCGCGATCCACACGTGATGCGCGCCGGGTTCGACCGGCCCAACCTATCGTTCGACGTGATCGCGCTTGAAGGGACCGGGTCCAAGGCGCGCAAGCAGATGCTGCTGTCGCTAGCGCTGTCAGACCCGGCAAATCGGCCGGCGATCGTCTATTGCGGCACCCGCCGCGATGTGGAGGAGGTGACCGAGAGCCTGCGGTCGGCGGGACTGCTGGCGGTCGGCTACCACGCCGGGATGGCGGCGGACGAGCGCGCGTCGGCACAGCACCGCTTCATGGAGGGCGACGCCGAGATCGTGGTCGCCACCAACGCCTTCGGGATGGGTGTGGACAAGGCCGAGGTCCGCGCCGTCATCCACTGGGCGATTCCCAAGAGCGTGGAGGCCTACTACCAGGAGGTGGGGCGCGGCGGGCGCGACGGCAAGCCCGCCCGTGCGATCCTGCTAGCCAGCCGCAGCGACCTGGGGCGGCTGATCAACTTCATCAACGGCGACGCAGTCGAGGCTGACGACGTTCTCGCACATATGCGGCGTCTGCATGCTCTCAGCGGCGGACAGCCGACCGTGATCGAGTCTCCGCGGGCCAATCGTGACCGGATCTGTCTGGGGATCGGCGAGCGAGCGGGACTCTGCCAGCTCGAGCCCGCACCGGGAGGGCGGCTCCAGGTGAGTTTCGCCGCCTCGCAGGACGGTCGCGAGGTCGGCTCGCTCTGCCGGGCCGCACGCGACCGTGCCTGGCGCGCCTACCGGGCGGTCGAGTCGTTCAGCTCGGCCTCAGGCGAGTGCCGGCGGCGCACGCTGCTGGATCACTTCGGCGACAGCCGCCCAGGTGCGCCCGCGACGCGCTGCTGCGACGTGTGCGATCCGGACACGATCGGGCTGCCTGATCCGCTGACGCTGACCCCCGCGAAACGCATCAAGCGCTCCCGGCCCGAGGCCGGCGTGCACCTCGATCAGGCTGAGCTGGATCTACTCGAGAGACTGCGTGAGTGGCGCGTTCGCGCCAGCAACGGCAAGCCCGCCTACACAGTCGCCCATAACAGCACACTCGAGTCGATCGCTGCGTTGCGTCCGAGCAGCCTCGGCGAGCTCGAGCGGATCAAAGGCATCGGCCCGGCGTTCGTTGATCGCCACGGAGAGCAGGTGCTGGCGATCGTGGCCGGCACTTGATGGCGATGCGCTACGCCCCGGTCACTCGTCGCGCGGAGGCCGCTGGAATACGATCCGCTTGAGCTCGGTCAGTGCGTCCCCAGTGAGGCGCAGCGCGGTCTGGAATCCTTGAGAGCCGGCCTCGCCGGCGTCGAGCCCACGCCGGAGTTCGTCGAGCCCGGCTCGCTCCTCATCCAAAACCTCTTCGCGGGAGGTCTCGATCAGGATCAAATGCCGCGGACGGCGTTCCCGATGGGCGATGAGCACATACCGTTCGCGCTCGGCCGGATCGAGGCCCTCGATCGCTACGACCACCGTCTGCCCCGCCTTGAGCCGCTTGGCAACAGTCGCATCGAGCAGCTCGCGCGAGCGACCCTCCAGCTCCTCGTCGGCGACCCGACCCTGCAACAGCGTTCGAACCTTGGTCATCGAAAACACGGCGCCGCGTTCCTCCACAACCTGCTCGGCGAACCGGCCAGCACCTGCGGCCACCGGACCGACGATCAGCAGCAGACTTCCGGGCGAGTACCGCAGCCGGTCCGATGGGCGCAAAACCCTCGATTTGACCGACACATCCGGCGGCCTCGGCGGTCCGCCCCCGGGTCGCGGGCGCTCCGATGACCAGCCGGTCCGCTCGTCCGAGCCGATCTTGACGCTGCGCTGCTGGGGTGAGTCAGCCATGCACATGACGGTAACGGCTATGACGATCGGGGGGCGTGGTTTGGGATTCGCACCCAGGTGATAGCGCCCAGTTCGCCCGCGCGACGATCCCCGCCACGACAGCAGGACACGGGCCGGGTCATCGCGATTGGCGAGTCAGCTCGACGTCAGTCCACGAAGGCCGCGCTCACCGGCAACACGGTCGTTCTGACCGCCTGCGGTGTGGTTCGTCGAGTCGGGCACAGCGAGCAGGATCGCGCCGGCGACGACGGCGAGGTAAGCGAGCACCCTCGCGACGCCGAGGGCGCCCGAGGGCACCGGCTCGCGTAGGACGATCGTGCCAGCGAGGATCGGGAGGGCGTTCGTCGCCAGGGTGGCGAGTCCCGCGACTGTCAGCGCGCTGCCCCGCTGGTAGCCCAGCTGGAGCAACGAGGTTCCGAGCGTGTAGCCGATCACCAGAGTCACCAGAAACGCGAAGTCGGCGCCGCCGTGGGTCACGAGCTTGGTGGAGAAGTCGCCGATCGAGAACAGGAGACCTCCCGCGACGCCCTGAGCGACGCCCATCGCGCCGCGTCCCCGGCCGGCGTAGAGGACGACCAAGGCCAGGGCCGCGGTCCCGCCGAGCCACGCCAGGATCCCCACAGCGGAACCGCGGCCGCCCCCGTCGCTGCTCTTGGCCAGGGACACGGCCAGCAAGACCAGGCCGAGCGCAGACAGGCCTACGCCGGCGAGGTGGAGCCGCCCAAGGCGCCGGCCACTCACGCGGGCGGTCACATAGGCGAGCACGCCGATCCCGCCCGCCCCGATGCTCTGTACGACCGCGAGCGGCGCAAGCGCGAGCGCCGCGGCGTACGACGCGAACCCACCAGACTCCATCGCAAACCCGAGCATCCAGCTGCGGTCGCCAAGGAGGAGCCGTAACGACTGAAGCGCCCTGCGCAGGGACAGCGCCGGGAGCGAGGCGGCGGCGTCGTGCTCGCGCGAGTAGGCGACGTTCGTAAGCGTCGTAGAGATCGCCGCCAGGATCAGCCCGACGACTACGTGAAGGCGCACGTCTGCGACAGTAACCGGGACGCACCACTGAACAGATCGGCCCAACCAATCGTCGATGAGCGGGCGGCATTGCGTGGCCTGGCGGCGTCGCGCTTCGACGCGAGCCGCTCGTCACATTTCCCCCTTGCCACCGTGCGTCGCCGTTGAGCTCTCGTTCGGCCGGGGGAGACGGGCGCGCAGCTCGCTACCGGCTGCGGGCGTTCTCCGGTTCGCGTGCGCCTGTGGCGGAGACCTTCGCTTCGGGAGTTCGGTTGCGCGGCGCGCCGCGGCCCGCGGTCGCCGGGACGGCTCAGTGCATGCGGCTGCCACGTGTTCCGCGCGGCACGCGCTGGATCGCGCTCCGCGCCGTCGATCGGCCGGACTGTTGTCCTATCCGGCCGTGGCGCGGGTCGGCTAAGCGGATCCGGGCACCCCGCGGGCTCGTCGCACGGCTCCTCCGCTGGTCATGCAGTAGTCCCCGTCGAAAGTGCCGCGCGAGCGGCATCAGCGTGCGCAGACCACACGTGGCGCCCGCCGGCTGCGGCAGGCCCGGCCACATAGTCGGCTCCCGCGAACCGGTAGCGCATGGCCCCGTCGATCTGGAGCGCGGCCAGGTAGAACAGTGTGTGCTCCCACACGTGCGGCTGGTCCTCGACCGGTGCGGGCCGTCCGTGGAAGCGCTCCCACGCCTCCCCGAACAGCCCCGTCGGCGTCGTCAGGGCCGACGCCATGTACGCGAGGGTCGAGTGCAGCTCGGCGGACTGCGCTTGGGTCGGTCGGCTCCACGCATAGGCGAGGCCCAGCAGCGCCTTGCCCTCGTATTCGCCCTCCGGGCCCCGGAACGAAGCCTGCATCTCCGACGAGACCGCGTTGGCTTCGCCCACCATCGAGGCGGTGCTGTATGGGCGGAACTGCACCGGCCACAGCAGCCAGCCGCCATCGCCGTAGTTGAGGTTGTAGGCGTTGCCGGTGTTCTCGCCCTCCCGGTAGGAGTGGGTCGCTGCTGTCGTAGAGCGCCGCGATCGCCGCGTCGAGCGACTTGAAGCCGCGAACGCCAGCTAGCGACCTCGACGCCAGTGTCGCCGAGAAACGCGGCCGCTGCGAGGGCCGATCGAAGCCCCAGGTCGACCGTCTCGGCGCCGTGCAGCGTCTGGCTCGGCGTGAAGTTGTCGTCCTCGTTGGCCTCGCATTGGAGTCCGGTCGTGGGGTCCTGGCAGACGACGAGGTAATCGGCCGCGCGGGTGATCGCCGGGTACACCTCTCGCAGATACGCAGCGCGCTCGGCCTTGGGCAGATAGGCAGCGTGGCTCTCGAGCGCCCAGATTCCAAGTCCGGTCTCGTCGATCTCATACGGGATCGGACCGCCGTCGATCCCGTCGCCGTATGACTCCATCGCCCAGTTACCGGAGGGTCGCAGCGGGCTCGGGTTGGTGGGCGAGGTCTGGACCTGCGCGTAGAACAGGTTGTGGCGGGTGACGATCGCCGTGTAGCCGTTGCGATCAAGCAGCTGGTTGATGAACGAGCCGTCCCGGACCCAATCCTCCCCGTAGGGCCCCTGGGTGTCCGAGGACGCGACGATCGCGCCGCTGTCGGGGTCGATCGCGAGCCGGACAGTGATCAGCGTGCGCTTCGCGACATACGTGACTCGCGGAGTCGCGCGAGCGCGGAAGCAGGGTGCGGGCGAGCCAGCTGCGCCAGTAGCGCTCGACGGCGCCGAGCTGGGCCTGGAACGTCTGGCGCCGGGCTGCGGTCAGCGCATCGAGCGCCTCGGCCTGAGTCGTGCCGGCGTGATCTCGACTCGTGCAGCAGCTTGCCTGCGGCGGTTGAATTTCAGCGCCAGGGCCAGCGCGCCCGTCGTCTGACCGAGCGCCGACGTCGATCCTCCAAGCTTGTACGGGGCGCGGCGACCTGCTGGTAGGGGTCCTCCGGCTGCCCGGACAGGCTGGCGGGGTCGTAGCCGTCGCCTCCGACCTGGTGCTGGGAGTCGGGCGTGTCGAAGCCGATCGCCACGATCAGCCGATGTCGGCCGTACCTGAGGCCTGGTCGGTTCCCTGCCACGAGTTGACGATCGCGTGCGCGCTCGGCTCGTACGTGGCCGCCTGGTCGGAGAACTGCGACGAGCACCAGTCGGCGACCGGGAGATAGGTGAGCCGCGCCGCCGTCGGGTTGAAGTTCTCGTAGTAGACGAGGCGCGCCCTCCTGACGCGGGGACCTGCGTGAGCGCGTCACCCAGAACTGCCGCACGAACGTGGGCGTGCCGGGGACGACGAGGTCGACGTCGACCACCGTGATGCCGAGCCTCGCCGGCGAGCGATAGATCGTCACCGGCACCGGCGTGTCGGGCGAGTCGTAGGTCTGCGTAGACGCGCCATTGCCGCAGCCAGCTGAACCCGCGGCCCCTCTTGGTCGAGTAGGCGAGGCCGGCGAACGAGCCCTCGTTGGGGAACTGGACCTGCACCTGCCCGCGCGCGTTGCGTGAGATCGCCAGGTACTTGAGCTGGTTGTAGTAGCTCGGGTTCGGCCACTTGAACACGGTCAGCGTCCCGGCCGCGTTCTCGTTGACCGTGAGGCGGCCGTCCCCCGCCTGGGCGTCGACATCGGTCGGGCCGTAGGCCTCGTAATCGGCGTTCGAAGCGGCCGGGTTGTAGCAATAGGGCTCGCTGAACGCGTAGGGACCGAGCAGCGGAGGCGGTGCCGAGGCGGCGCGCGGCCGCGGCCGCGGAGCGCGAGTGCGATTGCCCAGCATGCGACCAGAGCAGCCGCCAGCAGTTCTAGTCGAGCTCCAATAGCGCATTTGTCCGACTCTTGGCGCCTACGGACGCCGCTGGATCGTAGATCTCAGGGCTGCCGCGGATGCTGGTGGTGCACGCTCGACGCGCTGGCGCAGCTCTCGGGTGACCTCAGGCGCGACTCGCGGCTGGCATTTGCTGAATCGTCGATTAGTGTTGAGCGCCAAATGGCCGCCGAGACCGCAACGCGCCTGATCAATGTCGATGACCTTGGCGCCTCCGGGGTCACGGTTGTCGCGACGCTTCACGGTGACGTTGCCGTCGGCCTCAGCGGCGGACAGCAGTTCGCGGTCTCCAACCGTTGTTGTCACCTGTTCGCTTCGCTCGGCAAGGGTCAGGTCCCAGATGGCGGCTGTCTGGAGTGTCCGTAGCACGGTGCCCGCTACGACGCGCGAACCGGCAGGATGACGCGCGGCCCACAGGGCGTCTTTCGCCCAGTTGCCGGGGTCGTCAAGAACACGACAGGCGCGCACGCACTCGCGACCTATCCCGTTGAGCTCCGCGACGGCGCGATCTGGCTCACGGCGTGACCGCTGAATCGCCGACAGCAGCGACGAGCCCGACGAGGTCATGACCTGACGCGAGCTGCCGCGATGACGGGGCCGCAAAGGAGTCGCCAACGCATACGCTTGCGGCATGCCGATTCCACGTTTCCTGAGGGGTCGCGTCGCCAAGGAAGAAGCGGTTCTGATCGACGACGCCGGGATGCTCGCCCGCAGTAATCTCGGGCGGTGAAGATGACCTCGATAGGTGAGCTCGTTAGCGTCGGGGCCGGCCGGTCCGCCCTTGATGGGATCGTGTTCGACACGCCGAGTCGGTCTAAGGTGGTAGTGGCCGTCGTGGATCCGGTCCGCGGCCCGCTGTTTCGTACGGTCAATCCCAAAGAGCTGACCGAGCGTGCGGAGGAGGGACCGGACGACCGGGCCCTGCAGTTGCTCATCCGGCGGACGCCGCCGCCGGTCCACGGGGCGGCACGCGGTGCATCGGCCGGCGGGCAAGGTCGCTCCGGCTTCACGCGCGGCGCTGCGCACCGTCCAACCGGCAGGTAGTAGCGGGGGCGGGATTCGAACCCGCGACCTTCGGGTTATGAGGATCAGAGGGGTGCGCTACTCCCCAAATTG
This sequence comes from uncultured Solirubrobacterales bacterium, assembly GCA_963803595.1. GTDB lineage: Bacteria > Actinomycetota > Thermoleophilia > Solirubrobacterales > Solirubrobacteraceae > Palsa-465. Next base: position 98,101 of record CAWDNF010000018.1, read on the forward strand.
CAGGAGTTTTCTGATCTTGGGTGAGGTTGTCTAAGGCTGAATTTCGCGATCTTGTTAGACGGTTTGTTAGACGAAACCGTTCATACTCGAACCCGAAGGGCGGTCGAGGTTCGCAGGTGGCGAGGAACCGAGACGCAAGTTTGCGGCGGTCTACATTCCGCGCAAACGGGGGCCCGGAGCGATCGAGGGCCGAGTCCGCGGCAGAGCGAATGGAGGTCTTTGCCGGCGGACTGCCGCTGCGGGCGTCGAAGACATGCACCGCGGCTGGCGGGTCGCTTAGAACGAGGTCACGGCGTCATCGCCGACGCGCGTTGCCAGGTCGTCCAGCTCGATGCGGGCGGCTCGCCTAGTCGTGCGAATGCGTCAGATAGGCGAAGCGGGGATCGCGCGGGCCGTGCGGCCGTGCTCTGGTTCGGAGGCCAGCCGCTCGCCCACTGTTCAGGCGTCGTCCGGCGTCGATCGCCACCGTGACCCGCGGCGATCCGCGGTCGCGACGCAGCTCGCCACGCCTACGCGGTGCCGAATTGTGTTCCATACGCTTCATGGTCATCAAGCCCCTTCCCGTCTCTCTCGGGCTCGCGAAAGGAAGAGCACGAGAACCCGCGAGCGTTCAGACACATTGGGACGAGGCCACCGGGCCGGTGGGGTAACGCCCGTAGAAGTACGGCACCGGCCCTGCAGTCAAAACCAGTAACCCATGCCTCACGCCTCGTGGCGCACGAAGCGCCGTCGGTGGCATCCCGGCTTGGGCTGAAATCCTGGCCGCAGGGCCAGCTCTCGATCGACTCTACTCCTATCGCGGGCGTTTACTTGAACCAGACCAAATAATTTGCTCGGGCTCGTCCACGGGCGCGGGGATCAGCTGACACGCTGCCGCCGGGCTCGTCTCCCAGAGCTTGCCGCCAGGAATCATCGAGCGAGACCGACACGATGAGACCGCGTGCCGACGGGATTTTCCCGGCCGCCGTCGTCTGCGGGCTCGAGCTGAACAGATACGCGATCGAGCCCATCGATGACCACGGGCGCGGCTGGCCGGCGCGCGCCCACTCCACCCAGAACCTCCCGACGCCACACACACCCGCCGCGGACCTGCGGCGGCCTGGGCGAACCGATCGCCAGCTGAAGTAGCCTGGCCAGCACCGGATCGCCCAGCCGGTGAGCTCGGGCGTGCAGAGCCGTGAGCGAGCCAGAGGTGCTGCGATAGCGCACGTGTTGGCGCCGGTGGAAAACTGACCCCCCTCCGCCGGTTGAGATTTGACCCCCCTCGGTCGTGGGCGGAGCGTCCGGGGTGATGGCGAGCCTGGCTCGGTCATGTCACCGAGACCGGGAGAAGGGTTGTGCTGGACGTGGAGCGGTGGGCCGAGCTGCGCAGGGAACACTTCGTCCGTGGGGTCTCGATCAAGGAGTTGATGCGCCGGACTGGGTTGGCGCGCAACACGATTCGGGTTGCGTTGCGCTCGGAGGCGCCGCCGGCGTTTCGGTGCCCGGAGCGCCCGTCGAAGGTCGATCCGTTCAAGGAGGAGATCCACGAGCTCCTCAGGCACGACCCGCGGTTGACCGGGGTGCGGGTCCGTGAGCTGATCGAGCCGCTTGGGTTCGACGGGGGCAAGTCGATCGTCGATGACTACTTGCGCGAGGTCCGGCCGCTGTTTTTGAAGGCGCGCACACATCAGCGGACGGTCTATCGCCCCGGCGAGGTCTGCCAGTGGGATCTGTGGGAGACCTCAGCGCCGGTTCCGGTCGGTCACGGGCAGTCGCGGCGCGCGTGGGTGGTGGTCGCGTGCCTGGGGTACTCGCGCGCGGGGGCGGGCGCGTTGATCTTCTCCAAGGAGGCGCCGGACGTGCTGTGGGGCATGACCCGCTGCTTGTGGTCCTTCGGGGCGTTGCCGGAGCTGATGGTGTGGGACCGCGAGGGGTGTTTGCACGCCGGCGCCGGGCGCCCGACCGACGCGTATGCGGCGTTCTGCGGCCAGCTGCCCGTCGGCTGGCTGTTCTGTCAGCCGGCCGATCCGCAGGCGAAGGGTGCGGTCGAGCGGCTGCAGGGCTATTTGGAGACGAACTTCGAGCCGGGCCGGCGGTTCGCGAACGAGCTCGATCTCCAGCTGCAGCTCGATGCCTGGTTTGAGAAGGCCAACGGTCGGACGCACAAGACGCTTCGCTGCCGCCCGGTCGACCGCCTCGTCGAGGAGCGCGAGGTGATGCGCTCGCTGCCCGATCGGGCGCCCGACGTCGACCGCCGCCTTGTGGTCAGGGTGCCGCCGGACCCGCATCTGCGCGTCGACACCAACGACTACTCGCTCGACCCCAACCTGGTCGGGCGCCGCGTCGAGGTCCGGGTCAGCCAGCGGGAAATCACCGCGGTCGCGCTCGACACCGGCGAGCTCGCGTGCCGCCACGAGCGGAGCTTCGCCAAGCACCGCACGATCACCGCGCTCGATCACGCCCGCGCGCTCAGGGAGCGCCGCGGGGAACCACAGCGCGAGCTCGAGGTGGAGATCCGGCCACTCTCGGCCTATGACGCGCTGACCGCATGACCCGCACCGCCGAGCTCACGCACCTGTTCCGCGAGCTCAAAGCACCCGCCGCGGCCAGAGCGCTACCGAAGCTCGCTGACCGGGCCCGGACCGAGGAGTGGAGCTTCGAACGGTTCGCCGAAGCGCTGCTCTCCACCGAGGTCTCCGCCCGCGAGGCGCACGGCGGCGAAGGACGGATCAAGTTCGCCCGCTTCCCCGCGCGCAAAACGCTCGAGGAGTTCGACTTCACCTTCCAGCGATCGGTCAAAAAAACCGTGATCGAACACCTCGGCCAGCTCGACTTCCTCCACGCGCGCGAGAACGTGATCCTGCTCGGGCCGCCAGGAACCGGGAAAACGCACTTGGCGATCGCGTTAGGGATCCGCGCCTGCCTCGCTGGCCAGCGGGTGATCTTCAAGACCGCCACCGAATGGGTCGCGCTGCTCGCCGACACCCAACGCCAGGGCCGGCTCGACGACGAGCTCAAACGCCTCGAGCGCTACCCGCTGCTGATCTGCGACGAAGTCGGATACATCCCATTCGACCCGCAAGCCGCGAACCTCATGTTCATGCTCGTCTCCCGCCGCTACGAACGCGCCAGCCTGATCGTCACCTCCAACAAGCCCTTCGGCGCCTGGGGCGAGATCTTCGGCGACGAGATCACCGCCGCCGCGATGGTCGACCGCCTCGTGCACCACGCCGAGATCCTCTCCCTCAAAGGCGACAGCTACCGCCTCAAAGACCGGGACCTCGGCCGCGTCACGCCGGCCGAAAACTAGGCCACCCCGGCTATAGCTTCGCTAGCAAAGCTACACCCCGCCGAAGACGCGGCCGGCGGCATCTCACTCCGCTCGCCTACGGCTCGCTCCGCGAGAAGCCGCCGCAACCCCAGGGGGGTCAATTCTCGACCGGCGCTAAAGGGTCAATTCTCAACCGGCCTTGACAGCACGGCCAGATAAGGCCATGGGGCTATGGTCCTGGCGCTCTTGTCCGGGGCGCACCGCCCCACAGCACTTCGTGATGCAGCCGCGTGCCCGCAGGCCCTCGGACCGCACCACTGGGCACGTTATCCGCGCCCGGCGGTCCTCCTACCCCCCAAGCGGCGGCTTCTCCAGGCACGGGCAGCCGATATCGTCGGCTTCGTCGCCCTGGCCCCCCGGTCGGGGAGTCAACTGCACCGGCGTAAGGTCCGGTCTGTTGCGGCGGGCGGTGGATCGCCGCGGTTCAGGTTCGTGAGCGTTTCGGCGCTGCCGCTCGCCGTTGCCGCTTGGGGCGTTGTTCGGCCCGGAGGGCGCCGCTGGCGGGCGTGTAGATGCTCTCGTGGCCGTCGTCCCATCGGATCCGATAGCGAGGCGACGGATCCCCTCGAACCACTTCCGCAACGACACCGGAGCGGGGTCGGCGGTCGGTTGACTCGGACTCGGCTACGACACGCTTGCCGACTTCAAAGGCCATGCTCACTCCCTCGGTGTTCGTGCTAGCCGAGCATAGTCGGCGATTGCGCCGAGCCTAACCGGGCTGCATCGGTTTCCGCGCTTTGCGGGCTCACGCTGCAATGTCGAGATACTCGTTCTGAGACGGAACCAGGACTGGAACCCAGATGCCACATCTCCTCTCAGTCCTCGATCCCGGGCGCGGAGAGAAGCCCAGTCGCCGACGCTGCTCGGAATGGCGCGCGAGCCTTGTGGGCTCACATCAGGTCTTCAATGCCTGTCCGAGCCGCTCCGCCTCCACCTGCTAAGCCTTCGGATGCTGGCACCGAGATCAGCCGGCCATCGATCATGTGCCGGCGCTTTCAGCCTTGGATCGGTCTTGCTCCGCGCTGGCAGTAGTCAGCGCGTCGTCGTGGACGTGAACGGGCTCAGGGATGATCCCGGGCGCATGCGACCGATTGGGCTGGTTGGTGGCGGTTACGAGGCCACCAGCTCTCCATTTGTGGACCTGTTCGGCAGGTCCGGAGGCGGCGGGAAGCTCCCCGGCGGCTTTGCCCTCGCGCTGCAGGAAGGCGCCGAGCTCGGCGATCGTGCTCATCAGCGGCGCTGGGAATACGACGGTGGAGTTCTTGTCGACCGCGACCTCGACCAGGGTCTGGAGGTTGCGCAGCTGCAGCGCCAGCGGATGGGCCATCATCACGTCCGACGCGACTGCGAGCTCGCCGGCGGCGAGCGCCTCGCCCTGGGCGGCGATGATCTTCGCGCGCTTCTCGCGCTCGGCCTCGGCCTGGCGGGCCATCGCGCGCTGCATGCTCTCGGGCAGCTGGATGTCGCGGAGCTCGACGACCGTGACCTTGATTCCCCATTCCTCGGTCTGCACGTCGAGGATCTCGCGAATGGCCTGGTTGATCGTGTCGGTCTCAGACAGCGTCTCATCGAGCGTGTGACGCCCCACGACGGCGCGAAGCGTGGTCTGGGCGATCTGGCTGATCGCCGCTTGCACGTTCTCGATCGCGATCACCGACTTGATCGGATCCTCTACCCGGTAGTAGGCCACCGCGGACACGTCGATGCTGACGTTGTCCTTGGTGATGATCCCCTGGGACTGGATCGGCAACGTGACGATCCGCAACGACACGCGATGGATCCGCTGAACGAACGGCGCGATCAAAATCAGCCCCGGCCCGCGCGCCTCACCGTCGACTTTCCCGAGCCTGAACACCACCGCGCGCTCGTATTGCTTGATGACGTAGAAAGCGAGCATGAGGGCTCCTGACTGTCGGGGGTCGCGATGACCGGTAGGTCTCGCGTACGCCGGCCGATTGCTGGAGCCGGGAAAGCGTGGCCGCCGAGGGTTGAGGCGAACCTTGTACCGATAGTACTCCCCAACGGTCGGTGCTCGAGGGAGCTTTCGCACGTCGCGCTGATCGAGCGAGCCAAGGGGATGGAAGGCCACTCGATCGACGAGGACCGCTGATCCGGATGGTCGGCGACGCCCGAATCAAGCATTGGCCGCTCCGGATCGAACCCACGGTCGCCCCTCAAGTGATGAGCGTATTCCGGCTGGCGCATCTAGATCGCTTCCTCGAGGGCGGTAAACCACCTAGTTCTTGAGTGGATCGGTGGCGTCGCGGATCAGTTCGGTGTCGGCGCGTGCGATGAGCTCGGCGGCACTCTCGTGATTGGCGTAGCTGGGCGAAGCCGACTCTGATCGCGCCAGGATCGGGTGGCTGGCTGATCGTTGAGATGACAGCGATGAAGCGCTCGCGAGCGGCGGCCAGGGTCAAGTTGGACATGGCGCACAGGAACTCGTCGCCGCCAAGCCGAATGATCAGGTCATAGGGGCGCAACCGCGCCTTGAGGCCCGCAACGACGCCTCGCAGCAGCGCGTCACCAGCGCCGTGACCCTTGGTGTCGTTGATCGCCTTCAGCCCCACGACATCCACGTAGGCAACAACCAGCGGGGTGGTGGTGCGCCGAGCGCGATCGAGTTCACGGTCAAGCTCGCCTAGGCCTGCTGCTCGCGTGCGAGCCCCAGTCAGCGCATCGACCGCGGCTCGCTCGAGTTCATTCGCGAGCGCCTGACGATCGGCAAGGGCCTGTTGGCGCTCCCGTGCCGCCAGCTCCCGGTCACGGGCAGCTGCCTGGCGGTCCGCGGCCGCGAGCGCGCGGTGCTCGGCGGCGTTGGCCCGGAGCTGCGCGGCGTGCCTGCGTTGCGCGGCGGCACGTGCGATGAGCTCTACGCCTGTCAGCGCGCGTGCGTCGTCGCGTTGCGCGGACGCGGCGTCGAACTGTGCCATCGCCTGGTCACGCGCGTCAGCGGCCTGGTCGCGCGCGAGCGCGGCAAGATCTCGGAGGTGGGCGACCTCGTCGCGCCGCTCGGCAATCTCCAGACGCCTCGCAGCGGTCTGATCACGCTCACGGGCGGAGCGCCGGCGGATGTCACGACTGAATTCGTGCGCTCTCCGCGACATGCCAGAGGCGAGATCGTGATCGCTTGCGGCTTGGTCGCTATCGGCGGCGAACTGGTCACGCTCCGCGCTCGTCTGATCGGCGTCAGCGGCTGTCTGATCGGTATCGGACAGTGTCTGGTCGGTCTCGCTGGCGGTCTGCTCGCTCGCGGCAAGTGACTGCTCATCGCGGTCGGCGAGCGCGGACATCCGCGGGGGCATAAGACCCGACCCGTTCACCGCGCTCATGGGCTGGGCGGAGCGTTACTCGATCGCGCGGGGCGGCCTGCATTATCAGCAGAATCGGCGGACATGTCAGCGACCGCACGCAAGCCTTCGCCCGGAGGCGTCCGATGCCTGAAGCTCAGCGTCTGGCCGACGAGGCCGCTGTATCGGAGTTTGAGCAGCGCGTTTCACCGGGCACCGCCCGTGGACGCTTCCGGGCTGCGATTCGTGAGCCCGTATGGTCATTCGTACCGCGGCCAGCCACTCAAACCGAGTCAGCGATGGAATCCTGCGACGCAAGGACTTGGCCTCCTGACGTGTGTGGTGCGGCGAAACCACGAGGTTCGCTCACGCCAGCCAAGTCGCTAGAGCTGGAGCTGCAATGCCCGCCGAGGGTTGGGACGAAGCTCTCTTGATACTACTCTGATCTAGAGGTCTGACGCGATTATCCAGTTGGGCCCGGAATCTGGAATCAGCTGATGCAGCCGCTGACTGACGGGACTGACCACCTGCGGATCCTGATCGCCAACGAGCGCAAGGACCGGCTCGCGCTCGTCGCCCCGATCGTCATGGCCCTTGGCCATGAAGTGATCGCACGGGAGATCGACGTCGAAGATGTCGGTGTCGTCACCGCGCGGGAGCGGCCCGATGTCGCCCTCGTTGGACTCGGCGAAAGCTCAGAGCATGCGCTTGAGCTGATCGACAAGATCGTCCGCGAGGCCGCCTGCCCCGTGATCGCGCTGCTGCACGCGCCCGATCCCATATTCGTCAGGGAAGCGTCCAAGCGAGGCGTGTTCGCCCACATCTCAGACGATGACGTCGAGGACTGGCAGAGCTCGATCGACATCGTGCTGCGCCGGTTCGCGGAGTACCACGACCTCGAGGGCGCGTTCGGACGCCGCGCGCTGACCGAGCGCGCCAAGGGGATCCTCATGGAACGCCACTCGATCGACGAGGAAGCAGCGTTCGAGATGCTGCGTGAACGCTCCCGCGTCGATAACCGCAAGCTGATCGACCTCGCCGCGGCTGTGGTCGACGGCCACCGCCTGCTCCCCAAGGTTCCGACGCGCTCCGCACGAGCGGTGATCCCGCCTCCGAGTCCGGCTAGGGCCCGTGCTGTAACCCGCCACCGGGCGAGACGAGAGAGCGTATAGTTGAGCTGAGCCTGCTTTTACCCTCGGCAGGCAGCCTGTTTTCCGGCTCCAACTCTCGGCCGGCGTTTCTGCGGGGCGACCTCGACGGGTCGCACGCACAACCAGCGCCTCGGAGCTGAGTCCTACGGAAAACCGCCGAAGGACCCCGGTCACACAGTGGCTCGTCGCGGAGCGGCCGGTGATGACGCGGCGCCCCATGGTTTCGTGGCGCTCGGCGCCGGGACGTGGGGTCCTCAGCCACATGCGATCGATGCGTCATGACCGCCGCAATCTTCAATCTCAACCACCCGGCGCACACGGTGCATTGGCATTTCTTCACGATGTCGGTGGCCAACGTCGTCGTGATCGTGGTGATGCTGGCGGTCTTCGCGATCGCCATCCTCGCGCCCTTCCCTAAGCGCGGAAGGGCTGAGCGATGAGCACCGTCAATCGACGGTCGTGGACGTCGAGGGCGCGCGAACGGGTGCTAGGGGCGTTGCCGCCCGAGAAGCTTTTGCCCGACAGTCAGCCGTCGTACATGTCGTCATGGATCTACGTGTTCGGCGTCCTGACGCTGACGTCGCTGGTCGTGATCATCGCGTCGGGCTCGATCCTGGCATTGAAGGGTCCGGGATGGTGGCATTTCACGGGCATCGGCCACTTCTTTAACAGCATCCACCTGTGGTCTGTGGAGCTGTTCTTCTTCTTCATGGTCATCCATCTGTGGGGGAAGTACTGGATGGCCGCGTGGCGGGGCGGGCGGGCACGGGTCTGGATGAGCGGCGCGGTCGCGTTCCTGGTCGCGGTTCCGTGCGCGCTGACCGGCTACGTCGCCCAGCAGAACTTCGATGCCCAGTGGATCTCCACGCAGGCCAAGGACGCGATGAACGCGACTGGGATCGGCGCGTTCTGGAACCTCATGAACTTCGGCCAGATGTACTCCTACCACGTGTTCCTGCTGCCGCTCGTGGTCGTTGGGTTGGTGACAGCCCATGTGTTGCTGGTCCGCAAGCACGGAATCGTGCCGCCGTTTCACCGATCGGATCGCACAGACCTCTCGCCGTCGGCGCCCGAGCCGGAGGCAGGACCCGCACTCGCACCAAAGTCCGCCGCGGGACACGGCGGCTGCCGTCGGGAACCGAGCTGGGGGACCCACCCGATTTCTCCCGAGGGCGCGCCGTGAGCCGCGAGACACGGCAGCGTGAGGATGCGTCCTACCGCGATTGGCATGGCGCCTACAGGCCATACGACATCCTCAGGGAGGCGACGATCGCGCTCGGTGTCGTGCTCGCCCTCGCGGTGGTGCTGACGATCCTGTTCTCCTCGCCCGACCTGCCGCCGAGCACGATCAAGTCTTGGTCGCGAACCGATCCTGTCGACTTCGTCACGACCGCAACCACCGAGCTAGATGGGTCGAGCACGACCGGAAGTTACGGGCCGCCCTACAACCACGCCTCAGACGGGCAGCACATGGCGTTCATTCACCTCGCGAAGTGGCTCGGCGTGAGCCACCCGATCAACACCGCACAGGACTTCGTGCTCGCGCCGCTGCGCTCGCTCACCGGCCAGCCCGCCTTGCAAAGCGCCGTCTCGACGTACAAGTCAGCGTCCGCCAAGATCCAGTCCGGCTGGACCAGCGCCTATGAGACGGCGCTGGGAAAAGCGTCAGTAACTGCGGACGGCTCGGTCTCGGTCAAGCCCGGTCGGCTACGGGCCGCTGCCCGTGATGATGGGCTCGCTGCTCACCTTCGCCCAGTCCGGCGGCCTCGACGGTGCGCTGCTGACCAGCCGGCAGTTCTACCAGACCGACTACACCAAGCCGCTGCTGTTCATGGCCGACGGCGGGGTGCTCACCAACCGCGCCCAGCAGCAGCACCTGCTCGGCAACCAATGGGGCCTGATGAACGAGACGGGCGGCTACCCGGGGCAGACGTGGCTGTGGCTCTACACCTTCTGGTATCAGATCAAGCCGTTTTCCACCTCGGCAAACGCTGACATCCTCGTCATGGCAGTGATGGGCGTGCTGAGCCTCGCCTTCATCCTGATCCCGTTCATCCCCGGCATTCGCGACCTCCCGCGACGAATCCCAATCTACAAACTGATCTGGCGCGATCACTACCGATCAGCACCGCCCACCAGCATCTGAAAGACGGCAGCGCAAGACAAGACCCCACGATGACCGACCAACAACAGAGCGCCCATTGGAACATCGCCGACTGGAACGGGAAAGATGCTCGTCGATCCTGACGGCGAGAAGATTGGAAAGCTGCAAGACGTCTACGTCGACGTGGAGACCGACGAGCCACAATTCGCCACCGTCAAGGAAGGCTTCATCGGCCGGCACCTCACCTTCGTTCCGCTCCGCGGGATCACCGTACGTCCCGACGACCTGCAGGTAGCGGTGACCAAGGACCAAGTCGCGGCCGCACCGAACCTCGAACAGCACGGAGAGGAACTCTCCCAGGGCGACGAATCGGCGCTCTACCACTACTACGAGCTCAACTACACACCACCTGACACCGAGAGCGGCCGCCGGCTCGCCCGCCGCTGACCGCCCAGTGCGCGCACCCCGAGCCTCATCCGGCGCCCTAATGTCCGGCGCTCATCTGGAGGAGCTGCGAGCGCAGGCTCGATACGCCCGCCAGCGCTATCAGCTGTACAAGGCCCGGGCATACAGCCAACGGCCTACCAGCCCGAAACGTATGCGTGAGCTCGAACGAGCCTCCGAAGGAGCAGAAGCACGCCTCCGCGCTGCTCAGGCTGGAGAGCGCCGACGCGCTCGCACGGCGGGCCGCAGGCCAACCTGACGCCCCGAGCCTTGTGCCACCGCTGCCCACACCTGCGAAAGCAGGGCCGTGGCACGGCGCTCGCTACGACGGTCGCAGCGGCAAGATGACGCGCGGCCCACAGGGTGCGTTTCGTACGGTTGCCGGGGTCGTCAAGAGCACGACCGGCGCACGCGCACTCGCGACCCATCGCGTCGAGCTGCGCGACGGCGCGATCTTGCTCACGGGTTCACGCGAGGGTCGGCGTTGCCGCCGGGACTTGCACCTCCGTCTCACCACCTCTACACCTAGAGGCCCACCACACAGACAGGCGGGCAGCGACGCTGTGCGTCGGCGGTCAGTCAAAGACCCGATTGTCTGGGTACGAGGCGGTGCGCACGCCGCCCGCGCCAAAGGCGCTGGCAGCGCAGCACGTCAAGCAGCGACACGGTCGCTGTTTCCCGGGGCGACGGGAGCACGACTTCGCTCGCCGTTACTCCCGCTCGCTTTAGCTGCGCCCGTGCCGCGCGCAGATGATTTCGCGTGCTCAAGTGCTTGCAACGGCGAGTCGGGAGTCATTCCGCTGTTCCCTCCCCGCCGTTCATCGTCAGCCCTGAACGCTGCCACGCGGGCGGTGCGCAGGGCGGAAAGAAAGCCTCCGCGCCGTCGACCCAGTGAAAGAGCTCCTCGATGAAGGGCGGCGTGAACGCTTCGTCCACGCTCACAGGGCCGTGCACAAGCGTCAGCTTCCAGCCGCCCAGCCGAGAGCGCATGTGGGCGCGAACTAGCGCGTGCAGGCCGATCCGGTCAATCGACGTAAGCCCACGAAGGTCAACCACGACGTGGCGGGTAGGCACTTCGACGCCGGAGAGCTGTTGGTCGCAGTAGTCAGCGACGCGCGCGTCTAGCTCACCGAACAGCGAAACCAACGCAACTCGGCCCTCGACCTCTATTTCGACGCGAAAACGCGGCAGGGTAATTGCCATCGCAAGCCTCAGTTCTGCCCATCCACTCCAACGGAAGCCCGAAAGCGAGGGATGGGACAGGGAGACTCGCGGACTATCAGCCAGCGTACTCCCCTGAGCCAGCGCGCACGCATTTGCCAGAGCGAAATCGCCCAAACTGCGTTGGAAACGCGTCGCTATCACCGCCTGAAAGCACCAGCACGCGCGGGAGGACAGAACGAGTCGGGGAGCGTCCGGCGTTGCGCCCGGCATTCGTCCTTGCACGCCACCACGCGCCGCACCAGCACAGGCAGCGCTCGCATCTGGTCTTTGCCCACGTGCCGACCTTCGTCTCCGTGACCTACCACACAGACTCGGCTCGCGCTCTGAAACTCAAGCGCGTTGTCGACATCGCGGCCGAGTACCGCGCCGACCTGGAAGCAGGAGCGGCGCCTGGATCGGACCAGGCACCCGCGACAGCAACCGCCAGCGGGTCACTCCAGCTGATCGACTTGCTCCGCAACGCTCCCCACCCGTCCCGAGCACGGCGCCCGGTCTGCGTCAGCTCGCCCGGGGACATTAGGAGCTCCCTGCTGCGTCGACGTTCTGGAGGCGTACCTGGCCGCGGGCGATCAGCTTGTCGTCCTCGGGTCGGCGGATCGCGACCTGCCAGAGCTGCTGGGTCCGACCCTGCCAGATCGCGACAGCCACCACTTGGAGGCGGCCGCTCCGGTGCGGGCGCAAAAAGTCGGTGGTGTTGCTGACCCCGACCGCCTGCTGACTGCGATCTTTGACGGCCTCGAAGGCGCCGGTGGTCGCGAACGTCTCGATCACCGTCGTGTATAAGCCGCCGTGAATGATCCCCCATGGCTGGTGGTGGCGCTCGTCAGCTGCGATCGACCCGCTGACGCGGGCCGCGCCAACTTCGTCGATGTCGATCTCGAGCAGCTGCATCAACTCGCTCGAGGCAACTACCGCCGTCATGAATAGCTCTCGCTCGCGGCGGCGACCGACATCGCTGCCGAACCCGGGGCGGTGGGGGCGGCGGCGAGCTGACGTCTGGCGGTCCGCAGCGCCAGCCCCACGAGCGCGCCGGCAAGCGCGATCGCCGCGATCACCCACGACGCCCGCTGGTAGGCGGCGAGCGCATCCCGGGGCGAGTGCGGAGTGCCGAGCACCGCGATCAACACGGCCACGCCGATCGCGAGCCCGATCTGGCGCAGCATGTTGACGACCGCCGAGCCGGTGGCGAAGGCATGCGCAGGCAGCGATGAGGCGCCCGTCGCCATCAGCGTCGGCAGCGCGAGGCCGACGCCCATCCCGGTCAGGAGCATCCCGCCGAGCAGCTCTCCGGCGTACTCGGGGCGAAGACCCATCGCGAGCGCCCACCAGGCGATGCCCGCGGCGAAGATCGTGCAACCCGCGGCAATCACCGCGCCTGCTCCCAGCCGCTCGGTCAGCCGGCCGGCGACCAGGAATGAGAACAGCGGGACCATCAGCGGGCCGGGAGCGATCGACAGGCCCGTGATCAACGGGGACCAGTGCCACACGTCCTGCGCCCACAGGACGCGTGAGAGCAGCATCGCGCCGAACGCGGCGGAGAAGAGGACCGCCACGGCGGAGGCTCCGGTAAACGGCCTAAGCCGGAACAGGGCTCGATCCACCAGCGGATTTCGGTGCCAAGTGCTGTGCGCCGCGAACAGGGCGAGCGCTGCGGCGGAGACGCCGAGTACGGTGATCGTTCTGGCATCGCCCCATCCCCACGTCCCGCCGTTCACTAGCCCGAGCGACAGCACGCCCACCCCGCCGGTGACCAACAGCGCCCCGAGGACGTCGGGTGCCGCAACCGGATGGCCGGCCACATGCGGCAGCCGCCGCCACCCAACCACAAGCGCAAGCAGACCGATGGGCACGTTCACAAAGAAGACCCAGCGCCAACTCGCCGCGACCAGCAATCCGCCGACGACCGGACCAAGCGCCGCCGCCAACCCACCCACCGCGGTCCACGCGCGCACCGCACCGTGCCGGCGGTCGGCCGGGAACGTCGCCAGGATCAGGCCCAGCGAGGTCGGCGTCAATAGGGCGGCCCCCGCGGCCTGCAGGACACGGAAGCAGACCAGCATCGGCAGGCTGCTCGCGGCGCCGCAGGCCGCCGAGGCGGCCACGAACACCGCTACACCGAGCAGGAAGCCGCGCTCGCGGCGGTAGCGCTCGGCGATGCGGCCGAACAGGACCAGCAACGCCGCATACACGATCGCGTAGGCATTCAAGACCCACGACAGATCCCCCAGGCTGCCACCGCGGAGATGGAAGTCCCTGCCCATCTGGGGAAGGGCGACGTTGACGATGAACAGATCGAGGCTGGCCAGAACCACGCCCGCGCACACGATCACCAACACCAGCCGGGAAGACGCGTCCCGGCGCGAGAGCGCATCAGGCATATGGAGCGATCTGCAAAACGAGCACGATCGCAGCCAGGACGATGACTGCGAGAGCGACGTACGTCCAACCGTCGCCTCCAGCTGTCCCATCCGTTCGCGTCCGCCGACGAAACGTCGTCTGGGTGGCCATCACTGCTCCTTTCGGACAACGCAGTTCTATGATGGAACCCATCGTACCAAGTTGCGTTCTATAACGCAACTGACTATCCTGAATGTCATGGAACGCAAGAGCTTTTCCGACATGCACTGCTCCGTCGCCCAGTGCTTGGAGGTGGTGGGCGAGTGGTGGTCGCTGCTGATCGTCCGTGACGTCTTCCTCGGGGTCAGGCGCTTCGATGAGCTCCAATCGCGTCTAGGTATCTCCCGCAACATCCTCAACCAGCGACTCGCCCGCCTCGTCGAAGCAGGCGTATTGACGAAGGTGCCCTATAGCGAGCGCCCGCCGAGATTCGAATATCGGTTGACCGACAAGGGCCGTGACCTTTGGCCAGTAATCACGACTATGCGCCAGTGGGGCGACAAGTACGCCGCCCCCAACGGCCCGCCCCTCCAAGTGGTCCATCAGGATTGCGGCCAGATATCGGAGGCACAGCTGGTGTGCTCAGCCTGCGGCGAGCCGATCGGGCCGCGCAACCTCCAGGCCATCCCCGGCCCCGGAGCGATGGAACCGCTTCTCGGCGCGGGATAGGTCTCCTTCGCTGGGCATCACGCTGGTCTGATACAGCGCGCAAGCCGTTGCAGCGACAGCAAACCCTCGGCGGAACCTTCGGGTCGTGCGGCCAGAACCCGAAGGTCGACCATCAAGAAGCGGCCACTTGTCAAGGCCGGTTGAATTCGCACCCTTTTGCGCCGGTTGAAAATGCACCCCCTCGGTGGGCGCCGGTTGAAAAGTAGGCCAGGTGGTGGGGCGGCTTCTCGTGGAGCGAGCCGTAGGCGAGCGGAGCGAGATGCCGCCGGCGCGGCGTTGGTGGACGTAGCTTTGCTAGCGAAGCAACGTCGGTCGGGAACGTGATTCCGCTGCTTTGTCGGTTAGAGCAGCGGAATGCCGGCGGGTCGGGGTGGGTCAGTTTTCGACCGGCGCGACGCGGCCGAGGTCGCGGTCTTTGAGGCGGTAGCTGTCGCCTTTGAGGCTGAGGATTTCGGCGTGGTGCACGAGCCGGTCGACCATCGCGGCGGCGGTGATCTCGTCGCCGAAGATCTCGCCCCAGGCGCCGAAGGGCTTGTTGGAGGTGACGATCAGGCTGGCGCGTTCGTAGCGGCGGGAGACGAGCATGAACATGAGGTTCGCGGCCTGCGGGTCGAAGGGGATGTATCCGACTTCGTCGCAGATCAGCAGTGGGTAGCGCTCGAGGCGTTTGAGCTCGTCGTCGAGCCGGCCTTGGCGTTGTTGGTCGGCCAAGAGGGCGACCCATTCGGTGGCGGTCTTGAAGATCACCCGCTGGCCGGCGAGGCAGGCGCGGATCCCGAGCGCGATCGCGAGGTGCGTTTTGCCGGTGCCGGGCGGTCCGAGGAGGATCACGTTTTCTCGCGCGTGGAGGAAGTCGAGCTGGCCGAGGTGCTCGATCACAGTTTTCTCACGCTGCGCTGGAAGGTGAAGTCGAACTCCTCCAATGTTTTGCGGGCGGGGAACCGGGCGGACTTGATCCGGCCCTCGCCGCCGTGCGCCTCGCGCGCGAGAACCTCGGTCGAGAGCAGCGCCTGGGCGAAGCGCTCATATGACCATTCCTCGGAGCGGGCGCGATCGGCGAGCTTGGGCAGCGCCCTCGCGGCCGCGGGCGCCTTTAGCTCTCTGAACAGGTGAGTCAGCTCGCCGGTCTGGGTCATGCGGTCAGGGCGTCATAGGCGGCGAGCGGGCGGACCTGCACCTCCAAGGGGCGCTCCGGCTGGCCGCGGCGGTCTTTGAGCGCGCGGGCGTGTTCGAGCGCGGTGATCGTGCGGTGCTTGGCGAAGCTGCGCTCGTGCCGGCATGCCAGCTCGCCGCTGTCGAGCGCCACCGCGGTGATTTCGCGCTGGGAGACGCGAACCTCGACCCTGCGGCCAACCAGACTGGGGTCAAGCGAGTAGTCGTTGGTGTCAAAGCGCAGCATTGGGTCCGCCGGCACCCGAGTCACCCACCGGCGGTCCACGTCGGGCTCTCGCTCGGGCAGCGGCCGCATCGCGTGACGCTCTTCGATCAGGCGGTCGACCGGCCGGCAGCGAAGCGTCTTGTGCGTCCGGGCGTTGGCCTTCTCAAACCAGTGGTCAAGCTGCAGCTGGAAGTCGAGCTCGTTGGCGAACCGGCGCCCCGGTTCGAAGTTGGTCTCCATGTATCCCTGCAGCCGCTCCACGGCACCCTTGGCCTCCGGGTCGGCCGGCTCGCAGAAGTGCCAATCGACCCGCAGCCGCCCGCAGAACGCCGCATAGACGTCGGTCGGATGGCCGGCGTTGGCGTGCAAGCACCCTTCCCGGTCCCACACCAGCACGCCGGGAATGCCGCCCAGCGACCACAAGCAGCGCGTCATCCCCCACAGCACGTCCGGCGCCTCCTTGCTGAACACCAGCGCCCCCGCACCCGCGCGCGAATAGCCAAGGCACGCGACCACCACCCACGCACGCCGCGTCTGGCCGTGACCGACCGGCACCCACGCGCTCGGCTCCCACAGATCGAACTGGCAGAGCTCGCCGGGGCGATAGATCGTGCGCTGATAGGTGCGGCGCTTCTCGAACAGCGGCCGCACCTCGCGCAGATAGTCATCGACGATCGACTTGCCGCCGTCGAACCCCAGCGGCTCGATCAGCTCGCGGACCCTCACCCCCGTCAGCGACGGGTCGCGTCGGAGCAGCTCGTGGATCTCGTCCTTGAACGGATCCAGCTTCGACGGCCGCGGCGGCCGCACATACCGCGGCGGCCGATCCGAGCGCAGCGCACGCCTCACCGTGTTGCGATCGATCCCATAACGCCGGGCGAGCTCCTTGATCGGCACCTGGCGAACGAAATGCTCCCGGCGCAACTCGGCCCACCGCTCCACGTCAAGCACACCCTTCTCCCAGACTCGATCGACAACGATCGAGCCAGGGTCAACCCGCCCCCGGACGCCTCCGCCCACGCCTCAAAGGGGGTGCAATTTCAACCGGCAGAGGGGGGTGAGTTTTCCACCGGCGCCGACACCACTTTGCAGCAGCTTTTGCTCGCACAGCCAGACTGAGCCAACAACCGTCTAACAAGAAACCGTTAGGCGGCGACTTCCAAATCACTCCCCGCGGGAGACAAAAGGCCCGGAAATCCGTGTCTTTTGGAGTAGCGGGGGCGGGATTCGAACCCGCGACCTTCGGGTTATGAGCCAGATTTGGGGTGTTCGGGTGGTACGGGTTGGTGCTGCGGAATGCCCGTGAATGCAGGTGATTCGGCGACTCGGCGGCCGGTCGTAGTGGGCCGAAATCGGCCTGTTCGGTGCCGTTTGTTTGACAAATGTTTGACACAAAGCGTTGAGTCGCAGAGCTGGTCGCCCGGGCCAGACGTGGCCGTGGCACCTCGGATCCGGGACGGGCAGGCCATCGATGGCGCGGATGGTTCTTCTCCTGTCGAGCGATTGCCTCGATCCGGGTTGAGAAAGACTTGCCGGCGGGGCGCGGGCTTGGATGCCCGCGCGTCGACGGCAAGTACCGCGACGCAAGCCGGATGTCGGCGTGTGCACTTGGCGCGGCGACCACGCTCACAAGGAGCGGTCCGGCCGACCGGATGAGACCCGTGACAGCGCCGTTGCCGGGCCTCGATCGATTCCCAACTCACCTGTTCCACCATGGGTTCGACGGCTCTCTCCACACGCGTCAGCGCAAGCAGCCCCTTCCGTCGACGGCGGCGCCTTTATCGCCGGAGCGGCAAGAGTTTGAGGCGATCGTCCGCGGGGTTGCCTCTCGAGTCGATGCGACTACTCGCCTTGCCGCGCTGGCAGACCAGGTCGTCAATGGCCGCGGGGCCGTGTCCCTTCCCTGGTGTGTCGAGCCGCGCTTCTGCGACCCGCACACCTGGTGTGCGGTGGCGATGGAGTGAGACTGTGCTCACGCTCCTTTGGATGAGGTGGGGAACTGGTCCGACTCCATTGCTGAGACGACGCGAAGGTGCCCGTACTTCCGTTTGTACGCATCGACATAGACGGCGTCGGAGCAAATGCACATGCCCTGGGTATCTTTTGCAGCTGGTTGGGTGAGGTCCGTCCCGAGCGGGCGCATGAGGTCGATGCGTGTGACTTGAGTCATCGCCGGAGACGATCCCATTGCGTCTGCCATGAGACAGGCCGCGAGCAGGATTCCCGAGAGGGCGGACTGGTGGGCGACAGGGACGTGGAGATCACCTGCGGGAGCACCAAGTTGGTTGAGTGGGACGAGCGCTCCGCCGCAAACACCTTCCACATATAAATCGCGCAGGGTCCGATGGGCGAACGCTTGAGCGGCATCAGGCGAGACACCCAGAGTCTGGGCGGCGGCGTTCAGGAGGTCGGTGGGGACAGGCTGGCTGTCGTAAAGGAGATTGCGGATTCGCAGACCCCAGACTTTGTGGTCGAGCCGAAGAGCTTGAGCGATGAGCTCGTCTTCGTTGAGCCCTGGCTTTGCTGGGAAGTAGAGGCATGACAAGCATGCGCCATCCAGAAATGACGGATGCACCGATACCCCCAGGTCTCCCGGCTGAGTCCAGCCATTCGCGATCCAGCGTGGCAGTGACGCCTGGACGGCTCGACGGTCCCGCGAGGTGTCGAGAGCAACGAGGACTCTTTCGATCCGCTGGTCCGAGCTAGCCACGAATTCTTGCCACGTTTGCTGGTGCGCGAGGCCCTGCAGTTGGTCACTCAGTCGAGAGGCGAGGTGCGAGGCTTTGGCGGAATTCTTGTCCGCGTGCTCAGCAAGGAGATAGCGCTGCAAGTTGCTCAGCTCGATTGCTTGATGGTCAACGACGTCGAGCTCGCCTCTAACCGGAGCGCGCGACAGGGCCCACACGACTGCATTCCCGATAGCTCCAGCGCCCGCGAGGACGACTCGTCCGAGATCTACGTCACAGCCGGATTGCAGGTGGCTTGTGTCGAGAACGGCCAGCGCAGTGGAGAACCGCACGTGGTCATCGAGCTGTGGATCGTCAAGGAACACTGCACGGAAGACGTTGGCGGCTGCAATACAACCTGCTGCTCCCGCGCCAAACGGAAGCGAAGATCCACCGACGCTGACAGGAGACGAGGTTGACACGAGCGCATCCCATCTGTCGCTTCCGGCGTACACCGCCAACCGGCTCGGCTTCATCGATCCGTCGGCGATAATCACTGCAAGGTCCGGCGGCCGGTCTTCAACCGTGATAGCCGGGTTCACGCGGCGAGCGGTCTCGATGAGCTCCCTGCCCCACATTCCGGGGGCGGTGATGACGAGATTGGGATACAGGCGGGCCAATAGCCGGACAGTTATGTCCGCAAGAGCATGGCCTTCTTTGGTCTCGGCTCTGGGTCCTACGGCGATCCCAATGACATGCTCTTCCAAACGCTGTCTGAGCATGTCCTCGTCAAACCCGTGGAGGATCTGGGCGGCTGCAACAGCTGCTCGGCTGAAGTATTCGGCGAGCGCCATTTAGCCGGCTACGTCGAGCAAGCGCCGCATCTGCCGGCTGCGGACGCGCTTCCATCCAGCTGGACCAAGGCGATACGTGCGGGTGCCGCGCGTGAAAACACCATGACGGGCGAAGTCGGGAACGACGATCGAGAGACCACCGAGCGTCGTGACGATCGGATATGAGTCATCAGTGTCTGAGTGGAACGCCGAGGTGGGATGCGCGTGGACCTGGGCTGCAAGGGTCTGGCTATGTTCGAACAGCCAGCAGTTCAGTGCGTGGAGTGCATCCCCATCGACTCTCACCAGCAAGCCACTCTTGGTCTTGTAGGCGTCCTGTGCCGGGACGTGCGCGGTTCGAACGTGGAGCCGCCTGTCGGACACGTCCCCGCTCCATAGCACGAAACATTCAAACCCCTCCTCGCCTGCACGCATGAGCGCTGTTTGGGTCTCAGCAAGGATCTCGCGATTCACTATGAAGCTCTCGATGTCGACCAGCGTCATTGGGGCGGAGGTCCGAACTGAAGTCCGACGTGGGGTTCGAGGTTGACTGAATAGCCCGTGATGGGCTCGACGCCGTACCGGTCAATGACGTCCAGCAACCGGACGAGTCGACCCGCGCCTGCGGTGCGATGAAGTTCCCAAGCGTCGCCGCTATGCCCCGGATGGTCGTGGTACTCGCGGACCCCCGCAAGGCACAGGAAAGGCACATCCTCGGGGCTTTGCGATTGCATCAAGGGTTGGGCACCCATGAGCTGGAGACCGCCAGGTGCGCCCCCCGGCAACGGAACAGTCTGTGCCGGGAGGCTCTTGTTCAGAGCGGTGGGAAGCTCTTTGGCCTTATACGGCTCCAGAGTAAACGGGTTGACAAGCTTCACGGACGGCGGCACCGCGTCGTAATTGCTGTAGTCAAAGGCGACGGCGCACACCACCGCGGGCGGAGCTAACCGCGGGGTCGTGAGCAGAACTACGACCCGAGGAAACTCCGCGTCAATCAGGAACCAGCCCCGGCGACGGTACTCGCCCGCAAGCGCACGGAAGTCGTCGATCTCGCCATCGAACTTCGTGCGCGACACCGCAGGATCGACGAACTGCGGGATGGCCGCCTCGGATTCGCCGCCAACGCCAGCTTTGAGGTTGAGAAACAGCTTGGTGTCAGCTGCGAAGCCAAACTCACGGACCTTCTTTGTGATGTCGAGCACCACCCCGTTAGCGTCGCGAAGCTCCCACTGATCCGGCGGCTGCCCCTGATTGCCGGTTTGTTCCAGTGCCTTGGGGATGACCGTTTGCAGCTGAGCGCTTGGTTCCACACCGACGACGGTGGGCTGGCCATTGACGATGATCAGGAGGTCGAGCTTGTGCTCAGGCATGGTCCGTGCTCCTTTGCATAGGCGACTGCAAGTATTCTACCACACTGGGTTCACTGGCTATAGTGAAGTTCATGATAGCCGATATAGGGCATAGACTCCCGGTGCGGCGCTGCCGCGGGCATCACTCAATGGCCACGCTGTATCCCACTCCTCGCGTTGACCGATTTGAGCCTGAAGGTGCTACGTCCGACAAGGACGCCGTCGCGTCTTGGCGCGACTACAACTATCCCGCTACGGCGATGGCGAGTGGACCCACGACGGTGGTGCTCGACCTGGCGGGCAGTGAGTTCACTGCCGCTGCATTACGTGAGCTCGTAGTTCCGCTCGGCCAGCGGCTGCGGGGCGGGGTGTTCGGCGACGTTCGTTTTGTCATCGCCGCCTCGGACCCTGCCGATGCGGAGGTGATCTCCCTCTGGGCTCGAGAGCATGAGCTGCCACTGTTTGTTTCCGCGTCCGCGGAGCCGCACGATGTAGCCCGTGCCCGGCCAGTGGGCGCTCTCACCCCCACCGAGATTGAGACGCTTGATGAGCTTGGCCGCATCGGCGGCGCCGCTACCGTCGCGGCGCTGGCTGGCCAGGTCGGGCTCGAGCTCACCGCCGCCAATAACCGACTGGTTGGACTTGCGCGCAAGGGCTACGTCTACCGGCTCGACCGCCCCCGTCGCCGGGGCGATCTATTCGTCGATCCACGCCGAACGCTGGGAGCCAACTGGCTTGACTACGACGTAGCAGCGCCGCGTGAGGCTCTCTTGAACGCGGGTATTACCTCCGATCCGTACGACACATCACCTCTAAGGCTCCAAGGCGATGCGGCTCAGCACGCCGCCGAGATCCTCAAGCGCCGGGGCCACGCCCAGTAAGTATCGGAGGAACGACTCCCTCCACCGCCGATCGAGATGGAGCTCCAGCGGACCTTCGCCAGCCGCGAGGCCGACGCAGACGAGTTTGCTGCCTTCTCGTGCTGGGACGGGAACCCGGGGGCGCCCTGGATCGAGGAGGCCGAGAACTATGTTCGCGGCTGGGTCCTCAGCAACGCCAAGCACACGCTCGCCTTCCGGGATAACGAAGGCCACCTCGTAGCCGTCACCGCGTTCGATGAACGAGTGATTTCCGTTCCCCTCGTTGCACCCGTTGACCATCCGGGCTGGCACCTCCAAGTCCTCGCCATCGAACTGAGCCACCAACACCAAGACCTATCGCGCTCTGTGTTCGCCCAAACCTTTGACGCGATGCGCGGACTCGACCCAGGGAGAGTTCTCGTTACAGCGCACGCGCATCGTGACCATGTTGCAAGTTTGAAGGCGTGCGCTCGCGTCGGAATTACTCCGTTCTTTCCAAAGGATGACCAATACTGGGTACTGCTCGGGGAAGTCCCTTTACCTGAGCCAAGCTGACATCAGCCACGTAGGAAGTCGCTCGCCCTCGCAAGGCCAGCCACGTGCGGCCGGAGCAGGTAGCGGCCGGCTTCAGCGCGCTCTTTCGAGTTAAACGTCGACGCCGCATGAGCGACAGCGCGGACGAAGCCAGACGAGTGCGTGGGCAACGGTCCGGCTCGTTATGCCCCTGCCGGATCGCCTCGAGCCTGTTGCGAGGTAGCGTCGCTCGTTGCGGCATCCTGCAGCGGGCTGCCCGTGGGCTCACGCCGCCTGGGTCTGTGGCCGGGCGTTGTCGTCGACGGCGCGGATCGCGGCGATCAGCGCATCGACGTCGGTATCGGAAAACAAAGTCTCCGGCCCTCCCGCTGCTACAGCCGTGAACGGCGGCTCGTAGAGCAGTCCGGGATCCATCGTGCCGTTTGCGATCAGGTGCTCGATGACGAGTTCGACGAAGTCGTGCTGTGCCGCAGTGAGCGTCTTACCAGCAATGAATTCGCCCAGGGCGTCAGTTGCCGCTTCGCGGTCGAGGCCGACGAGCGAACGGATGAATGCGCCTAGCCCGCGTCCCTCTGAGCGTGCGCGCTCGAGATCTTCCCCCGATCCGATGCCGGCCTCCTGGAGCATCCGCTCGAGTTCCTCAAGGTCGCTCGGAGTTAACGGAAGGTTGCGGCGGAGTCGCTGAAGCGCCACATGATCTTTGTGTTCCCGCAAGTAAGCCCGTGCCTTCTCGCGGAAGCGTCCGTATTCGGTGACGGTGTGGACGCCGCGTATTTCGATTTCCTCGATCTCCCCGAGGTCGTCGATGAAGTCCGTGTAGACGACCGCGCGCTTGCGCTTATCGAGGAGCTTCACGAGGCCTCGGACCCGGCGGCGTGCGTGCTCAAGCATCGGCAGCGTGACATCGACCCACCACTCGTCCCCAGCGAGTTCGTAAAGCAGCTCCTGCTGCTCGCGAATGGCGGGTATCGCGAGCTGTTCCAGCAGTCCGGAAGCGATCTCCTGGACCTGCCGGCGCAGCCGCTCCTGGCCCGGGTCGCCCAGCAGCCGGCAGAGCTGGAGCTTCAGGATCAGCAGGTCGAAGCGCTTCGCCTCCTCGTCGTCCTCGGGCAGCGAGGTCGGTAGATCGGCCAGACGGTCAGCAAGCTCAATCGCGCGCTCTAAGTCCAGCTCACGCCACGCCTCCTCGGCGCGATACTGCTCGACCCACTGCCGATGCGGGCGCACGAGGAAGTTGTCCACGTTCATGTTCGCAATCTGCTTCCGGAGCAGCGCGATGGTGTCGGCACGGAGCCCCGCCTCGCTCTCCGCTCCGTCGCCCTGCCCTTCGGCCTCAGCTAGCGACAGGATTAGCTGTAGGCGCTCCTTGAACAACCGCAAACGCAGTGATTCACCCACGCTGCCGGTGCTCGGCTGGATGTGCTGGTTGAAGAAAATGATGTTCTCGCAGCAGTCGAAGACGCGGAAGTCCTGCTTGTGGTCACCGGGACCGAAGAGATTCGGGCACAGGCGCGTGCCGCGTCCGACCATCTGCCAGAACTTCGTCTTCGATCGCACTGGCTTAAAGAACACAAGGTTCACTACCTCGGGTACATCGATCCCGGTGTCAAGCATGTCGACCGAGATGGCGATGTGCGGCGGTTTGCTAGGGGTCGCGAAGTCGTCAATCAATGACTGGGCATATTCGGTGCGGTAGGTGATGACCCTTGCGAAGTGCCCTGCATGTTCCGGATAGTTCGCGTCAAACCGTTGGGCGACGAACTCGGCGTGCTCGTTGTTCTTCGCGAAGACGATCGTCTTGCCGAGCCTGTCACCGCCGGCGACGCGGTGGCCGTGGGTCATCAACGTCTCGAGGAGCTTGTCGACGGTATCTGCGTTGAAGAGCCAGCGGTTCACTGCCTCTGGCGCCACAGCGTCGGGCGGCTCCTCGGCGTCGTCGCCCCAGTCCTGTGACTCCCATTGCTCCTTCTCCTCCTCAGTTAGGTCGTCATAGCGGATTCCCTCGCGCGGGAACCTGAGCGGCACCGTGATGGCCCTTGGCGGGACGAGGAATCCCTCTTCCACCGCCTGGTCGAGGTCGTAGTAGTCCGTCGGTACCCCAGGCTCCAGGTCGAACAGCCCGTACGTATCCCGGGCGACCTCGTCCTTCGGCGTGGCGGTTAGACCAACGAGCAGCGAGTCGAAGTAGCTGAAGATCGCGCGGTACTTCTGGTACACGGATCGGTGCGCCTCATCGATCACGACCAGATCGAAGAATCCCGGTCCGAACCGACGTTCCTCGCCGGCTGCAGGCTCCCCGATCAGCCCCATCATCGTGGGATACGTCGAGACGTAGACACGCCCCTCCTCGCGGCGCTCGGTCACGAGGTTCACGGTGGTTGCGTCCGGAAGATGCGCCTTGAACGCACCGACTGCCTGATTGACTAGAGCGACACGATCCGCGAGGAACAGCGTGCGCTTGACCCAACCGGCACGCATCAACAGGTCGGTCAGCGCGATCACGGTGCGAGTCTTGCCAGCGCCGGTCGCCATCACGATGAGCGTCCTGCGCTGCCGGTTTTGATCGAACGCCTCGTCTACCCGACGGATCGCCCGATGCTGGTAGTGGCGCTCGACGATCGTCGAGTTGATCTCCATCTCTGCAAGCGGGCGCCGGCTTCTGCGACGGTTGATCTGCAGGGACAGTTCGTCCTTCGTGTAGAAGCCCTGCACGTCCCGCGGCGGATAGCGAACGTCGTCCCAAATCCAGGTCTCGTAACCGTTGGTATAGAAGATCACCGGCCGCTGCCCGAACTGCTGCTCGAGGCAGTCGGCGTATAGCTTCGCCTGCTGGCGACCAACGCGCGGGTCGCGACGAGTGCGCTTGGCCTCTACGAGTCCCAGCGGCTTGCCATCGTCTCCCCAGAGGACGTAGTCGACATAGCCGACGCCGTTCGGGGTCGGCATGCCATGCACCTCGTACTCCCGGTCGCGATCCTCCTCGAGCGGCCAGCCCGCCTCACGAAGCAGCAGGTCGATGTAGCGATCGCGGGTCTCCTGCTCGTTGTAATCATGCTCATCCGCCCGCGCCTCGTTGACCGCTTTCGCCTGGGCAACCTCCACCCGGAGCTGTTCCAGCTGGGCCTGAAGCTCAGCATTGGCCGCCTTCGCCCGCTCTAGTTGTTCGTCGCGGCGCACGTTCTCTTCCTGCTTCCGCCGTATCGCCTCGATCGTCGCCTGGCGCTGTTCCGCGGTAACGGGCCGCGGTATCTCCGCCTCGGAGAACTTGAGGTCCGCTGGAGGAATCTCGGCTGGATCGCGGGCATACGTCCGCGCGATCCAGAACATGACGTGGAACAGCTCGCGAATCGTCCCAACGGCCGCTTCAGCCTTGATTGGCCGACGATCGTGAGCCGCGGCATTCCCCTGGCGACGGATGTAGTCCATTTTCGTCTGGATCCGCTTCTCCACCGCGGACTGGAATGACGGCTCGAACAACATCGCCGACAGGTCATCCTTGTAGGGGCGGCGGAGCGAGCGGTCAGCGTCGTACATCCACTGGACGCCGAGCTCCAGCGCGCGACGCGCGTAGAAACAACCAGCCCGCGGATCAGCTGCGGCGTTGCGTTCTGCCTGGATGGCCTCACGAGCAAGCTCGGGCCAAGCCGGCCTCAAGAACCCGAAGTTAGACCGCGGACGCCGGCCCGTTGCTGACACGGTTAGAGGTCCCCGTTGAAGGCTCGGCGCTGAAGCGAAGCGAAGAGCTCGTGAAGCTGATGGAGCTGTGCTGAGAGCCGCTGCACCAATGAGTCGAGTGCTGCGCTTCTTCGCTCATACCTGAGCTGTTCTTCGAGTGGCGGGACGTCGACCTCGACGGTGAGCAGGCGTTTCTTCGAGACATTCGGCATCGATCCCGCACTCCCGCCGGCTAACCGTGCAATCGCTGCTCGGCTCTGCGGCTGGGCTAGCGTTGCCTGGAGGAAGACCGGGCGGATAGGTGCAGAAACGCGCACGACCAAGCGAAAGATGAGATCCGGCAGAAGTAGACGCGGGGGCGTGTCTCGGACATACGCCGAAGCACCAACGAGGTCAATCGTGTTCTTTCTCGCGAGCAGAACGTCGCCGGGGGCGACTTCGAGACTCGGATCGATCTCGCTGGCAGCCAGCATCGCTTTGTTCTCCCAGGGTCGATATTCACCGAACGAGACCGCACCAAGTTTTAGGACTCCCCACTGCCCATCAGCCGCTGGTTGAGATGCACACACAGGGCTCTTGCCCGAGTCGATCCGGTCCAGCAAATCACCCAGGGACATTCTTCGACACTTGCCAGGCGGGCAAACCGTGAACATTGCTCGACGGAGAGTTGCGAGGAGCTGGAGTGTCTGCTGCCGTCGACTTCGCAACTCGTCTGCTGTGTCGAGGATCCGCACGACCCATCGCTGCTCATCAAGCGGCGGGAGCGGAATTCTCACCTGCTCGACGACGCGCTTTGAGATCTCTCTGAACGTCGCGCCGCTCCCGAGCGACTGCAGGTAGGCGGTGTTCGTCTCGAGCCAGTAAGCCAGATACGCGGGATCTAGCCTCGTACGGTCAGGAAGGATGCTCTTGAACCCCTGACTCGTCGCCATTGGAACGGAGTTGATCGCGACGAGCCCGATCGGAGCGCGTGAACTTAACAGAACAGATCCAGAGGGGAGCACCCGCGCCGCTGAGCCCCGTAATCCACGTTCTGTGATCGAGCGTGCGGTCTTGCGGATGTAGCGGCTTCCCTGGTCGCTTAGGTCCTTGGGCGTTGCCCAAGGGATTTCTCCCCCCCAGTACGCTGCGACTGACGTCCGAGGCGTGCCCCCACCTACCACCTCGCCGACCTCGCCGAGCGCTACCTCGGTCCAGCCTTGCTTCAACGCAGCAGCTCCTTGAGTGTTCGCATGCCAGCGTGAATCTCGTCCTCGAGCTCCTCGAGGCCGGCAAGTATTTTCCTCGGATCCACGTGCTGGACTTCCTCCACCGGAAGCTCTTTGTAGCGGTTGATCGCTAGGTCGTAACCCCGCGCAACGATGTCCGCTTTCGACACACAGAAGCTCTGATCCGTTCGCCGCCGTTCGCGCTCTGACCGGCTACGTTGCCCCCAGCGAGCTAGCACGTCCGGCAGGTTGTTCCTCTGATGTTCTTCCGCGTTGAGCGGCTCTTCGATGACACAGCCAAGCTTCGACTCGTCGAGCAGCGCTGAACGCTTGTCATCGAGGCTCCATCCGTCCGCAGTCACGTCATAGAACCAGACGTGGTCGGTGCCGCCACTGTCCGTCTTCGTGAACGCCACGATCGCTGTTGACACGCCCGCGTACGGCTTGAATACACCGCTGGGCAGCTTCACGATCGCATCGAGTTTCTGCTCTTCGACCAAGACCTGACGCAGATGTGCATGTGCCTTAGCTGAGTTCGATAAGACGCCGTCTGGCACGATGACCGCAGCGCGGCCGCCCGGTCGAAGGAGCCGCATGAACAATGCGATGAACAGGACCTCGGTTCTCTTTGTCTTGACTACCCTCAGCAGATTCTGTGCTGTTGTCTCGTAGTCGAGACTCCCGGCGAATGGAGGGTTAGCGAGGATCAGCGAGTACAGACCTTCCTCGTCGCCGGCGCCCTCGGACAACGAGTCGCGATAGCGGATGTCCGGGGACTCCACGCCGTGGAGCAGCATGTTCATCGATCCGATTCGGAGCATCGTGCTGTCGAAGTCGAATCCGTGGAACATGCTGTTGTGGAAGTGCTTGCGGGCCTCAGCCTCGTGTTCGACCTCCGGATAGTTCTTCCTCAGATGCTCACTGGCGGCGATCAGGAAGCCGGCGGTGCCGCACGCCGGATCGCAGATCTCGTCCTTAGGCGTCGGTGCCGTCATCGCGACCATTAAGGCGATGATGTGGCGTGGTGTCCGGAACTGGCCGTTCTGGCCTGCCGTCGCGATCTTGCCGAGCATGTACTCGTAGATGTCACCCTTGGTATCGCGCCCCTCCATCGGCAGCTCGTCGAGCATGTCGACGACCTTCGCCAGCAGTGCGGGCGTCGGGATCGTGAAGCGGGCGTCACGCATATGATGCGAGTAGGTCGACTGGCCGCCACCGAGCTCGCGGAGGAAGGGAAACACGCGCTCGCCGACGATCGCGAACATCTCGGCGGGGTCGCGATCCCTGAAGCGAGACCAGCGAAGATCTCCGAACGATCGCCCCTGGTCGTCTGAACCGGCCGGGAAGATCGGCGCGTCGATGGGCGTTCCGAGCCGAGCTGCCCGGTTCTCTTTGGCCTTCTGGAGCTCGTCGAGGCGACGAATGAAGAGCAGATACGTGATCTGCTCCATCACCTCGAGCGGATTCGCGATCCCCCCCGACCAGAACGCGTCCCAGATCCGGTCGACCTTTGCCCTCAGCTCCCCGTTAATCACACGCGGTTAGCGTAGCGCTGCCGCAGACGGCCCCGGGGCTCTGAAGCGCTCTCGCAGGTCTCGTCCGGCCGGTTCAAGGAATCGCGTCGCGCACGATTGCCGCGGCGACCTCATCATGCGCGCGCGACGCGAGTACCTATCGGTTACGAGCGGCGTCCTGCCGCTCGTAACCGATAGGTGGATGCCGTCCAGTTCGGAGGGGGAATCGCTCGAGCCGAATCCATACCGAGGACTGGATGACGGAACTGTTCTCGCCAGCAGCGAGGCCGCGAACGCGGATTAGTGGGCGCGCCTCTTCGGCCTGGTTCGACCGCTTGCGACAAGCTCGTCCGCCCATCTCTCGATCTCAGATCGGAGCCAGAGCATGCAGCGTCCGCGGCCGAGGGTCACCACGGGTCGTGGCATGTCGGGATAGCGGCGCTGGTACAGGCTCACGTTCCCAGGCTGTGACAGGCCGATGATCTCGGCGACATCGCGAGCATCGATGAGGTCGTTGGTGTCGACGAGTGGCATCACGAGGTCATTCGGATCTCTGACTGCGGATCCGTCCGACGGGGTCCGTAGAATGATCTTACATACAGACAAGGTGGCCCCGGCGGTG
The DNA here is from genome assembly GCA_963803595.1 of uncultured Solirubrobacterales bacterium. Lineage (GTDB taxonomy): Bacteria > Actinomycetota > Thermoleophilia > Solirubrobacterales > Solirubrobacteraceae > Palsa-465. The sequence continues at coordinate 127,332 of CAWDNF010000018.1, forward strand.
TAGCAGCACCCCGGGGCCTGGCCGGAACCTAGTTAGGAGGTCCCGACATGCAGAACAGTATTCCGTCGCCGCTCGACGAACTCGCGGGCAAGGCGACCATTACGATCGAGCAGACGGCCAAGCTGCTCGGCCTCGGCCGCACCGCCGCCTACGACGCCGCCCGCCGTGGCGAGCTGCCGACTCGGAAGCTCGGGCGCCGGCTGCTGGTTCCCGTCCCTGCCCTTCTCGAGTGGCTGGGAGCGGCGTGATGCAAGGCCATATTCACAGGCGCGTCCGGATCGACCGTCACGGCAAGGAGTCCGTTCGCTGGTACGTCGTGCTCAACCTGGGCTTCGATCACGACGGTCGGCGCCGGCAGAAGTGGCACGGGGGCTTCCGTACCCGCCGCGAGGCGGAGGCAGCGCGGGCGAAGCTCGTCACCGAGATGAACACCGGCTCGTACGTTGTCCCGGGGCACACAACCCTCGAAGAGTGGGTGCACATGAGCTGGCTCGCGATGACCGAGCCGCGCGTGAAGCCTTCGACGTTCTACTCATACAAACGGAACCTCGAGCTGCACGTACTCCCAGCCCTCGGGCAGAAGCCGCTGCAGCAGCTGACGCCGCCAATGCTCACGTCGTTATATGGCCAGCTGGCTCAGGGCACCGATGAGCGGAGGCCGCTCAGCGCGAAGACGATCCGCTACATCCACGCGACGATCCACAAGGTGCTCGCCGATGCGGTCGACGCTGGCTTGCTCGGAAGGAATGTCGCGGGCAGTGCCAAGCCGCCGCGGCCGGCGCGTAGGGCAGTCGGCGGCATCAACGCGTGGGAGCCCGACGAGCTCGCCAGGTTCCTGGCGCATGTGAAGGGCGCGCGCCTCGAGGCAATATGGCGGCTTGCCGCCATGACGGGCATGCGGCGTGGCGAGGTCCTCGGCCTGCGCTGGTGCGACTTGGATCTCGATCGGGCGCGTCTGTCGGTCCGTCAGGCGGTCGTCGCCGTCGGTTACGAGGTCGTCCATTCAACGCCCAAGAGCCACAGCGCCCGCGTCATCGACCTAGACGCGGAGACGGTCGACCAGCTACGGGCGCACCGCGCTCGCCAAGACGCGGAGAAGACCGAGTGGGGCGCCGACTACCAGAACCACGAGCTCGTCGTCGCCAAGGAGAACGGCGAGCCGATCCATCCGCACACGTTCAGCCAGGCGTTCGAGCGGCTGATCGAGAAAGCCGGACTCCGGAAGATCCGCCTGCATGACCTGCGTCATACCCATGCCACGCTCGCCCTGAAGGCCGGCGTACCGGTCAAGGTGATCAGCGAGCGCCTCGGGCATGAGTCGCCAGCCTTCACGCTCAAGCAGTACGCGCACGTGATCCCCGGTATGCAGGCCGAAGCTGCTGCCCAGGTCGCCGCCATGATCGATAGTCCGGCCGGATCCGTTTGACATTTGTTTGACAATCGGCCGAAACCACAAGAGCCCCGGACTTCCGGGGCTCTTCGTTTATCAGCATTTGCAGGACTTCCGTTAGTAGCGGGGGCGGGATTCGAACCCGCGACCTTCGGGTTATGAGCCCGACGAGCTACCAGACTGCTCCACCCCGCGGCGGACGCAAGATTGTAGCGAAGGCAAAATGCCCTCCAAGGCCCCCGCACCGCCATGGTTGAGGTCCGAAGCCACCAGACCGGGCTCGAGCGTCACCCGCCGCGCGTCGGGCCTGGGACCAGGCCTCCCCCAGCGCCCCTCGGCAGCCTCGCAATGTTGCAGTTTTGGAGCAGCTTTGTTGCGGACCGTTGCAAATGAGTCTTGTTTCGTTGCAGGGTCCTGGCTCATCCTTGAGCCATGGTCACGCTGGCTCAGAAAAGGGCGGCTGAGCAGGACTTCCGGGCGTTGCTCGAGGACCACGGGCTGCCACAGCCGGACGCAGTCGAGTACGGCCAAGCGTGCGTGCGTCTGCTCTGGCACGAGGAGAAGTTGTGCGTGATCGTCGACATCGACGAGCAGGGAGGCGCGCGCATGGCGCTCAACTAGAACGACAGAGCTGAAGAGCTAGACCAGCTCGAGCGGCGCGCCTTGGAGGACCGCGTCGAGCAGGCCGGGAAAGCGAGCGTTGAGATCCTCGCGGCGAAGCGAGTTCACGCGGGTCGTCCCGACGACCCGCTGGCGGATCACGCCGGCCTCCCGCAGGACCTTGAAGTGGTGGGTGCAAGTCGACTTGACGATCGGCAGATCGAAGCTCTTGCAAGTCCGCTCCTCCCCCGAGGCGAGCTCGCCCACGATCCTGAGGCGCATTGGGTCGCTCAGGGCGTGGAGCACTCCGGCCAGTTCGATCGCGTCCCGGTCGGGATGAGGCGGGGCCTCCTCGCCCGAGCCGACGCCCGCGCCGTTACCCGACCCCTCGGCCGCGGTCGGCGCGCCCTTCGCCTCGGTCAACATGCCCATAGTCTCAATTGTACGACGATCATCGAACTTTGCTATCCTGTTCGATAGTTATCGTACTCGGCCCAAGGAGATCATGCCCGGAGTGCCTCGCGGCGAAGCTCAGATCCGAAGCAGGATAACCGCGCGCCGCGGTGAGGAGGCGCGCTACAGCGAGGAATCCCGCCGCAGAGAGGATTCCCGCGGCGGGGAGGAGCTTCAGTCAGCCAGGCGCGAACGCATCGCCGTCCACGGACGACAGCCGAACGACACGCTGCCTCAGGCAACGCCCCGCCTCCGCCTCCGGGCGACCCTGCTCCTCGCCTGCCTGGCGCAGTTCATGGTGATCCTCGACGTCTCGGTCGTGAACGTCGCCCTGCCGTCCATCCGGCACGGTCTCGGGTTCTCAGAGCAAGACCTCCAATGGGTGGTCAACGCCTATACCGTCACGTTCGCGGGTTTTCTGCTGCTCGGCGGTCGCGCCGCTGACCTGCTCGGGCGCCGGCGGGTGTTTGTCTCCGGCCTGATCCTGTTCGCAGCCGCGTCGTTCGCGGGCGGACTTGCCCAAAGCCAGTTCGAGCTGATCGTGGCGCGCGCGGTGCAGGGCATCGGCGGCGCGGTAATCGCGCCAGCATCCCTTTCGATCCTCACAACCACCTTCACGGAGGACAAAGCTCGCGCTCGTGCGGTCGGCATCTGGGGTGCGATGGGCGGGGCCGGCGGCTCGGCCGGCGTCCTGCTCGGCGGCGTCCTCACCGATCTGCTCGGCTGGCGCTGGATCCTATTCATCAACGTCCCGATCGGGCTGCTCGCGGCGGTGTTCGCGAAACAGTTGATCGCCGAGGGGCGCAACGAGATGGCGACCCGTCACTATGACGCGGCTGGCGCACTGACCGCGACGCTTGGGCTGTCGCTCGTCGTGCTCGGGATCGTGCGGACGGTGGTCACCGGCTGGGGGGCGCCGAGCACGCTCGGGCTGATGCTCGGAGGCGTCGCTCTGCTGGTCGCCTTCGTGGTGATTGAGGGACGGTTCGCGCGGGCCCCGCTTATGCCGCTGCGGATCTATGCCTCGCGCACATTGACCGCCTCGAACCTGATCGTGCTCTTGATCGGCGCCGCGACGTTCGGGATGTGGTTCTTCCTCTCGCTCTACCTCCAGCAGGTGCTTGGGTACACGCCACTCAAGGCGGGCCTCGCGTTCCTGCCGATGACGAGCTGCATCGTGATCGGGTCGGTCTTCGCCTCACGCGCCGTACCACGGATTGGGGCAAAGCGGATGCTCGTCGCCGGAATGATCCTTCAGACGGTGGGGCTGATCTGGTTCACCGACCTCACCGTCTCAGGCGGCTACGTGAGCGAGATCGTGATCCCCTCGTTGCTCGTCGCAGTCGGCATCGGCCTGTCCTTCGTCCCCGCGACGATCTCGGCCGTCGCCGGCGTCCGAAGCGATGAGGCGGGGCTGGCGTCCGGGCTCGTAAACACCTCTCGACTATTCGGCGGTGCGCTGGGGCTGGCGATCCTCGCCACGATCGCCGCCAGCCGCACGAAGGCACTCGAGGCGGGACCGGCCGCCCACGCCGTCCACGCCGCCCTGACGAGCGGCTTTGAGCTCGCGTTCCTGCTCGGCGCCGCGTTCGCGGCCGCCGGGGCGCTGCTGGCGATCTTCGCCCTGCCGAAACTCGACCGCGACTCCCTCCCCCACCCCGCCGCGGCGCTCGAGCACTCGATCTGATCGGCGACAATCGCGGCCTTGGCCCGCGTGTTCGTCACCCGCCAGCTTCCGGGCCCGGCGCTCGACCGCCTGCGCCAGGAACACGACGTCGACGTCTGGGCTGAGCGCGAGCCGCCAACCTACGAGCAGCTGAAGGCGGAGCTCGCGCAGGCCGAAGGGGTGATCGCGCTGCCCAGCGACAGGATCGACGCCGAGTTGATCGACTCAAGCCCGGCTCTCCGCGCGGTCGCCAACTACGCCGTCGGCTACGACAACATCGACCTCGAGGCGGCGGCTGGTCGCGGCATCCCAGTGGGAAACACCCCAGACGTTCTGACCGGAGCCACCGCCGATCTGACTTTCGCGCTGCTGCTCGCCGCCGCGCGCAGGCTGCCCGAGGCGATGGCGGCCGCCCGGACCGGCGATTGGAAGACCTGGGAGCCAGCCCAGTACCTCGGTGTCGAGCTCGCCGGCGCGGTGCTCGGGATAGTGGGGATGGGGCGGATCGGACAGGCGGTGGCCAAGCGGGCGGCAGGCTTCGGAGTGCGAGGTCATCGGCACGAGCTCGGGCAGCCCCGACGACGAGTTGAGCTACCTGTTAGCGCAGTCTGACTTCGTCTCGCTCCACGCTCCGCTCACCCCACGCACTCGGCACCTGATCAACGCCTCGGCGCTCGCCCAGATGAAGCCGACGGCAATCCTGATCAACACCGCCCGCGGCGGGCTCGTCGACCAGCCCGCGCTGATCGAAGGGCTCACGACCGGCCAGATCGCTGCCGCGGCGCTCGACGTGACCGACCCCGAGCCACCGCCGCCTGACGACCCGATCCTCAGCGCCCCCAACCTCGTGCTCACGCCGCACATCGGCTCGGCCACCCGGACCGCGCGCGAGCAGGATGGCCGAGCTCGCGGTCGCGAACCTGACCGCCGGGTCTCGCCGGTGAGCCGATGCCCTATCCGGTCACGCGGCGCATAGCCATGCGCATCGCGGTCGTCGACATCGGGAGCAACTCGACCCGCCTGCTGATCGCCGACGTCGAGGACGGCCGCGTTGTCGAAGAACTCGAGCGCCGCTCGACCGTCACCCGGCTGGGGGACGGCGTCGACGCAAACGGCGAGCTCAAGCCCGAGGCGATGGATCGCGTCTGCCGCACGCTCGACGAGTACGGCGAGCTGATCGAGCAGCCACCGGCCCGCGCGCCGGATCGCCGTCCTGACCAGCGCTGTCCGCGACGCGCGGAACGGGCAGGAGTTCGCCCGCCAGGTCGCCGAGCGCTACGGCCTGAGCGCCCATGTCCTCGCTGGCGATGAGGAGGCACAGCTGACCTTCCTCGGAGCGATGAGCGAGCGCGATCCCTACGACGCGATCACGACCGTGGTGATCGACGTCGGCGGCGGGCTCGACCGAGATAGTGATCGGGGAGGGCCACGAGGCGGCGTTTCACGTCTCGACCCAGGCCGGCGTCGTCCGCCAGACCGAGCGCCACCTGCACAACGACCCGCCCACCGCGGGCCGAGCTCGCGGAGCTGCGGCGCGACATCGACGCGATCCTCCGAGCCGGCGTTCCGGCCGACCAGCGCCAGGCGGTCAAGCGCGCGATCGGCGTCGCCGGAACCGCCACCTCGCTCGCGGCGATCGCCCAGCACCTCGAGCCATACGACCCGGAGAAGGTTCACGGCTACGAGATCTCGCGTCAGGAATGCGAGGAGATCCTCGAACAGCTGTCCAGCCTGCCGCTCGAGCGCCGGCGCGAGGTCCCCGGGCTTCACCCCGACCGCGCCCCGACGATCGTCGCCGGGGTGGTGATCCTGCTCGAGGCGCTGTCCCTGTTTGGCCTGAGCCAGCTCGAGATCTCAGAGCACGACATCCTCCGCGGCGCCGCGCTTCGATTCATCGCCAGGCGGTAATCGGACGGGGTGGACGAATGTTCTATTGCGTTAGCCAGCAATAGAGGCGATTATGTCCGCGGGGCGAGGTACGCCTCCCCCAACATAGGTTCGGGCGAAGCCGCAGACAATCGGCGCCTCCCGCCGTCCGAGCCATCTAAAACGGCCCTTTCTGGCACGTACCCCTGCCCGTCCTGATTGGGCCAAACCTGGATCGGAAGCCGCCCGCTGAAATATGCGGGCGGTTTTCGTTAGGCGAAGGCGGACGCTGAGCCTTGCTCGACGCCAGGTCCGGTGTCCTCTACGCCAGGTTCGAGCGCCGCGGGTAAGCCACGGCTCGGGTCGGTTAGCACGTTCACCAGCGCCGGGCCGCCGCAGGCGAACGCCCGCTCGAGCGCCGGGCGCAGCTCGTCAGGCGTGGACACCAGCTCGCCCTGGCAGCCGAGCGCCTCCGCGACGAGGTCATAGCGCGTCCCGGGGCGTAGCTCGGCGGCTACCGAGTAGCCGTAGATCGCTTCCATCGGGTGCTTCTCGAGCGCCCAGATGCCGTTGTTGCCGACGATCGCCACCACCGCTACGCCGTGGCGGGCGAGGGTGTCGAGTTCCATACCGGCAAAACCGAGTGCGCCGTCGCCCAGCAGCAGCACTACCTGGCGCTTCGGGATGCGCGAGCTTGGCGGCGAGTGCATAGCCCTGGCCCGGAGCCCGAGACAGCCGTACGGCCCCGGGTCCATCCAGCACCCGGGCTCGAACGAGTCGATCACCCGTCCCCGCAAACGAGCCGAAGTCGCCGCCGTCGACGACGACGATCGCGTCGCGGTCCAGGAGCTGGGCCAGCTCGCCGTAGATCCGCATCGGGTGAAGCGGGGCTCGCGAGTCGGCCAGCTCGATCCGCCTCCGCGGCCCGCTTCTGACGCTCGATCTCGCGGAGCGAGGCGATCCACTCGTCCCGGCCGGATTCTGCGCGGGACGGACCGGGAGCGGACCGCGACGGACCGCGGGCGGATTCGGCAGCCGCCGACCCGGCCTCGGACCGCGACGTCCCGGCCTCCGCCCGCAGCCCCTCCAAGCTCCCCGGCAGGTCGCCGTAGAGCTCGGCGAGCACCTCGCGAGGATGCGGGCGGTCCGGCTCGGCGGCGTCGATCACGATCACACGCGCCTCGGGACCGAACACCGCCCCAAAGCCGAGCCGGAAGTCCAGCGGCACCCCGATCACGAGCGCCACATCGGCGCCCGACAGCGCCGCGCCCCGCGCGCGGGAGAAGAACAGCTCGTGATCGGCCGGCAGGCACCCCCGGCCGAGGCCGTTGAGGAATACCGGGATCCCGAGCTCCTCGGCGAGCGCCGCAGCGCGGCCTCGCCACGCGCCCCAGTACAGGCCGGTCCCCGCCATGATCACTGGCCGCTCGGCCTCGCGCAGCGCGGCAACGGCACGGTCGACCAGGTCCGCCGAGGCTGACGGGACCCCACCGGCGGGGCTCGGCGGACCCTCGGGAGGCGTCGCCTCGCTGAACACGACATCGAGGGGAAAGTCGACGAACGCCGGTCCGGACGGCGGCCCACCGGCCGCGCGGAATGCCTCGTCGATCAGGGAAGGGATCGCGCCCGGCTCAAGCGCGGTGGCCGCGCTCCGCGCAAGCGGCGCCACGAACGGCACATGGTCGATCTCCTGCAGGGAACCCTGTCCCCAGCGAAGCTGGGGCGCGCGACCCGCCCAGCACGACCATCGGCGAGCCGTTCTGCGCCGCCGAGGCGAGCGCGCTCATCCCGTTGGTGACCCCGGGACCGGCGGTCAGGGCGCAGACGCCGACTGATCGGGTGGCCTTGGCCCACCCCTCGGCGGCGAACGCCGCCGTCTGCTCGTGTCTGACGTCGATCAGCTCGATCCCCTCGGCCCGGCAGCCGTCGTAGATCGAGAACAGGTGGCCTCCGGAGAGCGTGAACAGCGTGGTGACCCCGTGCTCGCGCAGACGCCGCGCCACCAGCCGTCCGCCGTGGAGCTGCGTCGCGGCCTGGGTTTCGGTAGCCATGACCCGACGTTAACACGCGCCTTACCGCCGGGCGTAGGATCGGTCGACCACGAACCGGAACGAAAGGAGGCCGCATCATGGGGCGAACGCAGACTCCTTCCCCAACTCACGACCAGTTCGATCGGCTGACGGCGCCGATCGAGGAGTTCGAGTACCTGCCTGAGCACCCGGCGTCGCTGCTCCAACTGGTACCCGATGACGACTACGAACTGGACGACCACCAGCCGGCCGGGGTCCAGTTCGACCGCCAGATCCTGGCAGGACTCGTCTCGCCCGTCTAGACGCGCGGTGAGGGCGCCGCTCGTCTCGCCCGTCTAAACGCGCGGGGAGGCGGGGCCGCTCCGCACGACGCAGGCGCCGCCACGCGACGCCCACGGCCGGCAGGGGCCCGGCGCCGGGCACGAATGCCCGGCGCCGTCACCCCTAACCGCTAAGCCACGCTGACCGGCTATGGCCGCTGCACGCAACCCGAGGCGGCGTTCGACCACTCCATCTGGAGCCAGTAGTTGCCGCTCGAGAGCTGCTCGTTGTACTCCGCCCCGGCCGCGCCGCCGAGCGGCGAGCCGAAGTTGAAGTTGCACTTGTCCCCGATCTCGTTCCCGCTCGAGTCATACCAAGCCGTACCGAGGGGGTCGGTGATCGTCTCGATGTTCTCGTGGCTGGCGACGTTCACCTCGTCATCGCCGCCCGTGTCGCCGTTGGGGTGCTCGCCTGAGTCGCAGCCCGAGACACCGTCGTAGGGCATGTTGGCGTAGAGCACCGTCGAGTTGCCTGAGCCGAACGAGCTGTGGTAGGCGCAGTAGATCGTGCCCGAGCACTCGTAGCTCGCGACGCTCGTGCACGTGGTCACGCCCGGTGGGAAGAACACGAAGTACTCGGTTCCCAGACCGGTCGGCCAGCCCTTGGCGGCTACCACCTTCGAGAGCTCGGTTTGGAGCTGTGAGTCGTTGATGCACGGCCCGAGGCTGGTCGACACACACCCCAGTGACGGGTACGCGTCGGTGTCGACGAACGACCCACCCGAGGTCGCGCTGTACGCGATGTTGCCGGAGCCGTCGTAGTACTGCGTCGCCACGGAGTAGTTGTCGTTGGTGGCGCCGCTCGCCGCGGCCACGTTGCCGAAGTACGTGTTGACGATGTTCTTGAACGTCGACGTGGTGCCGTAGCCGCTCGGCTCCCAGTAGATCGCGTAGTTGGCATCGGAGTGCATCACCGGACCGCCGTTGTACTGGAGGTTGTTGCTGCCGGCGGCGACCGAGCCGGCGCCGCGGTGGGCGAGCTTGTAGGCCAGCGCCCGTCCAGCGGCCGTGTTGGCGGTCACGATGCCGCGAATGCGTCCCGGCGAGACGCCGCCCGCGCTGGCTGCTGCCGGCGCCACGCCGAGCGCCAGCGATGCGCCCAGCACCGCCGCCGCGCGGACATACCTCGATCCGTGGTTCGGCATGGAACTCCCCTGTCGTTGACGATGGACCTGGATCCGGGGTGGGCCGCAGACGAGGCCACCCGGGTGGCCTGAACTCTATCTTGCGGCGCGCTGAAATGCGCAGGTGCGGCGCGGCGAAATGCGCGGGGGTACCGCGCGCCGAAACGCGCGGGTTCGCCTCGCTTTACGCCTCCTATACGCCTCGCCCACTACAACCCATGGCGTGCGCTACGCCATCGCCGCAGCCTTCTCTGCCGTGGCGCTCGCCGCCTGCGGCTCCTCGGGCTCAGGACCTTCGCTGGCCAACCGCGAGGCCGCCGGCATCAAGTTCTCCGACTGCATGCGCTCCCACGGCCTCCCGAACTTCCCGGACCCGAGCTCAGGCGGCGGCATCCAGATCCCCGCCGGGGCGGGGATCGACCCGGCATCGCCCGCCTTCCAGAACGCCCAGAAGACGTGCTCGAAACTGCTGCCGGGAGGCGGCCCGGGTCGCGGCCCGGTCTCGCCGCAACGCAAGCTTCAGATGCTCACGCTCGCCCGCTGCATGCGCACCCACGGCATCTCGACCTTCCCCGATCCCACGAGCTCCCCGCCCTCGGGCCCGCCGAGGGGCGAAGGGCTCGCCTTCGGCAGCCCCGGGGCGTTCATCGCCGTCCCGCAGAGCATGATCCAGTCGCCGGGGTTCAAGCAGGCGGCTGCGACCTGCGGCTTCCCCGGCTTCGGCCCCGACCGCGGCATTACGAACCGGAAGCCCTAGTCCCGGACAGCATCTCCCGCTCACCGGCTCGCGCCGCCTGCGGCGCCCACAGCCGCACCGGCTCGCGCTTGCCGCGCAGCGGCACGCTCGCGCACTCCACGCACTCGATCTTCCCGGCGCCAAGAGCCGCCGCGTCGACTCTGTGATCAGCACGTCGTAGCCAACCTCGCGCGTGACCTTCTCGACCCGCGAGGCGGTGTTGACCGTGTCCCCGATCACGGTGAACTCGATCCGGCCGCCACCCCCCACCGTCCCGGCGATCACCGGGCCCGAGTTCACCCCGATCCCGACGCTCACCTCACCGCCGTAGCGGTCGCGCACGCAGGCCACGATCTCGAGCGCCGCCGCGACGGCGCGGTCGGCGTGATTCGGCAGCCGCTCGGGCGCCCCGAACACCGCCAGCAGGCCGTCGCCGATGAACTTGTTGGCGTGGCCGCCGTGGCGCAGCAGCACCGGCACCACGAGCTCCCAGAAGTCGTTGAGCGTCGAGACGACCTGGCGCGGGGTCGAGCGCTCGGCGAACGCGGTGAAGTCGCGCACGTCGAGGAACAGGACCGAGACCTCGACCTCCTCGCCCTCCAGATCGGCCCCCTCGACCAGCACACGGTCGGCCACCGCCGGGTCGACGTAGGCGCCGAACGCCTCGCGCAGGCGCTCGCGCTCGTCGAGCCCCTCGACCATCGTGTTGAACGACTGCGCCAGCTGGCCCGTCTCGTCGGTGGCGACGACGGGCACGCGCTCGGAGTAGTCGCCGCGTCGCACCCGGTCGGTCGCCTCTTGCAGATCGCGCAGCGTCGACCCCAGCGAGCGCAGCACGAGGAACATCAGCTCGAGCGAGATCGTGAACGCCACGCCGACCGCGATCAGCCACGCCACCCCGAGGTCGGCCAGTCGCACGTGGTGCCCATGCGTCGCCAGCCCGGCGACCACGACGCCCGTGATCACGTTGATCACTGGCGCCGCCACCAGCAGCCGCCAGCGCAGCGGCAGCCCCGGGCCATCGATCGCGAAGTCGGCGGGAAGCCCCGCGGCGAGCCGCTCGAGCACCGGCCGCGAGACGATCTCGATCACGAAGTAGCGCACGATCAGCCCGCAGGCCAGCACCGCCGTCCCCGCGGCGGCGATGATGAAGAACGAGTACCACACGAGATGGAGCTTCCAGGTGATGAAGGCGACGAACGGCAGGTAGCCGAACACGAACGGGTACTTGCGGACGCTGCGCACGTACTCGATCGGGAGCGTGGCGAGCGCCGTCCACGCCCTGACCGTCGCGGCCTCGTCGCGGGCGCCCTGCTCCCAGGTCCATACCGGCCGCCACAGCCGCCGCGTGAGCTTGATCGAGCTCAGGTTGTCGATCGAGACGATCGCCTGCGAGACGCCGACGAGCAGCCAGAAGTCGCCCGAGTGGATCGGCTGGTAGAGGCTCAGCAACCCGATCCCCCCGAGCACGACCAGGTGCGCGAGGCCGAATTGCGCCCACACGAGCGCGTACGGGTTGCGCCTGGCGATCGCCCAGACCATCCGGTCGACCGGGTCTCTCATGAAACAGAGTGTGTCAGGCGGGTACGCCGGCGCTCGCCTCGGCGAGGTGGCGCAGCGAGGCGACGGCCTGGAGGAGGCCGGGCTCGCCCTCGAACCACCGCTCGCCGATCCTGAACGCCGGAAGCGACTTGACGGCGGACGCGACCCGCTTCCCCGTCGCCGCGAGATCCTCATCCCACGTCTTGTCGTCAGCCGCCGCGAGGCAATCCTCGGCGTGCAAGCCGGCGGCCGCGGCCGCCTCACCCAGGATCTGGGGATCGTCGAGGTCATAGCCGCCGCAGAAGGCAAGCCTCATCGCCGCGAGGGCAAAGCGCCGGCCCTCGCCCAGCATCGCCGCGTGGGCGGCGGCGCGGAGCGCGGCGGGAAAGCCGCTCTCGGAGCGATCCGGCCAGCTCAGTGGGAGCCGCAGGGCGCGAGCGCGCTGCTCGGCCTGGGCGAACGCCTTCTCGTCGACCGTCGCGGCGCCACACACAGCCTGGCGCGCCACGGGAACCCAGTCGACCTGACCCAGCGTCGCTCGACACGTTCGGCGGCCAGATAGGAAAACGGGCAGGCGAGGTCGAAGTAGAACTCTCGTATGGGCGGTTCGAATACGTCTACGGCAGCAGCATGGACGCGACCAGCCCGCGAGCCGGCCGCGGCACGGGCCCCTGAGGCGGCTGCGCGAGGGGCGACTGCGGCGGTAGCGGCGCGCGCGCGCAGGCGCGCGACGTCAAGCACTATCAGATCTCCCATTGGCCCCTTTATCGGGGGCCGAGAAGCCGCTAGTTTCGTTCCTGCAGGGCCGATGGCCAAATTGCCGATCCCAGGCGAAAATTTGGGAAAATCGATACACTCAAAAGTTGATCGATGCTCCAGTAGCTCGATCGGAGGGCTTTAATGGCCAAGATTCCCCCGCCTAAGCGGCATCCGTACGACCAGTGGTCACCGGACGCCCGCGCGCTCGACCTCGTGGGCGACAAGTGGACGCTCCTGATCGTCCGCGACCTGAGCTCGGGTCCGCGCCGCTTCATCGAGCTCCAGCGGGTGCTGCCGGGAATCTCGACCGAGCAGCTCCGCTCGCGGCTCAACCGGATGGTGGCCGACGGTCTCCTGACCCGCAAGCGCTACCGCGAGGTGCCTCCCCGCGTCGACTACGAGCTGACCGAGCGCGCGCGCGAGCTGATGCCCGTGCTCGGGGCGCTTGCGCGCTGGGGCTACGAGTGGACCTGGAGTGCGCCGCGTGCCTCGGAGGCGATCAACCTCGGCGCGATCTTCCGCCTGGCGCCCGGCAACATCCAGATCGCCGGCGCAAGCGGGACGATCGAGGCGAGCGTCGGCGAGGGCCAGCCCGCGTTCTTCACTTTTACCGTCACGCCAGAGGGCACCCAGCTCTCAGAGCGCCAGGCCGATCACGCCGACGCGCGGATCGCGGGCACCCAGGGCGCATGGATAAGCGCGCTCTCGCCTGACCACAACCGCGCCGGGCTCGAGATCACCGGCAACGAGCAGCTGGCCGGGGCGCTGCTTGAGGCGATCTCGGGCGAGCGCGGGCTGGGCGAAGCCGCGGCGGCCTCGACACAGGTGGCATAGGGGTCGGTCGGGCGCGCGCATGCGCGCGCCCGCGGGTCGGCACATGTGCCGACCCGTTCCGGGCGGTGCATGCACCGCCCGGGGCCCGGGCGCACGCGCCCGGGCCTCCCCGATCAGTGCGTCGAGTAGCGCGCCGCCGGCGTGAACGGGATCTTGTACTGCGAGCTCGCGCCCGGCAGCTTGGGCTGGACCCAGCAGGGTTGCTCCGCATTCGGGCCTACGCCATTCGGATTGCCCGGCGTCTGCCCGCCCTGTGACGCGGGGCCGCCGGCATTCGCGCAGTCCCACGCCGGCAGGTTGCCGAGCGTGCCGACCTGTGGGGTGCCCGCCGGCAACCACAGCGACTGCGGGTAGTCGTTGCCGCGGTTGTTCGCGTCGCGCGTCTGCGCGAGGCCGAGCGTCTCGGGCCCCAGCGGGCCGAACTGGCGCAGGTAGTGCCCGGTGCCGTCGCCGCCGAACGTCGTCGTACGCGGGAAGAGCGTTGCGCCCGCGCCCGTGATGAAGTCTGAGATCAGCTGCTGGTGGAGCGAGAGCCAGTAGAGGATCGGGTTGAGCTGCTCGAGGAACGGCCCCAGGTTGTCGAGCAGCCCGTTGTTGGGGGCGAGCCCCTTGAGGATCCGCTCGGTGGCCGGCAGCCCGGTCTGGGAGACCGTCATCGAGCGGCCCGAGCTTGACGAAGAAGTGGTGCAGGTACGGGCTCAGGCGGTGGACCGCGGTGAGCGTCGGCCCGAGCTGCTGGGCGACCGGGATCAGCTCCTTGATCACCGGGTCGGCGTTCTGGGCGAACGTCTGCAGGTCGGCCATCGTGATCCGCTGCTCGTTGAGGAAGGTCGGGAACACGTGGAAGGTCTGCTCGAGGAAGTTCGACACCTGGGCCGTCGTGTGGAAGGTGGTCTCGCCGGCGGTGATCAGGTTGCTGCAGGGCGGCCGGGTCGCGGTTGAGCGCGTTGAACGTCGTGCCGCCGTTGCGGACCAGCGAGACGACAGCGTTGTGCTCGACGTCGAGCACCTGGAGCAGCTGGGTCAGGTTGACCGCGAACACCGGCAGGTTGCCCGAGCACGTTGTTGAGGTTCTGGTCGTTGCCCTTCACCGCGATGGCCAGCGACTGCTGCCAGCTGCGGAACGCGGCGCGCGTCTGGGGGTCGAAGGTGTTGAAGATCTGGTCGAGCTGGACGGCCTGCTTGACCTGCGATGCGGGCAGCGTCGCGCCGTCGGGGAGCGGCGGCCGCCGGCGGCCGGGCGTCAGGTCGATGTAGTTCTCGCCGAGCAGCGTCTTGATCCGCAGCATCGCCGTGGCGTCCTTGTGGATCGGCGCGAACTTGTTGGCCATCTCGATCGTCACCAGCGTGCCGTTGCCCTGCGGCGCGCGCTCCTTGCCGACGACCTTGCCCACCGACACACCCGCGATCCGCACATCGGCGTGGTCGGCCAAGTTGAACGCGTTGCGTGAACGCGACGTTGAAGCGGTAGCCCGCGCGTGTTGAACGGGATCGAGCCGCCGAAGGACAGCCACAGGAAGAGCAGCAGCCCGATGCACGAGAGGGCGAACAGGACCATCGTGACGATGCGCGAGATGGGTGGGCTTGATGTCTGCATTAGTGCGGGAGCTTGGGATAGAAGAGGTGAGCGACCTCGCTGGGCGAGGCAAGCGTGCCCTTGCTCGTCAACGCAAGGTGGGCGCCTGGGCCCTGCCGCCACTTGCTGTAGGCGCTTGCGATAGCGGCTGACTGCTTCGGGCACAGCTGGGCGCTCGAGAGCACCTGCGCCGCGTTCAAGGCGATCGCCTGGCCGGGTGTGTTGTTGGCGACCTGGGCCAGCGTGGCGCAGCTCGCCTGGAGGAACAGCTGGCGGAAGTCGCCGTTGGCGTCCTGGGTGGCGAATACCGAGCGGGCCATGTGGTCACCCCAGGCGATCCACCACAGATAGCCGTGCTGGCCGCCACCCGGCGAGTACCCGAGATCGTTGAACAGGTGGTTGAGCACCGTGAACACCTTCGACAGGTTGGGAGTCGCGGTGGCCAGGTGCGTGGCGGCCGGCTTCAGGTTGCGGATCACCGGGCGGGCGGCGACGACGAAGGGACGGATCTGATCGCGCAGGATCGGGGTCGCCGGCTGGGCCAGCGCGATCGTCGCGTTGTTGGCGGCCGGGATCTCGGTGACGGCGGGCAGCAGGTTGCGCGTGGCCGGCGCGACGATGTTGGCGAACGCCTCGACCTTGAGCAGCGTCGTGGTCGTCTGGCGCAGCGTGCCCGGGAGATCGGCGACCGCGCGGCTGATCCCCTGGTTGGCGTTGGCGAACGCGTGGAACACCTTAGAGCTCGCGTCGATCAGCGAGACGATCTGCTGCTGCTTGACGGCCAGGGAGGTGTTGAGCACCTGGAGCGAGTGCACGAGCGAGCGCAGCGCGGCGCCGCGCTCGGCGACGACCTGGTTGAGCCGCGCCAGGTCCTGGTGGGTGGGCAGGAAACGCTCGAGCAGCTTGGCCAGCTCGCCGCCGCCCGGGCCCTTGAGGCCCTGGCCGGCGCCGTTGATCAGCAGCTCGAGGTACTGGCGCGTGTCGGCGTCAAGGGAGGCGAGGATCTCGTCGGGGTTGACGTCGGGGTTGGTGTTGGAGACCGGGATCGTGTACCCGGCCGGGGCAACCGCGGCGTGGCTTCCCCCCGCCGGTGGGGACAGCTCGACGAACATGTCCTTCAGCCCGGTCTTCGGCCGCAGCAGCACGGTCCAGTCCTTGTGCACGAGGTGGCGGTACTTCTGGTCGATCTGGAGCTGGACCGTCGCGATCCCGTTCTTGAGCGTGACCGCGCCGACGTCGCCGATCCGCACGCCGGAGACGCGGACCGTCTGGCCCTGGCCCGGGGTCACGGCCTGCGCGGTCGAGAGCTCGGCGTTGATCGTGAACTGCGAGGTCCCGACGAACGGCAGCTGGAGCCGCTGGTGGGAGAGCACGTAGCCGGTGACCACGAGCGCGACCACGAACAGCACGATGATCGAGATGAAGTCGCGTGAAGTGGGTCTTGATCGCGCGCCTCATTTGCTCTTCGCCTTTCCGGAGGGCGAGAAGCGCACCGCGAAGCCCTGCTCCTTGCCCTGCTGCTCGAGCTGGGCGATTTCGAGCAGACCGAGGCTCTGCTGATAGAGCTTGGCGCCGGGCGTGTCCATTGCGGCGTGGGTCGGCTGCGGGCCGTTGCCGGTCGGCGCGTCGTTGAGCTCGGTCTCGCTGATCGCCCGCTGGGTCTCGCACGGCGTCGTTGACTTGAGCGGCGGGCGATTGACCGGGACGAGGGCGCCGTCGCCGCTGGGGTGGGTAGCCGGAAGCTGGGGCTGAACGCCGGTGATCGGGGCGATCGCCGTGCCGAACAGGCCCGGTGAGAGCGAGTAGGTGAGCGTGCCGCCGGTCAGGATCACGCGCACGTACGGGCCGTTGGGGTCAAACGTGCGCGACTCGCCGGCCAGACCGGGCAGGAAGTCGACGCCCTCGACGTACACCGGGTGCGGCGGGAAGCCGTTGGAGGCGTTGAAGTGCGGGTCGTTGATCGTCAGATGCGACCAGGGCAGGATCTGGTTGACCTGGCAGCTCGCCGCCGGGCGCACCTCGTTGCGGAAGAACGGGATCGACTCGGAGTTGAGTTTGGCCAGCGACGGCACCGCGCCGACTCAGATCGCGGGCAAGTCCTTGGAGCTCGGGCCGCGAGACGAGGAGCCGCAGCTGGTGGAAGAACGGCAGCGCCTTGTCGACCAGCGGGCCGCTCGAGACGACGCCCGGGACGAGCGCTCGCGCGAAGGCGCGCAACGGCGGGAACGCGTTGTTGAGCGCGTTGAGCGCCGGGATCGCGACCTGGAGCGTCCGCGGGAGCTCGCCCACCGCGCTCTGCAGGGCAGCCGACTGGCGGGCGAAGGCGAGCGCGGTCGTATTGAAGTCGGTGATCAGGTTCTCGAGGTTCTGCGGGTGGGCCGACAGCGCGCCGTTGACCACGCCGCCCTTGTCGATCCAGTTCGAGAGATCGTGCGGTTGGGTGCCCAGCGTGTCGTGGGCGACCTCGCCGCCGTACTTGTAGGCCGGCGTCCAGTAGGGGATCGACTGGTTGTAGGCCGGGCCGCCCTGCTTGACCGCCTGGCCGTACTCCTGGAGCAGGATCTGGAGGTTGCGGCGCGTGTCGGACTGAAGCGTCGTCAACAGCTGGTCGAACTGCACCGGCTCGACGCCTGATTGGATCGGGAACGTGTAGCCGCTGGGGGCGGTGGGCGCCTCAGGCGTGCCGGGGTTGATGTCGACGAAGAAGTTGCCCTCGAGGAAGATGCGGGGACGGATCCAGAAGGTGGCGTCCTTGTGGATCGGCAGGCCGGTGTCGTTGATCGACATCGTCACCTCGGACGCCGCGCAGGCCGGGTCGGGCGCGGTGGTGCTCGCCAGCTGGCATTTCGAGACCGGCTGGATGCTCTGCACCTTGCCGACGTTGACGCCGCCGATCCGCACCAGCGAGTCGGGCCGCAGCCCGTTCGCGTTGGCGAAGATCACGTGCGCCGTGTAGCTCGTGGCGAACGGGTTGGCGAACTTTGTGTAGGCGCCGTAGGAGATCAGCACGATCACGACGATCCCGATCACGCCGGCCTGGAAGACGGAGATCCGCGGTCCTTTACGTCGTACGCGCATCAGTTGTTCCCCGGGGTGTAGGGGAGCTGCGGACCGGTGGACGGGTTGCGGCTGAACGTCTCGCCCGCCGGGACGTGGCTGGGGTCGAACCAGTTCGATCCCTGGTCGCCCGGCGTGTGGGCGTCGACGACGATCGTGCGATGGTGGGGGTCGTAGTAGGCGGCCTTGAGGAGGTAGCCGCGCTGGCCGAACTCGCAGTCGGCGTTGCCCTGGCTGTCGATCGCACCGGCGTAGGCCTGGCCGTGGGCGTACTCGGCATCGATCCCGCCGCCCTGCGCCGCCCAGAATTGGTCCTGCGGGTTGCTCGGGTTGTAACCGTCGGCCGGGGCGGTCGCGCCCTGGTCACCCACGTTGTTGGACTGGTGGTTGGCTGACTGGATCAGGGCGCGCTGGGCGTTGCCGAAGTTGGTCTGCTCGGAGACGAGATCCTGGAACTCTCCCCATGTCCAGTTCCAGTCGTTGCACACGGTTACGAACGGCCCGAGATAACGGAGCATCGGATTGAGGATCCCGACCGTGTCCGTGAGGCCGTTGACCGACACGTTGGAAAGCGGGTCGCGCGCGACGTTGCCCAGCGCCGACAGCACGCCCTTGAGCTTGCGGTTGACCGAGGGCGTACGCGGAAGCACCTTGATTCCCGCCTCGAGGGCCGGGTCGATCTGCGGCAGCGCCTCGCGCAGCTGCACCGCGGCGGGCGCGAAGTCGTTCGAGAAAGTAGTCAGGTCGACGAGGAACGGCTGCTGGACCTTGAGCGAGGCTGTGGAGACATCGAGCGTGGGCGGCGACTCGCGGATCGTGTTCTCGAGATCGATCGACGAGTGGTCGATCGCGGCGAACGTGGTGGCCTGATCGGCGAACAGCTCCTCGTTCTGCCTGGCCACCGGCGAGACCGTGCTGAAGAACCCGTTGAGCGCCTGGAAGAAGCGGGTGAGCTCGGTCCTCGGGTCAGTCAGGTAGCGGGCGACGGGGATCACGTGCTTGAACAGCGAGGGCAGGCTCGCGATCGTGTCGTTGAGTGATGACCCTCGTGCCGCAAGCGTGTCGCCGAACCCGACCAGGTTCTGGTCGACCGCGGGCCTGGTCTTGGCATCGAACAGCTTGTTGACGTCGTCGAACTGCACCGGCACCGTGGTCTGCTTGAGCGGCCGCGAGCCGCCGAGGGTGCCGCCGTCGGGGAGCACGCGCTTTGCGGTTCCGTAGTGCAGGTCGAGGTACTTGAGCCCCTGGACCGAGCGCGGGCGGATCGTCGCGGTTGAGTCGATCGGGAGCCTGCCGTCGCGCGTGTTGAGCGCGAGTATCGCCTCCGCGCCCACCTGCCCGTTGGAGAGGCGGATCGGCTGCATGTCGGAGACGACGCCGACGCGGAAGCCGCTGGCCAGGACGTCGTTGCCGTCGACCAGCGCGGCACCGTTGGGGAAGACCACCTTGACCTGCCGCGTCGGGACGAACGGGAGGCCGTTGTTGGCGTTGTAGGCGAGGAACACCGCGACGATCGCGACCAGCACGGTGACCGCCCCGAGCAGGACGGGGTTGGCGAACGCTGCTTGCTGCGTGCGTCTCATGGCGCCAGGAGGTAGTTGAGGAGCTGTTGGGTCTCGTTCGTGGTCAGCCCGCCGGTCTGCGACGCGGCCGTCTGGGCGGCGCCCTGCAGTTTCTGAGTGACGGTGCCCGAGACCTTGGAGATGATCGAGTTGAGCGTCTGCTGGAGGTTGATCGGGGGAGCGCCCTTGAGGCCGGGCTTGCCTGGGGTCTTCAGCGCCTGTTTGGTCGCGGCGGCAGCTGTGTTCTTCGGTGGTTTGCCCACCGCTGACTTGTGGTCGGCCGCCGGACCGCTGCTCGAGGCCTGCAGCTTGCAGGCATTGGTCTTTGGCCCGTAGTAGTGGATGTTCGGGTAGCCGGGGTACTCGGGGAAGCCGCCGGGATCAGGTACGCAGGCGCTGGGGCTCGACTTGGTGGCGTCCTTGGGGTTCCAGGTCGGGTCGGGCTCGTTCACGCCGGGCTGGTTGGGGCCGACAAAGGCGTAGCAGCGGCGGACGGCGGTGAGGCCGTTGGAGGCGATGTTGTTGGCCAGCATCTGCGGGGTCGTGTATGGGCTGCACAGCGAGTCATAGAAGCCATCGACGCCGAGCAGGTGGCCATAGGGGCCGAAGTAGTTGATCGCGTTGGTGATGTTGAAGACGTACTCGAGCAGCGCCTCGAGTCCGGTGTAGCCCTTGCCGCCGCCGGGGCTGCGCGGATCGGTCTCGACCGCCTTGCCGCGGTCATCGAGATCGTGCAGGACGATCGCCAGATTCTGAGCCAGCTCGGGTGTGTGCTGAGCGAACTGGTTGAGGTGGTGGATGAGTGGCGTGCCGCCTTGACCGCCGGCTTGCCGGTCAGCGATGCCTGGCCCAGTGAGCGCAGCGAGGGCAGCGACTCGCGTGAGAACGGGGTCAGATCGGCGAAGAAGCGCTTGAGATTCACGGCGGCCAGGTTGAGGTTGCTGAAGACGGTTGACTGCGCGTCGGAGGCCGCCCCCAACTTGGCCAGTGCCGGGCGCAGCTGCTCGAGGAAGGCGGGCAGCTTCTTCCAGGTCGCCTCGATGCTGGGCGCCTGGGTGGCCGAGTCGCGGGAGATGTTGTTGGCCTGGACGATGAAGTTCTGGACCTGCTTTGAGTTGTTGGCCAGCGCGGTGATGACCGTGTTGGCGTTGGCGTTCAGGTCGCGGATCGTGTGCGCGTCGTTGGCCAACAGCGCCAGCAGGTTGTCGGTCTCGGCGAGTGCCGGGTCGGCGCGCCTCAGCGCGTCCTGAAGGTCCTCCGAGCGCGAGGCCACGGCCGCGCCGAGCTCGTTGATGAGGATCGAGAAGCGCTGGCGGTAGGGCAGGCGCATGATGTCCTGGACGAGGTCGGCCGGAATCGTCGACTCCGTCTGGGTGACCGGGATCGTGCTCCCCGCCGGGAGCACCCGGTTGCCGGGAGTCCCGGGATCGCAGTCGAGGAAGTACTCGCCGATCAGCGACTGGGGACGCGACTGGCAGGTCGCGTTCGAGTAGAAGTCGTCAAAGCCCTTGCGGCTGACCGAGACGGTGACGACCGCGTTGAGCGGGTTCGTGCAGTGGGCGGCGCTTGTCGTAGCGGCAGAGGTCGATCGAGTTGATCGTGCCGGCGATCACGCCCGGCCACCTTGAAGTCGGCGCCGTTGACCAGACCGAACGCGTTCTGAAGCTCGACGCGGTAGGTCGGGTTGGAGTTCCCGTTCGAGGATCCGAGCGTGAGGAACAGGAACGCCCCGACGGCGAGCACGACGGCGGCGCTGGCGAGGACGCGTTTCATGGCCCTGTTGGCACCATCGTCGGGTCACACGGATAGCCCGCCTCGTAGAAGCCGGCGCCGGCGGGTGGCTGGGTCGCCTGGCCCGGGGCGCCCCGCTCCATCGAGCCGGGGCAGCGGTCGCCCTGACCGACGGTCAAGGCGCCCTGGGCGAAGGCGGCGCGACCCGTCGGGTCGGTGACGAGGTTCTCGAGCGCCGAGCAGCCGGGGACCAGCTGGGCGATCGCGTTCGAGCACAGATTGAGCACACCGTTCTCGAGCGAGGCGAGTGCCGACCACCGGCGCGACCCGGGCGGCGCCGCCGTTGGCGTCGGCCTGGCCGGGGTGCGAGTAGCCCTCGAACCAGCCGGTCAGGTCGGCCGCGTAGGGCCGCCCGACCGCGAGCTCGGGGACCGACTCGTTGAGTGCCTGGCTCGAGACCTTGAACGCGCCTGGCCGGGTGGACCGTTGGCCTTGACGTTGCCGACAGTTACCTGGGCGAGGGGGACGGCCAGCTTGGTCAGCTCGATCAGGTCGTTGTTGGCGCCCGGGCGGCTGATGATGTTCGACAGGTCCTGGATCGTGGGGACGGCGTCGACGGCGAGCGGGCGGAGCTGGACGAGCAGCTTCTGGAGCTTGGGCGCCACCGGGCGGCTGGCGTTGATCAGGCTCGTCAGGTCGACGAGCGCGCTGCGCAGGTTGACGAAGGTGGTGTTGGCCAGGCGCATGAAGCGGCGGGAGACGCTGGATCGCCTGGCCGAGCGCGACGTGCTGGGCGGCCAGCGCGCCGAAGGTCGTCGACAGGTGGCTGATCAGGCCGCTCAGGTCTGATCTGGCGGTTGGCGAGGTCGGTAACCAGGTTGCTCGAGGTCGTGACGAACCGGGTGAACTTGCTCGTGTCGCGGTTGAGCTCGTGGAAGAGGAGGCTCGAGGTGGAGATCGCCGGGTTCAGGAACTGCCAGGCCAGCTGCGCCTGTTGGCCGCTTGCCGGCGTACTGGGAGGCCGAGCCCTGGAAGACGTTCTGCAGTCCCTTGCGCGTCTGGGCGTCGAGCGTGTTGAACAGCTCGTCGAGGTCAACCGTGGTGGTCGTCCTGCTGGAGGCCGAGTCGTGCCGTTGTGCGGGATTGGGGTCGGTTGCCCGGGCCAAGGTCGAGATCGACGTAGCGGTTGGCGATGCCCGAGAGCGATGCCTGGCGGATGATCGCCGTGGTGCCCTCGTGCAGCGGCGTGAAGTGGGAGTCGTTGATGCTCAGCGTGAGCTGGGCATCGCCGTGCTTGGTCAGCGAGATGTCGGAGACCGTGCCCGACCGGGTTGCCGGCGATCTCCACCTGGTCGCCGGAGACGATCTGGCCGGCGTTCTGGAAGACCGCCTTGACCTGATAGCTGGATCCTCCCGAGAGCAGGATCACGAGGACGGCGACGATGGCCAGGCCGAGCGCCGCGAAGCGCCGCGACCCGACCGATCACAGATGAATTGCGCACTTCCGCGACCTAGACAATCGACTCCTCCCACGCGAGTCCATGATTTGCCCTGCGCCGTACGGGGGCACTGCGCTAAGGGGCAGCGAAGCTACCAGGGGCTTTATTCCACAGTCAAATGGGAACCGACGGCGGTTGGGGGCCGTTCGGCGCGGGAAATCGTGGGGTGGGGGGTGGTGCTGCGACGGGGGTTGCGAGCGGGGCATTTCTCCTCCACTCCAGAGAACGGTTGGCGGGTGGGAAAGCTTGCGCGGCGTGGCGGCTCAACCCAAGCTCAACATGGGCGCAATCTGGGGGTAGATGGGCGGTGCGGGTTGGGCGCGGGTGTGGGGCGAAGGGGCGGCTCGGATGGGCCCTGCCGCGGATGGCGGGGCAAGGTGGACGCGGGAGGTCGGCGGGCGTGGACGGTCCGCTCGTGGGGCGTGGACGGTCCAGCTCGTGGCATGGCGGTCGTCCGCCATCCGATAGCCACCCTGGTACCGACGGCCGCCGCACCCTGGCAACCCTCCAGCCGTGGCCCGCCCTCGTAAGCCGAGTCGCGCTCCGCCAGCCGAGCTACTCACGTAACCCTCCACTCGAGCCTGAGCCTGTTCGGCGCTACGGCTACGACTCCGCGCGCCGGAGGCGCAGTCCAGGCGGCCGGGGGCGCGGCCCCAGCGGCCGGGGCGCGGCCCCAGCTGTGCGTTTGCATGGCGCTACCGTGTGCTCCTCGCCCGGGTGGCGGAACGGTAGACGCGATCGGCTTAAACCCGATGGTCCTCACGGACGTGGGGGTTCGAATCCCTCCCCGGGCACTTTGGCGTGCTCTCGCCTGGCGCTCCGGGGCGTCCGCGCGTCCGCGGCCAAAGCGACGCCTATCTGCCCCGCTCCCCCCGGGCCCGCGACGTGGGGCAGATAGGCATCGAAATCCGACGCTTATCTGCCCCGGACCTCAGCGACAGGTGACGCGGGGCGGATAAGCGTCGCTCGCCGAAGCGCGGGCGCCAAGAGGACAGCCGCCCCTCCCGCGCCCGGGCCCCCGCGCATGTGCCCCCGCGCCCTGGCCGCGCACAGCCCCCGCGCACGCCCCCCGCGCTCCCCCCGGCGCACGGCTCCCCCGCGCTCCCCCGGCGCACGGCTCCCCCACGCGCCCCCCGCGCACGGCTCCCCCACGCGGCCCCCCACAACGCCGCCCCCGCCGCACGGCTCCCGCAACGGCTCTCCCAACATCTACACGCGCGCGCGGCAAGACCTCTGACACACCTCGATTGCGCAACTTTTTGGCTGCTACCTTGTCTTACGGGGGGGAGAAGTACGGTCGCGCTTGCCCCGCGCTCGCCCCGCGCTTCGCATGGAAGTCTCCGCACTCAGATACTCCGGTGGGATTGGTGTTCACGCCAAGTCGCCACTGCTGCGGCTGCAGTCCGACGAGCGTCTGATCGCCCTCACGCGGAGGGGCAACCAAAGCGCATTCGAGGTCCTCGTCTCCCGCTATCAGTCGCGTTTGCTGGCCTTCTGCCGGCATCTGCTCGGGTCGCGGGAGGACGCCGAGGACGTCCTCCAGGAGGTGTTCGCCGCGGCCTTCAACGCGATGGTCGCCGACGACCGCCCGATCAATGTCAGGCCGTGGCTCTACCGGATCGCCCGCAACCGGAGCCTGAACCACCTCCGGCGCGCTCAGGCGATCGGCGTCGACTCGATGGACATCCACTTTTCCGAGAACGGCGCAAGCACCGCCGACAAGGTCCACGACCGCGAGCAGTTCAGGCTCCTGGTCGGCGACATCCAGCAGCTCCCGGAGACACAGCGCACCGCATTGATCCTGCGTGAGATGGATGCCCTGTCCTACGAGCAGATCGCCGAGGCAATGGACACGACCGTTCCCGGCGTCAAGTCGCTGCTCGTCCGGGCACGGATCTCGCTCGCCGAAGCGGCCGAGGCTCGTCAGCTGTCATGTGCCGAGGTACGAATCGAGCTGGCCGAGGTCGCCGAAGGCCTGCGCAAGCGCGCCACCCCGCTCGTCCGCCGCCACATGCGTACCTGCCAGCGCTGCTCGAGCTTCGAGAAACAGCTCAAGCAGACCAACAAGGCGCTGGCCGCCCTCCTGCCCCTCGGACCGCTCGTCCTCTTGAAAAAGCTGCTCCTGACCCATCTCGGCGGCTCCGCCGGAACCGGCTCGGGCGCAGCGGGGGCGACCGGCGCGGTGAGCGGAACGGGTGCCGCGGCCAGCGGCGCGGGCGGCGCGGCCACCGCCGGCGGCGCGGCGACCGCGGGCGGCGCCGCAACCGCAGGAGCCACCGCCGCTGTCTCCACCACAGGGGCGATCTCAGCCGGGGCAGGGGCGCTCGCCACCAAGGCGGCCGCCGGCCTCGCCGCCGCGATCGTCACGGTCGGCGCTGTGGAAGCCTCGCACGGCCACCACCGCTCCCATTTCCGCACTCATCCATTGGTGGCGGCCGCCGTCGTCCCCGCCAGTCACACAGAAGCGGTCCACCCGGCTCGGGCGATCGGGCACGTCAAAACGAGCAGGAAGGGACAGCTCGCAGCGTCCAAGCACCACCACAAAGCCGCACTTCTCAAGGGCAAGTCCAAAGCGCACTCCAAGGCAACTGCGAAGCACACACTTCCGGTAGCCGGGGCGCTCAAGTCAAAGCTCATCGCGACTCGGCACAAGACGCCGCCCCCCGGACGCACGGACACCCAGAACGATCCGACCGTGCTCACATCGCCCGGCAGCGGTACGACATCGACCAAGGGGCCGTCCTCAGGCCCTATCGGCCCGCCCCCCGGGCAGAGCAGCTCATCGAGTGGAGGCGGCTCCGGCACCTCTGCGTCGAGCGACTCGTCGCAGACGACTACGACCTCCACCACCTCGCAAGGCACCACGTCGACGACTTGATCGACACCTCGCAAAGCACCACGTCGACCACTTGATCGACATCGACCACTTCCACGCGGTCGACATGCGAGTTGGCCGCGTCGTCGAGGTCGAGGAATTCCCTGAGGCACGCGTCCCTGCCTGGAAGCTGACGATCGACTTCGGACCCGAGCTCGGGCTCAAGCGATCCTCGGCGCAGATCTCTCACTACCCGCTCGAGGAGCTCCAGGACTCGTTGGTGGTTGGCGTCGTCAACTTTCCGCCCCGACAGATCGGGCCCGTGCGCTCAGAGGTGCTCGTGCTGGGAGCGCTGGACGAGCGCCACGGCGTCGTTTTGCTCCGTCCCGACAAGGAGGCGGCACCCGGATCGCGAATTGGATAGGCGCCGGAAAGGCTAAGCAGCTGGCTCTTTTGTGTCGATTAAAGACACAGATGAGGAGCATGGATGCGCAGGCAACGCTCACATACGCGGCCCAGACTGTTCGAGTTCGACGCGCTCCATCGCCGCCTGTGGATTGCCGGCCAGCGGTGCCATCACGGGGCCACGGGCAGCATCGTCGCGCTGATCTCCTGCGTCGGCTTACTCGCCGGTCAGGTCAAGCCGGCGCCTACGCCTCCTAAGTCGCTCGTCGCGCTGGCTCTGGCCGGCGGCGCGCTGATGGCGCACGACTGGAAGGACCACTCGGTGTGGTTCGCGCGCGGGCAGGGGGTTCTAGACGTAGGCTGACCACGGCCCGGCCCGGCCCCGAGGCGGAGTGCCGGAGGCGGCGGGCTCGCGAGGCGGGCTCGCGAGGCGGGCTCGGCGGCGGGTGCCCGCAGCGGGGTCGCCGAGGGAGGGATCCCAGCAGCGCCAGTACGCTCACGCCATCGGTTCTGGCTCGACCATTACGTGAGACGACAGCGCCGCAACTCGCTCCGTGGCCGTGTCGTCGCGATCTCTGGCGGCGGGCGCGGCATCGGGCGGGCAACGGCTGGCGCGCTTGCGGCCAGGGGCGCACACGTGGCCATCGGGGACATCGACGAGACGCTCGCTACGCGTACCGCGTCTGAACTCGGCGCGGGTGTCGTCGGTCTGCCTCTCGACGTGACAGACCGCCGGTCCTTTGCGCACTTCCTCGACCAGGTCGATGGCCTATTGGGCGCAGTCGATGTGCTGGTGAACAACGCCGGCATCATGCCCATCAGCCATCTCCTCAATGAGCCAGACGCCATGACCGACCGAATCGTTGCGGTCAACGTTCTCGGCGTGATCAACGGAACGAAGCTGGCACTGGAGCGGATGGCGCCTCGTGGGTCCGGACACATCGTGAATGTCGCATCACAGGCCGGCCGTGCCGGCTTTGGCGGGCTCGCAACGTACTGTGCCTCCAAATATGCCGTCGTCGGATTTAGTGCCGCGCTCGCAGACGAGCTTCAGGGAAGCGGGATCTCCATCTCATGCGTCATGCCTGCGGCAGTCGATACAGACCTCGCCGCTGGTCTGCCCGCGCCGCGTCTCATCCGGACAGTCGGTCCCGAGCAGGTGGCCGGAGCCGTCATCCGGGTGCTCGAACGCCCGCGCCTGAATGTCCATGTTCCGAGAGCCGCGGCCATGATCACTCTCTTCGGCCTATTGCCAAGGTGGCCTCGACGCTTGGTGGAGCGTGTATTCGGCGGCGAACGAATCGCCCTTAGTGCGGATCCAGCCGCACGACTCGGCTACGAGCAACGGCTCCGAGACGGCATCTGATGATCGCCGGTAGCGCCCGCGATCAGGCCCTCGTCCCGCCCTCCTCCGTGCCCAATTTTCAGCCTTGATCACCAGAACGAGATATGTCAGATTCCCGCTGGGTCCGGGAAGGCCGCCGTCGATCCTCAGTAAGCCTCGATGACTGCAACAGCCAAGCAGCCGACAGCAGCCCGCGCGGCCAATGGCGTTGCGGGTTCGAGACACCGGCGACAGTCAGTGGGAGCTCTCCGGAGCTTGGCTTCGGTGCGGCCCAGGCCCAAGCGCACGATTGTCGGTCCGGGATGGCGCCCTGGCGACGACATGGACCTACCAGCGTGGGTGGAGCAAGGCCGGAGGCTCGGCCGTCACGCGCGCTGGAGCAAGTGGTGGATCGGGGACTGGCTGATCTATGGCAACAGCCGCTGGGGTGAGAAATACACCCGCGCGGCGAGGATTCTCGGCTATGACAAGAAGACCCTCGCCAATATCGTCTACGTGGCCAAGCGGTTCGATTTTTCCCGACGCCGGGAAGAATTGTCCTGGAGTCACCACGAGGTTGTGGCGCCCCTGACGGTGGACGAGCAGGAGGAATGGCTGGAATGCGCCTCAAGCCAACGACTTTCGGTGCGCGACCTGCGCGATGAGGTGAGGCGTCGCGTGAGCTTGCGGCGAGTTGCCGCTTTGGGAGCAAGCGCCGCCGCGGATGGCGTTGCCCTGAACGGGGCAACCGCGACCAATCTCGTCCCGGCCGCGGTCCTCACGAGCCACGCCGTCAAAGACCTAGATACGTCGGTCGCCTTTTACACGACCCTCGGCCTCGATGTGGTGTTTCGCAGGCGAAACGAACATGGCTACGACGAGGCTTTTCTTGGCATTGCGGGCGAGCGGCCTCGCTTAGAGCTGGTCGAGGCGAAGAGCGCCAGAACTGCGTCGACTCGACGCCTCCACGGGGAAAGCCACACCACGATCTGGGTTGCCGACGTCGACCGCGTGCTCAAGACACTGGGCTCACGGCACGCCTCGAGCCCCACGCGCGAAAGCGAGGGCAACGCCTACTTCGTACGCGACCCCGACGGTTTATTGGTCAAACTCGTCGATGCTTCAGCTTGGTCGAGCGTAGGGAACGGAGCCCTGGAGCCAGCATTCCCGATGCAGAAGCGGGCTGCTGGCGTTTGCTAGACAACGGAACGTCGATTCAAACGGCGGTTCCGCAACCGGGGGAGGCCTCAGCGGACTTCGCCTATCCGCCGCCTCCCTGGCGCCTAGGCGGTCAGCTCGTCGCCAGCCTCTTGCTCGTCCCGGAACACGCCATCCCCGAGGCTGCGCTTGCGTACGTTCCCCTCGGAATGCGGCCTCTTGCGGTCCGCGGAAGAATCGTCGTGGGCGTCGCATTTGCTGAGTACACGCCCGGTAGTGTCATCGAATACAGAGAGTTGCTCGTCGTGCTGCCGATCTGGTCCTCACGCAAGCTGGCTCTCACAATCCCTCACATCTGGGTTGACAGTGACCGGTCGCGGCTTGGCGCAAGGTCGCTCTGGGCCATTCCCAAGGAGATGGCTCTCTTTTCGGGCCAAACGACTGCCGCCGGGGGCGAGCTGATGGCGTTCCGGGACGGCCGGCACGTGGCCTCAGTCAAGTTCAGATCGAGGGTACGGCTACTTCCCGGATGGCAAGTGTTTCCGATCACCACCAGACAACGAATCGACGATCGTACGGTGGTGGCGCGTAACGTCATTGTCTGCCGGGCCAAGGCGATGTCCGCGTCCTGGGCATTCAATGCGCGCGGGCCGTTGAGCTACCTCCACGATAGAAGCCAGCTCGGCAGTGTCGTCCTGAGTGATTTGACAGTGGCATTCGGAATCGACACCACTCCGCTGTAGACGACTGCGTGGCTAGCACCTTCGCTCCCGAGGCAGCAATCCAGCACGGACTGGAAAGCGTGAACCGGCCTGCGCTTCCTCCCGGACCTCGGTATGGACGCACGTTGCAGACGGTTGGCTGGCTCGCGCGGCCTCTACCGCTGCTGGAAGGCTGCCGCCGGCGGTTCGGAACGCAATTCACGCTACGGCTACACGGATACGCCCCGTTCGTAATCGTGAGTGACCCTGACGAGGCGCGTGAACTCTTCGCCGCCTCACCGGACACAGTTCGTGCAGGCGCCGCCGCAAAGGTCCTTGAACCGTTGGTCGGACCCCGGTCAGTGATGCTGCTCGAACGGGAGGAACACATGGCCGCTCGCCGCCTGACGCTCACGGCCTTTCGGAGCGACCGCATGGAGCGGATCGAAGACATCATGCGAGAGACGGCCGAGCATGACTGCGCCACGTGGCCTCGCGACGAGAAACTCGCACTACATCCTCGGCTTCAGCGTCTCACACTCGAGATCATCTTGCGCGTCGTGTTCGGGACCACTGACCATCCAGCCATCAGGTCGCTCGCGAACGCACTCACGAGGATCCTCGAGATAAGCGCGCACCCACTCGCCTCCCTGCCACCGGTACGCATGTTCGTCGAGCCATTCGAGCGGCTAGGGCGTATCGCGCCCCAACGGCGTGGACGCCAGTCGGATCGGGTGGTGCTGCCCCGGATCGGCCAGCAAGGGGTCTTCGGAACCTTGGGCGACCTGCCGCGGTTCGCCAGCCTCCGTAGTCAGATCGACGACTTGATCTATTCCGTGATCGCGGAGCGTCAGACACAGGACCGTGGCGAGGACATCCTGTCGTTGTTGCTCGATGCGCGCCAAGAGAATGGCCGGCCACTCGACGCTTCCGACATCCGAGATCACCTCATGACGCTGATCGTCGCCGGCCACGAAACGACGGCATCGGAACTCGCGTGGGGCTTCGAGGCGCTGACGCGCAACCCATCGGTCAAACGCCGCCTGCTCAACGAGATCGATGCCGACGCAGGCGACGCCTACCTGAGCGCAACGGTTTGCGAGGTGCTTCGCCGGCGGCCCGTCCTTCCCATCGGCGCGATGAGATTCGCGACCCAGCCCCTGGCACTTGGCAGCTCGACGCTGCCTGGAAAGGTACTGATCGGACCAAGTTCGTACCTGATCCACCATGATCCGGCTATATACCCATCTCCCTATGAGTTCCGCCCTGAGCGCTTCTTAGACAGGGTGCCGGGAACCTACACGTGGCTGCCATTCGGCGGGGGACGCAGGCGATGTATCGGCGCTGGGTTCGCCCAATTGGAAATGAAGATCGTTCTGCGAGCAATACTCGCAGAGAACGACATCTGTGCGATTGGCTCACGCGCCGAACTCACGCGGCGACGAGCCGTGACGGTCGCTCCCCGACGCGGAGCCGAGATGATCATCAAGCCTCGTGTGTCATCCGCGAGCGTAACCATCTAGACAGGGGCTAGCCAGTGGACCGAACCAAGACCGCGCACATGGACCGGATCAGTGTCATCGACACAGTGTGGTTTCTCGGTGACAGCCAGCTCCCAGGCGAGCCGTATTTGCCGGCTCAGATGGGCGTGTTGGGGTTCTTCCGCGGAGAGCTGCCCTCATTCGAGGACTTCCTTGCCAGGTTCAAGGCGGGATTCGATCGCGTTCCACGCATGAGGCACCGAGTCCTGCGGTTCCCGTTCGACATATTCAGGCCGCTATGGGTCGACGACGCCGATTTCGACATCCACCGTCATATCCAAGTCGCTGATTACGAGGGCACACCGACTTACGACGGACTCCGCAGCTTCCTCGAATCGCTTGTCCATCCTCCCCTCGACCGGGCACACCCGTTGTGGAAGATCTGGCTTGTTCCGAGGATCGATGAAGGTCGATGGGGCATCGTTTTCGTGATGCATCACGCCGCAGCAGACGCCTTGGGACTCCTCGAGTTGCAACCCACGTTCATGGATTCTGCGCCTGGAGGTGACGCCGGCGCGGCGCCGAGGAATGAAGGGACGGACACGCCGTGGCTGCCCTCGCCTACTCCGAGCCTGTCTGCACAGCTGTTAGGAGCACTTGACCGCGCCATGGGCCTGGGAAAGGCCGTCCTCGGCGCGCTGGCAGATGCGGTCTCCGACATGCGAGGGGCGCTTCGCAGGCTCGCTTCATTTGGTCAGCAGGTAAGCCTGATCTCTCGTCAGCGACCCCAGACCTGGAAGTGTCAACCGATATCGGTCTTGAGCGGACGTCGGTCAGGACCGCCCGCCAACGGTCTGGTGAAGTTTCCGGTGTCCGAGCTTCTTGCGGCCAAGGAGCGAATCGGCGCGTCGGTTACCTCTGTCTACCTCGCCGGCCTCGCGATCGGCCTGGCTCGGTGGCTCCAGCGGCAGGGAGTCGACACCTCATCTCTCACCTTGCGCGTGGCGGTTCCGATTGCGTTCAGAAGCGACGCGTCGCGAGAACTCGGGAATGAGGTTGGGGGAATGTGGGTTTCGGTTCCGATGTGGGAGATGTCGTCTGCCCAGCGCGTAGCGGCGATCGCAGACAGCATCTCCAAACAACAAGATGTCGCCAAGGCAGGATGGAAGGTGTTCCGGTTTGTGAACCTCATGCCAGGCTTCACGATGCGTGCAGTAATGGAACGTACGTCCCGCCCGGATTGGTTCAACTTTGCGGCGTCAGCCCTGCGCGGTCCTGAAGAGCCGTACTACATGTTCGGGTGCCAGCTGGAAGAGGTGCTATCAGCTGGGTTCCTGCCTCCGCACAACCGGCTCGCGATCGCAATGAGCAGCTATAACGGTGCGGCTCGCTGCCACGTGATGTCCGACCGAGACGCCATTCCTGACCACCAGCAGCTAGTTGACGATTTCGCCGAGGGCTTTGCGGAGTTGCTGGCGGAATGTGGCGCCGACCCGCAATCTGTTGTCCAGGGTGCTCAGGCGCTCGGACTCACGGTAGATGACCGAGCGCCCGAGCCGGGACGGCAGCCAAACCAGCAGCTCGTTGGATAGCTCGGCCGGGCGACAGCGGCTGGTGATACCGCGGCGAGCGAGTGCCGATGCCAACCGTGACTGATACGGCGAGCGTTGTGCCGATGCTGGCCGCGACTGATACGACGGCGAGAGTTGTGCCGATGCCAACCGTGACTAGCCCCCCGCGGTGATGCTCCCTCCGGGCCCTACAGCGCCCGCGCGGGTGCAGATGCTGAAGTGGATCACCTCGCCCCTGGGTTGGCTCGATCACTGTCGCACCAAGTACGGCCCGGCGTTCACGTTGCGAATGCGGGGATACGAACCGCAGCGTGAGACGGTGCTTGTCGTACTCAGCAGCCGCGAGCACGCAAGAACAGTGCTGCTCGGAGATCCAGCTGTCTTCGCCGCAGGCGCCGCACGTGAGGCAATGGCTGAGCTGCAGGGACCCACATCCATTTTTCTGCGCGATGGCCCGGCGCACGTGATCGAGCGCAAGCTGATGCTGCCGCTGTTCCACGGCGAGAATCTCGACCGGTACCGCGCAGAGATGATCGATGTGGCCCAGCGTTCAATCGAGCGTTGGCCGAGTGGCCAGAGCTTTCCGCTTTTGCCCCTGCTTCAAGATCTGACGCTGGATCTGATTATGCGCGTCATCTTTGGCCATCCGCCCGAGTCAGCGCCGAGTCCGCTCCAAGAGGCACTAGCCGAGCTGGCTGCGTATATCAGTCACCCCCTCGGCATCGTCGCGACCGATCTCCCCCATCGAATTGGCCCGATCAACCTCTGGCGCCGCTACGAGCGCGTCAAGTCGAAGGTCGACGTACTTCTCGAGCGTGAGATATCGGCGCGGCGCGCCAGCCGATCGGCGCCGGGAGACGTCGACATCGCGGCTTTGCTCGTCGACGCCAAACGGGCCGACGGCTCTTGCCTGAGCGACCGCGAGCTGCGCGACGAGCTCATCACCTTGGTCCTGGCGGCCTACGACACGACTTCGACCGCCCTTGCGTGGACCTTCCTACACATCGTCCGCGATGACGCGGTCGGCCGCCGGCTGCTAGACGAATGCCAACGCTGCGAGCTGGACAATCCCTACCTCGATTCGGTGGTCAAGGAGGGCCTGCGTCTGCATCCTCCCGTTCCGATTGTCGATCGCAAGCTGACCCGCGAGACACAGCTGGACGGATTCACTGTCCCCGCCGGCGTCGTCGTGACGCTCTGCCCGTGGCTCATCCAGCGCGATGCTCGCTACTACGAGCGCCCACTAGCGTTTTGGCCGGAGCGGTTTATCGACACGCCGGCGGATACGTACACGTGGCTGCCGTTCGGCGGCGGTGTACGGCGGTGCCTGGGCGCATCGTTTGCCCAATGGCAGATGAAAGCGGTGATCGCGACCGCAGTTGTGCGCCTGCAGTTAGCTCGTGCTCGACGGCGTCGCGAGCGATCGCGCCGCCGCCTGATCGTGCTCGCACCCGCTCGCGGAGCCCGAATCCGGGTCCTGGGCACGCGGGCAGCTGGTGGGGACCCCTCCGGAGAGCTTCAGACTGGTGACGACCGCGCTCTCCTGACTCCGAAGGAGGAGAGCCTGAGGCCGGCGTGTCCGTGATCGAGCAAGTGCCGGTCGAGCTTCGAGGAGTACGTCTCTTCTGGCGGACGGCGCCGGTCCGACAGTCATCAATTCTGTACGTGCACGGCGTCCCCGGCAGCTCCGATGATTGGTTGCCCTTCCTTCGCACGGTGGGCGGCATAGCTATGGATCTGCCTGGATTCGGTCGCTCCGGCAAGCCACATGCCTTCGATTACTCGATCAATGGGATCGGAGATGTTGTCGAGCAATTCGCCGATCGTGTCGGGCTCGAACGACTAACCCTTGTCCTGCACGCGTGGGGAGGGGCTGCTTTGAGCTTTGCTCAACGCCGCCCGGAACGAATCGAGCGGCTAGTGATGATCAACCCGATCCCCTTATTCGGAAAATATCGCTGGCATACAGTCGCTCGGTGGTGGCGACGGCCCCTCATCGGAGACCTGATGATGCTGTCAACCGGCCGCAAGCTGCTCGCGGCACGGCTTCAGGCGGCTAATCCGTCCCTCCCGCCCGACTTCATCGGTGGTCTAACCGCCCACTTCGACCGCGCCACTAAGCGTGCCATCCTGCGGCTGTACCGCAGCGCCAGCCAATCCGCGCTCGAAGCGGGAGGGCGCTCGCTCTCTGCTCTACAGATGCCGGCGCTCGTCGTCTGGGGCGATCGAGACCCATACGCCGGACCGGAATTCGGCGATGCTTACGCAGCCGCCCTACCCAACGCCGAGCTCCTCCACTGTCCAAACGCCGGCCACTGGCCGTGGGTTGACCATCCAGACGTGGTCAACCGAGTCGCCAGCTTCGCCACCGGACCGCGATGAACCTCGGCACGCGGCCAGAGTCAGCGAAAAAGCTGACTGTAGTTGTCACCGGGGCTACGGGAGATGTTGGAAGACCACTACTCAAGATGCTTTCGCAGCATCCCGAGGTTGCAGAGATTCGAGCGATATCGCGGAGAGTCGCGGGCGAAGCGGAGGGCCCGAAGATCGACTATCGGCCGGGCGATGTGTGCGATCAAGCAGCTATGCGCCCTCTTCTCGACGGAGCAGACGCGTTGGTACATCTGGCGTTTTCCATGTTCGGAACCAGGGCCGAGATGGTGCGGACAAACATCGACGGCGTCCGGTCGATCTATGAGGCGGCCAAGCAGTCCGGCATCAGCAGGCTGGTCTACACCTCATCAGTCGCCGCATATGGCTTTGCGCGGGACCACGAGCTTCCGATCACTGAGCGAACGCCAATCGCGCAGTCTCCAGGGGACATCTACTCCTCACACAAGGCGCGCTGTGAACAGATGCTCACCGACCTCACGGCAGAGTCAGACATGGCTCTGTACGTTCTTCGACCTTGTATCGTCGCGGGCAGCGGCTCGCTCGGATTGATTCGGGCTAATCCTCACGTCACATTCTCCGCGAGGCTCCCAGGGTCGCTGAGACGTCGGTATCTAGACGGGCGACTCGGACCCCTGACGATGCCTGACACCGGGGTTCGCTGGCAGCTTGTTCATGCAGACGACCTTGCGCGGGCAATCGTTTCGGCGCTCACAAGCAGCGCACCGCCGGGCGCCTACAACATTGCCGGGTCAGGCGACGTTGGCCAAACCGACGTGGCCCGCTCTCTGGGATGGACGGCGATCAAGGTCCCACGAGCGCTCGCCCGGGGCGCCGCACGCGCGATCCATCTCTACCCCTGGAGCTCTTCACGGGGGCGGCTCTTGGCGAATATGCTGGCCCGGTCCATGACGGTCGACTGCGCCAAGGCCAACAAGCTTCTTGGCTGGCGGCCTGCGAGGGATCCGATGGCGACCCTTTGGGAGGCCGCCGAGGCTGCGCGGGCTGCCGGAATAGTGTGAAGTCGCCCCTGGAGCACTAGTGACTGAGACTGCAACCGCCCCGCCGCCGGAAATCCACCGTCAGCCGCTGATCGCGTCCGAGTCGTCCCCGGGTCGCAGGCACCTGCCACCCGGACCCTCGCTGCCGGCGTCGCTCCAAACCGGTTTCTGGCTGCGACGTCCGGCGGGGTTCATGGAGATGTGCTGGCGGCGGTACGGCAATCTATTCACGGCCCGGCTCTGGGGCTTCGATCCGGGACGCGTGGCGACGATGGTGTTCATCGTCGACCCTGCGCTCGCCAAGGACGTGCTCACCGGTGACCCCGACCTGTTCCTGGCTGGCATCACTCGCCATGCGATGCTGAGCACGTTCGGGCCCAACTCTGTGCTGCTGCTTGACGGCAAGCAGCATCTCGAGCACCGCCGCAGGATCCTGCCCCCGTTCCGGTCTGAGCGGATGGCCCACTACCACGAAGCATCGGAGCGTATTACTCGCGAGGAGCTCGCGAAGTGGCCCCTCAACCGTCCGTTCGCGCTCGCGGACCGCATGCGTGACCTAACGCTCAGGGTAATCCTCGACGCCGTCATCGGCGGAGAAGCGGCACACACCTCGTCGCGCCTGCATGCGGCGATCCGTGGGTTCATGGACAAGGTCAGCACCTCAGTGCTCGCCGAGATCCTGTTCAGCCTGCCGTTCGGTCCCGGTGTGCCGGGCTTCGAAAAGGCGATGCGAGAGGTGAATGAGGCGATCTATGCCGAGCTCGCGGCACGACGGGCCGATCCAGCGACATCTGACCGCGAGGACGTGATGTCACTCCTCATCCTCAGCCGCGATGAGAACGGCCGGAGGATGACCGATCACGAGCTTCGCGACGAGCTGCTCACGCTTGTGCTCGCGGGACACGAGAGCACCGCGACCAGCCTAGCCTGGACGTTTGAGCACCTCCTTCGGCATCCCAGGGCCCGGGACCGGGCCGTCGAGGAGGCGCACACGGAGGGCGCCTCGGACTACACGAACGCGGTGATCGCCGAGACGCTGCGCCTCAATCCGCCGTTCCCCGGTGTGGCGCGTCAACTCTCACGGCCCTATCGGCTTGGCGGCTTTGACCTGCCGCCACGGACATTCGTCGTCCCTGCCATCCACCTGATGCACCGACGTGCGGACCTATACCCGGAGCCCATGTCGTTCAGGCCAGAGCGGTTTCTCAATGAGCCGCCGCAGCAGCAGACGTGGCTGACGTTCAGCCGGGGCATACGGCAGTGCCCTGGCAGATCGTTCTCGCTGGCCGAGATGCAGGTGATAGTCGGGACGATCCTGCGTCACGCGCACCTCGAGCCGGCAAGGCCGAGGCCCGAACCCATCCGTCGCCGGGGAATGATCTTGCCACCCGCGCACGGGACCCAGGTGATCCTGAGGTCACGCAGGCCGTACTGACCGGGTTAGCTCCGCCTAGCGCTAGCAAGCGACGCCCAGCCGCCAGGCGAGGCGTTCGAGCACCTGCACTGCGTGGGACACGCCGTCCTCGGCGCGCAAGCGCTCTCCAAGGACGGCGGCCCGAGCGCGAATCGTAGGCTCGCTAAGGACCTCCGAGATTGCTCGGGCAAGCCTCGAGGGCTTCAGCCGCTTCTGCGGAATCGGCTTTGGACCGACGCCGAGCGCATTGACACGGCTGCCCCAAAAGAACTGGTCACCCCAGAACGGGCAGACGATCGTGGGTAGTCCAGCCGCCAACGAAGCGCCCGTCGTGCCCGCTCCGCCGTGATGCACCGCCGCTGCTACGCGGGGCAGAAGCCACGAGTGCGGGACGTCACGTATCACGAGCACTTCGCCGGGGAGCGCGCGCTCCTCGATCCCGTCCCAGGACGGCTCGATAATCGTGCGGCAACCCACGGACCGAACGGCCGCCAGAAGGGTGCTCGTCATCGCCTCGGGATCGGCCGGCCGCATGCTGCCGAACCCGATGTAAACGGGCGCGGGACCGCTTTGTAGAAACTCGACCACGCGTGGCGGCGGGTTGTATTCGCCTCGCTCAGGCAGCTGCCAGTACCCCGTGACATGCATGATCTCGGGCGGCCAGTCGTGAGGACGAGGCAACACGTGCTCGCTGTAGCCGAGAAGGACCTGGTGTTGCTCTCGGCGGAGATGGTGATGCAGACCGAGGCGGCCGATCGGCACCAGTCCATGATCGTCTCGCCACCGGTTCACTACACCCGCGAAGGGACGCCAGAACGCTTGCTCCATGATCGCGTGGGAGAGCCGGTTCCCAAGCGGCCCGACGGAGAAGGGAAGCGGGATGCCGGCGACGCTGGGGAACTCGTCGGTTCGGGCCATGGGAACGTGCAGTGCAGCGATGCAGGGCGTCCGGTAGTAGGCGGCGACGTGGTAGGCCGGGAATCCAAGTGGTGAATACAGGACAACATCACCATCGACGCACGCCGCCAGACAGTCTTCGAACAGGCCCTCGACTCGCGGCCCGATCACCGCCGCGAGTTCGCTGAGGAAGCGCAATGGATTGCGTCCTGCGTTCAGCCAGCTCTGAGCGATGCCGTCCTCGATGATCTGGCGCGGACTGATTCCGATAGACGCGTAGTCGAGATCCCACTCCTCGACCAAGGGTCGAAACTCCTCGTGGGTGGCGACCTTCACGTTCCAGCCGGCGTTGGCCAGCCCATGACCGAGCGCCACATACGGCTGGACATCGCCACGCGTGCCAACCGCGACGATCGTGACGCGTGCGTTTCCCCCGCCGGTGCTGCGCTCCGGGACGGTGGCCAGGGGCATGGCTGCATTTTTACGGCCGGTGGGTTGTCTAGCCAACTGGTGGAGGCGCTATCTGGCACCGTCTCGCCCAGATAGACGCGCTCCCGGTAGGCTCACCGCGATGCAGTCGAGAGAGGGATGTGCACTCGTCACCGGCGCCTCGAGGGGCATCGGCGCCGAGATAGCCGTGTCCCTGGCGGAGGCTGGGTGGCCGATCGCTCTCAATTACCGCAGTGATCAGGCAGGCGCCGAAGCCACCGCGACGCGGATCGAGGCCGCCGGGTCCCGCTCGATTTTGGCCTGTGCTGACGTGACCGATCCCGACGCGCCCGAGAAGCTCTTGGGAGCCGCGGAGCAACTTGGCAAGGTGCTGGTGCTCGTCAACAACGCAGGGATCCGGATGGATGCCCTATCGCCGCAGATGAAGGATGAGCACTGGCAGCGGGTCATCGACACGAACTTGACGGCCCCATTCCGCATGATTAGACAGGCACTCATGCACATGATCAGGTCTCGATTCGGCCGGATCATCAACATCGCATCCGTGGTCGGCTTGCGAGCAAACGCGGGTCAGGCGAACTACGCCGCGGCAAAAGCCGGCCTTGTGGCGATGACCAAGACGGTGGCCACCGAAGTTGCCCGTCGCGGCATCACCGTGAACGCCATCGCGCCAGGGTTGATCGAGTCGGACATGACGCGCGACCTGCACGAAGGCATCGTCGCCGTCGTCCCGGCACGCAGGATGGGACTGGCCACCGAGGTGGCGGCATGCGCGCGGTTCCTAGCTTCCGAGGAGGCCAGCTACGTCAACGGCGCCGTCCTCACTGTCGACGGTGGGCTTTCGGCCTAGCCAGCGAACGAGTACCGATGGACGAACAGCAGTCCGCTCCCGAACAGCTCAACATCAGTAACTACATACCCCTGGCCCTGCAGCTGTCCGACGACCAGCTGGAAGCCCGAATCGCCGAAGACAGGGACGTCATCCTCAAGGCCATCTTCTCGCAGATGCCTGAGTATTTCGACCCGGGCGCGGCAGGAGACACGGACGCAGTGGTCGAGTGGCGGATCTTGGGCCGACCCGGGGGCGGATTCGACACCTTTCACATGATCATCCGGGAGCGCGCCTGCAGCGTCAGCCCGGGCTCCCACCCCCAACCGAGCGCCACTATCGCGATTGCGCCGGTCCCGTTCGTACGCGTTGTCACGGGACAGGAGAACCCAATCCGGCTGTTCACGTTCGGCAAGCTCTCCGTCCAGGGCAACCTCGTACTGGCCGCGAAGGTGTCGAAGTTCTTCAAAATCCCCAGTGGCACCTCGGCGTGAGCGCGTTCGCGGCCGTGCTGGAGCGAGCGCGGCAGAATCTCGAGTTGCATCGAGTCGCCGAAGCCGAGGGCTTCTTTCCGTACTTCCGACGAGTTGAAGCGCAGCCAGAGCCGATCCTGATGATGGATGGAGCCGAGCGGGTGATGCTCGGATCCAACAACTACCTAGGCCTGACCGGGGATCCGAGGGTGAAGGAGGCAGCGCGAGCGGCGCTCGAGCGCTACGGCACCGCGCTTACCGGGTCACGCCTGTTGAACGGCACCACCGAGTTGCACCTCGAGCTGGAGGCGGAGCTCGCGAGCCTGATGGGGACCGAGGCGGCGCTCGCCTTTGCGACGGGCTATCAGGCGAACTGCGGAGCGCTTGCCGCGCTCGTCGACCATCGCGACGCGGTCGTGTGCGACTCGGCCGATCACGCGTCGATCCTCGATGGCGTGGCGATCTCCCGAGCCCGCCTGGTCCCCTACCGCCATGGTCGCCTCGACCGACTCGGACCGGCTCTGAAACGGGCAGCGGACGGCGACGGAAATGTAGTGGTGGTCGTCGACGGGGTGTTCTCAATGGAGGGTGGCTTGTGCGACCTGCGCGCCGTGAGCGAGCAGTGCCGCGCGCATGGCGCCGCCCTGATCGTGGACGAAGCCCATGCCGCCGGGGTGCTCGGGCCACGCCGTGCCGGGTCCTGTGAGCTGCTCGGGGTCGAGGACAGCGTCGAGCTGCGGACGGGGACGCTGTCCAAGGCGTTCGCCAGCTGCGGAGGCTTCGTGGCCGGGCCGGCGGACCTGCTCGACTATCTGCGTGTCGAGGCGCGAGCGTTCGTGTTCAGCGCCGCCGCGGTGCCCGCGGCGGTAGGGGCGGCACTCGAGGCTGTTCGTATCTGCCGCTCGCCGGAGGGCCAGGAGCGGGCGCTACGCGCGCTGACCCTCGCCGCGTACCTGCGCGAGGGCCTGGCAGGCCTCGGCTTCCATCTGTGCACTGAGCTGAAGGGGCCGGAGGAGCAAACGCCAATCGTGTCGATCGTGATCGGCGACGAGATCCGCACGATGTGCCTTTGGAAGGCTCTCTACGACCGCGGCGTATACGTCAACGCCGCCGTGTATCCCGCGGTTCCCCGGGGCGGAGCGCTCCTGAGGGCCAGCGTCATGGCGACGCACGAACACCAACATCTCGACCGCGCCCTCGACGCGTTCAGCGCGATCAAGCAGGAAGCCGCGGCCGGGTTCTTCACGCAGCCGGCTTGAGCTCCGGTCTGGCGGTGAGCCGCCTGGCGCGGATCTTCCGCGCGCGGCGACGGTCGCTCTCGAGCTGCAGGATGTAGCGGTAGCGATCGCAGAGGATGCTGTTCGGCTCGCCGTAGCGCTGCGCGAGTCGCTCGGGATCGCTGTCGATCACCGACCGCATCTCTGCCGGGTCTGGCAACGGTATATCGCCGGCGATCACCCCGGCGATCCACTCCGCCTGGGCCTCGGCTACCGGGATCAGTCCACCGACGGCATTGAGCAGTCCGATGAAATAAAGCCCCGGAGCGGCAGGATCCACTATCCGGCGGTAGAGCGGGACTCGCGTCTCGGTGACTGGTGGTCGCACCCCGTTTAGGAAGGGAAAGCTGACGCGGTAGCCGGTGGCGAAGACCACAGTGTCGAGTTCCTCGACCGAGGAATCGGAGAAATGCGCGCACCGACCTTCGAACCGCGTCACCGAAGGCTTTGAGCACACCTCGCCGGCCCGGATCTTGTGGAAGATCTCATCGGAGATTGTCGGATGACCTTCGAGCAGGCGATGATCGGGAGCCGGCAGGCCGGCATCTGCGTGACGTAGGGCAAAGGCGCGCAGCAGGAGAGCCGCCGTGAGTCGTTGGACCGTCCACGGCAAGAACCGCGTCGTCGTCTTCTGCTCGATGCGATCGAAGGGCACCCCCGCGACGTACCTCGGCAGGACATGCAGCGTCCTGCGGAAGGACAAGAACACCTTGCTCGCGTGGCCTGCCAACTCGCAGCTGATTTCGGTGGCGGCGTTGCCGAATCCGATGACGAGTACGCGCTTTCCGGCAAACGGGTCCGGTCGCCGGTACTGGGCGGCGTGCAGGCGCTCACCGTCGAAGGCTTCCGCTCCGTCGGGCCAGCGTGGGTCCCAGTGGTGGCCGTTCGCGATGATCACCGACGA
The DNA here is from genome assembly GCA_963803595.1 of uncultured Solirubrobacterales bacterium. GTDB lineage: Bacteria > Actinomycetota > Thermoleophilia > Solirubrobacterales > Solirubrobacteraceae > Palsa-465. Next base: position 169,168 of record CAWDNF010000018.1, read on the forward strand.
GTACAGGTCCTCCGTCCCGTCGTCGAGCCGTACTCGCCAGCCCTCCGCGACAGGCGTCACGTCGGCCACCTCGGTGCGAAGGCGAATGCTGTCGCGGAGCTCCATGTGCTCCGCAAAGCTCGCCAGATAGGACGCCATGCTCGTGTGGTGCGGGTATTCCCCGTAGGACTTTGCGAGCGGAAAGCGCTTGAAACCTGAGCGGCTGCGGGAGGTGTTGGTGCGGAGCGACTCGTAGGTGGGCGAGCGGCCGTTGTCGTTTTCGAACACCCAGTTACCGCCAACCTCGGATCCCTTCTCGAAGCAGGTGAAGTCGAGCCCGCGCTGTCTAAGCGCAGCGCATGCCGCCAGGCCAGATGAACCGGCTCCGATCACACAGATCGAGCTCACGCGCCCGCTCCGATCGCTTCCTCGAGCGCTTCGGCGACCTCGTGCATGCCGTCGAACGGGGTTCCCATGCAGCGGAAGCCGCCGTCCACGTGGACGATCTCGCCTGAGATGCTGCTTGCCCAGTCGGAGAGCAGGAAGCACGCGGTCCGCGCGGTGCACAAGGGGTCCCGCCTGTCCCAGCCGAGAGGTGCCTGCTCGGCTCGGCCGGCCAGGTGGGCGAAGCCGGGGATCGAAGAGGCCGACGGCGTGGCCAGCGGCCCCGTGGAGACGAGATTGATGCGAATCCCGTGAGGTCCGAGATACGCCGCGAGGTATCGCGTGATCGACTCGAGCGCCGCCTTGGCCACGCCCATCCAGTCGTAGGTGGGCCAGGCGCGGGTGGCGTCGAAGTCGAGACCGACCACGCTGCCCCCTCTGGCTTCGATCAGGAGCGGCCGAAGCGCTCGCACCAGGGCGTTCATCGAGTACGCGCTGGTCCGGATCGTGGCCAGCGCGGCATCCGCCGGAGTGTTGACGAAGTTTCCACCGAACGCCTCGCGCGGCCCGTTGGCGATCGCATGCAGCACGCCGTCGAGACCTTGCCAGCGCCGGCGCAGCTCCTCCACCACCGCCCCGTAGTCCTCGTCGCGATTTACATCGAGCTCCAGCACGTCAGCCGGCGCCGGAAGTGATCTGGCGGCCCGTTCGGTCATCCGGCGAATGCGCCCAAAGCTTGTCAGCACCACCTCGGCGCCGGCGAGCTGGGCCTGCTCGGCCACCGTGTAGGCAATGCTGCGGTGCGTCATCACACCGGTGATCAGGAGGCGCTTCCCATCCAGGAGCATCAGTCGAAATCCTCGAGATAGAGATCATCGCCATCGACCAACGGGGTGAGCCCGGCGTCGTCCTCCAGCTCGCCGCTGCGCCACACCACGTCGAACCTGGCACGAACGACCGTGTTCCCGTACTGGTTCGCGATCCGCCAGCTTCCCGTCACGAGGCTGAGGTCGTCGGTGATGGGCTTGATCCGCACGATCCGGCCCTCGGCGTGGATCGTGTCTCCGATCTTCACCGGGTCCTTGAACACGGCCTCGGCTCGCCTGAGAGCCACGAGCCGCGCCGGGTCGAAGGGAACAAGCGCTACTGCGTAGGAAAGCACCAGCATGCCGTGCGCCACGCGTTCTCCGAACATGCTCTGCTTCGCCCACTCGGCATCGCAATGCTGTGGATGCCAGTCGCCGGTCAGGGCAGAGAAGTTGACCAGGTCGGCCTCGGTCACCGTCCGTCCGGTCGTAGTGAACACCTGGCCGACGGCTAGCGACCCATACTCTCGTGAGAAGAGCGAGGTGATGCTGGCTACGGTCAAGTTCTTCCTCCTGGCTCGTTTTTTAGATCACCGGCTGAGCCGGCGCCAAGTTCGCTGAGGGTGCGAAGTCATCGAGGGGACCGGTGGGTGGACCGGCGGCGATCTCCGCCGCCGGCTGGCCAGCGAAGAACCGGAGTGCTCGGTCGCAGACGATGTCAGGACGCTCGTCGACGATGTAGTGGCTGACTCCCGGAACGAGCTCAATCGCCATATCGTCGGTGTACGGCTCGAATCCCTTCAAGCCGTGTGGACGTATCGCTGGGTCCTCACGGCCGAACACCATCAGGGTCGGCGTGTGCAGGCGGATGCCGCGATAGCGGCCGCGCAGGAGGGGGATGTATTCGTGCGCCACCCACGTGCGGTAGAGGGCCACCGAGGCTCGGGCCCGCTCAGACTCCCGGAGCCGGCTGCTGAAGGACTCAAGCTCGTCGGACGTCCACGCGCGGTGGTTGCGCGTGCCGCCCCACAACATCAGCTTGGCGAACTCCGGACGGTGGCGGAGCACGAGTGACCCAGTGAGCGGAGCGGTCAGGAGGATCTGGTGAGGGAGCCTCCACAGTGAGGCGGCGACGCGCGCGGTGAAGCGCAGCCAGGGATGGATGATGTTGAGCGGCATGAACTGCTCGAAGCGGTCGGGATGCTGCATGCAGAGCAGGAACCCGATGAAACCGCCCCAGTCGTGGCCCATGAGGCGTACCCGGTCGAGCCCCATCGCATTGAGCAGCGACAGGATGTCGTCGGCCAGCGCCTGTTTGGAGTAGTCCCCGGCGGGCGCGTCGGACCAGCCGAAACCGCGCAGGTCGACGCTCAGCACGCGGTAGTGCGGCGCCAGCACGGGGATGACGTGCCGCCACATGTACCAGTGCTGAGGCCACCCGTGGAGAAGAACCACCGGTTCTCCCTCTCCGGCCACGGCGACATGGAGGCGGCTCCCTCCGATATCGACCAACTCGTGCCTGGTGCCCTCCACAACGGGCAGAGTGGGATCCCGTAATTCAGGCATATGCGGGCTCAACCGGCGGCGGGGCGGGGGACGATTTCGAGGCGCGCGCGTACTTGTGTGGGTCCGGCCGACGCGACCGGGGGTCGAGACTCAGCCGCGCATTGACTCGCGCGATCCGGCCAAGCGTTACCGGGTGCAGCAATCGCCCCGGCGAGACATCCCTCGAGCTGAAGCGGTAGACCTCGAGAGCGGTCTTCTCGTCATTGGCCGCCGCGCGGAGCACGGCTCGCTCTAGCGGGAGGTAGGGAAGCGCCTGAGCGACCCAGTTGGATAGGAGCTGGTGGGCCGCGAATCGCCGCGTGTGGACGAGTGCGTAGCGACGCAGAGCTCTGCGGCGGGAGGTATGGCCGCCGAGATACGCCGAGGTGCTTTCGACCAGGATCTCGGCCGACTCGATCGCCCAGCCCAGGCCGATGCCCTGGAGTGGATCGGCGGCGGTGGCAGCATCGCCGACGAGCGCGATCCCGCCCAGGCCGGCGGCCTGGTGATGGTCGTCATGTCGCGCCGTCCGATCACCTTCGAGACCCGCGTCGCCTGGTTGACGGACGGGGCCCAAGGCAGTCGCGCGAAAAAGCGGTCAAAGCGCTGCTCCAGATCCGCGGCCAACAGCGCGGCGTGGTCCCGCGCCAGCATCGCGGACAGGACCGTGATGCCACCGTCGGTGGCGAAGGCGGCCGCGCCATCCGGGTTGAGGAACCACATCCGGCAGCTGCCCCCCTCGAGCGGCAGGTCCGCATACTGCGCGAAGTACGCGACTCGGTTGTTGGGCGCGCGCCAGCAAGGAACGCGAGCCTGCTTGGCGACGGCCGAGTCCCGACCGTCGGCTCCGATGACGAGGCGGACGCGGGCTTGCCGCGTACGTCCGTCACGATGGCGGAGGTGAAGCGTGTCGAGCGCCCCGTTTTCGGAACCTAGCCGCTCGAGCTTCCAGCCGAGCGCCACCTCCACTCCGGGCGTCTGCGCCGCCAGTCGCCGCAGCAGTGGATCGAGCGTTTGGCGACGGATGTTGTATCCGTGCGGCGGAATCCCCGTCGATGGGCCGGGACGAGGCTGAACCCACCCCCAGGGCGTCCAGGCGTCGATCGTGGTTGGCACCGCACCCGCCCGGTCCAGCTCTTCCTTCAGGCCGATCCGCTCGATCGCGGGAAGGGCGCCAGCCTGGATGAAGTGAGTGCAGGCGGTCTTATAGCTCTGCTCGCTGGCGATCCGATCGACGAGCAGAACGCGGGCGCCTTGCCGAGCCAAGAGGGTGGCGGTGACGCACCCGCTGACGCTCGCCCCGACGATGCCGACGTCGTATTCGCCCACGCGCTCAGCGGTCCCTGAGGCTCGCGGGTAGGGGATTACGCCGGCGCAAGCGCGCAGCGGCGAGACGCTGCATCGCCATCCCGAAAGCCTCGGCGATCCCGCCTTCGCGCGGCAGAGCCCCGATCTGCCGCGCCGTGGGGATCACGTTCGTGAAGTCCTCCATGCGACACAGGAGGCCGTCGCGCAGCTCGGCGAGCGTAGCGCCGTAGTTCTCCAGGCGGGTGTTGGTAGGGGCCCATCCGGGCGGGTCGAGCGGCTCCACGAACGTGCCGGCGAACGTCCACACGCCGAAGGCGAACCGTCCGTCGTCGGCGATCCAGCCGCCATGACTTTCGATCTGCACGTCGGGGAGCGCCCGATGCATGCTCCGCTGGACCTCCATGAACGCGTCGAGCCCGCGCACGATGCCGCCTGGCAGGTATGGGTGCTTCCAGCTGACGTCGGGAGTGCAGAGAGCTGCCATCGCGTCGAAGTCGTGAGCGTTGAAGGCCGGGTAGAAGAGGTCGGCGGCGGTCTGCGGCCTGCTCGAACGGGAGGCGGCGGCGCCTCCGAGCGAGGCGGATCCAGTGCTCAGGCTCATGGTCAGCCGTGACCGTTCTGGGCGGGCGCTGTGTGGTCGCGCGGCCCGGAGAGGACCAAAACGCTGTTGTGGCCACCGAAGCCGAATGAGTTCGAGATGGCGACCGGGATGTCTCCGTTGCGGGGCGAGATCGGCCGGGGGCCGTCCGTCACGTAGTCGAGATCCAGCTCCGGATCGGGCTGTTCGTAGTTGAGGGTGGGTGCGACCATCCCGTTCTGCAGAGTCAGCACGGTGGCTACCGCCTCGACCGCCGGGGACGCACCCAGAGAATGACCTACGGCCGACTTTGTCGAGGAAATCGGCACGCGGTGCGCATCGTCGCCCAGCGTCTGCTTGAGCGCGCGTGTCTCGGTCCGGTCGTTGAGCGGCGTCGAGGTCCCATGGGCGTTGACGTAGTCGATGTCCGATGGAGCGATCCCCGCATCCGCCATCGCGGAGTCGATGGCTCGAACGGCACCTGCGCCTTCCGGATCCGGTGCGACCAAGTGGTAGGCGTCGACACTTGCGCCGTAGCCGAGCAATTCACCGATGACCTGAGCGCCTCGCGCTGCGGCGAGGTCCGGGCGCTCGAGTACGAGCACGGCAGCTCCCTCGCTCATGATGAACCCGTCTCGCCGCGCGTCGAACGGGCAACACACGCCGCTCCGGGACGTCGCCTCCATCATCGCGAAGGCTTCGATGCAGAAGGGGGTGAGAGGGGCTTCCGCTCCGCCCACGACGATTGCATCGACGTCGGCGGCCCGGAGCAGTCGCAGCCCGGCGCCGATCGCGTCCGCCGCGGCAGCGCATGCCGACACGACACCGAACGCGGGACCCTTCAACCCATGCCGTAGCGCCAGATAGCCGGCTGCCGCGTTGGGCATCATCAGCGGTATCGTCAGCAACGACGGGTGGCCTGCCGTATAGGCCTCCTGCCCCGATTCCATGCCGCCGATCGCGGTTCCGACAAGGCACCCGATGCGGCTGGGGTCGTAGGGCAGCTCCTCGAGCCAGCCCGCCTGCCCAAGGGCTTCCTGGCAGGCGGTCGCGGCCAGCTGCGTAAAGCGGTCGGTGCGGCGGATCTCTCGGCGAGAAAGGCAATCCAGCGGGTCGAACTCCAAGCATGGGCCGATCCCGCTCTCAATCCCTGACCGGCCCTCGACCCAATGGCTATAGAGCGACTCAGCTCCGAGCCCGAGAGGTGAGACCGCTCCCACCCCTGTTATCGCCGCTTCTCTCAACCCTGGACCTTCAGGAAGATCATGTCGATGACCTGGGCGTAGGTCTCGATTCCCTGAGCATCCTCAGGCTCGAGCTCGACCCGGAACTCGTCCTTGAGGATCTGGCCTAGCTCGACGAGATCGAGCGAGTCGAACTCGAGCGTCGCAAGCGTCGAGTCGGGCTGTATGTCCTCGGCCTCGAGACCGAACTCAACGAGGGCCTCTCGCACCCGCTGGTCAATCATCTCTCGGGTGATCGTCACAGTCATCACTGTCTCCCGCGTGAAGTGAGTTTTTCTGTTCTGGGCCCGGCAGACTGCCGTCCGTGGGCGTGCAGGAGGACCCTACATCCACACATCGGCCAGACAAAATGCGCTGGCTGCGATAGACGGCCGCGGGTTGATTCTGTAGCTTCCCGGCCCCTCCTGGCAGGGGCGTGATGCCCTTGCGTGTTTGCCGAAGCCACACGAGCGGAGCAGCTATGAGCGTGACGCCGATCGAAGTCGAGAACCGGTTCGAAACTTCGGCCCGCGAGATGCAGCGACACAGCGCCGCATGGGACAAGGAAGGGCGCCTGCTCGAGGCCTGTCGATACGTGACGCTTGGTAACGGCAAGCAGTTACGTGGGCGACTGCTGCGCGCGGCGGCGGACCTGGGCGGACAAGCCGAGAGTGAGTCTCTCGCCCGCGCGGCGGTAGCCGTGGAGCTCTTTCACTCGGGCACGCTGGCGCATGACGACATCATCGACGACGCCTCGGTGCGTCGCGGACGTCCCACGGTCGCCACCGAATTCGGCTCGGCGCTGGCGGTGCTGAGCGGCGGCTGGCTGTTCGCCCGCGCGGCGCTGCTGCTCAGCGAGTGCGCATTTGAGGAGGAGAGCATCGTCGGCCGTTTCGCCGAGACCGCCTGCGAGGTGTGCGACGGCCAGATGGTGGAGATCAAGGAGCTGTTCAACCCGGATCGCTCCCGCGCGAGCTACCTCGCGGCCGCTTACGGAAAGACGGCCAGCGTGTTCGCTTTCGCCGCCTACGTAGGAGCGCGGCTGGGCGGAGTAAGCCCGGAAGCGGCCGAGGAGCTGGGTGATTACGGCCGCCATTTCGGTGCTGCATTCCAGATCGCCGACGATGTCCTCGACCTGCTCGGCGATGTCGAGTCGACCGGCAAGACGACGCGTCTCGACTTGCTCCACGGTGTTTACACCTTGCCGGTGATCTGTGCGATGGAGGAGCACCCGGAGCTGCGGGATAACTTGCTGGGTGGCTCGGAGCAGACGGACGTCTCGCGGGTCGTCGAGCTCGTGCGTGACTCCGGCGGACTCAGGCGCTGCGCGGAGCTTGGCCTCGAGCTCGGCAACCGCGCGCGTCAGACCGCGATCCGCCACGAGAGCAGGTGGCTTTGCGATCTCGTTGAGTCGGCGGTGATCAAGCCGTTGCTGGCGTGTTATGAGTGACCGGTCCGAGCCGGGGGGAAGCCGCCCGCTGATTGAGGTCGACGAGGCAGAGGTCGTGGTGGTCGGCGCCGGCCCCGCCGGGAGCGCGTGCGCAGCCGAGCTGGCAGAGCTCGGGCACGACGTATTGCTCGCCGACCAATCGCAATTCCCCCGGGACAAGCCTTGCGGCGACGGCGTGACCCGGTCGGCCGTAGAGTCGCTTCGCCGGCTCGGGCTGGACGACCTGCTGCGCGCGAGCTATCCCGTGCGCGGCGTCCGCGTGCTGGAGGATTACGTAGCGCGGGAGGAACGTCGCTACGCCAGTGGTGAGGCGCGCTGCATCACTCGTGCCAAGCTGGATCATGCGCTGCTCGGGGCGGCCACCGATCGGGGTGCCCGCCGGCGGACCGCTCGCGTCGACCGCGTCCACGAGGAATCCGGGTCGGCGCGCGGAGTGATCATCGCCAACGGCTCCGAGGACCAGCTCATCAGGGCTCGGTGGGTTGTCGCCGCCGATGGCGCGACCTCACGCCTGCGCCGCAATGCGTTCGGCCAGCCCGGAGCGGAGCCGAGGGCTTACGCGGTGCGCATCTACGGCCGGGTGGACAAGCCGCCCGACCCCGTCTATGAGATCTTCGTGCCGCTCGAGCTCGAGACACAGACGCTGATCGGCTACGGCTGGGTGTTCCCAATCGAGGACCAGCTCGTCAACGTTGGCGTCGGGTACATCCGAGCCGCTGGGCTCGAAGCTCCTCCACCCATCCGGCGAGTCCTCGAACAGTTCCTGCGCGAGCTGCGTGAGCAGTGCCAGGACCGCTACGGATCGCTCGAGACAGTCGGCAAGCCGTTCGGCTCGCCCGTCAGCATCAACTTCCGACGCGGCAGATGTGAGCTCGACGGGCTCGTGTTCATCGGCGACGCCGCGCGGATGACCGACCCGCTGACCGGCGAGGGAATCGCTTATGCCCTGCACGGCGGAGAGCTCGTGGCGCGCGAGCTGCACCGCCGGCTCCTCCGATCAGATCGGGCCGGAAGTCAACAGGCAGGAGGCGACTCGCTCGGGAGGCAGCTCGGGCGCCGGTTCCCCCGTCTGGGGCAGGACATCGGACTCCCGTCCCGGATGGCGGCCCGCACCCTCGATGACGGCGGTAACGGCGCCGACAGGAAGCGACCGAGTATCGACGGCGAGCGCTATCTCGAGGCGGTGAAGCGGCTCGTCGGATCTCCAGACGAGGAGCCAACGATTTCCGACACCATCGCCTGGACTGCCTGCGCCGCACACTCGCCATCCGCCGCTGGGCTCCTCGAGCAGGTGAACCTTTCGCTGCTCGACGAGCTGCGGACCGATTTTCCGTTCGCCACCGAGCTTCTCCACCGCGAGGTCCGTGCGCGAGGCGGCCCGGTTACCGCCGCCGCGATGCTCCTCTCTTACCTCGCCTGCGGCGGGGACGCCGAGCTGTTTGCCGTGCGGGCGGCGGTGGCAGCCGAGCTGGTGTCGCTGTTTCCCATGCTCGCCGGGAGCGTCAGCGACGAGCCCCGAGACAAGATCGCCCGGCTGAACAACTCACTAGCCGTGATCACGCTCGACGTGGTGGCAAGCCGTGCCCTGCGCGCAATGGACGGGGCGGCCCGCGAGCTCACCTCCGAGTTCACGCTATCCACGTGCCGGATGTGCGAAGGACTGGCCCTCGAGTTCGGCGACCGCTTCGACACCGCCCGCAGCGTCGAGTCTTATCTCGAGACCGCACGCGAGACGACGGGCGCGATCACGGAGTTCGCCTGTCGAGGCGGCGCACAGCTGGCCGGCGCGAGCCCCGAGCAGCGTGACGCGCTCGCGGTCTTTGGACTGGAGCTGGGCAGCTTCACCCACCTCGCGCAAGATCTGGTCGAGCTGTTGCGATCGAGCGCTGCCACCGGCAGGGGGGCCGGTCAGCAGCTTCGCGATGGAACCTACTCGCTGGCGGTGATCGTGGCGGCCGAGCTCGACCCCGGGCTGCGAGCCGAGCTTGGGGATGCCTTGACCGACCAACAGGTCGGCTACATGATCGAGCGCGTCAGAGAGCTGGGCGGTGACGTCAGGGCTCTTGCGGCCTGCGTGCAGAGCGCCGACACCGCTCGAGAGCTCGTCAACACATGTGGAGGCGACACGACCGGGTTGCGTGAGCTCGTCGACCGGCAACTCAGTGAGACTCGATGGGTGACCTCAGAGCCGTCTACGACAGTGGCCACAACGCAAACGCTTCAGAGCCTGCCGGTCTAGCGGCCGAGCCCAGGCCGGCACCGCGGCCCGCGAGCCTGGCTCACCGGCTCCGTGGGCTGCTCCACGACGCCCATCCGTATTCCTGGCTGTGGCTGGACGCCGCTCCGCTGAGCGCCATGGCGCTGTGGCTCCGCGGCTCGCATGTCCAGGTCGGACGACTCGCGCTGCTCACCGTCTCCCTGATCCTGACCGACGCAGCGCAGAACACGTTCAACGATGTGTGCGACGTGCCGACCGATCGGGCCAGCGGCGAGGCGCGCAAGCTCCGTCGCGGCGTGGCTTCAGGGCTCGTGCCGAGGCGGTGGGCGTTTGTTCAAGCCGGTGCGCTCACCGCGGGAGCACTCGTGCTCGCAATGACCCTGTCGACGGCATACGGCGCATTGCTGGCGGGAGGGGTCGTGTATGGCGTGGCCTATTCAGCAGGGATCAGCGGCCGTCCCTTCGTGTCCCAGGTCTTTTGGCTGATCCTCCTGCTGGCGATGTACTTTGCCAGCTACCTCGTGCTGGGGGGGGATTTTGTCCGGGGGGTCGCGTTCGCGCTCGCCAATGCCCTCTACATCGGGGGGGTCGAGTCGCTCGTCAAGGACATCCGCGACCTCGAGGCCGACCGCGTCGGAGGACGGCAGACGACACCTCTGGTGCTCGGCGTGCGCCGCAGCGGCCAGGTGAGCTTCGCCGCCGCCTCGCTGGCAGCAGGTGTGTGGATCGCCAGTGCCGTGCTGGTAGGCCAGCCGCTCTACCTCACAGCAGCATTGCTGGTGGTCATCCTTCCGATCTGGCTCGCGTATCTACGTTCGCGAACGCGGGCGATTGCGAATCTTTACCGACAGCCGACAGCCCGGAGGCTGCATCAGATCGGGTTGCTCGTCTTCCTGGCAGTCAACGTCAGCTTCGTGATCGGATTACTCCTGGAGCGACAGTGAGGCTCGGCGCCTCCGTCCGCTTCGTTCTTCGCGGGATGGCCGCTCGGAGGATGCGGATTGGCCTGACGACCCTCGGCGTCGCGCTCGGCGTGGCGCTCGTGGTGGGGATGTCGTTGATCAATTCGAGTCTCTACAGCAGCTTCACATCGCTGACGTCGGCCATCTACGGAAAGGCCCAGCTGGTGGTCGTACCGTCAGCCGCTGGCTCGACGCTCGAACCCCGCGCCATGGCGCTGGCTGAGCGTGCGCCGGGGATTTCGCATGTAGACGGAGCCGTCTACTTTCCAGCCAGGCGCCTGACCTCGATCGGCCACCCAGGCCATTCGACCGTCTCCGGTCGCCTGACAGTGATCGGCGTCAGCCGCACCGGTGCCAGAGATGCAGTGGGGCTGGCCGGAGTCTCGGTGACCCAAGGCCGACCCCCGCAGAACGGCGCCGAGATCGCACTCGAGCAGGGGTGGGCAAAGCGCAACCGGCTCCGGCTGGGCGACGAGCTCAGGCTGGCCGCACCGGCCGGGATCATCCGCCTGCGGCTCGTCGGGACGTTCATCCTGCCTGCCGTGGCCGACGTGCTGGGCCAGGCCTTCGCCGCCGTTCCGTTGAGCACCGCGCGGGCTGCCGCCGAGCGCCCGGCGGGATTCGACGAGCTCACCATCGTCTTGAAGCGCGGCGCGAGGCCCGGGCCGGCGCGCCGGTTCCTGGTCGCCGGGCTCGGCAATACCGCCAAGGTCGTCTCGCCGCAGGAACGCGCATCGGGCCTCGCTTCGCAGCTGACCCTGCTCAGGGTGATCGTGACCGTGCTGACCGCCATCGGATTGGTCGTGGCGGCATTCCTCACGCGCAGTTGCTTCACCTTGACCACTCACGAGCGCCAGCGGGAATTCGGGATCCTGCGGGCCATCGGCACGCCTGGCAGCACGGTCGCGACGCTGGTGGTGTTCGAGGCGATGTTCATCGGCGTGGCTGCGAGCGCCGCTGGGTTATGCCTGGGATGGCTGATCGCCCGGGTGCTGATCGCACTCGCTCCGGCCAGCGGCTACCGCTTGGCGGGCGCCTCGCTGCATCAGGCGACGCTATGGATCGCGGTGGGCGGCGGACCGATCGCGGCGATGACTGGCGCTATCGGGCCTGCCCTTCGGAGCTCCCGCGACGAGCCTCTAACCTCGCTCGCCGCGCGTGGCGGCGAGGCCACGGCGCCGCGACGCCGGTGGGCTGGAGTGGGGTCGGCAGCGATCGTCATAGGCTTGGCCACTTGCTATGCGGTCGCCGCCCCAGCCGAGCAGATCTCGGCGGCTGGGCTCGCGATAGCAATCGTGGCGATCCTGCTCACCTTCACAGGTGCCGCGGTGGTGATGCCGAGCGCAGTGGGCCCGCTGGTGGCGCTCATGCGACGGCCGCTGGGGCGGTGGGGGCGACCCGCGGGCTTCGTGGCCGCGGGATCACTGACCTCGCGGCCGCGGCGCAGCGCAACCACCGCGTCGGTCGTGATGCTCGGCGTAACCCTGACGGTGGTCGCCGGCTCGCTGATCAGCAGCGTTATCGGGAGCGTGTCCGATCAACTGGAACGCACGAACACGAAGGGGTTCATCGTTCAGCCGCGGGGCTTCGATGAACTGAGCATTCAGCCCCAGCAGGCTTTCTCGGACCGGCTGCGGGAAGAGATCGCCGCTCTGCCCGGGGCGGCGGTCGTGAGCCCGCAGCGGATCATCCTCGGCAGCGGAGTACTCGGGAGCCAGGCGACACTCTTGACTGCGGTCGATCCCGGGTCCTATACCCGCGTTCAGCGCCTCAGCCTGGATCAAGGTTCGTCGCGGGCTGCAGTTAATGGCCTGCAGCGGGGCGAGGTGATCATCGGAGATGGGCTCGCCGCGAGCCAGCGCCTCCGTGCCGGGCAAACGATCGTGATCCGCGGTTCGCGCGGGGCGTTCGGCACGAGGATCGTGGCCGTTGCTCACGACCTGCTCAACAACGGCGACGAGATGACGATGTCACTGACGCTCATGCGGCGGGCATTCGGGGTGACTAGCGACTCGCTGCTCGAAGTCGACGCAAGCTCGCAAGCATGGCTTCCCCGCCTGCGCCGGGCTGTGGACGCACTCCTGGCACGCAGCTACCCGCAGTTGCAGACCATCTCCCCGCACGAGCTCTCAGCGCAGATCAGCACGAGGCTGAAGGCCTTCGGAGCCGGCGCCAACCTCCTTCTGCTCCTCATCGCCACGATTTCGATCGTTGCGATCATCACCACGCTCACCCTCAACATCGTCGAGCGCACGCGAGAGATTGGAGTGCTGCGAGCAGTAGGGCTGTCGGCGGAGCAGCTGCGAGCGTCGGTCCGCCTCGAGAGCGTCAGCCTCTCCCTCTTCGGGGCCCTCTGCGGCGTCGTGCTGGGCACGGCTCTGGGCCTCGCCGTCGTCGCGGGGGTCGCGCGGTCGATCCCCAGCCTCGCCTATTCCCCCCCCACGCCGGCGATCGAGGCAGCCCTGCTGTGGGCCGTGCTACTAGGAGTGCTGGCGGCGATGCCGGCGCTCCGGCGCGCCAGCCGGATCAATATCACGGCTGCGATCGCCTACGAGTAACGCCCACGCGCTTGCCGGGCTCGGGCTCGCATCGATCGGAGCTAGCTTGCCTCGGCCGTCGCCACCTCGGCGCCGGCCGCGGCCACCTCCGCCTCGGCCGTGGCTACCTCGGGCTTGCGGGCCAGCACGCGGTAGGCGTTGCTGAACGAGCTGCGGGAGACTGCCGGGGCGAGCAGCTGGTCGAGAATGAAGCCGGACGCGATCGGCGCCACCGACGCCACAAGCGTGACCGCGTGTGCCACCGCTCGCCTGCGCATGTGCGTTCGCGGCATCCACGGCAGGCGGGGATTGGGGGCGAGGCCCCAAATGCTGAGCGCCGCGGCGCCGGTCAGGTCCACCGGCTGGTGGGCAGGGCCGACCTCGGTCTCCAACACCTCGAAGCCGCGGGTCGAGAGGGCATCGAGAAGGGCCGCCATCGGGACCATGTGCTGATGCTGTGGCTGGAACCACGGCAGCCACCAGCGCCGAAGCCACCGGCCGATCGCTGACTGAGGATTCGGCATCTCGACCATCAGGTACCCACCTGGTCCGAGCACCCTGGTGACGGCGTCCAGCTCGGCCACCGGCTCGCGCGTGTGCTCCAGGTAGTGATGCATGCTGACCACGTCGAACTGACCCGACAGGTCCGCCGCCAGCGCGGGGAACTGTCCGCGGTGAGCTCGGTCAACCCACCCGCGCCGCTCCGCCTCCGCGATGCCTTCGCCTATGTCGAGGGCCTCGAACCGCGTATCCGGAAGGATCTCGCGCGCCTTGTTGCAGAAGTGGCCCTGACCGGCTCCGACATCAAGCCACGTCCGGGGTGTCGTGAAGCGTGCCACGAGACGCGCACGAGCCTCGTAGGAGCCAGCCTGCGAGTCGAATATCCAGCCCGCCATACGGGCGCCGACCCCGTCGTAATAGTCGCGGTAGTAGAACTCCAGACCGGCCGGCGTGAGCCGCGGATTCTGGAAGATCAGGCCGCAGGCTCGGCAGCGTTCCAACCTGAACCTCCCCGGCTTCCGTTGCATGAGGTCGCCTACTGTCAGCAGCAAAGCCAGATCACCTGCCCCGCACCACGGGCAGGACTCACGTCGCGGCTCGAGCAGACCCTCCACGCCTTTCGCCACCGTCTCGGCGTAGAAGGCGAGATCCTCGTCGCTGGGCTCTGGTTCGAGGGGGTGCCGGAGCGCCAGTAGCACCGACTGCGCCAGCCGGAGCGGACTTCGCAAGGGCCTCAGGCTTCCGCCAAACCCAAGATCGCGCGGCTGGAGCCCCCCGCGGGCGAACACCAGATAGGGCTGGAGCCAGAGCAGCGCAAGCGCGATCAATCGCACTGGCGAGCCCGCCGCAAGCGCACGCCACGCCACCGCTTGAGCTACGGCTGTCCTGCTCAGTCTCAGCGTCACGCCGTCCACGCCGTCGTGGAGGACCCCGAGGCGCATGACGCGAGCCACAGGGTCCTCGCCGACGGCTCGCAACCCGGGCGCTATCGCACTGCCGAACGTCGTGCTGGCGTAACGCTTGAGCCCGATTGTCAGCTCAGCCAGCGCGGGCGGCTCGAATTCCGTCGCCCCCTCGACGCCCATCCGCCGCAGCACGTCCTCGTCAACCAACAGGGCCTGGTAGGCCCCACGGCCCTCGCGAAGCCTGTTCTTGCGCAGGTTTCTGGGATCGACGCCGCGCAGGAACTCCAGCGCCTGCTCGACCGCGAGATCCGCCGGTACGAGGTCGACCACCTGGAGCCCCTCGACCCGGGCCAGCGCGCTGGCGGCGCGCCGAGTCGCCTCGTCCAGCTCAATGCCCCTCACCGACATGAAGCGGTGATTCGCGCTGACGGGCTCCTGGCTCGCCACGAGCGTTGGCAACGAGTGCAGCCGTGCGCGCAGCAAGGCGCTCTCCGCCAATATGTAGGAACCCATCAGCAGCGGCCATCTCGACCGGCTCCAGAACCGATCACTCATCCCGCTGATGCGCCGCGCTGTTCGCGCTCGGTCGGCCCTACCTCGGCGCCCACTACCCCAGTCATGGGACAGACTGCTCCGCGGCCGATGCCACGGGTTTGCCGAGACGGGCAGCTAGGGCTGCGTACCGCCGGTCACCGCCTTCGAGATAGCTCATGAGCGCCCTGGCGGCGCGTCCGGCGCCGTCCTCGGCACGCAGAGCTCTGCCGATACGCGCCGCCTGGGCGCCGATGCCGGGATCGGCGATCGCCGCCCGAATCGCCGCGGCCAGGTTCTCAGGCGTGAACCGGCGCGGCCCGATCATGGGCGGGCCGGCACCGACACGGGCCACGCGTGAGCCCCACAGAAACTGGTCTCCCAGGACCGGGCAAACCACCGATGGGATGCCCGCCCGCAACGCGGCGTGCGTGGTGCCAATGCCCCCGTGGTGGACGACCGCGGCCACGCGCGGCAGGATCGAGACGTGGGGTACTTCGTCGCGGACCACGAGCACGTCCGGAGGCGGCTCGATCGATTCGATACCCGGCCACGAGGTCTCGAGAAGCACCCGGGCCTTCGCCGACCTTGCTGCCTGTAGCACATGGTGAAGGCGTGCCTCCGAGTTCAGCGAGCTGACGCTCCCGAAGCCGACCCAGATCGGCTTCGAGCCGGCGTCGAGGAACTCCGCTACCGGGGCCGGGATGGCCGGCGGCTTCACCGGATCGAGAAACCAGTAGCCCGTGACATGCGCGTGGGGACTCCAGTCGCGTGGCCTTGGCAGGAGGGATTCGCTGTAGTGATAGAAGATCGGCTGCTGTTTGCGGATCAGCTCGCCGAACGGACCACGGAGCGGCATGGGCGGGAGTCCGAGTATGCGCCGGGCACGGTTCACCATCGGCCTGAACATCTGCCATGACACCTGCTCGCCGATCAGATGGCTGGGGTAGTTCAAGCCTGGTAGCGATTCGGCGAACGGCAGCAACAGGGCGTGAGTCACCTGGTGACTACGCGTGCACGGCGATGAGTAGACAGGAAAGGCCGGGATGCCGAGCTTCTCGGCGATGCTCAGCCCGGTGACGTCGATGATCGTGAAGAGGACGGCCGATGATCCCTCACACGCCTCGAGGCACTGCGCGATCATGTGCTCGTCGTAGTTCTCGGAGAATCTTCGCCACGCCTCCCTCACTCGAGAGGGCGATGGGACGGGACGCATCAGCGCGCTGTAGAGCGATTCGACGGCCGCCTCCACCGCCTCCCGCGAGTAGGTCGACAATCCCCACAGCTCCACGTCTCGGTTCTCGCATAGCCAGCTGAACGAGGGATGCGCCACAACCCGCACCGCGTAGCCGTGTTGCTGAAGAACCGATGCGAGCGCGATGCATGGCGCCACGTCCCCGCGCGAGCCCGGAGCCAGAATGGTTATTCGCCCGTCGAGCGCCTGCGACATGGCTAGCCGGCGGCGACGAGCGACTCCGCCGGTGTATCTCGCACGCACCGTCCGTGGGCCAGCACAACCACTCGATCGGCCTCGCTCGCGGCCTCTCGGTTGTGGGTGATCATGACCACCGTCTGGCGGCGGTCGGCGAGGTCACGAAGCAGGCGCAACACGGCGCGAGCGTTGTCGGCATCGAGGCTGCCCGTAGGTTCATCGGCGAGCAGCAACGTAGGGTTGTGGTACAGCGCACGGGCTACCGAAACCCGCTGTTGCTGACCGGCGGACATCTGGCTCGGTAGATGGTGGGCGCGGTCCGACATCTCGACCACATCGAGAAGCTCGAGCGCCCGCTCGGCGCTCGCCGCGGGCCGCTGGCCCGCGATCAGCCCCGCCATCATCACGTTGTCCAGCGCACTAAGCGTCGGCAGCAGGTTGAAGAACTGAAAGACGAAGCCGATGTGCTCCCGCCGGAGTCTTGTGAGCTCTCGGTCATCAAGCGATGAAAGCGGGACTCCGGCCACGGAAACCGAACCTGCGGTCGCGCTCAGCAACGCACCACAGATGTGCAGCAGCGTGCTCTTGCCGGACCCGGAGGGACCCATGATCGCCACGAAGCTTCCCCGCGTGACCGTGAGATCTACGCCGTCCAACGCGACGACCTCGTTGTCCCCCTGCCCGAACTTCTTTGAGACCCTGACCACGTCGAGCACCACGTCGCTCGAGTCCGTCCTTTGCGGCTCGATGGCCGGCGCGTCCCCACGGTCCAGCAGCGCAAGTAGGGCGAGCGGGGGTGTGATGGCCGCACCGAGCGCGGCCGCGAGGACCGAGTGGTAGCCGACATAGGCACCGCCGCTGATGGTCCCCGGATCCACTACGGCCAGCAGGATCGCGGCGATCGGTCCGAGGACGATCGCGCACATCCCTCCCGCCGCCACCCCGCGGCGGAGTGGCGCGCTGGGCACCCTTGCATGAAGCTTGGCCGCGCGGCCAGCCGGGACGAGCACCGGTGTCAGCGCTCGCCGTTTCAGCGTACCGATCACCGGCGAGACGATCACGGAAGTCAACAGTGGAAGGACGAATAGCGTGCCCGCGGTGTCGGCCAAGAGGTCCGGGCCATGTAGCCCGTGCGGCCAAGTCGGGACGCTGCCCGATCCCACGGCCAGGCGCGCGTAGAGCGCCCCCAAAAGCAGGTTGACAATGGCCGGACCGGCCACGGTGTTGGCAAGCAGCCAGCGTCGCACCTCGCGTGGAACCATCGGCTGCGATCCGAGTCAGGGCACCAGGCTGATCAACCCGGCGTGAGGCTCTGGAGCGTAGAGGTCTCGTCGCTCGTCGCACGCCCCAACCCAGTCGAGACTGAACTGTGCACGTGCTCCATCACCGGCAGGCCTGCCGAGTCGATCCATTCCTCGGCCGTCGAGCTGCCGTTGTAGGCGCCGGAGAATGACGTGTTATTCGTGAGCTTCAGTGTCTCTACCGACTTGCCGCCCACCGAAATCGCCTGTCCGTCGCTCCAGGAGAGGGAAACCTGGGCCGTGATGCCCGATCCGCTCATCGTGAACTGAGAGCTGTCACCGGGCTTCGTATCAGGCCCGCCGATCCGGGCGCTGCTCGTCGGCGTCAAGGTTCGGGTGTCTGTAAATCCCTGATAGCTGCCCTTCAAGGTCACCGAGACGAGATAGACGCCGTCCGCGTGCAGGGCGTAGACCTGCGTAGTCGTCGTCCCGTCGCCTGACTGGTTGCGGATGACTCTGTCGACCCGCTGCATGCCGTTGGCGACCGGTGCCACCACGAGCGTGGTAGGA
Source organism: uncultured Solirubrobacterales bacterium (assembly GCA_963803595.1). GTDB lineage: Bacteria > Actinomycetota > Thermoleophilia > Solirubrobacterales > Solirubrobacteraceae > Palsa-465. Next base: position 187,337 of record CAWDNF010000018.1, read on the forward strand.
GACGGCGCCTGCTGCGAGACCCCGGCCGAGTTCAGTTGACCCTGGGTCGAATACGTGTAGGTTCCGGGCGTCAGTGGTTGGGGCCGGGGCGGCGAATTCGCGCCATGGTGGGCGTGTGTCGAGGACCTCGGTCCGTGGCCCGTGGATCTCGACGCGGTCTGCGAAGTGGCCGAGGACGAGCCGCGGTAGATCCCTTGTGTACCGAGGGATCCCGTATGGCTCCGATGCCGCGCGCCCCGCGCCGTCGCGCTGGTGTTCGATGCGGCGCCGCGGCTGGTCCGACGCCGGTGCCCGCCGCTCGCGCTCGAGGTCTCGGACTTTTGCGTGAGGAGCGAGCCGGGCTGCGCCGCCACCCTTGGCCCCTTCGGGCCGTTCGATCCACAGCCCGTGGCTATGAGGGCGCCGGCCGTCACCGCCACCACAACTGGCGCCCAACTGAGGCGACGAGGATCGCGGTGGTCGCTGGGCGGCTCGGTTACTTCCACTTGATCTCTCGGCGAGGAGCTCATCGAGGTTCAGCGACGATAACGCTCCGGCTCACTCCGCGCGAGCGGTGGGTGCGGCGGCTAGGCATTCGACGTGGGCCGTGGAGCGGCTAATCTGCGGCTGCCATGGGCCCGTCACGGTTTTGCCAGAGATGAGGCCCGGCCGCGCGAGGCCACGTCGCCTGACAGCGCTCGCAGTCGGCTTGATCGCGCTCGCTGCGACCCTCAGCGCCTGGACGGCACCCGCGCGAGCCTCAAGCGGCGACTGGCCGATGTGGCAGTACAACCTCGCCAGTTCGCGGGCCAATCTGGCCGAGCGGACTCTGACTCCCCGGAATGTCGGCAGGCTCGTGCTCAGGTGGGCGTTCACCTTCCGCTTCACCGACGCCGCCTCGAGCCAGCCAGCGATCGTGGGACGCACGTTGTATGTGGGCGGGCACGACGGACGTTTCTACGCGCTCGACGCGACGACGGGCGCGACCAAATGGGTTTTCGACACGTCCACCGTGGTCGGTTCGCAGTCTCAGCCCAACCAGCTGCGCGACGGCCCGGCCGTCGCCGGCGGCACGGTCTACTTTGGTGACGGCCAGGGCTACCTTTACGCCCTTGACGCGCGCTCGGGGGCGCTTCGCTGGGCGACCCGGCTTGGTTCCTTCTCGTCGGCGAACCCGTCAAGAGCCGTCATTACGAGCTCGCCCTTGGTGTGGAAGGGCCGTGTGTTCGTCGGCGTCTCGAGTACCGAGGAGTCGAGTGCCGTCTTTCCGTTCTACGCGTGCTGTGTGTTCCAGGGCAGCGTGGTGGCGCTCGATGCGGCGAGCGGAAAGATCGTCTGGCGCTATGTAACCGTCTCCAAACCCGTCCCGGCGGGCCTGAATATGGCCGGCGTCCCTCGTTACGCACCAAGCGGAGGAGCGGTCTGGTCGAGCCCGGCGCTCGATGCTCGCAGCGGCACGCTGATCGTCGGCACCGGCAACGCTTATTCAGGTAATCCGCCGGGCACCGATGCCGTGATTGCGCTTGCGGCTCAAAGTGGTCATCTCAGATGGATGCGCCAGATGACGGCCGGCGATGCGTGGAACTTCTCCTGCGATCTCCCGCAGGGGACGAACTGCCCCCACCCAGGACCGGACTTCGATTTCGGATCAAGCGCCAATGTGTTCACGATTCGGGTCCCGCGCCAGCCCGGGACGCGCGCGCACCGTCGGCATCGCCACCGTCGCATCGCGCACGGTCGGCATCGCCACCGTCGCATTCACGGTCGGAATCGCCGGACGCGCACGCACCGTCGGCATCGCCACCGCAGCACTACCGTCACCCGTGTGGTGGTGGGAATCGGCCAGAAGAGCGGCGCCTACTACCTGCTCGATGCCGCCACAGGTCGCACGATCTGGCAGCGCTGGCTTGTGCGCCCCTCGACCTCCGGCGAGCTCGGCGCCGAGGAAGGCGTGAAGTGGGGATCGAGCTACGACGGCCGCCGGATCTACGCGTCGGTCTCCTACGCCAACCCCGGGCGCCTGTATGCCCTCGACCCTGCGACCGGCCGCACGATCTGGAGTACGCCGAACCCGAGCGACGGCTGCTCGACGGGAGGCGGCGCGCAGTACGCGTCGAGTGGCGACTGCAAGCTCGCCATGCCGGCCGCCGTCAGCAGCAGCCCCGGTCTCGTGTTCGAGGGCAGTCTCGATGGCAAGCTGCGGGCCTTCTCCAGTGCCACGGGCCGGATCCTCTGGCAGTACGACACGGTGCGGAGCTACGAGACGAGCTCGGGATCGATCGGAATCGGCGGCTCCATCTCCGGGGCCGGAGCGGTCATCAGCCACGGATTCGTCTACGTGAACTCCGGCTACAACCTGCTCGACCTCCCCGGCAGCGGGATCCGCGGAAACATGCTGCTGGCGTTCGGGCTGCACGCCCGGGGGGCTGCGGTCCTCACGCGGCGGATCGCCGTCGCTCAAGGGTCTCGGGCCGCGGCGCTCCGTGCCTGCGTCGCTGCCTGGAACGCGAGATCCAACCAGGAGGCCCAGGGCCTGCTGCGGTTGCACGACAGGCAAGGCAGGCGTCTGGCGATCGCAGCCGACATGGTCGCCGCCCACTCGGAATGCATGATGGGGGTCAAGGTGGGCATGCGAAAGGCTGTCGAGACGATCAGGCTCGGCCTGGTCGCCGGCCATTTCGTGGGTGTACCGCCAGGAGAGGCGCTGCTCCCGGCCGGGCCTCGCAAGTGGAATCTGCGCGCGCTACCTGACGGTTCGGTGCAGCTCCGTCACTAAGCGCTCACCCTACGCGCCATAGACCTCGAGCAGCCGCTGGTAGTAGGCATCCTCGCCCAGCTCCGCGCGCGCCCGCTCGAGCGCTCGGTCGCCCATTGCCTGGCGCCGGCTCGGCTCGCGCCACAGCTCGCCGACTGCGTCCGACCATGCCCGGGCATCTTCGGGGTCGAGCGCGGCGTCAGGTTCGACCAGCTCCGGGAGGCCGCCACGCGCCGAGACCAATGCCGGGATACCCGTCGGCGTGCGCGTCGAGGACCGAGTACGGGCACGCCTCCTCGCACCGCGAGGGGACCAGCACGAACGCAGCCGTACGCGCGAAGCTCGTCGAGCGCCTCCTCCGGCACCCGCCCCTTGAAGGTGACCTCGCCTCCGGCGGCCAGCTCTCGCAGCCGCGGCTCGTCGGGACCTTCGCCCGCGACCACCAGCGGGACGTCCGCGGCGCGGCAGGCGAGCACCGCCGTGTCGAACCCTTTCTCCTCGACGAGCCGTCCGGAAATCAGCGCGTAGCGCCCGTCGCCCGCGCCTGAGCGCTCGGCAAATCGCCGCTCGGCGATGAAGTTCGGAAGCACGGCGGTCCGCGCGGAGGGGAGCCCCAGCTCGACCAGGCGCCGCGCGTGAGCTTCCGCGACCGAGATGAACCGGTCGCTGAACGCGAACAGCCGCGGCTGCTGGCGATGGAGCGCGGCGGCGTACACGGCAGCCTCCGGGACCGACCCGCGGCAGCGCAGCACGAGCCCAGGCAGCGTGTTGGCACCACGGCAGCGAAAGCACGGCGCCCCGTCCCGATAGGCCACGGCCACGGCGCAGAAGAGGCGGAAGTTGTGCACGTGCAGGACCGTCCGCGCGCCGGCGGATCGCGCCGCCTCGAGCGCCCGCCATCCGAACAGCGGGTGGACGTTGTGGGCGTGGACAACGTCGGCGCCCAAACGCCGCACCGCCGTGACGACATCGACGGGCGAGAGCCCACCGCGCAACAATCCGGCCGCCGCGCGCGCGCTGCCGGCTTCGAGGCTCGAGCGCTCGAGCACCTCGACCTCGTGCCCTCGACTCGCGAGCAGTCGGGCGATTTCGCCCACGGCTCGCTCCTCGCCGCCCAGCGAGCGGTAGCGGTTGTGGAGGAGGAGCACGCGCATCGCCGCGGCCCCGGGATTCTGCCAACGTCCGGCGCGATGGCGATCGCGCTGCTCACAACGTATCTGGCCGGCTACCGGATGCCGCTCTACGAGCAGCTGGCCGAGACGGCATGGCGTCGAGGTGCTCTGCTACGGGCGCGGCGAGCGCTATGCGCCGACTTGGTTGCGCGACCTCGACGCGCAGCTGGCCAGACGCACCGTTCCCCGCCCGCCGGCTGCGGCGGCGCGCAGCGAGGCGCTCGCCATCGCGCGACGCTACGACGCGGTGATCGCGCCGTTCGCGGGCGGCGCGATCCTTCCCGCCGGCATTCCTCGGCGCCCGCCTGAACCGGACAAGCCGTTCGTCCTGTGGGCGTCGGTGTGGGCGCAGCCTCGCTCGCTGGCGCACTTGCGTGGCGCTCCCCGTGACCCGGCACATCTACCGCGAGGCCGACGCGGTGATCGCCTACGGCGAGCACGTGCGCGCGCTTCGTCGCCGCGATCCGCGGCCGCGACAGCGACGTGTTCGTCGCGCCCCAGGCGGTCGAGCCCGAGCTGTTCGCCCGCCCGGTCCCGAGCCGAGGAGATCGACGCCTTCCGGCGCGAGCACGACCTCGGCTCCGGCCCGCTCGTCCTCTACGTCGGCCGGCTCGTGCCCGAGAAGGGGGTCGAGGTCCTGCTCGAGGCCTGGCGGCGCGTCGTCCACGAGGCGACGCTCGTCGTGATCGGCGACGGTCCGCTGGCCGAGCGCGCCGCGCGCCGCCGCGCGGGTCCGCGCTGACTCGGTCCGCTGCCGCGGGCCGGAGCTCCCGGCCGCCTACGCGGCGTGCGAGTGCGCGGTGCTGCCTCGATCCCCACGCCGCGCTTCCGCGAGCCGTGGGGCCTCGTCTGCAACGAGGCGATGCACCAGGGCGGCCGGTGATCGCACCGACAGCGTCGGCGCCGTGGCGGGCGGCCTCGTTCGCGACGGCGGAGACCGGGATCGTCGTGCCCGTCCGGCGACGCCCGGCGCTGGCCGCGGCGATCGAGCGCCTGCTGGGCGACGGGGCGCTGCGCGCCCGGCTCGGCGCGGCCGCGCAGGCCGCGCGTCGCCCGTTACACTTACGACGCGATGCTCGAGGGGTTCGACGCGCGCGCTGGCCACCGCGATCAGGCCGTCGCCGACCGGGCCCTGAGACAGCCGGTGCAGCGAGCCGCCAGCAGCGGGTTTACGAGCCGTCCGCCCGGCAACGCCGGCCACCGGCGCAAAGCAGGAGGCCATCGTCTCCGGACGCTGGTAGCCGGCGCCGATCGAGCGTGCGCGCGAGCGTTCGCGGCCCATAGTAGGTGCGATGGTCGGGATGGACCGATTCGCGGCCCGCCAGCGCCCGCAGCCCGATCTTCGGGCAGCACGCGTTGGGCACGGTGACACACAGCCGCCCTCCGGGGGCCAGCAGCTGCCGCAGCCCGCGCAGGAACGCGTCGGCGTCAGGCAACATGCTCGAGCACCTCGCCCGCGATCACGAGGCCGTAGCGGCCGCGCTCCTCGGCCGGAACGTCCAGCGCGATGTCCGCCAGCACGAACGCGCTCGCCCGGCAGCGCTTGTCGCAGCAGCGCGAGCGCCGGTGCCGTCGACGTCGAACCCGGTCACCGGGCCACGCGGGCGAGCCGGGGATGGAGCAGCTGCCCGGCTGCGAGCAGCTCCTCCGTGTAGGGGCTGTCGGCGCAGCCCGAGATGTGCGACTTCGCGCCGGCGTGGCGGCGGCAGAGCGCCTCGAGCCACGCCGCGCGGTCGCGTACGAGCGGCATCCGCAGCCGCTCACCGCCGTGCATCTCCGCCGAGCAGCTCGTCACTGACCGAGCGAGAACAACGCCTCGAGATCGCGGCGCGAGTGCATCGCGTGCGTCACGCCGAGTGGGTCTCGCCCGGCTCGAGGATCACCACCTGGGAGCTCGGTGCTCGACTCGACCTCGGACTTGAACGCCTGGGCGTCGGTCTCGATCGGGGGGAAGGTGCCGTAGTGGCAGGGGATCACGGTCTTGGCCCCGATCATCTGGGCGGCGTCGGACGCCGTCGATGCGGTCCATCGTGTAGTGGCCGCCGATGCACATCAGCGCGATGTCGATCGGGTCGGGCTTGCCGATCAGCTGCAGGTCGGAGAACAGGCAGGTGTCCCCGAGGTGGTAGACGAGCGTGCCGCCGATCCCGATCAGCAGCCCGGCCGGCGTGTTGACCGTGCCCTTGGGCGTGGTCGAGGTGTGCCAGGCGGGCACCAGCTTGACCCAGCCCCAGTCGAACTTGACCGTGCCGCCGAGGTTGGGGTCGAACACCTCGACTCCCTCCTCGCCCAGCTCATTGGCCAGCTCGACGATCGCCACCACCGGCGCGCCGGTGCGCTTGGCGATCGCCACGGTGTCGCCGATGTGGTCGCCGTGGCCGTGGGTGAGGGCGATCACGGTCGGGTCGAGCTCGTCGGCCGAGACCGCCGCCTTGGGGTTCCCGCTCAGGAACGGGTCGATCAGCAGCCGGGTGTCTCCGTCTGAGAGCTCGAAGCAGGCGTGGCCAAGAAAGCGGATGTCCATAGATCAGTCCTCCTGTGTCGTGGTTTGTGCGGGGTCGACGCCGGCCAGCTCGCGGGCCAGCTCGAAGCCGACCGCGACGCCGACCAGCATCCCCAGCCGGGTCTCCTCGGCCAGCAGCGTGCGCAGCTCGCGCAGGCGCTCGCTCGGGGTCTTCGCGCTCGGCCGCCTCGCGGACCGCCTGCTCGTGGCCCTGGTCGAACCAGCCCCCTGCGTCGAGCGCCGCGGCCAGCACCCGCTGCAGCGCGGGGGCGGTGCGCATCACCACGTCCTGGGCCTCGCGCAGCCGAGCCGGATCGGCGATGGCGGCCACCGCGGCGTCGAGCTCGGCGTCGGTGTAGGCGCGGTCGGCCACTCGGTTGCACGCATCATAGGACGTGGCCGTCGCGCTGACCTCGCTCTCCCACGGCGCCGGCTGCGGCTGCAAGCTGCCGGCGGCGGAGATCGGGCCGCTGCTGGCCCGGCTCGCCGCTCCCCACCGACCCCAACGTGATCGTCGGGCTTCCAGACCAGCGACGACGCCGGCGTCTACCGGCTGCGCGACGACCTGGCGCTCGTCCAGACCGTCGACTTCTTCACGCCGATCGTCGATGACCCGTTCGACTTCGGGCGGATCGCCGCGGCCAACGCGCTGTCGGACATCTACGCGATGGGCGCGACGCCGGTCGAGCGCGCTCAACCTGGTGGCGTTCTCGCTGCGCGACCTCGGCGAGGAGGTGCTGCTGGCGATCCTGCGCGGGCGGCGCCGAGGTGGCCGCAGCAGGCCGGGGTGGCGATCCTCGGCGGCCACTCGATCGAGGACGCCGAGCCCAAGTACGGTCTGGCCGTGACCGGCGTCGTGCATCCCGACGAGGTGATGACCAACGCCGGCGGGCCGGCCCGGGCGACGTCGCTCGTGCTGACCAAGCCGCTCGGCGCCGGCGCGGTGTCGACGGCGGTCAAGCGCGGGACCTGGACAGCGCCCACTCGAGGCGGCGGTCGTCGGTGATGACGAGCTCAACCGCGACGGCGCGGCAGCCGCGCGCGCGGCCGGCGCCCACGCGCTGACCGACGTGACCGGCTTCGGCCTGCTCGGCCACCTGCACGAGCTGGCGCTGGCCAGCGGCCTGGCCGCCGAGTGCGAGGCATGCCGCGGTGCCGGCGATCGAGGGCGTGCTCGAGCTGCTGGCCGACCCCGAGGAGCGTGCGGTGGCCGGCGGGACACGCCGCAACCGCGCCCACGCCGAGCAGTTCGCGAGCTTCGCCGACGATGTCCCGGAGGCGCTCGCGCTGGCTGGTCTGCGACGCGATGACCTCGGGCGGGCTGCTCGCCGCCGTGGCGCCGGAGGCCGCCGAGCGGATCCCGGGGGCGGTGATCGGGCGCCTGGAGCCGGGCCGGGCCGGGGCGATCAGCGTCCGCTAAGCTGAGCGGCCAGCGGCAGCCCGCACGCGCGAGCCGCCGGCGAGCACCCCGACCCCGTCGGAGATCCAGCTGGCGTCGGTGACCGCCAGCGGCATCAGCGCCACCACCACGCCGATCGCCGCGGCGCCGAGCAGATCGCCCTCGATCTCCTCGCCCCGGCGGAGCGCCAGCAGGTCGGGGATCACCCAGGCGCACGAGCAAGCGCCAGCGCGGCGCCGTTGGCGCCCGAGCACGAACGGGCGCGCTGTAGACGGCCGCGGTGGCCGCGGTGCCGCCGATCCCGCCGACCACGAACAGCGCCAGGACCGGCACGGGCCCGTGCCGGCGCTCGAGCAGCCAGCCGAACAGCGCGATCGCCCCCAGCGCCGCGAACGCGTAGCCGATGTTGTCGTAGACGAACGGCGCGGTGATCAGCCGCCACCAGTGCGAGCCGGGCTTCTCGCCGAAGACCGCCAGCTGATGTGGCGACACCAGCGCCGTGCGCCACAGCAGGCACCCGGCCAGCCCGGCCAGTACCAGGGCCAGCGTGGCGTAGGGGCGGGCGTCGGGACGGATCCCCGGCATCTCGCCACGGCGCAGGCGCGGGAGCGCCGGCGCCGGCGGTGTGCGCCGCCGGCGCCCTCGACCAATGGCCCTCCGCGATCGAGCTTCGGCGCCCGCTTGCGTAGCCGATTGCCGCAGTACGGGCACTCGGTGATGTACGGACTCACCTCGGCTCCGCAGCTCTTGCAGATGACGAAGAGGTCCGGGTTGCCGGTGCTCACGAGCTCCGATTGTAGAACTGGGGTTCCGAGCTCCGCGCTAGACCGCCGAGGCGGCCATGATCTCGGCCATCACCTCGTGCAGGTCGTGGTTGGCCTCGTATACGACCACCTGCCGTGCGGCGCCGTTGCCCCGCTCGAGCAGGTCCTCCACGGCCTCCAGCTCGGCCGCGGAGCCGAGGTCCTGGCAGTGCGGGCGCATGCGGTCGAGCAGCCGCTCGGGCCAGCGCGCGCGTGGTCGACGCGGTCCGACGAGGGGAGATCGACGATCTCGCCCTCGAGCCCATGGCGGGCGGCCAGCCACTTGTTCTCGTCGAGCATCTCGAACGGATACTTGGACAGCGGCTTGCCCGACTCGAAGTGCTCGCAGAGCTCCTTGACCAGGCCCTGGACGAGTGCGGCCAGCCCGAGCGTGTGCTCGACCCGGGTCTGGGAGTCCATCACCCGGATCTCGACCGTGCCGAAGTTCGGGTGGGGGCGCACGTCGTGCCACAGGTAGGTGTAGTCCTCGATCACCCGGGCCTCGATCATGAACTCGATCCGCCGCTCGTAGTCCTCCCAGCCCTTGTAGGTGGGCGGGATCCCGACCCGGGGGAAGGCGCGGAAGATCGGGGTGCGGGTCGAGGCCAGGCCGGTCGAGTCCGCCCGCCAGAAGGGCGAGTTGGCCGACAGCGCCAGCAGGACCGGCATGTGGACGCGCATGCCGTTGGCGACGTGGATCGCCTTGTCGGGATCGTCGACGCCGACGTGCACGTGGACCCCGAAGATCAGCTCCTGGCGGGCCACGAAGCGCAGCGCCGAGATCAGGTCGCGGTAGCGGGGACGGGCGACGATCCGCTGGTCCTCCCACATGGCGAACGGGTGGGTTCCGGCGGCGCCGATGGCCAGGCCCTTGCTCGCCGCGGTCTGGATCACCTGCCGGCGCAGCGCGCGCAGCTGCTCGCCGGCCGCGGCGGTGTTGGGGCACGGGTCGGTGGAGATCTCGAGCACCGACTCCATCAGCTCGGGCTTGATCTCGCCCGCGGTGGCCGGCTCGAGCATCGACTCGATGGCGTTGACGAGCTCGAGCGACTCGGCCGTCGAGGATCATCAGCTCCTCCTCGATCCCGATCGTGTAGGCGGGGCCGGTGAATCGGTGCTCCACGGCGGCGCAGCCTAACGGGCGCCAGGGCCCGTAGACTGGGCGCGACGACCAGCAATCGACGAGCAGTGGAGGGCAGATGGCTCTTGGCTACGACGGCAAGCTCTACATCCTCGCGTTCGACCATCGCGGCTCCTTCCAGAAGAAGATGTTCGGCATCGCCGGCGATCCCACGCCGGAGGAGACCGAGACGGATCTCCTCGGCCAAGCGGCTGATCTTCGAGGGGATGCTCGAGGCGGTGAACCGCGGCGCCGAGGCGGGCGCCACCGGCGTGCTGGTCGACGAGCAGTTCGGCTCCGACATCCCCGCCCGCGCCCGCGAGCACGGGCTGAAGCTGGCGATGCCGGTGGAGAAGTCCGGCCAGGACGAGTTCGACTTCGAGTACGGGGAGGACTTCGCCGCCCACATCGAGCGGTTCGACCCCGACTTCTCCAAGGTGCTGGTCCGCTACAACCCCGACGGCGAGCGCGAGCATGAACGAGCGCCAGCTGGAGCGGCTGAGGCGCCTCTCCGACTGGCTGCACGAGAACGATCGGAAGTTCCTGTTCGAGCTGCTGGTGCCCGGCCACCGATGAGCAGCTCGCCCGAGGTCGGACGGCGACACCGACCGCTACGACGCCGAGCTGCGGCCCGAGCTGATGCGCCGGGCGATCGAGGAGATCCAGGACGCGGGCGTCGAGGTCGACATCTGGAAGATCGAGGGCGTCGACGAGCGCGAGGATGCCGAGAGGCTCGCCGAGCAGACGCGCGCAGGGGCCCGGGCCGCGAGGGCGTCGTGTGCGTGCTGCTCGGGCCGCGGTGCCTCGACCGAGAAGGTCGAGCACTGGCTGACGGAGCGCCTCGGCGGTCGACGGCTTCGTCGGCTTTGCCATCGGCCGCTCGATCTGGTGGGACTCGCTCAAGGGCTGGCTCGGCGACGAGCTCGAGCGCGAGGCGGCCGCCGCACAGATCGCCGAGAACTACCTGCACTTCATCGGCGTCTACGAGCGGCAGGGCGTGCGCCAGCTGATGGCGCTCAAGATGCGCCAGAGCCTCGCCACGCTTCGAGGCGGAGTTCCGCGAGCAGATGGCCGAGGAGCGCCGTCGCGCCGAGCGCCAGCTCCGTCAGGCGCGCGGTGCGCACCCGCAAGCGCACGATCGAGCGCACGAAGAAGCGCAGCTCGATGCGCTTCTGGATCGCTCGTCGGCTCGCTGCTCGCCACCGCGATCGGCGTGACGGTGGCGATGTTCGAGACGCTCTACTGGCTGCTCGGCTAGCTAGCCGGGCTCGCTCAGGCCTCTGTAGCCCGGGGTCGCCTAGCTAACCGGGCTCGCTCGAGTCCGCTGAGCGCGGCGTCGACCTCGTCGCGGCCGCCGCCCGTACCCTACCCGCTCCTGCTGGATCTCCAGGTAGACCTCCTTGCGGAACACAGGAATGTCCCGCGGGGCCTGGATCCCGATCCGGACCTTCTCGCCCATGATCGCCAGCACCGACACCTCGATGTCGTCGCCGATCATGATGCTCTGGTTGGATTTCCGAGTGAGTACCAACATCTGCACTGCCTCCCTGCTCGGCTGGCTCTACGAGATCAGGCATGCTCGTCCGATGCGGCACACCCGCCCGCCCTGCGGGCACAATAGCGACTGGCCGAGCCGCTTCCACAAGGCATGAGGGGGCCATATTTCGGCCAGTTGTGGAGCCGCGCGGCAGGGCGGCTGTACTAGTCTGAGGACGGATGGCTCGCGATCGCTCAGGCCAGAGCTCAACCGGATTCGCGCCTGGGCTCGCCAGGGCCGCACCGACGCCTGGATCGCTCACCAGCTCGAGGTGACCGTCCAGCAGATCGAGGCCTTCAAGCGCGAGCACCGGCTCGATGACAGGCCCGAGCCCGAGGGCTCGGCGCCTGTCGACGCTCGACTACGACGACGAGATCGACCTGCGCGCCGAGGATGATGCGCTGATCGCCGCCGAGCTCGAGGCCGCCGAAGCCCGGCGCGCCGAGCCAGAGTCGTCCTCGAGGAGGAGCGAGGAGGCGAGGACGGCGACGCAGAGCAGCCTGACGCGCCCGGAGCCGAGGCGGACGCCGGCGCCGCGGCCGGCGAGGCGGACGGCGCCGGCGCAAGCCGGCCGGGCCGCTCGAGGCGACCTTCGACCACGGCGAGGAGGGCTACGGGCTGTGGCTCGATCCCGCCGTCCAGGACGATCCCGTCTATGCCGAGTACTGGGCCGGGCATCGGCCGGTCGAGGTCACGATCGAGGAGGACCAGATCGTGATCCGCCGCGCCGGCGAAGAGCCGAGGAGGAGAGCGACGAGGAGTAGGCGCCTACTCGGGGTCCATTCCGGGTGGTCGCTCGTCCCCCGGGCGTCCGGTAGTCGCTGGCCTCGCGCGCATAGCGCGCGAAGGCCGCGCCGGCGACCGTCGGGATGTCCCAGGCCGAGGGGTCACTCGGGACGCTGCGCGGGCCGCGAGGTCAAAGCACCAGTCGGTTCCTTGCTCGCCGTAGAGGGTCGGCCAGCTCCTGGGTGGTGAACGGCCCGCCGAGCCGGCGCCGCAGCTCCTCCTCGATCTGCCTCGCGGCCCGCTCGAGGGCGGCGCTGCTCGGACGCCATCGGCCCGGCCAGGCGGCGCTCGCCGTCCCGCCACATCCGATCACCTCCTCGAAGCGCACGGGGACATGATGCCCGCGGCGCCGTGCCCGCTCACGCCGCCCCTTGATCAGTTTGCGGGCAGCCCGGTGACCACGTAGGGCCGCTCGCCGGGGCGGATCATCCCCAGCGCCCGGGCGTCGCGCTGGATCGTGGCCGGGTTGTTGAGCGCGCCTGCTTCCTGGGCCAGCTGGGCGTTCTGCTTGACCAGGCGCTGGACGATCGCGCGCTGCTGGTCGGCCTGGCTGCGGACCGAGAGGTAGGCGAGCCCCTGCTGGACGTAGAGCCCGGCGACGACGGCCAGCACCACCAGCAGCGCGACCCGTCCGACCTTGTCCCAGCGGATGCGCAAGCGCGACCGGGCGGATGCGCCGCTGGCTGAGGGGCGCCGGCGGGCCGGTGACTGTCTCCGTGGCGCTGCGGTGGCTGGACCTGGCGGACGGCATCCAGTGCGCCTTCGTTCGACGCGGCCGGGCTCCTTCCTGCCGCAAGAGGTTATGCAGCGCATCCGGCGGCGAGGCCGTGCGGCCGCCGAGGGCGTCGCCATGCGCGGAAGCCGCCGGGGGCGGTGGCGCCGCCCGCCCGTCCTACAGCCCCCGGAACGCCTCCTCGCCCCGGATAGGAGGCGTCGTCGCCGAGCGCCTCCTCGATCCGCAGGAGCTGGTTGTACTTGGCCACCCGATCGGTCCGCGACGGCGCGCCGGTCTTGATCTGCTGGCAGCCCGTGGCCACCGCCAGGTCGGCGATCGTCACGTCCTCGGTCTCGCCCGAGCGGTGCGACATGACCGCGGCGTAGCCGCTCTCGCGCGCCAGGCGGATCGCCGCCAGCGTCTCGGTGAGCGTCCCGATCTGGTTGACCTTGATCAGGATCGAGTTGGCCACGCCCTCCTCGATCCCGCGCGCTCAGCCGCTCGGTGTTGGTCACGAACAGGTCGTCGCCCACCAGCTGCGATGCCGTCGCCCAGGCGCTCGGTCAGCGTCTTCCAGCCCGCCCAGTCCTCCTCGGCCATGCCGTCCTCGATCGAGACGATCGGGTAGCGGGTCGCCAGCTGCTGCCAGTAGTCGGCAAGCTCAGCGCGCTGAGCGTGCGGCCCTCGTGCTCGAGCACGTAGGAGCCGTCCTCGGTAGAGCTCGGACACCGCGGGGTCCAGCGCGATCGCCACCTGGTCGCCGGGCGTCGTAGCCGGCGGCGCTGGATCCCCGCCATCAGCGCCTCGAGCGCCTGCTCGTTGGACTCGAAGTCCGGCGCAAAGCCGCCCTCGTCACCCACCGCGGTCGAGAGGCCGCGCTGCTTGAGCGTTGCGCGCAGCGCGTGGAACACCTCGGCGCCCATCCGCAGCCCCTCGGCGAAGGTGGGCGCCCCCACCGGGACGATCATGAACTCCTGGAAGTCGACCCGGTTGTCGGCGTGCGCGCCGCCGTTGAGCACGTTCATCAGCGGCACCGGGAGCACGTGCGCGGTCTCGCCGCCCAGGTAGCGCCACAGCGGCAGCCGCTCCTCGGCGGCGGCGGCGTGGGCCGCGGCCAGCGAGACGGCCAGGATCGCGTTGGCTCCCAGGCGCGACTTGTTCGGCGTGCCGTCGAGGCTGATCAGCGCCCGGTCGAGCGCTGCCTGGGCCGAGGCGTCCTCCCCGTCCAGCGCCTCGGCGATCTCCCCGTTGACGTTCTCGACCGCCTGGCTGACGCCCTTGCCGCCCCAGCGGTCCCCGCCGTCGCGCAGCTCGGTGGCCTCGAGACTCGCCGGTGGAGGCGCCCGAGGGAACCGCGGCGCGGCCCCACGCCCCCGAGCGCACGCTCACCTCGACCTCGACCGTCGGGTTGCCCGGCTGTCGAGGATCTGGCGGGCGTGGACGTGCTCGATCTGGCTCATCGGCGAGCCGGGAACCTAGCCGAAGCGCGCCCGGAAGCGGTCAGCCGCGGCCCGCAGCGCCAGCTCGGGATCGACGTGGAGCTTGCGCGCGACGGCCACCAGGCGCGAACAGAGCATCGCCCAGCTCGTGGAAGCGCTCCTCGCGGCTGCCGCCCTCGATCACCTCGTCGAGCTCCCCCACCTCCTCGTGGACCTTCGCCATCGCCGCGCGCGCATCCTCGAAGTCAAAGCCGCCCGAGGCCGCCCGGCGCTGGAGCTTGCGCGCGTACAGCGGCCCGGGCAGGTTCTCCGGAACCTCGCCGAACAGGCCCGGCTCGCGGCCGGGCTCGTCGCCTTGATCCGGTCCCAGTTGCGCAGCACCTCACCGCGCGCTCGACGCCTCGGCCTCGCCGAACACGTGCGGGTGGCGGCGGATCAGCTTCTCGGTGCAGTGCTCGGCGACCTGCGGCGAGGTCGCCCTGCCTCGCTCCTCCAGCAGCAGCGCAGAGAAAGTGGACCTGGAACAGCACGTCGCCCAGCTCGTCGAGCAGCTTGGCGTCGTCGCCGCCGCTGGGCCGCGTCGGCCAGTTCGTAGGCCTCCTCGACCGTGTGCGGGACGATCGAGCGCTCGTCCTGCTCGCGGTCCCACGGGCACTCGCGCCGCAGGCGTGCGCGTGATCGCGTCGAGGCGCTCGAGCGCCTCCGCCCACCGGCACTCCCGAGCCAGCGGCGCTGGCGGGAGCTCACCGCGCCGGCTCGCGCTGCATCAGGTCGTGGTCGTGGAGGTCGTGGTCTTGGGCGCTTTGTAGCCGCTGCAGTCGGCCATCACGTAGCCCGAGCGGCACTGGGTCTGGCTGAGCCAGTGCTGGCGCGCCACCTTGTCGACCGCGGTCTGCGAGCTGGTCTGGGCCTGGCCGTTCAGCGTCTGCTGGATCAGCGGGCGTGGCCTGCGCGAGCGTCTGCTGGGTCGACTTGGTGATCTTCGTGACCTCGAAGATGTAGTAGCCGAACTGGCCCTTGACTCGGGCCTAGCAGCTTGTTCTTCGGCGCGGCGAAGGCAGCCGGCGTCGAGCGCCTGGTCCTCCTGGCCCTTGGTCACGCCGACGAGCAGACCGCCGTTGTTCTTGGAGGTCGGGTCGGTCGAGTACTTCTTGGCCACCGTCTTCCAGCTCTGGCCGCCCTGCAATGCGTGACTTGGCGGCGATCGCCTGCGCTCTGGGTCTTGGCCAGCACGATCCGGATGTCGCGCGTCTCGGGGGTGCCGAACTGCGACCGGTGCGAGTTGTAGTAGGCCTGGATCTGCGCCGAGGTGACCTTGTGAGTTGTGGCGCGAGAGCAGCTTCTGGAAGATCTGGTTGACCCGGAAGCGGAACAGGATGTCCTGGAGCGTCTGTCCGGTCTGCGAGAGGAACGTCTGGAACTGCGGCGGGGGTCGAGAACTGCTGGTTCTTGGCCTGCGTTGAACGCCTGGGTCACTTGCGCCTGGGTCACCTTGATGTGAAGCCGGGCGGCCTCCGCCTGGTACCAGTAGGCCTTGATCAGGAAGTCGAGCACCTGGCTCGAGAGCGAGGTGAACAGCTGCTTGCAATCGCTCCGAACCTGCTTGGCCGGGGTGTGGGCAAGCGATGGGACCTGGCTTCGGACCTGCGCGATGCAATGCGTGAAGTTGGGAGGGTCGTTGGGCACGATCACCGGTGAGCCGGGGCTCTGTGCCGCCTGGCTCTTGGCCGCGACGAACAGCCAATGGTCAAACGCCGGGTGGTGATCGGGTTGCCGGCCACATCGACCACGGCGTCGCCGGACACGCCGCTGCCGCACGCCGCGAGAAGGACCGGGAGCACAAAAAAGGCGCCCAGCGCCAGGATGCGTCGGATCCGCTGGATCATCGGAAGCGGATGATGGTAGCGATCACGCTAACCGCGCCGCGGTACGCAGGCCGCGACCGCCCTAGGCTGCCTCTCGGGTCACCGCCAGGAGCACGTCGGCCGTCCGGACGACGGCGGGAAACCGCCTGACCGGATCGTCCGGCACCCGGACCGACAACTGCGACTTGCCCGACTCGTAAAGCGCCTCCGGGATCTCCTGACGCAGCCGCTTGGCGCGCACCGAGTCGAGCTCGATCGGCGTCACGGCCAGCCGGTCGCCCCGGAAGGTGACGTTGAGCGCGCCCGCCTGGCCCAACTTGATCCGCGCCTCCTGGAGCGCGATCAGGTTGAGCAGCGGCTCAGGTGGATCGCCGAAGCGGTCCCTCAGCTCCTCGCGCAGCAGCACGAGGTCGGCCACTTCACGGGCAGCCGCGATCCGCCGGTGGACGTCGACCTTGGCCTGCTCGTAGCCGATGTAGTCGGACGGGACGTAGGCGTCGACGCCGGCGTCGAGGCGGACCGGCTCCCATTCCTCCTCGGGACCGGCGCCTTCCCCCTCGGCGGTCGCCGCGGCGACCGCCTCGTCGAGCATCTGCATGTAGAGCTCGAATCCCAGCGCCGCCACGTGACCTGACTGCTCGTCGCCCAGCAGGTTGCCGGCGCCGCGGATCTCGAGATCCCGCATCGCGATCTTGAACCCGGCTCCCAGCTCGGTGTAGTCAGACAGCGCGCTCAGCCGCTGGGCGGCATCCGGCGTCAGCGCCGCGGCGCTCGGGTACAGCAGGTAGGCGTAGGCCCGCTCGCGTGAGCGGCCGACCCTACCCCTGATCTGGTAGAGCTGAGCCAGCCCGAACGTGTCGGCGCGCTCGACGATCAGCGTGTTGGCCTGCGGGATGTCGATCCCCGCCTCGATGATGCTCGTGCAGACGAGCACGTCCGCCTCGCCGCGCAGGAAGCGCAGCATCCGCTCCTCGAGCGTCTTCTCGTCCATCTGGCCGTGCGCCACCTCGAAGCGCATCGCGGGACACAGCGCGCGCAGGCGCTCGGCCGTCTCGTCGATCGTCTCGACCCGGTTGTGGAGGAAGAAGGCCTGGCCATCGCGGGCATGCTCGCGCTCGAGCGCTCGCTTGACGAGCTTCTCCTCATACTCGCCGACGTAGGTCTTGATCGGCCGCCGGCCCTCAGGCGGAGTCTCGATCACGCTGATGTCGCGCACCCCGGCCAGCGACATCTGAAGCGTCCGGGGAATCGGCGTGGCGCTCATCGAGATCACGTCGACCTTGAGCTTGAGCTGGCGCAGGAGCTCCTTCTGCTTGACCCCGAAGCGCTGCTCCTCGTCGACGATCAGGAGCCCGAGGTCCTTGGCGCGGACATCTCTGGACAGCAGCCGGTGGGTACCGATCAGGATGTCGGCCTGCCCGGCGGCGAACCGCTTGACGGCCTCGCGCTGCTCGGCCGCCGAGCGAAAGCGCGAGACGTGCTCGATCGCCACCGGGTAGTCCTTGAGGCGCTCGGCGAAAGTGCCGTAGTGCTGCTGGGCGAGGATCGTGGTCGGCGCCATCAACATCACCTGCTTACCGTCCTGGACCGACTTGAAGGCGGCCCTCAGCGCGACCTCGGTCTTGCCGTAGCCGACGTCGCCGCAGATCAGGCGGTCCATCGGCCGCGCCGTTTCCATGTCGGCCTTGACCATCTCGATCGCGTCGCGCTGGTCGGGAGTTTCCGAGTAAGGGAAGGCGTCTTCAAAGTCTCTCTGCCAGTCGGAGTCCGGAGGGAAGGGGTGCCCCTCGCGTCGCTTGCGTTCGGCGTAGAGGTTGAGTAGCTCGCCGGCCAGCTCCTGCGCGGCCCGGCGGGCGCGCGCCTTCATCGTCTCCCAGCGGGTCCCGCCCAGCTTCGAGAGCGCCGGTCCACCGGCTGCGCCGGCGGAGCCCGCCCCGCCCGCTCCCACGTAGCGGCTGATCTTGGCCAGCTGCTCAACCGGGACGAACACGCGGTCTGACCCTGCGTACTCGAGGTACAGGTAGTCACGTGTGACGCCGGCCACCGTCTTGGTGTCAAACCCGGCGAAGCGCGCGATCCCGTGGTCCTCGTGGACGACGATGTCGCCTGAGCGCAGCTCGGCGAAGCTCCGCAGGACGCCGCGGCGGCGGCCCGCCGGGCGCTCGGCGACGTCCCGCCGGCGCCTCAGCAGCCGGTGCTCCGGGATCACCGCGAGATGCAGCTGCGGCGCGATGAAGCCGGTTTGCAGACGGGCGGTGGTGAAGATGATGGGATTGGGCGCGGCGCCCCCTGTGACGGGGGACGCCGCGCCGTTGGGGGAGGCCCCGTCGAGCCACTCAACCTTCAAGCGCCCGAGGTTGTAGGCCATCCTCTCGCCCTCGCCGCGGCGCGTGAACGCGACCACGGTGCGATAGCCCGAGCGCGTGAGCTTCTCCAGCTCGGGCTCGGCCTCCTTCAACCCACGGGCCTGGATGTCGGCCGCTTGCGCGCGGAACGAGAACGGCTGGTCCTGGTCGATGCTCGACAGGCGGATCCGCGCCCGCTCGCCGAGGGTCGAGGTGATCGCGTCGGGGTCGACGTAGAGGTGGTGGGCGTCCTCGTCGTGGAACGCCGCACACACGTCCTGCCAATGGTCGTGGAGCGCGGGGATCACGTCCTCCTCGCCTGAGACGAGGATCGCCGCATCCGCGGGAAGCAGCTCGAGCAGCGGATGGAAGTCCTCGACCGGGAGGAGCTCGGCGATGTCCGGCCGCTCGTCCGCCCCCTCCAGCGCGGCAATCTCGGCCAGCTCGCGGTGCTCCTCCGCGAGCTCGGCGGCGGGGGCGACCTCTATCTCAGTTGCCTCTCCGAGCGAACGTTGGGTGAAGGTCGAGAACCAGCGCAGCGACTCGATCTCGTCCCCGAACAGGTCGACCCGGACCGCCTGGTCCTCGGTGGCCGCGAACACGTCGAGCAGTCCGCCCCGGATCGCGAATTGGCCGCGGTCCTCGACCTGGTCGACGCGCTCGTAGCCCGCGGCCACCAGGGTGAGTGCGACCTCGTCGAGGTCGAGCTGGTCGCCGACGCGCAGAACGAAGCCATGCGGGCGTAGCGAGGGATCCGGCACCTTCTCCGACAGGGCGACGGCGCTGACGACCACGACCGGCGGCGACTCGTCGCCGCCGGTCTCCAGCAGCGAGTCGAGCGCCGCGATCCGCAGGCCGGTCAGATGCGGCGGTGGGACGAGGTGAGACTCGTAGGTGACGCCGCGGCTCGGGTAGTAGCGGACGGTGCGGGGCGCCAGCCAGGCTCTCAGGCCACCGGCCAGGTCGCGCGCCGCGCGGTCGTCGCCGGCAACCACGATTGCGGGGCGATCCGCGTCAGGCGCCACCAGCGCCGCGATCAGGAACGGTCGCAGCGACTGGGAGACGAACGCTCGACCACCCTGGCGCCTGAGCCTCTCGGTCTGTGTGTCCTCGTCTGCGTGCGAAAGGAGGGTGCTGAGCATCCGAAGGCTCAGTCTAGGTCGCGGGGATCGGCCTCTCGAACGACCCCTTCGGCCGCGTCGGCGGCACGCTCGATCAGCCGCTCGACCTCTTCACGCGGCTCGCGGAAGCGCCCGAGCACGTACGCGGAGACGATCTCGGGGTCGGTCGTGTCGGGACGCCCGACGCCGACCCGCACGCGCCTGAACTCAGGGGAGCCAAGCCCGTCACGGACGGACTTCAGCCCGTTGTGCCCAGCCACGCCACCGCCCTGGCGGGCCTGGATGCGGCCGAACGGCAGGTCGATCTCGTCGTGGAGCACGAGCACCCGGTCGAGATCGACCTTGAACGCGCCACGGGCTGGACCGGCCGACTTCCCCGCCTCGTTCATGTAGGTCTGCGGGAGCAGGACGGCGACGCGGGGCCCGCCTGGACCGGCGCGTCCCTCCAGCAGCGCGCCGCGGTACTTGGAGCGGGGCTTGCCGAGTCCCCAGCGATCGGACAGCCGGCGCGCGATCTCGAACCCTACGTTGTGCCGGGTGCCAGCGTATTCAGCCCCGGGATTGCCGAGACCGACGATCAGCCAGTCGACGGGAGCTGTCCGGAAGCGCACTAGGCGGCGCGGCGCTTACTCGCCGCCGCCCTCGCCTTCGCGGCCACCCTCGCCTTCGCCCTCGGCAGCCGGCTCGGCGCCCTCCTCGGCCGCCTCGCCCTCGGCCACCAGCTCGGTCTCCTCTTCGATCTCGGGCTCCTCCTCGACCTGGAGGCGGGGCGGCGTAAGCGTCGCAATCACGGTGTCGGGGTCGTCGAGGATCGATACCCCAGAGGGGGCGGCGAGGGCTTCGATCGTCACCGTGTCCCCGATCACCATGCCGGACACATCGTGAGGTATCGAGTCCGGGATGTCTGTCGGCAGAGCCTCGATCGTCACCTCGCGGGTGACCTGCTCGAGCACGCCGCCTTCCTTGACTCCGGGCGCGTCCTCTGAGCCGGTCAGCTCGACCACGACCGTCGCGTGGATCGTCTGATCGAGGCGCACCCGCAGGAGGTCGATGTGGGTGGTCTCGCCGCTCACGGGATGCCGAACCAGCTCCTTGAGCACAGCCGGCGTGCGTTCGCCGCCGTCGATGCTCAGCTCGAGCACTGCGCCCGCGTGGGCCAGCGCCTGGCGGAGCTCTCGCGCCCCGACCTGGAAGCAGACGGGGTCCTGGCCGCCGCCGTAGACCACGCCGGGGACCCATCCTGAGCGCCGAAGACGGCGGGCGGCGCGTGACCCGGCCGCTTCGCGGCCCTGTACTTCGAGGGCGGTGGCTTGGGCGGTGGTCATCGGAGCCGAGCGATGGTAGCGACCGAGCCTGCGCGCTAGGCTTGTTCCATGTCGGGTGGAGCGGCAATGCTCCTGATGATCAGCCTAATGCACCTGGTTGGCCTGCTTTGCGCCGGCGCTCTGCTGATCCCGGCGCTACGGGGTCCCGACGCGCCAGACTCGGGCAGTGACGGTCGCGGCGGTGGCGGGCCGGGCAACCGCCGGCCCAACCCAGCCGGACGCGCCGCGCGGCGGCCTCCCGCTGCCTGATGCCATCCCGGCGCGGGTCCGCCTGCGCGACCACCGTCGCCTCGCCGAGCTCTTGCCCCGCCCGGCCAGGCGAGCCGCACGCGAGCCCGAGCGCACTCCCCAGCGGATCTCTTAGTACCGGGCTGGACAGTCCGCGTCGGTGCGGATCCGCGTGCTCAGCTCGAGCAACTCGATGCGCAGGCCGCTGAACACGTTGCCGCCACGGCGGACCCGGACGCACTGAACGATCGGCAGCGCGCTACCGGCGCGCCAAGCCACGCGCGCGGTGCCCGTGGTCGACCCGAGCGAGAATCCCGCCGAGGGATTCAGCTCGAGGATCACCACCTTCCCGGCCCGCCGAAGCGTCGTCGCGTCACTCGAAACCCGCGCCCGGCAGGCAGCGATCGTCGCGCACCCATGGATCTTCGAGACCATCGCGCCGGCGTGCCCCGCCGCCTCGGCCTCGATCAACGCCGTGATCGCCGCGCGCTCTGCGCTACCCACGCTGAGCGCACGCGCCAAGAGTGCGCTGATCGCGAGGAACACGACCAGCACGATCGTGATCAAGAGGATGCGGATGCGGCGCCCGCCCACGCGACGGGCAGGCTACGGCTTGCGCGCCTTACTGGAGCTCCAGGAAGCGCTCGACTGATGCCTCCTGATGATCGAGCCGCTTGGCCAGAGCGCGGGCGTGGTCGGCCGCGACCTCGAGAAAGTCCTCGACGCAGCGGACCGGATCGTCGGCCAATGGGTAGATACGGGTCACGTCCTGCTGGGCGCACGCGATCCCCATCGGGGGGCGCCCCTCGGCCAGTGTCCGCGCGCTGCATACCGGGGTCACGACCAGCTGGGACTCGGGCGCGACGAGGGCGGTCGGCATCAGGCGATGCGCGGGCAGCCTCACCGAGAGCTCGACCGAATGATCGACGGCGACCTCGCCTCCGACCAGCTCGCCCAGCGGTTCGCGCCAGACGTCGAGCACGACGTCGGCGCCCACGAGCGCATCGCGCAGCGCGGTGGCCTGTTCCAGGTAGAGGCGTTCGGCCTCGGCGCGATCCTCCGCCTCGGCCAGATCGAGGTCGCAGGGGACGCGCAGCAGTTCGCTGGCGGCGACGGTCGTTCCGGCCGAACGACTGCCCCGGGTGATGTAGGTCTGGAGCGTCCCGAGGTCTCGCCGGCCATGGAAGATCACGGTGACGGCCTCGCTGAGCGGCAAGCCGCCCACCTTGAGTGATACCGCGACCGACGAGGACTCATCGAGAAGGGCGCGGCGAAGAAGCTCCTCGGCGGAGCTGTCCTGAGCGGCGGGTTCCTCGTCCAACATGGCAGCGTCCTCTTGGCTAAGTGATACCCATGTTTTCGGCGGAACCGGCGATTGGCGATTAATCGCGAATGGTGTCGCCACGGTAGGCGGCACGCGCTGATGAAGCTCCTCTACAAGCACGAGGACTAGCCCGGGTCGACGACAAAGCGCTCGAGAGGCCGGCGGATCGAGTCGGGAATCTCGCTCTTGTCGAGCGATGGGAGCTCGATCATCACGTGGTGAAGCTCGCCCTCGGCGATCAGCTCCTCGCCGCGGGTGATCCGGTGGCCTGTCGAGATGCTCGTGGTGCCCAGCCGGGTGATGCCGACCTCGAGCGTGAGCTCGTCGTCAAAGCGGGCCGGGGCGCGGAAGCTGACTCGCGCCTCGACGACGACGATGTCGAGGCCGCGGTCGGTCATTGCCTGATAGCTCCCGAGCGCCGCACGCCAGAGCTCGGTGATGCTCGTGTCGAGATAGGCGAGGTAGTGGGCGTTGAAGACCACGCCCTGTGGATCGCATTCGCCGTAGCGGACACGGAGACGATGGGTGAATGGCTGGCCCAAGCCGCTCACCCACGGTCTCCGCGGCGGATCACGAAGCCGTTCGCGGCGAGCTCGTCGAGAGCTTGCTCGAAGGTCGCGAAATCCCGTCGCAGCAGCATGTCGAGCGGACGTGCCCCGCGCTTGCCCCGGCGGATCCAGCTCCTGAGCGCTGCCGGGCCTGACTGCTCAGCCGCGTCGGTCAGCAGGGCGAGTGAGGATCGGGAGCTCCGGCCGGTGATCTAGTTGGCCTGAGAGAAGCGTGAGCGGGTCGGCGTCGAGGATCGCGCAGAGCTCCTCCTCGCTCAGGCCGAGCAGCTCGAGCAGCCGCGCGGCCTGGGCGCCGTATGCCTCGCCCTGTCCCATCGCCTCCCGCCAGTCGTCAACGAAGGTCGACGGCGAGTCTAGTTCTCGGGTGGGGCGGGAAGCATTGCACCAAAAGATAGACCGGAGGTGTAAGGAATGGGAATTGGAACATCGCTCCTGCTGATCGCGGTCGGGGCCGTGCTGCGCTTTGCGGTCAGCGTCTCGACGCACGGCTTCAGCGTCCACACGATCGGGGTGATCCTCATGATCGTGGGCGCCGTAGGGCTCTTGCTCTCGCTGCTCTGGGTGACCGCCCTGAGCGAGCGCCGTGGCCGTCCGGCGAGGTACGTCCAGGACGACGTGCCGCCCGCCCCGCGGTACTAGCCGGCGGCAGCAGGTCAAGGTCGCGGGCGGCCCGGGCCGCCGCCCGCGACCCGTCGTTCCGCAGCATCCGGGGGCGCGGGCGCGAGCCCGCGCGTCAATGCGCCGACCGCGCCCCGCGGCCCCTTAGAACAGCTGGTTCTCGCCGCCGAACACGTCGCTCACCGACCCGTCGGTGAAGATCTGGCGGATTGAGTTCGTGAGCAGGTCCGCGCACGACAGCACGCGGACGTTGTCGGGCGCTCCCGGGGGCAGGGGGATCGTGTCGGTGACGACGATCTGCTCGAACCCTGCGGCGGCCAGGTTCTCCCAGGCGTTCCCGGAGAACACGCCATGGGTGGCGGCTGCGTAGACCCGCCGGGCGCCGGCGTCGTGGACGGCCTGCGCCGCGGCCTTGAGCGTGCCCGCGGTGTCGATGATGTCGTCGACCAGCACCGCAGTCTTGCCGGACACATCGCCGATCACGTAGCCGATTTCGGCCACCTGCTGCGCCGGACGCTCCTTGTTGAGGATCGCCAGGTCCGCACCGATCTTCGCGGCGAATCGCTTGTTCAGCTTCACCCGGCCGGCGTCCGGGGCGACGATCACGAGATCCTCGAGCCCGAGGTCGGCGAAGTACTGGGTGAGCATGAACAGCGCGGTCATGTGGTCGCACGGCTTCTGGAAGAAGCCCTGGATCTGGCCCGAGTGCAGGTCCATCGTGACGATCCGGTCGATACCGGCCGCCTCGAGCATGCGGGCGACCAGCCGGGCGCTGATCGGCTCACGAGGCGCCGACTTCTTGTCCTGACGCGAGTAGCCGTACCACGGAGTCACGGCGATCACCCGGTGCGCCGATCCGCCGACTGCGCCGTCGATCATGACCATGAGCTCCATCAGCGCGTCGTTGGCGTCCAGGCCGGTGTCGCTGTTGCCGCACGTCGGCTGGACAATGAACACGTCGGCGCCGCGCACCGACTCCTCGAACCGGCAGTAGACCTCACCGTTGGCAAACGTCTTGAGCGTCATGCCGCTCAGCTCGACCCCTAGCTTGGCGCCGATCCGGGCGGCCAGGCCGGGGTTGGCCCGTCCGGAGACGAGCATCAGGCGCTTGCCGTAATCGACCCGGAGGTCGGTGGGGGCGGGGCGAGGTTCGAGGACGGTCATCTGGGCGCCACCAGGACGGTCATCCGCTCCCGCGAGTTTACGGTGGCGGGGCGACGGTTTTCAGTCTTCGTCCTCAGGGGACTGACCGGCATCCCGCTCCTTGCGACGATCGGCATAGCCCTCGATGTTCTCCTGACGCGCGCGAGCCACGCCCAGCGCGCCGGGTGGCACGTCCTTCGTGATCACCGATCCCGCCCCGGTGTAGGCCTCGTCGCCGACGCTCACGGGGGCGACCAGCGTCGTGTCGACGCTCGTCTTGACCTTCGATCCGATCGTCGTGCGGTGCTTGCGCGCGCCGTCGTAGTTGGCGGTAATCGTCGCGGCCCCGAGGTTCGTGCCTTCGCCCACGTCGGCGTCGCCGATGTAGGACAGGTGCGGCACCTTCGATCCCGCTCCGATGTCGGAGTTCTTGATCTCGACGAACGTGCCGGCCTTCGAGCCCTCGCGCATGACCGTTCCGGGGCGTAGATAGGCGAACGGCCCGACGTTGACCCGGTCGCCGATCTCGGCGCCCTTGACGTATGAGTGCACGACCGCAGATCCGCTTCCCACCCGGCTGTCGATAAGCGTGCTCAGCGGGCCGACGGTCGAGCCTGCCCCGACCTGGGTGTCACCGTGGAGGCTGGAGAAGGGGGCGATCACGGCGTCGGCGTCGATCCTCACATCGGCGTCGATCACGGTCGCGGCCGGGTCGACGATCGTCACGCCGGCCAGCATGTGACGCTCGTGGATGTCCTCTTGGGCCAGGTTCCGCGCCCTCGCCAGAGCAATCCGGTCGTTGATGCCGAGCATCGCGCCGGGGTCCGAGGACTCGAACGCGACCACGCTCCGCTCCTGTCCACGCAGGATCGGCAGGACGTCGGGGAGGTACATCTCTCCCTGGGCGTTGCCGGCCCTCACCTGATCGAGCGCGGTCAGGAGCTCTCCGGGCTCGAACGCCCAGATCCCCGTGCTGATCTCGCGTATGTGGAGCTCGTGGTCCGTCGCGTCACCCCGCACCTTCGTCTCCACGACCCGGTCGATCGTCCCGTCGGGAGCTCGGATCACGCGGCCGTAGCCGCTAGGGTCATCGAGCACGGCCGTGACCAGTGTGGCGGCGGCCCCGGAGTCGGCGTGGGCGTCTGCCAGCCGCGAGATCGTGTCATGACTCACAAGCGGGTGGTCGGCGTTGAGCACGATCACCGGCGCCGCGCTGTTGAGATGGTCCGCCGCCGCCCTGACCGCGTCGGCCGTGCCCCGCGGCTCGGCCTGGATCGCGAGCTCAACCTGCCCGTCGAGGACCGGCTCTAGCTCCCGTTGCGCGCTCTGGACGACGACGATCTTGCTCGCCCCGGCTCGCCGCGCGGCCTCGATCGGCCAGGCGATCATCGGCCGCCCACACAGCGGGTGGAGCACCTTGGGAATCTCAGAGTGCATCCGCGTCCCCTGGCCCGCGGCGAGGATCACGACGACAGGTCCGCTCACGGAAAGATCGTAGGCGATGGGCGGACGGGCTCGACCGGGGGGGTGGACTGGGGAGTCAGGATTTGAACCCGATCCTGGAGGACCAAAACCTCCCGTGCTGGCCGATTACACCACTCCCCACGAGGGTGTCTCCAACGTTAGCTCGGCCGGTAACCGGGACGACCACCGATCCCCGTCGTGGACACATGTCCGATCTTCGAGGCCTCTCCTAACCCTCCACGGGGCGCCGGCCGAGAGATTCACTACCCGGGAGCGAGGGCAGTCACAAGTGCCTTCGGCTTCGCGATTGCCGACGGGCAGTCACGGCGCCTTCGGCGGTCGCGAGTGCCGACGGGCAGTCACGAGTGCCTTCCGGCGGTCGCGAGTGCCGCCTCCTGAGGCCGGGAAAGCGACGCACCATGTTCAAGCAACGCAGGGCTGATGCCGATCAAACCCGACCAGGAGCAAGCCATCCATGCGCCTTAGAAAAGCCCGCACCGCGAGCCGCATCGCTCGCCACGTGTTCAGGCCCGGATGGGGGTCTGAGCGAGGCTTCACGATCATCGAGGTGCTGGCCAGTGCGATCCTCGTGGCGCTGGTGGCTGCCGCTGTCGGCCAGCAGCTGATCGGCGCCGCGGTATCGGCCGGCGACGAGCGCAATCGATCGATCGCCGCCGAGCTCGCTCAGCAGGACCAGGAGAGGTTGCGGGGATTCTCGGCCGTCCAGCTCACCGGGCTCAATCAGTCGCGCACGGTGTCGCTCAACGGCACCACGTTCACGATCACCTCGACGGCGTCCTACCTCGACTCGAGCGGCAACTCGAGCTGCTCGAGCGGCGGCGCCGCGTACTACAAGACGGCCTCCTCGGTCACCTGGCCGTCGAACGCGCGACCCCCGGTGGTGGAGGAGAGCGACATCACGCCGCCTGCGGGCGGAATGCTGCTGGTGCAGACGATCGACCAAACCGGAGCCGTGCTGGGCGGCGTCGGTGTCACGGCGAGCGGGGCCGACTACGCCACCGGTACGACGAACAGCGCCGGCTGCACGCTGATGTCCGACCTCGAGACCGGCAGCTACACGGTCGCGTTCTCCGACTCTGGCTATGTCGACATCAACGGGAGCACCTCGCCCACCCAGTCCGCGACCGTCACCGGCACGGGCGTCTCGTACCCGAGCGTCCACCCTGAGCAGCTCGGCCAAGCCGGCACAGTCGTGGCGAACTTCACGACCAACGCGACGGGCAACACAGTCAGCTGCCCCGCCTCGACCGGAACGTGCACGTCGCAATCGGCTGACGGAGTCATGTACTACGGCGCCGGGTCGTCGACCAGCATGTCCTCCGACAAGTCCTCGACGCTCTCCTCGCCAGGAACCCAGGTTCCCTCGTCTGGATCGTTGTCGCTCTTCCCGTTCTACTTCACCAGCGGGGGAGGCAACTACAACAACAACTACCAGATGTGGCCGGGGAAATGCCAGCAGAACCAGCCGCCCTCAGGCACCGACCAGCTGACCGTCTCTCCCGGCTCCAGTCAGACGGCGCGCCTCCAGGAGCCTGCCCTCAACGTGCAGGTGCAGTGGAACACCGCGAGCTCGAAGTACAACCCCGTGGTCTGGCAGCGCGTGGCGCCGGCCCACGTGAAGCTCACCTTCCAGAGCGCGACAGGCCCGTCGTGCAGCGACTCGTGGTATGTCCCGATCGCCTCGGACGCCTCCACCGACGCCAACGGCTCGCTGGCCAATCTGGGTCAGCCGTTCGCCAGCACGGCGACCAGCGGCTCAACCGCCAGCGCCTCCGGTTACACCGCGAGCTACACCGTCTGCGCTGACTACAACGGGTACCTGAACTGGGTCACCGGCGTGCAGAACAACAACTACACGACGCCGACCTCGGTGACGGTCCAGATCAACCAGTACACGAACTTCAGGTTCACGTGCTGAGCCGTGCCACCAAACGGATCGCGGCGCGCCTTCGGGACGAGTCCGGTTTCACCCTGATCGAGATGCTCTCGGCGATGATCGCCGGGGCCGTCGTGCTGACCTCGGTCGTCCTTTTGATGACGATCACGATGCGGGAGTCGACTCGGACCAACACCAAGGTCGACGCGACGGAGCGAGCGCGGGTCAAGCTCGAGTGGATCGAGAACGAGCTTCACTCGGCCTGCGTCGCCGATGGCGTCGCGCCGATCGAGTCGGGCAGCACCTCGACCAGCCTCAATTTCGTCAGCTACTACGGGGATGCGGCTAGCCCCACGCCGGTGTGGCACGACATCGTGTTCTCCGGTGGCAACCTGGTCGACTACGGCTACTCGGTCAGCGGCACCTCGCCGAACTGGACGCAGGGCTCGCTGAGCACCACGACGACGCTGCTCACCAACGTCTCGCAGAACGGGACCACCCCGGTGTTTCAGTACTTCGCCTACCAGGAGGTGTCCAACGGCTCGGGCGGCTACTACTCGGATGGCGCCGGCAACCCGTACGAGATGCTCGTCGACGGAAGCAACTCGGTCCCGGGGACGAGCACCACCCCGGCCGCCAACCCGCTCTCGACGCCGCTGTCCTCGACCAACGCCTCGAACGCCGCCGAGGTGCAGATCAACCTCGTCGTCAACGCCGCAGGAGGCACGGGCGAGAACACCACGCTCTCGGACGCCAGCATCCCGGTTACCGACTCGGTCGTCCTTCGCCTCACGCCCCCCGCCAACCACGTCGAGACCGGAGCCACGTTCGGACCATGCGAATGACTCGCGCCCTCACCCGCCGGCTGACCACAGCCGCCCTCAACCGCCTCCGCGCCGAGGAAGGCTTCACGATGATCATCGCCCTCGGCCTGCTGGCCTTCGTGCTCGCGATCTCGACCGCGATCTTCCTCACCACCGCCGGCGAGGTCCACACCACCCAGCACGACATCGAAGGCAAGCGGGCATATGGCGCCGCGCAGGCGGCGCTCAGCACGTTCCTTTATGAGATGAACCAGAACCCCAACTACTGGTCCACGTGCGCAGACGACTACCAGAGCACAGCCACGGCGATTCCCGGAGCCGCGACGTCGGAGAGCTACACGTTCCAGCCGGTCCTGGCCAACGGCTCGACGACGTGCTCCTCGAGCAGCCCGATCACTTCGCTGATCGACTCCTCGACCGGCACGCTGCGGATGGAGTTCACCGGCTACGCGGGCAACTCGGGCTCGGTCGCCGACCCGCAGGTCTCGCGCACGATCGTCGCGCAGTTCAGGAAGCTGAGCCCGTTCGACTTCCTCTGGTACACGGTCTACGAGGCAGTCGATCCCGGCCTCGGCTCCAGCTACAGCGGTTGCGGCGTCTTCCTGCGCAACGGGCGCTCGTCCGTATGCAACATCAACTGGGTGACAGGGGACACCATCAACGGCCCGATGTACACCCAGGACCAGTACCTGGTGCTCGGCTCCCCCACCTTCGGCCGCAACTCCTCGGACACGATTGCGAGCGCGGCCCCAGGCACCAGCGCGGGGACGATCTGCGCCAACAACAGCGGCGGAAGCATCACCGAAGACAGCTGCGGGAGCGCGACGATCAACGGGACTGCCGAGCCCGGCGCTCCGACGATCTCACCGCCCACGAGCGACAGCCAGCTGCTCACCGACGCCACCAACTACGGCAAGGCATATTCGGGTGTCACGACGGTGCAGCTGAATGGCACGACCGCAAACATCACGAACTGTCCCTCTTCGTGCACCACCTACCCCAACGTCGACCTGACCAAGTACCCGATCATCTACGTCAGCAACGGCTCGGGATGCAGCGCTTTACAGCTACTCCCCGTTCAGCGTCAACTACTACTCGAGCGGCTGCTACGGCGATGTCTACGTCTCGGGTAACTACACGACGCCGGTCACGATCGCCTCCGCCAACAACGTGATCATCAACGGCAACATCACGACTACCGAGAGTGGAGGCAGTCCAACCGGAAACGCGACGTTGGGGCTGGTCGCCAACCAGTACATCCGGGTCGAGCACGGCGAGATCTACTACCAAGGCTCGTGCAGCGGAGACATCTCGAGCCAGACCTTCTCCAACCTCAAGATCGACGCCGCGATGCTCGCGATCTCGCACTCGTTCATCGTCGATAACTACAACTGCGGCAGCTCAGCTCGGCAACCTGACGGTCAACGGCGCGATCGCCCAGTACTACCGCGGACCGGTGGGAACAGTGGGCAACCCGGGGACCGGCTATCTGAAGAACTACACCTACGACAACCGGCTGAAGGCCCTGCTCCCGCCCTACCTGTTCGACATCGCCACCTCGGACTGGGCGATCTCACGCGAGACACTGTGCACGTCCGGTGGCAGCGAGCGGCGCGGGCTGCAACGCCTGAGCAGCGGCGCGGGCTGCAGCGCCTGAGCAGCCGGGTCGGCCGCAACGCCTGCCCGGGATGCTCAGCTCTCGAAGCGGTAGACCGTGCCGGCCGGCTGCGGCTCACCGGCGATTAGGGGCAGCGCGCCGCGCAGCACGTCGGCGAACACCTGGGTGCTCTCCCCCATCAGCTCGATCAGCCTGGCCACGGGAGTCGGCTCGCCCGGCACCACCTCGTTTGCGTAGTCGGTCACGAACCCAATCAGCGCGTAGGGCAGCTCGAGCTCTCCGCACAGGACCGTCTCGGGACCTCCTGTCTGGCTGACGGCGCTGACCCCACCCGCCGCCAGCTGCGCGATCTCGGCCGGCGTGTTGAAGCGCGGGCCGTCGACGTGGCCGTAGGTCCCGCCATCGCGCAGCGGCTGCCCTGCACGCCGGGCGCTCTCGATCAGCGCACGGCGCAGCCCTTCGGAGAATGGCCCTCCGTGCAGGATCCAGTGGCCCCGCGCGCGGTCGCCCGGCTCGGTGAAGAAGGTGCACAGCGAGCCGTCCGGAAGCCGGTTTGAGATGAAGTGAAGGTCGTGGAAGACGATCAGCGAACCCAGCGCCAAGCGAGGGGTCGACCGCGCCGCACGCCGTACACCCGATGACCGCAGCCGCACCGGCCTCCCGGAGCGCCCAGACGTTCGCGCGATGGTTGACCTGATTGGACAGCCGCACGTGACCCGTCCCATGCCGCGAGACATGCACCGCTTCGACCCCGGCGTAGCTGCCCCGGGTCAGCTCGCAGGCCCCGTAGGGCGTCTCGAGCGTCACCGCTTCCTGCGTCCTCGAAGCCGGGTAGCGCGTACGTCCCGGACCCAGTGATGATCCCGATCGACACGCCGCGCGATCCTAATCGGTGGACCGTTGTCTACGACAAGGACTGCGGCTTATGCCGCTGGTCGCTCGCGCGCCTGCTGGCTTGGGATCGGCGCGGACGCCTACGCCCCGTCGCACTCGGCAGCGAGGAGGCCGACGCGCTCCTCCACGATCTCCTCCCAGAGGAGCGCGCCGCCTCGTGGCACCTGATCGCGCCGGACGGCCGGAGGTGGTCAGCCGGCGCGGCGGCGCCGCCGCTGCTGCGACTCCTGCCCGGAGGAACCGCGCCGGCCGCCCTGGTGGCCACCGCGCCGCGGTTGACCGAGCGGGCCTACCGCTGGGTGGCCGACCACCGATCGATGCTCGGCCGCCTGGTCAGGCAGTAGCCAGCGCCGGCTCGTGCTCCTCGAGGTAGCCATCGAGACCGGCTGCTTTCTCGGTGTCCTCGTAGACCTCGTATGACTTCATCCGGCCCCACGCCAGGTGGGCCCAGATCACAAAGCGGTTGTCGTACACGCGCTCGCCATCTGGAGTGTCCCGCCACGACCGTCCACGAACGGCGACCGTCATCTTCCAGGGAAACCCGCTCACGGCGACCTCGTCGACGTCGGTCTTGACGCCCACCCGTACGAGCCGCTCGAGCCAGCTGCGGTGGGCGTCCCGGCCGTGGTAGTGCCCCGACCACGAGTTCGACCCGGGAAAGACAAACTCCATGTCCGGTGCGTCCAGCCTCAGCGTCGTTTCGATGTCCCCCTCGCGCGTGCGAGCCATCACGTAGGAGAGAAGTCTCTTCGTCATCCAAGCCACCATCGGGCACCTCCGGTCTGCGCCTGCCGCGGGCGAGCGTCCCGCCGCAGCGTGTAGTTCTAGATCGATCGCTCTAGCGAGTAGCATATCCAGTTATGCCCTCCGCTACACGCGAGCGCATTGTCGAGGCCAGCGCCGGCCTGTTTCGTCAGCACGGCTACAACGCCACCGGCGTCAAGCAGATCGTGACCGCGGCGCAGGCGCCGTTCGGCTCGCTCTATCACTTCTTTCCCGGGGGCAAGGAGCAGCTGGGAGCCGAGGCGATCCGGACCTCGGGCGCGCTCTACGAACAGCTGATACCGGCGGTGTTCGACCCCGCGCCTGATCCGGTGAGCGGGGTGCGCGCGTTCTTCGCCGGCGCTGCACAGCACCTGATCGACACCGACTACGCCGACGCGTGCCCGATCGCCACCGTCGCGCTCGAGGTCTCGAGCAGCAGCGAGACGATGCGCGAGGCGTGCGCCGAGGTGTTCGAGAGCTGGGTCGTCGCCGGCGCACGGCGGTTCGAGGCCGAGGGGATCTCGCGGGACCGGGCGCGCGAGCTGACGATCGCGATGCTCTGCGCGCTCGAGGGGGCGTTCGTCCTGGCCCGTGCCGCCCGGAGCACCGACCCGCTGCTGATCGCGGGTGAGCTGGCGGCCCAGGCCGTCGCCGAGGAGCTCGGCTAGCTACTACTGGCCGCCCTGACGGGGGACGCGTCCGCCCCCGGCCCCAGGCTCGGTGGCCGGGCCGCGCGGCGGCGCGATACCGAGAACCCGCATCGCCTTCAGCCCGAGCGAGAGCTTCTCGCGCCCGTCGCTCGAGGACACCTCGAGACCCGTCAGCTCGCGCACGCGTTCGAATCGGTAGCGGATCGTGTGACGGTGGGTGTAGAGCCGCGAGGCGGTCTGGTTGACGTTTGCGTCGCAGTCGAGGAACGTCGTCAGCGTCCCCAGCAGGTCGGTCTCGTACTGCTCGTCGTAGACCACGAGCGGCCTGACGGTCGCCTCGTAGAAGCGGCGCAGCTCGGCCGGGTCGCTCATGTGGGGCAGCAGCAGCTGGTAGGTCCCCGTCTCCTCGTAGGCGAGCTCCGAGCGTTCGAGATCGCCCTCGGCCACGTTCGCCGCCAGCAGCGCCTCGTTGGCGGCCCGGGCCAGCTCGAGCGGATCCTGGGTGTGGCGGCTTCGACCGAGCGCGAACACGAAGCCGGGCAACCCGGACTCGAGCTCGCGGAGGATCGCCGCCGAGGCGCGCCGGCCGGCGTCGCCGGTCGGATCGGGGACGAGCACGACCACCTCCCCCGACTCCTCGTCTGCCGGGGTGGCGATCGATCCCGGCGCGGCGGAGCGAGCTCCCCGCTGGGCTAGCGCCAGGAGCCGGCGACGCCAGTCCTCTTCCACCGGGCTCCTCGGGTGGGCCCGCGCCACCACCACGACGGCACCGGCGGCCAGCTCGACCCCGAGCTCCTTGCCTTGGGCGACCAGGTCCTCGCGGTTGGCGATCTGGCCGCTCAGGACGGCCCGCTGGAAGAGCGTCGCCGCCTCCTCGGATGCCCGCTCGGGCGCCCGCGTGCGCTCCATCTCTGAGGCGATCAGCGTGCTCACCAGACGTAGCATCGCCGGCTCGGCGATCGGCTCGCGCACGCGCATGCGGAGCACGCCAACCGGTTCCTCGGCGACCTTGAGCTCGATCGTCGTAACGTCTTCGCCGCCGCGCATCAGCGAGCGCTCGTCGGCCGGCGAGCGGGCGGCGACCGCCAGTACGCTGGCCGAGCGATCGATCAGGACGAGGCTCGCGTCGAGCGCCCGGGCCGCGGCTCGCAGTACCTCGGGCAGGCCGGCGCCCGCCTCGACCGCGTCCCCGATTGCCCCGAGCGCATCAGACCCGGAAGGCCGGCTCAGGGCCATCGTGGCCGCCAGACGCGCGCGGGGGTCCCGAGACGGTTTTCTAAAACACGCGCGGCCACTCGAGTACCACGAGCGCGCCGATCACGATGCCGACGCCGACGAGTGCAGCCAGCACGTAGAGCGAGAGGATCACCGCGGCCACCCGTTCCAGCGGCCGGCGGTAGGCGGTCACGGCCGGAACCAGGACGAACGCGCAGAAGGCCGCCAGCCCGAACACCCCCAGGCAGGCGCCGACGAGATAGGTGATCTCCTGGTTGGTCATCGCCTGGCGTGGATTGTGCCGGATGCCGCCGATGGGATTGGAGCCGCTGTCATCGCAGGCGCGCCCAGCTCCGATGCAGCGGCCGCAGCGCGCCCTGGCGCATGGCTGCCCCAGAAGACCCCGGCGACTGTGGGCCCAGACCCGCACACGAGCACCTGATCGGCCCCCGCCTTCCGTACCGCCACCAGCACATCGCCGATCTCGGGTCGCAGCGAGAGCGCCGCTGGCTCGAGGTCGTTGACCGCGAGCTCGTCAGGCACGCGGTCCCCGACCGCGAGCACGCGCTCCCGAACGCCGTCCAGCGACTCCCGCGGCAGCCCGAGCCGATCCGCCTCGGCGTACACCTCAGCAGTGGAGAGACCGAATGGCTGGGGCACGATCAGGAACGCGTGCACGGCGAGCGGATCGAGCGGCTCGATGACCTCCCCCGCCCCGGTCCCCAAGGCCAGCCCCGGTACGAGCTGGCTTGGGACATCCGCGCCGAGCTGCCGCGCGACGCGCTCCGCGAGACCGTCCGCAAGAGGCTCGAGCTCGCCGGCGAGTCGCAAAGCGGCGGCCGCGTCGGCCGAGCCTCCTCCCAGACCGGCTGCCACCGGGATCCGCTTGTCGATTTCGATCCGGACGGGCGGCGCGGCCCATCCGGCCGCCCGCAGACCCCTGACCGCATCATCGACCAGGTTCGGTCCCTGGATCCCGGGGCAGGCCACTTCGTCCACGCCGGCAGCGAGAACCGTCGCCTGGAGCTCATCTGCCAGCGAGATCGACTCGAACAGGGTGACTAGCTCGTGGCGACCGTCCCGCGGCCTCCGGGGACCCAGAAACAGGCAGAGGTTGACCTTGGCGGGAGCCAGCGCGCGGAGCTTCACGGCGGGAGCATCCTCACCCCCGAAGCCTCCGGTGAAGCTCGGCAAACTCATTAGGCGACAGGCGCTCGGCTCGCTCGTCGGGCGGATGGCCGATCGTCTCGAGCACCTCGCGCGCGCGATCGCGGATCCCGGCGTCCGCCCCCGGGGCAAGCGCCAGCGACCCCGCCAGCGCCTTGCGGCGGTGCGCGAACGCGTCATGGACCAGCCGGCGGAGGCCGGGATCCGGCGCCGGCCCCCGACGCCTGAGCCCCACGAGCACGGAGTCGACGCGGGGCGCGGGCCGGAACACGGTCCGCGGGATCGCGCGCAGCACGCGAACCTCGCACGCCAGCTGGGCCAGCACCGAGGGTGCGCCGTAGGCGCGGGTACCGGGCCCGGCGACGAGTCGCTCACCAACCTCTCGCTGGACCATCACCACCCAGCTGCTCACACTCGGCAATTGCTCGATCGTGCGCAGGAGGAACGTCGCGGCGATGCCGTAGGGGAGGTTGGCCACGACCTTGTCAGGCGCGGGGCGCAGCGAGGCCAAGTCAAGTTTCAGGGCGTCCGCGATGTGAAGGTTCACATTCGGGAAGGGGCCGAGAACGTCGCGAAGCGCCGGCTCGAGAGTGTGATCGATCTCCACCACGTGCAGGTGGTGGACGCGGCTGGCCACCCGCTCGGAGAGGATCCCTGCGCCGCCGCCCACCTCGAGTACCACGTCGGTGTCCGATAGCTCCGCGTGCCGCTCGATCACGTCGAGGATGTTGCGATCGACGAGAAAGTTCTGCCCCAGCTCGCGCACGCGGGCCGGCGGGCGGCGCGGGCTCACCATCCAAACACCGCCGAGGCCGTCGCCTCGACCGCCGCCTCGAGCTCCTCGTAAGCCACGCGGCGCTCGAGCGCCAGCGTGGCGGCTGTGTGAACGACGTGGGCCGGCTGGTTGGGTTGGCCGCGGACGGCCTGCGGCGAGAGGAACGGCGCGTCGGTCTCGACCAGCAGCCGGTCGGCCGGCACGCGCACCGCAGCGGCTCGCAGGTCGGACGACTTCGGATACGTGACGTTGCCGGCAAATGAGATCAGCCATCCAGGCGGCTCGAGGCACTCCTCGATCCGGGCAGGCATCGAGAAGCAGTGGAGGATCACCCTCAGCTCCCCTGCCAGCTCGCGCAGCATCGACAGCGTTTCGTCCTCGGCGGCACGCGTGTGGATTACGAGCGGCTTGCCGGTGGCGCGGGCCAGCTCGATCTGGGCCTCGAACGCGCGCTCCTGATCGGAGCGCGGCGCGCCGTCGCGGTAGTAGTCGAGACCCGTCTCGCCGATCGCCACACACCTGGGATGGGCGGCCAGCGCCTCGAGCTCGGCCAGGTCGGCGTCGTCGAAGCCGCTGCACGCGTTGGGATGGCGCCCGATGGCCGCGTAGACCTGGGGAAAGGCCTCGGCCGTCTGGAGGGCGGCGCGGCACGAGGCGCCGTCGGTGCCGACAGTGAGGATCCGCCCGAGCCCCGCCTCTACCGCCGCCTCGACGAGCTCGGCGTCCGGCGGCTCGCACATGTCGAGATGCGTGTGGCTGTCGATCACTCCGACCGCTTCGGAAACAGCGGTTCCAGAGCCTGGACCGTGCCGCCCGGGACGCCGAGCGCGTCGAGCAGCCGCTGGGTGCTTCCCGGCATGTACGGCGCGAGCAGCTCGGTGAGCAGCCGCAGCCCGGCGACGAGCGTGGCCAGAGCCTGGTCTAACCGGTCTGCCTGGCCGGGGTCGC
The DNA here is from genome assembly GCA_963803595.1 of uncultured Solirubrobacterales bacterium. GTDB lineage: Bacteria > Actinomycetota > Thermoleophilia > Solirubrobacterales > Solirubrobacteraceae > Palsa-465. Next base: position 224,300 of record CAWDNF010000018.1, read on the forward strand.
GCGCCAGCTGCCAGGGCGCCCGCTCCTCGACGTAGCGGTTGAGCCTTCGCACCCGCTGCCAGATCTCATCGAGCGCCTGGGTCGGCTCGGCGCGGTCCATCAGCGCGGCAACCTCCGCGCCCAGCCCGGCGAACGACTCGTCGAGCTCGGGGTCGAAGTCAGCCTCGGGCGCCACGCCGTCGCGGTAGCGCTGGACCATCGCGATCGTTCGGCTCGCCAGGTTGCCGTACTCGTTAGCCAGCTCGGCCTGATAACGGGTGCGCACGGCGTCCATCCCCACGGCCCCGTCCGATCCGAACGGCACGTCACGCATCAGATAGAAGCGCAGCGCGTCGGTGCCGAGCTCGCCCAGGACCTCGAACGGGTCGAGCACGTTGCCCAGTGACTTGCTCATCTTGCGTCCGTCGGCGCCGAGCAGGAAGCCGTGCACGAACACATGGTGGGGCAGGGCGATCTCGGCGGCCATCAGCAGCGCCGGCCAGAACACCGTGTGGAACTTGAGGATGTCCTTGCCGATGACGTGGTAGGTCGCGGGCCAGAACCGCTCGAAGAGGTCGCGCCCCCCTGGCTTGACGGGAGGGGCGCATATCCCAGCGCCGTGTAGTAGTTCAGAAGTGCGTCGAACCAGACGTAGAACACGTGGCCCTCGTCCCACGGTACGGGCACTCCCCAGGTCAGCCGGGCGCGCGACAGCGAGACGTCCTGGAGGCCCTGGGCGACGAACGCCCGCGCCTCGTTCCACCGCTCGGGCGGCATCACGAAATCGGGGCGCTCGGCATACAAGCGCTCGAGCGGCTCCTGGAAGGTTGAGAGTGCAAAGAACCAGTTCTCCTCACGCTCGCGCGTCAACGGGATCTCGTGGATCGGGCAAAGGTTGCCGTCGAGGATCTCGTTCTCGACCTTGAAGTCGGCGCATCGCGGGCAGTACCAGCCTTCGTACATGCCCTTGTAGACGTGCCCGTTGTCGTGGACGCGCTGGAGCACCTCCTGGACCCGCTTGGCGTGCTCTGGATCGGTGGTTCGGATGAAGAAGTCGTTCGAGATGTCCAGGCGCGTGACGAGGTCCTTGAAGCGCTCGGCGTTGCGGTCGGCGAGCTCGCGCGGATCGAGCCCCTGGGCCTTGGCGGCGTCGGCCACCGGCTCGCCGTGCTCGTCGGTGCCGGTGAGGAAGAACACATCCTCGCCGCGCTGGCGCATGTGCCGGGCGAGCACGTCGCAGGCGATCTTCTCGTACGCGTGCCCCAGGTGGGGCTGGGCATTCACGTAGTCGATCGCGGTGGTGATGTAGAAGGACATGCGGGCACGGAACTTTGGCGCTCGACATGACGATATGTCAGGTCACGCGCCATCGTTCGGAGCAGAGCGGCGTTACGAGGGGTCGGTCAGCGCCTCGTAGAGGGTATTTGCCGCCACCCCGGTGAGCTCGGAGACGACAGAGGCCGCCGCCCTCGGCTTGGCGCCGGCTTCGACGAGGCGGCGCACCGCCGCCTCCGCCGGCCCCCCGCGCGCCGGGGCGGCTCCCGGCGGGGCGCCACCCACCACGAGCACGACCTCCCCGCGCGGGGGCTCCTCGCCGTAGCGCGCGGCGAGCTCTGACGCCGCCCCGCGCACGACCTCCTCGTGCAGCTTGGTCAGCTCGCGACACACGGCGGCCGGCCGCCCAGGGTCAAGCGAGGCCAGCAACGACAGCGTCGCCGCGACCCGCCGCGGCGACTCGAAGGCGACCAGCGTCTCCGCGCCGCCCAGGAGCTGCTCGAGCTCGCCGCGCTTGCGCGGCAGGAACCCGACGAAACGCCAGCGATCCGCGGGCAGCGCGCTGGCCACGAGCGCCGCCACCGCCGCCGACGGGCCGGGAAGCACCTCGACCGCGAGCCCCGCGGCCACGCAGGCTTGGACGAGCACGAAACCCGGATCCGAGACAAGCGGCGTGCCCGCGTCTGAGACGAGCGCCACCACCTCGCCCCGCCGCATCCGCGCGACGAGCTCCGCCGAGCGCTGGCGCTCGTTGTGCTCGTGGTAGCTGACCAGGCGCGCCTTGACCCCGTAGCGCCCGAGCAGGACGCGCGTGCGGCGGGTGTCCTCGCAGGCGATCAGGTCGGCCTCGCGCAGAGCGGAGAGCACGCGCAGGGTGATGTCCTCCAGGTTGCCGATCGGGGTGGGACAGACGACCAGGCGCCCACTCGGCGCGGCGCTGCCCGGGGGCTGTGCATTCACTGCCGGCCGTCCAGCCCGTCGAAGGCGAGCGCGGCGGCACCCACCATGCCCGCCTCGACGCCCAACGCCGCCGGCACGATCTCGACCTCATCGCGTGAGGGGGGCAGCGCGCGGGCGGCAACCTCCCGGCGAGCCGGACCAAGCAGCAGCTCTCCGGCCGCCATCACGCCGCCGCCCACCACGACGACCTGTGGATTGAAGATGTTGACGAAGCTCGCGATCGCTACGCCGAGCCGGCGGCCGATCAATTCGAGCGCCTCGATGGCGGCGCTGTCTCCGTCATGCGCAAGCTCGGTGATGAGCGGCCCCACCAGCTCGTATCCTTCGGCCGTCGCCTCGGCGAGTCGCGAGTCAGGCCGCTCCTGCGCCAGCCGCCGCGCCTCGATCGCCAGCGCGGTGCCGGAGGCCAGCACCTCGACGCAGCCATGATTGGGGCAGCTGCCTTGACAGGGCGGGCCATCGGCCTCGATCACCACATGGCCCAGCTCGCCCGCCGATCCTGTGGCCCCGCGGTAGAGACGGTCGCCGAGGATCAGCCCGCCCCCGATCCCCGTCCCGATCGTCAGCACGACCGCTTCCCGGCGGCCCCGCGCGGCGCCGGCGCGATGCTCGGCGAGCGCCGCCAGGTTGGCGTCGTTGTCGACGAACACCGGCAACCCGAGCCGCTCGGCCATCACGTCGGCGAAGCGGATGTCGGCCAGCGGAAGGTTGACCGCGACGACGGCGCGGCCGGTGCGGCTGTCCATCAGCGACGGGATCCCGAATCCCACGGCGGCGACCTCCCCGCTCGCCTGCTCGCGGGTCTCCTCGACCGCCTCGACAGCGAGATCGAGCACCGCGGCCTGGTCCAACTCGGTCAGGGTGCGCTGCGCGCGCTGGTGAACGGACAGATCGTCGTCGACCTCGCCCACCAGCAACTTCGTCCCGCCCATGTCGACGCCGATCGTGCGTCGGCCTGGCATCCCGTCACTATATGGCGCAGTGCCTGGCGAGTTCGAAGGACGCCCCTACACCCTGTATCGGGCCCGCCCACGCGGGCCGAAAGCCCTCCTGCGCGGCGAGGAGCCGATCGAGGTGCCGACGGCGCCGCCCGCGCAGCGGTCGGGCTTCCTCGAGCGCATCCGGAGCCGCCCGATCACTCCCCGCCGGGTGATCAAGTGGCTCGTGCTGGCCGTGCTCGCCTGGCTCGTGCTGTCGCTCGTGCTGTTCATCATCAGCGCCGAGCTCGAGCGCGGGAACCTGCCCTCGGCGGCCGATGCCGCGCTGACCTCGGGTCCCAACATGCTGTTCGGGACCGACACGGTCCTGATCCTCGGGACCGACCAGCGGCCACGGACGGGCGCCGGGCTCCAAGGAGCCCGGGTCCAACTACAACGACGCGGGCAGCCGGTCTGACACGATCATGCTGTGGCGGATCGGCGGCGGCGTCTCGCGCCGGCTGTCGATCCCGCGCGACACCGCGGCCTATGTCCCGGGCCACGGCCTGGCCAAGATCAATGCCGCCTACGCCTTCGGCGGCCCGGCGCTCGCCATCAAGACGGTCGAGGCGTTCACCGGAGTCAAGATCAACCACGTCATCGTGGTCAACCTGGCCGCCTTCCCGTCCTTCATCGACGCGATCGGGGGGGTCGACGTCAAGACGGGCCGTGTCTGCTCGGACATCAGCGGCGGGGTGCGCAAGGGCGGCTTCTCGCTCTACCTGAGCCCGGGCGAGCACCACCTGAACGGGCTTCAGGCCCTCACCTACGCACGCACGCGCGAGAACAAGTGCAACGCCTCCGACAGCGACCTGACGCGGGTCCAGCACCAGCAGCAGATCCTCAACGCGATCAAGTCCAGGCTGTTCTCGGCCTCGACCTTCTTCCGGCTCCCGATCGCCTCGTGGGACGCGCCCAAGGTGCTGCGCACCGACATGGGCGGGCTGACGTTGCTGAGCCTGTTTCTCGCCTCGGAAACCGGCGGTTCAGCCCCCGTGCGGGTGCTGAAACCCACCGGCTCGGAGTATCTGCCCGCCTACGGGGACGCGCTGACCGTCACTCCCGGCGCGGTCCAGTCGGCGGTCCACACGCTGATCAAGGGGTAGTAGTGCGGCGCGGCGCATGCGCCGCGCCGCCGGTCCGTGCATGCACGGACCGGGAGACCGGGTGCATGCACCCGGTCCAAAAATCTTCACTAATGGGCTAAAGGTCACGCCCCCGGCTGCCGATAAACCTAGTGGTGGGCAGCGTGAGCATGCGCATATCCCGGCGGATCGGCCTGATCGTGGCCCTTCTCGCTGGGGTCGCGCTCGGTCCCGCCCAGGCGGCTCAAGGGGCGCAGCTGACCTACTACGGCGGTCCGGTGGCGCACTCGATGAACGTGGTCGTGGTCGAGTGGGGATCCGGGGTGCGCTCGACCTACACCAATGCCTCGAGCGGCGATCCCGCTTTCTTCAGCTACCTGGCCTCCCAGAGCGGAACGCCGGCGGACATCGGCGGTGTGCTCGCCCAGTACATGGACACGACGGGGCAGAACTCGCAGAACCGGTTCAGCTACGGCGGAATCGACCAGATCACCCCGCCAACCAGCAGCAGCACGGTCCAGGATTCGGACATCCAGTCGGCGCTCGCCTCGAGCATCGGCTCGAACGCTCTGCCGGCGCCGGCAGGCGACGGGCTCTCGACGATCTACGTCGTGCTCTTCCCGCCCAACGTCGACGTGTGCGACGGCGGCACCTGCGCGTACGACGCCAACGGCTTCTGCGCCTACCACGGCTCGTTCCCGCTCAATAGCTCGACCCACGTTCTCTACGCCGTCGGCGTCGACAACGGGTCGGGCACCCCGAACGACGGCTTCTGCGGCCCGAGCTCCAACGACCTTGCCAACCAAACCGATGTGCTGAGCCACGAGTTCGCCGAGACGATCAACGACCCACTGGTCGCCGAGGCGGCCGATTGGGGTCCGCCCCTTGCCTGGTACAACCAGTCGCAGGGCGAGATCGGCGACATCTGCGTGGGCCCCGGCGAGCAGGCGTCGAACGGCCCGTGGACGGTGCAGAAGATCTGGAGCAACAAGGACAACCAGTGCGTGGCCGGCGAGTCGGCCTACAGCGCCCCCACGGCCGCCTTCCTGGCGCCCTCGGAGGGCGCCCCCAACCAGTCCGTGAGCTTCGACGCCTCGGCTTCCACCGACCCGTCCTCGAACAGCACGTCGGCGCTTTACTCGGGCACGACCTACTCGCTCCCATCGGGCATCGCCAGCTATCAGTGGAGCTGGGGCGACGGCACCTATACGGCCCCGAGCTCGAGCGCCACCGCCACACACACCTACACCACCGGTGGTAACTACAACGTCTCGCTGACCGTCACCGACCAGCTCGGCTTCACGAGCACGATAACCCAGGGGATCTCGATCTCGAGCACCGGGACGCTCGCGCCCGCGGTCACGACGGGCACCGCCACGGGCGTGAGCGCCCAGGGCGCGACGCTGGGCGGCACGATCAACCCGGAGGGCCAGTCGGTCACCTACCAGTTCCTCTACGGAACCACGCCAGCAATCTGAACCAGAGCACAACCCCCGCCGACGGGCCGACCGGCTCCACGGCGACCGCGGTCAGCGCGACGCTCACCGGGCTCAAGCCGTCGACCACCTACTACTACGAGCTCGAGGCGACTACCTCGGATTCAACGGCCTACGACGGCACGGTCCAGCACTTCTCGACCAACGCCGCCCCGCCGCCCCAGCAGACGCCACAGCCGGTCACTGGGTCGGCAACGCAGATCTCGACCTCGACCGCGACCCTGGGCGGCACGGTCAACCCCGACGGCAGCCAGTCGGTCAAGTACTGGTTCTCCTACGGGTCGAGCCCGACGAGCCTGACCAGCAAGACCAGCACGCGCTCGCTCTCGGGCCGCACCACGTCAGCTCCGGTCAGCGCCTCGATCAGCGGCCTGAGCGCGGGCAACACCTACTACTTCAAGCTCAACGCCAGCCTGGGCGGCCAGACTTACGCGGGCAGCACGGTGAGCTTCCAGACGCTGATCCCGCTGCCGAGCGTGATCACCGGCACGGCATCGAACATCGCGAGCGCAGGCGCCACCGTCGCGGGCAAGGTCAACCCGGACGGCTTTGCGACGACCTACGCCGTCCAGTACGGCACGACCAGCCAGTACGGCTACAGCGTGGCGGGCTCTGGTCCGCTTTCGGGCAACTCGAACGTCGCGGTCAAACTCGCGCTGGCGGGCCTGGCGCCCAACACCCTCTACCACTACCGGGTGACTGCCACCAACGGCGGCGGCACAGCGGTCGGGACCGATCGCACATTCCAGACCGCGCAGGCCCCGCGCAAGTCCTCCGGGCTGCACCTGAGAGTTACGGGTCCGGCCCGCGTCAAGCAAGCGCTGGCGCACGGGCTCCAGGTCATGTATTCGTGCGACGGCGGCTGCCTGGCCAGCTTCACGGTGAGCGTCGAGCCGGGGGGCGCGGTCAGCCGGGATGGCGGGTCGTTCCCGATCACCGTCGTGCGCAGGTCCGTGGTCACCGACTCGGGCCGGTCGACCTCAACGAATCTTCCGTTCACTGCGGCCGACCAGAGCCGGCTGGGCGGCTCACGCTCGCTCGAGCTCACCGTGTCCGGCACGGCGACGAGCGACGGCGGGGAGCCGAGCCCGGTGGTCACCCAGCTCGTCCATCTGAGCTAGCCGCCGCAGCAGCCCTCGCGATCCCGTCAATCTGTTGATCGGCGGCGGTCCGGCTTGAGCTGGACCCGGATCGTGCCGAAGGGCCTAGCGTGAGACGCGGCCTTTGGTCCGGCGGCAAGGCGTGCCTTGGGATCCTGCTCGCCTGGGTGTCGCTCCTCGGCGCCGCCCAGGCGGCGAGCGCGGCGAACGTCCTCTACAACGGCGGCCCGGTGTCCCACTCGATGACCGGCGTGCTGGTCGACTGGGGCTCGTCGGTTGACTCGGTGTACACCGATTCGAGTGCCGGGGATCCGGGACTGATCAAGTATCTGGCGGCGGCCAGCGGTTCGACCTCCGACATCGGTGGGGTGCTCGCGCAGTACATGGACTCGAGCTCCCGCAACGCAGCCAACCAGGACAGCTACGGAGGCCAATACGAGATCAGTCCGAGCGTCACCGCGACCACCATCTACGACTCTCAGATCTCGGCCGAGCTGGTGAGCCAGATCCAAGCCGGCAACCTGCCCTACCCGGCAGGCGACGGGCTGACAACGATCTACCTGGTCCTGTTCCCGGCCGGAGACACCGAGTGCATCGACTCCCAGACCTGCTCGGGTTCGTACTTCTGCGCCTACCACTCGAGCACCGCTCTGCCCGACGGGACGAACGTGCTCTACGCCGTGCTCCCGGACAACACGAGCGGCCCGATGAGCCAGGGTTGCGGGACGGCGCCGACGCAGTTCGCAGATCAGACCTCCTACCTCAGCCACGAATGGTCGGAGACCATCACCGACCCCCTCGGCAACGCGTGGTGGGATTCGAGCTCGGGCGGAACGGGCAACGAGGTCGGCGACTGGTGCAACCAGTACATGGCGCAGAGCGGAAGCTGGACGGTGCAGGAGGAGTGGAGCAACCTCGACAACAACTGCGAGTCCTCCGAGCCGGCCTACAGCGCGCCGGCTGCGAGCTTCACCGCGCCGTCGAGCACCTCGCTGGGCCAGGGAATCCTGTTCGATGCCTCGAGCTCCAGCGACCCATCCCAGAACAACGCCTCGGCGGCCTTCAGCGGAACTTCGTACTCGATCTCGTCGGGGATCGCGAGCTACAGCTGGAACTGGGGTGACGGAACGAGCGACACGACGAGCGCAGCTGCCACCGCCACCCACGCCTTCGCCTCCTCAGGCACCTATCAGGTCTCGCTCACGGTGACCGATGATCTCGGCTTCACGAGCACCGTGACCCATTCGGTCAGCGTCTCGAGTTCCACCGGGACCTCGCCGAGCGCCACCACCGACGGGGCCAGCGGCATCGATGACCAGGGCGCGACGCTGGCCGGCGAGGTCGACCCGGCCGGCCAGCCGGTCACCTACCGCTTCGACTACGGGACGTCTGCCAGTTCACTCACCCAGTCGACCCCGGTGGCCCCCGGTCCCACTGGGGCCACGGCACAGTCAGTCAGCGCGACCCTGTCGGGACTGCAGCCCTCGACCACCTACTACTACCAGCTGGTGGTGCTGGTTGGAGGTCAGGGCTACACCGGCGGTGTCCAGAGCTTCACCACCAACGCCGCGCCGCCCCCGCCCCAGGCACCCACCGTGTCGAGCGGACCCGCCGCCCAGCTCACAACCTCGAGCGCGCTCCTTACCGGGATGGTGAATCCGGGCGGACCTGAGGCGGTTGGCTACTGGTTCGCCTACGGCACCTCGCCCTCGAACCTCACACAGAGCACGAGTCAGGCGACTCAGCCCGGGGGGACGACAGCCATCCCCGTCACGACGACGATCAGCGGGCTGGAGCCCGGCGCGACCTACTACTACGCACTCGAGGCGAGCCTCAACGGGACGACATACGTGGGTCAGGTGAGCTCCTTCACCACACAGGCTCCGGCGCCGAGCATCACCACGGGTGGTGCGTCGCACCTCACCAGCCAGGGCGCCACCGTCTCGGGCTCGGTCGACCCCCACGGGATGAGCACGACCTACTACGTGGAGTTCGGCCCCACCACGGCCTACGGCTACAGCAGCCCACCGGTCGAGGCCGGGCCGGGTAGCGGCCAAGCTTCGGTCAGCGTCCTGCTGTCCGGCCTGCGGCCCCAAACCACCTACCACTACCGCCTGGTCGCCTCGAGCGCCGGCGGCAGCGCAGTGGGAGGCGATGCCACCTTCACCACCCCCAGAGCTCCTGGCACTGCGCCGCGCTTCGGCTTCCACGCCCCGCGCCGGGTGCGCCTGCGGGCGATGCGGAGCCGGCGGCTGAGCCTGCGCTTTGAATGCAGCGCGGCGTGCACGGTCCACTTCGTCGTGACCGCGAGCTCGCGGAGCATGGTCCGGATGGGGTCGGTCCCGCTGACCGTGGCGCGCGGCACCGGCGCGCTTCGCCGGGCCGGCTCGGGTATCGGCAGGCTTCGCTTCATCCGCAGCGTCGTGGCGCGCCTCCTGCGCCACCACCGCGGGCTGCACCTCGTGATCTCAGCCTATGCCGTTGGATCGGGCAGCGGCCCGAGCCCGCCCCAGAGCAGGGTCGTTTCGGTCCGCTAGTCCTTCGCGCCGCCGGCCGAGCCTGAGGACTTCGGCGCGGCCTTGGTCCCCGAGCTCGAGCTGGACTCGGAGCTCGAGCTGGATTCGGAGCTCGACTTGGACTCGGGGCTCGACTTGGACTCTGAGCTCGACTTTGACTCCGTCTTGGCGCCGGAGTCCGAGGATTCGCCCTCGCCCTTCTCGCGCGCCCTTTTGCGAGTGCCGTAGTCGGTGTTGTAGAAGCCCGACCCCTTGAAGTGCACAGCTACCGGGTGGAACACCCGCTGCACGGGAGCCTCGCACGTCTGACAAGTGAGGAGCGGGTCATCGCTCATGCGCTGCATGACCTCGAACGTGTGCCCGTGCTCGCACTTGTACTCGTAGATCGGCACGGTGATGAGGATAGCCGCGGCCCGCCCTGCTTCTGGACGGCCACTAGCATGCGCCGACCATGCCCGCCGACGTCGTGACAATGGACAAAATCGTGTCGCTGAGCAAGCGGCGCGGGTTCGTGTTCGGCTCGAGCGAGATCTACGGCGGTCTCGGGTCGAGCTACGACTACGGCCACTACGGGGTGCTGTTCAAGAACAACGTCAAGGGCCAGTGGTGGCGGGCGATGCTCCAGGAGCGCGATGACATCGTCGCGCTCGACTCGGCGATCATCCAACACCCTCAGACGTGGGTGGCGAGCGGCCACATCGCGAGCTTCACCGACCCGCTCGTTGATTGCCGCACCTGCAAGCTGCGCTTCCGAGCCGACAAGCTCGAGGACTCGCAGTGCGGCCGCAAGCCCTCCAAGCATCCGGGCGAGACGCCCGAGTGCGACTTGACACAAGCGCGCGACTTCAACCTTCTGTTCCAGACGACGATCGGCCCGGTCCAGGAGGAGGGCTCGACCGTCTACCTGCGGCCCGAAACCGCCCAGGGCATCTTCCTCAACTTCAAGAACTACTTGCAGTTCTCGCGCAAGAAGCCGCCCTTCGGCATCGCGCAGATCGGCAAGAGCTTTCGCAACGAGATCACGACCGGCAACTTCATCTTCCGAACGCGGGAATTTGAGCAGATGGAGATGGAGTTCTTCGTCCCCCCGGCAGACGCGACGACGTGGTTCGAGCACTGGCTCGAGCAGCGCATGAGCTGGTTCCTGGAGCTCGGGATCCGCCCCGACCATCTCCGGCTGCGCGCCCACACCGCCGAAGAGCTTTCGCACTATTCGAGCGCCACCTCCGACATCGAGTACCTGTTTCCGATCGGGTGGAGCGAACTGGAAGGGATCGCCAACCGGGGAGATTTCGATCTCCGCATGCACGCCGAGCACTCGGGCCAGAAGCTCGAGTACGTCGACACGGCGAGCGGCGAGCGCTACGTCCCGCACGTGATCGAGCCCGCAGCGGGGGTCGACCGCGCGCTCCTGGCCTTCATGGTCGATGCCTACGACGAGGACGAGATCGAGGGCGAGAAGCGGACCGTGCTTCGCCTCCATCCCGTGCTCGCACCGGTCAAGGTGGCAGTGCTACCGCTCGTGCGCAAGGACGGCCAACCCGAGCTCGCCCGGGAAATCGACCATGCCTTGCGCACGCGCTTCCAAACTGAGTACGACGAAGGCGGAGCGATCGGCCGCCGCTACCGCCGGCAGGACGAGATCGGGACGCCGTGGGCGGTCACAATCGACCACCAGTCGCTCGAGGACCGAACGGTCACGCTGCGCGATCGCGACAGCCTTACCCAGGAGCGGATCGCGATCGCCGAGCTGGCCGACGAGATCGAGCGCCGCCTGCGCTCCCCGTGGCGCTCGCCCAAGCTGGGTTAGTAGAGCCGCCCCCTTGGCCCTGGTACATTGACGTACCGTGGCCGCCGTAGCCGCTCGCCAGGGTCCCGCCCAAGCCCCCGAGGCGACCGCCCCGCCCAGCCCGGCCGGACCTGCCGAGCCTCACACCGGGATCCGCAGGCCACCGGCGATCACCCGTCCTCGGCTCATGCAGACGCTGAGCTTCGCGGCCCGGCCGATGAGCTTCACGATGGGGCCGCGGCGGCGCTTCGGGGACGTGTGGCAGATCAACATCCTGTCGCGGGACGAGCCCATGGTGGTGACCTCTCACCCTGACCACGTCGAGTCGCTGTTCAAGGCCAGGACCGACGAGGCGGAGACCCTGACCAGCGAGTCGCCGCTGCGGCCGATCCTCGGCCCGAACTCGGTCCTCACGATGATCGGCGAGCGCCACATGCGCGAGCGCAAGATGCTCTTGCCGCCGTTCCATGGCGAGGCCGTCCAGCGCTACGTGGAGAAGATCGCGCAGATAGCCGAGTCTGAAATCGAGCGCTGGCCGATCGGCAAGCCCTTCGCGCTCGCGCGACGCATGCAGGCGGTCACCCTCGACGTGATCATGGGCGGCATCTTCGGCTTCGAGGGGACGCCGCCTTCCGGAAGCCTCGAGTTTCGGATGCGGGAGACGTTCCGCAAGCTGCTCGGCGTAACGACTCGGCCCTGGTGGCAGCTGGTCGAGCTCCAGAACCTAGGCCATCAGGAGCCGCGCGGGCCGATGCGGGCGATCCTGGCGCCCGTCGACCGCCAGCTCTATCAGGCGATCCGCGAGCGACGGGCGACCGGGGGCGCTCGCGGATCCGGGCGGCGCGGCGGGGGCCAAAGCGCTGAGCAGGCTGACGTCGTGTCGTTGCTGCTCGGGGCGCGCGACGAGGACGGCCAGCCGCTGTCCGATCGGCACGTCCGCGACGAGCTCCTGTCGCTCGTCCTGGCCGGCCACGAAACGACCGCCAACTCGCTGGCTTGGACCTTCGAGCGCTTGGTACGCGCGCCGGCGGCCTATGACCGGCTACGCGAGATAGTCCGCGCCGGGGGCGATGACGACGAGGCCTACGTCGAGGCGACGGTGTACGAGGGAATGCGCGTGCGTCCGGTGATCCCGATCGTCGTGCGCAAGGTCAAGCGGGCCTGGCGGCTCGGCGAGTACGTAGTCCCCGCGCAGACGCCCGTGGCGATGAGCATCGTGGCGCTTCACCACCGTGAGGACGTGTATCCGGAGCCGTTCGCATTCCGGCCGGAGCGGTTCGTCGAGAGCAAGCAGCCGGATGACCCCGGCGCGGACCATTCAGGCGAGCCTGGACGGCTCGCGGTCCGCAAGCCCGGGACGTATACCTGGATCCCGTTCGGGGGCGGCGTTCGCCGGTGCCTGGGAGCCACGCTCGCCATGGCCGAGCAGAAGGTCGTGCTGCGAGCGATCGCACGCCACACCGACCTGATCGCGCCCGACGCCAGGCCCGAGCCGGCTCGTCAGCGCAACGTCACGATGATTCCCGGCCGCGGCGGCCGCGTGATCGTGGAGCGCAAGCTGGCGTGAGCACGGCGGCCGCACCCGCCCTCAGCCACCGCGAGCGACTGCTGGCAGCCATGGCGCAGTCGATCGAGGAGAAGGGCTACCGCGAGACGTTCGTTGGTGACGTGGTCCGGCTCGCTCGGACCTCGCGCCGCAGCTTCTACGAGAACTTCGCCGACCGCGAAGCGTGCTTTCTGGAGCTGTTCGACTGGGCGACGGGCGACGTGATGGACCGGGTTGCCGGGGCGGTCTCGCCGGAGGCGCCGTGGGAGGAGCAGGTCGACGATGCGCTTGGCGCCTGGCTCGATGCGCTGCTCGAGCGTCCCGGCCTGTGGTGGAGCTTCACGCGCGAGCTTCCCGCGCTCGGGCGCCAGGCGGCCGAACACCAGCACTCGGCGATCGTGCGCTTCGCGCAGCTGCTCGTGACCCTTGTCGAATCGGGCCGCCAGCGCCAGCCGCAATCGGCCGTCCGACAGCTCACGATCGACGAGGCGATCATCATCGTCGGCGGCCTGCGCGAGCTGACCATCACCGCCTCCGAGCAGGAACGCGACGTGCGCGAGCTGGAGCCCGCGGCGGCTCGGGTGGTGCGCTCGATTCTCGGGGCAACGGTGTTCAAGGACCAGGAGGCGACCGCGTGATGACCGTAATCCCTGCCGACCAGATCTCCTACGAAGACCTCTACACCCGCTGGGAGCAGGGCAACTGGAGCGCGACGGCGATCGACTTCTCGGCCGACGCCGAGCAGTGGGGCTCGAGCTTCAGCGACATCGAGCGCCGGGCCGCGCTCTGGACCTACTCGATGTTCTTCCACGGCGAGGACTCGGTCGCCGACAACCTCTCCCCCTACATCGATGCCGCCCCCCGCCAGGAGCAGAAGTACTTCCTGGCCACCCAGCAGGTCGACGAGGCGCGCCACGCCGTTCTCTTCGCGCGCTTCATGCGCGAGGTCGCGGGCGCCGGGTCGGACACAGCGTCCTCGCTCGAGTCGACCCGGCCCGAGCTCACCTGGGGTTTTCGCAAGGTGTTCGGCCGCCTGGACAAGATGGCCGACGAGCTGCGCAAGGACCGCTCGAAGCCCAAGCTGGCGCAGGCCATCACGCTCTACCACCTCGTGATCGAGGCGGCGCTGGCCCAGCCGGGACAGCACCTGATCGAGGAGTCGCTCACGCGACGCGACCTGCTTCCCGGGTTCCGCGAGGGGATCCGCAACGTGTCCAAGGACGAGCAGCGTCACATCGGCTTCGGGGTCAAGATGGTGGCCGACCTGGTCCGCGCGGACCCCGACTGCCGTCCGGCGATCGAGGACCTCCTGCGCGAGGTGTTCCCGTTCACCGCGGCCGTGTTCGTTCCGCCGGGCTGGGACGAGCGGTACGTCACCTCGTTCGGCTTCACGCTCGAGCAGATCTACACCTACGGCGCCGACGCGCTCGAGACGCGGCTACGTGCGGCCGGGCTCGATCCGACGCGGATGCGGCTTGGTCTTGCGTTCGACCTCCCGGCCGACGAGCGTGCACGGCGAGGGCTGGCGCTGCTACGGGCCGGCTACCTCGGCGAGCCCAATGGCCCCATCAAGCCGGATCCCGCCGCCACCGAGATTCTGTTCGACAGCCTGCGCCGCCAGCTCGACGTCGCGGCGGCCGAGGGCGCGACGATCCAGTGGGCGTTCAGCGACGCCGAGCCGTGGCACGTGCGCGTGCAGGGCGGCACGGCCCGGGTGCAGCCGGGGCGTGCCGAGCGCGCCGATCTGACGTTCCGCTGCCGCTTTCAGGACTGGGTCGACGTGGTGGCGGGGCGCACGGAGCCGCTGCGCGCCGTGCTCACCGGCAAGATTCGCCCCAGCGGGAAGCTGCGGATGCTCGTGCGCTCGCCGAAGCTCTTCATCTGAGCTTTTTCTCACGCGGCTTTTATTGGTTTCTTGCACACTGGGTGAACATTGGGTAAGCGCGATGGAACCGAAACGCACGAGACACGACGGAAGAGCCGTTGCCCGGCGTGATGCCGGCTTCGGATTGATCTCCCGGATCAACCGCTGGATGGTGGCCGGGGCGCTCGCGCTGGCCGGGGGGCTCTCGATCGCCGCCAAGAGCTCGTTCCACGGTCACACGACCGCCACGGTGTCGTCCAGGCAGGGCTCGTCCTCCGCCGGTTCGAGCTCGTCCAGCCAGTCCTCAAACTCCTCGAGCTCCCCGAACTCCCCGAGCTCCCCGAGCTCAGGGCTGCAGCAACCCGCGCAGGCCCCGACGCCGGCCCCGACCGCCCCGGCCGCGGCTCCCGTCGCACCGGCCCCCGCGGCTACCTCCGGCGGATCCTGAGCCACCGTGCTCTCGCTGGCCGCGGCGGGGCCGTCCGCGTACTGGTACCTGACGCGAGGCACCGGTGCGGTCGCCCTGATCCTGCTCACCCTGAGCGTCGCGCTGGGGGTGGCGAACCTGCGCCGCGTGCGGACCGATCACGTACCCCGATTCGTGCTCGACGCGGTTCATCGCAACGTCTCGCTGCTGGCGATGGCGTTCCTGCTGGTCCACATCGTGACCTCTGTCCTCGACACCTTTGCCCCGATCTCGCTGGTCAACGCCGTGATCCCATTCACCGGGAGCTACCGGCCGCTGTGGCTGGGATTCGGGGCCGTGGCCTTCGACTTGATGATCGCGATCACAGTCACGAGCCTGCTGCGACAGGCTTTTGGCTACCGCGCGTGGCGGATCACGCACTGGGCCGCGTATGCGAGCTGGCCAGTCGCGCTGCTGCATAGCGTCGGGACCGGCAGCGATACCAAGGCCGGATGGATGCTGGTGATCGTTGGTGGCTGCGTGATCGTCACCGTCGTGGCGATCGTCGGCCGTGCCACCGCGGGATGGCCCGACCACCCTCTGCCGCGAGTTGGCGCGGTTGGGGCTGCGGCGATCGTGCCACTCGGGCTGATCATCTGGCTACCGAGCGGGCCGCTCGCCAAGGGATGGGCAAAGAAAGCCGGCACACCCGCTTCGATCTTGCGGGCGGCGACCGGGTCTTCATCATCCTCGTCGAAAGCCGGCGCGAGCGCGTCGAGCAGCTCCGCCGGCTCCTCGAGCGGCTCCGCCGGCTCGGGCTCTGTTCCGTTCACCGCCAGCGCGACCGGCACGGTTCGTCAGGGCCCGCTCGGAAACGGAGTAGCAGGGGTGGACATCTCGCTGACGCTGGCCGACCACGAGCTCAGCAACCTCGCGGTCCACCTCCGCGGCGCGCCGATCGCGGGCGGAGGGCTGCAGATGACCTCGAGCGAGGTCACGCTCGGCACGACCAAAGACCCAGTGGTGTATCGCGGTCACGTGACCGGCTTGCAGGGAACCGATCTCACGGCGACCCTCACCGACGCCCAGGGGCGGTCGCTGAACCTTGTCGCTCGTCTGACTATTGACCAGGCCTCAGGCGCAGCCACGGGGACGGTCAGCGTCACCCGGTGAGAGGGGCGTGCTGGGCGGCGCTCTAGCCGCGCTCGGCGGCGCTCAACCCGCGCTCGGCGGCGCTCTACCCGGGTGCCGGGCGGCGCGCTATCCGCGCTGGGCAGCGCTCTATCCGCGCTCTGCGGGAGAACGGGCCGCCCTGGCTCTAGGTAATCGTCACGCGGACCGGCGGCGAGCTGCCTGCGGCGTTGAGGCTCGAGGCCCGCGTGCGGGCGATTACCACGTAGTCGCCCGGCGGGGGCGAGGGAAGGGTGACCTCGAACGAACGCTGGGACCCATTGGCGTGGCGCACCGCGATCGGCCGGTGGAGGTGACCGGCCCGGTAGAGCGTGACGAGCACCCGGCGGTGGCCCGGCGCGATCGTGCCCGAGACCTGGAGCGGCGCTGTCGAGACCAGGTTCAGCGCGATCGCCAGGGCGACATCGACCTGCTGCCAATCGCTGACCGCGGCGGGAGCCGCGCGGTGAAGCGCGCGGAGGAACGCGTTGTGCTCGAGCGTCACCGAGGCCTGCCAGGCTCCACCCGAGCTTGACACCGTGCGGGCCAGCGTCTCGGTCGAGGCATGCGCGGCGCCTGGCCTCCAGTGGAGTTGCTGGATCTCAACCGCCGCGCCTGCCAGTGGGGTTCCGCGGGACATGCCGATGGCCCCGCCCAACGCCACCGGCTGGCCCGCCGTGGCCCGCGGCGCGACGAAGGTGATCACCGCCGGGACCCCGGCCAGTGGCGCGACGCGCCGCCGGATCGCGGGCAAGCGCGCGTACAGCGCGTTCCCGGGGCAGTCGGTGAGATCGCCGTCACGATGCCCTGCGATCCGGGGAAGGAGCACGTGCGCCCCGGGACGGAACGGCGTGTAGAAGGCGTCCATCGGCTCGACCAGGACCCTCGTCTTGCCGTGCGCGGGGACCCCGTGCAGCGAGAGCTTCCAAGCCAGCAGGTGCTCGAGTGCCCGCAATGCCGCCGTGGAGGGAACGACGCTCGTGAAGTCCCCCAGCATCGCCACCCCGGTCGACTCCTGGTTGTAGGCGCCGGCATGGGCGCCGATCACCGCCATGTCGATCCCGCCGGCCCGTCCTTCCCAGATTCGGCCGTAGGCGTCGATCAGGAAGTTGTAGGCGATGTCGAAAAACCCCCGTACATAGCGGTGGTAGTCGAAGATCGCGCGCAGCATCGCCGGCACGTCGGCCGCCGAATAGCCGTTGGGATTGACGGTGTGATGGACGAACGCGAGCAGGATCCGTCCGTAGCCGGCCAGGCGCTCAGGCGGCGCTTGGCCCTGGGCCCAACCCCGGCGCGCGATGATCGGTGGCTGCCCGGGTCCCGCGTCGAGCACTGGCTGCGCCCGTGGGTAGGCCACTGCGGCTTTGGCGCTGGGCGCTGGGGCTTGGGAGATGAAGTGCAGGACCACGTCGTTGACCTCGTCGCGGCTTCGGAGCTCGATCCACTGTGAGCCCCGGCCGATCCACAGGGGCTCGCCAAACCGCGCCTCTCCCTGCGAGCCGGCGCCGTCTGGGTCGTGCCCCTGGCTCGCCGCGCTCACCCAGCCTCCCCATCGCCCGACGCCATCCAGCACGCGGAGCTCGAGCGACGGGTGGGACGGAGTGCTCCATTGCACGCCGACGAGGACCGCTGCGGCGGGCGGGCGGATCGCTCGCGGCGTGTCGCCGAGCGACCCCAGCGCGCGGCTCGTGATCCTCCCCGGGTCGCCGGCGGCCGTCGCCAGATGCGGCGAGAGCAACATGGCCGCTCCGGCGGCGGTCTGGGCAAGCATCGTGCGACGCGTGAGCTGCCCGCTCTCCCCCATGGCCGGAAGCTAACGCCCCGCCCCTAAGCCCCCAATAAGGCTTAGGTCGCTTTGCCTCGGACGCTTGCCACGAAGCCGCCGACCACGGGCGCCGCCGAGACTGATTGCACCCGCACGCTCGAGCTCGAGAACACCGTGATCGTGGCAAACCCGCCGAACGGCACCTCGGGCGACACGACAAGCGAGCCCCCTTGGGGTCGCAAGGTCGCGTCGACCGTGGCCGTGAGGCCGAACAGTGTCGCGGTTCCTCGCAGGGTGAGCTGACCGCCTTGCGAGGAGATGGGGACCACCGAGTCGAGCACGGGCAGCGATGCGCGCAGGTCGGCCTCGGTCACGGTGGCCGTCCCACTCAGCTGCGCACCGCGTTTGTGAAGGCTCGCGTTGCGGAGCGTCAGCAACCCGGCGGTGAAGCGCGCCGCCGACGCATCGAGGCTCCCCACGTCACTCAGCTGCCCTAGCTCGTGCTCGAGCGACCCCGTGCCCGATCTGTAGCTGGACATCCTGATCACCACGTGATCGGCGTTGTGCCACAAGAGCTCGATCGCCGGGAAGGCATCGACCTGCACCCCGAGCACGTGACCGAACCTCGACAGGTGGTCGCGCAGTCGCTGCGCGGCGATCCCCGGCAGCACGAGCTGGGCGATCCCGAGCACGACCAGGATGACCAGGGGGGGCCCGGCGAGCACCAGCCGCCTTCGGCCAGTGAGCGCGGAGATAGCCGAGTCCACCCATACAGGATCAAACTTTCAGCGCCCTCGTGCGTAATACGGGTGGACAAGCACCCTGGTTGGACCATGACGCCCGAAAGGAGGGAGCCAAATGAGCAAGCGCTTGACCTCTGCAGTCGCCACTGCGCTGGTCGCGATTGGCATGTCGGTCCCGGCAGCTGGCCTGGCGTCCAGCCACGGCCACGGCCACGCCTACGGCAAGGGCAAGGCATGCCCCGCGCATCGCCACGGCGGCAAGCACAAGGGAAGCGGCAAGGGCCGCAAGCGTGGTGCCGGAAAGGGCAAGAAGTGCGGCCTCAATACGACCACCACCACGACAACGACGTGAGCTAGGGAGAGGGGAGGCCTGCGCGGACGCTGCCGCTCGGTGAGCAGCGTCCGCGCGGCCTAAGTCAGGCGCCCGCGCCGGGAGGGGCTAGGCGGCGCCGACCGTCGAAGACGTCTCCGCCGTCCCCGTGTTCGACGGCGGCGAGTACTGAAACTCCTCCTCGGCGCCGAACAGCAGATCGAGCACCTTGGAGCGGAGCTTCTCGGAGCCGACCAGCGCGAGGCCGCCGCCGATCCCCGCGATCACGAGGCCCCGGCCCGCTGTCAGGCCACGCCGCGTACGCCGGCGCTGAGCCCGGTTTAGCGTGATAGCGGCGTCGCGCGCCGCCCCGAGGGCCCGCCCGACATCCGAATGAAGCCGCTTGTCCTCGAGCAGTGCCCGCGCCGGGACCTTCCCGTTGGAGACGCGCCCATAGGCGCTCTTGCCCGAGTTCACCGCCGTGCGCACGTTCTTGCGCAGCTTGGGATCCTCGAGCAGGCGGTTGATGTAAGGGTTGGACTTCGCGATGTTGGCGATATCTGCGGCGCTAAACGGCACCGCCTTGGACTTCTTGCGTCGTGATGGCATCGTTCTCCTCGCTGCGCGTGGCCTTTGATTGGTGAGGATACGGAAGTCGCTATAGCGTGTATACGGCACCTTCATGGGCCAGGTCGACGGGGCCCCCGAAGGCCGCCGCCGCCTCCTCCTGCGCCCACGCCGGATCGAGCTCATCGGAGAAGTGGGTGATCACCAGGCGCTTGGCCTCGGCGCGGCGCCCGTGATCTCCCGCTTCTGCCGGCGTGAGGTGACCGCGCTCGCCGGTGCGCTCGGGGCGCGGCAGCGTCGCCTCGATCAGCAGCAGGTCGGTGCCCCGCGCGAACTTGACGAGCTGGTCGTTGGGGCTGCAGTCGGCGCTGTAGGTCATCCGCGTCCCGTCCTGCCCGGCCAGCTCGACGGCAAACGTCGGGGTGAAGTGCGGCACTTCGCACAGGCGCACGCGCAGCGGACCGACCTCGAGCTCGTCCCACGGTTGATACTCGTGGATCGTGAAGGCCTCCTCGATCAACCCCTCGCTCCCCCAGCAGCCCACGATCTGGCGGAACGTCTCCCCGGCTCCCACCGGCGCGTAGAGCTCCGGCCGGGCTGGCGCCGCGGTGCCGGGCCAGCCGGCCACCGGTACCGGTTGCTGGCGGGGCGCATAGGTCAGCGCATAGCTGAACGGAACCAGGTCGAGGAAATGGTCGGCGTGCATGTGGCTGAGGAGGACCGCATCGACGTCCACGTAGTCGCAGTGGTCGCGGAGCTTTGAGAAGACCCCGTTTCCACAGTCGAGCAGCAGCACGAAGTCGCCCTCGCGCACCAGGTAGCCGCTGCAGGCTCCCCCGGCGTCCTGCCACGAGGGCGATTTTCCAAGGACCGTTATCTCCAAGCCTCTCCCTCTCTCAAGGGGAACTGTAGCCCTGCCGCGGTAGCCGGAAACAGCGCCCACGTCTAGGATCTCTTCCGGGTGAGCCGGGAAGTCTGGTCGGCACAGGCCCTCAGATGCCGCCGACCGACCGACACCACTGATGCCCGCCGGCGCTCACGACTTTCAGATCGCGGCGCTCGTTCTGGGCGGCGTGCTCGTCCTGGGCGCACTCGTCTCGGGGCTGGCGCGGCGCAGCTTCCTGTCGCTGGCGGCGGTGTTCGCGTTCGTCGGGTTCGTGCTGGGGCCGGGCGCGACGGGTGTCCTGCACTTCCACCCCCGCTCGGCCTTCGTCGGCGATCTGGCGACCGTCGCGCTGATCGTGATCCTCTTCCGAGACGGGCTCGAGGTCGAGGTCGAGATGCTGCAGGCCGAGTGGCGCCTTCCTCTGCGCAAGCTGGTGCTCGCCATGCCGCTGACCGCCGTGATCGTCGCCCTGGGAACGCGCGCGCTCACCGACCTCTCGTGGACCGAGTGCTTCCTGCTCGGCGCGCTGCTCTCGCCCACCGACCCCGTGCTGTCATCGAGCGTCGTCACCAACTCCCGGGTGCCACGGCTGATCCGGCACTCGCTGAACCTCGAGTCGGGAATGAACGACGGGCTGGCGCTGCCCGCAGTGCTCGCGCTGAGTGCGGCGCTGGCGGCCGGTCATTCCCACTTCGTGTGGTGGCGCTTCGTGCTCGAGAACGTCACACTCGGGCTGGCCGAAGGAGTCGCCATCGGGCTGCTGGCTGCGGCGCTGATGCCTCGCGGCCGAGGCCTCACCGCGGGCATCCCGCCTCACCAGCTGGCTCTCTACGCCCTGGGTGCGGCGTTCGCCACATACGCAATCGTGCTCGTCCCCCCTCATGGCAACGGGCTGATCGCGGTTTACGTGGCGGCGATTACGCTGGCCGTCCGCAGGCCCGACATCCGCGGCGCCTTCCAGCAGCAGGCCGAGGGGATCGTCGAGATCGTCAAGCTTGGAGTGTTCGTCGTCTTCGGCTCGCTCCTCACCCTGCACGGCCTGTTCGGCGATGGCTGGGCCGCTGTCGGGATCGTCGCCCTCACGCTGCTCCTGGCCCGGCCAGTCGGAGTCTTTGCCGCCCTGGCGGGAACCGCGACCGATTCTCCAACCCGAGCCTTCATGGCCTGGTTCGGGCCAAAGGGCGTCGCCACGATGACCTTCTCGCTGCTCGTGCTGGGCCAGCGCGTAGCTGCAGGTCAGCGGATCTTCAACCTCGCCGCGCTGGCCGTGTTCTCATCGATCATCGCTCACGGGGTGACCGATACGGCGGGGGCCGAGTGGATGGCCAGGCGCGTCGAGGCGCCCCGCGCTCAGTGACCGTCGCCTGGGTCTCGGCGCGAGGTCTCGACGATCCTGCCGATCAGGATCGTGATGATCAACACCGCGATGAAGCCGCCGATCAAGGGCCAGAACACGGCGCGAACGTTATCGGACGGGGCGCGCGTCGCCGCTAGGCGTGGAGCGCCACCTGCTCGGTGGCCGACGGGAACGCCCAGGCCACCTGCATCCGCCGCTCCTGACGGAACACGAACCGCATCTGGCGCGGCGGGCGGAGTCCGTCCGGGTGAGCCGGACGGTAGGTGGCGCACGGCCCGTTCTCCGAGATCGCGCACAGCAGGTTCTGCCCAAAGAAACAGTCCTCGCAGCTCGGCTTCCCAGTTGCAACGCGTCCCTTAGCCACGACCTATCGACCCCCTCACTGCGCGTCCCATAGCCACGCCTCTCATGCCCCTTGACTTCTTTGAACTGCCAACGACGAGGCGTGGATCAAAGCGCTTTGCCGGGACCCGCGCAAGTCACATTTCCGGAAAACGCGTGAACTTCCTGTGAACAAGAAATGTCCCGTAATTGCAGGTATTTCCTGCGCAGGTCGGTGAACCGCCCGCATTTTCCGTAGCTTTGGAATCGATGGAGCCCTCGCCCGCCAGCTCGCTCATCACGCTGGCCGATTACGAACGCGCCGCCAGCCAGACGATGGACCCCCAGCCGCTCGCCTACGCGAGCGGCGGAGCCGGCGACGAGGTCACGCTGAACGACAACGTCGCGGCCTGGCGGCGCATCGCAATCCAGCCCCGGATGCTCGTCGGGGTCGGCAGCCGAGACCCGTCCGTGACGCTGCTCGGCAAGCCACGGCCCCACCCCCTCGTGATCGCTCCGATGGCCTTCCAGCGCCTCGCCCACCCCGACGGCGAGATCGCCATGGCCCGGGCCGCCGCCGCGACCGGCACCGTGATGTGCCTCTCGACGCTCGGCACAGCCACCCCGGCCGAGGTGGCCGAAGCCGTACCCCCAGCTCCTCGCTGGTTCCAGCTCTACGTATTCACCGACCGCGGCGTGAGCCGCGAGCTCGTCGCGGCCGCCGCGGAGAACGGATACGAGGCTCTCGTTGTCACGGTCGACCTTCCCGTCCTCGGCGTCCGCGAGCGAGAGCTGCGTACCGGTGTCCACGCGGCTGACGCCCGCGCCGTCGCGTCGGCGGCGGCCGCTGGGGCGCAGGGCGTCATGTCGCCAGCTGACTTCGCACTTCTCGTCGACCCCGACCTGCGATGGGAGGACATCGAAGACTTCATCGCCGATAGCCGGCTGCCGGTGATCCTCAAGGGCATTCTCACTCCGGAAGACGCGCGGACCGCGTGTGAGGTCGGCGCACAGGGAATCGTCGTCTCAAACCACGGTGGCCGCCAGCTCGACACAGTTCTCTCGGGAGCCGACGCGCTCGTCCCCGTGCTCGATGAGGTCGAGGGGCGCATCGACGTCCTCGTCGACGGCGGGATCCGTCGTGGCACAGATGTCCTCAAGGCGCTGGCGCTCGGTGCCGGAGCGGTGATGGTCGGCCGCCCGGCCCTCTGGGGCCTGGCCGTGGGCGGTTCCGAAGGGGCACAGCGCGTGATCGAGATCCTCCTCAACGAGTTTGACCTGGCACTGGCGCTCGCCGGTACGCCCCACGCGGCGGAGCTCGACCGCAGCCTGGTGTCCAGGGCACCGTGGGCGGCAGGCGCCGGATGAGGATTCTCGTCACTGGAATCAGCGGCTACATCGGCTCGCGGCTCGTCCCGCGGTTGCTGGCGGACGGGCACGACGTTCGCGGTTTCAGCCGCCGCTCGGAGTTCGGCTCCGAGGTGCCCGTGGTCCGCGGCGACGCCCTCAGCGGACACGGTCTGGACCGGGCGCTCGAGCATGTCGACGTCGCCTACTTCCTGATCCACGCGATGGAGCCCTCAACCGACGGACCATTCCTGGTCCGAGAGCAGGTCGCCGCCAAGAACTTCGCCGCGGCGGCGCGGATGGCTGGAACTTCCCGGATCGTCTACCTCGGAGGTCCGATCCCTCAGGACGGCCCGTCTTCCGCGCATCTGCGCAGCCGGCTGGCCGTCGAGCGGATCCTCCACGAGGCCGCCCCCTGCTCAGTCGCCCTCCGGGCCTCGATCGTCATCGGGACACAATCGCGGTCGTTCCGGCTCCTCGTCAGGCTGATCGAGCGGATGCCCCTCCTCACGGTGCCGGCCTGGAGGAATCACAGGACGGCACCGATCGACGAGCGCGACATCGTCGAGCTGCTGGCGCGGGCCGCTACCAGCTACGCGGTGTGTGGCAAGTCGCTGGACGTCGGCGGCCCCGAGATCGTCTCCTACGGCGAGCTGATCGACCGAATCCGCGATCACATGCTGCTCTCCAGGCCGACGCTCGGCTTCAAGCGGCTGACCATGACGCCGATCGCCAGCCGGGTGGCGGCAGTGATCGCCGGCGAGCAGCACGAGCTGATTGGCCCGCTGATGGAGAGCCTCGGCCGTGACCTGGTGCCCGCCGATGACCGGGCGGTCCAGCTGCTCGGGGTCAGGCTCCACTCACTTGATGCCGCAATCGAGCGCGCTCTGCGCCAATGGGAAGCGGTGGAGCCGCTGGCCGCGCGCTAGGCCGGACGGGGCCGCACGTCCAGCCCATACCTGATCAGACGATAGGGTCTGCCCGTGAGCACCGTCCAGGTGCAGACAACGATCAATGCACCCGTGCAACGGGTGTGGGACACGATCATGGACCCATCCCGGCTCGGCGATTGGGTGACCATTCACAAATCTCTCAGCCAAACGCCTCGGATGCCGCTGCAGCGAGGCGCTTCGATGGAACAGGTCCTCTCCCTGCGCGGTGTCTCGTTCCGCGTTCAGTGGACGCTGGTCGAAGTGAACCCACCCACCACAGCCGAGTGGGAAGGTCGTGGACCGGCTCATTCGAGCGCGTTTATTCGCTACCAGCTCTCACCCGACGGTGAGAACGCCACGCAGTTTCAGTACACGAATGAGTTCAAACCACCCGGAGGAATGCTGGGCGTCATGGCCAGCCGAGTGATCGTGGGCGCTGCCTCCGAGCGTGAAGCCAACAATTCACTCGCTCGCCTCAAATCACTCCTCGAACGCTGAAGTCACACCTCAGTGACTAGCGTGCCGTATTGTTAGCCGCTCTACTTACCCTTAAGTCAGAGAGGACGACCATGGCCAGCTTCGTCGAGAGCACGCTGAAAGACATCGACGACAGGCTGCGGGCACTGAAGCGGGAGGTCGACCAGCTCGAGGCGGCCAAGGCAGCGCTGAGCGGTACTCGGCGCGGACCGGGACGTCCCCGTGGATCACGGACCCGCCGCACGCGCGCCACCGCAACCAGGACGACGACCGCACGCCCCAGGCGCACAACCGGCAGGCGTGGGCGCGGCCGGCGTGGCGGGACGCGGGCCGGTCAGGCGCTCGAGCTGGTTAAGGGCAAGCCGGGAATCACCATCCCGGAGATCGCCAAGTCGATGAGGATCGAGCCCAATTACCTCTACCGCGTGCTGCCCAAGCTGGCCCAGGACGGTCAGGTCAAGCGGCAGGGCAACGGGTGGCATCCGGCTTAGGAGCGGCGCAGGCGGCCCCCGCCGACTCCGCATACCAGCCGTTTCAAATCAAACCGAGCTGCCTCACCGCGTCCCGCTCTTCCTTGAGTTCGTTAACCGTCGTGTCGATCCGCCCACGAGCGAAGTCGTTCAACTCCAACCCCTGCACGATCTCGTAAGCGCCGTCCCGGCAAGTGACGGGAAAGCTCGAGATCAGGCCCTCCTCGACGCCGTAGGAGCCGTCGGAGGGAACCGCCATCGACACCCAGTCATCGGCGGGAGTGCCGAGCACCCAATCGTGTACATGATCGATTGCCGCGTTGGCAGCTGACGCAGCGCTCGAAGCGCCACGGGCTTCGATTACCGCGGCCCCGCGTTTCTGCACCGTCGGGATGAAGTCGCCCTCCATCCACTCCTGATCGTTCACGACCTCGACCGCACTTTGACCTTTCACCTTGGCATGGAAGATGTCAGGGAACTGAGTGGTCGAATGATTGCCCCAGATCGTCATGTTCGTCACTTCGCGCACCGGCGCTTGCGCTTTCTGGGCCAGCTGCGCGATTGCCCGGTTGTGATCCAGGCGCGTCATCGCCGTGAACCGCTCGGCCGGGATGTCCGGGGCGTTGCTCTTGGCGATCAGGCAGTTCGTGTTGGCCGGATTGCCCACCACGAGAATTCGCACGTCCGAGGCCGCGTGATCGCCCAGCGCCTTGCCCTGCGGCTTGAAGATGCCGCCGTTTGCCTCGAGCAGGTCACTGCGCTCCATCCCCTTGGTCCGGGGCCGCGCACCCACCAGCAGCGCCACATTCACCCCCTCGAACGCCTGGTTTGGATCGTCGCTGATGTCGACCCCGCTGAGCAGCGGGAATGCGCAGTCGTCGAGCTCCATCGCGGTGCCCTCGGCGGCCTTCACCGCGTCGGGGATCTCGAGCAGCGAAAGATGGACGGGAGTGTCTTCGCCGAGCAGCTGACCGCTGGCGATTCGGAACAGGAGTGCGTAACCGATCTGTCCGGCTGCACCGGTCACGACGACTCGTACGGGGGTGGTCGGCACCTTCGTTCGTCTCCTGGCTCGGGGGGTATGAGGCGCTCGAATGTATACCCGGCTTTGCTTCCTGTGCCGCGCCCTTGCCACCGATAGGGTCCACCTGAGATGAAGGTCCTCTACACGAACACCGACGAGGCGCCCGCGCTCGCCACCCGCTCGCTGCTCCCCATCCTGTGCGTGTTCGCCCCTGGCGCGGAGGTCGAGATCGAGCTCAAGGACATCTCGCTTGCCGCCCGCATCCTCGCCCAGTTCTCCGATCGCCTCGAACCTGAGCCAGCGGGTGCCCGACGCGCTGGCTGAGCTCGGCGAGCTCGTCAAGACCCCCGAGGCCAACGTCATCAAGCTTCCCAATATCAGCGCCTCGGTGCCCCAGCTCAAGGCGGCCATCGCCGAGCTCCAGGAAAAGGGCTACGCGATCCCCGACTATCCCGAGTCTCCCTCTGGCGATGACGAGCGAGAGGTCCGCGCCCGCTACGACAAGGTCAAGGGCAGCGCGGTCAACCCGGTGCTGCGGCAAGGTAACTCCGACCGGCGCGCCTCGTCGGCCGTCAAGGAGTACGCCCGCAAGCACCCTCACTCGATGGGCGAGTGGTCGGGCGAATCGCGCTCGCACGTCTCCACGCATGAGCGAAGGCGACTTCCGCTCCACCGAGAAGTCAGTGACTCTCAGCAGGCAATGCGAGGTACGGATCGAGCACGTCGCGGCCGACGGCACGGTGACCGAGCTCAAGGGCCCGATCGCCCTCCAGGCCGGCGAGATCATCGACGCCGCCATCATGCAGCGCGCGGCGCTCGACCGCTTCCTGGCCGAGCAGCTCAAGGACGCCAAGGCGCCAGGGCGTCCTGTTCTCGGTTCACCTCAAGGCGACGATGATGCGGGTCTCGGACCCGATCATCTTCGGCCACGCGGTCAGGGCGTACTTCCCGGACCTCGACGTCCAGGACTGGAGCCCCAACGACGGCTTGGCGCGCATTACCGCCAGGTACCGAGATCCCCTACCGAGACGACCGCCCAGCGCTGGCCATGGTCGACTCCGACCGGGGGATCACCAACCTCCACGTCCCCTCCGACGTGATCATCGACGCCTCGATGCCGGCCGCGATCCGCGCCTCGGGGCAGATGTGGAACGCCGACGGCGAGCAGCAGGACACGAAGTTCGTGATCCCCGATCACTCCTACGCCGCCCTCTACGCCGAGACGATCGAGGACTGCCGCCGCCACGGGGCGTTTGACCCCGCCACGATGGGGACCACGCCCAATGTCGGGCTGATGGCCCAGGCCGCCGAGGAGTACGGCTCGCACGACAAGACGTTCGAGATCGAGGCAGCGGGCACGGTGCGCGTCGTCGATCGACGAGGGCAACGCCCTGCTCGAGCACGACGTGCAGGAGGGAGACATCTGGCGCATGTGCCAGACCAAGGACGCCGCGGTCATCGACTGGGTCCGCCTCGCGGTCGAGCGCGCCCGCCAGACCGGCTGGCCGGCCGTGTTCTGGCTCGACGAGACGCCGGGCCCACGACGCCCAGCTGCTGGACAAGGTGCGCGCCTCGCTCGACGAGCTCGACACCTCAGGGCTCGAGATCGAGGTGATGGACGTGGCCGACGCCACCCGCTTCACGCTCGAGCGCGCCCGGCGGGGCGAGAACACGATCTCGGTCACCGGAAACGTCCTGCGCGACTACCTGACCGACCTGTTCCCGATCCTCGAGCTGGGCACGAGCGCGAAGATGCAGTCGATCGTGCCGCTGATGGCCGGAGGCGGGCTGTTCGAGACCGGAGCCGGCGGGTCGGCGCCCCGCCACGTCCAGCAGTTCCTCAAGGAGAACCACCTGCGCTGGGACTCGCTGGGCGAGTTCCTCGCCCTCGGGCCCTCGCTCGAGCTGGTAGCCGAGCGGGACGGCAACGCCCGGGCCGGCGCTGCTGGCCTCGACCCTCGACCGCGCCATCGGCCGGTGGCTCGACGAGAACCGCTCGCCGTCACGCCGCGCCGGCGAGCTCGACAACCGCGGCAGCCACTTCTACCTCGCGCTCTACTGGGCCAAGCAGCTGGCGGCGTGCCGAGAAGACGATGGCGCTGGCGGCGCAGTTCGAGCCCCTGGCCGGCCGGCTGGCCGAAGCCGAGGAGCAGATCGTCGCCGAGCTGACCGAGATCCAGGGCTCGCCGGTTGAGATCGGCGGCTACTACCTGCCCGATCCGCGAGCTCGCCGAGGCAGCGATGCGCCCGAGCGCCGCGCTCAACGAGTCGCTCGAGGCCGCCCTCGAGCCGCACGCTGAAGCCCGGCTGCCGCCCTACAGCTCGAGCCCGTAGACGTCGCCCGAGCTTGGCCTTCAGGTAACTCGAGGAACGGCCCGACCACGATCGGCCCGCCCACCACCCGCTCCAGCAGCTCGTCGCAGTTGAACTTCGCCCCGTGCCGGTGCACGTTCTCCCGCAGCCACTCCCGCAGCGGCATGAGCTCGCCGGCCGCGATCCGCTCCTCGAGGTCTGGGATATCGATGTTCGCCTTCTCCCACAGCTGGCCGGCGATCAGGTTGCCCAGCGCGTAGGTAGGGAAGTAGCCGATCGCCCCGATCGACCAATGCACGTCCTGGAGCACGCCCGGGCGTCGTCTGGCACCTCGAGGCCAAAGCTCTCGCGGAAGCGCTCGTTCCACACCGCCGGGGAGGTCTGCGACCGATAGGCGACCCGCGACCAGGTCCTGCTCGAGTCTCGAAGCGGAGGATGATGTGCAGGCCGTAGGTCGCCTCGTCGGCCTCGACCCGGATGAACGACGGCTTGCACCCGGTTGACCGCCGTGAACAGCCGGTCGGGCTCGATCTGCACCGCTAGGCACTCGCGCGAGCAGGGGCGAGAGCACCTCGGCGAACGGCCGTCCCCGGCCCACCATGTTCTCCCACATCCGGCTCTGAGACTCGTGCAGCCCCAGCGAGTCGGTCTGAGCCAGCGGCGTGCGGTGAAGCGACGTTGCGACCCCGGCCTCGTAGAGGCCATGGCCGCACTCGTGCATCGCGCCGTACAGCGAGCTCGGGAAGTAGGTCTCGTCCCAGCGCGTGGTGATCCGCACGTCGCTGGGCGCGAGCGACACGGCGAACGGGTGCACCGCGTCGTCGATCCGCCACGCCGCGCGGTCAAATCCCATCAGCCCGATCACCCTCTGCACCAACGCCCGCTGGGCCGCCGATCTCGAAGTGGCCATGCAGGCACGAGTCATCGACGCGGTCTGAATGCTCGGCCAGCGTCGCGATCAGCGGCACGAGCTCGGCCTTCAGCTCGGCGAACAGGCTCGCCACATCGGCCGTCTTCACTCCTGGGGCGTAGTCGTCGAGCAGCGGGTCGTAGGGAGCATTCGAAATCGTCGAAGCAGGCGATGTACTGGCGGGCGAGCTCGAGGTTGCGCTCGAGGTAGGGGGCAAACATCGAGAAGTCCGACCTGGCCCTGGCCTTGACCCATGCCTCCTGCCCGACGGAGGCGGCACTTGGCGAGCTCCGCCGCCAGCTCCGGCGGGACTCGCCGCGCCTTCTCCCATCGCCTGCGGGTGACGACGACCATCCGCGCGTCATCCGAGTCGTCGACCGTGCCGTTGAGGTCCTCGAGGGCTCGTTCCAGCAGCTCGCCCGTGTGCGGGGGCGATGAACTTCTCGTGGCTGATCCGCTGGACGGTGGCGAGCGCCTCGGCGCGGGCGTCGCCGCCGTGCTCGGGCATCATCGTCTGCTGGTCCCATTCCAGGAGCTGCGCGGTGCTCTTCAGGTCTGCCAGCTCGGCCATCGAGGTGCGCAGCTGTTCGATGGGACTGCTCATCTCTTTAGTCCCCCTAGGCATTCCCGGAAAACGTGGCGCCCATGCTATGCGACCATTGGTGTCGGCCATGTTGCGCCGCGCGCCATCGATCAAGCTGATCGACCTGTTCGGGATCCGGATCGGGGTCGATCGCAGCTGGTTCCTGATCCTCTTCCTGATGATCTTCTGGCTGTCGGGGAGCTTCCGGCAGGCGCTGCACAGCTCGGACGGCATCGCCTATCTGACGACGGTCGTAACCGTGCTCATCCTGTTCGGATCGCTGATCGTGCACGAGCTCGGCCACGCGCTCGTCGCCCGGCGCCAGGGGATCGAGGTCAAGCGAATCGACCTCTTCATGTTCGGCGGGCTGACCCAGATGAGCCGCGACGCGTCCTCGCCGGGCGAGGAGTTCAAGGTCGCCGCAGCCGGCCCGCTCGCCACTTTCTGCTTCGTGCTGGTCTGCCTGGCCGTCGACCTGGCGATCGTAGGGCCGCACCGGCTGATCCACGCCGCCGCCCTGGACGGCACGGTCCGGATCACCCCGGTGCTGCTGTCGCTCAGCTGGCTGCTTTTCTGGAATGTGCTGCTGTTGGCGTTCAACCTCGTGCCGGCCTTTCCGCTCGATGGGGGACGGATCGCCCGGGCCGCCGTGTGGCGCGCGACAGGCGACAAGGTCCGCGGCACCCGTGCCGCCGCGCAGCTCGGCCAGGGCTTCGCGGTGATCCTGGCCGGCGCCGGGATCTGGCTGATGCTCTCCTACCGGAGCTTCACCGGGCTGTGGCTGATCGCGATCGCGTTCCTGCTGGGGCAGTCGGCCCGCGGCGCGCTTATGCAGACGGCGTTCAGCGAGCGGATCGAGGGAGTCACCGTCGGCGATGTGATGGATCCGCAGCCGGTCGCGATCCCGTCCTCCACCGCGGTCACCCAGGCGCTCGAGGAGTTCTTCCTCCGCTACGGCTGGGAGTGGTTCCCGGTGATCGACGAACAGGGGCTGCTGCTCGGGATCGTCCGCCGCGAGCGCCTCCAATCGGCCGCCGAGGCCGGCGAGGGATGGGTGACGGTCGGCGCCGTGCTCGACACTGACCTCGGCTCGACCTGGCGGATCGGGGAGGACCGCCCGGTCACCGAGATCCTCTCCTCCGAGGCCTTTGCTCGCCTCGGCGCCGTGATGGCCGTCGACCGCGAGGGGATCCTCCGCGGCGTCGTCACCGTCGACGCGGTCCGCCGCGCGCTCCAGTCGGTGCTGGGCTCGCCGGCGCGGTAGGGCGCCGCGGGGCCGGGCGTCGAAAAAGCTATCCGCCCGGTGCCCCGCCGCGAGCGGGGTGGGTTTTCGTCGCCGGGCGACGAAACCCCGCCCCCGGGCCGCCCGACCCCCCACCCGAGTGGAGTTTTCGACGCCCTCGACGCGCAGGGAATCGGCCCCTCGACACGCAGGGATCAGGCCCTCAAGGCGCAGGAAATCGCGCCTCCATAGAATCGATTGAAGTGCTCCCCCAACCCCGAAATCAGTGCCCTCCCACGACGTACTGATCATCGGCGCCGGCCTGGCCGGCCAGCGCGCCGCCCTGGCCGCCGCGCAGAACGGCGCCTCGGTGGCGATCATCTCGAAGGTCCACCCCGTGCGAAGCCACTCGGTCGCCGCGGCCGGGGGGATCAACGCCGCGCTCAACCCTGAGGACTCCTGGGAGTCCCACGCGTTCGACACGGTCAAGGGCTCGGACTACCTGGGCGACCAGGACGCGATCGAGATCATGACCCAGGAGGCGCCCGACGAGATCCTGTGGCTCGAGCACTCGGGCGTCACCTTCCACCGCAACGACACCGGCCACCTCGGGACCCGGGCGTTCGGCGGCGCGTCGCAGGCCCGCACCTACTACGTCGCCGACATCACCGGCCACGCGATCCTCCACGTCCTCTACGAGCAGCTGATGAAGCACCACGAGCTCGATCGACCGTTACGAGGAGTGGTTCACGACCGACCTGCTGCTCGACGAAGAGGGCAACTGCGTCGGCGCGATCGCCCGCGACCTGCGCGACGGCCGGCTCGAGATGTTCAACGCCAAGGGCGTGATCCTCGCCACCGGCGGCGCCGGCCAGGCCTATGAGCCAACCACCAATGGGCTGATCGTGACCGGCGACGGGATCTCACTCGCCTACCGGCTCGGGGCCAAGCTGATGGACATGGAGATGATCCAGTACCACCCCACGACGCTGGCCGGCAACGGCCTGCTGATCACCGAGGGCGCGCGCGGCGAGGGCGCCCAGCTGTTCAACGCCCAGGGCGAGCGGTTCATGGAGAAGTACGCGCCGAACAAGCTGGAGCTCGCCTCGCGTGACGTCGTGTCGAGAGCCGAGCAGACCGAGATCAACGAAGGCCGCGGCTTCCCGGACGGGACGGTCGCCCTAGACATAACCAAGGTCCCCCGCAAGCGCACGCTCGAGGCGCTGCGGGAGATCGTCAACATCGGGCGCGACTTCGCCGGCGTCGACATCACCCGCGAGCCGATCCACATCCGGCCCGGGCATGCACTACATCATGGGCGGCGTCAAGACCGACGTCAACGGCGAAACGACGATCCCCGGCCTCTACGCCGCCGGCGAGGTCGCCTGCGTGTCGGTCCACGGCGGCAACCGCCTGGGCGCCAACATCGCTTCTCGACACGCTGATCTTTGGCCGGCGCTCGGGCGAGCACGCCGCCAAGCGGGCCGCGCGGATGGCGATGCCGACCACTCCCGTCACGCGCCTGGCCGACACCGAGCGCCACCTGGCGGGGATCATCCGCCGCGACGGCAACGGGCGGCGGATCGGGGCGATCAAGCACGAGCTAGGGCAGACGATGAACGAGTACGTGGCGGTCTTCCGCGACGCCGAGGGCCTCGACAAGGCGCTCGAGATCGTCCTCCGCCTCAAGGAGGAGGCGGAGGACGCCGGCATCGACGACAAGGGCTCCGTGTTCAACCAGGACCTGATCGCGGCGCTCGAGCTCGGATACATGCTCGACTGCGCCGAGGCGACGGTGGTGGCCGCGATCGAGCGCAAGGAGTCACGGGGCGCGCAGTTCCGCACCGACTTCCCCAAGCGCAACGACGATGAGTGGCTCAAGCACATCGACATCTCAGTGGATGGAGAGGGTCCGGAAGTCAGCTACTCGCCGGTGACGATCACGCGCTGGCAGCCCGAGGAAAGGACGTACTGACCGTGCCCGAATACACACTCCGCATCCGCCGCTATGACCCCCAGTCGGGCGAGGCCGCCTACTGGGAGGAGCACGAGGTCGAGATGGGCGCCAAGCAGTCGGTCCTCGACGCGATCCTCAAGGTCAAGGACGACACCGACGGCTCGATCGGGATCCGCTGCTCCTGCCAGCAGGCGATCTGTGGCTCCTGCGGCGTGCGCATGAACGGCAAGCCGGGCCTGGCCTGCAACACACACCTGGAGGAGGCCGCTGCCCGCGTCCACGGCACGGGCTGGAACCCGGGCACCACCCCCGGGGGCGGTACCCCGAGAGGCCGCGGAGGGT
Organism: uncultured Solirubrobacterales bacterium; assembly: GCA_963803595.1. Lineage (GTDB taxonomy): Bacteria > Actinomycetota > Thermoleophilia > Solirubrobacterales > Solirubrobacteraceae > Palsa-465. Next base: position 257,989 of record CAWDNF010000018.1, read on the forward strand.
GGTCCGGGCACCGAGGGCGAGGCCTCGAGCGAGGTGATCACGGTCGAGCCGATGGGCAACATGCCCGTGATCCGCGACCTGATCGTCGACATGGACACCGTCCACTGGAAGAAGGTCCAGCGCGTCACGCCGTGGCTCGTCAACAAGGAGCCGATCCCCGAGCGCGAGTACATCGTCCCCCACGAGAACATGGTCGACGTCACCCAGACGATGGCCTGCATCCAGTGCGGGGCCTGCGTCTCCGACTGCCTGTCGATGGAGGTCGACCCGCTGTTCATCGGCCCCGCGGCGCTGGCCAAGGCCTACAGGTTCGTCGGCGACCCGCGCGACGCCGACCATCGAGAGCGCCTCCACGACCTGCGGAGGACCCGCACGGGATCTACGACTGCACCCACTGCTTCAACTGCATCGACGCCTGCCCCAAGGGCGTCGACCCGATGAGCCAGATCATGCGCCTGCGCCGGCGCGCGGGCTCCGACGAGCACATCGAGGACCGCAACAACGGCCACCGCCACGAGCAGGCATTCACCAAGAACATCCGCCGCAACGGGATCCTCCACGAGTCAGACCTGCTGGCCGACTCCTACGGCGGCAAGTTCAACCCCAACGCCGGGCGCGAGCTGGTCAGCGGCATCCCCACCGCGATCAGGGGCCTGGCTCACGGAAAGATGACCCCGCAGAAGCTCCTGCTCCACGCCCACAAGGCACCCCAGGGCGTGCGCCGGATCTACGAGGAGGTCGAGGAGCGCGACGAGCGGCTCGAGCTCAACCTGTACGTCACCGGATACGAGGACGATGATCAGCCCGCTACCGCTGCCCCGCCGGGCAACGACTCGGAGCGAGCACCGGAGGACGGCTCATGAAGGTCGCTTACTGGCCGGGCTGCGTCAGCCGCGGCTTCACGCCTGAGCTCCACGGATCGATGGCCAAGGTTGCGCCGCTGCTCGACATCGAGCTGATCGAGCTCGACCGCGCCAACTGCTGCGGGGCGGGCGTGATCGCCGAGCACAACCAGGAGCTCGCCGACACGCTGAACGCCCGCACGTTCGCGCTTGCCCAGCGGACCGACGGCGAGCTGATGATGAACATCTGCTCGACCTGCCACGGCGCCCAGTCCGAATGCCAGCAGCGTCTGGACGCCAACAGCGACTACCGCGAGCACGTCAACTCGACTCTCTCAGAGCAGGGGCTGCGCTACGAGAAGGGCATCACGAACAAGAACTTCCTGTGGCTGCTGGTCGAGGACATCGGGCTCGATGAGCTGCGCTCCCGGGTCAAGCGGCCGCTCACGGACCTCCGCGTCGGGCCGTTCTACGGCTGCTACATCGTACGCCCGGTAAATCGCCTAGGGATCGACGAGGAGCACCCGCGCGACCGCTACCTGCACATGGTGATCGAGGCGCTCGGCGGGACCGTGGTCGACTACGCCGGCGTCTACAAGTGCTGCGGGTTCCCGATCATCACGATGAACAAGGAGGCCTCGCTGACCCAGGCCGGACGGCACCTGGGGGACGCGATCGACGCCGAGGCGGACTGCCTGGTCGTCCCCTGTCCGCTCTGCCACCTGAACCTCGACCTCCAGCAGCCGGTCGCCGAGAAGGTGGTGGGACGTGAGCTCGGGCCTGCCTGTGCTCCACCTGCCGCAGCTCCTTGGTCTCGCCCTCGGCCTCTCGCCCAAGGAGCTCGGCATGAGCAAGCACATCGTGCGCCCCACCTCGGTGATCGACTGGTCCCGTCGGTCGTCGCCGCGACCGCCTAGGGGCCGCCCGTGCTCGGATGGCTGCGTCGGCTGCTGGGAGGGAGAGCCCGTCCTGAGCCCGCGCGGCCCTCGCTGGCGCCCGACCCCAAAGCCAGCCTCGACGCCGCTCAACGCCGGCTCAAGGAGACGATCCCGCCGCCCGTTGATGACGACGACGCCGCCCGTTGAGGACGACGCCGCCCTCTTAAGACAAAGAGCGAGGCCGGCCGCCTCGCCCTTGTCGGTACCCCTGCTTACGTCCTGGGAAAGTCTCTGCACTGAATAGTCGCGCTCAAAGCGCGTGGTGGCGACTGAAATTCGGACGAGATGGCGTCAGGCGGCGTCGCGAGCGCCTGCTGCCTGACGCGGGCGGACCAGATCGCGTTCGACGAGCGCCTCGGCGATCTGCACCGCGTTGGTGGCCGCACCCTTGCGCAGGTTGTCGCCGACCACCCACAGGCTGAGCGCGCGGGGATGCGAGTCATCGTCGCGGATCCGGCCCACGAACACCTCGTCGCGGCCCTCGCCCGCAGCGGCGTCGGCACGTCTTCGACGATCACCCCGGGCGCCCGTCCCAGCAGCTCGCGCGCCTGGGCGGCCGGCAGCGGCTCGCGCGTCTGGACGTTGACCGCGACCGAGTGCCCGACCCTCACCGGGACGCGCACGCAGGTGACCGACGACCCCGATCGACTCGTCCTCGAGGATCTTGCGCGTCTCGAACATCATCTTGCGCTCCTCGTCGGTGTGATCGTCGCCCTCGGCGAACGACCCCGCGGCACCGATCACGTTGAAGGCGATCGGTTCCGGATACACCTCGGGCGCAGGGCATCTGCCATGCCGTGAAGCGAGGCATGGGCCTGGCCCTCGAGCTCGTCGATCGCCTGCTTGCCGGTGCCGGACACCGACTGGTAGGTCGAGACGACGAGCCGCTCGATGCCGGCCGCACGGTGGATCGGCGCCAGCGCGACGATCAGCTGCATCGTCGAGCAGTTGGGGTTGGCGATCAGGCCGTTGTGGTGCTCGAGCGCATCGGGGTTGACCTCGGAGACGACCAGCGGGATCTCGCGGGTCGCGGCGGAAGGCCGAGGAGTTGTCGATCACCGTCGCGCCCGCGCTCCACGAACCGCGGCGCCCACTCGCGACGAGGTGTCGGCGCCGGCCGAGAACAGCGCGATGTCGAAGCCGTCGAGGTCTGCGTCTTCGGGCTCAGCGCGCGCACGACCAGCCCGCCGTCAAGCTCGCGGCCGGCCGAGCGCTCGGTGGCAAACGGGACGATCTCCGGACCGGGAAAGCGACGCTCGCGCGCAGGACGCTCGAGCATCGTCGGTGCCGACCACGCCGGTGGCGCCGACCACGGCGACGCGCAGGCTGGCCGCTCATCGCTGGCTCCTCGCCGAATCGGCCGCTCCTGCCGCACCTCGCCGGCGCCGAGGCCGAACGCCGTGTGCAGGGAGCGCACCGCCTCCTCGCACGTCTGCCTGAGCGGATCACGCAGGAGATCTTGATCGGCGAGGTGGAGATCATCTCGATGTTGATCTCCTTCTCGGCCAGGGTCCTGAATACCTGTGCGGCCACGCCCGGGTGCGAGCGCATCCCGGCGCCGACGATCGACACCTTGCCGATCTCGGGGTCGGTGTCGATCTGCCGGATGCCCAGCTCGGCCTTGACCTGGTCGAGCGCCCTACCGGCGGCCGGCAGATCCTCGGTGGCGATCGTGAACGACACCTCGGCATCGCGGCCGTCGCCCAGCGGCTCGTTCTGGATGATCGTGTCGACGTTGCAGTTGGCCTGCGCCAGCGCGCCGAAGATCGCTGCCGCCGCACCGGGCCGGTCGGGCACGCCCAGCAGCGTGATCCGAGCCTCCTCGGTCGAGTGGGTGACTGCGGTGATCAGCGGGTGTTCCATCGTCTCGTCCTCGCCGAGGACAACGGTACCGGGGCCGTCCTCGAAGCTCGATCGGCAGTGGATCCGTACCCCGTGCGTGCGCGCGTACTCGACCGCGCGCAGCTGGAGCACCTTGGCGCCCGAGGCGGCCATCTCGAGCATCTCCTCGAAGCTCACGACGGGCAGCTTGCGGGCGTCGGGGACGATCCGCGGGTCGGCGGTGAACACGCCGCGCACGTCGGTGTAGATCTCGCACACCTCGGCGCCGATCGCGGCGGCCAGCGCCACGGCGGTCGTGTCCGAGCCGCCGCGCCCGAGGGTGGTCACATCGGCGCTGGTCGATACCCCCTGAAAGCCGGCGACCAGGACGATCAGGTCCTCGTCGAGGGCCTGGCGGATGCGGTCAGCGCGCACGTCGATGATCCGCGCCTTGGTGTGGGAGGTGTCGGTGACGATCCCGGCCTGGGAGCCGGTCAGCGAGATCGCCCGGTGGCCCAGGTCGTTGATCGCCATCGCGCACAGCGCGCACGAGATCCGCTCGCCGGTGGAGAGCAGCATGTCCATCTCCCGCGGGATCCGGGCGCGGCTGAGACCTCTTCGGCCATCGCGATCAGCTCGTCGGTCGTCTGTCCGCGCGCGGAGAGGACCGCGACGACGCGCTTGCCGGTCTCACGCTGGGCGACGATTCGCCGCGCCGCGCGCTTGATCCGCTCGGCGTCGGCGACCGAGGTGCCGCCGAACTTCATCACGACGGTCGACGGCAGCTAGGTGCAGCTCAGACCGCGCGGCGACCCGCCAGCGCCCGCCCGAGCGTCAGCTCGTCGGCGTACTCGAGGTCGGCGCCCACCGGGAGGCCGCTGGCCAGCCGCGTGACGGCGATCTCGGGCGCGATCGATCGCAGGCCCTGGGCCACGTGCAGCGCGGTCGCCTCCCCGGTGGTGGTCGGGTTGGTGGCGATCACCACCTCGCGCACCGCCCCTGTCGCGCACGCGCGCGTAGAGCTCCGAGATCTTCAGGTCCTCCGGGTCGACCCCGTCGATCGGCGAGAGCGCTCCCCCAGCACGTGGTAGCGCCCGCCGAACTCGTGCGTGCGCTCGATCGAGATCACGTCGGAGGGCTCCTCGACCACGCAGATCATCTGCGGGTCGCGACGCGCGTCGGCGCAGATCCGGCAAGTTGGTCCATCGGCCAGGTTGAAGCAGATGCCACACAGCCCGATCCGCTCCTTGACCTCGCGGATCGCAGTCGGCCAGCGCGAACGCGTCCTCGTCGCTCGAGCGCAGCAGGTGGAAGGCCAGCCGCTGAGCCGTGCGCCCGCCCACGCCCGGGAGCTTCGAGAGCTCGGTGATCAGCCGCTGTACGGGTGGGGCGTACACCTGAAGCTACATCCCGGGCAGCCCGAGACCGCCCAGCCCCTCGAGCCCGCCCGTGATCCCCCCGAGCTTGGCCGAAGCCAGCTCCTGGGCGGCGCGCAGCGCCTCGTTGACCGCCGCGGTCACCATGTCGGCCAGCAGCTCGGGGTCGTCGGGATCGATCGCCTGCGGATCGATCGAGATCGACTTGACGTGCAGATCGCCGGTCGACCTGGACCGTCACCATGCCTCCTCCGGCCGAGGCCTCGACCACCTCGTCCTTGAGCGACTCCTGGGCGGCGAGCATCTCCTGTTGCATCTTCTGGGCCTGCTTCAGCAGTTGCTGCATGTTCGGCTGCGGCATCAGGTGACCTCCTCTTCCAGGATCTCCTCGGCGTCGAACTCCTCCATCAGCCGCTTGAGGAGCTCCTCGTCGGTCAGCATCTCCACGCTCGCCGCGTCGCCCCCCGCGTCCGAGAGCTCGTAGCGGGGCGTGAGCCGCTGACCGGTCACGGTCTGGAGCGCCTGCACGACTGCACGCTGGTGCTCGTCCTGCTCGGCCTTGCGCTTGAGGAAGGCGGCACCGGGCGCGAAGGCCAGCACCAGGGTGCCGTTGGCGACCTCGAGCGGGCGGGCCTCCTGCAGCAACGCGGCGAGGAGTGCGTTCTCCTGGCGGACGTGCTCCACGACCGCCGGCCAGGCATCGGCGATCGAGGTCGGCGGTTCTACTGCCTTCGCGGCTGGGGGCGGGGCGGCTCCCGATCCCCCTGCCACGCGAGTGGGCTCGGGAGCCGCCCCTGCCCCCGCCTCCAGGCGTTCGATCCGGGCCATGAGCGCCTGTACCGACGGATCGAGGTCAGGCGCTGCGGCCTTGACAAGCACAAGCTCTAGTTGGATCCGAGCCTGCGCGCCGTTTGCCGTGGCCTCCAGGGCTCCGGAGACCAGATCGATCAGGCGTACCGCATCCGTGCGCTGAAGCGCCGAGGCCTGGGCGGCCAGGCGCGCGTCGCGCTCGGGGGTCACGCGCAGCTCAGCCGGCACGTCGCCGAGCACCTGGACGGCGAGGAGCTCGCGCGCATGCTCTTCCAGATCTCGCAGAACCTGACCGGCATCGCGCCCGGAGTCCGTCGAGGCGGGTCGCAGCGCGCATGGCGTCGGCCGGGCTACGGCGCACGATCGCGTCAACCGCCTCGAACAGCTGCTCGGAGTCGCGTGACCCCGAGCACCGCCAGCACGTCGGTCGCCTCGAATCTGGCGCCCGCCGGCGTAGGTGACGAGCTGCTCGAGCGTTCCCAGCGCGTCGCGGAAGCTGCCGGTGGCGTGGCGGGCGATCAGCGCGAGCGCCGCGCCGTCGATCTCGATCTTCTCCTCGCCCACCACGCGCTCGAGCACCGCCGCCACCTCTTCGACCGAGGGCCGCGCGAAGTCGAAGCGGTGGCAGCGGTCGACCACCGTCGGCAGAACCTTCTGGGCCTCGGTCGTGGCGAGCACGAAGATGGTCCTCGGCGGGGGCTCCTCGAGCGTCTTGAGGAACGCGTTCCACGCCTGCGGGAGAGAGCATGTGCGCCTCGTCGAGGATGTAGACCTTGTGCCGGCCGGAACGGGCGCGTAGGCAACCTTCTCGCGCAGGTCGCGGATGTCGTCGACCGAGTTATTCGAGGCGGCGTCCATCTCGATCACGTCAAGGGAGGTGGCGCTGGCGATCGATAGGCACGACTCGCACTGCCCGCACGGCTCCACGGTCGGACCGTTCACGCAGTTCATGCAGGCGGCCAGGATCTTGGCCATGCTCGTCTTTCCCGTCCCCCGCGAGCCGACGAACAGGTACGCGTGGTGGACCTTGCCCTGCTCGACGGCGTTGCGCAGGGTGCGCACGACGTGCTCCTGTCCGATCACGTCGGCGAACGTCCGCGGGCGATGGCGGCGGTAGAGAGAAGGGCCGGTCGGACACTCCAGGGCGAGTCTAGTCCCGGGCACGGAGGCGCTCCCTCCGGTTGCTCGCCCCGGGTAGGGGCTCACCGGGGCCCAGGCGGCGGGCTGTGGACCGTGCACCCTCTGTCGAAGCCGGCACCCGGGCGCCTCCACCTTCCCTTGGCTCCGGCCCGGGGCTCCCGCAGCGCCTGGAGGTGACCGCTTAAGGCTGCTTCCTTCCGGACCTGACCTGGTTCACGGGCCTTCATCGCCGCGGGACCGAACCATCAACGCCTCAGGAAGGGGCGCTGACCCGGGGCCGGACCCCTCGGGAGGGGATTCAGCCCCGCTAGAGCGGATTGCGGGTACAGGGCACCGCTAGCACCCCGCCTAGCACGGTCCGGTTCACAGGCTATCGTGGGCCGGGTGAGCGTTGGCGTCATCGGGCTCGGATACGTTGGCTTGCCCTTGGTCGTCGCGTTCGCGCAGGCCGGTGAGCGGGTCGTGGCGGTGGACCTCGACCCCCGCAAGGTCGCCGCGGTGGCGGCCGGCGAGTCCTACATCGAGGACGTCCCCTCCGAGCGTCTCCAAGCGGTGCTCGAGCAGATCGACGCGACCGCGCACTATCAGCCGCTGGCGCGCACCGATGCCGTGCTGATCTGCGTGCCCACCCCGCTCACCCCCAACCGAGAACCCGATCTATCTGCGCTCGAGAGCGCGGCCCGCGGACTGGGGCAGGTGCTTCAGCGTGGCCAGCTGGTGGTGCTCGAGTCGACCACCTATCCCGGGACGACGCGCGAGATGCTGGTGCCGCTGCTCGAGGAGGAGTCCGAGCTACGCGTGGGCGCGGACGTCAACGTGGCCTTCTCGCCCGAGCGCGTCGATCCGGGCCGCACCGACTTCACGCTGCGCAATACGCCCAAGGTGGTGGGCGGGATGACCGAGCGCTGCTGCGAGCGGGCGCTCGAGCTCTACTCGAAGGTGTGCGACCACCTGGTGCCGGTTTCCTCGCCCGAGGCGGCCGAGATGACAAAGCTGCTCGAGAACATCTTCCGCTCGGTCAATATCGCGCTCGTCAACGAGCTGGCGATCCTGGCCGAGCGGATGGGGATCGACGTGTGGGAGGTGGTCGACGCCGCGGCGACCAAGCCGTACGGGTTCATGCCGTTTGAGCCGGGGCCCGGGCATGGGTGGCCACTGCCTGCCGGTCGACCCCTTCTATTTGACGTGGCGCGCTAGGGAATTTCAGATGTCGACCGAGTTCATCGAGCTGGCCGGCAAGATCAACCAGCAGATGCCCTACCACTGCGTGGCGCGCATCGAGCGGGCGCTGAACGACCACGCCAAGCCGGTGCGCGGCTCTGACATCACGGTCCTCGGCGTCAGCTACAAGGGCGGCGTGGGCGATATGCGCGAGTCGCCCGCGCTGAGGATCATCGAGGAGCTCCAAGCCCGCGGGGGCAATCTCGGCCTACCACGATCCCTACGTGCCCGCGCTCCCCGAGCTCGGGCTGGAGAGCGTCGGGCTGGAGCGCGCTGTGGCGGGCGCGGATGCGGTCGTGCTGATCACGGCGCATCCGGGGATCGACCACGGCGTCCTTGCGCGTCAGGCGGCGCTGTTCGTGGACCTGCGCGGCATCACGCGCGGTCAGCGGGTCGAGAACGTAGTGCGGCTGTAGGCACTGCACGTCACCCCTCTTTCTGGCGCGTGACTTGACCTCCCTCCGGCCGTCTCCTACAGTCAGCCGCGACCTGTAGGGAACTGAGGAGGGCGACGTGGGCGGAGTATCTGCGGTGCTGGTGGGCGGTAGTTGGCGGCGTGGGCAGCTGGCGCTGGTGGCTGGCATGGCTGCGTTGGCCACGGCGATCGTCGTCCTGGGGGCAAGTTCGGCTGTCCCGCGCCCCAACGTCGCAGCGGATTACGGGCGACTCCCGATCTCCTTCGAGCCCAATCGGGGGCAGGCCGCGAGCTCGGTGCGCTTCCTCGCGCACGGCCAGGGCTATGCCCTCGGCCTGACCGAGTCCGGCCCGGTGCTGTCGCTCGAGCGCGCCGCCAAGGGCAGCCTCGAGCACACCCCCAGCGGCGGTTTGGCGACGAGCGTGTACGTGGCCACCCGGTTCCTCGGCGCCAATGCCGATCCACGAATCGTCGCGGCCGGCGCCCTGCCCGGGAAGGTCAACTACCTGATCGGGTCAAACCGCAGTGACTGGCGCATCGGGATCCCCACGTTCTCCCGCGTCGCCTACCAGCAGGTCTGGCCGGGAATCGATGTCTCCTTCCAGGGCCGTCAGGGCCTCCTCGAGTACAACTACCGGATCGCCCCGGGCGCCGACGCTGCCCGGATCACGATGCGCTTCGCCGGGGCCACGCGGGTCCATATTGATCGCGCCGGCAACCTGGTCATCGCCGTGCATGGCGGCGTGCTGCGCGAGCTGGCGCCTCAGGCTTACCAGATGGTTGGCGGGATCCCCCACGCGGTGACCAGCCGGTTCGCCCTTACTCGCGGCGGGCGTGTCGGCTTCCAGCTCGGGTCCTATGACCACTCGCGGCCACTGACCATCGACCCCTCGCTCGTGTACTCGACGTACCTGGGCGGAGCCGGGACCGACCGAGCCTTCGGGATCGCCGTCGACACGTCGGGCGAGGCGTTCATCACGGGCTCGACGAGCTCGAGTGGCACGTACCCGGCGGGTTTTCCCACGACAAGCGGCGCCTACCAGACCACAAACGCCGGTGGAACTGACGCCTTCGTGACCAAGCTCAACTCTTCCGGCAGCAACCTCGTCTACTCGACCTATCTCGGTAGTGCGAGCACCGATCAAGGGACGGCGATCGCGATCGATTCATCGGGCAATGCCTACGTCGCGGGTGACACGACATCCACCAGCGGCTTCCCGACTACCTCAAACGCGTATGCATCCACGGGTAAAGACGCGAACAACGGGTTCGTGACCGAGCTCAACACCACGGGCACCGGACTTGTCTATTCCACGTATCTGACCGGGGCCGCTGCCAGCCCAAACGCGGTCTTTGCCAATGGAATCGCGGTTGGCGGAGGCGATATCTATGTGACCGGCACGACGAACACGACCGATTTCCCGACTTCGTCTTCCGCTTATCACACGGCGAACGCCGGCGGATACGACGCCTTTCTCACTGAGCTCAACCCGGCGCTTGCACCACCAACTTCGAACGAGCTCGTTTACTCGACATACATCGGCGGCAACAGCGACGACCAGGCGAACGCCATCGCGCTGGACAGCTCGAATCACCCGTACATCACCGGCTGGACAAAATCCAGCAGCGCCGGCACCGCATTCCCGACGTCCTCCGGCGCGTATCAGACCGACCTGGCCACAGGCGCGATCCAAAACGCGTTCGTGACCGAATTCGACACGACGCAAACGGGTAGCGCGTCGCTCCTTTATTCCACGTACCTCGGCGGCACCAGCAGTGACTCGGGGAACGGCATCGCGGTGAGTGGCACGCACCCGTTCGTGACCGGTGCCACCAATTCGACGGACTTCCCCACGTCCAACGCGTGGCAGGGGGCCAACAAGGGCGGGTACGACGCGTTCGTGACGAAGCTCAATCCAGGGACGGGGGCGGGGCAGCTCGCCTATTCGACGTATCTGGGCGGAAGCGGCAACGACCAAGCCAACGCGATCGCGGTCGATCCCTACGGCTACGCATACATCACCGGGTTCACCCAAAGCACGTCGGGCTCGCCGTTCCCGACCTCGTTCAACACCTACCAGTCCGGCCTGGCAACCGGCGGCACCCAGAACGCGTTCCTGACCCAGCTGTTCCCCAACGGCTCGCTGGATTACTCCACGTACTTCGGCGGCAGTGGCAGCGACGACTCCGGACAAGGGGTCGCCGTGCTCTCCACCGGAGCCACATACTTCGCCGGCTTCACGAACAGCACGAGCCACTTCCCCACGACCTCGGGCGCGTACCAGACGGCCAACAATGGCGGGGACGATGCCTTCGCGGCCGAGTTCTCGCTCACGAACCCCGGCACCCCCGCTGGCGGTGGCGGTGGAGGTAGCGGTGGAGGCGGCGGCGGCTCGGGCGGTGGTTCAGGCGGCACCAGCTCGGGCACGGCCACGTCTGCGACATCGCTGGTCTCCTCGAAGAACCCGTCCGCGCCGGGCCAGCAGGTGACGTTCACCGCGTCGGTGTCTCCCAATCCGGGTGGCGGCACTGTGGCCTTCACCGTCCTCGGTTACCCCTACCCGGGCTGCAGCGCCGTCGCGGTGACCACGGCGGGCACGGCTTCCTGCACGGCGACGCTGCCGGGGGCGGGAACGTACCCCACGACGGCCACGTTCTCGGGCACCTCGACCTATGCATCATCGAGCTCGCCCGTCCTCAACCAGATCGTGACCACCTCCCCGTCGATCAAGGGGACCAAGATGAAGCTTCATTCGTCACAGACGAAGCCCGCCAGCGGCCAGCTGATCACGCTGACCGCCCACGTCTCCCCCGCACCCAACGGCGGGACGGTGAAGTTCTTCGACAACCTGATAGCGATCCCCGGCTGTCGACGGGTGCCGGTGACCAACGGCACGGCGACCTGCCACACGCGCCTGCACGGGCTGGGCACGCACGGGATCCAGGCCGCCTACTCCGGGGACAGCCTGTTCGTCGGCTCCCAGTCCGCCGCGATACTCGAGAAGGTCCACCGCAAGCACCATCGCAAGCATCACCGCAAGCATCGCTGAAGGTCAGTCGGCCGTTAGGCCGGACTGGCCTTCACGCCGGGTCGGCGTTCAGGCCCGGCCGACCTTCATGCCGGGTCGGCGTTAGGCCCACACCCTGCCGGTCAGCGGGCCCAGCGCCCTGCCGGTCAGCGGGCCCCACACGCGGCACTCAGCGCAAGCGCATGAAGATGTGCTTGCGCGCGGTGTTACGCGTCGTTTGGTGCCTCGAGTTGGTCGCGTGGGCCCAGAGCAGGTAGACCCCCTTCGGCAGCCTCAGCCGGCGCGCGAAGGTCCACCGGCCCCTGCCGCGGGCGCGCAGGAAGTGCCTTGGCCGGCAGCTCGTCGTCTTGCCGAACTTGCCGCTGGGCAGCAGGAACTGGCACTTGTGGCCGATCGAGCGCGCGATCGCCACGGCCACCGACACGATGTGCCCGCGGCAGCCTCGGTTGGACGAGACTCCATGCGCCTTGATCCCGTGGCCGCTGACCCGTGCCTTGGCGTGGACGACCGGGCCGCCCGCCTTCGTGCAGATCGCGCCCCGGCCGCCGCTGCCCCCGAACGTGCCGCTGCCCGATGAGGATCCCGTCGTGGCGCCTCCCACGATCACTTCCTGGCCGATCGAGTCCGCCAGGCCGCCGTCGGTCGAGACCGGGACGAGGCTGTCTGAGCTGTCTGTGGTCAATGACAACGCGCCCGTGTTGAGCTGATCGAAGGCCTGCGGAACGGTGAGGGCCGAGCCGATGGCGGGCGAGCCGACCTCCTTGGCGGGCACCTTGATCGTGATCGTGTGGGCGGCGGCGTCGAAGCTACCCGTCGCCGCGCTGTTCGAGGTGCTGTTGTAGCCATAGGTCGAGGACGTCCCATAGGTCCCGGTGTTGCCCGAGGTGTAGGTGAAGGAGTCGGCGCTGGGCTGGTCGGCCTCCGCGTAGTAGACCTTCCCCTGGTACTCCCAGGCCACCCGGAATATGTTGCCTCCGGGCGCGTCCGCGGGCGGCGAGGATCCCAGCGAGGGACCCGTCAGGGTCGCGATGATCGTGGAGCCGTCGGGCGAGGTGGTCAGCGTCGCCTTCGTCAGGTCGAGCGACGCCTCGTTGCCGAGGCTCACGTCGGCCGGATCGGTGGCATTGCCGACCGGGCTCGTCATCGTCGCCGTGCTCACCTGAACCGCTGGTTTCTCCGCAGCCGCCGCGGCATCGGCGGCACTCGTAGTGCCGTCCACGTCCTGGATGAAGTTGGCCACGTTGAGCGCACCCCAGCCGCTGGCGTAATCCCATCCGGGCCCGGGCTGGTAGGCACCGTTGCCCGCGCCGTACTCGGACTCGGTCACGTCGAAGAAGTCGCGGTTGTAGACCGCAGCGTTGGCGCAGGGACTGGAGCTGCAGGTGTCGGCGTCCTTGGCCTGGGCATAGAAGACAGGATCCGCGAAGCCGAGACCCCCCTTGCCCTGAACAGTCTTTGCCGCGGCGGCCTGAATGCGCGCCCACTGCCCCATCATCAGCGGGCTGGAAAGGCTCGTGCCTCCCTCACTCGAGGGCTCACCGTCGATGTACATGAAATAGCCATCACCCGTTACGTTGCCCGAGAGGTCCGCGACGTCGGGGACTCCACGGCAGGTCGGGGCGCCACTCGAGTAGGGCGTTCCGTCTGGCTGGCTCACGCACGGCAGGTTGATGTTGGTCACACCCTGCTGATAGCTCGGCTCGGCGATGAAGTGGCTCGAGCCGCCGCCGGAGAACGTCCACGACGTCTCGGCGGCCCGCTGAGCGGCAGTCGGATATGTGGTCCCGTTGGATGACACGACCGTGCCCCCGACGCACACCACATACTGGCTGTCACACGGGTAGCCCACGAACGGCACCGGCTGGATTGCCACCCCGTTGCCCGCCCCGATCACCGGCGCGACAAGCTCAGGACAGCCCGAGCCGGTGTCTCCGGCCGAGGAGAACAGTGTCCGTCCCTCCATCGCCGCCTGGCGCAGGATCGGGTCGCCCATCGCCTGCAGCTCGTTGCCCAGCTCGGTCCCGTAGGGCTGCTGGGCCAGCGGCCCGGTCACCGGGTTGGTGGGATTGGCCTCGCACTCGCCGAAGCTCGCGTTCATCTCGTGCGGGCCGTTGGGATCGTCCGCCCATGTCTGGAAGTCCTTGAAGATGTCCGCGTCAAACAGCGTCTTGGCAAAGTAGAAGTCGAGCTTCGACACGTCAGGCGCCATGCCGGTGGAGGCTTGTGAGTCGAGATACCACTCGATGGCTCCAGTGTTGTCGCCGTAGCCGGAGTCGGGGCCGCCCTCGGTGTCGATCGTGCGGACGGGCACCTTGGGGAATCCCATCGCCGTCTCGAACAGCCGAAGCTGCGCCACGACACTCGAGGTCTCGCCCTCGCCGAAGATGCCGATCGTCTGTCCCTGGCCCAGGGCAACCGACGAGTGATCTACGGTCGACACAGAACTCGTGCCGTCCGGATTCGTCAGCGCTGCGGCACCCGGGTCGTCGTAGATTCCCCACAGCTCCTGGGGGGTGAACTCGAGCTCGTTGCCGGCCTGAGGGCCCTGGCCCCGCACGTCGGGGACCTGGTGGCCCGCGGCGCGGCCGACGGCGCGTGCGGCGGCCAGCGGATCGTGGGGCGCAGCTGCCCGGCCGAGCGCGGCGAGCTTTGCCAGCGTTCGTCCGTGCAGGTTGTTCAGCTTGAAGCGGTGGATCGTGTCGAGCCCCGCGATTCCGGCCACGGGCAGTGCGCTCGGAACGGCGGGCGGAGCGTCGTTGGCGATGAACTGCTTGCCCTGGAAGGCGTAGCGATTGATCGTGACGCGCAGGAGCCGGTCGAGCCGCGCGACGGTACCGCTCGCGGTGAAGTAGTCGCCGGACGCCGTCTGGATCGACAAGCCGCCCGCGGTCAGCCAATGGCGAACGGCATTGCTCTGAGCCGGGGTGACCCCGAAGCGGCGGTTGAACTGGCCGGGGGTGAGGAAGTGGTGGTACTCCGGGCTCCCAGGCCGGTAGATCTCGTTGTAGAGCGCGAGCTCACCGGTTGTGTCCGGGCGCTGGACCTCGACCCCGATCGTCATCGTCCGATCGGCGGGAGCAGCCCCGAGCTTCCTCGCGAGAGGCAGGCCCTGAAGGTATCCGGGGACGAGCCGCATGCCCCCGCCCGACGCCGCGTGAGCGGCCACGCCGATCGATAGGACCGCCAGGCCGGCCAGGACACCAGCTGCGGACAGGGCAGCCAAGGGCCGCCGCCGGCGCAGCACCCGACCGCTTCTCAAGCGTCGCTCGTAAGTGATCATCGTCCTCCCCATTCGTAAATCTGTGCGAGCCCGCCTCGCCCCTGCCAGGGCCGTCCCGGCCACCGAGGCAACCACGTGGGTCGGCGAATGTCAACCGGGAGGGGGCGAGGTGCCCGGCGCGACGGGTCCCCCATACCGCGAAGCCTCCCTAGAATCGTCGGCCCAGGGCGCGTAGCTCAGTGGGAGAGCGCTCGCTTCACACGCGAGAGGTCGCTGGTTCGAACCCAGCCGCGCCCATCGGGTGAGGCGCCACCCCGCCCTCCAGGAACTCTCGTGCGATCACCACCACGCGCTGGTGGTCGCGCAGCGCCTGAAGCGGGCAGAGCCTCCGAACGCGGGCGCCGCGCGCGATGCGTTCGGCGAGTACTGGAGCTCGGACGGGCGCCGGCACTTCCGTGAGGAGGAGGAGATCCTGCTGCCGCAAGCCCTTCCCGACCCCGAGCTCCACCGGCTCGTCGAACGGCTAACCCACTGAGCCTCAGTGAGGCTGGCCGGGCACGGGCTCGCCGGCGGGCTGCTCAGCAGCGGCATCGGTCGCCGGTGCCGCCGCTGTGTCCTTTCTGCCCGCTTTCAACAGCTCAGCCATCGATCGCTCGATTCCCGCAGTCAGGATGTAGATGTCGTTTGAGCTGTCGTAGTCGCCGGTGACGCCGAAGTACAGGCCGCCGTTGTAGGAGAAGACGGCGATCGAGATCCGCACGTTGCCGATCACGGGCACGAACGGATAGGACTCGAGCAAGCGCCGTCCGAGGGTCTGGAGCGGTTGCTGGGGGCCGGGCACGTTCGTGACACCGGTCTGGACGCCGAGGGAGGGAGAGCGGGCCGCCAACCGGCCGCCCAGCGCGAGCAGGAGGGGCGGCGCGAAACCCGATAGCGATGTCAGCACGCTGCCCGCCACCGCCTGCTTTGACTGCTTGAGGTCCTCCATCTGGCTGTGCACGGCGGCGAGACGGACCACCGGATCTGGCTCGCCCACGGGCAGCCCGGCGAACATCGCCGAGACCTGGTTGTTGTAGACGCCGTGCTCGCCGGACTGGCGCACCGAGACCGGTACAAGGGCACGGACCGAGCGGCCGTCGACGTCCTCGCCGCGTCCCCTGAGCAGATCGCGCAGGCCGCCCGAGACGATCGACAGCACGACGTCGTTGACGGTCCCACCCAGTGCAGAGCGCACGAGCTTGACGTCGCTCAGATGGACGAAGGCGCAGCTCCAGGTCCGGTGGGGGCCCACCGGGCCCGTCAGTGAGGAGGAGCCAAGCGGGCGGAGCACGCCCGTCGTGGAGGCCAGCGCGCGCACAGCGTCGCGGGCCTGATCGAGCGTGGTGCGGGGCCGGCGGACGGCCGCCCGCACGAAGCGGAGCTGCTCATACGGGCTGACCGCCTGGTGGAGCACGGTGCGGAGGAGGAGCTCGGCGGCCCCCGGCTCGGGGCTCGGCTGCCAGGAGTGAGCCGAGCGGCTTGGTGGGCTGTCGTCGAACATCACCGTCATCAGGTCGGTGGCCGAGACGCCATCGACCATGCAGTGGTGGACCTTCGAGAGGAGCGCCCACCGGTTCTTGCTGAGCCCCTCGATCATCCAGATCTCCCACAGCGGCTTTCGGCGATCGAGGTGCTGCGCGAAGATCCGCGCGGCCGTACGGCGGAGCACCTCTTCGCTTCCTGGCGCCGGAAGGGCGCTGTGGCGCAGGTGGTAGCCGAGATTGAAGTGCGGGTCCTCGATCCACACCGGCCGACCAAGTCCGAGCGGGACGAACCGCACCTTCTGCCGGTAGCGAGGCACTGCGTCGAGCTTGGCGGCCACCATCTCCTCGAGGCGCTCGAAGGGCGGTGCCGGACCTTCGAAGATGCTCACGCCACCGATGTGCATCGGGTTGTTGGGCGTCTCGATGTGGAGGAACGAGGCGTCCATTGGGCTCATCCACTCCATCAGCCGTCCTCCTCCTCGAGGACCTGCTCGAGCACCCGATAGACGTCGCGGTTCACAGACATCCCCGCGTGGCTCGACTCGACCTCGACGTGGCGCGCACAAGGGTCGAGACACGCGCGCCACGAGACGATCCCGTCGCTGCGTGAGTAGATCGAGACCGCGCGGACCGAGCTCGGCAGCGGGACCTGAAGGTCGTGGCGGAAGGCCGCACAGCAGTCGCCCTCGGCGCACTGGCTGGAGAACGTGCCGGGAAAGCCGAGGTCGCCGAGCCGCGCCACCGAGCGGACCGCGCTGAGCACGGTCGTGCTGATGCTGAGGGGCTCGAGTACGGGCGAACCGAGCGTCACGACGGCGCGGATGCTCTTCGGGTGCCGGACGGCGAGTACCCGGGCCAGCCCGCCACCGCGGCTCTGCCCGATCACGACGACCCGCCGCCCGCTGCGCTGCGCCAGGCGCTCCAGACGGACCTCGAGTCCCCCCATGATCCGCTCGGCGCAGCCGACGTTGAAGCGAAGGCCGGCGCCGGAAGTGGGCGACCCGCGGCGGGCTAGCCAGCCCCGCAGGATGGTCAGCGATCCGTCGCCGGCCATGAAGCCCGGGATCACCAGTACAGGTGGGGCGTTCGGCTGGCGCCCCGGGCGCAGGAACCGTGGATCGGCGGCCAGCCGGGCGAGCTCGAATCCGTAGCGGAGCTCACCGCGAAGCGAGAGATCGGCGGGCTCACCCGCTACGAGGGGCGAAGACACCCCGTGCAGCGTACTTCAGTACGTCACCAGTAGGGCTCGATCAGGCCGGGCCGGGCGCGGTGTGCAGCGACACCCCGCGCTCGCGCTCGTAGGCCTCGATGAACTTGAGCCACAGCTCGCTGCGCGTCGGGAAAGCCGGGATAGCGTGGGCCAGACGCGCGAGCGAAACCTCGCCGGCGATCGCGATGCTGGCGGCGTGGAGGAAGTCGGCGATCTCGGCGCCCACGAACGTGACCCCGACAAGCACCTCTCGCTCGGTGTCGACCACGAACCGCGTCGTGCCGGGTGCACCGCGGCCATAGAAGCTCGCTCCGGGCGTCGCGCTGGTCTCGAGATCGATCGCCAACGCGGGGATCCTGTTCTCCCGGGCCGCCGCCAGCGTCAGCCCGACGGCGGCCACCTGCGGGTCGGTGAACGTCACCCGTGGAGACCGCGCGCCGTCGGCGACCGCGACGGCGTCCTGGCCGAGGATGTTGTCGACTGCGATCCGGGCTTGGTACTTGCCGGCGTGCGTCAAGAGCGCCCGGCCGTTGACGTCGCCGACCGCGTACAGCCACGGGTGGCCCGGGACCCCCATGTGGTCGTCGACCTCGACATAGCCTCCACCCTCCAGAGCGATCGTCTCGAGTCCCAGACCGTGAGTGAGCGGCTTGCGCCCGACGGCGACGAGCAGGCGGTCGCCGACGACTGGATCCTCGCCGTCGAGGCGCAGCCTGATCTCGCCGCCCTGGCGCTCGACGGCAACTGCTTCGGCGCCCAGGTGAAGACGGACGCCGAGCTCCTCGAGCGCGGCGGCGACCTCCGCCGAGGCGAACGGCTCCTCCTTGGGGAGCAGACGGTCGAGCTGCTCGATCAGCGCGACCTCGGACCCCAGTGTGGCCCACGCCTGGGCCATCTCGGCGCCCACCGCGCTGCCTCCCAGCACGATCAGCCTCCGGGGGACCTCGTGGGCGGTGGTGATCTGGCGGTTTGACCATGCGCCGGCCTCAGCGAGGCCTGGGATGGCGGGCATGGCGGCCGCCGACCCGACAGCGAGTACGACAGCCTCGCGCGCCACGAGCACGTCGTCCCCGACCCGAACCCGCCGCTCCCCGTCGAGCCTGGCCTCGCCCCGCACCAGTTCGATCTTCCGGCGCTCGAGCCACGGGAACTGGCTCTCGTCGCTCAGGTTGTGGATCACCTCGTCGCGCCGGGCGAGCACGGCAGCTACCTCGAGGCCACCCGCGGCCGCCTCGGCGGCGCCGGGGATCCGTCGCGCCTCCCGTAGGGCTTCGGCCGGTCGGAGCAGCGCCTTGGACGGCATGCACGCGTAGTAGGCGCACTCTCCGCCCACGAGCTCGCGCTCGACCAGGACCACCCGCTTCGCGCTGCGGTCGGCGACTCGGCCCGCGGCAACCTCGCCGGCGGGACCGGCGCCGACCACGACCACGTCGAACTCGCGCTCGCTCACCTGGATCGGTTGTACCCGAACGCAGTGACCGGTGCGGCCGGCGGCCGGGCATTCGCTCCGCCGCGGCCACGACCTTTCGCTTCGACGCGGCCACGACCATTCGCTCCGCGGCCAGGACCGCCTTCGAACCCGAACATATGATCTCCACCGAAATTGATACCCCAGAAACAGATATTTCGCACGTTGCAGGGGTAGTTTTCTGGGTGGCTCGACAGCCGAAGTCGCGAGCATCTGTACCAGGCCACGGAGGGAGCATTGACCGCTTCAGCGCCGTTTACAGGACGCGCCCACCGCTTCCCCGTCCACGGCCTCAAGGCGCTGACGAGTGCCGAAGAGCTCCGCCTGGCTGGCCGGGTCAGCGGCATCCTCTACCTGACGGCCGCGGCGAGCGCGCCTGCACTGGAGCTTCTGCCCGGACCGTCTCATCCCCCTGGCTGGATCCTGTGGGGCGAGATCGGACTCGCCGGCGCGTGGGGACTCGCCTGTCTGGTCCTCGTTCCCTGGCCGCGCGCGCCGATCTGGCTCTCGTACGCCTCGACGATCGCCGGCCTGGCGTTCACGGCAGCGCTCGCTGGGGTCACCGGCGGGACGCAATCGCAGGCGCAGATGTACCTGCTGTTCGTGGTCATCTTCGCTGCCTACTTCTATCCCCGCTGGGAGGCCTTCGGCTTGATCCTGGCTGCCGCCGCGGTTCGGGCGCTGCCGCTTCTCTACCAGGCCAACGCCGCCGAACGCGGCGTCTGGCGATCGGTGACGGTCGGCTTCGCGACCTACCTGGTGGCGGGTGGCGCGATCGTCGGCGGCAGGACGCTGGTCGACAGGTTGAGGACGCGCGCCGCGGAGCTGGGCCGCCAGCGGGAGCGCCTCCTGGCCCAGCACGCCTCGCTGCGAAGCGTCGCAACCGCCGTGGCCACTTCGTCGCCGCCGCGGGCGGTGTTCACACTCGTCGCCTCGGAGGCACTGCGTTTGCTCGGGGCCGACGGAGCAGCCGTGTTCCGTTTCTACGGCGACGTGGCAGAGCTGGTGGGGACCTGCGGGCCCCAGAACCCGTTCCCGACGGGCACCCGGTTCCCGATCGAGCCGGACACAGTGCTGGCGCGGATGCGGGTGAGCGGTCAGCCGGTCAGGGTCGACGGGTACACGCCGGGGAGCCGCCACCGGGCGGTCCTCGGCTACGAGTGCTGCCTGTCCGCGCCGATATGGGCCGAGCAGGCGCTATGGGGCGGGCTCTGCGTCGTGGCCCGCGAGTCCTCGGCGCTGGCACCCGACACCGAGGACCAGCTCCAGGAGTTCGCCCACCTGGTGGCGACCTCGATCGCCAACACCGAGCGCCAGACGGAGCTTCTGCGCCGGGCCAGCATCGACGAGCTGACCGGCCTTCCCAACCACCGCAGCTTCCACGAGCGACTGGAATCGGAGGTCGCGCGGGCCGGCCGCCATCAGCGCCCGCTGGCCCTGGCGCTGGTCGACGTGGACCGGCTCAAGCCAATCAACGACAGCTTCGGCCACGACACCGGCGACCGGCTCCTGATCGAGCTGGCCGGCATCCTTCAGGGCCTGACCCGCAAGTGCGACCTCCTGGCCCGCCTGGGAGCCGATGAATTCGGGCTGCTCCTGCCCGAGACGGACAAGCGCTCGGCGTTCGTCGTGCTAGAGCGCGCGCGCCAGGCGTTCGGCCGGCGCTCGCTCGCCGGCCTGCGCAAGGTCTCGCTCACGGCGGGGATCTGCGACCTCGAATCGGCGGGTGGCGAAGGGACGCTCTACCGGCTCGCCGATGCCGCGCTCTACTGGGGAAAGGCCCACGGACGCGACGTCGCCTGGATCTACGACCCCGAGATCGTCCGCCACCCGGTCCGCGAGGCCCCGGCCAAGGACATCGAGCGCTCGCAGGCCCTGGCGGGCCTACAAGCTCTCTCGCGTGCGATAGATGCCAAGGATCCCCTCACCCGGGAGCACTCCGAGCGCGTCGCCGCGCTGGCCAGCCGGCTGGCCCGGGTGGCGGGTTGGAGCCCGGATCGCGTGGGGCTGCTGGAGAGCGCCGCGCTCGTGCACGACATCGGCAAGATCGGGGTTCCCGACGCGATCCTGCTCAAGCCCGGAGCGCTCGATCCCGAGGAGTACGAGGTCATCAAGCAGCACGCCGCTCTCGGGGCACAGATCGTGGAAGGCGTCCTGTCCGCTGAGCAGATGGAGTGGATCCGCTCGCATCACGAGCGCCCCGACGGCCGCGGCTACCCGAACGGCCTGCTCGGCGGGAGCATCTCCGAAGGCGCCGCGCTGTTGGCACTAGCCGACGCGTTCGATGCGATGACGGCATCGCGTCACTACGGCCCACGCAAGTCGATCGACGAGGCCGTGGCGGAATGCCGGGCACTCGAGGGCCGGCAGTTCGCGCGTGGGGCGGTCGTGGCGCTTCAGGCCGTCTATCAGAACGGGCTGCTGGCCGCCGCCTGAGCAGCGCTCAGAAGAGCGAGCCCAGGAAGCGGCGAGCGGCGCGGTAGCTGCCGGTCAGTCGACGGTTGGCGATCCCAACCTCCTCGATCACCCCGTGGCGCACTTTCAGCACGCCCCGGGAGGGGCCATTGGGGACGATGAACCAGTCGTTGCGCCCGATCCGGATCCTCCGCGAGACGTGGAGCCGGCGGGCGACCCTCGCCAGTCGCGTCCCTGGCTTCACGCCGCGGAGCGCATATCTCTTGTCGGCGGTCAGGAGCAGGACGATCCGCCCCAACAGGCGGCCACGTTGCGACCTGGGAAGCCGGCGAACCAGCGCAGGCGAGCCGTAGGCGGCGCGGATGCCGATCGGCTTGAGGCAGAAGAAGTCCATGAAGCGCCTACCACGGGTTGAGGAGTGGATCAGGATGTGACGAGCCCGCATGCGCTTCATGCCCAGGCTGAGCGGGCCTATCCCCGTGGCGGTCAGCCGACCGTTGGCGATCGGACAGCTCGGCTTGGACCGATAGAAGCCTGTCGGCAGCGGCGGCGGGCCTGAGGGTGCGCTGCCAACGGTTCCCGGCGCGCCGATCACGAGGTCGAACGGGGTCGCCGCGTCGGTCAGGTTGAACAGGGTGCTCGACGACTGCGGCGACGTCGAGCTAGCGCTGAACGCAGTCACGCTGTAGAGGACGGTCCCGGCGGGCGGGTTGCCGACGTCGGCCAGTGGGATGTTGAGCGTGATCACACCGGTCTTCGCGTTGTAGGACGCCTGCGAGGCGCTCAAGGTGGTCGTCTGCGGATAGGTGATGTATTTGGTGTGCTCGGCCGGGTTTCCGGGGGGCGGGATCGCGCTTGTGTCGCCGACGAAGAAGCTCGGCGTACCGGAGCCGCCCGCACCGGCGTTGTTGTCCATCCCCGCGTAGTAGATGTGCCCGTTTCCAGTCGCCCCGGGGACGACGTCTGTCCAGCGGATGATCCAGCTCGCGTCCGGGCCGCCGACCGAAGGCGAGACCGCGAGGCTCGAGAGGCTCTTGACGTTGATCGTCGCGACCAGCGTGTTCTTCGCTCCGTTGGCGAGCGAGGCGCCGGTCAGGTCGAGGTTGTCTCCCGCAGCGCTACGGCTTCCGTTGGCCGAGTAGTAGGCGTCACCGGTGGGATCCGTAACCGAGCCCATCGGCAGGCCCGGGCCGCTGCCCTGCGAAACACTGCCCACCGAGGAGACCAGGCTGGGGCCACTGATCTGCCGGCTGATCACCTCGGGGCCCGCGTTCTCGCCGCCCGAAGTGTCCTGCGAGGTGTCGAACACGTAGGAGACAAGCGCCGCGCCCTGGGGGTCGGTCGTCACCTGGAGGAAGTCGCCGAGGCTGCGATCCCCACCAGTTGTGCAGCCCAGCCCGTTCGTGCAGATCTGGCCGTGCTTGACATAGCCCTCGCTGACGTCGGCCGTGGTGTACGAAGGGCTCGGGTCGTGCGCGTTGATGCTCTGAGCCAGCTGCACCGACCACTCGGCCTTGGTCAGACTGCCAGCGCCATAGAGGGTGCAGGTACCCGAGCCACTCGCGCAAGTGCCAGGCTCGCTCACCTCAGCCGTGTGGTAGTAGGCCACGTCGACCCGCCCGTCACTGCCAGCTGTGATCCAAGGGAAGGTGTTGGTGCCGGCGCTGGTGCCGGTGCCGGTTATTTGCTGGGGGTCTGACCAGGTCACCTTCGAGGGGTCGGGCATCGTCGTCTTCGTCACGGGCTCGAGCGAATGGACGACGTAGATCTGCTCGGGAGCGGTTAGCGCGCCGAAGTTCGGGTCGCTCGAGCTCTTGTGGTCGAGCGAGCCGGCGGTGAACGTGACGTATAGGTAGCCGGCGGAGTCACGGGCGATCGTCGCAAAGTTCTCGCCGGCGATCTCCTCTGGATTGCCGCTCGAGTCCACACAGCTGAGGCTGCCATCAGCGGCCTTGGCGCTATCCGGACACAAAGGGCCGTCGAGATTGGGGCTCTCCGACCATGTCGCGGTCGCCGGGGGCCCCTGGCTGATCGTCCCCTCCGATATGCGAACGCCGGGCGATCCGGTGCTGGCGCCCTCAACCGTCGTGTGGGCGATGAAAACGTTTCCAGTCGTCGGGTCGACTACCTGGTTGCCCGAGATCCCCTCGTTGCCGGTCACGCAGTCGTGTATGGCGATCCCAACGCAGTCGCTGCCGGCGCCCGGGTTGACCACCGGCAGGAAGTGCGTGCCGTCGGTGGAGACGGTTTCGACCAGGGCATTTCCACCGCCGCTGCTGGTGTTCCCGCCGACGACGTCATAGTCCTGGTAGAGCACGAGGTTGCCCTTCGCCGAGCTGCCGGTGCCGGCGAACCACATCCGGTCATCAGGGGTATTGGGCGAGCCGTTGCAGGTGGTCGTCCAGGTGGCACCTCCGTCGGTGCTCATGCTGTTGGAGATGTTCGTGAGCCCCTGGAGGTCGGAGAAGTACAGCGCGTCGCCGGAGTCGAGGTACAGGTCCGAATCCCCGCCGCCGACGCAGGTCGCAGGCTTGCCGGGACCCAGGTTGCCCGGAGTCAGCTGGTAGGAGTTGCCGCCGTCACTCGAGTCCCAGACGAAGCTCTGGGTGGTCGAGAACCCGAACGGGATGCTGGTGTAGACCACGCCCTTGCTATCGGTCTTGACATCTGGCTCGAAGCCCGGACGCTGCTGGTCGACCACGACCGCGTGCGAGAACCCGATCTGATCGGAAGCTTGCGCAGCTTTGGCGCGCTTGGCGGATGCCGCGAGCGTCGTCACGCCCACGCCTGCACCCAGCAGAACCAACGCCCCGACCAGTGCCCACACCACTCGCTTCATCGTCCCTCCCTACAGAAGCAGCTCGTCATCTTCGGGCTCCCCGGCCAGAGCGCCGCTAACCGAGGATACCTATCCGCAGCCCGTGATTCCGCCGTCTAACGGAATCACAACGCCGGTCAGGTACGAGCCGGCCCGGGAGGCGAGGAGGAGCGTGAGCCCCGCAGCGTCGTCGGGGCGGCCGATTCGGCGCAGCGGGACCATCTCCTCGACGGTCCGGAGCCCGGCTTCGTCGGAGAGCATGAAGGCAGTCATCTTGCTCTCGAACGGCCCCGGGGCGATCGCGTTGACCGTGATGTGCTCGGGCGCCAGGCGCTTGGCCAGGTGCCGGGTGAGCATGTGCACGGCGGCCTTGCTCGCGCTGTAGCTGTAGTTCTCCATCACGGGCGGGCGCAGACCGTCGACCGACCCGATGTTGATCACGCGCGCCGGATCCTCGGCCGAAGCGGCGGCGCGCAGCGCCGGCAGGAGGCCGACTGTCAAATGGAAGATCCCCTCGACGTTTGTGCCGATCACCCGGTCCCAGCCCGACTGAGGGAAGTCCTCGAGCGCAGCACCCCACGTCGCTCCGGCGTTGTTGACGAGGATGTCGAGCCTCTCGAAGCGCGAACGCACGGCCTCCGCCAGGGCCGCCGCGCCCTCAGGCTTTGAGAGATCGGCCGGGATCGCCTGGCAGTCGCCGATGCCACGCAGCTCGGCAGCCGCTGCCTCGAGCTCCGCCTCCTTGCGGGAGGCGATAACGATTCGGGCGCCGGCGCGCAGCAGCCCGCCCGCGATCATGAACCCGATCCCGCGCGAGCCCCCGGTCACCACCGCGGTCTTGCCTTGGACGTCGAACAGCTCGCTCATCAGTCGCCGAAGGATGCCTGGCGCTTTTCGAGGAAGGCGGCGACGGCTTCGGGCGGCGCAGTCCCGAAAGTCGACATGATCTGCTGGCGGTCCTCGTACTCGACCGCCGCCTGCTCGGATGGGATCTCGAGCGCCGACCACATCCCCTGCTTGGTCAGGCGCACGCCCCAGGGAGCGAGTGTGGCGATCTGCCTGGCCGCCTCGAGCGCGCGCTCGATCAGTCGCCCGCCGTCGACGACGTCGGCCACGAGTCCGATCGCGAGGGCTTCGTCGGCTCCGAAACGCCGCCCGGTGAGCATCAGCTCGTGGGCGCGGGCGGCGCCTACGAGCCGTGGCAGGAGCCAGCTCGTGCCCATGTCGCAGTTCGACACGCCGATGTTGATGAATGCGACGCGAAACACTGCCTCGGCCGATGCGAAGCGGATGTCGCACCCGAGTGCCAGCGCCAGCCCGAAGCCGGCGGCCGGGCCGTTGACGGCGGCGATCACCGGCTGAGGAACGCGCCGCAGCCCGAGCACGAGCCGCGACATGTGCTGCTGATTGGCCAGGCGGTCGCGCGCGGCATCAGAGCCGTCGTTGCCCGGCGCCTGGCCGTAGCCGTGAAGGTCGAGCCCCGCGCAGAACCCACGGCCGGCGCCGGTGACGATCACCGCACGGCAGGAGCGGTCGCGCGCTATCTCGCCCAGCGACTGATGGAGCGCCTGGCAGAGCTCGGATGTCATCGCGTTCAGCTGCTCGGGACGGTTGAGCGTCAGCACGGCGATCGCAGGCTCGGGCCGCTCGACGAGGAGGAGATCGCTCACGCGGCCCTCCACGCCGCCAGCGCCTCCACCGGATCCGTCGCGCCATCCTCCTGGGCTTCGCGGATCTCGGGTCGCGTCCGGCTGAAGCGCGGCGCGGGCGCGGGCTGCGTTATCCCGGCGAGCTCGATGAACGTCCCCCGGGCGCGGTTGTGCGGATGGTGAGGAGCCTCTCGCATCGAGAGCACCGGGGTGGCGCAGGCCTCGGCCGGCTCGAGCAGCTCGGCCCATTCCGCCCGCGTCCGGCTGCGGAAGATCTCGGCGAAGCGCTCCTTCAGCTCGGGCCATCTGTCGCGATCCCACTGGGGTGCGGAGTCGGGCTCGATCTCGAGCAGGGCCAGCAGCTCGGCGTAGAACTGAGGCTCCAGCGCGCCGACGGCGATGAAGCCGCCGTCGGACGTCTCGTAGACCTCGTAGAAGTGGGCACCGGAGTCGAGCAGATTGGTCCCCGGCTCATCGCTCCACTGCCCGGAGGCGCGCAGGCCATGAATCAGGCTCGCCAGCAGCGCCGCCCCCTCTACCATCGCGGCGTCGACCACCTGGCCCTGGCCCGACCCGCGCGCCTCGAGGATCGCGCACACCACGCCGAAGGCAAGCAGCATCCCACCGCCCCCGTAGTCGCCGACGAGGTTGAGGGGGAACTGGGGTACCGCGCCGCGGCGGCGAAACGAGTCGAGCACGCCGGCGATCGAGATGTAGTTGACGTCGTGACCGGCCACGCTCGACAACGGCCCGTCCTGCCCGTAGCCGGTCATCCGGCCGTAGACGAGGCGGGAGTTGCGCGCCAGCACGACCTCGGGACCCAGCCCGAGTCGCTCCATCACGCCAGGCCGGAACCCCTCGATCAGGGCGTCGGCGCGCTCGCAGCAGCCAAGCAGCGCCTCGCGCTGGGCCTCATCGCGCAGGTCGAGGGCAACCGCGCGCCGGCCGCGCAGAGTGACGTCCCAGCCGCGAGCCCCCAGGTCGAGCCCGCCTGCACCGCGTTCGATGCGCAGCACGTCGGCGCCCATGTCGGCCAGCAGCATCCCGGTGAACGGCACCGGCCCGATGCCTCCCACCTCGAGGATCGCAATGTCGTGCAGGGGGCCGATCGCCGCACCCTACACGCGCAAGTGGCTCGACGCGCTTAGATTCCAGGCCGTGAAGGTCGCCTACACGCGTGGGCTGCACGAGCTGGGTGACGGCCTCTACGCCTACTTGCAGCCCGACGGCAGCTGGGGCTGGAGCAACGCGGGGCTGGTCACCGCCGAAGGCACCTCGCTCCTGATCGACACGTTGTTCGACCTGCGCTGCACGCGCGAGCTGCTCGAGGCGATCGCACCGGTCACGGCGAGCCACCCGATCGAGCAGGCGATGAACACGCATGGCAACGGGGATCACTGGTTCGGCAACCAGCTCCTGCCCGACGGGATCCCGATCATCGCGACGAGCGGGGCACTCGAGGAGATGCAGGCGGTTTCGCCGCAGACTCTGCAAGTGCTGGCCGAAGCCCAGGGCCTTGCGCCTGAGCTCGACGCCTTCCTCGATCGCAGCTTCCGGCGCTTTGATTTCTCAGGGATCGAGCCGCGCATGCCGACCGAGACGTTCGACGGACGCCACGAGCTCGTGGTCGGCGACCGGCAGCTCGAGCTGATCGAGCTCGGACCGGCCCATACGGTGGGCGACGCGATCGCTTACGTGCCCGATGCGCGCGTCGTGTTCACGGGCGACCTCCTGTTCATCGAAGGCACGCCTGTGATGTGGGCGGGGCCCGTGTCGAACTGGCTGGCGGCGTGCGAGGCGATCCTCGCGCTCGGCGCGCGCGTGTTGGTCCCCGGCCACGGTCCGATCACCGACGAGTCAGGCGTACGCGACGTGCAGCGCTACCTCGAGTACGTGCGCGACGAGGCACGCGCGCGCTTCGAGGCCGGAATGGACGCGACGGCGGCGGCCGACGACATCGACATCGGGGCGTTCGCCGACTGGGGCGACCCCGAGCGGATCGCCGTCACGGTCGCGACGATCTATCGCGAGCTCGACCCTACGCTGCCGCCGCCATCCCCTCCCGAGCTTTTTGTTCGGATGGCTGAGTGGAGTGCACGCCACGGATCAGGTCAGCAGCGCGCTCGGCGATCATGATCGTCGGCGCATTGGTGTTGCCGCGGACGAGCGTCGGCATGACCGAGGCGTCGATCACGCGCAGGCCCTCGGCCCCCAGCACGCGCAGCTCGGCGTCGACGACCTGGCCCATCGCGCAGCTCGACACCGGGTGGTAGAGGGTCGTCGAGTTGCGCTCGATGTGGGCCAGGATGCTCGCGTCGTCGTCCCCGGCCGGGGCGGCGTAGACGCCGGTCGTGACCGCCTTGAGCGCGGGCTGATTGGCGATCTCAACACAGCGCCTGACCCCCTCGATCAGCGTCGCGCGATCCTCAGCTGAATCCACGTAGTTGCTGAGGATCCGTGGCTTCGAGGTCGGGACCCGCGAGCGGAGCTTGACGAACCCGCGGCTCGTGGGACGAAGCAGGCAGGCCGAGATGGCCCAGCCGTCGACCAGGATCTCACCCGAGCCCGCCTCGGGGAACAGGATCGGGATCGCGTGGAGCTGGATGTCGGGCGCGCTGAGGTCCTCGCGCGTGCGCAGGAAGCCGCCCGACTCAGCGAAGTTCGAAGTCAGCGGACCGCGCCCCTCGGACTGGACGAGCGCGAGCGTCTCCTCGGTCTCGGCGGTGAGCAGCGACGGCTCGCTCGTCGTGTAGGTGAGCCAGGTGGAGATGTGATCCTGCAGCCCGCGTCCGACCGGCAGGTCGAGGACCGGCGGAATCCCGCCCAGCTCGAGCTCCTCGGCCGGCCCGATCCCGCTCAGCAGCAGGATCTGTGGGCTCTGATAGGCGCCCCCACACAGAATCACTTCGCGTCCGGCGCGGATTTCGGATAGCTGGTTGTCTCCGTCGACCTCGACCCCGACGGCGCGAGTGCCCTCGAGCAGTAGGCGCGTGACGTATGAGTCGGTCATCGTGACGAGGTTGGGCCGCTCGCTCGCAGGGTGCAGGTAAGCGACAGCGGCGGAGCAGCGAAGGCCGTCGCGCTGGGTGACCTGGTACCAGCCGACGCCATCCTGCTCGGGGCCGTTGAAGTCCTCGTTGTGCGGCAGGCCTGACTCGACCCCCGCCTCGATGAACGCCGCGCAGGTCTTAAAGCGCGAACGGTTCTCTGACACGCGTAACGGTCCGCCCTGGCCATGGAGCTCGCTCGCCCCGCGCTCGTTGTCCTCGGCCTTGACGAAGTAGGGGAGCACATGCTCCCAGGCCCACTCGGAGAAGCCCATCGACGCCCACTCGTCGTAGTCGGCACGGTTGCCGCGGATGTAGACCATCGCGTTCATCGACGAGGACCCGCCGAGCGTGCGCCCGCGGGGCAGGACGCGCTGGCGGAAGCCGAGGCCAGGCTCGGGATCCGACACGAACCCCCAGTCGTACTTGCTCAGGCTGAGAGCCAGCGATCCGGCCGGGAGATGGATCTCGTCGGCGGCATCGGGCGGGCCGGCTTCGAGCAGGCAAACCTTCACGTCAGGGTCCTCGCTCAGGCGCGCGGCCAGCACGCATCCAGCCGACCCAGCTCCGACGATCACATAATCAAACTCGGTCATGGCCCTCTCCTCGTTGGATGGGTGCAAACACTAGCCTTCAGCCCATGCGATGGCGAGGCGTTTGCGGGCTGGTCGCGATAGCCGCGGCCGTGGCCGGCTGCGGCGGCAGCTCGCGCAGCCCGAAGGCCGCGACCTCCTCGAGCGGTGCGACGACGAACGCCGCAACGACCGGCGCGCCGCAACCCGGTGCGGGAAGCCTCGGGCCTGAAGGTGTTACGCTCGAGTCGGGGCCGCCGCTCGCATCGGCCTCGACGACGACGCCGGGCACGACCGTCGACGGGATCCAGTGCGCTCCGGTCGAACAGCTGGCCTACCACATCCACGCCCACCTCCAGGTGTATGTGGACGCTGCGCCGCGCTACCTTCCGCCCGCAATCGGACTCGTCGGGCCGGTCGCCCAGCAGACGGCGAACGGTGCGTTCTACGGGGCGGTGAGGTGCTACTACTGGCTGCACGTCCACGCCGGCGATGGGATCATCCACGTGGAGTCGCCGACGCAGCGGATCTACACGCTGGGAAACTTCTTCGACGAGTGGCGCCAACCGCTGAGCGGCCGGCAGGTGGCAGGAGCGAGCGGGCCGGTGACCGCGTTCTTCAACGGCAGGCGCTGGCCGCGGAGCCCGCGCGAGATCCCACTGCTGCCCCATGCGGTGATCCAGCTCGACGTCGGCAGCCCGGTGGTGCCGTTCAAGCCGATGTCCTGGGCGGGGCTGACGCTCTAGCCGCCGGCCCCGCTGACCTGCCCCCGCCCCCTGCCGGCCGACCTGCCCCCGCCCCCTGCCGGCCGACCTGCCCCCGCCCCGCCTGCCCCGCCTGCCCCGCCAACCTGCAAACGTGCCCAGTTGCGAGGCGGCGGACTTGCGGGGCACGTTTGCCGTCTGTGGAGGGGCAAACGTTGCGCTAAGCCTCGGGCGGCTGGGTTTGGGTCACGTTTGCAGGTGGGGTTGAAGGGCGGCCAGTTCGGCCGCGCCTGCGGCGGACCACCTCGCCGCCCACCGCAACGACCACGAATACCCCGAGCACCACGCCGGCCGCCGTGCCGATGTCGCTGACCAGGTCGAGCAGCGGCGGGCCGGCGTAGTAGGCGCCGACCGCGAGCGGCACCGCCCACAGGAGGATCGCCGACAGGGCGTTCACGGGCAGATACACGCGCGCGCGCGAGCGGTTGACGCCCGCGACCCAGGACGGAGTGAGGATCACGGCGAGCACCTCGAAGCGGCGGAAGAGCGCCTCGCCCCGTTCGATGGTGCGAACCCGAAAGCCGTAGATGGGCCCGGGAGCGGTGAGCAGGCGACGCCCGGCTGCCATCCCGACCCACCACCCGACGATCCCCCCGGACACGGCGCCGACCGAGGCCCAGAAGATCAGCGGAGAGATGTCGAGCTTGTGCTTGGAGGCGAACACCGCGGCTGCGATCAGGACCGGCTCACCCGGGCCGGGAAACCCGGCCCAGCTGGCGAAAGCGGCCAGCGCCACGCCGACGTAGTCCACCGGCGAGCCATGCACGTGCTGGAACAGGTGCATGACATGGACGTGAACGGCCCCCATGAATTCCATTCCTGTGAGCGTAGATCGGCCGGCCGTAGACTCGGCATAAATGTTGATCCTCCCCCCCGGCCATGCCCAGGCCGTCTCAGGGCTGAGGCGCCTCACGGCCCGGGAGAAACGGCTAATCGGTGGCGTCCTGGCGGCGCTTGCCCTGCTGGCGGTCGCGCTCGTGATCGCGCTCACGACATCCGGACAGGAGTCGGCCAACGGATGCCTTCACCTGACAGTTCCGGCCGCGACCGGAGCGGGCGAGATCAACGAGTGCGGCGTCCAGGCGCGGACCGAGTGCGACGTGGCGCACCTGCGCGGCGCGCTGGCGCCCGCGGCGGTTCCGCGCGTTCTGGCCGCGTGCCGCCAGGCGGGACTCCCGACGCGCTAAAGCCGGCTCCGGCTGCTCGCCCCGTCGAGTCTCACCGCGGGAGCCCCCGCCGCGGGCGCAAATAGCGGGATTGGTTTATCCCGATGTCCAAGCGGGGGCCGGCAAGGCTGGACTACAGGACATGGCTTGACGGCGCCCGGGCCAGCACCATCCTGATCGCAGTTACGGCCACCGCTTGCCGCGCGGTGGTCTGTTTCGTGTTTCTCAAGGAGAAGGAGATCCATGCCACTAGAAGCACCCAGCTGGCTGAACCCGGGCGATACCTCCTGGCAGCTGACAGCCGCGACGCTCGTGGGGCTGATGAGCGTGCCGGGACTCGCGGTCCTCTACGGGGGAGTCATGCAGAAGCGCTGGTCGATCAACAGCATGATGCTGACCTTCGCCACGTTCTCGATCGTCCTGTTCGTCTGGGTCGTCTGGGCCTTCAAGATGGGCTTCGGCACGCCGTGGCATGGGCTCTCGCACCACGGCTTCTTCGGAAACTTCATCGGCCAGCCCGGGCCGGTGCTCTCACACACCGAGCTTCAGCACCAGGCGAACATCCCCAACATCGGCTCGCAGGCGTTCCCCAAGTCGGCGCTCGTCTACTTCCAGTTCGTGTTCGCCGCGATCACGCCGATCCTGGCCCTCGGGTCGGTGCTCGGGCGCGTGAACTTCAAAGCCTGGATCCCCTTCTGCGCGCTGTGGATCACGTTCGTCTATGCGGTTGACGCGTTTCTCATCTGGGGCGGCGGTTTCTTTGCCCAACACGGCGCTGTCGACTTCTCCGGTGGCTACGTGATCCACCTCTCGGCCGGTGTGGCGGGGTTCGTGGCGGCGGCCGTGATCGGGCCGAGACTCCAGCGCGACCGCGAGATCGACGCTCCCAACAACGTGGCGATGCTCGCAGTGGGCGCCGGCCTCTTGTGGCTCGGGTGGAACGGGTTCAACGGCGGCGACCCCTATGCCTCGAACATGTCGGCCGCCTCGGCCGTCCTCACCACGAACCTGTGCACGGGCGTCGGGTTTCTGATCTGGATCGGTTGGGACTACATCACCGGTCGCAAGCCGTCGATGATCGGGTCGGTCAACGGGATGATCGTCGGGCTGGTGGCGATCACCCCGGCGGCAGGCTATGTCAACGGCTGGGGCGCGATGGCGATCGGCGCGATCGCCTCGACGATCGTCTACTTCGCGCTCAACTACCTGAGCCGGATGCGCCCGTTCCGCAACGTCGACGACACGCTCGGCGTGGTCTACACGCACGGGTTCGCGGGGCTGGCCGGCGGCCTGCTGGTAGGGATCTTCGCCGACCCGCAGATGGCCCTCGGCTACAAGACCGGCGGCCCGCACGGCGGGCTGATCGCCACCGGCGTGGCCAAGGGCGTGATCCACGGGAACTTCACACTGCTCAAATGGCAGCTGTTCGCGGCTCTGTTCGTGATCGGGTGGACGGCGCTGATCACGTTTGCGCTGCTCAAGCTGGTAGGGCTGTTCGTGCCGCTCCGGATGTCGACCGAGAACATGGAGATCGGCGACGTCGCCGAGCACGGCCACGAGGTGTACCCCTCCGACGTCCCGTCGCTGGGGTACCCGGGGGGAGTGCCGAGCCTTGCTCCTGGCCAGGCCACGGCCCCCTCGACCGCGTGAGACGGGGCACCGGGTCGCGAGGCAGTGGCGCTCGCGGCTCGGCGCCCCCCTCGATAGGCTTGGCCGCGCGCCAGCGCCGCCGTGGCCGAGCTCGCTCCCGCCGGAGCACGGAGCACGTAGCACCCCGAACCTGCATCACCATAAGAAGGAGCTTGAACTCGAATGCCTCGCGTCCGTCAGCAGAACGTACTCGCGGCCCAATGGACGCCCAACGGGGGCTCGCTGGGAACCGCCGACCTGACCGTCCCCGACAACCAGGTCTTCGGCCTGAACGTGTTCAGCCCGGCGGTCCAGCGCCAGCGCCTGCCCAAGGACGTCTTCCGCCGCCTCCAGCAGACGCTGGCGCGCGGCGAGATCCTCGACACCTCGCTGGCCGACGCAGTCGCGCAGGCGATGAAGGAGTGGGCGCTCGAGCGCGGCGCGACCCACTACACGCACTGGTTCCAGCCGCTGACGGGCTCGACGGCCGAGAAGCACGACAGCTTCTGGGCTCCGACCGGCGAGGGGACGGCGCTCGCCGAGTTCTCCGGCAAGGAGCTGATCCAGGGCGAGCCCGACGCCTCCTCGTTCCCGACGGGCGGGATCAGGGCGACATTCGAGGCGCGCGGCTACACCGCGTGGGACCCGACGAGTCCGGCCTTCATCCTCGAGAACCCCAACGGCGCGGTGCTCTGCATCCCGACGGCATTCACCTCCTGGACGGGCGAGGCGCTCGATCACAAGATCCCGCTGCTGCGCTCGATGGATGCGCTCTCGAAGTCGGCGATCCGGGCGCTCCGACTGTTCGGGGACCACGTCGCCCAGCGCGTGTTCACGACAGTCGGGCCTGAGCAGGAGTACTTCCTGATCGACCAGCAGTACTACTTCGAGCGCCCCGACCTAATCACCACAGGGCGGACGCTGTTCGGTGCCAAGCCGCCCAAGGGTCACGAGCTCGACGACCACTACTTCGGGTCGATCCCGGAGCGGATCCTCGCCTACATGCTCGAGACCGAGCGCGAGCTGGCCAAGCTGGGGATTCCGGTCAAAACGCGGCACAACGAGGTCGCGCCCAACCAGTACGAGATCGCGCCCATCTTCGAGAACTCGAACGTCGGCTCAGACCACCAGCAGCTGACGATGCAGGTGATGCAGAACGTGGCGCGACGCTACGGGCTCGTGTGCCTCCTGCACGAGAAGCCGTTCGCGGGGGTCAACGGATCGGGCAAGCACAACAACTGGTCGATGGGCACCGACTCGGGCAAGAACCTGCTCGAGCCGGGCGAGACGCCGCACGACAACCTCGAGTTCCTGTTCTTCTGCGCCGCGGTGATCCAGGCGGTCAACCGTCATCAGGGGCTGTTGCGTGCCTCGATCGCGTCGGCCGGCCAGGACCACCGACTGGGCGCCAACGAGGCGCCGCCGGCGATCATCTCGATCTTCCTGGGGAGCGAGCTGGAGAAGGTGTTCGAGGCGATCGAGCGGGGCGAGGCGCACGAGTCGACGCCGGGCTCGTTCCTCGGGCTCGGCACGCCGGTGCTGCCTCCGCTCCCGATGCACGGCGGCGACCGAAACCGGACCTCCCCGTTTGCCTTCACTGGCAACAAGTTCGAATTCCGCGCGCTGGGGTCGAGCATGTCGCTGTCGCTGCCCAACACGGTCTTGAACACGATCGTGGCGGAAGCGATCGATGAGCTGGCCTCTGAGCTCGAGAAGGCGCTGGAGGGCGGTAGCGATCTGGAGGAGGCGCTGCGCCCGATCCTCCAGCGCACCTACGCGGACAACAAGAAGATCATCTTCGGCGGCGACAACTACTCGCCTCAGTGGCATGCCGAGGCTTCGCAGCGGGGTCTGTTGAACCTCCAGGCGACCCCGGACGCACTGCCCTACCTGGTGAACGAGGAGACGGTTTCGCTGTTCTCGGGGTACGGCGTGCTGTCGCAGCGCGAGCTCGAGTCCCGCTACGAGGTGTTCGCGGAGCAGTACGTGACCAAGATCAACATCGAGGCCGAGACGGCTGCCTCGATCGCGCGGACAATGGTGCTGCCCGCCTCTGTGCGCCATCTGACGATGCTCCGCGAGGCCCGCGTCGGCGACCTGGAGAGCGAAGCCGCCGCCCTGGTGGCCGATCTGGTCGCGGCGGTTCGTGCCCTGGAGACCGCCAACCTGGCCGAGAACCAGCCGCACGGCGACGTGCTCGAGCACGCCCGCTACATGCACGACAAGGTGGTGCCCGCGATGGAGGGCGTCCGCGCGGCAGCCGACAAGCTCGAGCGGATCGTGGCCGACGACCTCTGGCCGCTGCCCAAGTACTCGGAGATCCTGTTCATCAAGTAGGCCTCAGGCGAGATACGACCGAGGAGGAGAGAGCGTGACGACCACCGAGAGCTCGAAGACGGCGGCGGCGGCGGGAGCCACCTCGGCCGCCGAGGTCCTTGACTTCGCCTCAGACCGTGGCGTGGAGATGGTCGACCTGAAGTTCGTCGACCTGCCCGGCACCTGGCAGCACATGAGCCTGCCGCTGGGAGCGATCGAGGCCGATGACTTCGAGGCGGGACTCGGCTTCGACGGCTCCTCGATCCGGGGCTTTCAGGAGATCCACGAGTCGGACATGCTGCTCGTCCCGGACGCGACGACCGCGTTCATCGACCCGTTCTACACGCATCCGACGCTGTCGCTGGTCTGCTCGGTGGCCGACCCCGTGCTGGGTACGGCCTACGCCCGCGACCCGCGCTTCGTGGCCAAGAAGGCCGAGCAGCACCTGATCGCCTCGGGGGTCGCGGACGTGGCCTACTTCGGGCCCGAGGCCGAGTTCTTCATCTTCGACCACATCGCCTACGAGCAGACCGAGAACCGGGCGTTCTACGAGGTCGACTCGGAAGAGGGGTTCTGGAACACGGGCCGGCCTGTGGGGACGGCGCCGAACCTGGCCTACAAGCTCCGCCAGAAGGAGGGGTACTTCCCGGTCCCGCCGGCCGACTCGCTGGCCAACCTGCGGGCCGAGATGGTGCTGACGATGGAGTCACTGGGGATCCGATGCGAATTTCACCACCACGAGGTCTCCTCGGGCGGGCAGGCGGAGATCGACATGCGCTTCCAGCCGCTTCTGCGAATGGCCGATCAGCTGATGATCTACAAGTACGTGGCCAAGAACATCGCGCGGGCGGCGGGCAAGACCGCGACGTTCATGCCCAAGCCGATCTTCGAGGAGAACGGCTCTGGCATGCATGTGCACCAGTCGCTGTGGAAGGACGGCGAGACACTGATGTACGGCGAGGGCGGCTATGCGCACCTAAGCGACATGGCCAAGTACTACATCGGCGGGCTGCTCGAGCACGCGTCGTCGCTACTCGCGTTCTGCGCGCCTACGACGAACTCCTACCGGAGGCTCGTTCCGGGCTACGAGGCGC
Organism: uncultured Solirubrobacterales bacterium; assembly: GCA_963803595.1. Lineage (GTDB taxonomy): Bacteria > Actinomycetota > Thermoleophilia > Solirubrobacterales > Solirubrobacteraceae > Palsa-465. The sequence goes on from CAWDNF010000018.1 coordinate 294,472, forward strand.
CAGTGAATTTGGTGTACAGCGCGCGGAATCGGTCGGCCTGCGTGCGGGTGCCGATGTACCACGAGTCGCCCAAGTCAAAGCGGATCGAGTTCCGCTCGCCCGACCCGACAGCCAACCCGTACCTCGCGTTCAGCGCGCTGATGCTGGCCGGGCTGGACGGGATCAAACGGTCGTTGAACCCCGGCGAGCCGCTCGATGAGGACATCTACGAGCTCCCGGCCGAGCGGCTGGCGTCGATTGCCACCGTGCCGTCCTCGTTGGAGGAGTCACTGGATGCGCTGGAGGCCGATCACGCGTTCCTGCTCGAGGGTGACGTGTTCACTCCGGGGCTGATCGAGGCCTACGTCCGCTACAAGCGCGACGAGGAGGTCGATGCGATCCGGATGCGGCCGCATCCGTGGGAGTTTGCGCTCTACCACGACGCGTAGGGGCGGAGCGGCCCGCGCGTATCAGCCCAGCACGAGGTCGGATGCGGTCCGCAGCGTGTTCGCGTCGCCTGCGATGAGGAGCGTCGTTACGGATGATTCGCGCCAGGCGTCGAGCTTGTCCCTGATCTGATCCGCGGTGCCGATCAGCGTGAGCTCCTCGATCAGCTTGAGCGGGATCGCGGCGGCAGCCTCGTCCTTCTTGCCGGACAGGTAGAGGTCCTGGATCTTCCTCACCTCGGCCTCGTAGCCCATCCGGATAGGGACGTTGGCGTGGAAATTGACGTTCTTGGCTCCCATGCCGCCGAAGTAGAGGGCGTACATCGGCCGTACCGCGTCGATCGCCGCCTCCGGGTTGTCGGTCACGATCAGCGGGACGCTCGCCGCCACCTCGAAGTCGTCGCGGCTGCGGCGGGCGTTCGGTCTGCCGAAACCCTCGGCCAGGGCGTCGGCGTAGATGTCGTCGTGGTTAGGTGAGTAAAAGAGCGCGAGCCAGCCGTCGCACAGCTCGGCCGCCATCGCGATGTTCTTGGGGCCCTCGGCGGCGAGGTAGATCGGGATGTCCTCGCGAAGCGGATGGATGCTCGACTTGAGCGGCTTGCCGAGGCCGGTCGGCTCCGGAAGACCGGGCGCGCCCTGGTAGGGCAGCGGGTAGTGGGACCCGTCACTCGTGACAGGTCCTTCCCGGGCCCAGATCGCGCGGAGGATCCCGATGTACTCGCGCATGCGGGCGAGCGGCTTGGCGAACGGCTGCCCATACCATCCCTCGACGACCTGGGGACCCGACACGCCGAGACCGAGGACCACCCGGCCGCCCGAGAGATGATCGAGCGTCATCGCCGCCATCGCGGTGGCGGCCGGTGTGCGGGCCGAGATCTGGACGATCGCCGAGCCGAGCTTGATCCGCTCGGTCTGCGACCCCCACCAGGCGAGCGGCATCAGCGCGTCCGAGCCGTAGGCCTCGGCCGTCCAGAGCGAGTCGAAGCCGAGGCGCTCGGCTTCCTTCACCGAGTCGAGCGCGCCGGGAGGCGGCCCCTTCGACCAGTAGCCGATGCTGAGCCCGAGTCGGAGGTCCCGTGCCATCGTGGCGGGAACCCTATCCGCTGCGCGCCGGCTTGAGGCGGTCGGCGATTCTTCGGATGAGGCCGGGGGAACGGGGCTGGGTCGCCAGCCACTCCTCGCGGCTCGGGAGCCGGCCTGCCTGGCGGGCGCGCATCACGCAGTCCGAGTGGGCGTGACGACGTCGCGAGGAGTCGCCCTCAGGAGCCATCAGCATGTGCTCGCTGAGCGCGGGGAGGAAGCCGCCGCACAGCGGGCAGCGGTAGGTAGCCGGCTTGCGGTTCTGGGCGCGTCTGATCGCCCACCAGCGCGCGGGCGGCAGGTTCGGCATCGGCCAAGCATGGCACCCGGGCCATGGGCGTCCGCGGCGGTGGCTTCGCTATCGTCGCAGCGAATGGATGAAGCCGGGAGGATGGTCGCGCTCGAGACGGCGCGGCACCGGATCACGGGCCAGCTGCGGCTGCCGGCCGACGGCTATCGAAGCCGGCTGAGCGACTATCTGAACGCGCCTGATCGCGCGTTCCTGGCGCTCACGGACGTGCGGATCGCGCCGCTCGACGGGTCAAGCGACGAGCAGCGCCACGACTTCGTCGCCGTCTCGACGGACCACGTGATCCTGGCTATCCCGCTTGACGACACGGAGTGAGCGCCGGCGGAGGGCAGGCTGTCCGCGGCGGTTGCGGTCGCCGGCCTGACTGAGCGCCGGCGGCGGGCACGCTGCCCGCGGTTGCGGTCGCCGGCCAAACCCCCGGTTTGGGGGGTTTCCACCGTTTCCCGGGTCCGGCCGCAGCTACTGCGCAAAGCCCGAGGTATCTTTATCTCTATGGCGGTACGTCAGCCAGAGCTCGATGGATGAGCCGCGGCGGAGGTCCTGCGCGCCTCGCCGCGGATGTTCGAATCAGAGCTGCTGGACAAGCTCTCCCGGGTCCACCCAATCGTCCCGCCGCTGATCTTCGTCCCGGCGATCGTCGTGCTGCTGGTAGAGGGCCTGGTCCACGGCGCGGGCTGGCTGACCCCGGCCTGGGTGGTCGGCGGGTACGTGTTCTGGACGCTGACCGAGTACTGGCTGCATCGCCTGGTCTTCCACTTCGAGCCCGAGCAGGGGATCGGGGCGCGGCTGCACTGGATCATCCACGGCGTCCACCACGATCACCCCAACGACCCGCTGCGGCTGGTCATGCCGCCCTCGGTGAGCGTGCCGCTGTCTCGCTGTTCGTGCTCGGGTTCTACGCCGTGCTCGGTAGCCCGGCGCTTCCTGCCCTTCGGCGCAGGATTTCTCGGCGGCTACCTCTTCTACGACATGCTGCACTACCACGTCCACCACCACACGCCGAGGACAGAGCTCGGCCGGATGCTGCGCGAGCTGCACATGCGCCACCACTTCCAGAACCACGAGCGCGGCTACGGAGTGAGCGCGCCCTTCTGGGACTACGTCTTCGGGACCCCGCTGAAGCCTCGGCGTTAGTGGGTTGGACGGGCGGGCGACGCGCGGCGGGAGCGTCGATCCGCGGCGTGGCGATGGCCGTGCCCGAGCGGCTCGTCTCCAACGCCGAGGTCGCGGGCAGGTCGGCGTCGAGGAGGAATGGATCGCCAAGCGCACGGGAACCTCGAGCGGCCCTGGGCGGTCGAGGGCGAGCGGCTGACCGACTTCGCCGCCCGGGCGGCGCGGCATGCGCTGGCCGCGCGGGGTCTGGCGGCGCCGGAGCTCGATCTGGTGATCGTCGCCACCTCGACAGCCGATGAGATCACGCCGAACACGGCGCCCCACGTGGCCGGACTGATCGGGGCCGGGGCGGGCCGGGGCGTTCGACGTCGGCGCCGCCTGCACCGGCTGGCTGGCCGGGCTGGCTTTGGCCTGCGGCCAGATCGAGTCCGGCCGGGCGCAGCACACGCTCGTCGTGGGGGCGGATTTCCTCTCGCGCTTCCTCGACTTCTCCGATCGCGACACCGCGCCTCTGTTCGCCGATGGCGCCGCGGCGGCTGTCGTCTCGCGGCGTCGAGCGGCGGGGGGCGGATCGGGCCCGTGGTGCTTCACTCCGACCGACGCCGGTAGCCGACTGGATCCGGCTGGAGCGCGGCAGGCGGATCTCGATGCAGGGCCAGGAGACGTTCCGGCCGCCGTCCGATGCCTCTCCGAGCGTGACCGCGAGGCGCTCGAGGCGGCGGACTCGAGGCTCGACGATGTCGACCTGTTCGTCTACCACCAGGCCAACTCGCGGATCATCCGCGCCGTCGGGCAGCGGCTGGGACTGACCCGATGACCGCGTGGTCGACTATGTCGATCGGTTCGCCAACTCATCGACGGCGACGCTCCCGATCGCCCTGTCGGTCGCGGAGGCCGAGGGACGGCTGTGCGACGGGGACACGGTGCTCCTGGCCAGCTTCGGGGGCGGCTTCACGTGGGGGGCGACGGTGGTGGAGTGGCGAGCTGCTGGTAGTGGCGGTGCCTGAAGCTCAACGGCCGGGGTGCGCTGCGGCCAGGCGGCTGAAGGCGGCGGCCGCCGGCTTGGGGGCGAAGTTGTAGCGGAGCAGCCCGTAGTGGGCGAAGAACTCGGGGTCGGGGTTGCGAAGCCCCGGCTCGTAGTCGCGCAGGTTGAACCAGAACGCGGCTTGGACGAAGGGCAGGGTCAGCAGGGCGGTGTAGGCCTGGCGCAGGTCGTGCGCCTGCGCGGCAAAGTCCGGGTGGTAGGAGTCGGTGTGGCGCGGGTTGCCCGGCCAACCGAACTCCGTCAGCCACAAAGCGACGCGGCCGTAACCGTGGTTGACGAACTCCTGCTCGTAGGCCGAGAGCTCCTGGGGCCAGGTCATCCGGCACCAGGGCGAAGAATTGCACCCCTGCGCGGGATAGGGCCCGTTGGCGCCCGAGGCCTTGGGGATCCCAGCGACGCTGTCGTAGTCGTCCGCGGTCGGCGTGGCCGTAGCAGGCGGAAAGCGATAGGCATGAAGTCCGATCGCGTCGAACGGCCTTGACCCATGCAGATCTTCGAGTACCGCGTGGGTGAAGGGCAGGACTGCGGTGCCCCCGGACGATCCCGGGATGATCGAGAAGTCGCCGGCCCCGCGAACAGCAGCTTGAGGTGAACTCCGTAGGTCCGGTTGATCGACTGAAACACCGACCACTGCGCGGTGAGCAGCCGCGCGTACTGCTCCGGGTTGGCGCCTGAGGGCCAGAAGGACTTGTGGTTGGGCTCAACCCAGCTCTCCCAGTAGGTCACCTGGCGGCGGTAGCGCAGGAGCTCGATGCGCAGGAAACGCTGATAGACGCGGAGGTCACGCCCGGTGGTCGGCGGGCAGCTGCTGCGATCCGCGGGCCGCGGCGAGATCGAGCACGCCTCCGGCGATCCGCCGAGGCTGACGAGGACCCCCAGCCCAAGCCGGTGGGCATGGGCGACCTCGTAGTCGAGCACGCCGAAGCTCGGGGCGCCGGCGCGGGTGAAGTGAACGCTTCCATCGGTGAAGTGAACCCAGCGCGCGCCGAGCCGGCGGGCAGTGGGCAGATCGCGGACGAAGCGCGCGTGGTTCGAGTCGAAGGTGCCGGTGTTGAGCCCGAAGATCGAGGGCCTGGACGGCGACTGCGGATGGCCTTGTGCTGCTGCGATCGCGTGGCCGGTGAGCGCCGCTGCCAGCCCCAATGCCGCGGACAGACAGAGCGCCGCGACCAGACGGACTAGGGATTGCGGGAACGACAGAAAGCGGAGAGGGAGGGATTCGAACCCTCGATGGAGTTATTCACCCCATACTCGCTTAGCAGGCGAGTGCCTTCAGCCACTCGGCCACCTCTCCGAGCTTCAAGGCCAGTGTAAAGGCTGGATTTGACGGGGCGGCGAGGCGGAACCGTGTGGCCGAGCGACTACGATCGGCTCGGCGCATGTCCCTGGAGGGGTGGCAGAGTGGTCGAATGCACCAGTCTTGAAAACTGGAGTCCGTTCACGCGGACCGCGGGTTCGAATCCCGCCCCCTCCGCCTTGTGATTCTTCCTTCTGCGGGTAGCCACGAAATTTCTGTGTGCGCGTAGCCACGAAATATGAGCGATCTGACCGTCTACGAGAAACCGACCTGCACCACGTGCCGCCGGCTGGCCTCGCTCCTGGCTGAGCGTGGGATCGACTTCGAAAGAGTGAACTACTTCATCGAGCCGCTCGGAGAGCAACAGCTCCTCGGCCTGCTGCGCAAGGCCGGTCTCCGTCCGCGCGATGTCGTGCGAATGAACGAGCCGGGCGCGAGTGACTTGCCGCTCGAAGATGACGAGGCGACGCTGCGGGCGCTGGTCGAACGGCCGGATCTGCTCCAGCGCCCGATCGTCGAGCTCGGGGACCGGGCCGTGCTGGCGCGGCCGCCCGAGAAGGTGCTCGAGCTGCTCGGGTAGCTGGCCTGGATTTGCCGTCCGGATCCTCGTTAGGATTCTCGCCCGTCATGGTCGACATTGCAGTTCCTGCTCAGGAGGCACAGGAGGCCGAGGCCGAGCAGCCTCATCCCCCGCTCCAGATCCCGGACTTCCGGATCGTCCCGCGAACTGGAATCGTGATCGCCGCGCTTGTCGTCGCAGGGCTGGTCGTGTCGATTGCAGCCAACAAGAAGTGGCCGATCGACTTCTTCCACGTCGTCGGCGGCGCGTCATGGACGATCGTCGACCTGTTCATGGGCCTGGTGATCGGGCCGATTATGGGCGGATGCCGTGCCGGCGCGGATCGAGATGACCACCCGTCTGATGCCCAAGATGGTCGTGATCATGCCAATCGTCGTGACGATGACCCTCGCGGCGGGGTGGCAGCTGGGGATCCAGGACGGAACGCTGCTGACCAGCTATCCCAACCACGCCTGGGTGGTGGCCAGCTTCATCGTGGTGGGAGTGATGGCAGTGCTCGCGCTCGGCCTGCTCGAGCCGGCCAACATCGCCGTGCTGGTCGAGCTGAAGAAACCACAACCGCGGCCCCAGGTGATCGAGACCTTGATGAAGCGCTTCATCTACTGCTCGGGGATCCTCGGGCTGATGCAGGTCGCAACCCTGGTGATCATGACCAAGCTGGCTTCGTCATGAACGAGGGTCGGCTACCTCCGGTCACTCAGCTGGCCATGGCCTCGCTGGCGCTCATCGTCGCGGGCGGAATCTATCTCTCGTCACATCTTCCCAAGCACGTCCCGCTCGCTCCTGCTGTCGTCCTGCTCGCGCTGTCCGGCGTCCTCATGGCGGTGAACCTGCTCTCGCTGACGCGCGTTCGGGAATTTCCCTGGAACCGCTTCTTCCAGGTCGCGAAGTGGTCGCTGCTGGCCTATGTAGTGATCGCCGGGATGATCGAGTACGCGTTCCTCCAGAACCACGTCCATGGCGGGACGCTCGTCGTGCTGACGCTGTCCCTCGCAGTGTTCGCGATCCACGTACCTGCGCTGCTCGGCTTCACGGTCGCCCGCTACTACTACGCGTAAGCGGCTCGAGACCGAGGCGCTGGGTGGCTGGGCTTGGTGGGCGGGAGCGCGGCCGGGTTGCGGGGTCGGCGGCGCGCGGGGGGCTTGATGCGCGGCGTTTGTGGCGAACCCGCTGACGGCTCGAGGCCGACAGCCCGGCTCTAGACCAGGGCTAGACTTGCACCCAGGCGCCCGTAGCTCAGCTGGATAGAGCGTCGGTCTACGGAACCGAAGGTCGGGAGTTCGAATCTCTCCGGGCGCGCTGAAAAGCCCCGCGTAGGCGGGGTTTTTTCGTAGGTGGAGGATCTGCGGGTTTGCGATATGTCCCCAATCTGTCCCACGATGGGCGTATGATCGGACAGCGTGGCGGGACAGTTGCGGCCTCCGAGCGGCCACGTGTTCAGGGTCGACCGAGCGCGCGGCCCGGTGTGGTACGCGAAGTACCGGTTGCCCGATGGTCGCCAGGTGCAGAAGAAGCTCGGGCCGGCGTGGACCGAGCGAGGGCGGCCGCCGGCGGGGTACTTCACCAAGCGTGTGGCCGAGGACTGGCTGCGCGACGGTGCTCGACGAGGCGCGGCGAGGGACGCTGCCGGGGATGATCCAAACGGGTGCGACGTTCGCCGATGCGGCGGCTGAGTGGCTGCGCTACGTCGAGCACGACCGAGGTTGCAAGCCCTCGACGTTGCGGGCCTACCGGTCGGAGCTGCGAGCACACCTCGTCCCCGCGTTCGGCCCGATGCGGCTCGAGGAGATCTCGCCGGCGTCTATCGACCGCTGGCGCAGCTCGCTCGACAGCCTTTCCAACCGGACGAAGAACAAGCTGCTTGTGGTCATGCACGGGGTGATGCGTCGTGCACAGCACGTGTGGGGCCTGCCATTCAATCCCGTCGCCTCAGTCGAGAAGCATCCGCAACGCTCGAGCGGCGACATCGACGTGTTTTCGCCGGAGGAGGTGTGGGCGCTCGTACGGGCTGCAGGCTCGGAGCAGGACGCAGCGATCTTCCTGACGGCTGCCTTCACCGGACTGCGGCGTGGCGAGTTGATCGCGCTGCGCTGGCGCGACGTCGACTTCGCCGGCTCGGTGATCCGGGTGCGGGCCAGCTACGCCGGCGGAGAAGCTGACCACGCCGAAGTCGGGCAAGGTCCGCTCGGTGCCGATGGCGCCCGATGTTGCGGCGGCTCTGGCACGCCTGGCCGATCGCGGGTAGTTCGTCAGCGACGACGACCTGGTGTTCGTCGGCGAGCTCGGTTCGGCTACCTCGACGGGTCTGCACTGCGGCGGCGCTACGATGCTCGCGTTGAAGCAGGCCGGCCTCCGCCCGCTTCGCTTCCACGACCTGCGCCACACGTTCGGCACCCGGATGATCGCCAAGGCCGACATTCGCCGGGTACAGGAATGGATGGGGCATGCCGACATCCAGACGACGATGCGCTACCTGCACTACGCGCCCGCGAGGGATGATGCGGACGCTCGTAGCTGAGGCGTTCGCGATGGAGGACCAGCCGACGGTCGAGAGAGCCGGCGTAGTGCCGCGGATCAGCTTCTTCTACGGGATCACGATCGCCATGTTCTGGAACGAGCGCGATCATCCGGTTCCGCATTTCCACGCGGAGTACGGCGGCAGCGATGCGTCGCTCGAGCTCGACGGCAACGTGATCGTCTGGTTCGCTCTCGAGCCGTCAGCTGCGGCTCGTCCGGGAATGGGCCGAGCTGCATCGCGACGAACTGCTGGCGAACTGGGAGCGCGCACGCCGACACGAGCCACTCCATCGCATCGAGCCGCTCTCCGTAACATCTGCCTTGATGCCTGAGATCCCGCCGCTCGTCCATGTGAGGGGGGTTGCGGTGATCGGTGACCACCGTCTGCGGTTGCTGTTCGAGGACGGCACGGTCGGCGACGTCGCGTTCGACGAAAGCGAATGGACGGGCGTGTTCGAGCCATTCCGCGATCCTGCGGAGTTCGCGAAAGTCTTCGTTGACGGGCAGTTCGGAACGATCGCCTGGCCGAATGGCCTCGACATGGCTCCTGAACCGCTGTACCGAGACGCGCTTCGGAACGCGATCGCCCAGCCGGCCGCCGCTGCCTAAAGCGTTCACTCCGTTAGTTCAGGCAACCACTGGTTACCCCACGCCTGCCAGTGCCTCCCTTGCCGGGTTTGCCGCTGACCCCGTCCAAACACCTATTGAGTCGCCCACGTCACGTTGGGCGGGCGGGGTCAGCGGCAAACCCGGCCTATAGCAGGTGCTTTTCGAGACCGACTCAACAGTCGAGTCAATACGCCAACTGCGGATCTCGCGGGTTTCGGACGTTTCGAATTCGTCCATAACGCGTCCAATCCGTCCATCCTGGCCGCGTTTCTCATCCAGTGCTTGTGGTGGAGTGGGGTGCCTGCGCGAGGTCGTCGCCCGCCGGCCACGGACGGCCGCGGCGGAAACGTCGGCCGGACGAGGTTTCGCAACGCGCGCTCGCCTTCCCGATTTCGATCGTTCCGACAGTCTCTGTCAAGGCCGGTTGAGAATTGACCCTTTAGCGCCGGTCGAGAATTGACCCCCCTGGGGTTGCGGCGGCTTCTCGCGGAGCGAGCCGTAGGCGAGCGGAGTGAGATGCCGCCGGCCGCGTCTTCGGCGGGGTGTAGCTTTGCTAGCGAAGCTATAGCCGGGGTGGCCTAGTTTTCGGCCGGCGTGACGCGGCCGAGGTCCCGGTCTTTGAGGCGGTAGCTGTCGCCTTTGAGGGAGAGGATCTCGGCGTGGTGCACGAGGCGGTCGACCATCGCGGCGGCGGTGATCTCGTCGCCGAAGATCTCGCCCCAGGCGCCGAAGGGCTTGTTGGAGGTGACGATCAGGCTGGCGCGTTCGTAGCGGCGGGAGACGAGCATGAACATGAGGTTCGCGGCTTGCGGGTCGAATGGGATGTATCCGACTTCGTCGCAGATCAGCAGCGGGTAGCGCTCGAGGCGTTTGAGCTCGTCGTCGAGCCGGCCCTGGCGTTGGGTGTCGGCGAGCAGCGCGACCCATTCGGTGGCGGTCTTGAAGATCACCCGCTGGCCAGCGAGGCAGGCGCGGATCCCTAACGCGATCGCCAAGTGCGTTTTCCCGGTTCCTGGCGGCCCGAGCAGGATCACGTTCTCGCGCGCGTGGAGGAAGTCGAGCTGGCCGAGGTGTTCGATCACGGTTTTTTTGACCGATCGCTGGAAGGTGAAGTCGAACTCCTCGAGCGTTTTGCGCGCGGGGAAGCGGGCGAACTTGATCCGTCCTTCGCCGCCGTGCGCCTCGCGGGCGGAGACCTCGGTGGAGAGCAGCGCTTCGGCGAACCGTTCGAAGCTCCACTCCTCGGTCCGGGCCCGGTCAGCGAGCTTCGGTAGCGCTCTGGCCGCGGCGGGTGCTTTGAGCTCGCGGAACAGGTGCGTGAGCTCGGCGGTGCGGGTCATGCGGTCAGCGCGTCATAGGCCGAGAGTGGCCGGATCTCCACCTCGAGCTCGCGCTGTGGTTCCCCGCGGCGCTCCCTGAGCGCGCGGGCGTGATCGAGCGCGGTGATCGTGCGGTGCTTGGCGAAGCTC
>CAWDNF010000019.1:0-198986 GCA_963803595.1 uncultured Solirubrobacterales bacterium
AAAGAAGCGAACTGGTTTGCTCCAACCTCCCGCGCGAGGAGATAGTCGAGCTCGACCAGCACAGGTGCTGGGACAACCCGCCGCTCGCCGGCCGACGCGAAGAGCGCGGCGCACCGCTGATGGTGCTGGTCGTCGGCGTCGAGCGCAGCGACCAACGGGCCCGTGTCGAAGATCAGCGGAATGGCTCGGGTTCGAACTCGTCGCGACTCGCGCGCTCTAGAGGTCGCCGCGCCCGGAACGAAACACGCCGATCAGTGAGAACGGAGGCTGCGCTTCTGCAGAGCCATTGCCATGCGCAGCCTCCAGCGCACGTTTCGCCTGCTCCTCGGTCCAGCCATCTACCTCAGCGAGCACCTGTTCCTTGGCGGTCATGCCACGAAGAGTAGTGGCGCATTCGGGTGTCGCCCCGAAGATGTGGCACCCGGATCAGCGATCGGACCCGACGCGCGGCTCCATCGCGATGCGGAGCACATCCGCGTACTCGCTCGTCATCCGGGAGCGACGCATCGCGCGTCGCCGCGCATCGGACACTTCCCGCACCGTCGACGGCCCGGGTAACCGTGCCGTCGCGGTCGCCCAACAGGAACGCAACCTCATCGACGCTCTCTCCAGCGAGCAGCGCGCGCGAGGCTACGGTGTGCCGGAAGGAGTGCATCGACGGGAGCGTCCCGCGAGGAACAGGTATCGGCCGCCCTTGGGCGTCCGTCTCGTGGAGCGCCGGAAAGGTCGGCGCTCGATCGGCGTCAACAGCCCGGGTCTGTGCCTCGCGCAGCGCGCGTGACACGTTGCGCTGCTGAAGCGGCCGGCCTGTTCGGGCCGCGAATACGAAGTCATCCGGCCCGCAATGCCTAGCGGCGAGCTTGTGTTGTGCGAGCACGACCGCCAGCTCCCTCGGGACCGGAACGGTCCGCGCGGAACCGTCGGTCTTCGTCGGTCGCCGGTTACCGCGCCGATCGACCTGCCAAGCGAAGTCGATTTCGGCTTCGTCAAGGGAGTCGATTCGAACGTCGGCCCAGGTCAGCCCGCAGAGCTCCGAGATCCGAGCCCCGGTAAGCGCCGCCACCGTGAAGAGTGTCCGGAATGGTTCGTGCGCCGCGGCGATGGTCTGCTCGAGCTGCTCACCCGTGAAGATCGGCCGGCGCTTGGCCTGTGAGACCTTCGGGCGCTCGGAGGAGAGCATCAGCGTCGTTGGGATCGTTCCGTTCCATCCAAGCCGCCGACCGGCGAACTTGTAGATCCGGCCGACAACGGCGAGAGCAACAGCGATCGTTGCCTCGCTCTTGCCATCCGCTCGCAGCTCGCGAACGAGCCGTGCGAGGTCGTCAGCGGAGATTCCGTCGAGGCGGCGGCCCTCGAAGCGTGGCTGCAGGTGCTCCCGCACGATGCTCCGATATTTCACTTGGGTGGTCTCTCGAAGATCGAGCACCGGTCCATCGAGCCATCTGGCGGACGCTTCGCCGAAGCGCATCTTCGGATTCGGGGACACGGTCTCGCCGCGCGCCCGACGCGCCGACAGGTCGTCTCGCAGCTTGCGAGCGGCGAGGATCCCGCCTTCCACCGTCCGCCAACGCAGACGGCCATTCTCGTCTTTGAAGCCCACCTCGAAGACACCGGTGGGCCGACGGTAGATCCCCCGCTCCACGCGGACCCGTCGCGGCTCTGTCGTTTTCGAGTCAGTCATGACGCCCGCCCCGCAGCGCGACGAGCGACCCCGAGCCAGGACACCGCCACGCGTCCAGATGCGAGGTCCGGAAGTAGAGCTTGCAGCCGGCGCTCGCCTGCTCGGCGGGAATTGCCCCCTCCGCCGCGAGTCGTCGAAGGCTGTCGCGGTGGATGCCCAGATACTCGGCCGCACGCCGCGTGTCCAGCCACTCATCGCTCGCTGCAGTCCGCGGCTCCGTTAGCCGGTCGGCGATCTTCTCGGCCACCAGTTCGGCCAGCTGGCCGAGCAGTTCATCGAGAACGGCGCGACCGGGTGCTGCGATCTCACTCGGGCGATCGGGGCCTGACGGCCGCCTGTCCAAGACGCGGAACTCGGCGGCGGCTGCTGGCGCCATCTCGGCAGTTGCGTACGCTTGCATTGTCGGGACCTCCTACATAGGTCTCGGCCAGACCCCGGGGTGTTCCCGCACCGCCGGGGTCGCCTTTGTTTTGTCTTACGCGTGGAGGCTACACCTGCCGTCGGATGGAAAGATGCTCACACCCGTAGGACTTATCCGTCACCACGTGTAGGCTAAACACATGCCTCGAAGCGTCGTACTCGACGACCTCATCGACGCGCATGACGTCGCTCAGATCGTCGGGCTGACCCACCGTAATACCGTGAGCCAGTACCAACGCCGGTATCCCGATATGCCGCGGCCTGCTCTCAATCTAGGCCCCGGCCGGCCGAGCCTTTGGCTGCGCCCTCAGATTGAACGCTGGTACGCACGTCACGTCGCTCAAGGCCGGACTCGCACAAAACGCGGCTCTTCTGGTTGAGCGGCGCGGTGCTCGGTGCCGCTCGGTGCGAGGTTGTCCGGAAGTGATTCCTTAACCCTCGACCCCACCTGCACCGGGCAGCGTCGACTCCCGATTTGGTGACGGCCTGGACGGGCGTCGCCAAATCGGGAGTACCCCAGCCGGAGGCGGCGTTGGGAGCGCGAGTGCGCTTCGCGAGCAGCCACTGACGCCGCTTCTCTTGCGGCCGGACGAGGGCCTCGAGCGGATACTCACTAGGGCCCAAGCTTCCCTCCTCGGTCTGACTCCTCGCCGGCCACCCGGCCCACCCTGATCTCAGAGATCCTCTCGTAGGCCTCCTCCTGCTCCTCAGGGGCCAAGGCGCGAACGCAACGGCCAGAAGCTGGGGCCCGGTGGCCATGGACATGCCCGCAACCGTAGGTCAGCTCACCCTTCAAAACCTGCCTGCACGCATGCCTAATCTCTGAGAGCCAATGACTGCAGGACCACCAAGATGAAGCTGACGGAGCGGATCCCTGATCGCTCAGCGCTAAAGACAGCCCGCTCAGCGCTGATCGCAACTCTGAAGCGCTGGCGGACCGATGCCATCGCGTGGCTGAGGGTCAACGGCCGGCGGCCGAAGATCGCCGTGCCCGTGATCGCGTTCGTCATGGTGATCGTGGCCACGCTGATCGGGGTGTTCTACGAAGTCCTCGTGGCGACGCTGGTGGTGGTGATCTACAGCACGGTATTCGCGGCCATCTCGGTGATCGGCTGGAAGCCGTTCGAGGCCTTGCCGGCGATCACTGTGGGCTTCGGCTCGGGCGGGATCACCCTGACCCATGTCGAGATCAACACCGATCGGCCACGTCCACCGATCGACATCGACGCCTGCGTGGCCGCCTCCTCCGCCCAAGCGCAGAGCACCGTTGCACCGCGCCCGAAGCCGCCCTCGGCGTTCGAGCTTGCAATGCCCAGGATGGACCTCACCGAGTCCTACGACACGGCACTCAACCGCTTCCGAGAGGAGCTCGTGAGCTACGAGGCCAAGCTCCGGCAGTGGCTTGCGGCTTACGACTCACGACGCTGGCCGAACCACAGCGCGGTTCGCTACCCGATCGTGATCCACAACCATGGCGAATCAGTGGCCGACGGGATCACACTCAACCTGTTCCTCCCAGAGGGGCTGATCGCTGTCCCCGACGAGAAGGTGCTGTCGGTGTCCGAGCCGCCCGAGCTCCCGACGTTCGAGCGCCGATCGACGTTCGGAGGCCTGTCGATGCCCATCGCTCCCAGCGTTTACGGCGACCTAGCCCGCTCGCTCCAGGGCCTGCATCAGCGGGCCGAGGGGATCGCCGGGCCCGAGTACGTGATGGAAGGCGATCAGCCGGTGGTCCGCGTGCGCATCGAGACCTTGACTCACGGCGACAGGATCGCGACAAGCGAGCCCGTGCTCGTAATCGCCCGCGCGCCAGGGACCTACACGATCAGATGGACCGCCAACGTCGGGAACCTGAGACGCCCGGCCAGCGGGACGATCACCGCCACGATCAAGCCGCTGCCCGACCCCGGAGATGAGCAACTCCGCACGCTCGACGAGGTCCTGGCAACAGGCGATGTGCCGGTGCGGAGCTAATGCCTGCTCGACGGTCTCAGCTTTACGGCAAGTAGAGGCCGAAGCCCTGGAGATGCAGGTTGCCGGCCAGGCCGCTTGGGGACGTGCGGGGAGAACTCAGACAGGTCTACGCGCGCTCCGGCGTCGAGATGATGGCCTAATGGCCAGAGGTTGCGGCGATCCCGCCGGCAATCGCCGCGGCCGCTAGCAGCGCACCTACCCACGGCCAGTACTCATCGCGCAACCTGGCCGGAACGCGCCGACGAGCTCCGACCAACACGATTCCCAGGCCGAGCACGGCCACTCCCGCGATCGCCCATTTGTTGGCCAGCCGACCAACCCGAGCACGAACCCTAACGCCAGCCCAAAGATCATCAGCCCCCCGCCGCTGGCGATCCTCACGTTGCGCCAAGCCTTCGCGCTGTGCTTATCGCGCCACTCTTCGAGCCTGCGGATCCGCTCGTCGGCCGCCTGGGCCTCGCCAGCTCGAGCACCTTCGACCTGGGCTATCTGCTCCTGCAACTCCTTGCGCTCCTGCTCCCAGACTTCCTGATGCTCGCGGTGCTTCTGATCGGCGGCCTGGCGGTCACGGGCGCGCTGATCCTCGACGACAGCGATTCGCGTTTCGGCCTCGGCCAGCGCCTCCTCGGCCTTGGCGGCCCACGCTTCGCTGGCCGCCACCGCCTCCTCCATCTCGCGCGCCTTGGCGCTGTAGGCCGCGCCCACCGCCGCCTCGACCGTCTCCTCGTCCTTGGTGGCGACCGCCGACTCGATCTCGGTCACCTTCGCCGTGTCGGTGAGGACCGCCAGCGCGGTCTCCGGGGAGGCGTCCTCGAAGTGATCCATCCTGCCGATCACCTCCTGCACCACCGCGGCGTTCACTGCCGGCCGGCAACCGACGAAGGGCGAGGTCAGCAGGTCGACCGCGGTCCGGTCGAAGTCGGCTGTGCGGGGTGTCAGTGCCCTGATGATCTGGACCCATGCCGACGGCGAGACGCAGAACGGCAGCTCCGGCGCCGGATCGCCGTTGTCGGGCACCCGCATGGCGAACCGCGGCAGTTTCCCGTCGTAGGTCAGGAACCAGAAACGCGCGTTCGAGACGCGGATGTTCCCGGCACCACGGAGTTGCTCGACCAGCAGCCGGCACTTGGCGTCGTGTTCGAGCACGACCCACTCCCGTTGCTCGGGCCAGCGCTCCGTGTTCAGCAGCGAGGCGTAGAGCTGGATCCGCTCCCCCTGCGCCTCTACCCTCCGGCAGCCCTCGTCGATCTCGTTGATCCCATAGCGCTGCTTCAGGTCGGTCTCGAAGTGCTCGAGGCGATCGAACACGTCCTTTGGACGGGCCTTGGTCTTGGTGTAGGACTCCCAGAAATAGCGCCTGAACCCCTTGTCCCCACTCGCACGCAGCATCGTGTCGCCGAGATCGGGGCGGATACGACGACTGGCTGTCGATATCACGCCTGGCTCGAGCGATACTTGTTCTCAGCTCGTTGGCCGTCCAAGGCGTAATCGCCAGCTCGAAGCCAAGCTCACGGCAGAGGTCCACGAGCCGCCGCGAGGAGTAGACCTCCCCGGCCCCCGCCGCGCCCAAGACGGCGTACAGGAAGTTGGTGTCCAGGTAGATCCGCCGGCCCGTCATCTGTTGTTGAACAAGCTCCTTGGCGTCAGGGTCGATCGTGAGCACAGTCATGTAGAAGCTTGTGTTCAGCAGCCCGGCCAGGAACCGCCTCTGATCCGGCGTTGGATGACGGATGAACAAGGGCAGTGCTTCCGTCCGGGCCGCCGCCAGTTCAGGATCTCGATCAGGCAGCCGCTCGAACCCTCGGGCATCCACAGCCTCGAAGAACTCATGAGCCCGCTCGTCCTCGGGGTAGAGCATCAGGGCCGCCTCGGCGCCGTGACGGACGATGATCTCGTGCAACCACTCACGCAGGTCTGTGCTGAGCAGCTCCACCTCCTCGTCGCTGAGCGTTGGACGCATCCGCCTCACCGCTAGCTCCCACTCACGGAAGGCGCGGTCCTCGATCTCCTCGAACTCGCGGGCCCGGCGGCGAAGCGCGGCCAGGGTGTCTGGGTTCAAGCGGTAGGCCTTTCCCTTGCGCTCCATCCGCCTCTGCTCGATGAGCCCGTCCAGCACAGGCCTGAGCTCATCGACCTCGACCTCGATGCCCCACAGATCAATGAAGCCCTGGCGGCAGTCGAGGATCGAATTGAACGTTCCGTCGTTGATCGCCGCGGCGGCCAGCACCAGGTCGGTGAGCACGGCGCGCAGGTCAAGCCCGCCGTGCTCGAACGGGCGGTACTGAGCCAGTCGGCGGACGCTGGGAACAGTGCCTGTGGTCACGCCTTGACGATACGCCTGACCACTGTCGGAACTCTGGCCTGAAAGCGCCCGATGAGCGCTGTGGCTCTCGGCTCTCATCTGTCGGCCCATCATGCCGCCGCCCGCGCCACGCCGAGGAGCGCGCCTAGATCGCGCCGGGCGACCGCATCGACGTGGTAGCGCTGCATCGCCGAAGCTGTCAGCGCCTCCTCTGACAGCCCCGCCTGGACGGCGCGCTCATCCCAGTACTCGGAGCCCTTGAGCGCGAGCACCCCGAGGACCGTCTCCTCCAGCGCCTGCTGCCACCAGCCGCCGATCAGGTCCTCGATCGCGCGGCGCGCGCCGGGGACGCGGGGGTAGCGTTTGACCCAGCGCTCGATCAGCGCCAGGTAGCCGCGGAAGTCGGCGCTGACCGTGAGCAGGTTGTGCCGGCGGTCATAGCGGGCCGCCCGGTCCTCCAGGTCAGGCGGGGTGCGCGTCCCGTCTTCCACCGATACCCACATGACTTCGATCTCGGGAAGCTCGTGGCTGCTCAATCGCTCGGCCTTGATCCCCGGCTGGCGCTCGAAGAGCGAGTAGAGGTTGCCCTGGGTGCCGCCGCTTGTGCCGGGCGGGCCTCCGGGCCTGGTCGGGCCGGGCTCCTTTGTGGCCGGCTGCCCTCCGGTGGTCGGCTCCTCAGCGCTGGCGCTTCCCTCGTCGATCGCCTTGTAGCGAGGGATGTGGAAGAGGTCGGCGATCCTGCTCAAGCGCTCGCGGATCGCCTTGCGGTGATCACGAGTGCTCGCGCCCTGGGCGATCTCCTCCTGGAAGGCCCGCAGCTCGTCGGGCATCTTCTCCTCGAACTCGGCGGCGTATTGGTCCCAGGGCAGGGGCTGGCCGTCGATCTTGACGCTGGTGCGGACCGAGTCCTGGGTGACCCTGCCGGCGCCGGCGTACGGCTCCACGTACAGCACTACGCGCTCGTAGCCGAAGCGGATCCCGAACTCCTGCACCTTCTGGTAGCCGCCGCGGGCGGCGGTGGCGAGCTCGAACAGCTCGCCGTCCAGCAGCGCCGCCCGGTGCCCGGTCGAGGCCCAAACGCCTGACTCCTTTCGCCGCTCTTCATGCCGACCATCCAGGATTCGCCAGTGGACGGCGGCGCCCGTGACCTCGACCTTGCTGCTCGCGATCGTGCACTGATCGAGGGTAGCGCTGGCCCCGGGCCTGGCGGAATGTGATCCCGGTCGAGCGCACCTCGCGCACCTTGACCGTCACCCAGTCGGGCAGCTCGTAGAAGCGCTGGTTGATCGCCCGGACCAGCCAGCGCTCCCCGCTCTCCCCGGCCGGCGGCAACGTCGTGTCGTGCTCCTCGCTCTCGCCTAGGAAGACGACCATCGTCCCGTGGCCGCCGGCGGCGGCGATCTGCTCGGGCATCGACTCCTCGTCGATCGGCATGGCCGCGGCGATCGACCCGTCGCCCAGCCGATGCTGGCGCATGCCCCAGGTGCCGGAGTGGTCGCGGCCGAGCTCGATCATGTGCCCGGCGCCGCCCTGCCAGGAGAGGTAGATCACCCGTGCCGGTTCACCGCCGCGGCTGAGACCTTGGCACCGATCCCGTAGTTGCCTCTCAGGCTCGGCCGCTTTGCCGAGGCGGTCAGGTCGTTAAGGTACGCGGTCATCTCCGCGGCGCTCATGCCGATGCCCGTGTCGATGCAGGCAAGCTTGCGAGTGCCGAACAGCTCGTGGACGGGGTCGATCGTCCAGAACGATCTCCCCGTGGTAGTCGGGCTCGATAACCCGATAGGCCTCAATCGCCTCGATCCCGTTGCGGGTCATCTCGCGCACGAACTGCGTCGGCGGGCAGTCATGGGCGAAGAGCTCGAACGCGAACGGGGCGTCCTTCACGCCGATCGGGATGATCGGCAGGTCCTTACTACTGCTCGTACTCATGTCACTCCTAGGTCAAGGGCCAGGGGCCCGATGAGGGGGTGGTGATCACCGGCGCCGACCGGGCGAGGAGCGAGACGGCGCCGCTCGAGTCGAGCGGAACCGAGTCAAGGTCCAGAGCCAGCGGCGAGCGAGTGGTCAATGGCGGCATTGGCGGCCTTGGGGCCGCCATCTGGTTCAGTCGCGCGGCTACATGGTCTTCGTCTCCTTCAACGAGCCCAGCCGCTGTCCGAGGCTGCGCTTGATCGACTGCTGAACGTGATGGATGGCCAGGGCTGCACCGGAGAGCGCCTCAGGTGAGAGCGCGGCCCGGACACGCGCTTCATCCCAGCCGGGACGACCGGCGAGCTGGTTGACGCCGACGACAACCTCGACCAGCGTCTGCTCACACCACTCGCGCACGACTTCGGACACGGTCTCGATCACCTGGCTGGGCGGCCCGATCGGGCTGGTCTCAGCCAGCGGCAGGTACTGCTCCTGCCAAAAGGCCTGCAAGGCGCGAAGGAGGGAAAATCCGCGTTGACCTCCAACAGGTCGCGCTCCGGGTGATAGGCACCCGCGAGTCCTTCGAGGTAACCCTGAGGGCGGTTGCCCTCGTGCTCGCCAATCCAAACGATCGAGGGGCTTGACTTACTCTGGCTCCTGGGCCAGCCCGAGCCGGGTGCCGCGTAGGCGCGGATGAACTCCTCCGTCTCCGCGTGCTCGCGCACCGGGCCCTCCCAAGCGGCCAGCGCATCCCACACCTCATGCAGATCCCTAAGCCGGGTATCGAGCGCCTGGGCGCCGACCATCCGGATGGCGTTCAGAGCGAGCTCGTTGTGCTCCCGTAGCTCACGCGGAAGATCACGCTGGAAGAGCGCAGCGCGCTCGGGCTGCTGGCGCCCATCGGTGTAGTCGTGGTCGGCGATCACCACGCGGTCGGAGCCGGCCACAATCCCATAGCCGCGCATTAGCTCCCAGGTCTCGTCGCAGGGGCCCGCGGCAGCCGTGACGAGCGTGCCGCTGCTGATCCGCAGCACATGCCCGATAAGCGGGAACCGAGGGGCGGTGTGGAGTAGGAACCAATCGAACGGCCCGGCGGTCAGACCACGCCCGTCGAGCTCGACCCGCGCGTGGGCCTCGGCGACTCGCTCCAGCCGCGCGCCGAGACCGCGCACGTGCACCAACTCAGCACCTGGCGGGAACTCGCTGTCCTCTGCGTAATCGTGGACGAAGACGTCGTACAGACAGCGAAAAATCAGGTCATCCAGCGCGTTGAGAAGACCGTGCATCCCGGCCGTGTCGACGGGTTCGCCAGGGTCACGAGGCGGATGAGCGTCGAGCATGACCAGCGACACGCCACAGCCCGATTTGTGAAGCTCGAACACCTCCGGCTGGGCCGATCGATCCGCCGACGACCAACTTGGGCCCTCGTAACTTCGTGGGACGTTGACATTCACATACTCCTCGCCACCTTCCAGTACCGCGACATGCCCGCGATCCCGACCCCAGACTGCGATCAGCACGCGCTGGCCAGCATCCAGTTCGCCGATGCCTTGCAGTAGCGCGGCCGCGGGCTTCGCATCCCAGTTGTCCGCGTAGTAAGCGCCCTGGGGATTGCCTTCATCATCGAAATCAACCTCGATGTTCTGACTCGGGTCGAAATCATCGGGAGAGAGCTTGAGCCCGACCAGGTGCATCACTGCCCGTCGCCGCGCTCCGCGGCTCGTGCGCTGATCCCAATCCCAGACGATCACTGGTGCGTCCTCCTCCTGAAGGAACGGGATGTTCGCCCGTGAGAGTGCGGTGAACCCGGCTGCTGTCAGCAGCGCGAACGGCCACCCGGGATGGGTATGCGATGACTTCATTCTGTTGCTCCTTCTCCGAGGCGGATCGGGGTGGAACGCCTCAGTTCCGGTGTCGCTGCTACCGCTCCGCTGTGGTTGAAGCCAAAGCCGTCAACCGACCGGAAGAGATGCAGCGATGCTCGTAGCCAACAGCATACCGTCGGCCGCCGGCAGAACAAGAGGGGCCCACCTCGCGGATCGGCGCATTTTCCGAGCTCACTGCGCCTACGACGATCCGCGTAGCGCCGTGGCGAGCGCGACGTCCTTCTGCTCCCCGATCGCGAGCAGCGCCAGATTCAGGGAGTATGCGCTCGAGGCTCTCATCCCGCCGTGAGGGAGGCGACGGCAGCGGCAGCACGCGGGACGCATCGCGCTGCCAGCGCCGCCTCCGGCTGGGGTACTCCCGATCCGACTACGCCCGTCCAGGCCGTCACCGGATCGGGAGTGGATGCTCAGCGGTCCAAGGGAAGCGCACGAACAGCAAGAGTTCGAAGACGACGTGGTTTCCAAAAAGTTTCCACGTGGCCCCTCGCAAGGGCAAGGGAAGATCGCATGCCTGCGCAAACCCCCGCCAACAAAGGCAATCTGCCCAAGCCCTCTGTCGGACTCGAACCGACGACCCCTTCCTTACCATGGAAGTGCTCTACCAGCTGAGCTAAGAGGGCGCGGGGGTTGAGCCTAGCGGGTCGGTGTGCGGGAGCCAGGGGTACGCCCGGCGCCTCGACCACAGCGAGATTCTCCACCCCTCGTCATCGCCGTATGCCAGGCTCGGGGCTTGGCCGAAACCGGTCCCGCAGTCAGCGTCGTGATCCCCACCCGCCAGCGGCGAGATCTTCTGCGGCGTGCGCTGCAATCGCTGTCCCGGCAATCGATCGATCCCTCAGCCTTCGAAGTGATCGTCTCGGTGGACGGGGCAGACGACGGGACGCGAGAGATGCTCGAGACCGATGCGCCTGCCTACGCACTGCGCGCCGTCGAGGGCCCGCACCGCGGGCGCGCGGCCGCCTGCAACCGCGCGCTCGAGGTTGTCCGAGGCCAGGTGGTCGTCATCCTCGACGACGACATGGAGGCCTCCCCGGCGCTGCTCGAGCGGCACGCAAGCCACCATCCGAACGGCAGCCGGACCTGTGTGATGGGCGCCGTGCCGGTCCGCACCGATCGCTCATCCCCCCGCGCGGCTCGGTACGTGGCCGCCAAGTTCCGGGCGCACATGGTCAACCTGGCCACGCCGGGGCACGTGTTCGTGCCTCGCGACTTCTACACGGGCAATGCGTCTCTGCGGGCCGAGGTACTGCGCGAGGTGGGGGGATTCGAGGAGGCTTTCGCGGCCTACGGCAACGAGGACGTGGAGCTCTGGGTGCGCCTCGCCATGGCGGGAGTGACGTTTCGCTACGACCCCGAGGCGCGGGCCGACCAGCAATATGGAAAGGAGCTGAGCGGCTTGGTCGCCGACACGGTCGAGAAGGGCTCGACCACCGTGCTGCTGGCGCGCCGCCACCCTGAGGTCTTCGACACGCTGCGGCTGGCCGATCCCTACGAAGGCTCCCGCCCATGGCTTGTGCTCCGGGCCCTGCTGCTCACGCTGGCACGGCACCTCCCCGCGGCGGTCCGGCTCGTCCTGGAAGCGGGCAGCAAGCTCGAGCGAATCGGTCTTTGGCGGACTCCGCTCTACTACCGCGCGCTGCTTGACTACGCATTCTGGGTGGGAGTCGAGCGAGCGCTGGGCGATCTCCACGATGATCCCCAGCTAAACCGGCTCGCCCGGCAGCTTCAACGTGGCCCGATCGCTCTACTTCTACACAGATAGTCGCATCCTGGGGGGGGCCGAAGAGGCCCTCTTCATGCTGATCGAGTCGCTCGACCGCGACGCCTGGCGCCCGCACCTGCTGCTCGTGCGTGGTGCGGCGGGAACTCCGCTGGCGCAGCGGGCGGCTGAGCTCGACGTCCCGGTTCACATGACACAGGCGATGCCGCTCGGCACGAAAGGGGCGAGACGGGTTCCGAGCCTCATGCGCTGGCTGGCCCGTCACCGCCCGGACGTCTTCCACGCGCATCTCACCGGCCCGCTGTCGGCCAAATGGGCACTGGTGGCGGCCGTCGCCGCCCGGATCCCGGCCATCGTCGCCACGCTGCAGGTGGTGCCACCGTTCGAGCTCACCAGATCGAGCGCGATCCAGCTGCGGGCACTGGGGCGTGGGGTCGACAGGTACATCGCGGTGTCGCGAGACATCGCCAGCTACCTCGTGGAGAAGCTTGGGGTCCCAGGCCACAAGGTGGAGGTCGTCTACAACGCGGTACGGAGCGAGCGCTTTGCGGGTGCGTCACGGGCACAGCTCGAGGGGCTCCCGGCGGCCGCCGAGCCCCGCACGATCGTGCTGACCTGCGCCCGGCTGGACCGCCAGAAGGGACACGAAGTACTGCTCGCCGCAGCGGCAGAGGTCCCGAACGCGGTCTTCCTGGTGGCCGGCGACGGGCCGGAGCGATCCGAGCTCGAACAGCTGGCCGCCAGGCTCGGGGTCGAAGGCCGCGTCGTGTTCCTCGGCTACCGCGACGACGTGCCGGAGCTGCTCGCGGCATGTGACGTGTTCGCGCTCCCAACGCGCTACGAAGGCTCCTCTCTGGCCCTGCTCGAGGCGATGGCCGCCGGGCGCGCGATCATCAGCTCGGACGTCCCAGGAAACGACGAGCTGATCGAGAATGGCACGAGTGGCGTGCTGGTTCCGCCCGACGATCCGCAGGCGCTCGCGCAAGCCCTCAACGGGCTGATCGCCGACCCGGCGCTCCGGCGCAGCTTGGCCGAGCATGGCCGGTCGAGGGCACACGAGTTCCGACCGGAGGCGATGGCTCAGCGCGTCGCTCAGGTCTACGAGGAGCTGCTGGGGGATGGCGCCGACGGCTGATCGGCGCGCCGTCCAGAACTCGCTCCTCCGGCGGGTCGACTGGCGCTTTATGTTGCGTACAGAGGAGCGTCCGCGCGCGCTGAACCTCGCGTCCGGCCGGCTCCGGGCTGCCGTCCCGCTGATGTCGGTCATCGAAACCTGCCCCCCGGTCGACCTCGTGGTGCTCGCGCGCCCCACGCGTCGCCGGCTGGCTCGGGCCCGCCGGGCGCTGCGCCCGGGAGGCGAGCTGTACTGCGAGTGGCGCCTGCCCCGGCCCAGGGGCGTCGCCCGGGCGCGCCGCGCCCTGGCGCGAGCGGGATTCGATGACGTGTGCGTGCTGTGGCCAGGACCGCGGCCGGGTTTCACGGCGCCGCATTTCTGGCTTCCGCTCGAGTCCCCCGCAGCGGTCCGGCACGTCCTGGCGCGAGCCGCACCACCGACGGCGTGGCAGGCGCTCGTGCGCCATCTGTGGGCCGCCCTGGCGAGGCTCGGCCTGCTCGCGCCCCTGTGCGTCCTGGCCGGCTCGAGCCGCGAGGCGGACGCTGACGCGGAGGCGGAAGGACGTTCGTGGCTGCTGCTCACCGGGGGGTACCGCGCGATCAACAAGGTGGTTGGAATCCGATTCGACCGCTCGGGCGAAGGCGGCAGCCAGGTCGTCAAGTTCGCGCGGATTCCCGAGTCCGAGCAGGCACTGCGCAACGAAGCGGAGTCCCTACGCGCGCTGGCGGAGAGCCACCCTGCGATGCCGGGTGCCCCCCGCGTGCTCGGCACCGGGCGGCGGGCGGGACAGCTGGCTGTAGCCGAGACCGCGGTGAGCGGCAGCCCGCTGATCGGCGAGCTCCGCCCGGCCAGTTTCCCCGGTTTGGCGGCCCAGATGACGGACTGGCTGATCGAGCTCGCAGAACAGAGGCGGAGCGAGCCTCGTTCTGAGTGGTGGTCGCGCCTGGTCGAGTCCTCGCTCGCGGACTTCGAGCGCGACTTCGGCTCGATCGTCCCGCGGGCCATACCCGGCCAGATGCGCGCTCGGCTCGAGCGCCTGCCGGAGCTTCCGATCGTGTTCGAGCACCGTGATTGCGCACCCTGGAACGTGCTGCTCGGTGCAGACGGCCACCCCGCGCTGCTCGATTGGGAGTCGGCCGAGCCTAGGGGTTTGCCGGCGCTCGACCTGATCTATTTCCTGGCCAACTGCGCGTTCGTCCTCGAGGGGGCGCTCGAGGCAGGCCAGACCCGCGAGAGCTACCGGCGGCTGCTGGACCCCTTGAGCCCGACAGGGGAGGTGGCGCGCGAATCGCTGACCCGCTACGGCGCGGCGCTCGACCTGAGCCCGGCGGCGCTTCCCGGTCTGCGCCTGCTCTGCTGGGCGATCCATTCGCGCTCGGATCGCAGGCACCTGGAGCTCGAGGGCCGCCGGCCTCGCCGCGAGGACGGCGCCCCTCCCTTTACCGGGCTCGTGCTCGAGGAGCTGACGAGCGGAGGAGCCATCCACGCATGAGGCAGGAGCTCGGGCAGCGGCTCGAGGAGCGGATCGCGCTTCTGGCCCCGGCACGCCGTCTCAGGCTCGCCGTCACGCTCGCGGAGCTCGAGCGTTTCGCCGCCGGCCGCGACCTGCGGGTGCTCGACGCCGGCTGCGGCGACGGCCTGCTCACGCTCGAGATCGCCAAGCGACACCCCACTTGGCAGGTGGTCGGGATTGATCGCCGGGGTGATTTGCTGGCGCAAGCGCGGGAGCGGGCGGCTCGGCTCGGCCTGGCCAACGTGCGCTTCAAAGCCGGCGATCTTCTCGAGCCGCCGCCTGAGTCAGGCTTCGACGCGGTACTCGTGATCGAGTGTCTGTCCGAGATCCCTGATGACGGCGGGGCGCTTCGCGCGCTGGTGGGCGCGTTGCTACCGGACGGGCTGTTGATCGCGCACGTGCCAGAGGAGTCGTGGCGTCCGGTGCTCAGGGGGAGCTCTGCGACCTGGCGAGACGAGGTCCGCCACGGCTATTCGGCTGAGGCGATCAGCCAGCTGATGCGAGCCGCCGGGCTCGCAGAGATCCGGGTCAGCCAGACCTACCGGGCAACCGCGATGCTGGCCCAGGAGGTCCGCGACCGGATCAAGGCCAAGCGTCTTGCATGGCGCCTCGCCGCCTATCCCGCGATGGTGGCGGCGGCGTGGCTCGAGCGCCGCGGGGTGACGACTGGCCCGCCGCGGGCCCTGCTGGCGACCGGCACGCGGTCGTCGGAGGGCAACGGCTGATGGCCACCGAGCTGAGCGTGGTGATCGCAACGCGCAACCGCAGCGAGATGCTGCGGCGCTGCCTCGAGGCTCTCGCTAATCAAACTGAGGCTCCCGAGAACTTCGAGGTGGTTATCGCCGACGACGGTTCGAGCGACGGGTCGACGTCAATGCTGCAGGAGCTCGTCACGCCTTTCGCGCTCCAGGTCCTCGAGCTCGATCACGTTGGACGCGCTGCTGCCCGCAACGCGGCGATCGAGGCTTCGCAGGGCGCGATCTGCCTGATCTTCGACGACGACATCATCGCTTCGCCGCCGGTTGTGGCCGAGCATCTCGAGGCGCATCGTGGCGAGGAGCGAGTGCTGGGGATCGGGATGATCGAGCAGGGAGAGGTACCGGGCCGCGACTGGTTCGCCCACGCATACGTCACGGGCTGGAACCGCCACTACCGACGCGTGGCCGAGAAAGGCGCGACGTGGCGGGACGGCTATGGCGCCAATCTGTCGGCCCGCCGCTCCGACCTCGTAGCCATCGGAGGGTTCACGCTCCCCGCGCTGCCCACCGGCCAGGACATCGAGCTCTCGTTTCGGCTCGCCCGCCACCGGTGCGTGCCGCGCTTTCTGCCCCAGGCGCGCGCCGTGCACGAAAATCCCAAGGGTCGCCGCGCGCTGCTGGCGGAGTCGCGGCTCCAGGGCGCGTCGTCCGTCGCCCAGGCGGAGCGTGAGCCGCAGATGCTCGGGCATCTGCTCGGGTGGTTCGCCGCGGCGACCCCGCGCGAGGTCATGCTGCGTCGCGCCATGATCGCCCTGCGGGTGCCCCCCGCGCTGCTCGCGCGGCTCGGCTCGGCTCTCCCGGGTGAGGGCCGCAAGGAGATCTGGTTTGACTTCGTGCGGCGCGTGGCTATGTGGCGCGGCGTCCGCCGCGCGGTTGACCGCGTCCGGTGGACGCAGCTGACGCGCGGGGTCCCCGTGCTCATGTACCACGCCTTTGACGAGCGGGTCGCAGGAGAGCGGTATGTGATCTCGCGCCGGCGCTTTGCCGTGCAGATGCGGCTGCTGGCGCTGCTGCGCTACCAGGTGATCAGGTTCGAGGAGCTGGCCCAGGGCTTGCGCGCGGGCCGCCTTCCACCGCCGCGGGCCGCCGTGATCACGATCGACGACGGATATCTGGACAACCTCACGGTTGCCCTTCCGGTCCTGCGCCGGCGCCGCTTCCCGGCGACCATCTTTCTGGTCAGCCGCCGCCTTGGGACGGTCGCCGACTGGGCCTCATCGCCCTCGATCAACCAACGGCCCCTGCTCAGCGCAGAGCAAATCAAGTCAATGCGTGGCGAGCTCGTCGACTTCGGTGCCCACACGCGCACGCATATCGCGCTTGCCGAGGCCCCCGACACCGAGGTGCGGGAGGAGATCGGCGGGTCAAAAACCGACCTCGAGGAGGTACTGGGTCGGCCGGTCGCGACGTTGGCCTATCCGTATGGCAGCTACGACGAGCGGGCTATGGAAGCGGCCGAGGAGGCGGGGTTCATCGGAGCCGGAACGACAGAGCCCAGGCTGGTCCGCCTATCGGACCCGCCTCAGGACATCCCGCGGATCGAGATCAGGGGGACCGACTCACTGCGCCGGTTCGTGTGGGAGCTCCGGTTCGGCTTGCGCTGAGGCGAGCCGCATCCGCGGCGGGACCTCGTCTCCCAATCGGCGGCGAACCAGGTCCGGAGCGACCAGCGCAGCGATCGCCAGCGCACGGGGCGACGCCCCGATCATCGGCCGCCGCGCAAGCGATAGGACGTCGAGGCGCCGCCCCGCCGTGCTGAGGGCCGCTCGCAGCTCAGCTCGGGCGGCCCGCGACGCGTGCGCCCGCAGCGAAGCGGCCACCACCGGCCGCTCCACGGGCCGCAGGTCAGGGTTGCGGGCGGCCTTTTCGAGCATCCGGACACGGTCCCACAGCGTCGCAACCCGGTCGGAGCTGGCCGAGTCCTCGCCCAGCACGTAGTCGTAGTAAGGCAGATTCACCAGGCCGGCCGCCGATCCGTTCAGGATCAGACGCAGCCAACAGTCCCAGTCTTCGGCGCTGAGCAGGGTCTCGTCAAAACCGCCGACCTCGCGCAGGCGACTCAGGCGTGCCGCGGGAGCGCCCCCGACGAAGCAGCTGCGCAGGATCGCCGTTCGCTGATTTTGGAGCGCGAACGCGTTGTGGGAGAAGAACGTCCCCCGCTCCTCACCGTTCACGATGAACCTCATGTCGGTCACGAGCAGGTCGAGGTCCGGGCGCGCCCGGCCCAGCTCCCCCAGCGCCTGCAGGCGAGCCGGGTGAAACGCGTCGTCGGCGTCGAGCAGCACGACGAAGTCGCCGGTAGCGCGCTCGAGGGCGGCATTACGGGCGGCCCCCGGGCCCCGATGAGGCCGGCGGATGACGAGAACCCGATCGCCAAACGGGCGCAGCACGCTGTCGATGTCGTCGGTCGAGCCGTCGTCGACCACTAGCACCTCATGAGCGGGCGAGAGCTGGTGGAGCACGCTCTGGATCGCTCGCCCGATGGTCTCGCCGGCTTGGTAGGCCGCGATCACGACCGTGAAGGTGGGCGGTCCGGACAGCGGGACGACCGGGCCGCGCGGATCCGGGACGACCACCGGCACCACGGGGGTCGAGGCCGTCACGCCGGAAGGCGCCAGCGATGGGCGAGGACCACCGTGCCGAGTGAGCCCGTGACCGGCGTCGGCCGTCCATCGATGACGCCAGGCTCGACATCGAAGAAGGCCGCCGCCTGAAGTCCATCCTGAAACTGTTGCTTGCCTCTCAGGGCGACGTCGATCCGGTAGCGGCCGCCGATCAGGGGCAGCTGGCTGACCTCGCATTCGATCCGGGTCCCCAACTCCGGGTCGCGTGTGTCGCTTCCGGCCATGACCTCGCTGTCCAGGCTGGCGACTGGCTGCCCCAGGTTGTCGAGGATCATGAGCTGGCACTGGAGCTGCGGCACGACCTCAGTCACCTCGACCGCGATCAAGACCGGGTGACCCGCCGACCACCACGCCTCCGGTCCCCAGCTCGAGGTCCCGCACCTCGACCGCGCGAACGAAGGTGTCGTGCCAGCCGCGCGGATCACGGTCCGAGCGCTCGCGGAGGTTCTCGGAAGCCCCCTCCTCCAGCAACTTCAGGTAGGCGGCCACGGTTTCGCCCACTGGGCCATCGGTCACCACCTGCCCTCGTTCAAGCAGCACCGCGCGCCGGCATAAGGCTTGGATGACAGCGAGGTTGTGCGAGACGAAGATCACCGTCCGGCCCTCCTTGGCCACCTCTCCCATCTTGCTCAGCGATTTGCGTTGGAACGCCGCGTCACCCACCGCGAGCACCTCGTCGACGAGCAGGATCTCGGGCTCCAGATGGGCGGCAACCGAGAAGGCCAGTCGCACCGACATGCCGCTCGAGTAGCGCTTGACCGGCGTGTCGAGGAACTGCTCGACCTCGGCGAAGGCGACGATCTCGTCGAAGCGCCGGCGGATCTCGGCGCGGCGCATCCCCAGGATCGCTCCGTTGAGGTACACGTTCTCCCGGCCCGTCAGGTCCGGGTGAAACCCGGTGCCAACCTCGAGCAGCGATCCGACGCGGCCTGTCACCTCCACCCAGCCGCAGGTCGGCTCGGTGATCCGCGAGAGGATCTTCAGAAACGTCGTCTTGCCCGCCCCGTTGTGGCCGATCAGCCCGATGATCTCGCCGTGGCTGATCCGAAGCGTCAGATCCCGCAGGGCCCAGATCGTCGACACATCGTTCGCGACGCGGCGGCGATTGGACCTGACCAAGGCCGCCGCGGCCTGGACCAGGGCTTCACGCACCGAGTCGTTGCCGCGGACGCCCGTCCCGATCCGGTAGCGCTTGCCGAGCTCGTGAGTCTCTATCGCGATATTGGCCACAGCTGGCGGGGCGGTCCTCAGTCAGACCACATCGGCGAAGCGCCGCTCGACCCGGCTGAAGTAGACGAGCCCGAGAAGCAGAATCGCGATGGCCGAGGCGGCAGAGACCCCGATCAGCGCCCAGGGCGCGTGTGGCCGCCCGAGCATCGCCCAGCGAAAGCCCGCCACCACCCCGACCATCGGATTGATCGCGACGATGGTCCGCCACGGCTCGTGGAGCAGCGAGCTCGAATAGGCCACCGGCGTCGCGAACAGCCACAGCTGGACGGCGAAGGGGACGGCATAACGCACGTCGCGATAGCGGACGTTGACCGCGGATAGGCCGACCGCCACGCCGAGACCGGCGAGCACCGTCACCGCGATCAGCAGCGGGAGGACGAGCAACCCCGTGCTCGGATGACCGCCGAAGATCGGCACGACCACGAACAGGATGACGAGCCCGACCCCGAAGTCGACGAGGCCGGCAGCGATCACGCCGGCGGGGATGAACACGCGGGGAAAGTAGATCTTGGAGACGAGCGCCGAGTTGTTGACCAGGCTGTCCGAGCCGAGCGTCACCGCATTGGCGAAGTACGTCCAAGGCACCAGCGCCGAGAGGCTGAACAAGCGCATAGGGCGTCCCGTTCGAGGAGAGGTGGGCCAGGTGGCCAAAGAAGATCGTGAACACCACCATGATCAGCACCGGCTGAAGCACCGCCCAGGCCGCGCCGAGCAGGGTCTGGCGGTAGCGGACCGTCAGATCGCGGAGCGCGAGCTGGAACGCCACCTCGCGATAGGCCCACAGCTCATGCGGCGAGAGCAAGCGGCTGAAGCCTCGAGTCGGTTCGAGGCGCACCGTCACGGGCTCGGCACGCAGCGTCGTCACCGCGCCGAGATTAGAGACAGGGTCAGCCGTTACGGCCAAGCAGGTCGTCGTACAGGAGCGTCACCGACTCGACCATCCGCTGACTGGAGAACGGCTCGGCGCGCCGGCGCGCCTCCCGCGCCAGGGCGGCCGCCAGCGCGGGCTCTTCGAGCAGGCGCTTGATCGCGCCGGCGAGCGCCTCGGGGTCCGACGAGGGCACCAGCAGCGCGGTCTCGCCGTCGGAGAGCAGCTCAGGCGTGCCTCCCACAGCGGTAGCCACGATCGGCTTCTCTGCACACATCGCCTCGAGCGCGCTCAGGCCAAAGGCCTCGGCGAGCGAGGGCTGGACGACGACGTCGGAGCAGGCTAAGAGCTCGCGGACGTCTTCGCGGTGGCCGAGAAAGTCGACGCGATCTTCGATCCCGAGCTCTCTGGCGGAGCGCTCGAGCTCCTGGCGCTGCTCTCCTTCGCCCGCGATAACCGTTTGGACCGCCGGCAGCTGGACCGTGGCACGCAGCAGGTACTGAAGGCCGCGCCACGGATCCAGCCTGGCCAGCGCGAGGAGCACCTTGCGGGTCCCGCCCCGGCTCAGCCGCTCGCGCAGGCTAGGATCCGGAGCCACTCGATAGGACGGGACATCGACGCCGTTAGGGATCACCACGACCTTGTCCTCGGGCCAGGCGAAGGTCGCCAGAAGCCGCTGGCGCACGTACCGCGAGACGGCGACGTAGCGGCCGACAGCGCGCCCCAGCAGCGCTGCTGGAGATAGCGCGGACGGGTAACCGGGATATCGAGGAAAGGATGCTCGGTGGCGACAATCGCCGGAACGCCTGCCAGGGCGGCGGCCATCAGCCCGAACTTGCACGAGATCGACCAGGTCAGGTGGGCGTGGAACACAGCGGGTCGCCTGCGGCGGAGGCCGGGAGCGAACGCGGGAATGTGCCGCGCTCCACTCAGCCCCTCCGACATGCGTGGCACCGGCCACAGCGACACACCAAGCCCGTCCGGGCCGGGATGAATCCGCCCAGGTCATCATCCTCGTGATAGAGGAGCGTGGGGCGCCAGCGCTGCCGGTCCAGCCCCTCGATCAGCGTCAGCAAAGACTTCTCGGCGCCGCCGTAACCCGTGGTGTCGGTGAAGTAGAAGACATCCCGGGAGCCGGCCAAGACGGCGAATATATTGGGGAGCCGCATGAATCGCCCAACTCCGAGCGAGGACCGGCGCTCCTTGCGCGAGTGGGCTTTCTTCAACGCCTCCTCGAACGTCGTGGGGACCGTCCTGGCGCTCGCCGTGTGGTTCTTGGTGACGCCCGTCGTCCTACACCACCTCGGCGTTGCCCAGTACGGGCTATGGGTCCTGGCCAGCGCGATCGTCGCCTACGCGCCCTTGCTGGACCTCGGGATCGGCGACGCGATCACGCGCTATGTCGCCGCTCAT
Source organism: uncultured Solirubrobacterales bacterium (assembly GCA_963803595.1). GTDB lineage: Bacteria > Actinomycetota > Thermoleophilia > Solirubrobacterales > Solirubrobacteraceae > Palsa-465. Next base: position 21,415 of record CAWDNF010000019.1, read on the forward strand.
CGCGCCCAGGGCGACAGCTTGGGCGCCTCTCGCTTCATCGCCGCGGGGTTCTGGATCTACATCGTCTTGGCCGCGCTGACGCTCGCGCTGACGGTCCTGCTTGCCCCGTTCTTCGGTGGCCTGTTCCACCTACCCAAGCACGAGCGATCGCTCGCCGGCCCGGTCGTCGCGCTGGCCGGGCTCAACGTGGCCGTGGCTTTCCCGGCGATCACCAACCTCGCAGTGCTTCGCGGAATTCAGCGCTTCGACTTGGTCAACATCGTCGGGACGGGGTCGACGATCGTCACCGGGATCGTGATCGTGATCGTTTTGCACGCCGGGCGGAAATGTGGTGGCGCTGGCGGCGATCGGCGCGCCGATGGAGGCGCTCAGCCAGATCCCGATGCTCTTGTTTATCCGGCGCACGGCGCCCGACTTACGTCTACGTGCCTCGCTGTCTACGAGGAGCACCGTGCGGAGCATCCTGTCCTTCGGAGCCGCGCAGGCGATCATCCGAACCGCCAGACAGGTGCGGATGAGCTCGGATGAGATCATCGTGGGGGCCATTAGTTCGATCGGCGGCGTCGCCCGGTACGGCCTCGTGCGCCGGCTCACCGCGCCCGCGATGAACCTGAGCGACCAGTTGCTCGACACGCTGCTGCCGCTCGCCTCACATCTCCACGCCGTCGAGGACGAGAGCCGACTAAGGCAGCTGATGCTGGGTGGCACCCGGGCCGCTCTCGGCGCCTATCTTCTGGGCGGCGTCAGCCTCGCCCTGCTAGCCCAGCCGTTTCTGCGCTCCTGGGCCGGCCATCAGTACGTCGCTCAGGCCGGCCTGGCACCGCTGCTGGTTGCCTCGGGAATGTTCCAGGCCGCGATGGCGCCCGCCGAGAATCTGCTCGCCGGGATGCGCAAGCTGCGCGTACCGGTGATGGCGTCTATCGCCGGGGCGCTGCTCAAAGTCGGGCTTGCCGTCGGGCTAGGGCTCCAATTCGGAGTGATCGGCGTGGCGATCGGCACGGTCACCGCCGGCGCCTTCACGCTCGCGCCGGTTATCCGGCGCGGGGCATCCGAGGTCGGAGTTGCCTGGAGCGCACTGATCCGCCAGTCGCTCGTGCCGGTGGGGCTGGCAGCCGGAGTGGCTGTAGCTATCGTGTTCGGGGCTCGCCAGGTGATCGGCGACGGCACGCTTCTCGCTGTGCTGGCCGACGGCGCAATCGGAAGCGCCGCATTCCTCGCCGCATATCTGCTTGCGCCCCCCAGCTCGCTTGAGCGCGAGATGCTTGGGCGCCTGCTGAAGCTGTTGAGACGGCACCGAAAGGGCGCGGAGGGATCCACCAGGCAGGGGATCGTGAGCGAGGAGACATGATTGTCGTCCTCTCCCCCCACCCCGACGACGCCGCGTTCTCGCTGGGCGCGACGATTGCCCACGCCTCTGCGGCGGGATCTCGGGTCACGGTCGTGACGGTTTTCGCCGGAGACGCCGAGGACCGGCAAGCGGCCGGGAAGTGGGACCGGTTGTGCGGGTTTGCCACCGCCGGAGAGGCGGCAGCTGCGCGGCGCGCCGAGGAACTCGAGGCCTGCCGGGTGATGGGGGCTCGGGCGTCCAGCTGGCCTTCGCCGACGATCAGTATGCGCGTGATCGAAACGAGGACGAGGTCTGGGCGGCGCTCGCCTCCACGCTCGAAGGCGCGGAGACGGTCCTGGTTCCGGGATTCCCGCTCCTCCATAGTGACCACCGCTGGGTGACCTCGCTTTTGACGCATCGCCTCCCGCCAGGTCTGCGGCTCGGGCTCTACGTCGAACAGCCGTACGCGGTCTGGGAGTCGGTGGGCCGCCAGGACGGCGCGCGTCGCGTCGCGGCGCGCGCCGGACAGCTCCTACGGACAGGGGCGGCCCGCCGGCGCCAGCGCCCGGCGCTCCCGACCGAGCTGTCCGATGCGTTCGGTGAGGCGAGATGGGCGACAGACCGCTTCCGGCTCGCGCCCACTGGCGAAAGCTCCAAGCGATACGCGCCTACCGCTCTCAGTTGCGCGGCTTCGGCCGTGGCTTCCCAACCCAGATCATGCTCTACCAGTGGGCCGACGGTGGCGAGCCGATCGCGTGGAGAGGCCGTACCGTCAAGGGCGCGTGACCGCGATGAGCTCAGCCCAGGCCGACCTCAACCAGATCGAATGGCGCCAGGGCAACTACTCATGAGTACTCGCGGGCGTGAGCTGCGGCCTGTCGAGGTGATCCTCCTGGTCGCGCTACCGGGCGGCAATCGCGGAGCGCGTGCTGGAGTCGGCTGCGGCGCCGGCCGGTTGCTCGGCTACCGTCGCCAGTTGAGCTCGGAGGCCTATGGGATAGACCTCAGCCCCGTGATGGCCGATCATTGCGGCGGCTGTATCCGCAGGCGAACGTGGGCGTTGGGGACCTCCGGGAGCGGGGCGTGTATCCCCGCCCTCCGCTCAGCCTCATCTTCGCCTCCTACAACGTGATCGACGTGCTCGACGACGCCGAGCGCCGGGAAGTGATCGAGCATTGGCGGGGCCTGCTCGGCCCGGGTGGGCTGCTGATCTTCTCTTCCCACAACCTGAACGTGATCGATGGCCACGGTGAGGACGCGTCGTCCGCAGGCACGTTGCGTCAGCGCATCGGGCGGATCCTCGACACCTCGCCGTATTGGGCCGCGCGCCAGGCCGCTCGGGTTCCGGCCCGGATCCGCAACCGCCGCCGGCTCGCGCCGCTTCAGCGGCGCGAGGACGGTTATGCGATCGTCAATGACGAGGCGCATGACCACAGCCTTCTTCACTACTACGTCCGACGCGATGACCAGGAGCGCCAGCTGATCGAGCTCGGCTTCGAGCTGATCGAGTGCCTCGATCTCGACGGCAACCGCGTGGAACGCGGCGAGCAAAGCCTGAGCGCCGAGCTTCATTACGTGGCGCGCCCGCTGGCTGGCCCGCGCTCGCCCTAGTCAGTCCGCGCGCTCCTGGACCGCGGCCGCGGCCGCATATCCGGGCTTGGTCGCCACGTCGAACACTCTCCAGCCCCGTTGGGGTGAGGGCGTACCAGTTGGGTCGGCGAGGCCGCAAGCGGGGCCGGCTAGGCCGCAGCCGACACCTGTCCCGACGCCCTTCAGGTAGGCCTCCTTGCGCGCCCAAAGGCGCGCGAAGACCTCGGGCCGCTGGGCTGAGGCAGCTCTTTCGAGCTCGTCGCGCTCGCTGGCGGGCAGGAGCCGAGATACCTGGCGGGAGGCCTCCTCACTCGGGACCAGCTCAACGTCGACCCCCACAGCGGTCTCGGCAATCGCCACCAGCACGATGTCACCGCGGCGCGAGAGCGAGAAGTGCACATCAGCGGCTGGCCAGGCCAGCACCGGCCGCCCGTGCTGGTCACCGCAGGCCGGGCACGTCGCCCGGCGGAACAGCAGCTGTCGGGGCGCGAGCCCGAGGCGCACGCCCAGCAACTCGCGCAGCAGCAGGTGGCTGGCGAGGAAGCGCTCGCGGTCGGCTGGTTCTCTCAGACGACGGGCATGCTCCTGTTCGGCTTCAGACAGGCCCGCGACCGAGACCGGGGATGAGTCGGAGACTCGCAGGGACCACAACTCGACCGGCTCGCACACCACGCATGGCTGGGCGCTGTCCATCAGGTGGAGAGATGCAACGGCCATGACTCACACCAACCCGAGTTGGCCATCCGCCAGCCATCTGGCTCGCTCACCGGTGCGGAAAGCGTGGCCGCTGCCGTCGGGTGCCTCGGTGAACGCGGCGTCGGTGGGCCCCCGTGACCCGAGATACCCCGAGGTGACACCCGTGCCCGCGAAGAGCAGCTCCCCCACCACTCCGACCGGCACGGGCTGTCCCTCGAGATCAACGACGTAGCCGCGCAGGTTTGCGATCGGGCGGCCGATTGTGAGTGGTTGTGACCGCTGCACGTATGCGAGCGTCGCGCAGAGCGTCGTCTCTGCAGAACCGTAGGCGCTCCACAGCACCGGTGCCCGGGCCAAGATCTGCTGAGCGAGCTCCGATGTGAGTGGGCCACCGAAGCTGACAGCCACGAGGCCGCGCCGCGCCCGCAGCCCGCTCGCAACCAGAGCTTCCCAGCGCTCGGGAGCGGCGACGAGAACATTTGCCTCGTGACGGCGGAGCAGTCTGGAGACTGCGGCTCCGTCTTCCTCCTCGCCGCCCGCCGTCAGCACGACGTCGGCGCCCGCCGCGAGCGCGGCCCAGAGCACAAGCAGGGATCGCTCGGAGAGCTCCTCGGAGAGAAGCAGCACGGTGTCGTGCGGCGTGGCCCTGATTTCGCTCGCAAACACCCGGGCGAGATTGCCCACAGCGGCGTGGCGGATGGGAACCTCCACGGCCTCCCCGTCGGGCCAGAGACGGCGCGCTACGCAACACACGCCCTCAGGGGTCACGGCTGTTCTCGTCGCCAACGCGCCTCCTACGGGGTCTACGAGGCGGTAGGCGTACCCCGCGCGCAGCGCGCCCCAGGCCTGGGCGACGGTCTCGATCGCAGGCACTGCGACGACGTCCACGATGCTCGCCGGTGAAGTCTCGCCGTCGCGATGGCGAGCAAGGGCAGCGTCGGCGAGCCGTTCGAGCTCGTCCAGCTCGACCGCCTGCTCTGCGATCGTCAGCCGTGGCGGATCATCCGACCCGCCCGCTTCGCTCAACATCCCGTCGATCGTCGTTGGCAGCTGCTCGACGGAGGTGGCGTTCCACTCAATGAGCTGTAGGCGCGCCTCAGCGGCCGTCGTGAGCGGCAAGCTGCCGATTGCCCTCCCCGGCTCGGCCACGGCGGCACGCGCCAACCGGACCCACAGATCCGCCAAGTGCCTTGCGGAGGCGGCCGAGAACAGCTCACGGTCGTAGATCAGCCGGCCCTGAAGATGGCCGTCGGGACGCTCATCGAGCTGGAGCTCGAGGTCGAGCTTAGTGCCGCCCACGACGCTGTTCACCTCGCCGGCAACCTGGTGCAGCGACCAGCTCGAATCAGACGTCTCATACGCGGGCTCGAGGATGATCATCGTCCCGTAGATCGGGTTGGCGTCCTCGCTCCGCGCCTCGCCGATGTCGCGTACGACGCGCTCGAACGGCACCAGGTGGTCGAGCCCGTCAAGCAGCTCGTTGCGGACGCGGACGAGCAGGTGGCTGAAGCTCGCCGTCTGGTCGAGCTGAACTCGGAGTACCAGTGGGGTGAGGGCGTAGCCGACGACGCCCTCGAACTCGCGGCGCTGGCGTAGATCGGCCGCGGTGGCGAAGACCACCTCATCCTGACCGCAGACGCGAGCCAGGAGGACCGACCACACCGTCGCAAGCGCCTGGAAGAGGGTCCCTCCAGCCTCCGCCGCGACTCCTCCCAGGCTCGCCAGCTCGTCTGCCTCCAGTCGGAGCGGAACGCTCGCGCCACGGAAGCTACGAGGCTTGGGAGGAGTCCTGTCGACCGGCAGCGATAACGGCTGCACATCCGCAAGGTGCGTGCGCCAGTAGGACAACCGGCGCTCGAAGCGCTCGCCGCACGACCATTCGCGCTCCCAGTGGGCGTAGTCGAGGTAGCTCGCGGTCGGCTCGACCCGTTCCGGGCGCTCGCCGCAGGCGAACGCTTCATACAGCGCCACCAGGTCGGGCAAGATCACTCGCGCGAGGCTGACGCCGTCGAACACAATGTGGTGCATGGCGAGCACCAGGCGGTGGTGCTGGCCCGGGAAGTGCACGAGCCACGGACGCACGAGTGGTCCTCGCCGAAGGTCGTAAGGCACGGCAGCGGTGCGCCCCGTCACCCGCGCCGTTTGTCGCTCTGCCTCCTCCCACGTCAGGTCGGTGAGGTCGAGGACGGGCATCGCAAGGTCCAGGACGGGGTGGACTACCTGAACCGGCTCCCCGTCGATCAGCTCGAACGTCGTCCGCCAAGCGGCGTGGCGGCGCAGGATCTCGCGAAACGCCAAGCGGAGCGCGCCTACGTCCAGCGGCCCCTCCTTGTGAATCGCGATCGCCTCGTTGTAGCTGACCCGTCGCGGCGCGAGCAGACTCAGGACCCACACGCCCTCTTGCGCGACCGAGAGAGGCGAGGCCGGAGGGGCCTGTATCCCGCTCATTCTGCGAGGACGTTCAGGGCGATCAATCCGCGCAGACCGAGGTTGGGGCGCCACTGGACTGGCTCATCGGCCGCCGAGAGCGATGGGAACCTCGCAAGCAGGGCCTCGAAGGCGAGCCCGCCCTCGATCCGAGCCAGCGGCGCACCGAAGCAGAAGTGGGCGGCCCATCCGAAAGCGACGTGACGGTTGTCCGGGCGTGCCAGGTCGAGCCGGTCGGGGTCAGGGAAGCGCTCCGGATCTCGGTTGGCCGCGCCCATGACCGCGATAACCGCTGCGCCCGCGGGAATCTCCGTCTCGCCCAAGAATGGCGTCGGCCGGAGCGAGACGAGCGGTGTGCTGGCTTGGGCTCTCATAACGCAGGAGCTCCTCCACCGCGCTGGGCATGAGCTCCGGTTCCGCGCGCAGCCGTTCGAGCTGCTCGGGCTGACGCAGCAGCGTCAGCAGCCCATTGCCGATCAGGTTGGTGGTCGTCTCCTGGCCACCGACCATGGTGACGATCACGTTGGCGATGATCTCCTCCTCGGTGAACCGATCACCGTCGACCTCCGCGCTCGCCAGCGCATTGATCAGGCCCTCAGTCGGCTGCTCCGCCTCACGGCGGACGGCGGCGCGGAAGTAATCGACCATCTCCTCGACGGTCTGCAGGACTCGCCGTGCCCGGCCAGGGTTGTGCTGGAAGTTTCCAAGCATCTCGGCGAAGTCCTGGGACCACGCCTTCAGCCGCGGGTGATCGGTTATCGGAACCCCGAGCATCTCGGCCGTGACGATCGCCGGCAGCGGGTTAGCGAGCCCATCCATAAGCTCGAACCGCCCACCCTGGACGTCGAGCCGCTCGACCAGCTCATGCGCAATCTCTTGGATGTGCTCGCGCAGGCGAGCGACACGGCGAGGGGTGAACGCTGCAGCCGCCAGTCCTCGCACCCGCCGGTGCTCGGGCGGATCGAGGAACAGCATCTGCCGGACCATCAGCTGAGCAATCGGAGACAGCTCCCCCATTCCGAGTTCCGCGAGTCGCTCCGGCGTCGGCGTGCGAGCGGCGCGGAACCGCTGCAGAACCGTGACGACGTCCTCGTAGCGGGTGACCACCCAGGCGTGGAGGTAAGGGTCCCAGTGGACAGGATCCTCCTCGCGCAACCGCCGGTAGAGCGGATATGGGCTGGCCAGGACATCCGGATCGAGTAAGTGGTAGAGGCTCAGCGGCGACTCGCGATTCTCGAGCGCCGCCGATCCGCTCATCCCGTCACCGCCTCGGTGGCAGCGTGCCGCCCGCGCTGACGGTCGACCTCGGCGGCGATCTCGGCCGGGGTCGGGTGGTCGAATAGGTGGCGGAGGCTGATCTCAGCGCCGAAGCGCTCCTCCAGGCGGACGATCAGCTGAGCGCCAAGCATCGAGTGGCCGCCGATGAGAAAGAAGTTCTCATCGCTGCCGACCGTTTCCGTGCCGAGGAGGTCAGCGATGATCGCTGCCACCTCTGCTTCGGTGGTCGTGTTTACGGTCTGGCGAGCGCCATCCAGCGCCGGCGCGTCGGATGCCGGTGTCACTGCGTCCGGCTCGGGGAGCCCCGCGCGATCGAGCTTGCCATGGGCCGTGACCGGAAGCTCGTCGAGGAGAACCCATTGCGAGGGCACCATGTACTCGGGCAGGCTGGCGGCCGCGTGGGCCGCGAGCTCTGCGGGGTCCGGAGCGGCGCCCGTCGCCGGCACGACGTAGGCGACGAGCCGGCGGTCACTGCTCGAGTCTCCAGCCGCCACCACAGCGCTCGCGCTGACATCCGGATGACGCGCCAGCGCGGCCGAGACCTCGCCGGGCTCGACGCGGAAGCCGCGGATGCTGAGCTGGTCGTCGAGCCGACCCAGGAACTCGAGCTCTCCATCCTGGCGCCAGCGCGCGCGATCCCCTGTGAGGTAGCGCCGGCCGCGTGGGGTCTCGCGGAAGCGCTCCGTCGTCAGATCGGGCCGGCCGAGGTACCCGCGTGCCAGCGCGACGCCGCCGAGCACCAGCTCGCCTTGTTCGCCGGGCGCCACAGGCTCGAATCGCTCATCCACCACCTCCGCCTGGACCCCGTCAATCGGCCGACCGATCGACGGGCGGCCGTCTCCCCCGGCAGCCACGAGCCCGGACGTGGCGACGACCGTCGTCTCGCTCAGGCCGTAGTTGTTGACGAGCGCGAAGGGCAGCTCCTGGGGGGGGCGGCGTCCGAGCGCGTCGCCGCCCGTAAGCAGGTAACGCAGCTTCCCAGCGGTCGGCCACGGAAGCTCCAGCAGCCGCTCGGCCAGCGCGGTCGGGATAAACGAGATCGCGATCTCCTTGGATAGCAGCCAGTCGCGCAGCCGCGCGGGATCTGTGCGCAGCTCGTCGGGCACCACGAGGATGGTCGCCCCAGCGACGAGGGCCGGCCAGATCTCCCAGACCGCCGCGTCGAACCCGGGGCTGGCGATCTGTGTCGTGCGATCGCCGGCGGTGAGGCCGAAGGCGCGCAGATGCCAGTGCACGAGGTTCATGAGACTGGCGTGCTCGATCAGCACGCCCTTGGGGAGGCCCGTCGAGCCGGAGGTGTAGACGACGTAGGCGAGATCGTCCGGCCCCGGGGGCGTAATGGCCGGAAGGTCGCTTGGGCGCCCGGACGCTACCTCGCCAACCGAAGCCAGCACGACGGGTACTGCGTCTCCGAGGATCTCCGCAGTCGGGGCGTCGGCCACTACGGCCGCCACCCCGGCGTCTTCCAGCATCCAGTGGATCCGGGCCTGCGGGTACCGCGGGTCGATTGCCACGAACGCACCACCCGCCCGCAGCACGGCAAGACCGGCGACCACCAGGGCGGCCGAACGTTCAACACACTGGGCCACGAGCGCTCCCGGCTTGACGCCACATGCCCGCAGCTCGGCGGCTAAGCGATCCGCGCGCTCCTCCAGCTGCCGGAAGCTGAGCACCGCGTCATCCGCTATCACGGCAAGGTCATCCGGCCGCTCTTCGAACACCCGCGCCAGGCGCGGAACGATCGTCTTGGCCCCCATGGTCTGCGCGGTTCTCATGCCAAACCCCGGCGACGCCAATAATACGGTCTATCGGCCCTCGCGCCGCTTTCGTTGAACTTTGTGACTGCGGTTGACGATGTGCCAACCGGATTCACCAAGTTCCGCGCGGCTAGGAACCACACCTAGCCACCCACCAGCCGACCCAGCCCGGCGTCGAGCACTTCGAGCAGACGGCGTTGGAGCGGTGGATCGCGGAGCGTGTGGTCGGCCGTCGGCATCCGCACGAGCATGAAAGAAGGTGCAGCATCCACCACCCTCCGAAGCGCCCGCTCGGTTTCGAGGTCGTCGGCCAATGGCTCGTTCTCGGAGAACACGAACAGGAGCTCCGCGCGCCGGTCGTCCAGCTTTCCCAATGCGACTTCGATCGCGTGCCGGCGACGGCGCCGGAGCCACGCGCGGCGGGGCGTGCGGACAACGCCGAGGGCAAGCATCCCCGCGGCGTGGTAGACGTTCTCACGCTTGCGCAGGAGCCGCGGCGCCTTTTGCCACTCCCGGTCGAGAAACAGTGCGCGGCTCCAGAAGAAGCACCACAGATTGATCATGAAGGCGCCCGCCACGCGTGGATCGCACTCGGCTGCGCGGAACGACCAGTAGGCACCCGAACAGAGCCCAGCCAGGACGAATCGCGGCGGGAAGCCGCGGTGCTCGAGCTCGTCAAGCAGCCGAAGCGTCTGCTGGCTCAGCTCGGGGACGTAGTAGGCATGCTCGGAGGCGTAGCGTGCCTCGTCGCCCTCGGAGTCACCCAGCGCGTTCATGTCCACCCGCAGCGTGGGGACGCCGCGCGCGGCCCAGCGCCGGGCGATCTCGACCCACACGCGATTGGGACCGATTCGCCGCACCGGACCAGCATTGAGGAGGACCGCACAAACGTCCGCCCGCGGCTCGTCCACCGGCTCCGCCAGGATCCCGAACAGACGTCCGAACTCGAGGTCGAAGAAAGTCGGCGTCTCACGTATCGCGTTGCCGTTTACGGTCAGCTGCAGAGTGTCCGAGGCGTCGGCGGCCGGAGGGGCTGAGGATCGCCCCCCACCGCGCGTGCCTGGCGCAGCCACCGCGACGCGCGCGGGCTCGCGCAGCCACGCGCTTGTCGTGGCGAAAGCCCCCTCGGGCCGGCGTGACCAACGGGGGTCGTCCATCATCCGCGCGTACCCCTCACCCGGTGCCACCGTCACTTCGACGCCCAGCCCCTCCAGGTGCGCCAGAAGACGCTTGTCGGGACCTATCCCGTCGCGGTCGAGCAACAGCACACGCCGCTCGTCGGTGTCAGCAAGCTCGAGCTGAGTCAGATCGAGCTCGCGCAGCGATCCCATCGTCTCCGAGCTCAGCCGAAAGCCACCGGCGGCGAGTCCGTCGTAGTCACCCTCGCCGGGCGGCGCCGCGCCGGTCCACTCGGCCTCGAGGCGGGCAAAGGCCTCGAGCTCGCGAACGAGCGAGCGCCCGCGGGCGGGCACCGCCCACAGCACGAGGTCGTCGATTTCACCACCGTGGGCGACCGAACGAACCGCTACGAGGCCGCCGAGGCCAATGCCAATGGCCACCACACGTCGGCAGTCGGTGCGGCTTCGCAGGAGCACGGCTGCCTGTCCAGCGGCAGCTGTCCAGGCGTCCAGGCGTCCGGGATCCGAGGGCGAGCCAGCGCTGTCGCCGCTGCCCGGAAAGTCGAGCCTGAGAGCGGGATGCCCGTTCGCCGCCAGGTGCTCCGCCCAGGCACGGCGGCTGCGGTAGGAGCACACCTCATCCCAGCCGAACGGCGGGCAGAGCAGGACGCCGGTGTCGCTCCGCGCCCCGGCGTCAGGCAGATGCAAGAAAACGAACGCCGGGTGAGGCTCTAGCTCGAGATAGAGCGGTACCGCGCTCATATCGACGGCTCCCGGACGAGGTCGGGGCTACGTAGCCGCATTCGGCTCTCGAGGTTGAGCGCGGCGAGCTCGCCCGGGCCGGTCGTCGCTGGCCCTTCGGCACCGCTGGGGCGCAGCAGGAGCATTCGCGGCGCTCCAGGCTCGAGCGAGAAGTATTGCTCCTGACATGTGAAGCCCGGCAAGCTCACCGTCACCCCATGTACGTAGCAGCGGCTAGCGACGTGTAGCCGGAGAGCTCCGTCGCCCTCCAGCCCGAGGCTCGCCTCGAGCCCCAGCTCGGCTGCGGTGCGTCTGCTGGCCGGACGCCCCGCGGGGAATCGGAACGCCTGCGAGAGCAACCCGCCCTCGTGCTCCAGGCTGGCCACGATCAAATCGTGCGGCGGGGGTCCGAAGCGGTAGGCCCATGAGGCGTCCACGAACCGGCCGAGGAGCGCTTCGGGGTCGTGGGTACGAGACTCGTGGGCCCCCAGATGGAGCTCGGTGTCAGCCCCGTCGACGCGAACTCCGTCGCGGTAGAAAGCCAGGCGCAGCCGCGCGTCGAGGGGCACCGGACGGTCGTTGGCGGCGTGTACCGCGATCCCGTTGAGGCCCTCGTCAGTCATCCATACGGCTACCGGTGCCAGTGCCCGCCGGACGTAGTGATAGGCGGGCTTCGGCTCGGCGCGGTGATCGAGCAGGCCCCACCCGGCGCCGGGATGCAAGTCGGCTAGCCAGAGAATGATCGCTCCGGCGCAAGTCGAGTCCGCTCGGCGCCACTCACCGAGCACCTCGGCCATCACCTCGCCGGTGACGATTCGCCCGAGCTCGAGGTAGCGATCTGGTTCGACCCGGCGAAGCTCGGCCGGGTCGACGCCGTAGAGCAGGCGCAGGTAGTGGTCGCGGACGTCCTCGAAGTCCCATCCGGCTCCGACGTCCCGGGGAATGCCGGCTTTCCAACGCGCATCTTGGAGAGCGGGCGATCCGCCGGGTCCGGCCAGCTCGGCGAGTGCTTCTCGATCGGGAACGTTCGAGAAGGCCAGGCACTCGGCAGCGAACTTGACGGCGGCCAGGCGCGCGTCCTCGAGGGGGCGCATGTATCCGCCCACCCCGAAGTAGGAGGCCACGCCGCGGTCCGTGCGAAACGGGAGCGCGCCGCCCCAAGGCGCCGAGGGCACATAGACGGCCCCGAGCGAGGCCTCCTCGACCAGACGCGGGATCAGCTCGCCGAACAGGGGCCCGCTGGCCAGACTGGGGTCGAGCCCCACCATCGCCACCTGCTGGGCGACCTCGCTCGAGCCGCACACGACCGCCAGGCTCGGCCGCCGACCAAGAGCGGCGAGCACAGCACGAACCTCCTGCTCGACGGCTTCCATGAAGCCTGGGTCTGACTCGGGATAGTCGAGGTTGGCGAACATCAGGTCCTGCCAGACGAGGATCCCGAGCTCGTCGCATAGATCGTGGAAATCGGCCGTCTCGTAGCACGCAGTGCCCGGGATCCGGACCATGTTCATACCGGCGGCGACGAGCTTCTCGAGGCGATCGCGGAGCTCGCCTGTCTCGGGAGGACGCAGCGCGCCGTGAAGCGGTGTCCACACCGCCCCCCGCGCAAACAGCTGGACCCCGTTGACGCGCAGAGCGAGGCCCTCTTCGAGCTCGCGCACCGGCTCGAGGGTGCGAAAGCCGACCCTCCCGAGCTCGACCCGCTCCCGGCCCAGGACGAGCGTCGCGTCGTAGAGCGGTGAGGGACCGTGCGTATGCGGCCACCAGAGCTCCGCCTGGCCGACGTCCAGCCCGCCCTTCACGTGGTCGGCGCCGAGCGACAGCTCGGCTCGATGAACCGACCCGCCGGGACCCCGGAGCTCCAACTCTGCCCGCTCGGGCCGCGGGGCGCTTCCGATCGCGCGCAGGCGCGCCTTCAGCTCGACTCGGCCAGCGTGCCCCTGCACCCGCACGCGCAACACGACGTCCTCGACGGCCACGACCCGGCGACGAGCCACCCAGACCGCACGCCAGGGCCCGACCACAGGCGGGCCCGGGGCGAAGCCCGGTGCCCGCCCCATCAACATCGTCCGATAGAAGCGCAGATTTCCCGCCGCGAGTCGCGCGCGCCAGCGCGCGCGTGGCTTGCGACGCTCCGCGAGCCTGGGCGCCAGCGCGCGGCAGCACACGGCCACCCGGAGGGGGCCGCCGGCGAAGCCGCTGAGGTCGATCCGGTGGGCGGCGAACATCGACTCGCTGGTCAGCGCGAGCGTGTCGTCGAGGTAGACCTCGGCGAGGGTGGCGAGCCCGTCGAAGCACAGCGCGCTCTCTTCGTCGCCGGTGGACGGCGCCAGGTCGAGCTCGGTAAAGAACCACCAGTCGAGCGCGTCGGGGTCGCCGGAGGCATCCGACACTGAGCCCGGCACCGCGACCGGGAAGGTGGACAGGGTCCCGGCGGCCAGCTGGAGCGAGAGCTCGGCTGAGTCGGCTACGTGGCCGGGCTGAGTGCCCAGCGCGCGCCAGCCGAGCGTGAGCTGTGCCCGGCCACCGGTCATGCAGCCGCGGTCAACGCGTCGATGGCCCGCTCCCACGCACAGGCCAGCGCCTCGATCCGCGGCTCGAGCTCGAAGGCGCGACGCCGGGCCAGCCGGAACCCGAGTGCCTTGCATCCCGCGACGATTTCCTGGCAGGCCTCGGCGGCGGCACGGCCTTCGCGCCCCAGTAGCCATTGCGCGTGGCTGGCAAGGATCTCGAACGCCGCACCGGCCATCCGCACCGTGGCGAAGGCATAGGCATGGAAGGCGTCGAGGCTGCCGGCAAGCAGCCCAGGCAGGACGTCGGCCAGCTGGAGCCCAAAGGACTCGAACGGGTTGCCATCAGGCCGGCGGCCGAGGTGACGATTGAGGAGTCCGCGGGCGGCCGAGCGAAGCTCGTCGCCCACGAGCGGAGGAACGTCGAAGCGGACGAGCTCGGTATAGGGAGGCAGGACGTCGGGCAGCAGCTCATCCCCGAGCCGGAAGCAGCCGCGGTAGTCCTCCCCGGAGAGCTCGTACAGCCCGAGGCCGTGGAAGTAGCGGAACCTCTCGGCCTCCGGATCGATCGCCTCGGCAGCCACCGAGCTTTTGACGTGAGCTGTTCGGTAGCTGGTGGCCGCGGTGTCGGGCAGGTAGAAGGAGTCGAGCTCGACGATCATCGTCCTGCCCGCCGCCAGTTGCTCTGAGATCTGGTCTGGCAGCAGGCGGTAGGGCTGCATCTCGTGGATGTCGATCCCGTAGAGGAGCTCGAGGTCCTCAGGCGGTGGCTTGAAGAAGGTCCACTGGTCTCCCTCGAAATCCATCCGCACCAGGTGGCCGAAGGTCGCGAGCGGCTCGTACCCGCGAGCGTGCAAGAGCTCGATCAGGATGTCGCTGTAACAGTTGCTTTCCGGGTAGTTCCGCTCCGGGGAGTGGAGCAGGTGGGAGCGATAGGTCGCGGGATCGTGCCCCGTGCACGTCGGGACAGTCAGGCTCATAGCTCGAGCTCCCGCTGGACCGTGCTGGGCCAGGCCTCGGGATCAAGCCCGTGGCGGTAGAGCAGGGCGAGCACGATCCGCTCGTGGCCGAACCCCGCGCACGAGGTGTGGGCCATCTCGCCGCCTTCGAGCTCGAGGCCGTAGACCTGGCTGAAGTGATGCTGATGGTGGTTGAACGAGGCGACCGCGGTGGGCGCCTCCCCTCCGATGTCCACCACCAGCTCGAACTTGAGCGCCTGTTCGCGCTGGCCCGCTGCGAGCATCCGCCCACGGCGACCGAAGAAGGGATCGGAGGCGTTGTCGAGCGAGGGGTCGAGCTCGAGCCTGCCGAGCACCTCGAGGCCGCGCTGCGCCCACTCATCGCGCCAGGCCAGGACGGTGCTCGGCTCCCCGATCCTGACCAGCTCGTGCTGGTGGAAGATCTGGCGGCGCGCCGGATCGTGCGAGGGCTCGTGCCGGAACACCCAGGACCCGCCGGCGTCGACGAACACGCCGCCGGGGCAGACAGGACCCCGGGCGGCAACCGCGGGATAGACCGGATAGCAGGCGGCCGGCGTGAGCACAAGGTCGGTCATCCGCTGGAACTCGCCCCAGTCCTCATGGCGGTCCGCGCGCTTGGCCTGGAGCTCAGCCTCGCGCTCTGAGCCTTCGAACGCGTACACGGTTCCGGCCAGGTGCGGGAAGGATGAGAGGTAGCCGTTCTCTTCGAGCTGGCGGCGAGGGACGACGGGCGGGAAGCGCATGCGGATCGCCCCGCCCAGCTGAGCCTCGCGGGTGAGGAGGCGGTCGAGCCCGCTGCGAACCTCCTCGAAGACCTGATTGTGACCGTAGACGCCCGGCACGCCTGAGGCGATCAGCAGCCCCCGCTCGAGCAGCCGGGAGAGAAAGGCAGCCTGATCGGCGCTCGCCTCCCGCGTAGCCGTCACGGCTTACACCTCCTTGGAGATCATCAAGAGGCCGGCGTCCACGGTATGGATGCGCTCGTTGGCCACCATCAGACGAGCCGACAGCGCGTCGCGCAGATGACGGCCGACGGTGAACGGCGAGTCGTTCTTGTAAGCGGCGATCCCGATCACCTCGAGCACGGCTTGGCAGACTCGCGGCGCCTGCTCGGAGGCGGCCAGCTTGAGGTTGTTGAAGCGGAGCACGCTGGCCATCGTCGATAGACGCTCGCGGTCCTCGGTCTCATCTGCCGAGATGAAGTCCCGCAAACCGGCCTCCACCTCGGCCCTCAGCAGGGCGAGTTCACTCATCACACGGGACAGGCTGTGGGCGGCGGGCACCGGCTGGCCCGGCTTGCTCTTGGCGGCAGCTCGGACGAAGGCCCGTCCGCGCTCGAACGCTTCGGTGGCGATGCCGAGCCAGACGTGGGACCAGAGGATGTGGGAGACGGGGACCATCGACTCGGTGGCGACCCGGGCAAACGGTGCGGCCAGCACCTGGTCCTCCGCGAACCGGGCACGTACGGTGAACCCAGGCGAGCACGTCCCGCGCATGCCAAGCGTGTCCCACACTCCGGCGGCCTCGAGCTCGGTCTGGTCGGACGAGGTCAGAACGAGCACCTGATCGCCTGGCTCGGCGTCGGGTGCACGGCGGGCGGTGGTCAGAAGGTCGTCGGCGTAGGCGCCATAGGAGACGGTGGGCGCCTGCTTGACGAACGAGCACACGCCGTCGCCGGCGGGCTCGACGGCGGCGATCGACCGTCCCATGTCTCCCCCAGTGCCGATCTCCGAGGTCACCGAGGCGATCAGCCGCTGCTCGGCGCACAATCTGGTCAGGTAGTCCTCGAACCATGGCGAGCCATCGAGGTGGCGCGCGATCGTGACCACCTGGATCTGGTGCATGGCGAACACCATCGCGACGGCCGAGCACGAGCGCCCGAGCTCGTAGCACGTGGTGGCCACGGCCTCGAATGAGACTCCGCCGCCTCCCAGCCGCTCGGGAACGTAGGCGGAGAGAAGCTCTGCGTCACGCAGCGACGCGACGGCCTCGGACGGGAACCGGGCGTCCCGATCGACGTCGTCGGCGTGGAGGACGGCGACCTCTCGCGCGATCTGACCCGCCAGCGTCACGAACGCCTCGTCCCGACTGAGCGTGACGCTCACGCCGCCTCCCGTGTCAGCTCCTGCACGGCGAGGGCAATCGAGCCGACACTCTCGAACACGCTGCGGGTCAGCATGTTGTCGGGGAACTCGATGTCAAAGGCGTCTTCCAGCGCGAGCATCACGCTCACGCTGGCGTGGGAGGTCATCCCGGCTCCGAACAGATCGGCGCCGTCAGCAAGGGAGTCGACGTCGACGGGAAGCCGTCCGTGCTCCCGGATGACATTGCGGATCTCGCTGCCGATGGGATCGATCATCACTCTTCCTTGGACTCGTCCTGGTCACGGTGGGCGATGACCACCGCAGCGGCAAGGGCTCCCCTTCCGGCCATGCTGACCTGAAGGTGCGAGATGCCTCTTTGCCGGGCTAGCTCATCGGCCAGACCCGTGAGCTTTATCGACGGCCGTCCCGACTCACTTGAGACGACGCAGATGCATTGCCACGGTATCGGCTCCGGGCCTGGGGCGAGTGCCTTGATCGCCGCCTCCTTGAGGGCGAAGCGGGTGGCCAGGCAGCGGACGCTCCCGCCACACTCGGCAAGCTCGCCGTCGGTGAAGATCCGCTGTAGGTAGCGCTCACCGAAGCGACCGATCGACTCCTCGACCTCCTCGACACACACGAGATCGATGCCTACCCCCACGAGCGGGGCGGGCTGGGGTGAGGCGGTCACCCGACTGGAGGCTGAGATGGACAGGCGGCGTAAGTCTCGGGCGACGCTGCGGGCTGCGAAGCCCGACCCGTAGACGAAGCGCATCACGGGCCCGAAGCTCGCAGCCGCCGCGAGCCCGACAAAGGACACACCGGGCACCGAGGACTCGAAGCCGCGGCGCAGGACGGGCGAGCCATCCACCAGCTCGAGACGAGCCACCAGCCCGGAGTCCAGAAAGTCGAGGCGGCTGACGTCGACCCGGTAGCCGGTTGCGGCCACGACGTGGTCGACTGCGAGCTCCTGGGCCTGGCCGTCCGCCGCGCGCAGGCGCAGGCGCACTCCGTCGCCGTCACTGGCGGCAGCCTCGAGCCGGCAACCCAGGAGGACCGGGACCGATCGCTCGAACGCCTCCCTCAGCCACCACGCGCCGGCCGGTCCGAGCGTCTCGCGCACCAGCCGGAGGCGGCGCTGCACTGGAAGGCGACGGAAGACCTGGGGCAGCTCGGAGTAGAAGAGCACGCGCCAGCCTGGGCCGAGCCCGGACGTGGGCGCGCGCAAGCGCGCGCGCAGCGGGCGGACAGGCCCGGGCGGGACGGGGTTCCAGACGAGCGCGTCGGTGCGCGCGACCAGCGTCGGGTGGGCCCCGGCGCGCTCTAGCAGGACCGCCGTTTCAAGCGCAGATTGACCCGCCCCCAGCACGGCAACCCGGCGCCCGTCCAGCGGCGCCGGCTCGCCGTAGGCCGAGGAGTGGCTCACCACCCCCTCCGGCAGTGCGCGCAGCTCCGGCGGCAGTTGGGCGAAGCTGAGGTGACCGGCCGCAACGACGACCGCCGCCGCGCGGAACCTCTCGCCCGTCTCGAGTTCGACCTCGAAGCCGAGGCCATCGGCTGCGGCGACTCGACGAACGGATGTCTCCTCGAGATCCGATACGAGTGCGCGGGCGAACCACAGCCCGTATTCGGAGAAGGTCTCGAGCTCCACGGGCTCCAGGGTGGCTGGGTCGCGGCCGCTCTCGCGGTAGAACGCCTCGAGCGAGTACGCACCCGCCGGATCGGAAATGCTCGAGGCGGGGAGCTCTGACTTCAGGCGCATGCCCGCAGGCATGTTCTCCCGCCAACTCGACATCGGCTCGCCGAAGATGCGGAACGGAACCCGGCGCGCCCGTAGGTGTGCGGCCAAGGCGAGTCCGTATGGCCCGGCCCCCACGATCGCTACCGGATCGGATCTCATCGTTCGCCCCCTCCGCGCCTGCTCACGAACACATCCCTGATCAGGCCGGTGATGAAAGCACCACCGGCTATCACCGCGGGGAGTGGGTCGCGCGCGCCGAGGTAGTCGTAGCCACTCGGGCGCAGGAAGTCGAGCGTGAAGCGGGCCAGGGCGGCCGCCGGCCGTTCGGCGTCGGGACCTCCGGCGCCCCCTACCACCTCGCGCAGGCGCCGGATGTCGCCTCCCAGCCAACGCATCCGCAGCCCGGTCCGATAGGGCCCAGCGGCGTCAACAGCATGCCCGGTCGCCCACTGATAGACGAGGAAGGGAAAGTCGATTCCGCAGCGCACCGCGATCTCGACCGACGCCGACAGCCGGGGGTTGATCTCCATCAGCACGGGAACCCCGTCGCGGGTGCGGCGAAATTCGATCTCGCAGTAGCCGTCAAGCTCGCAAGCTCCAGCCAGCTGCTCGGCCGCCGCCGTCGAGTCCGGGGGGAGCGCGATGCTCTGTCGGAGGACCGAGCTGCCCCCCTGGGGTGGATACATGCGCTCGGCAACCTGGGCAAAGCGCGCCTTTACCCGTCCATGGTCCCGCAGGAGGCTGACCGCTTCCCGCCGCCCGGGAACCCACTCCTGCACGATGGGCTCAGCCCCCACCGCCCACATGGCTTCGAGCGCTCGCATCGTTTCGTTCTCCGAGCTTGCGGGTTGCGGCGCCAGCCGAAAGCCGCCTGATCCCGTGACGTACCACGATTTCGCCGGCTTGACCATCAGCGGGAGGCCGACTTCGGCCAGTGCCGCTTGAACGTCGGCGCCAGGTGCGAGCCGGACGCTGCGCGGCACGCGGATCCCGAGCTCGGAGGCCAGGCCCAGGGTTCGCCGCTTGTCGATCGCCGCTTGAAGCGCCCGCTCGCCTGGCAGGGCGAGGCGGGCGTGACGCTCGAGCTCTGCCCGCCGTGGCCGCAGGGCCTCGATCGATCCGTCGCTCACCGTGATCACAGCCCGTGCCCCGAGCTCCTGCGCCCGCCGGATGACGGCGGCAGCAAAGCGGCCTGAGTCCGCCGCGGGATCGGGGATCACGCCGCTCGCGCTACAGCCACGCGAGTGGAGTGCCGGGGAGCTCCCGCGGTAGCCGAGCGCGGCCACGACAACCCCATGGCGGGCAAGGCTGCGCACGGTGACCAGGCTGTGGCGCTCCGAGGCATCGAGGACGAGCGCCTCGGCCCCTGAGCGGGACCGGCCCTGCCTCAAGCGGGCAGATCTCCGGTCCACCCCCGCCGGCGGGCGGCCCGCGCCGTGAACAGGCTCGCGACCAGGTAACCCGCGCCGGTACTGGCCAAGCCTGCCACGACCGCTGCCGCCCGCGCGGCGCCCGCGGGGTCGCGACGGCGAACGAGGTCGCCCAGCCCTTGCGCGACGGCGCGGGGGAGCACCGTTCGCGTGTAATCGACTTCGGTGGCCAAGCCGTGACTTCGGCCGACGAGCGCCGCGACCACCCGCTTTGAGCCCCCTTCGAAGTAACAGCGTTTGAGAAACCGCCGGAAGCGCGTGCGGTCGGCCGGGACGTTGTGGCCGATCTTCGCCTCCGGGAGGTAGAGGATCTTCTTCTCCGGCCAACGCTGGCCGATTCGGATGCACAGCTCGGTCTCGTCGCAGCTGTAGCCGATCCTGAATCCTCCGATCTCCTCGACGAGCGCCCGGCGATAGGACATGTTGCAGCCGAACAGGTTGCGCACCTCCTGCTCTTGCTCCGGCATCCCCAGATAGGAGCAGCCAATCACCCAGTCGAACTCGCGGGGGAACCAGGCCGGCCGCGCGGTCTGCCACAGCGGTTCGGCGCTTCCGCCAACTGCCGCCACCTGGTCGTCGCGGTAGGCGTCGCGCAGCATCTCGAGCCACCTCGGCGAGGCCACCGCATCATCGTCGAGGAACGCCACGACGGTTCCCGAGGCCGCCGCCAGCCCGCTGTTGCGTGTGCCGGCCAGCCCCGGGGCGTGGGCATTGGGAACCACCTTGGCCGTGCCCTGCGGCCGCAGCCGCTCGAGCAGCGACGGATTGTGGTCGACCACCACGACGACTTCCCGCGGCGGAACGCTCTGCTCGCGGACCGACTGAAGGGCAGCCTGGATCTGCTCCCAGCGGCGCTCGTCGTAGGCGCACACAACGACGCTGATGTCAACGGGGGTCACGCGGGCGCGAATCTAGCGCTCGTATAAGCGTCCACATGGCACCTTCTTTCCATAATACGGTCCAACGGCGGGTCGATCCGTCCGCATGGCGCCCCCTTCGGTCCGTCGCGGCTGGCTCGCTCTCGCCACCTCTGCTCTGCTGGCGATCGGCGGTCCGTCGGCATCGGCGACCGCCTCCGCTGGGGGCTACCGCTCCTCCTCGGCCGCGGCGTCTCACAACTGCCCAGGCGCGCATCGCTCGGGCCACCGGCGCCGCGCTTGCCACCGAGGTCACCGCCGCCATCACGCCCACCGCGCCGCCGCGGCGCAGGCGCGGACGAGCCGACGCCGCGGCCGTGGCAACCGGACCCCAATTCCCCGGGGCGAAGCCGGCAGCACCGGCGCCACGCTGGCCTCTCCGACCGCCTCCCCGGTCACCAGCGGGACAGCCAACGGTACGACCGCCACGAGTCCGCCGACCACGACCACCACAACCACGAGCCCGTCGACCACGACCACGACCACGACCTCGAGCGGGCCTACCACCACGACCACCACGACCCCGACGGGTCCGGCTCGGCCATCGGTCTACTGGGGCGCCTACGTCGGCGATCAGTTCACCGGCGGCCATCCGCCCTGGGACTGGAACGCGCAGACCGACTTCCAGAACACCGACGCCGGCGGCAAGGCACCGAGCCTTCTGCCATTCGGTGCTCCCTTCTACTCCTCGCAGTGGTGCAGCGGCTACTGCACGTTCCCCACGAGCATGTTCGACACGGTCAGGGCAGCCGGGATGATTCCGTGGTTCACGTGGCAGACCACGGCTGACTACACCGACGCCCAGATCGCCGCCGGCGCCCAGGACAGCTACATCACCGCCTGGGCGCAGGCCGCCAAGGCCTGGGGCCATCCGTTCTTCCTTCGCTTCGACTGGGAGATGAACGGCAACTGGTTCCCCTGGGGCGTCGGCGTTGACGGAAACACGCCGGCCGACTACGTCGCGATGTGGCGCCACGTCCACGACATTTTCACCTCGGTCGGCGCAACCAACGCGACCTGGGTGTGGTGCCCCAACATCGATGCCCCCGGATCAACCTACAGCCCGATGTCCAATCTCTATCCCGGCGCCGGCTACGTCGACTGGGTCGGTCTCGATGCCTATAACGGCGACGTGCCGTGGACGAGCTTCCAGAACCTGATCAGCTCCACCTATGGGCAACTGACAGCCATGGCTCCGGGCAAGCCGATCGTCGTCGGCGAGACCGGCTCGACGGAGACGGGTGGTTCCAAGGCGACGTGGATCACAAACCTGCTTTCCGGCCTTCCGACAGAGTTCCCGCAGATCCACGGGTTGCTCTGGTATGACATCAGCTCCTCGGGCCCCGGCGGCCACACCGACTGGCCGATCGAGAGCTCGAGTGGCTCCGAGGCGGCCTTCTCGGCCGGCATCCAGAGCCCCGTGTACGCCGGCAACGGCTACGCGGGATTGAACGTGAACCCGATCCCGCGGCCCTAGTGAATCGCGGGATCAGGCGCTAACCTGAGCCGCCGAGCGCGACGATCGCGACAACTGACACCAGGGCGGGTAGTTGAAGCAGGCCGTCACAAGTGGGCCCGTCCGTCGGGGGGGCCGGGGGCTAATAGGCCGCAAAGCGCGACAGGCGTTGTCAGCCCTGCCGGTTGTGGTCGCGCTGACGGCAGGGACTGCGCTGGCCGTGGCCCCGGCGGCGTCGGCGCGCAAGAAGCCGCCTCCTCCGCCGCCCCAGCCGCAGCCGCCGCCCCAACAGCAGCCGCCGCCCCAGACGGGTGGTGGTTCGACCAGTGGCGGCAATCCGGTCATCGGCGCATCGGTCTACTGGGGCGCCTACGTCGGGGACCAGTTCACGGGCAGCCATCCGCCATGGGACTGGAACGGACAGACGGACTTCCAGAATGCCGACGCGGGCGGCAAGGCAGCGAGCCTTCTCCCATTCGGCGCGCCGTTCTCGTCGGCCGCGTACTGTGGCGGCGCCTGCACGTTCCCACCTGACGTTTTCGACAAGGTCCGCCAGAACGGGACGATCCCTTGGTTCAGCTGGCAGACGACGAGCGACTACAGCGACGCCCAGATCGCCGCCGGCGCCCAGGACAGCTACATCACCGCCTGGGCGCAGGCCGCCAAGGCCTGGGGCCATCCGTTCTTCCTTCGCTTCGACTGGGAGATGGACGGAGACTGGTTCCCGTGGGGCATGGGCGTAAACGGGAACACCCCGGCCGGCTACATCGCGATGTGGCGCCACGTCCACGACATCTTCACCTCGGTCGGCGCTACCAACGCCACCTGGGTGTGGTGCCCCAACGTCGACGTGCCCGGGATCAGCTACCGGCCGCTCGCCGACCTCTACCCGGGAAGCAGCTACGTCGATTGGACCTGTCTCGACGGCTACAACGGCGACGCTCCGTGGACCGGATTCCACGACCTGTTCGCCTCCGATTACGCCACGATCACCTCAAGCATCGCACCCGGCAAGCCGATGGCAATCGGTGAGACAGGCTCTACCGAAGCCGGCGGCTCGAAAGCACAGTGGATCCGCGACATGCTGTCCCATCTCACCTCCTACTTCCCGGCGGTGCATGCCGTCCTCTGGTACGACATCTCGAGCCCAGGCCCCGGAGGCCATAACGACTGGCCGATCGAGAGCTCGGCGGGGTCTCGCTCTGCCTTCAGCCGGGTGATCGAGGGCTCCACCTACGCACCCAACGCATACGCCGCGCTGAGCACCAATCCGATTGCGCCTCCGCGGTGAGCTCAGCCATGAGATTGCCCGGATCCGCAAGCCGGCGGCTGACGGATCTCGGCCCCGCCGAACCGGCGCAATCGCGCGCTAAGCTGCTTCTGCTCTGGGTGGCTGGGGCTGCCCGCCGTGCCCTAACGCGCAGTATGTGGGAGCTCAGGGATGGAGATTGGTCGTCTGCCGGGCGTGACCCGAGCCATCGCGCATGGACGCGTCACGATGCGTGAACGCGTCTCCATTGGGCTGGCGGCCGCCGCGGTGGTGTTCCTGGTACTGGCGCTGTGGGCGACCCACGTAATCGGCTCGGCCGCGCGGGGGCCAAAGGCGCCGGAGGCGGTCAACCACTCCCAGAGCGTAAGGATCGCGCACCGGGTTCAGCTGACCGCGCCCGGGCCCGTCTACTGGGGCGCTCTGATCCAGAACTCACACGAACAGGCTCCCTGGAACATGAAGCTGGTCAGCGACTTCACGAACCTGACGGGAAAGCAGCTGTCGATCATCAGCTGGGGCTCGAGCTTCTACTCCTCCCCCTACTGCAAGGGATACTGCGGATTCCAGACACCGCAGTTCGACGCCGTTCGCGCCTACGGCGCGATCCCGCTCTTCTCCTGGGCACCCGGGTGGGCGGCCAACGTCGACGCCCGGATCGCCGGTGGCGCCGACGATTCGTACCTGCGCCAGTGGGCTGAGTCAGCCAAGGCTTGGGGCCATCCGTTCTTCCTCCGCTTCGCATGGGAGATGAACGGGAACTGGTTCCCCTGGGGTGTGCTGGCCGAGCACAACAGCCCGGCCTCGTATGTCGCGATGTGGCGCCACGTCCACGACATCTTCACCTCGGTCGGCGCCACCAACGTCACGTGGGTGTGGTGCCCCAACATCAACGCCCCGGGGGTCACCTACAGTCGGCTGGCTGACCTCTACCCGGGTGACAAGTACGTCGACTGGACCTGCCTCGACGGCTACAACGGCGATACGCCGTGGACAAGCTTCTCGGATCTCTACCGCCAGACCTATCAGTCGATCACCCAGGACATCGCTCCTGGCAAACCGATGCTGCTAGGAGAGGTGTCCTCGACTGAGACGGGTGGATCGAAGGCGAACTGGATCACTGACATGTTCCAGTCGCTCCCCACGGTCTTCCCGATGGTCAGGGCGCTCATCTGGTGGGAATCCTCGAGCCCCGGACCGGGTAACCGCACCGACTGGCCGATCGAGTCGAGCCCGGGGGCCGAGACTGCCTTCACCGCCGGGATCGACGCCAAGCCGTTCACGAGCAACACGTTCTCCCACCTCGACAAGAGTCCGATCCCGCCGCCGAGCTAGGCCGCCGATCCCGCCGCCGAGCCAGGGCGCCGAGCCACGCCGCGGAGCTAGGCAGCCAGGCATCAGGCGGGGGCGTCCTCGGCCAGGACAGCGCGATAGAGCTCGAGCAGCGAGGCGGCGCACTCATCCCAGCTGGGGAGCTCGGGTGCGTGCTGTGGCGGTGGCTTGGCGAGCTCCTCGAGGATCAGCTGAGCGAGCTCGCGGGGGGTCATGGGCAGCGCAGCCGCTCGTGCCAACCCCTGGCCTGCCAGTTCGCGCAGACCGCCACAGTCTGAGACGAGCAGGCGGCGTCTGGCTGCTGCGGCCTCCAGCGCGGCGAGCGGATGGGTCTCGAACTCGCTCATCAAGACGACGATCGCGACTTGGCCCAGCAAGCGCGCCATCGCCGGGCCATCGCCTGCCGGAACGCTCGTGAACTCGACCCGGTCTGCCAGGTCAAGCCGCGCGGCGAGGCGGCGGAGCTCACCCTCATAGGGACCCGTGCCGACGATCATCAGTCGTGCCTCAGGGCGCTGTTCAAGCACCCCGGGGAGCGCCTCGATTACTCGGTGGTGGCCCTTGTAGCGCTCGAGCCGCCCGATCGACGCGATCACATCGCGCTTGGGTTCCCCCTCCAGCTCTTCGAGCTCGCGCGGGACCTCGACACCGTTGGGGATCAGGACAAAGCGGCCCTCGGGGAGGCCGAGCGAGGAGGAGTACAGGCCGATCTCGAATCGAGCCAAGGCGACCAGCCTCGCCGCGCGGACGAGCAGCGGGCGCAGGGCGAGCAGCTGGAGCGATCGAAGCCGCACCCGCCAGCGCGAGGAATGACCCCCGGCATGAAAGGTCAGGCAGTAAGGGAGGCCGAGCGTGCGGGCGCGCAGCATCGCCAGCGGCGCAACCAGCGTGTGGTAGGACTGCACGTGGACGAGATCGGCCCGGTGGCGGGCCATCTCGCGCCACAGGCCAGGCGCCCAGTACCAGTCCCGCCCGCGGGGCCGCGCCCGGACCGCGCGCAGGCGAACGCCGCCGAGGTGCTGTTCGACGGGCGAGCGATGCTCGGTCTCCCCGTAGAGCACATCGACCTCGACGCCGGCCGCGGCGAGACGGGTGGTCGTCTCGAGCACATGGCGCTCGACCCCTCCCACGCCAAGCGGGTTGCGTGGGGTTATGACGAGGAGGCGCACGGGCTTGCTTCCTCACGAGCCTCGCAGTAGACCGCCTCCAGCCGAGCCCCCCACGCAGACAAGCTGTGGTGACGCTCGACGAACACGCGAGCGCGCGCACCGAGCTCGCGCCGCCGTACACCGTCGGCCAGCAGTCCAGCCACGGCGGCGGCGAACGCCTCGGTTTCGTCGGCGACGAGGAAAGGCGGCAGTGCGCCGCCGGTCTCGACGAGGAAGCCTTCGGTGCCGCGCGTCGTGGTCACCACGGCCTTGCCGCTGGCCAGTCCGAGCAACACCTTCATCCTCATGCCACCGCCGATGCGCAGCGGCGCCACCACGACAGCCGCCGAGGCGATGTAGGGCTCGATGGCCGGAACGTCGGCCAGGACCTCGACCCCGGGTACCGCCAGCTCGAGGACCTCACGTGGCGGGCTGCTTCCCACGATCAACAGCTTGGCGTGCGGGTGGCTGGCGCGGATCTGGGGATGGATCTCGCGAGCCAGCCACAACGCGGCATCGCGATTGGGAGCATGGGTGAAGTTGCCCACAAAGAGAAGCGAGTCTGGCTGCTCGCTCGCCGGGTCGCTGGCCGGTGGGATCGCGATCCCGAAGGGATTGACCCTGATCCACCGGCTGACTTCGGGAGCCAGGTCGGCTACCGCGCGTGCATCGCGCTCGCTGAACACCTGCAGGCGCGCGTAGCGCCGCCACGCCCGGCGTTGGAAGCTGCTCCACCGGCGCCAGTCGAGCTCGCGGAGGATCGAACGCGGCCCGGCCGCCCGCCGGCGGGATGCTCTGGGAACACGGACTTCGTGTTCGGTGAGAACTGCCGGGACCCCGGCGGGGAGCCGGTAGAGCGCCATTGAGCTGTCCTCGACGGCCACGACGTCAAACGGAGGGGCAGCGCCCGCCAGCTCGTCGATCACCAGCTGGACGCCGGGCGTGGCAAACCACACCGTCCGCCAGGGCCGTCCCGTCGACAGCCACCCCCAGGCCAGACGCCGTCGTCGGCGCCAGCGCTCGAGCGCCGAGACGGGCAGCCCGCGGTCGACGGCGCGGAGGTCCACGCCCTGGTCGATCAGCGCCTGGGCAGCTTCGCGCTCACCCGGCTCGTCCCCTACACCGGCGACCACCGTGACCTCGTGCCGCTCCGAGAGGGCGGTGAGCTGCCCATGGAGCAGCATCGGGATCGCTCCTGGCGCATCGGCCCACGGGACCATCGGAGCAATCATCAGGATCCTCATCGCCGCTCCCCCGACCCGGCGTCGGCCGCCCGCCCGCCGCTAGAGACCGCCCCCGTCACCTCCTGGAGCATCCGCTCGTAGCGGCTGAGCACGACCTCGGCCGCGAATGGGGCAGCCCTGAGCTGTCCCTGGCGGGCAATCTCCTCGCGGTAGCGTGGGTCATCGATCAGCGACTGGAGCGCTCGAGCCAAGGCCTCGACGTCACCCTGGGCTATCAGCACCCCGCCCCCTTCGCCTAGCACATCTTCCATTCCGCTCGGCGCGGTGGCGATCGTCGGGATTCCCCGCGAGGCAGATTCGATCGCAACGGTTCCGAGCGGCTCGGGCCAAACCGACGGCGCGACCGCGATCATCGCGCGACCCCACGCCGCCATGACCACCGAGTGCGGAGCGTCGGTGATCACGATCGCCTCGGGAGGGAGCTCTGGGGTGTCGCGCTCGATCGTCCCGATCAGGACGAGCGGTGGAGGTTTCTCCAAGCGGCGGTATGCCTCGATGAGGACGTCGACTCCCTTGATGGGACGAAGCGCGCCCACGAACAGGATGAACGGCTGCGGCGGCAACTGCTGCAGCATCTCGTGGTCCCCCACGCCGGTCGACGAGTGAGTCTCTACGAAGGCTGGCACGATGAATCGCCGCTCAGGCGCAAAGCCGTCGCCCACGAAATGGTGGGCCAGGGTCTGGTCGACGAATGAGCTCACGCTCTGGACCGCGACCATCCGCCGCCTCAGCCAGCGCTTCGAGATGCCGACGCCGATGCGCGCGGCCCACCCCTTGGGTGCGCCGTAAAAGCGTCCGGCGCAGCCTGTGCACTTCAGCGGCGCCGGCCCCTCGCACAGACTGTCGCGGTAAACGAGGATCCGCGTAGTGCAGAAGTGGCCGTAGTCGTGGGCGGAGGCGATCAGCGGAATGCCGGTCCCAACCAGGGCCGGGGCGACCGAGAAACCAAGCCAGCCGTGCGCCAGTACGACCTCGGGTGCTCCGGCGGCGTACGGCGCGTCGGAGGTCGTAGACGGTGACGGGGTCAGGAAACGGCGGCGCGTGACGCTGAGCGCGGCCGCGCACCAGGCGCGGCACAGCGGTGCGGAGCTGGCGGACTCGGTCCACGGGTATTCCCTGATCGCCGTAGCGCTCGATGCGCGCCAAGCCTGGCTGCCAAGGCGTGGCAACCGAGACCTCGTGACCGCGCCGCGCCAGCCCTGTGGCGAGCAGCGCTGCCCAGCGGTGGGCGCCGCCGATGAACGGGGGGAAGTGGTCTGAGGCGATCAGGACTCGCACTTGTCCTCATTCACCCGCGTGCGAGCCAAAGGGAGCGTCGGGCGCCGCTCAATTGCCGTCGGACGACGCGGTCGGCCGGGCCGCAGCTCCGGAAAAACGAGCAGAGCGGCGAGCCTGGCCGCGACCCGTCGTGGGGTCAGCGCGATCGCGCCAAGCCAGACGACGAGCGCGAGGCGAATCGTCACCGAGACGTCGAACCGCCGCCTGGCCGCCTGACACGCATCCCGCATCAGGGTGAGCCGGCGATCGCCGCTGATCGGATGTTCCGACGGCGCCAGACGCAAAGAGATCAAACGCACCGCGACGTTCGACAGCGAGACAACCCGCCTGGGCCGATCGAGCGACAGCCGGTCGGCCAGCTCTTCCACGGCCTCGAGCGTCGTCGCCTGGTATTCGACTTCGCGGCGGATCCGGGCCAGATCGAGCACCGGCGAGGCCGGCTCGAAGGCGTTGGCGCCGTGCACGCGGTAGAGGCCGCCCAGCTCCTCCAAGGCCGCGACGGGACCGAGCAGGCTCGTCAGGTGGACCAGGTACCAGTCGGCGCCCCAGCGTCCGTAGTTGTCCTCCGGGATGGGCATGATCGCCCTCAATGCGTCGGCACGGAATGCATTTGCGCTCATCGCAGCCCACGGCATGTCGAAAGGAAACGACAGCTCCGAGCGCCGAAGGTCGCCGCGGGGCAGAGCACGATTCCGCGCCGGCCGAGTCGCTCCGAGCGAGTGGCCCAGGCCGTCGATCAGCTCCACGCGCCAGTGGACGCGGACCGCGTCGGGCGCTCGCGCCAGCGCCGCCGCGGCGCTGGCTGCAGTGCCACGGCACAGGACATCGTCGGCGTCCAGAAAGATCACGACCTCTCCGCGGCAGCGCTCAAACCCGGCGTTGAGCGCCGACGCCTGGCCGCCATTGGCCTTGCGCACGAGCTCGATCGCCTCGCCATAGGACTCGAGGATCTCGAGCGAGCCGTCGCTCGAGCCGTCGTCGACTACGACCACGTGGACGTCGGGATGGTCCTGGGCCAGCGCGCTGTCCACCGCCGCCCTCAGATAGTCGGCGTAGTTGTAGTTGTTGACGACGATGTCGACCGCGGGGAGGCGGGCCGGCACGACGTGTTCGCTCAAGGGAATCGCGGGCTGAGGAGGTCGCACGCCGAGCAGGCCGTTGAGCGGCGGCACGATCAGCGCCGTCGCCTGACGGTAAGGAGCACCCTGGCTGCCTCGGTAGAGCTTG
This sequence comes from uncultured Solirubrobacterales bacterium, assembly GCA_963803595.1. Lineage (GTDB taxonomy): Bacteria > Actinomycetota > Thermoleophilia > Solirubrobacterales > Solirubrobacteraceae > Palsa-465. The sequence goes on from CAWDNF010000019.1 coordinate 50,960, forward strand.
GCGGTGACGAGCGCAGCGATCGGGACCGACAGCTTCAGTGGGACCTCGAATTGGGCCGTGCCTCCGGGTTTGAGGACCAGGCGGCGAGCGACCACGAACGGCTTGCTGTTCGCCTTCTGGATCACCAGCCGAAACGCGGTCGTGCGCTGCTCGGCGCTGGAGACGCCGATGCGGACCGCGGGCGAGGAGCCTTGGACGCCCGTGAACATCCAGAGTTCGGTGTAACCCACGGCGTGAGGCGCCTTGAGCGGGATTCGGGAGAGGGCGAACGCACCTCCGGCCAGGACGAGGGCGAGTGTCAGGGCCAGGGCTTCCGATACACGCAGGCGGATCGCCCAACGGCGCGGGCGCGGAAGCTGGGGACGGCGAAGCGTGGCCACTGCGGCGGCACCCAGCACGACGACGAGGAGGAGCGCGACCCATGAGTTGCGGCGAAGGCCCCCGGGTAGTACGTCGAGGATCACCGCGCCGATCACAAGCGTCGCGAAGCTCAGCGCGAGCGTGAGCATCATCGCCTGTGGGCCGCCGAGCGGCTGGCGCGGGAAGAGCGCGCGGGTGATCGCATAGCCCGGCAGGACAAGGCACAGAGGAACGGCGAACACCGCGCGCACCGCGGTTAGCGGGACGCGGAGCACGACCGCCGCGCAGATGAGAGCCGCGGCGACCACGAGCTGAATGCGACGCTGTTCCGGGCTCACGGCACCTCGGTCAGGTCGAAGATCTGGATGTGGCCTGAGTCGAACACGATCGGGGCCGGGAGATCGGCGAACTTCGAGGCCACCCCGCTGGGCAAGAGCCGATCGGGCCCGCCCGCGGCCCGGCTGAGCGAAAAGGCGAAGCCTTGGGCGGTGTCGTCCGAGCGCACCCGGTCATCGACCACTATGTAATGGAGGTGTCCCCGGCGCAGCGGTGTCAACTCGAAGCCCAGATTGGGCGTGGTGAGGATGTGGTTGAGGTCGAACTCGGGACCGGAGGCGGTCTGCGAGTCGCCGTAGACGAGAATCGTGCGGGCTTCGGACTCGGGGGCTCCGAACCGCGCCCCGCGCAGGTGCGAGTAGACCCATTTGCCCACCGCGATCGAGTCCGAGTCGAGCGTCCGCCCGTTGGAGGCAACGATGTGGACCGGTGCTGCCAACACGGCGCCCGTCGGCCATCCCGAGATTGCGTCACCCACCACGACCACGCAGGCGCCGGCCGCGGCGATCAGTGGGAGCATCCGGAGTCGCCCGGTGATGGCGCGTCCAAGGGGACGCGATGCAATCGCATAGGCAACGACAAGCGCCAGCCCGATGAACAGGAACTCGCCGGTGCGGTTGGCAATCTCCCAGGCGCTCGGTGCCAGGCGCAGCCCGAGCACGGCGAAGAATCCGAGCCCGGCCACGCAGAGCAGCAGCGCGATTGGGTCGCGCTTGCGCCGGCGCCACGCGCCTCGCAGCCCATAGGGAAGCGCCAGGGCGAGCACTCCGAGCGCAGCGAAGCTCAGCACCCGCTCCCCTAGGGGGACCGTCGGCGCTCCGCCTCCGCCCTGAAATGGCGCCCGGGGGGCGGACTCCCCGAGAATCGTGTGGAGCGTCTGCTTGAACGCCTGCGTGGCGACCGGCGAGATGTAGCCGACTGTGATGCTGGCCACGACCACCAACCAGGCGATCACGGCCGCCCACGTCACGAGCGTAAGCGGCCAGAGCTTGAGCGGCGCGAAGCGCTTTCTCAAAAGCCACGACGCGATGCTCAGGACGAGCAGCATGACGGCCAGGAGATAGGAGGTGAGATGGTGGGTGATCACCACCGCCACCACGACAAGGCTTATCGGAATAGCCCAGGTCCGGACGGGCAACCCCACCTTGATGCGCGCCGCCCGCTGCGCAATGAGCGCCAGGACGACGACCATCAGGGGCAGCGCCAACGACTCGTAGGAGAACTGAGCGCCCCATAGCAGGAAGTTGCTGTTGCCGGCGTAGGCCGCGGCGCCAAGGCCCGCGATCCGCCAGGAGCGGCTGAGTGTCAGGAACAGCACCAGTAGCCCGAGCATCAGCATCAGCCGCGCCGCCCCGATCACGATCAGCCCGGCCCCAAAGCTCGACAGCCCCGTGAGGCTCATCAGTGCGTACGTCGCTCCCTCGAGCCCTGGATAGCGGGCGGTCACCGGCAGGCCGACGTTGGCCGAGAACAGCTTGTGATGGCGGGCGATCTGCTCTGCGTTGAAAGCGTGGAAGAACTCGTCGGGCATCGTGTAGCCGAACGGATCTCGCATCAACTTGACCACATAGAGCCCCAGGCCAAGCATCAACACGAGCGCGATGCGCTCGCCCGGCGAGGCGTCCTCGGCGCACAGTCGAAACACGATCGGCCCGACGATCACGGCCACACCTAGCCAGAACAGCCAGATCGAAGGATGGAGGGTCGCTCTGGAGAGCGCATCCACCCCGGAGCAGATCGCCAATCCGGCGCCAGTGCTCACGGCGACGAGTGGGATCCGTCCTAGGCCGGTGGGCGGAGGGCGCTGGGCCGGCGCCGGCTCAGCGCCCGCCGGGCGGTGTTCTGGGGCGGCTCGAGGTGGCTCGGCGTCACGCTCACCCTCGGGAGCGCGTTCACTCTCGGGAGGGCGGGCCGGAGCGGCCGGCACGACGAGCTCTATCGCGGCCGCCAGACCTGCCACCGCGTCGATCGCCGCCGCCGCACCAGGCGGCCCAGCGGCAGTCGATTCAGGGCCCCTGGGCGCCCCTGCGCCGCTCATCTCTTCGTTGGGATTTTGCGACCGAGGCGAAATCGTCGGCGCGTCGTCGCCGACATTTATTCGAGATACTCGGCCGGGATCAGGGATACGGATTCCTTTTTGGGCGTCAGGTTCCGGACACTCTCGGCCGATCATGTGCAAATTACAAACTTTTGGTGTATCATGCGTGATCGACAGCACCCGACTCGCCCGGCGAGGCCCAGATCAGCCTTAATCCGGAACCAGGGGGGCCGCAAGCGCACATGACGATCACAGTTCTATCGGTAGTTGTACTTCTCCTTTGCAGCCGGGCCCTCGTGTCCGTTGAGACCCGCCGGCGCAATCGGAGCCAGCTCCGCCGCGGGCACGAGCAGCGGCCGGGGGCGGCATCTCCGCCGCTTCCGTCGACCGGCGCTACCCCGCTGCGGCCGCCTACCGTCTCGGTAGTCGTCCCGGCGATCAACGAGGAGGGCTGCATCGGCTGGGTTCTCGAGCAGATGCCCGAGTGGATCTCGGAGGTCGTGCTGGTGGATGGCCGCTCGATCGATCGGACCGAGGTCGTGGCACGCACCGTGTTCCCCAGTCTCGTGGTCGTTCACCAGCCTCAGCCGGGCAAGGGAGCAGCCCTGCGAGCAGGTTTTGCCGCTGCCACCGGCGACATCATCGTGATGCTCGACGCCGACGGCAGCACGAACCCGGCCGAGATCGAGCGCTTCGTCCAAGCGCTCCAGGACGGAGCACAGTTCGTCAAGGGATCTCGCCAGATGCCTGATGGCGGGTCCGCCGACCTGACGCTCGTACGCGGGCTCGGCAACCGAGCGCTGGTGAAGTTCACGAACCTCCTGCACGGCTGCCACTTCACCGACCTCTGCTACGGCTACTGCGCGTTCTGGCGGCGCGACCTCCCCGCCCTCGCCCTGGCGGCGGACGGCTTCGAGGTCGAGACCGAGCTCATCCTCAGCGCGGTCAGAGCCGGGCTGAGCATCTGCGAGGTGCCGAGCGTGGAGCTTCCGCGACTGGCCGGCACGTCCAACCTGCACGCTTTCCGGGACGGGCGCCGCGTGCTCGCGACGATCTTCAGCCAGCGGGCCGGACGGATGAGCTGGCGGGCGCTGCCCCATCCACGCGTCAAGCTCGTGCCGGCGCAGGTTGCCTCCCCCGGGTCGCCCGAGTGGGTCCCGGCCGGCAAGGACAGGCGCCGGAACGACCGGCGCGTCCTCAGCCCCGAGGTGGCGGGTTACGCCGGCCCGGAGCGCCGCCGGACCGACCGCCGCACCGAGCCGGGGCAGACCGTGATCGTCTACCGCGCGGTGGAGGAGCTCGTGGCTCCGTCTGCGGCGCCGGCCCGGGAGGAGATCATGCTCCCTACGCCCGCTCCGGCTCTCGAGCAGCCGGCCTCGGCGACGGCCACCGGCTAGCCCGGCCGGCTCGCCAGCAAGAACGTCGACACGGCAAAGAACCTGGCGAACGGCGAGCGCTCGATCGCCGCGAGATTCCGCCTGTACCAGGCTGTGAGGCGGCTCGGGAGCCATGGATACTGCTCGAACTGCGCCAGTGCCCAGCCCCGGTGCTCAACTCGCAGGCCGGCCTCGGCGACGAGCCGAGTCAGCTCGCGAGGCCAGTAGTTGCGGGCGCAAGCCACGCGATAGGTAACCCGCCGCGGTAGCCACGGCATGAGCGGCACGGGCTTGTCGAGGATCGTCCGCTCCGGCGACCAGCGCGCCCCGTGGCCCTCGAAGGGAAACCACCGGTTGGGGCTAAACAGCGCCAACCGTCCGCCCGGACGCAGCACACGGGCCGCCTCCCTCGTGGTTAGGGCGTCGTCGTGGACGTGCTCGAGCACCTCGTTGAGCAGCACGCCGTCGAAGCAGGCATCGTCGAACGGCAGGCGCTCGCCCTCCCCGAGCTGAAAACGCACCGTCGCCGGGTGTGGCAGGTCCTCGGCCTTCGCCACCAGCCCGGGGTCGACCTCGAGCCCAACCACGCTGCTCGCGCCGCGCTCAGCCAGTCCGACGGCGTAGAACCCATCGGCACATCCGATGTCCAGCCAAGCGCCGGAGATCGATCCGAACCGCTGCACCTTCTCGAGCCGGTAGGGCAGGACGCCGCCGTAGGCGGTGTGATGGCCCGGTTCATGGAAGCGCGGCTGGCTCATCTTGGTGCCCGATCCGAGCCGGCCAGGCCGACCGTCTCGCCGGCCGATGACGAGTCTGATCTGCCGCCGCGGTACGCGCGCCAGATCCGAGGCACGCAGAGGACGGCCGCCAGGACCTGCGCCACCAGCCATCCTGTCGCCGCGCCCTCGATGCCGATCGCGGGAACCAGCACGATGCTGAGAACGAGCATCAGGATTGCATCGCTCACTTCCACGATTGCGACAAACCTTCCGTCATGGTGGACGCGGGCCAGGCCGAGCCCGAGCATCGAGACCGCATGCGGCAGCGTGGCGATGACCAGGAGGCGCAAGGTCAGCGAGCCGGTGCGGGCGTAGCTGTGACCGAACAGCCCGAGGATCTGCGGGGCGGCGAGCAGGACAACGGCGACAATCGGCAAGAGCAGCCGTGCGGTGCCGATCACTACGCCGCGCAGATGCTCGCGCCGACGCGTCTCGTCGAAGCCGGCCTCGACCGTCATCGAGGTGGCCATGTTCTGGGCCACGAGCCGTATTCCCATGCTGATCGTCCAGGGCACGAAGAAGAACGCGGCCTGTCGCGCGCCCGCCAGATTGAGCACGAGCACCGGCAGGAAGAAGGCGATGAACAGCCCGGAGAAGTCCCCTGCGAAGTTGCCTATGACGAGCTTCCGCAGGTCGGCGCGACGCCACCCGGGAATCCCTCCAGCTGTCCGCCTGACGTGCGCCGGGATGAAGCGGACGAAGATGGCCAGGTTGACTGGGATGAGAATGCCGACCAGCGGGATCATCCAGGCGAGCGCGACTCCGGATTTGGGGTGACTCGAGGCGAGCAGGATGACCAAAGCGATCTTGGCGATCCCGAAGCTGATGTTCTCCACCGGGACCCATCGCGCCTGACGCAGTCCGGTCATCACGCTGTCCTGGAGCACGGAGATCGTCGATGCCACGGTCATCACGACGAACAGGGCAAACCAGCTGGTCTGGTCGGCGATGTAGCCGAGCGAGGGAGACCACAGCCCCGCTGTCGCCGCCGCCGCGAGTCCCAGAAAGAGGCTGACTGTGCCGGCTGCCGCGTAGGTGATGAGCACAAAGCGGCGAGTTCGCAGGCCAGATGCCGGCAAGTAACGGGGGAGCACGCCGGTCATCCCGAGCTGGGCGATCCCTGATACGAGGGACAGCGCCGAGATCATGGCGGCGGCCTGGCCTACGTTGCGGGCCGAGTAATGCCGTCCGGCCAGCGCCCAGAACGGCAAGCCGAGCAGCGACGTGGAGAACGCGGTGACGATCAGGAGGTACGCCGTCGTATAGAGCGGCGTCGAGACGTGCTCGCGAAGCTTGCTCGGGCTGAGGCGGCGCGCTCGCTGGGGGGCACGGGCGGCCATCGCCGGGCGCAGGTTACTGTCGGGGGTGGCTGGCGGTGGGGGCCGGCTCGCGGGCTAGTGACAAGCCGCCGCCGAGGCGACCGGCCCTGGGATCGGGCCTGCCGTGTGGGGACACAGAGCGCCTCCGCCGCTGTACTCGTCGTGCTTGACGCCGGCCGCGAAAGCCTTCGCCGAAGAGCTCCGGAGCGGAATCGGGAAGTCGAGACCGCTCTCGTAGCGCTGGAACCACACCACGCCCTTGACCAGCGGGAAGTCCTTGGGGATCTCGTTGAACATGTCAGAGATCCACTTCGCGCGGTTGCCGCCGCGTCCGACTGATGCCACCTCGCCGAGGATCATCGGCTTACCCTGGCCGAGCCGCTCAGCGCGCTGGTACGAAGAGGCCACCAGCGTGTGGAAGCTCAGCCAGCCGCCCGCGCCACGTCGCTCGGGCCCGAAGTTGTAGGCATCGAGACAGGTCCAGTCGACGTACTGATCGCCGGGGTAGAGGCGCTCCATCGGGTACCACGCCCGCTTGTTGTCGGTATTGGGACACCACACCCACGTAACGCTGGTGGCGCCCGCCGCGGCGAAGATGTCGTGCACGTGGCGCCAGGCCGCGACGAAGTCTGCCGGGCGGTTGTGGTTGACCCGCTGGCCCCACGGGAACCAGTTGCCGTTCATCTCCCAGTCGAAGCGCAGGAAGAACGGGTGCCCCCACTTTGCGGCGCCCTGCGCCCAGCGGCGAAGGTATTTGTCGTAGGCGCCGGACGCGATCTTGGACAGGCGGAAGTTGGGCTCGTTGAGGCTGGTCGGGACCGACTGCGAGCTCCAGCTGAGCATCGGGATCGCGCCGCGATTCCAGATCCTCCGCATTGCTTTGAACGGGAAGATGAACCATCGGCAGTGGCGGCCGGAGCACTGCGCCCACGGCGCGCCGAACTGGATCACGGACATGGGCTGACCCATCGCCTTGTCGAACGATTGCACCGGGCTCAGTCGCCACGGCACCGAGTCCTCGAACCAGGCGCCCCAGGCCAGCGAACGACCCCACGCCTGGCAGCCATTACAAGGCGCGGCTCCGTTGGTGGCTATCGCGGTGGCCGCCAAGGCGCAGACGAGCGCAACAGTCAATGCGACTATCACGCCCCTGCTCGCCCTGATCGCTGGCCGAGCACGCATGCGTGTCCGGTCTGCTTTCAAGCGTCGGCGCAGCCTAACAAGACTGCGGACAGATGCGGTCCCGAAGTCGGTTCCGCGCTGAGCACCCCGCATTCACCGAACAAATAACGGCGCCCGGACCGCCTTTCTTCACTTCAGCCGGTCGAATTTAGGTCCAATGTCCACCTCCCGGGGGCGGTAATCAGGGCTGACGTGCGGTTCGAATAAACGTCCGCACGGACGACCGAGGCTGCAAAAAGCCCGTAGTACGGGCGATTTCACCTCTGATGCGCATCCTGGTCCGCAAGCGGGTGACGGGCCTCGCCGTCCCCGCGACCGTCATTGCCTGCCTGCTGGGATCACCGGCGACACTGGCACGCCCTGCCGCGCCCGTGGCGCACGCGGCGCGGGTCGGAGCCCATGGCGCCGCCCATGGGGCCCTCCGCCCGCGCCACCGGGCACGGGCCAGGTCCTGCGGGGAAACCCGTCATCGCGGCCGCCACCGCCGGCGCGCCGGGCGGGGCTGCCATGCCGTCCGCCGCCACGCTCACCTCGGCTACCGCCTCGCCCACCTGCGGGCCAGGGCCGCCAGCTCGGGTGCGTCGATCTACTGGGGAGCGGTGATCGGCAACCAGTTCACCGGGTCAGAGCCTCCGTGGGACTGGAGTGCGCTCGAAGGCTTCACCAACGCAGTCGGTCACGGCAAGGCGCCGAGCATCCTCCACTGGGGCTCGATGTTCTACTCCGACGCCTATTGCAGCGGGTCCTGCCCGTTCACGACCGACATCTACGAGAAGGTGCGTGAACAGGGCGTGATCCCGTGGATCTCCTGGCAGAGCACGAGCTCACGCGGAGAGCGCGGCTACACGGACGCCGAGATAGCCGCCGGATCACAGGACGGCTACATCACCAGATGGGCCGAGGCAGCCAAGGCTTGGGGGCATCCGTTCTTCCTGCGCTTCGACTGGGAGATGAACGCTGGCTGGTTCCCCTGGGGCGTGGGCGCCAATGGCAACACGCCCGGGGAGCTACGTCGCCATGTGGCGCCACGTCCACGACATCTTCACGCGCGTGGGGGCCACGAACGCCACCTGGGTCTGGTGCCCCAACATCGATCCGGCTCATTCCTTTGCCCCACTCGCCAGTCTCTACCCCGGCGACCGCTACGTCGACTGGACCTGTCTCGACGCCTACAACGGCGACGACCCGTGGCATAGCTTCCACGACCTGCTCGCGCCGTACTACAACCTGATCACGGGCAACATCGCCCCCGGCAAACCGATGATCGTCGGTGAAACCGGCTGCACCGAGAGCGGCGGCTCTAAGGCACGGTGGATCTCGAACATGCTCGCCGATCTGCCCGTGGACTTCCCGAAGGTCCACGGCGTGCTCTGGTACGACGTGTCGAGCTCAGGCCCGGGGGGTCACACCGACTGGCCGCTCGAGAGCTCGCCGAGCGCCGAGTCGGCGTTCGCCGCGGGCGTGAACAGCCCGGTCTACGCGACGAACCGCTACAGCACGCTCGACGCCGGTCCCATCACGCCGCCGTCTTGATCCGGGCCGCCGGCTCCGGCGACATTGCACGCTTCGACGGCAACGGGCCGAAGCCGGATCCGCAGGCGGGGCGGCCGAGGCAGTTCGGCTTCGCCGCGCCTGATTTCGGGCATCGCGCGGTAGACCACGACGGTCTCGGAGGGAGGGCACCGTCGCTCGCCCCGCCGGCGCTCAGGCCCGGTGTAGCTGTCGGCCACAGAGCTCGCGCTTCGTCGTTCGAGCTGGCGGCGGTCCTGCCCGGCCGGCATCCAACCTGGCGATCCGGGCGCCGGCAGCTCGACGGCGACCAGCCTCAATCTCCTGTCCGGCGGCCGGTGCCGGCGCTGCCTGCCCAGGGCGCTCGTCGAGGATCGTCTTCAACACCCGCTTCCCATCGGCAAAGGCATTCAAGTTGGATTTCCCGTGCTGGCGCGGGAGCTCGAAGCTCGGGACCTCGCGAATCTCAAGCCCGGCCCGGACTGCGCGCAGCACGAGCTGGGTCTCGATCTCGAACCCGTCCGCCGTCAGCCCGAGCGCGTCGAGGTCACGGCGCCAGAAGGCGCAGTAGCCGTAGCACAGGTCTGTGAACCGACAGCCGTAGATGAAGTTGACGAGGGACACGAAGCCCCGGTTGCCCGCACGGCGCAGCGCCGAGAAGTCGTCCGAGCCGCCGTCACTCAGGTGCCGCGAGCCCTTGACGAACTCGGCGCCGTCCACCAGCGCGTCGATGAACCGCTCCATCTCCGCCGGGTGGGTGCTTGCATCGGCGTCGAGCATCACGATGATGTCGCCGGTAGCGGCGGCGAATCCGGCACGCACGGCGGCCCCCTTCCCGGGGCGGGGCTGGTGGATCACGATCACGTCGTGGCGCACCCCGCGCGCAATCAGTTCGGTGAGGTCGGTCGAGAGCCCATCGACAAGCACGACCTGGGAGACCCAGGAGGGAAGCTTGTCAAGCACCCATTGGAGGCTCGGTGCCTCATTGAGGGTTGGGATCACCACGCTGACGGACGGCCGGGAGGCGACCAGGCGGGGTCTCCAGCCAGCCGCCCGGGCGCTGACGGCCTCCGTCGCGGTCACCGTCGTCAGCACTGGCGCGCTGCGGACTGCCTCATTGGGCAAGACTCGCCCCCCGGGGCCTCAACCAGCATCCCAAAAGCACGTGGAGATCTCCCTGCCAAGCTTCCTCGTTGGATGATCGAGGAGCTACCCGAATCGCGCCCGAGCATAACGCCAGAATTCGGTGCCTGCAAATGGCTACCTTGAGCGTGGGAGCTCGGCTGACGCAGGCGCTCGAGCCGTCGCGACGCAAACTGCTGCTTGTCGCGGCGGCGCTGGCGATCCTCGACTGGGGCGCCGAACGCGCCGGGGGCTCGACGTTCCCTGGCGGACCCCTCGACGAGTCGGCCCACCTGCTGACGGTCTTGCTCGTCTCCTTTGCCCTCGGTCCCTCACCACGCGCCCGCGCGGTCAGGGCACGCCTCCTTCTCCCAGCCCTCGTGGCCGCCGTCGCCATCGATCTCGACCACGTACCCGCCCTGGCCGGGTCGCAGTGGCTGACCGCTGGCACACCGCGTCCTTACACCCACTCACTGGTCCTGGTCGCTGCTCTGCTGGTAGCTGCCGGACTGGTGCGGGCCGCGAGGCCCCGGTTCCGCCGCGGGCCCGACCTCCTGCTGGGCCGCGCCAGGAATCGTCTCTTCCGCCGCGGGCCCGACCTGCTGCTGGGCCGCGCCAGGAATCGTGTCTTCCGCCGCGGGCCGGACCTGCTCCTGGGCTTCGCCGCCGGCGTCACGATCCACCTCTTCCGCGACCTCGGCGAGCCGGGCAGCGGCGTGGCGCTGGTGTGGCCGATTTCCTATCGGAGCCTCAGCTTCCCCCACCTCGCCTACCTGTTGACGATGCTCGGCCTGCTCTTGGCAGGGCTGTGGCGGACGCGTCCGGTCGAACGTCAGTACGAGGATTGCAGCAGCGACATCATCGTCGAGGCGCTGCCGCCGCCGACCGGCGAGCCGCTCGAGTCGGCAAACCCGATTTCGAGATGAGGGCCAGTCGAGATGCCCACGATCCCGGGCCCCACTGAGCTCATCACCTGGCCGGCGCCGACGTGGCTGCCTACAGGCAGCTGGTCTGCCGGACCGGCATGTCCGTAGTAGACGTAGCTGTAGCCGTCGATCGCGCCGTCGCAGTGGAGTACTGGGGCCCACGGGCCGAAGCCGCCGATCCCGTGCAGCACGATCGTGCCCGAGCAGACCGCGTACTCGGGCGTGTCACCCGGGGCGGAGATGTCGACGCCCTGGTCCTCTGACCAGGACCCCGGCGCAGACGCCGCGCTCTTCGGCAACGGGAACGTGAAGCCTCCGGCGCTCACCGGTGCTGAGAAGCCTTGGGCCGGTGCCGATGGAGCGGAGGGCTGGGTGGCGCGTGCCGCGGCCTGGGCCTGGGCGAGCTGGCCCTGGAGGCTTGCCACCTGACCGCGGATGCGGTCTAGCTGTCCGGCCTTGGCACCGCGCTGTTCGAGCACGCCGATCCGCTGCCGGAGCAGCGCCGCCTGCGAGTTGGCGAGGCTGTTGCGCTCGTTCAGCACCTGCGTGGCCAGTGCCTGCTGGCGTACCTCGAGCGCGCCGAGGCGTATCGCCTGAGCGGCGACCGCCCGCCTCGCTCTCCTCACGCTGCGGATGATCTTGGCGTCCTGTTTTTGGATCCGCTGTGCAAACTGGATCCGCTCGAGCAGGTCCTGGAAACCATTGGCCTCGAGGATCACGCTTACCAGGTCGGGTCGGCCGGTTTCGTACGCGTTGAGCAGCTGCTTGGAGAGCGCCCCCTCGGCCTTGGCCTGGAATGCCTCGAGTTGCTGGAGCTTGGCCCGGGCGGTGATCAGCGCCGTTTGGAGCCGCAGCAGTTCGGCTCGTTTGGCGTTGAGATCGGCTTGCAGCGCAGAGATCCGCTTCTGAAGCGCGTCGATCCCGCCATTCAGGCGACCTAACTGGCCGTTGGCCGCTTGGACCTGGCCCGCCAGCGAGTTGATCTGGCTCTGGCCCGCGTTGATCTGCTGCTGGAGCCGGCCGACGTCGACCGCCCGAGCGGCCGGCGAGACGGACAGGGCCAGCACGGCAGCCAGCGCCGCGATCAGGCATGCCGCGAGCGCGGTTGCTGCAAGAGATGTTCGCCGTCGAGCTCTGAGCATGAGCATTCCACGGGGCGCCGGAATCCCGCGGCGCCGCATTTCCCCTGCAATCCGCAGGGTGGGCGCGCCGCAAGGTAACAGGAACCGCGGTTGCATGGCCCCAGCCCCCGCAGTTGCAAGCGATTGTGCAAGGGACGCGCCCCGCCGGCGCAAGTTCTCACCCCCGCCGGCGTAACGCCGGCGCAAGTTCTCACCCCCGCCGGCGTTACAAAGGTGATGCGGCGCAGCCTCGTCGTCGTCGTCGTGCTCCTCGTCGCCCCCTCAGCGGCGGCGGCCCTCCCTGTTCAGGGCGTCACGCTCCCGGTGTTCCGCACCGAGGTTCCGGCCGGTACCGGATCGCTCGTGGAGCTGCCCCCGGCCCACGATCCCCCGCGGCACCTCGATGGCAACGTCGCCCGGTGGCGCGGAGCGCTTCCGGGCTTCGGGGGCACCGAGATGTACTCGCGCGGCGAGCTCGTCTACGAGGACTACATCTTCGACGCCTACGGCCCCGCCGACCGGTACGAAGCGACGCGGATGTCGGTGATGGATCCGCTGACCGCGGCCGTCCCCGACTTCTATCGCCTCGATCCCGCTTACCAGTACGTCCCTAATGAGTTCGGGATACCCACCGGCCCACTCCAGACGGGCACGAACTACGGCAAGGATCCGCTCGAGTCCCAAGCCGACCTCTCCCAGGTGCGGCTTGGCACAGATGCAGAGCGCAACCTGTGGCTGCTGGCCCGCACGACGACGATGGACGACAAGCATCCGGCCACGGCGCTGATCGTGCTGCTCGACACTCGCCCCGGATCGACCACCTACAAGGTTCCCTTCAACAGCGGCCTGACGACCACCCGCGGCGACGTCGCGGTGTTCCTGCACGGCAGCTACGGCGCCTGGCTCGACCTTGCTCGGCCCGCATGACCTGCACACCCTCCCGCCCGGCTCGGTCATCACCAACGCGGCCGGCTACATCAATGCGATCGAGGCGCGGCTGCCGGCCGAGCTGCTCGAGGGCAGCACGCACCGAGTCGGGGTAGCCATGGCGGCCGGCCTGGCCGACCGCGTCCGGCAGGCAACTGGCCACGCTTCCGCTCCAGCCCAACATCGCCAACGTGGCGTTCAGGACGGAGCGAGCCGGCCCGCGACTGGTTCGACAAGGACCAGGGCCTGGAGCTCTACAAGGGGACGATCGATGAGTTCTTCACCACAGCCGACCTTGACCGGATGGAGGCCGGCGCCAACCAGCGCTACCTGCCCGGACCGGGCTACCACGAGCGGGTGTTCACCTCGACGTCCGACATCTCGCAGGAGAGCGGCGACCAACGGGATCCTCCAGTACTACGGCGTCTATCTGCCCTCGGACTACGACCCGCATCGCGCGACGCCGACGCAGTACTGGTTCCACTTCCGCGGAGGAAGCGGCAACGTCGCCGCCGCCGTCGTCCCCGGCGTGATCTGGGACATGGGCGAGCACGAGGACTCGATCGTGGTCACGCCGGACGGGCGGGGCCAGCAGGGCTGGTATGTCGGCCAGAGCCAGAAGGACATACTCCAGGTGTGGGCGGACTCGCATCGCCTGTTCCCGATCGACCCCAACCGGACTTACATCGCCGGCCACTCGATGGGAGGCTGGGCCTCCTACCTGCTGCCGATCGAGCACCCCGACTGGTTCGCCGCCGCCTTCCCGGCCTCGGGAGCGGTCACGCAGGGCGCCTACACGGCGGCTCCCGGCTGCAGCGCGAATACGCCCGACAGCAACGGCGCCTGCTGGATCGACGCCAACGGCGGCAATGCCCAGGACGAGTACACAGAGCCCTTGCTCGACAACCTCGAGTGGGTGCCCTACGTCCATCTACCAGGGCACCAACGACGAGCTCGTCCCGACCACCGGTGTGACCGTGAACGTCGAGCGCCTCCAGCAGCTCGGCTACCGCTACCGCTACTACCTGTTCCCCGGCCAGGAGCACTACGGCCCCCCGATCGTCGATCAGTGGATCGAAGGCGCCGACTACGAGCATCAGTTCGTCCGCAACCCCAACCCGCCCGAGTTCACCTACGTCCGCAGCATGGTGTTCGAGCACGCCATCGAGACCGTGAACTCGAACGGCGTGCGCCTCAGCTTCCCGCTGGACCACGCGTACTGGATGTCGGGGCTCGAGCCCGGTCGACCCGGTCAAGGGCGTGGCGCGATTCCAGGGGCGCTCGCTGGCGATCCCCGACCTCGCCGCACACGCTCGTGCCGGAGACCGGCCCGCCGGCCACCGCGAACCAGAACTACCCCTACGCGATGGTCGGTCAGGCCTGGAGCCCAGACATGATCGCCCTCCGCCTGAGACCAGCAACGGGTTTGCGCTCACGCTGAGCGGCGCGCGAGCCGTGACGCTCGACACCGGGCGGATGCGGCTTCAGGACTGGCGGGCGTTCACGGCCAGGTAAGCGCCAGATGCGCACGCTAACCCTGACCTTGACCGGGCCGCTGGCCACGAGGGCTGCGGGCGTCGATCGACGGCGCGCCGGCCAGCGTCTCACGCCGCCACGAGCGCGATCGTCATCACGGTGCCGGCGGGCGAGCACACGCTCGAGCCTGCAACCGCCTAAGCCCGCGAGACCACCGTGTAATGCAGGTCGCGGGGCGCTCCTGGCGCCTTCAGCCGCTTGGCCCGGGCGGTCTTGAGGCCGTCGAGCTCGACCTGCGCGAGTGCGGTGTCGGAGAGCACGACCTGGTCGCGCCTTGGCCGCGTCGGCCACACGAGCCGCGATGTTGACATCGACGCCCAGGTAGTCGCCGCCCAGCCTCCGCGGCCGCCCCCAATGGATGCCGGCGCGCATCCGCGGCCGGTGGCCGGCGACCTCGATGCTCGCCAGCGCATCCTGGGCCTCGAGCGCCGCGTCGAGTGCATCCTGGGCGCTCAGGAAAGTGGCCATCACGCCGTCGCCGAGCCGTTTGACGATCCGCCCGCGGTGGTTCTCGATCGCAGTCTCGACCGCAGTAGCCGACCTCGCGCAGAAGCTCGACCGCCGCCGCGTCGCCGGCCTCCAGCGCCCACGAGGAGAACCCGACCAGGTCGGTGAACAGCAGCGCGAAGGGCTCGGTCGCCCCGTCCCTCGGCCCGTCGCCTCGGATAGCGACTGCCAGATCTGGAGTCCCGCCAGCCCAAGCTCCTTGGACACGCTCTCGCGCTCCGGCTGAAGCGCCGAGACGCCCGCGGGCGATCACCTGCACCGGCGCGCACGCCCGCGGTCGAGAGGGGATCGCCGAAGCGCTCGTCGCCGGGGAGCGCGCGCCGCAGCCGGCGGGCGAAGGCGAGCAGGCGGGGCTGGGTGTCCGCGCGGATCGCGCGCTCGCGGACGCGCGCCAGCCGCTTCGCTGCGTGCTCCGTCGGTTCCTCGATCACGCTGCAAGGGTACTTTTGCGCCGTGGACGCGGTTACGCGACGCGCCGCTCGAGGCGCCCGTGCTGGAGAGTCGGTGATCGCGCCGGTGGACGATCGAGGGTCTGCCGGCCGAGATCCAGGCGCTCGGGCGCACGCTGGAAGCGCAAGGTGGAGTTCCACATGACCGTGCTGGCGGCGGCGGTGATCGAGGAGGTCGGCATGTGACGTGGGGCTGCGGTGGCGCCCGCGTCCTGCGTGGACGGCCGCGTCGGGCCCGATCACCGTCACGCCGCGAGGTCCGCCGCGTCCGCCATCCGGACAGAGCCCGAGCTCGAGACGATCGTGGTGATGGTGGACTGCCCGGCGCTTGGCCCGCTGTACGACGAGCTCTCCGCGCGAGTTCGGGTCGAAGCTCGCCCGCCTCCCGCGCATGTGACCCTCTACTCGACCGACCCGGAGCAGGGATCGGGATCAGCGACGAGGAGCAGCTGCGCGAGCGGGCGCCGGCGCTCGGCAAGGCGGAACAGGAGGAGGTGCGGCGGGCGATGGGTTTCGACGCGGTGTTCGGCGCCGAAACGTGAGGAGTGGCGGGACCAGGATTCGAACCTGGGAAGGCAGAGCCAACTGCGTTTACAGCGCATCCCCTTTGACCGCTCGGGAATCCCGCCGGGAGCGCGGCGAGTCTAGCTACCGCACCGAGCAGCCCGCGAAGTCACACGGGTCGCGCGACGCGCGACCGCGGGTCGCGATTGCACCGCCGAGAAGGAAAACGTGACGCGGCTCTAGCCGGCCAGGCCAGCTGTGGCCACGTTTCAGGCGAGGGATGAGCGCTGGGTGAGCGTCGAGGCCGGTGAGCGCGAGGCGAGCGTCGAGGGCGAGCGCGGGGTGTGGCGCGGGGCGAGGGCGCGGGGTGAGGTGGCGAAGGGTGAGCCGGGCGTGCGGCGCGGGGTGCCGGGCGCGGGTGAGGGGCAGGGGTTGCGCCGGCGCACGGTCGAGGCCGCGCCCGGCCGCGCCTCCGCGCGCCCCGCTAGCCCGCGTCGCGCAGCCGCTGCGCCTCGGGCAGCGCCTCGAGCTTCTTCAGCGTGTGGTTCTCGATCTGGCGGATGCGCTCGCGGGTGACGTTGAACGCGCGGCCCGACCTCTTCGAGCGTGTAGGGACGCTCGCCGGTCAGACCGAACCGCATCTCGATCACCTCGCGCTCGCGTGCGGGCAGCGCGTTCAGCGCGCGGCGCAGGTTCTCGCGACGCAGATGCTCGGAGGCGAGCTCGAACGGCGACTCGGCCGTCTGGTCCTCGACGAAGTCGCCGAGCTCGGAGTCCTCCTCCTCGCCGATCGGCTTCTCCAGCGAGATCGGCTGCTGGGCCATCCGCAGGACGTCGCGCACCTCGCGCACCGTGGTCTCGAGCTCGGCGGCGATCTCGTCCGGCGTCGGCTCGCGCCCCAGCTGCTGCACCAGCTGGCGCTCGACGTGCACGACCTTGTTGAGCTTCTCGACCATGTGCACGGGGATCCGGATCGTCCGGCCCTTGTCGGCGATCGCGCGCGTCACCGCCTGGCGGATCCACCAGGTCGCATAGGTCGAGAACTTGTAGCCGCGGCGGTAGTCGAACTTCTCCACCGCGCGGATCAGGCCCATCGAGCCCTCCTGGATCAGGTCCAGGAAGGTCAGCCCGCGGCCAAGGTAGGACTTGGCGATCGAGACGACCAGGCGCAGGTTCGCCTCGATCATCTGCTGCTTGGCCGCCATGTCGCCGCGCTCGATGCGCCGCGCCAGCTGAACCTCCTGCTCGGCGGTCAGCAGGTTGACCCGCCCGATCGAGCGCAGGTACAGGCGCAGCGAATCCAGCGACGGCTCGACCGTGAGGTCGACCTCCAGCTTCTTGCGCTGATCGGGCGCTGGCTCGGCGCGCCTCCGCGTCGGCCCGCTCGACCGTCCCGTTCTCGGACTTCGCCGGGCGGCCGTCGGCCTCGACGACCTCGATCCCCGCCTCGTCGAGATAGGCATGCAGCTCCTGGAGCTGCTCCTTGGTGACCTCGACCTCCTCGAGACAGGCCTCGATCTCCGCGAAGGTCAGAAAGCCGCG
Organism: uncultured Solirubrobacterales bacterium; assembly: GCA_963803595.1. Taxonomy (GTDB): domain Bacteria; phylum Actinomycetota; class Thermoleophilia; order Solirubrobacterales; family Solirubrobacteraceae; genus Palsa-465. The sequence continues at coordinate 68,493 of CAWDNF010000019.1, forward strand.
CTCCTGACCGGTCGGCGATCAGCTGACGAAACTCGTCGAGCTCCACGATCGGAGCTTCGTCGGAAAGAAGAACTATTCCCTCATCGCTCACGGCCCCTGAGCTCCTCCCCAGACGCACCCGCGTCGCCGGCCGACGACGCCCTCTCTCTCCACTCTCGATTGATACCACAGAGCCGGGGTTTTTCCAGGCCAAGCGACCCGCGCGGGTCAGCCGCCGAAACCGCCGGCAACGCTGCGACCGCCTCTACCCTTGGATGCTGATCCATGCCCGCTGAGCACCGCTCCTCATCCCCACCGTCGACGTCCAAGCGCAATCGCCGTCGGTGGCGCTCAGCCTCTCGCGCGCCGGTGTGACCGGCGTCGAGAAGGTGATCCGGCTCAACCACAACGGCACCGAGCAGCTGTTCTCGGCGCGCTTCGAATGCGTCGTCGAGCTCGGCGCCGACCAGAAGGGCGCACACATGTCGCGCTTCGAGGAGGTGGTCAACGAGGCGATCGGGCAGGTGGTGCTGGGCGAGACGGCGTTCAAGGCCGAGACGCTGGCCGAGCACATCGCGCAGCTGGTGCGCGAGCGCCAGCATGCCCGCCGCGCCGAGGTGACGGTCGAGGCGCGCTTCCCCGAGCACAAGCCCGCTCCGGTCTCGGGCGTGCAGACCCAGGAGCTCTACACGCTCCACGGCTCGGCGATCTGCACCGCGCTCGGCACCCGCCGCCTCATCGGCGTCACCGCCCAGGGCATGACCGCCTGCCCGTGCGCGCAGGAGCTGGTCGCGGGTCAGCGCGTCGCGCGACTGGCCGAGCAGGGATTCGACGAGATGAGATCGAGCGGATCCTCGACGGCCGTGCCGGTCGCGACCCACAACCAGCGCGGCCTCGGCACGCTGCACATCGGCTGCACCGAGCTGTGCGATGACGAGATCGACGCGGCGACGCTGCTCGAGATCGTCGAGCAGTCGATGTCCTCGGAGATCTACGAGCTGATGAAGCGCTCGGACGAGGCGCACGTCGTCGAGAAGGCGCACCGCCGCCCGCGCTTCGTCGAGGACTGCGTGCGCGAGATGATCCGCGGCGTGGTCGAGCGCTTCCCGAGCCTGGACGATCGCGCATTCGTCTCGCGCCCGGCAGGTCAACCTGGAGACGATCCATCAGCACAACGTGGTCGCCGAGCGCTTCGGCACGCTCGGCGAGGTCCGGCAGGAGCTCGGACGGGCGGCCGGCGCCCAGTCCACACGAGCCGCCGGGCGTGGCTGGATCAGGTTCCCTGATCGCCCGGCCGGGGCCCGGGCGCCGAACCCGCGCCGCAGGCCGAAGAAGTAGTCGGCGCCTGAGAGCACGGTGACCACGACCGTCACGTAGATCAGCAGCCACAGCCACAGCGGGTGGCCGTGGACGGCGATCACGCAGATCACCATCGCGACCTGGACCGCGGTCTTGAGCTTGCCCCACAGGCTGGCCGAGATCACGACGTGCTGGCCGGCCCGACCGCGACGCGCAGGACGGTGACCGCGAACTCCCGGGCGATGATCACCATCGCCACCCAGGCCTGGAGCCGCGCCAGCGAGACCAGCGCAATCAGCGCGGCGACGATCAGCAGCTTGTCGGCGATCGGGTCCATCAGCTTGCCGAACGTCGTCACCCAGTTCCGCGAGCGGGCAAGCCAGCCGTCGATCGCAGTCGGTCAGCGAGGCGATCGCAAACACGATCGCCGCCAGGAGGTCCCCGCCCGCCGTCTTCTCGAGCAGCGCGACCACGAGCACCGGCACGAGCAGGATCCGGACCACGGTCAGGAGATTTGGGACGTTGAGCGGGACCATCGCCAGCGCGAACGCTAGCGGCTGCGCATCATGCGCGCCGCCGTGCTGGAGCAGACCGGGAGAGCCTTGCGAGTCACGACGCTGCCCGACCCGACGCCCGCCCCGGGCCAGCTCCTGCTCCGCGTCCAGGCCTGCGCGGTGTGCCGCACCGACCTGCACCTGCGCGACGCATGAGATCCCTGCCACCAAGCTGCCCGTCGTACTGGGCCACCAGATCGCGGCCACGACCGAGGACGGACGCCGGGTCGGCGTGCCTTGGCTGGGATGGACGGACGGCACCTGCCGCTACTGCGCCTCAGGTCGCGAGAATCTCTGTGAACAAGCCCGCTTCACCGGCCGCGACATCGACGGCGGCTTCGCCGAGCTGACCGTCGCCGACGAGCGCTACTGCTTCGTGCTCCCCGCCGGAGCTGCCTGACGAGCAGGCGGCGCCGCTCCTGTGCGGTGGGCTGATCGGCTACCGGGCGCTGCGCTTCACCGGCGACGCCGAGCGGCTCGGCCTCTTCGGCTTCGGCTCCGCTGCCCACATGATCTGCCAGGTCGCGGTCCACCAGGGGCGGCGGGTGTTCGCCTTCACCCGGCCGGGCGACGCGCAGACGCAGCGGTTCGCCACGGGCCTCGGCGCCGAGTGGGCGGGCGCAAGCGACCAGGTCCCACCCGAGCCAGCTCGACGCCGCGATCATCTTCGCCTCCGCCGGCGAGCTCGTTCCCCGGGCGCTGAGCGTGCTGGCGCCCGACGGTGTGGTCGTCTGCGCCGGGATCCACATGAGCGATATCCCAACGTTTCCCTATGAGCTTCTCTGGCAGGAGCGCAAGGTCCGCTCGGTGGCCAACCTGACCCGCCAAGACGGCCAGGAGCTGCTCGCGCTCGCCACCGAGATCCCGATCAAGACGACGATCACGGCGTATGACCTCGACCATGCCGAGCAGGCGCTGGCGGACCTGCGGGCGGGCCGCTTCGAGGGCACGGCGGTCATATCCGAATACGCTGAAGACCATGCCCCTGATTCCGATGGTGATCGAGCGGACCGCGCGCGGCGAGCGGGAGTTCGACATCTACAGCCGTCTGCTCAACGAGCGCATCGTGTTCCTGGGAACCCCGATCGACGACACGATCGCCAACCTGATCGTGGCCCAGCTGCTCCACCTCGAGTCCCAGGATCCCGACAAGGACATCTCGATCTACATCAACTGCCCGGGCGGCTCGATCTACTCGGGGCTGGCCGTCTACGACACGATGCAGTTCATCAAGCCGGAGATCCAGACGATCTGCGTGGGGATCGCGATGTCGATGGGCTCACTGCTGTTGGCCGGTGGAGCGAAGGGCAAGCGCTTCTCGCTGCCCAACAGCCGGATCCTCATCCACCAGCCTTCCGCCGGGTTCGAGGGCCAGGCCACCGACATCCAGATCCACGCCCAGGAGATCCTCAACGTCCGCCAGCGGATCGACGAGATCTACGCCCACCACACCGGCCAGTCGATCGAGCAGGTGCACTCCGACATGGAGCGCGACCGCTTCTTCAAGCCCGATGAGGCCGTCGAGTACGGGCTGATCGACCGGGTGATCGAGCACCACTGAGGCCCGGCGCGCATGCGGCCGCCGGCGCGGCGCATGCGCGGCGGGCGGGGGCGCGCATGCGCGCCCCCGTGAAAGCAATCCTGCCGCACCGACGTTCTGTCGGCATGCGAAATCGTGTGGCGGTACTGACAGCAGTTGTAGCGACCGGCGCGTTCGGCGGCGCCGGCCTGGCTTTGGCCAAGCCGATGTCTGATGCCGACGATCGAGAAGGAGCTCCAGCTTCAGCGAGCCCGCGCGGCAAAGCTGCGCAAAGCCAGAGCCCGCCGTCTGCACAGGAGCCGCGCCCACCGTTCCGCTCACGCGCGGGCCATCAATCCGCCGGCACCGCCCTGCCCTGAGAACGGGGTGCTGTATCCGCCCCTCCGGTGTCCGGTCTGCCCACCGGCAACTGCGGGATCGCCCAACCGGTTGCCACGGGAACCCCGTGGCCGGGCAATATGGCCTACTACGGCGGCCACGTCCAGGTCCATCCCAAGGAGTATCTGGTCTATTGGGGGTGGGGCGAGAACGGCGCCTTCCCGGGACAGACCTGCACGCCCGAGCCGATCACCGAGGGGACCACGACGGCCACGCTGGCCTGCGACCCCGACGGAGCCGGCAAGTACATGGCCGATTTCGTCTAGCAGATGGGCGGAACCGGCTGGGCCAACGTCAGCACCCAGTACTACCAGACCGACTCGAGCGGCAACCAGCAGTACATCTCCAATGACAAGGATGTGCTGGGCGGGATCTGGGTGGACGACAGCAACGACATCACAGGGCTGGCCAAGACCAACTCGACCAACCCCGCCGGGTCGACCAACACGTACTTCGATCTGGCGATGGAGGCCTACCGCGCCGCAGCGCATTTCGGCGTGAGCGGCGCCGGCTTGACCGACGCGAACTTCGTGATCATCCAGCCACCGGCCGTACAGCGACCCGAACGCGATCGCCTCCGGCTATTGCGCGTTCCACGACTACACGCTCTATGGCGTTCCCGGCAACGACTACTACAAGGCGACGTGCCCGAGGCTGCTCTCGTACACCAGACATGCCGTACGCGCTGGCAATCAACTCGAGTGGGGTGAACGTGTGTGGCGAGAACGCTGTCAACACGGACGCTGCCGGAAAGCTCGACGGATTCTCGATCGTGCTCGGACACGAGATCGAGGAGACGATCACCGACCCGGGTGCCGAGGACATCGTCGGCAGCGGGGCCGGCCCCCAGACCTACTACGGCGGCTGGTATGACACCACCGACCCCAACGAGAACGGCGACAAGTGCGCCTGGGTAGGGGAGAACCTCCTGACCGGCCAGGGGCCCCCCGAGCCCGTCTATGGCGCCCTGGGCAACATCAAGGGCAACCAGGGCGAGCGCTTCGCCGTCCAGTCACTGTGGAGCAACGCCGACAACGAGGGCACCGGCTACTGCGCGGGTGCCGGCACCGACTCGCCTGTGCCCGCCCAGTCGTACGGCAGCTCCACTACGACGACCACTACGACGACCACCACGACGACCACCACCGGCGCGGCGACGACTGGCGGCTCGGGCAACGGTGGCGCAAACGGCTCGAGCTCCAGGTCGTCGAGCACCAGCTCGAGCTCGACCCCGGGCAGCAACCCGAGCCCGCCGGTCTCGGGCACCAACCGCCCCCCGGTTCACAGGACGCTCCACCACGCCAAGCGGCACACGCATCACAAGAGCAAGCACCACAAGCGCTCGCACCGCAAGCATCACCGCAAGGCGACCAAACGCCGCTAGGCCACGGGATGCTCGATCGCGCCGAGGCGATCGATCTCGATCCGCACCCGGTCTCCTGACTGAAGGAACCGGGGCGGATCGAGCCCCATCCCCACCCCACTCGGCGTACCGGTGAGGATCAGGTCACCGGGCTCGAGCTTGCAGGTCTGGGCGATGAAGTCGACCAGCTGCTGGCAGCCGAAGATCAGGTCGGAGGTGCTCGCGTCCTGCCTGAGCTCGTCGTTGACCCAGGTGCGCAGCCGGAGGTCGTGGGGGTCGGGCACCTCGTCCACGGTGGTCACCCACGGGCCGAGCGGGCAGAAGGTGTCAGCGCCCTTGGCTCGCGTCCACTGTGGCTCGCGCCTCTGGAGATCGCGCGCGGTTACGTCATCGGCGATGCAGTACCCGGCGATCCGGCCGCCCGCCCCGATCACCACGGTCAGCTCACCTTCGTAGTCGAGCCGCCGCACGACCTCGGGGCAGCGGACAGGCCCGCCGGGCGGGGCGACCGAGCCCCGCACCTTGACGAACACGATCGGGAACTCAGGCTTCTCTCCCCCCGTCTCTTCGATGTGCTTGGCGTAGTTGAGGCCGATCGCATAGACGGTGCCCGGCTCGGGAACCGGAGCCAGCAGCTCGACCTCGGAAAGGGGCCAGACGGCGTCACCATGGCGTGGCTCTGCGCCGGCCAGGATGTCGGCGACCATCAGCTCGGGGGCGAACCCGCGCACCTCCTCCCCGACGAGCTCGCCGGCCCGATGCTCGCCGTCGGGGGTCCGGACCGTGGCCAGCTTCACTCGGGCAGAACGTGGGTCACGGGAAGGCCCATCCCCTTGGCCTTGCTGACCACGTCGAGCTTCAGCCAGCGCGAGATGCCGAGCGGTAGCGTCGAGATGATGATCTCGTCGAACGGGCCGCCGAGGTTGATCGCGTCCTCGATCGCCATCAGCGGCTCGGGATCCCCGACGCTGCCTGTCACCTCCTGACCGGCTGCCTCGCTGAGCTTGGGGAGCGCGTCGCCCAGCACTTCCTGCGCCTCGGACTCGCCCGTGTCCTGCGGGTCGACGACCTTGTGCATTCCGGGCGGCTGCTTGGGGACCACGAGGTGAAAACGCGCGTCGCTCTTCTGTGCACGCTCGCGCACGGCGACGAGCAGCGCCCCGGTGGCTGCGGTCTGGTGGGCGACGACGAGCACGCGCGCTGGATCAGGCATGCGCGGGGCGAGTATTCCACCGCGGGCGACGCGCGGCAAGCGTCACTGAAGCCAGAAGCGCCCGCGCGCGACGATCACGGCGCAGCCGCCGACGGCGACGCGCTCGACCCGGTCGGCCGTCCCCTCGATCCGCACGTGCAGCACGGACGGGCGGCCGATCTCCTCGCCCTGGCGCAGCTCGAGCAGCTCACCCGGGGTCAGGCGGCCGGCACGGAGCAGGTGGACGCCGAGCGGACCGGCCGCCGACCCGGTGGCCGGATCCTCCGGCACCCCCAGCGCCGGCGCGAACACGCGCGTGCGCACGGTAGGCGGCGTACCCGCGAAGCAGCTCACCCCCAGCTCACCAAGGTCGGCTAGCGCGTTGTAGTCGGGACGCAGCGAGCCGAGCGCCGCCTCGCTGCCGAGACCGACGTAGACGAAGGTGGGCCCGTTTGTGTAAGCAGCTGGCGCCGTGTCGGCGCGCTCGATACCCAGTGCCTCGAGCAGCTCCTCCTCCCGGTCGAAGGGCACCGACCGAGGGATCGGCTGCTCCATCTCACCATAGGTGAGGCGTCCGTCCTCGCGGCGCAGAGTGACTGGCACGGCCCCCACCGGCGGCTCGAGTCTGACCACGTCTGCGTCAGAGCCCTCGGCCAGGACGAACGCGGTCCCCAGCACCGGATGACCGGCGAACGGCAGCTCGGCCTGCGGGGTGAAGATCCGGATCGGGGTCGCAGCGGCGTCGTCGCCGGGCGGGAGTACGAACACGGTCTCCGAGAGGTTGAGCTCGCGGGCGGTCCGCTGCATCAGCTCTGTGTCGAGCCCCGAGCCGTCGAGGAAGACCGCCACGGGGTTGCCGTGGAGCGGGACGTCGGTGAACACGTCGGCGACTACGTAATCGCGCGGGCTCATCCTCGGTCGGCCAGCTCGAGCAGCGAGGTCACCGTCGTCCAGTTGCGCGCTGTCGCCTTGATTCCCCGCCCGGGGCTGGCCAGCTTGATCGACAGGCGGGAGCGCGCGACGCCGTCGGGGTGCCAGGCGTACAGCTCCCGTCCGATCGCAACGAGCCGCTCGGCGCCGTTGGCAAGCGCAGTGAGAGAGTCGACGAGCTCCGGATCCGGATGCGCCGCGAGGAAGGTGACCTGGTAGCGCTTGGGCTCGGTGGCGAGGTCGGCGAGAGGATTGCGGCCCACGACCTCGGCCAGCTCATCGCGCGTGCGCATCACGACGTCGACGGGAAACCCGAACCGCGCCTCGATCAGCCGCTCGCACTCCCGCCCCACCTCCTCGGGTGGGCGGTCGCTCGACAGCACCACGTTGCCGCTCGCCAGATAGGTGCGCACGTCCTGGAAGCCGGCGAGCGCATCGCGCAGCTCGGCCATCGGGATCCGCTTGTAGGCGCCGAGATTGATCCCGCGCAGAAGTGCGACCTGCCTCAGAACAGCGGCTCCTGGCCTGGAATGGCATCCCGGCGCGTGCCGGTCGGCTGGCCGAGGGCCAGCGCCAGGTCGCGCGCTATCGCCCCCTCGGAGCGCGACGCCACGAGCGGGTCCTCGATCCCTTCGATGTACACGAGCGTCCTGCGGCGATCTCCGCGGTCAGAACCTTCCAGGGGCACGAGGGCATAGACACGGTCGGCCCGCACGAGCTTCCCGTATCCGAGGGCCACCATCGGCGCGCTTCGCTGGGCTGCCACGGGATAGATCGTAGGGCGCTCGATTCAGTGTGCTCCATATCACAGTTGAACCGGCGCGACGCCTGGGCTGCGCGGAGTAATTTGCGCCGTCTGATGGAGGCGACGGGAGGCGGAGCAGCAGTCGGCGGAAACGCGGCATTCGCGGAGGGCAACCAGCTTGCCGCGCGCGGCGAGATGGAGCGCGCCGAGGAGGCTTTTCGTCGCGCCGATGACGAGGGCCACCCGACCGCTGCCGCCTACGTCGGGCTGTTCGCGGAAGGGCGCGGCGAGATGGAGGAAGCGCTCGCCGCCTACCGCCGAGCCGACGAGCGCGGCGACGGCTATGGCGCGCTCCGCCACGGGCTGCTGATCTCCCGCGCGGGCGACTGGGATGCCGCAGCTGAGGCGTGGGCCCGCGCCGAGGAGCGCGGCAAGGAGGATCCGCCTTTCGACACCGCGGCGCTGATGCCCCGTCCGGCCGGCGCAGGCATGGACGAGGTGCCGGATGAAGTTCGCCGCTCGGCGTTCGCCAACCCGGTCCTGCTCGGAGCGGTCACCGTGCTGGTGGCGATCATCGGCGTGTTCCTCGCCTACAACGCCAACACCGGCCTGCCGTTCGTCCCGACGCGGGAGCTGAAGGTGGTGTTCACCAACGGCGCGGCGCTGGTCGATGGGAACGACGTCTACTCGGGCGGGTACCGCGTCGGCCTCGTGTCCGACATGCATCCGATCCAGCTGGGCAACGGGCGGATCGGCGCCGAGGCGACGCTTGCTCTGAACAAGTCCTTCGGTGGAGTCCCGGCGGACTCCACGGCCACGATCAGGCCGCGGTCCCTTCTGGGGCTCAAGTACGTGGAGATCGACCGGGGCACATCGCGCCGCCTGCTGCCGGACGGAGCCACGATGAAGATCAACCAGACGACGCTTCCCGTCCAGTTCGACGACATCAACAAGATGTTCGACGCCAAGACGCGACCTGCGGTCCAGCAGGACCTGGTGGGCTTCGGCGACACGCTGGCGGCACGAGGCTCGGCGCTCAACGACACGATCGCGAGCCTGCCATCGCTGTTCAAGCACGTGATCCCCGTCGCCCGTTATCTGACCGACCCGAGGACGGAGCTGACTCGGTTCCTGGTGGCCTTGAACGGGTTTTTCGGAACCGTCTCGCCGGTGGCTCAGCAGAACGAGGAGCTGTTCGCCGATCAGGCCACCACATTCGCCGCGATCGACCATTCATCGATCGACCTCGAGAACACGATCCGCGAGTCACCGCCCACGCTCGATGTCTCCACCGCCTCGCTCAAGGTCCAGCAGCCGTTCCTCGTCGACTTGACGACGTTCTCGAGGTACTTCGCGCCGGCGGCGGTGCAGCTGCGCGAGGCGCTCCCGCAGATCGACCCGGCGCTCGAGGCGGGGATCAAGGTGCTGCCGCGCACCCCGGCCATGAACCGCAAGCTCCAAGGGGTCCTCGCGGCGCTGCGCGGAGTAGCCGAGGACCCCCTCTCCAACGTGTCCGTCAACGGCCTCACCGACACCGTGGGAATCCTCAACCCGATGATCCGTTACCTCGGCCCGTTCGTGACCGTGTGCAACACCTGGAACTACACGTGGACCAACTTCCAGGACCACTTCTCCGAGCAGACGATGTTCGGCGACGCAGAGCGCGCGCTCATCATGTCCGCCAACCACCAGTCAAACAACGTCGGCCAGCAGGGCGCGACGGCGCCGGCCAATGGCTACATCACGAGCAACCCGCAGGACCTGGCGGCGATGCAGCAGACAGGTGGAATCGACGCCGAGTACTACCACGCCCCCGCCTATGCCGCCGCAATCGACAACCAGGGCAACGCCGACTGCGAGTTCGGCCAGCACGGCTACCCGCTCAAGCTCAATCACGCAGATCCGCTGGGCCGACCCTGGGACTCCGACGCTCACTCTCCCGGCGACCAGGGCCCGAACTATGGAGGCCTGCCGAAGGTCCCGCCCGGCGAGACCTTCAGCCGCAACCCGCAGACCGGGCCGCAGCTCCCTTACTACCCGGCCAACCCATGAGCCCGGCAGCTGAGACGTTCGCGCTGGGGGGCGATCTCGAGGTCCGCCGGCTGGGGTTCGGGGCGATGCGGATCACCGGTGAGGGGGTCTGGGGCGAGCCTGAGGATCCGGCCGGCGCGCGGCAGCTGCTCAAACGCGTGGTCGAGCGCGGCGTCAACCTGATCGACACTGCCGATTCCTACGGTCCCGCGGTCTCCGAGGAGCTGATCGCCGAGGCGCTTCATCCCTATCCGGAGGATCTCGCGATCGCGACCAAGGGCGGGCTCGAGCGATCGGGACCCGGCCGGTGGAGCGCCAGCTGCCGCCCGGAGCGGCTCAAGCGCTGCTGCGAGGATTCGCTGCGCCGGCTCAGGCTCGAGCGGATCGATCTCTACCAGCTGCACACGGTCGACCCCCAGGTGCCGATCGAGGACTCGATCGGAGCGCTGGTCGAGCTCGCCGAGGAGCACAAGATCCGTCACATCGGCGTATGCAACGTGGGCCGCGAGGACCTCGCGCGGGCGCGCCAGGTCGCCCCGATCGTCTCGGTCCAGAACCGCTACAACCTGTCGGACCGCGCCTCGGAGAACGTGCTCGGGGTATGCGAGCAGGAAGGGCTCGGGTTCCTGCCGTGGTTTCCGCTGGCCACCGGCGAGCTGGCACGGCCGGGCGGCGCGCTCGACGAGGTGGCCTCGGCCCATGGCGCTACCGCGGCGCAGGTGGCGCTCGCGTGGCTCCTTCAGCACTCGCCAGTGATGCTGCCGATTCCGGGGACGAGCTCGCTGGAGCACTTTGAGGAGAACCTCGCCGCGGCTGAGCTCGAGCTGACCGATGAGGAGATGGCGGCGCTGGGGTCGGCGGGCGAGGGCTCGACGTAGGGCTGCTGGTTAGGCAGCTGGACCCCGCAGGCCCTCGAGCAGTCGCCTGATCGTCTGGCTCATCTCGGCGCGGGCAGCGGCTGGGTCATCGGCCCGCGCAACGACCATGGCCGCCTCGTCGAGCGCGCCGGTGAGCACGTGCGCCACCGCGGTGGGCGAGCCGGGCAGCATCCGTCCGGCGTCCATTGCGTTCTGGATCGCGCCTACCAGGATCCCGAAGCCGTAGTCGGCGTCGAGGGCCCGCCAGACATCCCAGCCGAGCACGGCCGGGCCGTCGATCAGCATCACACGCTGGACCTCGGGGAGGGCGCTGGCATCGAGAAACGCCTCCGCGCCAAGGACGAGCTCCTCCCACGGGTCGTCGGTCTTGCTCGCCGCGCTTATGACCCGCTGGAGCGTCTCGGCGCTGATCTGCACGAGCACGGCTTTGAACAGCTCCTCCTTGCCCCTGGGAAAGTGGTGATAGAGAGCGCCCCGGGTGACCCCGGCCCGCTTGACGATCTCCTCGGTCCCGACGTCGGCGTAGCCGCGCTCCGCGAAGAGGCCGCGCGCGGCTGTGATCAGTGCGGCTGTGGTCGCCTCGCGCTGGGCGGCCTTGGTGCGCGGGCGGGGCGGCGCCGCTCCGGCGGGCTGCGGCTCAGCTGCCGCCGCCGGCACCATCGGCTCCGTCCTCGCCGCGCCCCGCCGCGGCGTCAGTGCCATCGGCTCCGTCCTCGCCGGGCCCCGTGGCGGCACCAGCGCCATCGCCCCTCGACTTGACATCCATACTGTCTGTATGTGAAGATACGTACACCTTGTACGCAAACCTTATAACCCCAGGTGGCCGACATGCCTGAGATCCAGCTTTCGCAGGGAAAGATTCACTATCGAGACGAGGGAACGGGCGAGCCGATCGTTCTGATCCACGGGCTGCTCGTCAACGGCGGCGTTTGGGAGCGGCTCGTGCCGCACCTTGCCATGCGCCACCGGTGCATCGTGCCCGACCTCCCGCTTGGTTCGCACCGCGACGCGATGAAACCTCAGGCGGACCTCTCGCCGCTCGGCCTGGCGGCGCTGATCGCCGAGTTGCTCGAGCGACTCGAGCTCGATCAGGTAGTGCTGGTAGGCAATGACACGGGCGGCGCGCTGTGCCAGCTGGTCGTTGCGCACCACCCTGATCGGATCGGGCGACTCGTGCTGACCAATTGCGATGCCTTCGAGCACTTCCCGCCCGCGAGCCTCAAGCCGCTGATCGGCGGGCTCGCGCGCGTGCCGGGCGCCGTCGCTTCGCTGGCAATCCTCGGCCGCCTGGCCCCCGTGCGCCGCGCGTCGATGTCGATTGCCGCTCTCACCCGCCAACCGATTCCCGACGAGTTGGTGGAGGCCTGGGTCTCACCCTTGCGCGAGCGCGGCGTCCGGCGCGACCTGCTCAAGGTCCTGCGCGGCATCGCTCCCTCACATACTCTCGCCGCCGCCGAACGGCTGGGCGAGTTCAAGGCGCCCGTGCTGATCGCGTGGGGCACGGGCGACCGCTACTTCCCAGTCAGCGACGCCGAGCGGCTGGCCGGCGCCTTTCCGGATGCGCGCCTCGAGTTGGTCGATGGCGCGCGGACGTTCGTGCAGCTCGACGCGCCCGATCGTCTGGCGGCGCTGATCGAGTCCGCCCTGGCGGGCGCATCCGACCAGAAGGAGGTTGCGTGATGCTCACTCACACCCTGTTGCTCGGTGCGCTGACCGACGGTGGGCTTCGCTCGCTGGCCATCGGGGTCGCAGGCGGCATGGGCGCGATCGGGGCCGGCATCGGCATCGGCATGGTGTTCAAGGGCGTGCTCGAGGGAATCGTCCGCCAGCCTGAGCTGCGCGACGAGATCACAACCGTCCAATGGCTCGGCTTTGCCCTCACCGAAGCCTGCTTCTTCTATGGGCTCGTGTCGGGGCTGCTCGCGTATGTGCTGTAGCTGACGGGCGGTAGGGCAGCGGCGCGTTCCCCGTCCGAGGTCAGCGAGAGACCGACTAGAACTCGTCCGGCGTCGGGTGCGCCTCGCTGAAGGTGAACTCGGGCTCGCCCTGAGCCCCCGCTCCCTGCATGACCTCGGCGATCCGCGGATCGCTGAAGAACTGCTGGAACTGCTCTGCGCTCTCCCACTCGTCGATTACGACGACGAAGCCGTCACCCACGCCGAAGCGGTGATGCAGGCAGCCCTGGCGCTTGGCCTCTTCGGCGAGCTCGCGCAGCTTGTCGCCTTCCTGCTCCACGAACTGGCGAAACTGGTTCGTGTCGCCCGCCACGCGCATCGTCACCAGCACGCTCATATCGCCTCCTGGTAGGTCGGTGTGGCGAACCTAACAGTCCGCACTTCGAAGCGCCGCGGCAGAACGCGACGAGGCAGGCTATTCGCCCAGCACGAGCTCGAGCCGGCGCTCGAGGGCACGCGCCAGCTGGTCACGGACAGGGCCCTGCTCGAAGCGCTCGACGAGCGCCGCCAGGAATCCCTCGATCACGAGCCGCTTTGCCGTGTCGAGGTCGAGGCCGTGGGCACGCAGATAGAAGAGCTGCTCGGGGTCGACCTGGGCCACGGCCGCCGCGTGCGTGCAGCGAACGTCGTTGGCCTGGATCTCGAGCCCAGGAATCGCGTCCGCGTGGGCACGCTTGGAGAGCAGCAAGTTGCGCGACTCCTGGAAGGCGTCTGTCTTCTGCGCACCGGGGTCGACGATGATGTTTCCCTTCCAGACCGCGCTCGAGCGCCCGAGCAGCACGCCCCTGAAGGCAAGATCGGAAGTCGTGTTGGGCGCCGCGTGCTCCTGCGTGGTGTCGAAATCGATGTGCTGGCGGGCATGGGTGGCGTACGCTCCCGTCACGCGGGCCTCGGCGCCCTGGCCGGACAGCTTGGTCTCCATCCGCACTCGGCCGCGGCCCGACCCAAACCCCAGCGCCACCCAGTCGAGATAGCCATCGCGGCCCACCTCGGCCCGCTGGGCGCCAAAGATCCACGTGCTCTCAGACAGTGACTGGCCCGAGACGTAGCGCAGCCGGGCGCCGTCGCCGACGACCACTTCGGTCACGACGTTGAACACGCCATCGAGCTCGGCCTCGGCGGAGAGCAATTGCTCCCAGACCTCGGCCTGGGCGCCCTCCTCCAGCACGATCAGCGTGCGCCAGTTGACCAGCGTCCGGCTCCGTTCATGGACAGCGGTGAGCGCGATCGGCTGATCGACCGCGACGCCCCGTGGCACATAGACGAAGGCTCCGCTGCGTGCCCCGGCGTCGTTGAGCGCCACGAACACGTCATCCTGAGCCGTGAGCAGCGATCCAAGACGTGGGTCGCTCGAGGCCTGATCGATCGTCGTTACGACCACGCCGTCAGGCAGCGTCGCCTCAGGGAGCGAGAACAGCGCCTCCTCGACCGGGATCTGGCCCGCGGACGCTCGCTCGTAGGCCGCGAGGTCCAGGTCCGAGATGTCGGTGAACTCCCAGCCCGGCCGCCCTTTGAAGGTGGGAAGCTCGAGCGTGGCCGGCCCGGCCGGGCCGGCGCTACCCAATCGAGCCCTCCATCTGAAGCTCGATCAGGCGGTTCATCTCGACCGCGTACTCCATCGGCAGCTCCTTGGTGATCGGCTCGATGAAGCCGTTGACGATCAGCTTGGAGGCCTCGTCCTCAGGAATGCCGTGCGACATGAGGTAGAAGAGCTGATCATCGCCCACCTTCGAGACGGTGGCCTCGTGGCCGACGGTCACGTCGTCCTCGCCGATCCGGATCGTCGGATAGGTGTCGGAGCGCGACTCCTCATCAAGCAGCAGCGCGTCACAGACGACCTTCGACCTGGCGCCGTGGGCTCCCTTGGCGACCTCGAGCAGGCCGCGGTACGAGGACCGCCCTCCGTCCTTGGAGATCGACTTGGCGAAGATGTTGCTCGTAGTGTCGGGCGCGGCATGAATGATCTTCCCGCCGGCGTCCTGGTGCTGCCCCTTGCCCGCGAAGGCGATCGACAGGATCTCACCATGCGCGCGCTCGCCCAGCAGGTAGACACTCGGATACTTCATCGTCAACCGGGAACCGAGGTTGCAATCAACCCACTCGACCGTCGCGTCCTCGTGGGCGACCGCGCGCTTGGTCACCAGGTTGAACACATTCTGCGACCAGTTCTGCACGGTCGTGTAGCGGATGCGGGCGCCTGGCTTGGCGATCAGCTCGACTACGGCGGAGTGCAGGCTCGAACTCGAATACGTAGGCGCGGTGCAGCCCTCGACGTAGTGCACATATGAGCCCGGCTCGGCGATGATCAGCGTCCGCTCGAACTGGCCCATGTTCTCGGTGTTGATCCGGAAGTAGGCCTGGAGCGGCATCTCCACGTGCACGCCCTGCGGGACGTACACGAACGAGCCACCTGACCATACGGCCGAGTTGAGCGCGGCGAGCTTGTTGTCGTTGGGCGGGATCACGGTGGCGAAGTACTCGCGCACGATGTCCTCGTGCTCGCGCAGCCCGGAATCCATGTCCATAAAGATCACGCCCTGCTTCTCGAGGTCCTCTCGGACCTGGTGGTAGACGACCTCAGATTCATATTGCGCGCCCACCCCCGACAGGAACTTGCGCTCCGCCTCCGGGATGCCCAGCCGGTCGAACGTCTTCTTCACGTCCTCAGGGACGTCGTCCCATGAACGCTCGGCGCGTTCGGAGGCCCGCACGAAGTAATGGATGTTGTCGTAGTCGACCTCGGCCAGCATCGGCGAGCCCCAGGTTGGCTGGGGCCGGGCGAGGAAGTGATCGAGCGCCTTGAGGCGGAAATCCCGCATCCACTGCGGCTCCGACTTGAACTCGGAGATCTTCTCGACGAGCTCCCGGCTCAGGCCCTTGGGTGCCTTGTAGAGGTAGTTCTCGGCATCATGGAAGCCATAGCGCTGCTCGTAATCGGCGTTGATCTCGCGAAGCTGCTGGTTCTCGGTGATCGCCACTACTCAACCTCCAGCTTGATCTTCTCGTCCTCGACGATCACCGGAAACGTGTCGACCGGGACGTAGGCGGGCAAAGTCTTGGGCTTGCCCGTCCGCAGGTCGAACAACGACCCGTGGCGTGGGCACTCTACGGTGCAGTTCTCCTGGTCTACCTCACCCTCGGCGAGAGGCCCGTTGTCGTGCGAGCAGCGGTCCTCGATTGCGTAGAAGGTGCCGGCACAATTGACCACTCCGATCTCGAGATCCTCCCATTCGACCAGGCGAACCTCGCCGGGGGCGAGGTCGGAGGTGGGACAGACTTCGATCAACTCGGGCACGTCGTAAATCCTAGCGCAGTGATCGGATTTGGCCGGGCCTAGCGTTCGGCCAGCCAGGCGGCCACGGCACGCTCGATTGCTGCCACGTTTCGCAGCGAATGAGAGCCTGGCACGAGCATCACGCGCCGGTCCGGCCCCTCGGGAGGTCGGCCGAACGGGTCATTCTCGCCTTGGACGACCAGCACCGGGAGCTCGACCGCGTCGAGCTCCCTCAGCCCCCGGCCGGCTTGCGGGCGGAGAAGAAAGCCAGTCCACCGTTACGCCGCGCATCCACCTCGACCAGGCCGGCGGCGGCGAGCGAGGACTCGAGCTCCTCGAGGGCAAGTCCTGGACCGAACATCCCGCCTAGCTGCATCGCGCGGACGAAAGCCTCCTGGCGGATCCCCGCGCCCCTGACCACAGTCGTCCCGCGAAGCGCGCCGTCCGGCGCGAGCACTCGGGCCATCTCGCAGATCGCCGCCGCGGGATCCGGGAAGCAGTGGAGGCCGGTGTAGGAAACGATCGTTTCGAACCTGCCGTCCTCGAAAGGGAGCGCCTCCACGTCGGCCTGCGCGAACTCGATCCAGTGGAGGCCGCGGCGGTCGGCTTCGGTCTGGGCCCGGCGGAGCATCACCGAGGAGAGATCGGCGGCGATGTAATGGAGTTCCTGCTCGGGGGCAAGCCCGCGGAACGCAACCCCGCCCCCGCAGGGGATGTCAAGCACGCTCGTACCTGACCGCAGCTGGCCAAGCCGGTCGATATCGCGGTAGAAGGCCGAGGTGTTCGTGCCCCAGATCAGCTGGCCGAGCACCCGCGCCACGTGCTCGTGCTCAACGGCCCAGTCATATGCGCTGGCCTCGAGCCAGGTGGTACGCCACCGATCGCGAACGTCCGGCACCTACGCCAGCCTAGGCCACCCCGAGCCCGGTCGTAAGCGCGCGAGCGGCGCCGCGTCGCGGCGAGGCCGCACGAGGCGACACTGCCCGACGGCTATCGACCCCGGAACACCACGTGCCCCTCGACGTGAGCCTCGCGGGGGCCGGTCGCGACCTCCCGGACCTCGCACCGCTGCGCGCAGCTCACGGCGATCGTCAGCGCCCCGCCCTCGGTCACCGCCAGCAAATCGCCCGAGCGCACGCCGGCAGCCCTCAGGGACGACCGCTTGATCGCCAGCACCTCGTCGTCACCGGGATGGGGATTACCGGGCGTGCCTCGGTCGGCTACGAACGCGTCGGTAAAGCGAGGCGGAACGAACCCCAAGCTCTCGACCCCGATGTCCTGCCCGTGGGGCAGGCCCGAGCGCGCCACGAGGGTGACGCCCCCCATCCGGGAGATCGCATAGAGGTTGCCGGTGTGCTCGTCTGGCGCGATCAGCTCGCCGGCGAACCGTCCAAACCCCGTAGGCGCAACAGCCATTCCGCCCTCGACCGGGGGAGCCGAACGCGTGAGCACCTCGACCTGCCCGCGGCAGTCGATCGCATATACGGTGGTGCGACGCTTGTACGTACGACTGACGAGCAGCCGTCCGCCGAAGCGGCCGGTCGCGTCCAGCGCGATTCCGTCCTCTAGCCCCGTGCCCGGCAGCCGGGCAAACCGCCGCACCGCCCCAGCAGGCGAGACTGCGGTGACACCGTTCCCGTCCCTGAGTCGAAGCGCATACACGCTGCCGGCGGGAAACGGACATCGAGCTCCGCGCAAGGGCGATCCCGCCAGCACGATGTACGGTTCGAGCCCAACCGGGGCCGTATAGCGCGGGGCGAACCGCCCAGTCGCGCCACCGGGAGACAGGGTCAGGAGCCGCCCGCGGGCGGCAACCACGATCGTCCTGCCCGCTCGCGGCGCGGTGAGATCGACGACGCCGCGCAGGTGCTCTACGCCAGTCCAGCGCGCCAGCGGCCGCTGAGTAGCCGCGGGCCGCCGCGCACTCGCCGCCGAACAGCCCGCCACGAGCAGCACCAGCCCGACTCCGACCACACGCCTATGCATCACTCGAACGCCCGAGTCAAGCGCACTGAGCCAGCTCGCCTCCTGCGGCCCGCCGGGTTGCCGTCCGGATCGCCTATGCCGCGTCGGCGTCGCTCTCGGGCGTTCCGGGCTCCCACTCGACCGCCTGACCGAGCGCGGCGCCCTTGAGCACCTTGAGCGACAGCAGCGCGCACTTCATCCGGGTGGCTGAGATGTCGATCCCCAGAAGATCGAGGACGAACGACCGGTCGAGCCGCAAGAGCTCGTCCGTCGGCATCCCCTTGACCTCGTCTGAGACCATCGAAGCCGCGGCCTGCGAGATCGCGCAACCGTGGCCCGAGAAGCGGACATCCGCAATCTTCCCCTCGCTGCCCAGGGCCAGCTGAACCCGCAACTCATCGCCGCACAGTGGGTTGAGGTCGTGGAACTCCAGGGCTGGCGCCTCGATCGGCGCCGCCGGCGGACTCCAGTTGTGGGGATGCTTGTAGTGGTCGAGGATGTTCTCGCGGTAGAGATCGTCCACCTGCCAAGCGTAGCGACGGGGTGAGTGGCAACTGGCTCCTCTAGGATGCTCGTGGTGACGACCGACCGAGCGGGGAGCACCGTCGTCGTCACGGGCGGGGCTGGTTTCATCGGCTCTCACCTCGTCGATCTCGTGCTTGCCGAGGGCGGCGAGCCAGTCGTGATCGATGATCTGTCGAGCGGATCCCGGGCCAACCTTGCCGCCGGCGCCCGGCTCGAGGTACTGGACATCACCGACCGTCGCGCGTTTGACCGAACGGTCGACGCCCTGCGCCCTGAGGTCATCTACCACCTCGCGGCCCAGGCCAGCGTGACCCGATCGGTCGAAGACCCCGTGCGCGACTGCGAGGTGAACGTGCTCGGGACCCTCAACGTGCTGCGCGCCGCCGAGCGCAGCGGCGCGCCGGTCGTGTTCGCGTCGACGGGCGGCGCGATCTACGGCAATGACGCCCACCTTCCAACCAGCGAGGAGTCGCCGCCTGCCCCGATCTCCCCCTACGGCGCTTCGAAGTGGGCGGCCGAGGCCTACGTCAGCACGTGGCGCGAGTCGACAGGCGTCCCGCACGCGGTCTGCCGCCTGGCCAACGTCTACGGCCCGCGACAGCCGGCCCACGGCGAGGCGGGCGTGGTGGCGATCTTCAGCCGGCTGCTGTGGCAGGGCCGCCCGCCGACCCTCTACGGATTCGGTCGCGCGACGCGCGACTACGTCCACGTCGCCGATGTCGCCCGGGCCCTGCGCGCCGCGGCCGGACACGGCGGGACGTTCAACATCGCGACCGGGGTCGAGACCGATGTCCAGACGCTGTTCGAAGCGCTACGCCAGATCGCGCAAGCCGCCGGCCTGGAACCTGAGCTCGCCCCCCTCCGAGCCGGCGAGCTCGCCCGCAGCTGCATGGATCCGTCTCTGGCGGCGAGTGCGCTCGGCTGGAGGGCGGAGATCGAATTGGCCGACGGTCTCAGATCCACCTACGCGGCCCTGGCCGAAGATTTCGCGGACAGCGTCGCCGCCGGGGGACCGACCCCCATTGACACTCCGTTTTCTGGCTAGAACATCCGTCCGCGCCGCGCTCGGCCCCTGCAAACAAGCTCATCGGGGGGCGAAGAGGTAGGTAATGCGTCGCGTTCTCGGAGTCATGCTCACCTGCCTCGCGCTGGGCGGCGCGCTGGGGTCATCGGCCAGTGCCCATCGCCAGGCGCCCCGGGCGCACATCGCGATCGGCTGCCACACGACGTTCAGCCATCGCCGCCATGGCCGGCGCCACCACCGCCGTCACCACCACCATCGCCGTCATCGCCACCATGGCCGGCACCACGGCGCCCGCATGACGGGCATCCGCTGCGAGGCTCCGCTTAGCAGCGACCTCGCCCACGCGGCGTAAGCCGCGAGCGTCGGCTAGTCGAGGGCCAGGACCCGGCGCACTTCGCCGAGACCACTGACGAGGGCGTCGACGTCAGCCGAGCTCGAGTGGACCGCGAATGACGCGCGCGTCGTGGCAGCCACCCCGAGCTTGCGCATCAGCGGCATCGCGCAGTGGTGACCCGCCCTGACACAGATCCCCTCGCGGCCGAGTATCTCGCCGATGTCGTGGGGGTGCGCGCCGTCGAGCGCGAACGAGATCAGCGCGCCGCGCTCGGAGGCATCGAGCGGGCCATGCACGCTCAGTCCCGGAACCTCGAGTAACCGCTCGAGTGCCTCGGCCACCAGTGCCTCCTCGTGGCTGTGGATCCGCTCGATCCCGATCCGCTGGATCCAGTCGACAGCCGACCCCAGACCGATCGCCTCGGCGATCTGCGAGGTGCCGGCTTCGAACTTCACTGGCAGGTCAGCCCAGGTCGACTCGGCCGCCTCGACCGTCCGGATCATGTGGCCGCCGCCGATGAACGGTGGCATCTCGTCCAGCAGCTCGCGCCGCCCGTGGAGAACGCCGATTCCGGTTGGTCCATAGGCCTTGTGACCCGTCCAGGCGTAGAAGTCTGCGTCGAGCTCGCGGAGGTCGACGGGGATCTGCGGCACCGCTTGGCTTCCGTCGATCAGCACTCGTGCTCCCGCATCGTGGGCGCGACGCACGATCTCCTGGACAGGATTGATCGTCCCGAGCACGTTCGAGACGTGGACTACGCCGACAAGCTTTGGCCCGTGCCCGAGCAGCGTGTCCAGCGCCTCGAGGTCGAGGTGCCCGTCGTCGGTCACCGGCACGTAGGCCAGCCGCGCCTCGCGCTCGCGACAGACGATCTGCCACGGAACGATGTTCGAGTGGTGCTCCATCTCGGTCAGCACCACGAGGTCGCCCCGGCGAATGTTCTGGCGGCCCCATGTATAAGCGACCAGGTTGATCGCGGCGGTGGCGTTGGCGGTGAAGATCGTCTCAGCCGGGGTCGAGCCGAGCCACTCGGCGATGCGACTCCGCGCGCCTTCGTAGAGGTCGGTCGCCTCTACCGCGAGCGGGTAGACGCCGCGGTGAACCGAGGCCCGCGTCTCCGTGTAGTACCGGGTGAGCGCGTCTATCACCGGCTGCGGCGTCTGGGAGGTCGCGCTCGAGTCCAGGTACACGAGCCGGTGGTCGTTGATCCGCCGGCGCAGGACCGGGAATTCGGCAGCCACCGTCGAGAGCTCGTCGATGGCGCTCACGCAACCACCTCCTCGGTGATCCAGCCGTAGCCCTTGGCCTCGAGCTCGCCGACCAGGTCGGGCCCGCCTTGTTTGACGATCCGGCCCTGATACATGACGTGCACGTGGCTCGGCTGGACGAGGTGGAGGATCCGCTGGTAGTGGGTGATGATGAGGATGCCCATCTCGGGGCCGGCAACCGAGTTCACGCCGTTGGCCACGACCCGCAGCGCGTCGATGTCGAGGCCCGAGTCGGTCTCGTCGAGGATCGCCAGCTCGGGCCGCTGGAGAGCGAGCTGGAGGATCTCCATGCGCTTCTTCTCCCCGCCTGAGAATCCCTCGTTCAGGTAACGGGTCGAGAACTCGCGCGGGACGTTGGTCAGCTTCATTGCGGCCTCGACCAACTCGCGGAACTCCTTGAGCGGGACCGGTTCTTCCTCGCGCGCAGCGCGATGCGCATTGAGCACGGTGCGCAGGTATTTGGTGACTGTCACCCCCGGGACCGCGACGGGGTACTGGAAGGCCATGAACAGGCCCATCCGGGCGCGTTCGTCGGGGTCGGCCTCGGTGATGTCCTCGCCGGCGAACACGATCTCTCCCTCGGTCACCTCGAGGTTCGGGTGGCCCAGGATCGCGTTGGCAAGCGTCGACTTGCCGGAGCCGTTTGGACCCATCAGCGCGTGGATCTCGCCCTTGTCGACTTCGAGATCGAGCCCGCGCAGGATCTCCTTGTCGGCTGCGCGTACGTGCAGGTTTCGGATCTCGAGCAGCGGAGCCATCAGGCGAGGACCGCCGGCTTGCGACTGGGAGCGGGGGCCGGCGATGAGGTGTGATCGGCGCGGCGCGAGAACCCGACCAGCTCGGCCAGCGTGGTCGTCTGAAGCGAGCGGATGATCCCGCCTTGCACGCGGGTCCAGAGAAGCTTGGTGGCGCAGCCACGACCGTGGTCGGGCCCATGCGAGCACACGACACGCTCGGTCTGATCGTGGACGAAGCACTCCATCGGCGCGATCGCCCCCTCGAGCGCCAGGACGATCTCGTCCATCGCGATCTCCTCGGCGGGCCGCGCCAGCCAGTAGCCGCCGTGCGCGCCCCGCGCGCTCATCACGAGGCCGGCTTTGCGCAGCTTGGCCACGACCTGCTCGAGGTAGGCCAGCGGCAGGCCCTCGGCGTCGGCGATCGCCTTGAGGCTGGTGGGCTGATCAGGCGTCTGGCGCCCGAGCTCGACCATCAGCCTCACGCCGTACTCGGCCTTGGAGGAGAAGATCATCTCCGGCATATCCTACCAGCGGGATCGGATATAGAGGCAGGCGCGCGCACATGTGCGCGCGCCCCGGCGGGTGCATGCACCCGCCGGGGGGTCGGCGCATGCGCCGACCCCTTGTAGGGTGGGACTCATGGAGCCATGGCGGCTCGCCACCTCGGCCGATGTGGCCCAGGTGGCGGAGAAGGCGAGGAAGCGGGGCCGGCTGGGCATCGAC
The DNA here is from genome assembly GCA_963803595.1 of uncultured Solirubrobacterales bacterium. Lineage (GTDB taxonomy): Bacteria > Actinomycetota > Thermoleophilia > Solirubrobacterales > Solirubrobacteraceae > Palsa-465. The sequence goes on from CAWDNF010000019.1 coordinate 91,187, forward strand.
ACCGAGTTCATGTCGGAGGGTCGCTACCGGGCGCTCCTATGTCTCGTCCAGGTGGTCGTCGACGATCCGGCGATCATCCTGATCGACGCCCTCCAGGATGTCGACGTGGCGCCGCTCGCCCAGCTCCTGGCCGATCCCGACATCGAGGTCGTGCTCCACGCCGGGCGCCAGGACGTCGCGATCCTGCGCCGTGTCTGGGCGACTGAGCTCAATTCCATCTTTGACACCCAGATCGCGGCGGGGTTCACCGGCGCGAGCGCCCAGGCCGGCTATGGCAACCTGCTCGCCCAGGTCCTCGGCCGCCGGGTGGGAAAGACCGCCAGCTACACCCGCTGGAACGCCCGCCCGCTCACCGAGGAGCAGCTCAGCTACGCCGCCGAGGATGTCGCGCACCTGCTCGAGTTGGCTGACGCCCTCACGGGCAAGCTGCGGGAGACAGGACGGCTCGAGTGGGCGCTCGAGGAATGCCGACGGCTCGAGTCGGTCACCGACGAGCGAGATCCCGAGACCGCGTGGCAGCGGCTGCCGAGGGTCGGCCAGCTCGACCCCCGCTCCCGCGCTGTCGCGCGTGAGCTCGCCGCCTGGCGCGAGCGAACGGCCGCCGAGGAGGACAAGCCGGTCGGCTCGGTGGTAGCCGACCCGGCGCTCGTCGAGCTGGCCAAGCGCCGGCCGGGCGAGCTGCGCGACCTGTCCCAGATCAGGGGCCTCCACCGCTCCGTGATCCGCCGGCGCGGACCCGAGCTGCTCGAGGCGATCGCACGTGGGTTGGAGGCGCAGCCGATTCCCCGCGAGGCGTTCCAGGCTCGCTTCGACCCTTCCGATGCCCCCAAGATCGCGCTGGCCGAGGCGCTGCTCCGGGCGCGCGCGCTCGAAGCCGGGCTCGCGTACGAGTTGATCGCGTCGCGCTCCGAGCTCGAGCAGATCGTCGGCGCGGCTCAGCAGGGTGAGCCCGAGCCGCGCGTCCGGACGCTCGAGGGATGGCGAGCCGAGCTCGTCGGCGCGGACCTGCGTGAGCTTCTGGCCGGTCGTGCCGCGCTCGGCATCGCTGCCGACGAGCGCTTGGCCCTCAGGCCGGTCCCGTCTGAAGCGTGAGGGCGACGGCGGGGACCTTGGCCACAAGCTCGCGGGACAGGGCGAGCGCGATCGCGTGGGAGCGCTTGAACCAGCCAGCCCCTGACCCGATCAGGTCGGCCAGCGCGGTTCCATAGCTCAGGTGGAGCTTCTGGCTTGGAGAATTTGCGCCGCTCTCGGTGCCGGAGTCGCCCGGTACCTTGGTCCAGCCGAACCGATGGAGGACCTGCCCCTCGCGCGTGACCAGATCGCCCGAGCTCCGAAATCCTGGGTCGGCCACCACGAGCTCTAGCGCGCAGAATGCGTTGGCACCCCGATCGCACTGGCGCGCCTGCTCGACGAGGTGCACGCCCGGCACGAGCGGTATGTCCTCGCGCCGAAGGGGGGACGAGGCCGTGCCGCTCCCGCAGCCGGCCACCGTCAGCCCAGTCACGGCCATGACAAAAGCAGCTGTCGCGGAGCGCATCGGCGGCTCGCTAGCGTAGCGAGGGGCTATAAGCTGGGACTGGTGTCGACGGTCACCGATCCGCTCGAGGACCGCGAGCTAAAGGACAGCGCGTGGGATCTCGAGCCGCTGGTCGAGGGAGACGGCGCGGATGGCGCCAAGCGGTTCCTCGATGAGGCCCGCGAGCGAGCGCTCGGCTTCGAGCGCCAGCATGCCGGGCGGGTTGCCGCGCTCGACAGCGAGGGGCTGCGCGGGGCCATGCAAGAGCTCGAGGCGATCCACGAACTGGCCGGGCGGGCCGGCTCCTACGCGTCGCTGCGCTTCTCCACGGACACGGCCGATCCCGAGCGCGGCGCGCTGCTCCAGCTCGTGCAGGAGCGAGCCACCGAGATCGAGACCCATCTGCTGTTCTTCGAGCTCGAGTGGGCCGCGCTGGCCGACGAGCGCGCCGAGGAGCTGCTCGCCGACCCGGGGCTTGACTTCTGCCGCCACTATCTGCGCAGCGCTCGCCGCTACCGCCCCCATCTCCTCTCGGAGCCCGAGGAGAAGCTCCTGGCCGAGAAGTCGATCGCCAGCCGGGCCGCCTGGGCGCGGCTGTTCGGCGAGCTCGTCTCGGCGCTGCGGGTCGAGCTCGACGGCGACGAGCTGACGCTGGACCTGGCGCTCAGCCGGCTGCACTCGCCCGACCGCGAGGTCCGGCGCACGGCCGCCGAGTCGGTCACCGCGGCGCTCGAGCCGGGCCTGCGCACGCGCGGCTTCATCTTCAACACGCTCGTGTTCGACAAGTCGGTCGAGGACCGCTTGCGGTCATACCCGCACTGGCTGGCCAGCCGCAACCTCGACAACGAGGCGACCGACGAGTCGGTGATGGCGCTGATCGAGGCGGTCCGCGGTCGCTACGACATCCCTCAGCGGTGGTACGTGCTCAAGGCCAAGCTGCTGGGGCTCGAGCGGCTGCGCGACTACGACCGCGCAGCGCCGGTCTCGAGCGAGGACGTGAGCTTCTCCTACGGCGAGGCGCGCGAGCTCGTGCTGGACTCCTACGCCTCCTTCTCGTCGGTCGCCGCCGATGTCGCGGGGCGCTTCTTCGACGAGCACTGGATCGACGCTCCGCCGCGCCCCAACAAACGCGGGGGGGCGTTCTGCTCCTACACGGTGCCGAGCGTCCATCCGTACGTGCTTTTGAACTTCACGGCGCGCCGGCGCGATGTCCTGACGATGGCCCACGAGCTGGGGCATGGGCTCCACGCCGCGCTCGCGCAGCCCCAGGGAATCTTCCACCACTCGACGCCCCTGACCCTCGCCGAGACCGCGTCGGTGTTCGGCGAGACGATCGTGTTCGGGCGCCTGCTCGAGACAGTCGACGACGACGAGCAGCGGCTCGCGCTGCTCGGCGAGCGAATCGACGACGCGATCGCCACCGTGTTCCGGCAGATGGCGATGAACCGCTTCGAGCACCTGGTTCACACGACGCGCCGCTCGGAGGGCGAGCTCTCGGTCGATCACCTCGCCGAGCTGTGGACCCGCAGCCAGGCCGAGCTGTTCGCCGAGTCGGTGGAGATCACCGACGGCTACCGGTGCTGGTGGTCCTACATCCCGCACTTCATCAACACTCCCGGCTATGTCTACGCGTATGCCTACGGCCAGCTGCTGGCACTCTCGATCTACGCCCGTTACCGCGAGCAGGGGGAGTCATTCGTGCCCTCCTACATCGAGCTCCTGTCGGCCGGCGGCTCGCGCCCACCCGAGGAGCTGGCCAAGCTAGTCGGAATCGACCTCTCGGATCCCGGCTTCTGGGACGGCGGGCTGAACTTGATCGACGAGCAGCTGCGTGAGGCGGAGGGGTTGGCGGCCGGGCGGTAGTCAGCCGTGGACCCGGCGGGTCCGCGAGCGCTCCTCCTGGCGCTCGACGACGTGCACGATCAGCTTCATCACCTGGTCGATCCCGGTCGCCTTGGCCTCGCCCTTCTCGAACGCCTGACGCCAATCGCGAATGTGGCCCTTGGTGGCCAGCTCGTTGAAGTGCGAGCGCGGCAGCTCGAGGCGGACCTTCGCGTCGGGAGTGATGTCCTTGCTCACCCTCGGCCCTGGCAGCTCGACTCGGTAGAGCTGGGTGTCGCCGCGACCGCGCAGCTCGAGCCCGACGACGAGCTTCAGTTTCTCGAGTGCCGGCACCTCGGCCAGGAACCGCCGGACCGCCGTCTCGATCAGCGACTTGGTGTCGGATGCAGAGGCCAGAGGTCTGAGTCTAGGTGGCGCGCGATGCTCCCACGGCTGTACGATCTCGCACAATCGAGGTAGGCGTCCCAGGAGGCGATCGGTCGTGACCATCCGCAGGGGTTTCTTGCCCCGCATTCTGCTCCTCGTCCTGCTCGGGCTGGCCCTGCCGGGCGCGGCTCAAGCTTCTTCGTTCGGTTTCGCCAAGCCGGTGTTCGTCGACAGGACGCTCGGCGGCGGCGAGCCGACGGTCGCCTACGCGCTCAAGTCCGGCCTGCTCGTCTACACCTCGCACGAGGGTACGACGCACATCTTCACGAGCGGCGCGGTTGGCGCCCCCGCCGAATCGGGGGGCTTCATCACCGGCTACCACAACCAGGTCAACATCTGGACCTCCGCCGACAACGGCAAGACCTGGAAGCTCGTGCCCTTCGCCACCGCGACCGACCCGTTCGCCACCGGCTTCAGCGACCCAGATCTAACCCAAGACGCCAACCTCAACATCTACAACACCGGGATCGATCTCGCCAACGACGCGCTCTTCTCCTCCCAGGACGGCGGACGCCACTGGCTCACCGGCACGGCGAACTGCCACGAGGGCGACCGGCCGTGGCTGGCGGGCGGCGGCAACAACGAGGTGTGGCTGTCGACCGACCTCCAGGAGTCGGGCCATGCCGTCTTTCACTCGACGGACGCGGGCGCCTCGTGCAGCTCCAACTCGATCCCTGACTTCGGCTCGACGCCCGACGGCGGCAGCTACACCGGCACCGGAAAGCTCTACTACGACCGGCTGCGCAACCAGCTGGTAGATCCGGTCTTCTACAGCAAGAACGGCTTTGTCGACGGCGTCGGGGTCGGCATCCTGCCGCAGCCGAGCGCGGCTTTCAGCAATTCCGCGGCGAAGTTCACCGACGTCGAGGTAGCCAAGTCGACCGCCTATTCGCACTGGCCGTCGATCGCGATCGACTCCGCGGGCAACTACTACCTGGTATGGGATACCGACGACCGCGACACCAAGACGGCCAACGGCTGTCCCGCGGATTACTCGGGAAGTGAGAGCTTCGGCTCAGCGCCGCCGGTCAATGCTCCAACTCCTCTGGCCAACCGGGTGATGATGTCCTACTCCACCGACGGCGGCCACACCTGGAGCACGCCGCGCACCGTCGCCTACTTCCCCGGCCACCGGCTGCTTTGGCCCTGGGTTACGGCCGGGAGCGCGGGCCGGATAGGCGTCACCTGGTACCAGTTCAACAAGGTCGTCGATCCGGACTGCGCACCGCCATCTGCCAACGTGTCGGTCATGGCCGCCGAGCTCTCGGCGGCTGATACGCCGCACCCGGCCGAGGTGGTGGCCGACGCCGCGGGGCGGCCGATCCACTCGGGCTCGGTCTGCGCCGGCGGGACCACCTGCGCGGCCGACAACGTGATCACCGCCGAGGATCGACGGTTGGGCGACTACTTCACCGATGCCCCCGACAGCCGGGGGTGCCTGATGATCGCCACCGGCGACACGACGCTGCGCGATGCCGTCACGGGCGGCGAGTCACCCATCTCGCACCCCATCTTCCTGCACCAGGACAGCGGCACGAGCCTGACCGGGTTGCCGTGCGGGAGCGCGTCCGGCGCGGGGCCCGGCAAGCATCATCGGGCGGCCAAGCACCATCACAAGCGGGTGCGCCACCACAAACGGCGCTGCAACGACCCCGACCACGACCACTGCGACCGCGAGCCCGACGCGCCCGGCGGGCATTAGCTGGTCCATCTCCGGAGCCCTTTGACCCGGCGGGCTTAGCTGGTTCATTTGCGAAGCCCTTGACCCAGCGCTTCGCGGGGAGGAGGATGGACTCAGGCGACCGGAAGGAGCGGGCATGAGCCGGAAGATGGCAGACTGCCGCCGCTGGCCGAGCGAGTCGAACTGCTCGCTGGTGATCATCGGCGAGGAGGAGGAGGTCGTGAGTGCGGCCTCCGAGCACGCGGCGTCCGTGCACGGACACGAGGACGGTGACGAGCTGCGCCAGCAGGTCAGGGAGTTCCTGGAGCCGGCGGAGGAGTACGAGGCGGAGCGGGCTCCGGCATAACGCGGGCCCGTCCGTGGCGGCGCGCCTAGGCCGCGCGGACGCGCGGCCTAGATCTTGTTGCGCTCGAGCAGCTTGCGCCCGATGACCATCCGCTGAATCTCGGAGGTTCCCTCCCCGATCAACAGCAGTGGCGCGTCGCGGTACAGGCGCTCGATCTCGTACTCCTTGGAGTAGCCGTAACCGCCGTGGATCCGTAACGACTCCTCGACGCAAAAGCGCCCGGCCTCGGAGGCGAACAGCTTGGCCATCCCCGCCTCGAGGTCGGAGCGCTCGCCGGCATCTTTGAGCCGCGCCGCGCGCAGCGTCAGCAGGCGGGCCGCCTCGACCTGCGTGCCCATGTCGGCGAGCTTGAACTGGATCGCCTGGTGCTGGGCGATCGGCTTGCCGAACGTCTTGCGCTCCTGCGAGTACTTGAGCGCCAGCTCGAGCGCCCGCTGGGCGATTCCCACACCCCGCGCCGCGACGTTGACTCGGCCCACCTCGAGCGCGTCCATCATCTGGATGAAGCCCTGGCCGACTCCCGCCTCCTCGCCGCCGAGGACGTTCTCGGCCGGGCAGCGGTAGCCGTCAAACACGAGCTCGGTCGACTCGACCCCCTTGTAGCCCATCTTCTTGATCTTGGGTGGGACGCTGAGGCCCGCGTAGTCGCCTGTGTTCTCGGTCGCGCCCGGCTCCTTCTCGGCGATGAAGCAGGTCATCCCCTTGTAGCGCGGTTCGGCGCTCGGATCGGTCTTGACGAGCACGAACACGAGGCTCGAGAGCAGTCCGTTGGTGACCCACATCTTCGTGCCGTTGATCTCGTAGTGCGTGTCGTCGACCTTCTTGGCCGTGGTCTTGATCGCCTGGACGTCCGAGCCGAGCTCGGGTTCGGAGAGCGAGAAGGCGGCACGGATCTCGCCCGTGGCCATCCGCGGGAGGTATTTCTGTCGCTGCTCGTCGGTCCCGAACTTCATCAACAGGTAGGAGCCGATGAAGTGCGTGTTGACCACGCCCGAGATCGAGATCCATCCCCGCGAGAGCTCCTCGACGATCATCGCGTAGGTGGTTAGGTCGAGGCCCATGCCTCCGTACTGCTCGTCGATGGTCACGCCGAACAGTCCCAGCTCCTTCATCTGCTCGACGATCGGCTCCGGGAACGTGTCCTCGTGGTCGTAGTGCTCGGCGTTGGGAATGATCTGCTCATCGGCGAACTGGCGGACCATCTCGCAGATCGCCTTCTGCTCGTCGGTCCTCTCGATTGGGGTGGTTGCGGTGGCCATGGCTATAACTGTGTCAGGGTTTGGCCTGCTGTGCGGCTGTGGTCAGCCACAGCGGGTGAACCTGGCAGCCCGTGAGACGCGGTGCCCGGCTTGGTCGATCGCGGTCACCACCAGGCGGTGGCCACCGCTCGCCAGCCGCCGGACCGGGACTTGCCGTCTGAGGACGTGCCTGACCGAATGGGCAAGGCGTCGCCGGTCGAGGCTGAGCGTGAGCGAGTTGAGCGGCAGGGTACTTCTGACGGTCACTCGCACCGTGAATGGGCGAGCCGTGCACCGCTTGGGAATCCCGGCCAGCCTCGCCCGCAGCCTGTCAGGCTCGGTTGTCCGCGCGAACACAGCCACCGCATCGCTTTGCAGGGCGGCGACGTACAAAGAGCGTCCATCCGGGGAGATGGCGACCGACGAGGCGCCTGAGATCCCGCGGGCCGATGCGCACCCGTCCTGCCCGGTCTCATCAAGGCAGCCCTGCCTCCCTGCGATTTGCAGCAGCCTGCCGCTGGCCGGGTAGCGGGCGAACACGGCGATCGAGTCGAGCGCCGCCACATACAAGCTCTTTCCCTCCGGACTGATCGCGAGTGCGTAGGCCCCGTCGAGCCCTCTCCCGGTCGCGCATCCGTCGGTTCCACCTTCAGCCGTGCAGCCGTTCGCGTCTTGCCGCTGGTCGAGCTCTCCGTTGTCCTGGTTGCGCAGCAGCGCGGCCACGGCGCTGCTGCCTGAGGAGGCGGCGTACAGATGGGTGCCGCCGGGCGCGATCACGACTGCGTTGGGCCCCGAGATCCCGTGTCCACTCGAACACCCCTCCGGGCCACCACCCTCGCCGATGCACCCGCTGGGCCCGGTGAGCTCGCTGAGCTCGCCGTCGACCGAGTCGCGCTGGAACACGGCGATCGCGCTCGAGGAGAGGGCGGCCGCGTACACGTACTTCCCGTCCGGCGCGACGGCGACCGAGAACGCGCCGCCCAGCGCGCCTCCCTGCTGACACCCTTCCGTGCCGTACTCGTTCGTGCATCCGGCCATGCCGCTCAGCTGGCGCAGCGCCCCGGTCCCCGGATCGCGGGCAAAGACGACGACGGCGCTGCTGTTGGTCGACGCCACGTAGACGTTTGCGCCATTTGGACTCACCGTCACCGATGCCGCTGAGTTCAGGCCTCGTCCCGCGACGCACCCGTCGTCACCGTTCTCGGCGACGCACGCGTCTGTGCCTGACAGCTGGGTCAGCGCGCCGGTTCGCGCGTCCCTGGCAAAGACCGCTACCCCCTGGAAGGAGGCGACGTAGACGTTGCGATCGTCGGGACTGACGGCGATGGAAAAGGCACCAGTTAGGCCCTGACCCGATGCGCACCCAGCGCTCCCGCTCTCGCTCGTGCAGCCCGCCCGGCCGGGCAGCTGGGCGAGCGCTCCGCTCCGATCATCCCGCCTGAAGCCCACCACGGCGTTTGAGCCGTTGGAGGCCACGTAGACGTTGCGCCCGTCCTGGCTCACCGCCACCCCAGCCGCGCCCGCGAGGCCGCGTCCGCGCGCGCAACCGTCGACGACACGCCCGCTCACGCATCCCTCCCTCCCGGCGAGTTGCGTCAGGCGTCCACGCGGGATGTTGAGCACCCCATGTCGGTTCGCCGCTGATGTGGCGCTGGCCACGAGGAGAGCGCACGCGAGCGCCCCAGGCACGCCGAGCGCAAGCGCCGAACCCCTCCGCATCGGATCAGGATAGACGCGAGCTCTGGGATCTCAGATCAGCTGGGCGCCGGGGAAGCGGATGCCGGGCGTCAGGAGCGTACGGGCGCGTAGTCGAGCGCGAACGCGTACGTGTGCGTCGAGGTGGCGACGCCAAGTACGCGACATGTCCCGGCAACGCGCAGGACCTTGCCCCCGGTCGCTTCGAGCGCGGTCATCCGGCACAGGATCGGAAACGGTGCGTGCTGGGGGCAGCTGAGCTTGACGCTCTTGAGCATCGGCGATGTCCGGGCAATCGACGCGGTCAGGTTGACGACGAGCGACGACGGCCCCACGACCTTGGCCTTTGGGCTGCGCGAGATACAGGCGGCCTCGCCACTTGGGCACAGCGATGCCGAGCCCGATCCGCTCGTGCCCTTCGAGGACGAAGACGGCTTGTGGCTCGAACCGCACGCGGCCAGCAGCATGGCTGCCGCCAACAGCGAGAGGCCAGTGACGCGGGGACGGTGTGGGTTCGTGTTCTGCATCAGGGCTGGTGAATGTAGCGAGAAACGCAGAGGGGCCGCGTCTTGCGACGCGGCCCCTCTTGCAACTGCTGGCTACTAATTGCTTAGCCGGTCAAGCCGCCTTACGAGCCGGTGATGAAACCGACATCGATGCAGCCTGCGGCGTTCGGCAGCGTGTAGTTGCCGACAAACGCCGTGGCATAGCTCGTCCCGTTGTTCAACGCCACCGAGATCTGGTCCTCAGTCCCGGGGGTGCCGGCCAGCGAGTGCGTGGAGGCTGGGCTCAGTGTATGGGCCGTAAAGCCGCCCTCGTTTTCGCTGTACTGCGCCGGGAACGACGAGTTGTTGGTCACTGTGATGTTTCCGCACGTAGATCCGCTCATCGTGTCACGGAACGTGAACGAGCCGATCGTCAGGGAGTGAGTCCCGTTCGGACTCACCAGGGCGTCGTAGTTCTGCAGGTTGGACCCGCCCGAACCGCTGCCGCCGCCGGCAGGACCGGCAGGACCACGAGGACCGGTGGGACCGGCCGGACCTGCCCGGCCGGCGGGACCGCGGAAACCGCGCGGACCCCTCTTGCAGTGGCACTTCCCGCCACCCTTCTTTTTGGCGGATGCCACGCCGGAATCGACAGCGAACCCAAACGCCGCCAGCGATCCGGTCGCGAGAAGAAGAGCAAGCTTCTTCAATTTAACCCCTTTCATAGGTTTACCGGGACAACTGCGCGAGCTGCCGCTATCCGCCTGTGATGAAGCCGATATCGATGCAGCCTGCGGCGTTCGGGAGCGTGTAGTTGCCCACGAACGCGGTGGCATAGCTCGTCCCGTTGTTCAACGCCGTGGAGATCTGGTCCTCGTTCCCCGGGGTGCCGGTCAGCGAGTGCGTGGAGGCCGGGCTCAGCGTATTGCCCGCAAAGCCGCCCTCGTTTTCGCTGTACTGCGCCGGGAACGACGAGTTGTTGGTCACTGTGATGTTTCCGCACGTAGATCCGCTCATCGTGTCACGGAACGTGAACACCCCTACGGTCACGGCGTGCGTCCCGTTCGGGCTCACGAGCGCGTCGTAGTTCTGCAGATTGCCGCCCCCGCCTGGACCGCTAGGACCAGCAGGACCAGCAGGACCAGTGGGACCGGTGGGACCAGCAGGACCGGTCGGACCAGCGGCGCCGCGGAAACCGCGCGGCCCCCTCTTGCAGTGGCACTTCCCGCCACCCTTCTTTTTGGCGGATGCCACGCCCGAATCGACAGCGAACCCAAACGCCGCCAGCGATCCGGTCGCGAGAAGAAGAGCAAGCTTCTTCATGATGTTGTGAACCCCTTTCATAGGTTTACCGGACAACCGCGTGACGCACTTCCATCCCTCCGGCCATTCGGATCGCCTGCGTCTACGCACCTCCGAGGCACGATCTGCCAGAGCGCCACCCTCGGCAGGCCCCACTCAGCTCGTACCTCTGCCACCAACAACACGCAGCCTACCCAAAAATCGCGCCGCGGATGCAAAAAGAATCGCGGCGGCCTGGAGGGACGGGGGTCTTGCGGCCTCGGGAGGTGGTCTGGATGACACGACTTCCGCGTGCGCCGCGACTTAATGGCCGCGGCGTGGTTGTCTGTCTTTGAAAGGATTGTCTGTCGCTGCTTCACTGTCCACCTCCGTGCGACATCCAGGCTTCTCCACATTCCGAACCCTCTTGCTCGTAAGTGCGAGTCTGCTCCTCGCGCCGGCCGGCCGGGCGGTGGCGGCGAGCTCTCAACCCACCCTCGTCTCTCCGGCTCTGGCTTCGGACGCCACGGGCGGGCGCATGCTCTGGACACAATGCCCCGCGGGGCGCTGCGCGCTCTATACGCGGGCCGGGAACGTGACGACGAGGCTTCCCATCGCCCCCTTCTGGATCCAGGACGATCCCGCTCAGGCGACGCTAGGCGTCGGTCCGGATGGTCACGAGATCGCGGCATATGCCCGCTGTGGCCCGCATCTGCGCAACTGCGGCCTCTTCATCTACGACTTCTCGACCGGCGTCGAGCGCCGGCTGCCGGTTTCTCGGCACCCGGGTGCATTCATGACCCCGACGGTCTCAGGCAACCGGGTTGCCTACGCATTCAATCGACTGGGCCGAGACGGGCCCAACCGGACGTTCGGCATCTACTGGAGCTATCTCGATGGCACGCGCATGCATCGCCTCCACACCGAGCCGCTCGACGCCGAGCGCGATCAGCCAACGCTGGCCCTATCGGGCGATCGGCTCGCCTACGCAGGGGACTCGCGCTTGACCAGCTGCCTGGATCAGACCCACGTGCGGATCATCACGCTTGGCACCGGACATGACCGGATCGTGGCGACCGGCACCGGCGCGACTGACGTGTTTGCGCCCCACTGGGATGGTGGAGCTCTCTACTACGGCCGCGACGTCTTCGCCGCCAAGAACTACCGTCACGACTTCACGCGGCGGGGGATCCTCCGCAGCCGAGTCGAGCGCTACCTGCCGACGACCGGTGCAACTACCGCAACGGCCTACACGAACATCGCGATCGACGCAGCGATGGCCGATGGAAATCAGCTCTTCTACCAGCTGATAACGGGCCATTTGGCGACGAGCGGGCTGTATGAGGCAGATGCACCCCGCTTCCACCTGATCAAGGCCCACCGGAGCCTGAGCCGGGTGGCTCGCTGATATCCGGCGCCGCCCGATTAATTGCGCTCGTAACGCCCGGTTTAGGTGCGTCCGTGTCGCCCGCTTAATAAGGTGCGGCGGGCCCTGAGGAGCTGCTAGCCGGTCCGCCCGTCCCCGACACCGAGCCGGGCGTGGACGGCGCAGCGGCCGTAGTCGTCGTACTGCTCGTCGTGCTTGACGTTGTCGTGGTCGTCGCCCCCGAGGTCGTCGTACTCGACTGACTCGAGCTCGTACCCGTCGAGGCCACGGAGGTGGACGCCGATCCGCTGCCACTTGCCGGGCGGGCGGGGGCCAGCTGAGCAGCCGGACGGGTACGCTCGGTCGTCGATCCAGATCCCGGAAGCGGTCGTGTCCGGCGGTTGAGCAGCTGAGAGGCCGCAGGCGTGATGCTGGTCTCAGAGACGGCGGGATGCTGCGGCTGGGCCATCTGCGGGCCGCCATCGACCGCCTTTCCCCGGCGCGCCGGTCCCGTTGAGGCGGTGGCATGCCACCCGCGTAGCGGCCGAGGTTCGATCCGGAGCGGCGGCGCAACCGGCTGGCTGCGGGACACCGGTGGAGCACTCGGGCCGGAGCTTGATGACCGGTCCGGCGCCCGAGTCACATGCGAGTGTTCGATCGCCACCGCGCCTGCGCCTGCGAGCGCGAGCACGGCCAGCCCTGCAGCGGCCTTCGCTACCAGTCCCCCGACTCCGACCGTCACTCCTCCGGCTGCGGGCCCAAGGGCAGCCGTGCCGGATGTCGATCCAAAGCTCGCGACGGCTCCCGGACCGAAGGGCAGAGCGTGCAGCGCCCACCGCGGTTTCTTGCCAAACCGCGCGCAAGATTCACACAACTTGAGATGGCGACGGGTAACTCCCCGGAGGGGGGCTCCGGCGTCGCGTCCCGCCAACTCTGTGCGGATCTCGATGCAGGAAACGATCCGAGCTTGAGATACTTCGACGAGGTTCGATCTGGCCCGCAGGAGGAGCGAGCGGACGCTCGGCAGCGACGAGCCCATGGCCCGCGCGATCTCCTCGTAGCTCTCGCCACCGAGCTCGTAGCGCACCAGTGCCTCCCGCTGGGGCCGGGGAAGATCCAGCAGATCCCCGAAGATATTCCGCATCTCGGCGTTGAGCTGAGCCGTTTCGGCGGTGCCGGCCCGGGCGAGGTAGTCCCGCCGGCCGGCCTCGCCCGCCAAAGGCTCGATCGCGGGCCGCTGCCTCAGCCAGTTGAGACAGCGGTTCTTGGCGATCCGATGCAGCCAAGGCCGGCAGATGATCGGGCGCTCGTCGGCCACGATCGCAAAGTAGGCAGATGTGAAGACCTCCTGGAGGACGTCCTCGGCGTCCTCTCGGGACCCCACCATGCGACGGCACACACGCAGGAGCTCGGCCCGATACCGCTCGACGAGCTCCTCGAACGCGCCGGCGTCGTGGGCACGAAGCAGCGATATCAGATCCTCATCGGATTGTCGCGCCAGCAGGAGCCGCGACATCGGCGACGCGGTTGGCCGCGGCGTAAGGCTGACGACGCTCAAATTTCCCCCAAAGTGAATCCCTTCAAAAAACCGGCCCCTGAGTCCTCCTTGCAATCGTACACCCTCCAGGGGCCGTTTACGGAAGGTGCCCGTCTAGAGCAGCGTCCGGAACGGATACAGGTGGACGAAGCCGTAGATCAGGAGCCCCGTCCAGGCAAGCGCGAAGATCTTCGGGACCAGCGCAGACGCAAACACCCGCGCGGTCATCAGGTAGATCCCGGGCATGACGATCAGCATGTAGAACAGATATGAGGTCCGGTGCAGGATCTCGCTTTGCACGAAGAACGGGATGTAGGTGCCGACCGCCCAGCAGGCCCCGAGGAGCGCGAGCCGATCCTGCCGCCACCACGCGAGTCCGACCGAGATGAGAAGCGCGGGGATCGCCAGGAAGATGATGAAAGGGTTGATCTCGCCGCGGAACGCGATCGTCGTAATCACCTTCCGAGAGACGACGAGGCCATGCGCGGACTTGGTTACCGTCACCGCAGTCGTCGCATAGTTGATCGAACGCTTGTTGACCAGCCACTGGAGCGGCGTTGAGGAGATCCCAGGGTGCTTGGCGTTCGCCTTCAGCAGCTCGGCGAACTTCACCATGTGGCTGAAGTGGGAGAACGGGCTTCCGGCGTAAGTCGTATGCGAGCCGGGATCCCAGGCCGGGACGAGCAGATCGAGCAGCCATAGAAGCCCGAAGAAGACGGCCGCGGTGAACACAGCGCAGCCGACGAGTGCCCTCAATCGCGGGATCGCGAGCTCGATGCCAGATACGCGCGCCGAGTCCTCCCCGGCGCGCCTCCCCCCCATCGCTCTTGGGCAAACCTGGCCAGTTCATAGAGGACCAGCGCGACCAGGAGATAGGCCGCGATGACTTTCATGCATGCCCCGATGCCGAGTGCGATTCCCGCTAGCACGGGATGGCGACGGACGTAGAGAGCACCCGCGACGAGCATCATCGCCAGCACGTAGATGTCGAGCGTGGCGATCCGCCCGTGGACGAGCGCCAGGTTGTCGAGCGCCATCACCCCCACCGTGCCGACCGCAAGCCATCGGCTTCCCCCCGCCCCTGTCACCAGGGCGTACAGGGCACCCATCGCGACGAGGCTGAACAGGACGCTCCCGAGCCTCCAGCCCCAAGCGTCGTCTCCGAACAGCTCGATTCCGCCCGCCATCACCATCTTGGCCAGCTGAGGATGCTCGGCGTTGGGGTCCTTGCCCGGCGGTGAGTTCGCGTATGGCGAGTTGCGCGGCTCCTCGACGCGCGCTATCGCTCGCGCGGCGTTGACGTAGAACGCCTCGTCGAAGATCAGCGTGTGTGAGGCCGCCGTCTTGCACGGCGAGTCGCATGGCTGGTTGATGTGGATGACCCGCGCGGCGGTCGAAAACGCCAGCACCAGCGCCAGGGCGACCAGCGGCGTCTGCCGGAGTGAGAGCACGCGCCGTACGGCCGGCGGGGACCGCAGTCTCACAGCTCGAGCTCCGCACGGAGGGGCGCCGACGGCACGGTCTTCCTAGAAGAGCGTGCGAATCGGATAAAGCTGGACGAATCCGAGTACGAGGAAGCCCGCCCAGGCGACCGTCAGCAGCTTCGGCATGTAGCGCCAGGAGAACAGCTGCGCCGTCATCAGATAGATGCCGGGCAGCACGATCAGCATGTAATAGATGTAGCTCACCCGGTGCAAGGTCACGCTTTCCAGCAGAAACGGAACAAACGTGCCCACCGCCCAAGCCGCTCCTATCAGGGCTACGCGATCTCGCCGGCGCCACACGCGGGTGAGGGCGAGAGCCAGCGCCGGCAGGGTGGCGAAGATGATGTATGGGTTGATCTTGGCCAGAAAATGGACCACTACTTCGCTCCGAGCCCTGGCTGTCGACGCACCGCCGACAAAATGTCCTACCTGCTTGCCTCCGTAGAAGATCGGCCGTCGGTCGATCAGCCATTGCAGGGGCGTCGACATGATCCGCAAGTTGGCCCGCGCCGTGGCCGACAGATGGGAGTGGGGATGCGGGTTCGCGCTGAGCCTCTCGGCGTAGCTGACGATGTGGGCGAAGTGCTTGAACGGGTCGCCGGCATAAGCGGTGTGCGTGCCCGTGTCCCAAGCCGGAACGAGCACGTCCAGCAGCCACAGCAGGCCGAAGAAGACGGCAAAGGTCCAGAACACGGCTTCGACGAGACGCGTGAGCACCACGAGAGGAGGCTCTGCGCCCCGCAGCTGGCCACGTGTACCGGTTCGGGTGCCCCACCACGTCTGCAAGAGGCCTACGGCTTCGAACAGGACGAGCGCTACGAGTAGATAGAAGGCGACCTCCTTCATGCAGGCGCCGATCCCCAACGCGGCTCCCGCCAGGAAAGGACGCCGGCGCACGTAGAACGCGCCGGCCACCAACATCATCGCCAGCGCGTAGATGTCGAGCATCGCGATGCGGCCTTGGACGAGCGCCAGGTTGTCGAGCGCCATCACCGCGACGGATCCCACGGCGAGCCAGGGGCTGCCGCCCGCACCCGTCACGAGCGCGTAGAGGGCAACCATGGCAATCACGCTGAACAGCACGCTTCCGATGCGCCACCCCCAGGGTCCGTCGCCAAACAAATCGATCCCTCCGGCGATCAGCACCTTGGCGAGCTGCGGATGCTCGTCGTTCGGATCATCGCCTGAAGGCGCGGTCACGAAGCTCAAAGACTTTCCGACATGGGCCTTCACGTAAGGAGAGGAGGGGGGCTGGGTTACGCCGGCGATCGCTCGGGCGGCGTTGACGTAGTAGGTCTCGTCGAAGATCGTCTGGCTGAAGGGAGTCGTGCATGGCCCGTAGCACGGCTGGTCGATCTGGTAGACGCGCGCGCCGACCGAGAAGGCCAGAATCAGGCCGAGCGCGAGCAGCGGTGCCGAACGCCTGGCGAGCACGCCGTGAACCGCGGCGGGTGGACGAGGCCACATCAGGGCCGAGATAAGGCGTTGCCTCATCACCGGGCGGCAAAAATACTCATCGCCGCTCGCCTCCGGTCAGCCCGCCACCACGATCCCCAGCCAGACGATGGCCAACGAGACGAGGAAGATCGCTGCGTCCAGGACGTGGAGCAGGGGGCGCCGCATGTGGGCGTAGATCAGAAGGGCGACCAGCACCACGAGCCCCAGCTTGATCTGGAGCGTCGAGTCAGACCAGCGACCGTAGTGGCTGGCCATGGCCGCGCCGGTTAGGACAAGGACGCCTATTGCGACAAGCGTTCCGAGCCCGAACCGGCGTGCCGCGGCCCGCAGCGGCGTGCGGTCCTCAGCGCCGCGGAGAACCGGGACGACGACCACCGCCAGCATCAACTGTCCCCCCACGAAGAAGGCCATCGCCACCAGGTGCAGCCACACCACTCCGTTCCAGAAGGTCATCGCAGGCGGCGATCCTGCCACACTGGCCGCCCGCATGAACTTCGCCCGCGACGTGGTCGACACGGCGCCCGCCGGTCAGCGGGCACTGGTGGAGCTGGCCCGCAACGGGACCCGCCGCGAGTGGCACTTCCACGAAGTCGCTGACCGTAGCGCTCGGTTGGCGGGAGCTCTCGCCGCCCACGGCGTCCGCCAAGGGGATGTGGTCATGACCCTGATCGGAAACCGGCCGGAGTGGGTGCTTTCAATGGTCGCCTGCTTTCGCCTCGGCGCAGTCGCGCTGCCCTGCAACGAGCAGCTGCGGTCCAAGGACATACGCCTCAGACTGGATGCCGCCGACCCGCGGATGATCCTCGCCGACGAGCGCAACCTGGTCGAGCTCAGGGCGGCTAAGCCCCTTTGCGAGGTGCGGACGATCCCCGACGAGTCGCTGTTTGGGCACGACCCGGCTCCGCCTGTCGAGCTCGATCCCGCCGACCCCTGCCTGATCACCTTCACGAGCGGCACGACCGGCGAGCCAAAAGGAATCGTCCACGGTCAGCGCTACCTGGCAGGGCAGCACCTTCAGGCTGAGCATTGGTTAGACGCGCGCGAGGGTGACCTCGTCTGGTGCACGGCGGCAAGTGGCTGGTCGAAGTCGGCTCGCAACGTATTCGTCGCGCCGTGGCTGCGGGGCGCTGCGGCGCTGTTGCACGACGATCGCTTCGACCCCTTCCAACGGCTCGAGATCCTGGCCGCCGAGCGCGTGAACGTGCTCTGCATGGCCCCCACCGAGTACCGGGTTATCGCCAAACGGGCCACGCTCGAACCCCTGCCCGCCCTGCGTTCGCTGGTGGCGGCCGGCGAGGCACTCAACCCCGAGGTCATCCGCGCCTTTCACGAGCAGATCGGCGCCGAGATACGCGACGGCTACGGCCAGACCGAGACGGGGCAGCTGACAGCCAACCCGGTGGGCTTCCCGGTTAGGCCGGGGTCGATGGGCAGGGCGCTGCCTGGGGTTGTGCTCGAGGTGATCGCCGGCGAGCTCGTGCTCACCGAGCCGCGCAGCGATCCGACCTTCTTCATCGCCGAGCTGGAGGGGTCGCCCTCGCCTGAGGACCGACCTTGGCACACCGGCGATCGTGTGAGCCAGGACGAGGACGGCTACCTGTACTTCGACGGCCGCGCCGATGATCTGATCATCTCGGCGGGTTACCGGATCGGGCCGTTCGAGGTCGAGTCAGCGCTCATCTCTCACCCGGCCGTGGCGGAGGCGGCGGTGGTCGCCGCCCCTGACGAGGAGCGAGGGTCAGTGGTGCGCGCGATCGTCGTGCTGCGGGACGGCTATGAGCCGAGCGAGCTTTTGGCCGGCGAGCTCCAGCAGCACGTGCGCTCCCAGACCGCTCCTTACAAGTACCCGCGGATCGTCGAGTTCTCGGACGCTCTGCCCAAGACTGCCAGCGGCAAGGTCCAGAGGGCCCTCCTGCGCTGACCCTATGTCAACGGCACGGTGAGCGTCCGGCTCCCGAGCGCTCGACCGCGCGTGTTCAGCGCTTTCACTCGAACCACGCCGAAGCTCTTGTTGGGAAGGCGTATCGCAGTCTCGAAACCGATCTTGCGCTTGCGCGCAACGACGCTCAGGTGGGCGGTGCTCGATCCGACCAGCACCTGCCATGCCGCGACCTGGGTGGCGCCGTTCCAGCTGACGTACAGAGTCTTCACGCCGCCCGTGTCCTGCAAGGCGGCGCTCGGCGGATAGGAGGGCATGCCGACCCAGGTGGACGTCGACAGGACCCGGTAGCTGCCATTTCCGTCCTCGAACCTCATGTCGAGCAGCCGCTTCCCTGCCGCGTTGTACTCGGAGAAGTAGGGCTCGGCACCCCAGCCGACCAGGACGTTGCCGTTGGCCAGTTCCTGCAGGCTCCCCCACACGTCTGAATGAAGCGGGGGCGTGTGCAGGTACTGGTGTACAAGCGACACCGCCCGCCGCTTGAATCTGAGCTTCAGTACCAGCGCCCGGGTTGGTCCGTAGAGAATCTCCGCTCGATGCGGTCCCTCCAACGCGCAGCAGCGGTTGTCGAACATCGTGACGATCCCGCCTCGATGAAGGAGGACATCGTGCTGAAGATGAAAGCGGGCGGCGCGGGGGGTTCTGAAGCTCGAGTGCTTTCCGCCCAGCGTCCAGACGATCTTGCCGCTCCTGAGGTCGACCAGGTAGACGGAAGAGGTGTCGCGCATCGACACGAGCAGCCCGTGTGAGCCAACGAGCTGTAGCGAGTTGATGTGGTAGGGGTCCCACGGAGGCACTTGCGCCCCGACCACAGAGTCGGAGAGCGGCACGTGAGGAGCGCGGCCGGGGTTGAGCGCATCCCAGGTCCGGAGCAGCCTGCCGCTCCGCAGGTCGTACTCCTGCACCGCATTGTCAAACAGCATGCCGTCCTTGCTACCGCCGTAGCGGCGAAGGTCCACGTGATTGACCGGCCTGAGAACGACGACCCACGCGTCGTGACCACTGAGCACCGCGTCGTGGGGGTCGAGGCTCCAGCCGCGAGCGGCGTTCAAGTGCGCTACGAGCCGGTAGTGCTCATCGGCCGCGTACAGGGTTCCCGTGCCGATTCCTAGGCGATTGACCTTCCCCTCCCACCACGTGAGCACGGGCTTGCCCTCGAATCGCTGTAGCTTGAGATCCTGCGCGGACCCCGGCCTGAACCACACCGGCCGCAGGCGCGAGTCGAGGACCAGTGCGCCGCCGTCGGTTATGAGGAAGTAGCCGCGCTGCAGTCGGCGGTAGGCCGTTCGGCCTTCGGCCTGGAGTTTGGGCGGCTGAAGCCCCGGCGCGGAGACGAAGTGCCACAGCGGGTCACTCGCGGAGCCTCGCGAGGCTGAGCTTGCTTGTGCACCGGCGCCGGCGATGCCTGCCGAGGAGCAGAGGGCGATGGCACACGCGAGTAGCCGATGGAATGGCGCTTTACGAGACGGGGCCACGGCACGCCTGCACGCAGGTGACCATCTGTTCGGGAGGACCGGCAAGCTATGGCACCTCTACGGTGCGAGTTCCGATCGTTCGACCCTGAGAGTCGAGCGCTTTCAGCCGCAAGACGCGGAAGCGCTGGGCCGGCAATGTGATCGCGGTCTCGAAGCCGATCTTGCGCTGCCGGGCCACCATCTTCAGATGAGCAGGATTCGAGCCGATCAGCACCTCCCATGCCGTCACCTCGGTCGCACCATTCCAGCTTACGTACACAGTCTTTGTGTCACCAGTGTCTTTCACGACGGCGGCTGGTGGATAGAAAGGTCTGCCCACCCAGCTCGAGGCGAACTCGACACGATATGTCACGTACCCGTGCGCCAGGGTGGCGTCAAGTAACGGTGTGCCTGACGGGCTGTACTCGGTGAAATAAGGCGCCCCCCAGCCCACCAGTGTGTTGCCGTTCGGCAACGTCTCCATACTCCCCAAGAAAGCAACATGAACGGCCGGCCGGTGCAGGTATTGGCGAATCAGGGATACGGCACGGGTCTTGAAGTTCAGTTTCAGGGTCAGGCCTCGCGCTGGCCCCGCGGCGACGTTCGCCCTCGGTGAGCCGTCTTCGGCGCAGCAGCGGTTGTCGAACATCGTCACTATTCCCCCCGGATAAAGTGAGACGTCGTGCTGGAAGCTGAACCTGGCCGCCGGCGGGATCTTGAAGGTCGAACGTTTCCCGCCAAGCGTCCAAACGACCTTGCCGCTCCTGATGTCGACCAGATAGGCCGCGGACGTATTGCGCAGCGACACCAGAAACTCGTGCGACCCGACGAGCTGGATCGAGTTCGCGTGGTACGGGTCCCAGGTGCCTTTTCTCCGTATCACAGACTCCGACAGCGGCACATGAGGTGCTCGCCCCGGGTTGAACGCGTCCCAGGTGCGTAGCAGTCTTCCGGTTCGCAGGTCGTACTCCTGAACCGCGTAGTCGTCGAGCCGGGATATCCGGTAGCGGGCGTGGTTCACAGACAGGATTCGCTCAGCGATCAGCCATACCTCGCGCCGGCTGATCAGGGCGTCGTGCAGGTTGATGAGCCAACCACGCCGCGGCCTGATGGCGGCAATGCGCCGGTAGTGCTCGTTCGCGACGAACAGGCTCCCTCCTCCCGAGCCCGTTTTGTCGGGATCTCCCTCCCACCACATGAGCACGGGCTTGCCGTCGAGGCGTTGCTCTTCGAGGTTCTCATCGAAGGCGCCCTTGGCCGGGACGTGGTACCACACAGGCTGAAGACGGCTGTCCAGGATCAGCGCGCCCCCCGTGGTCAGGAGAAAGTTCCCGCGCGCCAGCCTTCCAGGTGCTGTGCGCCGAACGGGGCGTGCTTTGGGCGGCTCGAGACGCGGCGCCGAGACGAAGTGCCATAGCCAGGAGGCGGCAACCCTGCCTCGGGCAGGTGTAGCGTGCGCTCCAGCACCAGCGGCGATCGCCGACCCGGCACCGAAGGCAATAACGGCCGTAAGCGCCCAGCGACGCGAGAGATTCCGAAATCGGACGCCCCCGCCCAGGCGCGACCGTGACCATCTGTTCGGGACGAGCACGTTCCTACACCGTACCGTCAAGCCGCGCGCCTGGTACCTGAGGTAGTCACCATGCGTGTGCAGGATGAGGTGGTGACCATGACGGTGCAGCCCGGCGCCGCCTGGCGGATACGCTGATCGATGTGGCTCGTCCGGTGATCGGGATCTGCACCAACCTGACCCGCGCCCTGTGGGGGATGTGGGATCAGCAGGCCGCGCTCCTGCCGCTCAGCTACATCACCGCGGTTCAGCGAGCCGGTGGGCTGGCGGTCTTGATCCCTCCGGACCCCCGGCTCGAGCATGATCCGGACGAGGCCCTCGAGGCGCTCGACGGCTTCGTCCTGGCCGGTGGCAACGACATCGACCCGGCGTTCTACGGCGCCCCTCGGCACCCGGAGACGACCGAGACGGTGCCAGAGCGCGACCGGATCGAGATTGCGCTCACCCGGCGGGCGGTCGAACACGACCTGCCCGTGCTCGGCATCTGCCGGGGTATGCAGCTGCTGAACGTCGCGTTCGGCGGCACTCTGCTACAGCACCTGCCCGATGAGGTGGGCCACGGGCGCCATCGCCTGAACCCGGGGAGCTTCGACGGCTCAGATCACGAGGTCCGCCTCAAGCCGGGGTCGCTGGCGGCCCAAGCAGCCGGCGAGGAGGTTCACAACACCAAGTCCCACCATCACCAGGGAATCGATCAGCTCGGCGAAGGGCTCGAGGTGACGGGTCACTCGACGCTCGACCAGCTTCCCGAGGCGCTCGAGGCACCGGACAAGCGGTTCGTGCTCGGGGTCCAGTGGCATCCCGAGGCGGACGAGAGAAGCCGCGTGGTCGCCGCCCTGGTCGACGCCGCGCAGGGCTACCGCAGCACCCGCGGCTCGGAATATCCCGCTTGGCTCAGCGCGCGGGACACCGCCTGAGCATGGCTCTCACCGCGGGTCTCCAGCACGAGTTGGACGGCGGATTCGCGGACGTGGAGGTCGAAACCCTCGCGGAAATGCACGACGTCGAGCAGGTTTGCGCCCTGAGCGGCGACCAGCGAGAGCAGCTGCGCGAGCGAGCCGGGACGATCGGGCACCCGCGCCAGTAGGACGAGCCGGCGGTGGGCCTGGCTCTCGTGGCGGCGGACGATCTGCACGAGCAGCCCGGCGTCGACGTTGCCCCCCGAGAGCACCGCGACAGTCGTTCCCTCGGATGCCGGACGTGCCTGCCCCCCCAGCAGTGCGGCCACGCCAACCGCTCCCGCGCCCTCGACCACGAGCTTCGCCCGTTCGAGCAGAAACACGATTGCCTCGGCAACCTCGTCCTCCTCGACCACCACTATCTCGTCGACCCAGCGCCTGATCAGCGCGAGCGTCAGCTCGCCCGGGCGCTTGACCGCGATCCCGTCGGCGATGGTGAGCGCCCCCTGCGCCTCGACGGGACGGCTGGCGGCCAGCGAGGCGGGGAACGGGGCACAGCCCGCCACCTGGACGCCGACTACACGCACCCCGGGCCGCGTCGCCTTCAGGGCTATCGCCACGCCGCTGACCAGACCACCGCCGCCGACCGGGACGACGACCTCCGCGACATCGGGAACGTCTTCCAGGATCTCGAGCCCCACGGTGCCCTGTCCGGCGATCACATCGGGGTCGTTGAACGGGTGCACGAACGCCATCCGGCCGGTGTCGGCACGCCGCCGAGCCGCGGCCAGCGAATCCTCGACGCCGGCGCCGACCAGGTTGACAGTCGCTCCCAACTCGCCCACGGCCTCGACCTTGGCCAGCGCGGCTTGCTCGGGCATGAACACCTCGCAGGGCACGCCGAGTGACCGCGCCGCGTACGCCACGGCCTGGCCATGGTTGCCGGCGCTGGCCGTGACCACGCCGTCGGCGCACCTGCCTCCCAGGGAAGCGATCTTGGCCAGCGCACCACGCAGCTTGAACGACCCAGTCCGCTGAAGGTTCTCGGGCTTCAGCACGACCGTCGCGCCGGCCCGCTCGCTGAGCGTCCGCGAGGTGAGGATTGGCGTGTGCCGGACAGTCCCGCCGATCGCTTCGGCCGCGCGGCGGATGCCCTCCGCCGTCACCGTGGCCCCCGCTGGCCCGAGCTCGGCGGCGTCAGTCAGGGACGGCCACCACCGCGTCGATCTCCACCAGCGCGCCGCGCGGCAGCGCCGCCACCCCGATGGCCACCCGCGCCGGGGGGTTTGACTCGAAGAACGATTCGTACACCTCGTTGATCTGCGCGAAGGACCCCATCTCGGTCGTGTAGATCGTCACCCTGACGGCGTCGCCGAGCGTCGCGCCGGCGGCGTGGCACACCGCGGCGAGGTTCTCCAGGCAACGGCCAGTCTGATCGCCTGGGTTGTCGCCCACGAGCTGACCGCTCTTGGGGTCAAGCGGGATCTGCCCCGAGCAGAACAACAGTCCGCCTGACTCGATCGCATGCACGTACGGTCCGATCGTCTCCGGCGCGTCCTTCGCGCTGATCACCTGCCGGCGGGGCATGGCACGAAGCCTATTGCTCGCCCCGGGCCGTGGGTAGGCTCAGGCCGGTGTCAAACCGCCTAGCCGGCGAGACCTCGCCGTACCTGGTCCAGCACAAGGACAATCCGGTCGACTGGTATCCGTGGGGCGAGGAGGCAATTGCCCGCGCACTCGCCGAGGACCGTCCGCTGCTCGTCTCGATTGGCTATTCGGCCTGTCATTGGTGCCACGTGATGGCCCACGAATCCTTCGAGGATCAGCAGATCGCAGAACTGATGAACGAGCGGTTTATCTGCGTGAAGGTCGATCGGGAGGAGCGGCCGGAGGTCGATGCGATGTGCATGGAGGCGGTCCAGGCAATGACCGGCCACGGCGGGTGGCCACTCAATGCGTTCCTAACCCCGCGCCTGATCCCGTTCTACGCGGGCACCTATTTCCCCCCGGAATCCCGCCACGGGCTGCCGAGCTGGCGGATGGTCCTGCTGGCCGTGGCCGACGCCTGGCAGCAGCGCCGGGAGGAGATCGACCGCCAATCGGCACAGATCGTCCGCGCGCTGGGGGCCAGCACCCGGCTTTCACCTTCGCACGAGCCGATACGCCAGGAGCAGCTGACGCGCGCGATGGCCGAGATCGGCAAGTCCTACGACGCGACCAACGGCGGCTTCGGTACCGCACCGAAGTTCCCCCAGGCGCCCGTGATCGAGTTCTTGCTCGCGCGCGGCGAGCACGAGATGGCGCTCGCCACGCTCCGGGCCATGGCACGTGGCGGGATCTACGACCAGGTGGGCGGCGCCTTTGCCCGCTATGCCGTCGACGCCACCTGGACCGTGCCCCACTTCGAGAAGATGCTCTACGACAACGCGCTGCTGGCGCGCGCGTATCTGCACGGATGGCAGGTGTCGGGCGACGAGCGAATGCGCCAGGTCTGCACCCAGACGCTCGACTGGGCGCTGCGCGAGATGGTTGGTCCCCAAGGCGCCTTTGCTTCGGCGCTCGACGCCGACTCGGAGGGAGTCGAGGGCAAGTTCTACGTGTGGACGCACGATGAGCTGCGTGAGGTGCTCGGCCCGCTCTACGACGAGGCCGTCGGCTACTTCATGCCGCGACCCTTCGAGCACGGGACGGTGATCCTCGAGGGCCGCGGCCCGGAGCCGCCCGCCTTGCCCGAGATCCGCTGCAAGCTGTTCGGCGCGCGGGCCAGGCGCATCCGGCCCGGCCTCGACGACAAACGCCTGACCGCCTGGAATGCGCTGATGATCTCCGCGCTGGCCGAGGCGGGAGCCGTGCTGGGGCGTGATGACTATCTCGAGGCGGCCACGCGCTGTATCGAGTTCGTCCTCGACGAGCGGCGCGACGGCGACGGCCGGCTGCTGCGCACGCCGGGGCTGCCCGCCTACCTGGACGACCACGCCTTCCTGCTCGACGCGCTGATCACGCTGTACGAGTCGAGCTTCGAGCCCCGCTGGTACCACCAGGCAGTCGCCGTCGCCGACACATTGATCGAACGTTTCGAGGACCCCGAGCGCGGCGGGTTCTTCACCACCGCGCCGGACCAGGACGAGCTTCCTATTCGCCGCAAGGACCTCGAAGATTCGCCGATCCCATCGGGAAACTCCGCAGCCTGCTTTGCTCTCCTGCGGCTCGCTCTGCTCTCCGGCGACCGCGGCTACGAGCAGCATGCCGTCGGTGTTCTCCGGCTCTTGCTCCCGCTGGCGGCGCGCCACCCGCTGGCGTTTGGTCGTCTGCTGCGCGCGGCGGACTTCTACCTCGCGCCGGTCCGCGAGGTGGCGATCGTCGGACCGCCGGACGAGGCGGCTCGCCTGCTCGAGGTCGTACGCGGTGGCTTCCGGCCCCATCTGGTTCTGGCGGGTGGATCGGGCCACGGGGTGCCACTCCTCGAGGGGCGCGAGGCGGTTAGCGGCCGGGCCGCCGCCTACGTCTGCGAGCACTTCGCCTGCCAGGCTCCGGTGGTGGCTCCCGAAGAGCTCGAAGCCGCGCTGTGACTGTGACGGGTAGGCTTGCGCGGATGCGCTTCAGGGCTCTGGTGACCGCATGCTTGCTGGGGGTCCTGCTGGCCGCCTGCGGCTCCTCCTCCCCGCCCTCGGCGATGGATCCGACGCCGCTCGTACCGCCCAACGCGGCGTTCTATCTCGACCTGACCATCCGCCCTCAAGGCTCGCTCCGTGCCTCGGCCGAGAGCGCGCTCACGAGGCTGATAGGCCATTCACCGGATCCCGCCCTTCGGCGTGCCGTGAACAAACTGTTGAGGCGTTCGAAGCTCGACTGGAGCCGTGACATCCAGCCCTGGCTCGGCCAGCACGTCGCGCTGTTCGGGACGGGGTTCTCGGCCGGAAGCCTGGCTCTCGTTGCACCGACGACTAACCCCTCGGCGGCGCTGGCCGCGCTGCGGGGGGCCGAACGCGGGGCCCACGCGGCAGCCACCACCTACAAGGGGATCCGCTACCAGGAGGGCAGCCAGAACGGACGGCCCGAGGCGTTCGGGATCGTCGGCCACGCCGCGGTGATCGGCGGCCCAGCGGCATTCCAGGCGGTCGTTGACGCGTATCACGGCAGGTCGATCGAGAACGTAAGCGGATTTAGCTCAGCGTTCGGCGCTCTGCCCGCGAACTCGCTGGTCGAGGGTTACATCAACGGGCCCAGCACCGGGGCAGCCATTCGAGCACTTCTCGCAGCCGTGCCGAGCTCCGTGCCACTTTCGACCGCAGCCCAGGCCCGAGTCTTCGACTTGATGGCCCGCCGGTTCCGGGGCCAATACGCTTTTGCCATCGCCGTGAGCTCCCATAGCTTCACGGTCGACTTCCGCTCGAGTCTCGCTCGCCCAGGTCAAAGAGGGGACGTGAGCAGGCTCGCCGGCCAGTCGTGGCTCGCGCTCTCCACCGGCGCAGTGAACGGGCTGGGGACCGCGTCGCTCCTCGAGGGGCCGCTCGCCCACAACCCGATTTTTGCCTTGGGCCTGGCGCGCTTCCGGCAGCGCTTCGGGGTCGATCTGGTTCACGATGTCCTGCCCGCGCTTGGTCCGATCCAGCTCTCAGTTCAGGGCACGAGCCCCGCAATGCTCGGCGCCGGGCTCGCTCTCACCCCGGTCGATCCCGCGGCGGCACACCGCCTGTTGGCGGCCATCTTCCACCGTGCGTCCCACAGCCGGAGTCTCTCCGTCCACGGCTCGCCGAGCGCTTTCACCGTCACCCGCGGTGCGCTGCCAATCCCGCGGGTGTCGGTGGCCGAGGGGGCCGGCCGGGTGCTGGCCACCTTCGACGAGACCCTGAACCAGGCGCTGGCGCCCGCCACGCTGCTCTCGTCGAACCCCGACTTCCAGCGCGCGCGGGCGGCGCTGCCCGCGGGGAGCCGCATCTCGCTGTTCATCGACTTCCGCTCGCTGACGACGCTGGTCCAGAACCTCCCACCGCTCACCTCCGCCCGCGACAAAAAAGTGATGGCGGTCGTCAGGCGCCTGGACTATGCGGTCCTCGGCGAGAGCCCCTCGGGCGGGGAAACCCGGCTCGTCCTGGCGTTGCGCTGACGCTGGCCGCGGCAGTCAGCGCTGCGCTCGTCCTGGCGTTGCCTTGACGCTGGCCGCGGCAGTCAGGCGCCCGACGGATTCTCGAGCTGCTGCTTGAGCCGCTCGAGCGCCTGGGCGTTGCCCTTGCGCATGCCGGCGGAGAGGAACGGAGAGAGCAGCTTGAACAGGCCGCCCGGCGTGGGCGCCATGACAAGCTTGACGCGGGTCGCCTGTGCCTCGGGAGAGAGCTCCCACCAGCCCGCCGGCTCCATCGATCCGGGACCGGCCTTGACTTTGGGACCGTGCCAGGCCAAGCGCGAATGCGGCTCGAATTTCGTCCACTCGAACGACCCCTCGGCCCCGCCGCGGGCCATCCTGTACATGTAGCGCGTCCCGAGGCCTGGTGCGCCCTCGCCGATCGGACTGACGGACTCGAAGTCGGTGACATAGCGCGGCAGATACTCGCCATGGGCGATGTATTCGAATACTTCCTCAGGCGATCGTGCGATCGTGATCTCGGAATCGATCTCCATCGCGGCCGACCCTATAGGACCGAGAGGTAGCGCTCCAGCTCCCACGGAGTGACCTGGACGCGATACTCCTCCCATTCCTGACGCTTGATCTCGACGTAACGGTTGAACACGTGCTCGCCGAGTGTGCGCAGGACGAGCTCGGACTCGGCCGTGAGCTCGATCGCCTCGCCAAGGGTCTCTGGCAGCTGCTCGATCCCGAGCCGCCGGCGCTCGTCGGACGTCAGGTGGTACAGGTTGGTCTCCATCGGCTCGGGAAGCTCGTAGCCATGCTCGATGCCTTCGAGGCCCGCTTGCAGGAGCGCGGAGAACGTCAGGTATGGGTTGCACGCGGGGTCCGGGCAGCGCAGCTCCATCCGGGTCGCGCGCTCCTTGCCCGGGTGATAGAGGGGCACGCGGACGAGCGCTGAGCGGTTTCGTCGCGACCATGCGACATACACCGGCGCTTCGTAGCCCGGGACGAGCCGCTTGTAGGAGTTCACCCACTGGGCGAATATCGAACAGATCTCGCGGGCGTGGCGGAGCTGCCCGGCGATGAACGCCTTTCCCACTTCGGAGAGGTAATAGGGATCGCTCTCGTCGAAGAACGCGTTGCGGTCTCCCTGGAACAGCGACTGGTGGGTGTGCATTCCCGAGCCGTTCTTGCCGAATAGCGGCTTGGGCATGAACGTCGCGTGCAGGCCGTGCTTGAGCGCGTATTCCTTGACCGTTATCCGGTAGGTCATGCAGTCGTCGGCCATCTTCAACGCGTCGGCGTAGCGCATGTCGATCTCGTGCTGGCTGGGTCCGACCTCGTGGTGGGCGTATTCGGTGTGGATCCCCAATTGCTCGAGGGCCAGCACGGTCTCGCGTCGCAGATCGGAGCCGGCGTCCAGGGTCGTGAGATCGAAGTAGCCGCCTTCGTCGAGTACCTCCGTCGAACGTGCGTCACGGAAGTAGAAGAACTCGAGCTCGGGGCCGACGTTGTAGCGGTCGAAGCCCATAGCCTGCGCCCGCTCGAGCGCGCGCCGGAGCACATAGCGCGGGTCGCCTTCGTAGGGCGTGCGCTCCGGCGTGAGGATGTCGCAGAACATCCGCGCCACTCCTTGCTCGGCCGGGCGCCACGGGAGGACCGCGAATGTCGATGGGTCGGGCATCGCGATCATGTCCGACTCCTCGATTGGGTTGAACCCGGTGATCGAGGACCCGTCGAATCCCATCCCGCCCTCGAACGCGTCGGGCAGCTCGGTGGAGTTGATCGAGAACGCCTTGAGCTGGCCGAGGATGTCGGTGAACCACAGGCGGACGAAGCGGATGTCCCGCTCCTGGACGAGCGACATCACGTCGTCGGCCGTGAGAGGCGCAGCGGTGCTCGTCATGTTTTGCCGATCGAGACGGCGATTGCCATTGCTTGCGAACGTTACTTGCTCGTATTTGCCTCGCCGCCTACCCTGAGGGCGTGCGCAGCCTGGCAGCGTTTCCCGTCCTGGCGCTCGTGCTCGTCGCCTGTGGCTCCTCGTCGGCGGCGACCGGGCCGTCGGCGACATCTTCGGCGGCGACATCTTCGGCGGCGACATCTTCGGCGGCGACATCTTCGGCGGCGACCGGGTCGGCGGCGACCGGGTCGGCGCCTGCGCGGGCGGCTGCCCACTGCGGCCCGGCGAGCGCAAAGACGCTGGCCGCAAATCGGGTCGCGCGCGTGTACGAAACGGGAAGCAGCGTGTACGGCTGCGCCTCCGGCGCCAAGCGCAGCTACAGACTGGGCGCAAGCACGCGGACGGTTCATGAGGCGCGGGTGGGACCGGTCCGGTTAGCCGGGCGCGACGCCGCATACGGTCTGACCTCGTACGGCGTCGACACGGTGACGGCCATCGTCGTCGTGCGGCGTCTCAGCGACGGCAGGCAGCTGCGCAGCGATGCGGCCACCAGCCGGCCGGTGGGACCCGAGTTCTCCGAGACCGTCGACCAGGTAGTGCTCAAGAGCGACGGCGCGGTGGCCTGGACTTCCACCGCCGGCTCGATCGTCCGCTCTTCGGTCAAGGAGCTCGAGGTCAACAAGGACGATAGCGGCGGCCACGTCTTGCTCGACTCGGGCGCCGGGATCGATACGACCTCATTGCGCCTCCGTCGCTCGCAGCTGAGCTGGCGCAACGCCGGGCATACCCGCACGGCCAAGCTCCGTTAGGCGCTAGACCGAGGCTTTGACTCGTTCCCGGGCTGCGCGCCGCCCGAGCCACCGCTCGGCCCAGCGCTGGAGCTCGGACAGGGCGGGCTCGAGCTCGCGCCCCATCGTCGAGAGCCCGTACTCGACTCGGAGCGGCGGCCCTGGCCACACCGTGCGCTCGACGATTCCACGGGACTCGAGCTCCTTCATCCGCTCCGACAGCAGCCGGTCAGACAGCTCGGGTACAGCCTGGGCGACTTCCGAGAAGCGCAATGGCCCGTCCATCAGCACGCGGAGGATGGCGCCGGTCCACCGCCGGCCCACGAGCTCGACCGCCTCGTGGTAGAGGGGACAGCAGCCGTGGGACTTCTGCCCCTCGAGCTTCCGGGTCTGCTCGCCACCCTCCATGTCCTCGATGAAGGTTACGCCGCCGGCCACGGCCTACGCAGCTTGCAGTGCGCGGGAGGCCTCGCTCGACCCGTCGACCGGCACTTCGCCTGCGACATTGACCAACGCCGCGAACGCCTCGAGGGCGACCGCTGCGATCGCCTCGAGCAACTGCTCATCGTCCCAGCCTGCCTCGCGCGCCTCCTCGTGCAGGTGCATCGGGGCGCGACCGCGGTCCTCCACCAGAGCCTGGAGGTATCTGAGCAGAGCCGCCTCGCGCGGGTCCTTGGAGGAGAACTGCCGTGCCTGGGCGACCTCGTCGATGGCCAGACCGGCGGCGCGCGCCGTGCGCGAATGCATCGCGATGCCGGGCTCGGAGTGATAGTGCTCGGCGACGGCCAGCGCTATCCGCTCGAGCGTGGCCAGCGTCAGTTTGCCGTGGCGCAGTTCGGAGCGAAAGCGAGCGTAAGCGCGCAGCGCCGCCGGCGAGCCCGCGAGCACGCCGAGAAAGTTCGGTAGCTGGCCGCCGGTGGCCAGCGCGCCCCGCAGCACAGGAATCGATCCTTCGGGCGCCGTCAGATCGTCGTGGATTTGGAACCTGCTCATCGAATTCTTCATCTCTACCACCAAGGGGAGAAGCGCACCTGGCAGATCGCGCCGCAGCGGCTGCTCCTTCTGTTTCGTGACCTACTTATCTTCTGTAAGTGTAGTTGGAATGGGGTTATTGGGCAAGACCGCCGGGAGAGCTTTTCCTTCCCTTTCGCGCCGACGAGCGACGTTTCCTGCGGCGCGGTTGTCTGTGGCTGACCGGCAGGGCGTCATTGCCCTTATACGTATGCCGGTAAACCGAGGATCACCCCGCCGATAAAGGCTGCATGAGGTCTTGCTCGGAACGAGGTAAGACCGTACGTTGCTGCGAGCGAGCTAGGAGCGGATCGCGTCCAGCGATGGGTGACGTGACAAACCCCCGTCGCTTGTCGCCAGCAGGACTTCTCAAGCTTTCGGCTCGGCGGTAGTGTCTGGGGGCGGTGGCCGGGCGGACCGCTCAGAGGGCCATGCGGCTTTCGAAACACACTCCGCGTGTACTTGTGATCGCGATGCTCGTGGCCACGGGGCTGGTTCTCGCGCTCGGCAAGTACCCGCACCATGAGCTGGCGAACTCCAGGGCGACGACCGCTGCAAAGATCGTCGGGGCGCCCGCGTTCGTGGTCGCCATCCGGATAGTCGTGATGTACGCGGTCGTGTTCGTGCTGGCGTCCGTGCTGGCTCGGATTTGGAACGGCCATTGGCTTCGGAAGGCTGGCCCCTTCGAGGTCGCAGACGAAGTCCAAACGCTCAAGGACGAGCGTGATCGGCTTCGAAACGAGGCAATCGCTGCTGGAGGGCGAATCCAGACCCTCACCCGTCGTCTAGAAGAGGCCTATGATGATTTACAGAAAATCGGCGAGGCAGTCGAAACAGCGACGGAAGGACGACTGCGGCTGCCGGTAAAACTACGGACGCTACGGAGACCGTCTGAAGAGTAGGATCGAACACGGAGACCGGGTAAAGGGTGATATGAGCGCGACTGCGGAAATCAAGGAACTCGTTGACAAGGCGCTTGAGCGCAACAAGGCAGCACGAGAAGAAGCTAAGGAGGCGGCGGCCGACTTGGAAGAGGCGGTACAGGAATCCGACCGCCGTGTTGAGCCTGCGGTCAAAAAGCTTGAAGACGCAGGCTTGATCGAAAAGAAGGACTAACCGGCCGACGGTTTACGGGATCTCGGGGCGATCCCGCGCCAGGCATATCACGACTGGGGCTTACGGAGCATGGCTGGGAGCCGAGACAGGCAAAGAACGAGCGCAGCCCAGCCGACGAGAGCCTGGGCCGCCTACCTAGCCGAACATCGCGAGGCGCTCAAGGAGCGCCACCAGCTGTGGCGGCAGATTGGCGCTGCGGCCAAGGTCGCGCACGTAACCAGCGAAAAGCGCCAGCAAAAGCAGCCCAATGAGAAAGATCAGATGACGGTGTTCCATGACTCTCTCTATACACCCGCGTTCCGGAAACGGGTCAAGCGCTGCACGTGAACTTGCGCGGAGCTGTCAAGTCACCCGTCGGCGCTTATGGCTGAACGGCACGCTAGCGCGCCTAGCGCGCGGTCTTCGCCTATGCGTACGAGCTGATCGCCGCCACGAGCACGAGCAGCAGCCCGAGAAGCACAGCCCACATCGCCAGGCGATCAGGCCGGAACCCGGCCCGCTCATGGATCGCTCGTGCCGGACGCCGCCGAACGCCCTCGCCGGGCCAAGGCAGGTGTCGCTCGGCACCGCGTCCTTGGATCCTCACGGTGCGGCGGAGCGGAGCGGTCGACCGGGCGGCGTGGGCGGTCGACGGGGCGGTGGGGACGGCGAAGGGCGCGCCCGCTACGGGCGCGGTCGAGGGCGCGCGCGAGATGGGGGCGGTCGAGGGCGCTGCCGAGCCGCGGTCGCGGCCGGTTATCGGATGCCGTTCGCGACTCGGGACCCGCGTTGCGAACGCTTCCTGCCAAACCTCGTCTTCGATCCAGATTGCGTCCGAGATCGCCTGCGGCGCTGAGCCGGCCATATCACCGTCCTCTTTCGTTTGCGCTTACGGGGTTAGCTGACGGGCTCGCGCTCGAAAGAGTGGCGCTACGCAAAACCTCGCGATTCGCCCCAACAGGTTGGGTCCCCCGCTTCCTCCGTCGCTCGGCCGGCCCGGCACTAGAGCAGATTCCCCCTCTAGGACGGACCCCGCGCATACGGGCGGGAATTCAGCTTTTGCGGAGCCGCGATCCTAACACTTGGCGGGGAGGGAAAGCGGCCGGGATTCGGGCCATTTTGCGGGGTTCGCGCCGTCCCAAACCGGCGTGTCGGCGCGGCCAGGGCGCCGCGACGCCGACCGCCGTCCAACCGCGGCGTGTCGCCGCGGCCAGGACGCCGCGGCGTCGACCGCCCCCCGGCAGCCTCGCTACTCCTGCCCCGCGACCTTGGCTACGAACTTCGCGACGTCCTGCGCCTCGGTTCCCTGGAGGATGTTCGATGGCATGTTGCCCTGGCCCAGGCAGTTCGTCGGGGCCGTGGCGCTCGGCGGGTTCTGCAGGCAGCCGTTCTGGATCGTGTGCAGGACGAGCGACTGGCTGGGCTTGATCGTGTCGAGGTTCGGACCGACCTTGCCAACCGCGTTCGCCTCTTTCAGCGTGTGGCATACGCCGCAGTGAAAGCCGAACAGCTCCCGCCCGGTCTTCTCCGCCGCGGTGAGCTTGATGCCGGAGACCTGCTTGTTGGCGTTGGCGTGGTTGCCCGTCAAGAACAACGCCGGGATCACGATCCCGAAGCCGACGTATACGACGGCAAAGATCCATCCGGCCGCCCGGCGAGCACCCCGCGTCTGAGACTGCAGCGTGGCCCGTGCGCCGCCGAGACCGCCCCGGACGGCGATGAAGAACACACCGAGGCCGAGCAGGACCCAGAAGGCGACGAACAGCCACGTGCCGAGCACGGCGGGACCTTATCGTGCACGCGCTCACCTCCGCCGCGCGGACGCGAAGCTCATCCGGCCACTCACCTCCGCCGCCCGGACGCGAAGCTCATCACCGGCGGCGCCACGGCACGGAAGTCCTCGGCCTCGGTGGCCACGTCTCGCTCGGCGTCCTCGGCCGCCCGTCGCGCCGCCTTCTGCTCGGCCCGCCCCCTCCGCACCTGCTCGTCGAGCATCGAGAAGTCCTTGATCTCGGCCAGGATCTGGTCGGGCGCGGCGATCGAGCCGACTCGATCCACCAGGATGTTGATCGCACCGCCCGCCGCCGCGAACCGCTCGAGCTTACCCTCGGCCAGCATCAGCGGCTCGGTCCGCACGACCAGTCGCTGGCGCTCATAGACGTTCGCGGGCACTATCAGGTTGATCACGCCGTGCTCGTCCTCGAGCAGGATGAACACGATTCCGTTGGCGGTACCTGGACGCTGGCGGGCCACCACCAGCCCGCCGACTTTGACCCGGCTCCCGTGCTCCAGCACCTCCAAGTCGGCGCTCGTCACCGCCTCGGCCGGCATGCGGTCGCGCAGGAGCGCCATTGGATGGGTGCTCGCAGTGAGACCGGCCGAGGAGTAGTCGGCCAGCATCGCCTCCCACCGGGAGAGCTTACGCAGACGGGGTGGCGTGGGCAGGTCTAGGGGGAGCGCCAGCTGGGTCCCACCCGGGACGGTGCGGCCGGGTGTGGCGACCCCGAGCTGCCAGAGCGCCACCCGCCTATCTCCATCCACGAGCGAGTCGCAGGCCCCTGACCAGGCGAGCAGTTCGATCGCGGCAGCTCCTGCTCCGGCCCGCGAAGCCAGGTCCGACAGACCTCGGAAGTGTCCAGACTGCGTACGCGCGGCAACCAGCTCCTTGATCTCGCGCTCGCGCACACCGCGGACGTAGCCGAGCCCAATCCGCGTCCGTCCCGAGGAATCGATGTCGCACTCGGCCTCGCTCTCGTTGACGTCAGGAGGTAGCACCTCGAACCCCCGCCGCTGCGCCTCGTGGACGAGCGCGTCGGGGGGATAGAACCCCATCGGCTGCTCGTTGAGCAGCGAGCACAGGAGCTCCTGGCCATAGTGGACGCGCAGCCAGGTCGACTGGTAGGCGAGCAGGCCAAAGGCGGCACCATGCGCTTTGGGAAAGCCGAAGCCAGAGAAGCCTCGGACCATCTCGAACACCCGCTCGGCGGTTGCATCGTCGACTCCGTGCTTGGCCTGCGCGCCCGCGACGAACCGTTGATGGTAGGCCTCGATTGCCGCGTCGGAGCGCTTGCGGCTCATCGCCCGCCGCAGTCCCTCTGCCTCGCCAACCGAGAAGCCGGCGAACGCGATCGCCACCTCGAGCACCTGGTCCTGGAAGATGATCGTGCCGAGTGTCTCGCGCAGGACGGGCTCGAGCGAAGGGTGCTCATAGGGCACCTGGTAGTCGGGATCGCTGCGCAGCCGCTGGCGGCGCTCGATGTACGGGTTGACGGCTCCGCCCTGGATCGGCCCGGGCCGCACGATCGCCACCTGGATCGTTATGTCCTGGAAGGTCTGAGGCCGGGTCCGCCGCAGCGACTGCATCTGGGCGCGGCTCTCGATCTGGAAGACACCGGTTGTGTCGGCGTTCTGGATGCACTCGTATGTGGCAGGGTCGTCGTAGGCGATCGTCGAGAGGTCAATGCTCATGCCTCGCGTCCGCGCTACCAATTCGACGCATCGCTCGACCGCCGAGAGCATCCCCAGCCCAAGCAGGTCGATCTTCAAGAAGCCTGCGTCGGAGCATGAGTCCTTGTCCCACTGGACGATCTGGCGGCCTTCCATCGCAGCGGGCACGATCGGGCAGCAGTCGATCAGCGGGCGGGTGGCCACCACCATCCCGCCCGAGTGCTGACTCAGATGGCGCGGCAGGCCGTGAGCCTCGGCAGCCAAACGAACAAGCCATGCCCAGCGGCCGGTCGCGCCGCGCGCGCGGCCGGCGTCTCCCGAGGCCCCCAGCGCCGATGCGATGTCCTTGTCCACCTCGCGGGCATCCCACCCCTCGCTGCCCCGGGCGACCTTTTCGATCTCAACGAGAGGCAGGCCGAGCGCTTTGCCCAGCTCGCGGATCGCTCCTCTCGCGCGGTAGGTGGGAAACGCCGCCACCAGCGCCGATTGCTCACGCCCATAGCGCTCATGGACGCGCGGAATCAGCTGCTCACGGATATCCCGGGGGAAGTCGAGGTCGATGTCCGGGAGCGAGGTCAGCTCCTCATTGAGGAAGCGCCCGATCACGAGCTCGTTGGCGATTGGGTCGATGTGCGATAGGCCCGTCAGGTAGCAGACGATCGAGGAGACGCTCGATCCCCGGCCGCGACCCGGAGGCAGGAGCGCCCGGGCGGTGGAGGGACCGCGCACCTCGACCGCGACCTCGCGCGCCAGCTCGAGCAGGTCGTGATGGAGCAGGAAGAACCCCGGCAGGCCGAGCTTCTCGATGATCCGTAGCTCCTCGCGCAGGCGGTTGGTGGCCGTGGCGCGGGTCGCCTTGGTGGCATCGGCATAGCGCTCTTGCAACCGTGCATCGCACAGCTCCGCCAGCTTGCGCATCGCGTCCTCGTCCTCGGCGCCCGGATAGCGGTAGCCCATGTCGTCATTGAGATCGAAATGCAGCCGCTCGGCCAGGCGCGTCGTCTCGGCCACGGCGTCGGGGTGCTCGTCAAACCGACCCGCCATCGCTTCGGACGGTGCGAGGACGTGGCTGTGGTTGCCTCGGCGCTGAGGCTCCGAGGCATCGAGCGTCGTGTGCAGCCTGATCGCAACCAGCGCGTCCTGGAGCAGGGCGCGGGACGACGAGTGGGCGTGGACATTGCCGGTCGCCACCGTCCGGAGCCCAAGCCGCCGAGCCAGCTGCTCGAGCCGGCGATTGCGAGCGCGATCACCCTCCAGGAAGGGCCGCTGTAGCTCGACCCTCAGGCGGGCAGGGGTGAACGCCTCACGCAGCCGGCGAAGCGTCGTCTCGTCGTGGATGCCGCGCAGGGCACAGCCACTCAAGCAGATCAGCCCTTCGTTGTGCTCGAGGATCGTCTCGAGCGAAGTGTGGGGTGGCGTGGGAGGGGATCCGGGCCTCCCTTCGCGCGTGTGCGCGTGCGCGCGCGTGATGATGCGACAGAGATTCGACCACCCGGCGGCGTCCTCGACCAGCAAGGTCACGTGCCGTTCGTCTTCGAGGTCGATCTCAGCGCCGTGGAGCGGGCGCAGGCCGAGGGCACGCGCCGACACCGCGAACTCCATCGAGCCCGAGACCGAGTTGTGGTCGGTCAACGCGAGCGCGCCATAGCCGAGCTCCAGCGCGGCGGGGACGAGCTCGTCGGGAAGCGACGCCCCATCGAGGAACGAGAACGCCGAATGGCAGTGAAGCTCGACATAGGGGGCCATGGGCGAACATATGTTCGCATACCGAGAAGACAGGACAGAGCGAGAAGTCGGGACAGCCGGCTCCAAGCGACGCGGCCCCTGAGCGCCGCGATGGGCGTGGAGGACCTTTCAGTCGGCTGACGACTGGCTCAGCGCCGAGCTGGAGGACGCCCCGTCCGCGCCCTAGGCAGGGCGTCGCTCGGGATATCGCGGCAGTCCGTCGTCCGGGAGGTCTTCCCACGAGGCCGCGTAGGCCACGAACTGGCGAAACTCCGGGCGGATTCCCGGATCGCCGTCGATTGCGCCCAGGCGCACGCCGGTCTTGGAGTGATCGTCGGGATCGCGAGTGAAGATCGCCGAGCCGCACTCGCCGCAGAACCACTTCTCGTGCCCGTCGGCTGGTGCCCAGGCCTTGAGGGCCTCGTCGCCCTGGATGATGTGGAACGACCCTGGGGCAACCGTGGCATTGGCCGACGCGGCGGTTCCCGTACGCCGCTGGCACCGGGTGCAGTGGCAGTAGCGGGCGCCGAACAATGGCTCGGTTATCTCGAAGCGAACGGCGCCGCAATTGCAACCGCCGGTCAACGGGAGCGAGCTCATGAGCGCGCGATCCTAGCGAGCGTGGGCGAGCTGAACGAGATCGCGTTCGGGAGCTATTCCCCAGCGTGTGGCGACGTCGCAGAGCGCGTCGTCGAGCGCCCATCTGTCGGGCCGCTCCTCGCCGGTGTGCTCGGGGCTCGCGCCCTTGAGCGCCATGCAGCCGCTGTTGTCGCCGATCGCGCGGATCTCGGCGAGGTCGGACTCGGACAGGCGCATCTCGCCAGGCAGCGTCGCGACCTCGGTTCGCTTGTCCTCCACGGGACGGGCGTGCGGCCCGAGCTCCTGAATCAGCGTTGGCACGACGCACCCGACAGCCCGATGCCCGAGGTTCCACTGACACGCGAGCTGGGCCATCGTGAGACCGGTGCGCTGGGCGATCGGGCGCATGGCCTCGATCCGCTCACGTCCGGCCTCGATCCATCCTTCGGGCCGGAAGCCACGGTGATCGTGCTGAGGGAAGTCCTGACCGGGAACGACGTCGTCGAACAGAAGGCCGCCGTAGTCGACCACGCGCGTGATCACGCGCACCGCGGCGCGCTCGGCGGCGGGCAGGACAAACTCACCTGGCCAGGGCTCGAGCGGTCCGAGAATGATCATCGCCCAGTCGATCAGCTCGCCGAAGCGCTCCAGACAGCCGATCACGTCAAGCGTGAAACCGTTGGCGGGCCCGGGCGCAACGCCGATCATCCGCGTGAGGCCAGCGTCGCGCAAGTC
Organism: uncultured Solirubrobacterales bacterium; assembly: GCA_963803595.1. GTDB lineage: Bacteria > Actinomycetota > Thermoleophilia > Solirubrobacterales > Solirubrobacteraceae > Palsa-465. The sequence continues at coordinate 129,755 of CAWDNF010000019.1, forward strand.
GCTCATCCCTTCCCAAACCGCCGGGCTCGAATAGCCGGTACGGTCGGGGTTGTGGAGCAGGAGCAGATCGAAGCTGTCGATCCCGCATCGCTCGAGGCTCCGCTCGGTCGCCATCCGCAGGTATCCGCCGTACTCGTCGGGCGAGCGCAACCCTGGATCGGTGAAACGCGGGAAGCCCTTGGCTCCATCGCGCTCGCCCGCGTAGAAGTCGTGGCCGACGGCGCCCACCACACATACACGCCGGCGCTCCACGCCGGTCAACGCGCGTCCCAGCATCCGATCTGCCTCACCGCAGCCGTAGACGTCGGCTGTGATAACCGTGCTGATCGACGCGTCGGGAGTGATGAGCGAGAGGAACCGCTCCTCGTCGAGCTCCTGGCCGAAACGCATGTAGCGTCCGCCGCTCCACGTCCCTACGGCGACCGGGCCGGGGTCGATGGGAGGAAAAGCGACCGGGCCGGGGATCGGGCCAGTGGTGCTCGACATCGGTTGGCAGTCTAGGTCGGCTCAGCGCTGGCGCCACCACCTCCCGCTCTCGAGGTCCTGGAAGATGACCTCATCTCGGCCGCACGTCGTGACGATCTCCCAGTAGCGCCGACGGACCGGTCGCTCGGTCCACCAGCGATCCTCGACCAGCCATGACTCCCGCACGGCGTCGACGCGGAGGCCGCTGATCTCAATCGGGTGCCCGTCCTCGGCGGCAAGCACCGCCACCCGACGCGGCACGGCGAGGCGCCGCGGTCCCCGTGGCCGGGTCCCCGCCGGGCGTCCGCCCTCCACCGCACGTGCGCTCATCCGCCGAACGGGGTCAGCACGGCCCGCCTCTCCGGCAGGCGGGACTCGGGATCGACTTCGAGCACGCGCAGCGCTGCGTCGGGCCCCGCGGCAACCCGTGTCTGGCGAATTGCTTCTCGTAGGCGTGCCCGCCGTGCCGCCGCCGGATCCTCCATCAGGCTTCTCTGATCGCCCGCCGGCGGGCCGAAGCGATCCACCGACAAGCGGAGCTCCTGAACCGGAGCGGGGACTCCGTTCAGCCGGGGGACGAGGACCAGCCGCATCCGCTCCCGATCGGCGAGCGCTTCGCGGAAGGTCACCTGCTCGCGCCACGTGCCTCCTCGCTCGACGAGCACCGCGCCGAGCACGACTGACCGCAGCGTGCGACCTCGACGCTCTCGACGCGCCAGCACGCGATCAATTAGAAGCCCGAGCGCGCGCTCGAGCTGTAGACCCGAGGCTGACTCGGGAAGCTCGAGCGATTCGCGCACGAGCTCGCTGGCCGGCCTCGGTCGCAGCGCACAGTCTTCCCCGGTCGCCAGCTCGTGAGCGAGGAGCCCGCGCGAGCCGAAGCGATCGGCGAGAGCTGCCGAAGGGACCGCCGCCAGCTCGCCCAGCGTCTTGATGCCCAGCCGCTCGAGCGCCACGGGCAACTCCATCAACGCCGGCTTGGCGCGCAGCAGCGTCACCGGCATCGAGGCAAGGAAGCGCTCTGCCTGCTCACGGCCCCCGGAGACGATCACCGGGCGGCGAACTCGAGCTCGGGTCGCCGCCGCCACAGCGGCAAACCGTGAAGGGGCCACCCCGAAGCGGGCCGGCATTCGCAAGGCACGGCGAGCAGCTCGCAACACCCCCTCGATCCCGCCGTGCAACCGAAGCAGCCCTTGGGCATCGAAGCAGGCCAGGCCTGGCCGCTCTGGCTCGACAGCCACCCCGATCGACTCCAGATCCGCGATCACCTGCTCCCAGGTGTCGGCGACGCCGGCCGGGTCGGGCGGCACCAGCATGAGCTTTGGACATCGCGCCAGTGCCTCACCCAACCGCATCCCGGGATGCACGCCGAACGCCTCGGCGGCGAGGGAGGCCTCGCCCACCATCTGCACGCCGCCTGGCTCGGGACCGAGAGCCGCCGGCGCTTGGAGCAGCTCCTCGCGATCGCCCGCCGCGATCGTGAGCTGGAAGCGGGGGAGAAGAAGGCAGACGACTGGCGCCATAGCGAACACATGTTCGCGCACAGGGCGGACGAGTTGCGTCGTGCCGGATGCGTCCGCTGGGCCGGAGTCCCGCTGGCGCGGAGTCCCGTTGGGTCGGAGTCCCGCTAACAGTGAGTCCCGCTGACGCTCATCCTCCGATCGGGGCGCGTGGGTTGGCGCCCCAGAACAGCTGTGTTCCGAGCATGTTGACTATGTGGACGCCGACTATGTTCAGGACCATTGATTTTGCCGTGGCGGTTCCGACTCCGACCGGTCCGCCGCTGGCCGTGTATCCGTAGTAGGTGCCGACGAGAATGATCATCGTGGCTTCGACCATCGCCTTGATCACGCTGTATAAGAGGTCGGGCGGGTTCTGGAACTGCCAGAAGATCAAAAAGAAGCCGCCGGAGGAGACATCGCCGATCTGCTCGACGACGGCCAGCCAGCTGGCGAAGAACCCGGCGCCGATCGAGGCCAGGTACATGAACGGCAGCACCATCCAGGCGCCCAGCAGGCGGGTGGCGCACAGGAACGTCATGCCGCTGATCCCCATCACCTCGAGCGCGTCGATCTCGTCGGAGATCCGCATCGAGCCGAGCTCGGCGACGATCCCGGTGCCGACCTTGGCCGACATCATGTAGCCGAACGCCAGCGGCACGATCTCGCGCAGATCGCACCAGGCGGCGAACACGCCGGCGTAGGCGGGAGCCCCGATCGAGCGATTGAAGTAGGCGCCCTCGGTGCCGCACTCAAGACCGGCGATGAACACAAGCCCCCAGATCACGAGCGTCGAGCCGACGATCAGGATCCCCGCCTGGCGCAAAGCCTCGCCGAAGAACCGGAACACCCGCAGGCTGAACACCTCATAGACGACCTGCGAGGTGAACTTGACGATCTCGCCGAAGGCCTCGACCCAGCCCTTCGGAGTGGTTAGCAGCTCCTCCAATCTACTTGGGGATCGTCGTGATCTCCGGATGCGTGGCCAACAGCGTCTGCGTGAACGCGTAATTGAACGCGAAGATCCCTGTGGTTGAGATCACGACCGCCTCGTTGACCGCGCGGCCCACCCCCTCCGCCCCGCCCGACGCCGTCATCCCCTTGTAGCAGCACACGATCGCGATGATCGCCCCGAACAACGTCGTCTTCAGCACAGACCCCCACAAATCAGTCGTCGAGGTGTTGTTAAAGAACGTCGCCCAGAACGGCCCCAGCGGCGCGTGATTGACCAGCGTCGCCAGCACCCCGCCGAAGATCCCGAACAACAGCGCATAGATATCGAACAGCCCGGTGACCAGCATCAGCGCCAAAAACCGCGGCACGACCAGGTTCTTGATCGGATCGACCCCCAGCACCTGCAACGCGTCGAGCTCCTCGCGGATCTTGCGCGCCCCCAGATCAGCCGTGATCGCCGTCCCCGCCACCCCGGCCATGACGATTCCGGTCACGAACGGCGCGAACTCCCTGATCGAGGCCAGCACGAAGAACCCGCCCAGGCGATCCAAAGCCCCAAATATCACCAGGAAGTCGGCCGCCTGAAGCCCCGGCGCCTCATAGCCAAACGCCACCGTCGAGATCAGCAGCGGAAACCAGCACAACCGCAACGCGAACATGAACTGGCCCACGAACTCAGGCCCATACGGATACGGCGGCCTCACCGCAGCCACCACCGTCTTGCCGGTCAGGATGACGACGTTGCCGATCTCCTCGAGCAACGCCTTGGTCGGCAAAAACGTCTTCTCGACGGCACTCCTGACCACTACATCCTCCGCAGACTGGGGCGCCGGACCCTACACTGAACCTCTGTGCTAGTCAAGTAGCACAGAGCCAAGTGCTAGTCTTGTAGCACTATGTCCGTCGATCTCGATCTCGCGGTCGATCGGACAAGTGAGGTCCCCCTGGGAACTCAGCTGATCTGGAAGCTCCGGACGCGCATCGCGACGGGGGAGTTGTCCGCTGGAGCTCGTCTACCGGGCATTCGCGAGCTGGCTGAGCTCGCCGGCGTGAACATCAATACCGTGCGTGCGGTGCTCGCTCGTCTCGAGGAGCAAGGACTTCTGATCACCCAGCAGGGCCGTGGCAACTTTGTTGCCGATGATGCCCGGCCAGACGCCATGCTCAGACAGGCGTCGGAGGTCGCCGCAGCGCAGGCGAGTGCAGTCGGTCTGGATCCGCGCGACGTCGCCGAGGCGCTGTATGTGAGCAGACGACCTCCACGGCAAGCCACGGGAGCCGCGGCCATTCCAGACACCTTGGCGGTGCCGGGAGAGCAGGGAATGGCTCAGAGACGCGAACTGCGGACACAAATCGCACGACTGGAGCGTGAGCTTGCAGAACTAGAGCCGCTCGCACCGCTCAACGAACCGCGAACCCCGCCACAGCCTCGAGTCTTGACGACGTCCGAGCTACGGGAAGCACGCGATGAACTCGCGGCTCGCCTCAAGGAAGTTCGCCGAGAGCGTCAGCACTGGGGCTACGAAAATCAACGCGCCCGGCGCGCAGCCGATGCCGCCTCACATGGACGTCGCTGGACGGCCGGCGTTTGGACGGGCGGGAAGCCAGCCGCCGTTTCCTGGACAACTGCGTAACCCCAAAAACCGCCGCTCTCCGAGTGATACGGTGCCCCAAATGGCGCCGAACCCGCTCGACATCGCCTTCCAGGGAGTCCGCACGCTGCGGGCGTTCGGTCAGCGGGTACCGACTGCCGGCGGGCATGCTGGCGCCCTCGCTGCGGCCAGGCCGTGGGCGGCCGGACGATCCTGATCACCGGCGCCTCGTCCGGGATCGGCAAGGCCGCCGCGCTCAAGATCGGGCGAGGCCGGCGGAACGATGCTCCTGGTGGCGCGGACCAAGTCCAAGCTCGACGAGCTGGCGGGCGAGATCGAGCAGCTCGGCGGCGTGGCCTACTCCCACCCCTGCGACCTCACCGACCTCGACGACATCGACCGGATGGCCGCCGAGGTGCTCGAGCAGCACGAGGCGGTCGACATCCTGATCAACAACGCCGGCAAGTCGATCCGGCGCTCGGTCGACCGCGACCTACGACCGCTTCCACGACTACCAGCGCACGATGCAGCTGAACTACTTCGGGCCGGTGAAGCTGATCCTCGACCTGCTGCCTACGATGCGCGAGCGCAAGCGCGGTCACATCATCAACATCTCGACGATCGGACTGCAGGTGAACACCCCGCGGTTCTCCGCCTACGTGGCGTCGAAGGCGGCGCTCGACGCGTTCTCTCGCTCGATGGCGCCCGAGGTCATCGGCGACGGCGTCCACGTCACCACGATCTACATGCCGCTGGTGCGCACGCCGATGATCGCGCCGACCAAGATCTACGACCGCTTCCCCACGCTGAGTCCCGACGAGGCGGCCGACATGATCGCCGAGGCGATCCGCAAGCGGCCCAAGCGGATGGCCACTGCGATGGGAACGCTCGGCCAGATCACCTACGCCATCGCCCCCGGCGCCCAGGACCTGGTCGCCAACCAGGCCTACCACCTGTTCCCCGAGAGCGACGGCGGCAAGGCGCCACGGAGCAGGAGGCAGCCCACGCCGAGCAGCGGGCATTCGTGCCGGCGCCACCCGCGGCGTTCACTGGTGAAACCGCTCGAGGGCATCCACCACATCACGGCGATCACCGCCGACGCCCAGGCCAACGTCGACTTCTACGCCGGCGTGCTCGGCCTGCGCCTGGTCAAGAAGTCGGTCAACCAGGACGACACCTCCGTCTACCACCTGTTCTACGCCGACGAGACCGGCGACCCCGGGTCCGACCTCACGTTCTTCGAGTACCCCGGGGTGCCGCGCGGGCGGCGCCGGAGCGGGGATGATCCACCGCATCGTCTGGCGGCTGACCGGGCCCGACGCGCTCGACTTCTGGTCAGACCGGCTGGCCGCCCACGGCATCGACGCGGCCCGCCATCAGGACAGCGTCGTGTTCGACGATCCCGAGGGGCTCACCCACGAGCTGCGCGAGTCGAGGCAGCCCGGACGACGCCGCTGATCGCCGAGCATCCGGAGATCCCGCCCGAGCTCGCGCTCCAGGGATTTCACGCGGTCGCGCGCCTACGCGGCGGATCCGGAGCGCAGCCGCCCCCTGCTCGAGGAGACGCTCGGCTTCTGCAGGCCCCAGACGTCGGCCCGGAGGCAGCGATCGAGTCGCGCGAGCTCCGCGGCGAGCGCCGGGGCGGCTTCTACCTGCTATGAGCCGCCCCCTGCGGAGCATCGGCCTGCAGGGGGCGGGCACGGTCCACCACATCGCCTGGGCCGCGGCGCCCGAGGACATCGAGGACTGGCAGCGGACCGTGACCGCCGCGGGCGCCCGGGCCACCCCGGTGATCGACCGCCACTACTTCCGCTCGGTCTACTTCCGCGAGCCGTCAGGGGTGCTGTTCGAGCTCGCCACGATCGGCCCGGGTTCACCGTCGACGAGCCGCGCGAGCACCTGGGCGAGAAGCTCTCGCTGACTCCCCAGTACGAGCACCTGCGCGAGCAGATCGAGCCGCGCCTGACGCCGCTGCGCAACCCACGCGCAAGCCTGGGCGCAGCCAGGTCGCTAGACCGGCCGGCCCGCGTCCCGCAAGCAGCCGCCCGACGGCACACGGCGCTCAGGTGCCGCTCGGCCAGCTCGCGCCGGAGCTTGGTCACGATCGTCAGCACCTCTGGCGGGTGCGGCCGCGCTGATCTCGATCACCTCACCGGCACGCAGGCGCCGACCCGGTCGTCGCGCGTCTGCGCAGCCGGACCGCGCCCGCGACCAGCTTGCCGCCCGCGCTGTGGGCCAGCACCCACTGGCCGATGCTCGGCCCGCTCGAGGCGTAGATGAAGTGGTGGTGATAGAAGCCGAGCGGGCTGTTCAGGCGGTGCAGCTGATCGCCGGTCTCGAGCCAGCGCACCAGCCCGCCGCCGCGCAGCCGGGGGATCGCCTGATCGCCGTAGCTGACCAGGTAGGACTGGAACGAGCGGCACGGGCGGCCGTCGAGGGCAAAGGAGACGTGGACGCCCTCGCTGCCAGAGCGCGTGGCCAGTCCCGGGACCTGCGGCGGCGGAGGCGTCGACCAGCACCCCGACCTCCGGGCCGGTTGGTCTGCGATCGCGGTCACCGGCCGCATGTGCACGAAGTGCGAGACCAGGCTGTAGGAGGCGCCGGTGGTGAGCGCCCACGCGGCGACGCCGACGGTGGCACTCGAGGTGACCAGCGCTCGGCGCCAGCCGCAGGCGCCAGCGCGGAAGCTGGCGTGCCCCCGCCGCTCGTTGGAGAGGATCAGCGAGGCCGTCGAGGGCCGGCGGGCAAACGACGGATCGGGCTCGGGGCGGTGGGCCAGCGCCCGCTCGAGCGCGGGCGCCAGCTCGCGCTCCGAGCGCGCCACCTGAGCCAGCCCGAAGCGCTCGAGCGCCTGGTTCGAGGCCCGCACGTGGCCGTAGCCGAACCCATAGGAGATCACCGGGCAGCCGCGGATGATCGCCTCGAGCACGGTGAGCCCGGCGCTCGAGTGGATCAGCGCATCGCTGGCGGCCAGCACGTCGCCCATCCGGTCGGTGAAGCCCATCAGCCGCAGCCGAGGATCGCTCCCGAGCGCTCTGGCCACGCGCGCGCGGAGCTTGTCGTTGCGCCCGCACAGGCAGAGCACGATCGCGTCCTGGACACCTGGAGCGCGGCGCGGGTGGCGCCGAGCAGGTCGCCGACGCCCCAGCCGCCGCCGGACACCGCGATCACCTTGCCCTCGGCGGGCAGGCCCGAGCGCGCGGCGTGCGTCGGCGCGCGAGCGGGCGGCGAGGAAACGCCGGCGAGGTCGGCGGCTTGGCCCAGCGGACGCTGCCCGGGCCGGCGATCTGCTCGACCTCCTCGGCCGACTCGGGATGGGTGATGAAGTGCAGGTCGATGCCGCGGGTGCGCCCAGTAGCGCAGCCCGGCCAGGTCGGTGATCGAGGAGTAACACGGGAACCTCGAGCTTCGCGCCGGCGGCGCAGCATGCCCGAGCAGCGCCGTCGTCCCCGGATAGGTCGAGACGATCAGGTCCGGGTCGTGGGCGCGGATCAGCCGCATCATCCCCCGGCGGCCGAGCAGTAGAGCAGGAAGCTGCGCCAGCCAGCGCGTCGGCCAGAAGCTCATGAACAGCCGGTACTGGAAGTCGAACCACCACGGGATCCAGCGGAACATGAAGGCCGAGTTCTCCCGCAGCGTCTTGGTCAGAACGGCGCCCATCGCGGGCAGGCCGTTGACGATCGCCACCAGCGCGTCCGGATCCTCGTCCTTGAACTCGCGGGCCACCGCTCGGGCCGGCAGGTCGTGGCCCTCGCCGATGTCGGCCGAGATGATCAGGACCTTGCGCGGGCCCGATTCGGCGTCGGGCTCGCCGGCCGGGATCACCGTGGCGGCCTCGCGCTCGGCGGCCTGGCGCTCGTACTCGAGCCGCCACTCGACGTAGCGGCGGACGCCCTCGGAGAACGGCGTCGCCGCGGTCCAGCCGAGCTCGCGCTCGGCCCGCTTGGAGCACACGACCTTGCCGCCGAAGTCGCCGGGCCGGGCCTCCGTGTAGACGATCTCGACGTCGCCGAGAACTCTCCTTGACGCTCTCGGCGATCTGCCTGATCGTCACGTTCTCCTCGGAAGCCAGGTTGTAGACGCGGTTGGCCGCCACGTCGTCGAGCCCGAGCGCGACCCCGTCGGCCAGGTCCTCGACGTAGACAAAGCGCCGCGACTGGCTGCCGTCGCCGGCCAAGCGTCAGCGGCTCGCCGCGCAGCGCCTTGCCGACGAACGCCGGGACCACCGCCGCCTCGCGCGCGCGTGGACCGTAGGGGATCCCGAAGCGCAGGATCGTGTAGTCGATCCCGTAGAGCTCCTGGTAGGCCTTGCAGTAGAGCTCGCCGGCGAGCTTCGTACTCGTGTACAGGTGGCTCGGGGCGGGCAGCAGCGTCTCCTCGTCGACCTCCTCCTCGGCGCAATCGGAGTAGACCCAGATCGTGCTGGCGTAGACGATCCGCTTGACGCCCGGCCCGCCGCGCCGCCTCGAGCACGGCGACGGTGCCGCGCGCGTTGACTCGCTCGGCGTCCTCGGGCTCGGCGTGGACGTCGTTGACGTCGGCCACCGCCGCCAGGTGGGCGACTGCGTCGCAGCTGTGCAGCGCGCGTTCGAGCGCCTCGCGGTCGGTGATCGACCCGAGCACGGTCTCGACGCTGCCCGGCTCGTGCCAGGGCGAGGGCCGCAGGTCGTAGATCACCGGGCTCGTGGCCGCGCGCCCGCAGCTTGTCGACCACGTGCGAGCCGATGAAGCCCGACCCGCCTGTGACCAGAACCCTCATCCGCTCTCCCGCTCGATCAGCTACCCGGTCTGTAGTACAGCGGTACGCAGGAATGGTTGCGCGGCCACCCAGTCGGTGTTCGGCAGGTCGACGCGCGTGCGCCCATGATCCGGTGGCATGGCTCGTCGTAGACCCGGCCGGTCGAGCGCTCGAGCCAGTCGAACACGATGTACTTGTAGAGCCCGGAGACCATCCCTTCGGGGAGCTCGATCCGGCTGCCCGCGTAGCGCGGGTCGAGCTCGCTGCGCGCAACCGAGTTCTTCCAGGCGACGATCTCCGGCATCCGCTCGATCTGCACGATGCCGAGCGCCGCGGTGAACTCGCTCATGCGGAAGTTGAGACCCGAGACCTCGAAATAAGGGCTTGCCGTAGTTACGAAACGCGCGCGCAAACGCCACCACCTCGGGACGCCGCGACACCAGCAGGCCGCCCTCCCCGGTCGAGATCGTCTTGGTGGCATACAGCGAGTAGATCCCAGCGTCGCCGTAGCTGCCTGGCTTGCGGCCGTTCCACGAGGCGCCGTGGGCGTGGGCGCAGTCCTCGAGCAGGAAGATCCCGTTCTCGGCGCAGTAGGCGGCGATTCGCTCTGCCTCAAACGCGAGGTGACCGCCGATGTGGACGAGGATCGCCGCGCGGGGCCGGTAACGCTCAGCCTTGGCGACGAAGTCGTCGAACGACAGGCACAGATCCTCGCGATTGCAGTCGACGAACTCGACCCGCGCGCCCGAGTGGATCGCCGCCAGCGGGGTCGCCATGAAGGTGTTCGAGGGACACAGGACCGTGTGACCCGCGACCTGCGCGAAGCGGAGCGCCGCCAGCGCGCCGCCCGCCCAGCTCGACAGCGCGACGGCCGGCAGCTCGTTCCATTCCTCCCACAGGCCCTCGAAGCGCTCGGTCATCGCCGCCTCGGTCCAGCGCTCGGAATCGAGCACCTCGTCGATCAGCGCGTGAAGCCGGGCACGGTCACGCTGATCGAAGCCGATGGCAAAGCGTGAGTAGTCGCCGACTATCTCTGTCGAGGAAGCGGTGGTCATGGGTCCTTTGGCGCCGTGCGCCCTCGCCGGCCGAGCGCGCACGCCAAGCGTTTCAGACAGGCAGGACGGTAGCGTGTCCAAGGCGATCGAGGCGCTCGAGGATCGCCGGAAGCGCCTGCACCGTACGCTCGTGGCAGCCCCGGGCGCTGTAGTGGTCGGCGTCGTGGAGCAGAATCACGTCTCCGGAAGTGATCTCGCGTGTGGAGCGGGCGGCGATCCGATCGGGCGTCGTTAGCCTGCGCCAGTCCTTACCCCAGCGCGACCACAAGAGCGGTTCGAGACCGGCCGAGCGCGCTGCCGCCAGCCCGGCTTGGCTGTAGATCCCATACGGAGGGCGGTGATGGCGCGCGGCGACGCCGGTGGCTTGCTCGATTGCCGTGCCACCGCGGTGCAAGTCCTCGCCAACCTGCGCCACGCTCAAACGCAGCTGGAGGCGGTGCCGGTGACAGTGCAAGGCGACCAAGTGCCCCTCGGCGGCGATCCGCTTGGCGAGCGCCGGCCACCGCTCCACCTGCTCGCCGACGAGGAAGAAGGTGGCCGCGGCTCCGTACCGGGCCAGAATCTCGAGCACCGCGGGGGTTCCCTCCGGGTGCGGCCCGTCGTCGAAGGTGAGCGCGACCCCCGGAGTCTCGAGCTGGCGCATCAACCCAACCTTCGCCGCCGCCCGAGCGCTCACGGGGGAAAGCGCGCAGAGCAAGGTGCCGACCATGAAGCGGCATGATCCCCGACGTGGACAGATCAGAGCTCGACACCTGGGTGCCCGCGCCGACGCTGCGGATCGCGCACAGCGTCGAGAGCCAGGCCCCGCCGGCGCACGTATGGCGCGCCGCCCAGACGCTCCGCGTGCGCGACGCGCGCCTGCTCGGGCGGCTCGTTCGCTGGCGGATCCCTGGCACACCGCCCGACGCCTCCTTCCACGACCTCTTCCGCAGCCCCCCGTTCATCGTCCTGGCGCAGGGCGAGCATTCGCTGCTCAGCGGGATCGCCGGCTGGATATGGACGCTGCGCCGCGACTACCCGCGCCTCGAGGATCCGGAGACGTTCCGCGCCTGGCGCCGGGCCGGCACCGTCCGCGTGCTGTTCGCCAACTGGGTCGAGCCGCGTCCGCCCGAGGGCAGCGTCCTGCGTTCAGAGACGCGCGCCGAGGCGTTCGGGGTGCACGGCCGGCTCGGCCTGGCCAGCGTACGGCCGTTGATCCGCTCCGCCCAGCACCTGATAGCCAGCGACGCCATGGCGGCGGCCGTCCGGATGGCGGCTCAGAACAGCCGCGGCTGATCGTTCCGCGCCGGTACCGCGGGACGCTCCCGCTCGGCAGATCGACGGCTGCGTTCCCGCAACGGCTCTTCGGAGGCCTCCGCGGTGGCGATGTCGCTCGCGTAGGTGCGACGAGCCCGGGCCAGGATCACGCCGGCTGCGGCCAGTGTCGCGAGCAGTACCAGGAAGCTGACCTGAAGCCCGGTTTGCGCATTCGACGGAGGGGCGTGCGGATGGGTGCCGATCGGCGCCTGGCTGGGCAGGATTCCCGACACGAGTTGAGACAGGCCGCCGAACACGAGCGGCGACAGCGCCTGGGCCAGCGAGCGGATGAACGTGCGCACGCTCTCCGCCCTCCCCCACAGCCCCGCGGGCATGATGTCGAGGCGCGCCGCCTGGACCGGTGGGTTGGCCGCGGAGATCAGCGCGGCGCCGGCGACTGCGAACCAGATCGCCGGCGAGGTCTGGCTCCCCAGGAACCCGGGGATGAGCACGAGCGCTGCGGCGATGTAGCAAACCGCCGGGAACCAGACGCGAGCCTCGAGGCTGCCCCGGCGCAGGAGCAGATCCGTTACGCGACCGCCCACCAGCGTTCCCACCAGGGCCCCGCCGACCAGCAGGGCCAGGACCAGCTCGGCCTCGGCCTGGCTGGCCTTGAAGTGGCCCTTGACGAACAGGAGCGCGAACGTGCTGAGCCCGCCAAAGTAGAAGTAGCCAAGCGAGGACCCGAGGATCATCAGGACGTTGCTGCGGACCGAGAGGATGTAGCGCACCGAGGCCACCAGCCCAAGCTTCCGAGGGTCCACGGTCAGGATCAGCTTGGGGTCGGGGACCGCTCCCGCTCGGCGTGCCGCCTCCCTCGCCGCCTCGTGCTCGACCGCGGGACGGGGCTCTCCCGGCTGTGCCTCGCCTGCCGGCGCCCGTTGCGCCCGCGCCGCGGCCGTGGCGACCGCCACGCCCAGGTCGACCACGCCGGGATCCAGATGGCTCTGCCCGCCGCGCAGCGGCTCGGGCACGGTGCGCCACAGCGCGCGGGCCAGAAAGAAACCGGGGATGGCGAGCACCACGAACGCCGCCCGCCAATCGATCAGGCTGGCCACCGAGCCAGAGACGATGAACCCGATCGCGGTCCCGAATACCTCGCCGGCCAGAACGTAGGCCCAGATGCGGCCGCGCTCGGAGGCATGGAAATAGTCGCCGGTGAGTGACGCGATCGCCGGGCCGGCGGTCGCGGCCACCGCGCCGAGCAAGAGCCGCGTGAGCAGCAGGCTCGAGTAGCTCCCGGCCAGGGCGCTGGCCAATGACGCCGCGCTCCACAGGACGATGCTGAGCGACAAGATCGGCATCCGCCGGACGCGGTCGACCATCAGGCCCACCGGGATCGTGAATACCGCGCCTACCAGCAGCGAGACCGCGCTGAGCAACCCGATCTTGGTGTTGCCGATGTGAAGGGCATGCTCTAGCTGGGGCGCCACCGCGCCCACGGTGGCGGTGTCAGCGCCGTTGAGGGCGAGAACGAGCGCGAACAACGTGATCACCCGCGCCCGCGCCGGGCCCCCGACGCGCTTGACGACCTCGCCCCGGGCGAGCCGTCCCACCCAGCGGGCAAACCGCCACAGCGCTCGAGCCGACGCCCGCCGTCGCCTCGCCGCTAGTCACGCGGTCTCATCCGCCAATCGCCATCCCCGCACCTTGCCACGCAGCCTCAGATAGCCACCGATCCCCGGAAGCGTGGGGAGCCAGAAGGAGATCGCACGGTAGGCCAGCACGGCGACCACCGCCCGCTGTCCCGGCACGTCGAAGGCCGCGAAGGCCCCGATCATCCCCCCTTCGACGCCGCCGATCCCGCCCGGGATCGGGAGCAGGCTGCCGAGCGTCCCGAGGAAGTAGCCCATCACGAGCACCGCCACGGGCACCGACCCGCCGAAGGCGTGGAACGACAGTCCCAGCACCGCGATGTCGAAGCCCCAGTAGGCCACCGCTCCGAGGAGGCCGAGCCGCCGCTCGCGAATCAGCATCAGCGCTGTCCGCACTCCGGAGCCCACGATCTCAGGAGCGGCGGCCAGGCGGTGCGACCAGCGCCCGATCCGCCCCGACCGCAGCGAGAGCCGCTCGAGCCGGCGCCGGAAGTCCTCCGGGACGAACGCCATGCTCCCCACGAGCGCTATCCCGAAGGCCGCGATCAGCGCCGGAACCACCGTCAGCGCAAACGGCGCGCCGCCTCGGAAGAGCCCTACCCGCAGCCCGATCCCGCACACCACGATCGCGCCCAGGTAGAGCGAGTACTGGAGGACGTAGCTCGCCACCATCCGGCATGCGATCACCGGCCCCGACAGGCCGGCGCGCCGGAGCGCCCACACGGTCACCGCGACGCCGCCGGCCCCGGCCGCCGACAGCAGCCTGATCGCTGCGATTCCCGCCAGCGGTATCTCGAGGCTCGCCCGCCAGTCAATGCGCGGCACCCCCCGGCCGAACACGGTCCCGAACAGGAGCGCATATCCCCCCACCGACAGCAGCTCGAGGACGGCGGCTACGACGAGGAGAACCGGATCGCCATGGCGTATCTGACCCCACGTCTGGTTGAGCCCGGCCAGCTTGGGGATGACGAAGTACATCGCGGCGATCGCGAGCAGCACGAACAGCGCACCGCTGATGACCCGTCGGCGATTGAGCTCGGCTGGCATGCCCCAGGAGTTCTCCTGGAGCTGAAGCTACCTCCTACGCGATCCCGCAGCGAGTCACTGGCTGGGACCGTGCCCGTGCTCGGCGCCCCGCCCCTCGCCTCCCGGCTGGTGTCCATGGTGTTCGACGACGCCACCCAGCAGGTCGCCCTTGTGCCTTCCGTGTGCCTCGCGCCTGCCCTTGCCCTGGCCGCCCGTACCCTCATCTGGCTTTTCCCCGCCCGGGGACTCGCCCTGATGGTGCTTTGAGACAGGCGCGGAGTGCTCGCCCCCGCCGGTCCCCGCGTGCCCATGTCCCGACGCGTGCCTGCCCGCGGCCGGCGGTGTGGCCGGGGCAACCGCGGGAGCACGCGAATTCGCCTGCGAGGGCTTCCGCGCTCCCGCTCCGGTGGACCGCCCGGCGGCCGGTAAGCCGACTGCGTGGTCGCGGCCGGCGCGATGACGCGCGCCCGCGTGAGCCCGATGACGTGCGCTCGCGTGATCCCCCCGCGCGCGCACGGTGCGACCTTCGTGCCGCGGCGACGACGACGCCGCATTCGCGCCGCCCTCTCGCGACCCCCCTGCCGCCGTGCGGTGAACCGGCACCGCCGTGTGGTGGTGATGGCGATGGGCCAGCTTGGTCACCCCGACCGCCGCCGTGGCCAGGATCAGGCCGCTTGCGATCGCCTTCCAGAGCAAGCCTCCTCCCGCGAGCTTCGCCGCCCCCGCGGCGGCCCCCGCCGCCGGCGCGGCCGAGGCGCCCGCCGCGCCGTGAGTCCCCGCCACCCGGATCGCCCGCCCGAACAGCTCCGCGGCGGCCACCGGGGCCAGCAGCGGGATGGCCGCCCGCAGCTCGGCCGAGCGGGCCGGGATCGCGGCGGCGAACGCGGCACAGCCGGCGCAGCCGCGCAGATGGGAGCTCACCTTGCGGCCCCGCAGGACCCGACGGTCTCCGTCCGAGATCCGGCGACGGACCTCAGCGCACTCCATCTCGCGCCCCTCCGCGAGCTCGGCCAGCGCCTGCCGAGCTTCGAATATCAGCTGCTTCGCTGCCCCCGTGCTCGTTCCCAGCGAGAGCCCGATCTCCTCGTGCGACAGCCCGCTCAGCTCGCGCTGGAGCAGCGCGCCGCGCTGCTTCTCGGGGAGCTGGGCAATGTCGAGCAGCAGCGCACTCCAAACCTCGCGGGCGTCGACCTCCTCCTCCGCCGAGGCGGCCAGGCCCGCTTCCTCGACCGGCGCGTCGGCCAGCTGGTCGCGCCGGCGGCTGCGGATGATCGAGATCGCCTCGTTGTGGGCGATCCGGTAGAGCCACGGGCGCAGCGGAGCACTCCGCTGTCCCTCGCGCATCGCCACGAGCGCCTTGGCGAACGTCGACTGGAGCGCGTCCTGGGCGTCGGCGTCGTGGTGAAGGATCGAACGGCAGTACTGGTAGAGGGGCTGGTGGTAGCGCTCGTAGAGCGATTGGAACGCCCGCTCGCCGCCCCGCGCAGACTGACGAGCCAGCAGCTCGTCGCTCAAACGTGAGGCGCCAACCGTCGCTCGCGCTTCCGGCGCGTCTACGGCGACCGCAGAGAGCATCTCTATCCACCATCAGTATCGGGTACGCAGGCGATTTGTGAAAGTCAGTGCGTATTTCGTCCAACCCGCCTGCAACTCCGGCCCCCACGTCGCGGCCCAGCCACGGTACGTCCGCGTGCAACGACTCTGCCCCACCGCAGCCAACCGGCTGGGACCGGGTCTAATGTCACGCAGATGCTCGAGACCCCGCAGACGGAGACGCTTCGACGGCGAGGTCACGGTCGTGCCGCACGCGATTTCACAACGCCGACACGGGCTGGGCGGTACTCGAGGCGGCCGACGAGGACGGCGAGGAGATCGTCCTGGTCGGAGCCCTCGGCCACCTCGAGGCGCGCGACCGGGCCCGGATCGCCGGGAGCTGGGAGGACAGCCGCTACGGCCTACAGGTCAAGGTCAGCCAGGCCGATCCGCTGCCGCCGGCCGACGAGCCCGCGGTGATCGCCTACCTCGAGCGCGTCAAGCACATCGGCCCCCGCCGCGCCGCACGGCTGATCGAGCGCTACGGCGCTGCCGCGACGCTCGACGCGATCGACGACGAACCCGCGAAGCGCCGCTTCGCGGCCGCGGGACTCGAGGGCACCAAGGTGGCCGACGCGGTCGCCTCCTGGGAGCGCCTGCGCGCGACGCGCCGCCTGCACCTGCTGCTGGCCCCGCACGGCCTGGCCTACCTGGTGGGCCGGCTTCACGAGGCCTACGGCGCCGACGCCCACCGCGCGCGTGACCGAGCAGCCCTACGAGCTGACCAGCGTGTTCGGTGTCGGCTTCCTGACCGCCGACCGGATCGCGCGAACGCTGGAGCGCCCGCCCGACGACCCGCAGCGCGCCCGCGCCGCCGCTGCTGCACCTCCTGGCGCGAAGCCGAGCGCGGCGGGAGCACGTGCCTGCCGCTGCGCACTGCTCCAAACCCAGCTCGCCGAGCTGCTCGGGGCGCCCGCGCCTGAGGACCTGATCGACCGCATGGTCGCGGGCGGAGACCTCGCGCGTGCGGGCGACTGGATCTACCGCCGTGAGACCGCCGAGCTCGAAGCCGAGCTGCGAGCGGTTCGGCGTGCTCGGGCCGGCTGAGGCCGAGCGCCCGGCGACAGCGCTGAAGCTGGCCGGCGCTACCCGAGGCGCAGCAGCTGACCGACGAGCAGCGCGGCGGCGGTTCGCAACGCCTTCGCCCACCGTCTGTCGCTGATCACAGGCGGCCCTGGGACCGGGCAAGACCGCCTCGATCCGGACGCATCGCGGACAGCCGCCCAGGCCCAGGGCGTCCGCGTGCTGCTCGTCGCGCCGACCGGCCGCGCCGCGGTGCGGATGAGCGAGGCGAGCGGCGTGCGCGCCAAGACCGTCCACTCGGCGCTCGGATGGATCCCGGGCGAGGGGCCGACCCACGACGAGCACGACCCGCTCGACTGCGAGCTCCTGATCGTCGACGAGACCTCGATGGCGAACCTCGAGCTGCTGGTGGCGCTGCTGCGCGCGGTCGGCTCCGCGACCCACGTCGTGCTGGTCGGCGACGCCGACCAGCTGGCGCCCGGTCGGGGCGGGCAAGCCGTTCGCCGAGCTGGTCGCAGTCGGACGCGGCTCCCCACCGCGCGGCTCACCCACATCTTCCGCCAGGCCGCGGGCAGCATGATCGTCCAGGGGGCCCACGCGATCCGCCGCGGCGAGGCCCCCGAGTTCCGCCCCGGCGAGGGGATGCGCCGCGACCTGTTCCTGGTCGCGCGCGAGCGACCCGCTGCAGGCGCGTGAGGAGATCGTCTCGCTGGTCTGCCAGCGGCTGCCCGAGCACTACGGGGTCGACCCGGCGAGCGACATCCAGGTGTTCGCGCCCGTCTACCGCGGCGAGCTCGGGATCGACGCGCTCAACCTCGCGCTGCGCGAGCGGCTGAACCCGGACGGCCGCCCGGTGCGCGGCGGCCGGCTGCGGATCGGCGACAAGCTGATGATGACCGGTCGAAACCTCCACGAGCTGGGGCTGATGAACGGGACGCTGCTAGCGCTGGTCGACGAGATCGGTGCGCGACGAGCGACGAGGACCCGGCGCTGGTCCTGGCCAGCCGAGGAGACGGTCTTCATGCTGCCCGTCGAGCAGGCCGACCGCCTGCGGCTGGCCTACGCGTGCTCGGTTCACCGCGGCCAGGGGATCGAGCTCCCGGTGGCGGTGATCGTCGCCCACCCCGCGGCGGCGTCGTTCTTCCTGCGCCGCGAGATGCTCTACACGGCCGTCACCCGAGCCCGCCTGGCAACCGTGATCGTCGGCACGCCGAGGTGATCGCGCGCGCCGCGCGCACGCCGGACACGGGGCGGCGCCACAGCCGGCTGGTCGAGCGTCTGGCACGGAGCTACCGTGCAGCTGATGCAGGCGCTGATCCTGGCCGGCGGCGAGGGAACCCGCCTGCGGCCGCTGACCTCGACGATTCCCAAGCCGGTCGTCCCGCTCGCCAACCAGCCGTTCATCACGTTCATGATCGAGTGGCTGCGCGGCCACGGGGTCGACGACGTGATCCTCTCCTGCGGGTTCCTCGCCGAGGGGGTCCGCCAGGTGCTGCGCGACGGCGAGGAGCTCGGGGTGCGGCTGCGCTACGTCGAGGAGCCGCGGCCGCTCGGGCACCGGCGGCGCGCTGCGCTTCGCCGGCGACCTGCTCGACGAGCGCTTCCTGATGCTCAACGGCGACGTGCTGACCGACATCGACCTGCGCAGCGCAGCTGGCTCAGCACGAGCGCACCGGGCGCGCGGGCCACGCTCGCGCTGGTCGCGGTCGAGGACCCTTCGGCCTACGGGCTGGTGGGGCTGGACGAGGACTGCTCGGTGCGCGAGTTCGTTGAGAAGCCGGGCTCAGAGGAGATCGACACCAACCTGATCAACGCCGGGGCATACGTGCTCGAGCGCTCGGTGCTCGACGGCGATGGCGCCGCCGGGGACCAACATCTCGATCGAGCGCGAGGTGTTCCCCGGCCTGGTCGGCAACGGCCTGTTCGGCTTCCGCTCGCAGGGCTACTGGCTCGACATCGGGACCCCCGAGCGCTACCTCCAGGGAACCTTCGACATCCTCGAGGGCAGGATCCGGACCGCGACGCTCGCGCCAGGACGTTGGCAACCCCAGAGGCCGACGCTGCTCGGGAGACGGCGCTGACGTCGCCGCCTCGGCGGCGGTCGGTCCGCGCGCGTGCTCGGTCCCGGCGTCGAGCGTGGCCGCGGGCGCGCACGTCGAGAGCTCGGCCGTGCTGGCCGGTGCGAGCGTCGGCGCGGGGAGCCACGATCCGCTCCTCGATCATCGGGCCGGGCGCCGCGATCGGCGAGCACTGCCACGTCGACGGCGCGATGCTCGGCGAAGGCGTCGAGCTGGCGGCCGGCAACATGCTGGGGCCGGGAAGCAAGTTGTCCTAAGGGGGCGGTGCATGCACCGCCCCCTCCGGCCGCGCATGCGCGGCCGGAGGCCGGCCGCATGCGGCCGGCCCTCCCCTATCGCTCGACCGTCGACATGTCCGGGTAGCGGTCGCCGGCGGTCTGCCCGGGGGGCGCCGCCTCGTCGAGGCGGCGCAGGTCGTCCTCGGTCGAGCTCGATCTCGGTCGCGGCCTACGTTCTCCTCGAGGTAGCGAGCGGCGCTTGGTCCCGGGGATCGGGACGACGTCCTCGCCCTGGTGGTGGACCCAGGCCAGCGCGATCTGGGCCGGGGTGGCGCCCTTCTCCTCGGCGATCTCCCGCACGCGATCGACGATCTCGAGGTTGCGCTCGAAGTTCTCGCCCTGGAAGCGGGGGTTGTGGCGGCGGAAGTCGTCTTCCGGGATGTCCTCGGGCGAGCGCCAGCGGCCGGAGAGGAAGCCGCGCCCCAGCGGGCTGTAGGCGACGAACCCGATTCCGAGCTCGCGTGTCACGGGCAGGATGTGGCCCTCGAGCTCGCGCGTCCACAGCGAGTACTCGCTCTGGAGGGCAGAGATCGGGTGGATGGCGTGGGCGCGCCGGATCGTCTCCGCCGAGGCCTCGGAGAGCCCGAGATAGCGGACCTTGCCCTGGTCCACGAGCTCGGCCATCGCTCCCACCGTCTCCTCGATCGGCACCTTGCGTGTCGACCCGGTGCTGGTAGTAGAGGTCGATGTGGTCGGTGCCCAGGCGCTCGAGCGACGCCTCGCACGCCTGGCGCACGTACTCGGGATCGCCGCGGACGCCCAGGAAGGCCCCGTCCTCGCCGCGCGAGTTGCCGAACTTGGTCGCCAGCACGACCTCGTCGCGTCGGCCCCGGATGGCTCTGCCCACCAGCCGCTCGTTGGTGAACGGCCCGTACATGTCGGCGGTGTCGAGGAAGCTCACCCCGAGCTCGAGCGCCCGGTGGATCGTCGCGATCGACTCGTCCTCGTCTGACTCGCCGTAGAACTCGGACATCCCCATGCACCCGAGGCCCTGCATCGAGACCTCGAGCCCCTGGTTGCCGAGCTTGCGCGTTTTCACAGCTTCACCACCATCTTTCCCACGTTGTCGCCTCGCAGCAGCCCGATGAATGCCTCGGGCGCGTTCTCGATCCCCTCGACGACGGTCTCGCGGAAGCTGGAGCTTGCCCTCGCGCAGCCAGCCGCCGACCTCGGCCACGAAGTCCGGGAAGCGGTCGAAGTGGTCTGAGACGATGAACCCCGCAGCGTCAGACGCTTGCCGATTGCCATCGCGAGATTCCGCGGACCGGGGGCGGGCTCGGTGGCGTTGTAGACCGAGATCGCTCCGCACAGGCAGATCCGTCCCTGCTGGCGCATCGCGCCGATCGCCGCCTCGAGGTGGTCGCCGCCGACGTTGTCGAAATAGACGTCGATCCCATCGGGCGCGGCCTCGCGCAGGAGCGCGTGGACATCGCCGTCCTTGTAGTTGAAGGCGGCGTCGAACCCGAGCTCGTCGCGTAGGAAGGCGACCTTCTCCGGCGAGCCCGCGCTCCCGATCACGCGGCTGCCGCGCAGCTTGGCGATCTGGCCGGCCAGCGACCCGACCGCCCCGGCGGCGGCGGACACGAACACGGTGTCTCCGTCGCGCAGGCCCGCGATCTCGAGCAGGCCGACGTAGGCCGTCAGCCCCGGCATCCCCAGCACGCCGAGGTAGGCCGAGGCCGGCGCGAGGTCGGTGTCGATCTCGCGCGCCTGCGTCGGCCGGCACGAGCGCGTATTCCCGCCAGCCGAGCTGGTGAAGGACTTGCTTGCCCGGCAACGCTCGTCATCGGGGCCACGACCTCGCCGACCGCCCCGCCCTCGAGCGGCGCGCCGATCTGAAACGGCGGCACGTAGGACTGGGTGTCGTTCATCCGCCCGCGCATGTACGGGTCGACCGACATGAACGAGTTGCGCACGAGCAGCTCGCCCGGGCCGGCGTCCGGCAGCTCGACCTCGGCCAGCTCGAAGTCCGAGGGCTTGGGCTCGCCGACCGGCCGGGCGGCCAGCCTGACCTCGCGGCTGAGCAGTCACCCGTAGATGCGCGCCAGCGTCTCAGCTACGCAGGCCGGCTTCTCCTGGTCCTTGACCTCGACCGTGAATCTGGTCTTGACCTGTACGCCGCCGGGCACCTCGGTGACCTCGACGAGCTCGCCGCCGACCCGCGCAACTGGGCGCCCACCGGCAGCGGAGCCGGGAAGCGCACACGATCGAGCCCGTAGTTGATCCCCATCTTCGCGTCGGAGACGTGCATCAGCTCGCCGCCAGCCCAGGCCAGCAACGACAGGGTCAGATAACCGTGGGCGATCGTGCCGCCGAACGGCGTCTCCTTGGCGCGCTCGACGTCGACGTGGATGAACTGGTGGTCGTCGGTCGCTTCGGCGAACTGGTTCACGCGCTCCTGGGTCATCTCCCGCCAATCGGTGTAGCCCAGGTGCTTGCCGACTGCGTCCTTGCAGCGAGGCCAGCTCGAGGGTGGTTGTGTTCGAAGTCGTCATCTCGCGCATCATATGGCTACGCCATCCTCCGCATCCTCCAACTACAAGTGGATCGTCCTGTCCAACACGACGATCGGCATGCTGCTGGCGACGATCAACGCGTCGATCCTGCTGATCGGGCTGCCCGACATCTTCCGCGGGATCCACATCGATCCGCTCGCCCCCGGTAACACCAACTACCTGCTGTGGACGATCCTCAGCTTCCTCGTCGTCACCGCGGTGCTCGTCGTGAGCTTGGGCCGCCTGGGAGACATGTACGGACGGGTGCGCACCTACAACCTGGGTTTCGCCGTCTTCACGCTGTTCTCGATCCTGCTCGCGGTCACCCCGCTGAAGGGCTCGGGCGGGGCGCTGTGGATCATCGGCATGCGGGTCGGGCAGGGGGTCGGCGGCGCGATGCTGTTCGCCAACTCGAGCGCGATCATCACCGACGCCTTCCCTGAGAACCAGCGTGGGCTGGCGCTCGGGATCAACGGCGTGGCCGCGATCGCCGGCTCCTTCCTGGGGCTGATCTTGGGCGGCCTCCTGGCCCCTGATCAACTGGCGGCTCGTGTTCCTCGTCTCGGTCCCGTTCGGCGTGCTCGGCACCGTGCGGGCCTACACCAAGCTGCACGAGGGCTCGATCGAGCGCCGTCCTGGGGCGAGGATCGACTGGCTGGGCAACGTCACGTTCGCCGTCGGGCTGATCGCGGTGATGGTCGGGATCACTTACGGCATCCAGCCCTACGGCCACCACACGATGAGCTGGGGCAGCCCGAAGGTGCTGGCCGAGCTGATCGGAGGGACCGCGGTGCTCGCCGTCTTTTGCGTGGTCGAGGCCCGGGTGAGCGACCCGATGTTCCATCTCGACCTGTTCCGGATCCGGGCCTTCGCCGCCGGCAACGTCGCGACACTTCTCTCGGCCATCGGGCGGGGCGGACTTCAGTTCGTGCTGATCATCTGGCTCCAGGGCATCTGGCTTCCCCAGCACGGCTACAGCTTCTCCGAGACCCCGCTGTGGGCCGGCATCTACATGCTGCCGCTGACCGCCGGGTTCCTGATTGCGGGCCCCGCGTCGGGCTTTTTGTCCGACCGTTACGGCGCGCGGCCGTTCGCCACCGGGGGCATGCTGATCGCCGCGCTGTCGTTCATCCTGCTCGAGCAGCTCCCGGTCAACTTCTCCTACGTCCCGTTCGCGGCGCTTCTGTTCGTCAACGGTGTCGGGATGGGGCTGTTCGCCTCGCCCAACCGGGCCGGCGTCATGAACAGCCTCCCGCCGCGCCAGCGGGGAGTCGGCGGGGGGATGAACGCCACCTTTCAGAACTCGGCGATGGTGCTCTCGATCGGACTGTTCTTCTCGCTCTTGATCGTTGGGCTGTCTTCCCGGCTCCCCGGCGCGATGCAGGCGGGACTCCAGGCACACGGGGTTCCGCATCTCCAGGCGGCGAGGATCGCCCACCTTCCCCCAGTGGCCAGCCTGTTCGCGGCCTTCCTCGGCTACAACCCGATCGCGCGCCTGCTCGGCCCGCTGGTCCACCATCTGCCGGCCGCCCAGGCCGCCGTGCTCACCGGCCGCTCGTTCTTCCCGCACCTGATGGGATCGCCGTTCTCGGACGCCCTTGCAGCCGCCTTCACCTTCTCCTTCATCGCCTGCCTGGTGGCGGCCGGCGCCTCGTGGCTGCGGGGCGGGAAATACCACTACAGCGAGGAGGATGAGGTCGGCGCCGGAGCGTCCGCCGGTCACCGCGCCCGCCCCGCGGGAGGCGCGCGATGACCGTCGTCGCGCTCTCGGCCTCCTACGGAGCGGGCGGCAGCCAGATCGGTCCGGCGCGTGGCCGCGCGCCTGGGGGTCCCGTTCCTCGACCGCGCGATCCCGATGGCGGTCGCCGAGAGCCTCCACGTATCGGTCGACGACGCGACGGCATTCGACGACCAGCCACCGACGGGCTGGTGGCAGCGGCTGCTGAGGGGGTTCATCGGCTCGGATGTCGGCGCGCCCACGGCGGTTCCCTCGGGGTCGTTCACCTCCGAGGACTTCGCGCGCGCAACCGAGGAGGTGCTGCGCCAGCAGGCAGAGACGGGACAGGGCGTGATCCTGGGGCGGGCCGGCGGTGATCGTGCTGCGAAACGAGCCACAGGTGCTGCGCGTCCGCCTCGACGGGCCACGCCAGCGGCGGGTCGAACAGGCGACGCGGCTGGGTGGGATCGACGAGGGGACGGCCGAGCAACGCGCTGCGCCAGTTCGATCGCGCCCATGCCGAGTATGCGCGGCGCTTCTACGGCGCCGACCTGCGCGATAGCTCGCTCTACCACCTGATGCTCGACTCGACGGCGATCGAGCTCGACGCGTGCACCGAGCTGATCGCGGCGGCGGCGCGGGCGCTCACCGGGTCGCCCGTGGCCCGGAGCTAGGTAGGACGCGCAGTAAGCCGCCGCAAGCAGGCGCCGGCCAGCAGGAGCGCCAAGCCGACGGCGACGCAGGCGCCGATGTCGAGGCCCGTGAACGGCAGGGTCGACGTCGTCTTTGCCCCGGTGTGGGTCGAGGCGACGGCCTTCTTGGCGCTGCCCAGCGCCGTGGGGGGCTTCTTGGAGAGCTTTGAGGTGTGCTTTGACTTCGAGGCGACCAGCGTGTTCGAGGCGGCCGGCGCCTTCGCCCGGCCTTTGGCGACCGCCGGGGCCGTCGCCACCGTGAGGGCCAAGATGACACAGCAAGCCAGCGGCGGGGCGAGGCGACGCATCGGGGCTGTATTGAATCAGTGCGGGCGGGCGGCACGCGCTCAGGCGCGCCTGAGCGGGCCTATGGCGCGCCCCCAGAGGCGCTCAGGCGCGCCTCCAGAGGCGCTCGGGCGCGCCCCCAGCGGCGCTCAGGCGCGCCCCCCAAGGGCCCAGGCGCGCACCCCGAGGGCCTATTGCCGCTGCAGCGGGGCCAGGCGCACGTTCCGGGCCAACCCAACCGGTGGAGCGCCTGGCACTGAAATGGCCGCGTATCTGACGGCGAAGCCGGCGCCGTCCGCCGCAAGCGCTCCCGGTAGTGCGCCGCCGATGACGGTGCCGCTGCCGCCGCTGGCCGCGACGAAGCGCCGGCCGACCGGGTTGAGCGAGATCACGGTCGAGTTCCAATGACGATCTGAAATCGTCCCGGTGTGGCCGTTGCGCTGGACGGCGCTCGTCCTCAGGAACGAAACCGACCCGAAGTCGGCCAGCGGAAGGGTTCGGCAGGCGAGCGTCCCGGCGCAATCCGAGGGAGCCTCCACCACCCACTCGGCCGAGGTCACGTCGAGCACGCGGGCCCGTAGCGTCTTGCGGAAGCCCTGACCCGTCGTCAGATCGCGCAGCGACATCGTCACCCGGCGACCCGCGACGGTGACCCTCGCCGCGAGCACGTCGCCGGGACGTACCACCAGCGCGATCGGGCTCGAGGGGGCGGGCAGCAGCTCATACCACGCGGTGGAGCGAACGCTACCCGCGCGGGTGCAGTCGACCTCGGTGCCGATCTGCTCGATGGCGTGCGAGGTCCGCTTGAAGCCCCCCAAGCCGATCCAGTAGGAGGAGAACGAGGGGCGGCCGGGGAGACAGGAGACGGTCGGCTCGGACCATTCGGCCTGGATCGACCGGTACGAGACACCGTGTCGATGGACCGCATAGCCGGCCCAGTTCGTGCTCGTGGCCGAGTCGGCACGCGCGGTCGGAGCGACGAGGAGGGCCGCGAGCGTGACACAGACAAGGGAGACGCGAACCCCCATCCAAATCCCTTTCGGCCGGCGAGGCGAAAAGCTTGAGGAGGCGCCCCGGCCCGCCGGGTAAAGGCTCGAGGAGGCTCGCGGGGGCAGCGGCTCGAGCGGATGCCCTGGCCCGCCGGGGCAGAGGGTCGAGGAGGCTAGAGTGCGAAGCATGGACAGCTTCGGCGCGCGCTCCACGCTGACGGTGGTCGATGGCTCCTACGAGATCTTCCGCCTCGATGCGCTCCAGGCTCTTACGACGTCGCGCGGCTGCCCTTCTCGCTCAAGATCCTGCTCGAGAACCTCCTGCGCACCGAGGACGGCGAGTCGGTGCGAGGAGAGGACATCGAGGCGCTCGCCCGCTGGGAGGCCCGCGCCGAGCCCTCCAGGGAGATCGCCTTCTCCCCCGCCCGGGTTCTGATGCAGGACTTCACCGGCGTGCCGGCCGTGGTCGATCTCGCGGCGATGCGCGATGCCATGCGGGAGCTGGGTGGCGATCCGGAGCGCATCAACCCGCTCGTGCCTGCCGAGCTCGTGATCGACCACTCTGTCCAAGTCGACGTGTTCGGCTCGCCCAGCGCCTTTCAGCGCAACGCCGAGCTCGAGTTCGAGCGAAACCGCGAGCGTTACGCGTTCCTGCGCTGGGGGCAGGGGGCGTTCGACAACCTGAGCGTGGTCCCCCCGGACACGGGCATCGTCCACCAGGTCAACCTCGAGTATCTGGCCCGCGTGGTGTTCGTCAACGAGGCGACCGGACAGGCATATCCCGACACGCTCGTCGGGACCGATTCGCACACGACGATGGTCAATGGACTGGGCGTGCTCGGGTGGGGCGTCGGCGGGATCGAGGCCGAGGCCGCGATGCTCGGACAGCCGCTGTCGATGCTGATCCCGCAGGTCATCGGTTTCAAGCTCACGGGCGCCCTCCACGAGGGCGCGACCGCGACCGATCTCGTGCTCACCGTCACCGAGATGCTGCGCCGCCACGGCGTGGTAGGCAAGTTCGTCGAGTTCTACGGCGGCGGCCTGGCCGGGTTGCCACTGGCCGACCGAGCAACGATCGGCAATATGTCGCCCGAGTTCGGCTCGACCTGCGCGATCTTCCCTGTCGACGCAGAGACGCTTCGCTACCTCGAGTTCTCCGGGCGGCCGCGGGAGCTCGATCGAGCCTCGTCGAGGCATACGCCAAGGAGCAGGGCCTGTGGCACGAGGAGGGAGCCGAGGAGCCGACCTTCTCCGATCGCCTCGAGCTGGATCTCGGCGATGTGGTGCCGAGCATTGCGGGTCCCAAGCGACCGCAGGATCGCGTCTCGCTAACCGAGTCAAAGCCGGCCTTCCGGCTCGCGCTCGAGGGCTACCTGCCCGAGGAGGACGCCGAGGACGAGGCGGTGGCTGAGAGCTTCCCGGCCTCGGATCCGGTCGCCACCCATGTCCTGAATGGAGAGGAGCACGAGCCGCTGGGCGATACCGGTGGCGCGCAGGTCGCCGAGCGCCGGCGCACCACCACTTTCGTGACCCTGGCTGACGGCACCGAGACCGAGCTCGACCATGGCCACGTGGTGATCGCTGCCATCACCAGCTGCACCAACACCTCGAACCCCTCGGTGATGATCGGGGCCGGGATCCTGGCCCGCAACGCCGTCCAGAGTGGACTTGCCGTGAAGCCATGGGTCAAGACCTCGCTTGCCCCCGGGTCCAAGGTCGTGACCGAGTACCTCGAGCGAGCCGGGTTGACCGAGTATCTCGACGAGCTCGGCTTCAACCTAGTCGGCTACGGCTGTACGACCTGCATCGGCAACAGTGGCCCGCTGCCCGACGAGATCTCACGCGTCGTCGGAGCCGAGGACCTCGCCGTGGTGTCGGTCCTCTCGGGTAATCGGAACTTCGAGGGCCGCATCAACCCCGACGTGAAGATGAACTACCTCGCCTCGCCACCGCTCGTGGTCGCCTACGCGATCGCCGGCACGATGGACATCGATCTCTACGACGAGCCGCTCGGCGAGGACTCACGCGGCGAGCCGGTGTTCCTCAAGGACATCTGGCCCCACGCCTCCGAGGTTGCCCAGACGATCGAGGAGGCAGTCCAGTCGGACATGTTCCGCAAAAGCTACGGCGCGGTGTTCGCGGGCGATGATCGCTGGAACGGCCTGGAGGTCGACACCGGGGACCTGTTCGACTGGGATCGGGAGTCAACCTACGTGAGGCGCCCGCCGTTCTTCGAGGGGCTCCCGCGCACGCCGCCCCCGATCACCGACATCGAAGGTGCCCGTGTCCTGGCCGTGCTCGGCGACAGCGTCACGACCGACCACATCTCGCCGGCGGGCTCGATCAAGCGCGACAGCCCGGCCGGCGCGTACCTGATCGAGCACGGTGTCGCCCCCAAGGACTTCAACTCCTACGGGTCGCGGCGCGGCAATCACGAGGTGATGATGCGGGGAACATTCGCCAACATCCGCCTGCGCAACCTGCTCGACGCGGATGGACGCGCGGCCCTTCCGGAAGGTGGAGTGACGACCTACCTCGGCGGCCAGGGTGCGAGCGGCGATCCGATCTCGATCTACGACGCCGCGATGCGCTACCAGGAGGACGGCATCCCGCTCGTGGTCCTTGCCGGCAAGGAGTACGGCTCAGGCTCATCGCGCGATTGGGCGGCCAAGGGCACCCGGTTGCTTGGAGTCCGGGCGGTGATCGCGGAGAGCTTCGAACGAATCCACCGCTCGAACCTCGTCGGGATGGGAGTGCTGCCGCTGCAGTTCTCAGAAGGCGACTCGGTGCAGTCTTTGGGCCTCACCGGGCGCGAGACGTTCACGATCTCCGGGCTGGCCGGGGGCGAGGAGGTGCCTCGGCGCCTCAGCGTCCAGGTCAGCAGCACCGGTGGCGTAGACGCGGGGGAAAAGCAGGCCAGCAGCAGCGGCGGCGCAGACGCCGCGGGCGAAAAGCGGTTCGAGGTGATCGTCAGGATCGACACACCAAAGGAGCAGCGCTACTTCCGCCACGGGGGAATCCTCCAGTTCGTTCTGCGCGAGCTGCTCGCGAAATAGCAGTTTCTCGTCAATCGCGAGCGGGTATCCACCGCGCGTGACCGCCGCCATCCGTAACTTCGCTCGCTGGCTGGCCTGGCAGCTGGTCGCGCGCGATCCGGATCTAGCCGAGCACCCGGCGCGGATCACCGTCATCTCGGGCCAACGACACTGACCTCGCCGCGGCGCCTTTCATTAGCCTTGCCGCCATGGCGGTTCCCGAGCTCCTCCAGCGGCTCCTGACAGCCCCCGGCCCGTCGGGCCACGAGTCGGCGCCCGCCCGGGTGTGGCGAGAGGCGGCCGGCGCGTTCGCGACCGAGGTGGGGGGCGACACGGTCGGCTCCTCGTTTGCTCGCGTACCGGGAACCGCGGAGGGCCCGCGGCTCGCGGTGGTCGGCCACATCGACGAGATCGGCCTGCACATCGTGCACATCGACAACGACGGCTTCCTCCGAGTAGGAGAGGTCGGAGGATGGGATCCGGTGATCCTCGTCGCGCAGCGTGTACGCATCGCGACGCGAGATGGGTTTGTGCACGGGGTGATCGGCCGCAAGCCAATCCACCTCCTACGCGACGAGGAGCGCGACAAGAAGCTCGAGATCAAGCATCTCCACATCGACATCGGCGCCAAGGACGGCGAGGAGGCCCGCGGCCTCGTCCGTATCGGGGACGTGGCGGTGATCGACGTCGAGCCACTCGAGCTCCGCGGAGACCTGGTCGTGTCCCGTTCGTTTGACAACCGGGTGGGCTGCTACGTGGCAGCTGAGGCAGCCCGCCTCGTCGCCGCGGAGGGCGGCGCCCCGGGCGACGTGATCGCGTTCGCCGTGGCCCAGGAGGAGACGACATTCGCCGGTTCGCGAACCAGTGCATTTGCCCATGACCCCGACGTCGCGATCGTCGTCGACGTCACGCATGCAACCGATCAGCCCGGCGTCGAGCTAGGCCAGATCACCGAGCACAAGCTGGGATCCGGGCCAGTGATCACTCGCGGCACGACACTTCATCCACTCGTGTTCGAACTGCTTCAGCGCGCAGCCGAGGAAACGGGGATTCCTTGCTCGGTCGAGTCGGCGGGGCGCCACACGGGTACTGACGCCGACGCAATCCACCTGGCGCGAGCCGGCATCCCCAGCGGCGTCGTGAGCGTGCCGCTGCGCTACATGCACTCTCCCGTGGAGATCGTCTCGCTGGCCGACATCGATGCCGCCGCGAGGCTGATCGCGGCGTTCGCGAAGCTGCTCGAGCCTGGGATGTCATTCGACCGGTGAGCGGTTGCTTTTGCTCTTCGACATCGATGGAACGCTCGTCTCCGGCGCCACCGATGCCCACGCCGAGGCGCTGCACGACGCCCTCCGCAACGTCCACGGAGTAGACACGCGCAGCACCGCGATGCCGCTCCGCCCGGCCGGGCGCACCGACGGCGAGATCGCGCGTGCCCTGCTTCTCGGCGCCGGGGTGTCGGCCGAGCAGATCGACGAACGGGCGGATGAGGTGCGCGAGCTCTGCTGCCAGGTGTACGCAAGGCTGTGCCCGCTTGACCTGCAACACACCGTGCTGCCCGGCGTCCCCGAGCTGCTCACTGCACTCTCGGCACGCCAGGATCTGAAGCTGGGCTTGCTCACCGGTAACTACGAGGCGGTGGCCAGGCTGAAGCTCCGGCGAGCGGGGATCCTCCACCACTTCCCGCCCGGCCAGGGTGCCTTCGGCTCCGACTCCGAGGACCGATCGATGCTTCCCGCCATCGCGCGCCGCCGCGCGGGCACGGTTGGCTCCCCGTACCCACGCAAGAAGACGGTGGTGATCGGCGACACGCCGCGCGACATCGCCTGCGCGCAGGCCGATGGTGTCCGCTGCCTCGCTGTCGCCACCGGGCCCTTCTTGGCGAGCGAGCTCGACGGCGCCGAGGCGGTCGTCAACAGCGCCACCGAACTGGGTAGCGCGCTGGAGCCACTGCTCAGCGGAGCCTGAGTGGCTCCGGCGATCTACGCCTCGGATCCCGGCGCGGCACCCGACTCGGAGTTCGTG
Organism: uncultured Solirubrobacterales bacterium; assembly: GCA_963803595.1. Classification (GTDB taxonomy): domain Bacteria; phylum Actinomycetota; class Thermoleophilia; order Solirubrobacterales; family Solirubrobacteraceae; genus Palsa-465. Next base: position 160,185 of record CAWDNF010000019.1, read on the forward strand.
GCCGGCGAGCTGCGCCACCTCGTGGCGGGCAACCGGGGGCGTCTCCTGGACGCCCGACGTACCCCGCTTTCGGTGACCGCCGTCCGAGTGGACAAAGGCGCCTTCGAAGTCGAGATCCAGGCGTTCGAAGATGCCGGCGCCCGCTGGGAGCTCCCGCTCGAAGACGTCGCGCGCTTGCAGTTCGCCAGGGATGCAGGCGTCGCAGACGGCGACCTCGTCGCCGAGCTCGAGCGCGCCAGGATCTCGTTTGACCGGGAGCTCGTGATCGAGTGCGACCCCCAAGCCCGCGCGCGAACCCTGGAGCGGATCGCCGCCGTGACCTCGCGCCTGCGGCTACCACGCGTCGATCTCGTCCGACGCGTGGAGGCGCGGGAAGGCCATCCCGAGCTGTTTGCGCTGCTCGACGAGGCACTGGCGATGGCCGGCGTGTCAGAGCTCGAGCATCCGTTCGCAGCCCGCGTCGTCAGCAATCCCAGGTCAGGCGAGCTCGTCAAGGGCCACGCGATCGTGCTCGCCGAGCTGGGGCTCTGTCCCTACCGCGGGAAGGTCGTCCGCGACCCTGAGCTGTTCGCGGGCTCGTGGTCCAAGGAACGCCGGGCGGCTCACATCGTCACCAGGCTCGGCTTCCTGCGCGCGCTCCTGGCTGATCAGGCGGTGACTCTGTTCCGTGGTGCCGCGGTTGAGGGCCCGCTCCCCGCCCGCTCCCCGTCGTCGTTCGTGTCAGCGACCTTCTCGCGGGACGTCGCCGCCGAGCACTTCGAAGGTGGCCCCAACACCGAGACTGCCGTGCTCTGGCGCCAGCTGGTTCCCGCAGCTCGCCTGTTCATGACGTTCCTCGAGACCCGAGAGATGAGCGAGCGCTTCCGCGAGGCGGAGGCGGTGCTAGTGGGCGAGCCTGGGAACCGCGCCTTCTGAGCGGCGGAAAGCGTTGCGGTTGGGCCACCGCGTGACGTGCCGCCGCTTAGGCCTTCGGCTGCCGGCGCCTGACGGGTCGCCGCTTAGGCCTTCGGCTGGGGCAGCTGACGTGCCGCCGCCGGCTAGGCCTTTGGCTGGGGGAACTGGGTGCGCATGATCAGGTCCCAGACCCGGTCCGGCGTGAGCCGGCGCTGGTTGATCATCAGCCGCGCGCTGGCGGTCACCGGATAGCGCGCTTTGGGCCGGCGGGCGCTCAGCGCCCGGGCGATCGTGCGCGCGACGGCGTCGGGCCCGGCCCCGAGCCTCGCCATCGGCCCCTTGTAGGCACCCGCCGTGACCTTGGCCACCTCGCGGTTGAATTCCGAGTAGGCGCCGCCGTCACGCCCGGCATCGGTCACCGAGCCTGCCGCAACGTCACCGAAGTTGGTGATGATCAGCCCTGGCTCGACGAGAATCACGTCGACGCCGAACCCGCGCACCTCGAAGCGCAGGGCGTCCGAGAGTGCCTCGACCGAGTACTTGGTGGCGTGATAGAGACCGCCGCCGGGAAATGTCAGGCGCCCGCCCATCGAGCCGATGTTCACGATCTTGCCCCACTTCTGCTCGCGCATGCCGGGCAGCACGAGCTGACACATTCGGATCAGCCCGAACACGTTCGTCTCGAACTGCCGGCGCACCTGGTCGATCGGCACCGATTCGACCGCGCCCGACTGGCTGTAGCCCGCGTTGTTGATCAATACTCCCACGGCGCCTTCCGATCTTGTGACCGCCTCCACGGCGACGCGCATCGAGGCGTCGTCGGTCACGTCGAGAGCGAGCGTGTGGCATCCCTTGTCTCGCAGCGAGCCGAGCGTCTCGGGGCGGCGTGCCGTGGCGTACACCGTCCAGCCTTCGCCGGCCAGGCACTCAGCGGTCGCCGCGCCGATTCCCGACGAGCAGCCGGTGATCAGGACTGCCTTGGAGGGCGAGCTCACGAACCGAAGATGCTGCGCAGCAGCGTGTCGGCCAGCTCGCCGTAGGGCGGGAGGAAGGCGTCGAGCATGCCGCCCTCGCCGCGGTAGACGACGCCGCGCGGATTCGAGAATTCCCTGAAGCCGTCCACGCCGTGGTGCCGTCCCGAGCCGCTGTACCCGATGCCTCCAAAGCCAAGCGACGGCAGCGCCCCCTGGGCGGCGCAGGCGTTGACCGCAGCCCCGCCGGACACGGTGCGCTTCAGCACGCCCTCGGCAGCCCCCTCGTCGGAGGAGAACACGTACAGGCCCAGCGGCCGCTCGCGCTGATTGACGTAGCTGATTGCCTCGTCGAGCGAGTCGTATGGCTTGACCGGCAGGATCGGACCGAAGATCTCCTCGCGCATGACACCGAGCGAGTCGTCGGGGTCGACCACGAGCGACATCGGCATCCGGCGCGTGGTGGGATCGGGCTGGTCCTCACCCAGCGCCACCACCTGGCAGCCGCGCTCCCTCGCCTCCTCGAGCAGGCGCTCGACGCGTTCGAGGTGGCGCTCGGAGATGATGCCCGTGCAGTCGTCGCTGGCGGCGTAGCTAGGCGTGTTCTGGCGGTAGTGGCGTTGCGCGAGCTCCACGAACTCGTCGAGTCGCTCGCGCGGGACGAGCGCGTAGTCCGGGGCAATGCACATCTGTCCGTTCTTGACCATCTTTGTCCCGATGATCTGGCCCACCGCTTGCTCGTCCACGCCGTCGTCGAGGACGAACACCGGGCTCTTGCCGCCCAGCTCGAGCGTTACGGGGACCAGGTTCTCCGCGGCCGCCTTGGCGATCAGCCGGCCGACCTCGGTGTTGCCCGTGTACAGGAGATGGTCCCAGCGCAGCGTGGGGAACTCCTTGGCCAGCTCGAGCCCTCCCGTGACCACCGACACGAGATCCCGGTCGAACGTGCTGCTCACCATCTCCTTGAGGAGCGCCGAGCACGCGGGGGTGTAGTCCGAGGGCTTGATGATCGCCCGGTTGCCCGCCGCCAGCATGTCGACCAGCGGCCCGAGCGAGAGGTCGAACGGGAAGTTCCAGGGCGAGATGTTCCCTATCACTCCCTTGGGCTGGTAGCTGATCGCGGCGCGGGACGACCCATGCAGGTTCGGGTCGGTCTCCCGAGGATCGGCCGCCATCCACTCCTCGAGGTGCTGGTGGGCGAACGCCGCGCGCCCCATCACGGTCAACACTTCGGCCAGGTCCGAGAGCGCGTCGGGATGCACGGCGAAGTCCTCGCGCAGCGCCTCGTGAATCCGGGCCCGGTTGCCCGCCACCATCCCGGTCAGCGCCTCGAGGCGAGCTCGCCGCTCGGCGGCGCTCGGATAGGTGTCTTGGAGGAACGCGGCTCGCTGCGCGGCAAATGTCTCGTGCAGCTCGTCGATCGCCGCCGCATCGCTGCCACCGGCCTGGGTCTTGGTCTCTGTAATCGCCATCCCCGTCCTCTCTCTCGGTCTGTCGCTCGGCTCTCCGCTTGCGCTCTTGGTCTATCGCTCGGTTCGTGCTCTGGGTCTCTCGCTCGGTTCGTGCCTGCGCGCGGCCCGCGCGGCCCGCGCGGGCCGCGCGGGTCGCCCGGCGAGCGCAGGGACACGCTGGCGAGCGAACTGGCGAGCCAAGCCTACGCCGATTCGACGCCTATCTGCACCGCGCGGCCGCCGGGCGCAGTGCGGAGCGAGTAGCCGTCGAATATCGACGCCTAGCCGCACCGCACGGCTGTCGGGCCGCCAGGGGTGCGAGCAGGCGTCGGCGCCCGCAGCAGTAAATGGGCATTCGCGGCCGCAGCGAATAGGCGCCCCCCGCCTACGCCCGCGTGGGCGCCCGCCGCAGCGAATAGGCGCCGCCGCCTACGCCCGCTTGGGCGCCCGTCGCAGCGAATAGGCGCCCCCGGCTACGCCCCTGTCGCCCCCCCTACGCCCGCACGAGCTTCTTGTATGTGAGCCGGTGCGGCCGGTCGGCCTCGGCGCCCAGCTGCTCGCGGCGGAAGCTGTCGTAGGCCTCGAAATTGCCCTCGAACCAGCGCACCTGCGAGTCGCCCTCGAAGGCCAGCACGTGCGTCGCGATCCGGTCGAGGAACCAGCGGTCGTGCGAGACCACGACGGCACAGCCGGCGAACGCCAGCAGCGCCTCCTCGAGCGCGCGGAGCGTGTCGACATCGAGGTCGTTGGTTGGCTCGTCGAGCAGCAACAGGTTGCCTCCCTCCCGCAGGAGCTTCGCCAGGTGCAGGCGGTTTCGCTCCCCGCCGGAGAGCGTGCCGACCTTCTTTTGCTGGTCGGTGCCCTTGAAGTTGAACCCCGCCACGTAGGCGCGGCTATTCACCGTGCGCTCGCCGAGCTGGATCTGATCCTCGCCGCCCGAGACCTCCTGCCACACCGTCCGGTCGGGGTCGAGGGCATCACGCGACTGGTCGACGTACGCCAGCTTCACGCTCTCGCCCAGCCTGAGCTTCCCGGCGTCGGGCTGCTCCTGGCCGGTGATCAGCCGCAGGAGCGTCGTCTTCCCCGCGCCATTTGGGCCGATCACCCCGACGATCCCTCCCCGCGGCAGGCTGAAGGACAGGTCCTCGAACAGGAGCCGGTCGCCGTAGACCTTGCGCAGCCCATCCGCCTCGACGACGAGCTCCCCGAGTCGCGGCCCGGCGGGGATGTGGATCTGAACGCTGTCGAGCTTCACTTGCTCGCCCTGGGCGAGCAACGCCTCGTAGGCGTTGAGCCGCGCCTTGGGCTTGTTGCGCCGCGCGCTGGTGCCCAGGCGTACCCATTCGAGCTCCTGCTCGATCGTCCGCCGCCGCGCCTTCTCCTGGCGCTCGTCCTGCTCTAGCCGCGCCCTCTTCTGATCGAGCCAGCCCGAGTAGTTGCCTTCATAGGGGATGCCGCGGCCACGGTCGAGCTCGAGTATCCAGCCCGCGACGTTGTCCAGGAAGTAGCGGTCATGGGTGACCGCGACGACGGTGCCTGGATATTCCTGGAGATGGCGCTCGAGCCAGGCGACCGACTCGGCGTCTAGGTGGTTTGTCGGCTCGTCGAGCAACAGCAGGTCGGGCTGGCCGAGCAGCAGCCGACACAGCGCGACGCGCCGGCGCTCGCCGCCCGACAGCGTCGACACGTCGGCGTCGGGAGACGGACAGCGCAGGGCATCCATCGCGATCTCGAGCGTCGTCTCGAGGTTCCAGCCGTCGAGCGCGTCGATCCGCTCCTGGACGCGTGCGAACTCGTCCGCCGTTTCCTCGGAGTAGTTCATCGAAAGCTCGTTGAAGCGGTCGAGCAGCGCGCGCGTCTCAGCCACGCCCTCCTCGATGTTGCCTCGCACATCCTTGTCCGGATCGAGCGATGGCTCCTGCTCGAGCAGGCCAACGCTGGAGCCCGGCGCCAGCTGCGCCTGGCCGTCGTAGTCGGTGTCGCGTCCGGCCATGATCCGCAGCAGCGTCGACTTCCCGGCGCCGTTGTAGCCGAGGACTCCGATCTTGGCCCCGGGCAGGAACGACAGTGAGATGTCCTTCAGCACCTCTTTGTCCGGCGGATAGCGTCGCGCCAGCCGGTAGGTGGTGAAGGTGTACTGCGCTGACACGCGCAGAGAGGATAGGCGGGCGGGCGCGGCGGCTCCGATCGCGCTTTCATCTCCCAGGTGCACGCGCTCGCCGTGGTGCTGGCCGCGATCGCGGCCACGAGCATGATCGTGGCACTCAAGGGAATGGTCACCGGGCGCCCCGGCGACCGGGCCGGCTACCTGCTGCGCGTCCTGGCGCTCGTGTGCTTCGGGGCCGCGGCGGCGCTCAACGCCGCGGCGCGCTGAACCCGGCGGCGGGCGATGCGAGGGTCCGCGGGACGCGAGGGGCTCAGCTCTCCGGCTGCCACGCCGACACCACCCACGTGTCTGGTGCGACGGACGCGACCGTCGCGATCGCGACGTGCCAGGCAGGCTTCAGTCCCTGGTAGGCGCTCGTCGCCGTCGCGGTCGTGAGCTCGCGGGTGACGACGGCGAACTCATCGACGTGACCGCGCAGCGGGGCCACCGCCTCGACCTGTCCGGAGTTGGTGATCCCGCCGCGCCGAAGCTCGTAGTCGCCGGCCGTCTGCACCGCTGCCAGCTGGGCCACCGAGCGCGCTTGGGCGACGCTAATCGCCGCAAGGTTCCGCATCTGGCGCGAGACGGTCTGCGCCGTCCAGTTGATGTACGCCGTGGCGAATGCGTCGATCGCGTCGACCGGCGAGCGGAAGCCGGCCGCAACGCGCTCGGCCGGCGGGCGCCCCGACGGGTACTCGTGGGTGGCCTGAGCGGCCGCGACCGGCGAGGTCGGATGCCCCGGTGCCGACCTCCGTGCCGACGCTGACGCCGACGCATGTGCCGGCGCCGGTGCCGTCCCGGATCCCGACGCGATTACGCCGCAGCCGCCGCTGAGCGCACACGCCGCGAGCACGCCTCCCAAAGCCGCGCGTCTCACAAGCCTGCGGGATGGCGCGCGACGAACCCGTCGGCGCTCCGGATCAAGGGATGCCAGCCGATGCCGGCCGACCCGTCGGCGGGCCCGGCTGCGTTGTGCGTGTCCCAGCGCAGTCCCGCCACGTACATGAACACGTGATCGGCGTCGGCGTAGAGCGTCACCCAGCGGCCGGGACCGGGTGCGCCGAAGGACTCCAGCCCGCCGGAGGGCGCGTCGTAGTTAGCCGGCAGGAGGCCGCCTCCCCACAGCAGATGCTCGACGCTGCTCGAGCAGTCGTAGGCCGGCGCCACCTCCGACAGCGGCAGACCGTGGCCGCCGCCGTAGAGGTAGGGCTTACCCACGATCTGATTGCCGGCCGCGATCATCGCCCTGACCCGCGCCGGGGCGCCGGCCGGAGCCGCAGCGCGCCCGTCGCCCAGCAGTTGCGCCCGCGGCCCGCTCGTCACCGGCAGGCCACCCGACGCGAGCGGGTCGCACCCCGACGGATCTTGGCTGGGCGGAGCCTCGAGCATTTGCGCCTCCGGCGACGTCGCCCCCAAGAGGCTCCCCGCGCCGCTAGCCGGCGGTCGCTCGATCCGCACCGGTCCCGACCACAGCCCGTCGCGGTAGGGGATCCCTATCGCGCCGGCGAGTTGCCACCACAGATCGATCACCCGCGGCAGGCCGTCAACCGGCCCGCCGCCCAGCCCGAAGTCGCGCTTGTAGGCGATCGCCGAGCGTCCCTGCCAGCTGATCCGCAGCGGCGTCATGTACGGAAGGCCGCCCATCGCAGTCGCCGTCTGGAAGCTCAGACCACCGAGCTCGGCGTAGCTGTCCGGATGCTCGAGCAGGCTCTGGCCCAGGGCGCCGACAGTTCCGCTGCTCGGGTCGCCTGGCCCGCCGTACTCGGTGGCACCGACCAGCTGACCGGTGCCCGGGGGTCCGAGGACCACCTGGCCGGCTCTCGGCGTCGATCCACAGCCCGCACGTGGGGTCAGTGCGCTCATCAAGACCGCGAAGACGGCCGCGCCGAGGCCCGCGACGACGGTGCAGGCCGCTGCCCCCGCCAAGACAAGGCGGGCGGCGCCCCCCCGCTTGCCCGCACGCCGTCGCATGGCCGCAACGTAGGACCAGCGGGTCGGCCTGCCGTGGTTTGTGGACGGTTTGACACAGAGTTGGTGCTCCTCCGCGACATGCCGGGGCGGACATGCCGAAGCGCCCGGTAGCACAGCTACCGATCGCCCCGCCGCGTGCGAACCGAGCGCCCCGCAACGTGCGAACCCGAGCGCCCGCAGCGCGCCGGACGGCCGCTACCGTTAGTGGGTCATGGCCCGGATCCTGGACGTCGAACAAGCGCTCCTCCTGCTCGAGCTAGAGGCTCCGTTCGACCAGCGGAAGGTCCAGCTCGCGCGTCGCCGGATGGCCAAGCGCTGGCACCCCGACATCGCTCCTCCCGGCCGGCGCTACGAACACGAGCGCCACCTCCAGGCGATCAACGAGGCGGCCGACCAGCTCGAGCAGCTCGCCGAGGGCTCACGCGGGGGCTCGGTCAGCGCCAGCGCCGTGCGCGCTTCGGCCGCCGCCGCGCGCAAGGCACGCGAGGAGGCCGGCCGCCGCGCTTACGAGGCCGAGGAGCGCGCCCGGGCGGCTGCCGCGGACCGAGCCAGGCACGACCCGTTCGGCTCGCGCGTCCCGGATCACTCGGTCGTCCACCGCTATGCCCGCTGCCTCTCCTATCCCGAATGGGGCGTCGGGACGGTCACCGGGATCTACTTCTCAGGCGAAGGCGACGAGGTCCAGCAGTGGGCCAGGATGACCTTCGCGGTGGGCGTGCGGACGGTACCCGCCGGCTCGCTGCAGTTCGTCGACTTCTCAAAGCCAGATCCGGCGGCCGACCGCGTTCAGCGATTCATGACCGCCGCCCAGCACGCGCTAGCCGAGGGCCAGCCGGCGGTGGCGGCCCAGCGTCTGATCTACGCCCGCGACGCCGACCCCTCGAACCCGATGGTTCTTCGCCTTCTCACAGCCGCTTTCTGGCAAGCGGGCAATCTCAACGCCGCCGCGCGCGCGGTCCGCGCCTGGGCTCGGGTCGACATCGACCGTCCCACGCCGGAGCGCTTCGCGTCGCGGATCTACGAGGAGATGGGCGCGCTAGACCTCGCCGAGGAGGCAGCTGTCCGGGCGGCTGAGCGGGCACCGCAGGATGGCTCGGCGTGGGAACGGCTGGGCCGGCTGCGGCTGCGCAGGATGGATCGCGGCGGCGCGATCACGGCGCTCGAGCGCGCGCGACTCGTCGGCCCCTCAGTCGAGGGATTGCTCGATCTCGCCCTCGCCCACCATCTCGCGGGCGATGTGGGCGGTGAGGTGTCGGCGGCGCACGCGGCGACCCTGCTCGATCCCGACTCAGGCACGGCCTGGTCGAGCTATGCCCATGCGCTGGCGCGGACCGAGCGGATGCGAGAGTGCGCGGCGGCGTGTCGCCGTGCCCTGTCGCTGGGCCAGGATCCCGAGGTCGAGGAGCTCCTCGCCTATGTGGAGGCGGCGAAGCCGCACGGGCTCACCGAACAGACCGCGGCGTAGGAACTGATTCAAAAGGAGACAGAGCCCTCGCGCCCGCACACGGCGCAGGACTCGTGCGGGGCAAGCTCGCGGCCGCTGCAACCGGGGCACTGTTCGACTTGCTCGAGCACGCCGAGCAGCTCCCCGACACGGCACACGAGCAGCCGTTCCTCCTCGACCTCGATCCACGTGCCAGCTGAGGCGGGGAAGACGACGTGGTCGCCCGGCCTGACGGGCATCACGATCCCGACGTGGTCCCACCAGTCGAGTCCGGGACCTACCGCGAGCACGATCCCGTGCTGGGGCGGCGGCTCATCCGAGCCAGGCGGGACGATCAGGCCCGAGCGCCTCACGCGATCCGGATCGAGCTCCTTGATCACGACGCGATCGAACAGGGGACGGAGTTGGTTGCGCATCTTGTCCGCTCCGGATCTTAGGACGCACGCACGCGGGTGATCGTGGCTCGGGCCGCGAGATCCCAGTATCTTCGCGAGGCGGTGCGAGTTCAGGTGGGGGATGTGGGCTGGCCAGCCTTGATAGCCGTGCTGATCGCAGCGGCAGGGTGGTCTCCGGGCTCGGCGCTCGCGACAGGAAGGGCGCCCGCCACACGGAGGGCGCCCGCCGCACGGACGGCGCCCGCCACACGGACGGCGCCCGCCACACGCGTTCTCGTCCTGGAGCCCCACGGTCGTGTCGTGATCCGCGACGATCCGCCCCTGCCGCCTGCACTCCGCGGGACGTCGCCCGCTCCCACCGCGCACGCCGCGCGCCAGACGCCCAACGCCTACGCCGCAGATCGCAATGTGCGCACGGAGCTGCACCGGCTCTTCCGGACGCACCAGATCTCGCAGACCGAGTACCAGCAGGACCTCCAGGACTTCAACTCGGCCCTCCAGACCGTCAGGCATCTCAGCGGCACACGCGCTGTCGAGCTCGAGGCGGTGATCGAGAACCTCCACGCGATCGCCGCCGCCGGCAAGCTGACGCCTTCTCGCCTGCCCGTGCTCTTCACCACGCTGGATCGGAATCGAGAGTGGTGGACTAGTGGGCCGCTGCCCGCTCCCGGGCAGATCGTCAACTTCGCCGGATCTGAGGCTGACTGGGAGTACTACGCCGGCCAAGGGCTCGAGCTCCAGCCATTGGCCAGTTTCGGCAAGGCATCCTGGTTCTTCACCCACGGCCCGCGCTACTACTCACGTGGCAGCCACCTGCTCGCCGAGCTGATCCCCCTGGCGGCGCACCGCGCCGGAGGTCTGGCGTGGGAGTACTACTTCAGATTCGACGGCGGCGTGCCGCCATGGACGAGCGCCATGTCCCAGGGAACGGCGCTGCAGGCGCTGGCCGGCGGCTACAAGGCGACCCACGACAGCTCCTATATGGAGACGGCCCAGCAGGCGCTTGGTGTGTTCGAGTCAGCACCACCGCGGGGCGTAGCCGTGCGGACCACCCGAGGCCTGCGCTTCGTGCAGTACACGTTCGCGCCGGCGCGAGGCGAGGAGATCATCAATGCCTTCCTCCAGACCCTGATCGGCTTGGACGACTACGCCCGTGTCAGCCGTGATCCGGTGGCGGGCAGGCTGTTCGCCTCCGGCAACGCCGAGGCGCAGTTCGAGCTCCCCGGCTACGACACCGGCGCCTGGTCGCTGTATCAGCCCGGTATCGAGGACGACCTCTCCTACCACAAGCTCGTGACCGGTTTCCTCGAGCAGCTGTGCTCGATGACGCGGGCTGGCGTGTACTGCATGACGGCCCGGCACTTCCAGCGCTACCTGAAGACGCCCCCGGCTCTGGCGCTCCTGACGCGGCGCCTGCGGGTTCATGTCGCCGGCATGATCTGGTTCCGTCTCTCCAAGATCTCACGAGTCGGGATCACCGTGACGCGCAACGGGCACACGGTGTTTCTCACCAGCGCCGACTTCGGCTACGGCTCACGTGCCTTCTCGGTGCCTGCGCTAACCCACGCCGGGCGCTACCAGGTCCGCCTCGCCGCGACGGACCTGGCGGGGAACTACGCCCGGATCACGGGCTCGCTCCGGGTCACGCGTAGATAGCGCCTCGATCAGTCCGCGGCGGACCGTAGCTTTGCCGCTTCGTGAGGCTGATCGTGGCTCGCTGTGAGGTTTCCTACTCGGGTCGGCTCGACGCCGTCCTGCCCGAGTCGCTGCGCCTGATCATGATCAAGGCCGACGGGTCGGTCCTGGTGCACGCCGACGCCGGCGGCTACAAGCCGCTGAACTGGATGACGCCGCCGACCGTGATCGAGGAGACCGGAAGCCCGCCCAGCCGGCTGGTGGTGCGCAAGCGCGCCGCAGCCAGTCCCGATCGGCTCGAGATCCGAATCTCCGAGGTCCTCTCCGACCTCACCCACGACATGGGAGCGCCTGACCGCGCGATCGGCCTCGCCAAGGACGGCGTCGAGGCCCACCTCCAGGAGCTGCTCGCCGAGAACCCCCGGTGGTGCGGCGAGGGCCTCCGGCTCGTACGCCGCGAGTGGCCAACCGACATCGGGCCGGTCGACCTGATGTGCCGCGACGATCAGGACGAATGGGTGGCCGTCGAGATCAAGCGCCTTGCCGGAATCGAGGCTGTGGAGCAGCTTGCCCGCTATCTCGAGCGCATTCAGCGCGACCCGGCATTCGCCTCCTGCCGCGGCGTGCTCGCCGCGCAGGGCATCAAGCCCCAGGCTCGGGTGCTGGCCGGAGCGCGGGGAATCGAGTGCGTCGAGATCGATCTTGCGGTGCTGCGCGGCGAGCGCGTGCCCGACCTGAAATTGTTCGCGGCATGAACGACCAATCGGCAGTCCTCACCGAGCGGCGCGAGCGCGTCCTCCAGATCACGATCAACCGTCCCGACCAGCGCAACGCGATCAATGCCGCGGTGGCCCAGGCGATCGCCACTGCGCTCGACGAGCTCGACGCCGACGGCGGACTATCGGTCGGCGTCCTGACCGGCGCCGGCAAGGGTTTCTGTGCCGGCATGGACCTGAAGGCATTCGTGGCCGGCGAGCGACCCTGGATCGAAGGCCGCGGGTTTGCCGGGATCGTGGAGCGACCCGCCGAGAAACCGCTGATCGCCGCCGTCGAAGGGTTCGCGGTGGCCGGCGGGCTCGAGGTGGCGCTGGCCTGCGATCTGATCGTCGCCTCGCGTGGCGCCAAGCTGGGCGTGCCGGAGGTCAAGCGCTCGCTGGTCGCGGCGGGCGGTGCGCTCCTGCGCCTGCCTCGAGCCCTGCCGCGCAACGTCGCGATGGAGCTCGCGCTGACCGGCGAGACGATCGACGCCGAGCGCGGCTACGAGCTCGGGCTGGTCAACCGCCTGACCGAGCCGGGCGGTGCCCTGGACGCCGCACTCGAGCTCGCCGAGACGATCGGCGCCAACGGACCGCTCGCACTGGCCGCGACGAAAAAGATCCTCACGCTGGCCGCCGACTGGCCGGACGCCGAGTTCTTCCAGCGTCAGGCCGAGATCATCGCCCCCGTGATGAGCTCGGAGGATGCCCGCGAGGGATCGATCGCGTTCGCCGAACGTCGTGCACCGGTGTGGAAGGGAAGCTAGTCCGCCTCACCCCAGATCGTCGCCATGACCGAGCGAGCTCCGGCATGGTCGCGGTGCTCACACAGGTAGATGCCCTGCCAGGTCCCGAGTGCCAGCCGCCCCCCGGAGACGGGCAGGGTCAGCGCCGGCCCGAACAGGGCCGCCTTGATGTGTGCCGGCATGTCGTCGGGGCCTTCGAGCGTGTGGGTCCAGTAGGGAGCTCGCTCGGGCACAGCTTCGTCTGACCATGCTTCGAAGTCCCGCCTGACGTCCGGCGAGGCGTTCTCGTTGAGCGCCAGCGAGGCGCTCGTGTGCATGATCAGCAGGTGCAGCAGGCCCGCCTGTATCCCTCGAAGCTCTGGCAGCTCATCGAGCAGCTCGCCCGTCACCAGGTGAAAGCCGCGCGGACGGGGGGAAAGTGTGATTTTCCGCTGGACCCACATCACAGGTCGGGCAGCCGGGCCACGCGCATGTCGACTCGCGTCCCGCGGAACGGAACGCCCTCGGCTTCGAGCAGCACCCGTTGGCGCCTGCCCTTGGCCAACGAGCCGTCGGCCCGCACGACCCGGTGCCAGGGAACGGCGGGGTCCTCGCAGCGGTGCAGCGCCGCGCCGGCGGCGCGCGGGGCACCCGGTGAGACGTCGCCATAGGTCCGCACAAACCCGATCGGGACGGCTTTGACCCGCTCGATGATCGCCTGCGAGCTGCCCGCCGTCACACCGCGGAGAGTATGTCGGCGTCGCCCCGCCTCGTGGATCCCTGGTATCGTCGCGCGCGCCTAATTCCCTGCTCACGAGCCGGGAAGCGGGGGACCCACGTCTCCGGGGCGAATCGCCGCCTGATGGCGGCGTAGCGCAAAGAGCGCGAGCCCGACAGCTAACTCCGCAGGCAGCATCCAATGACTTGGCGCACCGCCCAACGCCGCCTGGCCCTGTTCGCGCTCGCGTCCGCAGCGCTCGCCGCGCCGAGCGCGCTCCCGGTCAGCTCGCGCGCCAACCCCAGCCTCGACCAGCTGAACCGCCAGCTGGGAGCCGAGCAAGCCCACCAATCGCAGCTTCAGTCGAACGTCGACAGCCTGGGAGGCCTGATCTCCTCCCTGTCGGGTCAGATCGCGTTCGTCGAAAGCCGCGAGGCTGCGCTCAACGCAGACCTGGCGCGCGACCGCGCCGCACTGGCCTCGAGCCAGGCGGCGCTCGAGCGCCAGAGGACGCTGTTGGGACGGCTGCGGACGCGGCTGTCCTGGGCTCGGGCGCAGCTCTCGCGTCAGCTGGTCTCGAGCTATGAGTCGGGCAACCCCGACCTGGTCGACCTGGTGCTCGAGTCGCACGGCTTCACCGACCTGCTCGAGCGGGTGACGTTCCTGCGCGACGCCGAGCATCAGCAGCAGCGGATCATCACCGTCACGCGAGTCGCCAAGGCGCGCGCCGACGCGGCGGCGCGCCGGCTGGCCACGCTCGAGGCGGCTGACCAGCAGCTGACGACCGCCACCGGCCTGCGGGTCAGGGCGCTGGCCGGAATGAACTCGCTGCTGCAGTCCCGGCGGGCAGCGCTCGCCCGGGCCGAGGCGATCAAGCGGGAGGAGCTTTCGGCCAGCCAGTCGCGCGCCAGCCAGCTGCGCAGCCAGATCGGCCAGATCGAGGCCCAGCAGGCGGCGGCGAGCACAAGCGGCGGGGGCCTGGGAGCCTCGGCCGGATGGGCGATCCCCTACCAGATCGTCCTCTGCGAGTCAGGCGGTCAGAACCTGCCACCGAACAGCGCCGGTGCGTCTGGCTACTACCAGATCATGCCAGCCACCTGGAAGCTGTTCGGCGGCAGTGGTCCCGCGGCATACCTGGCGTCGAAGGGCGAGCAGGACGCGGTCGCGGCGCGGATCTGGAACGGCGGCGCGGGCGCCTCCAACTGGGTGTGCGCGACCATGCTCGGCATCCACTGACGCCCGCGCGCATGCGCGCGGGCGCGGCGCGGCGCATGCGCCGCGCCGGGGGGCGGGCACATGTGCCCGCCCCTGGCCGGGTGCATGCACCCGGCCCATCCTGTGTGATGCACTTCACTGAGCGGGTCCGCCCGGCAAAAGCTTCACACGTGTAGGATTCATGCCATGAGGGTGGCCGAGGACACGATCTCGAGCAATGGGTCGGCTCCGCCGCAGGCGCCGCACTACGACGTGCTGATCGTCGGCGCGGGCCTCTCCGGCATCGGCGCGGCGGTCCATCTCCAGCGCGAGTGCCCGCACAAGAGCTACGCGATCCTCGAGGCGCGGGAGGCCATCGGCGGCACGTGGGATCTGTTCCGCTATCCGGGGATCCGCTCTGACTCGGACATGTACACGCTCGGCTACTCGTTCAAGCCGTGGAGCAGCGACAAGTCGATCGCCGACGGCGGCTCGATCCTCGAGTACGTCCGCGAGACGGCGCGCGAGCACGACATCGAGCGCCACATCCGCTTCTGCCACAAGGTCGTGCGCGCCGAGTGGTCGACCCCGGAGCAGCGGTGGCACATCGAGGCGGAGCGCACCGACACCGGCGAAACCGCCGAGCTCACCTGCGGCTTCCTGTTCTCGTGTACCGGCTACTACCGCTACGACCGGGGCTACCTGCCCGAGTTCAAGGGCACGGAGCAGTTCAAGGGCCGGATCGTCCACCCCCAGTTCTGGCCCGACGACCTCGATTACGAGGGCAAGCGCGTGATCGTCATCGGGAGCGGCGCGACGGCGGTGACGCTCGTTCCGGCGATGGCGGCCAAGGCCGCCCACGTGACGATGCTCCAGCGCTCGCCGACCTACATCGTCTCGCTGCCCGCCGAGGATCCGCTGGCCAAGGTGCTGCGCCGCCGCCTCCCACCCAACCTCGCCTACTCGATCGTCCGCTGGAAGAACGTGATGCTGACGATGCTGAGCTTCCAGCTAAGCCGGCGCCGTCCCAAGCTGATGAAGGCGCTGCTCCGCAAGGGCGTCGAGCGCCGCCTGCCGCGCGGCTTCGACGTCGACACCCATTTCCGACCCCGCTACAACCCGTGGGACCAGCGACTCTGCCTCGTGCCCGACGGCGACCTGTTCGAGGCGATCGGCGGGGGCCGCGTCTCGATTGTCACCGACACGGTCGACACGTTCACCGAGTCGGGCGTGCGGCTGGCCTCCGGAGAGGAGCTCGAGGCAGAGGTGATCGTGACGGCCACCGGACTCGAGCTCCTGCCGGTCGGCGGCGTCCAAGCCTCGGTCGACGGCAAGCCCCTCGACGTGCCGAACGCCATGACCTACCGAGGGATGATGGTCTCCGACGTGCCGAACTTCGCGGTCGCGTTCGGTTACACGAACGCGTCCTGGACGCTCAAATGCGACTTGACCTGCGAGTACGTCTGCCGGCTGCTCAACCACATGGATGAGCACGGGTACACGCAATGCGCGCCAAGGCTCCGGGATCCCTCGGTGGAGCCGCAGCCGTTCGTGGACTTCAACTCGGGCTACGTGCTGCGGTCGATCGAGCACTTCCCAAAGCAGGGCTCGAAGCCGCCCTGGCGGCTCTATCAGAACTACGCCAAGGACATCTTCCTGATCCGTCGTGCGCCGATGGAGGATGGTGTGCTGGAGTTCTCTCGGGGCGGCGAGGCAGCCATCCCGGCGCCCGAGTCCGCGGTCCCTGCGGCGGCCTAGGAGACCTCGGCCACCCGGCGCAGCAGCGTCGGCGATCTCCGCCGCCTAAGCTGCGCCACCGGTGAGGTGGCGACTGATCGCTTGCGGGCTGCTGATCATCGCGCTCGGGCTTCGGGTCGGCGAGGTCGCGCGGACCTCCTATCGCCCGATCAACGACGCCGGCTCGTATCTCAAGCTCGCTTCGGAGATCGCCCGCACGGGTGATTACTCCACGAGCCGCGCCCCTGGGTCGGGCGCCGGTGCGAGCCGCGGTCCGAGCGCCTACTTCCCGCCTGGCTTTCCCTACTTCCTGGCGGCTGTAGACCTGATCGACGGTCACCGCACGCCGCGGGGAGCCGCTGTGCAGCCGGCCCGCTACTCGCAGGCGGTCGTGGGAACCGCGGTCGTCGCCCTCGTCGGGCTCATTGCGCTCGAGGCGTTCGGCCCTGCGGTGGCCCTGGTTGCCCTGGGGCTGGCCGCGATCTACCCGGCGTTCATCGAGCTCTCGGGGACGCTCGTGGCCGAGAACCTCTTCACCGCACTCGTGCTGTCCGCGGTCTACCTCGCCCTCCGAGCCCGCCGCTCGGCCAGGCCCTACGGCTGGATCGCCGCCACGGGGCTCGCCGCGGGACTCGCGATGCTGACCCACGTCAACGGGATCGTCCTGCTCGCGCCACTCATCGTGGCGGTTCTGATCGCCAGGCCGACCTGGAGCTCGCTCGTCCTGCTCGTGGGGATATGGGTGGTCGCACTTGTTCCCTGGACGCTACGTAACGAGCACCTGCTCCACCGCTTCGTGCCCGTGAGCGACGAGACCGGAATCACGCTTGCCGGGACCTACAACCCCGTCTCGGCCGCCAGTCATCCCGTGCCGTACAAGTGGCGCCTCTACTACGGGATCCCGGGCGATCGCCGCCTGGCGCGCGAGGCTCCCCGCCTGACCGAGCCAGGGCTCTCGGACCGCCTCCAGGCCCAGGCCTTCCATTACATCGGCCACCATCCCCTCGCACCCCTCGCCGCCGCCTACCACAACAGCCTTCGGCTGCTCGAGCTCGAGGGTTCGTTCGCCTGGCGGGCCTCGGCTGCCGCGGTCGACATCTCTCGGGCCACGGCGCGAGTTGGGGTGCTGGCGTTCTGGATCGTGGGCCTGCTCGCCCTCGCGGGGGCGCTGACGCGAGCTGCCCGGCGAGCGCCGAAATGGCTGTGGTTCGTCCCGCTCCTGCTGTGGCTCTCGGTCGCGCTGGTCAACGCCGAGACGCCACGCTTCCGCGAGCCGGTCGACCCGTTCTTGATCCTGCTGGCTGCTTGCGCGATCGTCGGCGGCGCGCGCGCCGTGGCGCCGCGATTGCGGCGGTTCGCCCCGGCTCGCCTAGCTCGTGCGCCAGTCGCCTGAGAGCACGGGCCGGCGGTGGCGGCTGGCCGCGGCCAGCGCGTCGATGTGGGCGAGCGCCTGCCCGGATCCGTAGGCGACGCACGTCAGCGGGGACTCGGCCGAGGACACGGGCATCCCCGTCTCTCGGGCCACGAGCTGGTCGAAGCCGTGCACGAGGACACCGCCGCCCGCCAGGAGGATGCCGTCGCGGGCGATGTCGGAGGCGAGCTCCGGAGGGGTCTGCTCGAGCGTGTCGCGGATCGCTTGGATGATCTCGCCGATCGGGCTGGCGATCGCCGTTCGAACCTCGGCGCTCGAGAGCTCGACCGCGGTGGGCAGCCCGGTCAGCAGGTGACGGCCGCGCACCGGCATCGTCTGCTCCGGGGCCATCGGGATCGCGGAGCCAAGCTCGAGCTTGATCTTCTCGGCGGTCTGCGAGCCGACCGCCAGGTGGTGGACGGTGCGCAGGTAGTGCGTGATTGCCTCGTCCATCTCGTAGCCCCCCACCCGGATCGAGCGCGAGACAACGATCCCGCCCAGCGAGATCACCGCCATCTCGCTGGTTCCTCCGCCGACGTCGACCACCATTCGCCCGATCGGCTCCTCGATCTCCAGCCCGGCCCCGATCGCCGCTGCGATCGGCTCCTCGATCAGATGAACCCGGCGCGCGCCGGCGGCCAGCGAGGCCTCCTCGACCGCCCGTTTCTCCACCTCGGTGACCCCGGAAGGCGCACACACGATCAGCCGCGGGTGGGCCAGCCGCCGGTCGAGGACCTTGCGGATGAAGTAGCGGAGCATCTGCTCGGTGACGTCGAAGTCGGCGATCACGCCATGGCGCAGCGGCCGCGTGGCCGCGATGTTGGCCGGCGTGCGCCCGATCATCCGCTGGGCTTCTGAGCCGACCGCGTGCACCGTGCCGGTCTCGACGTCGGAGGCGACGACGGAGGGCTCCGAGACGACGATCCCCCGTCCACCCACATACACGAGCGTGTTGGCAGTACCCAGGTCGATCGCCATGTCCTGGACGCCGAAGCTCGGCGCCAGGTGGAACCTGGCCGTGTCTCTGCGAGTGCCGTCGCGCCGGAAGCCGATCCGGCAAGGTTGTCAAATGCGGGGGTTTATCGCGCTGCGCCAGGCTGTGCGTGGGGCGTGCGGGAGGCGTCCCGCCGCTTCGAGCGCCGCGCGTGGCGGCACGCAGCTTCGAGACTCCGCGCGCGGCGGTACGCGCGGTCTCGCGCCCGGCGCGCCGCCGCTCAGCGCTCGCCGGGTGTCTTGTGCGGGAACTGCGAGACGGGTTGCCCGGTCGAGAGCGCTGTGACCAGGATCCGGTTCTGCTCTTCGGCGTGCGACACCGGATAGCCCTCGCCTGGCGAGGCCCGCTCCGGGCGCCCGATGTAGCCGAACTGCAGGTGCTCGGGAAGGATCTGCATCAGCCGCGGTGACATGTGGGCGCGAGCGCCCATGTTGCGCGGCTCCTCCTGGACCCAGACGACTTCCCGCAGCGATGGGTACTGGTCGACGAGCCCCAGGATCTCCTTCTGGGGGAACGGGTAGAGCAGCTCGACGCGCCCGATCGCGACCTCGCGCTGCTCGCCGCGGCTCTGGTGGGCCGCGAGCTCGTAGTAGATCTTGCCGCTGCACAGGATCAGGCGCCGGATGGCATCGGGGTCGATTCCGGGCTCGGCGAGCACCGGCTCGAAGCGGCCGTTCACGAGCTCGTCGAGGCTGCTCGTGGCCTGGGGTAGCCGGAGGAGGCTCTTGGGGGTGAGGATCACGAGCGGCCGTTGCTTGGCGATCCGCGCTTGGCGGCGCAGCAGGTGGAAGTACTGGGCTGGAGTGGTCGGGTTGGCCACCCGGACGTTCCCTTCGGCGGCTAGCTGAAGGAAGCGCTCTACCCGGGCCGAGCTGTGCTCGGGTCCTGACCCCTCGTAACCGTGCGGCAGAAGCAGCGTGAGGCGCGAGGTCTGGCCCCATTTGGCCATCCCCGAGACGATGAACTGGTCGATGATCACCTGGGCGCCGTTGGCGAAATCGCCGAACTGCGCCTCCCACAGGACGAGCGTCTCAGGCGCCTCCTGCGAGTAGCCGTACTCAAACCCGACGCAGGCCATCTCCGACAGTGGGCTGTTGTGGAGCTCCATCGGCGCCAGCGCGCCCGGCAGGTGCTGGATCGGCGAGTGCTCCTGTCCGGTCTTGGCGTCGTGCAGCACGAGGTGGCGCTGGCTGAAGGTTCCCCGCTCCGTGTCCTGGCCGGTCAGCCGGATCGGGATGCCCTCGGTGAGGAGCGAGGCGAAGGCCAGCGCCTCGGCCTGTGCCCACATGATGCCGGTGCCGGACTCCACTGCGTCCCTCCGCTGATCGAGCTGCCGGACGAGCTTCGGATGCACCATGAAGCCATCGGGTACCGACAGCAGCTCGTCGTTCAGGACCTTGAGCCGCTCGGCAGCCACCGCGGTCTTGACCTCCGGCGATGGCGTGCGATCGAGCTGGTACTCGCCGGTCACATGCTCTGGCTCCTTGGCGGCGGCGAGCTTCTCCTTAAGCCGCTGGTGGGCGTCCAGAGGACTTCCCACACCTGGTCTGTCATCTCGGTCGACTCCTCCTCGGTGACCACGCCCTGCTCGATCAGCTGCCGGGCGTAGAGCTCGCGGGCCGGAGGATGCTTCTTGATCACCTGGTACATCGCCGGCTGGGTGTAGGCCGGCTCGTCGGCCTCGTTGTGTCCGAAACGGCGGTAGCCGATCAGGTCGATCAGTACGTCGTGGCCGAACTCCTGGCGGAACGCGAAGGCGAGCCTGACCGCCGCGATGCAGGCCGCCACGTCGTCGGCGTTGACGTGGATGATCGGAACGTCGAAGCCCTTGGCCAGGTCGGAGGCCCAGGTGGTGGAGCGGGCGTCCTCGGGATCGGTTGTGAAGCCGACCTGGTTGTTCTGGATGATGTGGACGGTCCCCCCCACGGTGTAGCCATCGAGCGCTTGCAGATTGAGCGTCTCGGCCACCACCCCTTGGGCCGGGAAGGCGGCATCGCCGTGCAGGATCACCGGCAGTGCGCAGTTGGTGTCGCGGTGCACGTGTGGGCCCCGCCGAGTCGTCTGAGCGGCACGAGTCGCGCCGGCCACCACGGGCGCCACATACTCGAGGTGGCTCGGGTTCGACTCCAGCCGGACGATCACCGACTCGCCGCCGGGCAGCTGGTAGGAGCCCTGGGCCCCGTGGTGGTACTTGACGTCGCCCGTTCCACCCTGCGGGATCGTCGTCACCGCCTCGAGCGTCGAGGTGCCCTCGAACTCGGCGAAGATCGTGTCGTAGGGGCGGCCGAGGTTGTGGGCCAACACGTTCAGCCGCCCGCGGTGGGCCATCCCGAGCACGATTTCGCGCGCGCCCTGAGTCGCTCCCAGCTGGATCAGCTCGTCGAGCATCGGCACCGTCATGTCGAGGCCCTCGATCGAGAACTGCTTCTGGCCGAGGTAGGACTTGTGCATGAAGCGCTCGAGCGCGTCGACCTCGGTCAGCCGCTTGAGCAGTGCCTTCTGCTCCTCATCGGAGAGGGCCACGCGGAAGCGGCCGGACTCGATTGCCTCTCGCAGCCACAACCGCTGCCGGTGCGAGCCGATGTGCTCGATCTCGTAGGCGATCGGACCGCAGTAGGTCTCGCGGAGATGGGGCAGCGACTCGGCCAGCGTCTCGCCCGGCACATACATCCGCAGCACGCGCGAGGGGATCCGCGCCATGGCCTCTTCGGTCAAGCCGAGCGGCTCGGGGTCGAGCGCCGGATCGCCCTCGGGCTCGCGGCCCAGCGGGTCGAGACGCGCGGCGAGGTGGCCGTGGGTGCGGTGCGCCTTGAGCAGCGACGTGGCGGCCTGAACAGCAGCGATGAGCTCCTCGTCAACGCTCACCTGAGGCGGCGTGGATGGGGCGGCTGCCGCCGGAGCGCCGGGGGCCTGCTCGGCGCGCTTCGCAAGGGGCGGGAGCGCCACCCCGAGGTCTCCGAAGACCCTTTCGTAGAAGCCAGCCTCGCCGTCGAGATAGGCCTCGATCCGGGCTAGGAAGCGCCCGGATTCGGCGCCCTGGATGATCCGATGGTCATAGGTCGAGGTCATGGTCATGACTTTGTCTGCGCCAATGCCGGCACCGATCCGCTCCAACCCGACCGGATAGGCGATCGAGCCCGTCGCGACGATCGTCCCCTGCCCGGCCATCAGCCGCGGCACGCTCGCCACCGTTCCCAGGCCCCCCGGGTTGGTCAGGCTTACGTTCCCGCCCGTCAGGTCGTCGGGCGCGAGGGTGTTGGTGCGCGCTTTCTCGACGAGCTCGTTGTAGGCGGCGAGGAAGTCGGTGAACGTCTTGCGCCCGGCGTCCCTGATCACCGGGACCATCAGCGTGCGAGTCCCATCTTTGCGCTCGACGTCGACGGCCAGCCCGAGGTTGCACGCGCCGTCGTCGATCCGGTGGGGCTTGCCGTCGAGCTCGGCAAAGTGATTGGCCATAACCGGCATCTCCTCGGTCACCACGCGCGCGATCGCGTAGGCGATCAGGTGCGTGAAGGACACGCGGTGGCCTGCCTCCTTGAGCTGGGCACGCCGCTGCTCGAGAGTGGTCACGGCAATCGTGCGGAACGAGGTGGCAGTGGGGACCGACCGGCTCTGGTCCATGTACCTGGCGAGCGCCGCCGCGCTGCCTTTGAGCGGCGTGGTCTCCGGCGCGGCGGCTTCGGGGGCGCCGGCCACACCCGGTGCGCCCTCGGCTCCGGGGGCGGCGGGCACTTCCGCCGCGCCATCGGCTTCAGTCGCACCGGAATCAGGTGCGGCGGTGCGGGGCGTGCCGTTGCCCGTCGCCGCCAGCACGTCGGCCTTCGTGATCCGGCCGCCACGCGCGCTGCCCCGCAGCGCGGCGAGATCGACGCCCTCGCGCTCGGCGATGCGTCGCGCCACGGGTGAGGCGTCGGTGTCGCCGTCGTAGCGTGGTCCCGATTTGGCCATAGTGGCCAAATCGGGACCACGCTCGCCGTCCGGTGCGCCGATGCCGTCGTCCGCCCGCGACTCGCGCCCCCGCGCCGCCGGCGCCACCGCCTCCGGCTTCGCGGCCGCCATCCGGGCGATCGTCTGCCCGACGGTGACCGTCTCGCCCTCCTCGGCGAGGATCTCGGTGATCGTGCCGGAGGCCGGAGCGGGCAGCTCCATGTCGACCTTGTCGGTCGAGATCTCGACGACCGTGTCCCCCTCGCGCACGGTGTCTCCGACTTTCACCGACCAGGCCAGGATCACGCCCTCGGTGACCGACTCGCCACCGGTCGGCGTGACGATGTCGATCGTCTCGCCGGTCGAGGCCTCGGCGGCGGCGACCGACTCGGCTTCAGTCGCCGCCGCCGCCACGCGCTCTTCCGGCGTGGCGGGGGGCGACTCGTCCGTGACGGGAACCGGAGGGGCTGCTGCTCCGTTGCCGGTGCTGGCCCCGGCCGCACCGCCCGAGATCTCGGCCAGCACTGCCCCCACTGCGACGGTCTCGCCTTCGCCGGCGTAGATCTTCACGATCGTCCCGCTGACCGGGGCGGGGACCTCGGCGTCGACCTTGTCGGTCGAGATCTCGACCAGCGTCTCGTCGGCCTCGACCGTCTCACCTACGCTTTTGCGCCACTCGAGCACGGTGCCCTCGGCCACCGAGTCGCCCATTGCGGGCATGACGACCTGGACAGTGCCGCTCTCGACTGCCATCTCGAAATCAACTGTATCCGCTACTTGGGGCCGCCCGGGCGCGGCGCCGGCGGGTCTCGAGCACGAATCCGATCGACCCTGCGAACGGTCCGAGACCGCCTAGGACCGCCACCGTGACGGCCAGCCAGAACGGGATGACCCGCGCCTTGGCGGCAGCCAGGCACACGAGCGACATGCCGATCCAGATCAAGCCATGGCTCAGGCCGAGGGCAAAGGTCTCGGGCTCCGGATTGCCGAGCGCGAAGGCGCACACGAGCAACGCGGCGTAGACGGCCGAGTGGGTGAACGAGGCCGCTTCGAGCCGCGTGAAGGTGACGCCCTTCACAGGCCGTCGGCGATCATCCCCGCCATCCGCCGCAGCGGCTCGTCGGCGTGGTCAGGCCAATGCTCGATCGACGGGGGCCACCAGGCGAACTCGTCGTGCTCGGCGTCCGGCGTGACCGCGGCTCCGGCCGCGAGCCGAGCCTGTCCCACGAGCATCACCAGCTCGGAGGGAAGCAGGACGAGCGCCTCGATCGTCAGCTCCCCTGCCTCGACCGACCACTCCTCCTGCACCTCGCGCGCCATCGCGCGTACGGGATGCTCCTCGAGCTCGACCGAGCCTCCCGCGCCCAGTGCCCACCGCCCCGGCCACGACGACAGCCAGGCGGCCCGGCGCCCGGCCAGCCACGAGCCCTCGGCGTCGCGTACGAGGCAGAGGACGGCCAGGCTGCGCGCCGCCTGGCCGGTCAGGAGGCGAAGTGCCCAGCGCGCGGGCTGCAGTTCGAGCCGCAGCTGCCCCGGGCATGACTCGTATCCCGCCAACCGCGCGGCCAGCCCATCGTGAGATGGAGAACCCCTCTTCCTGAGGGCATCGAGCGCCACATCGGCGGCCTCGGTGGCCGAGTCGGCAGGCTCGAACTCCTCGCCCAGCCACACCGCTTCGACCTGCTCCGGCGCCCACGGACCGCGGGCGAGAATCTGGGGCGCAGACGCCATCGCTGACAGGTTAGGCTCGCTGGATGGTGAGCGCTCGAACCGCCGATACCGCCGGCCGCCATCGGTCGGCAGCCGCCAGCTCTGGCGCGGCTGCCCCACCCCGACGCATGAAGCATTGGGGATGGGGATACGAGGACGAACAGCCGAGCCCCGATGAGATCGCCGCCACCGCCGCGTTTCTCATCGAGCGACTCGGCTTCGGTGAGGCCGAGCCTGAGCAGCCCGTGGCGCTCAACGCGCTGACTCTCCCCGCGCCGCGGCTCGCGCCGCCACCCTCGCTACGCCCGCTCTGCGCCACCGACACCTACCAGCGCGCGCTCCATGCCTATGGTCGCTCCTACAGCGACATCGTGCGCGCCTTCCGAGGCCGCTTCGACCACCCGCCCGATGTCGTCGCGATGCCGACCAGCGAGCAGGAGCTCGCGAGTGTGCTCGAGTGGGCCATCGCCGCGGGCGCGGCAGTGATCCCGTTCGGCGGCGGGACGAGCGTGGTCGGCGGCGTCGAAGCGAACGTGCCGGACCGCTTCGAAGGTGTGGTGACGATCGACCTCAAGGGACTCGATCGCGTACTCGAGGTCGACCGCGTCTCGTTGTCCGCGCGTATCCAGGCGGGAGCGTTGGGCCCGGGGCTCGAGCAACAGCTGGCCGAGCACGGTCTCACGCTCCGGCACTTCCCGCAGTCGTTCCAGTTCTCGACCCTTGGGGGCTGGATCGCGACCCGCTCGGGCGGTCACTTCGCCACGCTCTACACGCATATCGACGAGCTCGTCGAGTCAGTTCGCGCGATCACCCCATCGGGCGTCTGGGAGTCGCGCCGGTTGCCCGGATCGGGTGCCGGGATCTCACCCGACCGGCTGCTGATCGGCTCCGAAGGGATCCTCGGCGTGATCAGCGAGGCGTGGGTGCGGCTCCGCCCCCGGCCTGATAGGCGCGCCTCCGCTGCAGTCCGGTTTGCCGACTTCATGGACGGTGCGGCCGCCGTACGTGAGCTCTCCCAGTCCGGTCTGTACCCGTCCAATTGCCGACTGATCGACCATCGGGAGGCACAGGCGACCGGCGCCGGCGACGGCACGTACACGATCCTCGTGCTCGGTTTCGAGGCGGCCGGCCAGGATGTCGAAGCCCGGATGAAGGCCGCGCTTGACATCTGCGAGGGCTTCGGCGGCAGCTGGGAGCGCCGCGGCCGGCGCACTAGCCAAGCCGATGCCGTGGGGAGCTGGCGCGAGGCATTCCTCCGGGCGCCCTATCTGCGCGACACGTTCGTGGCGATCGGCGTGTTGTCCGAGACGTTCGAGACCGCGATCACGTGGGAGCGCTTCCCCGCCTTTCACGCCGCTGTCCTCGGTGCGACCCGCGATGCTGTCTCGCGCGTATGCGGCGGCGGCGAGGTGACGTGCCGGTTCACGCACGTCTACCCCGACGGACCCGCCCCCTATTACACGATCCTGGCGCCGGCCCGGCGGGGCGAGGAGCTCGAGCAGTGGGGGGAGATCAAGCGGGCGGCATCAGATGCCGTGATCGAAGCGGGTGGCACGATCACCCACCACCACGCGGTGGGACGCGATCACCGCGCGTGGTACGACCGTCAACGCCCAGAGCCATTCGCCGAGGCCCTGCGAGCTGCGAAGGCCCGGCTCGATCCGGTCGGCGCGCTCAACCCGGGCGTGCTCATTGATCCACATTAGGCGGCGCAGCGGGCACCGCGCCGGCCTCGAGTAGCCGCTCGTATACGCGGTAGCGCTTGACGATCTTGCCGCCCATCGCCTCGAGCCCGCGGTTCATCGAGCTGTTGTTCTCCAGGATGAACCCCGGCTCGCCCCATTTCTGCCGCGTCTTCGCCGCCGTGTCGTAGTGCTCCATGTAGAGGAGCGCCGCGGCGCCGGTGTGCTGGTGCTCGGGTATCACCCCGAGGAAACCCACACGGACCCCATCCATGATCCTGCCCTTGCGCAGGTAGTGGAACCAGCCAAACGGGAGCAGACGGCCCTTCATCTTGCGCAGCACCTGGTTGATGTCCGGGATTGAGATTGCCATCGCGACCGTCTCGCCGTCGATCTCGGCAATCATGAACCAGTCACGGCTGTAGACGAGCTGGAGCGTGCGCGCGTACTCGTCGAGGTCCTCTTTGGAGTAGGGGACGAACCCCCAGTTGTGGGACCAGGCGGCGTTGTAGACCTTCGCGAACTCGTCCATCTCGCGCCGGAGATGAAGGCGCGACATCTTCCGGATCTTGATCCCGTAGCGGTCTCTCGCTCGCTCGGCCACCTTGGGCAGGATCGGCAGGACGTTTGCGCGGTCGGCGACGTCCAGCCAGTAGCTATAGAGATCCATCGCCTTGACCAGACCGGCCGCCTCGCAGCACTCTTGGTAGTACGGCGGATGCCAGGGCTGTCTGATCAGCGGAGCCAGCTCGAAGCCCTCGATTAGGACGCCGCTCTCATCGTTGAGCTGAAAGTCCATCGGACCGACCATCCGATCGCAGCCACGCTCAGTCAGCCACCTCGCGGCGACGTCGAGGAGCGACGCGAGGACCTCTTGATCGTGCTCGAACTCGAGAAACCCGAACATCCCCCAGCGGCTCGAGTGATGCTCATTGAACGCCCGATCTATCTGTGCCGTGATCCGCCCCACCACGCGGCCGTTCCGTCGGGCCAGGAAGTACTCGGCGTCACCGTGGGTGAAGTACGGGTTCAGCCGGCGGCTCAGGAACATGTAGCGCTCGAGCTTCAGCGGTGGAACCCATGGCGTGCCGGCGTGAAGCCGGTAGGGCAGCGCCACGAATGCACGCAGGTCGCGCATCCCGCGCACCGGAGCGATCTCGACACCGGACGCGCGAACCTGCCTCTCCGTCAGCGCCGCTGTCACGGGCGCTCACCCTAGCGTTTCTCGTCCAGCCGGGCACGGACCCTGTCCGCCGACGGAGCCCATTCCGGCGGCAGCGAGTCCAACAGCTCGCGCCACGGCGGGTGAGCCTCGATCGCCTCTCGGACCTGTGTCGCGCCGTCTTCCAGGTCGCCTCCCTGCGCGACGCCGAGGCCGGCCCAGAAGCGCAGCTCGTGATTTCCGGGATCGAGGTCGGCGGCCTGGCGATAGAGGACGGCCGCCTCGTCGTGGCGACCTTCACCGGCCAGCTCGTCCGCGCGGCTTGCGATCCGGTAAACGCCATGCACACGCAGCAGGCGCCTCAGCTCGGACAGCGGCTCGGCGTCGTCTTCGACACGCAGCGATACCTCACAGCGCCAAGGCTCACCTTCTGGCGGGACGATGAGAAGGGCCGCTGACTGGCGCCCACGCAGGTCTCCGCCGGCGGCCTCGCCGGCTTCCAGGACAGCCATCAAACGCTCGGCGAGCGGTTCCCGGCTCGCCTCGAAGCGCTCGCACATCTCGGTCCACACCCGCGCCGAAGCCATGATGTTGGCCTGGCAGGAGAACCCTTCGCCTACAGCGTGGCCGGCGTATGGGATGCAGCTCGAGCCAGTGTGGGCCGACACGCGACCGCTCGCGTCGACGACGGCCACCTGGCGGGTGTGAGCCGACCGATCCTCTGCCAGGAGCTGCTCGAGCGCGCTCTGTGGGTCGCGTCCTTCGGCTAGGAGATCGAGCAGCCGGGGGCCGTAGGCGACTTCGGCGTTGGCCTGGGTGGCAACGGCGCCAATCCCGGGGCGAGCCCAGGGCACGACCGGACCCACCGAGAACCAGTGAGACTGCACGGCGACCCCGAGTTGACCCGTCTCGGGATCGCGGGCGACGATCGAGTAGGTCATTCCTCGAGGTTGTACAGGGGGGTCGGCGCGCATGCGCGCCGACCCCGCGGGCGCATGCGCCCGCGGAGGGGGCGGTGCATGCACCGCCCCCCAGAGCAGCTAGTGCTTGTGCTTGTGCTTCTTGACGTGGACCTTCTCGGTCAGCGTCGAGGACTGGGAGCCCACGAAGTCGCTGTCCCCCGAGTACACGGTCTGGATCCCATGCCGACCAGCCACGCGGAATCTCGTTGTGCACGTAGCCTGGCCGCCGCTCAGCGACACCCGCCGGCAACCACTTATCACGTGTCCGTTGTTCAGGAATTTGACGCTCCCGCCGCCTGGGCTGGGCGAAACCGTGGCCGTCAGCGTGATCTCCTGACCGGTGTGCGGGTGCTTGTTGGAGGACGACAGCGTCGTCTTCGAACCCTTCACCGAGGAGACGGTGGTCACGACCTGGTTGAGGATCGGCGCCTGAGACGACTTGTAGGTCGACCCGTTATATGAGGAGCCGGAAAACGTGGCTTCGATTGGATAGGTGTCGGCTGTGGGCAGGCTGACAGTGCAACTCGCCTGATCGGCCACAGTGACCGGCACCGCGCCGCAGCCCGGCAAGGTATATCCGAACGCAGTGAACGCCACCGTGCCCGAGGCGGGATCAGGCGAGACCGAGGCCGTGAACGTGACCTCGTCGCCCGGAGACGAAGGGTTCAGGCTCGAGTACAACGACGTCGTGGTCGCGTAGGAGCCGCTGCCCGTGGAGCCGGTGCCGCCGGATCCGCTGCCGCCGCCGCTGGGCGTCGAGACGGCCCACTGATCGATCCGTTGGTTGCTGTCGTCCGCGACGTACAGGCCGTGGCTGTCGATCGCCACCCCGATGGGCAGATCGAACTGCCCGCTGCCGCTACCCGAGCTCCCGAACGACTGGATGAACACCCCAACCGAGGAGTACTCATCGATCCGGTTGTTGCTGGTGTCGCCTACGTACACGTTCCCGGAGCTGTCAAGGCCGACACCCCGGGGATTCTGGAGCTGCCCGTAGCCACCACCCCCGGCCCCGGCCTCACACGTGGTGAAGCAGGTCTCTAAAACGCCTCCCCCATTTTGAACCCCCCACCCCCAGGCGCGAATGAAGGCGCCGCTAGAGGAGAACTGATCGATCCGGTTGTTGAGGAAGTCGGCCACGTACACCCCAGAGCCGTTGGCGGCGACACCGGTGGGCTCGTCGAGCTGACCGGCGCCGCCACCCGAGATCCCGGCCTTACACGTGGTGACGGTCGTGCAGGTTTCCAACGCGGCTGCCCCGGTCCTCACCCCCCACCCCCAGGCCATCGTGAAGCTGTGGGAGCTTGAGAACTCATCGATCCGGTTGTTGTTGACGTCGCCGACGAACACGTTCCCCGAACTGTCCACGGCCACACCGCGCGGTCCACTGAGCTGCCCTGCCCCAGTGCCTGCGGAGCCGAACGACCCCAGGGCGGAGCCGGTGTTGGAGAACTCATCGATCCGGTCGTTGCCGGTGTCTGCGACGTACACGTTCCCGGAGCCGTCCACGGCGACATCGGACGGTTGGTCGAGCTGCCCGAGGCCACTCCCCAGGCTCCCGAACGAGCGGACGAAGGTGTCAGTGTTGTCGAATTCATCGATCCGATTGTTGTCGAAGTCGGCAACAAAAATGTCCCCGGAGCCGTCGACCGCGACACCGATGGGATCGTGGAACTGCCCCGCGCCACTACCCGAGCCCCCGGCCTCACACGAGGAGGTGCAGGACTCAAAACTGCTTGCTCCATCCTTCACGCCCCACCCAAACGCCTCGGTGAATGTCGCGGAGGCGCTCGCCGAGCCCACCAGGGCCAGACTCCCGAGCAGCACGACCAGCGCAACGCAAAACGTCCGTCTACGACTACGCATGTGCCTTTCCCAAAATCCGCTCCGGTAGATCGATCGATCCGGGCCGGCGCCCCAGCTGCGACTGTAGAACAACGCATGGGCCGGGTCAAGCCTCCAGAACCAGGTCGAGCCTGTGTGCCAGGCTTGAGCCCTGCCCTCGATCGCGATCCTCGGCCCTGGTGGAGTGGGCGGCTTTTTGGCCGCCGCGCTCGATCGCGCCGGCGAGGATGTGGTGGTCATCGCCCAGGAATCAACCGTGGAGAAGATCACGCGCCATGGGCTCTCGGTGCAGAGCGTCCGGCTCGGGGACTTCGTCGCCACGCCCTCCGCGGTCGCGACGCTCGAGTCCGACGTAGCCGCGCTCGTGGTGGCCACCAAAGCGACCGGGCTGGAGCGGGCGCTGGACCGCGTGGCCGTTACGCCCACGCTCGTCGTCCCGCTCCTGAACGGACTCGACCACATGGCGGTCCTCCGCGCGAGGTTCGGGCCCAGCCGCGTCGCCGCCGGCACCATCCGGATCGAGTCAGACCGCCCCACGCCGGGGCTCATCATCCAGACCAGCCCGTTTCTGCGAGTCGACCTGGCGGCCGACGATCGAACGCTCCTCCCTCGCCTCCAGCGGCTCGCGGAAGCCCTCGAGCATGCTGGTGTTCCCGCCAGGATCGAGGACAGCGAGAAGCAGATCCTCTGGTCGAAGCTCGTCCGGCTGAACGCGCTCGCCTGCACCACCAGCGCGGCCGATCGTCCGATCGGCTTCATCAGGTCGGACTCCGGATGGCGGATGGCGCTGAAAGGGTGTATCGAGGAGGGCGCGGCCGTCGCGGCCGCCGACGGGGCGCTGATCGATCCCGCCGCGCGGTTGGCCGAGCTTGACGAAGCCCATGCCGAGCTCGGATCCTCGATGCAGCGCGACATAGCGGCCGGTCGTGAGCTCGAGCTCGATGCAATCCCGGGTGCCGTGCTGCGAGCGGGGGCTCGGCTGCGGATCGAGTGCCCGACGATCTCGCGGCTGGCGGCCGAGATTGCTCGGCGGGCAGGGGTGCCTGCGCCGCGCCTATAGGCGGACGGTATTCGTACCGTTTCGCTTTGACCTTCGTCAGGCGAAACCTACGATCGCCGGCATGAAGGCGCCTCGCATCGGCCTACTGATCGCCGCTCTGGTCGCTCTGCTGTGGGCGGTCCCAGCCCGTGCCGGGCAGGCAACATCGGTGTATGCGCCGATGCAGGCGCGTCCCACTGTGAACATCGGCTACATCGCCGACCAGCTCGTGTTCATGTCCTCCAACTACCTGATGCGCTACAGCGGCTTCGATGGACCCCCAGGGGACCTCAACCCGGCCGACGGCAACCTGCCGCCCAATGTCAACGGGTGGCAGGAGTTCTTCCTGCACTGGAAGCAGCAGATGACGAGCCCGAGCGTGATGGGCGAGACGTTCGCCCGCGCGATCAATGTCTCCGACCACCTGTTCTGGCCGAACGTGTTCGGCGGTCCGAACACCCCTTACCAGGGCGATGTGCGGGTGGCGACGATCCCGGGGCAAGCATGCCCGGGCGAGGTGGCGCTGGTGGCGGGGCATCCTGACTCGACACCCCTGCTCAACACGGGAAACGGTTCCACCTACGACGACACGAGCGGGGTCACGATGGGCATGGGCGAGCTTCAGGGATTGGCTCACTGGTGGAGTGCCAACGACGCCTGGCCGGCGCGGACGATCAAGGTCGCGCTGTTCGACGCCGAGGAGATCGGGCTAGAGGGATCGCAGTACTACGCCGACAACCTGATTCCGCCCGGCCCCCAGGGCCGCTACGTGCTCGTGGCCAACATGGACCAGAACGGGATGGAGTACCCCGCCTATCCGGAGGGAACCACGAACAGCACGTGGACCCCCGGCCCGTGGTACACGAACATCAATGCCTCGCCAATCCACAACTTCACGATCTACGGACCGAACGCCAACACGCCACCCAAGGCGATCGCCGACAACATGCCGGCGATCCTGCACTTCCGGGCGGCGCTCGATCAAGCCGTGCACGAGGCGTTCGCGGTGCTGGGCGCCAGGTACCACTTCCAGTTCCCTCTCGACAACCCCAACGAGCACGGGCGCGTCGTGTCGGCCTATCGCCCGTCGGACATAGCCAAGTACTCCCCCGTCCAGGACGACACGCTCGGGCGCACCGATCAGGTTCCGTTCATCCAGCTCGGCATTCCGGGCTACGGAGTGCTCGGCGCTTATGACTCGAACAGCCAGGAGGACATCGTCGGCAACACGCCGCTTTCTCCGCTGGGCAACGCCGGCCTGTTCATGCAGCAGGCCGGCTACGACACCCCAAGGGACAACGTCCCGCATTTCAACCTCATGACCGACGGCAACTTCGTCTCAGGCAAGCTGACCGAAGGCCCGAGGCGCGCGCTCGAGCTGCCGGCCACGTGGACGTCATACCTTCTGGCGCGCCCGGAGTACGCGGGTGCGGTCAAGCAAAGCGCCGCCCCGATCGCCTATTACGAGGCGCTTCCGACCAAGGTAGGACCGGGTCAGGAGGTCTCGTTCGACGCCAGTGGCTCGGTCAGCCGTGGCGGCGGGACGCTCCACTACTACTGGGATTTCGGAGACGGCACACATGCCACGGGTACACGCGTCACCCATTCCTATGCCGGAACCGGCTGGTACGACGCGGTCCTCACGGTGGTCGACGGCCACGGTGGGGTGAGCGGCTACCGGACCGGCATCAAGGTCGGCAGCGCAACGACGCCGCCCGCCACCGGCGCTTGCGGAACTGTCAGCGCGCCGCAGGAAGCGCAGGTGATCTCCGAAAACGGCGGTCAGGTTCCCTCGGCGCTGGCCCGGCGCCGCATTGCCCACCGCAAGCACGGCAGCCATCGTCGCGCCACGCGGCACCAGCGCACGGCCGGCAGGCGTGGCCGCACCAGAAGGGACGACGTGCCCTAGATCGGCGGGCTCAGCGGAGGCGGCGAGACCGATTCGGCGACTTCCTCGTCTGACACCGCATCGGCGAGAACCTCTTCCTCCTCCTCTTCGGCGCCGCCATGCTGGCCGTCGCACAGAATCCGGAACTGGCCGGTCTGGCCGCCGTCGGCCTGGAGCACGATCCCCGGCAGGATCTCCTCGCCTTCCTCGAGGCCAAGCCGCTCGATGTCAAAGCTGGCCATTCCGATTCCCCAGGTGCTGTGACCCGGGTTCTCCCGGTCGTGGATGGCCACGCCCTGGGCGACGCGCTCGAGCAATGCAGCGATCTTGGTCGAGTTCGGCATTGAGACGGAAAAGTAGCGCCTTGTTGCTTGACCGCAGCCTGGCAGCATGGTTACGTTCCGGCCTGGAGCAGAGGCAACCGCTGCGCAACGCAGGACGACCGGGAGGCATCGTGACCGCGAGATTCAGAAACCGCTTGCTCTCAGCTGTCGCCGTGGTCGTGGCCAGCCTGACGATCGCTTCAACCGCGTCCGCACAGCCGGTTGAGGCGTTCACGATCGGCGACCTCAACGCGTTCGTGGGAGACCACGTCGAGTTCTGGGGCGCGCAGTGGTGGAAGCTGAACACCCCCAGCCTGGGACCGGCTCCACCAAGCTTCAAGGGCTGGGCGACCACGGTCACCATGACCGGCGAGTGCAGCGGAACGTTCAGCACCGAGCCCGGAAACAGCTCCGATCCACCGCCGACGATCCCGCCATTCATGGAGGTGCTGGCGGTGAACAAGGTGACAAAGTCCGGAGCGGTGATCTCGGGCACCTTCGACGGCATCGCGTTCGTCCAGACCGATCCTGGCTACGCGCCCGATCCCGGCCATCCCGGGACGGGACAGGTGACCGGTTTCTGCAGCGGCGGGGAGATCCAGTGACAGACGCCTCGCCGGTGCACTAGCCGCGCTCGATCAGCTCTATTCGGTAGCCGTCGGGGTCACGCACGAAGCACAGCCGCGAGCCACCCTCGCGGACCGAGTAGGGCGGTCGCTCCGGCTCGATCCCCTGACCGGTCAGCCGCTCGAGAGTCGAATCGAGGTCCGGCGTCGTGATCGCGATGTGCCCGTAGCCGGTGCCAATGTCGTAGGGCTCATCCTGGCCGATGTTGTAAGTCAGCTCGAGCCGCGGCTCTGGCCCATCGTCGGGCAGCCCCATGAACACGTTGATCGCCTCGTCTCTGATCGGGATCCGGCCCTTCTCCTCGAACCCCAGCGCGTTGTAGAACGCCACGGAACGATCGATATCCGTGATCCGGTAACAGGTGTGGATCAGGCTCATGCTCGGGGCCCAGGCTACCGGCTACGCTGAGCGCCGTGATCATCGAGCGCTCGATGCATCCCGATTTTCTCTCCAACAGCTACCTGGTGGCTGACGAGCTGGGCTCCCACGCCGTGATGATCGATGCCGGCGGACCGATTGAGCCGCTGCTCGACGTGCTCGACAGGATGCGATTCTCGCTCACGCATGTGCTCCTGACGCACCACCACCACGACCATGTGGCAGCGCTCGACGCGGTTCTCGAGCGGCACCCCGGAGCCCCCGTCCTGATCCATCCGCTCGAGCGCGAGCTGGTTGCTCGAGCCACCGGGCCGCTCGAGCCCGGAAACCAGCTCGAGAGCGGCGCACTGGCGATCGAGCCTCTCCACACCCCGGGACACACAGCCGGGATGGTTTCGCTGCTCGTGGGCGGGACCGACGTCTTCACCGGCGACACGTTGTTCAAGGGCTCGGTGGGCGGCGTCCGCGCCCCGGGGCACACGAGCTACGCAGACCTCAAGTCCTCAATCATGGAAACCCTCCTGGCTCTGCCGGCTGAGACCAGAATCCACCCGGGACACACCGACCCCACGACGGTCGCCACCGAGCTCGAGGCGAACCCTTTCGTACGAATCTGGCGCGGCCTCGATCCTGAGGGCGACGAGCCTTGCACGGCGCTTGGCGAGCCGGCCACGCTGATCCTGATGGCCGGCGATTACGACGGTGGGCACAAGGCCTGGGTGCGCTGGCCGGACGGATCGGACGACATCGTCCCCGGATCGCAGGTACAGCGGGGCGACGGTGGCTAAGGACAACATCCCGACTTCCCGCGTAGGGCGGACGGCCAAGATCGGGGGCCTAGCGGCCGGCCAGGCGATCCGACAGGCGGGGACCGTGGTGGGCAATGTGGCGCGCTCCAAGGAGGGACGCCAGGCCGCGCTCGAGCGACGACACATCGAAGCCGCGGAGCAGATAGTCGATGCGCTCGGACACATGAAAGGCGCGGCGATGAAGCTCGGGCAGGTCATGTCATTCCTCGACGTCGGGCTGGTGCCCGAGGAATACCGCGAGGAATTCCAGCGCAAGCTCGGAAAGCTCCGCGATGCGGCGCCCACCGTGTCGTTCAAGGACATGCGGAAGGTGATCGAGCAGGAGCTCGGCGAACGTCTCCAGGACGTTTTCGAGGAGTTCGACGAGGAGCCGATTGCGGCGGCATCGATCGGCCAGGTGTACCGAGCCCGCCTCGGGATATCGGCCCGCGGCGCGGACGGCCACGAGTCGGCCAGCCGCGAGGTGGCCGTCAAGGTCCAGTATCCGGGGGTCGCGGCAGCAGTCCGCGCCGACATGCAGAACCTAGGGCTGATTCTGCGCGTGCTCAAGCGGATCGCGCCGGGCCTCGACCCCCAGGCGATCGGCAGGGAGATCCGCGACCGGATCGAGGAGGAGCTCGACTACGAGCTCGAGGCCGCTAACCAGAGGACCCTGGCGCGGATCTTCCGCGGTCATCCGTTCATCGTCATCCCGGACGTGATTACGTCGCTCTCGCACGAGCGGGTGATGGTGTCGGAGTACGTTCACGGCACCGGGTTCGAGGAGCTCAAGCACTATCCGCAGGAGGACCGTGACCGGATCGGCGAGATCCTGTTCCGCTTCTACTTCGGATGCCTCTACCGCCACCACCAGTTCTCCGGCGACCCGCACCCGGGCAACTCGATGTTGCTGGCGGACGGACGGATGGCGTTCCTCGACTTCGGGCTCTTCAAACGGATGCCGCCCGGCACGGTCGAGCTCGAGATCCAGGTGGCGCGCGCGATCATCGAGGGCGATATCGACACGATCATGCGGCTGGGGGGCGAGACGGGCTTCTTTCCGGAGCCCGAGCGCTTCAATCGAGAGCGGGTGCTCGAGCATTTCCTGGCCGCCACCGCCTGGTACACGGTCGACCAGTTCGTCCAGCTGACGCCGGAGTACGCGACGCAGGTCCTAATCGACATGAGCGATCCGCGCTCGCAGTATTTCGGGCAGCTGCGCCACGAATCAGCGCCGCCCGATCACATCTTCGGCCGGCGGATGGAGGTCCTGACGCTGGCTGTTCTCTCCCAGCTCCACGCTCGCGGCAACTTCCACCGGATCGCGCGCGAGTGGTTCTACGGCGATCCGCCGGCCACCGAGCTCGGCCAGCAGGAGGCTGAGTTCTACGCCCGGAGCGGCGCAACGGCACGGACGGGGTAAGGGTCTGTGGAGCGAGCGCGCCACGCCGGCCGACTCGGACCCCGAGCCCGCGCCGCTAGAGCGTCTGGATCTGGATCAGCGAAGTGGTTCCCGGCCGCCCGCTGGGCAGGCCGGCGGTGATGCCGACGCGAGCCCCCGATTTGACCCAACCGAGCTCGACGACTCTCTTGGCCGCGTCAGCGATCAGCGCCTCGGTGATCTCGTGGCGCTGCATCGACGCCGCCTGTACGCCCCACATCAGCCCGCAGCGGCGAACCGTCTCGCGGCCGGGCGAGAGCGCGTAGATCGGTACCTCAGGGCGGTGCGCGGAGATCAGCCGCGCCGAGCGGCCGGAGAGCGTAGGCACGACCAGGGCCGCCAGGTGCAGATCACGGGCAGCGGCTGTCGCCATGTAGGCGACCGTGTAGGCGGGGTCGCGGGCGTCGCGTCTGACCCGCTCCTCGTTCCAATCGCGGTAGGGCGCCGAGCACTCGGTCTGCTCGGCAATCGAGGCCATCATCTCCACCGCCCCGATTGGATAGCTGCCGACCGCCGTCTCCTGGGAGAGCATCACCGCGTCAGTCCCGTCGAGGATAGCGTTGGCCACGTCAGCCACCTCAGCCCGAGTGGGACGCGAGGAGGAGACCATCGAATCGAGCATCTGGGTCGCGGTGATCGAGGGCCGGGCCAGCCGTCCCGACAGCCGGAGCAGCCGCTTTTGGAGCATCGGCACCTCCTCGATCGGGAGCTCGATCCCGAGGTCGCCGCGCGCGACCATCACGCAATCGGCCGTCCGGATGATCTCCTCGGCGTTGTCGACCGCCTGCGGTTTCTCGATCTTCGCCACCAGTGGAAGCCGCGTGTGCTCGCGGACGCTGGTCACGTCCTCGGCCGTCCTCACGAACGAGAGCGCAACGAGGTCCACCCCGATCGACTCTCCAAACTTGAGCAGGTCGAGATCTTCTTCCGGCACCGCTTCGAGGCCGCGCGTATTTCCCGGGATGTTGATTCCCTGCCGGGAGGCGACCGAGCCACCGATCTCAACCGCCGTCTCGAGCTCGCCGTCGCCATCGCGGATCATCTGCACACGGAGCCGGATCGCTCCGTCCGCCAGGTAAATCACGTCGCCGGGATCGACAGCGCTGGCTAGTCCGCCCCAGCTCACCGATATGCGCTGCTCGTCGCCCACCTCCTCCTGACCGCAGGCGAGGACGAGCGTCTCCCCTGGTTTGAGCTCGGCGATGTCGTCCTTGAGCCTGCCGATCCGGATCTTCGGTCCGGGCAGGTCCTGGAGGATTGCCACCTGCCGGCCAGCCCGCCCAGCGGCCGCTCGCACCCGCTCGGCGTTTTCCGCGTGGATCTCGCGATTTCCATGCGAGAAGTTGAGCCTCGCCACGTCCATGCCGGCTTCGATCATCCGGACCAGCGTGTCGGGATCGCGCGACGCTGGGCCGATGGTGGCGACGATCTTGGTGCGGCGCATGCCGCTCCCAAGCTACTGGACAGGCCCGTCGGCGCCGTTAACGGTTCGCTAGCCGGCGGCCACGCTCCTCAGCTGGTTCGCGACGTCGCCCAGTATCGGCTTGGCGTGTCCGAACCAAGCGGATGAGGGATCGAGCTCGGCCAGCTTCCCAATCGACGCCCGCGCCTGGTCGGTGTCGATGTTGAAGGCGGGGTGCGGCACTCGCGGCGGCCCGCCGACCCCGGTCTGCGGGTCGAGCGTGTAGACGCAGTCCGAGCCGAGCGCCAGGCGGTCGGACTCTCGGTAGAGCCCGATCAGTCCGGGCGCATGCCCGGGCAGCTCGACCACCCGGAAGCCCGCCACCTCGTCGCCCTCCTTCACCGTGCCCTCGATCGCCACCGAGCCGCCGTCCCACACCGGGAGCAGCCGAGGCAGCAGGAAGCGGCCGTGGGGTCCGAGCTTCTGGAAGTCGAAGTACGGCCGGTAGGAATCCGGCAGGCCGGCCGCCTCCTTCTCGGCGGGATGGCAGTACACGGGCGCGCCGAGCTGCGGCGCGGCACCGCGATGGTCCGCGTCGGCATGGCCGAGGACCACGCGCTTGATACCTCCGAGTCGCGCTGCAGCCTGCCTGATCGCTCCCGCCATCGCGGAGATGCCGGCGTCGAACACCGTCACGCTCCCTTCGTCTTCGATCAGATAGACGTTCATCGTGCGCATCGGAAAGCCGCCGCGGAGCACCCAAACACCACCGGCCACGCGCTCCGGCGCCCGCCCGCCCAGGAACTGGTAAACGGCCGTGCGCAGGTTGGTCAGCCGAGCCAGCCGAATCTCGCCCGGCGAGCCGCCGGCCGGGAGAAGGCCGAGTTGTCGCGCCAGGTCGCCTGAATCGATGTAGGCGTCGTTGTGCTGGATCAGGTCGTCTGCAACGGTGAGCACGTCGCATCCCTCGAGCTCGATCCTGGCCCCGTTTGGCTGGAAGCCATTGAAAGCTCCGGGGCCGGCGAATGTGCCGGTGGCCTTCCATCTCACCGCGGTCCGGTTGCGCCCCGTCGTGCAGTCGAGTATCTCCAGCCGGAAGTCGGGGAACGCTCCGAGCAGGGCGGTGAAGTATTCGCGCACGCCCTCGGGAGCAATCAGGTCTTGCTGACCCACCAGTCGGTCGAGCC